>NZ_GG670104.1 GCF_000159315.1 Lentilactobacillus hilgardii DSM 20176 = ATCC 8290
ACAAAAAGCCACTCGAACAAGTAAAACTTTCTTGACATGTGGTTTACATCCCTTGTCCCCCAATTAATTGAGTTTTCGCGGTCTTCGCACAAATTCTTACTTAGTTGCCACTTAGGTTTCCGATTAGCCCAGATAGCCAAATCAGGTTAGGTGATTAAAACCGACATTAAGTGTCTAATTTTTTCCCGTCTATCTCCTTTACACTT
>NZ_GG670103.1 GCF_000159315.1 Lentilactobacillus hilgardii DSM 20176 = ATCC 8290
TTTTTTTGAATTTAAGGCTTGACGAATCGCAATTTATTCGGTATATTTATTTATGCTGTTTCAGTGAGTGAACAAGCCAAACGGATTCAACCAAAAAGTTAATTCAAAAGTTTTGTTGACAATCACTTCTCAGCATGGTAATATTAAATAGTTGTCAACAGCGAGGGATTGCTGCTAACAATTCAGGTAGACCTTTGAAAACTGAAT
>NZ_GG670102.1 GCF_000159315.1 Lentilactobacillus hilgardii DSM 20176 = ATCC 8290
GCAGGACGTGGATCACCGCCTCGGGGCCGAAATGCTGCACGATGAAGCACGACGCGGCGGCAATGGCCATGGCGGTATTGCGCGCAACCGGCTCGAGCAGGACGCCGGCCAGCGGCGCGCCGATTTCGGCAGCCTGTTCGCCCACGAGGAAACGGTATTCCGAATTGGTGACGATTACGGCGGGTGCATAGCGCGGGTCGGCGACGCG
>NZ_GG670101.1 GCF_000159315.1 Lentilactobacillus hilgardii DSM 20176 = ATCC 8290
CAAACGCTACTTATACTTTGGCACAACCAGGTTCAGACGCTGCCAACTTAGCATATGAAGCACCGGCATGGACTCAATACAAAGTCGGTCGTGCCAAGGTTGATGGTAAAGTGATTACAACCACTGCTCCATNTTCTGGCGCACAATACAAGATCGTTAGCGCTGTAACCAACTCACGTGACGGCCAAACTTGGTATCAATTATCTGCTG
>NZ_GG670100.1 GCF_000159315.1 Lentilactobacillus hilgardii DSM 20176 = ATCC 8290
ATGTACCACGCACTGGGTGAAGGCGTCAGCCCGATCAAGTTGAAGACCGTCGCGTCGGCCGTTTTCACACGCCCCGAAATTGCAACGGTGGGTGTTTCGCAGGCAGCGATCGACAACGGAGAGGTGCCTGCGCGCACCGTCATGTTGCCGCTCAACACCAACCCGCGCGCCAAGATGTCCGGTTTGCGTCGCGGATTCGTGAAGATTTTCTG
>NZ_GG670099.1 GCF_000159315.1 Lentilactobacillus hilgardii DSM 20176 = ATCC 8290
TCGCAGATAATAGGTTTTACAATCACTGGGAAACCAACATCACGAACAAAATCCATTGCCTCGTCATCACTAGCAACAATCTTTGAGGCAATAATTGGTTCGCCTGTTTCATCCAACAATTCGCGAAGTTGTTGATTATCCAAAACCTTTTTGAGATCGATTGGTCGAATTCAAACCCTTTCGGTTCCAACCACAAGAAGAAAAAAATAAACG
>NZ_GG670098.1 GCF_000159315.1 Lentilactobacillus hilgardii DSM 20176 = ATCC 8290
GCCATAACCATGGTCGTAGCCAATACGGTCGTGATAGTGCAGGGCAATATGGCACTTGGTGCCCAGTATACGACGCTAGCTTTGGCCTTCTTCGGTCTAGGCTCTATAACAGCGGCATTTGCGCTGCCTCGCTTGCTCGATAGCTATGGCGATCGCATGGTGATGCTCTCCGGTGGGCTGCTGCTTGTTCTCGGCCTGGGCGCTGGCCATCTT
>NZ_GG670097.1 GCF_000159315.1 Lentilactobacillus hilgardii DSM 20176 = ATCC 8290
AATCCGGGATCAGCTTCAACCAGTTCATTGGCTTATAATGACCCAGCCTGGAGCCAATATAAAGTTGGCCGGGCGACCGTCGATGGCAAAGTTGTTTCTGATACTTCTGTATACTCAGGCGCTCAATTCACGGTCACTAAAGCTGCCTATACAACTCGTGAGGGCTCAGATGCACTCTGGTATCAAATTTCAGCTGCTCCGGCCAGTTCGGCAAGT
>NZ_GG670096.1 GCF_000159315.1 Lentilactobacillus hilgardii DSM 20176 = ATCC 8290
CGGCATAATCGCTACCGTCTGCTGCACGGCTTCTACCCGCGGGCGGCCCCTGACGAAGAGGCGCCGATCAATCCTGACTGATCGCACCGATCTTGTGGATCGACAGGTCCGCGCCGTAGTACTCCTCTTCCTGGCTCAGGCGCAGCCCGTGTACGCGCTTGATCACGCCATACACCAGCAGGCCGCCGGCAAACGCCACCAGCACACCCAACGCGGTG
>NZ_GG670095.1 GCF_000159315.1 Lentilactobacillus hilgardii DSM 20176 = ATCC 8290
GGCATGGCCCTGGCCATGCTCATCGTCGTGCTGGTCATGCAGGCCAATCTGCAGCAGGAATTCCTGGGCGCCTCCGCCTTCGACGCCCCCACTCTGGTGGGCTCCGACCTCTTCCCCGACGAGGTGGAAGACCTCGAAACCTTGGCCGCCGCCGGCAATGGCATGACGCGCTTCGTCCTCCCACCCCCATGCTGCGCGCTCGCGTGGTCGTAGTTCGGT
>NZ_GG670094.1 GCF_000159315.1 Lentilactobacillus hilgardii DSM 20176 = ATCC 8290
GGCTCTATGATATTTGGTGTTGATGGATAAAATCCATCGACGCCTTTTTTGTAAAACAAAATAAAAAGGGCATACTGCCCTGTGCTACAATCAAGTCGACGAAAACCAATTGAAAGCGAGTGAACAGTATGTCCCAAGACCAGTCTACTAGACTTTTACTTCAAATTAAAGATAAAAATATAACTCATTTGCATGTTAGTGATACTAAGCGCGATGCGCTT
>NZ_GG670093.1 GCF_000159315.1 Lentilactobacillus hilgardii DSM 20176 = ATCC 8290
TAAATTCAAGCGTCTCCAACAGTCGCATGAATTATATACAATGGGTCATTACATTGAAGCCGGTGTGGCTTATTACAACGCCACCGGTAATGAAAAAGCTTTGGACATTGCTAAACGCATGGCCAACTGTATCGATAACCACTTTGGCCTTGAAGAAGGCAAAAATCCCCGGCTATGATGGTCATCCCGAAATTGAATTGGCTTTGTCCCGGTTGTATGAAG
>NZ_GG670092.1 GCF_000159315.1 Lentilactobacillus hilgardii DSM 20176 = ATCC 8290
CATCGTGCGCAAGCTGGAAGAGAACGGCGCGCTGGCCCACACCATCGTGGTGGCCGCGACCGCTTCCGAATCGGCTGCCATGCAGTACATCAGCGCCTACTCGGGCTGCACCATGGGTGAGTACTTCATGGACCGCGGCGAAGACGCGCTGATCGTGTACGACGATCTGTCCAAGCAGGCCGTCGCCTACCGCCAGATCTCGCTGCTGCTGAAGCGCCCGCGGGT
>NZ_GG670091.1 GCF_000159315.1 Lentilactobacillus hilgardii DSM 20176 = ATCC 8290
GTTGCTACTGCCACCGTTGATTTCCGAGTAAAACTCATCACTGCGGCAAAAATACCGGCTCGGCGACGCTTCGTCACAATTTCGTCTAAATCGGGAATAAACGGAAAAACATTCCAAGGCGTAAACTCCAAGGTTGCTCGGCCGATTTGATAAAACAATGACACGAAGAAGAGTAACAAGATCGTATGGGAAGTAATATGAAGTTGGAAAATCAAATAATATCCAACCAG
>NZ_GG670090.1 GCF_000159315.1 Lentilactobacillus hilgardii DSM 20176 = ATCC 8290
CTGGCCACTGCCACCTCGACCGGCACCGCGTCGACCTTCTTCTCCTCCTTGGTCTCGGCGGCCTTGGCTTCGGAATTGGGCCCTGCGGCGCAACCGCCCAGCAGCAGGGAGGTGGAGATCAGCAGTGCGGCGGCACAGATTCCGCTGCGACGGCCGGACAGGAAGGTTGGGTGCGACATCGTCAGGTCCCTGGAGGATGCGTGGACAGGTGTGGTAGCAAAGTAATGCACAC
>NZ_GG670089.1 GCF_000159315.1 Lentilactobacillus hilgardii DSM 20176 = ATCC 8290
AGATCCTGCGCCTGCCTGCGGAGGGCGATGACTGGGCGCTGCGCCTGTCGGTGGCCGAGATCGAGCAGGACGCCGCGTTCTCCGCCTTCCCCGGCGTGGAGCGCGAGCTGGTGCTGCTGCAGGGCAATGGCGTGCGCCTGCGCTTCGACGATGGCCGCGTTGCCGAGGTGCTGCCGCCGCATGGACGGGTGCGCTTTGCCGGCGAGGAAACCCTGCACGGTGAACTGGTCGAT
>NZ_GG670088.1 GCF_000159315.1 Lentilactobacillus hilgardii DSM 20176 = ATCC 8290
ACTGGAAGTAGAACGGAGAGTTTGCCAAAAATGTTATCGGCACTATAATTCGTAATACCAATGACGATCCCGGAAAATGTGCCGGTGATTAAAAGGAAGCCAAGAAAATCGAAGGCTTTTCCCTTGGCGGATGGGGTGAATTTAGGCAGAAGTGCAAAAGTTGCAATTAAAGCTGCCACAACAAATGGTATGTTAATGTAAAACAACCAGTGCCAATTTAAATATTTGATCAAT
>NZ_GG670087.1 GCF_000159315.1 Lentilactobacillus hilgardii DSM 20176 = ATCC 8290
ATGATGCCGCGCTCCACCAATTTCTCGCGGGCGCGCTCGTTCAGCTCGCGCACATCGGCACGACGATGGGCGAGGATGAGCGCCGTCCGCGTCGGATCGAAATCATTGTTCCAGTCGTCGATCAGGGCGGCGATCGCCTCGTCCCGCGACCATTGCGTCCTGACCATGCCGGCCTGGTCATAGGAAGCGAGCGCAGCGCCAATCCGACCACCGGCAAGATCGGTCGAGGCCGTCCG
>NZ_GG670086.1 GCF_000159315.1 Lentilactobacillus hilgardii DSM 20176 = ATCC 8290
CGATGGTGGCCTCGGTAGTGGCCGGCGTGTACCTGTTCGGCGTGTTCCCGGCGGTACACGACTTCGGCCTGCTGGCATTGGTACTGGCGGTGGTGTTCCTGCCACTGGGCCTGATGCTGCACCACCCGAAGAGCGCGCTGTTCGCGCTGCCGCTGACAGTGAACCTGGCTGCGCTGCTGAGCTTGCAGAACACCTACAGCGCCAACATCCAGACCTTCCTCAACTCGTCCATCGCG
>NZ_GG670085.1 GCF_000159315.1 Lentilactobacillus hilgardii DSM 20176 = ATCC 8290
CCTCGATGATCTCGGTGATGCGCTCGGCGGCGGCATCGGTCAGCGACATGATCTTGAAGGGCATGGTCAGGCGACCTTTTATCGGCGTTTCACGATATATAGGCGTAAACGGCCCGGATTACCACCAGTTCAACGCGACTTGAGCTTCCTCGCTCATGCGCGAGGCGTCCCAGGGCGGATCGAAGACCATGTTGACGGTGACATCCTGGATGCCCTCGACGCCGCGCGCGGCATTC
>NZ_GG670084.1 GCF_000159315.1 Lentilactobacillus hilgardii DSM 20176 = ATCC 8290
CTTGGTGACGAGGATGCCCGCATTGCCGACCAATAGGCGGCCGGGCTCGATCACCAGCGAGCAGCCGAGCTGCCCCACCTTGTCGCGCACCACGGCGGCATAGGCGTCCGGATGGGGCGGCGCTTCCTGGTCGTGATTATAGGGAATGCCGAGGCCACCGCCGACATCGACATGCTCGATGCTGTGGCCATCGGCGCGCAGGGCCGTCACCAGTTCGGCCATCAGCGAAAAGGCATT
>NZ_GG670083.1 GCF_000159315.1 Lentilactobacillus hilgardii DSM 20176 = ATCC 8290
TTAGTTTTGAGAGGTCTACTCTCAAACACGGTTACGCTTTTTGGGCCTATAGCTCAGCTGGTTAGAGCGCACGCCTGATAAGCGTGAGGTCGATGGTTCGAGTCCATTTAGGCCCATCACCCGGCCTCATGACCGGCGTAACATGGGGAATTAGCTCAGATGGGAGAGCACCTGCTTTGCAAGCAGGGGGTCAGCGGTTCGATCCCGCTATTCTCCATTGACGCGTCAGCGTCAGAA
>NZ_GG670082.1 GCF_000159315.1 Lentilactobacillus hilgardii DSM 20176 = ATCC 8290
TTATGTTCATGTGAACTATTTCACTTTAATGATTGCAAAAATAGAAGCGAATGACTAAAACAGCTACTTTGCTTCCATCGAGTTGAAAAACAATGAGGTAATCTATGGTATGAAATTAATCATAGTTATATGGCGTCGGTTTACCAAAGTTTGGTGTCCCGTCTTCATTCCATGTAAACGCCTGTACTTTTGTGTGACGGTTAGGATCATAGAGTGGATCACCCTTAATATCCGTAT
>NZ_GG670081.1 GCF_000159315.1 Lentilactobacillus hilgardii DSM 20176 = ATCC 8290
CAACTATGAATGCCCCAATAATAAAAGCCTAAAGAGGCAATGATGATGACGATAAAATCAACAGGATACGGAATCCAGTTCATCCCGTTAAATTGATGGCTTCCGGCGTATGAAATAACGGAGATAAAGATGAGATAAACGATCATCCAAAGACTGGACCAAAAAGCTTTACGTGTATTAACAAAACCGGCTTTATATTCATAGTAGAAATAAAAGGGCAGACCCAAAATAATAATTA
>NZ_GG670080.1 GCF_000159315.1 Lentilactobacillus hilgardii DSM 20176 = ATCC 8290
AACAGGTTGTTAAGAAAAATTTGGACCAACTCATTACAGAAATCCTGCTACCGGTTTTTACCGCGTCAAAAGTGAAATGGATATAATCTAATTAAAAATAAGCAAGAAAAAGGGATCAGACTTATTTCAAAACCAAAATGGCTGGAAATAATATCTGATCCCTTTTAAATCGCCAAACCCAAAGTGTCCATTAACGAGTCTCTACGTGAAACGTCATTAATTGTCTGTTAATGAAAGA
>NZ_GG670079.1 GCF_000159315.1 Lentilactobacillus hilgardii DSM 20176 = ATCC 8290
GTCATGGCTGCCTCTTAGTTCTCGTTCTTCTTGTTGCACATCGGGAAGCCCAGCGCTTCGCGGGAAGCGTAGTAGGCTTCGGCAACGGCTTTGGTCAGCGTGCGGATGCGCAGAATGTAGCGTTGGCGCTCGGTGACCGAAATCGCCTTGCGCGCGTCCAGCAGGTTGAAGGTATGACCCGCCTTCAGGATGCGTTCGTAGGCCGGCAGCGGCAGCGGTTTTTCCAGCGCCAGCAGCGA
>NZ_GG670078.1 GCF_000159315.1 Lentilactobacillus hilgardii DSM 20176 = ATCC 8290
AGGTGCGTTATGCCCTGCCGTGGGACGGCACCGTGTCGCTGGGCGTGAACAACGTCTTCGACCACCAGGGTCCGATCATGTACAGCCAGCCGAACAGCAGCTTCACCTACTACGGTGGCTTCGACATCGGTCGTTTCATGTACATGAAGTACCAGCAGCGCTTCTAAGCCTGCAACCGCGTTCCCGCCACCGCCATCTCTCTCTCCTGGCGGTGGATGGAAGCAGAACGGCGCCCTGGGC
>NZ_GG670077.1 GCF_000159315.1 Lentilactobacillus hilgardii DSM 20176 = ATCC 8290
GTGAGACCGGCATCAGCGTGGCCGGGGAAATCGATGATTTTGACGTCAGCCAGGTTGTCGGCAGAAAAACGGCAAGCGGATGGATCTGTATTCCCAATACGCCATCCAGGCCTGCCAGGAAGCCTACGAGATGGCTGGCTTGACTCCGGAAACAGTGAAGGCGGAAGAGCTGGGCGTGATTTTCAGCTCCGGGATCGGGGGCCTGACCACGATTGAAGAGCAGGTCATCAAGGTACATGAC
>NZ_GG670076.1 GCF_000159315.1 Lentilactobacillus hilgardii DSM 20176 = ATCC 8290
GGATCCATCACGACGCTCATGACCTGTCCGAGCGCCGAAGGTCTGTTCCATCGTGCGATTGCCCAGAGTCCGCCCGCGACCTCCGTCTACGGGGCCGAGCGCGCCAAGACCGTGGCGGAGCGGTTTCTCGAACTGCTCTCGATCGACCCCGAAGACGCAGGCGATCTGCTGACCACGGGATCTGGAACTGCTCGTCAAGGCAAGCGATGATTTGGTCAACGAAATTCCGACCCGGATTCCG
>NZ_GG670075.1 GCF_000159315.1 Lentilactobacillus hilgardii DSM 20176 = ATCC 8290
ACCGGCGATGCGCATGATTCGGAACTGTGGACCGACGCCGATACGCTGGCCACCACCTACCAGCGCAGCGCCTGGCAGTCGATCAGCGTGCGTACCGATGGCAAGGCCGGCTTCGAGCAGTTCAAGGCGGCGGTCGCCGCCGACCCGCGCCTGAAGCTGGACGTGGAAACCACCCGTGTCTACTACAGCAAGCAGGGCGGCGGGCTGACCAAGCTGATCGACATCCTCGGCAAGGTGATCG
>NZ_GG670074.1 GCF_000159315.1 Lentilactobacillus hilgardii DSM 20176 = ATCC 8290
CGGTAAATAACCGATATTATCAAAATCAGCTTCGGTAACCGGTTCTCCATCCCATGTAATTTTCCCACCATACTTCAGAAAATTCAGAATGCTGTGAAACGTTGT
Source organism: Lentilactobacillus hilgardii DSM 20176 = ATCC 8290 (assembly GCF_000159315.1). Taxonomy (GTDB): domain Bacteria; phylum Bacillota; class Bacilli; order Lactobacillales; family Lactobacillaceae; genus Lentilactobacillus; species Lentilactobacillus hilgardii. The sequence goes on from NZ_GG670074.1 coordinate 106, forward strand.
CGACTTACCTGCCCCGTTTTGACCAATAAGACCGGTTATCTGACCATCCGGAACCGTAAAGCTCACATCATTAAGCGCCTTAACCGTTCCAAATTGCTTTGTTATATTCTCAATATCGAGCATGTGATCACTTCCT
>NZ_GG670073.1 GCF_000159315.1 Lentilactobacillus hilgardii DSM 20176 = ATCC 8290
CCTTTGACACGTTTATACTATCATGACGTTAATTTTAGTCAATATTTTCTGGAAACATAAAAATAAAGCAAGATGTAAGTAGCAAATATCAAAATGGCAGTAACTTATATTACAAAATAGCTAAAAATACATCATCCATGTCTAAACAGGGCTAGTTAACCGGTAAAAGCGCAATTAAAGGGGCGGTTTCATATTGCAAACTTTGCTAAACAGAATCAGGACATTAAGTAGCCAAGGTTAT
>NZ_GG670072.1 GCF_000159315.1 Lentilactobacillus hilgardii DSM 20176 = ATCC 8290
GAACATTCCCCTGGTCTCTCTGCTCAAGTTGACTGGAAAGAAGAAATGGCCCTAGTGAGCAGCGAGGGTGAGCTGTTTAAATTCAATATTTTCTTGTATGTATTGCCTTATTCAAAACTCAAATATATGACACTAACCTTTGATCGGAGCCAAGATACCCTCTTTTCTTGCTTACACGACGCTTTCCTTCATACCGGAGGTATTCCGACGGAAATCTGGTTTGATAATATGAAAACCGTTG
>NZ_GG670071.1 GCF_000159315.1 Lentilactobacillus hilgardii DSM 20176 = ATCC 8290
CTGCCTTAAGTAATTTCTTCTCCATTTTTCTTGGAGTAATTGGCACACCTTGTCCCTCCTTCCTATACGTATATTATACATATAGGAAAAGTGGTTGTACATACTTTATACATATAATAATCTACTAGAAAAGAAAAAATATCCTATTCTTCTAGCAGCCCTGTCACAACCCCAATTAACCGAAAATCAGTATCATCCTGAATCTTGACTTGTGCTTCGTCTTGATTAAAGGGCATCAACC
>NZ_GG670070.1 GCF_000159315.1 Lentilactobacillus hilgardii DSM 20176 = ATCC 8290
GATGGCCCCGGCGGTGGCGAGGGGAGCTCGACCACCATCAATGTCGATGTCGACAGCATCGAGGAAGCCGAGCGCGTGTTCGCCGCGCTGGCCGAAGGCGGCCAGGTGCAGATGCCGATCGCCGAAACGTTCTGGGCGCACCGCTGGGGCATGTTGATCGATCGCTACGGCAAGCCGTGGATGGTCAACTGCATGAAACAGCCCTGATCCCTCTTTTCTTCATCCACAAGGAGCTTCACCG
>NZ_GG670069.1 GCF_000159315.1 Lentilactobacillus hilgardii DSM 20176 = ATCC 8290
CCTCAATTGTCAAGTTAAGTGCAACACTAATGGCCTATTCTTATAATTGGTCTAGAAAGTTAAACCAGTTGTGGCATAACATCCGCTGGACAACTATAGCTTAAACAGCGGCGGGGACGGTGATTCAGCGTGTCTTGAACCAACTGCAGATCCACTAATGAGAGGTTTTTAAAGGAATGCCCCTTTGGGAAGAACTCTCTTAATTGACCATTCACATTCTCATTAGTGCCCCGTTCCCAGG
>NZ_GG670068.1 GCF_000159315.1 Lentilactobacillus hilgardii DSM 20176 = ATCC 8290
ATGTCAGGGCTCATCGTTAACTATAACTTTTATATGGGCGATATCGGAATTAGTTTTAGCCTCATTTTTCTACCATTAGCATTTACTGGACTATTTCACTGGATAAGTACCGGTAAATATAAGATGTTAACACTTGGCATTTCTTTGATTTGTTTAAGTCACGTATTGAACGTCATTTTTGTCATCGTTACAATGATTATTTTTACCCTTATTAATATTCAAAAGTTATCAAAAGCAAAAA
>NZ_GG670067.1 GCF_000159315.1 Lentilactobacillus hilgardii DSM 20176 = ATCC 8290
GTTAAGTAAAGTTTACGCATTAACCCAGTCATACCGCTTTAGAAATTTGTCTGACTTTGTACCGGTTTTGGTCTTCTCTTCTTTACGCTGGTCCTTTGCCGCATGAAGTTTGAATTTCGAATCCAAGTTCAAAAGAAGAATGCTTGATAATCCCATCACCTTTTCAATTCTTAAAGCGATGACCTCATTAATAAACCTCTTTCTCTGAAGAATCTCTGAAACATTTTTCTGACTAACACCG
>NZ_GG670066.1 GCF_000159315.1 Lentilactobacillus hilgardii DSM 20176 = ATCC 8290
CAATGGCATCGTCAAGGTGAAATATGATATCGAGCACGACGGCACGGTCAGCCATGTGCGTATTATGCAGGCGAAACCCGCCGGGATCTTTGACGAGCCGGTGCTGACTGCCATGAAAAGCTGGCGCTTTGAACGCGGTCAGCCAGTGAAGGATCGTGAATTTACTTTTAATTTCACCACCAAACCGCACAACTCAGTCTATGGCAATGGGGTTCCGTTTCGCTGATCGTACGCTAAATTT
>NZ_GG670065.1 GCF_000159315.1 Lentilactobacillus hilgardii DSM 20176 = ATCC 8290
TACGACCCTTCATCGAAACATAGTGGATTTGAGCGCCTAAAATTTTATCCAGTAAAATATTTGCCCGATCATCCTGTTGATCATTTGGCGTAATGGTCTCCAAATATAAAATCGTGTTTAGGCCAAGTCGATTGGCTGCCACAGCCGTTTCCATCGCGTGGTTGGACTGGGTGGCCCCAAATGTTATGACCGTATCAGCTCCTTTTTGACGCGCATCCCCCAACAAATATTCAAGCTTACG
>NZ_GG670064.1 GCF_000159315.1 Lentilactobacillus hilgardii DSM 20176 = ATCC 8290
ATTAAACAATCCGATAGCGAGATATTCCAATTGGGCAGCATTGTTGTAATGCAAATAGTCATTCGAGTGGTGTTGATTTAAAATCGGCAAAAGTTGATTGGTATCCGGTAAGTCTTGGAATTTTGGCAGGGCATAACTTGTTGACTGGTAAAATTGATTGCCGGACAGATCAACTAATTGGACGTCCAGCTTAGTGGTGATTTGTAAGGCCTTTGCAATGTAAATGGCGTCCTCTTTTATC
>NZ_GG670063.1 GCF_000159315.1 Lentilactobacillus hilgardii DSM 20176 = ATCC 8290
GAATTAAGTGTTGCAGATCCAAGACGTTTAATCGGGCAATATGATCCGGTCCAACATACCCACCATTGCCACGAACACCTTGATCACCACCGGAAGAAAATGCCTTGTCACCTGCACCGGTTAGAATGATCACGCCGATTGTGCTATCATCACGACAGATATTAAATGCATCAATCATCTCTTGAACCGTAACCGGTGTAAAAGCATTCATCTTTTCCGGTCGGTTCATGGTAATCTTTGC
>NZ_GG670062.1 GCF_000159315.1 Lentilactobacillus hilgardii DSM 20176 = ATCC 8290
CACTCATGTGCAATGCCGATACTATCGCTGGCACGGGCAGATTATCAACCAGGGTATCGAACCGCCCCTCGTCCACCTGATGTAGGGATAGAACTCCCTTGCCCCATCGCTAGAACGCCCTCCGTCCGAGTCCGGCCTAGCGCACGCGTCCGAGGTCAGTTTTGCAAGCAGTTATGTCGTAAAGCTAGCGAACGCTCGGTTTCCCTAAGTACGGAACTCTAGTGCCTTCTTTGGGATTGCC
>NZ_GG670061.1 GCF_000159315.1 Lentilactobacillus hilgardii DSM 20176 = ATCC 8290
CCGACTTAGTAGATTATTCCAAAAAGCCCATACCAGTTTAATCAACATTTATAAGAACCCGTATGCATTACCACTAGGCTTTCTGTCAAGACGTCAATTCATGTTCCCAATCAATAATATGAATGAAACGGCTGCCTACCAAAACCAGATTGCTTCCCAACTTGACCCCAGAGTGGGTAACCTGTTCTCAAGTATCAGGCCGGCAGAAGTCACTTATGATAATGCCTACCCTGCCGCCAAC
>NZ_GG670060.1 GCF_000159315.1 Lentilactobacillus hilgardii DSM 20176 = ATCC 8290
ACCGTTGGCACCCCCAAAGATGACTGAAGTTTGGCTCTTATCAGCATTAGTGCTAGCCAAGCTTGCCAAACTGCCATTTTCGGAAGACGTGCTGGTAGTATCAATGTTTCCGGACATATCGCCATACCATTTGTACAGCCAATAGCCACCATTTTGGTTTTTTGTTGATCAGTTAATAAATTATCCATACGACCATAATTAAACCAAAATGCTAAATCAGCACTATCGGTATATTTATCGT
>NZ_GG670059.1 GCF_000159315.1 Lentilactobacillus hilgardii DSM 20176 = ATCC 8290
TGACGGCCGTGGCCTGGTTCGTCCTCGGCCCCGACCCCAAGCTCACCTATGCCCTGGTCAATGCCGTCGCCGTACTGATCATCGCCTGTCCCTGTGCCATGGGCCTGGCCACGCCGATGTCGATCATGGTCGGCACCGGGCGCGCCGCCCAGCTCGGCGTCCTGTTCCGCAAGAGCGAGGCGCTGCAGCAGCTCCGCGACGCCAAGGTCGTGGCCTTCGACAAGACCGGCACGCTGACGGA
>NZ_GG670058.1 GCF_000159315.1 Lentilactobacillus hilgardii DSM 20176 = ATCC 8290
AATCCAATCCATAGACTTGAGTCTTTTTTGATTTAACTTTTTTGGTATGGTGAACTGATTTATACCAAACTTGAGAATAGCCCATCTCCAAATTGTTGATTAATTCCTTTTTACCATTCTTATATTTTAAATGCCAGCGTCTACTACTTTGATAACCATATTTTGCTAAAACATTAAATGTATAGTGAGATGAATCAACTTTAGCGAAGGCAAGTTTACGCCAACCATGCCAATTGCTTCT
>NZ_GG670057.1 GCF_000159315.1 Lentilactobacillus hilgardii DSM 20176 = ATCC 8290
CTTTGGTGCCCAACGCCTTGTTCCAGTTCTGCATAGCGGCGTACATGTATCTCTTCAGTATAGGTGATGACGTGTAAACGTAGGCTTCTTGGGCGTCTCCGAAAACGCTGTAGGGGCTCATTTTCTCAACGTTATAGTTTTTATCGAATAGTGCACCGTATTTTGCGTAGGTTGCCTGGCTAAAGTGGCGCACTTTGGCGGTTGGATTGAGATCCGGTGTTTGTTTAATGGCAGAAACAAC
>NZ_GG670056.1 GCF_000159315.1 Lentilactobacillus hilgardii DSM 20176 = ATCC 8290
GGGCATCATCGCCGCCGAGTCGCCGAACCCGATCGTCAACCACCTGGTGATCATGCCGGACATCGAGAAGCGCCTGGAGGCCTTCGTCCGCATCGGCCACGGCATCATCGTGTTCGCCGGTGGCGTCGGCACCGCCGAGGAGATCCTGTACCTGCTCGGCATCCTGCTGCGCGAGGAGAACAAGGACCTGCCGTTCCCGCTGATCCTGACCGGACCGACCGTGGCGGCGCCGTACTTCGAG
>NZ_GG670055.1 GCF_000159315.1 Lentilactobacillus hilgardii DSM 20176 = ATCC 8290
GCTAAATTAAAGTCACCGTTAAACATCGATGACATATCAGTGGCTTTAGACGTATCAATGTTATCCATTCCGGTAATTGATTCCAAATTTGTCATCTCAGAAAGAAAGCCTACAGGCGCTGAGTCTTCCAAAAATAGCGGTGCTGTTATCTGCACCTTTGTGATGTCTGTGTTACCCATCCAAGGATAAACATGAGCCGAAGTGAGTGTTCCACCATTAAGTGTTAATATGCCATTATCAA
>NZ_GG670054.1 GCF_000159315.1 Lentilactobacillus hilgardii DSM 20176 = ATCC 8290
GGCTTTCAGTCCCTGCCGGTGGACTGGACCATCAACAGCCCGCGCAAGAAGGCCTTCTTCGGCTATCTCAAGACCATTACCGGCGGCGCACCGTGAGCGGCGGCCATGTCGTCGTCGTCGATCTCGGAATAGGCGACGGACATCTCGAACGCTTCATGCCGTTGCTGCTGGAAAACGCGCGCCGCTCGCTGGCCAAGGAGGCGGGCTGCCTGCGCTTCGACGTTTGCCGGGACGCCGAGGA
>NZ_GG670053.1 GCF_000159315.1 Lentilactobacillus hilgardii DSM 20176 = ATCC 8290
ATTCATGGTCGACGTGCAGGCGGTTGAAGTCGCCGGACAGGCAGGCGAAGTTGACGATGTCGCTCTCGGTGATGGTGCGGCCGGCGGACTCGAAGCTGTGGCCGACCTGCAGGGGGGGAAGCGGGGACTGGCTGGCGGGGCTTGCGCTTTGCATGGCTGATGGGATTCCGGAAAGAGGCGCGGGGAGGGCGTTTTACGAAGCGTAGCGGCCGCCGGTCACGTGCAGCAGTTCGCCCGTGAT
>NZ_GG670052.1 GCF_000159315.1 Lentilactobacillus hilgardii DSM 20176 = ATCC 8290
CAATGTCACTTGCCTTTTCCCCGGGCTTAAGATGCTTTAAAAAGAGCTTACGAGCATTCATCATTTGGTTAAAATGTCCGACCTCTTCTTTTGTCGGGTCTTCAGTAAAGAAAGTTCGTTCACATTCGGCAGCGTATCCTTGAATAACAAACAGTGCAATATTAATGTTTGGGCCGGCACCAATTTTGGCGTTCATATCCGGAATGCTATGCGGCATAAAGCTATATTCGGACGGCCAGAC
>NZ_GG670051.1 GCF_000159315.1 Lentilactobacillus hilgardii DSM 20176 = ATCC 8290
AGTTTAAAAGTCGCATCCTCATCAGTCAATTGTTGACATTTTTTAGGTAAAGGGTGACTGAAGGCGTGAAATAATGAAGTGTTGGAATATTGATTTTAGAATTCACTTCTACCGGCGTCGGTCCCTGAAGCCATTTACCCGTTACAGAAAAGTGAAGCCAATAGTATTCGGTTTGTTCTTCTACTGTTTTCCATGAATAGTGATGATGACGAGGCAGGAGAATAAAAACGTCACCTTGCTT
>NZ_GG670050.1 GCF_000159315.1 Lentilactobacillus hilgardii DSM 20176 = ATCC 8290
TATCAGCGGGAGGGCGAAGGCCCCTGGTTCGTCTTTGCCTCCTTTGGCGGCAGCGACAACAATCCGGACTGGTTCCACAACCTCAAGGCCAATCCCGACGCGGCCATTTCGGTTGGCGACGGCACCGAAATTACCCGCATTCCCGTCAAGGCCCGCATCGTCGAAGGCGAGGAGCGCGACCGCATCTATGCCCGCCAGGCCAGCCTCTTTCCGCAATTCGCGGAATACGAGAAGAAGACCA
>NZ_GG670049.1 GCF_000159315.1 Lentilactobacillus hilgardii DSM 20176 = ATCC 8290
TCGGGACCTATGCCAATTGTTTTAATGAGTCTTGTTAAATCTATATTTAATACACATTTTCCCAAATTAAATTCAAGCGCATCTTTAATTACTATGATTATTGTCTTATTAATGCTGACCTTATTTATACTCTTCTTCATTGAGTTAACAGAATATCGGATAGAATATAATGATATTATGAATATTTCTGCTAAAGATATACCATCATATTTATCATGGAAACTTAATCCTGCTGGTAGTA
>NZ_GG670048.1 GCF_000159315.1 Lentilactobacillus hilgardii DSM 20176 = ATCC 8290
ACTTTGCCGTTTCGGTCGACCACTTGGTCGGCCCTTAAGTCCAGCTTTGACTTCCTCATAGGCTTTCTTAACGGTTCGATAATCAACATTATATTGCCGGGCAATCTCGGCGAAGTTAGGCTTAATATTTTCAGTCACGTAAATCGTCACTCCTTCTCTTAAATCACGTCTCACATCAAATTCCTCCTACACTCTGATGTGATTCATGATACAAAAAATGTAGGAAAACCAACAGTTCTAA
>NZ_GG670047.1 GCF_000159315.1 Lentilactobacillus hilgardii DSM 20176 = ATCC 8290
ATTAAATTAATTGACCAACGGCTTACGGAGTTGGGGTATGATCAGAATAAAAGAAACAGTATGTCTGATTACGACATCGGCTTAAATATTGTTGGCTATGCGCAATCCTTTTATAAGCAAAGTGACTTAAAGACAGCCAATCAGTACCGATATCCAGTCACTCTGCCAGGCTTTCGCGACATGGAAGATTATCAAGCGTGTGCCATTCAGCTTGGAATTCCCAAATAAAGTAAATAATATG
>NZ_GG670046.1 GCF_000159315.1 Lentilactobacillus hilgardii DSM 20176 = ATCC 8290
CGTTACCAAACATGGTACTTTACGTTATCGAGTAGCCGGTGGTTATATTACTGCCAATACAAAATACGTTCGTGTTTATAAATAGAAAGTAAAAACGGTCTCGCCAACTTAATTGGTGAGACCGTTTTGTTTCAGTGTAAGTAATGGAACCCAATGACAAGTGATTTTTACGCTTTCATTCTCAAAACTCTCAAAACGGGTTTAGATTTGTCAAATTCCAGCATTGGTATGACGAACCTTA
>NZ_GG670045.1 GCF_000159315.1 Lentilactobacillus hilgardii DSM 20176 = ATCC 8290
GTGTAACTAACTATATAGAGAAGTGTCCTCGTTGTCAATCGTTACGTTTTATTTTTGAATCATCTTTTCCAGATAACTCTCTAACTTCGGATCGTGAGCATGTAGATACATGCCCTTGATACCTCGTCGCAACAAGACATTCAACGAATTTCTCAGCAGGATTTCTTTACTCTGTTCATAATCCTGTCCGCTCAAATCTTGTCGGTGTTTAAAGATTTCGACATCTGTCACCTTACTTGGA
>NZ_GG670044.1 GCF_000159315.1 Lentilactobacillus hilgardii DSM 20176 = ATCC 8290
CAGCGTTCCTCGTCATCCCAGCATTGGTCGCCGTGGATCTGACGGTTAAGGAATGGGCTCATGCCAACCTTGCCTTCGGTGACTACTTCCGGGTCTGGACTGGCTTCGGCCTGACCCATGTTTTCAATCCCGGCATGTCCTTTAGCCTTTTTCGGACTCCCCGGCCGCCGTGCTGGTGGTGACGTTCATCATGACGTCGTGTGTGCTCGCCTGGTTCGCTCTCACGCGCGAAAGATCGAAC
>NZ_GG670043.1 GCF_000159315.1 Lentilactobacillus hilgardii DSM 20176 = ATCC 8290
GTCATTGAGGGCGGAACAACTCCTCTCAATGACGGGGATTTTTTATGATTATTAATAATTGATCCCAAGAGTATCGCACAAAATGGTATGATATTATAAGTATTAACATATTTGAAAGGATGTCCGTTCATAATGAAATCGAAGCGGAATACATTAATTATCAGTTTTCTTGCGCCACTAATTATAGTAACCTGCTATTTTATTTATCGTCAGTTTGCGCCGTTCGGCAGTTCGTCGGTGA
>NZ_GG670042.1 GCF_000159315.1 Lentilactobacillus hilgardii DSM 20176 = ATCC 8290
ACACCTAAAGCATTACGTGGAAGTTGGACACACAAGGATAAGGCACCATTGGGATCGGATGCAATAACCGTGACCAGGAACAAGCTTGATTGGGCGAGCAGCGGGATGCAGGCCCATAATATCAGAAATCCCCGGTGGAAGTATCTCGGGAATCGTAAGTATGTGATTGATGGCTATGAAACCTTTCATCCATATACGAAGAAAGGTTTCCATGAAAAAACAGTTCTGGGGCGTCGGGGTC
>NZ_GG670041.1 GCF_000159315.1 Lentilactobacillus hilgardii DSM 20176 = ATCC 8290
CTGATGAAACTCGCCTAGCAGTTTGGACTCAAGAGGGTCAAACTGGGACCAAAAAAGAGTGACAGCTTTTAAGACCGATGAACTAAATCAGATCATGGACGCCCAAGGCAATATTAAGTGTACTGATGATCGCCTGGCAAAGGGTGGTCAGGCCTATGTATCAAGCCGTCCAATTAATAGTTATTCTTACCCCCAAGGATCATGGCAAGGAATGGAACTATCTAACCGGACCAATGCAGGT
>NZ_GG670040.1 GCF_000159315.1 Lentilactobacillus hilgardii DSM 20176 = ATCC 8290
TAGATAGGGATGAAAGATCAATCCATCCGCCCCGGCAGGAACGGTCGCCGCAATTTTCGAAAGCATATCATAGGAATCGATATCCAGGAGCTTTGCGGCTTCCTGCTCGGCGCCGAATAGGGAATCATGTGCCCAGTTTAAAATGATACCGCCATTATTAATTGGGCCACCGACCAAATACTTCCCTTTCATAATTGGGTAACAATAAAGCCTTGCTTTTGGGTCAATTCGAGGTTGGTCA
>NZ_GG670039.1 GCF_000159315.1 Lentilactobacillus hilgardii DSM 20176 = ATCC 8290
GTCATCGGGAATTGGAAAGACAAAATCTTGTGGGTAAGTGATCAATTCTGAAAGATCACCATTGACTGGCGGGGTAGCCATAAACTGCATCTTAGGGCAGAGGTTGTATTTGCCTTCGCGACAATAACTGCAGTGACCGCAAGGAACACCGGGCTCAATTGCGACTCTATCTCCCCGTTTGAGATCAGTTACTTCATCTCCAGTGGCAACAATAATACCGGAACTTTCATGACCTAAAATC
>NZ_GG670038.1 GCF_000159315.1 Lentilactobacillus hilgardii DSM 20176 = ATCC 8290
TGATTATAAGGCCTTTTCCGCTCGGATCACGAGTGCTAAAATAAGGTAGGAATCAGTCAGAATGGGGCTCACTTAGGTCAAGCAAGCTTATTCTTAGCAGAACTGGGTGATTAAAGGATGAATAGTCGTTGGATGATTACAACAAGGTGGCTGGGATAAATGTCGTTTATTCTGGTCTTTTGATGTCGTGAATAATCACGGTCAAAGCGTATCTATAGCAACTGTATATACTATTAACAGG
>NZ_GG670037.1 GCF_000159315.1 Lentilactobacillus hilgardii DSM 20176 = ATCC 8290
AATAAATACTTTCTTCCCGTCTTTTTCCTGAACGATACCTGCATCTTTCACAAAAATTATTTCATAGGATGGTAGACCACCGTTTGCGAGCGCAAATGCCATCTTGTCCTGACCATTCTCAAGAAACACATGGCGGCCGTTGCTGGCCTCAGCTAAAGCTCCTTCGATAGTGTCCAGCTTGCGCATGTGCACGCAAACGACAGATCTCAAAGGATGTATTGCTCGTGTCCAGAGCTGTTCA
>NZ_GG670036.1 GCF_000159315.1 Lentilactobacillus hilgardii DSM 20176 = ATCC 8290
CACCAACCCGAACCGGGTGTTCCTGTGGACCGGCCACAACGATGCAGAGGCCCGTGCCGGTGGCCCGGTGATCGCCAACTCGCATGACAACTTCCCCGAACACGGCGGGCATCCGGCGTCGTACCGCTGGACCAGCTATGTCGAGCGCCTGCAGAACGCCGGCGTGTCCTGGCAGATCTACCAGGACATGGCCGACAACTTCACCGACAACCCGCTGGCCGGCTTCGAGGCGTTCCGTCGT
>NZ_GG670035.1 GCF_000159315.1 Lentilactobacillus hilgardii DSM 20176 = ATCC 8290
AACAAGCGTCTCCTATACAATAAAAGTTAATGCATCGTTAACTTGTTTCATATCAAATTTTGTAAGGAGAATTCAGCTTGATTAGTCAGTTGCTTGATGTTATTACAAAACTATCGTCATATACCATGGTGATTTTTTGGCACTATTTGCTTATAGCAAGATCGCCAAAAAGCTGAAAAAATACCCTTATGGTAGATATGCGCTCGTTTCCTTATTGCTGGTGTGATTTTTGGAACACTCT
>NZ_GG670034.1 GCF_000159315.1 Lentilactobacillus hilgardii DSM 20176 = ATCC 8290
TACCATATTGTCATTACTTATACTAAGCCTTATAAAAAATATATTGGACATAAGTATAGTAATTGGAATACTATTTATTCTGCAAAAAAGAAAACAAAATCGACTTTTTCTAAATCGGTAACGTGGGCTAACTCTTTAACAGGGAATGTTTCACTGTCTAAGGGGAAGTTGACTGCTTTGTTAGGGTTTAATGTAACTAGGTCAGATACCGTTACAATAAATGTTCCGTTTTCTTTTAATG
>NZ_GG670033.1 GCF_000159315.1 Lentilactobacillus hilgardii DSM 20176 = ATCC 8290
TTTGACATAAATTCGAGTTGGTCGCAGTAACTCATGCTTTAGATCCAATTGACAACCCGGTAATGTCTCATCCAGTGAATAGTGGTTTTGTTTGAACAAAATATCCCGTACCAGGCTGAAACCGTTGGAGTGCAGGCCGTTGGAGGCCAAGCCCAGCAAAACATCGCCTTCTCGGAGATTATCCGATTTCAATAATTTATCCCGATCGGCAATCCCAACGGTAAACCGGCCAAATCATAGT
>NZ_GG670032.1 GCF_000159315.1 Lentilactobacillus hilgardii DSM 20176 = ATCC 8290
AGGCATTCCGACAGCAAATGCCAAGAGTCAAATTACCGAAAATGATTGGTTATCAGGAAACGAGCAGGCTGATTACCTCGGATCGGACGGGAAACTAGCGGACATTGTTAAAACAATTACCGACTTCCATAAAGCGCAAAAAAACNTTTCCCAAGCCCCAACTAAATCCACGATTAATGATGCGATTGATGGCAGTTTTCTCCAAAAAGCTTTGAAATAAAATTAGTTGATTGATTATGAA
>NZ_GG670031.1 GCF_000159315.1 Lentilactobacillus hilgardii DSM 20176 = ATCC 8290
GTTTTAGCAACATCCATGCCGAAACACGCCTCGGTAAAAGAGCGGTGGAGGTTTTTGGCTTCATGAAGACTGGCAACACCCTCATATAACGAAAAGTGGGGGATTTTGATGGTGCTCATAAGTCGATGATAAACCTGTCTGTCATAAGGCGGCTTTTCAGCTTGGTCGTCGTTGAAGAAAGAAACGATCGTGGCACCGTCTGCTGACTCCAAAACAAAGTAAGTCGTGATCTTTTTATCCGTT
>NZ_GG670030.1 GCF_000159315.1 Lentilactobacillus hilgardii DSM 20176 = ATCC 8290
GGTTTAGTACCAATGCAAAATGGTGGTGTTCCCGCGCATCGGGTACCGCTTGATCGGGTGCATAAGATCTTCAATGAAGCAAAGAAACGTGGCGTTAATTCAGTTGCCATTATGTTAACAAATGATCCTGAAGAAATGCTTCAGTTAGCAGAAGAGATCCAACCGGATATTTTGCACATTGCTGGTGATGGTTACGCCGCAACTCCTGCATTTGCTAAACGCCTCAAGGAAGTTGCGCCGGATACAGACTT
>NZ_GG670029.1 GCF_000159315.1 Lentilactobacillus hilgardii DSM 20176 = ATCC 8290
GTTAGATGAGTTATTTAGTAGCTAATATGCAGAAATTGAAAGCTGATAATCTGGTAGGCTTGGGTAATCATGATCAACGCCGAACGCAGAATCACAAAAATACCGATATTGATGTTGACCGTTCTGCTTTAAATTATGATTTGGTTGCTGGTCGGACTAATCATTTCAAAACCGATATTGAGGATTATATTAACGAGCATAAAACCAGCCAGCGGGCGGTTCGAAAAGATGCGGTTTTGGTCAATGAGTGGATTATCTCAAGTGATAGTCAGTTCTTTGCTGATTTAACGGCGGCTGATACCC
>NZ_GG670028.1 GCF_000159315.1 Lentilactobacillus hilgardii DSM 20176 = ATCC 8290
GCGAAACTGATTATTAAGACATTGTTGCAAGCCTTGAGCAGGGCTTCTAAGCCAACCTTTTTGCACTCTGATATGGGTTCACAATACACCAGTATTGCTTATGAAGGCCTGTTAAAGCGGCACCTGATTAGGCATTCATATTCCAAACAAGGTTATCCATATGATAACGGTCCGCTCGAAGCTTTCCATTCGCTACTTAAACGAGAATTTATTTTTCAAACACGTTTTACTAGTTTTGAGGACTTAGTCCTCAGAGTTGAAAATTACATTAACTGGTATAACACCGAAAGAATTAGGATAAACGGCTAATTTTTTTAG
>NZ_GG670027.1 GCF_000159315.1 Lentilactobacillus hilgardii DSM 20176 = ATCC 8290
CTTGGTGCAATGAACGGTGTGCTTTATTTAACAACGCTCACTAACGCAATCAAGTGGTTCCCAGAGAAAAAGGGATTAATTTCAGGAATCAGTGTTGCCAGTTATGGCCTTGGCTCATTTATTTTTAAATATATCGACATGGCCATTGCTGGTGGTAATGGTGCGATTACCGCCGACAACATTGGCAGAGTTCTTCTTTGGTGGGGCATTCTGGCATTGATTTTAGCAGTCGTCAGATCCTTCTTCTTAAAGGATGCACCAGACAATATGGCTATTCCATCAAATGATGCTAATAAGCCTGCGGAAGTCGACAAAACGAACTTTACAACGTCTGAAATGTTACACACATCTCAAGCTTATATGATGTTCTTCTGCCTAACAACCGCTGTTATGTTTATGGGACTCTTGGGTGCCGCC
>NZ_GG670026.1 GCF_000159315.1 Lentilactobacillus hilgardii DSM 20176 = ATCC 8290
GGCTTTAGAAGGCGCCATACGCTCATATTCACTAACGGACCACTTACCAGTTTGCTTATTTAAATCCAGCTCTTTAGTATTTGTAAAACTATTTAGTAGATAAGCGTTTTGAGGCTGAGTGAGGTACAGGCTCTTAGACAAATTTAGATTAATTTTGGAATTAGGAAACAGCTTAGCAACCATTCGAGTTAACTTTAGCGCTTTATTGCTATTTAGGTCGTTAAGGTAGGCCTGTTGGCTATTAAAGAGAACCGGCAACTTAATAATGCTTTTTTTGAAATAACCGTACCAGGCAATCCCTTTAACTTTTTTATTGTATGCCGAATATAACTTGTAATACACTTCGTTTTTACCTTTAACGGGTTTCACGAATGCCTTGGAAACCAGCCAGACAGTGTTAGGATAGTTTTTTAAATTAT
>NZ_GG670025.1 GCF_000159315.1 Lentilactobacillus hilgardii DSM 20176 = ATCC 8290
TATAGTTGAAACATTTTTATATCCAACACGGTATTGTAAACTAATTCAACATTTCTCTTAAAAATCAAAGCATCTGTAAACGTTGATATGACGCTGTTAATCCATAGTTGAAACACTTTTATATCTATAACAGCCAGCGCGACGCTTGAGCGCCACCCAGTCTATTTTTTTAAATTCACTACGTTTATTAACAAAAATCAAACATTAGAACCATTGAACCAAAACCAAAACTCCTAAATCAGTCCAAAAAATGAAAATCATTTTTTCGTCCTGCATTCCTCGCTTCGCTCGTTCATTGTGCAAAATAAACTTAACTTTTTTAATTTTCATAATAATTCAATAGCGCTTTCCCCTCCCTAAAGGGGGAAAAACAGCGGATTAAAAGTTTTAAGTTGTGAGCGTAAGCGAACCCCCGAAATGAACGTACGTGAATGTAGGGTATAAATAAAATTTATATCAAAATAAAAAGTAAAAAATTTAATATAAGTTAATCAATAGAGTACCTT
>NZ_GG670024.1 GCF_000159315.1 Lentilactobacillus hilgardii DSM 20176 = ATCC 8290
ATTTGATTAGTCAAATAGGTGTCATGAGGTTTATCTATGCCGGAAATAATGGCATTTGGAAAAGATGTTTGCCCAATGAGTGAAATCTCGATAGTATTTTCAGCCCAGGTTCGAATACGTTCAAATTTTTTTATCAATGTGGATATTGATCCGTCTTCCCCAATCAAAGCGCCACCAACGGATATACTTTCAGTGCCAGCTTGAGTAACGGTATTGATCGGGGTGTGCTTTATGACGGCGGTTTCGTTAACATTAACTGACCCAGAAAAATCTTCGCTGTCCGGCCATAAAATAGCGTAACTTTCTTTACTGCCGGGGTTCACAGGCGTTATCCACGTCACATCTTTACCACCAGTTTCAGCCATCACTGCGGCGCCAATTGCTTTCTTCAGGATTGCCCGTTGTGTGGCTTTTTGAGCAGATAAGGATTTGCTTTGGGCTTTTGAAAGCTTGGACTTGGCCGTAGCTTGTTTCTTTTTGAGCTTAGTTAAGGCACTATTTTGCTCTTGATAAACTTTCTTCAAGTTATCAAGT
>NZ_GG670023.1 GCF_000159315.1 Lentilactobacillus hilgardii DSM 20176 = ATCC 8290
ACCTAAATCTATCCTGCAGATGATTAATCGTTTGGTTAAACAAAAACAGCGTTTCCTGCTGTTTGTACCCAGAATTAAGGATTTAACCTTGGTAAGTAATGCGCTGGAGAAAGCTAATATTAACTGTACCTATTTGACAGTTTATTCGGCTGACCCACAAAGGCTGGAAAAGGTAACTGCTATGAGAAGTCAGTCCGTTGATTTTTTGATTACAACAACTATTTTGGAACGGGGGGTTACTTTCCCTGGAATTGACGTTATGGTTTTAAAGGCTGACGATGAGGTGTTTTCCACATCTGCATTGGTTCAAATTGCCGGTCGGGTTGGACGAAATAGTGCGCGGCCAACAGGACAAGTGATTTTATATTGTGAAACTAAATCAAAGACGATCAAATCCTGTGACCGTCAAATCAAAGAAATGAATCGAAAAGCGAGGGAGATCAAATGACTTGTTTGCTGTGTCAAACAGTACTGTCTTCTGAGTTAACGCTGCCTAAGATCTTTTCGTTTCAGAAATTAAATAATTCGAAGGTTTGTCGTAAGTGTTTCAATCGATTCGTAAAGCTGTCAGATATGAAAACGTGTCGGTATTGTGGGCGAAGAATT
>NZ_GG670022.1 GCF_000159315.1 Lentilactobacillus hilgardii DSM 20176 = ATCC 8290
CCGACAATTCTCTAGCCAACTAAAAGATCGTTCGACTACCCAACGTTGGGGCATGACTTCGAATCGATGCAACTCATTGCGCTTCGCAACCTGCACGGTTGCGTTTAAATTACTGGCTACATCGAGCTGAAAATTAACGCCTGAATAACCACCATCAACTAAGACATTTTGAACCTGGCGTAAATGCATGGCATGTAAAGCGATCATTGCACTGGCCCCGTCTCGATCAGAGACGTTCGCTCGCGTCATGTGAATGGCCTGCGGAAAGCCATTGATATCAACTGCCAGATGGCGCTTAATCCCCGAGATTTTCTTACCAGCGTCGTAACCTTTGTTTTCAGCAGTAGCGGTGTTTTTGACGCTCTGAGCGTCAACGATAATAAAGGAAGTTAAAGCTGAACGTCCTTGGTAAGTTCGCCGAGCAATGACAATTTTTTTAAAACTTGTTCCAATAAAGAATCAGCCGTAGGCTCAGCTTTAGTTGACCAAATTTTGTAATAGTTGTAAACTGACCGCCATTCTGGGAAATCACCGGGGACTTGACGCCATTGGCAACCGGTTTTCAAGACATATAGGACCGCACAGAAGACCTCGTAGAGGTCATATTTTCGAGGCTTAGTT
>NZ_GG670021.1 GCF_000159315.1 Lentilactobacillus hilgardii DSM 20176 = ATCC 8290
AATATGGATGGGCAAAGTAGATTTCCGTTCCTTGAACCTGATTTAAACTAGCGAATTCCGAGCCGTTGTCAAACGTGATCGTCCGAAAGTTTTCTGCACCGTAATCATCAATCGTATCTTGGAGGGCTTGCCGGCAAGTCTCTGCCCGGTAATCAGGCAATTTAACGATAATTTCCATCCGGCTAACTCGCTCGGTTAACGTCATTAAAGCTGGTTCGGACTCAACCCGTTTGGCTTTCACTAAGTCGCCTTCCCAATGGCCCAACTCCTGACGTTTCCGAACCACTGCGGGCCGGTCTTCAATGGACTGTCCAAGCCGTTTTTTATTCAGGCGGGCATGTCGGTGATTCGGGCGTTTAACGCGGCGACGTAGCTTCATGGGTAAATCATAGTTGTGAAGCTCCGGGAGCTTGCCAGCCTCGATATACCGATAGACCGTAGCCGTTGATGGGCAGGGAAAGCCCGGGTAATGAGCTTTGAAATAGTGGACATACGTATCGACACTGAAAACTCGTGGCTTAGCTTTTAAAGCTTTCGGCAGGGACTTGAAGAACACGGCAGCCCGCTGCAGTAAACCTTTGGGGTGACACTTGGCCCGCTGTTCTCGATAGTAAGCCGCCCCGCGCTCGGCAAAGTAGCCCTGATATGACCGA
>NZ_GG670020.1 GCF_000159315.1 Lentilactobacillus hilgardii DSM 20176 = ATCC 8290
CTTTATCAGATTCAAATCGAATTAAACAAAAGTGACAAAAAGGGAACACTGCATGATATTGCCTGTAAAAAAATTGGGGATAGTAAAATTAACAACAGTGAATATTACGCATTCTTTAAAGAACTAACACAGCAATTGATTAATAGCAGTAATGAACAAGACAAAGAAAACGTAAGAAAAATTCAGGGAATTCTAGAGAACTTCTTAAGCTTATTTGAAAAAAAGCATAAAGGTGATAATTAATGAGAATAAACGCAATTGATCTTTTTTCAGGATGTGGAGGCTTAACCGAGGGTTTAGAGCAAAGCGAAATAAATGTGGAATATGCAATTGAACTGGATAGAAAAATATCAAATATTTATGCTACAAATCATCCGAATGTTAAAATAATTAATTCAGATATTCAAAAGGTAACAGACACAACATTTAAGCAAATGGAAAATGTAAATTTAGTTGCTGGTTGTCCCCCATGTCAGGGATTCACACAAATGAATCGAAATAATAAACGATCTAACTACAAAGACAGCAGAAATATGTTAATTCAAGAATATTTAAGAGTAGTTAAGATTATATCTCCTGAATTTATTATGATGGAAAATGTTCCGCAAATTGTTCATTTTAATAAATTTAAAGAAATGCTTGTTGCCCTAAAACGATGTGGTTATTTTTTAGA
>NZ_GG670019.1 GCF_000159315.1 Lentilactobacillus hilgardii DSM 20176 = ATCC 8290
AGAATAGGAGTTTTTTTATGAAATATTATTCAGATGAATTTAAAAACAACATCGTTAAGCTTTATCACAATGAAAATCGTTCAAAGAAATCCTTAGCCAATGAATATGGGGTTCATCCAACCACCATCAGTCATTGGATCAAGCGGGCCAAATTAGTTGAACTACCTGACGGTGGCGTAACGAGTGTTGAAGCCTTCAAGCAACTACAGAAAGAAAACCAGCAGTTAAAAGAAGAAAATGAAATTTTAAAAGCAGCGGCGGTGTTACTGGGAAGGCATTAGGCAAAGTTAAAGCCATAGACTTTATCAACGAACAATTATGTAAACACCGCCTCTGGATAATCTTGAAAGCCTTAGGGCTTTCTAAAAGTACGTATTATCATTGGAAACACTATCAGACAAGTCGTCATGATAAACAAGATACGATTTTAAAAAGCCAGATCTTTGAAATTTGGAAAAATAATTATAAAGCCTATGGTTACCCTCGGATCACAATTGCCATGAGAAGAATTGGTGTAGTCATTGGCCCCAATCGTGTCTACCGATTAATGCAGGAGTTAGGCATTCGATCACTAATGGGGCGGCGCTTTAAGAAGCCAGGCACTCATGTAGATTATTCCCAACGGCCTAACTTGATTAAGAACCATCCAATTGGAACTATTTGGCGTGCTGACATAACCTACCTAGAACTAAGACCAGGCACTTGGGTTTATCTAAGTACCATCTTTGACCAAGCTAGTAAGCAAATCATCGCTTTCAACATTGGCAAGGAGATGGCA
>NZ_GG670018.1 GCF_000159315.1 Lentilactobacillus hilgardii DSM 20176 = ATCC 8290
AGGGTCTGTCTTAAAACAAGCTAATCCGGTATAATCTGGATAAAAACGAATTGAGGTCTTGGCATGACAATCCCCAAACGCTATGAAATAACTGACGAGCAGTGGCAACAGATTGAATCACTTTTTCCACCATATTGCACTGGCCGACCGCCTAAATTATCCAATCGACAAGCTTTTAATGCGATCCTCTGGATCCTAAAAAGTGGTGCTGCTTGGCGAGATTTACCGGAACGTTATGGATCTTGGAAAACCGTTTATAGTCGGTTTCGAGTTTGGGCAGATGCCGGGTTATTTGAAAAGCTGTTTCGGCAGCTGATTGACGATCCAGACCTAGAAAATGTGAGTTTAGATTCTACCAGTATTCGCGTGCATCAAAAAGCCACTGGTGCTAAAAAAATGCCCGCTGCCTCGTCGAAAACCAAGCCATCGGTTTAAGCCGTGGTGGTCGAACGACCAAAATTCATGCCGTGGTTGACGGTTTAGGCAACCCGTTACGCTTTATACTGACTGGCGGGCAAGTTCATGATAGTCAGGCTGCCCAATCCTTGTTAAACCAGCTGGATCTAGCTGGGGTTAATGTGATCGCTGATAAAGCTTACGGAACAACTGCGTTACGTCAATATA
Organism: Lentilactobacillus hilgardii DSM 20176 = ATCC 8290; assembly: GCF_000159315.1. Taxonomy (GTDB): domain Bacteria; phylum Bacillota; class Bacilli; order Lactobacillales; family Lactobacillaceae; genus Lentilactobacillus; species Lentilactobacillus hilgardii. The sequence goes on from NZ_GG670018.1 coordinate 625, forward strand.
TTGAAGCCGAAAGCGGCCATTATACAATTCCGCCGAAAAGTAATGCCCAGCAGCCATGGCCGTGTGACTATTATGTTTATTGCGAACGCCATTTGATTGAAAATTATTTTAACCAGCTCAAGAATTATCGACGTATCGCCACGCGTTATGATAAATTGGCGCATGTCTTTTTGGAAGCGATATACATGACCGCTATTTTAACTTGGATTAAATAGTTTTCAGACGGGCCCTAA
>NZ_GG670017.1 GCF_000159315.1 Lentilactobacillus hilgardii DSM 20176 = ATCC 8290
AAACTGTTTAGTATCTTTTGAGAAGTAACCTGATAAAAGCTAACGAAACCATCATGAGACTAGTGTTGAGCTTACGCTCACAGTTACGCCATAAACGATGATAATTTCCCAACCAACTAAATGAACGTTCAATGAGCCACCGTTGGGGGATAACCGAAAATTGGTGTAACTCATTTCTTTTAACGACGATTACCTTGGCTGAGGTTAAACTGCTAATCTCATTGGCAAAATTTTGGCCGGTATAACCACTATCAACCATCATGGTTCGAACCAATTTAAACTGCTCTAAATTAAGGGTGACGAGTGCAATCGCCCCGTCACGATCAGTGATGTTAGCCCGGGTAATATGGATAGCTTGCGGGAATCCATTGATGTCGACGGCTAAATGGCGCTTAATGCCGGAAATTTTCTTGCCACCATCGTAACCCTTATTTTCAGCGGTAGCGGTGTTCTTAATGCTTTGGGCATCTAAAATGACGAACGAAGTTCGGGCTGACCGCCCTTGCCTTAATCGTCGATCAGCGACAATTTTTTTAAAACCTGAGTTAATAAAGCTGGTTTATCAGGGGTGGGGGCTTTTGACCAACTCATCCAATAGTAGTAAACGGTGGACCACTTTGGATAATCAGCCGGCAAATCACGCCAAGTACAGCCATTTTTAAGGACATAGAGCATGGCACAGAAGATATCATAAGGATCAATGTGTTTTGGGTGAGTTCGTTTTCTTGAAGCTTCCAGATCCTGACGGATCAAATCGAATTGTTGCCGAGAAATATCGCTTTGGTAATGATGACTAAAATGTTGCATATGATCACCAACTTTTTTGACAGTAGTTTATCAAATTATTGGGTCAAAATCAAAGATACTAAACAGCTTCT
>NZ_GG670016.1 GCF_000159315.1 Lentilactobacillus hilgardii DSM 20176 = ATCC 8290
CTTGAATTGTCAAATTAAGTGCAACACTACATTAAAGAATATTTCATAAGGCGTTTTCCATCCGAGACATTTACGGGGACGATTATTCATTTGTTCTGCATATGCTTGTATCCGGCGGTCAGTAATTGAATCAAGGTCAGTTCCTTTTGGCAAATATTCGCGAAGCAAGCCGTTAGTATTTTCGTTAGTTCCTCGTTGCCAAGGAGAGTGAGGATCGGGAAAGTAGAAGGGCGTACCAAACTTATCAGTTAAACATTGAACTTTGGCAAACTCTTTACCCCTATCCGGGGTAATCGTTAACGATCTACCAGGCCATAGCTTCATTAAGTCGCTCAAAGTATCCGTGACTGCTTCTGAAGTTCTTTTAGCAGCTTTACCAATAAGCAGGTAACGAGATTTTCGGTCAACCAATGTAACGACACAAGCCTTTCCGCTTTTGCCTAACACGGTATCACCTTCCCAGTGACCAATTTCTACACGGTTGTCAGCTTCTCGCGGACGATCATGAATCTTGTTGGGGATTGGAATCTTGCCTCGCTTTTCTTGATAAGCTTTATTGTGGCGAGACTTGCCGTGATGCCTTAGATGGCGCACGGCACTAGAGCTGCCAGATTTAAATAAATTATCAAATAAGCCATTGAAAATCCCACGGTAAATAGTCGTGGTACTGATCTGCACCGGATACTTTTCGACTGCCAAGCGATTCGATATTTCTTCCGGAGACCAAAGGTCTTCGCAGAAGTGTTCTCTCACCACTTCAAACACCTGAGGATTACTCAAAAGAGAGACTCTGCCACAATTGCCTTTGCGCTGTTTGTACTTCTCCTGAGCCTTCGAAGGTGAATAGGATTTACCAGTAGAATTACGGCTTAATTCTCGAG
>NZ_GG670015.1 GCF_000159315.1 Lentilactobacillus hilgardii DSM 20176 = ATCC 8290
CGTCATTAATTCTAGCTAGTGTACAAATGAAGCGGGATTTTTTGATCACAATTTCATGTATCCCGTTCTTTTTGATGGTTAGTGATGGATTCGTCAAAAATATCTCTCCTATATTTTCGTATTTAGTTACGAGGTGTTTACATGATTAATCATATATCAGAGTTGTTTGGGCGCCAAATCAATAGTTTAGAATTGTCGCCGACAATTAAGCAAAACCCAATGGTAACATTTCGACCGGCCATTATTATAACAAAAGGCAAAATTTGTTGCGCTCGTTGTCATGCAAAGCTAAAGCCGGTGGAAGCAAGATTGCCGTACCATCATTATTATTGTTATGTGTGTATCCAGATGGGGCGGATGGATACGCGTCATTCTTTAGTGACCTTCCCAGAGCCAAATAAATTTCCGGTTATCGAGTCGCCAATGTCGTGGCAGGGGCAACTGACCGATTTACAGCAGCAGTGTGCGAATCAAATTGTAAAAATATTTGAAAAGAGGCAGCGCCATCTTTTGTGGGCGGTTACAGGTGCCGGAAAAACGGAGATGCTCTTTCCTGCGATCAGCTGGGCAGTCTCCCAAAGACTGCGGATTGGTATTGTGTCACCAAGAGTTGATGTGTGCATTGAGCTTTTTCCCAGAATTCAATCAGCGTTTAAGAAGGTTTCCAGCATCTTGTTGCACGGAAAGGCAGAGCAACCTTATCAATATAGTCAAATCACAATTTGCACAACTCATCAATTATTAAGATTTTACCATGCATTCGATGTCATGGTTATTGATGAAGTTGATGTATTTCCATTTTCTGGTAATGATATGTTGCACTATGCTGTCCAAAATGCGGTTAAACTGGGTGGTGGGATCTTATATCTGACTGCAACTCCTGATGATGCTTTAATGCATAAAATCAAGCGAAAAAAATATCGGTTAGTTATCTGCCGATTCGATACCATGGTCACTTGTTACCAACAGTCAAAATAGTTAAAAATCAGCATTTGAAAAGACTGGTTGACCAAGGCAGACT
>NZ_GG670014.1 GCF_000159315.1 Lentilactobacillus hilgardii DSM 20176 = ATCC 8290
CCGAATTTTTGGACAAATTTGTCAGCATAACCTGATACGGTGTTTGCCAGTCGAGTATTTTAAGCGGTCGCTGGTTAATTTGGAGTAACGTCGTCGTTAAATCTTGAGCACTAATGTGCTCAAAACGAGTCCCTTTAGGATAAAAATAACGTAAATTCCGATTAAAGCGTTCATTACTACCACGTTCAGCTGGAGTATAAGCATGGCAGTAATAGGTCTTAATACCATATTGTGATTCAAGTGATACTAGCCCACTAAACTCAGTGCCACGGTCCACAGTAAAGCTGTGCACCGGACCATTAAAAGTGGTTAGGAACTTAGTTAGTGCTTCATTAACAGTCGCTGTCGTCCGATCTTTTAACCGGTATGCCCAAAGGAACCGTGATTTGCGATCGATTAAAGTTAATAAAACTGCCTTACTATGCCCACGAGGACCAACGACTGTATCTAGTTCAAAATCGCCGATGCGATTACGTTGATTAATCATCATGGGACGCTGTTCAATTGATCGCCCCAAAGATTGATTATATTTGGATCGTTGGTCAACGTTACGCCGTTGGCGTACGCCATGTTCAGGTAGATCATTCAAGGAGAAACCAATTTTCCCCTGATTTAGCCAATTATAAATAGATTTAGTAGCTAGTTTAAATTCGTGAGCAATCATTCCTGGTGACCAGCTTAGACGTAAATGGTTGAGAATTTTTTGCTTTAACTCATCGCTCAGCTTAGTTTTCCGACCACATCGTGATCGCTTGTATTCGGCATCTGTTTGTGCTAATTCAGCCTGATAAGGTTGACATCGAGATAATTCATAAGAAATTGTTGACGGTGATCGGTTCAGCCGAACGCCCATTTGGATATTGGACAGCCCTAGTTCACAAAAGGTTTCGATTTTAATTCGTTCGGAATAGGTTATACTAGACAAAAGATCAGCTCCTAAAAGATGGGTTTGTGGTAAACACCATTTTAAAGGAAGCTGATCTTTTTTGTCCGAACAGCGTTCGGATTAATTTTACAATCTA
>NZ_GG670013.1 GCF_000159315.1 Lentilactobacillus hilgardii DSM 20176 = ATCC 8290
GCGCCTTGTTCCGCACACTTATTTTTTTGTTCTCTTTCGCTTCTCCTTATCTTTGGCTTATAATTAAAACGTACCAACAAAGGAGGCTTTTACATTTATGAAAACTGTTAAGATAGGCGGCACTCACTTTGAAGCATCTGCCGTAGCACTTGGTATTATGCGAATGGCCGGTATGGACACCGCAGACGCGGCCAAAACACTACAAGCCGCAAACGAAGCCGGAATTAACTACATTGATTCCGCCGACATTTATGGTGAAGGTGGCTCGGAAAAAACATTTAAAGAAGCCTTGAAAACCTCAGGAATTTCAAGGGATAACCTATACATCCAATCCAAAGGTGGCATTATTCTTGATCCAAAGAGAAGTCATGATGGTCTTGTCTTTGGCGCACGATATGATTTTTCAAAACAACACATTATTGATGCTGTCGATGGGATTTTGCAACGAATGGGAATCGATTACCTGGATTCATTCCTATTACATCGTCCAGATCCATTGATGGAAGCAGACGATATTGCAGATGCTTTTGACACATTGCAACGAGAGGGAAAAGTACGACACTTCGGTGTATCGAACTTTAATCCACAACAGGTTGAAATGGTTCAATCATGGATCAGTCAGCGTCTCCTCATTAATCAACTTCAATTCAATGTCGTTCATTCCGGCATGATAAAGGGCGGCATGCACGTCAACATGATCGATGACGCAAGTATTGACCATGACGGTGGTATTTTAGAATATAGCCGCCGCAAGCACATGACCATTCAAGCATGGTCACCATTTAATTATGGCTTGTTTGCCGGTATGTACATTAATGATCCAAAGTATCCAAAGCTAAATAAGAAATTAGAAGAAATCGGAAACAAATACGGGGTTTCCAAGAACGCAATTGCTACAGCCTGGATTCTTCGACATCCTGCACATGTTCAAGTATTGTTGGGCACAATGAACCCTGAACACATCAAAGACAGCGCATCAGGTGCCGACATCAACCTAACGAAGCAGGAATGGTATGATCTGTACTTCGCAGCGGGAAATGATTTGCCATAAAAGATAGTGTGCGGATCAAAGCGG
>NZ_GG670012.1 GCF_000159315.1 Lentilactobacillus hilgardii DSM 20176 = ATCC 8290
TTACTGCGAAAACAGCTGGTACGACATATACGATGACAAAGAAAGGTGCAACTTTCTTTAAGAAGGCAAAATTCTATCACACTAAGGATAAGTCACCTGTTTATTATAAAGGGGCGTTTGCAGCTGACAGTGCAACCTTTACAATGACTAAATACAGTACACTTAATTCAGCAAAGACTTATAAGGTAACGCGTTCTGTTACAGGAATCGCCAAGAAGACCCACAAGACTCAAACATTTCTTTATGTAAAGGGATATGGTTGGGTGAAGTCTTATAGTTTAACAAAGGGTATTTTTAAGCAAGCAGACTAAAATGCTAAATTGGTAGGCATCTTTTATCAATCTGCTAATTAGAAATGATAAGATTTAGATCAGGAAGACGGATTTGTTTTCTTGATCTTTTTAAGTTGAAATTTTTTGTTTTAAACCCTTTACTTACTAAAAGTAACTGTTATAATGTTCTTATACACATTAACTATTTATCGACTATAACAATTAATAAAGGAGTTTAACTTTACCATGAAAGAACAATTACTGGACCTTGCCAAGAACCGTCGCTCAATTTATGCATTAGGACGTAACGTTGACCAAACACCTGATGAAATTGCAAACTTGATTAAGGAGAATATCAAGTGGGCACCAACACCATTTAATAATCAAACGACCCGTGCCGTGATCTTATTCGGTGACAATCATGAAAAGCTTTGGGACATCGTTGCCAATCGTTTGAAGTCCGAGGTACCGACTGAGGAAGCCTACCAAAAGACTTTGAACAAGATTAACGGGTTTAAGGCTGCTTTCGGAACTGTTCTCTTTTATACCGATACGGATGTTGTTCACCGGTTTGAAAATGATTTTGCTTTATACGCTGACAACTTCGCTGATTGGTCGGAACAAGCTCAAGGAAATGCTCAGTTCTCTGTATGGACATCGCTTGCTGAAAACGGTATTGGTGCCAACCTGCAACATTACAACCCACTCATTGACGATCAGGTTAAGGAAGCATTTGGTATTCCAGACAGTTGGAACCTCCGTGCTCAGTTAGATTTCGGTTCCATTGAAGGTCCTGCAGGTGAAAAAGAATTT
>NZ_GG670011.1 GCF_000159315.1 Lentilactobacillus hilgardii DSM 20176 = ATCC 8290
TCTTCCTATTGTAGAAAGCATGCACATATTCAAAAAGGACAGCAGCGGCAGTTTCATAATTCTCAAAGACCGGCACTGGATAAACACATTCCTTTTTGAGGGAAGCATGAAAAGATTCCATTGGTGCATTATCGTATGGACACCCCTTACGGCTGTAAGAGTGGCGGATATGTAGTTCTGTTAACCGTTGGTTGTAATCATCGCTGGTGTACTGTGATCCTAAGTCTGTGTGGATAATCAGGTCCCCAGTAATGGTTCGATTTTTAACCGCGCTTTCCAGGGTCTTTAAGACTAAATCAGTAGCCATCTTTTTTGAGAATGAATAGCCGATAATTCGTCTTGAGTGCAGATCCATGATGGTTGATAAGTAACACCAGCCATTACGCTTCGTTTGAATATAGGTCATATCAGCGGTCCATTTTTGATTTAAACCAGTGGTCGAGAAATCCTGCTTAAGCAAGTTGGGACGCTGTTCAACCTTGGTTTTGGAAGCCGAAGCCGCTTTCCATTTATTGACGGTAACGGAGTGGGTATCCAGTTCCTTCATGAGCCGGGAAATCCGTCTTGGGCTGCACCGACGCTGCAGTGGTTGAAGTTCCAGATTCAATTCATGGTGGATCTTCATAACGCCGTATCGCTGCTTGAATTCCGCAAAGATCCGCAGAATCCGTTGTTTTAAGTCCTCATCTTCGGCCCGGCGTTTTGAAGGCTTTGGGGATCGATAACGATAATACTGAGCTCTGGAAACACCGAGGATTCGGCACAGCTTAGTTACCTGGTGGTGATGGCTTTCTTGGTGAATGTAATCAAAAATATTGGTTACTTCTGCGCAAGGAAGCCCAGGGCTTTTTTTAGGATTTCGTTCTCCTCAGACAGGGAAGTCAGCCGCTTTTCCATCGCTTTAATTTCGTCTGGCGATTTACCGGATTGAGTTTTGGCTTGGCCCTGGATCCACTTATGAACGGTTGAATAGCCAATGCCATATTCTCTGGCCAGTTGGGCAGCTGATTCGCCTTGCTTATATAGGTTGATAATGTTTTGTTTGAATTCTTTGTCGTAACGAGTTGGCATGTAAAAATTCCTTCCTTTTGAGAGAC
>NZ_GG670010.1 GCF_000159315.1 Lentilactobacillus hilgardii DSM 20176 = ATCC 8290
ATTGACTACTGGATTAAGATACTTTTGCGCATGCAAAGAAAAGCACCCCTGCTTTTTTGCCTGCCTTACGGCGAGTACGGGGTGAGTTTGAGCGGGGGCTCCCGCTCATTTGTGGGGTCCAGCTGGTTCAGCTGGTCAGTATGGCTGAAAGCCATGGTCTTAAAAAAGCAGTTCAGCGATTTTTGCTGATCTGCTTTTTGGGGGTTTGAAACCGTCGTTTTTCGACGGTTTCTTCTTATCTTGATACTAGTATGATCAACTAGTTTTTTAGTGTTTAGTCTGTATCCCTTGATTTTATAGGCTTTTGGTGTATTATTAGGGTTATAAATTGGTTGAAAGAAAGACAAAATAAAAACCCACGTGAAAATCTCCGATTGGTGTCCGAGCACGTGAGTTGTTTATCTTTTTCATTTGTAGCCTTTATTTTAGGTGTAAAAGCCTTTGGTGTCAAGGTTATAAGCTTATTGAAAAAGATAGTCAGCTCCTTCACGTGGATAAACTGGAGGAGCTTTTTATGTCAGAAATTTTTGAAGATAAAACTGAAAATGGCAAAGTTAGACCTTGGCGAGAACGGAAGATTGAAAATGTTCGTTATGCTGAATATTTGTCGATTTTAGAGTTTAAACGAGCACATGATATTAAAAACTGTGGGGAAACTTTACGTTTTCGTAAGATCAATAATCAGTTAAAACTCTACCAGACTTGGTTTTGTCAGAAACGCTTATGTCCGTTGTGTAATTGGAGAAAGAGTATGAAAAATTCGAGCCAATTAAAACAAATTATTGCGGAAGCAGTTGCAAGAGAGCCTAAAGGACGGTTTTTGTTTTTAACTTTAACCGTTAAAAACGCTCATTCAGCAGAGGAGTTAAAAGTGTCTTTAAGAGCTTTGACTAAAGCCTTTAATAAGCTAACTCGCTATAAAAAAGTGACTAAAAATTTATTGGGTTATTTACGTTCAACTGAAATTACCGTTAATGAACAAGATGGGTCATATAATCAGCATTTACATGTTTTATTGTTTGTAAAATCTAGTTATTTTAAGAATTCAAATAATTATTTAGCACAAGCAGAATGGGCAAAATTATGGCAAAAAGCCCTGAAAGTTGATTATGAGCCTGTGGTGCATGTACAAGCGGTAAAAGCTAACAAACGCAAAGGAACTGACTCTTTGCAAGCTAGTGCCGAAGAAACGGCGAAATACGAAGTCAAGTCCGCCGAT
>NZ_GG670009.1 GCF_000159315.1 Lentilactobacillus hilgardii DSM 20176 = ATCC 8290
TTCTGCTTCAAGCGACATAAAGTAGGGTCAAGCTGTTAGCGATTTAGACTTAAACAGTGCCGGCTACACTTGGACTAATGCAAAGAGCTTTAGCGACTTGATCATTGCGCCAGACGTTTCAAGTGCTACCTTTGGTTCAACTTTGACTGTTGATGTTACACCAACTGCCGCAACTACCGAGTTTTCATTCTATACACAAGATAAAGATGGAAATTTAGTTGATTTGAAAGCATTTGATTTCTCAGGTAATGCATTCCCTGCATTGACTGATGCTGATCAAAAGGCTGCATTGCAAGATATTAGCAGTACCAGCTCTACATTTAATACTGCTGACTTCTTTGCAGAAGGTAAGGCATTTGAAACGGATCTTGATAAGTCAGCAACTGCTGTCAAGGTATCAAAGGATACTTTAACTGATCAGTTTGCTAATAATAATCACCCATACTTTGACAAGACGGGCTTCTTCGGTCAAACAACTCAAGGTGGCAGTCAACGTGCCTTCTATGTATATAGCCCATCGGATTAACAACAATCCTCAACAATCCAAAACCACTTCACAAGACACAACACCTACCAAGGATGCTAACGCCAACACCAACTATATTGCTCAATAATTAGTGGTTAGGCGTTAACGAATTTGATCATCAAAACAGAAATTCTTCATTTTAAGTTAATAGGGGGTTCGGGGAATAACAAAGGTTATTTCCCGAACTTTCTTATGCATAAGGCATCTTGACGAAGATGACCTTATTAATCATTGATAATCAATATATTGACTATCTTGATTCTCCATAATTGATTTGGGCGATTGAATGTGATGATTCAAGCTCATTGCATTCATCATTTAGCGGATAAAATGATTCAAACTCATTTTTATTGGCTCTCTAGGTAAACAACATAAATAACAGGATCGACAGCTTACTCCAAAGTGGCGATCCCGCTTTTTTATAAATGATTTAATAACAAATCGAGTTGTAATGAGTAATCAAAGAACTTGCCTAGAAAGATAATTTTATAATAAATATAATGCGAAAATCATTATGTTCATACTTTCTTCACATTTATAAAGCGTCTGTGAACGTTACTATATTAGGAAAATTGGACTTTTAACAATCCTTTCAGAATCTATTATTCGACCAAAATATGAAAAATATGTGAATTTTTTAAATTTTTATGAGTTCCTTTGTCAGATTGTTAGATTGTTATCATTTGGCAAAACAGTTGTAAAAGTAGACTGTTTTTGTGGTCAA
>NZ_GG670008.1 GCF_000159315.1 Lentilactobacillus hilgardii DSM 20176 = ATCC 8290
CAAACATCCTAAAGTAAGAGGTATCAAGATTGTGACGACAATCTTGATACCTCTTTTACTATACTTAAATTGAGGTTGAGGTCGTCAACATCAGTGGAATATACATTCCGAGTGTCAAACTGGCCCAACAACACGTAGTGAACAGTTAGATTTAGGATGTGGGTCCTTGAGATCGAATTTAGAAAATGAACGAATCTGCGAAGTTGTTACCTCAAAAATATATGGAAGGCGATAAAGTGCACGTTTTAGGTATTGATGTGAGTCGTGGAAAGAGTAATTGTGCTCTTTTACACGATCATACGGTTATTAAGGAGTTTCAGATTATCCATAATAAGTCTGGATTGGCAAAGCTCAAGTCAATAATTACGAGTGACCTGCCAGTCATGGCAGTATTTGAAACGACTGGTATTTATTCTAGAGTTCTGACTCGTTTTTTTAGCGAGGAAGGAATGAATTACCTTGAAATAAATCCTTTGGAGTCCTCAATTCGCATGGCGGGGTTGAGAAGGCAAAAAACAGACCGTTCAGATGCAGTTAAATTAGCGCTCCTGGGAATTGATCAGAAGTCACTGATTCATGGTCGTAGACCATATTCAAGGCCATATGAGCAACTTCATTTAATGGCACACCGCTATCTAGAAATAACTAAGGAGAGATCCCGGATTATCAATCATTTACATGCCGCACTTGATCAAACATTTCCCGAGTTAAACGATATATTTAACCCAATTCGATCAGTGCTCGGCTTAACTTTTGTTAGTCTCTTTCCCCACCCTGATTTTTTAACAGGATATATTCCAGGAACGATGGCAAAACAAATCATTGGCTTGGTAAGTCCTAAAATCCATTCGGATTTAATCGTACGTAGATGTAATGAGGTCTGGCAGGCAGGCCAATTGTCGTACCCAGCACAACCTGCGAATTCATTTCTGACTAATCAAATCCATAGTTATTGTGAAGAGATTCAGCGATATAATCAGGCCCATGACTTATTAAAACGCCAATTGATCACTTACGCGAAAACTTTTCCGGAGTTTAAACTCATTGCGAGTATTCCTGGGGCGGGAGAGATATCAACTGCCCTGTTACTAGGATTTACAGGAAAAATAGCGAGATTCCCAAGCTATAAGCAGCTGAATGCTTACGTTGGAATAGATCTACGACGAATCCAATCCGGAGGGTTCAAAGAAGCTGACCGGATTAACCGGAGAGGTCAAAGTAGTGCCCGTTATATTATGTTTGAAATGATTAGATCCATGCTTAGAAATAAAGCACGCATTGATAATCACATTGTGGATTACTACTATAAGCTAAAAAAAGGACCACACCCTAAACCGGATATGGTTGCCATGATTGCTTGTGTGAATAGGCTTGATAGGACGATTATGAATTTGGTCCGCACAAACCAAATTTATAATTACGCAAGAACTTCCCATTAAGCAGACTATTT
>NZ_GG670007.1 GCF_000159315.1 Lentilactobacillus hilgardii DSM 20176 = ATCC 8290
AATTTAGCACCTTAGCAGAAGAAATTATCAATTACCAAAAGAAGAACGACATGCCAGACACACAATTAGCATTCAATTTACGGATTACCGTAGAACGCCTCCACGATATTAAGTCGATGGAATCTCAACCGACACCAGAGGAAAAGAAGCTCATTGAAGACTTTGTGCGTTAAACGTGCAGGAACTATTTGAAATCCTATTTCCCAACATCGCGATGTTAACTAAAAGAAGAGACCTTTTGCAATTTTATTTTGCAAAGGGCCTCTCTTTTGGCTTTTAATAGCTGGTTATTTTTCCGGCGTCTTAAATAACGCTTGTACCTGTTCCTCCAAAGTTGGAACAGGTTTTTGCAATACGTCAGCCAAATCCGTTGTGTCTTCTTCCAAAGCATGATTTCGAATTAATTTTTGAATCATCGTCATAATTGCATCTACCTGATCTGGTACATACTTTCTCAAATTGGCCATAAATTCATCATCGGAAACGCTGGCAATCTCAAATTGTTTGCCGGTCACTTTTCGAAGCACATCAGCCAACTCGGCATACGTATGCATTGGGCCTGCCAATTCATAAACTTCTTTTGGCTGTTCAGTCGTTAAAATAGTGGCTGCAGCTTCGGCATATAATGCTTCGGGGGCCCAACCAACCTTGCCATTCCCTGCGGAATAAACAAATGGTTCACCATTACTAGCTTCTTCCACAAAATTCATCTCATCTTCCAGATACCAATTATTGCGAAGAAATGAATGTGCAATACCCGACTTTTTAATCAAAGCCTCCGTGGCCTTATGGTCTGCTGCCAAGGGTGCTTCTGTCGTGTCTGCATGTGGAAAGCTGGTGTATGCAATGAACTTAACACCGGCCGCTTTAGCAGCCTGAACCACATTATTGTGTTGATCGATTCGTGACATCACTGCACCGGGTTGCGATGAAATAAACAGCAGTTTATCCACACCCTTCAATGAGTCGATTAACTGATCCGGATCTTCATAGGTACCCGGACGAACCTCAACACCGTCTTTATATATAGACTTTGCCTTTTCAATGCTTCGAGCCAGAGCAATAATTGAATCTTCCGGCTTAATTAACTTTTGCAAATACGGAATGGCGTATTTGCCAAAATGACCGGTTGAACCTGTTACAGCATATTTCATAACTTAAAAGCCTCCTAAATCAACTATAGTTTAGTCAGTACATGCCATAGATTATTATAAAACAACCTGCTGGTTTGCGTTTACATAAGCATGCTGAAATCATCAAAAAATGCCAATTGCCAATTGAAATCAAAAAAGACACTTATACGCACGTTACTAAAACGCTAAAGTGACTCATCTTGATTATCATAATAACTTTAATTTTACTGTGCCGAATCGTCTATATCGCTTTGCGCCACACACTTTCTTAGGACTGCTCCTCAAAGCAACATTCGGAATGCTAACCGCTTGACTCCGAACGTTAACTGCTTTGCTCCGCACACTCTTTTAGGACTGCTCCTCAAAGCAACGTTCTACAT
>NZ_GG670006.1 GCF_000159315.1 Lentilactobacillus hilgardii DSM 20176 = ATCC 8290
CCCACAAAATAAATGAAGCCGCAACAATCGACCAAATATTTTGACCATTACCAAAGACCGGTAAGAAATAAGCTACGGCACTCATCAATAGTGTGGCATAACCAACATTACCAAGCCATGCGGACAGCCAGTAACCCCAAGCTGAATTAAAGCCCATATACTTACCAAATCCAGCCTCGGCATAACTATAAACACCAGCATCCAGATCCGGTCGTTTCATTGTTAAGTTTTGGAAAGTTAATGCCAGCATAACCATTCCGATCGCTGTAATAACCCATCCAATAATAATAGCTCCGGCACCAGCGCCGACAGCCATATCATGCATTAAATTAAATACTCCCCCACCGATAATTGATCCAACAACCAGACCAATCAGTTCGAGTAAGCCTAATTTACCATCATGCTCTTTCATATTGTCACTCACTCCCTAGTACAAAATAAATTCTGATGCTTCCCTGGTATCAAATAAATTGCAAAACCAGTGCAGTCAGTGACTTGGCTTGGTATACATTGGCTGGAGATATTCCGATTGACTTTATACACTTAAAATTTTGAAATACTTCCGACTGTATTGTACCTTACCTTCCGCAACCAGCTGCTGCACCATCAAACTGGTTGTTTCCCTTGTTGTACCACTTACCTTGGACAATTCAATTAATGTCATTGGATATGGGATTAATACCGTTCCATCATCCTGCTTGTCACCAATCTGTTGCCCAAGAAACCAAATCGCATTCCAAACCCGACATTTAGCACTAGTTGTGACCATCCGTTGAAGCTGCGTTTCAGTCGTATTAATAATTGAGCTCATCTCACGAATAGCATTAACCATCATTTCGGGATTTTCCCGCAACAATGTTTCATAAAGTGCTATCGGAATAACAGCAATTTTCACTTCTGTCATCGTTTCAACGCTATACGCATAATTTTCGTCTTCAAATAACCCAATATATGGGAATCCTTTATTTGATCGAATATAAAGATAGAGCTGCTCATCCCCGTTTTCGTCCCAATGAAACGATTTAGCGACCCCACTGATAAGAAAATAGTAGTTTCTTCTAGGATCTCCCTGATCAAACAGAACTTGCCCTCTGTGAAAAGTCTTGATCGTCATCGCTGAGATTACACGATCCAAGTCTTCATCGCTCAGAGGGCTGAATTCTGGATGGCGCTTCATTTTACTTCGATATAATTGGTAATCACCCTTATTGTTCAATATCATCGTTTTTCCACTCCAAAAATGGTTAGATAATTATCTTGTCAATAAAAGTGTAACGCAATTAATGATTTTGTACATCAAACGCATCGGAATAATACTTGTGAGTTACATATACAAGTATCCTGTATATTATGATTGTGATTTGTAAGTGATTTGATCCGCACACTTATGAGGACTGCTCCGCTAACCACAAACCTGCATGTAAGCTAACAGCCATCAAATCCCAAAAACGGGGATTCGCTGCCTGCCATCCTACACTCCGGTTTGTCCCAGGTTAGCTCTGCACACTTTTTTAGGACTGCTCCTCAAAGCGGTTATCGTTCTACCTGTAAGGCATTCTTCTCAGAAATCAAAACCCGGAATTC
>NZ_GG670005.1 GCF_000159315.1 Lentilactobacillus hilgardii DSM 20176 = ATCC 8290
GATACGTAAAATATTGATAGTTCTAATTGTGAGGAGAGTATACTTCCCCCAGCCCAGTGAAGTACAAAAATTCACTGGTTAGAAACTTGCAATGTTAGCGATGTTCGTCGCGCTAGACCAATTTAGGAGGCGTGTACAGTTTATGTTCAGTTAGTAGATTAATAATTAACCGAACCAGCTTCCTAGCGGTCAACACACAAGCTCGACGATGTTGATACTTTGGTACCTCCCGGAACTTCTTCTGGTAGTACCTGGCATAAGTGGGATCATAGCGCCTTACTGAGTTGGCAGCTTCAACTAAGTAATAACGTAGGTATTGGTTACCACTTTTGGTTCGCGGTGTTAATTGTCGCTCATGATTTCCTGATTGACTGCGTTGCCATGATAAGCCAGCGTAGCCGGCGAGACTAGCATCATTGGGGAAACGGTCAATTTGGCCGATTTCAGCCAGTAATCCGGCCGCATACACTGGTCCAATTCCCGGAATACTTTGGAGTGAGTCTGCACCTGAAATGACCGAGCACAGATCAGAAATGCTTTTATTTAACAGCTTTAGCTGTTGATTAAGCATCCGCAACTGATTAGCGTACATGGCCAATACTTGATCAACGGAATCGGCAACCGTCTTGCTAAGCCGATAAGAACTTCTAATGGCTTTCTTCAGTGCTTTGGCAACACTTTTGGCATCGCCAAACCGGCCATGAGATAAATGATTTAGCTCATCAGTTAAGGCTGACAAGGGTATCTGAACCAGGTCATCTAGGGAATACTTCTCATCACTCAGAATGCTAAGCATGGTTGACCCAAAGACTGAGGTAGGCAAGACCGTATCGATGGTGTTCACCTTGTAGTACAGGTTATTTAAAAAGTGATTTTTACAATCATTGATCTGATGGACTAAGTGGTATCGTTCCCGGGTCAAGCGTTGTAAAGCGATGTGCTTTTCATCGCGGGTAACCGGAACTTGATACCGGCCGATCCGTAAGAAATCGGCAATGTGAAAGGCATCAACGGTATCGGTCTTATCATCATCAAATAACTTACTGTAACGGTACGTCACTTTAGGATTCAAAGTGACCACAGTCACGTTTAACTGATTAAGGCGATCATCTTGTTCAAAGAACAAGGTTGGGTGGAAATTATAAACTGAGGTTGCTTCCATGCCGATAATAATTTGGTCAGCTTGCTGAGACCGCTTTAAAATCTCATCACGAATATGACCGGCCCCCTTCGGGGTGTTTGTTACTTCACCTTGGAAACACACTTGCTTATTTGAATCCATTCCACAATAATCAAGCTTCAATTTTGAAACATCAATACCAACATTCAAGTTCATTGATTCAGACCTCCTTTCCGTTCTTATTTTGGATAGGCTTGGGTGCTGTGTGATACTCCCTAATTATGAATCTTCAGAACATCCTCGCAATTTATGAGTAGACAAGTCATCCAATGACTAGCTGCTTGATAGAACGCGAGCTATCAAAATCATCAGCTAACACTACAGCTTGTGGTTTGAACTTAAACAATTCATCTGGGCGGCATTCTTAAAATGTAGATAAACTACAGGAGGCGAAAGCCTATACCAGTTGGATCC
>NZ_GG670004.1 GCF_000159315.1 Lentilactobacillus hilgardii DSM 20176 = ATCC 8290
GAATTCGTCATCATAACACAATTGTTGCGGATGCAGGAGCTGCGTTAATTGATGTCACTAAGGTCGCTCAGGCTCAGTCATTAACTGGGGTCGAATTTGCAGCAGGGATTCCCGGAAGCGTTGGTGGAGCAATATTTATGAATGCCGGCGCTTATGGTGGAGATATTGATGACGTTGTCACTGGCGCCGAAGTTTTAACGTCTGATGACAAGGTTATTCATCTTGATTTTCACCAGCTGGATTTTGGTTACCGTCATTGCAGTGTTCAGGATAATCATCAAATTGTGCTTTCCGCGACATTTTCGCTAACTTCTGGAATTGCTGAAAAAATTCAGAAGCAAATGAATCATTTAAATCAATTAAGAGAAAGTAAACAACCATTGGAATTGCCTTCATGTGGTAGTGTTTTTAAACGGCCAAAGGGATATTTTGCAGGAAAGCTTATTCATGAAGCCGGCCTTCAGGGCTTTCAAATTGGTGGTGCACAAGTATCAACTAAGCATGCCGGCTTTATTGTTAATGTTGATCATGCAACGGCGACGGACTATTTAAATGTCATTGCACATGTTCAAAAAACCGTTTTTGATAAATTCGGAGTCCATTTAGAAACAGAAGTTCGAATTATTGGTGAAGAATCAGTAAAGAGTTTATAGATATAGAAATAACTCATTTTTTAGGTATGAGGAGTTTCATACAAGTATCATTAAGAGGAGTGGATCAATGCACATACTTGAAGCGGTCATATTACTCATGACGTTAGTGGTTATTTCTAATGTTATCGATCATTTTATTCCGGCAATTCCGGTAAGTTTAATCCAAGTTGCTTTAGGCCTTGGCCTTGCGCTGGTTCTTCATATATCAATTCCATTGGAAACGGACTGGTTCCTACTTCTTTTTGTCGCACCACTCCTTTTTAATGATGGGCGACGATTTCCGAAGAAGGAGCTGTGGAAGTTACGTGGACCGATTTTGGCAAATGCCATTATATTGGTTTTTCTGACGACTTTGTTGGGCGGTTTATTATTTCATGCCCTTATTCCCGCAATGCCGTTTTCAGTTAGTTTTGCGTTGGCAGCCATTTTATCACCAACCGATCCAGTAGCTGTTCAATCAATTTCTCAAAGAGCTAATCTACCTGAGGCGGTTCTGCATATTGTTAGCGGTGAAAGCTTAATCAATGACGCAAGTGGTTTGATTGCCTTTAAGTATGCGATTGCAGCAACCGTAACCGGTGTATTTTCGATCAAAGCTGCAGCAATTGATTTTTTCTATATCAGTATTATGGGATTCGCAAGTGGCGTAATTGTAATCGCAATTATTTTGATGGTGGAAAACTGGCTTTATCGTCAAGGAATTAATGACGTTATTTTTAGTACAGTTCTTCGGGTTACGACACCATTTGTGGTTTACTTAATTACTGAAGAGTTATTTCATGCATCCGGCGTGATAGCAGTGGTGGCTGCCGGAATTGTTTTTCATTTTTACGGGACTGCACCAGATCGCAGTCAACCGGAATTGACGCTTGTGAGTGAAAAAACCTGGGATATCATTATTTATACACTGAACGGAATCGTCTTTTTGATTTTGGGAATTGAATTGCCAATTGCAACAACCAATGTGATTGAAAACGATAAGATTAATACGTTTGCGGCGTTTGGGATCTCGTTTGTGGCTTGGCTAATTTT
>NZ_GG670003.1 GCF_000159315.1 Lentilactobacillus hilgardii DSM 20176 = ATCC 8290
GGCTGGGACATAAGTCCCGCCGACAAATAAATTGAGCCGCATTTTCCATTTTTTCTGGAAGATGTGGCTCAGTTTTTCTATCCAACCAAAAATATGACTTAAATTGGCCATCATTTTGGCCAATTTATTCATATTTGCTGCCATCAAGATAATTCCTAATTCATTATTTACTTGTCTTAATCCACGTACCGATAATCGACGGAAACGCAAATTCGCCTTCAGGTTACCAAAGGCTGGCTCATCCTCAAGTTTTCGCTTAGCGAAAATGGCCTTGCCCTCTGGGCTTGAAAGCTGTTCACGAACGTATGCTTTTTGCGATTCCCAATGGGGATTGATGTTAATTCTTCGTTGGTTACCCATACGGGTGGTCGACCAATAATACCCTTCGGGGTCATCGTAATCGTCGGCCCGATAAACTTTAAAGTCGCGGGTAAACCCATTTTTATCAGTTCGATGGCTCATGCCGTGATATGAAAAGCGGATGTGGTGATTATCCACGTAGTAATCTTCTTCGGCATGATATTCCCAGTTCATCACTTTGCTAAGATCGCTGCGATATTTCTTCGATTGTTCTTTCAGATACATGGTGTAAGGAATCAAGGGGATCTTACCCAATTTCTCTTTAACAAATTGATAGTTTGGCTCACTGCCGTAGCCCGCATCGGCAACGATATAGTTGACTGGGGTTTGTGCGAAGTTCATCGCTTTTAAAAATGGAATTAAAGTACGTTGGTCCGTAGGACGTTGATTAACTTGGTAATAGAGAACGAATTGTGATTGAGTGGCAATTTGCAGATTGTACCCTGGCTTCAACTGGCCGTTTTGCATCGGATCTTCTTTCATCCGCATAAAAGTGGCGTCATGATCCGTTTTAGAGAAACTGTTCCGATCACCAAACCATTCATGATATTGGCGATACTTTTGTTTACGAGGTAAGTATTCATCTTTTACTAGATGCCGGAGATGTTTTAGTTTACGCCGGCGTTGTTTACGTGGTGAACCACCGGGAATCACTTTTTCGGTTTTGATTTGCTGATCTAATTCGTCAATCTCTGTGTCCAATGCGTCTACTTCAGCTTCAAGCGTCTGAAGATCCGTCGGATCCATTTCGCTTTCCACTGCTAGATTGACTTTGTTTTGAATCAGGTCTTTAAACAAGTTTCGTGTTTTTTGATCCAACTTACTTTCAAATTTTTCCGTGCTTTTTCGCCAGACAAATGAATACTTGTTGGCATCGGCAAGGATTTTAGTGCCATCAATGAAAATTGCCTCATCACTTAACAGATTGTTATCAATCAATGATTGTCGGAACTGCAGATACATGAGGGCTATTAGCTTGGTGGTTTGTGGATCAGTCCGGAAACGATTGATTGTCCGGTAACTGGGAACCACGTCAGGGTCACCGATTAACCATTTCATCGGAATGTTTTCCTCGGCCATTTGTTGAATTTTCCGTCCCGAAAACACTTTCCGTGAGTAAGCAAATAACATCATTTTGAGCATCATCAACGGTGAATATTGTGGTCGGCCAAAGGCTGACTCTTCTCCATAAACTAATTTATATGGAATCGTGTCCACAAAAGCACTGATGGCGCGGACAATGTGCGTTTCTGAAATTGAAATTTCTAATGGCAATGTTAAACTGGTCTGGTTATTGTTATAATGTCTGTACATAGAGATTCACTCCTATCCTTGGGTTTTCGTCGATTTAAGAATAGCAGAGTTGAATTCTCTGTGCTACATAAAATGCAAAAAAGCCTCGGAAAAAAATTAATTTCCGAAGCTTTTTTGCGTGAGCTGAGACTTTTGTCCCAGCC
>NZ_GG670002.1 GCF_000159315.1 Lentilactobacillus hilgardii DSM 20176 = ATCC 8290
AAAACGTTGCTTTGGGGAGCAGTCCTTATAAGTGTGTGAGTCAAAGCGGTTAGCACCCTAAAACTAAAAATTGACTAATCAAAGTGAGATGAGCAGCAGTTGCGCAAAAAAATTTGGTGGGCCTTTCTTTTATTGTTAGTGACGGTTACGGTTATTTTGACCGGAGTTATTGTGAGAAATCACAGGCATCTTGAAAATGAAACTCAGATTCCCAGAATGACGCAATCCAATCAGAAACACATCACGATTAAGCAAAGAAACAGATTTATAAACAAAATTTCGACTCCGGCAGTCATTAATTTTGAGAAAAATCGGGTTGTTCTCCCCAGCGTTGTCATTGCTCAAGCAATTCTGGAGTCTCAATATGGAACGTCTGAACTTTATAAATTAGCGAAGAATCCGTTTGGTATTAAAGGGAGTTATCAGGGGCAATCGATGACGTTTTACACTCATGAAGTTGAAAAAGGAAAGACCATTAGCGTGTTAGCCAGGTTTCGCAAGTATCCGAATTTACAGGCAGCTATTATGGATCATAATCAGTTGGTTCATCGAAAATTTGTTAGACAGAAGAATGTCCTTAGCTATCGGAAGACAACGCGATTATTACAGAAGAATGGGTATGCAACTGATCCACATTATGCTCAGAAATTGAATCATTTGATTGTGAAATATAAATTGGGACGTTATGATTTGAAAGCGCTCAATGACAATTAATTTGAAGTTGGCTATTGCCGTTATTCAAAAAATAATATAATCTATGAAGCGGAGAGTATTGAGGCTAGTCATTTAATGAGCTGAGAGCTTGAAAAATGAGGAGGAATTGCCAAATTGTTGGATTGGGTTTTAAACTTATACGGCCCGTTTTTTGATGCACATAATTGGAGTACGGTTATTACCAGTGGAAGTGATTGGTTGATCATCTTATCATTGGTGACCATTGAATGCTTGCTTTCAGTGGATAATGCAGTGGTATTAGCCGCACAAACACAAGCTTTACCTACGAAAGTTCAGCGGGAAAAATCGCTGTTCTACGGACTGTGGGGCGCCTACTTGTTCAGATTTCTGATCATTGGGCTTGGAACCTACCTGATCCATTTTTGGGAAATTAAAGTCATTGGATCTTTGTATCTGCTTTATCTGGTTTATTCCTTTTTCCGAAAAACAAAAGTTGTTCGAACTAAAAAACTGGCTAATCAAAAGAAACACCGCATTTCACTATTTTGGTCAGTGGTTCTCCAAATTGAATTCATGGATGTGGTGTTCTCTGTTGATTCGGTATTGGCTTCTTTAGCTATTTCGCCTAATCCGGTCATTGTTTTAATTGGTGGGATGATCGGGATTTTAGCAATGCGAGGCGTTGCTGAGGTTATCATGAAATTAATGAGCAAAATTCCCGAATTGCAACCGATGGCTTACGTTCTGATTGGCATTATTGCTTTGAAGCTGTTGTTGTCAATCCCAATGATTGATATCGAGATTCCAGCGCCGCTATTTGGTGTTATTGTCATTGCTGCCGTGATTATTACGTTAATCATTCATTATGTACGAAAGGATCGAAAAAAATCTGATGAGCGTAGAGATAACGAAGAATAACCTTCAATCTGAAACCAATAATAAACTAACGGTAATCGATTTTTGGGCACCATGGTGTGGTCCCTGCAAAATTTTGGATCCCATTTTGGCTGACTTGGAAAAAGAATACGGTGATCAAATTCATTTTGGGCGAATGAACGTGGATGGCAACCAGGATGTTGCTGAGCAGTATCATGTCCTAAGCGTACCCAGTTTGGTCATCTTTAAAGATGGTAAAGCAACCGAAAAGGTCTCGGGCGTTTATCCAAAAGAAAAATTAGCCAATTATTTTAATAAGAAGATTAAAGAACAGTGTGTGGAACAAAGCGATTAGCACCCAGAGTATAAGGCGTCGATTTGGAGGATCCAGGGTTTGGATTTTTCAAATCGATCCCTTATAAGGAGTGGTGCTGCTTTGAGGAGCAGTCCTAGAACAGTGTGTGGAACAAAGCGATTAATGTTCGGAGT
>NZ_GG670001.1:0-1689 GCF_000159315.1 Lentilactobacillus hilgardii DSM 20176 = ATCC 8290
AACAAATTGCGAAGTCAATTCGCTAGTAACAATAAAAAATAATCAATGAGTCACAAATGATCATTTTGATTTTAAGATGAGAGTTTGATCCTGGCTCAGGACGAACGCTGGCGGCGTGCCTAATACATGCAAGTCGAACGCGTCTTGGTCAATGAAGTTGAGTGCTTGCATTTAACTGATTTGACATTAAGACGAGTGGCGAACTGGTGAGTAACACGTGGGTAACTTGCCCCGAAGCGGGGGATAACATTTGGAAACAGGTGCTAATACCGCATAACAACAAAAACCACATGGTTTTTGTTTAAAAGATGGTTTCGGCTATCACTTTGGGATGGACCCGCGGCGTATTAGCTAGTTGGTGAGGTAATGGCTCACCAAGGCAATGATACGTAGCCGACCTGAGAGGGTAATCGGCCACATTGGGACTGAGACACGGCCCAAACTCCTACGGGAGGCAGCAGTAGGGAATCTTCCACAATGGACGAAAGTCTGATGGAGCAACGCCGCGTGAGTGATGAAGGGTTTCGGCTCGTAAAACTCTGTTGTTGGAGAAGAACGGGTGTCAGAGTAACTGTTGACATCGTGACGGTATCCAACCAGAAAGCCACGGCTAACTACGTGCCAGCAGCCGCGGTAATACGTAGGTGGCAAGCGTTGTCCGGATTTATTGGGCGTAAAGCGAGCGCAGGCGGTTTTTTAGGTCTGATGTGAAAGCCTTCGGCTTAACCGGAGAAGTGCATCGGAAACCGGGAGACTTGAGTGCAGAAGAGGACAGTGGAACTCCATGTGTAGCGGTGAAATGCGTAGATATATGGAAGAACACCAGTGGCGAAGGCGGCTGTCTGGTCTGCAACTGACGCTGAGGCTCGAAAGCATGGGTAGCGAACAGGATTAGATACCCTGGTAGTCCATGCCGTAAACGATGAGTGCTAAGTGTTGGAGGGTTTCCGCCCTTCAGTGCTGCAGCTAACGCATTAAGCACTCCGCCTGGGGAGTACGACCGCAAGGTTGAAACTCAAAGGAATTGACGGGGGCCCGCACAAGCGGTGGAGCATGTGGTTTAATTCGATGCTACGCGAAGAACCTTACCAGGTCTTGACATCTTCTGCTAACCTAAGAGATTAGGCGTTCCCTTCGGGGACGGAATGACAGGTGGTGCATGGTTGTCGTCAGCTCGTGTCGTGAGATGTTGGGTTAAGTCCCGCAACGAGCGCAACCCTTATTGTCAGTTGCCAGCATTTAGTTGGGCACTCTGGCGAGACTGCCGGTGACAAACCGGAGGAAGGTGGGGATGACGTCAAATCATCATGCCCCTTATGACCTGGGCTACACACGTGCTACAATGGACGGTACAACGAGTCGCGAAACCGCGAGGTCAAGCTAATCTCTTAAAGCCGTTCTCAGTTCGGATTGTAGGCTGCAACTCGCCTACATGAAGTTGGAATCGCTAGTAATCGTGGATCAGCATGCCACGGTGAATACGTTCCCGGGCCTTGTACACACCGCCCGTCACACCATGAGAGTTTGTAACACCCAAAGCCGGTGAGGTAACCTTCGGGGGCCAGCCGTCTAAGGTGGGACAGATGATTAGGGTGAAGTCGTAACAAGGTAGCCGTAGGAGAACCTGCGGCTGGATCACCTCCTTTCTAAGGAAAATTCGGAAACCTACACAATGTCGAAAGTTTTGTT
>NZ_GG670001.1:1866-5133 GCF_000159315.1 Lentilactobacillus hilgardii DSM 20176 = ATCC 8290
TTGGTTCTTTGAAAACTAGATAATATTAATTTTCTGTAATTTATTGAATTGGATATAATCCAATTTCAACCGAGAACACCGCGTTATTTTGAGTTTGTTAACTAAGTAAAAAATCGCAAATACTCAATTGACTAAAGTATCCGTAGGATACTTAGGTTAAGTTATCAAGGGCGCATGGTGGATGCCTTGGCACTAGGAGCCGATGAAGGACGGGACTAACACCGATATGCTTCGGGGAGCTGTACGTAAGCTTTGATCCGGAGATTTCCGAATGGGGAAACCCAGCAGTTTTAATCGACTGTTACTGCTCAGTGAATTCATAGCTGAGTAGAGGTAGACGTGGGGAACTGAAACATCTCAGTACCCACAGGAGAATAAAGAAATTTCGATTCCCTCTGTAGCGGCGAGCGAACGGGGAACAGCCCAAACCAATGAGCTTGCTCATTGGGGTTGTAGGACTGAACATTTGAGTTACCAAAGTGATGGATAACCGAACAATCTGGGAAGATTGGCGAGACAGGGTGATAGCCCCGTAGGTGAAATCCAGCACCCTCAGTTCAGGATCCTGAGTACGGCGACACACGTGAAACGTCGTCGGAATCCGGGAGGACCATCTCCCAAGGCTAAATACTCCCTAGTGACCGATAGTGAACCAGTACCGTGAGGGAAAGGTGAAAAGCACCCCGGAAGGGGAGTGAAACAGTTCCTGAAACCATGTGCCTACAAGCAGTTAGAGCCCGTTAATGGGTGATAGCGTGCCTCTTGTAGAATGAACCGGCGAGTTACGGTTGCATGCAAGGTTAAGGTGTCAAAGCCGGAGCCGCAGCGAAAGCGAGTCTGAAATGGGCGTTTAAGTATGTTGCTGTAGACCCGAAACCAGGTGATCTACCCATGTCCAGGCTGAAGGTGCGGTAAAACGCACTGGAGGGCCGAACCCGTGTACGTTGAAAAGTGCTGGGATGAGGTGTGGGTAGCGGTGAAATTCCAAACGAACTTGGAGATAGCTGGTTCTCTCCGAAATAGCTTTAGGGCTAGCCTCGGACGTAGAATCATGGAGGTAGAGCCACTGTTTGGACGAGGGGCCCGTCATGGGTTACTAAGTTCAGATAAACTCCGAATACCATTGATTTTTATCCGGGAGTCAGACGGTGAGTGATAAGATCCATCGTCGAAAGGGGAACAGCCCAGACCGCCAGTTAAGGTCCCTAAATATATGCTAAGTGGAAAAGGATGTGGAGTTGCATAGACAACTAGGATGTTGGCTCAGAAGCAGCCACCATTTAAAGAGTGCGTAATAGCTCACTAGTCGAGTGATCCCGCGCCGAAAATTTACCGGGGCTAAGCATATTACCGAGACTGCGGACCTGAACTTTGTTCAGGTGATAGGAGAGCGTTCTAAGGGCAACGAAGCCGGACCGTAAGGACCGGTGGAGCGCTTAGAAGTGAGAATGCCGGTATGAGTAGCGAAAGATCAGTGAGAATCTGATCCACCGAATGACTAAGGTTTCCTGGGGAAGGCTCGTCCTCCCAGGGTTAGTCGGGACCTAAGCCGAGGCCGCAAGGCGTAGGCGATGGATAACAGGTTGAGATTCCTGTACTAGTTGATGATGTTTGAGCGATGGAGGGACGCAGGAGGCTAAGTTGTGCATGCAGTTGGAAAGGCATGCTCAAGCCACGAGTCAGTCAAAGAGTCAAATGCTTTTTGGCGGGTTGACAAGTGGTGATGAGGACCGAAATTTAAGTAGGGAAGCAACCCACGTCACACTGCCGAGAAAAGCTTCTAGTGAGTCATCAACTACCCGTACCGCAAACCGACACAGGTAGTCGAGGAGAGAATCCTCAGGTGAGCGAGTGAACTCTCGTTAAGGAACTCGGCAAAATGACCCCGTAACTTCGGGAGAAGGGGTGCTGGCCACATGGCCAGCCGCAGTGAAAAGGCCCAGGCGACTGTTTATCAAAAACACAGGTTTCTGCAAAATCGTAAGATGACGTATAGGGGCTGACGCCTGCCCGGTGCTGGAAGGTTAAGTGGATGAGTTAGCTTCGGCGAAGCCCAGAAATGAAGCCCCAGTAAACGGCGGCCGTAACTATAACGGTCCTAAGGTAGCGAAATTCCTTGTCGGGTAAGTTCCGACCCGCACGAAAGGCGTAACGATCTGGGCACTGTCTCAACGAGAGACTCGGTGAAATTGAGATACCTGTGAAGAAGCAGGTTACCCGCGACAGGACGGAAAGACCCCATGGAGCTTTACTGTAGCTTGATATTGGGTGTTGACACAGCTTGTACAGGATAGGTAGGAGCCGTTGAAGCCGGAACGCTAGTTTCGGTGGAGGCATTGGTGGGATACTACCCTCGCTGTGTGAACACTCTAACCCGCGCCACTTAGCGTGGCGGGAGACAGTGTCAGGTAGGCAGTTTGACTGGGGCGGTCGCCTCCCAAACAGTAACGGAGGCGCCCAAAGGTTCCCTCAGAATGGTTGGAAATCATTCGACGAGTGTAAAGGCAGAAGGGAGCTTGACTGCGAGACAGACAGGTCGAGCAGGGACGAAAGTCGGGCTTAGTGATCCGGTGGTTCCGTATGGAAGGGCCATCGCTCAACGGATAAAAGCTACCCTGGGGATAACAGGCTTATCTCCCCCAAGAGTCCACATCGACGGGGAGGTTTGGCACCTCGATGTCGGCTCATCGCATCCTGGGGCTGTAGTCGGTCCCAAGGGTTGGGCTGTTCGCCCATTAAAGCGGTACGCGAGCTGGGTTCAGAACGTCGTGAGACAGTTCGGTCCCTATCCGTCGCGGGCGTAGGAAATTTGAGAGGAGCTGTCCTTAGTACGAGAGGACCGGGATGGACATACCGCTGGTGTACCAGTTGCGCCGCCAGGCGCACAGCTGGGTAGCTATGTATGGATGAGATAAACGCTGAAAGCATCTAAGTGTGAAACTCGCCTCAAGATGAGATTTCCCATTCCTATATGGAAGTAAGACCCCTGAGAGATGATCAGGTAGATAGGTTGGAAGTGGAAGTGCAGCGATGCACGGAGCGGACCAATACTAATCGGTCGAGGACTTAACCAAGTAGAAATGGTGTTTGAAGGCAGAAAATTAATATTAGCTAGTTTTGAGAGAACGAAGTTCTTTCAGGAAAATAGTGTGGTGGCGATAGCCAGAAGGATACACCTGTTCCCATGCCGAACACAGTCGTTAAGCTTCTGTACGCCAAGAGTAGTTGGGGGATCGCCCCCTGCAAGGGTAGGACGTTGCCACGCAA
>NZ_GG670000.1:0-1989 GCF_000159315.1 Lentilactobacillus hilgardii DSM 20176 = ATCC 8290
AGTGACCTTTATCGAAACGTATATTATAAGGTCTATCATGAAATGACGGAAAAGGAACGTCAGTTTGTGCAAGCAATGGTAAAGGTGGGGCATCCCAAGGTGAAAGCACAGGAGATCGGTCATCAAATGGGGCAGAAGCCGGGTTATATTTCTGTTTATCGGCGCAAGCTAATTGATGATCAGATTATTATGCCGGCTAGTTATGGCTATGTGCAATTTATGTTGCCATTTTTTTACCGGTTTGTTGAGGAACAAATCATGTTTGATGAATTTTAAGATTCTCGGTATCTTACTGCTAAATCGACTTACTAAAAGCAATCGTGTTAAGTCAACTACTCGTTTTGTTAGCCAGTGAGCATTCGTAATGGTTGTTTGTGTTATCCTAAAATTGTTAATTAGGAGAGTGGAAGCAATTCCCTCAACAACAAAGCCCCTCAATTTGCTTTGTTGCAGATGGGTGCTTTTTGTCTTCCCTAAATTTAAGGAGGATGATCTTTTATTAGGAGTCAGATAATAAGACGATTAAGGAAAATTGCGTTAATTGTGACATTAGGTGGATTACTTTTCGGTGTTGATACTGGGGTGATCAATGGGGCGATCCCATATATGGCCTCACCGCAACAACTTGATCTAACCCCTGCGGAAGAGGGATTAGTTACTTCAGGGATTACGTTAGGTGCAGCGCTCGGTGCCCTAGCTACCGGTAAATTAGCAGATCGGTATGGGCGTAAACACCTTTTGATTGGACTAGCAGTACTATTCTTCGCTGGAACTCTTTGTTGCTCAATGGCACCCAATGCAATTTTAATGATTATTTTTCGCTTTTTACTTGGCTTAGCGGTTGGCGGTGCATCGGTAATTGTGCCTGCCTACTTAGCTGAAATTGCGACGGCTTCAACACGTGGTCGATTAGTTACTCAAAATGAACTAATGATTACTGGTGGTCAGCTACTCGCCTTTACCGTCAATGCCTTATTAGGCTCATGCTTTCCGCAGGTCGGCAATATTTGGCGGTATATGATTGCATTTGGGATGATTCCGTCAATTATGCTCTTTATTGGTATGTGGCGGGTACCGGAATCGCCCCGCTGGCTGGTCATGAAGGGCAAACAAAAGTCGGCATTAGAAGTATTGCAACGGATTCGGTCCAGCCATCAACAAAGCTTGCAGGAAATTCAAAGTGTTGATAGCGTCATGAAACGGAATAAAGATATTAAACGCGCCCATTTTCGTGACTTATCCCATCCTTGGATGCGCAACTTAGTACTGATTGGGATCGGACTAGGAATTGTGCAACAGTTTGTTGGAATTAACATCATGATGTATTATGGTACCAGCATTTTAATGAAGGTTGGTTTTGGCCATCGAGCAGCCTTGATTGCTAATATTGGTAATGGATTAACCTCGTTTATTGCTACGGCGGTCGGAATGCAGTTGATGTATACCGTTACCCGGCGACGGATGTTACTAACCGGAATTATCGGAACTGGTAGTTCAATGGCGATGTTGACGTTGGCAATTATTTGGTTAAAGGGAACCATCGTCTTACCATACGTAGTTATTTCGATGACGATGTGTTTTCTTGCCTTCTTCCAGTCTTGTGTCTCACCGACTACCTGGGTGTTACTCTCAGAAATCTTCCCGCAAAGCTTACGGGGCCTTGGCATGGGGATTTCGACATTTTGTCTCTGGCTTGCTAACTTTATGGTTGGGTTCACCTTCCCAATTATGATGGCTCACTGGGGTGGTGTTGGAACGTTTGCCTTCTTTATTACCTGCAACATTCTCTCATTGTTCTTTGCTTATAGCTTCGTTCCAGAAACTCAGGGAAAGACCCTCGAGCAAATTCAAATTGAACTACGGCAACGGACAACGATTAAGCGGCATCATCACCACCACCCGATGAATAGCTATGGTAATAATTAGCAGAATAACTAAAATTAGAAAAGTACGAAAATTTTCTGGAACCTGTAATATTTAGTATCCAAT
>NZ_GG670000.1:3015-10330 GCF_000159315.1 Lentilactobacillus hilgardii DSM 20176 = ATCC 8290
CTTAAATTTGCAATCTACCTATTACCCTTATTTTTGTTATCATACACCCATAGGATTGATTATCATTACCAGGAGAAATTAGAGATCTGGAACTAACACCAAAAAAAGAATTGGAGCTCCGGGACATTCGACAACGTTTAAGCAATTCATTACATCATACACTTGAACAGCGGAACGATGCTGTTAAAATCAGGCTAGCAGACTATCCTAATTTAACCTTAACTCAGGGTCTATAACTAACCAATACCCCCTCGAAAACGTTGAAAGAATAACCCCTAATATCTATAATGTAGATATTAGGGGTTATTTATTTTTATATACCAGAAATAGCTTCTTTTATTCGTTATTTTTTCGATACCTTTTAGAACGATTTTGACCAGGAAATAAACGATCATGCGATCCGACTCGAATGCCAATTAAGACTAGTTCATCTGTATCAATCGTATAAACAACCAGAACATCGTTAGTTTCGCTGGGTGTTTTGTTTTTCGGGGTGTCTCGTAAATGAAATTCATTATAACCGCTCATTCGCCGATTAAGCTCATGATCTTCAAATTCTGGTGGTAATTGTTGCTGCTCAAGCAACAGGTCAATGGCTGCTCGAACTTCATCAATAATAGATTTGTCTAAACTGGCTAACCGTTTTAGATCAGCATTAAAGGTTGCACGTGGTTTAAATCTTAGTTTTTTCATTATTTAAACTGACCCCAATAATCATCATTTGATTCAACAATTTCATCATCAGTTAAAACATGTCGTTTAATTAACTGATCACGCGCAATTGCATATTCTAACGAACCTTCTTTCGCTTTTAATGCTCTTTCTATCCAGTCCATTTTTTCTTGTGAAACGATGGCCACTGCGCGACTATTTGAACGAGCAATATAAACGGTTTCATCTTCGTCATTAACTTGATCTAAATATTTTTTTAGGTTAGCGCGAAAATCGCTCTGTGTTAGTGCTAATGTCATATTTACCACCCTTTCATTGTACTTAATATTGTACTTTAATTTGTATTAAAAATCAATTTTTTAAGGAGCTAAAACTATGCAACAAGTTGTTTTACCCATCAAAGATTCAAACGTTCTTAAAGATGTTCAAGATACTTTACTCAATAACTTTAAAGCTGGCCGACGTAACTATACAGTTTTTCAAGTTGGCAAAGCGACACTGCTGCGAGTCAGTGATGTCATGCGCTTAAAACAAACCGATATTTTTAATCCGGACGGTTCTATTAAACAAAATGCGTTCATTCACGATCGAAAAACGGGTAAACCTAATACCTTGTACCTTAAACCGGTTCAAACAGAGCTCTTATTGTACCGTCAATGGCTACTTGATCATAGACTAGCCTCTGAATGGCTCTTTCCTTCCATTCAACACCCCGAGCGCCATATCACGGAAAAACAGTTCTACAAAATTATGAGTAAGGTTGGCGAGCTGTTAGGCATTAATTATCTAGGGACCCATACGATGCGCAAAACCGGTGCTTATCGCGTCTACACGCAATCAAATTATAATATTGGCTTAGTCATGAATCTGCTCAATCATTCCAGTGAAGCGATGACGTTAGCTTATTTAGGCTTAGACCAGGCTAGTACCGAAACGATGCTGGATCAAATTGATTTTGGTTGAATGCAATAGCGTATAACTTTAAAATAATAATATATATGGTATAATTCAAATATGGAAAAGCCAGAATTTGAAACTTACAAACGTCCCAATGGTCATGATGAATTCGATGAATGGTTACAGCAACTGCCACTTAAAGATCGCGCTAAATTACTGCAAGTGATTACAGATACGCAGGATCAAGGTTTACTAGTCGCTCAACGCATGACTTGGGTTAAAAAGATAGCATCAGCTAAAAATTTATATGAATTAAGAAGTAAAGTATCCAGTAATATTCAACGGGCATTATACTTTCACGTTAAGGGACCAAAATATGTGATTACCCATGGGTTTACCAAAAAGACACAAAAAACAACACCCGCTGAAATTAAACATGCGATTGAATTACGAACTGAATGGGAGGATAGTCAAAATGAAAATCAATGATATTTTAACCCGGGAATTAAAAGACCCTAAGTTTGCTGAAGCTTATCATGCTGACAAGGAAAAATCTGCCAGTGCCTTAGCGTTGTATCATACTCGTGAAGAAGCTGGCCTAACTCAGGCCGATTTAGCTGAAAGAGCAAACGTCCCTCAATCCACCATTGCTAGAATCGAACGTGGCGATAATGTAACGTTTGATAAACTAGCTGAAATTGCCCATGCTATGGGTAAAACAATTAAAATTGAATTTACTCAATAAGTTAGACCTTTAAAGGGGTATTTGGCAGCAGTTGATTTAATCAACTGCTGCTTTTTTGATCAAGCTAAATTAGCTTGCGCCGTTTGCGCAAAACTCCGCCTGAAAGGCTCCTGCTGAAGGCATGCTCATGATGCAAAATCATTCGGCCGACAGCCCCTGTCTGGAAGACTTTTTTACTCAAATTCCGATAGCAATTTTGAGTAAAAAGCGCGAACCTTTGCCAAAAAGTGGCTAGCCAACCGGCTAACCACTTTGGCATTGCGCAGCTAACTTGGGGGTCAAGGGGGAGCGTTAGCTTTCTCCCTTGCAAGCACCGCAGCAGCCACAAACGTAGTCTTGTGGCTAGCATGCGGGTTGATTGCCAAGCCTCTGTTATTCGATTATCATTAGGAGGTAGTCAGCCTGCGGCTGATCCGACTTTTGATATCTCGAATAACATTGCCCGCAGGGCAACGGAGGTGGGACTTGTGAACGAACCACAAAATCTGGCTAGCACAAAAAAGACGACTCAGGTTCATCGTCAGGCTAGCAAACAAATTAATTTTCGGGTGAGTGAACCGGACTATTTAAAGCTGGCGCGTTCCGCGCAAACTTTAAATCTGTCCGTGCCGGCTTTTGTCAAAAAGAAGGCCCAGGGGGCGCGCTTGGTAACGCCTAAGATTGCCGCCCAAGATGCCCAGAACATCACTCATCAGTTAGCTAAAATTGGCGGTAATCTTAATCAATTGGCCCATCATGCTAATCAAGGTGGTCAAATCGATCCCCAGGCATTAAAGGATTTACAAAACGAGGTGCACCGCGTATGGCAACAACTCACATAAAACGTTCCACCAGTGCATCTAGGTTAGTCAATTACGCTGAAAAACGAGCCATCAAAAAAGATGGCCTCAATTTAGATATTCAGTACGCTAAAAGCGAATTTAAACAAGTGCGGGCCGTCTATGGCAATCCTGGGAAAACCCAAGCGTATGCCAGCCGGATTGCCTTTAGCCCGTTGGAATTTAATCCGCAAGATCCTCATGATCAGACAACGGTTTTAGCCGTTGCCAAAGAAGTTTATGCCAAAGCCTATCCCAATCAACAGGTGGCCCTTTATGAACATGCCGATACCGATTCGTTGCACGTCCATGCTGTCGTTGGCGCGATTAACCTCGAAACCGGTCAAAAAATGCACGGTAATTGGCATCAATACCGCGATCGCTTAGTCCAAATCACTGATCAGGTGTGTCAGGAACGGGGCTTAATGGTCACCCGGCCCGATCCTAACCGTCACGAGAAACGCTCAATGGCCGAAATTAAGCTCCGGGCTAAACAGCAGCCCACTTGGAAAGATCAAATCCGCCAAGCCGTCGATCACACCATGCAGAACCCCCTGATTCGCGATTTTCAGGCCTTTCAGGACGACTTGAAACAACAGGCAGTTAAAGTATGGGAACGGGGCAAAAATCTTACCTATCAGCTATTAGGGACCAATTACAAGTCTCGGGGAACCAAACTCGGGCTTGATTATGAAAAGGAGACGATTTTTAATGAGTTGGCAAGCCGACAAAACCAAACAAGAACCAACCAGCAACCAGAACGAGCCATTAAAGCAACAGTTGACTCAGCTCGAACGAACTTTAATCGAACTGCGGAATTATCAAGGCACCCAAATTCAGTTTCAGGCCACAGCCAAAACATCTCTCGATCAACAACTTCAGCAGATCGAACAAACCGCTCAACAGGTCAATCAACAATTTCAGACGACCTTAAACAACTTAGACAGCAGCAACGCCAGCTCGCAAGCCCAATTAAAACAGACCTTACAAAGCGCTTACGCAACGTTTCAAAAGCAGACCAACCTGATCAGTCAGGAAAATCTAACCACCCTCAAACGAATTCAAACCGAGCAAGGCCAAAACAACCAGCGCCTCAGCCAACTCAGCAACCAAGTGAACCAGACTATCCAAGAGACGCTGGCCCAAGTCGCTAATCAAGTGGAGCAGCAGTTACAAACCACGAAAAAGCGGTTCTCGTGGTATGAAATTAAGAATTATTTGCTAGCGGTAATCCCAACCGGGATTTTAACGGGACTCGTTTTTGGGTTATTAACTCATTTTTGGGGTCGATAAAAGGCGTCTCCTTGGGGGTGAGCAGCTAGGTACTGATCAAAGTTATCCCGAGTGCGTGCATCAAGATCTTTAACTGAGTTAGTCGTAATCGTCTTGACGGTCTTTAATTGTCGTGCGACTTGGCGATCAGCAGCCTCGGTTAACTTGTGAATCCCGGTAATGATCACTAAAACCGGTTTAACCTGGCCAGTCACTTCTACCCAAGCTAATTGACCAATCGCAAGATTCTTTTTCCCCATGGTTTTGTGATGGCGAACCCGCCATTGATAACTTTTAGGACTAAAATAATGATTTTTATTCACATGATGGCCGTTAATAACGGTTTCGATATGATGAGTTGATGACATAGAATTCCTCCATTCTGTTACTAACTAACTTAAAGTTAATCAGCTAAACTACTTTGCCGAAAATATAGTTAACGGATAAAGTCTCTTCTCAACGGAAGAGATTTTATTGATTAACCAAGCCGCTTATAATATACATCGTACACCTAAGTGTACAAAATTTATCTCGGTAAAATATGCGTAATTGGCCTGCCCATCACCCTATGAGCGGGCCCTTTGCGTCTGTTGATAGCACGATGCTTAACTAGGGCCTACCCTAATGTAATCACTGAAAACGACTAATTTTATTAGTAACAATTAAGTGTTCCAGTGACGTTCTTAAATTACCCGTAATTGATTCACCTTAACCAATTACTGATACACAACATCATGAATACAATAATCGTTAACTTTATTCTGAAACATATCCATGAGTGAAGTCATCATATAGCCGTCTGGTTGACTGGTTTTCTTATTAGCCGAAACAATAATCCGTTTCAAATCCATGTCTAAAGTTTCTTGGTAATCCGTGTTTAATTCAAATGATAGGGCTTCTTGGGCATTCAGAATGTTCTTAGCTTGTTTACTGACTGCTGACTTAGCTTTAAATAATAAACCGGCATAGGCATATAGTTTTTTGGGATCCCCAAAAGAGAAGGTCTTCATGATATTAACGGCTTGCTTAGGTAAATGAACTTTTGTAACTAAACTGTTAGCAATCACATCTAATTCAGCTTGCTTGATAACTTTGTTTTGATCAGGCTTTTGAGTGAGGTTGGAATCTTTTGGAGAATTAGTCCGTGAACACGTATCATTTGTATTATCTGTTATTTGTTTATTTGAATTAAGTGTTCTACTAGAATTAGGTTTTCCAATTTCAGGACGTTGGATTTCCCGTTTTACGTTGCCATTGTTGGCTTCTGGATTTGTTTCATTCTCAAATTTTGGTAAGAATAGTTTAGTTGCCCCATTGAATTGGTGTTTCATAACTAAATAACCCTTTTTTACTAATCGTTTAAAAACTTCTGTAATTGTGCTGACGTTAACGCCTAGCTTCATTGCTAACTCATCACGTGTGTAAATAACATAATAATCATTAAACTTTTTACTGAAAAAATCTTTATTCTTAGTGCTTGCTTGCATACGGTCTTCTAGCAATGAATAAATCAGAATCTCATTGCCACCCTTTAAATCTGAATTTAAGTTGCTTTCCTTTACTTTGAAAAATTGCATAATTACATATCTCCCTTTATTTAGAGAAAACAAAAGAGATAACAAGTCATCCTCAACTTGATACCTCTTTAGTCTGCAACTATGTATCTTGCATTTACCAGTCTCATTTCATATAATGAAAGAAGTAGGAAATTGTATTCCGAAACTTCTTTCAAAAATATGTTAATAAGATTGGCACTAAAGGCTATCAAGTGGCTCTAGCACTTGTTAGCTGATTAGTAGAAGTTTGTCGAAGGGCTTCTATCAATCAGTGCCTTTTTTGTTTACTCGTATTTAATTGACCTTATTATATACTACTCGAAAAATATTCACAACCTATCTAAATAACCGTTTCCAAAAGCTCTCTTGTGTCTCATTAGAGGGCTTTTCGTTTTGCTTGCTTATATTTGTATCTGAATCATTGCTATCGTCCTTAGAATCGTTCTCACGGATTTGTACGGTGTTACTTTCTAATTTCTTCAATTTATTTTGAACATCTAATTGTAGACGTTGCGACTGATCTAATAATTGCGTAAGTTTGTCTATTTGTTCATTTCTTTTATCGGTTTCACTTTTCCAACGCTTAACTTCCATTTTTAATTCTTGAATTAATTCCGAATTGTTCTTTGAATTGTTGATGAACTGTTTACTGTTCAAATCTGATAAGTCTTTTTGAATTTTTTGGAATGCTTCTTGATTATATAGTTTTGCTTTTCCTCTAGTGCTATTTTCTCTTAAATTCAGCTTACTTATACTTCTGTATACGCTACTCTTGCTAACGTTTAATTTGCGTGAAATTTGAGACATCGTGAATAATTCTGAATTCATCTTAATCACCTCAATAGAATTATATCATTATTCTGAATTATTTCTGAAATGTTTCTTGACTCAATCTGAATACTAATGAATTATTCGCACGTATAAACAAACAATGCAGTAGAATGCGTTTATATCACGTTATAAAATAAAAATTTTATTAGATACAAAAAAACACCACCCAAATTAATGAGTAGTGCTTTTTGATATGCAATTGGCATAAAGATCTGAATAAATAGAAAGTCGGCTAGTTTTATTGTAACTGATTAATTTTTTAATACAACAAAAAAACGCCACTCAATTAAGAATGACGTTTTTTCTGATATATGTGCCAATACCAAATAAATAGAAGGTTAATTGTATTTTAACTGATTAATCACACAACGCAAGGAATAAGGAAAATCTTTTACAGTCGTTAATACTCCTCTATTTTGGTAATACAAAGTCGCCAATTCGACAATGATAAATTTATATCGATCGTCTGAACTCATATCGTTATTGCAAGCGTTGTTTAGATACGCTTTTGCACTGTTAAGAAT
>NZ_GG669999.1:0-67223 GCF_000159315.1 Lentilactobacillus hilgardii DSM 20176 = ATCC 8290
CTGGGAGAGCATCTGCCTTACAAGCAGGAGGTCACAGGTTCGATCCCTGTATCCTCCATGTTGAGCCGTTAGCTCAGTTGGTAGAGCATCTGACTTTTAATCAGAGGGTCGGCAGTTCGAGACTGCCACGGCTCATTACAATTGAATATTATTTAGCGCATAATATATTGTATGCCGACTTAGCTCAGCTGGCAGAGCACCTGTCTTGTAAACAGGGGGTCGGAAGTTCGAATCTTCTAGTCGGCATTTTGCGGAAGTAGTTCAGTGGTAGAACATCACCTTGCCATGGTGGGGGTCGCGGGTTCGAATCCCGTCTTCCGCTTGTTATGCCGGGGTGGCGGAATTGGCAGACGCACAGGACTTAAAATCCTGCGGTCAGTGATGACCGTACCGGTTCGATCCCGGTCCTCGGCATATTATGCACCCATAGCGCAACTGGATAGAGTGTCTGACTACGAATCAGAAGGTTGTAGGTTCGACTCCTACTGGGTGCATTGTTTTAGCGGGAAGTAGCTCAGCTTGGTAGAGCACCTGGTTTGGGACCAGGGGGTCGCAGGTTCGAATCCTGTCTTCCCGATTGATAGGTTTGCTATCAAAAGTATCACACATCGCGGTGTAGCTCAGCTGGCTAGAGCGTCCGGTTCATACCCGGGAGGTCGAGGGTTCGATCCCCCCTGCCGCGATTTAGGGTCTTGGACCTTCTTGGACCTTTAGCTCAGTTGGTTAGAGCAGACGGCTCATAACCGTCCGGTCGTAGGTTCGAGTCCTACAAGGTCCATTTGACTCAATATTATATGTTTTTTTATAGTTACTTATGGAGGATTACCCAAGTGGCTGAAGGGGGCGGTCTTGAAAACCGCTAGGTGGGTCAAACCACGCGAGAGTTCGAATCTCTCATCCTCCTTTTAATTATCGCGGGATGGAGCAGTCTGGTAGCTCGTCGGGCTCATAACCCGAAGGTCGTTGGTTCAAATCCAGCTCCCGCAATTTTGGTTCGTTGGTCTAGTTGGTTAGGACGCCTGCCTGTCACGCAGGAGATCACGGGTTCGAGTCTCGTACGGACCGTTTTTGGCTCGGTAGCTCAGTCGGTAGAGCAATGGATTGAAGCTCCATGTGTCGGCAGTTCGATTCTGTCCCGCGCCACTATGATTAATTGAATATGCGGGTGTAGTTTAGTGGTAAAACCACAGCCTTCCAAGCTGTTGTCGCGAGTCCGATTCTCGTCACCCGCTTTTTCTTATGTTATAATGGGCCTATAGCTCAGCTGGTTAGAGCGCACGCCTGATAAGCGTGAGGTCGATGGTTCGAGTCCATTTAGGCCCATATTGGAGAAATACTCAAGTGGCTGAAGAGGCGCCCCTGCTAAGGGTGTAGGTCGCGTAAGCGGCGCGAGAGTTCGAATCTCTCTTTCTCCGTTAAATGACCCGTTGGTCAAGTGGGTAAGACACCGCCCTTTCACGGCGGTAACATGGGTTCAAATCCCGTACGGGTCATTCAATGCATAGTTTATTATTTTATATTATCGCGGGATGGAGCAGTCTGGTAGCTCGTCGGGCTCATAACCCGAAGGTCGTTGGTTCAAATCCAGCTCCCGCAATTTTGGTTCGTTGGTCTAGTTGGTTAGGACGCCTGCCTGTCACGCAGGAGATCACGAGTTCGAGTCTCGTACGGACCGTCACTTAAACGAATGTCTCCAAAGATTTGAGAGTTAACAGTGTTAATACTGTTAACTCTTTTTTGTTTGTTAAAAAAATTGAATTATAT
Source organism: Lentilactobacillus hilgardii DSM 20176 = ATCC 8290 (assembly GCF_000159315.1). Classification (GTDB taxonomy): domain Bacteria; phylum Bacillota; class Bacilli; order Lactobacillales; family Lactobacillaceae; genus Lentilactobacillus; species Lentilactobacillus hilgardii. The sequence goes on from NZ_GG669999.1 coordinate 1,765, forward strand.
CGACCGCTAAGGGGCAATCACTCGAGCAGCATTATCGGCCAGTTACTAATTGGTGATTTATCCCTTTCATATAACAGGCAGTTTTAAACAAACTAATCATGAAGTTTACAATTGTAGTTGCATATTTCGACTACTTCGTCTACAATCGTAGATGTAAGAAAAAGAAGTTGGGTTGAAAGGAAGCATAATAGGGCCAACTCATTAATATGATGAAGCGATAGTAAAATAAGAGGGGGAAATAGAATGTCTAAACAAGAAAACAAGCATATGAAAAAAATGGTAATGAACTTGGATCAAGAAAATCATCAAGACAAGAACATGCAAATGGGTGAACATCAAGACCATCAGTCAATGTCTCACATGAAAATGACTCATCATAATATGGAGATGAACCATGACGACATGGAACATATGGATCACGAGATGTCCGGCATGAATATGGGGCATGGCATGAGTGGCCACCATATGAACATGGATATGGGAGATTTAAACCGACGTTTCTGGATATCCTTAATATTAACGATTCCGGTTATTTTGCTTTCTCCAATGGCGGGAATGGGTGGATTTGGATTTCATTTTTCATGGTCTCCGCTATTGTTAACGATCATTGGGTCTATCCTGTACTTTTATGGTGGTAAACCATTCTTTTCAGGCGCGAAAATGGAAATGAAGGGTAAACAACCGGGAATGATGTCATTGATTACTTTAGGTATAACGGTCGCTTACTTCTACAGTATCTATTCAGTAGTTGCCAACAATGTTTTTCACGTGACACCAACCGTTGATGAATTTTTCTGGGAGTTATCAACGCTAATTGATATTATGCTTTTAGGGCATATTATTGAAATGAAGTCGATTGTTAGTGCCGGTTCTGCAGTTGACGCATTGTCCAAGCTATTACCATCGACTGCCAAGGTTGTCAGAAATGGACAAGTGGTTAACGTTAATGTTGCTGACTTGAAAATTAACGATGTTGTTCAGGTGCAGGCCGGTGAGAAAATTCCTGCTGATGGCGCAATCGTAAAGGGAACAACGACAGTTAATGAATCATTAGTAACCGGAGAATCGAAACTGGTTTCAAAGTCAATTAATGATGATGTCATTGGTGGCTCCATTAATAATGATGGCACTTTTGAGTTTAAAGTTGATAAAGCACAAAATGACAGCTTCTTGAATAAAGTCATGCAGCTTGTGATGAACGCATCAAATAAAAAGTCACACGCTCAAACAATTGCTAACAAAGTTGCCGGATATTTATTTTATGCAGCATTAACAGTTGCAATTATAGCTTTTATTTCCTGGATGTTTGTGAGCGGTGCAACCATTGCGTTACCAATTGCAGTGACCGTATTAATCATTGCTTGTCCCCACGCACTTGGGGTGGCTATTCCCCTGGTAGTGTCCCGGTCAACAGCTTTAGCCGCTCAAAAGGGGCTGTTAATTCGTGATTCCTCGGCTTTGGAGCAGTCCAACAAGGTTCAATACGTTTTAATGGATAAAACCGGTACTTTAACGGAAGGAAATTTTAAACTTAACTTTTATCAGACGTTTAATTCCCATTATTCTAAAGATCAAATTTTAGCATTAGCCGGAGCACTTGAAAAAACATCCAGTCATCCATTAGCTAAGGGCGTTATGGATGAGGTTGCAGAAAAGAAACTGCAGCTTGATGAAGCGGAAGATGTTCAGCAAATTCCCGGGTTTGGTCTTACCGGAATAGTTAATGGAAAAAAGTATCAGTTGGTTTCGAGTAATTATTTTGAAAAAGAGTCAGTTGAGTATAATCAGGAAACTGTTAATAAACTGTTAGCCGATAAAAATAATTCCATCAGTTTTCTAATTGAAAACAATCAGGTTATCGGTGTGATTGGCGAAGGCGATGAAATTAAAGCCGGTTCAAAACCAATGATTGATTATCTTAAACGGCACCATATTCAACCGGTCATGCTAACAGGGGATAATGAAGCAATTGCTGCCAGCGTTGCTTCGTCACTTGGAATTGATGATTATCGCGCAAAATTGTTACCGGAAGATAAGCAAAAAATAGTGGCAGAGTATCAAAAAAAGGGGACAACCATGTTTATTGGCGACGGTGTTAACGATGCACCCAGCCTAAGTGGTGCAGATGTTGGTGTTGCCATTGGAGCTGGTACCGATGTTGCAATTGATTCGGCTGATATCGTTTTAGTTAGAAGTGATCCAAAGGATGTCGTTGATCTCTTCAAACTTGCCAAACGAACAGCGGATAAAATGAAACAGAATCTTTGGTGGGGTGCCGGATACAACATTATTGCATTACCATTGGCAGCTGGCGTCCTCGCATTTGCGGGTATTTTGTTAAGCCCGATGGTTGGTGCTATATTGATGTCGTTGAGTACCGTGGTTGTCTCGGTAAATGCCTTGACACTTCGCATTGGATAGGTTGTTAATTAAAAAGCACCAAATTATCTGAAAGAAATTAACCTTTCAAAATAATCTGGTGCTTTTTCGTAGTTAATATATAGTGCTAATGAATTTCCTTTTTTTCAACGGGGGTATAATAAGCCTCATGTGAATAAAAGCTGGGAGAATCTCGGTATTCTTTTGGAATAAATTCATGAGTACTGTTTTTCCAAAGCTCGAAGTCACGATAAGACTGCCAGGTTCCTAGAATGACACGTTGGCTAATATCCTTATGATAGTTCAAGGAATAAATTGAATGCATGCCCTGTGGAAGTCCATTGCTGATTAAACGATTAATTCTGGCATCAAAGACTTTTTGCTGATCGAAGTTTAGATCCAACGCGGAAAAACTAATGAAACTGTTCCAATTGTCTGTGCCACCGTGACCTAAAACATCGTAAAGAACTGGTGAATGAAAAATTGAATTTTCTCCTGAATAATCCAGCATCATTTGTTTACCGGTTTGATTCAAAGCTTTGTAAGTAACAAGTTCACGATCCGGATGTTCTTCTTTAATCTGTTTCATTATCCTATTATCACCAAAGGTAATTGCAATCTGCTTTTTCACAATACCCACCTCCTGTTTCAAATTCATTATACTTTTTTTGAGATGCTTATCCAAACATTTACTTTTAACCGATGCTAACCTATACTGAATTCAAAAAGTGGGAGGTATTTTCTTGAAATTAACAGTCTTGGGATTCTTAGGTGGCTATCCAGCCAATGGTAATGGGACTAGCAGTTATTTGCTGGAATCTGGTAATTTTCATTTCTTAATTGATTGTGGTAGCGCAGCACTTTTAAGCCTTGAAGAAATCCTTGATCCATTAAAACTGGATGCTTTGATTCTAACGCATTATCATCATGATCATACAGCTGATGTTGGTGTTTTACAGTATTACTGGCAGCTCCATGAAAAACGATATGATCAAAAGTGCTTACCAATCTATGGTCACACATTAGATAAAATTAATTTTGATGGTTTAAGTTGGCCTGACTCAACTAAAGGAGTCGCTTATGACCCGGAAAAACAACTTAATGTTGGTCCGTTTTCCATTACATTTTTCAAAATGCACCATCCGGTTCCGGCTTTTGGCTTAAGAATAACAGAGAAAGCAACCGGTAAAGTCTTGGTTTTTACAGCTGATACAGCCTATTTTCCGGAAATAGCATATTTTGCGAGAAATGCTGATTTATTAATGACCGATACCAATTTCTACGCTGATAAAACCGGAACAAAATGGCATATGACATCTACTGAGTCTGGTCAGCTTGCAAAGGATGCCGAAGCTAAACGCCTTTTGTTAACTCATTTACCGGCATATGGGGATCCAAACCAATTAAAGCAGGAAGCTGAAACTACAGCCGGAAGTGACATTCCAATCGATGTTGCCAGTCGGCACTTAACGATTCAGATATAAAAATTTAATTTGTGATGAAAATTTAGTGTTTGTTAGACTATTCTGTGAAACTTATGATTTTTATAACTTTATCCTTTATAATCAAGATATAGAAAAGATTATTAGGAGATGAGTTATAATGACAGTAAAATTTTTAATGACACCAAGCTGTACATCTTGTCGTAAAGCAAAGAAATGGTTGACTGAAAATAATGTGGAATTTAAAGAAAGAAATATCTTTGCGAACCCACTCACTAAAAACGAATTAAAACAGATTTTAATGCTTTCCGAAACTGGTACTGAAGGGTTGATTTCAACCCGGTCTTACGTTTATGATCAATTTAAGGATAAAATCAATGCACTGACGATTGGTGAATTGCTAGAGCTTCTTGAAACACATCCGGAAATGATTCGACGGCCAATTATGATTGATGAGAAACGTCTTCAAATTGGCTTTAATGATGATGAAATTCGACGGTTCTTGCCGCGCGACATTCGTAAAAGTGATCTTGAGCGAATGATTAAAAATGCCCAGTAAGTAAAAGGAATGATTTACTTGTCACTCACCATTTTTAGCCGTATCATTTACTTGGACAATAATTGTGTTACAATGATATAATAATTACCCTCAGAGATTGAAAGGGGTGGCTAACTATGGAAATGGAACGGATCAACGAGAATACAATTCGAGTTTTGATCGGAAATGATGACCTTGATAAACGTGGGATTACCGTTTTAGATTTACTCGGAAATCATAAACAAATTGAAAGTTTCTTTTATAGCATTCTCGAGGAAGTCGACAAGGATCATCAATTTCAAAATAATGATGCCGTCACTTTCCAAGTTCTTCCAAATCAGAATGGTCTTGAACTCTTTATTAGTAAGGATGTTGACATGTCTGATGAAGATGAACCGCTGCTTGGTTCCAGCGATGGGCACGAAAAGCACGACCAAGTTTCAAAATATATTGATGAACATGGCGTGGACAACAAGCCTCAGAGTGACAAGAAGACCAATGATGAATTTGGCCATCAAAAGAGAACTGTTATTCTTGAATTTGATGATTTGAATGATTTTATTGAACTTTCAAAGGCATTGCGTTTGGAAAATGGGACTTCGGATTTGTATTTATATGAAGGTAAGTACTTTCTAAAGCTTCAGTTGTTCAGTAATGATCCTGTTGATATGATTGTCAGTGACGAGGTTGCAATTGCCAATGAGTATGGCAAGAAAACGACGGTTACTGAGGACGTTTTAAATGAATATGGTCAACAAATTATGGAAAATAGTGCGCTTGAACTAAGCAGATACTACTTTAAATAATATTGAACGATAATGAGTTTTAACCAAAAGCTGTCACCCACAAATGTCATTTAACACTTGTGGGTGACAGCTTTTGTTATTTTAGAAACGATTCATACATCAATACGAGATCTTTACTTCAGTAAATTTTTATTCAAATACTTGGTTTTTACTTGGCCTGGCATAGTACATGGTCGTTTTATGACCATGTTTTGAAGCATCATGAACTTCCTGTGTTGCCGATTGAAACCCGCTTGTTTTAGCAACGATATAAAGTGGACGCTTTCTGGAAGCTTCAAAGATACGATACAGATATGATCCAACCAGTCCTAAAGACAGGAAGACAAGCCCAACTAACAAGAAAAGAGAAAAGACGGCAAATTGGAGCGTTTTAAATCCGGTGAAAAGTGTGATAATCAAGTAACCGATACTGAAAATGATTGAAAGAGTTCCCAGCCAATTTGCGAGTTGTAATGGAAAGGCTGAAAACGAGGTGACACCGTCCATCGCAAGTCGGATCATTTTAGAGAGTGGATATTTGGATTCACCGGCAATCCTTTCCTGGCGTTCATATTCGACTGAAGCCTGATTGAATCCAACCCAACTGACCATTCCTCTCACGTAAGGATCCGTTTCGTTCATCTTTGAAAGCTCATGGACTACTTTACGATCCATCAATCGAAAGTCGCCTGTATCTAGAGGAATATTTATACTGGTGATCTTTCTAAGTGTGCGATAAAAGATTGCGGCTGTTATTTTTTTGAAAAAGGTTTCGCCATCTCGGGAAACACGTTTACCGTAAACAACCTCAGCACCTTCCTTCCATTTTTTGATCATTTCAACAATTACCGAGGGTGGATCCTGCAAATCGGCGTCCATGACAACGACTGCATCACCACTGGTATATCTGATGCCAGCTGTGATTGCCAACTGATGCCCAAAATTTCTTGAAAATTGCACAACTTTTATATTACGATGTAAATTTTGTGCTTCATTGATGAGTGCGACACTTTTATCTTTTGATCCATCGTCAACGAAAATTAATTCAAATTTCTGAGGTTGATTACTGATAAAGGCTTCTAAAGTATCAATTGTTCTTTCAATCACTTGTTCTTCATTAAAAACCGGAAGGACAACCGAAATTAAATCTGTGCTTTTTTCCATTCAAAGACCTCCTTGCGTTATTTATAAATTGTGGACAAATCATATAGTGTTCCTGATGATCCCATACCGCCCATACCAGTTGGCATTGCGGTTTGTGATTTCTTGGTAGATTGTTTATTGCCGGTCTTAGCAGCGGACTTGGATGAGGTTGACTGTTTTATCTTGCTAGGAACGCCTTTGCCTGGCATGTTTTTGCCATTTCCCATACCTTTTGGTACATTTGGTGTTGTGGCTGATTTTTTCGAGTATTCTGGCTTATTAGTCGATCCTTTGGATGTTGAAGTACCAAAACCGCCAAATTGTTGCTTGCTGTTTGAGTCTTGATACAAACTACTTTTGACTTTAGTAGCATGTTTTTTGATCCAATTAATAATCTTGGTATTTCCGGAACGGCCGGAGTAATAGAAATACTTTAGATCACCATTTTTAACGAGTTTTTTAAATTGGGGAAGTGTAATTGCCGGATCGGTTCCATTGAAACCACCCATTGCCATAACCGCTTTTCCGGTTTTAATAATATATGGAGCAGCGGTAGTTGAATCACTGGTTGCAAAAAGATATTTTGCGTTTCCTTGATGTTTTTCCAAGTAATTCAATAGTTTTGTATTCACCTTGGAACTGCTCATACCACCACCAGGTCCTGAGCTGCTGGTGGACAGAAGGGACGGTCCAGCGGTGGGAATCATAGCCGATTCTGCTGAAAGAGTCGGTGTAAGTGACCACCATCCGGGAGCGATAAGAATAGTGATTGTCGCCACAACCATGCTGATCTTACTTGCGTTATTCTTAGGAAAAATGAATAAAAGAAGTGATGCAATGATCGTGATTCCCAAGATTAACCATGTCAGCCATGGATAATAACTGTAAACATACCCAGCCTGTAGTGCCGCTGTGGCTAAAATGGCAATCGGGAAGAGATAGAATTTCCAGCTTGTTCTGGTATTATCTTTAAATAATCTGGTTAATGAAACGGTACCGATTCCGAAAAGCGCTGCAATTGGTGGTGCCAGCATAATTGTATAATAAGGATGAAAGAAACTGGCGACCGAGAAGAAACCATATACGGGGACCAACCATCCTGTCCAAAGTACCAATTGCTTTTGCTCATGGGAAAGAGAATACCATCGCTTTTTTCGATCATGGTAATAGGTGAAACTGCCAATTAAACCAGTAATGGCAAATGGAAGCAACCAGCTAATTTGTGGTCCTAATGATGACTGGAACAATCTGAATGGTCCAATTGTACCGATATCAAAGGCACCACCGGCACCCATATTTTGCCGTCCTTTTTGACCGCCAGGAGTGCCTGTTGGCATTGTTGCCTTACCATTTCCCCCCTTTTTTATGGCATTCTTGGTACCAGTTGGTATTTTACCATTGCTGGGCATGCCCGTACTCTTTGACTGACTCTTAGAAGTCATACCGGCTCCAAAGGTTCCGCCGGTTCCCGTTGTTTGTCCAAGCAGACGCTCGGTGCCATTGTATCCAAATGCCAATTCTAGTTCCGAATTGGTTTCAGAACCGCCAACATAAGGACGCTGACTTGCCGGGGTCAAATCGACCGAGACGGGATAGGCGAGGGTGAAAACAGCTAGTCCTACCGTTGCCAAAATGAGTTTTTTAACCTTTTGTTTCCAGTTTTCATTAGCTGCCAACCAGTAGAATAAGTACATGGCTGGTAAAATCATAAAAGCCTGTAACATTTTAACGTTAAAAGCAATACCAATTAGAGAAAAGCTGACAATAGGTGCCCAGACTTTTTTCTGCACAATCGCCTTTTCAAGGAACCAAAGCGCTAGGAGTAAGAAAAAGACTAAAGTGGCATCCATATTATTTGTTCGTGAATCAGCTACCACGATTGGCGTGATCGTCATTGCTAAAGCAGCAAGTCGGCCAGCATTTTTGCCGAAATATGGTGCAACCAATCGGTGCATCAAATAGATGGAACCAACTCCAAATAGGACAGATGGCAGTACGATACTCCAACCATGCAACCCAAATATTTTTGCACTAATAGCCATAAACCAAAGGGCCACAGGTGGCTTATCAACCGTAATGTACCCGGCCGGATCAAAACTACCGTACCAAAAGTTGCTGAAGCTTTCGGTCATGCTTTTGATCGCGGCAGTATAAAATGCGTTGGCAGAACCTGCTTTCCATATTTGCCAACCGTATAAAAACAATGCCAGCAGTAGAATAACTGTTAATATCCAATCAAATCGAAATTTCTTTCTTGATTGACTTTGGATATTGCGTGACGAATAATTATTGATTTCCAAAGTGTTGAGCCTCCCTCATTGATGAATTTTTGAATACCCAAAATTTTGATAGTAGGAAATTAGTGGGTACAGTGATCACAAGACTAAAAATCGGAATTAGATGGTCATTGACCCCTGTGAAATGACTTAAAATATCGGCAATTGCTGTACTGAGAAGCCAAGTAGATAGATAAGTGGCATAATACTTAATTACAACCGACTTGAAATAAGCGTGCGTTTTGAATACCCAATGATTATTTAATGTCAAGCTGATCAATGATGTACCCCCATAACCGATCGCCATTGCAATTGTTGCATTTGTAGGGGATAGCAACAATAAATAAATAGCGTAGGTCAAAAACGTATTTGCGAATCCGATGACTCCAAACTTTAATAATTGCTTGAATCCAGAAATGGTTGGTCCCTCCTTCTCTTAGAATGAAAACTATTTTATCCAAATAACCATAAATTAAGCTTAAAAATTTTCGTTTCAATTAATTTCAAATTGAACAGTTGACGAATGAGAAGAAAACGGATAGTTTATGAGAAGGTTATAATTGGTGAAAAGGAGAAAATGTAAATGAAAGAACTGCATATCTTAATAATTGAAGATGATGAATCATTAGCCCAAAGCTTACAATTGTTTCTTGGAGAAATTGCCCAAACCACCGTTTCCCATGATGGTTTTGAAGGACAGATGCTGGGTGAAGAGGGCATTTATGACTTAGTAGTTCTGGATTTGATGCTTCCCCAGGTCAATGGCTACGATATCTTGAAACATTGGCGAACAGAGTCTCATTTATCGATGCCGGTGTTGATTTTAACCGCAAAAGATACGCTTGATGATAAAGTACACGGCTTTGAACTTGGAGCCGACGATTATCTAACAAAGCCGTTTCACCGTGAGGAACTATTAATGCGAGTGAAAGCATTACTTAAACGTAGTGGTCACTTGGGAAACGATAATCAAATGGTTGTTGAACCATTTACGGTTGACTTAAGTAATCGAACAGTGACTGTTAGGGATCAGCAGTTAGAACTAAATGGTAAGGAATTCGATTTATTAGTCTATTTTCTACAGAACCCCGATACGATTATCACGAAAGAACAGATTTTTGATCGTTTATGGGGATTCGAATCTGAGACGGCCATCTCGGTTGTTGAAGTATATATGAGTAATTTGCGAAAAAAAATAAAAACGGCAACTGACTTAAAACCGATTAAGACGCTGAGAAATGTGGGGTACATGTTCGAAACGAAGGAACTTGATTGATTAAAGGGGATCCACAAAAGAAACAGCAACTATCATTGTTTGCTAAGGAATTAATTGGATTTGCGCTTTTATTTGCAATTCTAGGATTAGTTGTCAATTTCTTTTTTCAACAATCAATTTATGAAAATATCGATCGTGGTTTGAATTGGCAAAGAATAGGAATACTGACCAATCGACGGCAGCCGACATTCAGAACGGGTCAGTCAAATCCATCACAAGGGCAGGTCCTGCCTGCTAGGAATACGCCCTTTAGGACCAATGTGTTGGTCTTTAACAGTAAGGGAAAAATAATGAACAATCAGATGTTGGGCAATCGACTTTATAATGTTTTTGTTAATACGCGCCTTGATGTTTCAAAAGTTAATAAAATTCGGGAAATGACATTAATGTCATCCGACAACTCATGGCATTATTTTCGAACACTGCTTATTAAAGTACCGAAAACTAATAAAAGCCCTATGTATGCCGGACGATATGTGTTGATACTGGAAAATATTGATTCGGATTTACTTGCGATTCGTGGCTTTCGACAATCCTTATTAATAACATTACTGGTATTTTGGTTCTTAGCGATTGCAGTGGCTTACTTTTTGTCGAAATCCAGCATGAAGCCGATCCTGGAGTCATGGAATCGCCAAAAACAGTTTAGTGCGAATGCAGCTCATGAATTGCGAACGCCGCTGACAGTCATCCAAAACCAAATGGAATATATGCTGACCAAGCCCAAAGCAACAATCATCGATCAGGCAGAACCAATTTCAACAACACTTGATGAGGTGAGACATTTGCAGACACTGACAAATCGACTCTTAATGCTTGCCCGTTCAGATGCCGATATTATTCAAATTAATCGTCAAAATGTTTCATTGCAATCTTGGTTTGATCAGGTCATTAAACCCTATATTGATATTGCAAATAGCCAGACAAAAGCGATGGAAACTTATATTCGTGTTTCAGGTGAAGGAAAGATTGATGAAGATTTAATTCGCCAGCTCATAATTATCTTATTGGATAATGCGATTAAGTATACGCCTGAGGATGGCACGGTCACTTTCACCGCTGAGAAAATTCGTGATGGTCGGCTTAAAATCGAGGTTAAAGACACCGGACCAGGCATTTCAGACAATGATAAAAAACACGTTTTCGAGAGATTTTATCGCTCTGATAAATCCCGTAATGCTAAGACGGGTGGAAATGGGTTGGGATTGGCGATTGCAAAATGGATAGTCGATGAACATAAGGGCACCATTTCAGTCAAAGATAATCATCCAAACGGTACTATTTTTATGGTTGTTGTCCCAATTAAATAAAATAAATGTCATCTGCAATAAGATTGTTGAGTCATTTAAAAACAAAAAGCATCTGAGGCAAATTAAGTTTTGCTGTCTCAGATGCTTTTAGTCTTAACATAAGTCAGTTTTTTAGGTTGAAGTGAAACTACCAATTCTTTTTGGCAGCCTTCTCAATAGTTGGGAATAATTCGTATAGGTATTGCAGTGGGCGGTCGTTTACTTTGTTTGAATAAACAACCTGCGTAATATTATCATATGTCAGCATTAGCAATTCTTCACCATGCTCGTCGCGAACGACATAGTAGCGAATTCCAAGCGCAATTGCATGAAAAATCAATCTTTGGGCATTGGGTGTTAAATGGGACATAGCCGGCAATAGGTACTGTGAATTGACTCGCTTGTTTTTCCATTTCTTGGCAGTTTGGATGCCAAAGGCTTTCAAACTATTGTTGTTGATCTTCGGTAATAACATTGCTGATGCCGTTAATTCAGGATGGCTCATGACTTCACTGAAATCATCCAGGGCTTGAAGTTGTTCCGAATGTGCATGAAGTTGCTTCGCCATTTCAATAAGGTTTCTAAAAATTTTTAAGCCCTCAGCTTCTTTAAAGGTTGGCTGGTCAGGAGATTCCAAAGCCACACGGTTATTATCATCAAATGACTGTTTTAATTTATCGTGGATACGCGTTTCATCGACAGGCTGAACCAAGAGGTACATTAAGAAAAATTTCAAAAAATACAAGGCATGGCGACTAATCCCGTTTGGCGTAAATGGTGTGTTGTCCATGACTCTGAATTCCAAATAGGAAATACCTTTGGTGCGATAGTCTTTTAGTGCGCCTTGTCCGCGTAAACGAACCGGACCGTAGAATTCTGCCGGGGAAAACAAACGGTGCTGGTCAATTGCATTTGAGATACGGTCAATATAGTTTCCTAAACTGGAGTAAAGTGTCACATTAACCTGATCCTCAGGTTTATTGACGTAACCATAAATGCTGTTTCGAATACTCCTTACCGGATGAGTGAGTGGTGCCGGCGTTTCACCTGAGAAAAAGCCCTTTTCAGCGATGGGACTGGCACCGAATAAGTAAGTTAACAGCCAACGATGAAGCACAAAATTTTGAGCGATTTGGAAGTAAAGGGCATTTTTAAATTCTACCAAAGATTTAAACTGACCCTCATAGTGTGTATATAAACGGTTAACGACCGGTTCAGGAATACTAAAATTGACGTGTAATCCAGTGACAATTTTCAACGGTACCTTGTATTTCTTGGTTAAATAATCACGGTATTCTTGAAAGGGAGGTCGAGCAAAGTGATTTTCAACAAAATGGATATCATCGTCTGAAAGTGCGGGCGGCATGCTTAACGGCCAGATATATTCGTCATCTTTCATTGAATGATAGAGAACGGTTTGAATGGTATCAAGCTGATCTAAAACGCCACCGATATTCGGGTTGGGATCTGTAATTAATTCGTTCATTGACTCGGAAAAATCTGATTGAAGATAGGGATGGTACTTTCGCGATCCCAGGTTTTCAGGATAGGGATGCTGACTTAACTGGCCATCCCCCTCAATTCGATGTTCTTCGATTTCAATACCAATTAAGCTGTGATAGAGCTGTTCTGCAACGTCTTCCTGTTTGATGTATGCTAATAGATTTTCAAGCATTGGTAGTCTCCTGATGGATAGATTTACAAATAATTATAAACAATTTTGACATGATTGATAGCATATTATCTCTATTTTGCAAAATCTTTGTTGAAAATAAAAGAATGTGTCATATAACGGTGTAATTAATAGTAAATACATAAAAAGGAGAAAAGACATGTTGGTTGCCCAATTCAATGGCCAGTTGATTCAAGCAAATGAAATTAGGCTTGAAAGAAAGGATAAACATGAAAAAAGACGTTATGTTTGGCCCCAATGTCAAGAACCGGTTATGTTCAAGCATGGTCATTCAAGAATCGCTCACTTCAGTCATTTTTCAGTCAGCAAGTGCCCATTTAACGAAAATGAAAGTCAGGTCCATTTAGAAGGGAAAATTAGGTTTAAGAAAGAATTTTTATCAATGGGGCATGAGGCAGTACTAGAGCATTCATTTACTCAGATCGGACAAAGAGCCGATGTCTATATTCCAGATTCTCAAACCGTAGTCGAATATCAATGCAGTCCAATTTCATTTTCAGAAATCAAACGGCGAACACGGGGATACCTTAGTGTTGCAAAACGTGTATTTTGGATCCTGGGAGCACGTTATAATACCGGTATTTACCATCGGGATACGGTTGCCAGATTTAGCAGATACCATCAACAGCTTGGCTTTTACTTTGTTTGTTATTCAGATAAGGATCAGTATTTTCGACTTCATTATCAATTAAAAGAGGTTGCCGGAAAAATAATTGGTGAAACCCAGAACTTTCTTAATTTGAAGACCTTGCTTCGATTTGTAAGAACCAGCCAATATTCTTCGAAAAAGTATCAGGTTGGTCAAAATGCTACCCGCCGGCTATTATTGCATCAGCTGAAAATGATTCAGCAAAGCAATTTAAACCGTAACCGGACATATCTAGAAAGTGTGACCGATTGTTACTCATTTCGTAAACTGTTTATTGGCTGCCCGATGATTTGTCATGGTAATAGGGGTAGTGGTCTGCCGATTTTTAACAAATCCGTGCTTTGTTGGCGAATCTGGGTCATTTTACGGCTATTTGATAGCAATCGGGCCTTACTGTCAGATGAATTTTTAAAGGGTATATTTAATATCAGTTATGAGCAGTTTGGTTTGGCTTTTGCGCAAATTGTCGATAACGAGCCATTTTTTAAGGCAGAATGGCGTCGACTGATTATTCAGCTACATGACCAAGGTTATATTCGTCATACTGTATCCGGTATTCAAATTTTAAAACAGCCGGTTTGGTTTTCCAACTATGATGAAAAGCGGTGGCATATTATGACGACGACACAATTCTTGTGATAATCTAGTGTTAATGACGAATAAGAAGGGATGTAATGAAATGTCAGAGACACAGAAATTACCATTACGAAAGGATGTTCCAGCTGACTTAACCTGGGATTTAACAACCATTTATCAAAGCGACGATCAATTTGAAAAAGATTTTGTAAGTGTTGAAAAGACGTTGCCAAGTCTTAAAAAATTATCAGGGACACTGACTCAGAGTGCAGCAGCCCTGTTAACGGCAACAGAAACGATGCTGACTGCTGCCAGGAAACTTGAAAAGGTTTATGTATACGCTCAGTTGAAAAACGATCAGGACACCAGTGAGGACAGTTATCAGGCCATGTACGCCAAAGCACAGGCTCTAGCAGCCCAGTTTGGGGCCGCAACCGCATGGTTTGATCCCGAACTGTTGAAACTCAATGATAAACAGATGACTTCTTACTATGAGGCACAACCCAAGTTACGGGATTATAAACGGTTATATGATCAAACCTTTGCAAAGCGCACACATATTTTGAGCAATGAGGTTGAGGAGGTTTTAGCCGGAGCCGATGATATTTTTTCATCCGGTGAAAAGACATTTGGCGTGTTGGATAACACAGACCTCTCATTTCCAACGGTTACTGATGAGAATGGTCATCAGGTTCAACTATCCCAAGGTGTGTACGGTATTTTGCTTGAGTCAACGAATCGGGACGTCAGAAGACAGGCGTTTCAAAAACTTTATGAGGTTTATAGTCAATTTCAGCACACATTGGCTGCAACACTGACAACAAATGTTAAAAATCATAATTTTAAAGCAAACGTACGTCAATATCATTCAGCATTGGAAGCAGCCTTGTCCTCAACCGAAATTCCGGTAAAGGTATATGATAATTTAATTTCCGAGGTTAACAAGCATTTGGATCTTTTACATCGATATGTTGCGCTTCGAAAACGCATTCTGGGCGTAGACGAGTTGCATATGTATGATTTATATACACCATTAATCGGGGGGAAATCGCCTAAATACACGTTTGATGAATCTAAGAAGGTGGCCTTGGATGCATTACAGGTGATGGGGCCCCAATATGTGAACCACGTTAAAGAAGAATTTAATAATCGATGGATTGACGTTGTTGAGAATCGTTATAAACGAAGTGGTGGCTATTCTTCAGGAACGTATGATACCAATCCGTTTATTCTATTAAACTGGAAGGACAATTTGGATAATTTATATACTTTGATCCATGAAACAGGTCATAGTATGCACAGCTATTATGCGTCACATAATCAGCCATACCAATATGGTGACTACTCGATTTTTGTTGCCGAAATTGCTTCAACAACCAACGAAAATATTTTGACGGATTATTTATTGGATAAATTTAAAGATGACGATAAGATGAAACGGTATATTTTGAACTATTACCTTGATGGATTTAAGGGCACTGTCTTTCGCCAGACACAATTTGCAGAATTTGAGCAGTATATTCACGAGCAGGACGCAAAGGGACAGCCGTTGACGGCCAACTTCCTTGATAACTATTACCGTCAGTTAAATCAAAAATATTACGGTGAAAGTGTTATTTCGGATAAAGAGATTGGTTTGGAGTGGTCACGAATTCCACATTTTTACTACAACTTCTATGTTTATCAATATGCAACAGGATTTGCGGCGGCTTCGACACTTGCAGACAATATTGTCAATGGTGATGCCGAACATGTTGAAAAGTATCTTAATTATTTGAAGTCCGGGAGTTCGGACACACCGATTAATGTCATGAAAAAGGCTGGTGTCGATATGACGCAGCCGGAATATTTGGAGAAGGCTTTCAGAATCTTTGAAGAGCGATTGGATGAATTCGAAAAATTGTTTTAGATGAGTCACATCACGAAAAATAATTGAAGCGAGTATACGTGAATTTATTAGTGGCACTGTTCATTTCACGTTTCACTTGTTAATAATAGTGACCACAAAAAAGGAAGCTGGGCAAAATGATTTTTGTCCCAACTTCCTTTAGTTACTAATAAAAGTCAATGATAAACTCGGAGATTTTTCGATTCTGATATCATGACTGAATTTCAGAAGAAATTTGATTGTGGATACAAGATAGTCGCACCCTGATTATTTTGATGCTGTTTAATCAATTCTTCGAAATGGTGAACAGATTTAATGCTTTGTGCACAGAATTTGAACATTGAGTTATAATCGAAGTCATTGATTAACACGCCGTTATTATCAACTGCCGAGTTAAACAACACTGCAGTTGCCGGTTCATCTACCGACATTTCATGAACCATCCGTTGATCACATTTAAACATGTTTTCCGCTAGGCTGGATCGTCGGTCTTCTTCAAACATACGACAATCCAAACCGTTATTTTCCGCCAAACCGTAAACCAATTCATCATTATAATTGCGATCATTAAGTAATAATTCTCGCTGCAAGTCCATCAAGAAATGGCGCCCTAACTTTTTACCTTGGAAGGATGCCGCTTTTGAATCAAGAACAATGTTATACGGAAGCTTGCGATCAAACTGGTCGCCTGCTTTCGCTGCCATTTGATTGAGAATCTTGATATTTAACATGGAAATGAATCGAACAGAAACCTTGGTATTTAATTTGCGGGAAATGTTATCAATCGTTTTTTCAGCGTCGTAACAATGTCGATTTAACGGATCAATGAATAAATAAATTTCGAGAACCATAATGCCCCTCCAATTTTTAATCGACAAATAAAAGTAATATACCAATTATTTACTTATATAAGAATACCAAATTTTGAACTAAAAACAATATATTTGCTCATAAAGTGCGTAAAGTAATGTTGGCAATCGGTGAAACAAAAGGCGTTCATTAGTAAAAAACGTTTTTACTTTTTACTAATAATCTTTGCGTTCGAAAGACTATTAGTACAACGAGCCAAGCTGATGGATGCACTTTATTAAAAAACACTGACGTTCATAAATGCTGATTCCGTTTTGGGGAATCCTCATTTATTATGTTAAAATATAGTCTGATTGTAAAATTTAAAAACTGAGTCATTAAAAGAGTAGATTAAATAGTCGTTAGTCGGCTTAATTCATGATATTAATGAAAGACAATCAGATCTCTACTCATCAAAAAGATTGGAAGTGATAGCTTGGTTGAGGATTGGGATAACTTTTTAATTCCATACAAACAAGCTGTTGATGAATTAAAAGTTAAATTACGGGGGATTCGGGCCCAATTTTTAAAATTGGATGGCCGAAGCCCAATTGAATTCGTAACAGGACGGGTTAAGCCTGTTGATAGCATTAAAGAAAAGATGGTTCGTCGACATATTTCCGAAGACCGACTCGAAGAAGATATGGAAGATATTGCCGGTCTCAGAATCATGTGTCAATTTGTTGAGGATATTTATCAGGTGGTTGATTTATTGAGAAAACGCACTGACATCAATATCCTTGAAGAACGGGATTATGTTCATAACAAGAAGCCCAGTGGATATCGTTCGTATCATATCATCTTCGAATATCCCGTGCAGATGTTAAATGGCGAAAAAGTGATTTTGGCTGAAATTCAAGTCCGAACG
The DNA here is from genome assembly GCF_000159315.1 of Lentilactobacillus hilgardii DSM 20176 = ATCC 8290. GTDB lineage: Bacteria > Bacillota > Bacilli > Lactobacillales > Lactobacillaceae > Lentilactobacillus > Lentilactobacillus hilgardii. The sequence goes on from NZ_GG669999.1 coordinate 19,416, forward strand.
CTTGCGATGAATTTTTGGGCCACGGTAGAGCATTCCCTGAACTATAAATATAAGGGTGAATTTCCGGATGACTTGAAGGTGCGACTTGAAAGATCTGCAGAGGCTGCATTTAAGTTAGACGAAGAGATGTCTGAAATCCGAGGAGAACTTCAGGAAACTAAAGGAGATTCTTCAAGCAATGATGTGAGGAAGTCGTCAGATGAGAATAGCGATATATAGTAATTTGGGAGAAGCTTCAAATATTGTCGCAACTTCCTTAAAGAATCAAATTGAAAAGTCGTCCGATTTAGTCATTGATGGGCTTAATCCTGAAATTGTTATTTCAGTTGGCGGAGATGGCACACTTCTTTCCGCCTTTCATCACTATCAAGATATTAATAATAAAGTCCGATTCATTGGTATTCACACCGGTCACTTGGGCTTTTATACAGATTGGCGGGACTATGAAGTCAATGATTTAATTGCCAGTCTGGAAAATGATAATGGTCAAAGTGTGACTTATCCTTTACTGGATATTAAGGTCAACTATCCCGGTGGTGGTTCGGCAGATATTGGATTAGCACTAAATGAATCTACTTTAAAGCAGATTAGTGGATCGATGGTTGCGGACGTTTATATTAAGAATCAATTGTTCGAAAGTTTCCGGGGAGACGGCTTATGTGTTTCAACACCAAGTGGTTCTACTGCTTATAATAAATCTGTCGGCGGTGCGATTATCAATCCCAGACTGAATGCCATTCAAATGGCTGAAATCTCATCGATTAACAACCGGGTTTTTCGAACATTGGGATCCCCTTTAATTATTGCGCCTGATGAATGGATTAAAATTGTGCCAAAATCAACTCATCGAACTATCCTAACATGTGATCATCAAGTTATCACAACACGTAAAGTAGCATCAGTTGAGTTCCGGATTTCTCAAAAACGAATTGCTTTTGCCCAATACCGGCATACGCAATTTTGGCGACGGGTCAGCAACTCATTTATCGGTGAGGTTAATTTGGATGACTAAGTTTACCTGGGAGTATAAAGGAAGCTCACCTATTAAAGTTCGAACTTTTATTATGGGTTACGGGATTACCCGAACGTTGCTCAAAAAGATCAAGTATCATGGTGGTCAGACATTGGTCAACGGCGAACCGTCATTGGTTAACCGTAAACTGATAACCAATGATGTTGTTACCGTTGTTTTACCGCCGGAACCCGAAAACGACAACGTACCAGCTTCCGACTTACCGATTCAAATTGTGTTTGAGGATGAACATTTTCTGGTGGTCAATAAACTCTCTGGAATTGCTTCTGTACCGGCTCATAATCGAGCTAATGACTCTTTGGTTAACCGGGTAAAAGGTTACTATCAGCGTAACCATTATGCCAATCAGAAAATTCACATTGTCACGAGGCTGGATAAGGATACCAGTGGATTAGTTATTTTTGCCAAACATCACTTTGCCCATTCGGTTTTGGATAAACAGTTGAAAGATCATCAGATTAAGAAGACATATTTGGCGATTGTAGAGGGCACTTTTTCAACAACTCATTTTGAGATCTACTTACCGATTAAGCGTGCAGATGGCTCACTTGTTAAACGCCAAGTTGGGTTTCCGGGGAAAATGTCGATTACTGAAGCATGGACCAAGCAACGATTGCGGCAACACACACTTTTAAAGCTTCAAATCCATACGGGAAGAACGCATCAAATTAGAGTTCATATGACGGCGATTGGTCACCCATTGGTTGGTGACTGGCTTTATAATCCTGAAGATAAGTCGTTTCCCCGACAGGCACTTCATTGTGCAGGATTAAGGTTTTTTAATCCATTTGCCGGGCATTTTGTTGACTGCCGGGCACCGCTTCCCGATGACATGAAAACCTATTTAGCTAGTCACGAAAGGTAGGCATCGTAATTTTTGAAAAAGATTGAAAAAGCAACTGCTTTTGTGAATGAAAATCGGGACTTGTTTCGTTGCCCGGTATGCGAGCGTCCTTTTGAGCGAGTTGCCGGATTCAGCTTGGTTTGTCCAAATAATCATTCATTTGATATATCGAAAAAAGGTACGCTGTATTTCTTGACCAAGTCAGCTAACAATGAATATGATAAGCAAATGTTGGCTTCCCGTCAGCGTATTTTACAGGCCGGCCTGTTTGATGGTCTTATCCAAAAGATCAGTACATTTTTAAAGGCTGCTCCGGAAACAATATTGGATGTTGGGTGTGGAGAAGGGACACCTTTGGCGCGGTTGTTGAGAAAAAGGGCCAATGCAGATACTGCTATTGGCTTTGATATCTCAAAGGACGGTATTAACTTAGCAACCCAGCATGAAACAAGGGCGTTTTTTTGTGTTGCGGATCTCGCTCGCTTACCTTTTAACACTTCTGTTTTTTCAACAGTAATTGATTTATTTTCTCCTTCTTCGTATAGTGAGTTTAACCGGGTCATTAAACCAGGGGGACAATTGATCAAAATTATTCCGAATAGCGGTTACTTGCAAGAATTACGACAGTTGCTTTATGGAACCGATCAAGCAAACAGTTCGTATTCTAATCAAAAAGTATTAGATTTATTTACAACTCATTATCCACACAGTAGTATCTATCCATTAAGATATCAATTTCAAATTCCTGCCGGGCTACAGCGTGACATGATGATCATGACACCCCTTCATTGGGGTCGCGGGCAAAGCTCGCACAGCTCAGTACAACTTGAGACGTTGACAAAGATTACTGTGGATGTATCAATTTTAATTAATCATTTTAATGATGGAGGAAAAAATGGCTAATCATATTGTTTTATTTGAACCGTTAATGCCGGCCAATACCGGAAACATTGCCAGGACATGTGCCGGCACCGATACGATTTTAGATTTAATTGAACCTCTGGGCTTTAAGTTGGATAATAAGCATTTAAAGCGAGCAGGGCTTGACTATTGGAACAAGGTTCAAATAAATTATCATCAAAATTTACCCGAATTTTTGAAAACGGTTGAAAACCCAAAAAATCTTTTTTTAGTTTCCAAGTTTGCCAACCAAGACTATACTGATCCGGATTATTCAGATCCTAAACAGGACTATTATTTATTGTTTGGCAAGGAAACAACAGGGTTACCCGAACCCTTTATGCGAAAGAATCCGGAAAAGGCCATTCGAATTCCTCAAGACGATGATCATATTCGAGCATTGAATTTATCAAACAGTTGCGCAATTGTGATTTATGAAGTTTTAAGACAGCAAAGCTTTAATCATTTGGAGCGGACACATAAATATCCACATGATAAATTGAAATAGGAAAGTGGTTTATTTTGCATCAGCTAGGAGAAAGTTTCGTTCACACCCGATTTTTTTGCTTTATTAATGTGAAAAGGGGTGTAATGATCGTTTTCATGATGATTATTCTTTGTGAACAATTTAATTATTGAGGAGAAAAAAATGGCGACAAAGAGGACTCGTAAACGTACAACTAAAAAACGAGGTCGCCCAACCAAGGCCAAAAAGCCTGAAACCTTTTTCTCAAAATATGCAGTTAATATTTTGGGAGCGGTGGTGGCCGTTTGGGCATTGTTAGGCCTCTTTCATGCTGGTATTGTTGGAATATTAATGATTAATATTCTGCGCATTTTTGTTGGCATATTATACCCACTAGGGCTGCTGACTTTAATAGTTGGCGGGCTGTGGCTTGCCGGATTTTCTCGTTTGCCCAAGATCAAGGGAAGATATTTTTTGGGAATCGTCATGGTTGTGATCGGCGTTTTAACCTTTATTAGTCTGGTTGAATATGTTCAAACTGCCCAACCGGTTGAGTTTGTAGCCGTAAACTGGGGTAAGTTAACCGATGATATGATTTCCTCGAATACAAATTCCAACATTGGTGGTGGCATTTTATCGGCAATTTGTTTCTATCTTTTACATATGTTGGTTGGAAAAATCGGTGCTGGTATTATCAGTGGCTTATTGGTTGTTGCTGGTGGTTTTGTATTGTTTAATATTTCGTTTGGCAACGTCTTTTTGGCCATTCACAAGACAATCGCATTTATCGGCCATGCTTTTGGGGAAATCCAACAAAAAATACGTTTATTAAGAGTGAAAAAAGAGACAGTTCAACCGGATCATCAAGCAAAACAGCAACCCCTAAAAGAGCAAACTGATGCGCCAAAGGAAGAAAAGGATGTTAAACCCAAGTTTTCGACATCATCTATTACAATTTCTGGAATGCCAGTGTCGGATGAACCAAAAGATGATGTGAAACAGCCCCCAAAAGAGTCTGTCACGGAATCAAAGCCAGAGCAGGACAAGTCAAATGATGTTGATTTGGTAAACGTTCAGGAAGACGATTCCTATAAATTACCAACATCTGATTTATTAACCCAGATGTCGCAGGATGATCAATCCGGTGAATTGAAATCGATTGACCATAACGCAAAGGTGCTTCAAGAAACGCTCGACAGTTTTGGGGTCAAGGCTGAAATTAAGCATGTCAGTCTGGGCCCTTCAGTGACAAAATATGAAATTCATCCTGATATCGGAGTTAAAGTTAGTCGAATTGTTAATTTAACTGATGATATCGCACTTGCACTGGCAGCAAAGGATATTCGAATTGAAGCACCAATTCCGGGAAAATCGTTGGTCGGGATTGAAGTTCCTAACAAAAAGATTGCGACAGTTTCATTTAGAGATGTTGTTGAACATCAACCGGATAATCATGGTCATTTATTGCAGGTCCCGCTTGGAAAAGATGTGAATGGAAATGTGATTGCAGCTGATTTAACAAAGATGCCGCATTTACTGATTGCCGGTTCCACGGGTAGTGGTAAATCAGTCGCAATCAACAGTATCATTACCAGTATTTTATTAAATGCCAAACCAAGTCAAGTTAAATTAATGTTGATTGATCCCAAAAAAGTTGAACTTGGCGTTTATAATGGCATTCCACATTTGCTTAGTCCGGTTGTTTCTGAACCCAAAAAGGCGGCTCGCGCACTTCAGAAAGTTGTTTCCGAAATGGAAAATCGATATGAACTGTTTGCTAAATACGGGCAACGTAAAATTAGTACGTTTAATGAATTTGCGGCGAAAAATAATAAAGAGAATGATGTTAAAATTCAACCAATGCCATATATCGTTGTTATTGTCGATGAATTAGCTGACTTAATGATGACTGTTTCAAATGATGTTGAAGCAGCGATCATTCGATTAGCTCAAATGGGGCGTGCTGCGGGGATCCATATGATTTTAGCAACTCAGCGGCCCTCCGTTGATGTTATTACAGGATTAATTAAAGCGAATGTACCTTCTCGAATTGCATTTGCCGTTTCTAGCGGAATTGATTCCAGAACCATTATTGATACTAATGGTGCTGAAAAATTGTTGGGACGCGGCGATATGCTCTTCTTGCCAATTGACTCAAATACGCCTATTCGAGTCCAGGGTGCTTTTATTCCAGACAAAGACGTTTCCCGAGTTGTTAAGTTCATCACAGATCAGCAATCGGCTGATTACGACGAGTCAATGATGGTTAGTGATGAAGAAATCAAGCAGGAAGATCAGCAGGAATCAGAGGACGATTTATTTGATGATGCACTGGAATTTGTGATTAATGAACAGAAAGCCAGTACGTCGTTACTTCAAAGACATTTTAGAATTGGGTATAATCGTGCGGCCAGATTGATTGACGACTTGCAAAATCGTGGTTATATCGGTCCTCAAAATGGCAGTAAGCCACGAGAGGTTTTCAAAAAGCCTTAGGAGGACGAAAACATTTATGATTTTATCCTGGTTTAAAAATCATCCAACAGCTGATGTGTTGGGATATATGACTGATGGCACAAAAAAAGACCAGCATCGTTTTTGATGTCCAGCCTTTTCCATTGCTTGATCGTTTTGGCTATTGCTGCTCCATAATCGTGATTACAGCTGAAGCTAATAATGAACCAACCGTTGCAATAATCATGATCCATACGAAAGTCAAAGTTATTTTTTGAAATGTTGTTCTCTTTTTACGCGCCAATATTTGCACCACTTTCTGATTATATTCAATAATTAGTCTAACTATCATTATCATTCATTGCAATACGTTTTGTCAAAATTAGGAGGGACGAGCGATGCAATTTCCTTCATGGGCGACCATGATAGCAGTGTTTTTCATGCAATTAGCTGTTCTTTTATTTATTGCCACTGTCATGATCTTAATTCGCAAAAAAATTATGCCCCACAAAAGGGTTAAAGTTGTACCGGTTGACCTGTGGCCGCCATTTATATTATTTTTTATTCACCAATTAAGTGCTTCTGCCGCATCAGGATCGATTATCCCACAAATTGTGATTATTTGGATGACAATTAGCCTGGTCGCGTTGCTTTGGCAAATTTTGACAGATGAAAAAATGACTTTTCGTCGATTCTTTGTTTTATTTTGGCGTTTAAGTGACCTAGTATTGCTTGTTTGCTGGATTTGCACGTTTGTTTATATGATCATTCAAGCAGGTTAGCATGTGTACGAATAGTTGACTATTAATAATATTGCATATATAAACTTATTTAAAATTTGGAATACTGAAAGTTTGAGGAGAAATCTTCATTTTCAGTATTTTTTTATATCATTCCCCACCAATTCTCCACAACTGATAATGCCTATTTTAATAGTCATTATGAGGGGCTGTACCCTTTTATGAAATCGTTTGTGACATTCTTTTTACAAAAATAGGGGCAGTGTGGTTGGTAGTGGGGAATTGTGGTAAAATGTGATTGCAAGTTGAAATAAAAGGGGATGTAGGGATGCTGCTTGGTGAATTTCAGCACAATATCGATGCCAAGGGGCGTATCATCATTCCCGCTAAATTTCGTCAAGATCTTGGTAACAAGTTCGTTATTACACGAGGGATGGATGGCTGCTTATTTGGTTATCCAATGAGCGAATGGAAAAAAGTTGAAGATAAGATCGATTCTCTTTCGATCAACAAAAGAGATGTTCGAGCTTTCACTCGTTTTTTCTTTTCAGCTGCCGTTGAGTGTGAATTTGATAAACAAGGTCGAGTAAATATTCCTAGTATTTTAAGAAATTTCGCAAAAATCGAAAAAAAGTGTGTCGTTGTCGGCGTTTCTAACCGAATTGAGGTATGGAGCGAGCCTGCTTGGCACGCCTTTACAAGTGATGCCGCAGCTCATTTTGATGAAATTGCTGAAAACATCATAGATCTTTAGTCGTTATGACAAAAAATAGCTAACTGAAAAGTGGTGATTGTATGTCTGGCTTTAAGCATGTGACCGTTTTATTGCATGAGGCAGTGGACGGTTTGGACGTTGATCCCAACGGTACATACGTCGATGCAACGCTGGGTGGTGGGGGACACACCACAGAAATTTTAAAAAGAATAGATAAGGGTCACCTTTATTCATTTGACCAAGACGAGGAAGCAATTTCATATAATCAACAGCATCTTCGCCAGTACGTTGAAAATGATAAGTTGACCCTGATTCATGATAATTTTAGAAACATTAAGGTCGCATTGGCTGATCAGGGGATTTCCAAAATTGATGGGATTGTCTATGATCTCGGCGTGTCATCACCACAGTTTGATGAGGCGGGCAGAGGGTTTAGCTATCGTTTTGAAGCCCATCTGGACATGAGAATGGACCAGGATAATCCAGTGGATGCCTGGAAAGTGATTAATGAATGGCCGTATGAGAAATTGGTTCGAATTTTTTATCGATATGGTGAAGAAAAGTTTTCAAAGCAGATTGCCAGGAGAATTGAGCGAACTCGTGAAGATCACCCGATCAATACGACAACTGACTTAGTAACTTTGATTAAAGAAGCGATTCCTGCCGCAGCAAGACGGCATGGCGGTCATCCGGCCAAAAAGGTTTTTCAAGCAGTTAGAATTGCGGTTAATGATGAACTTTCAGCTTTAGAGGATTCATTGGAACAATCACTTGAACTTTTAGCAGTCGGTGGTCGAATCAGCGTCATTACGTTTCAATCGCTTGAAGATCGGCTTGTTAAAACCATGTTTAAAGAAAAGGCATCATTACCAGAATTACCACCTAACTTGCCGGTTATTCCAAAGGAACTTCAACCCAAATATAAGCTTATTACTCGAAAACCAATCATTCCAAATGAAGATGAATTAGCAGACAATCATCGTGCTCATAGTGCAAAATTACGAATCATTGAACGAACAAAAATCTAGTAGAAAGAAGAATACATAAGTATGGCACAAAATAATTTAGCTCGTAACCTTGCCCAAGAGGAACCGCAAACCTACATTTCAACACCAAAACGGGTTCAAACACCTGAAATAGGTGCAAACCAACGTCTGGGATTGAATGCTTTTGAAAAAACGCTGATTGCTTGTGGAAGTGTCATGTTAACTGTGCTAATGTTAGTAGTTGTTTCGTCTAAAATTTCGCTGTCCGATTCGCAGCATCAGCTTCAGCATCTGGATACCCGGATTACGAACATCCACAATAATAATACAAACCTGCAGCAGCAAATTGGGGAGTTACAGAGTAGCAGTCGGCTTCAGAAAATTGCTAAAGAAAACGGCATGTCTCTTTCCAATGGAAATATAAGGAATGTTACTAAATGAAAGACCCATCTAATCGCTCTAAAGAAAATTTAAAAGCCCGAAAAAATCGAAAGCTCGTTGGAATCTCACTGCTTTTGATTTTTTTCATTGTCTTTTTTGTCCTTTCTCTACGTCTGGTCGTGATTGCAGTCGGCAAAAACGTGAAACACGTTAATCTGAACGAAAGAGCAGAGAAATTATACAATCAAACACAGACTTTAAAGGCCAAGCGCGGCACAATTTATGATGCAAACGGGGATCCGATTGCTGAAGATACCAGTACATATTCGCTTTATGCGGTTCTTGATAAGAACCAACGCGGCCTGAATGATAAACCGCTGTATGTCGTTAATAAGGCCAAAACGGCTCGTGTTTTATCGAAGTATTTACCAATTACTCAAAAAAAGGCCCTGAAGATACTATCACCAAAGGACGGTCATCCATTTCAAGTTGAATTTGGCAGCGCCGGTACTAACATTTCTCTCATTACGAAGAAAAAAATTGATGCTAAACATCTCGCAGGGATTAACTTTGTCCAACAACAAGCACGTCTTTACCCTAATGGTGTCTTTTCGTCTAATTTGATTGGGGTAGCCACCTCACAAAATAATAAAAAGACCGGTATGTCTGATTTGGTAGGACAAATGGGAATCGAACAGGCTTTTAATAAACAGTTAGCCGGAACTAACGGGTTTAGGAATGCCGACTATGACGTTTATGGTTACAAACTACCTGGTAAAAAACAGAAGGAACGTAAGGTTAAAAACGGCGACAACATTTATACAACAATTGATTCCCGAATTCAAACGTTATTGGAAAGTGAAATGAATTCGGTTCAATCCCAGGTTCACCCGGCATCTTTGAATGCGATTTTGATGGATGCCAAGACTGGAAAAATTGTAGCCGAGTCTCAACGACCAAGCTTTAACGCTGCTACTTTATCCGGTATTGGCAAGGCTTGGACAAATACATTTACATCCGATACATTTGAACCTGGTTCTACAATGAAAATTTTTACGTTATCCGCTTCAATCGATTCCGGCCATTTTCACGGAAATGATACTTATGAATCCGGTCGTTATTCAATAGACGGCAAGATTGTACCCGATTGGGACACGGCCGGTTGGGGATATATCACTTACAATAAAGGGTTTGCCCTTTCAAGTAACGTTGCTATGGCACATTTGGAACAACAAATGGGGCCCAAGACATGGAAAAAATATATTCAAAAATTCGGCTTTTTAAAATCAACCGACTCCGGGTTGCCAAATGAGTTGACGGGGAAAATTCAGTTCAATTATCCTATTGAGCAAGCCGATACGGCATTTGGTCAAGGAATTGAAATTACGCCGATTCAAATGATGCAGGCTTTAACTGCGGTATCAAATAATGGTAAGATGATGAAGCCGTACTTTATTTCTAAGGTAACGGATCCCAATACGGGTAAAACGGTTAAAAAGTATGGTCCTAAAGAAATCGGAACACCGATTCGATCATCAACCGCAAAAAAAGTCCGTGATCACATGCAGGATGTTGTTTATAAATCTTATGGTATTGGGCAGGATTATAAGATTAAAGGCTATCGAGTTGCGGCTAAAACTGGCACGGCACAGGTAAGCAACGGTAACGGTGGTTATGCTTCCGGCGATGACAGCTATCTTTATTCGGTAGCAGGGATGGTTCCTGCTAATAATCCACGTTATGTGATGTACATTACGATGAAGCAGCCCAAACTAACCGGTACCAAAACAGCTACCCAGTTGATGGCGGAAATTTTTAAACCGGTTATCGTTCGGGCTTTGCAAAATTCTAATACCAAGCAGACGGTGGTTAAGAAGCAAGTACCTTCTGTGACCTATCAAACAACAACGGAAGCTAAAAAAGTATTGAACGAGAAAAACTTTGAAGTTGTATCGATTGGTAACGGTGGAACAGTTATCAAGCAATCGCCAACAGCGAACACAACACTGGCTGAACGAAAGCGAGTCTTTATTCTGACGAACGGGACGTGGAAAATGCCTCGAATTATTGGCTGGAATAAAAAAGATGTTGCTGAATTTTGTCAATTAACCGGATTGAAACTAGAATCTACGGGTTCTGGATATGCAGATAGTCAAAGTATTAACTTTTCGCAAACAATAAAAAAGGGCCAGACACTAAAGGCCAATTTTGAATAAAACAAAGAAGTTGTTTTAATATTATGGTTAAGGATGGGATTGAAAGAAAATGGGGAATTGGTTAGTCTCATCAATCGGGGCATTTGTCATAACAGCACTTTTTATGCCCAGTTTGATTAAGTATTTTAGAAGTAAACATGAAGGCCAGATGATTCGTGAAGAAGGTCCAAGATGGCATGAAAAGAAGTCTGGGACACCAACCATGGGTGGTATTCTATTCATTATTGCAATTGTGATTGCCGATTTAGCGGTTGCAGGATTTCAGGGTGGGTTAACACCGACGTTATCAATTCTGCTGTTTGTTTTGATCGCTTATGGATTGATTGGTATGTGGGATGACTCTATTAAGCTATTCCGTCGCCAAAACGAGGGGTTGAAGGCATGGCAAAAACTGCTGGGACAGATTATTGCTGCAATTGTTTTTTCAATTGTCTATAGCCATGAGGGCTTTCCAATGGCTATCAAAATACCATTTGCTTCAGATTGGCGAATTGGATACTGGTATATCCTATTCATTGTATTCTGGTTGGTCGGCTTTTCTAATGCGGTCAATTTGACCGATGGTCTTGATGGGTTGGTTTCCGGACTCGGAACCATTTCCTTTGCGGCTTACGGTATTATTGCGGCTGTTCAACATCAAAACGATGTTGCAATGTTCTGTTTTACCGTTGTCGGCGGACTATTGGCTTTCTTCATTTTCAACCACAAACCTGCTAAGATTTTCATGGGTGATATGGGATCTCTGGCCTTAGGTGGCGTGCTTGCGTGTGTTTCAATACTGGTTCATCATGAGTTTTCACTCTTGGTTATCGGTATTATTTATGTTCTTGAAACGGCAAGCGTTATGATTCAGGTTGCTTCATTCAAACTAACCGGAAAGCGTGTTTTCAAAATGACACCCATTCATCATCATTTTGAAATGTGTGGTTGGTCTGAATGGAAAATTGATATTGTTTTCTGGAGTATTGGATTGATTGCAGCGGTAATCAGTATGATAACGATTGTTTAAGGGTTGGGGTAAGACTGAGGTTTTACTACCGACCTCTTTGAGTATCTATTTTTAAATCTAAAAAATAAAATATGTTAATAGCTGAGATAAATAAGTTAATTGATGTTTTAACTTCTTAGGAACAAAAGGGGATAAATTCAGGATGAAAATGATTGATGATTATAAAGGCAAGAGAATTCTAGTTTTAGGAGCTGGAAAAAGTGGCACACATGCAGCCGAGTTATTACAGCAATTAGGTGCAACAGTTGTTTTAAATGATGCCAAGCCAAGTGATCAGCTTCCGGAAGTAGTCGAGTTGGAAGACCGGGGTATTAAGACGATTACGGGAAAGCAGACTGCTGATATTTTGGATAATCATTTTGACCTGATGGTTAAGAACCCGGGAATTCCTTATGATAATGAGGTTGTTGCCAGAGCTGTCAGTGAAAAAATGCCCATTATTACCGAGGTTGAATTAGCGGCTCAAATGACCGATGCCGAAATTATCGGTGTTACCGGTAGTAATGGAAAAACAACAACAGTTACAATGATTACTAAAATTTTAAACGAAGAACGTAAAAAGGGACATGCCTATGCAGCAGGAAATATCGGGGTCTCTGCCACTGAAACGGCTTTAAAATCAACAGCAGATGATACGATAGTCATGGAATTATCCAGCTTCATGCTTCTTGGAATTAAAAAATTGCATCCTCACGTTGCTGTTTTAACGAATATTTTTTCGAATCACTTGGACTATCATAAAACTCGAAAAAACTATGTTAATGCTAAAATGCGTATCACAATGAACCAAACACCGGATGACTTTTTTGTTGTTAACTTTGACTCTGATGAGTGGCGACAGTTAAGCAAACGATCCAGAGCTCAGGTTGTCCCGTTTGCCCGTACGTCTGAAATTGATCGGGGCGCCTACGAAAAAAACGGCAAATTATATTATAACGATGAATTTATTATGAATGCTGACGATATTAAAGTCCCAGGTCAGCAAAATGTCGAAAACGCGCTTGCTGCAATTGCGACCGCAAAGATTTTGGGGAAATCTAATCTGGCAATTACAAATGTTTTGGAGACGTTTACGGGTGTGCGTCATCGAGTTCAGTTTGTATTGGAAGCTGATGGCCGCAAATTCTATAATGACTCCAAAGCTACTGACATTGAGGCGACTCAAATCGCACTTGAGGGATTTGACCATCCCATTGTACTCTTGGCGGGGGGGTTAGATCGTGGCTATACATTTGATAAAATGGTGCCACAATTTAAACAGCACGTTAAGGCCGCTGTTTTGTTTGGCCAAACAGCTGACTTGCTGGAAGAATCGTTACAAAAAGCCAGCGTTAAGAATATTACCAAGGTAGATAATTTAGACGAAGCAGTGCCAGCTGCTTATCATTATAGTGATTCTGGAGACATCATTTTACTGTCGCCTGCCAATGCCAGTTGGGACCAGTTCAAGACATTTGAACAACGTGGCGATGAATTCATTAAGGATGTTGAGAAATTGACGCATAAGCAGGAGGAAAAACAATGAGATTAATTATTTCCGGTGGTGGTACTGGCGGTCATATTTATCCTGCTCTTGCGATTATTGAAGATTTGATGAAACAGGAGCCTGATTCAGAGGTGCTATACGTTGGTTCTGAACGTGGCTTGGAAAGCGCCATTGTACCGAATCAGGGGATTAAATTTGTCGCTTTACGGATTCAGGGATTTAAGCGGTCATTGTCTTTGGAAAACTTAAAAACGGTCGCGTTGTTCCTAAAAAGTGTCCATGAATCAAAAAAAATGATTAAAGATTTTAAGCCGGACGTCGTCATTGGAACAGGAGGCTACGTTTCAGGAGCAGTTGTTTACGCAGCTGCTAAAGCACATGTTCCTACAATTATTCATGAGCAAAATAGCGCCGTTGGTTTGACAAATCGTTTTCTGAGCCGATACGTTGATAAAATTGCAATTGGTTTTCATGAAGCAAAGGCCCAGTTCCCGAAAGAAAAAGTTGTTTTTACGGGAAATCCGCGTGCACAGCAGGTCGCTCATATGCAAAGCAATTTCAAATGGTCGTCAATTGGCCTGAAAGATGATGAAGCAACGGTACTGATTTTTGGCGGCAGCCAGGGGGCACCTGCCATCAACAATGCCGTTATTGCATCAGTCAATGAATTTAATAAACGTACCTATCAGGTCGTCTTTGTGACAGGTCAAAAGCGCTTTGATGGTGTTATGAAGAAATTGGGCAAGACTAAAATTAAGGATAACATCAAAATTTTACCGTATATCAACAATATGCCACAGGTACTTCGCAAGGTTGACTTGATTATTGGTCGTTCGGGTGCAACGAGCATTGCGGAAATTACCGCTTTGGGTATTCCGGCAGTTTTGATTCCCAGCCCGTACGTTACGGCAGATCACCAGACGAAGAACACAATGAGTTTGGTCACAAGGGGAGCTGCATTAATGATTAAAGAAGCCGATCTTAATCCTAAAAATTTATTAAAGGCGATTGACCAATTAATGCATGACTCGGATGAACGTGAGAAAATGTCAGAAAACTCAAAGAAACTGGGCGTTGTCAATTCAGCTGACCAAATTTTGGATATTGCACGTGGATTGATAAGATAACCGGACTTAGGGTGAGCAGTGATAAAATTAATTTGTTTGACAGAATTAAATTTGTGAGATAAACGGGGAATCCGCGATTAAATCATTTTGATTAAGTCACTTGCTGACAAGGGGGACAACTATGGGCAGGAAAAACGATCATGATGAGGAGCCGACGCCTTGGCAAAAAGCTTCCGGTCAATCTTCTTTGGGGACTAATTCCCCAAAGAAGAAAATTAAGCGTCGGCTCGTTAAAGACTATCAAATTCGGAACTTTAGACGAATGTGGCCATTTATTATAATATTTCTGATGATCATTTGTGCCATGGGATTCTTGATCTCTCCAATCAGTAGAGTTAAAAGTATCAAAATAAGCGGTAACGAAATTGTCAGTATTAAGCAGATTAAGCATTACTCTCCTGTCAAAAAGGGGATGTCCCTTTTTGGTGTTTGGGGTAAAACGGATAAACTTGCTGGGGAATTAAAAGATCGAAGTCAAAGAATGCAGTCTGTTAAGATTAACCTCGTTAACTTCAATCGAATCCATATTAAAGTTGAAGAGTATCCGACAATTGGTTATCTTTATACCGATGGAGGATACCAGCCTATCTTAAAGAGTGGGGTTATTATTAAGAATAAAGTGCTTAATCCTCGTGATGGATTTCCGGTTTTGAAAAAGTTTAAGAATCCCAAGACGCTTCGGCGAACGATCAGACAATATCGGCGGATCAATCCCCCGGTTCGAGCTGCAATTAATACGATCAGTTATTCACCGGTTAAAAGCAACCGGGATCGGGTATACTTACAAATGAATGATGGCAATAAAGTTTTTGCATCAATTTCCAGTTTTGGTGACAAAATGGATTATTACCCAAGTATTAATGCAAAGCTGAAAGTTAAAAGCATCATCAATTTGGAGGTTGGGGCATATTCTTATCCGTTAACGAAGCATGAATCAAAAGTTAAGTCGTAAGAATACAGGTGATTATTAGCGTCAATTAGGCTGTTTCCGTCGTTATCATTGTGTTAAACTTATGTTATGTTCAGAAAATATTCTAGATGTGGAGGTTCCTTACATATATGGATAATTCGGGTTTATATGTGGGACTTGATATAGGAACTACCTCAATAAAAGTAATTGTTGCAGAAAAAGTTAAAGGGCAACTGAACGTTATTGGTGTGGGGAATGAGCCTTCTAACGGTCTCAGCCGTGGCGTGATCGTTGATATAGATCAGGCCGCTGAAGCTATTAGGAGTGCAGTAAGTCAAGCTCAAGAAAAAGCAAGTATTGAAATTAAAGATGTTATTGTCAGTGTTCCGGCGAACATTTTGCGAATTGAAGATTGTAACGGGTTGGTCACTTTGGATGACCAATCTCGTGAAATTACGGCCGAAGATGTTCGAAACGTAGCGGTGTCTGCATTAGGTACCAGTTTGCCTCAAGAACGCGAAGTTATAGACATTCAACCGGAAGAATTTATTGTTGATGGCTTTGACGATATTAAAGATCCTCGGGGAATGGTCGGTGTCCGCTTAGAAATGCGCGGGAAACTCATTACAGGATCAAAAGGGATTATGCACAATTTAAAAAAGGCGGTTGAAAAAGCCGGCTTGAACATTATCTCCACGGTTTTGACGCCGTTAGCAGAAGGCCATGAAATTTTGAATGATGGTGAACAAGATTTTGGTACCATCATTATTGACCTCGGCGGTGGCCAAACAACCGCTTCGGTTATTCATGACCACCAATTAAAGTATGCAACTACTGATCCCGAGGGTGGCGAGTACATTACAAAAGATATATCAATTGTTTTAAATACTTCAATGGAAAATGCTGAGAAAATTAAGCGAGATTACGGATATGCTGATTCACTGCAGGCATCGGCTGATAATCAATTTCCAGTAGACATTGTTGGCCAAGCTGAGCCAACCTACATTGATGAAAGATACTTAGCTGAAATTATTGAGGCCCGTCTAAGTCAGATTTTCGATCGAATTAAAAGCCGACTTGATCAAGTTCAAGCACTTGAATTACCAGGTGGAATCGTTTTAACCGGTGGCGTTGCCGCACTTCCGGGAATTGCTGAGTTGGCGGCTGATCAATTCAATACGAATGTCAGAGTTTATATTCCAGATCAAATGGGGCTGCGGCATCCGTCGTTTACAGCTGGACTGTCCCTTGTCTCATATTTCTCAGATATCTCGGATGTTGAAATGATTGTTCGTTCAGCCGTTGGTGCTACATCA
Source organism: Lentilactobacillus hilgardii DSM 20176 = ATCC 8290 (assembly GCF_000159315.1). Lineage (GTDB taxonomy): Bacteria > Bacillota > Bacilli > Lactobacillales > Lactobacillaceae > Lentilactobacillus > Lentilactobacillus hilgardii. The sequence continues at coordinate 35,999 of NZ_GG669999.1, forward strand.
ACAAAAGTTCCAAAGCTAACAGACCCGCAAGATGCTCAAGTTCCTGTGTCGAGTAAATCAGACAAGCCGAAACGAAAAACACAGAAGAAAAAACGTGGCGAAGGAATCAAAAATTTCTTTAGCGATTTCTTTGATTAGCACTTAAACGGAGGTAAATAATTATGGAATATTCACTTGATTCCACCGAAAATCACGGTGCAGTAATTAAGGTCATTGGAGTTGGTGGCGGTGGTAGTAATGCTGTTAACACAATGATTAGTTCAGATGTAAAGGGTGTAGAATTTATTGTTGCAAACACGGATGTCCAGGCGCTCTCTACATCTAAAGCAGAAACAAAAATTCAACTCGGACCCAAGTTAACAAGGGGATTGGGAGCAGGCTCTAATCCGGAAATAGGTGCAAAAGCCGCTGAAGAAAGTGAACAGGAATTATCCGAAGCACTTGAAGGCGCAGATATGGTTTTTGTAACTGCCGGAATGGGCGGTGGTACCGGTAATGGTGCAGCACCGATTGTAGCTAAAATTGCTAAGGATCAGGGTGCATTGACGGTTGGGGTTGTTACTCGTCCGTTTTCTTTTGAAGGTCCTAAACGCAGTAAATATGCTGATGAGGGTGTTTCACAGTTAAAGGATAATGTAGATACACTTATTGTCATTGCAAATAATCGCTTATTGGACATGATTGATAAAAAGACACCTATGATGGATGCCTTTAAAGAAGCTGATAACGTTCTTCGTCAAGGCGTTCAAGGTATTTCAGATCTAATTACAAGTCCGGGATACGTTAACTTGGACTTTGCTGACGTTAAAACAACTATGCAAGATCAAGGTTCGGCATTAATGGGTGTGGGAGCTGCTAATGGTGAGGATCGAACGAAGAAAGCAACTGAAAAAGCAATTTCATCACCATTACTTGAAGTTTCCATTGACGGTGCCGAGCAGGTACTGTTGAACATTACGGGTGGACCGGACCTGTCACTATTTGAAGCTCAGGATGCCTCAGATATTGTTTCGCAAGCGGCAACCAGTGATGTTAACATTATCTTTGGGACATCAATTGACGAATCACTTGGAGACGAAGTGCGGGTAACTGTTATTGCAACAGGTATCGATAAGAAAGCAGCAGAACAGGGGAGATTGGAAACACGTCGTACGCGGACGGCTTCACCTTCTGCTCGACCACAATCCAGTGCACATCCCCGTCAATTTGATGGTCATCGTAATTCTTCCCAGGAGACTACTAATAGCAATTCAAGTGCTAATGATAGTCATACTGATCCTTTGGGAAACTGGGATATTCGTAAACAGCCAACTACTGCCCGGCCATCTGTTCCAGAAAATGAAGAGTTTAATGACGTTGAAAAAAAGGATTTTGATCCGTTTCAGCCTGACGTCAATTCAGATAAATCGGGCAAAACTGATAATGATAATTCACAGGATGATATTCCACCGTTCTTTAAGCACCGTCGTCGTAACAATAAATAACAAATTTCAGTTAATGTAAAGACGGCGCTTATTTGAGTATGGTGAAATTCGAAAGGAAACAAACATGTCAGAAAAGTTTAATTTTGCGAATTTTTTTGGAATGGAATCGGATAAGCCGAAGAATGAGGATGCGAAACTAGTGGATAATGTTGTGCCTTTAACACGAAAAGATTTAGAAACTAACCGTAATATTGTGGTTTTTGAACCCATCAATTACACAGATGTTGACACCATTGCTCAAAGGTTATTGGAAGATAACGCTGTTATCATCAAACTCGGTAAGCTTGATATTAAATCTGCTGAAAGAATGGTTGATTTCTTAAATGGTGTTTTGTTTGCAATTCATGGTACTATTAATCGTCTTGATAAGAACATTTTTATTTGTTCACCTAAAAATTTTAAGGTCACTAAGTAGCTAAGTTTTAAACAAGAGATAAGGGGTATTTTATTGGTATCTGTAATCGCGTCTATCGTTTGGTTATTAAATAAGCTTATCAGCATTTATATGCTGGCAATTGTTATCTATGCATTGATGAGTTGGTTCCCAAATGCTTATGGTACTGCATTTGGTCGCTTTCTTGGCCGAACTGTTGAACCGTTTGAACGATTGTTCAATTTTGCGTCCGTTGGGATGATCAGTTTTGCGCCTGTTGTAGCACTGGTTGTGTTATCCCTAGTTCAGGGTGGTATCACTTATTTGGGGAATCTCATTATTGGATATGGTTATGGGTATTAGTTAGAAGAGGGGTATTTAGTGATGGCTGTTGATGCAAACGTTTCTCAACATTTTCGACCTGATGAAGTGCCGTTTCTTGAGTCAATTGACCATTTAAGTGGGCAGGTTGAAAATGAATATCGGCCTATTTTGACTGAGTTTTTAAATCCCAGACAACTCTATATTCTTGAATCAATCATTAATCGTCATGATGGCATTCATTTCTCAACTTACGGTGGTTATTCAGGTGCTGAGTTGCAACGGGCAATCGTCTATCCTGAGTATTTTACGCCTAAGACGGATGATTTCCGCATCACTGCGTTTGAGATTGATTATCCAAGTAAATTTGCGACACTGGCACATGGAAAAATATTGGGATCATTGATGGGTGTCGGTATTGAGCGAAATGTGGTTGGTGACATTATTACGGACGGTCTTAAATGGCAGTTCATGGTGCAATCCGAAATGGCAGATTATGTCAAAGCTCAAGTTGATCACATTGGCAAAATTAAAGTCATGCTTGAAGATATCTCACCAGAAGGGGTCATTGCACCCGTTGATGAAAGTGAAACGTTAACAACAACTGTTTCTTCTCTCAGAGTTGATGCTCTGATTAGTGATGGTTTTCATATTTCTCGCCACCATGCTAAAGAATTAGTCGATACTGGTGATGTTCGGATTAATTGGGTTGATACGACGAGGCCGGATTTTGAATTATCGACAAAAGACATTATTTCTGTGCGGGGATATGGACGACTTGTCATCAAAGAAATTACCGGAATGACGAAAAAAGATAAAATTAGGATTATCATAAGTGTGTATAACCGGAATAAATAGGAGGATTGGTTCATCATGGTATTAAGTCCACAGGATATTCACAATAAAGAATTTTCAACGAAATTGAGAGGGTACAATATCGACGAGGTCAATGATTTTCTTGACCAGATCATCAAGGATTATCAGATTATTTTGGAAGAAAATAAGGATTTGAGATCTCAATTGAGTGAATCGAAAGATAAACTCTCGTATTTCAATGACCTGAAGGACTCGTTGAACCAGTCAATTTTAGTTGCCCAAGAAGCTGCTGATAAGGTTAAGAGTAATTCGAAAAAGGAAGCCGAGATTACAAATCGTGAAGCCCAAAAGAAGGCTGATGACATTGTTAAAACCGCTGACGAAAAATCGACTCAAATTCTTGAAGAGGCTTCTAAACGTGCTAAAAAGCTGGCAATTGAAACTGACGATCTCAAGAAAAATACTCGAGTATTCCGTCAACGACTTGAGGTTATGCTTGAAAGCCAATTAGCGGTTATTAAGGGCTCTGACTGGGATCACTTAGTCGAAGATGGGCCTACGACAACCTATGAAGATATTGAAAAAGTTGTTGGAGATCTTGACAACCCTACAAATTCAGATGTAGAATCAGAAAACAAACAGGGTAATAATGCTGACGCAGTTGAAAGTACGCCGACAACCGATGATAAACTGCAAACAGTTGTCATTTATCCTGACAGTCAAAAATAATAATAATTAAATCGATCAGAGACCAGAAATTAATCAACCGAAACATTAGCGAGCTAAAGATGGTGAAAGTTTAGCAGTCACCGGTTGTTTAACAGATCAGCTCTATTACATATCGATTGTTATAAAGAGATAGGATTATTAAATCCTAAAATTGGGTGGTACCACGAAGATTTCGTCCCTTGGGCGGAATCTTTTTTTGTATCGTTTGATCTGTCAGGGTGTACAAATAACGGTAGTTTATTACGCTATTACTTTTAAAATGGAGAAAGGGAGTCAAATAATGCGGGTAAAAGACACTTTAAACTTAGGCAAAACGAAGTTCAAAATGCGTGGTAATCTTCCTGTAAAAGAAGTGGAACGTCAAAAGGCATGGGAAGAAAATCGTGTCTACGAACAACGACAAAAATTAAATGAGGGCAAACCAAGTTTTGTTCTTCATGATGGACCTCCATACGCTAACGGAGATATTCATATGGGACATGCGATGAACAAAATTTCTAAGGATATTATTGTTCGTTACAAATCAATGACCGGATATCGGGCACCTTACGTTCCCGGTTGGGATACACATGGCTTACCAATTGAACAAAAATTAACCCAAGCCGGTTATGATCGAAAGAAAATGTCGACCAACGACTTCCGAAAGCTTTGTCAAGAATATGCGATGAAGCAGGTTCAACGCCAAATGGATGAGTTTAAACGTCTTGGCGTCTCCGGGGATTGGGATCATCCCTATCTCACATTGCAGCATGAGTTCGAAGCTGCCGAGGTTCGTGTCTTTGGGGCATTTGCCAAACGTGGCTTGATTTACAAGGGTAAAAAGCCTGTTTATTGGTCATGGTCATCCGAATCTGCGCTTGCTGAAGCAGAAGTTGAGTATCATGATGTTACATCACCATCTGCTTTCTATGGCGAAAAAGTCACTGACGGTAAGGGTGTTTTGGAAGAGGACAATACATTTATGGTGGTTTGGACAACGACGCCTTGGACAATTCCAGCGTCGGAAGGGATCACCGTAGATGCTGATTTTGATTATGCAGTGGTTCAACCTGAAGATGATGAACGAAAATTCGTCATTGCCAGTGAACTGCTTGAAAAAGATGAGAGCCTATTTGGCTGGAAAAATGTCAAAATTGTTAAGACAGTTAAGGGACGTGATATGGAAGGCATCCTTGCTGAACATCCATTTGACCATAGTCGAAAACTATTAACAATGTTAGGTGATTTTGTTACGTTGGATGCCGGTACCGGACTTGTTCATACCGCTCCCGGATATGGTGAAGATGACTTTAATATTGGTCGGAAGTATGGATTGGATATCTTTGCACCCGTTGATGATCGTGGGTATTTGACTAAAGAATCAGGCGAAGATTTTGCTGGAGTCTTCTATGAAGATGCTAATAAAATCGCGTTGGATAAGTTAAAAAAGGCTGGTCTGTTATTGGATTACATGCCGTTGAATCATAGTTACCCATTCGACTGGCGTACTAAGAAACCGATTATTTTCCGAGCAACGCCACAATGGTTTGCTTCTGTTGATAAAATTAAAGATGATATTTTAAATGCTATCGAAGATGTGACCTTTTACCCTGATTGGGGAAAAGTTCGTCTCTCCAATATGATTAAAAATCGTGGCGATTGGGTCATTTCCCGACAACGTGTTTGGGGTGTGCCGCTTCCGATTTTCTATGGTGAGGATGGCGAAGCAATTATTACTCAGGAAACAATTGACCATGTTGCTGACTTGTTTGCCAAATATGGGTCGGATGTCTGGTTCGAACGTGAGCCCAAAGACTTATTACCAGATGGCTTTACCAGTGAACATTCACCAAACGGCAAATTCACTAAAGAAAATGACATCATGGATGTTTGGTTTGATTCTGGTTCATCGCACCAAGGGGTCTTGGCAGCTCGTCCAGAGTTGACTTATCCCGCAGATATGTACCTTGAAGGTTCTGACCAGTATCGTGGTTGGTTTAATTCAAGTCTGATTACCAGTGTTGCCGTTTCAAATAAAGCACCGTATAAATCAATTGTCTCACAAGGTTTCACGCTTGATGGTAAAGGCCATAAGATGAGTAAATCTTTAGGTAATACGATTGCACCAATTGATATTATCAAAAAAATGGGCGCTGAAATTGTTCGTCTTTGGGTAACATCTGTTGATACATCAGCCGATGTTCGAGTTAGTCAGGAAAACTTTGTTAAGATTTCGGATGCTTATAAGAAGATTCGAAACACAATGCGATTCTTGTTAGCAAACACGTCTGACTTTGATCCAAAGACAAATGCAGTTGCGTTTGATGAAATGGAAAGTCAAGATCAGTACATGACTGTTTTGCTTAATAAGTTTCTTGGTGAGGCTCGTGATAGTTTTGAGCAGTATGACTTCTTGACTTTCTATAAGAAATTCCTGAATTTTGTGACAACCGATTTATCGGCTTTCTATCTGGATATGGCAAAGGATATTGTTTATATTGATAAGAAGGATGGTCATAAACGTCGCTCAATGCAGACAGTTATGTATCATACTGTTACGACATTGACCAAGCTGATGACACCGGTTCTGCCGCATACAGCCGAAGAAATTTGGGGATTCTTGAAAGAACCTGAAGACTTTGTTCAATTGACTGATATTCCCAAGCAACAGCATTTTGACAATGAGGCTGATATTTTGGAAGAATGGACCAAGTTTATGACTTATCGGGATGATGTGCTTAAGGTTCTGGAAGAGGCGCGTGATGCCAAAGAGATTGGCAAGGCATCAGAAGCATCGTTGACAATTTACGCGACAACCGAAGTGAAAGATCTTTTTGAATCGTTAAATGTAGATCTTGCAACGGTTCTTCTGGTTTCCCAGTTGACAGTTAAGGACTTTACTGATGCACCGGATAATGCAACGAAGTTTGATAGTGATGGCTTGGCACTTCTGGTTGAGCCGGCAAAGGGTAAAACATGCGAACGCTGTCGTTTGGTTCGAACTGACGTTGGTTCCGATAGTGACTATCCTACTTTCTGTCACTCTTGTGCTGAAATTGTTCGTAGTGAATTCCCAGAAACGGTTGCTGAAGGTTTTGAAGCTAAATAATCAGAATCATTTAACAATTTGAAAAACTGTTTTAAAACTAAGTGTAAACCAGTACAATTAAGAGGTTGAGGCCAGGCAAATGTCTGGACAGCCTCTTTTTTGATTTGAAGATGCTTCAGGAGGAATTTAAAATGCTTTATGGAAAAGTAAAAACGTATAATGCTAAAAACGGTTTTGGATTTATTACACAGGATCAGGGAGACAATCTGTTCTTTTTTAAGAATGCCTTTCATGGTGAAGACTATTCGCGGATTGTTCCAGGGATTCGTGTGAGCTATGTTGTTGTTGAAGGCCAAAAGGGGCCACAGGCTGCTAAAGCACAAATTGTGGAAGAAGCGGGTGAATAATTGCATTAAGGACTGAATGTTTGTAAAATATATTTATTAATGGAAAATAGGGTGATCTTGTGGATTTTGAAGAACATGTCGTTGATTCTCAAAACATTTATGATGGTGCAATTATCAATGTTGAAAAACAAACAGTCCGGTTGCCAGATGGTCAAACGGCTTTTCGAGAAATTGTTCATCATTCCGGTGCTATTGGTGTTTTAGCGCTTACCAAAGACAATAAGATTATCCTGGAAAAGCAATGGCGAGCACCTGTTGAAGCAACAACGATTGAAATCCCCGCAGGAAAAGTGGATAATCGCGATACAGACTTTCATCACGCGGTTATTCGTGAACTAAACGAGGAAATTCGATATACACCAAAGCACGTTGAAGAGCTTTTTGGGTTTTATTCTTCCGTAGGCTTTTCGGATGAATACATGAAATTGTATCTCGCCACTGATTTAGAACCTGTTAAAGATAAATTGCCCAGAGACAAGGGGGAATTTTTGCAAATCATCGAAAAGACGTTGGATGAAGCTGTTTCAATGATTACAAATGGTGATATTAAAGATGCAAAAACAATTATGGCAATTCAGCACTGGCAATTAATGCAAAGTAGGTGATTTTTTAAGTGGTAACCGATGATAAAAAAGAATCCAAAGCCCTTACAAGAGAACAATATCGAAAACTCAAGCAGCAAGAGGATGACGATTTTAAACAACGGGACAAAAAAAGAGTTGAAGTAGAGCGAGCTTATGCGAGGACACATCAACAAAATCCCGGCGATGATGCTGCCATTGCAGATGCCAATCAATTCAAGACGCACAGATGGCATAAAATTAATAGGCGGCTAAATTGGACGATTGGCATTCTAGCTGTTTTGATTGTCATTGTTTACTTGGTTCTTTTCTTTGTTAATTAAATTTTTAATATGATTTACAAATTATAAAAATACCGACACTATACTATTTTAGTTTAAGGAGAATGATCATGACTTACGGCGTTATATGCGCAATGGATGAGGAACTTGCTATTTTAAAAGAGGCATTGGTAAATGAATCTGCTCAAAACTATGGTCAGATGAATTTCTATACGGGTCAAATTCATGGACAGGATGTTGTACTGGTTAAATCAGGCATTGGTAAAGTTCAGGCTGGCATTACAACATCAACGCTGATTAATGAATACCATGTTGACGCGGTCATTAATTCCGGTTCTGCAGGCGGAATTGGCGATGGATTGTCAATTGGCGATATTATTATTTCAACAGAAACGGCTTACCACGATGTTGATGTGACTGCATCAAACTATAAGGTGGGCCAATTACCAGGATTTCCGGCCAGGTTTGAAGCATCCAAGGATTTGGAGGACGCTATCGCGCAAGCAGCTAAAGAAAGCGGCGTGACTGCGCATTTTGGTTTAATTGTGTCAGGTGATCAATTTATTGCAGATTCCAAACGGATTCAACAAATTAAGGACAACTTTCCAGACGCGTTATGTTCGGAAATGGAAGGGGCTGCAGTCGGTCAAGTTGCTTTTCAAAATCATGTCCCGTATGCCGTGATCCGGGCAATGTCTGATGTTGGGGATGAAAATGCCGAAGTTAGTTTTGATCAATTCATTATTACGGCCGGTAAAAAGTCCGGTCAGATGTTGATTGATTTATTTGAGAACGAAGCAGCAAGGAAGTGAAAAGACTTGGAAGAGATTTATTTAGATAATGCTGCAACGACCAGAGTTTCAGATGAAGTTTATGCAGAATTAATGGACAAGTATAAGAATGTTTATGGGAATGCGTCGACGCTTTATGGGCTCGGGCGCCAGTCCAAAGAGGTTATGGAACACGCCAGAGAAGTGATTGCCAAGTCAATTAACGCGGACCCCGAAGAAATTGTTTTTACAAGCGGTGGTTCCGAGAGTGACAACACCGCAGTGATGCAAACGGCTTTTGCGCGTCAGTCTTTGGGAAAGCACATTATTACGACTGCAATAGAGCATGAAGCCATTTTAAGGCCCATGCAGGCGTTAGAGAAGCTGGGCTTTCGAATTACCTACTTGCCAGTTGATCAGTACGGAAACATCTCCTTGGACGACTTTAAGGCGGCGTTGGACGATGATACGATTCTGGTTTCGATCATGACAGGAAATAACGAAGTCGGTTCCGTTATGCCGATCCATGAAATTGGCGAGATTTTAAAAGATCATCAAGCATGGTTTCATACAGATGCCGTTCAAGCATATGGGTTATTAGATATTGACGTCCAACGTGATCATATTGATTTATTGTCAACGTCTGCACATAAAATTAACGGCCCAAAAATGATTGGGTTTTTATATCGTCGAACAGGTGTTAACTTCCCAAGTTTAATTAAAGGTGGCGATCAGGAGACAAAACGCCGTGCAGGTACTGAAAATGTGCCGGCAATTGCTGGCTTCGCCCGTGCTGTTGAGACGATTACCAGTGAGGAAAAGGCACATCGTCAGGCTAAATATCTAAAATTCAAAAAGTATATTGCCGATAAATTAACAAAAAATGGCATTGACTTTGACATTAACGGTCAAATTACCGAGGACAATTTAAACCACGTTTTTAATATTTGGCTAAAGGGAATTTCAACCTATGTGATGCAAACTAATCTGGACTTGGCAGGAATTGCTGTATCTGGTGGTTCGGCTTGTACAGCGGGAAGTATTGAACCTTCCCATGTTTTGGTTGCAATGTATGGTAAGGACAGTCCGCGTATCAGTGAATCGATTCGAATTAGTTTTGGGCGTTACAACACGTATGAGGATTTGGACAAACTGGTTGCTGCGATTACCCAAACGGTTAAACGTTTAAAAAATAAAAATAGGGAAGTGAAACTGTGATGGCTTTTTCCACAACGGCTAAGGTGAGTGGTGATTCGCATGCTTACGAACTGAATTCTGAAGTGAAGAAATATACGTTAAAAGACTTGGGATTTACGGAGACCAAGGCTGGTAATTATTCTTTAGAACGTTCATTAGACCCTAATTCTCCTTACGGAACCGGGTATAAATTTAAAATGATGGTTTCTAAAGGACTGGACGGTTTTCGAATGTCCATTACAACGGGAAATGGACTGCAAAAAGTTAATATTTTTAAAAATTCTGAAACACAAGAAAGTGTTGATCAATTCAATTTCTTGATTAATAATTTGGTTGATCGAGAAGTCTTGAAACGAACGGATTAGGTAAGGATGCTTTGAATTTTTAAATGAAACTCAGTTAGGCAACCGGTTAATATCGGCTTGCTAGCTGAGCTTTTTTGATTTTTGAAGACATAATTCATCTCGTGTTGCACATGTGTTAATGACATTAATTAATCCGTGACAGGGATCCTTTTTTTGAAAAATGTCTGTCAAAAAGATGATTACTCAGTTGATTTGGTTTGAAGAAAGGATTTTTCATATTGACAGAGCTTTTTAAAAGGGCTAAATTAGATATTAATTAAGATACAATGATAAACGCACTAAGGATAATGACTTTTATTATTTCCTATCGGTAAAGCTAGGCTTATTTTTCAACCCAACCACCTTTTAATGTCATAGTTGTTATTTTTACTCGATTATTAGAGTAGCTTGATTTCAATTTTAAGGAGGTTTCTTATCAATGGCAAAACAAGATGTTAAGGATCTTGATTGGTCCAATTTGGGATTTACATATAGAGATTTACCATATAGTTACAACGAAGAATTTAAAGATGGTAAATGGCAGAACGGTGGCTTGACTACTGATTCCACACTTACATTTTCCGAAGCCGCCGAAGATCTTCACTACGGTCAAGAAGTTTTTGAGGGCATGAAGGCTTATCGGACAAAGGACGGTGGCATCAACCTGTTCCGTCCTGAAATGAATGCCGAAAGAATGGCCAATTCGGCTAAGCGACTTGTAATGGAACAATATCCAAAGGATAAGTTTGTTGAGGCTGTTAAAGCCGTTGTTAAGGCAAACCAAGAATTTGTACCACCTTATGGTTCGGGCGGATCATTATACATTCGTCCATTTATGGTGGGAACCGAGCCTGTTGTGGGTGTTTCCCCATCGACTGAGTATACGTTCCATATTTATGCGACTCCGGTTGGCGCTTATATTAAGGGATTAAATCCAATGCCTTATACCGTTAGCGACTATGATCGAGCTGCCGGTGCCGGTACTGGTCAGGCTAAAACTGCCGGTAACTATGCAAGTAGTTTATTACCATCAATTTTAGCCAAAAAAGCCGGCTTTGCGGACTGCCTGTACTTGGATCCTCGTGAACACAAGTATATCGATGAATTTGGTGGCGCTAATTTCTATGGTGTCACTAAGGATGGGCAATTTCTGACACCAAAATCAGATTCTATCTTGCCATCAATTACCAAGAAGTCCATTTTACAAATTGCAAAGGATCAGGGACTAAATCCTCAGGAAACCCGAATTGCAATTGATGATTTGGATAACCTTGCAGAAGCTGGCGCAATGGGAACAGCTGCCGTTATTTCACCTGTCGGCTCGTTGACTTATAAGGGCAATAAGCATGTCTTCTATAGTGAAACAGAAGCTGGCCCTGTTACGCAGAAGTTGTATGATACTTTGTTTGGCATTCAAGAAGGCGATGTTGAAGATAAGCATGGCTGGGTTGAATCCGTCGATCTATAAAACGAATAACTGCCTTTAGGCCATTTGGTATTGTCTAAGGTAAAAACGTTTCTCCCTTTTGGGCGAAGCGTTTTTTGATGTTGTAAAAAGCAATAAATTAAAATCTGACAAAATTACAATTTCAATCGGGTTGACATTAACCCATTAAAATATTAGACTATTAGAAATTGGTTAGACCAAGCCGATTGAATATCATTACATATTTTTAGGAGGATTTTTATGGCTAAAGCAAAACCAGCATCAGAGTTAGATTACAACAACTTAGGATTCAACTATATGGATCTGCCTTATCGTTTCCTAGCCCACTATTCGGATGGCAGATGGGACGCTGGCAAGTTGACTGAAGACAGTACATTACATATTTCAGAAGGGTCAACGTCTCTTCATTACGGTCAGGCGGATTTTGAAGGCCTGAAAGCTTACCGGACAAAAGACGGCAGTATTAATTTATTCCGACCGGATATGAACGCAAAACGGATGCATAATAGTTGTGAGCGTTTACTAATGCCGCCATACCCTGAAGATAAGTTTATTGAGGCTGTTAAGCAGGTTGTAGCAGCAAATGCCGATTATGTGCCGCCATATGGTACCGGCGCAACGCTTTATTTGCGTCCTTTAATGATCGGAATTGGAGGCAATATCGGTGTTCATCCAGCTTCAGAGTACTTGTTCACCATTTTTGCGATGCCTGTTGGTGCCTACTATAAAGGTGGGTTAAAGCCAACTAACTTCACGACCTCATATTATGATCGTGCTGCACCTCACGGAACCGGTCAAAGCAAGGTTGGCGGTAACTACGGCGGGAGTTTACTTCCCGGGGACGAGGCTCATAAAGCAGGTTATTCGGACGTTATCTATCTTGACCCAGCTACTCATACAAAAATCGAAGAAGCCGGTTCTGCCAACTTCTTTGGCATTACAAAGGATAACGAATTTGTTACACCAAAATCACCATCAATCTTACCAAGTATTACAAAATATTCCGCACTTTACTTGGCTGAGCATCGATTGGGACTAAAAGCTGTTCAAGGCGATGTCTTTATTAATGATTTGGATCGCTTTAAAGAGGCTGGCGCAATGGGAACTGCCGCTGTTATTTCACCAATCGGCGGTATCGAATATAAAGATAAGCTTCATGTATTTTATAGTGAAACTGAAGTTGCACCATTAACACGTAAGCTTTACGATGAATTAACCGGTATTCAATTTGGCGATGTAGAAGCGCCGGAAGGATGGATTCAAAAAGTACCGCTCAATTGAATTATTTAATAACTGAAATACAGAATTGAGTAGCGGCATTTTGATCCGAAAGATAAATAAACGACCCGACTATTCTGTTTTTAAGACTAGTCGGGTTATTTATTTATCTGATTAGAAGGTTGAGACTTAAACATTTAAGATAGTTTAGAGAAATGGGAGATAACGATATGCTTAAACGAGAAGGTCATTCTCATACGGAATTTTGCCCACACGGTAGTGGTGATGATGTAGAATTAATGATTCAAAGGGCCATTCATCTGGGCTTCAAAGAGTATAGTATCACCGAGCATGCGCCACTGCCCCCAGAACTTCAGAACGAGTATGCGGGGCAAAAAACGGGTTTAACGGAAGCCTCAATGTCAATGTCCGATTTGGATGCTTACTTTAAAAAAATGACATTAATGAAGACTAAATACGCTGATCAAATTCACATTCATATTGGGTTTGAAGTGGACTACTTGGCAGATTTTGTCTCATGGACGAGAGATTTTCTGGATGAATATGGGCCAAGAACCGATGATAATATTTTATCCGTCCATTTCATGAAGGGAAAAGATGACAAATATTGGTGTGTAGACGATACCATGCAAGATTTCGAAATCGGGTTGCTTAGCGAGTCAGAAAATGCTCAAACGTTATTTGCGACCTATTTTAATTTGGTTGATGAATCCGTTACAGCAAGCTTGGGTCAGTATGCGCCTAATCGAATCGGTCATATGACATTAATTCGAAAGTTTCAGGATCGCTTTAATTTGGATTCTCAATATAACGAAACTAATCAAAAATTAATCCAAGAGATCCTTAGAAAAATCTTGGATAGGGGATTGCAGCTTGATTTCAACGCTGCGGGCCTTTATAAGGCTTATTGTAATCAGCCCTATCCGAACTTTAAAATCGCCATACAAGCGCAACAAATGGGTATTCAGCTGATTTATGGCAGTGATGCGCACAGTGTGGCTGAGATCGGTCATGGTTATCACGGATTGGCAGAATTCTTTTAACCAAATTCTCAGAAAGAGCTTGACTTTTTTATACGCCGTGTTATGATTTCTTATAAATTAAAGATTAATAATAAAATAAAGTTTTGATTAGAAGAAGTAATCGGCTCTGAATGTAAAGAGAGTTCCGCTGCTGAGAAGGGACCATTCCGACCGGTGAAAACACATCTATGAACTAGTTGATTGAACAGAGTAGATCAATTCGCAAGTTTAGCGTTATCAGGGTTACCGCAACTGTTATCGGGCATTTGTCTGCTGAGTAGTTGTTGGCAACGTAAGGCAATCTATCGTGAGGTAGGTGCAAATTGGGGTGGAACCGCGATTAAAATTCGTCCTCGAGAACTGACTTTCAGTTTTCGAGGACGTTTTTTATACAGTATGTGATTCAAAGTGATTATCAGAACACACAGATTTTTTTCAAACACAATTATTATCAATCCTCCAATAAAATCTAAGGAAGTGGTCGACATGAAAAATAAAAATTTACCAAATGGCACTCGGGATGAGTTTGGCGTTCAAGCAGAAGTTAAAGAAGCAATTCAGATGAAACTCTTAGGCCTCTTTAAAGACCGGGGGTTTCGAAAATTAACAACGCCGGTATTAGAGTATTCTGATGTTTTTGAACCACTCAGCACGGATAATTATCGACCATATCAATTCTTGGATGAACAGGGTGAAACGTTGGTGCTTCGACCGGATCTGACATTACCGGTTGCAAGAGTCATGAGTACGACAGGCGTGGATTTGCCAGTCAAATGGTACTACAGCGGGGATGTCTTTCGAGTTAAAAGGCGGCTTTCGGGAAGCTATAATCAAACCACTCAAGCGGGGATTGAAATTATTGGTTACAAAGGAATTAAAGCTGACTGGGAATGCCTTCAGGTAGCATTATCTGGATGTCAGCAAATGGGCTTGGAAGATGTCACTGTTGAAATTAGCCAGGCAAAATTCGTTGATACGGTCATTAATCAACTTGAATTGCCCGAACCTACCAGAAACAGTCTAAAAATGGCATTGTTCGATAAAGATTTAAACCGTTATCAAAGTCTTTGGTCACCATTGGTACACACAAAGTTTGAAAAATTTTTAGCAGAATGGCCATGGTTGTTTGGGGACTTTGATCAGGTGATTCGAATTGTAGAAACACTGCCCAGATCAACAGAACTGGAAGCGATCATTAAGGATTTGATTGCAACTAAATCGTTTATTAATCAACAATTTCCCAACTTTCAGGTCACACTTGATCTAAGTGTTCGGTCACCTCAGTCATATTATACCGGCATGGCTTTTCGAGGCTTTACCGGTAAATCAGCGGATTATTTATTCAGTGGTGGTCGATATGATGATCTGTTAACAAACTTTCAGAAAGTAAAAGTCTCCGCTGTTGGTGTGGCGTTTGACGTTGACGCTTTGGTGGAACGAACGGCTTTACCGGCCAATAAACAGCAAACGCTTATTTATTTTGATGATGATCAATGGCAGCTTGCCGAAAAGAAGCTGCAGGAAATTCCAAATTCAACGCTCTGTCTCACACAATCGGTTCAAGCAGCTAAGCGGTTGGCTGATAGTGATGGTAACAAGCTTTTGGATTTGACGGAAGGCAGGTCACAAAATGGAACCAATTAAAATTGCCCTGACAAAGGGGCGAACAGAGCAACAGGTTGTCCCGTTACTGGAGGCGAGTGGTATTAACTGCCAGGGACTAAAAAATAAGGGTCGTAAATTAATTTTTAATGATGATCCAAGGTATGACTTTATTTTGGTGAAGGGCCCCGATGTTTTGACCTATTTAAATAGCGGTACCGTTCAAATAGGAATTGTTGGCAGCGATGTATTGGATGAACAGGAAAATTCCCAATATGCCATGTTAAATTTGAGTGTTGGAAAATGCCGATTTGTCTTAGCCTCAACTGCTGATTTCAACCCACAGCAACAGCGGCGAAAGATTATTGCAACCAAGTATCCCAACATTACCAAACGTTATTTTGAAGGCATTGGTGAAGATGTTGAGATTATTAAGATTGAAGGCTCGGTTGAACTTGCTCCGCTGATTGGATTGGCGGATGCAATTGTCGATATTGTGGAAACGGGAAATACCTTACGTGAAAACAACCTTCGGGTATACGCAAAGCTACAGCCGGTTAATACCAAATTAGTCGTCAACCGTCTGGCGCTTAGGCAATATCAACCACAGATCAAAACATTGATTTCCAACTTACAGACAGCGGACAGGCAAGCCGTCAAGTCAAAATTAATCAGGGAGTGACTAGTATGAGAACGGCAACTATTTCCAGAAATACAAATGAAACGCAAATTGAATTACAGTTAAATCTTGATGATTATTCAACAATTCAAGTTGATACAGGTATTGGATTTCTTAATCACATGTTAACAGCATTTGCCAAACATGGTCGCTTCGGGTTGATTGTTAATGCCAAAGGTGATTTGGATGTTGATCCACATCATACGACCGAAGACGTTGGCATCGCGCTTGGATTAGCATTAAAAGAGGCCTTGGGTGATAAAGCCGGCATCGAACGATTCGGGTCCGCGCTTATTCCGCTTGATGAAACACTTAGTCGAGTTGTCATTGATTTATCAGGAAGATCCTATCTTGTTTTTAAAGCAGAATTTGCCAATGATCACTTGGGAGGATATGACACTGAAGTGACAGAAGATTTCTTTCAAGCTTTTGCATTTAATGCCGAATTAAATTTGCACGCCGAGGTCCTGTATGGACGTAATACACATCATAAAATCGAAACTTTATTTAAAGCTTTAGGAAGGGCATTACGGGCTGCTGTCACGCTGAATCCTGAAATTAAAGGGATTCCATCAACCAAGGGGGTCATTTAATGATCATTGTGATTGATTACGATACTGGAAATACCAGAAACGTCAAAAAAGCGCTTGATTTTCTTGGTGTTGAAAATAAATTAAGTGCTGATCCACAGGAAATCACAAATGCGGATGGCGTTATTCTTCCTGGCGTCGGCGCTTTTAAAAAAGCCATCGATGCACTAAATGAACGGCAGTTAATTCCGGTTATTCAACAGGTTGCCAAACAGGGAACACCGATGTTAGGGATTTGTTTGGGCATGCAATTACTGTTCGATCGAAGTCTTGAATTCGGTGACACAACCGGACTTTCACTTATCAAAGGCGATGTTATTCCAATCCCAACTAATTTAGGCGTGAAGGTTCCCCACATGGGGTGGGATTTGAATCAGGTTGCGCATTCTGATCCGATTGCAGATATATTTGATCAACAATTCAGTTATTTTGTGCATTCGTTTTATGTCAAAACGTCTGCAGATAAGGTTTTGGTAACGACTGATTATGGTGTTCAAATACCAAGTATCGTTAGACAAAATAATGTGATCGGGATGCAGTTTCATCCTGAAAAGAGTGGTCAAGTTGGCCTTAATGGGTTAACAAAATTTAAGGAGATGGTTGAAAATGCAGATTATTCCCGCAATTGATTTAAAAAACCAAGAGAGTGTGCGACTGTACCAAGGGGACTTTAACCAGACAACCTTGATTAGCGAGTCACCTGTTCAGCAGGCACTTGCGATTGAAAAGGCGGGATTAACCAATTTACATTTGGTTGATTTGGACGGTGCGAAATCCGGGCGTCCCGTCAATCGGGCAATTATTCAACAAATTTGTGAACAAACCGGACTTGCTGTTGAGGTTGGCGGTGGCATTCGATCCCTTTCCCAAATCAATACCTATCTCACTTCAGGAGTGACTCGAGTTATTCTTGGTTCGGCAGCGTTGAATGATCCTGAACTGGTCCAAGAAGCAATTAAGCAATTTGGCGCAGATCAAATCGTTGTTGGCATTGACGGTAAAGATGGACTGGTGGCAGTTTCAGGATGGCTTGAGCAAAGCACTGTCAAAATGGATGAATTAATGGCGTCAATGGTTGCTTTTGGCGTTAAGACGTTTATTGTTACTGATATTTCAAGAGACGGTACAATGAGCGGTCCAAACGGTGACCAGTTGAGCCATTTACAAAAGCAATTTACAGCCGCAACCGTTATTGCTTCAGGCGGTATCCGAAACGTCACAGACCTCAATCAGTTGGCTGGTTTGGGGATTCGTGCAGCAATTGTCGGCAAAGCAATGGCCACGGGAGATTTACCGTTACAGACTTTGGCGGAGGTGAACCAAAATGTTGGCTAAACGAATTATTCCCTGCTTGGATGTTGACCACGGCCGAGTTAAAAAAGGTGTTAATTTTGTGAACTTGCAGGATGTTGGTGATCCCACCGAAATTGCCGCCGCCTATCAAAAGCAGGGGGCAGATGAACTTGTTTTTTTGGATATTACGGCAACCAATGAAAAGAGAAAAGCAATTGTTGAAACAATTGAGCAGGTTGCAAGCCAGGTCTTTATGCCGTTGACCGTTGGTGGTGGCATTCATGACGTTTCGGATATGATGAATCTGCTCAGGGCAGGTGCTGATAAAACAGCTGTTAACTCAGCTGCAGTTCGCCATCCTGAATTAATCACCCAAGGAGCTGAAAAGTTTGGAAGTCAATGTGTTGTATTAGCAATTGATGCAAAATTTAATCCTCAAACCCAAACCTATCAAGTCTACGTGAATGGTGGCCGCAAAGCGACAAATTTGGATGCAGTACAATGGGCAAAGGAAGGTGTCAAAAGAGGTGCAGGTGAGTTACTGGTTACCAGTATGGATAAAGACGGGACTAAAAGTGGTTACGATATTGATCTATACAGACAGTTAACAAAAGCTGTTTCAGTTCCGGTGATCGCTTCCGGTGGATGTGGAAAGCTGACAGATTTTTCGGATGTTTTCCGGGAGTCAGATGTGGATGGTGCATTAGCCGCTTCCGTTTTTCATTTTGGCGAACTGACTATTAGTGATGTTAAGCAACAATTAAAAACGGATGGGGTGATCGTACGTTAAAACCAGACTTTTCAAAATATCCGGACAATCTGGTTCCGACGATTGTTGTTGATAGTCAAACCAACCAGGTCTTAATGATGGCCTACGTTAACGAAGAAAGCTATCAGCGAAGTTTAAAAACCAGGCAAACCTGGTTTTGGTCTCGAAGTCGTCAGGAGCTATGGCATAAAGGCGAAACAAGCGGCAACACGCAAAAGATTGTTTCAATGGCGATTGATTGTGATGAGGATACATTATTAATGCGGGTGATTCCTGCTGGGCCGGCTTGTCATACCGGACACACAAGTTGTTTTTATCGAAATGTTTTAGAGGAGGAAAAAGATAATGGCTGAACAAAATTTGGATGATTTATATCAATTAATATTAGAAAGAAAAAATAATCCTGAAAAGGGATCTTACACAGACTATTTATTTACGAAAGGATTGGATAAAATCCTTAAAAAGGTAGGCGAGGAAGCTACCGAAGTGGTTGTTGCCGCTAAGAATGATTCAGATCCTGATTTTATCTTGGAAGTTGCCGATTTAGCCTATCACGTGGAAGTGTTAATGGCAGAGCGGGGAATTACAACTACCCAGATTAAGGAAGAATTGGCGAGTCGAGAAGGTCGTCAAAGTAAAATTCAGGATCGAAAAGATATTAAAAATTGGTAGTTTAGTACCAAGAATTGGGGGACTCCTATGGTAAAAGAATCTGTTAAGCATCTTAATCCGTACGTTCCCGAAAAGACACTGGATGATCTTAAAAAACAATATGGACTTAAAAAATTAGTTCGACTGTCAGCCAATGAAAATGCGTTTGGCACTTCTCCCGAGGTTGCGCGAGCTTTAGACAGTTGGCATTTTTCAGATGCAAATTTATATCCTGACAGTAACGCCGAGGTCCTTCGACGGAGTATTGCCACCCGGTTTAATATCAGTGAAGATCATCTGCTCTTTGGAAATGGCTTGGATGAGGTCATTGAACTATTATGTCGGGTTATTCTTGAACCCGGAGATGAAGTGATCGATCCTGCCCTGACGTTCTCCGAATACCAGCTTCATTCTCAAATTGAAGGTGCCAAGATCAAACGGGTTGCACTTGATGATGCCGGGTATTTGAACTTAGCAGCTATTAAACGGCAATTAACGCCTAAAACTAAAATCATATGGATTTGCAATCCTAATAATCCAACTGGGACTTTTTTAGAACCGGCCACCATTAAATCCTTTTTGGAAGCTATACCGGATAGCGTTACGGTGATTGTAGATGAAGCTTATATTGACTTTGTGAATGAAAAAAATGTTTCGGTTATTCAATTGACCAAGCAATTTAATAACTTGGTTGTGTTAAGGACACTTTCAAAAGCTTATGGATTGGCTAATTTTCGAGTTGGTTATGCTGTTTGTAATCCACCTTTAATGGCCTATCTTCAAGCCGCTCGATTACCTTACAATTTGAGTACTTTTGCCGAGGTGGCTGCTACCGCAGCTTTTAAAGATACAGAATTTGTCAAACGGGTTGTCAACACGATTGCTGAAGAGCGTATTAAATGGAACCGCTTTTTAACGAAACAAAAACTACCTTTTTACGAGTCATCTGCCAACTTTATTTTTTTCAAAGCAGGTAATTCAGATAAACTACATGATTATTTACTTAGAAACGGTTACCTAATCAGAAATGGATTAAAGCCGGGATGGTTGAGAATTACGATAGGAAGGCCTGAGGACAATTCAGCAGTTCAGAAATTAATGGCAGCGTATTTCAACGCGTAATTTAACATGTGATCAGTGGCATTTCATCGCAGAATGCGTTAATATAAATTTTACTGGAAATTACGACCTTCACTCGTGGATTCTCCAGAATCTAATTGAAATGATGGTGGTTTTATGCAAGACAACAGTCAAACTCGGGTTGTTGTTGGAATGAGTGGCGGCGTTGATTCGTCAGTTGTCGCTTATTTACTCAAACAACAGGGCTACGACGTGATTGGCGTTTTCATGAAAAATTGGGATGATACTGATGAAAATGGTGTCTGTACAGCAACGGAAGATTATAAAGATGTTGCCAAGGTTGCCAATAAAATCGGCATTCCTTATTACTCGGTAAATTTTGAAAAAGAGTATTGGGATCGGGTCTTCACATACTTCTTGGATGAGTATAAAAAAGGCCGGACTCCTGATCCGGATGTGATTTGTAATAAGGAAATCAAATTTAAAGCATTCTTGGATTACGCTTTGGAATTGGGTGCTGATTACATCGCAACAGGACATTATGCTCAATTAACGCGTGATGAAGATGGGCACAACCATTTATTGCGTGCCTCAGATGGTAACAAGGACCAAACGTATTTCTTGAGTCAGTTATCGGCCAATCAGTTGGATCGGGTTATGTTTCCGATTGGTAACCTGGTTAAGCCGGAAGTTCGTGAAATTGCACGAAAGGCTGGTTTAGCCACAGCTGACAAGAAGGATTCAGTTGGTATTTGTTTTATTGGTGAGAAGAACTTTAAGCAGTTCCTGGGTCATTACTTACCTGCGACTCCGGGCAAGATGATGACTGTTGACGGTGAAGTCAAGGGGCAGCACGATGGTTTAATGTACTACACAATTGGCCAGCGTCGCGGTCTTGGTATCGGTGGCGACGGTGTCGATAACCAGCCTTGGTTCGTTATTGGCAAGGATTTAAAGAAGAATATTCTTTATGTTGGCAAAGGTTATCACAATGAGTTGCTGTACGCCGATTATTTAGAGGCTTCTGATATTCATTGGGTTAATAATTTGGATCGTGGTCAGGACTTTCACTGCACGGCCAAGTTCCGTTATCGTCAAAGGGACACTGGTGTGACCGTACACTTAAGCGATGACGGTCAAAAAGTGCGGGTTGATTTTGATGCGCCTGTACGTGCCATTACACCCGGGCAGGCAGTTGTCTTTTATGACGGTGAGGAGTGTTTGGGTTCTGCGATCATTGATGCCGCATATAAGCAGGCTGAAGAATTGCAGTATGTATAACGATAACGGAACGAGTGTGCGGATCAAAGCGGTTAGCACCCGGAATATAAGGCATTGATTTAAAATGACTTGTCCAAGTCAAAAAGGAAGACCAGACGATTTTGTCTGATCTTCCTTTTTGCTTTCAGTAACATTGAAATAACAGGGGCAATTATTATTAATGGTTATCCGATTAACCACATAAAGATAGGCATTGTGATGAATGAGAAAACGGTGCTCCAAAATTGAATGGAAGCAATTTCGGATTCATTTATTTTGAATTGGATGGCCAAAGTAGTTGGCATCGTGGCAGTTGGAATGGCCAAGGTCAAAACAACGATATTGATGAGGCTGGCTGGTGCATTGACTGCTAACATAATTAGCCAAATGATACATGGAAAAATCACGTTTTTGGCAAAGACGCTAACCCCAATAGATAAATTAATGGTAATTCTTCTGGTAAAGAGAACAATTCCGATTGAGAATAAGGCAAGTCCACCGGCAACTTTACCAAGAACCATAAACGTATTTTCCAGTTCCACCGGCATTTGCCAACCTGCCAGGGCAATCACAAAGCCAAGCAGTGCGCTGATGACCAACGGTTTTTTGAATGTGCTGATTAGCCGCTGACCCAGGGATGTGACTTCTCCCTCTTTTGCAAGGGAAGCAAAAACAGCTGGTAATAGTAAAATGTTGATAATCAGCGTACAAAGGCCGATGGTAATGGCACTGACCTGATTGCCAAATAATAGCGGTAAAATAGCCGAACCGATAAATGGGACCGATGGGTCGGCAACTGATAAGGCACGTAAAGACGAAAGGTCAAGTGGCAATCTAAAACCGAACCGATAAGCGATAATCAAAACAATGTAACAGCCAACCATACCAACCAACAGCCAACCGGCTAATGGAATGTCGGCAATGATAATCTTTCTGGGAGTCCCCCATATACCGGCAAAAACGCTGAACGGAAGTGCATAATTCATGACTAATTTTACAAATTGCTGACTATCGTGATCATCAAAATCATTTCGATAAGCAGCGAAGTACCCGATTCCGATCGTGACAATAATCGGAATCAAGGCAAACAATAGTGTTTGAAGCATCCCAATTTCCCCCTAATGTGCTTTTCAATTCCAGAGTCATTGACTTAATGAGATCTGTATGAGAAAAAAGCTAATTAAAGTAAGCTTACCACTGAATAATTAAGTTTTGAAGCGTCTAAATGGTGAAATGATAAATTTTAATAGTCGAGGTGCAAAACACTTTTCACAGCACACTGAATTTCTTTGAAATTCAGTAGCAATGCTGTCATAATAGATGAGTGATTAACATACGGGAGGAATGGCTTTTGACACGATTATATTTTGTACGACATGGAAAGACTGAATGGAATCTCGAAAGCCGATACCAGGGTGCTGGCGGTGACTCGCCGCTACTTTCTGAAAGTTATAAGGAAATGGCATTACTTGCAGCTCATTTTCAAGACATTTCTTTCAATCATATATATGCCAGTCCGATTAAACGGGCTCGCGTTACCGCCGAAACAATTGGCAGGCGTCTCAAAAGTCACCCTGCCATTTCTTTATTGTCCAGATTGGAAGAATTTAACCTGGGTAAAATGGAGGGAATGAAATTTTCTGACGTTGAACAACGTTATCCGCAAGAATTTGAAAATTTCCGAAATCATCCTGATCTTTATGATCCTGCTGAAATTGGCGGTGAGAGTTACTTGGATGTCATTAATCGAATGACACCCGCCATTATTGAGATAGTCAACAACAATCCCCACAAAAACGTCATGATTGTCAGTCATGGTGCTGCACTGAACGCAGAGATAAATCATTTGTTGGGGACACCACTTGCTGATTTACGGAAACGCGGTGGGTTGGCAAATACCAGCACGACTATTATAGAAAGTCATGATGCTGGAAAATCTTTCTCCCTGATTAAGTGGAATGATACAAGTTATTTAAACAAAAAATTGGATGAAACTGATCTAGTCTAGGTGATTGATATGAAAAAAAATAATTCAGACAAGATTAAAGAATTGCAAAAGAAGAATCAGGAGAACCAACGTAAATATACTAAGAAACGTGAAGATGAGGAAAAAAAGGCCAATCAACTTGTTCATCAGATGGTTTCAAAAATTGATGCCAATCCCCATGATTATCACCATTACTATGATTTGGCAACTTTATTAGTAGAGGGGAAGGATTACGAACAGGCAGAAGAGCTTTTGATGAAAGCATTGGGGATTTTTGACCAATCCTCTGAGGATATTAAAGATACTTTGAAATTTGGGCTTGGCAATGTTTATTACGCTGCTCAAGAGTACGATAGAGCTATCAAAATTTTTCAGGAGATAAATGATGACAAGCTCCAAGCAGAGGCCTACATCATGCTGGCACAAAGTTATATGGCCAAGGGTGACAATAAGCGGGCAATGGTGTTTGCCTTATCTGCGCAAAGTACCAGGCAAAAGGATCCAGCTGTCAATGAGATGATTGGTGATAATTTGCTAGCACTTGGCAATTTTTCTCAGGCCGCTGAATTCTATGATTTGGTTTTAACGGCTGAGCCTCAAAATGGTAGGGCCAATTTTAATCGTGGACTGGTTGCGATGGTTGCAGATGAACCCTTTGAAAGTTATTTCAAAAGGGCAAATCAATATGATCCGGCATACTTTAATAAGGGCCAAAAAAAATTGAAAGATATTGAAAAATTTATTCAGTTAAACGGGACTAAAAAGGCTCATGATCAGCATGGCAAAAAAGACTAAGTAGGCTTGCTGATTAATCTAGCGAGTCTTGAATCATTTTGTGAGGAGAATTAAAGTGGACCAACCGATGGGATTATTTGAACCCCAAGATAACTTAAATCAAAATATGTACGTTGATGGACGGCTGAAGGCCATTTTCTTTTCTAGCAATGACAGTTTTTACAAAGTTCTGTTAATTGAAATTACGGATACCAATTTGAACTGGCCGGAAAGTGAAATTGTGGTGACTGGTAACTTTGGCGATGTCGTTGAAGAAAACAGCTATCATTTTACCGGAAAGGTTATTGATCACCCAAGGTATGGCAAACAATTTCAAGCCGCCAATTATACGAGTTTAATTGCGACAACCAAGGAGGGCGTGATTAAATATCTTTCCGGAGATCGGTTTCCCGGTATTGGCAAGCAGACTGCGCAGCGGGTGGTTAAAGTTTTGGGCGATGATGCCATTCAACGAATCAACGCCGATGGTCGGGTTTTGGATCAGGTGCCGATTACCCAAAAACAACGAGATGCAATTTTGGATAATCTAAGTGTTGATGATGGCTTGGAAAAAGTGATTGTGGGGCTTAATTCGTATGGATTTTCTAGTAAAATTGCGTCGGATATTTATGAGAAATACCATGGGGATGCTCTTAAAATTATATCTGAAAATCCTTATCAATTGGTGGAGGATATCCGCGGTATTAGTTTTAAACGTGCTGATGCAATTGCATTAAAATTGGGATTAACAGCTGCTTCTACCGAACGGATTAGAGCCGGTCTGCTGTACGCAATTCAGGAACTTTGCTTTGAAAATGGTGATACTTACACAACAACTTCTGCATTATTGAATATGGCGGGTGACCTGCTGGATACCAACACTGAACATCAGGTGAGTGGCCAACAACTCGGCGAATCTCTAATTGAATTAGCTAAGGAACATAAGGTTGTCGGTGAGGGGGACCGAATTTATTTGAGCTATGTTTATAATGCCGAGGTTCAAATTGCCGAACACTTGAATCGAATTATTAAAAATAAAGACGATAGTGAAGACCATTTTTCTGATGATGCAATTAAAAACCAAATACGCATGGTTGAAAGTAAGTTTGATATTAATTATGACGATTCACAAAGCCAAGCGATTATAAAAGCTGTGAAATCACCAGCTTTTATTCTGACTGGTGGTCCGGGAACCGGTAAGACAACTATTATCAATGGAATTGTCAATACCTATGCCCGACTGCATGAGTATTCATTGGACATCAATGAGTACAAGGATAAACCTTTTCCAATTGTGCTGGCTGCACCAACTGGAAGAGCTGCAAAGCATATGTCTGATTCAACCGGACTACCTGCCAGCACGATCCATCGACTGCTTGGGTTAAATGGACAGGAGTCTGCTGACTATACTTCACCAAAAGATATTGAAGGAAGTTTGCTAATTATTGACGAAATGTCAATGGTTGATACCTTTCTTTTTAGATTATTGATGCGTGCGGTTCCGAACCATATGCAAATCATCTTTGTCGGCGATCAGGACCAGTTGCCGTCAGTTGGCCCCGGACAAGTGTTTCACGATTTACTGACATCCAAGCAGCTTCCTGCCATACATCTTGATAATATTTATCGACAGGAAAAGGGATCTTCAATTGTCCAACTTGCTCATGATATTCATGCGGGAAAACTTTCTGATAATTTTGACCAAAACCAATCAGATCGTTCGTTTATTGCTTGTAATGAAACGCAACTGCCCTCGGTCATTGAACAGGTTGCCCGTCGTGCTAAAGACAAAGATTTTGGCTTGATGGATGTACAAGTGCTTGCTCCGATGTATCGGGGAACAGCAGGCATTGATCATTTAAACAACATTTTACAAAATGTGTGGCAGGTTAACCCGACTGGTAAATCAGTGACAATTAGAGACCATACGTATCGAATTGGCGACAAAGTCTTACAATTGGTTAACAATCCCGAACAAAATGTTTTTAATGGGGATTTAGGCATTATTGTAGGAATGGAGGCACCTAAGAACCAAGCGATTCCTACAAAAATAATGATTGACTTTGATGAAACAGAAGTCACTTATGAGAAGAACGAATGGATTCAATTTACACTAGCCTATTGTACCTCGATTCATAAAGCTCAAGGGAGCGAGTTCCCAATGGTTATTCTGCCGATTGTTCGGCAATACTCACGAATGCTGCAGCGGAATTTGCTTTACACAGCTGTTACACGTGCCAGTGACTTCTTAATTATGTTGGGTGAGAAACAGGCTTTTGAACAATGTGTGCGCAGTATTTCGGTAAATAGAAAAACTAGTTTGGTGCAGCGCCTGGTTGAAGCTATCAGTGAGGAACCGTATCAAGCAGCTAAAAATCCATCAACAGACAATTTAAATAATTCTGTTAGCATTGGAAGCAATCATGATGAGCAACAGGAAGCGGTGGCATCGAGTGAATCGCGTCATCTCCCCGACCACTTAACTGGGGAGATGATTAACGACGAACAAGTTGATCCAATGATTGGAATGGATGGGATAACACCTTATCAATTTGATAAGTCAAATATGTCATAATATGAACGAATGGCTGAGAAAGGATGATGAAAGCGTTAAACAAACGATTTCTTCTTAACTTTTCACGTTGATTCGCTGTATAGTGGAAGCAAAATTATGGTAGTATTTAATTAAACAAGAATACTTGGAGGATAACATGGCTGAATTGAAATCACATCCTAGGATTAAATTATTTTCTTTAAACTCGAATCGTCCACTTGCCGAAGCGATTAGTCGGGCGGTCGGAGTGCCACTTAGTGATGCAACTGTCGAAAAATTTAGTGATGATGAAATAAAAATAAGTGTGAATGAAAGCATTCGGGGCGATGAGGTCTATATTATTCAGTCGGTTTCAGATCCTGTTAATTCAAATCTGATGGAATTACTGATTATGGTGGATGCCGTTCGTCGTGCCAGTGCAAAGTCGATTAATGTCGTCATTCCATATTATGGGTATTCACGGGCAGATCGAAAAGCGCGCTCGCGAGAACCGATTACTGCAAAGCTAGTTGCATCATTCTTGGAAATGGATGGTGTTGACCGGGTTGTGACGCTTGATTTACATGCGGATCAAATCCAGGGGTTCTTTAACATTCCCGTTGATCATTTAAGAGCAAATACATTATTGGCAGATTATTTTGCTAAAAAACACAATGATTCCAACAGTGTTGTTGTTTCACCTGATCATACGGGGGTGTCTCGGGCTCGAAAGTTTGCCGAGCTTTTAGATGCTCCGATTGCTATTATTGACAATCGTTCTCCCGAAGATGCAACAACCGTTCCAGAATCTGTCATTGGTAGTGTTAAAGGTAAAAAAGCAATCATTGTAGATGATATGATTGATACTGCCTTCAAATTAACCATTGCAGCTGAAACTTTAAAAAAAGCCGGAGCAACCGATGTATACGCAATTGCGACGCATGCCGTTTTTTCAGGGAATGCGCAACAACGGCTTCAGAATTCAGAAATTGAAAAGGTTATTGTGACTGATTCAATTAATATTTCCAAAGCAGATCAGTTTGAGAAATTAGAAGTTGTTTCAGTAGGGGATTTATTCGGTGAAGCAATTACTTTGATTCATAATCAACAATCAGTTGGAAAACTGTTTGGAAGATAATTTTTTATTAAGGGTGGATTGATTTATGTATATGTACAAGGCAAATGAAGGACGTTATGATCATGCAGTTGTGAGACGAGCAGGAGACTCTGGACTTCAAGTACCTGCTTTGTCATTTGGAATGTGGCATAGTTTTGGCGATGATGCTAACTATGGAGACAGCGAAAAGGTTATTTTAAAGGCGTTTGATGAAGGCATCTTCAGTTTTGATTTGGCTTATAATTATGGGCCGACTTCTGGTGCGGCAGAAAGAATGTTTGGTGACGTTTATCGTGCCAATTTAAAACCTTATCGTGATGAACTGGTTATTACGACTAAAGCCGGTTTTAATATGTGGCCCGGTCCTTATGGTAACTTTTCATCCAAAAAAACATTAGTTAATGCGTTGGATGGCAGTCTGAAACGAATGGGGTTGGATTATGTTGACATTTATTACAGTCATCGATTTGATCCAAACACTAATTTGGAAGAAACCGCTAATGCGT
The DNA here is from genome assembly GCF_000159315.1 of Lentilactobacillus hilgardii DSM 20176 = ATCC 8290. Classification (GTDB taxonomy): domain Bacteria; phylum Bacillota; class Bacilli; order Lactobacillales; family Lactobacillaceae; genus Lentilactobacillus; species Lentilactobacillus hilgardii. The sequence goes on from NZ_GG669999.1 coordinate 64,879, forward strand.
TAGATGGGATTGTGCGGTCTGGTAAGGCACTCTATATTGGCATTTCCAATTATAATTCAGAACAAACAAAAGAAATAACGCAATATTTTAATGACTTGCATACGCCATTTGTGGTTAACCAGGCTTCATATAATATGTTAAATCGCGAAGTTGAGGATGATGGTCTTCTGAAGACACTGAAGGATGAGAATAAAGCTTTGATTGCTTATGGGCCTTTAGCAGAAGGACTATTAACCGATAAATATCTTGGCGGAATGAGTGATGATGTTAAAGTTCATTGGAGCAACCAGTTTGTAATCAAGCATGGTAAAGACGAACTTGTTAAGAAATTGAATGAGTTAAACGACATTGCTAAGAACCGCGGGCAAAATCTTGCTCAGATGTCTTTAGCTTGGCTGCTTCATGATAAGACGGTTGCCAGTGTTGTAACCGGTGCCTCAAAAGTAGCCCATTTGGAAGATAATTTAAAAGCATTAGATAATCTTGATTTTACTGATGATGAGTTATCACAGATTGATAAAATTGTTAAAGAATAAAGTATGATTAGTGGAAAATGAAGTTAATAGTTTTTATAAACGGTGGCGTATAATCAGTTTTTGATTAGAGCCGCTTTTTTTGACTAAAGTTGCTGGAATGGCGGTTTATGTCCTGTAAAAAATTTGATGAATAGTGAGTTTTAGCAAATATCAAGTAAAACTGTTTAGTTTAATCATGATATACTTATCTGTATTAGATTATGCCTTGAATGGAGAATAGTTATGACAAAAAAAGTTACTATCACGGATTTGGCAAAGCGTGCCAATGTTTCCGTTACGACAGTTTCACAGATTCTTAACGGAAAAGATGATCGTTTTAGTGAAAAAACGGTTAAAAAAGTTCATCAATTACAAAAAGAGATGGGATATGTCCCTGATTTTAACGCTCAGAGTTTAATTCGTCGAAGTGGTCGGACAATTGGTGTTTTGGTTCCAAACATTAATAATCCCTTTTTTAGTCATTTCTTAAGGGGAATTGAGTCTGTGGCTATGGACAATGGTTATATTCCGCTTATTTTTGGGTCTAACAACAATCAAAAGTTGGAAAGCTATTACTTGTTTGAATCTATCAGAAGGGCCGCAGACGGCATGATAATTGCTTCTGCCATCTCGGATGTTAGTTACATTGATAATATTCTAAATCAGAACGGCATTCCTTATTTGCTGACTGATCAAGCTCCGGTTGCAGACGGGGATCAGGTAGATGTTAATAATTACCATGGTGGAGAGTTGTTAGCAAATTATCTTATCCAAAAGGGTCATCAAAGAGTAACCGTTGTTACTGATCAACACCCAACCCTCAACCTTAAACAGCGGCTTACCGGATTCCTTGATGTATTTCGCAGCCATGGTTTGTCGATTGCAGATGAACAAATCGTTGAAACCGAACTAACCAAATTGGGAGGGTATCATGCAACAAAACAAGCCTTGGTGCATAATCCTACGGCAATCTTTGCGTTAAATGATGAAATTGCTATCGGCTTATATCGTGGTATTCATGAAGCAGGGTTAAGGATTCCCGATGACATTTCAATTGTTGGCTATGATGATATTGATTTAACCGAATACGTTACACCAACATTAACGACCATTCATCAACCATCATTTGAAATGGGAGAAAGCGCGGCGAAACTGATTCTAAAACGAATTCAAGACAGAGATCGGCCGTTTCAAAGTGTCTCTTTGCCGATTGAGCTTGTTGAGAGGGAAAGTGTTAAGAATATTAATTCTTGAAATTTTTATTTGTAAAAGGATTTCAGATCTGGTATTCTCTTTAGTGAAAGGTTTTACTTGATTTTCGATTTTAGTAGAAAACCTGTTATTCTCAGGGCATCGATTGGATGCTTTTGTAGAATTAATCATTGATTATGAGGAATGTACGGCGGGCAGAGATTGACGTGATCAACACGGCGAACGGGTGATTCGAATCTCTAAACTTGTTTGTACATATTTATATTAAGAGGAGCCTTAAAAATGACAAATAAAGTAGTTGTACTAGGAAGTTTAAATGTTGATACTACCCTCCACATTGCGCAGATGCCAAAGCCGGGTGAAACCATTAGTGCGCAAAGCAAGACTAATTCTGCAGGGGGAAAAGGTGCCAATCAGGCTGTTGCAGCTGCCCGATCACATGCCCAGACCAGTTTTATCGGCCAAGTTGGTGAAGACAGCGCCGGTGAATTCATGATTAATGCATTAAAAAAAGATCAGATTAACACAGATCATATTAATGTGACCTCAAGCGCCGGTACTGGATCCGCAGTTATTTTGCTGGACAAAGAAGGACAGAACAGCATTATGGTTTATGGT
>NZ_GG669999.1:67273-110852 GCF_000159315.1 Lentilactobacillus hilgardii DSM 20176 = ATCC 8290
GGTGCAAATCAAGCGATGAGCACGGATATTATTGCGGATAGCGAGACTGTCATTGCGGATGCAGATGTGTTAATTTCACAATTTGAAACACCTCAGACAGTCGCTTATGAAGCGTTTAAGGTTGCAAAGAAACATGGCGTTATGACGATTTTAAATCCTGCACCGGCAGCCGATATTTTAGATGGTTTGTTGGAAGTGACAGATTTGATTGTTCCCAATGAAACGGAAAGTGCCACATTGACGGGAATTAACGTCACTGACATTGACTCTATGGATCAGAATGCTGCAAAATTTGCTTCAATGGGTATTCAAAACTTGATTATTACAGTTGGAGACCGGGGCGCATATTATCACACTCCTGATGCGAGTGGATTTGTACCAGCATTTAAAGTGAATGCAAAGGACACAACGGCAGCGGGAGACACCTTTATTGGTGCTTTCAGTTCGAAGGTGCTTAAAGATCTTTCTAACATTGAGATGGCATTGACTTACGCTCAACAGGCGTCATCCATTACTGTTCAAAGGATGGGCGCATTGCCTTCAATTCCGACAACCGAAGAAATTTCTGCTGAATATAAATAAAACTTATTGTTTCCATTAGACCTTTTAGGCAGGGGAAAGTGTTTTTTTCAAAGGTGTTGATTTACTAAAGTTTATCTGTTAACATTACCAGACGTTAACGGGAATTTAAATTTAAGAACTTAACATATTCTTTAGGATTGCTAAGTTTGGCGTTAATCAATTCATTTTATACGTTTAAAGGGGTTTATAGCTATGAGTAATAAGTTAGAAATTCTTAAAGATTATCAAAAAGCAGCTTCCAAGCTAAATCGATTGAAATCACAAGAGGCTGAGGTCTGTCGTTCTGAAGATGGCGAAGACAAGGACACGGTTGTGATTAAACCGCAATTTGGAAATGAAATGAATCATCTTAATAAAGAGTGCGAACAGCTAAATATGATTCTCGAAGCAATGGATGCTTCGGAAGATTAAGGTTAGTCAACTCTATCAAAAAGAGATCTGGATATTTTAATCCGGATCTCTTTTTGATAATATCACTAGGTTGATGTAGACATAAAAATTAAAAATAGTTAGATAAAAGGGCAAAGGAGACAGCAATTTTTATTTGGCCGCGACCTTTTAAGTCTTTTAACCAATTTGGTGGAAATGTCACAGGTGCGTAAAGTAATGAAGCTAACATGGAAGTGATAGAACCGATGGTGTCCGCGTCATGACTTAACAGCAACAAAATACTGTTCCGAGTTAAACAAACACCAAAAGACTGAATTTAGTGTATCAACAACGTAGGCAGAACTTTTAATTTGAGTGCTTGTTTGCCGCAAAAAGCCAGAATCGCCTAGTTGCTCGAAATAGGGGACTTGATCCTTAAATTGGTTTTTACCCTTATAATAGTCTAAAGCTTCTTGAATCGCCCGTAACATCGCATATTTGTTGGGATTTTGAATGACTCTGATGATAACGTTGATTAAAATTCCGGAAGCTACTAGGCTGCGGGGATGGCGATGAGTTGTTGCAGTGAATCGATGGACAAGTGATGCTACCTGATCATTAAATTGGTAGTGGCGGTAATCGGTTAAGATGAAAAAAGCCAGCGGCATCATCCGCATTAGCGCACCATTGCCGTTATCCATTTCATCATTGCCACCGCAAAGTTCAGGGGTGATACCTTTATCAAAACGTTTGATAGCGTCTTTTGTTGTTTTACCAATATCAAAGGCAGTTCCAAACGGTGTATAGTCACCAAAATGATACCATTGAGAGTATCTTGTCATGAGATCATTAAGGTTGAACCCAAGCGATAGGCTAACTAAAGATGCAATAGATAACGACGTGTCGTCAGACCAGGTTCCCTTGGGAACATCGAATGCTCGATGGCCCAGCATTGTATCAACAGGGCTTTCAAGTAATTTTTCGCGCTCTTCAAATTGTACAGGGACTCCAAGGGCATCGCCCAGGGCGACAGCAGTTAAGGATTGAAATAAAAGGTAGCTTGTTGAATACATGAGATTTACCTCGATCTTGTGATTTCTAAACGGTAGTTCATAACGGTTTTATTGAAAGCAAAGCTGTTCGTTTAACCATAAGCCACTTGATAGTCATTTTCAATGCTAAATGTTGGTATTAAGCGGTTTATCTTGATCGTTTTCTGTTAAGAATTGAAGTTAAAGGGGATTTATGGTTTGTTCTTGAACTTTCAAAGCTGGGAATTATCCGTTTTCTTTATCCAAAATGGATAATCCTTTGTTTCGTAAGAAGCGTTATAAGTTTTATGACCAAGTTCTTCGCCATCAATTTGGCCATAGCGAGCTTTTTTGGTCTTTAATTCAAAATGAGTCTCAGAAAAATGATGGACAAAGCGAAGATGCAAATGACGCTTCAATAGTAGCATAAAAATAAATAACAGGATCTGACGGTAGGTTGGCTTCTCGACGATTACCAAGTCCAATTGCTCCTTATAAACAGACGCTCGTGGCGCAATATCGATGCCTCCGCCAAAGTAAGGGTGATTTGTAGCTGTTACGAGAAACGCTTTTGAATAAGTGTGAACAGTGCCGTTGGGATGGGTGACTGTTAGCTCAAAAGGTTGAACGGTTTGAATAGCGTGTAAGACGGATACCCAGTATGAAAAGCCGCTGAATTGTTTATGATGTTTTAATAAGGAATGGTTCGCCAAATAAACAACGGTTGCATCTAATCCGATTCCAAAATTATTAAGGAAATAACCATCTGTTGAAAGATCGTGATTAATGAAATGCCCAATATGGATTTTAGTAGGGACTTGGCATTCAAAAATATCATGAAGCGCTTTTTTCCAATGACGAGGAATTTTTAATGCCCGTGCGAAATCATTTCCAGAGCCGATTGGTAAAAGCCCAACTGGGACTCTAGGAACCTTTATCTGGGGGTGCTCAGCATAAAATCGCATGCAACCGAGGATTGTTTCGTGAAGAGTTCCATCGCCTCCTGTAGCGATAATAATTGCATCAGGATGATTGGTGGCCGTTATTTGATCAAGAATTCGCATAGCGATGGAAACTGCATGACCGTCGTATTCAGTAAAGTAGGCGCGGTAAGAGATGTTTTTCTTTTTGAGATATTGTTCAATTTGAGGCCATATTTTACGGCCATTGTTCCCACCAGCCGTGGGATTTACGATAATAAAGTATTCCATTCTTGAAAATGCCCCCGTTACAATAAATAATAAGCTTTAATATATGTAAAAGAAGCTTGAGAATCGAATGGTTAAACTATCCGATTCTCAAGCTTCTTGTCAATTATAGCCCCAAAGGTTGTTTTGAAATGTTTAGTGATTACCGTTCATGATTAACATTGGCAGAATCATTGGATGACGTTCGGTTTTATCGTATAAAAACTCTTGTAAGTCATCAATAACAGCATTTCGAATAGAAGCCTCAGTTGCTTTTTTATTATGCATGGCTTTTCTGATTGTCTTAAATACGCGTCTTCTGCCTTCGTCAAGTAGTTCACCTGACTCACGCATATACACAAATCCACGAGAAAGAATATCAGGACCGGATTGGATTTCTTGATTATGCAAGTTGATTGTTGCGACAACGACTACAATACCTTCTTCAGAAAGTAACTGTCGATCTCGCAATACAATACTTCCAATATCTCCGATGCCACTACCGTCAATGTAGACATCACCGGCTTGGAAGTGACCAGCTAATCTGGCAGTGTCTTTAGATAATGCCAAGACGTCACCATTTTGCATGATAAAACTATGATCAAGTGGGACACCACATTGTTCGGCAAGCTCTGTGTGGATTTTTAACATTCGGTATTCACCATGAATCGGCATAAAGAACTTGGGCTTCATTAAGCGAAGCATCAACTTCTGTTCTTCTTGACCACCATGTCCGGAAGTATGAATGTTATTAACTTTACCATGAATAACATTAGCACCAGCTTCTTCAAGCTTGTTGATAACATCATTCACGCTAGTTGTATTACCTGGAATTGGGTTACTTGAAAAAATAACGGTATCTCCAGGTTGAATTGAAATCTGTCTGTGAGTACCATTAGCAATTCGTGAAAGAGCTGCCATGGGTTCACCCTGAGAGCCGGTACATAAGATCATTGTTTTATTAGCAGGTAAGGATTGAAGTTGATTTGCATCAACAAATGCGTCATCAGGAATATCCAAATATCCTAATTCACGGCCATTAACAATGGCAGCATCCATACTCCGGCCAAACACCGCGATCTTACGTCCCCGAGCCAATGCATTATCACAGGCAGTTTTAATTCGGGAAATATTTGATGCAAATGTGGCAAAAATGATCCGATCTTTCACCTGATCAAAAATATGGGAAATGGAAATACCAACCCATTTTTCTGATTTAGTCCAAACCGGTTTTTCGGCATTTGTACTGTCAGACATTAGACAAAGGACACCTTCAGCACCTAACTTTGCCATTTCCTGAAGATCAGGCGGCTGATTAGTTACCGGTGTGAGGTCAAACTTATAATCACCGGTTTCGACAATGACACCCACTGGCGTATGAACTGCAACACCTAGTGTGTCAGGAATCGAATGAGTTGTTCTGAAGAATGAAACTTTTGTCTTGCGAAACTTGATGACGGATTTATCACTAATTTCATGAAGTTCTACAGAATTTAGAAGGCCGTGTTCTTCTAGTTTGTTTTTGATAAGAGCCATTGCTAACGGTCCGGCATAGATTGGGACGTTCAAAACCTTCATCAGGTATGGAACGCCACCGATATGATCTTCATGCCCATGTGTGATAACAAGTGCCTTAATCTTATCCTTATTGTCAACTAAATATTTGTAGTCCGGAATAACATAATCAACTCCGAGAAGATCGTCTTCAGGGAATTTGATTCCGGCATCAATTAGAATAATTTCATCCTGAAATTGGACGCCATAGGTGTTTTTTCCAATTTCACCAAGTCCGCCAACGCCATAGATAGCTGCTTCGTTATTTTTGACGTTCAGTTTTTTCATTTATTGTTAAACTCCGTTAATTTGAAATTCGAACTGTCTTGCTCGTATTTCAAGTGTTCACCTTGGAGCGGCTCCACGAATTCGATAGCATAATCAGTATTATCTTCTACTAATCCGCGAGCTTCTACTTCTGTATCGGCCTCAAGATACAGAGAGAGTGTCGTTTCCCGACGAGGTGTTTGCTTTTTGTCGGGTTGATATAAAACTTTAAAAATCATAAAAAAACTCCTTTATTCATGTGCTTTTTCGAAACGATCAGGTTTCTTTCCGAACAAGTGGTTGTGAGAACACAACTAATGGAGTTATTTTACCATAATCTAAAGAATAAGTATATAAACATGATATCAAACTCTAAAGGCGTTCTCATGTTAAAATTAATTTAGCAAAGTGAAATGGAAGTGAAAGGTAGATTGACTATGATGCTTATCATTCAAATCGTTATCGGTTTAGTTGCAGCTTTTGCCGTGTATAACCTGATTCACTACTTATTTGTTACACGTCCAAGTCGGAAGAGACTACTTTCAGCACAGAGAACAGTTAACAAAGCAGTTGCCGAAGTCCTTAAAGCTTTAATTTCGGCTGATAAACTTGCTCCTATAAAGGAAGAAGAATTACACTCAGAAATGATTGCCAATATTTGGGGGAGGGGTGTGATGGCATTCGAATATCATATTCCAATCGACCGGGTAAAGGGGGCGATTCCGGATTTAAAGGAATTGTTGACAAAGGGATTGGATGAGTATAGCCAGAAGAACGAGATTCATGCGCATGGAAAAAAGTCGTCCGTTTTTGTAGTAACCGATATCTGGCAATTGGATGACCGCTTGCACTTTGATGTCGCCTATTTGATAAATTTAACCACAATTGAATATATTGATGATCTCAATCGACTACATTGATAAATAAGTTGATTATTAGAACCGTTTTGGTTGAGAGACACAGGCTAAAATGATCTTACAGAAGTCGTGATTGTAAAATAAAGAGATTGGGCAAAAATGATTTGCTCCAACCTCTTTATTTGTTTTGTAAATGTCAAAAAAACAGCAGCCATAACAGCGTCGCTTCCGAATTTTTAGATGGCTTTAAGCACATCTAGGTCGACGTGACGAATGATGAGTTCCAGATTCAAAAGAGAGAACAGGGCCACGCGCACTTTGATTATTGAAATTATGTTTCATATTTTTTGAAATGCTAAAAATTACTTACAAAAAGTACGCTAATATAGTGATTCACAGCAGCATTATCAATTTCACGTTTTCAAGCGGACAAGCCCTGAAAGATTGTACAAGAATTAAAATGATCGATGTGTCACTTTTTACTGTTCAAACAACAGATTTAGTAAATGAATACCTCGTCATCATCTCGTTTAAAGGGATTGTCTTTGTTGATGTGATCATAAAACAAAATGCCGTGTAAATGATCGATTTCATGTTGACAAACAATTGCGGGATAGTTTTTTAAACGAATCTTGTGTTCATTACCGTCAACATCCTGATATTTTAACGTAATTCTTGCTGATCGAGGGACGTATCCAGGTACGTCACGATCAACGGAAAGGCAGCCTTCACCCTCGGTCAATGCACCACGTTGAACAGAATTTGAAACAATGACGGGGTTAATAATAACATCCTTGAAAAGTGGTTTACCTTTTTCATTTTCATCATCATTCGGAACTAAAACAGAGGCCATCATTTTAGAGACACCGACTTGTGGTGCTGCTAATCCGACTCCCGCACGAAGCTTGTACTTTTCACATAGTTCTGGATTTTGACTGACTTCAAGGTATTCCATTAAATTGTGTGCCAATTTTTTGTCATCGGCAGATAATGGGAATTTAACTTTTTTAGCTTCTTGTCGTAGAACGGGATCGCCATCTCGAACAATATCATCCATTAAAAACAAATCAAAGACCTCCGAATATTTTTATCACTATTTACATTTTATCTTAATATCTAAAAAAATACTATGCGTTAAAGTCATAAGTTATTTAGGAAATTGTTCAAAAATCGGCATAAAAGGTTGAATGAGATATAGATTTATGGCATAGATGCAGGGGCATTTATTAAATAAATAAACATATAACATTTCACAATCTATACTCGCACAAGCGGTTTCAAGGTTTATTTGCAAGAAAAAAGTAAGCAAACGAAAAAACCTCTTTGAAAGCAATGTAAGGGCTTGCAAATGGACTGAAAAAATGCTAAATTTTAAGTGTGGTTTAGAAGTGATCTATTTGTGCATCACAAGTCTGGCTTTACAGGAAAGGAAAGTGTTATCTATGGCAGCAAAGAGTAAGCATGTTGTTGATTTTGAGAACATCAAATCGACGATGAGCGATCCATACAAGAAACCTGTTCAAGTAATTGATGAGACTGGAAAGATCGTTAATCAAGAATTGTTCGATCGGTTCAGTGATGATGAACTGGTTACTTTGATGGAAAAGATGGTTTGGGAACGTGCATTGCACGAACAAACAATGAACTTTTCGCGTCAAGGTCGTTTAGGCTTCTATGCTCCAACTTTAGGTGAGGAAGCTTCCGAAATGGGAATTGCTCACGCAATGAAGAAACAAGACTACCTATTCCCAGCATATCGTGATTTACCACAATTAATTCAACACGGTGCAACCGTTAAAGAAGGATTCTTATGGTCTAAAGGTCACTATCAATGCTATGACTATGTACGACGTGGTGTTCGTGCATGGATTCCACAAATTATCATTGGTGCTCAGTACGTTCAATGTGCTGGCGCAGCATTAGGTATTAAAAAGAATGATGAAAAGGACACAGTTGCTTATGTATTTACAGGTGATGGCGGTACTTCGCAGGGTGACTTCTATGAAGGAATCAACTTTGCAAGTTCTTTCCAAGCACCGGCTGTCTTCTTTGTTCAAAATAATGGTTGGGCAATTTCAGTTCCACGAAAGACACAAACTGCTGCTGAAACACTCGCTCAAAAGGGTGTTGCTTCAGGTGTTCCAGGTGTTCAAGTTGATGGAATGGATATTTTGGCAACTTATCTTGTTGCTAAGGATGCTCGTGACTTTGCCGCTGCAGGCAATGGCCCTGCATTAGTTGAAACCTTAACTTATCGTTTCGGCGCTCACAGTTCTGCTGGCGATGATCCAAGTCGTTATCGTACTAAGGAAGAGGAAAAGCCTTGGTTTGATCGTGACCCATTAATTAGATTAAGAAAAGTATTGACTGACAAGAAACTTTGGGATCAAGACAAAGAAGACAAGTTGGTCGCTCAATACAAGGATCAATTCAAACAGGATATGAAAGATGCTGAAGCTGCACCTAAGCAAAAGGTCAGTGACTTCTTGAAACACACATTTGAAGTGCCTACCCCAGATGTTGCAGCCCAAATCAAAGAATTTGAAGCAAAGGAGTCGAAGTAATCATGGCTAAATTAACGTATATTAAAGCAATTACCGATGGACTTGACCAAGTATTGCAAGATGATCCGAAGACATTGATTTTCGGTGAAGACGTTGGTAAAAACGGTGGTGTTTTCAGAACCACTGTCGGCCTTCAAGACAAATACGGAACTGACCGTGTCTTCGATACACCATTGGCTGAATCAGGAATTCTTGGATTGTCAATTGGACTTGCATTAACTGGTTGGCGTCCAATCCCAGAAATTCAATTCATGGGATTCACAATGGAAGCTGTTGACTCCATTGGCGGTCAAATGTCACGTAACAGGTTCCGAATGTCAGGCGATGTTTCAATGCCGATCACAATCAGAACACCATTTGGTGGTGGTACCCATACCGCTGAACTTCATGGTGACTCGCTGGAAAATCTCTTCGTTGGAATCCCGGGGTTACGGGTTGTAACACCTGCAAATCCTTATGACGCCAAAGGAATGGTTATTTCAGCTGTTGAAAATAATGATCCGGTATTGTTCATGGAAAACCTGAAACTTTATCGTTCAATGAAAGATGAAGTTCCTGATGGTCATTATACAGTTCCGCTAGACAAGGCGAAGGTTGCCCGAGAAGGATCTGACATTACAATCGTTGCTTACAGTGCCGAAGTTAATGAAGCATTGAAAGTAGCTGATAAATTAGAAAAAGAGAATATTTCAGTTGAAGTTATTGATTTACGTTCATTATCACCAATCGATACTGAAACAATCTTTAATTCAATTGATAAGACTCATAAAGTAGTTGTTGCTCAAGAAGCACAAAAGATGGCCGGTGTTGGCGCTCAAGTTGCATCAGCAATTGCCGAAGACGACATTATGTCACTTGATGCTCCTATTGGTCGGGTTTCTGCTCCTGATAGCGTATTTCCATTTGCAATGGCTGAAAATGATTGGCTTCCAAATGCAGATGACATCGAAGCAAAAGTACGCGAAATTTTAAACTACTAAAATTCTAAGTAAGAAAGGAAGTTAGATCCCATGGCTTATAAGTTTAAACTCCCTGAGCTAGGAGAAGGAATGGCCGAAGGTGAAATTGCTTCATGGCTGGTCAAACCTGGCGATAAAGTTAAAGAGGACGATCCGTTAGTAGAGATTCAAAACGATAAGTCCGTTCAAGAGTTGCCATCTCCTGTTGCCGGAACTGTTAAGAGTATCGATAAGAATGAAGGAGACACTGCAGAGGTTGGGGATGTCCTCATCACAATTGATGACGGTTCTCCCGACACGCCGGATGATGCTGCTCCTGCACCCGCAAAAGAAGAAGCTGCTGCTCCTGCACCTGCTGAACCAGCTAAAGAAGCTGCACCAGCACCTGCCGCAGCACCTGCTGCCGCTGCACCTGCACCGGCTGGTAATCCGACTCCTTCTGATCCAAATAAATTAGTTAAAGCAATGCCATCTGTTCGTCAATATGCGCGTGACAAAGGCGTTGACATTACGGCTGTTCCAGCGACTGGTAATCACGGACAGGTTGTTAAAGCTGATATTGACAGCTTTAATCCTGCTGCGGCACCAGCAGCTCAAGCACCTGCCGCACCTGCTGCAGAAGCTGCAGCTCCGAAGGCTGCCGGTGGCCCAATCAAACCATACAAGTCTGCACAACCGGATCTTGAGACCCGTGAACCAATGTCCATGATGAGAAAGATCATTGCTAAATCAATGAGAGAATCTAAAGATATTGCACCTCACGTAACCTCATTCGATGACGTTGAAGTTAGTGCCTTGATGGCTAACCGTAAGAGATATAAGGAAATCGCCAAGGATCGCGATATTCATTTGACATTCCTGCCATATATCGTGAAAGCCTTAGTTGCTGTTATGAAACAGTATCCTGAATTTAATGCTTCAATCGACGATACGACCCAAGAGATTGTCTATAAACATTACTTTAACGTTGGAATTGCAACCAATACTGATGATGGATTGTATGTTCCAAATATTAAGAATGCAGACGCCAAAGGCATGTTCGAAATTGCTAAGGAAATTACCGAAAATACTCAAGCTGCATACGACAACAAGTTGTCTGCAGATAAGATGAGCGGCGGTTCAATTACTATTAGTAATGTCGGTTCAATTGGTGGTGGCTGGTTCACACCAGTTATCAACCAACCTGAAGTTGCAATTTTAGGTGTTGGCAAAATTGCCAAGGAACCATATGTTGATCCCGAAGATGGCGAAATCAAAGTTGGCAATATGCTGAAACTTTCATTGAGCTATGATCACAGATTGATTGATGGGGCACTTGCTCAAAATGCGTTGAACTTAATGAATAAGTTGCTTCATGATCCAGATATGCTTTTGATGGAAGGATGATCGAATAATGGCTGAAGTTGAAAAGAAAGAAACGGTTATTATCGGAGCCGGCCCTGGCGGGTATGTCGCTGCAATCCGTGCTTCCGAATTAGGGCAGAAAGTGACCCTGATTGAAAAGTCCGATACACTCGGTGGTGTTTGTTTAAACGTTGGTTGTGTACCTTCCAAAGCATTGATTCAAGCCGGCCATCGCTTCCAAGAAGCTAATGATGCCTCAACTTATGGTATTACGACACAACCCGCAACCATTGATTTTAAAAAGACTCAGGATTGGAAGCAAAAGAAGGTCGTTGATCGAATGACCAGCGGTGTTAAGATGCTTCTAAAAAAGCACAAAGTTGATGTTATTCAAGGCGAAGCAGTTCTTGATAGTGATACGCAGCTTCGAGTAATGCCGGTTGGGCCACAACAATTCATGAGTGCTGATACTGGATTAACGATTCAGTTTGATAATTTAATTATCGCTAGTGGTTCTCATCCAATTGAGATTCCTGGGTTTAAGTTTGATGGCCGAGTTGTTGATTCAACCGGTGGTCTCAATCTTCCAGAAATTCCTAAAGAATTTGTAGTTATTGGTGGCGGTTATGTTGGAACAGAGCTGGCAGGTGCTTATGCCAACATGGGTTCACATGTGACAATCATTGAAGGTACACCGTCGATCTTGGCAGGATTCTCAAAGGATATGGTTTCAATTGTTCAGAAATCATTGAAGAAGAAGGGCGTTGATATTATTACCAGTGCAACTGCCAAGTCTTCTTCTCAAGATGCTAACAGTGTTAGTGTCACCTACGAAGCAGACGGCAAAGAATCAACGATTAAGGCTGATTACTGCATGGTTACTGTTGGACGTAAACCAAATACGGATGATTTGGGTCTTGAATATACCAAAGTTAAACTCGATGATCGTGGTATCGTTCAAACCGATGATCAGGGTCGAACAGATTCACCACACATCTTTGCTATTGGGGACATCGCCTCAGGGCCTGCATTGGCTCATAAGGCATTCTTCCAAGGTAAAGTAGCTGCCGGTGCAATCTCCGGTAAGAACACTGCCAATGATTACGTTGGTGTTCCAGGTGTCTGCTTTACGGATCCTGAAATGGCCGTTGTTGGCTTGACTCAATCTCAAGCTAAGGATAAGGGCATTGACGTATCAACTGCAAAGTTCCCATTTGCCGGTAATGCACGTGCGGTTTCATTGGATGAAGCAGAAGGATTTGTTCGCTTGATCTACACAAAGGATGATAAAACCATTCTTGGTGGTGAAGTCGTTGGACCTGGCGCAAGTGACTTGATCGCTGAATTAAGCCTTGCAGTGAATGGCCGAATGAATGTTGAAGATATTGCTTTGACAATTCATCCACATCCAACATTGAGTGAGCCGATCCAAGAAGCAGCCGATGTTGCATTAGGATTCCCAACACACATCTAATTTTTACAATAAATTAGATGCTGGAATGTTAAAGTAATATGGTTAAAACGACCTACCGCATTTTGACGGTAGGCCGTTTTACTGTACTTAAAATTAAAAAGGAAAAGAATATTAGACATCATTATCGGCTTTTCCATTTCACAAAGTTTTGAAATAATCTATAATTGTTATTAAAGACCGAATTCTTTAAAACCTAATTCGTAATGAAATAACGATCGGAGACGATTTTATGAACGATGACTACTCATATCCATTGATTGATGGTTTAAGCAACGGTGAAGTCATTATACTCGTGACCTTTTTTCAGAGGGTTGAAGAGGCTTATGAAAAGCAAAGTGGCGTTGATCGAGAGTCATTTATGAATGCTTATCAAGATTTTGTGACTGTTGTACCGTCAAAAATGGAACAAAAGCAATTAGAAAAGCAATTTCAAGAACGTTCCGGATACAATGCATATCAAGTTATTAGGCAAGCTAAACAAGATGTGAAAACTTTGAAAATGAATGAGGCGTACAATGGAAATAAATGAGCTTGAAGAAATTGATAAAACTGTTAAGGGGTGGTTAAGAGAGTCCCGGGATAATGTTTTAAGAAATATTGACACCCGTTTAACAGTTAGTACCAAAACAAGTCGTCGTGACTTGGTAACGAATATCGATAAACAAAATGAAAAGTTTATTGTTTCCAAAATTCGTGAGTTCGAGCCACATGCAAGAATTCTTGGTGAGGAGGGGTTCGGAGATAAGGTAGATTCGACAAAGGGTCGCGTTTGGATTGTTGATCCTATTGATGGCACTATGAACTTTGTGAAGCAGAGGAATCATTTTGCAATTATGATTGCTTTATATAATGACGGGATTGGTGAATTAGGGTACATTCTAGATGTAATTGGTAATCGATTGTTGTCTGGTGGGCCCAAAATCGGCGTGTTCGATAATGGACAACCCCTCACGCCGATTGCCGACACAGCTCTTAAGGATGGCTTGATTGGCTTGAGTGGGCCAATGGTGTTAAATAATGAATTTAATATGGTAGATATTGCTGAAAAATCCCTTGGAATGCGCATCTATGGTAGTGCCGGAATCGACATCATTTCCGTCTTGCGCGGTGAGTTGGTTGGTTACATTTCATATTTGAAGCCTTGGGATTTTGGTGCCGGCAAAATTCTTTGCGAATCGGCCGGATTAAAGATGACAACTATTGACGGAAAGCAATTAGGTATGTTATCATCAACAGCGGTATTATTAGCAACGCGAAACGCACATCGAGACGTTCTTACTATCGTCGGTAAGTAATTAGTCATACTGTGACATGACAGTGGTCACAGTTTTTTTATGCGAATATATTATAACTGGATGTGCAACATTCGAGACTGATTTAAATGAAGGGAAGCAAATAATTTGGATACAAAACTTAAGACACGTGATGACATTCGAAATATCGCAATCATTGCTCACGTTGACCACGGTAAGACAACTTTAGTCAACGAAATGTTGAAGCAATCCGATACTTTGGCTGCGCATACTCAAATCGAAGATCGGGCACTTGATTCAAACGCAATTGAAAGAGAGCGTGGTATCACTATTCTTTCAAAGAACACGGCTGTTAAGTATGGGGATAAGCAGATCAATATTCTGGATACCCCGGGACATGCCGATTTTGGTGGTGAAGTTGAACGTATTATGCGAATGGTTGACGGTGTTTTACTTGTCGTCGATGCATTTGAAGGTACAATGCCACAAACTCGTTTTGTTTTAAAAAAGGCTTTGGAACAGCATTTAACGCCTATCGTAGTAATTAATAAAGTTGACCGTGAAGGCGCACGTCCAGAAGAAGTTGTTGATGAAGTACTTGATTTATTTATCGAATTGGGTGCTGATGAGGAACAACTTGACTTCCCAGTCATTTATGTATCAGCTATGAACGGAACTTCCAGTTATGATTCTGATATTTCGACACAAGAGCATACTATGAAGCCCGTTTTTGACACAATCATTAACCGAATTCCAGCACCAATTGATAATTCGGATGAACCACTTCAATTCCAAGTGGCCTTGCTTGACTATAATGATTTCGTTGGCCGAATCGGGATTGGACGAATTTTTCGTGGAAAGATCAAGGTTGGAGATAACGTTACCGTTATGAAACTTGATGGTTCAAAGAAAAACTTCCGAGTAACTAAATTGATGGGCTTTATTGGCCTCAAAAAGGTTGATATTAACGAAGCAAAAGCCGGAGATTTAATTGCTGTTTCGGGAATGGAAGAAATTAATGTTGGTGAGACGGTTGTTTCACCAAGTACACCGGAAGCTTTGCCAATTCTTCGAATCGATGCACCAACTCTTCAAATGACGTTTGGAACAAACACGTCACCATTCTCAGGTCAAGATGGCAAGTTTGTAACGGCACGTCAATTGGGTGATCGTTTAAAACGCGAACTCCACACTGATGTTTCGTTGCGGGTTGAAGATACTGACCAACCTGGATCATGGGTTGTTTCAGGTCGTGGTGAGCTGCATTTATCAATTTTAATTGAAACACTTCGTCGTGAAGGTTATGAACTGCAAGCTTCTCGTCCAGAAGTTATTTATCGAGAAATTGATGGACAGATGAGTGAACCTTTTGAATCTGTTCAGATCGATACACCAGATGAATATACAGGTTCAATTATTGATACACTCTCTCAACGTAAGGCTGAAATGCAGAATATGGAAACAACCGATAATGGTCAAACTCGTTTGACATTCTTGGCACCGTCACGTGGCTTGATTGGTTATTCAACTGAATTTTTGTCATTAACCCGTGGTTATGGTATTATGAACCATACTTTTGAAAAGTACCTCCCTGTTATTAAGGGATGGAACCCTGGTCGTAAGAAGGGAACTTTGGTTTCGATGAATTCTGGCAAGGCCACTACTTATGCCATGATGGGTATTGAAAGCCGTGGCGAACTGTTAATCAATCCAGGTACAGAAGTGTATGAAGGAATGATTGTTGGCCAAAATAACCGTGAAAATGATATTACGGTTAACATTACAAAGGGAAAGAACTTAACTAACGTTCGTGCCGCTGGTTCAGATGATATGGCTCGTATTAAGACACCAACTCATCTAACACTTGAAGAATCACTTGAATTCTTAAACGAAGATGAATTGTGTGAAGTCACACCGAACTTTATTCGTCTTCGTAAAAAGATTCTTAACACCAACACGCGTGAAAAAGAAGCTAAGAGAAGAAAGCATTCATAAAATGGTGGTAGTCGCTTATTTATGAATTTAAAATAATAGTTTAAAAGGGTTGCGTTGAAAGTCATTTTTAGCGCAGCCCTTTTTGTGATGTCGGGAGGTATTCGCTCTTTGTTTAAAATCTACTTATATCTTTAAGAAGACCACAGTTACCAGATTTTAATATGCTATAATTAAACCCAATGTTTGATGATATATTTTAAGGAAAAGTGGAGTGGACTTAATGGCTAAGGTTCGTTTGAGACATTTGGATTTGTTTATTTTTTTGCCATACATCATCCTTTGTGTTTTGGGGATTATCATGGTGTATTCTGCCAGCGCAAATATTGGCATTCAAAATGGTGGCAGTCCCAAAAGCTATTTGATTAAACAGATTATTTTTGTTGTTATTAGTCTGGTTTTGGTTTTTGGGACAACGGCTTTTAATTTAAAAAAAATTCGTAATAAAAAGTTTTTACGTTGGCTGGGTTATTGCTTTATTCTGGTCTTAATCGGTTTATTGGCAGTTGGTCAAACCGTCAATGGTGCTGCTGGCTGGATTCATATCGGGGGAATCAACATTCAGCCTGCGGAGTTTGCCAAGTTTTACTTGATTATTTTAGTAGCAGATGCTGTTGATCGAGATGAAAATGAGTTAACAATTTCGACTTCTCATTGGTGGCAGGCTTTAAGACACCCATTATTAATTGTAGCGGTTATGTTAATACTTATTTTTTTCCAGCCTGACGTTGGTGGGGCAGCAATCAATTTTGCAATTGTATTTATCATGTTGATTGCAAGCGGCTTTTCATGGAAACGTGGTGTGACTTATCTTGTAGGTTTTGGAATTACCGCCTATGCGTTTATGATGGTCGTGCTAGTTCCTTTATCAGAGAGTGGCAAAATCCAAAGCTACCAGTTGAGTCGAATTACTGCATTTGTGAATCCTTTTAAGCATGCAACCGGCGTTGGTCAACAACTTGTCAATTCGTTTTATGCGATTAGCAACGGTGGTTTGTTTGGCTCCGGATTGGGAAACAGTATTCAAAAAACCGGATATTTGCCGGAACCCAATACAGATTTTATTATGGCAATTTTGACTGAAGAGCTTGGCGCTTTGGCGACTGTTGCTGTAATGGCTATTCTTGCGTTGATTATTTTTAGGACGGTCCTAATTGGTATCCGTTGCAATAGCACCTATCACAGTCTAATTTGTTATGGTGTGGCAGCATATTTAACTGTTCAAGCGTTGTTCAATATGGGTGGTGTGGTTGGTTTGCTTCCAATTACAGGTGTAACTTTTCCATTTATTAGTTATGGTGGTTCAAGTATGATGACTTTATCACTGTGTATTGGGATCGTTTTGAATATTAGTGGTCGACAAAGACTAGAACGAAGTGATTATCAGGCAGCCACTAATTAATAGTATAAAGGAGATGTTGACTTGCCATTTGAAATTCAACCAACGATTGGACTGATCATTTATTTGCATTCGTTGAAGTATGTTCGCAATTTACGAAACTATGGTCGTCTTTACTACGTTTCAAAGCGAATGAGGTATGCGATCATTTATGTTGAAATGGATGATAAAGATGAAACGATTGCCAAACTTAAGACGCTTAACTACGTGAAACAGGTTGTACCCTCTAAGCTGAATGAACTGGTAAAAGAGGTTCAGAGTAAAGACCCAACAGAATTAGACAAGCAATTTGATGAAGATTTTGATGATTAATGAGGAACAAAAGAAATGAGAATTGTATCAGGAAAATTTGGTGGTATTCGGCTTAATCCGGTTAAAAGCGATAAAACGCGACCAACAACCGATAAGGTGAAAGAATCGCTTTTTAATATAACTGGGCCTTACTTCGATAGTGGCTTTTTTTTGGATCTGTTTGCTGGCTCTGGAGCTGTTGGTATTGAGGCAGTTTCAAGAGGCATGGAAAAAGCCGTTTTAGTTGATCGACAATTTCAAGCTATTAAAGCAATTAAAGAGAACATCAGCAAGGTCCATGCTGAAGATCAATTTGAAGTTATTAAAGGATCCGCTGAAAAAGTAATGGTCTCACTATCAAAAAAGGGTGAGCAGTTTAATATGGTTTACTTGGACCCCCCGTATAAACAGCAGAAGCTGATCGAAACGTTAGTAGCTCTGAGCGATTTCAATTTATTGATTGATGGTGCTGTCGTGATTTGTGAAACGGATAATCACACCGAATTACCGGATGTGTTGGATGGATTTAAAGTCATGAAACAAAAGAATTATGGTTTAACGAACTTGAAATTATATACTTATCAAATGGAGAAAAAATAAAAATGGTAGATGCACTTTATGCAGGAAGCTTTGATCCGATTACATTTGGTCATGTTGACGTGATTCAAAGGGCTAGCAATATATTTGACAAGGTCTTTGTTGCGATCAGTATTAATACTCACAAACACGCTCTTTTTACACCAGAGGAAAGAGCCGATTTTGTGAAACAAATATTTGCTGATAATGAACGAGTCAATGTATTAGTTTCTGAAGAATTAACAGTTCATTTAGCAAAGCGTTTGGGGACTTCAGTATTAGTTCGCGGCGTTCGTGGTAGTGCCGATCTTGATTCTGAGATGTCGATTGCTGGTTTAAATAGTGGTTTGGCGCCAGGTATTCAGACCGTGTTTTTGCCAACCGCCGGTCAATATCGAGACTTATCTTCCAGTATGATTAAGGAAATTGCAAAGTTTCATGGAGATGTTTCGGCCTTTGTTCCACCAGTGGTGTCTGAGGCACTTAAAAATAAATTTTAATAGAAGAGTGAAGAAAAGATGAAGAAGAAGGGAATCAAAAAATATGTTCTGGGGGTCATTGCGACAATTATTGTATTAGCAGTGATCTTTTGGCCATTACCCAACTACATTGAAGGCCCTGGAGATGCGTCAGATCTAAGCCAAATTGTGTCTATAAAAAATCATCCCGATAAACGGAAAGGCATGTTTATGTTAACGTCTGTCAGTATTGCCCAAGCACGGCCGCTGACTTATTTATATGCTAAAATAAGCCCTTATTACTCAGTCGAATCTGATGATAGTGTGACTGATGGTCAGAATATGAAGGAATATGATAAGGTTCAACATTTTTACATGGAAAGCTCAATTGGAGAAGCCATATATACGGCATATAAACACGCTCATCAACAAGTTAAACGGACCTACAATGGTATTTACATTCTGGATATTGAGAAAAATTCCAAATTTTATCACCAGCTTCAGGTTGGAGATATTGTGGTTAAGATTGATGGTCATCAATTTAAAAATTCAGATGGATTTGTCAACTATGTCCGTAAGCAAAAGGTTGGCCAGAAATTAACAATTGAGTATCGCCGTGGACAAAAAATGCATAAAGTCACAAAACCGTTGATTAAAATCGCCAATCATCAGCCAGGGATCGGTATCACACTTACCGATGATGTAAAAGTCCATACGGGCGTTCCGATCAAAGTAGATCCGGGCCAGGTAGGGGGGCCTTCCGGCGGTTTAATGTTTTCACTTCAAATATATAGTCAATTAACCAATCAAGATTTACGGCACGGGAAAAAAGTTGCCGGAACGGGGACGATTGATTCATACGGCAATGTTGGTGAAATTGGTGGCATTGATAAAAAGATTATTGCGGCAAAAAAGAATGGCGCAAAAATCTTTCTGGCACCTTATATTAAGCCAACAAAGACAATTTTAAAGTATGAACCTGGGCACCAAACCAACTATCAACTTGCAAAACAAACAGCGCAAAAATATGCACCTAAAATGAAAGTGATTCCAGTCAAAACTTTTGATCAAGCTGTTTCAGCATTACAAAAACAATAGATATATTTTTTAAGGATTAGAAGACGGCTAATCCTTTTTTTCGTATCTAATCAATGAAGGGAGGAACAGTATGAATAGGATTCGCGAGTTTATTGATGAGTATCTTTATCAAGTATTAATCAGTGCAGCCGTCATCATTATTATTTTGGTGGTGATTGTGTTTTCTTTAGTTTTGGGGCACTCTTCAAAGCCACAGGTGCAAGGGATGGTTTCAACAACAAGCGTTACTGAGGCTTCAACAACTTCCCAATCGAAAGGCAGTGATCCCATAGATACAGCTAGTAGCGTCCCGCAGAGCAGTAGTCAACAGCTTTACGTTGATGTTAAAGGGGCAGTGAAAAATCCTGGCGTTTATCAAGTTGGTGCAAATATGCGGGTAGTTGATGCAATTGATTTAGCTGGGGGATTTAACAGGTCGGCTGATAAGAAGCAGGTTAATTTAGCACAAAAATTAACCGACCAACAAATCGTCTATATTCCGATCAAAGGAGAAATTAAAGGAAATCGGTCGCTGGGGGCAACACCAAGTCAGTCACCGCCAGCAGAGACGTCATCCACAAATCCCCAAACAGCGGCGACTTCAAATGCTGAAAGTTCAAGTGGTTCTCCCACTGAAGGAACAGAAAAAATCAATCTAAATACTGCGGACAAGTCAAAACTTCAGGAACTAAACGGAATTGGTGATAAAAAAGCAGATCAGATTATTGCTTATCGGCAAGCGCACGGTCAGTTTAAAAGTATTGAGGAACTAAAGGATGTTCCCGGTTTTGGTGACAAAACGTTCGATAATTTAAAATCTACAATTTGTGTGTAGATCAAATCATCAAATTGAGATATGATTTATCTCATGGAAGGTGAAAAAATGGATAATCGAATTAAATGGGATCAATATTTTATGATGCAGGCGGTCTTGCTTGCGTCCAGAAGTACGTGTGAGCGCCTTTCTGTCGGTGCAGTTATTGTTCGTGACAAGCGGATTATTGCGGGGGGCTATAATGGCTCTGTTGTTGGGGATGATCACTGTATAGATGTCGGGTGTTACTTGGTAGACGGTCACTGTGTTCGAACAATTCATGCGGAAATGAATGCAATTTTACAATGTGCAAAGTTTGGGGAATCAACGGATAATGCCGAAATCTACGTCACTGATTTTCCTTGCCTACAATGCACTAAAATGTTGTTGCAGGCCGGCATCAGGCGGATTAATTATTTGCGTAATTATCATAATGACGAGTATGCACAAAAGTTGATTAGATTAAAGAACGTTGAATTAAATAAAATTAAACTCACTCATTCCGACATGGACAGAGTTCCATTCAATTCCTATTTATCTGACTAATTATTGGAAACTGGCTTATTTTTCCTGCTGCTGCGATGCTTTTTCTGAGTATTTTATTATTTGGAAATCCACTAATCGGCAGTTTTCTTTTGTCATTATTAATGATTCGTTTATGCCTGCTTAAAAGTATCAAATATACGACATTGACGGTGGCTCTAAGTGTGGTATTTTTATTCTGGGTTGGATTGACAACTAGCCATGAAATAGCGATAACGGATAAAAATGTTCAAGAGACAATTAAAGTTTACCCGGATATGATAAACGTTGACGGTGATCGTTTTAGGACAGTTGCTAAGTCGCCGACAATAGCACGAAAGGTTATTTATTATGCCCGTTTTGAGTCTTTGAGCCAAAAGCGGGCTATCATAAATTCGTCCAAACCATTACTTCTTTCGATTAATGGTGAACG
Organism: Lentilactobacillus hilgardii DSM 20176 = ATCC 8290; assembly: GCF_000159315.1. Taxonomy (GTDB): domain Bacteria; phylum Bacillota; class Bacilli; order Lactobacillales; family Lactobacillaceae; genus Lentilactobacillus; species Lentilactobacillus hilgardii. The sequence goes on from NZ_GG669999.1 coordinate 88,277, forward strand.
ACGGATGATTAGCCCGGCGACCAACATGAACCAGTTTGATATGCGGGATTACTATCAACATCAAAAGATTTATGAAACGTTTTCGATTGGCACTATAACAACTATCCATCCTGTTAATAAGTTGTCTTTGATTGATATCATTCATATGGTTCGCTTTCAATTTGATCGGTACTGTGATGGGTTACCCAAAACATTGCGTATTTATTCGATGGGGTTGATCAGTGGCAATCGGGAAAATGATTTTTTTACTGAGATGACTGGTGCCCAACAATTAGGGCTACTTCATATATTCAGTATTTCGGGTATGCATGTCTACTATTTTTTGACCATTCTTGATCAGGTTTTAACCCTATTGGGTATAGGCGACCGATATAAGGCAATTGTTAAACTATGCTGTCTTGGCGGCTATTTTATTTTTTCGGGTGGGTCACCAGGCTTATTACGGGCAGTGGTTATGGCTGGAATTGTGATAGTTAGCCAGTTGCTTGGCTTTAAAATGTCTCAATTATCAGCACTTAGTTTAACGTTAATAGTGAATCTTTTTCTGTTGCCCGAAGCAATATTTATGATGAGCGTTCAGCTTAGTTATGGATTAGCATTTGGATTGATTGCCTCTAGCAAAATGACGTATTTGAGACAAACGGTTTTGTTGAATTTACTGTCACTGCCAATCCTGTTATTTCATTTATATGAATGGCATGTTCTTAGTTTGGCTGTTAACTTGATGGTTTTACCACTGTTTGGAAGAACAATTTTTCCACTAGTCATTTTTGGCCTTCTTTTCGGTCTGGTCAGCAGTAAATTGGTCATACCTGTGGAATGGGTATTGATGGCTTTTAATCGTTCATTAAATATGGTTGGTCGATTACCCGGGATGATTGTGTTTGGTAAACCACAGCTAGTTGTTGTGCTATTGATGTTGGGTCTAACATTGATTATTATGATACATTCGAAAAAAAGGGTTAGGGGATATAAGATCATTTTAGCTGGCCTTTATTTGGTGACGTTTATTTGGATTCATTTTCCCATTCATGGAGAAGTGTCAATGTTTGATGTCGGACAAGGAGATAGTTTTCTCATTAGGACGCCTTTTAATCAATCAGTAACGATCATTGATACTGGCGGAAAAGTGACTTTTAACCAGCAACAGTGGCAACGGGGAACGGAGAATTACCAGGCAAATCGTATCTCTATCAATTATTTAAAAAGTATAGGCATTTCAAGAATTGATAATATTTGTATCAGTCATCAGGACGCCGATCACTGTGGCGATTTACCTGCTTTTATTAAAGAACTGAAAATCAAACGCATCATTATACCGCTCGGGATGGATCAAAACCCAGGCTTTGTGAAACGACTATCAGGCAAAGATCCTGCAACGGTTGTTATGCCGGTAAATGATGAATTTCGAGTAGGCGGCCTACCACTCATCATTTTTCATCCCTATCAACCGGGAAAGGGAGAAAATCATGACTCGGAGGTTCTTGGTGGTCGCTTTGGCGGCCTCAATTGGCTCTTTACGGGTGACTTGGACCGCCAGGGGGAAATGGATACCCTACAACGGCATCCGAGCCTTAGAACAGATGTTATTAAGGTTGGACACCATGGAAGCCGTACATCATCGGATCCGGCCTTTATTTCACAGATCCAGCCAAAAATTGCTCTAATTTCCGCGGGCCGACATAACCGTTATCACCATCCAAACGAGGAAACATTAACCACATTAAAAAGGGAGCACATCCGAGTTTTAAATACTCAGAAATCAGGTATGGTAAGATATGTATATCGAAACAATAACGGTTTCTTTGAATCGATGTTAGGACATAATGAAGGGAAAAACGAATGAATTTTTCACAACTAATGACACAGTTAAAACAACATAAGCAAGACGCTATTTATCTGATTTTAGGTGACCAATCTTATCTTTCCGATCAGATTAAACAAGCTTTTACCTCGTTAATTCCTGATGAGCAACGAGCTATGAATATTGGCGTTTATGATATGGAAGAAACGCCAGTTTCTAGCGCTGTAGAAGATGCCATCTCAGTTCCCTTTTTTGGGGAACAACGACTGGTTATGATTAATCGCCCATACTTTTTGACAGGTTTGCGTGTTAAATCAAAAGTGGAGCATCATGTGGATGATTTTCTGGAATATTTAAAGCATCCGGAAAGCTCAACGATTATGGTCATTTTTGCCCCTTATGATAAATTAGATTCACGAAAAAAAATAACAAAATCACTTAAAAAAGTTGCAACCACCGTTGAAATCGGAAAACTTAGAGAAAGTGAAATTAAATCGACGGTTAAACAAAGGATTGCGGCAGAGGGTTATGCCATTGATGAAGACGCACTTGAAAGAATGATGCAGCTTACTGCCGGTCAATTAACATCAATGATGAATGATTTGCCAAAGTTGTTTTTATATAATAAAGACGGCAAACAAATAACATTGTCATCTGTCAATGGTCTTGTGAGCCCATCAATTGAGCAAAGTGTTTTTGATTTGGTTAATAGTGTTTTAAAGAAGAATGCTAAAGAATCAATGGATATTTATCGTAATTTGGTTTTGGAAAATGAAGCACCGATTGGTATCAATGCTGTTCTCATTCAACAATTTAGATTGCTTTTACAAGTCATGATCTTACAAAAGCATGGGTATTCTCAAGGAAATTTGGCTGCTAGTTTGAAGGTTCACCCATATCGTGTTAAATTAGCTCTGCAGACAATCCGTCATTTTGATTATAAGCAACTACGTGATGCTTATTTAGGATTGGTCGAAACTGAAAGGGAGATGAAGTCTTCCAATCGCTCTCCTGAACTTTTATTTGAACTATTTCTTTTAAAATTCATGCGACCTGATGTCGCTTAGATCATCTTCGGTCTTATGGTGGGGTTGGCGCCTTGCCTTAAAAAGAGTCCGTCTGACAACATTTCAAATGAAGTGTTGTCAGACGGACTCTTTTAATTAATAAAAAAGTTGTTAGCATGTAAGTGACTAACAACTGAAAAGTTTTATTTAGATAAACGAGCAGTAAGACGTGACTTGTCACGAGCTGCTTTATTAGCTTTAATTAATCCCTTTGACTTAGCATGATCAATGGCACTAATTGCATTGATGTAAAGGTCCTTTACATCGTCTGAACCACTGAGTTGAGCTTTTTCAAACCGTTTAACAGCTGTTCTGTAAGTACTCAATTGAGCTGCGTTACGCTTTTGGGCTTTTTCATTAGTTTTTACTCGTTCGATAGCTGACTTGATAATTGGCATTGGATTCACCTCCGAAAGATTTCTTGGTAAAATTATTAAATTTCAACAAGCATCATTATACAAAACTGTAAGGATGATTGCAAGTCAAACCCAAATGGAAACGGAAAGATTTCCTTGTATTTAATAGATAAATTAGGTATACTATCCTTTGTATGTTACACGGACCTTCGACTTAGTTTACCGGTACCACTGCCGTTGACTCAGTTGTTGGATCATTTAAAGAAAAGGTGGAAATTAATTATGGCAGTTGCACAATCAGAAAAAGACGCACTTATCAAAAAGTACGCTCGTCACGATGGCGATACAGGTTCTGCAGAGGTTCAAATCGCTGTTTTGACTGCAGATATTAACGAAATCAACATTCATATGAAGAATCACCGTAAAGATTATCATTCACAACGTGGTCTTATGAAGAAAATTGGTCATCGTCGTAACTTGTTGGCATACTTGCGTAATAAGGATGTTACTCGTTATCGTGAATTAATCAAGAGCTTAGGATTGCGTCGTTAATATATCGACAATATCAAGTCTTCTTTGATAATTGTAAAAAGTCGCGGACAAAACATTTTTGTTTTGTTTGCGGCTTTTTTCGGTTTACAATGGAAAAATTCGGTTGTTTTGAAAAAATATGGTAAACTAATAGAAGCTGAATCCGAACGTTTAAAAAAGAACGATAAATATTTTTTGAGGTGAAACATGAAAAACGATATAAAAATTATGGCCATTGGTGGTGTCCGCGAGAATGGTAAAAACATGTATGCGATTGACATCAACGGCGGGATTTATATTTTAGATTGCGGTCTTAAATATCCCGAAAATGAATTACTGGGAATTGATGTAGTTATTCCTGATTTTAGTTATTTAGAAGAAAATAAGGATCGAATTGTTGGTGTATTCTTGACTCATGGACATGCTGATGCAATTGGCGCAATCTCATACTTTTTGAGTGAGTTTGATGTACCTGTATTTGGATCAGAAATGACAGTTGAGTTAGCTAAATTAAATGTGGCTGATTCTGAAGAGTTAAGCAGTTTTGACGACTTTCACATTGTTAGTGAACGTTCTGAAATTGATTTTGATGATGTCAAAGTTACTTTCTTTAAGACAACCCATTCAATTCCTGGCTCTTTAGGGATAGCACTTCATACTTCAGATGGTGCAATTGTATATACCGGTGACTTTAAGTTTGATCAAACAGCCGCCCCAATGTATCAAACCAATTATTCTGCTCTAACGCGCTTAGGCGATGAAGGTGTTTTGGCCTTACTTAGTGATTCTGGGAATGCTGAAAACCCGGCATCCAGCGCTTCGGAAAAGAAAATTGGCGAGTATATCACAGAAACATTCCATTATCATGATAGTCGGATTATTGTTGCTAGTGTTGCTTCAAATATCTTACGAATGCAGCAAGTCTTTAATGCTGCTGCCGAAACTGGCAGAAGGGTCTTCTTAACTGGTCACGACTTGGAGCGAATTGTTAAAACAGCACTAAGATTGCACAATTTGAAACTACCAGTGGACGATTTGTTGATTGACTCTGTGAAGGATGTCGATAAGATGAATCCTGATAAAGTGGTTATTATCCAAACGGGTAAAATGGGTGAGCCTATCAAGGCAATTCAACGAATGGCTAATAAAGAGCAGGGCGACATTAACATTGAACCTAATGATTTAGTCTTTATTACAACTACTCCCTCAACTGCTATGGAAACAACAGTTGCCAAAACGCGTGACATGGTTTATCGGGCTGATGGTGAAGTTGAGATGATTTCTGATCAAATGAATTCGTCTGGTGATGCAAGCCAAACCGATCTTCAGCTTATTATGAATTTATTAAAGCCGAAGTTTTTAATCCCTGTTTCAGGTGAATATCGCTTGTTGGAATCCCACGCACAATTAGCAAAACAAATTGGTTTTACAGATGATCGCATTTTTATCCCTGATAAGGGAGATATTGTTTCTGTTAATAAAGATGAAATGTGGATTAGTGGGAGTGCACCAATTTCTGATACCATGATTGATGGTATTGGTATTGGTGACATTGGTAATATCGTTCTTCGAGATCGAAAGGTGCTTTCAGAAGATGGCATTTTTGTTGCTGTTGTCACGATTGATCGGAAAAAGAAACGAATTGTTTCTCAGCCTAAGTTGACATCACGAGGATTTGTATACGTTAAAGCAAACAAGGACTTAATGAAGGAAGCTGCGGGAATTATTGAGAAGACAGTCCGCAATAATCTTGATCACAAAGAGTTTGATTGGAGTAATTTAAAGCAGGATGTTCGTGAAACTTTAAGCGATTATTTGTATAAGCAAACAAAACGTCGCCCGGTTATTCTTCCTGTTATTATGGAAGTTAATCAGCATCATAGACGTACTAATAAAAAGCATTCAAAGAATGCTGCCAAAAGTACAGCTAAAGAAGAAAATTAACTTTAATATCTTTATAACAAATAATCAGAGGTTGGGGGACAGAATGTTATTTTTGTTCCCCCAGACTCTGATTTGTTTTTAAACCACCTTTTTGTAATTAGTAACGGAGGGAATATGAGTAAATTTTCCAAAAATGATCAGGTTATCTTTTGGAGTGCTGAAGAGGACCTTGATGATCAAAAATTCCATCAGGTATTGAACAAAACGGAGCATCTAGAGAAAAAGTATCCTGACGACCTTCGTATTCACTTACTGATGGCGCAAGCTCTTTTTGCTTTGCATGAGTCTGCTGATGCCTATCGCATTATCTTTGATTATCGTGAGCAGCTTTTCGAGGTTCCCAAATATTTACCAGCTATTTTTCATATTGTGCTAGAAAATAATGGATTTATGTTTGCCAGAGAATTCTTGCCGAATGTGTCGTCAACTCAAAGGCTGAAATGGCTTGCCAAAATTGAAAATGCAGAAGAAAGATATCGAGAAAAAGACAGAAATGACTTGAATAACAAAATGAAAAATTTAGCACACTTGGGCTCATTGGATGCCTATAAACAGGTTCACGGCATTAATGATGCGCTGAAGATGCCATTGAAAGAGTATTTGACAGCAGCTAAATTGCTTCTGTCCGATCCATTTGGGTGGCAGGTTTCCAAAACCCAGGTTTTGCTTGAATTAAATGCAGTTGGAAGTGGGGAAACGATCGATTTAACTTGGATTGATAAAAATAGCTATCATCTTCCTCTCAATGAACTGAAACCGTTAACCGCTTATCATGTGCTTATTGATGCGTTGAGGGAAATCGATAAGCAATATGGAGCCGATGATCCTATTAAGTTTCAGTTACTCGAAAAAGAACTCTTTACGCAAAGCAGTTATATTTATCCTTTCTTTGATAAGGTTATTCAAGATTCTAAGTTCTGGGTTAAAATTATCGTAGCTGATTTATTTGGCGATCACTTAGAGGCAAACACACCGGCTCAGCGAGAGATGCTGGGATGGATTAAACAAATTCATCAAGCAGAAAGCTTCATAAAATTCGTTTAATGAAAAATATTTCGAGAAAACGATAATAATCTGTTTACAAACAAATTAAGTACCGATATAATACTTAAGGATTCTTCGAAATTAGACTGCTTTGTCTTTTCAAGAAGATGTAGTATAATATCATTTAGAAATGCATTGATGCGAATTGATGTAATTCTTGAAAACAACAGGAGGTTTCATTAATGGCAAAAGAACATTATGAAAGAACAAAACCCCATGTAAATATTGGTACTATTGGCCATATTGATCATGGGAAAACTACTTTAACTGCTGCAATCACAAAGGTATTGGCTTCTAAAGGTCTTGCAAAGGCTGAAGACTATGCTGATATCGATGCAGCCCCAGAGGAACGTGAACGTGGTATTACGATCAACACTGCTCACGTTGAGTACGAAACTGAAAAGCGTCACTATGCGCATATTGATGCCCCAGGACATGCTGACTACATCAAGAATATGATCACTGGTGCCGCTCAAATGGATGGTGCCATCTTGGTTGTTGCTGCAACTGATGGTCCTATGCCACAAACTCGTGAGCATATCTTGCTTGCCCACCAAGTTGGTGTTGATTACATCGTTGTCTTCTTAAACAAGACTGATTTAGTTGACGATGACGAATTAATTGATTTGGTTGAAATGGAAGTTCGTGAATTACTTTCTGAATACGATTATCCTGGTGATGACATTCCTGTTGTCCGTGGATCCGCTCTTAAGGCTCTTGAAGGCGACAAGGAACAAGAACAAGTTATCCTTGACTTAATGGATATCGTTGATGAATATATTCCAACTCCAGAACGTGATGACAGCAAGCCATTCTTGATGCCTGTTGAAGACGTATTTACGATCACTGGTCGTGGTACTGTTGCTTCAGGACGTATTGACCGTGGTGTTGTTAAGATTGGTGACGAAGTTGAAATCGTTGGTTTGAACGATGCTCCTTTGAAGTCAACTGTTACTGGTTTGGAAATGTTCCGTAAGACACTTGATGAAGGTCAAGCCGGCGATAACGTTGGTGTTCTTCTTCGTGGTATCGATCGCGACCAAGTTGTTCGTGGACAAGTTCTTGCCGCACCTGGTTCAATTCAAACTCACAAGAAGTTTGAAGGCCAAGTATATATCTTGACTAAAGAAGAAGGTGGCCGTCATACGCCATTCTTCTCAAACTACCGACCACAATTCTACTTCCATACTACCGATGTTACCGGTGTTATTGAACTAGAAAAGGGCGTTGAAATGGTTATGCCTGGTGATAACGTTACATTCAATGTTGAATTAACTAAGCCAGTTGCCATTGAAAAAGGTACTAAGTTTACCATCCGTGAAGGTGGCCATACTGTTGGTGCCGGTATTGTTAGTGACGTTAACGACTAATTTCGCTAATTAATATTGAAAAGCTGTGAGGAGTGATCCTTGCAGCTTTTTTATTTATCATATCAATTTGTCTACTTTAAATTCATTTAGCATTTTACATTTTGTTATTAATACGTTAAAATAACAATGTTATGCAATTATGAATTGTAAAAAAATATGTTTGTCGTCTCGGAGGGAAAAAGATGTCTGCAAAATGGGAAAAGAAGGGTACCAACGATGGTGAATTAACTTTCGAAATTGGTACTGATTCTATCAAAAGCGGTTTAGACCGTGCATTTAAGAAAAACAAAAACAGTATTCGGGTTCCTGGATTCCGTAAAGGAAAAGTACCTCGTGCCATTTTTAACCAAATGTATGGCGAGGAAGCATTGTATGAGGATGCTTTAAACATTCTATTGCCAGACGAATATTCAAAGGCTGTTGACGAAGCAAAAATTGAGCCAGTTGACCAACCAAAGATTGACGTTGAATCAATGGAAAAGGGCAAACCATGGGTTATTAAGGCTAATGTGACTGTTAAGCCGGAAGTAAAACTTGGTAACTACCAAGGATTAAGTGTACCAAAGCAAAATACCCGAGTTTACCAAAAGGATATTGACGCAGAACTTGAAAAGAAACGTCAAAACGAAGCAGAACTAGTTCTTAAAGAAGGTAAAGCTGCTGAAAAAGGCGATACGGTTGTGATCGACTTTGACGGAACAGTTGATGGCAAGCCATTTGATGGTGGCAGTGCCAAAAACCATTCCTTGGAACTTGGATCAAATTCGTTTATTCCAGGCTTTGAAGACCAATTAGTTGGCCATAAAGCTGGTGATGAAGTCGACGTTAAGGTAACATTCCCTGATGATTATCAAGCAAAGGATCTTCAAGGTAAAGACGCGATCTTTAAGACTACTATTCACGAAGTAAAAACAAAGGAATTGCCAAAATTAGACGACGATTTTGCTAAAGATGTCGATGAAGACGTAGATTCACTTGATGAGTTAAAAGAAAAGATTAAAGACGATCTTAAGACTCAAAAGAAAAATGAAGCTCGTGAAGCAATTGAAGATGCTGCTATTAACCAAGCTGTTGACAATTCAGAAGTTAAGGATATCCCACAAGCCATGCTTGATGAAGATATTCAACGACAAATGGATCAATACCTTGCAGGTATGCAACAACAAGGGATTAATCAGCAGATGTATTTCCAATTGACTGGTACAAAGCCGGAAGATTTGAAGAAACAATTTTCTGATGGTGCTGAGCGTCGTGTTAAGACCAATCTTGTTCTGGAAGCAATTGTGGATGCAGAAAAGATTAATCCAACCGAGGATGATATCAAAGCTGAAGTGAAGGATCTTGCTTCACAATATGGCATGAAAGAAGACGCTGTTCGCAGTGCTTTGACTGATGACATGCTCAAGCATGATATTGGTATCAAGAAGGCTATTGACTTGATCGTTGATTCTTCGAAACAGGATGCTAAAGCTAAAGAAGAAAAGTCTGATACAGATAAAAAAGATAGTTCGGAAAAGTAAACGGCTTTTCTTTAAAAGATCCGTTTTAATAACGGGTCTTTTTTTGAAGTGAACCCTTCTAATTGCAATTTGACTATTATATGTTAAAGTTACGTATAGTTGGAGAGTGAATAGGGCTAATTTTTACTGTGGTCAGTTTTATTCTTGGTCTCCATTGTTTGACCAGAATTAACTTCCAACTCTAATGGAGGAGTGAATATATTGTTCGAAGATAACGAATCAAATGGACCAATTACCTGTTCTTTTTGTGGTAAAACTCAAGATCAGGTAAAAAAGATTGTTGCTGGTCCAGGCGTTTACATTTGTAATGAATGTATCGATTTGTGTAAAGAGATCATTGATGAAGAACTAGCACCAGAGAAAACTTCAGAAGATTTATTGAAGGTGTTGACACCCGCACAAATCTTGGACAAACTAAATGAGTTTGTGATTGGCCAAGGAAACGCCAAACGTACTTTGGCTGTAGCCGTTTATAATCATTATAAGCGGGTAAATGAAATGATTAGCGATCCAAATGATGACTTGGAATTACAGAAGAGTAACATTTGTGTCATCGGACCAACGGGTTCTGGTAAAACCTATTTAGCCCAGACACTAGCTAAAATTTTAAATGTCCCATTTGCAATTGCAGATGCAACGACTTTGACGGAAGCCGGTTATGTTGGTGAGGATGTTGAAAACATTCTTTTAAAGTTATTGCAAAATGCAGATTATGATGTTGATAAAGCTGAAAAGGGCATTATTTACATTGATGAAATTGATAAGATTGCAAAGAAATCGGAGAACGTATCAATTACACGAGATGTTTCCGGTGAAGGTGTTCAACAAGCACTATTAAAAATTCTTGAAGGTACGATTGCAAATGTACCGCCTCAGGGTGGTCGTAAGCATCCGCAACAAGAATTCATTCAAATTGATACAACCAACATTTTGTTCATTGTTGGTGGTGCGTTTGATGGGATTGAAGGAATTGTTAAGAGCCGACTTGGTGATAAAACAATTGGGTTCGGCACAGATTCTGATGAAGCTAAAAATGTCAATTCAAAGAATATTATGCAGTCAGTTATTCCGGAGGATATGTTGAAATTTGGGTTAATTCCTGAATTTATAGGCCGACTCCCAATCCTGACAGCTTTAGATAAGTTGGATGAACATGATTTGGTTAGAATTTTAACGGAACCAAAAAATGCACTTGTTAAGCAATATCAAAAATTGATTGAGCTAGATGGTGCTGAACTTGAATTTCAACCAGCTGCTTTGCAAAAGATGGCACAACTTGCGATTTCTCGAAATACAGGTGCCCGTGGGCTCCGTTCAATTATCGAAGATGTTATGCGTGATATTATGTTTGATTTACCAAGCAGAAATGATGTTTCTAAGGTGATTATTACACCAGAAACCGTTACAAATCATACAGAGCCGCAACTTGTTCTGAAAAAGGCATCGTAATTAAAGGGGGTCTGATGTAAACTTTAATCAGTTTACCGTCAGGCTCTTTTTTTGTCTAAAATGAGATTTTGCATTATTTGAAAGGAAAGGAACGGTGATTTAATGGACGTACAAAACGTCGATTTAACGATTAGTGCAGTGGAGGCAAAGCAGTACCCGAATACGCGGTTTCCAGAAATTGCATTTGTCGGACGCTCCAACGTTGGGAAATCTTCTTTAACAAATGTGTTAATTAATCGAAAAGGATATGCACGAACTTCCAGTCAGCCGGGGAAGACGCAGACACTTAATTTTTACAATATCGAGGATAAACTTTTCTTCGTTGACGTGCCAGGATATGGTTATGCTAAAACTTCGAAGGCTAATCGTGAAAAATGGGGTAAAATGATTGAGAAGTATTTAACGGAAAGAGAACAATTGCGAGGGGTCATTACGCTGGTTGATGGTCGTCATGCGCCAACCAATGACGATGTATCCATGCATGAATGGTTGAAATACTACGGTATTGAAATTCTGACAGTGGCCACCAAGATGGATAAGATTGCCAAAGGCAAATGGAACAAACAAGAGTCCTTGATTCGAAAAACACTTAATTTGGATGCCAATGAAAAACTGATTTCTTTTTCTGCATTAACCAAACAAGGAAAGACAGAAATCTGGCAATGGATTGAAGGGAGAATGCATCAATGAATTTTGATGATTATCAAAAGGCTGCCAATCGTACTTTGATGGGGAAAGAGCAGGTCCTTACTAACTGTGTTTTGGGGCTAACAGGGGAATCAGGTGAAGTTGCTGACCTTGTCCGAAAATATACTTTTCAAAGTACAAAATTAGATAAAGGCCAACTGACAAAAGAATTGGGAGATGTTTTGTGGTATCTCTCGCAAATTGCTGAATGGGCTGATATTCCTTTTGACCAAATTGCTTCTGAAAATATTAAGCGATTGAAGCAACGCTACCCGTCATCAAAGGGTGGCCTGAATCAAGTTAATTTGTAATAATTATAAATAAAAGTAAGATGCTTTAAACAAGTAGATTAGGTCAGCCTGTATTTTGACCTAATCTACTTGTTTTTGTTTACAAAGAATTTCGGTTGTTATGTGATTAAATTCTTATCGTTTTCTAAGTAAGCGTCTGATTTGAAAAGGTTCTCAGTGCACAAGATACGCGCCAAAATGCATATTAAACTTAATATTTAGAAAAATAATGAATAAAACGCAAAAATGGTTGCAATTAATGAATATCGGTGTTAACCTCATTACTAATTGATAATTAAGAAATTCGAGGTATTTATAAATGACAGAAAATAAAAAAGTAATTTTAGCTTATTCAGGTGGTCTGGACACATCCGTTGCTATTCCTTGGTTAAACGATAAAGGTTACGACGTTGTCGCTTGTTGTATAAATGTTGGTGAAGGTAAGGATCTTAACTTTATTAAGCAAAAGGCACTTAATGTTGGGGCTGTCGAAGCATATGTTATCGATGCTTTGGACGACTTCGCAGACCATTATGCGTCTGTTGCATTAAAGGCTAATGCAATGTATGAAGGGGCTTATCCGTTAATTTCAGCATTGTCACGTCCACTTATTTCAAAGGCATTGGTTGACCTTGCTCATCAAGAACATGCCCAAGCAGTTGCTCATGGCTGTACTGGTAAGGGGAATGATCAAGTACGTTTTGAAGTTGCAATTCACAGTTTGGATCCACAGCTTGAGGTTCTAAGCCCGGTACGTGACTGGCACTGGTCTCGTGAACAGGAAATTGACTATGCAAAGAAACATAATATTCCAATTCCAATTGATTTGGATTCACCATATTCAATTGATGCAAATATTTGGGGACGTGCCAATGAAGCCGGTGTCTTGGAGGATCCATGGCATAGTGCGCCGGAAGATGCGTTTGCCATTACAAATGCATTGGGGGATACACCTGACAAACCCGCAGTTGTTGATTTAACCTTTGTTAAGGGACTTCCAACTGAGCTAAATGGTCAACCGATGAAATTCTCAGAAATTATCCAACAATTAAATACTATTGCTGGCGAACATGGAATCGGCCGAATCGACCACATTGAAAATCGTTTGGTGGGTATCAAGTCTCGTGAGGTTTATGAAGCCCCGGCCGCAACTGTTCTTCTTAAAGCACATAAAGAGCTTGAAGATCTAACTTTCGAACGTGACTTGGCTCATTTTAAACCAACGGTAGAGAAACAATTGAGCGAGCTGGTCTATAATGCACTTTGGTTCTCTCCTTTGATGGATGCTTTAAATGCCTTTATTGACAAGTCACAAGAAGTCGTTAGCGGTGTTATTAAAGCACAATTATTTAAAGGAAATGTCACAATTCTCGGTCGTAAATCGGGTTCCTCACTTTACGACAAGGACTTGGCAACTTATACGGCATCAGATTCATTTGATCAAGAAGCTGCCAAAGGATTCATTAAGCTTTGGGGCCTTCCAACACAGGTTTATTCACAAGTTCAACTAAAAAATAAGCAGTCCCAATTTGTAAAAGCAGTCACTGAGTCACACGCCGAAGACAAGGTTACTATTCAAGGAAATTACTCTTCTCAAATGGGAGCAAAGAAATAATGAGTACAAAGAAGCTTTGGGGTGGTCGTTTTCAGGAGCAAGCATCAAAATGGGTTGATGAGTTCGGTGCATCGATTTCGTTTGATCAACAAATGGCTGATGAAGATATCGAAGGGTCATTGGCTCATGTCAAGATGTTGGCTTATACAAAAATTCTTAATAGTAAAGATGTGGATCAAATCGTGGCTGGTCTGGAAGAACTTCGACAGGAGTTACACGAAGGTAAGCTCACCTTTACAGTTGAGAATGAAGATATTCATATGAATATTGAGGCACTCTTAACTGAGAAAATTGGGCCGGTTGCCGGAAAGCTCCATACGGCTCGTTCACGAAATGATCAAGTAGCGACGGATTTTCATTTATATGTCAAAAATCGTTTACCAAGGATCATCGATGAAATTACAACGCTTCAAAAAACGCTGGTATCAATGGCGGCACAAAACGTTGAAACAATTATGCCAGGGTACACGCATCTTCAACACGCACAACCAATTTCTTACGGTCATTATTTAATGGCTTATTATCAAATGCTGAAGCGGGATAAAGAACGCTTTGAATTTAACATGAAGCATACGGATATGATGCCTTTAGGAGCGGCTGCATTGGCTGGTACGACTTTTCCGATCGATCGGGAATACACAGCTAAAGAGCTTGGATTCGGACAAGTATATGCAAATTCTCTGGACGCTGTTTCTGATCGAGATTTTGCATTGGAGTTTTTAAGTAATAGTTCGATTTTGATGCTTCATTTATCACGTTTTTGTGAAGAAATCAGTATGTGGGTAAGTCACGAATTTAAGTATCTTGAGTTGAGTGATGCCTATACAACCGGTAGCTCAATCATGCCGCAAAAGAAGAATCCTGATATGGCAGAACTTATTCGTGGAAAGAGTGGCCGTGTGTATGGGCATTTAATGGGACTGTTAGCCACTATGAAGTCATTGCCACTTGCGTACAATAAAGACCTCCAAGAAGACAAAGAGGGTGTCTTTGATACGGTTAAGACGCTCCTGCCTTCATTAAAGGTCTTTAATGGGATGCTTAAGACTGCCAAACCCAACGTTGAACGTATGAAGCATGCGACTGAAAATGATTTTTCAAATGCTACTGAATTAGCTGACTATCTTGCTGCCAAGGGTGTACCGTTTCGTGAAGCCCACGGTATTGTGGGGCAGTTAGTGCTTAAGGGGCTTCAAACGCACAAAAACCTTCAAGATATGTCGCTTGAAGAGTTGAAAGAAGCATCCCCTAAAATTGAAGCAGATGTTTACCATGACCTTAAGTCAGAGGTGGCTGTAGAGCGTCGCCATTCGTTAGGTGGAACCGGTTTTGACCAAGTAAGAATCCAAATTAAAAATGCCAAGCAGGAATTAAGCAATTCGTAGATTAGAAAGCCTCTGCTGGTTTGTTTTAATATGGTCTTTCAAAAATTAACTATTGGGTCACATTATCATTAATACAAAATAAAAAAACGACTGATGACAATAGTGGAAAATTGTCATCAGTCGTTTTTATAATGAAGTGGATAATCGATGAATCCTCTAATGGATAAAGGATATTACTTTTTTTCTGGTCGTTTCTCGTTTTTCTGCTTCTTATCTTTATCGTTTTTCTTATGCTTTAAAAACTTGTCCCGCTTATCATCGTCGAGATTCATTTCAGCAAATTTGCCGAAGATGGCGTCCAGGTCGTCCTGTCGATTAATCTTGAGTGCCATTTAGTTCATCTCCTTATCTCTTTTCGTGATAATCATATCAAAATTAAACAGGAAAGTCACTTTTATTGGTTAATTTTGCATATATGCATTATATCGAGCATAATATGAATAAAAACGACTAATTTTCAATTTTTATTGCATAAACAATAAAAGTGAGGTAGTATATTCTGTATTATCTGTTTGAGAGAGGGAAAGTTGATGAAAAAGCTTAAAGCAATTATTCAAATGATGCTCGTTTTTGTGACCTTACTGACTGTTAGTGTCATTCAGACTAATAGTGCGTCGGCTGCGGACAATTCACTTCAAAGAGTTAAGCAAAGAGGTGAATTGATTATGGTAACCAGTCCGGATTATCCACCCTACGAATTCCAAGTGAATAAGGGCGGCAAAAGCCGAATTGTTGGAATGGATATTGACGTTGCCAAAAAAGTGGCTAAAGATTTAGGCGTGAAATTAGTCATTAAAAGTATGAATTTTGATTCACTGTTAGTGGCAATCCAAACTGGAAAAGCCGATATGGCCATTGGTGGGATTAATCCAACCAATGAGCGTCGTCAAAGTGTTGATTTTTCGGACATTTATTATTCGGGAGGTCAAAGCTTCCTGATTAATTCAAAAGATGTTAATAAATATAAAAGCGTGAAGAACTTGCGTGGTGGTAAAATTGGTGCCCAAACAGGAACGTTACAGTATGGTTTGGCAAAGAAACGAATTCCCGGAGCTACGGTTAAAGGAATGGATAAATCCACCGATTTGGTTTTGGCACTTAAAACTAACAAAATTGATGCTTTGGGAATTGAAAAGCCAAGTGCAGAAGCTTATGTCAAAAATGACCCAAGTCTTAAGATGATTCCTTCTGGATATCACCTCAATAAAAATGATATTGGCGCTGCAATTGCTTTTAAAAAGGGTTCTACAAGTTTGGTGAATGCCGTTAATAAGAGTATTGTCCAGATCAAAAAGAAGCATTTAACAGATAAATACTTAGCTAGCGCAGGGAAGTATATGAAAGTTAACACCGTTAATACATCAATGTTTCATTACTGGAAGTATTTTGCCAGTGGTGTTGAGTACACAATCCTGATTTCGTTAGTTTCAACATTCTTTGGTGTTTTGATCGGAGTAGTTTTAGCTTTAATGCGTTTCAGCAGACAGAGGTGGTTGCGCGGGCTTGCAATCAGCTACACTGAATTTATTCGAGGAACGCCTTTGATGGTTCAAGTGATGTTTGTCTATTTCGGAATTGGCGTGATCATTAATATTCCGGCTTTAATTTCAGGAATGATTGCTGTTTCGCTGAATAGTGGTGCTTATGTTGCTGAAATCATTCGAGGTGGCATTAATTCTGTTGGCAAAGGTCAAACAGAAGCAGCGGAAAGTTTGGGATTAACTAAAGGGGATATGATGCGATACGTCATTTTGCCTCAAGCGTTTAAAAATATTTGGCCGGCATTGGGGAATGAATTTATTTCGCTCATTAAGGAAAGTTCAATCGTCTCCATTATCGGAGTTACCGATCTTATTTATCAATTGAATATTGTCCGTGCCGACACGTATCGTGGTGTTATGCCGATATTCGTAGCGATGGTCCTTTACTTCCTAATGACATTCTTATTAACAAGATTATTGAATCACTACGAAGGGAAGATGAAACATGCAGGATAAAGCTGTAATTGAAGTTAATCATTTAAATAAAAAATTTGGTGAAAATACGATTTTAAAAGATATTAATGGTACAGTGAAATCCGGTCAGGTGATTTGTGTGATTGGTCCTTCCGGTGCCGGTAAAAGTACTTTTTTACGTTGCCTGAATCTCCTTGAAAAGCCCACTTCCGGAGAGGTTAAATTTGATGGTACGGATTTAACCCATGTTGATGGTAAGCAGTTGTTAGATTTACGTGAACGAATGGGAATGGTTTTTCAGAGCTTTAATTTATTCCCTAATATGACGGTGCTGAAAAATTTGATGTTAGCACCGATGCGAGTGAAGCATATGACGGAGGATGAAGCTAAAAAGACGGCCATGCATTTGTTAGACCGAGTTGGACTGCAATCTAAAGCGGATGCTTATCCAAGCAGCCTTTCGGGTGGTCAACAGCAGCGTGTTGCGATTGCACGGGCGTTGGCAATGAGCCCTGAAGTGATGCTTTTCGATGAACCGACCAGTGCATTGGACCCTGAAATGGTTGGTGAGGTTCTGGAAGTAATGCAGGAATTGGCAAATGAAGGGATGACAATGGTGGTTGTTACTCATGAAATGGGATTTGCCAAATCTGTTGCCAATCAAGTATGGTTTATGGCGGATGGCTATATTCTGGAAAAAGGTTCACCAAGCGAAATGTTTGATAATCCACAAAATGAGCGGGCCAAAGATTTTATTGGTAAAATTATTGAAGCTAAATAACTTTTTTGCGATCAAGCTGTTTTATTAATGGGTAAACAATAAAGTAATATGATTGTTACATTTGAACATGAAAGCCGCATCACTTTTGATATCTGAGTGGTGCGGCTTTTTCAATCAACATGGTTGTGATATGATTCCTTTTGAGAGTGACAAGATTCGGTATTTAATAATTGAAGCAAACGTACATTCGAGTTATACTCTTATATTGAGTATTAAGAAAGGAGTGGACATTTTTTGGCAAGCGAGTATTTAGAACATAAATTATCTTTATTACCAGGACTTCCAGGATGTTATCTGATGAAGGATATCAACGGTAAAATTATTTATGTTGGGAAAGCTAAAAATTTAAAAAATCGTGTTCGCTCATATTTTAAGAGTAGTCATGAAGGCAAAACAGCAAGACTGGTTTCAGAAATTGCTGATTTTGAAACAATTATTACTTCAACTGATAAAGAAGCGTTTTTACTCGAAATTACACTCATTCAAAAGCATCGTCCTTATTTCAACATTAAACTCAAGCAGGGACACAGTGGTTATCCATATATCAAGATTACCAATGAACGTGATCCTCAAATTAAAATTGTTAATACACTTTTAAAAGATGGCGCTTATTATTTTGGCCCTTATCCAAATGTCTATGCTGCGGAGGAGACGGTTAACTTTTTGCAGAAGGTTTATCCGCTTCGACGCTGCAACGGATTCCAAAATAGACCATGTCTTTATTACCACATGGGCCAATGCCTCGGTGCTTGTTTTAAAGTAGTCCCAGAGGCAGTATATGATCGTCAAATTAAGCGAATTAAGTCGTTTCTAAATGGCAACGTCGGCCATGCTAAACAAATGTTGGCTAAACGAATGGAAGACGCTTCGGCAAATATGGCCTATGAACGGGCGGCTGAAATTCGGGATTTAATTAAGTATATTGAGATAACAGTTGAAAAGCAGAAAATTATTTCGCATGACAATACACCTAGAGATATCTTTAATTATTATATGAATAAGGGATGGCTATCCATTCAAGTATTCTTTATCCGTCAATCTCGATTAATGAAACGCGAAAAGCGCTTTTTTCCAATTATTACTGATCCTGAAGAAGAAATGGTCAGTTTCATTTCACAATTCTATAAACAAAAAAATCAGATTCTGCCTAAAGAGATCTTGGTGCCCAGCTCCTTGCCTTACGATGTTGTTAGCTCGGTTGTTGATGATATTCCAGTAAGAACACCTAAACGTGGACAAAAACGTGATTTGTTGGAAATGGCCGGAAAAAATGCGCAGCTTGTTCTGGAAGAAAAATTTCGGTTGCTGGAATTGGATGAGAGCAAGACGACTGGTGCAATGAAGGAATTAACAGATGCGATGGGGATTCCAGAAGGTCACAAGGTTGAAGCTTTTGATCATTCTCATATTCAGGGCGCCGATTTGGTATCAGCAATGGTCGTTTTCGTTGACGGTCAACCTAATAAAAATTTATATCGAAAATATAAATTGAAGACTGTTGACCATGCCGACGAAGCAGCCAGTACCAGAGAAGTCATTCGGCGACGTTATACCCGGCTGTTAAAAGAGCATGCTCAAATGCCCGACTTGATATTAATGGACGGCGGTACGATTCAAATGAATGCAGTAAAAGATGTTTTGGTTAATGAACTTGGGTTAGATATTCCAGT
The DNA here is from genome assembly GCF_000159315.1 of Lentilactobacillus hilgardii DSM 20176 = ATCC 8290. Classification (GTDB taxonomy): domain Bacteria; phylum Bacillota; class Bacilli; order Lactobacillales; family Lactobacillaceae; genus Lentilactobacillus; species Lentilactobacillus hilgardii. Next base: position 107,745 of record NZ_GG669999.1, read on the forward strand.
TGGCGGGATGGTTAAAAACGAGCATCACCAAACGGCTGACTTGTTATTTGGCGATAGTGATACACCACTTCATTTAGATCCCAAGAGTCAGGGATTCTACCTCCTTCAGCGAATTCAAGATGAAGTCCACCGCTTTGCAATTACCTATCATCGCAAGGTACATGCTAAAAATTCTTTGGGTTCCCGATTGGACTCAATTGCTGGAGTGGGGCCAAAAACAAGAAATAAACTTTTGCGAAAGTTTGGATCTTTAAAGAAAATTTCCGCAGCACCTGTTGATGATTTGAAGGCTTTGGGAATTTCAGAAACGGTTGCTCAAACCATTAAGTTTTCATTGAGTAAAATTGATGCAGAAAGAAAAGTTGTTAATTATCAAGATAAAAAATTAATTAATTGATTCGTTATCTTTTAATCTTTTGTTCTTTTTTTCGGATTCCTTTGACCTTCTGATATAAACTCGGTATACTTCAAAAGGTAACAACTGTATGGGTTAAAGTTAAGGATTAATTTGAAATGGTGATAAGATGTTTGTTGATCAAGTAAAAATTGATGTACAAGCCGGAAATGGCGGCAATGGTATTGTTGCGTTTCGGCGTGAAAAGTTTGTTCCTAATGGTGGCCCAGCAGGCGGCGATGGTGGTCGAGGCGGAAGTATCATATTTAAAGTGGATTCAGGGATGAATACTTTGATGGATTTCCGCTACCATCGTAAGTTTAAAGCTAAAAATGGCGGCGATGGTGGTAACAAGTCGATGACGGGAAAAAGTGCCGATAATTTAATTGTGCCCGTACCGGAAGGAACCATCGTAACCGATACAACTACAGGTGAGGTTATTGGTGATTTGTTGAAACCGGATCAGGAATTAACAGTCGCTAAGGGCGGACGTGGTGGCCGTGGTAATATCCATTTTGCAAGTGCGACAAATCCGGCGCCTGAAATTGCTGAAAATGGTGAACCCGGTCAAGCAGTTTCTTTGAGTTTAGAGTTACGGGTACTGGCCGACGTTGGCTTGGTTGGATTCCCATCCGCTGGAAAGTCAACGTTACTTTCAGTTATTACCAGTGCGAAACCAAAAATTGCTGGGTATCATTTTACCACTCTGGTACCAAACCTTGGAATGGTTAGATTGGATGATGGCAGAGACTTTGCTGTTGCTGATTTACCAGGATTAGTGGAAGGTGCCTCGAAAGGTGTTGGGCTCGGTTTTCAATTCTTACGACACGTTGAGAGAACTCGGGTCATTTTACACCTTGTTGATATGTCCGGTGTTGAAGGCAGAGATCCTTATGATGATTATTTGGCAATCAATAAAGAATTAGTTGAATATGATCCGGATATCTTAAAACGGCCGCAAATTGTAGTCGCAACTAAGATGGATTTGCCAAATGCCAAAGATAATTTACAGATTTTTAAGGATAAATTGACATCAGGTCATTCCGTGGATACAGAGTTGCCTGAAGTTTTGGCTATATCATCAGTAACGCATGCCGGTTTATCGGAACTGATTAATAAAACCGCCGCTCTTCTGGATCAGACTCGCTTACAAGCACAGGAACAGTCCGAGACAGAAAGTAACACCAAGGAATACGATTTTGATAAAACTGATTCTCCGGCCTTTAAGATATCCTTTGATAAAGAAATCGATTCTTGGGTTATTTCCGGAGATAAAATTGAAAAACTGTTCAAGATGACTGATACTGAACATGATCAGAGTATGTTGAGATTCGCACGCCAAATGAGGGGTATGGGAATTGATAGTGCACTTGAGAAAGCCGGTGCTAAGGATGGAGACACAGTCACTATCCTCGACTTCTCATTCACTTATGTAGCTTAAAGTAATTTAATTAAGACAGGGAAGATTTTTAATGCAACAGGTTCGCTCACAACAAACTGGGAAAAGACTTAAGAAGAGTCGATATATAACAGGTTTTGATGGCATTCGTGCACTGGCCGTGGTTGGGGTAATTGTTTATCATTTATTGCCGTATAACCTCCAAGGTGGTTATCTTGGTGTGCCGACGTTCTTCGTTGTATCGGGTTATTTGATTACGGATTTATTGTTACAAGAGTGGGAGCAAAATGGCAAAATTGATTTTTGGGGATTTTATTCCCGGAGATTAAAACGGTTATATCCTGCTTTAGTATTTATGCTGGTGGGAACCGGCACGTACATAACCCTTTTTGAACGATCGCTTTTGACTAATTTAAGGTCGATTATTACTACTAATATGCTGTATTTATATAATTGGTGGGAAGTCGGTCATGGACAAAGTTATTTTGACAGGTTCAACGGAGAATCACCATTTACCCATTTATGGTCATTATCAATCGAAGGGCAGTATTATCTGATCTGGCCGTTGATTTTAATTGCCATGATTTTAATCATTAGAAGAAAAAAAGTAATCGCTTATATTTTACTTGCTTTGGCAGCTATATCGGGACTGTTAATGGGCGTTCTATACACTGGTCCGGATGCACTGAACCGTGTTTATTATGGGACTGATACGCGAATGTTTTCAATTGTATTTGGCGCCTTACTCGCGATTATCTGGCCATCTACTCATTTGCGGAAGAATATTTCTGGAGGATCCAGATGGACGTTAAATGTCATTGGAATCCTTTCGATAGGTGTAATGGCAGTGATGTTCTTTAAACTTGCCGGGCAAAATACGTTTACCTATCGCGGTGGCATGTTTATTATGGCGGTTGTTTCTACAACGTTGGTTGCTGCATGTGCACATCCGGGGGCCGATATCAATCGGTGGTTAACCAACCCGGTGTTTGCATGGATTGGTACTCGCAGTTATGGTATTTATCTCTATCAGTTTCCGGTAATGATTTTTTACGAGATGAAAATTCAGGATATCGCAGATCATCCGATTTTAAATGCGTTAATTGAAGTGGTACTCATTATGGTGATTAGTGAGCTATCGTATCGTTATATTGAAAAGCCACTTCGTCACTATCATTATAAGCAGCTTGGCCGTTCAATTACTGAGTTTGTCAAACCAAATTCACAGTTTGGACTTAAACGATTGTGGATGCTGCCCGCGTTAGGGTTAATTGGTATTTGTTTATACGGAAGTGCGATTGCACCAACCAAGGCT
>NZ_GG669999.1:110902-119089 GCF_000159315.1 Lentilactobacillus hilgardii DSM 20176 = ATCC 8290
TAGCTGAGAATAAACGCAAAATGCACGCTTTAATGACCAAAAAGTTAACCCGTAAACAATATTTGATTGCTAAAAAATATCGTTTAAGCAAAGCACAATATTTAGTTGCCTCACATCAACCGTTGACGGCTGTTGGAGATTCGATTATGGCAGATAATAGTCATGATTTGCAAACGGTTTTTAAACAAGCATATGTTTCTGCCAAGGTTGGCCGACAAATTTGGCAAGCAGGGGAAGTGTTAACTGCTCTTAAAAAGAGGGGGGAGCTGGCACCTAACGTTTTAATCAATTTGGGAACTAATTCACCAATGACATCTGCTCAAATCGCCAAAGTTGTCAAGACGATTGGTAAGGGACATCGGATCTTCTGGGTTAATACCCATGTTCCTACAAGAAATTGGGAAACAGAAGTCAACGCTACGCTTGGTATGGCTGCTAAAAAATATAAAAACTTTTATGTTATTGATTGGCATAGTTATAGTGTTAATCGTTCAGATTGGTTCTGGCAGGACAATGTTCATCCAAATCCACAAGGGAATATTCATTACACACATCTTGTGGCAAAAGAAATTGCACATCAGTTAATGCCGGCGAGCTGAGTTTGACTATTTTACAAGCAGGTTGATGTACACACATTCAATCAGTTTATTGTTGTAATCAAAAGAGGTACGATCAAAAAGTTGATTTTTGATCGTACCTCTTTTTGTATGGCCTGTTCACATAATTAAAGTGATCACAACTCAACATGACTCATGGGACTACTGTGGGGCATGATTGATCATTAGGAAAGTGTCACTTGTAAAGCATGAGAAGGAGCTGAAGCAATTTTAGTTCCTTTAGTATCAAATATTGGCCCAAAATTGATGGCTAAATTTGATGCTGGATCTTTATCGTAATGATAAAGATAACCGTTCATCACGAATTGGCGGGATTTTCCCGCAGGAATTTGACTACCTGCCGAAGAATCCGTTAGTTGGTTGGATGTTTGAAGCGTCTGTCCCTGATTAGTTTTAACAGAAGATACGCCATTTAAAGCGATTGTCTGTTGCTGTTGGTTGGTAACCTCATAATTAATGACAAATGTATAGTAAGTATCAGGAACACTAGACAGATTGAGTACTTGAGAAGCTGCTTGCTTTGCGGCACTGGTTTTGGCCGAGTTCTTTAATACTCGTACGTTTAGTATACGGTAAGTCACTTTATCACTGTTGAATGTTGATGAAGGCGTGGCTTTTTTTGCCAGTTGCTGTTTTGTACCAAAGCGATCATAACTAAATTGATGCTTATTGGTTAAATGACCGTCGGCTACATAATCTCTGTTCTGCTTTTCACTTTTTGGAACTTTATATTTATAATGGGTGAGACTGCTGCTCGTACTGCTTGATTCTGAAGCTGAACTATCGTCGTTAGCCATTTTCGCACTCATAGCTGCTTTTTCTTTGTTTTGATGTTGGTTGCTCTGCTTATTTCCATTACAACCAGCTAGTCCTAAAATAAGAATTATTCCTAACGCCAGTGATACTTGATATTTTTTCATTTTTTCGACCCCTAGTAAAAAACAATTGATTTATTAACAATTCTAAACCCAAATACAAGCTGGTGGTTATTTGACGTTCGTAAATTTGTTTGTGCAGGCAGCAGTCTGGTTCGGGTCATAAATTGGTCTAAAGTAATAGTAGCAGTGCCGCTTTGGGATTTTGACACTGATCCTAAGAAAAGTACATGATCGTCTCTAGTTAATTGGTTGATGGGGATAAAGTGTTCATCTTTAGAAATAAGTAGTGTCAATTTTGAATCCAAGGTGGCGCTTGCCCGGTAAAATTCATCAAGATTCATCTGCTTCACCTTCCTTACTAATGATTATTTTACCTAAATTATGATACAATTGAAATTGCTTTTCAGTGGTGTATACAAAACCACTGATCGATTATAAGAGTTAAGGAAACGATAAATGATGCAAATTGAATTTTTAGGAACCGGAGCTGGATCTCCGGGAAAGTTTCGAAATGTTTCAAGTTTAGCACTTAGGTTACTGGATGAAATTAATTCAGTTTGGTTATTTGATGTTGGGGAGGGAACTCAACATCAAATTTTACGTTCAACGATTAGACCCAGAAAGATCGACAAAATTTTTATTAGTCATCTCCATGGTGATCATATCTTTGGCTTACCAGGATTACTGAGTAGCCGTTCATTTCAAGGAGGCTTTGAGCCTCTTGACATATATGGTCCAAAGGGAATTAAGGAGTACGTCGAAGTAAGCTTAAAAATTTCAGAAAGTCATTTATCTTATAAAATTCGATTCCATGAACTGACAAAGCAAACGAATGGACTCATTTTTGAAGATAACAAATTTTCTGTCTACGCTGCACCCCTTGACCACCGGATTTTAAGTATTGGATACCGAGTTGTGGAGCATGATCATCCGGGCGAATTGATGGTTGATAAGTTGACTCAACTTCATATTCCATCAGGCCCTGTGTATGGTCGCCTTAAAAAAGGAGAAACTGTGACACTTGATGATGGACGTGTCGTTGATGGTAAACAGATGATTGGTCCTGCACAACCCGGCAGAATTGTGACAATTATTGGTGATACTCGTAAGACGGAGAATGCGGTTAAATTGGCCCAGGATGCTGATGTCTTGGTTCATGAAAGTACGCTTGGAAAAAGCGAAACCAAACTTGCAAGAAGTCATTATCACTCGACAAATGTTCAAGCAGCACAAATTGCCAAGAAAGCACACGTCAAACAACTATTACTCAATCATATTTCTGCCCGCTATACAGGTAAATTAGTGTATGAACTTGAAAAACAGGCAAAAGTTGTTTTCCCGAATACAAAAGTTGTCAAAGATTTTGACGTGATTGACATTCCGTTTAAAAAGCTTAGTTAATAACAGTTGTTTTAGTTCAAAAGATATTAAGTGCAATGATCTTTTAGATGTATTGGTTTAATTAAAGAATATTGCACAACTATGTGGTTAGGGGGATGTGCATTTTGAAAAAACAAGTTACAACAATAATCAGTATTATTCTGATTATTTTAATTGCTGTTTTTGCAATGCTGAATTTAGAAAAAGTTGATGTTAGTTTTGGCTTTACTTCGGTTGAAATGCCACTGGTATTGCTAATTTTGGTTTGTTTACTGATCGGGGCTTTGATTATTTTTCTATTTTCTTCTACGCAAAATATTCGACAAAATCGAGAATATAAAGAACTTCAGAATCAAAGTGATGAACGCCAGCAAGAATTGACTGATCAAATTAATCATTTACAAGATAGTCTTAAAGCACTGGAAACTAGATTGAAAAATTCATCCGGTAAACAAGAAATTGGTGCCAAGGATCAACAGATTAGTGATTTAGAATCAGAAATCGAGAAGTTAACTGACAAACTGTCATCCCAAAAGTAAGGTAGCGTGTTTTTTATGATTGATTCAAAATTTAAATGGCAAATTAAGCAGAATACTGATCCACAGCAGGTTCAGGCACTTAGCGAGGCATTAAAAATTGATCCGCTTATCGCATCAATTTTACTTCAAAGAGGTGTTAGCACTGAGGAAGCTGCTCAGGACTTTTTGACGCCATCGTCGAAAGATTTTCACGACCCTTATTTGATGCATGACATGAAAAAGGGGATTGCACGAATCCAACACGCAGTTGAAAACGAAGAACAAATCACCGTTTATGGGGACTATGATGCTGATGGCATTACCAGCACTACGATTATGTATGAAGTGCTTAACGATTTAGGAGCAAATGTTGATTATTATATTCCGAATCGTTTTTCAGACGGTTATGGTCCAAACGTTGACGCCTTTAAGAAAATTATAAATAATGGTACGACATTGATTATTACCGTTGATAATGGTGTCGCCGGAAATGAGGCAATTGATGTTGCTAACTCCTTGCATTGCGATGTGTTAGTCACAGATCATCATTCGTTACCGGAAGTGTTACCCAATGCGTACGCAATTATTCACCCACGTGTTAAAAACCAAGAGGGACAGGCATACCCATTTGGTGACCTATCGGGAGCGGGAGTTGCTCTCAAGGTTGCTCAAGCATTAATGGAAGATTTACCAATTGATTTAATTGATGTTGCAGCTATAGGCACCGTTGCTGATATTGTGTCCCTTAAAGATGAGAATCGCGCGATTGTTAAATTCGGTTTGAATGCCATTAGAAATACACAACGTCCTGGTCTTTTGGCATTGATTAAAGCTGCGGATATTGACTTAAGCAAGTTTGACGAGCAGGATATCGGTTTCGGCATTGCACCAAGGCTTAATTCGTTGGGGCGAATCGACGATGCAAATATTGGTGTTGAGTTGCTTTCCACTTTTGACGATCAAAAGGCTACTGAACTTGCTGAATTTGCCGATCATCAAAATGATAGTCGTAAGTCACTGGTTGATGAATTTTACCAGCAAGCTGTTCAGATGGTCGAGTCCTCGGGTGATGCAGAGAATCGCTCAACCTTGGTAGTTGTTGGTGATGATTGGCATCAGGGCGTACTGGGAATTGTCGCCAGCAAATTGGTGGAGAAGTATGGTCGACCGACAATTGTTTTAACGTCTCAACATGGTAATGATCAAGTAAAAGGATCAGGGAGAAGTGTTGAGTCATTTGATCTTTTTTCTGCTATTGACCCTATCCGAGATCAAACAATTGGATTTGGTGGTCATCATTCCGCTATTGGGCTTACCATTAATAAAGACAAGATTTCTGTTTTAAAGGACCAGCTTGAAAAAGCGGCCGGGAACCAAGAACTTGATTTGAGTCAGAAACCAACGTTGGATATCGCTGCTAAAATTTCTGCCGATCAGATTGATAATCAGTTTATTAAAAATTTGAATGTGCTGGCGCCCTTTGGTCAGGACAACCCCAAACCGGTTTTTGAGATTGAGTACGACCAACTCATTGATGTGAAAACGATGGGGAAAACCGGTGATCATCTTCGCTTTAGCCTGGTAAAGAATAAGAGCCGTTTAACTGCAGTTGCTTTTGGCCGGGGAGCAGCTGCTGGACAACTTTCCAATGGCTCGGCTTCAATAAAAGTGTCTGGGGAAATCAATGAAAACACTTGGAATAACCACACCACTATTCAATTAATGGTGAGTGATTTGAAGCAAATAGCCTTACCAATCGTTGATGAGCGGACTCAGAAGCTTCATAAACAAATGTTTAGTCAACTTGGCACATACGTCTTTTTTCACGAAAATGTTTTTACCCAATTAAAGGGTTATATCAATGACGATTCTTCGGCTCTAATGTACGATCAATTAGCATCTAATAAAATTGTAGGGACAAAATTGTTTATTGTCGATTGCCCCGATGTTGTGGACGATTTGGGAACTGTGCTTCGCCACAGTCATCCTGAAACCACGGTTTTGTATCTGTATAAAAAGCGTTTGATTTCAAGAATAGGGATGCCAGATCGAAGTTCTTATGCTAAACTATTTAGGTTCGTTAAAAACAATCCAAATTTAAATATTGGAACTCAGTTGCAACAACTAGCAAAGCAATTAAATCTTACTTCAAGAACGGTTGTATTTATGATTCAAGTATTTTTAGAACTGGATTTTATTACAATTCACGATAAGATCATTAATTTGAATCCTCATTATCTTTCTAAGGATTTAAAGTCGGCTCCAAGTTATCACTTGAGGCAAGAACAAGTAAAGACCGAAAAAGCGTTATTGGTCTCTAATACGAAAGAATTAGTCAGTTTTGTCAAAGGTTATTTAGACAACTGATGAAAGGAAGAAAGAATATGTCAATCGATTTTTCTAAGTATATTGCGTCTTATCCCGACTTTCCGGAACCGGGTGTTCTATTCCGAGACATTTCACCAATGTTGGAAAACGGGGAGGTTTATCGCGCGGCTACCGATCAAATTGTTCAATTTGCAAAAGACCGAAATGTCGAAATGATCGTTGGACCAGAGGCACGTTGCTTCATTGTTGGTTGTCCTGTTGCCTACAAATTGGGTGTTGGGTTTTCACCTGCGCGAAAGAAGAATAAGCTTCCCGGTGAAACCATTGAAGAGAGTTATGGCTTAGAGTATGGGAAATCGTCCTTATACTTGCGTACAAACGCCGTTAAGCCTGGCCAAAGGGTTTTGGTAACAGACGATTTGTTGGCCACAGGAGGCACAATTGACGCGACAATTAGGTTGGTTGAAAAATTGGGCGGCATTGTTGTTGGGACTGCTTTCTTGATTGAATTAACCGAACTTAAGGGACGCGAAAAAGTTAAAGACTATGATTTCTTCACGCTTTTAAAATATTAGAAAATAAAAAGTGTCGTTAAGTCAACTTCTTTATGAGTTGGGCTTAACGACGCTTTTTATTAATAGGCAATGAGACTTGTTTTGGGCTTTGAATCCGCTAAAGGCTTTTAACATGACAATCACTGGAATTAATAATTTACAAGTGTCCTGACAATTGATATAATGTTATTTGTTGTGGAGAGTTGGCAGAGTGGTAATGCACCGGACTCGAAATCCGGCGAACCGGTTTTGCGCCGGCGCGCAGGTTCAAATCCTGTACTCTCCTTACTGCAGTAAGCATTGCACCGCATAGTGAGTTAAACACTTGCTATGCGGTGCTTTTTTATTTTATTGGAAATCATGGCAAGCGAAGGAATGTGAGCATCGAAATTTTGCTGTTTCGTATATGAGTTATTAAAAAAGACCCATCTCCTTGAATTGAAGATAGGCCCTTTGAGCTATTTTTCGGGTGTCATTTTTGCTTTAATGAATCCAATACATGCCGGGATTAAAGAAATTATGACAATTCCTATAATCACCATTGAAAAGTTTTCTTTCACAATTGGAATGTTTCCGAAGAAATATCCAGCACCGCAACAGATTGCGACCCAAGCGATACAGGCAGAGACATTGTATTTGATGAATTTAGTATACGGAAAATCGCTTGTTGCTGAAACAAAAGGCATCAATGTTCTAATGATTGGCATAAATCTTCCAAGGAAGATTGCCATTGCACCATATTTATTAAAAAATGTTCGTGCTTTATCTAAGTCCTTTTCTTTGATAAACTTACCTAAGACTTTATGTCTAGGAATTAGTTCTCCGAATTTTTTTCCTAAATAGAAGTTTAAGGAGTCACCTGTTATTGAAGCAATTAAGAAAAGAGCGACAAATAATTCAATGTTTAATCCATAAGTTGCATTAGCAGCTAAAGCTGCCGCAGCGAATAGCAATGAGTCTCCTGGTAAGAACGGAAAGATAACAATTCCCGTTTCTATAAAAATGATTGCAAAAAGGATTAGATAAGTTGAATTTCCAAACGTGTTGACAATATTAATAAGATGATCATCGATGTGTAAGATAAAATCGATAAGGGTACTCACAGGATCATTCCTTTCGATTGATTTACATATGATTTTACCAAATTAATGTTGTTTTTTATAACTAAAGTTAGAGTTTAAACAAAAATCAATCTTTTGGATAGCTCTGTTTTATGTCAAGGGTGGTTAATGAAGTTAGTTAAAGTACTTTGAGATTTTTGTGATTAAAAATCGTTAAACAGGATGTCATGGATCTGTTTAACGTTCGGACATGTTGAGAGTCATTTATAGGAGAGTGCTTGATTTGGGATTAAAAGTTGGTATGAAAGTTAAGGGTGTTGTCACCGGCATTCAGCCATATGGCGTTTTTGTTGATTTGGGAAATCAAAATCAAGGGTTGATCCATATATCAGAATGCCAATCAGGATATGTAGAAGATATCAATCAACTATTTAGCGTGGGAGAGACAGTTAGTTCTTTAATTATTGATATTGATGAATATACAGGGAAAATAAGTCTATCTACCAGGAGTAATTCGGTTAATTATGAAGTGTTTAAACAATCAGCAAATGGTCGGTTTTCAACCCACCACTATTGGACGAACTATCGTTTGAATATTGGCTTTTCGACACTTTCTAAACGACGTAGCGAATGGATGGAAGATGCAAAAGACTTTTTTTGACTGGATTTTTAAATTTGTACTTGACCAGCTTTCGAAATCTTGGTAAACTAGTTTTCGTTGCGTTAAAGCAATCGACTTTCAATGCCAAATTCAAGTTTTGTTTCTTTCAAAAAACTGCTTGCATTTCAATTGAAAATCTGATAATATTAAATAGTTGTCAAAAGCGATGAGCAAGCGCTTTGATAGCCAA
>NZ_GG669998.1:0-32194 GCF_000159315.1 Lentilactobacillus hilgardii DSM 20176 = ATCC 8290
GAGATAAAGGTTGAAACAATGTTAAATTTGTTTCAACCTTTTTTGTTTCCTTTTGTTTTAATCAACAATAAAAACAAAATTAACGCTGGCTTAATAATTTTTAGGGCACCGCTTGTTTTATAGATGTTGACTTGATAAGATATTATGAGTAACAGTATGAACACACAACCGCTTATTCAGTAGTAGCATGCCGTTTTAGCTCAGAAGGTAGAGTATTTCCATGGTAAGGAAAAGGTCCCGGGTTCAAATCCCGGAAACGGCTTTATGGTTAAAATTAGAGCATTTTTTAAAATTAAGAATGCCTATATATCAACGTTTAAAGCAATGCGGTATTTTTAAAAAGCACAAGAAAAGATAAGAAATTAAACAAATAACGGTCAAATAACGGTCAAATGAGAAGCTTAACAACAGTGAAAACAGGACGATTATAAAATCAATAACGGTCAAAAAAGGAAACCAATTAACGGTTTCCCTTTGACACTTGGTTAACTTTTTCCTGTGGCAATAATTTATCAAGTTCGTTTCGAATCTGTTCATCATTTTTGGCCTTGTACTCATCAATTAAATAAGAATACGTACGAGTGGTTGTAGATATGTTGGTATGTCCTAATCGTTTGGATATGATATAAATATCAATTCCACATGCTAACAGATACGCAACGTGAGTATGTCTGAGAGAGTGGAAATGAAATCCTGACCTATTGATACCTAAGTCTTTTAAACTCTGCCTGAGCTTTTTATTTAGGGCACTAGAAGAAGGAATGGTGTTAAACTGATTCATAAAAACCATGGATTTATCTTTACGATGATCTTTTAATATTTTTAAGTCATCAAGCAAATTGTTATTCACGGAAATAATACGCTTGGATCCTTCATTCTTTGTATCTTGAAATCCACCACCCTGCATATAGTTCCAAGACTTGCTAATACTAATGGTCTTAAAATTAAAATTGATATCCTTCCAAGTCAAGGCCTGAATTTCTCCTAATCTTGCACCAGTCAGCAAAGCGGTTAAGATCATAAAACTGGAGGTATAGTTAGGATTTAAATTATTTTCTAAATAAGAGGCTAACCTTTTAACTTCATCAATATTTAGATATTCAATTTTTTTGTCTCGAGATTTATCATAAATAATTTCGACGCGTTGGGTGAAATCCTTATGAATTAAATCATCCAAAATAGCATTTTGAGCAGCAGCTCGAACTAATGAATTAACCTTATAAACGGTGTCTTTAGCATGATCACTTCCATAATGGTTAATAAACTGCTGATATCTTTGTCGGTTCATATTCTTTAATGAAGTTTTTCCAAAATATTTATGCAGTACTCGACTAGTAATCTTATACCTTTGCTGAGTCATGAATTTAATTTTTGGTTCTTTATAAGTGTGATAAAAGTAATCAAAGTAATCTGCAAATGGACGATCCCCGGTAGCAATGTTTAAACCGTTCTGATAATCAATTTCAACTCGGCTAGCAAATAACCTAGCTGCTGACTTTGTTTTAAAACCACTTTTACTTTTTTCACGCTCATGGCCATCCATGTCATAGTAATAATACCTAACTTGATAGCCAGTTCCGCGTTTGCGTATCGAAGCCATAAGTGGACCTCCCTTGTAAAATATTTTTAAACATGTAAAAAAGATTTGCGGCGTCACCTTCTTTCGGTTACAATTAAATACGTAAAAAGGGTATACTTATCCCTTAGACCATTGTGTATGCGTCCCATTATCTTGGCGGGTAGGGGGATGCACTTTTGTATACATAGTACTAGAATGTTAGTCTATTATTACTTAGTTGTAGATTTGATTTTTTGTTATAATGCTCTATGAAGATTGTTACTGTTGCAGGGGGTGCAAGTAGTGAATAAAAAAATTGGTAAGGCGATTTGGACAGTAGTCATACTAGCATGTTTTTCACTGCTTATTTATCTTACAATTTTTGATAGGCTTCCTAAGGGATTAGATTCTAAAAAAATAGTTACTGTTTTTTCACTGACAACAACTTTAGTTATATATGGCTATAATCATTGGAAGTTCCTATTTGTGTACTGGAGAAAGTTTTGTGCATGTCTGTGGGGGGATACTGTTAGTTGGACAGGAAAGTATGTCTTTTACTTGGATGCGGAACAAGATTTTGTACAACTCGCAAAGGAATTCCGAAAAAAAGTGTTAAATCAAACAGACGTTACGTGCGAAGACGGTAAGATTCAAAAAGATAGCGCAAATTTTACATTTAATTTTAAAGGTTTACAAAATAAGATTAAAATCGAACGAAGTTCTGCTAATGACTATGATGAAATCGTTTTGAAATATAGTTCAAGCACATCTTATCGAGATTCAAAAAAACAGGTAGAGAATTTTCAGAAAATAATAAAAAAACTTTCGGCTGCTTCTCCTCAGCAGATTGACCTATCAAAATTTAGAGACTCGCAGGGCCTTAAAGAACGTCTCTCTGTTACTATTTCTATGAGAAAATATAATCCATTCTATCGTTTAACATTGCGACACTTTGATGGTGACGAAGGTATATTGAAATGGAATATGGTACTAACGGAGGATGATTTAAAAGTTGAAATTAAGAAACATATGTTAAGGGCTACAAGTTCTAACGAAGAAAAGATTATTGATGTTTTGAAGAACTATATTGCCTTGTCTACTGTTGGCTAATTGCAATTAAGGTATCAATAGCAAGCTGCAAGTATGGTTGTTCAACACCGTCATCGTTAAGCTTGCTGTATATAACCAGTGTCCCTTTTTTAGAAAAACCAATTGTACGTTGTTCACCATCTACATCGATCTTTGCCATTAGGTAAGTTGCATTGTCTTTGTCGATAGCGTCAATTACCTCGTCATTGTCTTGTACACCGCTACCGAAGAAATGCTTTGTATCCACATCGGTGTCGTCATCGACATTAAAATAGATACCACTAGCACGGACTTCAAAGCGAGATATTTTAGTGAAATCAAAGTCATAAACACCGGATGTGGCTAACTTAGGACCATAAGAGTTTATGAGTTCTTTCATGAATCCCTTAGAGATGATCGAGGGTGCCATTAAAAATAAGATTCCTTTTGTTTGATCGTAAAATGCGGGGAAAGTAGTGGATTTCTTGTATTCATCAGTAGGAACAAATTTTCCAGTTTCCATATCCTTCACGAGGATATCTTCGTTGACGGTAATATTGTAGGTACAAGTGAAAGGCTGCAAAATGTCATTACTAATTGTTAACGTGTTTCCAGCTAGTGCAATGCTTCCTGATGAGTCGGGAAAGCTTACAGAGTCAGTAAAGTCAAAGCGAGAGACTTTTTGAACACTTAATGATTTCAAAGGGTTTCCTCCTAATTGTTAATATTGTTGAAAAATTTTGTTCTAATCCCTCCGCTGGAGTTGAACCAGTGCTGGCTACCGAGGAGGGTGGACATTATTTAGAACCAGCCCTTTGATTCAGGGTAAGTATATAAAATCTTGAATTGATTAGTGTTGGTCCAGTTGACGGAATATTCTTTATTTTTGCTAGTGTACTTTTCATGTTTGCCACCAGTAACTTGCCAACTAACGCCCCCTACGCCACGGAACCAAGTACGTACAGTTTCCCCATTATGGATGGTTACATGTCCGGCAACATAAAGGCCACCATGCTTGTAGTATTTAACGATATTGGCACGCTTAGTTTTTTTGACTCTTATTTTGTACTCTTTCATGTAATGTTTCTCAATCAAATTAAGCGTTAATTTCTTAGCACTAGCAGTTAGCGGTTGACTTATGAATGTTGTACCACCGAAAGTAATTAACACAAGGGACAACATCAAACTTTTTTTGAACAATACTTTCACCTCCAAATTCAGCTTTTAAAGACGTCAGTATTTGGTCTGTGCGCATCCTACTTCCTAACGGGAGGGGATGCTTTTTTATAGTAGCTATTCTTTTATTTAACGGTTAAGTTACTAAGATAAGTCCAGCCATAATCATCCATTTCTTTTGCCATTGGTTGAACCCAAACCTTGTCTGAACCTTTAAATTGAATGGCATCATATGTGGGACCACTTGTTAATGGATAGTTGTTTTCTTTGCTAGGGTTATCATGCAAAGGTACTTCATCGTCTCCAGGTGTTTGAACCATTAAATTTTTATGAGGTGCAAATTTTAAATATCCACGCCAAACCCATCCTGATATTCGTCCATGCTTTATATGGTAATAAACTGCATAGTTATGTTTATTTGATTTTGATTCGTAATTTACTGTCCATGTTGTGTGTTTATATTTATTAAGATAAAATTTTATAGTATTGCTTGATGGTGAAGAGAAAACTGGAACATACCCCAAAACTTTTCTTCTCCACAACATATTCGGCATTCTTTGGTAACTAGAATTTTCATTTACACTCCAAAAATTATTTTTTAATATCATATAGTAGACATCTTTGCCTGAATGAAAATCAGAAGTAGATATGATCCATCCACCATATTTTGAAGAATAACTGTCAGACGTTAACCATGTTCCCTTATGTATAATAAAGGACTTTAGCAATACATCCCTTGAAGGCTTGCTTCCTTTTTTCATCTTATATACTATCGTATCGGCATACATCTGATCCTTATAACTTGCATTAACTGATGTTGTGAATTTCATTTCAAATGCGAACATTGAAATAAAGGCCAAGCATAAAGGCAATAACCATTTTTTCATAAATACATCCTCCTCATTTTAATATATAAATGATACCGCTAATTACTCTGCTTGGCGGTATTTTTTATTCAAATTCTATCTCAACGACGGATTCTTCCAACTGATCAAGCATTTCATTAATTGAAATAAAGTGCCGCCACTTATTAGGATCATGTTTAGCAAGTCCCTTAAAGTTACTGCTGATTTTGTTGTGAATATTTACTAGAAATTTGTAATACATATTTGCTGCTTCACGATCAATTCTTTCCTGTAGCCAACGTTTGTCTAAAGAGCGTTGGTTATTTTTTTCGGTCAAATATTGTAAACATTTGCTAGTAAATAAATTTTCAACATTGCTATTTTCTTTTAAATAATCTCTCAATTCTTCAATATCCATTTAAAAATCCTCCTTAAAATTAATTAATTGACTATTTAGGACTCGAACCTAAGTAAACCACCTGGTTAGTCGAAACGTGTGTTCTTTTGAAGCTTTAAATAAAGCCCCCAAAATGTGGGAGCTTATAAGATTACTTTGCCAATGACATTTACTTCATCACAATCGAAGTGCATATCATCATAGGCTTCATTAATTGACCTTAAAGTAACGGTATTATCTTCATTTACATATATCTTTTTACAAGTGACACCAATATCGCGGATGTGGACAATCGCAATTTCACCATCCTCAACTTCTGGCTGGTAGTGGATAAAAACTTGACTACCCTTTTTTAAGAGCGGTTCCATTGAATCACCATCCACAGTAATTAATTCATCTGCACCGGCAGGAACTTTTTCGCCGGCAATCATTTTATGAATTAATTGGGTATCTTGATCCTCACCGTTAATAGGAGACCCGGCAGCAGTTGAACGCCCAGCAGGAATTTCAATCATAGGTTTGTGATCAAACATTGAAGATATTTTTTCATTATTCTGTTCGTCTAATTGATCACTGGCATAATTGTAAACTTTCTCTTGGCGTGAAGGGTGGAGCTGAAGCATTATTTTATTGGTATCACTAACGACTGAACTTTCTAACTTGACAATGTCTTCTGGTTTGATTCCCAATCCATCACATATTTTTATTATATTTTCCATTTTAGCATTCATAATGCCGCGATCCAGAATAGATCGGATAGTTGTATAAGCCATGCCTATAGAATCGGCAAAAGCTTTAACGTTACCCGATTTTATTTCTATTAAATCTTTTAAATAATCTTCCTTGTTCATGCTTTCTTCCTCCTTAACATGTTTTATTATATCATGCGAAAAATCGTATGTAAATGAACGAGTTTAAAGAAATACGAATTTTTGTATTGACTAAATACGAAAATTCGTATATTATAAAAATGTGCTCATGAAGAGCCATTATTTTTTAAACTAATATACGAAAATTCGTATTAGGAAGGAGTCATATTATGTTAAATAATTTAGAAGAAATTCGAAAGAAGAAAAATGTAACTTTAGTTGATATGGCAGATCTTTTGAATGTTCGTTACCAGACTATCGCTGACAAAATTAATGGAACGTCATCATTCAAATTCAGTGAAGCTTTAAAAATTCAAGAAAGCTTTTTTCCTGAATATGAACTCAAGTTTTTATTTACTCCGGATTCGTCCACACAGCCAGCATAGAAAGGGGGTTAATAAAAATAACTAAAGGAAGTGACAAAATGTCTCAAATCATTACTGCTAGAGTTTCAATTCAAATTCCTAATAATTTTGAATTGATCAACAAGGAAGATTACCAAGAGTTGAAACATCAATCAACCTTTGGACGAACTTGGAATTTAAATGATCTTCGTAAGTGGTGTGGGAATAAATCGCCACAATGGTTAAAGGAAAATGTTTTGGAAAATCCAAAATATTCAAGAGAAATACAAACAATGATTGATCGTGGAGAGCTGATTCATCGTGGAAGTAAAGGTAGTCCGTGGCTATTTAAAGCTACCAGAATGCAACAGTTTTTGGAAGATCATTGGAATGAGTTCAGCTGGTAAGGAGGTATAAAAATGGTTTTAATTTTACCACAGTGGTTAGACTATGTAATTTTTAGTGCGATTGGTTTTTGGATTGGGACTGAGTATATGAAGTATAAAGCAAATCCAAAAACTTTTTGGAAAGAGTGGTTTGATTAATGGAATCATTGGAAGTGCTAATTTTATTATTTTTGGCAGCCTTGGTCATTGAATATTTTATGCCAACCGGACGCCATTAAAAATATAGAAAGTGAGTCATATCGATGAATAAATTACAAAAGTATTCGACACCTCAATTAGTGGGTGAATTAAGAAAAAGAAAAGAAGCTCAACTGTTTCATGGCGGCCTTTATGCCAATACTGAACTACGAGGCAAATATGGTCATGAAAACATTAAGCTTCCAAATAATTACTGGATTTTATTAACTAGCGATTCTTTTCCGCTAAATAGTAATTAAAGGCATTTCGAACAATTTCCAATTCTGGATTTTCAGAATTAACTGATTTGATATATTTTTCTAAAGTTTCCCAATCTAAATTTCCTTTGGGAAACGATCTATCAGATTTCGCGTCTCTGGCCAAATCACCAATTGGCAGGCTGACGTCTTTAAATCTCATTAACCAACTGTAAAAATCCATGAAAATTCACCACCTTTAATTGAACTAACTAAATTATACAGCAAAGGAAGTGATGGAGTGTTTCTGTGTAATAAAAAAAGTCCACTACCGCAAATAGTGGACTGAGGAAAGAATTGTTTGACTAATTATATCACATATAAAGTGAGGCAACTTAATGGAACTTATTTGGAAGGCAGTTGGAATTATGGATTCCAAAGTGCTGGAATCTGGAAAAACCAAAGCAGAAGTGATGCGGAAACTTAGCGTTAAATATCCAACTTATGTCGTTACTGGTAGAAATAAAAATTTCCATAAAAGCTTTAAGGAGCACACGCCGATTTATCCGGAACCAATTAGATTGATCTGCGGTCGAATCACAAAATCTAAAAGAAAAGAAATAGCGTCAATGAAGGATTCAATTAATCGGCGATACTATTCGATTTAAAGAAGTGGAGGTAATTATAAATGGTAAACGAATTAACCTTACCAGAATACACGATTGACTATCAGCCAACCGTTATTACAATTAACAATTTTGATCGATTAAAAGCAGCTGTAGAAGCATATGCGAATAAATATCAAGGAATGGCAGTGACAACTTCCACAGAAAAAGAAGCCAAGTCCAGTCGCGCAGAACTTCGAAAATTGAAGCAAGCCCTTGATGATAAGCGTAAAGAAATCAGAAAAAAATACGCTGAACCATATCAGCGGTTTGCAGCTCAAATTAAAGACTTAGAAGCCACTTTAGATTCATCGATTAACCCAATTGACGCTGGGCTAAAGGAATTGGAAGATCAGCAACGCCAGCTTCGCTTAAAACATGTTCAATCTCTGATTTCTGAAATGGCACCCAATTATCATGTTGAACCAAGCGAAATTGATATTGATCCTACTTGGTTAAATAAAACCACCACGAAAAAGAAAGTAACCGAAGGCATTGCTGACGTGATGGGCTATGTTAAAAAGAAACACGACGACTTGGAAGCAGACATTAAAACCATTACTAAATATGCTCAAGCTTATCACATTGATCCGGCTGGTTGGATTGATCAATTAAAGCAAGGCCAGGATGTTAATTATTTAATTACAGCAATTGATCATCAGGTCAATCTAAATCAACAAAAACAGCAGGCTTTGGAGGCTCAAGCAGCAGAAGCACAAACACATCAAGTTCAGCAGAAAGGTAAAACGATTGATACCAACACTGGCGAAGTTGTTTCCCATTCCGTGTCTTTAAAAATAACGGCAACAATTCCACAAATGAAACTGTTGAGGGCTTTCATGGATAGTAACCAAATTCGTTATCAAAGAGTGGGTGCTTAATCATGAAGACGATTGAAGCTAAAGATTTACAGCGAACCCAGAACTGGCGAGTCATTCTATATGCTAAGCCTGGAACTGGTAAAACAACTTGTGTTAAATATTTACCTGGCAAAACTAGAATTTTTGATTTAGATAACTCCGCTAAAGTATTAGCTGGAATTGGCAACGTTACAGTCGATGAAATGGATCGAACTCGTCCTGAAGAAGATATGAAGCAATATCTTGAACATGCTTCAGAATTGATTGTTGGTTACGATAATTTAGTTATTGATAATGTGTCAAGTTTTGAAAAAGATTGGTTTGTGGAGAAGGGTAAGGGTAGCCATAACGGCATCTCAAATGAACTGCAGGATTATTCACAATGGACTAATTATTTTTCGAGAGTAATGACTGCTATCTACGCGTTGCCAGTTAATGTATTAACTACAGCTTGGGAGACGCAACGCCAGATTACCACTGAAAATGGTCAGCAATTTAATCAATATGCACCCGAAATTCGTCAAAGCGTGATGGATGGAATGCTGGGATTATGTGATGTGGTTGGTCGGTTGATTATTAATCCGAAGACTAACGGTCGTGGCGTTATGCTGCAAGGAAATGACTCGATTTATGCCAAAAATCGTTTGGACAATCGAACCATGTGTGCTGCTAAGGACTTATTTAGGTTTGGCGGTGAATAGTATTGCCATTTAAATTATTTGATTATCAACAACGATTAGTAGACGAAACCCGTCAAAAGCTTGCTGAAGGCAATCATGGTGTTTTAATTGTTTCTCCACCAGGAAGTGGTAAGTCAGTTATTATTGCAGAAATTGCCAGATTAACAGTTGCTAAGGGTGGACAGGTAATGTTTTTCGTCCACAGACAGGAACTTGTGAATCAAATAACCCAATCTTTTCAGAAACAAGACGTTGATTTAATGCACTGCACAATTATGACTGTGGGAAAGATTGTTAACCGACTAGGAAAATTGCCAAGACCTAATTTAATCATTTGTGATGAATCACAGCATAGTCGGGCAAAGTCTTATTTAAAAATATTCGACTATTACAAAGACGTGCCAAGATTGGGATTCACTGGGAGTCCTTGGCGAATGAATGGAAAAGGTTTTGATGATATTTATTCAGCAATGGTGGAAGGACAGACTGTTACCTGGTTAATACAGCATCATCACCTGGCACCGTACAAATACTACTCAATCAAATTGGTTGATGATAGTAAATTAAAAAAATCAAGCACCGGTGATTATACCAATAACTCGATTGACGATGCCATTGGAAAAACAATTTTTGGGGATGTGGTCAAAACCTATCGAAAAAAAGTTCCTGGCCAACAGGCCATTGTTTATGCCCATGATATTGAACACAGTAAAGCAACTGCATCGGCATTTTGTGCCGCTGGAATTGAAGCAGTTCATGCAGATGCCAAAACGCCCAAAGCCAAACGTGATCAAATTATGCATGATTTTAAAAATGGCAACATTAAGGTTCTATGTAACGTGGATTTGATCTCGGAGGGGTTTGATGTTCCAGATTGCTCTGTAGTCATTATGTTACGGCCAACCGAGTCATTGGTATTGGACATTCAACAATCCATGCGGTGTATGCGATATAAGTCCAATAAAGTAGCAACTATTATTGATCATGTGGCTAATTACACCCGCTTTGGTTTGCCTGACACTCCACGACAATGGAGTCTTGAAGGACGACCTAAGAAAAAGCGGAAGAATAACACAAAATCAATCCCAGTTAAAACTTGCCCAAATTGTTTTGCAGTGGTGCCGACACAATGTCGTGTTTGTCCACAGTGTGGTAATGAGATTAAATATGATGCTGACAAAATGGAAATTGATGAAACGGCCAGTATTGAAAAAGTTGGGGAATTTAAACTGACTACTGATTATTCAAAAATCCAGACGGCAAGAAAAAATCCGGAAGATGCACAAAGTTACAAAGAGTTACTAGAAATCGCTAAAGCCCGTGGATATAAAGCTGGTTGGGCCTATGTACAAGCTAAACGACTAAAAATGGTTAACTAATGGAGGAATTTTAAAAATGGCATTTATACAAGCTAATTACAAGAACAACGAACACAAAGATTTTTCAGCTTTACCAAGTGGAAATTACGAGATGATTATTAAGTCAGCTCAGGAGAAGGCAACTAAGAATGGGGCAGAATCACTGCAATTAGATTTAGTCGTTCGAAATGACTTAGACGGGGTTACTGGATTAAAAAATACCAATGCCAAGTACCATAACCGTCATGTCTTTATGGATAATTGGAAACGCAAAACTACTAATCAGTACGATTTGGATAGTTTCCAATACATTCTTGAAGCTGTTCAAATTCCTGAAGGAACACCATTGAATACGATTGACGATTTTACTAAGGCTATTGCTAATAAACCAGCCAAAGTGTATGTCAAGAAAACAGTTGATGATTATGGCGGTGAAAAGAAAGATATCAATCAGATTGCCCCTTGGAACTTTAGCAAGAGTGATTATCCACAAGTGCAGCATGTATGGAAAGACCAAAAGGACGGTAAAAACCCATTTGCTGGTAATCAACCAGCATCAGCACCGGCAGATGATCCATTTGCTAATTCTGGAGATTCAATTGATATTTCAGACGATGATTTACCATTCTAGGAGGGTAAAAAGTGGCATATGAAAAAATTCCAAATGAATTGCGGACCCTAAAACAATGGGGTCTGTTTAGAAAAATTTGGCAGCCTGAGCGAAATAAATATACCAAAATACCCCATAATGCGCTTGATGGTGGGGCGGGAAAAACCAACGATCCTAGTAGCTGGACTGATTATCAAACAGCCTTAAAAGCACTTAAAACGTATCAAATGGATGGTCTCGCATTTTACTTTGCTAATGGTTATGTAGGGCTAGATATTGATCATATTGGAGACGAGTTGGAAAGATACGCCGCACAGGATTATCAACAAAATGAAGTCCAAGATGTGTTAACGATGACTAAATCCTATGTGGAAATTAGTTTATCCGGTACCGGGATTCATGCCATTTTTAAGGGCAAGATTCCTGGTGATCGTCGTCGTAAAGGCAACGTTGAGATGTATGAATCTGGTCGTTTCTTTGCCCTGACAGGTCGAACAGTCGGTCCATACAGTGATCGGATAAATACACCTAATTCCGAAGTGATGAAACTTATTTATAAACACTATTTCGGTGAAAACAATGTGGTAAAACTTCCCAATCAGGCACCAATCAGGCCAAATGATTTAAGTGTTGATGAAATTATTAAACGTGCCGAACTTTCACGAACGGGTAAACGTTTCAAGATGTTTATGGAAGGTGGCTGGGACGGTTTCTACACTTCACAATCCGAGGCTGATTTGGCATTTTCCAACGACTTAGCTTTTTGGACAGGCCGTGATTTCAATAAAATGGATCAAATCTTTCGAAAGTCTAGTTTAATGCGCCCTAAGTATGATGAAAAGCACGGAAAAACCACTTATGGGGTTTCACTCCTTAACAAATCCATTAATGAAACGCGGGAAACCTTTAATCCACAGCAACATCCCTTGCATAAATATAATCTTAAATTCCTACAATCTAAGCCTAAAAAGAAATTACCACCTAGAAGTTGGGATGACACTGGGAATGCTGATCGATTTATTGATGTTTTTGGAAATCTAGTCAAATATTCCTATATTGATAAGTCCTGGTATTTCTATAATGGCAGTTATTGGGAAATGGACGATCAGGGAAAAGCAGCTCAATTCGTTGATATGACCGTGGATAATATGAAGAATGAGAAGTTGCATGTTGCTGCCGGCGTAGATCCTGAAAAGGCCAAAGTAGCTTGGGAAAAGTTTTTGAAGAAGTCTCGTAGTCATGCTGCTAAACAAGCCATGATAAGCGAAGTACAACATCGGGTTCCGGTATTACATGGGCAGTTTGATCAAGATAAAACTTTATTGAATACGGTTAATGGCTATATTGATTTAACTTCAGGTATCTTAAAAGACCACGACATTAAGAAAATGTTCAGTCATCAGACAAGTGTGGAATACACCGACAAAATTGATTGTCCAGAATGGGATGAATTTTTAAATCAAATTTTTGCTGGTGATCAGGAATTAATCCATTACATTCAAAAAGCGGTTGGATACTCTGCCACGGGAAGTATCAAGGAACAAGTGATGTTTATTCTGTATGGAAATGGCCGAAATGGTAAATCAATTTTTATCGATACAATTTCTGATATTCTGGGAACTTATGCCAAGTCAATGCAGGCCGATTCAATTATGGTACGACAAAACAAATCGGGAGCCAACTCAGATATTGCTCGGTTGGAAAGCGCCCGATTAGTTACCTCAAGCGAGCCTAATGAGGGTGTGAGATTGGACGAGGGATTAGTTAAACAATTAACCGGTGGCGATAAAGTAACCGCACGGTACTTATATGGTAAGGAATTTGAGTTTAAACCACAGTTTAAGCTGTGGTTAGCCACTAACCATAAACCAATCATTCGTGGTACTGATGACGGAATTTGGCGACGATTGATGTTAATTCCATTTAAGGTAAAAATTCCCGATGGCCAAGTTGATAAAAACCTAAAGGATAAATTAAAACGCGAATCCGTGGGAATCCTTAATTGGATCGTTGAAGGTTCTTTATTATGGCAACGTGAAGGCTTGAATCCACCAATAAGTGTCACTCGTGCCAGTCGGCAATATCGTGAAGAAATGGATGTTATTAGTTTATTTGTGGATGATTGCTGTGAAGTGAGTGATAATTACCGATCACCTGCAGGAGAACTTTTTAAAAAATACCAATCCTGGGCAAAAGATAATTCCGAATACTCTATGAGTAAGCAAAAGTTTAGTCGAGAGATAAAGCAGAAATTTGAATTTAAAAAAACAATGAAAGGACGCTTTTACGAAGGATTAAAAATAAAAACGGATCCTAGATTGAATTGGGTTAAATAATATGACGGATAAATGACGGATAAATGACGGATAAAAAAATCGCTCAATCCCTTGGTACCATTAGTATTATTACTCTTTATTCTTTATATGACGGATAAATTAATAAGAGTATATAAGATAAAAGAGTAAAAAAGATATATAAATAAAGGTTTGTTGAAAAGATCCGTCATATTAGCAAAAAACGTAGCTTGTTCTTAGAGCGACAAGGAATACAGCAGCTTAATCATCCGTCATGTTATCCGTCATAATTATTTGGAGGCGTATAAAGATTAAATCAGAACATGAAATTCAAACAGAAATTCTTTTAGCGTTATCTCGACATGATTGTACTGTTTGTCGTAGTAATGCTGGAAAAATTAAAACTGATGATGGCAGACGAATTATGTTATTTCCGAGAGGCTGGCCGGACATTACCGGTTTTGAACATCACAGTGGAAAAATGATTTTGATTGAAGTTAAAAATGAACGAGGTAAGTTACGTGATGATCAGAAGCGGTTTGCAAAATTTATTAAGCAATATCCAGTGTTATATGGCGTTTGCCGTTCTGTAGATGACGCGTTAAAAATAATTGGAGGTAAATGAAAATGACAGTAAAAATTGCTGATAAGGAACTGTTTAAAATGTACCAATGCGCAATGGCAGAAAATATTTCTGATTGGAAGCGAGTAGCAAAATTAGCTAAATTTATTGATAAATATGCTAATGATGATGTTAATTCTAATCGCGATGATTTAGCTAACGTTGTGGATGCAATCTTAAATCATGAAAAGGTTGAATTATCCGTTCCTAAATATCGTTTGAAGATGAATGGTATGGTTGGAAATAATGGACAACAGTACGTTTCTCGAAGAATAGATGATCAAGGTGGATATTTTATCTGTGGAGTTCGCAACCCGCACGTTTGTCGAGGCGAAATTACGCAGCAATTTACACGTGATGAAGCTGAATTCCTGAAGGATTTATTAAATAACTCAAGTATCCAAAGTGTGGAGGAGTGACGGTAATGAGCAGAGAAATTAAGTTTCGTGGGGTTGCCAAGGATTTAAAAAACGTTGATGTGGTGCCACACAAAGGAATCTTTGTGTACGGGAACCTAGTGCATGGGAACCTAGTGCATGATGATGCCACTGATGGACCTGATTACATCGTTGGCAACATGGTGGAAGCAGATGAAGAATATTGCACACTGCATTTCTGGGAACCGATTGAAAAAGGGTCAGCAGAGCAGTTTACCGGTTTAAAAGATAAGAATGGCAAAGATATCTACGAAGGCGATATTCTAGCCTGGCATTCAAACATTTGTAGAAAGCATGATTGGGTAGGATTAGTTCTGTATCGCGGAGCTGGATTTGCGGTACAAGAGAGCGATAAGTCCTATAGTTCACCAGAATGGCTGGATTGTGCTTGCCGTAAAGATGCTAATATCATTGAAGTCATCGGAAATATCCACACGAATCCAGAACTATTGGAGGACAAAAAATGACATAAAAAAGGTAATTCCATGTGTGCCAATGGATTTGAGCTTAATGCATTTTACCGAGAAAAAAGAAAACAGCGAGTAGTACATGATTTATAAATTAAAAAAGTGGCATATTTTGATTTAAGCGTGCCAAAGTACCGGAGAAAAATCAAAAAAACGGCTGTTTTTGCAATTAAGGAGGCAGAAAAATGAAGATTTATTGTTATCTTATTCCAAGGTTCACGTTTGTAGCAGAGGATCGTGTTTTTAAAAAAGATGAGAAATATCCAGTTTATAGTCGGGGAGACTATTTCACACTAGTTGGAGAGAACGGAGAATTTAATTTCACTAAACGAGGTCTTGATCTGACTATTAAAAACTGGAAAGA
Organism: Lentilactobacillus hilgardii DSM 20176 = ATCC 8290; assembly: GCF_000159315.1. Classification (GTDB taxonomy): domain Bacteria; phylum Bacillota; class Bacilli; order Lactobacillales; family Lactobacillaceae; genus Lentilactobacillus; species Lentilactobacillus hilgardii. The sequence continues at coordinate 15,396 of NZ_GG669998.1, forward strand.
TCAAGTTAACGTCCAAACGGAGGCAGAAAAATGAAGATTAGAGTATCGGACGTTTTCGATAACGTCAACGACATTCGCAAAGATATGTCAATCGGCATGAATGAAGAGATTAAACAAGAATTGGCAGAGAATTTGGGAATTGGAACCTTTGAAATTGATCAAGTTTTAGAAAATGCACAGATTTACTTCGATGGCTCTTTACTGAATAAAGTTATTGAGGTGTAAGGTATGAGCGGTGATATGAAATAATTGAAGTCCCACTTCGGCAAACATACAAAACCGTGATAAGATTAATCCCACATGAAATGAATATATTACAGATTGGATGGATTAAAAATGAATGAACTAGTTAAACGAGTAATTGAATTAGAAAGTCAATACAATGGTTCAATGAATAATGTGCCAGCAAATAAGTTGTCTAGTTTGCAAGCTTATGCTAATCAAATAGCCCCAGAAAAAATGGTCAAAAGTACTCGGAATGCTGTTAGAAGTAAGCAGTATCAACGTTATTTCTTGATGAAGTTAACTCAATTGGTTATTAATGGCAATGATATTAAAAATATTCAGAAGCAATTAAATGCTGATGAGGTAATTAATATGCACGGAGAACGGATGATGAGTAAATCTGCTGTACTAAAAGCTATGAAATATCATCATTTGGTGTAACAGTTACTTCAAAATTATTGGTGGTGATCCTTTGAAAGATGAAGTGTTAGTTAATTCAATTACTAATTGTCGAAATTTTAGAAATGGGGTTAATCGAATCCATTATGCGATTTATTGTTCGACTAATGATGCATTTAACTTACTATTACAGCAAACACTAAAACGAGTTCATTACTGGGAGTGCAAAGACAAGGCCAATTTAATTGCGGCTTTTACTGATGAGAGCAACCCTGAATTTAAAAATAAACAATGGGCAATTACCTATGCTGCCAAAGATGTAGTTGAAGATTATTATGGTCATAAAACATTATTGGTAGAGGATTTTGATAAATCTGATGAACTCGGTCAATTAGAACCTATTAATTGTCGAAGTTCAGTGTCGGTTGAGAATTCATTGGTAAATAAGGTTAGTTCATTATTTCCGACTAATAAAACCAAAATGTTTGTCAAAAGCTTGCTGAAATATGGAAAAACGGCAACGATGGATATTTTTTCAATGACTGAGAAAAAATTTGAACATGCATTGTATGATCGAATAGCTTACGTTAAATCCAATGCACAACTGTTTAACACAAGGTTAAACAGTTTTGATCATCAAGACGTGTTAGATAAACTAAAGATATTAGGCGATTTTGAATATTGCCTTAATAAATACATTGATCCGATGACATTAAATAGCGAGGTTCACACTTTATTTATTGATAATAGTGATGTATTCAATGATATATTCGATTATGCAGCTAAAGTATATGGGATGGAATACCAGGGCATTGTTTGGGAATCGTTTGGGATGATTAATGATCATGAATTAAAACTAGATGAATACAAATTAATTGACTCAATAATTGATTTGCAACAAGAATTAAGTAGACAACTTTTGCCAACAAAAGGACAGGTGAGCTTATATGAAGCTACATATTTGTCATGAAGTTGGCTGTCAAGCATTGATACCAATGAATAAAAGATATTGCGATAAGCATTCCATTAAGCATCAACGACCAGGCAACTTGCGTCAGCGTGCAGTCAGTTCTGCAAGAAATCGGGAGTACAATATGTATCATCGTGATCCAATAGCTAACGGTTTTTATCATTCCCAAGAGTGGACTAAGATTCGTAATTATGTGGCAGCTAGGGATTATTATCTAGACGGTGTGACTGAATTGCCAGTTGCAAACGATAGAATAATCGTTGATCATATTATTCCTAGACGTCTATTGTCTCGAGACAAATGGTTGGATGTTGACAATCTTTGGTGTTTATCGCCAGCAACGCATAATATCAAAACTAAACTAGAACAATCGATGAGGGATAATCAATTAAAACATTGTGATAAACGCTGGTGGATTAAAGTATTATCCAAACGCATTAAATAACCATTCCCCATTTGTGGGAAGTTCCTAATAAGACGGATGGTATTCTGTATGGGGTGGGTACCAACTGGCGGATGGTGAGTACCGGTTATAGAAGGGCACCATCCAAAAAAGAAGGCCACCATGAACACTTCCTTAAATAATTTCTGAGATTCAAAAATCAATCTGTCTAATTTTTAGAATAAGAGATGGCACCATCGTTTAAAACGTCGAAAATAATTTTAATTTTTTCAACAACGTTGAGGCGATATACGTGTACAGAAAAAAATCAAGTAGAAAATATTTTTTTGGAATTTGCCAAAAATGATAATGATTGGGAAGTTCCTTAAGACATCCCCCGGGTGGTCAAAGCTTAGGGGAGCGCACGCCCAGCAGTAGCGCACGTTAAAAGTTGTAAATTCAAAACTTTTTTATGGGCTTACTATAACTGGGTGCACGCAATTTCACAAATTGCTTATATGAATAACCCTACTATAATGACTATGTATATTTTCCTCCTAAAAGTTAATATAATTAGACGTTTTTTCACGATTGTAGGGTGTATACGTTCGAACAGTGTGTTTAATGATTTTTTTGTGATTCATTAGTCTAAATGAATCAGATTGAAAGAGTCCCTATTGGGGGGGCTCTTTTTTATTGCTTGGAGGTGAACTAAAAAATGCCAAAACAAATGAAACTAACTACAGACAAGCATGCTCGCAAGGATCAGCGAGTTAGAACTCAAAAACTAATAACGGAAACTTCTGGAATGGATTTGATTCAAAAGAGTTGTCCAAAATATCTGTCAAGTTATGCGCGAGCAATGTGGACGAAACTTGTACCAATTTTGCAAGCATCAGGATATGTTAAACAGGCCGACAAGGGAACAATTGAAGCGTTTTGTATTAACTATCAATTATTGCGGAAAGGCTATGACTCAATTAAAACAGATGGTGTTGTCACCAAAGTTTCTAAAACTGTGGTCAACCAACGAACTGGAGAAACATATGAAGACAACGCAGGCTGGAAACGTAATCCGGCATCACAAATTATTGATTCTGCTACGGCAAAATTAAACAGCTTAGCACACGAATTAGGCTTAACACCATCTGCACGAGCCTCATTACTGCAACTCTCAGATGACAACGATGAGGAACCCAATATTAAAGAGATGTTAAATGGGGGAAGTGAGTTTTAGTGGTACAGGAATTTGATTTTACTCAAAGAAATACTAACTTGGATAAAATATTTCAGCAGCTTGATGGGAAAGGCTACTTTGATGAAATCAAAAGCAAATACCGTGATCCGGCCACTGTTTATTGTTACCGGGTATTAACTGGTCAACAGTTAGCCTGCAAAACAATTAAACTAGCAGCGTTTAGACATTTGAATGATTTAAAGCGATCCACGGAAGGTAATTTTCCGTATTACTATGATTTGGATAAATGCCGAAATATCTGTAACTTCGCACGCATGTGCCCTGATGTTTCTCAAAACAAGCCAATACCACTGATGATTTGGCAACAAGCAATCTTGTGCCTTTCTCAGGGATGGCGAACAAAGGAAGACAAGCAAAAGCGATTTGAGCGATGTATGGTTTCAGTGGCTCGGACTAATGGCAAGTCATATTTATTGAATATCTTGATACTTTACGCTTACTTGGTCGAGGATAGTGACCAGTTTAACGCTGATTTGTGTTACTTGGCACCAGTTGATAAGCAGTCTAAGAAGTCTTGGCGTTACATTAAACAGACTTTTAACAGCTTACAAGAAATGCCTGGATTTCGTAAATTAATCAAGGATCAGAATATTGCGATTAATGATGATGTTTTGAAATCCACGAAGACTCAAAACCAGATATTACGAATGACAGCTGGTAGTGCACAATTAGATGCCTTTCATTTTCTCTTTGCCACGGTGGATGAATACGGGGATGAAAATTTTAATTCGGATGTGATTTCTAAAGTCACGTCTGGACAAGTTCAAACTAGTAACCGGCAAACATTTTTTATCAGTACGGCATACAGTAACCCTAAAGTCCCGATGTATAGTGATGTTAGACGACTCACTAAGGCGATGGAAAAAGATTCTAACCGAACGGAAGATTCAACGTTGGCATTAATTTGGCAGCAGGATGACCAAGATGAAGTTGATGATCCAGAAACATGGGTGAAAAGTAATCCATTACTAGATTTACCGGCTAAGCATGATACCCTACTGAAAGGGTTAATTAGTGAACGTGATTCTAAGCTGGAAGACGGTACGCTAAATGATTTCATTAACCGTAACCTCAATATGTGGTTGCAGACTGCTAAAGATAAATATTTGAAATTAGAGGATATACAAAAGTCAGTTGTTTCTGATTTCGAAATTGATAATCAAGATTGCTATGTGGGTTTTGATTTATCGCATGCTTCAGATGATACGGCTTATAGTTTTGTTTTCCCACATTTGAATGGCGAACAAAAGAAATATTTCATCTTGCAGCATTCATTTGTTCCGTTAGCCCGAGCAGATAATTCCATTATTGTGAAAGAAAAACAAGATGGAATTAATTACTCAAACGCAGAAAAGTTAGGCTTTTGTGATATTTCGCAAAATTCTTATGGCTTAATTGATGAAGATTTTGTTGGGCGCTGGTTCCTGGATTTTGTTAACGATCATCATTTGAGAGTCAAAGCGTTTATTTATGATCCTTATCAAGCTAGCGTAATTACTGATTGGTTGGATAATAATATGCCAGAAGTGCCTTTTATTACTTTAAAGCAAGGGACGGTTAGTTTGAGCTCGCCCACAGTATTTTTGAGAAATCAGTTTATTGCGGGAAATATTGAGATGTTGGCTGATCCGATTTTGCAAACCTGTTTGGCTAATGCTGTGACGATGGCTAATCCGTATGGTATTAAAATAGATCGAACGGCTCTGACTTCAAAAATTGATTGTGCTGATGCCACTATTGATGCCATGTCTCAAGCCTTTTTTATTTTGAAAATCCTAATCATGGTCTTAAAGAAGATAAAAAGAATCCCTTTAACGGGATGAGCAATGAGGAAGTCAACGAATTTTTTACCAGTGATCAGTTTAGTTTTTAATATTTTCAACATTTAGTGGGTGATATATGTAGTGGATAAATTATTTAGGAGGCAGATTAGTTGAATCTGAAACAATGGTGGACAGGTTTAATCACTAACCTGTCTTTTATATTATTTTTATTTGGATTAATTACTTTTGTGATTGCAGCAAGTTTAATCAATTTTATTGTTGGTTGGGTAGTTGCTGGAATTGCTTTAATCGTTTTAGCCTATGTCATTTCTTGAAAGGAGGCGTTGAATGCTGAATCCCTTTAAAAATTTTATGTCAAAACAAACACAGTCAATTAGTACAGCTGGTTATTCACCATTCATGTTAAACGGTGCGCTACTATCAACTAACACTGTGGATGCTGACGGGGCGTTACAAAACAGCGATATTTATGCGGTGATTAACCGAATTGCGGGTGACGTAGCCAGTTGTGAATTTAAAACAGATCAATATAGCAACATGTTAAATCAGCCCAGCACGCTATTGAGTGCATATAATTTTTGGCAAGCAGTTAGTGCTCAAATGATGTTAACTGGCAATGCCTTCGTTCTAATTCAACGAAATGGTAACGGTAGCCCGGCTGGATTGGCCTTAATTCCGTTTTATCAAGTTAGTATTACTTTAGATAATCAGCAAAATGTTCTCTATTATACAGTTAATTACGGCGATGACCGGGGACAGGTAACTTATTTAGCTGCCGATATTTTGCATTTTCGGTTGTTCGTTTCGGGGCAAGTTGCTACTGAACTAGTCGGAAGCAGCCCATTAAATAGTTTGGTTAAAGAAATTAATATCCAGAATTATAGCAATCAATTGTCATTAAGTAGTTTAAAAAATGCGATTGCACCAAGCTATACAATTACGGTTCCAGCAGCCAAATTGGAACCGCAGGCTAAGGAAAATATTAGAGAATCGTTTGAAAAACAAAATTCTGGTGCTAATTCTGGTCGACCAATTGTTTTGGATCAATCCGCTCAGCTTGATTCATTACAAATTAATCCAGATATAGCCAAATTATTAAATAATGCCACGTTTAGTCAGACCCAGATTGCCAAGGCTTTTTGTGTTCCAGATAGTTATTTAAATGGTCAAGGTGACGAACAATCATCAATTGAGATGATTCGTTCTTTGTATCAAAATAGTTTGAGCTTATACATTCGACCAATTGAATCGGAGTTGTCGTTGAAATTGGGAATTGATATAAAAATGGATATTAATTCGGCTATTGATGTTGATCATCAGCAATTAATTAGTAATATTACTAAATTAAGTACTGGTCAGTCACCAGCATTAACGCCGCAACAAGCGCAAACAATTCTGAAACAAGCGGGGGTTTTTCCTGATTTGAAAGTTTCAGCAGTGGAAGGAGGTGATGATAATGACAACAGTACCAATTAAAGGTGTTGTATCTAGTGATGATGATGCTGAAGTATATGAATTCTTTGGCTATTCAACAGTTACTCCTTCCGCAGTTAAAGATGCGTTAAGCACTGCAAATGGTCAAAATATTGTTGCCGAAATTAATTCACCGGGTGGCGATGTGTTTGCCGGTTCTGAGATATATACCGCACTTAAGAATTATACCGGTAATGTGGAAGTTGACATTGTTGGATTAGCAGCGAGTGCGGCCAGTGTCATTGCAATGGCTGGTGATACGATTAAAATTTCGCCAACGGCTCAATTAATGATTCATCGGGCTTCCACTGTATCTCAAGGGAATGCAGATGATTTATCCAGCGATTTACAAGGCTTGAACTCGACTGATCAATCAATTGCAAATGTTTATGTACAACGAACGGGTTTGGATCCGCAAACAGTCATGCAAATGATGGCCAAGGAAACTTATATCAATGCAAAAGATGCCGTTGAACAAGGATTTGCAGACGAAATGATGTTTGACGATCAACCAGCCAAAGTTACTAATATGCTCTCGCCGGTTATGTTGAGTAATCAGGCAATTAGTAAAATTAAATCATTGTTAACCAAAGTAAAAGAAAAGCCTAAAGAAACTAATAGCCAAACTAGTGACCAATTGCGATCACATAAGTTGGCTATTTTATTTAAGAAAGAAGGAAATTAAATTATGGATTTAAATAAGCTGCACGATGCTTGGCTTGAAGCTGGTCAAAAAGTAACGGACCTTCAAGAAAAGCGTAATCAAATGGCAGTTGAACTGAACGATTCTCCTGAAAAATATTCAGATGAGGATCTAACTAAAATTGCTGATTCAATTGATAAAGCAAAGAAGACCCGAGATTTTGCTAAAGGTGCATATGATGATGCCCTGGCAACTGCTAAATTAGTAAAGCCTGATAAACCAGCTGCAGGTGGTCAAAAAGATGTTACGCCAAAAGACAAGCCTAAGTTTATTAATATTGTCAAGGGAGCCTTAAAGGGTGATCCAAAGTTTTTGAATTTGATGTCTAGTGGACTTGATGCCAACGGAAATGGTGTTGGCTTGACAATTCCAGAAGATGTCCAAACGGCCATCAATAATTTGAAGCAAACCTTTACGTCGCTGGAGCCATTAGTAACTGTGGAAGAAGTTAGCGCACCATCTGGTTCACGAGTTATTGAACCACGTCAGTCAGTGACCCCATTTGCCAACTTGGATGATGAAACAGCCCAAATTGGGAATAATGATGATCCGGCATCTTTCAAACCATTAACTTATAAAATTCATCGCTATGCTGGTATTTCTAGCATTACAAATACTTTGATGAATGATAGTGATGCAAATCTATTATCATATTTGGAAAACTGGATTGCCAAGAAAGATGTTATTACTCGAAACAGTGAAATTTTAAAAGCGTTGGCTAAGTTACCAAGCACACAAAAAACCACAGTTGATAGTTTTGACGCCATTAAGGATATTTACAACAAGGAATTGGATCCACTGATTTGGAATGAATCTGCATTTGTTACTAACCAATCAGGCTTTGCTGTTCTGGATAAAGTCAAGGATAATAACGGACAATACGTCATTCAACCTAACCCGCTTAATCCATCACAAAAAATGTTGGCTGGTAAGACAATTACAGTTATTGCCGATGCCTTTCTGCCCAATGATGGAAACAGTTTCCCACTTTACATTGGTGCTTTGACGGAAGCTGTTCGTCTATTCGACCTTCAGCAGATGTCTTTGTTGGCCACCAACATTGGCGCCAGTTCTTTCGAAAATGACTTGACTAAGATTCGTGCCATTGATCGCTTTGACGTTGAGTTGTGGGATACTGAATCGGTCATTTATGCACCATTTACCGGATTAGCAGATTTAACTCCTGCTGCAAAGACTAGTGGGACTACTAGTTCAACTGGCAAGTAATTTAAATAAGTCGCCAATGAAATAAACAATACAGTGATGGGCGGCTGTTAGGAGGGGTGTCATGTGACGGTTAATCCGACAGAATTAATGGATGAGTTGCATATTGACCAAAGTCCGACTGAATTAACGACTGTTACCAATTTGATTAATGAGGCAACTGAGATTATCAATCATTCAGTCAGTTCAACTGAAACCCAATATCAAGCCTCATCAATTTACGACCTAGCAATAAAAACACTGGCAACTCAATTATATTATGATCGGGAATTATCTAAAGGGATGTCAGCTGGTTTGTTGATGATGCTAGATCAACTCCAAGGAATGGTTTCAGGAAGTGATCCGGATGGCACTTAATAAATTTAGTCCGGAGCAGTTTAATCGGCAAGCCCAGTTTGGAACGGCTTTACCAACAATTAATCCTAATACTGGTGCATCAGGAACGCAATTTAAACCACAGTTCGTGTTATGGTGCATGCCTTATACGCGAACTAACACACAGAACGTTTCGCTTTTGGGAACAGATTTTGAAGATACTATTCAAATTGTTATTCGACACAATCCGTTAATTGACAAAGGTCTGCTAGTTCAATATCAAGACCAACTATATCAAATCGTTAATTTGAGTTTAGATGATAGCAATAAAATTGTGACTTATGACATTTTGACTCTACAGATTAATGAGAGGGTTGGTAAAAAACATGGTTAGTATGGCCGAACAATTAGACGATTATTTAGCGAAAATAAAACGATTGGTACCCAACCGGGCGGAAAGAACTATAATCACTAAAGCCGGTGCCGATGTTTTACAAAAGAAATTAGCTGATGAAACTAAACGGCTACATTATAGTAATCGAATTGCTACCGGAAATGATCCTCACTTGGCTGATAGTGTATTAGTTAGTTCGAAAAATATTGATGGTGATGTGGATGGGACAGCGACAGTTGGCTGGGTCAAGAAAAAAGCAGTGATTGCTCGCTGGCTAAATGATGGCACTGTTTACATTGTCGGTGACCACTTTGTGGAAAAGACCCGTGAGGAAACTCGTTCTGATATATTAAAATCTGAATATATTAAGTGGAAGGAGCTGGGTCACTAATGGAATTACCAGTTATGACTGTTTATCAGTTAATTCAATCTTTGCACTATGGTTGGATTGACCAGCTTTATTCCATGAACATTCCTCCCGGAGCTGATACTTCTGGAAAGCAGACTATTGTCTTGATTACTTCCATTACTGAACCGTTGGGCGGATATCGGAACGATCAATTTAGTAATATGCAAGCTAATATTCAAGTTCAAATATTTTGGAAAAAAGATACACAAGAAAATATTTTTAATGAAGAAGTTGCCCTAATGAATAATTTGGAAAATCAGGATTGGCTGGTTAGCTCACATGAACCTAATACGGTGGATCCAGACACCGATCAAGTTATGGCAACTTTTTCAGTTACTAAAACAATTACAATGAAGAAAGAAGGATTTTAAATGTCAACACATGGTATTAAAGATGTCACCTTTGGTTTAGTTGATGCTAATGGTAAATTACTGACTAGCGATGCAGGAGTAGGAACTAATGGTATCTATTTAGTTGATGGCGATGCTAAAGGCGCTACGACGGCCACAGTTTCTGGCTTGGAAGCCGAGGGTACTGTAGCCTATGCTAATGATGAAGCAAAACGAGTTTCAAATGGTCAGGCACAACCAGAGGTCGCATTGGAATTCTTGGATATTGATTTTGACGAGTTGCAAAAGCTCAAGGGATATATTCAGGATGCGGCTAATGGTGGTTGGACACGTCAATTGCCAAAGCCCCATGTAGCAATGTTGTTACATTTTCGTTCTCTTACGAATATTGACATGTATGAAGGCTTTGCTAACGGCCAATTGATTGAAACTGGTAGTTCCCATGCAACGGATAATAATGCCGAAACTGATGCCAATACGGCGTTAACTTACCAAGCATTAACACCAGCTGACAATACAATCTTCAACGGAGAACCGTACAAGATTTGGATGTCTCAAGATGCTGGCTTTGATAAAGCCAAAATGCTGGCTGAAGTCTTTGGTGGTTATTCAGCAACTAGTGGATCAACTACCGGTGGCAGCACCAATGGATCTACCACAGGCGGTACAACACCAGGAAAATAAATTAAGGCGGGGGTCGTTCCCCCGTATACATAACTAAATAAAATAAAGGAGTTTTGATCATGAAAATTAATATTACTCGATTAGGTTTACGTAAAAAGTCAGCTGAGGTTAAGACTACTGTAGGAGTCGTTGAGAAAGCACAAAATTTACAAATTCAATTGCTAAAATCGGATTCAATTGACTTTACTAACGATGATCCACTAGCAGTTTTGGAAACGCAAAAGAAAATGGTTCAAGGACTATTACAATTTATGATTGATATTTTTAAGTTGACTGATCAAGAAGTTGAAAAAGATTAAATCCACTTTGGATTTCACGGATTTTCAAAATTTCATGGCCTATGTATTATTCCGGTTTCAAGGTATGAGTGATGAAGACTGGGAGACTGTCACCAAACAGCAAAGTGAGGAATCAGCTGACCCAAAAGAAAACAATTAAGATTAGCTAAATTAATCAATGATTTAAGCATATCCCAACAAGATATGCTTTTTTTTAAACAACAAATGATGAAGCAAGGAATCTTACCAGATGAGTTAAACCGACAAGATTACTTTGAATTTATGGCAGTCTTAAATGCTAAGGATAAGAAGAAACAAGTAACAGATCCGGTTGTCGAGTTATTAAATAAACGAAAGGGGACTGACTAATGGCTACTATTAATGATGTAATGAGTACTTCAATTCGCTTGGATGCAGTACAACCAGCACGGTCATTAAAGACTTTAACCAATTACATTAAAGCTAATACCAATGCATGGCGTTCTCAGGAGGTGGCCTTAAAGCCTTCTGGAGATAAACTAGATGCTTTAAAAACTAGGTATCAAGGAATATCAGAAGAAATTAAAGGTTATAACTTAAAAATTGATGAGTTGAAGCGTCGACAGTCAGGCCTCGATCAAACGACCAATCAAGGTTCAGAAAAATATGCCAAATATGCTAATCAGATTGCTAAAGCACAAGAGAAGATTGCTGGATTAAATGATCAACAGTCTAAGGCGGAAAAACAATTTGAATACCTTAATTCAGGACTATCTGGATTACAGCGCAACTATCATAACCTTAATCAGGTAACTAATTCTTATGTGGATGCGCTAAAGGCTCAAGGAAAGATTAACCAGGCTGGTCAAGTAAAGCTTAAAGGCCTTAAGGAAGGATTGAATAGCTTATCTGATCAGTACAGATTACAAAATAGTGAACTCAGTAAAAACTCACAGGCTTATAAACAAGCCCAGTTGGCCTATGAAAAACAACAAAATGTTGTTAACCGCCTCGCCAATGATACCCACAAGAATGCGGATGAATATGTTCAAGAAAAGGAAAAACTTAATCAATTAAAAGGGAGCTTGGATATTGCTAACGAAGCCTTTAACACCCAACAAGTGCGAGTTAACAAAACAGCCACTTCACTAGCCAATGTCCGTTCAGATGTTGTTAAGTACGACTTACAAGTTGGCCACATGAGCGATGCAATGGTTCGATTAGGCGATAAAGCCAACATTGCTAAAAACAAATTTAAAAATTCATTTGGGTCAATCAAGGGTAGTTTGCTAGGTGCCAGCGTAGCGATGGGGACATTGGGAGCAGCAGCTTTTTCTGGCGCTAAAAAAGCAACTGAACTTCAAAATGTTTATAAAGTAAACCAAAACTTACTGGTTACGGGTGGCGACAAGGCTAAAACTGCTATTAAAACCGTGACAGAAATGCAAAAAGACGGGGCTAAGTACGCTCTTAAATATGGAGTTAGTCAAAAAGAGATTGCTGATCAATACCAAGATCTGATCAAGCGTGGCCATACAGGTGCTGAATCATTAGCGGTTATGAAAACTGAACTGCAAGCCAGTGTGGCTTCTGGTGATGACTTTAAAGATGTGGTTAAAGTATCAAGCCAAGCGATTGAAGCATTTGGCATGAAAACCAATAATACGGCAAAAATGATGCACAACACTAAACGTGTAGTCAATGCATTAGCTTATTCTGCTGACATGACTGCTACTGACTTCCACAGTTTAGGCAAGGGCATGGAATATGTAGGCGATTCAGCTAATAATGCGGGCTTTAGTATTGAGCAAACTTCTGCTGCTTTAGGTGAATTGAGTAACCATGGCTTGGAAGCTGATAAAGCTGGGACAGGTCTGCGAAAAATTATTACTAGTTTAGCAGCTCCAACAAATTCAGCTATGGGCGCTTTAAATGAAATTGGAATTAAATCAACTAAAATATTCCAAACTGCCAATGGTAATTTCAAAACGTTGCCTGCAATTTTTAAAATTATTGAGGAACATACTAAAAAACTTGGTGGAGCTGATACAGCGCGCATCTTTAAAAATGTTTTTGGTCAAACCGGCATGCAAGCAGCTCAAATCTTAGCTAAATATAATGGCCAATTGGCTGATTTAACCAACAATGTTTCTAAAGCAAGCAAAGCTGGGACTTACGTTCAAAGATTAGCTAACAAAAATGCTCAAACTGCCCAAATGTCTCAGAAACGGTTTAAGCAAGCCTGGGATCAATTATCAATTATGTTTGGGTCTAAGTTGTTGCCATATATGACAAAAGCAGCTAATCAAATGACCAAGCTCTTTGGTGAAAAAGGCTTTCAGAAAGATATTGGTAAAACGGCTACTTTAACTGCACATGTGGCAGGAGGAATCGCCAATATTGGCATTTTTGCTGTTAAACATTATGAAGGTGTCAAGCGCTTTGGTGAAGCATTAGCTGCAATTTGGGCAGTTGGCAAAGTTTATAAATACTTTAAAATATTTAGCGACCTTACTTCTGTTTTTAGTGGTCAAAAGCTAAAGGTGAACCGATTGACATCAGCATATGATGATCAAACTCTAGCCATTGAACGTAACACTAAGGCTAAAGAAGCCAATGTGGATGCTGGGAATGAAACTAGCACAGTTGATGATATTGCTGATAACGCTGGTGGTGAAGGTAAGGTTGCCGAAGATGCTGAAAAAGACGGTAAAACAGCGATTCACGACATAGATGATACAAGTAAAGTCACCGAAGATACCGGAAAGATAGGCCGATTCGCTAAATTAGCTGAAAAGTTTAAAGGTGTTAGCAAATTCGGAAAGGTTGTTGCAGGCTCTGTAGGTGTCTTAGACGTTTTAAATTCAGCAACTGATTTAATTGGCATGAAAAAGAAGAGTGCCGGTTCACACATTGGCGCTGCTACCGGTTCATTAGGTGGTACTGCAGCAGGTGCAGCAATCGGGACAGCTATTTTACCTGGAATTGGTACAGCTGTCGGAGCTGGCTTAGGTGGACTAGTGGGTGAAGGCGTTGGCCGTAAATTCGGCAAAGCTATTCAAAAAGGACTATCGGCTCAAAAAATTCATGTACCAAAACTATCTGCCAAATCTTCTTTCAAGAAACTTTCTGATGAAGCGACAAGCTATTATAAAAACCGTGAAGCTCAGGACAAGAAGAACTTACAATTACTTTATAAAAACGGGGACATTACTAAAAAAGAGTACGAAAAACGCCTGCAAATTATTAAAGATGAAGGATCTAAAGCCAACCGATTAACTCTGATGAGTCAAAAGGATCAGCAGGCAATTGCCAAATATTATGCGCAATCACGGCAACGACTAACGGAATCATGGAATGAAAAGATTTTAAAAGCTGAGAATAAATACGGTAAAGGATCCGTTCAAGTTGAAAAGTTGCAGAAGGAAAAGAAAGAAGCACTTGAAAAACAACATCTTAAATTTGCTACGAAAGTAACTGCTAAGGAAGCCGAACTGCATACTACCTTAGCTGGCCAGATTAAACTGTCTACTAATAAGATTGCTAAAGATTATAAAACGCTCACTGAAAAGAGTAAAAAATATTCCAAAGAAAAAATGATTAAATTGGTGGCTAATGCCGATGAAGAGCAAAAGTCTGTCAGTAAAAAAGCCAACGATGAATATCATAGTGTCTATAACGCTGCTTGGAAGAAATATAAAAATACAGTTAAAGTAGCAGATGAAGAGTACAAGGGAAATAGTTCGGCTGCCAAGGCACAACGCCAAAAAATTATTGAGGAGGCTCGTAAACAAAGAATTGGTGTGATTAATCATGCCGATAAACAAAAAAACGATTCAATCACTAAAGCAAAACAGCAGTCTGATAAGGTTTACGATTATGCGCATAATCAAAATCAGAAGGTAACAGCTCAGGCTGTTTCTCAATATGAGAGTATTAAGAAAAATAATTCCAAAACCAAAGACAATTACAGTCTCTCCTGGCATGGCATCTGGAAGTCAGTTGGTAATTGGATTGGAAAATTAGTTAATGGGATGAATAAGAATGCCATTTCAGCCCAGAATAAGGTCTTTAAACAATACGGTGGTTCACAAACCCTAGATCAGATTCCAACGGTAGCCTGGGCAACAGGTACCGGATTATTGAAAAATGGTTTATTAACCCAACCAGTTTTGGCTAAGCTTAACGATGGTCACGATTCACCAGAAACACATAATAAAGAAATCATTGTCCACGCAGATGGGCAATTAGAACCAGTTGAAGGTAAAGATACTCACCGGTTCCTAGAAGCTGGTTCCGGCGTTTTAAATGCTACAGAGTCTAAGATGTTAATGGCTTTAAATGGCATGCAGCACTTTGCGTCAGGTACTGGTTTATTTGGTGGTATCGGGAAACTCTTTAAAGGCATTTGGGGTTCTTTAAAGCAGAAGTTGTCAGCGTTATCTCATATTGCTAAGCATTCTGATGCAACCTTCAAACAAGCTTTTCAACCTAACTTTGGCGATATAAAGGGAACTGTTGGAGAGAACTTTGCCAATATGTTTGGCAAACGCGACAAGCAACAGGGTTCGGTTTGGTGGGATACTGCCTGGAATATGCTACATGGCATGGTTTCCGAAGGCGGTGGTCAGACTGATTCAGCATTTTTGAATGAAGCTAAGAAATTGGCAAATCGTGCCCATCACCGATATTCTGAAGGCTCTAATGTCCGCTTAGGACCGAATTATTATGATTGTTCTGGCTTAGTTTATGAGACTTTGAAACACATGGGAATTACAGTTCCTGGTGGCTCGACTACTGTCCCTGAATACAACTTTTCTAAGCCTGTATCTTGGAAGAATGCGAAGACTGGTGATTTAGCGTTCTTCGGTCGTAGAGGAAGTCAACACGTTGGTATTGTGGTTGATAATAGTGGCTCTGGGCATATGTTCAGTGCCGAAAATCCAAAGGACGGGATTAAATATTCTACCATCAAGGGATTCGGTGATTTTGTTGGGATCCGAAGAGTACCTGGATTAATTGACAAAGTTAAAAAGTCAACTAAATCTCATAAACAAAGCTCCGGATTACAAGCACTAGTAAAGTCACAATTAAAGAATTCTGGAGTTTGGGGTTGGGTATCAAAGAACTTAAAACCATTATGGCAAAAACTGTTTGGTAGTTTAAGTAGTTTTGGATTAAGTGGCGATGTGGCGGCTAGAGCCAAAACCTTAGCAAAAGCGTTGAAAAAACTAGATCCACGCGCAACCAAGGCAGGAATTGCTGCAATCCTTGGCAATTGGGAATTTGAGTCGGGATTAAATCCTAATGCAAGAAATTCATCTGGTGGAGCTTCTGGGCTTGGGCAGTGGTTAGGTGGTAGACTGAATCATTTGAAATCATATGCTCATCGTCATGGTGAAAACTGGCGCAATGCAGCTACCCAATTAAAGTTTGCGTTAAGCGATGACAGTTCTGATTCTTCTGTATTTAAACGAATCCTCGAGGGTCACGGTTCGATCACTTCGTTAGCTAGTCAGTTTTCTGAAGATTGGGAACGTGGTGGCTATACGGGGCAACACGTTAACGGTGCGAAGAAAGTTGCTAATTATTTAGGATATGCGAATGGCGGCTTAGTTGATCAAGAACAGTTAATTAAAGTAGCCGAACGTAATAAACCGGAAACCATCATTCCATGGGATATTAATAAACGAGGACGAGCCTATGAATTGCTAGCTGATACTATGGCTCATTTTAAGCAAACAGATCAGCACACCAACCAATCAAGTAATTCAGATGGTCAGGCTGTCAAAAGACTTGAAGCTAAGTTTGATACAATGATTAAACTTATGAGTCAATTGGTCGATGGCCAAAACAATCCGATTCCGGCAGTAGTGACTGACAAGCAAGTTGTTCAGGCAGTCAATAAGCATAACAAACGAACAACGGCTAAGAATAATTGGGGAAGAGGTGTAACCTTTGGCTAATAACGA
>NZ_GG669998.1:33393-63525 GCF_000159315.1 Lentilactobacillus hilgardii DSM 20176 = ATCC 8290
GATGTAGGAGCAGATAATTATGATGTAAACACATTTGATTTTGCGTTTGATGAAAACGGAAATGATGGCTTTAATTCACAAGATGATTTAGGAATCTTTTTGAATCATGTATCGAAACCGTTAGCACCTAGCATTACTGAGTCGTTTCAAGATGTTCCTAAACGTTATGGTGGTGTTTACTTAGGAACAGACTACGGTGAAAAGGAATTTGACATTCCAATTACTTGTTTCTGTACCACTCGTGATGAATATAACGAACGCATTAAAACGTTGACTAATGTTTTAGTTAATAACAGTAGTGATGCGGATACTGAATATCCGCTGAGGTTTAATGACGATCCAGATGTAACTTATTATGGACACTTTACGAGCATTCCAACACCAACGTTTATTAATGAAGGTGTCCAGGACTTTCAAACTACGTTAGTCTTCATGTTGGCGGATCCACGTGGATTTCTACCACAAAAAGAAATAAAAATTACAGATAATGATCAACAAATTATTCCTGAAGGAAATACGGAAGTTGATCCAATTATTCATATTATTCCGAAAACCGATCTTTATTATGTGGGTTATGAAACAAATGATGATTATGTGGCGGTTGGATATAACGTTGATGATGGTGATACGGCTACGGATAGTGATGGCAACATTACAGTCATGGGACAATCCCAAACTCAACAGGTTGACGATCCCTGCAACTCGTTAGCTACGTGGATTCAATGTAGTGAAAATACGCAAGCCTTTCCAATTTATAAAGGCGATATAGATGGAAACTCAGCAGCCACTGGTACTTCAATTATGGTGGCTAAAGATAAAGATGATCATTACGAATGGGGATCTCGTGGGAAACACAAGAATTTTTACGGACCAGCGGTTATGCATAATGGTCTACCGAAAATTACTCCCTATTGGAAAGTTTCGGTGCGTTTGCATCATGTTAAACGAATGAAAAATGAGCGGGCAATGGGAAAGATTGAAGCTTATTTATTGGATAATAATGGTAATGTTTGTGGTCGGATGGGAATTGAAGATTACTCAATGGGACGGTATCCACGGGCGTTTATTCAATTAGGCAATAATTTCGATAGCAGTAATTCTGATAGCTATTTGACATTGTTGTTTGATGAAGGTAATGGTCAGCAGAAACAAAATGAGGCTACCAAGCATGTTAAAGTTGCCTACACCAAAACGGTCACCGTTAAGAAGAAGACAGCCAAAAAGAAGAAGTGATATAAATGAATCTACAATTCTTTGCGCGAAAGAAACGAAAAACTCGTAAAAAGACTAAGACTAAAAAGAAACGAGTTGTAAAAGCAAAAAAGGGTGGTAAGAAAAGTAGTAGTAAAGGAGGCAAAAAGACATCAGCCCCCAAAGCTACGACAAAGAAGAAAAAGGAAAAGGAATATGTAACTGAAACTTCGTACATGAATAAGGATGCTTACTCGAACTTTTATGGTGAATTTATTCTTGAACGACAGAAAAAATCGGATAAGTCTGGTAAAGTTTACGACAATTGGGTAGCAGAAATTAACCAGTGGGATCCTAAAACTGGTGAACCATATAGTGTTAATAATACCCATAAAACTCACATGCATAAGGCAAAGTTGGATAAATCTGGTAAGTTTGGCTTCGCCTTGGCAAATTTAGGCGTTTTCTTTGGCAAACATGATATTAAAGAGGACTTGGTTAATCCAGTGGTGGCGTATAAGTCGGATTATGAAGCTTTAACCAATTATGAAGAATGGCGCAGTGATGGCTCTACTGATCCGGATGATACACCACATATTATTGCCAAGGCTGGTCAAGAAATTATTATTGATACGGCCAACAATAAAGTTACTATTGATGGAAAGCCGGCCGATAAATACGTTTCATGGTTATCGACCTTCCCTAAATTAACCGGTGGGGTTCCACAAGCTTTACACTTTGTCCCGGATCCTAAAAATGCCGATGTAACAATTGAATATCGACCAGCAATTAAGTAGTCACGAAAGCGACTACTTTTTTCATACATATATTAAGGAGGTTAGAGATTTGTATATTATCCTGGATAAAAAATTAAAGCGAGTTGCCACGTTATCGACTAATTCAGATGCCAACCCGTTTTGGGGTGAGGTAGTTGAACGCCAAATTGCTGATGATAATAGTAATTCAGATGATGGCATTACTGGCGTTAGCACTTTTAATAGTACGGATCCGAATGCTAACTCCAAAAGTTGGAACGATACATTAACGGGGCTAACCATGCTGCAAAGTGCCCCTGCGGCTCAATATTTAACGGTTGGTAATAGTGTTGCAGTGTATGATGATGTGCATAATCATTGGCGTATTTATCGAATTTATCAGGTTGATGAAAACATTGATGCAACTAGCGGAGCTCATTTAGTAACGGTGGATGCTATTAACCTAGCAATCTATAAACTAAATAAGACCATTCCACCACAAAAAGAAATTAAAGATTGTAAATTAGATCAAGCTATGCAGTGGATTATGGCTGATACTGGTTGGGATTTACAAAATAATTGTTCTTCGGGCTTGTTTGCTGATATTAACTTTGATGGTACGGCTTCTAGTCAAGCAGCCTTGCAGACAGTCTTATCAACTTACGATGCAGAAGCCGATGCCTATTGTCATATTGACTCCAACGGTATTTTGACTGATCTAATTTTAGAATTAGCTGATCAATTAGGTGAAAATGAGGGGAAATCAATCACTTATGGTCAAAACATGTTATCTGTCCAACGAGAAACAGTTGATACTAATTTAGTAACCAAGCTTTACATTGTGGGCGCAAATAATGCTTCAATTGCCTCGGTTAATAACGGCAAGAATTATATTACTGACGTTTCAGCAAATTCTCTTTATAACACTGATCAGAACACCTGGCTGGAAGGAACGATTACTAGTGACACTATTACTGAACCTAAAGCATTACTTGATTGGGGATTGCGGGAATTAAGATTGTACAATCATCCACGAATTAACTATGCCGTGGAGGTTACTCAAGATTTTCAAGCTAACTTGGGCGATACTATTAAGGTGATTGATTTATCTATGAACCCGATTTTAACCACGGAGGCAAGAGTCATTCAGCAAACTACCTCAGAAAGTGACCCAAGTCAAAATAAAGTTGTATTAGGTGAGTTCAGTACAGTTAAAGTAATTACGCCGGCGTTTATCCGTAATATGGAACAGCGTTGGAATGACCATGTTAAGAAACTATTTGAAGATGCCCGAGAAAATGCCAATGCAGCCACAGTCAGTTTGATTACGCCGTTGGGCTCGACTTGGTATAACACGGATACTTCCAAACGGGTGATTGCGAGATTGTTTATTGAAGGCGAAAATGTGACTTCTTATCTGTCACCACAAGCTTTTAATTGGCAAAAAATTAATATGGACGGTACCCGTGATATTGGGTGGGAAGCTGACCATGCAAAAGATGGTTATCAGGTTACGATTGAACCACCCTTTGTCGGCACCTTATTAGTTACAATTGATGATACTTACGTTAAAAATCAAGCTGAAATGTGGATTGATACCAGTAGTTCAGCTGACGGCTCTTGGCAGAAGCTTTGGGAAACTAAGGATGCCGCCAACAAAGATTTTAACGGTGATCAGCATATTGGGGCCTTACAATTTTCATATTTATTGAGTGATGGTTCAGTGTTGTCTAGTTATCACTACACTAAAGACAAAAGCCATTCTGATTGTGAGTTTATTAAATGGAATGCCGATGGAACATTACAAAGCATGATGTTTGTAACTGGAGGTGGCCATTGCGGATCGTTTGGCTATGATGAAAGTTCCAATACGATTTATACAGAAATAAAAGATCCAATTGATGGGAAATATTATTTGGTAACAATGGCATACCAAGCCAATACAAGTGCTAGTAATATAACCAAGTGGTGCCAAGTAAAACAATATTTTCGAGTTGCAGTTGATTTGAAAAATAATCTATGGCTGGGAAGCACGACGAGTGGGAAAGTGTATGTTTGTCAGATAAGCGATTTACAGACAGGAAACTTCAAACCAATCATTGAATTTAAATTGCAAGATTTTAAATGGAAGCCATTACCAGCTGGAACCACTAATAATGGCGCTTATAATACTCTTCAGGCGAATGGGATTAGCTATCCATTTGCTTTTTTTACAGATGGTGATGTTAACAATGCTGATGACAAACATGTTATGTGTATTAACTTAATTACACAGTCAATGGTATTTGATTATGTGGTGGAACCAATGCAGGATATTAAGTTAACAGTTCCGTTGGAAAATGGCGGTCATTTGGAACCGGAGGGCATATATGAAGATGTTAATAATTCTAGGTTAATTGTTGGCTTTAACGTTTCTGAATATAGGGATGATGCACACACTGTGTCTATTGCTCATAGCGCATTATATACGGCTCCACTTAAAATCCGTGATGATTCTAAAGACTTAGTTGTTGAATATCCTGAACAAGATGAAGGTGAAAATGATGAAGCTGAACAACCAGTAATTGCTGGAAATGATAATGCGGATGATTCGGATGCAAGTTCGGATAGTGATGAAGATGGTGATGAGTCAACTGGCGAAGGGACAGAAGTTGAGGATGGTGATAACGATTGATTATTGCAACGGGAACTTTAAATATTGATGAAAATGCTAAGCTTGCCCAGCAGGCTTCTGACGATGCCAAAAGTGCCGCTAACTCTGCGGCTGATGAAGCGGGCAAGGTTAAAACATCGTTGGATGGGAAAATCACTGTTTCATCTCAAGAACCATTTGATGATGGGAAAACCCATGATGAAGGTGATATTTGGTATGTTCAAGATAGTAATCATATAACTAGTGAAATGTATACTTATGATGGATCTGATTGGGTTAAGACCAAAATGTCTCAAACAGCTTTGTCAGTTGGACAGCTTTCAGCGTTATCTGCTGATTTAGGAACCATTGAAGCCGGATATTTGAACTCTGTGGAAGTTGATTCATCAATCATTAAAGCTGCGAAAATTGATGCAACTTCAACAATTACAGGGGCATCAATTGAGGAAGATGGTAATAATGGAAGGATCACATTAGACACAAACGGTTTTTGTGCCATTAGTAATGGTAAATATCTTCAATTTGTATCTGGAAATAGTAATGGGTACACTCAAATTCGTGGTGGCTTGGATGTTGATTCAATTAACGTTGGATCCTCAATCATTGAAGGACAAACTTTTCAAGCATATGGCGGCAACAATACTCATATTGGTAGTGAAAATGCATGGACCTATTTAGCGGAAAAAATTAAGTGTGGCGCTACTAATGATGGTAACCCCTCAATATCTTCTACTATTGGAACTGATATTTATTTCCACAATGAAGCTGGTACGACGATTGATCTTCATGCTGGCGACGTCATTTCACATGGGACCAATTTACTTGATGAAATTAATGGGATTAAAAAGAAATTGAAGATGTAAGGTGATTTGATGAGTAACATTAATGCGCAGGATTTAATTAACCAATTAGTTAATGAGTACAGTCAAGATATGGCAGCAAAAAATCAACAAATTGCGTTATTAAAAATTGAAAATAATCAGCTTAAAAAGAAGGCGAAAAATAATGAGCAAGGAACTCGCATTCACAGATGATAATGATGTGGTTAAATATTTAGATACAACCACTGCTTTTAATCTGGCACTCACGGCCGACGGGGTGGCCTTTGATTTAACTAATGCTAAGTCAATTCTGGTAAAAATAGCTAATGACGATGGATATATCATGCAAGAAACTATTGATTTAACCACTGTAACTAGTCCGCTTGGTGGAACACTAAGCTTTCCAATTAATCAGGATATCATGAACACATTGGTTCCAGATGATTATGATATTGAAGTTTGGGTTACTATGAATGATGGTACGCAGGCTATTTTCCCAAGTGATGGAACGTTAGGATTTTCCATTGAAGATAACTTAATGAGTGATACTGGTGAAGTAATTCCGACAATCAGTTTGAATGATTTTCAGCAACAATTTGATGATCTAAGTAGCCAAATGGAGAATGCAGTTCAAAATGTGCATAAGGGTGACCAAGGTAACCCTGGCAATGGTATTAAGTCTGCCAACAATCAGTATCAGTTAAGTGATTCACCAGTTACAGTTCCCACAGGGGGCTGGTCAGATACTATTTTGGCGACAACCGATCAGCTTCCCTATCTGTGGACTAAAATTATTTTTACCTACGATGACGGAACAACTAATGAAATTAATTTCGTTTCCAGCCGAGGTGACACTGGTAGCCAAGGGCCAATTGGACCAGTTGGCCCACAAGGAAAACAAGGAAATGGTTTGGTTGTTAGGGGGAAAGCTGATAAAGAGGAAAATTTACCCACAACGGGTAACAACCAGGGTGATGGTTACTTAGTCGGAACGGACTTATATATTTGGATAGATGATTCATGGCAAAACATGGGAAGCATTACGCCTGATTTAGCTGATTATGTAAAAGTGGCTGATATGAACAATGCTTTAAACACTAAAGTTAATGTTACTGATATGCGTAAACCAGCTAGTGATGTAGCGGGAATTGAAGAGGTTAACGCTAAGCAAGATAAAATTGCCTACACACCTGCTGATGATAGTAAAGTTGTTCACAGTACAGATACATCAAATTGGCAAAAGCAAAAAATTACCAATGATGATGGGAGTGTTCTAGTGAATGTCGCTTCGGGTGATCTATCGAATGCTATCAGTAATTTAACTATTGGATTCTATACATTGTATTGTTCAACTGACGTAATCAATAGTCCCAGCATTAAACCATTACGAGGATTTATCCATATTACTTGGTATGGATCCGCTGGGCACAATGTCGGTGGTGGGACGTTGGTTGATGAGGACGGAATTGCATATACGGTCACTGCATTGCAAGGAGTTGTGGCTTATAAATCCTTAGCTGACGATTCCAAAGTAGCCCACCTATCTGGTGCTAATAACTTTGACACCGTTCCAACTGTTAACAATAATCCGTTATTACTAGCAAGCAGTTTACCGTCTGACTTAGCACGAACAGGTCAAGATACCAACTTTATGGGAAAACTTCAAAAGTCTGGAATTGACGTGGCAACCACAACGGATGTTACAAATGCTGTTAATACCGCTACAAGTAATGTGGTTACAACAGATAAATTAGCAAACTTTACAGCAGGTTTGCAGTCAGGAGGTGTTTCAGTCGCTACTAGCGACGATTTGAAAAGCGTTGAAGCAAGTGCTTGGCGTCAGCTAGATAATCAATATGTTACTATTTCAGCAGATGGGGATAGCTTTGGAAAAGCAGGTGACAATTCTAACGTTTTATACAAAATTGATGAAGAAAAAAAGTTTATCTATTTTTCGTTTGTTATATTTAATCCTGATGTTAATGGAAGAATAGAAATAGCTTATATTAATTTCAGTAGTATCGTTAAAAACATATCCTTTCCTAACTATAATTCCTTTAATCTACGCACTATTACATCGGGCATCAATTCCGCTGACGTGTCGATAGCTAACAACAAAATAAAAATATATTGTAGAGGTAATTCTCCATATGTTTCTTCTATGTCAGCAGAGTGTGCAAAAACACCTAGTTCTGGATGGGAATATAGTCAATGTTTTATTTGCTACGATGCGTTAGTTTAAGGAGGAACCACCACGCCAATTTATTATGTAAAACCAGATTTAGATAACCAATTTCCAGATAAGGAAATCATACCCATACTTGAGCCAGCAGATGGTTTACGAGTAGATGATGTTCCGACTACCTCGATTCAATACTTCACTCGCTAATGATGGATGTACGTATTCAAGAGTGATGGTTCGCAAGAAGTCACAGCTCTGGGGAACTTATCTAACTTGGATCTCGACTATCTACAAGGATTAATTGACAAGAAAACGGAGTTAATTTAGAAAGGACGATTAAATATGTTTATTTATGTTACGTTTGATTCAAATGGTTTTGTTACTGATTATAAAAAAGTCGAGACCGATGGTTATACAAGGGTGTTCGTCTTAGATTCATGGATTAATCAGTTTGCTCAATACCCAGATAAGTTTAGATATGATTCAACTAATCAAAAATTACTCAATCCGGGAAACTTGCCTGACATTTCGCTAAACACGTTAAATCAGGATTTTACTAAGCTACAGACGACAGTGCAAAATTCTCAGGCTCAAATTCAAGGAATGACTGAAAGTGGGACACAAAGTGCGGCAGCTTTGACAGCTTTAGCTCAAAGCCAATCGTCTTTAGCGAGTGAAGTTCAACAGGCTTTGGCATCGGTAACAGCCTTAGCAAAGCAGAATACTTCATCTAGTACTTCAGCAGCAAATTCAACAAATACTACTCCAGCACCTGAATCAACACCAAGTTCAACAACTAATTAATTAGATATTAAATGGAGGTAATTATATATGTTATATCAAATTTTTAAATGGGCTTATCAGGATTGGCACACAATGAATATTACGGATTTACGGGGAGTTACTGATCCAACAGGTAAAAATTCCTATGCTTTAACCGTTGAACAATTTAAAGAAATTTCTGGTGAAGATTTCAATTCCACTCAGTCTTAATAAATACGCTTTTACAAAAAGTAAGGCGTATTTATTTTACTTAAAATTTATGGAGGTAATTTTATGTACACACAAATTGTCGATATTTTTAATTCTCTTAAAGCAACCGGACTGGTTGCTTTTTTAATTGCAGTTATTCCAGCAACTTATAAATTGGTTAAGCCACTAATTGAAGTTAAAATCAAAACTGAAAAAAATGTTCATATTAAACAGGGCATGGAATTGGGCTTGAAATTAGCGAATGCTTTTGTTCCCGTTGTGGCAAGTATGCCCGCTTTAAGTGACTCAGATCGCAAAAAAGTGGTCAATCAATTTGTTGATTCTGGCTTAAAAGAGTCCGGCTTTAATTTTAAGGTAGAAACAATTGAAGGATTAGCAGAGCAAGCTTATCAGTATTACAAACACACTATTAAAGGTGATAATCATAAGGCACCTGTAACTCCCGCTCCTACGAGTAATAATCAAACATCAGTTACGACACCAATAGCCCCAGTTGATGATGATCCAGAAGTATTTAAAGAGCCCCAAACATCTGAACAAAAATAGGAAGTGACGAAAATGACAAAAAAGGTTGCTGATTTATCTGCTTATCAGGGCAGTTCTGAGGCCTATATGAAATCTTTAAAAAGTCATGGAATTGATTCCATAGTGGTTAAATTGACGGAAGGCACTGGATACATTAACCCTAAAGCTAGAGAACAAGTGGCTAACGGATTCAAAGTATTTGGTACTGTGAGTGTTTATCATTTCTTTCATGGTCATGGTTCATCAGAAGCTAAGTATTTCTTAGCTTGGGTAAAAAGCTTTGGGTTGGATAAATCCACAGTCTTGGCCCTAGATGTGGAAGCACAAGACCTTCCTTGGAAGACCACAGCCGAAGTAAATGTCTTTTTAAAGGAGTTAAAAGCCAACGGTTTTACCAACGTTATTACTTATGGATCCGGTTCATGGTTTGCTGAAAAGCGAATTGATCGAGCTGAACTTATTGATAAGCATATTTGGGTAGCAGCGTATGGTGTTAGTCAACCGGGAATTGATAATGTGAATGCTTGGCAATATACTGATAACTATAATGAATTAAAGGTTGACGCTAGTTTAGATTTTGATGGTTCACTGTCCGGAAGCGGGATAGTTATAAAGCCTGTTAAACCGGAATATTACCAAACACCAGGCCTATACGAAGCAACACAAAGTGTGATTCACCAATTTAACGACGTTCAATTCAAATCTAAACGTCATACACGGTTAATTAAAGGAAGTCGATTTTACGCTACACCAATTAAATATGGTAAAATTTATCGGCTCTCTACACCAACAGGGTACTATACAGCTAATAAAGACAAAGTTAAGTTTATCTTTGCGGTAAAGGCTGGTGGTAAATAATGACGGCAGTTCCTGACGAAATTAACATGACTGAGATGTTAATTGGAATTAAAGAAGATATTTCTTCCATTAAGCAACAGCTAAGCGACCAAGCAGACTTAAATGAAAAAGCTGATAAAGCTTTGGCCAAGTCCATTGAAAATGAACATCGAATTGATAATTTAACTCACATAAACTATGCATTGATTTCTTTGGTAGCAGCGGGGATTTTTGTACCGTTGATTATTTATTTGATCGAGAAATTTATGTAAATAAAAAGTGGCTGGGATTAATTTCCTAGCCACTTTTTTTTGCTCTGAAAATTAGTATGATTTTTTAACGGTCAAATAACGGTCACTTGCTTTACAAATGCTTATATATCAACACATTGGTTACCCAACTAATGCCCAGAAACGGCTTTTATAGTGTTTTACCCATTCAGAAAATAATAAATAACCATTTTTGCTTTTTTGAAAGATTTATACTTTACAATAAATGAGTTAACTCCAAATCAAAAAATTCTTGTCATCTAATTACTTTCTTGCTGTAATGTCTTATGAACGATTATTAATGGGAAGAGGCCTTATGTACAAAAATATGCGTGTCAATTTGATGAAGAAGGATAATAAACATTATCGATTTTCAAAAACATTCAAAAAATAGGGGATATATCGGACATTGTTTGGTATGACGCCAAACTGTACAACAGACTACAAAACTGATCGACCCACCAAAGTGACATTAGAACAAACAAATGGTAAAGTAACTCGCAAAAAAATTTAAAAATGTATAAAGTGGACTGTCAAAAATGTAGTATCCCTAAGCTGTATGTTTAAGTATTGACTTTATATACATATTGAAACTCGCAGAAATATTTTAGACGATTCAAAAGTTTACAATTTGTTTGGGAAACTTTTAACAAAGTTATTAACTTTCACTGAGCAGTAATGTAAACTTATTTTGTATCATAAATTATGTTTTTGGGGGAGTTTATATGAAAAAAAGGAATATCAGTCTCATTCAATGGTTTGTAACTGCTTTTTTTGTTTTTTTGATCGGATTAACAATGACATCTCCAGTGAAGGCTGATCAAGCTAATCTTAGTGACGGAACGTATACGGTACCGGTTACGTTACTGAAAGCAGGAAGTAGTTCAACTTCAATTGCAAACATGTTTTTTACACAAACTGCTAACGTTAAAGTAACTGGGGGAACTTATCAGATTCAGTTACAAACAAATGGAGCAGATTACATTACATCTGTGACAGTTGGTTGTCAACCCGTAAATGAAGACAAATCCGGTTCAAACGCAAATTTGACTGTCAACTTGACAAATCCAAGTGACCTGGTACCAGTTACATTTGGATTACAAGTGCCACTTCTTGGGACAATGAATCAATCAGCCCAATTTCAATTTAAATGGTCAAGTGCCACAAGGACTCAAGGTTCAACACCTGAAGCAGCGACAAGCAGCAATGCAACAGCTACACCAGCAACACCGGTTGCAACTTC
This sequence comes from Lentilactobacillus hilgardii DSM 20176 = ATCC 8290, assembly GCF_000159315.1. GTDB lineage: Bacteria > Bacillota > Bacilli > Lactobacillales > Lactobacillaceae > Lentilactobacillus > Lentilactobacillus hilgardii. Next base: position 44,863 of record NZ_GG669998.1, read on the forward strand.
TTCGTCAGAGGCGAGCTCAGTAAGTACATCTAGCACGTCAAAGACCGTCACCAGGGAGCCTAATATGGTACCCTCAACAACCTCTGGTTCAAAAAAAGCTGTTAGTAAAAAATCGGGTTATGCATGGAAATATGTTGTCCTGAAGGCTGATTCAAACGCAAAATCCATCGCAAACAAATATTATACGCATACTACTCGCGTGAAAAAAGTTAACAAACACTATAACGTGCTATTAAAAGTCAGCTACAAGAAGGCACTTAAATTAGGATCCAAGGCAGTCCGTCCAGTTTCTATCAATGGACGAAAGCCACTATCGGTGACATATGGGGCTACAGCCAAGACTTACAACTTAACCTATTCATTTAACATTAGTTCCATCAATAGATTAAAGAAAATTGTTGCTGGTAAGATTCATGTAACTGTCCCGTACGCAAATATTAGTTCAAACTTCGGCATTAGGTTGAAATTCGGCCATGCGAGTGCTTCAAAAACTGGCAAAAAATCATCTAATCATCAATCAGGGGCCAAAGTTATTGCCAATACAGTAGCAACTAAGACTGCCTCAAACGAAAGATTACCTCAAACGGGTGATGATCGTGGAAAGTCTACTTCCATTATTGGAGCAGTTCTTGGAAGTGGTCTCTTATTTGCTTGGGGGCTAAATCATGAAACTAACTAGAGGAAAGGGCTTTATAATTATACTCAGTGCTTTGTTCTTTTTTATTTGTTTGAGTACGGTCAGTAACGCAAAATCAATTTCATACAAAGCACTATTATATGGCACAAATAAAACCTCAATGGCAAGCGGATATTTTGTTAAACCGGCAACTGTTCGTATTTCACATCATAAATATGTGGTTACAATGCAAATAAAAACGGCTAAAAGTCTGTCTTCGTTTCCAGTTGTTGTGAACTGGGTAAATGGAGAGGAACCCAAAAATGTTCGTAAAGCTAAAGATCGTGCAGGAAATTCACATTATTATTACTCATTTACTACGACAAATTTAACGAAGCGAATTAACGCTAAACTAGCAATAGATGTGCCAAAAGTTTATAAAGCACACCACCTAATTAGTTTTAAATTCAGTACAGCTGGACTGCCTAAACTTAGTCAACAGGGGTTAACTGATACACACAAAGTTAAAGCATCATATAAACATACAACGACCACAGCGCCTGGTAAAAGCGCCGTGGTAAGACCGGCGAGTAAAAGAACTCAGATAAAGAAAAGTAAAGTGACTTCCTCGCCAAAGATCAACAAGGCAAAGGCTACTCAGCCGAAAAAACTAAACCATGTGACAAAGCATAAACAACAACCTAATAAAAAGGGCAAGCAACAGGTTAAGCCGCAGAAGAGGCCCACTCAAAAGGCTGCAGCAAAAAAGAGTGACAAGTCCCCTAAGGCTAAAACAAATCATGATAAAAATCATACGCCATTAGTGATTGGCGGTGTGATTGCAGTCATTGCAGCTGTTGGTGGCGGATCATGGTTGGTTTATAAACACTAGGAGGTTGCTTAATCAATGAAAGGTTCACGAAAAGTTGGTCTGATTGTTTTAGGATTTTTTGCTGTTATTGGAATCGGGCTGGGATTGCTCTTTGGCTTTCATTCAACCAACTCTAAACAGTCACATCCAAGAATTGTTGCAACGACATATGCAGTTGTTCAAATTGCCGATAAATTAGACTTACCGTTAGTCGGTGTACCAACAACGGCAAATAAAATGCCTGTTCGTTATAAGAATGTGACCCGTATTGGCAGTCCGATGAATCCAAATGTCGAGAAAATTGCAAGTTTAAATCCGACGGTGGTTTATTCTGTGACAACATTAAAGGATCAATTTGGGAAGGCATTTTCAAAGCGACACATTAAGCCATATTTTTTAAACCTAACGAGCGTTAAGGCGTTAGAGAAAACAGTTACGAATATGGGCTACAGATATCATCGTGTCTCTAAGGCAAGAGCGGCGCTTAAGGAAATTAATTCTGCCAAGAATAAGGCACATACTTTGGCTGTCCATCATCAAATAAAGCCAAAAGTTTTAGTCTTGATGGGTCTACCAGGAGCTTCCTATATGATTGGTACTAATCATTCATATGTTGGTAATCTGGTTTCTCTTGCCGGTGGAAAAAATGTATTCCCATCAAAAAATCAAGAGTATATTCAACCAAATGATGAAGCAATAAAAAAAGCAAATCCTGATGTTATTTTACGTTTGGAACACGCACTTCCAAAAATGGTAACCGCTCAGTTTAATCAGGTCTTTAAATCCGATTCAATGTGGCAGACAATTTCAGCTGTTAAAAAGCATCGTGTATACGATCTTCAGGAACCAGATTTTGATGCAACAGCCAATATGCGGGCGGCAATTGCAATTAATAAAATTTCGAGATGGCTTTATCCGCGAGATGGAGGAACAGCTCAATGACTAAGCGTGAAATAATCTGGTATTCATTGGCTGTTTTACTGTTAATTGTATCTATTTGGGTATCTTTTATGATGGGTGCAACACCTTTTTCATCATCACAAATCTTCTCTGCCTTTTCAGGCCATAATGACGCCGACTTGAATATTCTTGTTCAAATTCGGGCGCCAAGGATTCTGGCTAGTTTGGTTTGCGGTGGGATGCTGGCAGTAGCAGGCGCCATTAGTCAATCCACATTTCATAATCGGTTGGCGGATCCCAGCATTCTTGGCGTTACGGGAGCAGGAAGCTTTTTAATTCTGATTGCAGGCTTTTTGGTGCCTGCATTTCCATTTGATAAGATGATTTATGCCTTTATTGGTGGAGGGCTAACGTTACTTTTCTTATCTTCAAAATCACTTTTACAGAATTCTTTTAAATTGATTATTATTGGTGTAGCGTTAAGCTTAACTTTCTCAGGTTTTCAGCAATTATTCTCTGGCGATTCTTTGGTTGGAACCAGTACGTTTAATGGCATTACATGGTCGGACACACTGACACTGTTAATTACGGGAGTGATCGGATTGGTTGCTGCAATGATACTTGCTCCTTGGGCAAATTATTTGAAAATGTCTGACCAACAGCTTGCATTGCGTGGTGTTTCAGCAAGGTTTATTCGTTTTTGGCTGTTAGCTGTCGTTGTCTATCTTTCTTCCGGCGCGACAGCGGAAATAGGTGTTATTCCGTTTGTTGGCATCATTGTGCCGAACATTTCCCGTTATTTGGTTGGTCATGACTATCAAACAATTATTCCGTTATCGATGTTACTCGGGTCATGGCTGCTGTTGACGATTGATACAATTGGCCGAACGATTACGCTGCCTGGTGAGATTCCCGCTGCAACCATTATGACCGTAGTGGGAGGTCCCTTTCTGGTCTGGATGTTATGGGGGCAAAAATTTAATGAAGTTAGATAATGTAAGTTTTTCATTTCATGCAGGTCAGCCAATTATTCAAAACATTTCCGCTGATGTTGTTCCTGGTTCAATCCTGTCAATTATTGGACCAAATGGCGCCGGTAAAACAACGTTGTTGAAGTTAATGGCTAACCAGTTAAAGCCAACCAGTGGGCAAATCAGCCTTAATAATCAATTTCTTGCAAAAATGACTCGAAAGCAATTGGCTTCAAAAATTGCCGTTGTCAGTCAACAAAATCATCTCTATGATGATATGCAAGTGATCGACGTTGTGAAAATGGGGCGACTGGCTAAACATCATTTGTTGGCAACCGTTGAAGATAAAGAAGTATTGCCATATCTTGAGATGACAAGAACAAGTTCGCTTGCTCACAGAGCGATGAGTCATCTTTCAGGTGGGCAGCGACAACGAGTGTGGATTGCATCTGCAATTGCCCAAGAGCCTCAATACTTATTGCTTGATGAGCCAACCACCTATTTAGATATTCGTTATCAAAGTGATTTAATGGCAGTTATTGCCGAGCTTCATAAAAAAGAGAATATGACGATTGTGATGATCCTTCATGATATTAATCAGGCGTTTAAAATGAGTGATCAGTTGTGGCTAATTCGGAATGGACGTTTAATTGCCCAGGGTGCACCAAGCCGATACTATGATGAGAAGCTTCTTAGTGACATTTTTAATATTCCAATTCACATTGTTACTATTCCGAATTATGGGCACTACATTATTGAACTAACAGCTGATTCATTTTAAATTTTCAGGTTATTAAAAGTAGAAGAGCGGGCTATTCGATACTTTGACAAAAATTATTCGAGACAAAATAAAAGCGGGTCGGGATATTATTATCCCGACCCGCTTTTAATCATCCAATATTTTTAAGCAATTAGATACTATTTTTTATAAATTGATTGTGGCACACCGTAACGCGAACGACCCCAAGTCTTCTGTAACCATGGAACAAACCAGTAATCCAGTCCAAATGACCTGCCGGAACCGTTCATTAAAGCCAATGCAACGAAGAGTGTCCATGTTGTTGGCCATGTGAGCATCGCAAAGAAGAATAGGATGATCACAATAAGATTTGCCAGCCAAGTGAACAAGCCTAAGAAGATAAGCGCTCCCAGCACTATTTCCAATGCACCTAATCCGGGATGCGCAGTGACCAAGAAACTGACTGAGTCATTAACATTGGCCATTCCATCCAAGAAGAAAGCAAGCCCAAAGAACAATCTTAACGGGACACTCCACAGAACGTTACTTCGTTTTGACGTATTGTATCCAAAGACGGTCCGACCATTCTTAACCCTAAAGAACTCTTCGAGAATATATTTAAACATGAAGTAGCCGGAATGAATTCTCATGAAGTACATAATATTGGTAAAATGCTTCATAATTGTTGCAATCCAACCCCGAACACGCTTACCGCCGAAGACTTGGGCAATGCCGTAGTGCGCGCCAAATGAAACTGTGAAGCCCATATTCTTATCTTTAAATTCCATATAGTTTTGGTTACCGTCGATATCAGCTGCCATGTTTGTTGAAACGACAATTGCTTCATTTTCAGCCTCTTGAGCAGTTTGTGGAACAGCACGTTTTGCGCCTTCTTCGGTCGCATTTGCGTTATCACCGGCTACATAGATACTTTTATCTTCAAACCCTTTTGCCTGTAGGTATTTATTGGTGACCAAACGACCACCACGTCCAGCTTCGATTCCAAAACTGTCAGCAACATGATTCGTTTTTACACCAGCAGTCCAAATTAAAGTATCAGTCGAAATGGGATCCTGATCCTTAATTTCAACGGAATCCGAATTAACCTGGGTAATCATCGAGCTGGTCCGAATTTCAACATTATTCTTTTTGAAATAACTTTCGGCATGTGCTGCATTTGTTCGATCAAGCATATTAATAATTGTTGGTGCAGCTTCAACCAACATAATCTTGATTTCGCTAGGGTCAATCTTATTTTCCCGAGCCAAAACCTTCTTATAGTCAATTAACTCACCAACGGTTTCTGCACCGGTAAAACCGGAACCACAGACAACCAAGGTTAACATCGCTTGACGTTTTTGCGGATCACGCTCCAAAGCGCCTTGTCGAATAATGACGTTGATGTGGTCACGTAAGGCAATCGCATCTTCCATAGACCAAAGCGTATAACCATTTTCTTTAACACCGGGTGTCCCAAAGTCGTTAGGTTCGCCACCCATACTGATCAAAAGACTGTCAAAAGGATAAGTGCCGTTTTCACCGACAACCTTCTTGCCCTCTTTATCAACTTCACTGATATTGTCAGTGATTAGTTGGACGTTCTTCTGTTTATGGAAGATCCGCTGTAAGTCATACTGAATACTATTGGGTTCCACACGTTCAGTTGCAACTTCGTGCAAACGCGTCATGTACGTGAAGTATGAATGACGGTCAATTAACGTAATGTGAACATCAGGATTTCCCTTAAAACGTTTTGCCAACTTTTTAGTTGCGTAAACACCTGAAAAGCCAGCACCAATGACAACGATATTCTTTGCCATAATTAATTTCCCCCTTGAATTTTAACGATAAGTTAAGCAACTAAAATATATAAAAGAATGAATAATAGCATAACCTATTCTTATCACTCATATTATAAAAGTACATCGGCTGATTGTCTAATGAATACTATTACAAAATAAAAAAATATTTAAAGCTTTTTTTTCACAAGCATTACTATACCAAGGATTCAAGGGCATTCGGGATCAATTTGATTAGTCACAATTTTCTTTCACAAAACATAAATAAATATTCATGTTTAGTCGATATTTTCATTTGAATATTAGGCAATCAATAGATACAATAGAAGTATATGGGGAATACTCATAATCTGTTAGTTAAGGGGGGATACAACAATGTTGAATATAGGTTTGTCAGTACTAGGTCTATCACGTTTTCAGTTTGCGATGACCACTGTTTTTCACTTCTTCTTTGTACCGTTTTCGATTGGGTTAGCATTTATCGTAGCGATTATGGAGACGTTATACGTTGTTAAGAAGGATGAGACTTATAAGAATATGGCGAAGTTTTGGGGGAAAATATTCCTGTTTAGTTTTGCTGTCGGTGTTGTTACTGGTATTATTCAAGAGTTCCAGTTCGGAATGAATTGGTCTGAGTACTCACGTTTCATGGGTGATATTTTTGGCGCACCTTTGGCAATTGAAGCGTTAGCCGCATTCTTTATGGAGTCGACGTTTATTGGTCTCTGGATGTTTACCTGGGATCGATTCAACAAAGTTGTTCATTGTTTGTTTATTTGGCTGACCGCTTTTGGGTCAACGCTTTCAGCACTTTGGATTCTTGCTGCAAATAGTTTTATGCAGAATCCGGTTGGGTATGTGATTAACTCACAGACTCACAGAGTTAACATGACGAGTTTTTCTGCGGTTTTAACAAATCGTCAACTATGGAATGAATTTCCGCATGTTATTTTCGGTGCTTTCTTAACCGCGTCATTCGTTGTTGCAGGGGCTTCTGCATGGCGATTACTTAAGAAAGACCATGAACATTTTTATCGAAAATCACTTAAAGTGGGGTTGATTATTGGATTGTGTGCCTGCTTAGGCTCGATTTGGTCAGGTGACACCCAGACGCGTTACTTGATTAATAATCAGCCAATGAAGTTCTCAGCCATGGAAGGTCTTTATAAGAATTCCACGAAAAAGGGTGACTGGGCACTTGGTGCAGGAATTGATACTAATAACCATAAGACCACTTGGTCAATTGATATTCCTTATGTTTTAAATATCTTGAGCTACCACAAATTAAGCGGCACCGTTAAGGGTCAAAATCAAGTTAACAAAGAGTTGAAGGCTAAGTATGACGGTACAAAACAGGGTCAAAAGATTAAGAACTATTACGTTCCGACAAAGACCTTGTTCTGGAGCTTCAGATTGATGGCCTTTTCAGCAGGCTTGTTTGCTTTGATTGCAATCGTCGGTCTGTGGTTGAATCGAGAAAAGTCCAATGCGATTATGAGGCAGCGGTGGTTCCTGTATATTATGGGACTATGCCTCTGGCTGCCATTTATCGTAAACACAGCCGGTTGGTTTATTACTGAATTTGGTCGGTATCCATGGGTTGTTTATGGTCTGCTAACAATTGCGGATGCTGTTTCACCAACTTCGACAGTTCTGGGGTTGTTGTTTACCAACATTGTTTACTTCCTGATTTTTGCTTCACTTGGGGCTGTCATGATTATTCTCAGTCACCGGGTTCTAAAATCAGGACCGGATTCAGTCATGACAGATGGTTACTCGAGTAAACCGGAAAAGTCTTCTGATAAAGATCCTTATGAAATGGGGGCGGCTCATAATGACTAATCTTCAATTACTTTGGTTTTTACTGATTGGTGTTTTGTTCAGCGGCTTCTTCTTCCTTGAAGGATTTGATTTTGGAATCGGGATGTCAATTCGATTCTTTGCTAAAGATCGAGACGAACGTGATGTTGTGATTCAAACAATTGGTCCGCACTGGGATGGTAATGAAGTTTGGCTGATTACGGCTGGTGGTGCAATGTTTGCATCGTTTCCAATGTGGTATGCATCATTGTTCTCAGGATACTATATCGTTTTGTTCCTTATCTTGGTTGCCCTCATTTTCCGAGGCGTTTCCTTTGAATTCCGTGCAAATATGCAAACTGATACTTGGCGTAATTTCTGGGAATGGGCAGCTTCGATCAGTAGTTTCTGTGCAGCATTTCTATTTGGTATGATGTTTACAAGTATGATTCAAGGGGTTCCACTGGATGGTCAAGGAAATATCTTTGGGAGCTTCACCACTTATGTAAATTGGTTCTCACTGGTTGGCGGTGTTGCCGTTTCACTTCTTTGCTTCATTCACGGTTTGAATTTCTTACGTCTAAAGACCAGCGGCGGCCTTAGAGAACGCGCCCAAAAATGGAGTAAGATTCTTTATCCTGTTTTACTTGCGGGTGAAGTTGTCTTTGTCATCTTGCTCTTCTTGACAACCGATTTCTTTGCCAAAAAGCCGGTAACCACTTGGAGCATCTTGATTGCATTGGTTATTTTTACTTTGATTGCTTGGTGGGGCGCCATTGCATCCCACGATTGGGCATCATTTTTGGCAAGTGGGTTGTCTTTAATTAGCGTGGTTGTCTTAATCTTTAACGGGTTATTCCCACGTGTCATGATTGGTAAAGATAATGTTAATTCAATTTTGATCAAGAATGCATCAAGTTCACCATATACTCTGCATTTAATGACAATTATTACGTTCTCAATTTTGCCGATTGTTCTTATTTACTTCATTTGGAGTTATTGGGTATTCTATAAGCGTTTGAGTTCACCAAAACAAACTGCATAATCTTTTGGTAGGGACATGGCGTTAATTAACGTTAATGCTTGTTTTTACCAAAGATCAGTTAAATAACGATCCATCGCGTTTTATTGAAGTGATGGATCGTTATTTTTGATTTTAATATTTTGTAGATGACGGTTCCATTGTGTGCAATTATTCACTATACTAGTCCGTGTAGTTAATAAAATTGGGGGAGTGAACGAGTTGATTGATAAACGATTACTGGCACTGCCGGGAATGCGACGATACCTTGTTATTTTGGGAATTTTGGTATTTGTTCAAGCGGTTGCAATCATTGTTCAAGCAAGATACCTATCGGTTGCGATTGTAAATTTGTGGAATTTACAATCGTTAAAATCGATTTTAATACCGACAGTTGTATTTGCCGTTGCGTTCTTATGTCGACACTTATTAACGGTAGCGCAAAATCGTGTCTTTTTTCCGTATGTTGAAAAGACCAGCGGTGAGATGCGGGAACAATTAATGTCTAAGATATTTCATCTGGGACCTGCCGAAATTGAAAAGCGTGGGACTGGTAATATCGTGACAATGGCACTTGAAGGAATTGATAAGGTCCAAACCTATTTAATGTTGGTTATTATTAAAATATTGGATATGTCGATTACACCATGGCTGATTTTACTTTATATCCTTTTTTTACGATGGGAACAGGCTATTTTTCTCTTTATTATTTTTCCAGTAATTATTTTATTTATGGTTATTTTGGGATTAGCGGCACAGAGTAAGGCTGATCGTCAATATGAGGGGTATCAGCGCCTTTCAAACCACTTTGTCGATACTTTACGCGGCTTGCCTACGTTAAAGCAATTGGGGCTTTCTAAACGCTATGCGGATAATGTCTTTGATGTGAGCGAATCTTATCGAAAAGAAACAATGTCAACATTGCGAATTGCTTTAACTTCGACATTTGCATTGGACTTTTTTACAACCTTGTCAATCGCCGTTGTTGCAGTTTTTCTTGGCTTTGATTTGCTGGACGGAAAGGTTATGCTGCTGCCGGCTTTAACTATTTTGGTTTTGGCACCCGAGTATTTTTTGCCGATTCGAAACTTTGCAAATGATTATCATGCAACTTTGAACGGTAAAAATGCTTTATCGGCTGTTTTAGAGGTTTTAAACGAACCGGAGATGAACCAAACCGATGAGCTCACTGACTTTAAGTGGCAGAAAGATGCCACACTTAAATTTACAAAAATGACTTTCACATACCCTAATGCTGACAAACCGGCTCTAAAGGACGTTTCGGTTACGATTCAGGGAATGAAGAAAATTGGGATCATTGGTGCATCTGGTTCGGGTAAATCAACATTGATTAATATTATTGGCGGCTTTTTGGCACCGGACAAGAAGGGGCAGATTGAAATTAACGGACAGTCATTGCCTCATTTAAATCAAAAGGCCTGGCAACGCAACTTTCTCTATATTCCACAAAATCCTTATCTTTTTCATGCCACACTTGCACAAAATATTGCGTTTTATGTTGATCATGTCACGTCGGACTCAATTAACCATGCTGCCAGGCGGGCCGGACTAAACGAATGGATCAAAACGTTGCCGGACGGTTTGGATACAATGATTGGTGAGGGTGCAAGAACGGTCAGCGGTGGACAGGCACAACGAATCGCACTTGCCCGTGCTTTTCTTGATACAAATAGAAAAGTGCTTTTATTTGATGAACCGACTGCGCATTTGGACATTGAAACGGAAGCGGCATTGAAGAAAGATATTTTACCTATTTTTGATGATCATTTGGTTTTCTTTGCGACGCATCGCCTTCATTGGATTAGTGAAATGGATTATGTCTTAGTGATTGATCATGGTCAAATTGTTGAGCAGGGGACGCCTGAAGAACTAAATGCCAAAAATGGCAAGTACGTTAAATTGCGTTCAGAAATGGGGGCTGCAGAGCTATGAAGCAATTAAGACAAACATTTGCACACGATACTTGGGTCATGCCTTATTTGCGAAAATATAAGGGGCTGCTCATCCTGGTTCTTTTTCTTGGCTTTATGACATTTTTCTCTGGTGGTGCCCTGATGTTTAATTCGGGTTATTTGATTAGTGAAGCTGCCAGGCGGCCATCCAGTATTATTTATATTTATGTTCCCGTTGTGTTAGCCAGGGCATTTGGAATTGCCCGACCGGTTTTTCGCTACGTGGAACGGCTTACCAGCCATAATTGGGTACTGCGAATCGTATCGGATTTTCGTAAGAAACTATACCAAACAGTTGAGAGAAAAGCGTCGGCCATTAGACGTTCTCATCAAACTGGAGATATTTTAAGTATTTTAGCAGATGATATTGATCATATTGAAAATTTATACTTACGAACCGTTTTTCCCATGGTCATTGGGTGGCTCTTGTATATTTTTGTTGTTATCGGTGTTGGTTGCCTTAATTGGGTGGTCGGTTTATTACTCATGTTGTTACTGGGGATCATCGTTATTATTATGCCATTAACCTCGGTTGCCACCAACGGTGTTCGTGAATTTCGTCAACATCAGATTCAGCATCAGTTCTACACAAATCTAACCGATGAAGTTCTTGGTCTGGGTGACTGGTTGATTTCGGGCCGGTACCATGACTTTATGACTTTACAGAAGAAGCCAATTGATGCTATTGCCGCTTTGCGAAGAAAAGATCATTATTATCAGTGGTGGCGGTCATTTTTTGTTCAAGTGGTTGTTTTATTGACGACATTGGTACTTCTGATTTGGAGTGGTCATTCATTAACAGCAACCAAATCATTAGCCGATTGGATTGCCGCGTTTGCATTAGCTATTTTTCCAGCGGTTTCACCCTTTCTGAATATGAGCCAAGGGATGAGCGAATGGCCGGTTTATCGACGCTCTATTGAGCGGGTTAACCAATTGGATCAGGGAAATGCTAAGATGGATGATCAATTGCGTTTATCTGAACGATTTAAAGAACTCAACATTGATCACCTGACGTTCAAGTATCCAGACGGAGATCGTCGTGTTGTTAATGATATTTCGATGTCGGTTCATTCGGGGGAAAAGATTGCTTTGCTTGGGCCGAGCGGTACTGGTAAAAGCACTTTCTTAAAGCTAATGGTTGGCGACCTTAAACCTGTTAGCGGCCAGGTAACCATTAACGGCGTACCCGTGTCTTCACTGCAGCGCGATCGTGCGTCATTATTTGGAATTCTTGATCAACAACCCTATCTCTTTAATACGACAGTTATGAACAACGTTCGCCTTGGTAATATCAATGCATCGGATGAGGATGTTAAAAAAGCACTTGAGGCAGTTGGGTTAAAAGACTTAATTGAATCACTTCCTGAGAAATATCAAACGCATGTTCAAGAAGCCGGCAAACGATTCTCCGGGGGAGAGCGTCAGCGGTTGTCATTGGCTAGGATTCTACTTCAGGACGCACCAATTATTATTCTCGACGAACCAACGGTCAGTTTAGATCCAATTACGGAGCGTCACCTTCTTGATCAGGTCTTTGATTTACTGAAAGATAAAACGATTATTTGGGTGACTCATCATTTAGCAGGAATTGGGCACGTAGATCAGGTTCGTTTCTTGGAAAATGGTCATTTTGATATGCAGGGAACACCCGAGGCACTATATAAAACAGAAGCCCGGTTTAGGCAATTATATGATCTGGATCGGGGAAAATAATGAATATAACCACTTTGTTCCCAATCAAGTGAAAGGGATATCGATTTTAAAAGAACCGGAATTTCTAGTTATTACTAGAAATTTCGGTTCTTTGTGCACTAGGATATTGTGAAATTATTATGAAATACTTTCATAGTGGATAACTGACTCACAATTTATTTTTAATAGGGTGTCAGTACCTGTTATCAAGAGCGTTGGTCCTGCTTTTAGGTGGCGACCTGAATGATGTTTTTTTACAATAAAAATATTATTTTAATAATAATTAGTGATATTTATTTCAAAATGATATATAATAAATTTATATTTTAATATTCTATATAAGAATTTATTACAATAATCATCAAGACGTTTGTTACATAATATGCAGTTTGTGATGTTAATTGCGTTATGATGGAGATATAACAGAATGTGCCTGCAGACAAGCGTCACTAGATAAACAGAATTTGTGAAGGGATGACTTTTAATGAGAAAATTTATTGGATTAGTTGGTACGAACACCACCCAATCAACCAACCGTCAATTGTTACAATTTATGAAACGTCATTTTGTAAAACAAGCAGAACTTGAGTTGATTGAAGTTTCCGGCCTGCCTATGTTTAATAAGCCACAAGATATGAAAGTACCTGAACGGGCAACTGAAATTGCAAAAAAAATCGATGCCAGTGACGGTGTCATTATTAGTACACCGGAGTACGATCATGCAGTACCTGCTGTGTTGATGAATGCGTTAGAATGGCTTTCTTATGGTATTCATCCCTTATTAGATAAGCCGGTCATGATCATCGGTGCATCATTTGGATCACTTGGGACTTCCAGAGCGCAAGCCCATTTGCGTCAAATGTTGGATTCACCAGAAATTAGTGCCAGAGTGATGCCAAGTTCGGAATATTTAGTTGGTCATGTGTTGGAAGCGTTTGATGACAAAGGTGATTTAACTGATAAAGACAAAGTTGAACAGTTAGACGCACTATTTGCGGACTTTCAACAATTTGTTGAAATTTCAAAGGAACTTTGGCATACGGTTAAGGTTGACAAAAAAGAAGTTCAAAAACTTGGTAAAGAAGATTTTAATTAAAAGGAGTGCTCACTTATGAAACTAGTTGGAATTGCTGGTACTGTTGAAGATAAATCGTACAATAAAATATTGCTTCAATTCATTGCCAATCACTTTAGCAACCTTGCTGATATCGAAATTTTAAGCATTGATGATATTCCTATGTTTGATCAAGACAATGATCAAACTGAAAGCGGTGCGATTCAATATTTAAATCGAAAAATTTCGGGTGCCGATGGGGTGATTATTGCCACTCCAGAACATAATCACACGATTACTGCGGCACTTAAAAGTGTGATTGAATGGCTATCTTTCAAGGTTCATCCGTTTTCTAACAAGCCGGTTATGATTGTTGGTGCCTCGTACTATGAGCAGGGATCTTCAAGGGCACAACTAAATCTTCGTCAAATTTTAGAGGCTCCAGGTGTCAACGCAATTGTTTTTCCTGGAAATGAATTTCTTTTGGCAAATGTAAAAGAAGCTTTTGATGATAATGGTCGCCTCAAGGATGAAAAAACAACCGCATTTTTGCAGACAACATTACAAAAATTTCTTCGATTTGTTAAGGTGATTAACACGATGAATCAAACCGCTGGAGGGCATGATGATGCTGCCGGTAGCGAAGACTTGAATTCAAAAGGGAAAATTTCGACAACCATCGAAGGTGTCGATATGACAGCTGATGATTGGGGAGAAAAGGCGGCAGAGAAGGTTAATGCGGTTGAAGGAAATACCTATGTTAAATTGGACCGCGGCATTTTAACGGTTGATCAACTTAATTATTTCTTGAATTCAATGCCTATTGAATTAACATATGCGGATAGTAATAATCAATTTATTTACTACAATAAAATGTCGTCTACTAAAAAAATGTTGGCACCAAGACGTCCCGGTCAGGTAGGAGATCCACTGTCACTTGTCCATCCAAAGAGAGCCATTCAGGGTGTTAAGAGTGTTATTCATGCATTACGTACAGGAAAGACCGATATGGTCAAAATGCCGGTTCCTGGCAACGGCCCGGATAAATACATTATGCATTTTTACAAAGCTATGCATGATGAAAAGGGCGAGTACGTTGGTATCAACGAATTTGTTCTGGATATTATGCCAATTATCAAGTGGTATTTAAACAAAACAGGGCAAAAGCTTGCTGCTGATCCGAATGCTGAAGTGGATGCCAACACGGGTGCATCGTCTAAAGATGATGAGGCCGATAACAGTGCTACGGATGCTGATACAAGCGCATCTACTCACGATGAGCCGGAAGCGGAAGCGTCTAATGGTGATACTGATGCAACGACCGGTGCTTCAGAGAGTTAACGTAATTAATAATCAATCGTTAGTGGCGGTTAATTGACAACCATTAACTGTGGCAATTGAAAAAGAAACAATATCAAGACTCCAGTAGTCCGGATATTGTTTCTTTCTTTTGTCACTAGGTTAATAGGTCATCGAAAATAAAGGACCTTTGTCAAGGGGGGCTCATTGCTCTCTTTGCAGCAGCAAGTTAGTTAAACGACGTAATTCTTTTTTTGAATTTTGCTCAGGAAGCCTATTGATTAGCGCCAATGTTTTTTGTGTGAGCTGATTTGCAATTTCATGTGCCTGTTTTAAACCACCGGATTTGATAACGATCTCCTGGATTTTTTTGATGTCGGCTTCCTTCAAATCCTGTTTTTTACCTAACAAGGGGGCCAACTGTGTCCCAGCAGTTTGATTTGCCAAGATAAGTGGAAGCGTGTATACCCCGGATTGAAGGTCTTCGAGAACCGGCTTTTTAGTTTGACTCGAATCACCGCCATAATCCAAAATATCATCTTGAATTTGATAAGCCTGACCAATTGCCAACCCAATTTCGCCACCAAGTGTCACGATATCACGAGGAGCGTGGGTTAAAATTGCCGACTGTTCAAAGCTTAGCTTGAATAACTCGGCAGTTTTACCGGTGATTTCGTGGAAATAATCTTTTTGAGACATATCTTGCCGGTAGTTAAAGGCCATTTGATCCAGTTCGCCATTTAATATGGTTTGCATGGCCTCAATATGACGTTGGAGATCGGTTGCATCATGTGTGGATTTTAAGACCTGATCAAAATAACAGGTAAATAAATAATCGCCAGCATAAATGGCATTTTTTTGACCATATTGCGTATGAATGGTCTGAACGCCTCGGCGAAGTGGTGATTGGTCAATGACGTCATCGTGAATAAGTGTGGCAACGTGTAATAATTCGATTGCAGCCGCACCTGCGCGGAGTTTGTCAGCTGGGATATTTTCGCCAAATTCAGAATATATGTAGAAAAAACCGGGTCGTAGAAGTTTACCGCCGGATTTTAATAAGGCTAAAATTCTTGAATGAACTGGTTGGTTTGATAAAGTGACCGCCTTTAAAAGATACGGTTCGAGTTGAATTAATTTTAGTTGAATACGTGGAAACTGATGCCAAATTCGATGAACCATAGGTTATAACCTCAAGTCTTAAGAAAATTTTAATTACCTTTCTAAGATACAAATTACTAAGTCACTTGTCAATCAAAGTTATGCAATCGCCAAATGACCAAAGAAAAAAGCCTTGGCCGCTACATGATTAAATGGCGGCGCAAGGCTTAAGTGGTGACTACTTGTTTAAAACCAATTATCTTATTCTTATGATCAATGTTGGAAAGAAAGTTATACTTTTTTATTTTTAATCGTGTGTTCAATTTTAATTTGACTGTTAGTGAGAGAGTCATCAGTAATTAAAGGCGTCACATCTCCAATACTGATTAGTGTTAAATGATGCATCGCTCTGGTAATGATCGTGTAGAGTGTCCCCAACAATGATTTCTCGGGATAGTTGATTTCAGAAGTGTCCCATGCAATCACTGAATCAAACTCCAGTCCTTTTGCAAGATATATTGGTAGTACCAAGACACCTTTTGGTAAGGTTCGGTCGGCATCTTTAAGCAGTGTTGCGCCTGTTTCGCTGTGGATCAAACCATAAACCGCCTTGGCCTCTGCCATGTTTTTGGTTAAAACTGCAACTGTGGCATATTTTTGTCGTTGATCTGCAATGACTTTGAGCACTTGATTGGTTGCGTCGTTTGTATTGGGAGATACAATCAATTCGGGAATGTCACCATCCCGATTAAATGCCTCGATAGCATCGCCATTAGGCAAAATTGATTTTGCAAATGTTGTAATTGGATAGGTTGACCGATAAGAACGCATTAAACTGATGAGTCTGGAGTGGCGAACGTGAAAGGCGTTATTTAGTTTGTTCAAAATTTCTTCTGGTTCTTCAACATCTTTGAAAAGTGCTTGTTCACTATCTCCAAGCAGGTTCCATTTAGTTTTCGGGAAGGCATATTTTAAATATTTTAGTTGAGCTACCGAGTAATCCTGCATCTCGTCAACAAATAAATATTTCATTGTGTTATTTTGACCACTTTGACAAATGTAGTCTCTCATATAAAGGAGTGGCGCACAATCATCGAGTTTAATTGAGTGGAATTCGATTTCCTGATT
Source organism: Lentilactobacillus hilgardii DSM 20176 = ATCC 8290 (assembly GCF_000159315.1). Taxonomy (GTDB): domain Bacteria; phylum Bacillota; class Bacilli; order Lactobacillales; family Lactobacillaceae; genus Lentilactobacillus; species Lentilactobacillus hilgardii. Next base: position 61,830 of record NZ_GG669998.1, read on the forward strand.
AAAATCGGAAATAGATTGTTTCCATTGAACCGGATTGACGGTTGCAGGTAAATCAACACGCTGTAAAAAGGCCGTGTACTGGACGTACGGATCTAAAAAGTTGTTATTAAAAATGGCATCGTAAACAACCTGTAAGCGGGCGGTAACAATTTTTTTGGCAATGAAGAAACGCTCGTCATCTTCGTTTTGAAAATCACGAAGGCGCTTGGTACCGAGCAGATCATGGTATTTTTCTTCGCTGAGCTGGTCAATTTCTTCATTGACCCAATCGGCCTTGGTTTCAGTGACGATCCGATGCTTTAGCCGCTTAATTAAAGCATTCTTGGTTTTGAGAAAACGATCGGGAACTTTCATTGCACTTGGAAATGATGAGAAGAGTTGTTCAATTTCATGTTTGCTAAAGAAAATCGATTCATTGAAGATGATGTCACTAAACTTAATGTCAGTTGGCTTTAGTGAATTGCAGTAGTGTTCCACGTCATCCATAAAATCTGCCGATTCCTTAAACGCACGAATGGCCTTTTGCTGGGATGTCAGTTGACCATCTATTTCATATCGATCAAATAAACTTTGAACATTTAACCCTTTAAGACGGTTATCGATGAATTCATCGAATGTAACCTGTCTCATATTTCGCTCGCCAAGACTTGGAAGCACCTCGGAAATGTAATGACTAAAAAGCTTATTTGGAGAGAAAAGAATAATTTGATCGGCTTCCAGCGTGTCACGACTATGATAAAGTAAAAATGCGATTCGCTGTAAAATGGCCGATGTTTTACCAGAGCCTGCCACCCCCTGGACAACAAGCAGGTTGCTCTTTGTATCGCGGATAATGTCATTTTGTTCATGTTGAATTGTTGCAACGATATTTTGCATATAATCGTCGTTCTGGGCACCTAAAGCAGTTTGCAGCATTTCATCGCCAACTGTTTCGTTGGTATCGAACATATTTCGGATCTGACCATCGACAATTTGGAATTGGCGTTTCTTCATTAAATTAGTTTGTTGTTTGCCCATTGGGGTTTCGTAAGCTACTTTTCCAAGTGTGCCATTATAGTAAACACTTGAAATTGGAGCCCGCCAATCATAAACCAAAAAGTCACCATCATCGTTTTCAAATGATGCAATTCCGATGTATAGCTTTTCATCCTCAGATTGATCATCATCCTTGATATCGATTCTGCCAAAATAAGGCGATTGTTGAAGATCTTTCATGGTTGAAAGATGATGTTTTAAAATACTTTCGTTCTCTGTTAATCTGGAAACCAAACCACGCTGCTGTTGTAGTTCAGCACTGGTTTCGATTCGATCATCGACTTCAAAATAGTTGACTGAGGTGTTGTCTGAATAAGTTTGTTGGACCTTTTTGGTTTCTGTGTGGGCACGATTATACTCATTTTCCGTGCTGGTCATTTTAGTGCCGATTTTTGAAACGACCCAGTCAACCCGTTGCTGTTCTTTTTTCTGTTCTTTGTTTTCCAAAAGGGTTCCTCCAGTCTGTCCGCTATTTCATGTCATTGATTAAAGTATTGTGCATTAAAAATTAATGGTACTTTTCGTGAATTCTTAGAAGAAATCAGGATCACTGATTTTGGTGTCCAAACATATTTGAGATCACTTTAAAAATTGGATTGAATCGATCAGTATAAGCTGATTCAAATCTGATTAATTTCTAAAACTTCCTGCACATTTATAT
>NZ_GG669998.1:63807-66675 GCF_000159315.1 Lentilactobacillus hilgardii DSM 20176 = ATCC 8290
CTTATGCTTGCACAATTTTAGTTTGATTTCGGCCTCCTGTCAATTGAATGAGTCGACCTTGATAAATGTTAACTGAGCCTTTGACATTTCCTATTTTTATCAGTAAAATTAAAATGTTATTAGTAGATGAGTAGAATCGTCCAAAACAGAGAGGTTATCAAGGCTGAAAGTGACCGCGACGAAACGAATTGGTAGTTTAAAAGGGTAGCACCCGTATCGCTTAGAGAGGTAACTACACTTACAACTAGTTACAATTTAGGTGGTACCACGTCTTAGCGTCCTATTGTTCAATCAATAGGACGTTTTTTCGAAAAATTGTGCTATTCAAAATTCGGATATTGAAAGGATAGTTGCAAGATGGCAAAGAAAATTATTTTAACAGGAGATCGACCAACAGGCAAGTTACATATTGGCCATTATGTTGGTTCATTGAAAAATCGGGTTGAATTACAAAATTCCGGTGATTACGAAACCTTCATTATGATTGCAGACATGCAAGCCTTAACTGATAATGCACGTGATCCTGAAAAAATCCGCCATAGTTTGATTCAGGTTGCATTGGATTATCTAGCTGTGGGAATTGATCCAGAAAAATCTACAATTCTAGTTCAATCGCAGATTCCTGCACTCCCAGAGTTAACACAACATTATTCAAATCTGGTTACGGTTTCTCGGCTTAACCGAAACCCAACCGTGAAAAATGAAATTAAGCAAAAGAATTTTGGTCAAAGTGTCCCAGTTGGATTTGAAATGTATCCGATTAGTCAGGCGGCTGACATTACCGCTTTTAAAGCGACTACTGTTCCTGTCGGTGATGATCAGGAACCAATGCTTGAACAGACCCGTGAAATTGTGCGTTCATTTAATTCAATTTACAAAGCAGATATTTTAGTTGAACCGGAAGGCTATTTCCCACCAAAGGGGATGGGACGGATTCCAGGGCTGGATGGCAACGCCAAAATGAGCAAATCGTTGGGAAATGCGATTTATCTCTCGGATGATGAGGACACCATCAGTAAAAAAGTAATGTCAATGTATACCGATCCCAACCATATTCATGTTGAAGATCCGGGTCAAGTTGAAGGAAATACGGTTTTTACTTATTTGGATATTTTTGATCCCGATCAATCAAAGGTGGCTGAATTGAAAGCCCAATACCAGCACGGCGGATTAGGTGATGTGAAGATCAAACGCTACTTGAATGATGTCCTTCAAGCAGAGTTAAAACCAATTCGTGAACGCCGAAATCAATATGAAAAAGACATTGCCGGTGTTTACGATATCCTTAAAAAGGGTAGCGAATATGCAAACACGGTTGCTAATCAAACCCTTAAGGAAGTTCGCGATGCAATTGGAATCAATTACTTTGGCTAGAACTGCCGGAAAGGATGGCAGGGATGCAAAACCTTGTAATTTTGGATATTGGTTCTAATTCGGTCCGAATGGCCATCAATCAAATCTTAAATGACGGCAGTTATCGTGAAATCAAACGTGTTAAAAGTGATAGTCGACTTTCTGAAGGTATGGGCAAAGCAAAGGTACTACAGCCACAAGCTATGGAAAGAACGATTCAGGCGCTGGCAGATTTTAAGGCTATTTACCAACAATACCGGTCGGATTCCGTAATCGGCATTGCGACTGCTGCAGTTAGACAGGCCAAAAATCAAACTGATTTTTTACAAGCGGTCAAAAAAAAGATTGGTATTACAATCCGTGTCCTCTCAGGTGTTCAGGAAGCTTATTATGACTATTTGGGCGTCATTAATCGATTGGGAATCAAAAACTGTCTGATTCTTGATATTGGTGGTGCAAGTTGTGAATTGATCCGGGTAGTCAATGGTCAAAGCAAGAATTTAACCAGTATCCCGATTGGTGCTGTTAACATCTCGGAACAGTTTCATTTGAATGACAATGTTTCAGGTGCCAATTTATTTAATGCCCAGTTTCATATTCAGAAATTATATTCCCGAATTAAATGGCTTAAGCATTCTCAACGCGAACCGCTTGTCCTTTTGGGCGGGGCTAATCGAACCCTGGCCAGGATTAATCGAACACGTCAGGGAATGAAGCGGGTTGACTCGATCCATGGCTATCATTTGAGCTATGAACAGGTTAATCGTACTTACCTTAATCTTCTTAGGGGTGATGTTAAACGTCGTCGCCAAATTAAAGGCTTGGAGCATGACAGAGCTGATATTATTGTTGGTGGGCTATTGCCGTTAATGGTGTTAATGGATAAGGTTGATACCCGAAAGGTTCTATTCTCAGAGAGCGGCGTTCGTGAGGGGATTATCACGGAGTTTGTAGAAAATAAAAGTGAGCACTAAGTGATTTTGAGTATGTTTGGAAGTTTATCGATAAGAAGGCTGGAACCAGGATTATTCCTGCCCAGCTTTTTGTCGCTTATATGAAAAGTTATTTTGGAGGCGGGGCAGATGGACGCTCGATGGGCACATTTCTATCAAAAATCATATCGGGAACGACTTGATTTGATTGCAGATTTCTCAGGCTTAAACAGTGATCAAGTAGCTTTGCTCAAAACAACCAATGCTAAGACCTTTGGACATTTGATAGAAAATTACCTTACAGACTATGCGCTGCCCGAAGGAATTGTCACCAACATGAAAGTTAACAACCGTCAGTATCTTGTCCCTATGGTGACTGAAGAGCCTTCAGTAATTGCGGCTGCCAGTAATGGCGGAAAACTGTTATCAGGGGACATGGGCATCAAGGCCAGCGTAAAGCAGCGGCTTTTGAGTGGTCAAATTATTTTAAAGGACATTAGTGATGAAAGACAACTAAGGGAATTTATAAGTGACCGTCAACAAGCACTTATTGGGATTGCCAATAATAGTCATCCCCGAATTC
>NZ_GG669998.1:66904-116829 GCF_000159315.1 Lentilactobacillus hilgardii DSM 20176 = ATCC 8290
TTAAACATGGCGGTGGTGCAAAGTCTCTGTCAGTAAGACGACTAGATCCGCAATTCTATTCAGTGGACTTACAAGTTGATTCAGGAGAAGCGATGGGGGCCAATTTGGTCAATACCATGCTTGAAGCAGTGGCCAATGAATTGCGTTCATTTGGTTTGCAGGTTACAATGGCTATTCTTTCCAACTATGCCGATAAAAGTTTGGTCCATGTCTTGGGGAAAATTCCCTTCTCCGAGTTGACAACTTCTGGCATAACCGGTCAGCAGGTTGCTTCTCAAATTGTGGACGCGAGTCACATTGCACAGGTTGACGTTTACCGAGCCACTACCCACAATAAAGGGATTATGAACGGGATTGATGCGGCGGTGATGGCAACAGGAAATGACTGGCGGGCTGTAGAAAGTGCTGCCCACGCGTATGCGGCCAAAGATGGTCAATACAAAGGGCTGAGTACTTGGCGTGTGAATCAAGCTTACCTGATCGGTGAGATGACGATACCAATGCCGATTGGTTTCGTTGGCGGTGCAACCAGTGTTTTGCCAATGGCTGCCATTAATAAAAAAATTACCCGAATCAAACGAGTCCGTGAGATGATGGAAGTGATTGGGGCGATCGGGTTGGCTCAAAATTTGGCTGCACTCAGGGCATTAGTGACTGATGGTATTCAAAAGGGCCATATGAATTTACAATTGAAGTCGCTTGCGATGGCTAACGGCACAAATGAGTCGGAGTTGGCAACGGTTGTTAAACAGCTTCGGCACATGACATCGCCTGATTCAACGGATGTTAAGAAGATTTTAAAGGAATTACGAAAGTAGGATGAAATAATGGATAACGAAATTAATATTGAATTAAACGATCAGGTACACAGCTTAATTGATGCGGTTAACAACTTCTTTCCGGGAACGGTAACCGTTAATTTCCTTGGGAAACTTCAGTCTGGATACGTTCGACACGATCAATCCCAAGTTGTCCAGGATGGCAAAAATATTATGATTCAAATTGCTGATTTAAGCGCACCAAACTATACGGCCTCACATGAATTATTACACTTATTAATGGTTTTAAGAGGATTTCCGCAGGTTTTCTTCTCTTTAACAACTGGCAATGCCGATTTGGATGATCAGTTAAAAATGATGGGGACTGAGCTTTACGACATTGTGTCTCACTTTGTTGTCGTTTCCGAACAGAGAAAGCATGGTTTGATTGACGATGAAATTGAAGCTATGTATATGAAGGGGGTTTATGCAACAATTAAGCCGGAACCCGATCCGGTTGACGATCAAATGACACTTCGGTTAATGACATTATTGGATGCAATGGTGTTTTACGGTGATCGATTTAGTCAGGTAGCCGATAAATTAAAAAAAGATTTTCCGATTTCATTAGCAGCTGCTGAAAAACTGTATCAGTTGATTACAGAGAAACCGACTGATTCACCTTTTGGACTTCGTCGAAATGTTGTCAAATTGTTTAAAGCCTTTGATGAACAGATGAAACAATGGGCATTGCCACCCTTGCACAATACCGAGTTTACAACCTTAACCAGTGTTCTTTCAAAACGCCAGCTTGGATTGCAGGTCAAGCAACTATTCGAAGTATTCCATTCTGAACTCATTGAGGTGAACAGCAACACGCGGGCCTATGTTGGCTTTAACCGGGTTGACGATCAAAATTCGTTTGTTTTGGCAAATCCGAAAGGAGAACAGGATAATCCAGAGTTTTTCCAGGAAATTTATGGTAAAACGGTTAAAGCCTTGTTCGACAGTCTAAAAATGCCTTATATTGAACGTAAATAGATTTTTTTATTATCCGAGGAGTGAGATAAATGATTGATCAAAAGATTCAAACAATGTTTGATACTGCAAAAAAGATCGTTTTTCTGACCGGGGCTGGGGTTTCAACCGCGTCCGGAATCCCGGATTACCGTTCTAAAAATGGCTTATATACCAATGACAAAACGGATAAACCGGCTGAGTATTATTTGAGTGTGGATTGCTTACGCGACGAGCCCAAGGTATTTTATCAGTATGAAAAATCAAATATGTATTATCCCGATGCCAAGCCGAACGTTATTCACGACCGTCAGGCCGAGTTCACTCAAAAGAGGGACGCCGTTGTTGTCACCCAAAATATTGATAGTCTGTATCGAAAAGCCAACACCAAAAACTTAGTTGAATTTCATGGCAATTTATATAATGTGTATTGTCAAAAATGTCGCAAAAAAGTTGACTACAAGGATTATTTAAACAGTATGTATCATCGAAATTGTGGTGGTGTCCTGCGTCCGGACATTGTTCTTTATGGAGAAGGACTAAATCCAAGCGCAATTTCTAAGAGTATTAAAGCCGTTTCAGAAGCTGATCTGATCGTGATCGTCGGTACGTCAATGCGGGTCTATCCTTTTGCAGGGCTCATTGACTATCGCCCTCAAAATGCCCGGGTCTTGGCGGTTAATGAAGAGCAACTTAGTTTTACATTTCCGTTTACAATGATTAAACAAAATGCCGTTGATTTCTTTGATGATTTGAATGTGAATGCATCATCAAAGAATTGACGTTTCTTAATGGGGGTGACGCGAGATGATTACAATTGGATTGACGACATTTTCTGAACATCCCTCACTAATTGATGATTCAAAGCGTAAAGTGCGATTATCGGAATATAGTGCTCATTTTCCAGTTGTGGAATTGGATACGCCTTTTTATGGGATCCCAAGAACTGAGGTCATTGAGCATTGGCAACAACAGGTTTCCAATAATTTTCAATTTATTTTAAAAGCCAATCAGGTCATGACAATGCATGATCAGGGAAGTGGGGATCCGGTTAGCAATGAAGAACGGTTTACTAAATTCAATGAATATAAGCGCGCAATTACACCACTTGTTCGGGCGGGCCGGCTGAAAACAATTCTTTTTCAGTTCCCACCGTATTTTGCGAGGAAAGTCGAAACAATTGAATATCTTCGCCGTATCAGCATGTTCATGGAGGGATATCCGGTGTCGGTTGAGTTTCGAAATCCGTCGTGGTACGGCAAAAATATAATCGATGATGTTGCCGGGTATCTTAAGGAACTTGGACTGGATTTGGTTGTGGTGGATGAACCACATACGACCAATATGGGAATTCCGTTTGAACCACTTGTGACCAATAAAGATCTTTGCATGTTAAGATTACACGGGCGCAACATCAAAGGATGGACGGATACAACAGGTGATTGGCGCGGTAAACGAACACTTTATCGATATTCCACTGAAGAACTGGCACAATTAAAAGATGTCGTCTTAAAGTTGCAGGATCAAACCAGGGAAGTCTGCATCATTTTCAATAACAATGCCGGTCGGGATGCGGCTGACAACGCACTCGAGTTGAAAAAAATGTTGGGAATTTCTTTTGGCGGGTTGTCACCTCTTCAAATGGATCTGTTCTAAAGACCCCAATAACTAGAAGAATCTACACGAGAATGAAGCAAAAGAGACTCAGCAGGTGGTGTCAGTTTTGTGGGCAAACTTTTCCTACTGGTTCTCGCATACAGTGGTTTTTTTGCTATACTTGACAGTAATATTATCAAATAATCATAGATTAATTCGATTGGAAAAGAGGTACTTTCATGGCAGAAAGTAAGCCAACGTTTTATATAACAACACCAATTTATTATCCTTCAGGAAGGTTACATATCGGTAATTCATATACCACCATTGCTTGTGATGCCGTTGCTCGTTACAAGCGTGCGATGGGTTACGATGTTTTCTTCTTGACTGGAACCGATGAACATGGATTAAAGATTGAACAGAAAGCGGACAAGCTAGGGATGGCACCCCAAGCATACGTCGATAAGATGGCTAAAGGCATCAAAGAGCTTTGGAAAAAGCTTGAAATTTCCAACACTAAATTTATTCGAACCACCGATGATTATCACGAAAAGGCAGTTGCTGACATTTTTCAGCAACTTCAAGATCAAGGCGATATCTATCTTGGTGAGTATACGGGCTGGTATTCTGTATCGGATGAAGAATACTTCACTGAAAGTCAACTAGCGGAAGTTTATCGTGATGATGACGGTAAGGTTATTGGCGGTAAAGCACCCAGTGGCCATGAAGTTCAGTTGGTTCACGAGCAGTCCTACTTCTTTAAGATGAGTAAATATGCCGACTGGCTGCGTCAATATTATCAAGACCACCCGGACTTCATCCAACCTTCAACGCGAATGAATGAAATGATTAAGAACTTTATCGATCCGGGCCTTGAAGATTTGGCCGTTTCAAGAACGACCTTTCATTGGGGTGTGCCCGTTAAATCTGATCCTAAACACGTGGTGTATGTATGGATTGACGCCCTGTCAAACTATATAACCGCACTTGGTTATGATGGTAAAGATGACAGTGATTTTAAGAAGTATTGGCCCGCTGATGTTCAGATGGTGGGAAAAGAAATTGTTCGTTTCCACACCATTTACTGGCCGATTATCTTGCATGCACTCGGATTACCACTCCCTAAAACGGTTTACGGACATGGTTGGCTGTTAATGAAAGACGGTAAAATGTCCAAGTCTAAGGGGAACGTGATTTATCCAGAGACGCTAATGGACCGTTACGGCTTGGATGCACTGCGATATTATCTATTGCGGGCAATGCCATATGCAAATGATGGTATTTTTACGCCGGAAGATTTTGTTGACCGGGTTAATTTTGACTTGGCCAACGACTTGGGGAACTTATTAAATCGAACTGTTTCAATGATTAATAAGTACGAAGGCGGTATTATTCCTGGGTTTAAGGCTGGTGTCAATGAAGCTGACAAGGAACTGGAGGAAGTTTCTAAAGAGTCCATTGTCAGTTTTAAGAAGAGTATGGATGACTTGCATTTTTCAGAAGCGTTATCTGAAGTTTGGAAACTGGTTTCTCAATCCAATAAATACATTGACCAGACCGAACCTTGGGTCTTAGCCAAGAATGACGCTGATAAGGAAAAATTAGCTTCTGTTATGTCCCATTTGGCAGCCAGCCTCCGGGTTATTGCTGAATTAATCAGCCCAATCATGACACATGCACCTAAAGAGATTTTTCAACAGCTTGGATTAGATGAAGCCATTGATATTAAAAATCTTGATATTTCGGATCTCCCTACCGGTGCCAAGACAGTCGCAAAGGGCACGCCAATCTTTCCTCGGGTGGATGTTGATGAAGAAGTTGCTTTTATTAAGGACCAGATGACAACAAATACAAAAGCCAAGGGACGTGCCGCAATGAAAGCCGCAGCTGAAAAGAAGTTCGATCCTGAAGAAACCGAGTTGAAATTGACTAAAAAAGAAGTCCGGTTTGACGCTTTCGAAAAGATTGAGCTTAAAGTGGCTGAGATTCTTGATGTCAAAAAAGTCGAGGGAGCTGACAAATTGCTTCAGTTCCGATTGGATGCCGGTGACGATGGCGATCGCCAAATTCTTTCAGGAATTTCACAGTGGTATCCCGACTATCAAAAATTAGTTGGAAAGAAAGTTATTATTGTTTCTAACCTGAAGCCACGAAAGATGCGTGGACAGGTTAGTCAGGGAATGTTATTGTCAGTTGAACATGATGACGGTAATGTTGAATTAGTTACAGTAGATTCACATCTTGAAAATGGATTAACTTTGGAATAAGTCATCAATGGACCGATTTTCTCATCTTTCATTTGATAAGAAAGGCGGTCCGTTTTTGTGATTCTTAATGAAAATAATTGAGGGGGTTACCATGAAAATTTTTGATTCTCATACGCATTTAAATGACGATCATCTTTATTCACAAGCCGACCGTTATGCCGAGCATGCCAAGAGTCTGGGTGTGGTTAAGCTTGCCAATGTTGGGTCTAATCAGGTATTAAATGACCGGTCACTTGCTTTAAGTGCCAAATATAACGATATGTATTCGATTATAGGTTGGCACCCTGAAGATTCGATTCACTTTCACGATGAGCAAAAGCAGTTGCTGATTGAACAGCTTCAAAGTCCAAAGGTTATTGCGGTTGGTGAAATCGGATTGGATTATTACCAAACCACTTCGCCAAGGTCCATTCAAAAACGGGTCTTCAAAGACCAGATTGATATCGCAAAGCAGCTTCATTTGCCGATTTCTGTTCATAATAGAGAAGCTTTTGAAGACACTTATGAGATTCTAAAAGAAATGGATATTCATGATATTGGTGGTGTGATGCACAGCTTTAATGGTGATCCGGAGTGGCTTAAGAAATTCCTTGATTTGGGCATGTCAGTTTCATATAGTGGTGTTGCCAGTTTTAAAAAAACCCATGATGTTCATGATGCTGTCAGGAATACGCCGTTTGACAGGATGCTGGTCGAAACCGATGCACCGTATTTGGCACCTGAGCCACTGAGAGGGAAACAAAATGAGCCAGCGTATACTTTATATACGGTTGAAGCAATTGCCCGGTTATGCGATGTCAATCCGGATGTGATCGCTGCTCACACTTATAGTAATGCATTACGATTATTTGGAATTGAGGATAATGAAAAAAATTAAAGAAGTCATTGTCGTTGAAGGTAAGGACGATACAAAACAAATTTTAAGGGCAGTTGACGCCGATACAATTGAGACCCGTGGTTCTGCTATCCCTGATGAAACCATGGCACTGATTAAAAAAATTGCCAAGACAAGGGGCATTATTGTGTTTACCGATCCGGATTTTTCAGGCGAAAAAATTCGTAAAACAATTTCGGCAGAAATTCCTAACGCCAAGCATGCATTTATTACAAAAAAACAAGGGGTTCCCAAACGTTCAGAAGGGTCTCTTGGAGTGGAACATGCCAGTGTGGAGGCTATTAGAGAAGCGCTTAGCCATGTCTATACGGAAGATGATCAGACAGAGGAATTGATTAGCCGGGAAACGTTAATGAAATTTGGGTTGATGGGGCATCCGGACGCTAAACAGAGACGTGAAAAATTAGGTGAACTTTTAGGAATTGGTTATGTAAACGGAAAACAATTGCAACACCGACTGCGAATGTTTGGGATCTCCCAGCAACAGTTTTTGGATGCAGTTGAGAAGATAGATGGAGATAAATAAAATGAGTGATTATCCAGAAATTGCCTCTCCTGCAAGGACACAGGCAATTTTAAACCGATATCGGTTATCAGCAAAAAAAAGTTTGGGACAAAATTTTCTGATTGATCTGAATATTCTAAACAATATTGTTGAAGCTGCAGAGCTGACTAAAAATGATAATGTGATTGAAATTGGCCCTGGAATTGGTGGATTGACTGAACAACTGGCTAAGGCCGCAAATCAAGTACTGGCTTTTGAAATTGATGAAAAATTACTTCCGGTTTTAGATGAAACACTATCACCGTATAACAATATCGAAATTATTAATCAAGATATTTTAAAGGCTAATTTGCCCGAAGTTGTCGCAAAAAGATTTAGGACTGACAAGCCGCTTAAAGTTGTTGCCAATTTACCATATTATATAACAACACCAATTGTGATGGATTTATTAGCCAATCCGGTTAAATTCGAATCAATAGTTGTGATGATGCAAAAGGAAGTAGCCGAGCGATTGGATGCCAAACCTGGAACTAAACCATATGGGTCACTCTCAGTCATTGTTCAACAGCAAAATGATGTTGACATTTCTTTTGTTGTTCCCAAAACAGCGTTTATTCCTCAACCCAAGGTTGATTCTGCTATTGTTAAATTGTCTCCGAAAATGCAGGTTGACAAGCGTCCTTTTGATCACAAAAAGTTCGTTGGCTTTGTTCGGGGATGTTTTATGCATCAGAGAAAAACGCTATGGAATAATTTACTGGGTGTTTTTGGAAAGCAGGAAAGTGTTAAAGGGCAGATAAAGAAGGTTTTGGATGACTTGTCAATCAATGCCGCAAATCGTCCGGAACAGCTTCTGGTAGAACAGTTTGTGGCGTTGACGAATGCGTTTCATGAAATTGGGGTATTAAAGTAATTTTATATTGCCAGATAAAGTGATTTGTGATACAATTTGCGGTTTTATTACTTTTATGGTATAATGCTTTATCGTGAGGTGAGTGGCATGCCAATAACTTTATCTGTGATCAAACGCAGAATGGACGATCATATTGGTCAGCATGTTCTTGTAACTTCTAAAATTGGACGTCGTAAGACAACCAAACGGCACGGAATATTGAGGGAAACGTTTCATGCTGTTTTCATTGTTGAGTTGGATCCGGGAAAATCCAGCTTCGAGAGGGTTTCGTATAGTTATACTGATATTTTAACCAAAAATATCGCAGTGAATTTTGATGATGAACAAGTCGATTAGTATGTTTACCTATGTCTAGGGGCGAGCGCAAGTTGGAATTTGTGTTTGGCCTTTTTTTCTGCTCTTTTTGAATATTGATAATGATGCATTAGTCACTGACAAGTACGATATAATTTAGTATAATTTTGTTAATTATGGTGTGTCACATTTATTTAAACATGATTGATGTGTTAAATTGTTTTAAGAAGTGCACGAAAAGAGGTGTCGCCGTTGAAAATAATTGTTCGAGCGCCGGCAAAACTAAATCTCAGTTTGGATACACCTTTTACGCATTCGGATGGATCAATTGAGTGGCGAATGGTCATGACTTCAATTGGTTTAAGTGATTACGTTCAGGTAGAAACTAACGATACTAATACAATCAAGGTTTGTTCTGATAGCGGATTTCTTCCAGAAGATAATCGAAATCTGGCGTATAAAGCTGCACAAATTTTTCTCAAAGAAACCCGAATTCAAACCGGGTTAAAAATTTTAATTGAAAAAAATATTCCGGTGGCTGCCGGACTGGGCGGTGGTTCATCTGACGCCGCTGCTGTGTTTAAAGCGCTAAACAATCTTTTTGACGTTGGCTTATCATTTGAAACCCTGGCCAAGGTGGGACTTCAAGTCGACTCGGATGTGCCCTACTGCATTTATGGTGATACTGCTTTGGTAAGCGGTCGGGGTGAAATCATTACGCCCTTAAATAAGCTTCCCAAGATGTGGTTTATTTTGGCTAAACCACACGTTAGCGTTTCAACGCCGCGTATTTTAAAAAAGTTGGCTAGGACGCCTGTCATTCATCCGAATACAGATGAGCTTTTACGAGGTATTGCGGATAATGACTATTCCGCGATTATTTCAAATATGGGGAATGCATTGGAAGCAATCACGATAGCCGAGCATCCTCAAATATTGACTTTGAAGCAACGACTAATCAAATATGGTTGTGATGGCTCACAAATGAGTGGAAGCGGACCAACCGTTTTTGGCGTTTGTCGTACTGAATCACGGGCCAGAAGAGTGTATAACAGTATTTCGGGCTTCTGTAGTGAGGTTTATTTAACACAGGTTACTTCAGAAAAAATTAATCAATAGTCTTGATAATAGATAAAAATTCAAAAATGAATTGCTTTATAAAAATAATTTTTGTTAAAGCAATTCATTTTTATTTGGAATTGAATTGAGAAAAAGCATTTTTTATTTTACACTGTAACAGTAATAATTACTTTTTACAAAGCGGAGGTAATCGTTTGAGTGACACATTAATTTCAGCTGAAAACTTATCATTGAGTTTTCCGAATCATCAAGTGCTTTCAAAACTAAGTTTCAAAGTAAATCGTGGAGATTTTTTAGGCGTGATCGGTGAAAATGGCGTTGGAAAGACAACTTTGGTTCGCCTTATTTTAAAGCAGCTTCGGCCGTCTTCCGGCAAAATAATCCTTAAAGAAGGGTTGAAGATTGGGTATGTTCCTCAATTTAGAAACATCGATGTTGAATATCCACTTTCTGTCAGAGACTTTGTTTCGTTAAGCTATACTGGTATTAAGTTACCCTGGCTTTCTAAAAAAGAACGAACACGTGTTGGAGAAGTCATGAATCGGGTCGGTCTGACAGCCATTTCCGATCGGCCGCTTGGATTGGCATCCGGTGGTGAAAAACAGAAGGCATATCTTGCACAAGCACTTCTTAATCATCCGGACCTGCTTATCTTAGATGAGTCAACGGCTAGTTTGGACCCAAATACCAAAAAAGAACTGCTTGATGTTGTGACGATGCTTAATAATGATATGGGACTGACCATTCTGTTTGTTTCGCATGACATGCAGCTGATTCATGAATATCCAGATCGCTATCTTTGGCTTCGCAGAGACGGATACAGTACCGGGGCCATTTCAGACCTTCATAATGATTCAAAGGGGGAGTTGTATGTTTAGTTTTGAATTCATGCAGAACGCCTATCTTGCCGGAACGTTAATTGCAATTGTCAGTGGAATTATGGGCGTTTTTGTCACAGCCCGAAATATGCCATTTATGACGCATACACTTTCAGAAATCGGGTTTGCCGGCGCAGCGTTTGGAATTTTTATTGGGTGGACGCCACTGAACGGGATGCTGACGTTTACGACAATCAGTTCAATCCTTGTTGGGGAACTGAGTGGGAAAGTTGAGTCCCGAAGAGAAGCTGTTATTAGTGCAATTTCCGGTTTCTTTATTGGTTTAGGCATCTTATTTCTGTCACTTTCCAACAAAAATTCTAGTTATGCGACTAATATTTTGTTTGGTAGTGTTATTGGAATCAGTCGCCAGGATGTTTTACAAATGGTTGTGTTATCTGTCATTGTTTTATTAATTCTCTTTGTTATTTTTAGAAACTTGAAGGATGATTCCTTTGATCCGGTGGGAGCACAGACCAACCATGTGCATAGTTCACTCATTTCAATTATTTTTTTGGTATTATTGGCTTTTAGTGTGAGTGTTGCTGCCCAAATTGTTGGATCACTTCTAATCTTTGTTTTGTTAACACTGCCAGCCGCAAGCGCTAAGTACTTTACGCATACGGTTTTAAAAATGATGATGCTGGGTATTGCCTTTGCGTTGTTCGGAGTTTGGTTTGGATTATATTTGGGGTACGTGACAAATTGGCCGGTTACTTTCTTTATTGCGACAATTGAAGCAGGTATTTATGCGATTTCATTGGGGTATAATTACTTACAAAGCAGAAGTGAGTAATTATTTATCAAAATGCTAAGAAATTGATGATAATTTCACCAAATTTCCCTAAACCCGAACATTTATGATAAAATCAAATAGATATTACATAAACTAGAGGTGGGAGAATTGAAAGTACGAAGAAGCGACAGATTGATTGATATGACTAGGTATTTGTTAGAGCGACCGCATACGTTGGTTCCTTTAACATTTTTTGCCGACCGTTATGATTCAGCAAAATCATCAATTAGTGAAGATTTAACAATTTTAAAACGAACATTTCAGGCACGAGGAACCGGACTCTTGGAAACCATTCCGGGGGCTGCAGGTGGTACCAGATTTTTGCCTTATATTTTAAAAGAAGAGGCGCAGCAGGTTGTTGGAAAATTAATAGACGAAATGTCCTCTGATAAACGCTATTTACCTGGGGGATATGTGTATATGTCTGATTTACTGGGAAGCCCAGCAACACTTCGACAAATTGGCCGCATTTTTGCAACCCAGTATTTGAATCAAGATGTCGATGCTGTGATGACAATTGCGACCAAAGGTGTTCCAATCGCCCAAAGCGTTGCGAACTTCTTGAACGTCCCCTTTGTCATTGTCCGACACGATACTGAAATCACTGAAGGTTCTACGGTGAACGTGAATTATGTTTCTGGATCATCAACCCGAATTGAGAAGATGTCATTATCAAAACGGAGTTTAAAGCCGGATTCAAACGTTTTGATTGTTGATGACTACATGCGTGGCGGTGGGACAATCGGTGGTATGATTTCAATGGTCGAAGAATTTGATGCCAATTTAATTGGTGTTGGTGTTGTGGCTGAAAGTACGGTTCAAAGCGGCCGGGTTGTTGAAGACTATACATCGCTCATGCGTGTCGATGCGGAAAATAACACGGTTGTTTCTCAAGCTGGTAACTATCTTGAGAAGATTTTTAATTAAAATGGCTCACTGAGGAGAAATTAGAATGGCAACAAAAAATACAATCATATTAGCAGCCGGTAAAGGGACTCGGATGAAATCCAAACTCTATAAAGTGTTACACCGACTTTGTGGTAAAACAATGGTAGACCATGTTTTAACGCAAGTGGAAAAAGCTGATATGGATAATGTCGTAACGGTCGTTGGATTTGGTGCTGATGCAGTTCGGGATAATCTTGGCAAACGAACGCAATATGTTGTTCAAGAAAAGCAACTGGGTACCGGACATGCTGTTTTGCAGGCGGAAGACCTTCTTGGGGAACTGGATGGCATGACGATGGTTGTTAGTGGTGACACACCTTTGTTTACGGCTCATACTTTTGAAAATCTGTTTACTTACCATGAGAATAAAAAGGCTAAAGCAACAATCTTAACGTCAAATGCACCTGATCCGACGGGATACGGTCGAATTGTCAGAAACGATTTAGGAATTGTTGAGAAGATTGTCGAACAAAAAGATGCGTCGACTGAGGAACAAGCCATTCATGAAATTAACACTGGTGTTTATGTATTCGATAATCAGGCATTGTTTGAGGCACTGCATAAAATTAATAACGATAATGCCCAGGGCGAATACTATTTGACAGATGTTATCGAGGTTCTTAAATCAGAAGGAGAGACTATTGCAGCTTATCAAATGTCTGATTTTGATGAATCAATGGGCGTTAATGATCGGGTTGCGCTTGCACGGGCAACCAAAATTATGCAGACGAGAATCAATCGTCAGCATATGCAAGATGGTATTTCGATGATCGATCCCGAACGGACTTACATTGATACAGATGTTAAAATCGGTTCTGATACAGTTATTGAACCTGGAGTTCAGCTGAAAGGCTCAACGACAATTGGTCATGACTGTTACCTTGGTGCAAATTCCGAGATTCGCAATTCCACAATTCATGATCACGTTACAGTGACATCTTCACTTATTCAGGATTCTGAAATGCTGGATTATTCGGATATTGGTCCAAACAGCCACTTGCGTCCGGGTGCTCTAATTGGCAAACATGTCCATCTTGGGAACTTTGTGGAAGTTAAGAAAGCTTCAATTGGAGAGGGCACTAAAGTTGGCCATTTAACTTATGTTGGAAATGCTAAATTAGGCAAAAATATCAACGTTGGCTGCGGTGTCATTTTTGTTAATTACGATGGGGCTAAAAAGCATGAGACAACTGTTGGGGATGATGCCTTTATTGGAAGCAATTCTAATTTGATTGCACCTCTTGAAATTGAGGATCACTCCTTTATTGCTGCCGGATCTACAATTAATCGACCGGTTAATAAATATGACATGGCAATTGCTCGTTCTCGACAGACTAATAAACCGGGATATTTCAAGAAATTACCGTATCAAAAAGATTAATACTGATTTTTCCGCCTGAAACATTGTATAATTAATTTAGAAAAAACAATATGGAGGATCATATGGCTCGGCAATATTTTGATTCTAAACTGAAAATCTTTGCACTGAATTCCAATCGGCCTTTAGCTGAAAAAATTGCTAAAACCGTTGGCGTACCGCTTGGAAAGACATCTGTCGATCGTTTTAGTGATGGTGAAATTCGGATTAATATCGAGGAAAGTATTCGCGGCGATAATATTTTTATTATCCAATCGACTTCAGCACCTGTTAATGATAATTTGATGGAACTTTTGATTATGGTTGATGCACTTAGACGTGCAAGTGCTGGCACCATTAATGTTGTGATTCCTTATTATGGTTACGCACGACAGGATAGAAAAGCACGTTCACGTGAACCGATTACGGCTAAATTAGTTGCAAATATGATTCAAAAGGACGGCGTTGACCGCGTTGTTACACTTGATTTACATGCAGCGCAAATTCAAGGATTTTTTGATATTCCTGTTGATCATTTAATGGGGGCACCATTGCTTGCCGATCATTTTATCAAGGAAGGATTTGGCAGTGATGATGTTGTTGTTTCACCGGATCATGGTGGTGTTTCCAGAGCAAGGGCATTAGCTGAATTTTTAAAGGCACCCATTGCAATTATCGATAAACGTCGTCCTCGTGCGAACGTTGCAGAAATTATGAATATTATCGGTGACGTTGCCGGTAAACGTTGTTTGATGATCGATGATATGATTGATACTGCTGGAACGATTACATTGGGTGCACAGGCATTGATTGATGCCGGTGCTAAAGAAGTATATGCTTGCTGTACACATCCAGTTCTTTCAGGGCCTGCAATTGAACGGATTAGAAAATCACCAATCAAACAATTAGTGGTTACAGATACAATTCAATTACCCGCTGATAAGCAAATTGACAAGATTCAGCAAGTATCAGTTGGTCCGTTAATTGGTGATGCAATAAAGAGAATCAATGAAAATAAACCGGTTAGTCCATTATTTAATAATCGATTTCGTGGTGATAATGATTAATGAATGATTTAATAAAACAGAAGCCTGCTACAATGGGAATTGCTCTCGCTGCTATTATTAACTTGGTAACGATTGTTATTGGTCTGCCGATGATGGGAATTGGAAATATCGATTTTTTGGTTGGCTTGTTTCTGTTAGTACTGGCCTCTATTTTTATCGTCGGATCGGGACATTTATTTACCGGATGGCGGTTCTCTTTTAGAAAAAAGAGTGATTTGGAAGCAGAGAATGCACCAAAGCATCCAGCGGCTAAAGACGTTGCTTCTATTAAGAACCAACCGATTAAGGTTAATAAGTATGCGCATTTTTGTTTGCGGGTTGGCGTTTTCTTAATTGTGTTGGGAATTGTATTAACCAGTATTGCCCCTTAGGTAGTAGGTTATGACAACATTAACTTAATAGATTATACAAAAAGGGACCGGAACAAGTTTTGCTCCGGTCTTTTTTGTGTGACAACTATTAGCAATAGAGATGAATGCTAAGCAGTCTATTAAAGAATCCATTTTTTAATGGCATAGGCAACACCATTTTCAGCATTTGATTTCGTTACAAAGGATGCGGCCTCCTTGACGTCATCGATACCGTTTTCCATTGCAACACCTAATCCCGCGTATTTAATCATGGTTAAGTCATTTCCCTGATCGCCAATTGCCATGACATTTTCAGCGGAAAAGCAAAGATCCGTTGCCAGTGCGTGAAGGGCGTTACCCTTACTAGCTTTTTTATTCATGATTTCAATAAAGAATGGTTCACTTTGAACGACATACATTTGATCCCGTAGACTTTGTGGCAGCTGATTGTTTGCAGTGGTAATCAGTTTCGGAAAGTCGACAAACATTGCCTTTGAAATGACCAAGTCAGGTTTGATTTCTTCTGGGGTTCTGTATTTGATTGGTAAACGGACAAGATAACTTTCACCAACACTATAAGGGCTTAGGTCCCGATTAAAAGCATAGATTGCGTCCATTGTTTCAAATTGGTAGTGGACACCTAATTTTCTGGCGAGCATTTCGGTTTCCAAAAACTCATCATAAGTTAGTGTCTGATGGGTAATGACTTTGCCATCCAAGTTTTGAGACATTGCGCCGTTAAAAGTAATCGCGTATTCATCCGCCCCGCTGATAGACAAAGCATCTAAATATGGTTTGACGCCGCTTAGAGGGCGACCGGTACAAAGAACGACCTTAATGCCCTTTTGACGTGCGGCGGTAATGGTATCGATTGTTGGTTGGGCGAGATGATTTTTTTCATTTAAGAGGGTGCCGTCGATGTCAATTGTGATTAATTTGATATCCATAAAAAGTTCTCCTTTAAGCTTTAATTGATTAATTTTCCGTTTCGGATGTGGCTCTTAAATTCTTCGTATTCGGGTTCGAATAAATCCACGTTTTTTTCCGGTCGAAGGACTTCACGAGGGAAGAAGAATCGATTATCTCCCGTTTGACGATCGGAAATTGCAGTTACAAGTGGGCTAACTGATGAAAGATCGACCAAACTGCCATCGTCCTGCATCAGTTCGATTTGTTTTTTACCCGGTGTATAAGCATCATAGGGCAGATCGAAGCTGTTATCCGTAGCAGTATAATATTCGGGATTGAAGCCGGATTGTTCAATGATTTCACGTAAGCGCGGCAGCAAGTTTTCGGTGCTTTTATCGTACTTGACTGATTTTAAAGGCTTACGATCAATAAATCTTGTTGCCAAACTGCTGAGTATATCATCCGGATACCGTTTCCAGTGAATGAAATAAGTGTTTAAAACACCATCATCCAACTGAAGATAATCGTCCAGATTAAAGTCTCCGCGTAAAAAGGGTAATAACAGGTAAGGCGTTGACGGTTCATTTTGAGTAGTTGCTCCAAATAAGACTCTGGCACGCTTCAAAAGCCTGTTTAAAACGACTTCCATCGCACGTGAGACGGGATGAAAGTAGACTTGTTGGTACATTTGAAAGCGACTGACGATATAATCTTCGACGGCATGCATGCCACTCATTTCAAAACAGATGCCCTCTTTATAAGGTCGCATGACTTCAAGGATCCTCGAAAGATCAAAAGTACCGTATTTAACACCGGTATTGTAAGCATCTCGCAATAAATAGTCCATTCTATCGGCATCGAGTTGACTTGAAATCATTTCAACAACCTGTCTATTGGGATAGGTTTTATTGATGACACTTGCAACCTGGCGTGGGAAATCCGGGCTAATTCGTTGTAAGACATGGTTAATTTCAGTTGACTCTGACGTAATAATGTCTTGGGTAATCTGTTCGTGATTTGTGCCGAAAATATGCTCAAACGTGTGAGAGTATGCACCATGACCGATGTCATGAAGTAATGCGGCACACAGAACGACTAATTCTTCGGAATTATCCCATAATCCATCGCCAGGGCGGATAGAAGGAAAATTCTTTTGAAATGATTCAGTGATCCGTCGTGCAATTTCATAAACACCTAAAGAATGTGCAAAACGCGAATGCTCGGCGCCGTGAAATATAAGTGATGTTGTTCCAAGTTGATGAACGCGTCTGAGTCGTTGGAATTCGGTTGTATTAATTAAATCTAAAATGACCTGATACTTAACGTAGACGTAGTTATGGACGGGATCTCGAAATACTTTCTCCCGCTTTAGTTGCTGATGTGCATAATCCAAAAATAAGCCTCCATGGAAAATTTATATGAGTGGTAATTGTTGATTTCTTAGCTGAATCTTTCTTAATTGTTTTTTCCGTAAGTCAATGAATGTGTCGGAACGAAAGAGCTGAGCTTGACTGTCCAGATCCAAAGACATCATTTGCTGACTGACACTTTTTAAAAAGTGTTGCTCAACTGTCAGAAGATTAATATCTGGAAAGCCGATTTTTTCAACAGTTGTCATCGTTGTTTTATCGACTTGGGGAAAGGTCCAACGCGTTTGTGAATAAGCGTCTCCTGCTCGATAGAATTCCGAAACAACATTGCTTCGGGCATCTTGATCGCCTTCAACGCTTAGATACAACATTAATACGACGGCACCTTTTGAACGACGTTGTGCAATTCCGGCAATTTTTTGACCATTGACACTTAAATCATATTTACCGGGACAATATGAATGAGTGACCTCAAAGGTTTGAATGGATAATGTTGGAAAAGTTGCCATTATTAAATCTGCGATAATGTCGTAAGAATCGTCAACATCAAGTTTTCGATCTGCGTCCGGAATGAAGAGCGAAATGTTTAATACACCCGGGTCACTGATAACGGCAAGACCACCAGAATTGCGTAAAAAGTAATCGTACTTATTGGCGGTGAGACTTTGAAGGCCAGCTGTTAAATTTGGCAAATGACGGTCGTTGATTCCTAAAATTAAGGTTGGCTGATCTGTTGTCCAAAAATGAATAAAAGGTCGTTGAAATTGATCACAATAATCTAATAATGCATTTGTATCTGCGAACGATATTAATTTATTTGCCGGTGAGTAAGCTTGCTTAATCACGGTAATCGGCGTATTGGTAAAAGACATTTTTCCACCTCATTTTACAAACAATAACACAATTAATTATAACAGAATTTGTTCCTTTTTTCGCTTTACCCGCTATACTTGATATAATGGTTGTGAGTTAAAAAATGTGCATAAACGTATTGATGGTTATATAATAAATCGTTAGACCAAGAAGGATTAAAGAAGGTGCATTATGGATAATTTAGCAACTGGTGTTCCGGTTCAAATCCACCTTGAAACAAATATTTTACAGAACGGTGAGACATCAAACTTTGTGTTTGATGCTACCGGTCAGTTGGTTCGAGTGGGAACTTCAATTTATATTCGTTATCAGGAGGAAACGGATGACGGATCAGTTCCGGTTACAATCAAACTAATGGAAAATGGCGATGTTAAATTAACAAGATCAGCAGGGAATCGACTGCAATTGATTTTTTCTGCCGGCAAGCGAATTGCAGCGCGTTATGCAACACCATATGGACAACTTGAGGTTCAGACGGTGACGTCTTCTCTTGACATGGAGATTCTCAATCAACCCCTGCGTGGTAAGGTCGGAATTGATTATCTGCTGTATGCCGGAAGTGATTTATTAGGGAAGTACAATATTAGATTGCAATTTACAATTTAATCGGGTATAGTAGTTTTTAGACTGTTGAAAGGACGTGTACCAGTTTGGAATTAGAAGTCTTTAAAGGCCAAAATAAAAGTGAACTATCAATGATTGAAGTTGCCCATGCAATTTTAGCAAAACGAGGCGACACTATGCCGTTTGCTGATCTTGCTAATGCGGTACAAGCTTATTTAGGTGATAGTAACAAAGAAATTCGAGATCGCTTGTCGCAATTCTATACTGATTTAAACGTTGACGGTAGCTTTATTTCACTTGGTGATAATCTTTGGGGCTTACGAACATGGTACCCATATGAGTCAATCGATGAGGCAACTGTCCACGCTGAGGATGAAGATGAAGATCGACCAAAGCGCAAAAAGCGTAAAAAGGTTAACGCCTTTCTTGCCGATGCATCGGATGATGATGACGTGATCGATTACGATGATGATGATCCTGAAGACGATGACGATTTTGACGATGATGATACCGAAGATGACGATGATGACGAAGATACTACCGCATCTTCAGAAGACCTCGGTAAATATAATAAAGATCTTCAAGATATTGAAGATAATACAGATGATCCTGACGATTCCGATTTACCTGATGGCATCGAAGGTCAGTTAAACGAACTCGGTGACGATGATGATGATTTTGACGACGATGACAATGATAACTTTGATTCAAAGAAAAAGTAATTAAGTCGTTGATGATTATTCTTGACTAATTGTCTTAATGTATGTATTATGTTTTTTGGGCTCCTTGAGATTTCAAGGACATCTGAACGATGATAAATAGTTCCCTATTCATACCGGATAGGGAATTTTTTGTTTTTTCATTCCCCGGCTAACTATTAAGAGGAGAGGATTATATAATGACCAAATATATATTTGTAACTGGTGGCGTTGTTTCATCCTTGGGTAAAGGCATTGTTGCTGCATCCTTGGGTAGATTGTTGAAAAATAGAGGATTAAATGTCACAATTCAAAAATTTGATCCGTATATCAACGTAGATCCAGGTACCATGAATCCATACCAACATGGTGAGGTTTTTGTCACTGATGACGGAACTGAAACCGATCTTGATCTTGGCCATTATGAACGATTCATCGATAATAATCTCAATAAATATTCCAATGTCACAACTGGGAAGATTTATGATGAGGTTCTGAGAAAAGAACGTCATGGGGATTATCTTGGTGCGACCGTTCAAGTTATTCCTCATATTACGGGAATGATTAAGGAAAAGATTATGCGGGCCGCTAAGGTATCTGATGCTGAAATTGTGATCACAGAAATTGGTGGAACGGTTGGAGATATTGAGTCCTTGCCGTTCTTGGAAGCAATTCGTCAGATGAAGACCGAGGTTGGCGATGAAAATACTTTCTATATTCATACGACGCTGGTTCCTTACCTTCATGCTGCTCATGAAATGAAGACTAAGCCAACACAACACAGTGTTAAAGAACTACGCAGTTTGGGTATCCAGCCGAATTTATTGGTTGTTCGTTCAGAAAAACCGATTACGGATTCCATGCGTAAAAAGATTTCATTGTTCTGTGATGTTAAACCACAGGCTGTGGTTGAATCTTTAGATGTACCGACGTTATATACGATTCCGCTAAATCTCCAAAAGCAGGGAATGGATCAACAAATCTTGGATCATTTCGGTATTTCAAAGCCGGCAGCGGATATGGAAGAGTGGAAAGAGCTGGAACACCATGTTCAACACTTGAAGCGAAAGATCCATATCACACTTGTTGGAAAATACGTTGGGCTTCATGATGCTTACATTTCGGTTGCCGAAGCATTAAAACATGCCGGCTATAAAGTTGATGCTGATATCGATTTGGAAATGTTGGATTCTGAAAAGATTACGCCTGAAAACGTTGATGAACTTTTAGCTCCGGCAGATGGCATTATTGTGCCTGGTGGCTTTGGTGATCGTGGTATTGAAGGGATGATTACAGCCATTCGATATGCACGTGAAAAGGATGTGCCGTTCCTGGGTGTTTGTCTTGGTATGCAGATGGCATGTGTTGAGTTCGCCAGAGATGTCCTTGGGGATAAGGATGCTAATTCTACAGAAATGAATCCACGAACACAACATAATGTCATTGATTTGATGGCTGATCAGGAAGATGTCCATGATATGGGTGGGACACAGCGTTTGGGTGCTTATCCATGCAAATTAAAGCCCGGAACAGTCGCAGCAGCAGCTTACAACAATGCTGATGTCATTTCAGAGCGTCATCGTCATCGCTATGAATTTAATAATGCTTATCGTAAGCCGATGGAAGACAATGGCATGGTTATTTCTGGAACGTCTCCTGATAATCATTTGGTTGAGGTTGTGGAAATTCCTGCAAATAAATTTTTTGTTGGTTCTCAATACCATCCCGAGTTTATTTCCCGGCCAAATCGCCCTGAAGGATTGTTCAAGAATTTTGTTGCGGCAGCAAATGACCAATATCTTTCAAAAAACAAAAAATAATTTTTAATATCAAATAATAAAAATGGTTAACTGACAAGGCGATGTAATCCTTCAGTTAACCATTTTTGTTGTTCACAGGTATTTTAATATCAATGTCGCAATCGAAACATGGTACACTATTCTTAACGATCATTTAGGCATTCAGAAATTGTTTATAATGTTACAAATTGTATAATTCAATTGAGGGTATTGTATTTTACAGTTATTTTCTATAATATGTTTCATGACATGAAAAATGTTCGAATGGAAAAAGTGAGGAAAGTTTCGATGAGTAAATTAATAGTCAATGGAGGGAACCGCCTTTCCGGAGAGGTATCGATTGGCGGAGCAAAGAACAGCACAGTTGCACTAATCCCTGCTGCAATTTTGGCAGATACCCCGGTAAGGTTCGACTCAGTTCCCGACATTTTGGATGTACACAATTTAATGCTGATATTAAAATCTATGAATGTATCGTCAACTTTCAAGGGCGATATTTTAACAATCGATCCAACTAATATCATTGAAGCACCATTGCCAAGCAAAGCGATAAAAAGTTTAAGGGCATCATACTACTTTATGGGCGCACTTCTTGGCAGGTTTCAACGTGCGGTTGTCATTTTCCCCGGTGGTGATAATATTGGGCCTCGTCCAATTGATCAGCACATTAAAGCATTTAAAGCACTAGGTGCCGAGGTCAGTGAAGTTGATGGTACAGTTACTATCAAGACGGGGCCAGACGGCCTTCACGGAGCTCAAATATTCTTAGACATTGTTTCAGTTGGTGCAACTATTAATACCATTTTAGCGTCTGTTAAAGCGCCTGGGACCACCATCATTGGTAATGCTGCTAAGGAACCTGAAATTATTGATATTGCAACATTTCTTAATAACATGGGTGCAAATATCCGGGGTGCCGGAACTGATGTTATTCGAATTGAGGGCGTCCCAACCCTTCAAGCAAAAAACACGCATACAATTATTCCAGATCGAATTGAAGCCGGCACATACTTATCCTTGGCTGCAGCAATGGGAGATGGTGTGTTAATTACTAATATTATTCCAGAGCATTTAGAATCTTTTGTCGCAAAGTTGGAAGAAATGGGCTGTGACTTAACAGTATACGAAGATAGCGTTTACGTTGGACCATCCCACAATTTGAAACCGATTCAAATTAAAGTGATGCCTTATCCGGGATTTGCGACTGATTTGCAGCAGCCAATCACACCGCTGCTTTTCAAAGCTGATGGGCAAAGTATGATTATTGACACAGTATATCCTCAACGGATCAAACATATTTCCCAACTTAATAAACTAGGTGGCAACATTAAATCCAAAGATACCGAAGAGGGGATTATTGTTGTGAATAAATCACCGCATCTAACAGGTGCCAAGGTTGACGCTGGCGAAATTAGAGCAGGGGCTTCTCTTCTGATAGCTGGGTTAATGGCTAATGGCACAACCGAAATTGCACATGCTGAAAATATTATGCGCGGTTATGGCAGTCTGGTTAACAAATTAACCGGGCTGGGTGCCGATGTGAAATTAAAAATAGAAGATGAAGAAAGAGTTTAAAAGATGATTGATTGGTATCAATATTTGTGGTAAACTAACAAGGTTGACTAATCGATAATCTCTGGGCCATCGTATTGGTTCAGGGCAAAGGAGCGATATATTATGAAAAAGGGAATTCATCCAGATTATCATCAAGTAGTATTTCAAGATTCAAGTACAGGTTTCAAGTTTTTGTCAGGATCAACTAAGACCTCTGATGAAACTGTTGAATGGGAAGATGGCAACACATATCCATTGATTCGTGTTGAAATTTCATCTGATTCTCATCCATTTTATACAGGTAAACAAAAGTTTACCCAAGCCGATGGTGCTGTGGATCGTTTCAACAAGAAATACGGTCTCAAAAACGACTAGTTTTATTAGCGAGACACATTGTGCCCCGCTTTTTTTATACCCTTTTTCTGAATTTGAGAATAAAAAAAGTGAGACTGAATAGGTTACTTTTTGTTTCAGCCTCAACTCTGTGTCTATCATTTTCTAATGATTTGATATTATTTATCTAAAGGCTAGGCACGATTCTTTCGCATAACCCGTGTATTGTTGTAAACTAGAATCAGGTTTAATACGACAAGAACTGCTGTAGAAATAAACACGCCGGCATAATCAAATTCTGAAGAAATGACAGAACCGATCATTGGACCGGCGACGTTCCCCATTGCCTGAAATGACTGATTCCAACTAAACACGCGACCGGTGACCTCAAACGGTGTATTTTTAGCCAAAATAGCTTGGACTGCCGGCAACATTGATGCGTTTGCAATTCCGATTAAAAAGCGTAGCGCGATTAACTGCCAAATGTTTGTGACAAAAGCCATTGGAATATAAACGACAATGGCTAAGAAAAAGCCAATAATAATAATACGATCCGTCCCAATTCGGTCTCCTAATTTTCCAAGCATTGGAGCGGCTACTAACGTGGCAATTCCCGGAACGGCTGCGACAATACCACTATAAAAGGTTGTTGTCGCACTATTATGCATAATTTGACGAACGTATAAGGCCAAAATTGGTGCAATTGAATTGTTGGCAGCTTGAATAATCATTGTTGTTATAAACATGCCGAAAACCAGTTTAGAATTTGTCAGACGCTTTATAACACCTCGGGTGCTTAACATCATTGTTTTGGCAACTGGCTTGAAATCCTCGTGAACTAAAAAGAGCGTTAAAAAGAAAACGGATAACAGTAAGAATCCGGTAATGAAGAAAGTAACCCGGTAACTAAAAAGAGAAGCCAAAATACCACCAAGCAGTGGACCGAGAAGTGTTCCGGAAACGTTTCCGGTTACCAGAGTCCCAAGTGCCTGACCGCTTTTGCTTTTAGGAACTTGAGTTGCAATTAGTGCGTTGGCATTACTGATATATCCGGAGAACACGCCTTGAAGCAGTCGTAGACCAATAAGCTCCCAAACATTTGTAACCAATCCCATTAAGAAAAAAACAATTGCCATTCCGGCTGAAGCACGAACCAACATCAATTTTCGACCGGTGCGGTCTGCTAATTTTCCCCAAAAGGGAGAGGCGAGAGCAGTGACTAAGTAGGTTGCTGCGAACGCAAATCCACTGTATAAACTTAGTTGGTCATGGGAAAAATTTCCCAATGTGTCGACGTAAAGAGATAAAAATGGCATGACTTCACTAAAGCCAATTCCCGCCATGAAAGTGCCAAACCATAAAACGGTTAGGTTTTTACGCCATGAATTCGGATGATCATTTATCCTTGCCAATGCATTTCCTCCTTAGTGTCAATGAATTTGATAATCGCTTAGTCCACCCAATTTCGGGAGATAAACATGAAAAAAAATTTACTCAAAAAAAGTATCATTAATATTATTTTTGGGCTACTGGTCATAGTTGCCCTGGTTCTTATTTTTAATCGCCCCATTAAAAATAAGGTGATCGGGTCGTATCAACCTAAGGTTACCCGTCAAGAGATTGCTGCCACAAATCGTCGAACTCAGAAAAAAAGTAAACGGCATCAACAAAATGTCAGTTATAATTTTAAAAAAGTAAAGTCCCTAGATTTTGAAACAGCACTTAGATCACGGCTGAATTCGCAACAAATTGAACAGGCAGGGCAAATCCTAATTCCTAAATCTGGTATTCATCTGCCAATTGGTCTTGGGGTTTCTAACAGTACGCTGGCCCTTGCAGCTGGGACGATGAGAGCCAATCAAAAAATGGGAAGGGGAAACTATCCACTGGCTGGTCATCATATGGTTAACCGAAAGATCTTGTTTGGCCCATTATACTTTAAAACTCGTGTTGGTCAGACTATTTACTTAACCGATATGAACAGGGTTTATCAATATCAGGTGTATCAACGTGCCTTTATTGCCGCAACACGCGTTGATGTCATTAAGCAAACTAAAAAACCGATTGTGACATTGGTGACATGTGATGCGACCGGCAAAGGTCGACTATTGATTAGGGGCCGGTTGGTTAAAACTTTTAAACTTAGGGATGCAACTCAAAAAATAAAGCGAGCCCTTTTGAGGCCCGCCAATAGTTAATGCAGATTTGATTTAACGTAATCTAACCATTTGGGTAATGCGCGTGACAGTTGCTGATAAGTTCTACCAAATTTATGATCATACCATGGATCTGGAATATCTTGACCAGCTTCTTTTTCAACAATATCTAAACAGAGATGAATTTTCTTTTGATCGGACGAGTCGGCCATTTGTTTTAAATAATAAATATTCTGGCTATCCATACCGATAATAAGGTCTGCCCAATGAAAATCTGCGGTTGTGATTGGTCGGGAACGAAGATTTGAAATATCTAATCCATGCTTGGCCATTTCAGCTTGTGCACCGGGGTGGGGTTGGTTACCCTCTTCTTCGTCACTAATTCCTGCAGAGTCAACATTGATTTTAGCTTGTAGATTTTGGTCACTGATTAGTTTTTTAAATAATCCTTCTGCCATTGGCGAGCGGCAAATATTTCCCAGACAGACAAATAAAACGTTAGTCATTTTAACAACCTCAAATTAATAGTATATTAACATTAATCATACCAAGTATTATCTTAAAGGGCAAACTTATCAATTTTGAATAACGCAAGACAGGAGCTTTAAACCGGAGTACAATAAAATTGAAACATCAAGATGGAGAAATGAACGATGAAGGGTAATTTCATATTTATTAATACTAATCCAATTTCAAACATGATTTTATCTTCGGGGATTACAGCTGCTGATTACGTCAATGGGCTGGACGAACTTCCGGATAACATCATACTGCTTAATAGCGATGAAGATGCAGCAAACGGGTATAACTCCCACTCTAGATTTAATTTGATTACAGGAGCAGGGGAAATTAGGCGTTACCTGCTAAGGAACCCATCTAAGCAAAAAAAGTTTATAGATTTTAATGATGAGGACAGTGTTAACGGGCTGTCTCCCTTTGAAATTGCTGAACTTCTTTACTTGGGTCACATGGGGACGCCAATGGGGCGACCATTTTCCTCTAAGCTGTTGAACCATTACATTTATCTTAACTTGGGAAATGGTGAGACAAGAACCTATTACCGTCGCTTTTCTGATGTTAACCATGTTTTGGAGATCGCTTTAAAACGCAATTTAAGAGAAATTCATAATACGTTGCGGGTCTTTTTACGGCCATTGGCTATTAAAGACGTTGATAACTCGATTTTAATCAAGTTAATTACACGTGCAAATGACGGACTCTTTATTGTTTTTGGGGCACTTCGTGAAAAAAATCGGGTTTATCATATTCCTCTAAGGGTTTTAAAGGATCCGGATCAGGTCTCGATTATTTTAAAAACTAAGGAGATTGAAATCAATACTGACTATGTTGGGGATTTAACTTATGATCTTCAACACTCAAAGTGGGATTTACAATGGCACAGTCAAGCGACGGATGTTTAGTCGCTTGTTTTTTGTTATAATAGAAGATAATTATATTTTTATATTGGAGCGCTAAAAAAATGAAGATGACGATTGGTGAAATTGTCAAGGCAATTAATGCCAGTATTGAAAATGAAACTGACAAAATTTTGCAAACCGAAGTGAATGGTGTTTGTTTTGATACACGTAGACTGACACCGGGCCAGCTTTTTATTCCATTAAGTGGCACACACGATGGCCATGATTTCATAGAGAATGCCATCAAAGGCGGGGCTGTCGCAACGCTTTGGGCAAGTGATCATACTAATCGATTACCGGTTGCTATCCCGGCTTTGGTCGTTGATGATCCCTTGGCTGCCTTTCAAAAATTAAGCAAGTATTATTTGACAAAAATCAATCCAAGGGTGATTGCGGTTACTGGAAGTAACGGGAAAACAACAACCAAAGATATGATTGCTTCCGTGTTGTCCGGGGAATTTAATGTGACCAAAACATATGATAACTTTAATAATGAGATCGGCGTTCCTTATACCATCTTACAAATGGAGTCAAATACGGATTTTTTGGTGGTTGAAATGGGAATGGATCGACCGGGACAACTTGATTTTCTATCGAAGTTGGTTGAACCCGACGTCGCAATCATCACCATGATTGGTGAGGCTCATATTGAATTCTTTGGCACCAGAGATAAAATTGCTGACGCCAAAATGGAAATTACCCATGGTTTAAAAGCGGACGGCTACTTTATTTATGATGGTGATGAACCGTTGTTAATTGAACGTGCCAAACAGGTGGATTTCTCCAAGATGACGTTTGGCCGAAGTCATACAGATGATGTATTTGCAACAAAGACAAGTGATGGGCAATACAACACTTCTTTTGAAGTGAATTTGTGGCCGGATAAGAAAGTGACAATTCCAATGATGGGGGACTATAATGTTAACAATGCGTTGGCTGCTATTACAGTAGGCAAATTGTTTCAGATTCCTCAGATTGAAATTATTCAAAAGTTGTCGCACTTTGATTTGACTAAAAACCGTACAGAATGGCTCACTGGTAACAAAGGTGAAAAGATTTTGAGTGATGTCTATAATTCCAATCCAACTGCGGCAAGGGAGGTTTTGACTGCTTTTAGCCAAACCGATGTTATGGGACGCCGGATTGTTGTCTTGGGAGATATGTTGGAATTAGGTGATAAATCGTCTCAAATGCATGCGTCACTAGCAAATGACATTGATTCGAACGAAATTGCAGCTGTTTATTTGGTTGGCAAAGATATGCAGGCGTTGTATGAAAAATTGAAGCCGGTATTTGCACCTGAAAATCTACATTACTATCAAGCAGATCAGCTTGATCAGTTATCTGATGATTTAAAAAGGGATATTCAGCCCAATGATGAAGTTATGCTAAAGGCAAGTCATGGTATTCACCTTGAAAATATTGTTGAGAAATTGACGGCTTAATCATTGAAAGATGAGTTTTCCTTGCGTATTTAATGTAAACGATGTAAACTTAATAAGTTACTTTTTGAAAAGTAGATATATTTTGAAAAAGAAGCTATATTAATTTAAAGAAATCTAGTCAAGTAGTTAACGCATTACGGAAAACGGACTTTTTTCAGTTAATTACGGAACTGTTACTGTTCCAATTTAGGAGGAAACATATTTGAAGTTTAGTGAATTAGGACTATCGGACAGCTTACTTTCAGCAATCTCAAGCAGTGGTTTTGAAGAAGCCACACCAATTCAAGCTGAGACCATTCCAATGGTTCTTAATGGAGAAGACGTTATTGGCCAGGCACAAACTGGTACTGGTAAGACAGCGGCATTTGCATTGCCGATCTTACAGCATTTGGATTTTAATAATCCAAACGTTCAGGCATTGATCATTTCACCAACTCGTGAATTAGCAATTCAGACCCAAGAAGAAGTTTATCGACTTGGCAAAGACGAAAAAGCTAAGGTTCAAGTTGTATATGGTGGTGCTGATATTCGTCGGCAGATCAATTCTCTGAAGAGTCACCCACAGATTATTGTCGGGACGCCGGGAAGAATCTTGGATCATATCAGTCGACACACATTGAAGTTGGAGCACGTTAAGACATTGGTTCTTGACGAAGCCGATGAAATGTTAAACATGGGGTTCCTTGATGATATTGAGTCTATTATCAAGCAAACACCTAGTGATCGTCAGACCCTTCTTTTCTCAGCAACGATGCCTCCACAAATTAAACGTGTTGGCGTGCAGTTTATGAAGGATCCCCATCAAGTAAAAATCAAGGCCAAAGAGTTGACCACAGACTTAATCGATCAGTATTATGTTCGGGTTAAGGAATATGAGAAGTTTGATACGATGACACGATTCTTTGACGTACAGGATCCAGAAGTAACGATTGTTTTCTGTCGGACAAAGCGTCGGGTTGATGAAGTTTCAAAGGGACTCGAAGCACGAGGCTATAATGCTGCAGGCCTCCACGGCGACTTAACACAGGCACGCAGAACTCAAATTATGAATGAGTTCAAACAAGGTAAAGTTGATATTCTGGTTGCAACAGATGTTGCTGCCCGTGGAATTGATATTTCCGGTGTGACTCATGTTTATAATTATGATATTCCGCAGGATCCTGATGGATATGTTCACCGGGTTGGTCGTACCGGTCGTGCCGGAAAACATGGTGTTTCAATTACATTTACGACACCTAATGAAATGGATTATCTGCACGAAATCGAAAAGTTGACCAAAGTGCGGATGCTGCCTTTGAAACCGCCTACAGAACAAGAAGCTTTTGTAGGCCAATTGAATAATGCTGAATCTGATATTGGAGAGTTAATTAAACGAACCAATACTGAAAAGTATGAAAAAATGGCTGATAAGCTTTTAGACGAGTATGAAGCAACTGATTTGGTTGCTGCTTTGCTTAACGATGTGACTCGTGATTACGTTAAAGTTAAAATTACACCGGAACGTCCATTATCTCGAAGACATCATGGTAGTGGCGGCCGTCGTAACAGCAATAATCATCGTGGTGGTGGTCATTGGAATAATAGACGTAACGATGATCGTAATTCCTCACGAAATCGGAATCGCCGTAGTAATGGTGGTAACCGTGACCATAAGAGAAAAGATGATCGTCATTCGAACAGTAAACATCGATTTACGATCAAAAACAAATAAGCTCGATATCGTTAAATTGAGCCGTTAGTAAAAGCTGGGGCAAAGAATTTTTTGTTCCGGCTTTTACTACCTACATAGAGAAATATGGTATTATTAATTGTAACTTTGTTAGTTTGTGAGGACTTTATTTATGATTGCCGGACTTGGTATTGATATTACAGATATTTACCGCATTAAAGCGGCTATTACCCACAATGCCCATTTTGTGGCTCGGATTTTAACTGCGTCAGAAATAGAACAACTGACTGATTTTTCTGAGAAAAGAAAAGTTGAATACATTGCCGGCCGTTTTTCCGCTAAAGAATCTTATTCCAAGGCATTTGGGTCCGGATTGGGTTCAGCCGTTCGCTTTCATGACCTGACAATTATTGATGATTCGAAAGGAAAGCCGATTGTGTTGGAACATCCCTTTAATGGTAAGGCCTTTGTTTCGATATCTCATACTGACGACATTGTGATGACCGAAGTTATCTTAGAGAGAGAGTAGAGGATAAAAAATGACTGTTGGAACTTTGCGGAACGCAAGATTAATCATTAATCAAAAAGCAATTTATAACAACGTCAAAAACGCTGTTACACATACTCAATCAGGAACGGACCTATTTGTTGTAGTCAAAGCAAACGGCTACGGCCATGGTGCGGTTCAGGTAGCCAGGATTGCTGAGAATGCTGGTGCTAAAGGCTTCTGTGTGGCATTGCTTGAAGAAGGATTAGAACTTCGACAAGCGGGCTTTACTGAACCAATTTTAGTGTTGGGGATTACAGAGCCAACTTTTGCGCCTATTGCACGCGATAGTCATATTTCACTAACGGTTAGTTCGGAAGAGTGGCTGAAAACAGCTGGTATTATTCTTAATCAGCAGGCTTCTAAAGAGAAACTTCATGTGCATTTGGCAATGGATACCGGTATGGGAAGAATTGGCTTTCAGACCCCTGACGAACTGCAAGAGGCAATGCTGGTATTGAAAAAGTATCAGGATACCTTTGATTTTGAGGGAATTTTTACGCATTTTGCGACGGCTGACAGCAAGGACGACACGTATTTTCAATACCAATACGAAAATTATCAAAAAATGTTGGCAGTTGTTGATAAGAAACCGAAGTATGTTCATGTGGCCAATACGGCAACAAGTCTTTGGCATAAAGTTTGTGGTGCAAACATGGTTCGATATGGTATCTCAACGTACGGACTAAACCCTTCAGGTAAAGAAATTACCAGGACGCCTTATACACTATTTCCCGCAATGAGTTTTCAAGCTGGTCTTAGTTATGTTAAGAAGGTGCCAAAGGGTAAGTCGATCGGTTATGGGGCTACTTATCAAACCAAAGAGGACGAATGGATTGGGACTGTTCCAATTGGCTATGCTGATGGCTTTCCCAGAAAAATGCAGGGATTTTCAGTATTAGTTGATGGTCAATATTGCCCAATTGTTGGCAGGGTATGTATGGATCAATTTATGATTAAATTACCGAAACAGTATGGGACTGATACGGTAGTAACAATTATTGGTAAATCAGGTGCACATGAGATTACCGTTGATGACATTGCGGATCAGTTAGGAACAATCAATTATGAAGTTGTTTGCGGTTTTAGCGAGCGGCTACAAAGAAAATATGTTTGACAATACTGCTTTATTTACAGTTTCATGGTATATTAGAAGGTAAAGTAATCTTGGAAAATAGGGGATATTACGATGGAAAAGGCAACTAATCACAAGCAATTTTCAGTTATGATCAACGATCAGGTTGCAGATAGATTGGATCAGTTCTGTACAAACGTTGGTATTTCAGAAAGTGCAGCGGTTGAAATTGCAATCAACTATTTTTTTGATGATCCTAAAGTAATTAGTGGATTAATGAACGGATATCGTGAAATGGCAACTCTGAATCGTGAAATCAGCCATGATTTTTCGTGTTGCGAAGAAGATGCTGACGTTCATTTGGCACAGTATCGACGGAGATTACGGAATTTTTATTAAATAAATTAACATGATGCGATGATGGGAGGTGTGAGGGTGACTGACGTTATTTTTAAACGTGGAGACATTTTCTACGCTGATCTATCACCCGTTGTCGGTTCTGAACAAGGTGGAATGAGGCCTGTATTAATTATTCAGAATGACATTGGCAATCATTACAGTCCAACTGTCATTGTCGCTGCCATAACCGCGAGAATCTCGAAACCTAAGATGCCAACTCATGTCGGAATATCTGCCAGTAATGGCATTGAAAGAGACTCGGTTATCTTATTGGAACAGATTAGAACGATTGATAAGCAACGATTAAAAGATAAGGTTACCCATTTAAATAATTCGACGATGGCTAAAGTAGATAAGGCAATTCGAATTAGTTTGGGATTAGGCAAAAACGCGTGAAAGACCAGAATACATATAGTAACATTCAAGAATCATTGAATGTTACTAGGGAAAATGAGAAAAACGCGATGGTTTATATCTCTGCTTGGATTATTAGATAAACTTTCAACGAGATGTATGAAAAGTATATATAGAGGCAGCAATTTATTTGGCTTTTAAACTGAAATAGCTGTTCTTTATTTGTCATAAATTTTTAAATTAATTAAGAATAATGAATTAGAAGTAAATGGAACAATAAAAATCGCCTTCATGATAGTTACTATTGTAACTGATATCATGAAGGCGATTTTATTGATGGTCATATTTAGCGAAGATTATTTATTTTCTTCTTTTAGATTCTCAACTTCCGGCACACGAAATTCTTTTCGTTCCAAAGCTGCAATAATTCGGTTAAGGCGATCTTGGTCAACCTCCGCGGGTAAAGTAAACATAATTCGATGAACGAGTTCACCCTCTTGAGCATCCAAAGAAATAACACTTGCAATATTAGTATATTTTGTGATGATTTTTGCAATTTCTTCAAGGTCACCGCGTTCGCCACTTGAAACAATGGTCAGAACATAGCTACCGATATTAACATTCCAAGATTGTGATAGCATGTCTAGCAATCGGGTATGGGTTAAAATACCATAGAAATGGTTTTGAGCATCAAGGACTGCAATATAAGGCAAGTCCTTAATGGAAAAGAACACTTGGAAGAACGCAGAATTGACGTTAACAAATTTGGTTGCATTTTTTAAGAGTGTGGTAACGGGCAATGACATGTCACCACCACGAGATTTGTGACGATAAATGTGCATTTTGTAGATATTTCCTCGGAAAATAGAACCTGTTTCATCAAGAATTGGCACACAACGATAGCCTGAATCCTCAAGGACTTTTAGGGCTTCCTCAAGAGTGGCGTCCTCTTTAACGGTAACTAGACGTTCTTTAGGCTTAACAAGTGTTTTTAATAGCATTTTTTAATTCCTCCAACTTAAGCTGTATATGATTATGATACCATAGCCGCATTCAGAACAGTACTAATAAAAATGATAAATTCTCATTAATTGCTAACCAAAATACCATTTGGTTATTAGACAAGAATGAGATTGATTATGTTCACAAATAAAGATGGCAGCAAAAAAGAGGTTGGGCAAAATGTCTTTTATCCCAACCTCAACTCTTAATCCAAAAACGTATTAAAGTTGATCCATACCATCTTTAGTTGTCTTTTGGAGTGTTTCTGCAGAGGCCTTCATTGCAGCCTTTTCCTTATCGTTAAGAGGTACTTCGATCACTTTTTCGATGCCTGAACCGTTAATAACAGCTGGACTGCCGATATAAACATCATTTAAGCCATATTCACCGTTCATTGGTGCGCCAACAGGTAAGATGGCATTTTCATCACGCAAAACTGCACGTGAAATTCTCATCAAGCAAGTGGCAACTCCATAAAAAGTTGCCCCTTTTCTGTTAATGATTTCGTATGCTTTATGACGTACTTGATCTTCAATAGTTGCCAAATCATCATCTGACAAGCCGGTACGTTTTGCAACGTCTAAGAATGGTTCACCACCGACACGTGCAGCGGAGTATGCAGCAAATTCAGAATCACCATGTTCGCCTAAAATATAAGCGTCAATGGATTGTGAACTGATGTTTAACTTCTTGCTGAGAGCCACTCGGAGGCGAGCTGAATCTAATGATGTCCCACTACCAAACACTCTGTTCTTAGGGAATCCTGAGAACTTTTGAGCAGCGTACGTTAAGATATCAACTGGGTTAGCGGCAACCACGATAACACCTTTGAAGCCTGAAGCAACTAACGGTTTAATAATTGCCTGCATAATTTTCAGGTTCTTATTAACCAAGTCAAGACGGGTTTCACCAGGCTTTTGAGGTGCACCTGCGGTAATAATAGCCAAGTCAGCATCATGACAGTCTTCATAGTCACCAGAGTAGACGTGTTTTGGTGAAGTAAATACTTGAGCATCTTCAAGATCCAATGCATCACCGACAGTTCGTTCCTTCACAACATCTACAATTACGAATTCTTCTGCAAGACCTTGTTGCATCATGGCGTATGCATAGGAAGAACCAACTGCACCGTCACCGATTAACGCAACTTTTTGACGTTCTAAAGCCAAAATAATCATCTCCTAATCAATTTTTATCGCTTTTAATTATACCACATGGTAGTTTTGATTTTCACAAATTACTTTATAATAATTTGATTAGAGGGTGATGGATGGCGATGTAAGGATATACAAGGCTTGCTCAATGGGTATCTAGACCAATTTGATGAAAGACCTGTCTTGCATGGTGTTTTAGGTCATTTATCATTGCCAACAAGAGAAAATGACCTTTCTGCTGCTAAAAAATGGGTCAGGTTGTCAAAAAGCAGATCGGATTAACCCGTTTCACAACTTCCCTCACGTAACGACAATTATGCTATAATTTATAATATAGGCTTAATTTGAAGCTCAATCTGACTTGATAATTTAATGTAGACGACTGCTGAACCAACTGGTTCAGCCTTTTGTGTTGTAAGAATGTGAGGATAATGATAATAATGAAAATGATTGTTGGCTTAGGTAACATTGGACCACAGTATGATGGTACCAGGCATAACACCGGTTTTATGGTGGTTGAAGAGTTTGCCAAAAAATATGGCATTAGTATTAAAACCAGAAAGATGAATGCTAAAATGGGATCCGCATTCGTGAATGGTCAAAAAGTTTTGGTCGTTGAACCGACAACTTTTATGAATGATTCGGGAATCGCTGTTAAACCGCTAATGAGCTATTTTGAAATTGAAAATAAAGATGTCATTGTTGTTCATGACGATATGGACCTACCGATCGGAAAAATTCGAATCAAAGATAAAGGTTCTGCCGGTGGTCATAATGGTATTAAAAGTCTTATCAATAATTTGGGGACTGAACATTTTTCAAGGATTCGAGTTGGCATTGCGCACCCCGACAAGAACAATACTGTTGTGAATTACGTTTTAGGCCGTTTTTCGAAATCACAACTTCCGGAATTTAAAATTGCGACTGACAATGCTGTTAATGCACTTGAAGATTGGCTTGACGATGTGACCATTCCTGAATTGGAGAATCGTTACAATTAGTGAAAGGACGATAACTTTGCAATTCGATCAATTACTTACTAAAATGCCTCAGTTTACCCAGATTGCATCAAGTCTCAAGGCTGATAGTCGACAGTTGATTACAGGCATTAGCGGTTCAGCTCGGACACTCTTGATTGATAACCTGCTTAAGACAACGACGCGACCGGTGGTTGTGGTTGTTGATACGTTATTTCATGCAGATCAACTGGTTAGTGACTTTTCTAACTTGCTGGAAGATGATCAAATCTTTGAATTTCCGGTTGAAGAAATGGGAGCAGCCGAACTTGCAACAAGTTCTCCGGAATACAAGGCACAACGGGTTCTCGCACTGAATAAGCTGATCAGTGGCGAACCAGCAGTTATCGTAACGTCTGTTTCCGGATTAAAGCGATTGCTGCCGTCGCCTGATCAATTTTCAGATGCCGAGCTAACAATTGATATGGATTCGGAATATGATTTGGAAAAGTTAAAGCTGAAGCTACACCAAATGGGCTACACGTTTCAGAAGTTGGTGGCTGCACCGGGAGATTTTTCAATTCGTGGGTCAATTTTGGACGTATTTCCCTTAAATAACCAGGATCCGGTACGAATTGATTTCTTTGACACTGAAGTTGATTCCATGCGACTCTTTGATGTTTCAAATCAACGTAGCATAAAAACAATTAATACCATCCAGATACTTCCTGCAACTGATTTATTGATCACCGATCAGCAAAGGCAAAAGGTCGCTGGTGAGTTAAAAGACCAATTAGCATCTGAAAAAGCAAAGTTGGATGATGAGTCTGCCAAAAAAATCAATAATGCTATTGAGCCTCAAATTATGGATCTTGAAAATGGGTTAAATGATCCTAAATGGTTATTGTTCGCTAATTTATTTTATGATCAGTCAAACTCGCTGCTGGATTACTTGTCAGATGACGGTGTTGTGGTTTTTGACGACTATTCGCGAATAACGGATTCTCAACGCCAACTGGAAAGTGATGACGATGTTTGGCTGACCGATAAAATTAAAAATCATGAATTATTACCATCGACGAATTATACCAATGATTTTAAAAAGATTTTTAAAGTAAACAAAAAGGCAACGCTTATTCTCTCACTTTTTCAAAAGGGCCTCGGGAGAATGCGGTTAGATGCAATTGTTGATATTACCGTGCGACCGATGCAGCAATTCTTTTCACAAATGCCGATGCTTCGAACTGAGATTGGGAGATGGCAGAAGCAAAAACAGTCTGTTATTATTATGGTTCAGGATCAAAATCGAATGGAAAAAGTGGCGCAAACACTTTCTGATTTTGAAATTGCAGCTACACAAACCGAGATGTCGGCTATTTTGTTACACCAGGTTCAACTGGTTCACGGCAATTTAGAGAATGGGTTTGAACTCCCGATTGCGGGATTGGTTGTGATTACCGAAAAGGAAATGTTTGGAACGATTGTTAAAAAACGTCCACGACAAACAACCTTCAATAATGCAGAACGGATTAAAAGTTACACTGATTTAAAGCCTGGCGATTACGTTGTCCACGTCAACCATGGTATTGGCCGTTATGAAGGCATGAAAACGATGGAGGTTGATGGCAAGCATCAGGACTACCTGACAATTTCTTATCGGGACAGTGCCAAGCTTTTTATCCCTGTCACTCAGTTGAATATGATTCAAAAATACGTTTCTTCTGAAGATAAGAAGCCGAGGATTAATAAACTTGGTGGTAGTGAATGGCAGAAAACGAAACGTAAGGTTGCATCAAAGATCGAAGATATCGCTGACGATCTGATTGAATTGTATGCAAAACGGGATGCAGAAAAGGGCTACGCTTATCCACCTGACGATTCCTTACAAAATGAATTTGAAGCACGTTTTCCATATACGGAAACGCCGGATCAATTGCGGAGTGCCGATGAAATCAAGCATGATATGGAGCACAATAAACCAATGGACAGATTGTTGGTCGGCGATGTTGGATATGGTAAAACCGAAGTGGCTTTGCGAGCAGCTTTTAAGGCAGTCGAGGTTGGTAAACAGGTTGCCTTTCTTGTACCAACAACTATTTTGGCACAGCAGCATTATGAAACGATGCTTGAGAGATTTAGTGATTATCCAATCGAAGTGAGGGTTCTTTCCAGATTTCAAACGACTGCTCAAATTAAGGAAACCCTGGAAGGCTTGAAAAAAGGGACTGTTGATGTGGTAGTCGGAACTCATCGGCTTTTGTCAAAGGATGTTAAATTCAGTAACCTTGGTTTACTGATTATTGACGAAGAACAACGATTTGGTGTTAAGCATAAAGAGCGAATCAAGGAAATGCGTACGGATGTTGATGTATTGACGTTGACGGCTACGCCAATTCCACGGACGTTGAATATGTCGATGATGGGTGTTCGAGATTTGTCTGTGATTGAGACACCACCTTCGAATCGATACCCTATTCAAACCTATGTGATTGAGCAAAATGCCGGGACCATCCGTGAAGCGATTGAACGGGAAATGGCTCGTGGCGGCCAGGTATTTTATTTGCATAATCGGGTAGCGGATATTGAAAAAACGGTTTCTCAATTAAGTGAATTGGTCCCAGATGCGAGAATTGCGTACATTCATGGACAAATGACTGAAAACCAAATGGAAGATATTTTATATGATTTTGTCAATGGTGAATACGATGTCCTGGTGACAACCACTATTATTGAAACGGGAGTCGATATTCCCAATGTGAATACATTGTTTGTAGAGAATGCCGATCATATGGGCCTTTCCCAACTTTATCAATTAAGAGGACGAATTGGCCGAAGCAGCCGGGTAGCGTATGCCTATTTTATGTATCAGCCAAATAAGGTTTTAACCGAAATTGGTGAGAAACGTTTGGAAGCCATTCGTGATTTTACTGAGTTGGGATCCGGTTTTAAAATTGCAATGCGAGATCTTTCAATTCGAGGTGCCGGGAATCTTTTAGGTAAACAGCAGTCGGGCTTTGTGGATTCGGTAGGGTATGATTTGTATACGCAAATGTTATCCGATGCCGTTTCAAAAAAGCGTGGCAAGAACGTAGCCTTTAAAACGGATGCCACAGTCGAACTTGATCTTGAGGCTTATTTGCCAAGTGATTATATTCAGGATAGTCAACAGAAAATTGAAATTTATAAAAGAATCCGTCAAATTGAAAATCAAGATCAGCTAAACGAAGTAACGGATGATCTGATTGATCGTTTTGGCGATTATAATGAGCCGGTTGCTAATTTGTTAAAAATTTCCGAAATGAAAATGTACGCTGATAAAGCAATGATTGAAAAAGTTCATCAGGACGGGCCGAGGGTAACACTTACGTTTGCTAAACAGGCAAGTGAAGAATTTACCAGTAAGGAATTGTTGGCTGCAATTGCGCAGACCAAATTTCGAGCAACCATTAATAGTGCGGACAATAAGTATCAAGTTGTGTTGACTGTTCAGCCCAATATGAAAGATTGGTTGGACCAAATTATTGCATTAAGTAAATCATTGACGATTACAAGAAAGAAGCATCAGGCCAATAAGGTAACCTCAAATGACAAATAATTCACGGCG
Organism: Lentilactobacillus hilgardii DSM 20176 = ATCC 8290; assembly: GCF_000159315.1. Lineage (GTDB taxonomy): Bacteria > Bacillota > Bacilli > Lactobacillales > Lactobacillaceae > Lentilactobacillus > Lentilactobacillus hilgardii. The sequence continues at coordinate 105,505 of NZ_GG669998.1, forward strand.
AAAACAAGTTTTAGCAGGGACTTTTTTGCTAACTATTGCATCGTTTGTTGCAAAGTTTTTAAGCGCTGTTTATCGGGTGCCGTTTCAAAATATGGTCGGAAATGTTGGCTTTTATGTCTATCAGCAAATCTATCCAATTTATGGAATTGGCATGACGGTGGCACTTACTGGACTACCGCTATTTATTTCAAAGTTGGTTGTTGACGTTAAAAATCCAGAAGACCGGATTGCCTTGGTTTATCGAATTCAAGTGATTGTGACCTTCTTATCAGTCGGTTTCTTTTTACTTCTTCAATTTGGATCCGGTTTTATTGCACAAGCGATGAGTGATAGTCGGCTGGCACCGGTCATAAGGGCGGTTAGCTGGATGTTTCTTTTAGGACCGTTTTTATCTACCTGGCGTGGTTATTTTCAAGGTCAAATGGATATGCGGCCTACTGCTTATTCACAGGTTATTGAGCAAGTTGTACGCGTGACTTTCATTTTGGTATCAGCCGGTTGGGCTGTTCGACACTTTGCAGATCCATATACTATTGGAACTCTGGCGATGGTGTCTGCTCCGATTGCGGGGCTGTGTGCGTTAGTATCAGTATACTATCATGTTGTCAGGGCACACCTGCCCAAATCGAGTCATCAACAAGTTTACCGGCGACTTTTTACAAAAATATTGTTTGAGGGTGGGACGCTGTGCTTGGTTTCGGCAGTGATGCTGCTGCTTCAATTAGTAGATTCATTTTCGGTTGTTTCCGGTCTCCGGGACTTTGGTCTTTCGTTTGTCGAAGCACAAAATATTAAGGGCATTTATGATCGTTCCCAGACGTTGGTTCAATTGGGAATGGTTGTGACAACTGCATCAATTACAGCGGCGTTGCCAAGTTTATCGTTGGCAAATGTCAGAAAACAGGATGTTACTTTTTTACATCTGTCAAAGACTAATGTACGAGTAAATCTAGCAATATCGATGGCGATGAGTGCGGGATTATTTGTGCTGATGCCTGATATTAACGGGCTGCTTTTTTCGACAGCCCAGTTAAATTTGACGATTGCTGTGTATTGCTTCAGCATTGTACTGACAACTATTATTTTAACGTACAATATGGTGCTTCAAGCACACGGCTATTATGCGCCAACAATGCTTGCAATTACTTGCGGTTTTGTTGTTAAACTTATCATTAATAAATGGCTGGTTGCGACCTTTGGAATCATTGGGGCTAGTGCTGCAACATTAATCGGACTGATTGTCATGATCTTTTTAATGAGGTTGATAGCTTCCCGGTATTTATCACATTTAATTGATGGCGTTCAGCTAATAAAGTTGACCAGCGTTTTATTGGCTATGATGATAGTTGTTGGAGGATTAAGTCGGCTTGTTGACAATATCGGATTGTTTGCACCTGGTCGCTTGCAATCATTAATAGTGGTTGTCATTTGTATTCCAATAGGCATTACGATGTTTTTCTATGGTTGTAAACGATTAAAAGTTTTCTCGATACGAGAATGGTTTGCCATTCCACTGCTTAGTAAATTGATGAGAAGGATTAAATTAAGATAGGTTAAAAGGTGAAAAAATGAGAATTGATAAGTTTTTAAAAGTTTCCAGGATTATCAAGCGACGCTCTGTGGCAAAAGAAATTGCCGATAAAGGATGTATTACGATTAATGATCGAATTGCAAAATCTTCTTCGGATGTCAGTACAAATGACACAATTGTGATTAAGTTTGGAAATAAGACGCTGACGATCTTGGTAAAAGCGCTTTTAGACACAACTAAGAAAGATGACGCTCAAAAAATGTACGAGATTGTTTCGGAAGATTATGAGCATGATTATAGAAACGAATAAATAAATTTATTAAGAACCCTTGAATTGTATAGACAAACGCGCTTTTGTTGTTATAATCTAAAATTAGAAAGTGTTTTAATTCAGGGGGATTGAACATGGTGCAACAACAGCAGAAAATCAAAAAATTAGAAAATGATTATACTAGAAAACGCGAGCTTGAGTTTCAGACAACGAAAGCGTCTCTTTCTGTTCGCCGTCGACGAAGAAAGCGGGCCTGTATCATCTTTTCTGTCTTTATGATTTTTGCATTAATCTTTGCTGTTCAAATTGTGAGGGCAAAGGTTAACTATGCGGCTGTCAATGTTCAAATTTCTAAGCAAAAGCAAAAGGTAAAAAAAGAGCAGGTTAATCATAAACGGTTAATTGCGCGGGTTTCACAACTTAATGATAAAGATTATGTTGAACAGCTTATCCGTGATCGGTATTACTATACCAAGCCCGGTGAAACTGTCTATAGTTTCCCGAACCAGGCGCCTAAAGATGTTAATAACGGAAACGAATAGGTTAAATAAAATTGATTATTGAATAAGATACGAAAAAGGCTGAGGTTGATTGATGGTTATACCTCAACTTTTTTTGTATCAAAATTCTCGCTGGAAAAGAAAAGTTGTGGTTTACTTGTGTTGGGGAAATAAAACAGAATTAAGGTAAACTTCATTAATCTTTAATTTGTTTTCCCGTTGTAAAACTATATATGCTATACTAGTTGTACTTAGAACTAATAGGAGGAACAATTTTTTTAATGGCAATTGAAGTTGGGGAAAAAGTTAACGGTAAAGTTTCCGGAATTACAAATTTTGGTGCATTTATTGATTTAGGTGATCATCGAACTGGCCTAGTTCATATCAGCGAAGTTTCTGACGGATTTGTTAAAGATATTCATGATGTTTTGAAAGTTGGCGATGAAGTGACCGTCAAAGTTTTGAAAATTGAAGGAAATAATAAAATTAGTCTTTCAATTCGAAAAGCAACGGATTCGTCAAGCCATGAGGGGGATCACGAATCAAGTCATGGCAATTATTCACACCACAATGAACATGAGCATGAAAATTCTCATGATTATCATGAGAACCACGGTCATCATTCCAGAGGCAACCATTCTAGCAGTAATCGCGGTAATCATTCTGGAAATCATCCAGAAAGCTTTGATGATTTGATGTCAGGCTTTCTTAAACAAAGCGAGGATCGTCTTGCTACGCTTCGTAAAAACACGGAGGGTAAGCGTGGCGGTCGTGGTGGTCGTCGAAGTTAAAATGAGTGATTGATTTTTAATAGTTGAAAAGCTGGAGCAAGACCAGAACTGGTTTTGAGTTCGGCTTTTTATTTTGAATTGATAAGTTCTGTGTCCTACAAGAAAGGTTATTATAAATCAGTGAGTTTACAGCAAAAATTCAAACAAATGATTCTTCAAAATAATTGGTGGAAGACGGATCAGCCTGTTGTGGTTGCGGTTTCGACGGGGATTGATTCAATGACGCTTCTTTATCTATTGGAACATTTGGATCAACGTTCACCACAGATCATTGTGGCTTATGTTGATCATTGTTTACGGGAACAAAGCAAACGGGAAACGGTCTTTATTCAGCAATATTGTTCTGATCATCACCTAAAGCTTGTTCAAGCAGTATGGAATCGTAAGCAACATCCCCAACACGGAATTGAGGCAGCCGCGCGCGAGTTTCGTTATCGTTTTTTTCGGCGCGTTTTGAAAGAAAATCAAGCAACGGTCTTATTAACGGCGCATCACGGAGATGATTTGGCAGAGACAATGTTAATGAAATTGGTTCGTGGTGGACAAGTTGAGTCATTAATCGGGATTGCTGAACAACGGCCAACTTCATTTGGAAGTGTTGTTCGGCCGTTACTTCACTTCAGTAAAAAAGAGATTCATCAATTTGCATCCTCAGTGCATATCAAATGGTTTGAGGATGAGACAAATCTGGATCTGACCATTCAAAGAAATCGGTTTCGACATCAAATCGTGCCCAAAATGAAGCAAGAAAATCCTCGAATGCTTAGACACTTTGTGGACTATTCAAAGCAGTTGAAAACATTAATTGAGGTTAATCAAGAATTGATGCGACCAGCTGCGGAAGAAATTCTTTCTTCGTTCAAACCAGGGCGTCAGCTCACTTTGAGCAGAAAATTAATGACATCTTATTCAGATGATGTTCAGATAAGCTTGGTTAAATTTTTGATTGAAAAAAAACTAAAGATTCAAAATATACCGCTAAATCAATTCGAGGAAATCTATCGATTAATGACAAATACCGCAAAGCCGCAAGGGGCACTTTCTTTACCGAACGGGTGGCTATTTATAAAGAGCTATCAAAAATTAACGATTGTAAAAAAAATCGACAATCATATTATAAAACCTAAAAATGACGGGCAATTTATGGTAATATTAGACCGATGGTATTCGTTAAAGGACGGATCAAGGTTTGGCGTTTTTACAACGAAAATTTTGGGGAATTATAAGACTACCACATTCCATTTATCAGAAAAAGATTTTCCATTAATTATCCGGCATTGGCGTAATGGAGATCGACTGAGACTGAAAAATGGTGGTCATCAAAAAGTGAGTCGCGTCTTGATTAATGCGAAAATTCCGCAAGAAGATCGTTTAGATACCAATGTCTTGATGACATCTCAAAACGAAATCCTAGCGGTCCCCGGTTTGAAAAGTGCCTTTTTTTCCGAAAATTTGGGAAAAGCGTTTTATTTGATCGAGGACCAAAAACAATCAACTTCAGAAAGAAAAGGAATTGACAATGAATAACGACATCTTAAAAGTTCTTTATAGTACCGAGCAAATTGACGAAGCCTGCAAAAGGCTTGGAAAGCAGATTCAAAAAGTCTATGCTGACAAGGTGCCGGTTGTTATTGGGGTATTAAAAGGTGCCACTTTTTTCATGTCGGATATCGTTCGTCAGGCCGATACTTACATGGAAATTGATTTTATTGATGTATCAAGTTATCATGGTACGACGCAATCTTCGGGAAAGGTTGATCTTGTGACAGATATTTCGACTGATGTTTCCGGTCGGGATGTCTTGATCATTGAAGATATCGTTGATACTGGACGGACATTAAAATTCTTGATGGATAATTTAACCAAGCGTGGTGCTCGTTCTATTAAGGTATGTACATTGCTTGATAAACCTGCTGGCAGACAATTGGAAGCAAACTCGGATTTCATTGGTTTTGAGGTTCCAAACGAGTTTGTGGTTGGGTATGGTCTTGATTATGATGAAAAGTATCGGAACCTACCTTACATTGGTGTTTTAAAACCAGAGATTTATACAAACAATTAATGGTCAAAAATAGTCAATTGTGGTAGTATTTTGACTATCAACATGAATAATTTTTTTGAGGAGGACGTTGATGAACTCAAATAAAAATGGGCTTTTTAAAAATAGTCTATTTTACATTGTCATTTTCTTACTGATAATGGGTGTTATCTACTTTTTCAATGGAAGTAGTACAAATACACAGTCTCAGGAAGTACAATCAAGCCAATTTGTTAAGGACTTGAAGAGTGACAAAGTAAAAAGCTTTTCAATTCAGCCTTCAGGCGGTGTTTACAAGATCACTGGCCAGTATCGACAAGGTCAAAGGGCTAAAGTGAATAGTGGTTTCTTGGTTGGTGGCAATCAAAGCCAATCAAAGAATGTCACTAAATTCACGACAACCGTTCTTGAGAATAACTCCTCAATTGCTGAAATCACCAAGGCTGCGCAGTCTAATGATATTAAGATGAATGCAAAGCCTGAAGAATCAAGTGGTTTTTGGGTAAACTTATTAGTTTATGTCTTGCCACTGTTACTGTTTGTTTGGTTCTTCTATATGATGATGGGCCGTGCAGGCGGTCAGGGCGGTGGAAACGGCAGAGTGATGAACTTTGGTAAGTCCAAAGCCAAGCCAGCCGACAGTAAGCAAAACAAGGTTCGTTTCTCAGACGTTGCCGGTGAGGAAGAGGAAAAGCAAGAACTTGTTGAAGTTGTTGAGTTCTTGAAAGATCCGCGTAAATTCACAACCCTGGGTGCAACTATTCCACATGGTGTTTTACTAGAGGGACCTCCTGGTACAGGTAAAACACTGCTTGCTAAAGCGGTTGCCGGTGAAGCAGGTGTCCCATTCTATTCAATTTCCGGTTCTGATTTCGTTGAAATGTTTGTTGGTGTTGGTGCCAGCCGTGTCCGCGACTTGTTTGATCAAGCCAAGAAGGCTGCCCCTGCCATTATCTTTATTGATGAAATTGATGCTGTCGGTCGTCGCCGAGGTGCTGGAATGGGTGGCGGACACGATGAACGTGAGCAGACTTTGAACCAATTACTGGTTGAAATGGATGGATTTAGTGGCAATGAAGGTGTCATTGTCATTGCAGCTACCAACCGTGCAGATGTTTTGGATCCAGCTTTGACCCGTCCAGGTCGTTTTGATCGAAAGATTTTGGTTGGACGTCCGGATATCAATGGTCGTGAAGCAATCTTAAAGGTTCATTCTAAGAATAAACCATTTGCAAACGATGTTGATCTTCACGAAATTGCCAAACAAACGCCTGGTTTTGTGGGTGCCGATCTGGCTAACCTGCTTAACGAAGCTGCACTATTGGCTGCTCGACGTAACAAAACCAAGATTGATGCTAGTGACATTGATGAGGCTGAAGATCGAGTTATTGCCGGTCCTGCTAAACGAAATCGGGTTATCTCGAAGGAAGAACGGGAAACGGTTGCTTATCATGAAGCCGGTCATACAGTTGTTGGCTTGGTTCTTAATGATGCTCGGGTTGTCCACAAGGTTACAATTGTGCCGCGTGGTCGAGCTGGCGGTTATGCGATTATGCTACCGCGTGAGGATCAACAATTAATGTCCAAGCGAGATGCAATGGAGCAGATTGCCGGTTTGATGGGTGGTCGTGCTGCTGAAGAACTTGTCTTTAACTCTCAATCTTCTGGGGCTTCAAATGACTTTGAGCAAGCAACTAATATTGCTCGGGCAATGGTTACCCAGTATGGAATGAGTGAGCGGTTGGGCAATGTGCAGCTTGAAAACCCGGCTCAAGATACTTATGGGCCTCGTTATTCTCAAGAGACTGCCGCTGCTGTTGATGAAGAAATTCGTCGATTGACTAACGAAGCTTATGCATCGGCTAAAAAGATTATTGGCGAACACCGTGATAAGCATAAGTTAATTGCTCAAGCATTGTTGAAGTATGAAACACTTGACGAAAAGCAAATTCTATCTCTTTGGAATACAGGTGAAATGCCTGAAAACTCAAAGACAAGTGAATTTCCTAGCGAACGTGCGGCAACTTTTGAAGAAGCTAAACGTGAGTTGGAACGTAAAGAGGCCGAACGTCAGGCTGAACTTGAAAAACAACATACGGGCAATGAAACTTCCGAAGATCAATCCGAAAGTAACAAGTCGAATAATGATTCCGACAAAATTGAAAAGCCCGATGATGTTTCAAGCAATGATCAAAAACAAAATAGTGATCAGTCCAATCAGGATGATCATCATGATGATAGTAAGTAGACGATTTATTAAAGATGAGTTTAGGGCGATTTCGCCTCTAAACTCGTTTTTATTATGAACGAACGGAGAGATAGTTTATGAAAGATTATTTGGTAAAGGCAACAACAACCGATGGCATGTTTCGTGCTTATGCAGTTAATGCAAAAGACACTGTGACTACAGCTCAAAAAGATCATGATACCTGGAGTGCGTCATCGGCTGCATTAGGGAGAACATTAATTGGATCCGTTATGTTGGCAGCTTCTGTTGATAAAAGCGGTGAAGCAATTACGGTTAAGATTAATGGGCAGGGCCCGGTTGGCGGAATCGTTGCCGATAGTGATTCAAAAGGTCACGTCAAAGGATACATTCAAAACCCTCATGTTCATTTGCCTTTAAATGACAATCATAAGATTGATGTTAGTAGGGCAGTGGGCGTTAATGGTTTCTTGGAAGTCACTCGAGCTTCAGCAAATGAGGAGCCTTATACAAGCAGTGTACCTTTAGCCTCTGGTGAAATTGGTGATGACTTTACATTCTACCTAGCTCAATCCGAACAGATTCCCTCAGCTGTTGGCGTTTCAGTGTTTGTTAATGATGATCATTCAATTGGTGCGGCTGGCGGCTATCTGATTCAAACACTTCCCGGTGCAAGTGATGAAGCAATCACCAAAGTCATTAATCGTATTAAGGAAATCCCGATGATTTCGGAATTATTGTTGGATCAACAAACCCCGGAAGAGATTCTTGATTTGATTTTTGGTAAGGGTAATTTACACATTTTGGATCAGATGCCGGTTGAGTTTTACTGTGATTGCTCCAAAGAAAAATTTGCAAAGGATCTTTCCGGTATTTCGGTTGATCAATTGGAAACAATGTTGACAGAGGACAAAGGTGTCAACGTTACTTGTAACTTTTGCCAATCAAAATATCGATATAATGAAGATGAACTAAAGACAATTATTGATGTTGCAAAACAAAAGAAAGTCCAATCAAAATAGTCGTTCTCATTGGTTGCTTTTTATCAAATTAAATTTTATAAAGATGATTTCTCTGATTGGTTGTGAACTATTCATTTATGACGAGATGTGATAATATAGCTATCGGACTTTTGAAGAAAATTGAGAATTGAGCTTTGAGGTGAATGTTATGGAATGGAAAATCGGTGATATTACAATTCCAAACCAAGTTGTCGTTGCGCCTATGGCAGGTGTAACCAACTCGGCTTTTAGAATTATTTGTAAAGAGTTTGGTGCTGGACTAGTGGTCTGCGAAATGATTTCAGATCGCGGTATTATGTATAAAAACAAAAAAACGCTTGATATGATGTTCGTGGACCCTAGAGAACATCCAATGAGCATTCAAATTTTTGGCGGAACGAAAGAAACTTTGGTACAAGCTGCTAAATTTGTTGATCAAAATACGGCTGCTGACATTATTGATATTAATATGGGATGTCCTGTCAACAAGGTTGTTAAGACCGACGCTGGAGCACGATGGCTGCTTGATCCAAAAAAAGTATATGAAATGGTCTCATATGTGACCGATGCTGTTAAAAAACCGGTGACGGTAAAGATGAGAACCGGCTGGGATGAAGATCATATTTACGCGGTTGAAAATGCGTTAGCTGCTGAGCGAGCCGGTGCGTCGGATCTTGCAATGCATGGGCGGACCCGTAAACAAATGTATATGGGACATGCAAACTGGGATATTCTTAAACAAGTTGCTGGTCAATTACACATTCCTTTTATGGGGAATGGGGATGTCAGAACCCCACAGGATGCAAAAAAGATGTTGGAGGATGTGGGCGCTGATGCTGTCATGATGGGACGAGCTGTTGAAGGAAATCCGTGGGTCCTCAGTCAGGTTGAACATTATTTGGAAACTGGAGATATTTTACCGGAACCGACCCCTGAAAAAAAGATCGCAACAGCAAAAGAACACTTGCATCGCCTTGTAGAACTTAAGGGTGATCACGTTGGTTCACATGAATTTCGTGGGCAGGCCGGTTATTACTTAAAAGGTATTTCTCATTCTGCAAGGACCAAGGTTGCATTGGTTAATGCAGATGGTGAACAGGCAATGGATGATATTTTTGATCAATTCTTGGAAAAGAATGCCCAAAGACAGGCACGTCATCAACAAATGGCCCAATAAAGGAAGCCGTTTTGTGGTATCATGATTAATAGTTTATTATCGTAGGAGGTTTGACATTGGCCAAAGATAAAGAAATGAATGATCAAATGATTGTTCGTCGGCAAAAGATGGACGAATTGCGGAAGGAAGGAATCGATCCTTTTGGACATCGGTTCCAGCGTACCTATTTAGCTACACAGCTTCACGACGAGTTCGACAAAACTGACAAAGATGATTTGATGAATTTAAATAAGAAAGTCACTGTTGCAGGTCGGATGATGGCAAAACGTGGTAAAGGTAAAGTTGGTTTTGCTGATTTAAAAGATCGTACGGGTAAAATTCAAATTTATGTGCGCAAGGATATCGTTGGTGATGATATCTATCATATTTTCAAACGCTCAGACATTGGCGATCACCTGGGTATTTCGGGACAGATTATTAAAACCGATATGGGTGAGTTAACCGTTCGAGCTGAATCCGTTACTTTCCTTTCAAAAGCACTCAGACCATTGCCTGACAAGTGGCATGGACTTCAGGACAAGGAACAAAAATATCGTCAACGTTATCTTGATTTGATTTCGAACCAGGATAGCTTTGATCGCTTCCATAAACGAAGCCATATCATTACAGCCATTCGTAATTATTTGGATTCTCATGATTATTTGGAAGTTGAAACACCAGTGCTGCATAATCAAGCGGGGGGGGCCAACGCTCGTCCATTTATTACCCATCACAATGCTTTGAACATTGACTTGTACTTGCGAATCGCACTTGAATTACACCTGAAACGATTAATCGTTGGTGGCATGGAGCGTGTATATGAGATTGGTCGTGTTTTCCGAAATGAAGGAATGGATACCAGACATAATCCGGAATTTACGATGCTTGAATCATACGTTGCCTACTATGATTTCCACGATGTTATGGATGAAACAGAAGGCATTTTTAAGGCCGCTGCCAAGACTGTAACCGATGATGGGATGATTACTTATCAAGGTCATAGAATTGATCTGGATAAGCCATTTAAGCGTCAACACATGGTTGATGCAATTAAAGAGTATACTGGGATTGATTTCTGGAAGCCAATGGATGATGATGATGCAAAGAAATTGGCTGATGAGCATCATATCCATTACGAACCATGGTGGAAAACAGGCCATATTATCAATGCATTCTTCGAGGAACTTGTTCAACCTAAGTTGGAACAGCCAACTTTCATTTATGGTCATCCGGTTGAAATTTCTCCTTTGGCAAAGAAAAATGCAGAGGACCCACGTTTCACTGATCGATTTGAATTTTATATTTTAACAAACGAATTTGCTAATGCCTTTACTGAATTGAATGATCCAATTGATCAACGTCAGCGTTTCGAAGCTCAAGTTAAAGAACGTCAAGAAGGTAATGACGAAGCTGAAGGTATTGATGAAGATTATATTGAGGCTTTGGAGTATGGTATGCCGCCAACAGGTGGGTTGGGGATCGGCATTGATCGTTTGGTTATGCTGTTGACAGATGCACCATCTATTAGAGATGTTCTTCTTTTCCCAACTATGAGACCAGAAGATAACTCTGAAAAAGAATAGACCGTATACTTAAGCTAAGGTTTCAATAGGCTTGCTTTACGCAAGATTATTGAAACTTTTTCTTTTTGTATTCAAAAAAATAGAAAAACAAAAAGACGAAACACGAATGTTAGATAGTTGATTTTTAATGTGTATACCACTTTTATTTCCGAATTAATTTGCCATACGATTCTTAGTTGTTCGGCTTTAGCTTCACTATTGTCTATATGTAGAAACAGGCCCGGTACCTTGTGAGTCGTTAATCCTAT
>NZ_GG669997.1:0-12440 GCF_000159315.1 Lentilactobacillus hilgardii DSM 20176 = ATCC 8290
CTTGTTAGTGAATGAGTGCAAGCGAATGAACTTAGGTACTCTTATTATATTCTCTCTGGTTCTCTCTGGTTCTCTCTGGTTCTCTCTCTTATTTCTGTTCCTTTAAACTTTCAGGTCTGATAATTACACGTTTATCAACGTCATAACCCGTTTCGTTTATAATATCTTCAATTTCGTTACTCAAAAATTTTTTAATTTTCAGCCTAGTCTTATCAGAAGGTTCATAGCCATTCAGTGCTTCCCAAAGTGTTGATCTATCAATACCTACTTGCTTCGCCATGAAGCCTAAGTTTGCGTGTGTTAAGTCGATAAATTTCTGCATTGCTTCAATCTCGTAATATTTTGTCAAACTTTTTTCTCCTTTATTTTTGTTGGGCTATTTAAAATAAAAAAAACATTATACGCTTGTTGCATCGTATTTCAATACAATTTGTCAAGTTTTTGAACTTTTTTATATAAAGAATTCTTATACCTGTGCCCTGTAATAGGGCTGTGGTTTCGTCCCTTGTGTACCCCGTTAGGTGCTGGTACGTCGTTTAAGATTATCACTCAACGATAAGCCAAATAATAATCGCTAGCCCCGCAATCCCAATTAAAAATAAAGCAACTATGAACATTATCATTGGAATAATGCCAAAAATTTTTAACCACATGTTATCATTTCTTTCTGTAATCAATTCTAAGCTCTTTTAAGCCGTTTTAACTTAATCACGTATATTATATATATATTCAAATAAATTTTAAACGTCTTAAAACGTATCTCACGACTTTAAAATATAAGATTAACCACATCTGTACAAAAAGTGAAGCTTTACAAATGAGACAATCTTACAAATAATTTTTACTTGGTTGCATGTACATAATAAGTAAAATTATAGGCCCAATAAATGGTACAAAGACCAGCAGTAACCATGCACCTGATCTGTTAATATCATGTAACCGTCTAATATCAATAGAAATATTAGAAAACAAAGTCCAAATTCCCCACACAAAAGAAACTAGTATCATTACTAGTGTAAAAAAGAAGTACAAGTGATAACTAGTCATGGCGTTGGATTTTTCCGCACCCCAAACATAAATTATCAAATACCAGATACCATGAAAAAATAATGCAATTACAAAATTAAGGAAAATTGTTATCCAGAAATCTCGCCTATTTGTTCTCTCATCGTATTTAAAAGCCCCTTTGTAAAACAACCCTAACAACGAAATAGGATCTGGATTTTTAACCAAAGTACCTTTTTTTATAATTTCAGCATTGTTTTGTTTTATTCCGCACTTACTACAGAAATTGGCAGTTTGTGGGATTTTCATTCCACAATTACTACAAAATTTTGTGGCTACCTCATCGATACTAGGAATTTTAGCTCCACATAATTTACAAAAAGATGCGTCTTTCTCTAAACGATTACCACAATTTACACAATACATGATATTCATGTAGCCTCCAATAAATTTAATTGACTACATTATATTAGAAAATATAGTTCTGTCTTTTGCGTCTACCCTAATGTAATCACTGAAAACGACTAATTTCATTGGTTACAATTAAGTGTTCCGGAAACACTCTAAAAATGGCAAAAGTTAATTATACATGAATGTTAGTATTCGTGAGCGAAATTTAGCACGACGAATTGAAGCGTTAAGGGTTGTTCAAGTGCCTAATTTTTTAAGAAAGGCTTCTTGAAAAATGTCACTGGTCTGTAACTGCAAGCGATCCTTAATTATTTGCATAATGATGGCATCATCTTAAGTTTAAATTGTTCTTAATATATCTAGCTTCACTAATATCCAAAATCTCAATCTACTCAATTAGCATTAAGCTGTATAAATATATGATGCAGAAGAAACGGAAATCCATCAGTGACAAGATATTGAAGCTGGCAGAGGTTAACTTAACCTTATAAGAAACCACAGTTAACCCCCTGAATTAGATTTCTCCAACTCAGGGGGGCAGATCAAAATTCATTTAAAGATAATGGCCTGTTATTGATAATTAAAAATACCTAGTTAACGTAAAATCCAACTATTTCATACCAAAAGTTTCTTACAGTAATTTGTGCCCTATTGAGTGGAACCTTAGTCATTTTTGAGATTACTAATTGCATTACTATTGTTAAGCAAAGCTTGCCTTACTTTTTCACTTAGAAGCTGTTTAGTATCTTTTAAGAAGTAACCTGATAAAAGCTAATGAAACCATCTGAGTATGGTTTCATTAAAAGAACTCCTATTCTGATTTTTATTATTATGACACAAAATCTAATAATTTTGGTGCCAAATATCAGTATAGGAGCACAGAATTCGAATAGTTATTTAACATCTTTGAGCGATAAGGATGTATCTTGTAATAAAAATCCTCTAGGTTAAGAAGCAATTTTGGCTTAGGGGATTTTTTAGATTCTTGTGGGATCGTTTTTCGATTTCAAAAAACCAATCAACTTATTTTTAATCATAAAAAAACGCCGTCCAAATTAATGAACCGCGTTCTCCTGATATATGTGTCAATAATCTCTAAGCAAATAGAGGATCAACTGTATTTTACCTGATCAAGCGCATAACGCAAGCCATATGAAAAATCTTTTTTGACCGGATTTCAGCAAAAGATATATTATGAATAGTCACCATGTTCGATGCATTGCGGAGTAATTAAAAAGAAAATTAATTAATCAAAACGACCTTTGGTTTCTCATAATTTATGTAATGATGGAATTATCATTTCCTATTCTTTTATTGATAAAATGACTTTGTCTGTTTAAAAACGCTAAAAAGATTAATTAATACTAAAAAGGCAGTTGATAAGAAAACACCTCGATAGCCTAGAAAACTGGTAACAGTAGACCCAATCTGTGGACCAACAACGTTACCAACTGCTTGAAAGCTTTGATTCCAGCTAAATACTTCTCCCATTATTCTATGAGGTGATGTTTTAGCGAGAATTGTCTGCACACTTGGGATCAAAGCTGCATCTGAAATACCAATTAACAAACGTAGCCCGCCCAGTTCCCAAACATTTTGGACAAATGCCATGGGAATAAAAACTAATATTGAGAATATTAGGCCACCCAGCAAGATCCAATGAGTACCCCAACGATCACCTAGACGACCGAAAATTGGTTCAATTGAATTGTTAGATGCTTGAATAATCATAGTAGTTAAGAACATTCCTAAAATAATTTGTTTATTTGGCATACTTGAGAAGAAACTACCAGAGGACCGCTTTTTACTATTAATTGAAACTGTAAAATGTTCATGTACAAAAAATAAAACTAACAAAAAAGAAAGGAAAAGACATATTCCAGTCATTAAAAAAGTATAGCGATAACCGATAAAATTGGCGATTGTTCCCCCCCACCAATGGGCCCAGAAGTGTTCCCGAAACGTTTCCGGTGGCCAATGTTCCTAATGCTTGACCACTTTTATTTCTTGGAGTTTGAATGGCAATTAAAGTGTTGGCAGTACTGACAAAACCGTTAAACACCCCTAGTAATAGACGCAACCCAATTAATTCATAAACATTAGTTACTAGTGTCGTTGCCATCATTACCAAAGCCATGCCTAGAGAAGCACGAATGAGCATTGGCTTACGTCCATATTTATCAGATAACCGTCCCCAAAAGGGGGAAATTAGTGCTTTAGTTACAAAGGGAGCTGAAAAGGCCATGCCACTCCATAGAGCATTTCCTGAATCAGAAAAATTTCCTAATTGAGTGATAAATAACGATATAAAGGGGGGCAACACAGCTGGAGCCAATCCCCGCCATAAAGGTTCCAAACCACAATATATGTAAATTTTGTTGCCATTCTGGTAGTTTAGAAACACGCCCAGTCTTTAATAGAGGCATTTATTAGTACACCATCCTTTAAAATAATTTAAAAATGAAAAATTTTAAAAACTTAACGGCATGCTCGCGGTAAAGATACCGGAGCATGCCGTTAAAACTGTATAATAAATTGATAATTTGTTCTGTTTAATTGATATATTTTTAAAAGTACTTTATTTTTTCGTAAACCAAACAAAGTATTTATTTACTATATTTTTTTAATAAGTCACTAAGTGGGGGTTGTGTAGTTCGATCTATTCCATAGTGTTTTGCATACGCTTCAGAAGCTTTTTCACCATAGATATTTGTATCAATCGGCATATAAGCTGTAGCCACTGGATCATCCGATTTGATTTCAGCATTAACCACAATTGGTTTTTGGTTCCCTGAGTTTTGTAAGGCCTGAATTTTTGTAAATATCTTTTCAACATCGCTCTTATTAGTGGCAGTAAAACCAATTCCGCCAAGCCCCTCAGCAACTTTAGCCCAATCTGCACCTGTAAGATCAACACCATAAAAATGTTGCTTAGTTTCTTGCTGTTCATACCAGATAAAGCCAAATCTTTTATTTGAAAAAACAATATTAATTACTGGAAGGTGATATCTTACCTGAGTAATAAGATCTTGAACGACCATTGAAAAGCCGCCATCACCAGAAAGCGACCAGGCTTGACCATTTGGTACACTTAAGGCTCCAGCGATGCTTGCAGGAATTCCGAATCCCATCGTAGCAAATAATCCTGAAATTGCAAATCGTTGATTTTGGTTCATCGGTACGCCACGTACACCCCATTCTGAAACATTCCCCGTATCTATAGAAAATGTATCATTGGGTCCAGAAATTTCTTGGATTTTCTTGGTAACAGTTTCTGGGTTAAGCCCATTACTATCATCTTCAGCTAATTTATTTAACCAATTATCCCAATTCTTTTTATTCTCCTGATTGGCCTTGAGCCAAGCATCAGCAGGTCGGGACTCCCCACTGTTAATAAGTGCTAAAAGATAACTCTGAGCATCAGAAATCACTGCATAATCAATATCAACAGTTTTACCAATATCAAACGAGTTATTATTAACTTCAATGATTTTAATCCCCTTGGGCCAAAACTTAGCAAAAGGAAATTCAGATCCAAGGAATAAAATTAAATCGGTATGTTGAAGTGCTTCAAAACCAGATTTAGTACCTAGTCGACCAAATGTACCAATAAAATTAGGACTATCAGTACTAATGACACCCGTAGCCGGAACTGTGTTCATGATAGGAAGATTGAACTGTTTGGCAAATTTTTGAAGTATATCACGGGATCCTAATAATCCACGTCCGGCGTATACTAGTGGATGTTTGGCTTCTTTAATCATTTGTAAAGTATCGGAAACTGCCTTAGAGTCAACCACTTGTTTAAAACTATCTTTAATAATTTTAGGGGTTTTACTTGGTTGGTAATTAATTTTCTTGCTTGTTAAATCTTCCGGAAGTTGAACAACCGCAACTCCCTTTTGCCGATAAGCCTCACGAATGGCCTGATTAATAACATAGGGGATCTGCTCAGCAGTTGTGACGGTCCGGTTAAATACAGAAACATCAGCAAATAATGGATCCTCATCCATCTCCTGAAAATAGTTAGTATTCATCGTAGGTTGTGAAACTTGACCAACCAGAGCCAAAAGGGGGACATGATCCATTTTAGCATCATAAAGCCCATTAAATAAATGAGTAGCACCAGGACCAGCAGAGCCGAAAGCAACTCCTATTTTGCCAGTAAATTTGGCATCAGCAGAGGCAGCAATTGCGCCTACTTCTTCATGTCTTACTTGAATATACTTAATGTTATTTTTTTCAAGATAAAGCCCCTCAACAGTATGATTAATTGAACCACCAGGAATTCCGTAAACATGGTCTACACCCCAAGCCTCAAGAACTTTAACTAGAGCTTGACCAGCAATCATTTTTGTCATGAAGATAATCTCCTTCAAAAAATTATTTACTCACTTTTAATAAGCAGTTGCCTTAATAATAACCCTTTCATTGGAAAAGGCAACTTTTAGAATTAATTTGTTTTTGGAATCTGTTTAGTATCTTTCCCTTTGCCCCAATAATTTAAGTTGATTCATCAGAATATTGAAGCTATTAAAAAACGGTCCAGCTAAAACACGTTGATTCTTATGATATCTTCTGGGCCATGCTCTATGTCCTAAAAACTGTTTGGGATCTAAAATATAGCAAGGTTTATTTTAGATCTCAAACAGTTTATTTAACCTGGATAAATGTTTATGATCGTGACGATGCCAATGCGATGTTAGCCTTGAATGCCGAGCACTTACGCTTGGTTTAGAGTGTATTAGTCGATGATGACCATAGTGACCATAATTTCTCAATAGATGGACAACTTAATTTAAAAGCGACCACTCAGGTCGCTAAACTTAAAGAGTTACATCAATTTGAAGTATTACCAAAACGCTGGTGAATTGAACGTTCTTTTAGTTGCTTAGAAGGATATTGACGACTCTGAAAAAATTGTGAAAGGCAGTTTTTACATACAAGCACCACGATGATGATCTTAGCCTTTATGTCAGTCCCTATTGTGGCGATTTTCAAGATCTCAAACAGTTTCATCCACCATCTTATTCATCTTAAACATTAGATTAGATGATCATTGTACACATAGTTCATTAACGAACGGGTTTCAGTAAACTCATTTTGATCATGAAGAACGACAGTAATCAGTCGATCATGACCAGTCTTTTTGCCGGTACCGACGAAACAATATCCAGCCAAATCAGTGAACCCGGTCTTTAAACCATCGACGTCTAACGATTTTTGATAAAATGCCCGACCTGATAACAAATTGTTGTAGTTATAGCATAGTTGACCAGATACCTTCATCGATTTTATTTTTGAATACGTTAGTGTACTTGGATAATCAGTAATCAAATGCCTGGCGATTAAAGCGACGTCTTTGGCTGAAACAAGATTGGCATTGCCGCCGCTAGTTGAATATCCGTAACCTTTTAATGCATTCTGTTCCATGCCATTCGCCGTAACAAAGGTGGCTTTACCAAGGTTCCATGATTTTGCCTGCCTATTCATTAATTTAACAAATGACTTGTTATAACTCGGCGTACCGCCACCTGCCACCCACTGTCCCAGCGCAATGGCCGCGTTGTTAGAAGAATCAATTAATGCCGCTTCATACAACTCTTTGACCGTATAACTATTTTTAGTGAACTTGAATCCGCCGTAAACAAGCGATTGACCAAGGCTTTTTAGTCCAGAGTACGACGTGTTCACTTTACTGTTCCACGAATAGGCAGCCGTTGCGACTTTCTTATCGACCAGATACAGTGTCATCAGTTTGGACACCGAAGCAATTGCGCGGGGCATATTACTATTTTTACTCCACAAGATCTTGCCAGTCTTTTCATTCATTGCAATGGCGGCCTTAGCATATTTCAAGTCAAAAGGGGCTTTCCCTTTAGTTAAATAGTTGTGCCACACGTACCCAGACACCGTACCAGAGGCGTTTTTTACCTGATAATAAATTGCTGATTTATTATCGTGTTTTAAGACTAACCTTTGAGTCACATACCATGTGGTGTAAGGGTAATTTTTCAGTAAATGTAACTTTTTAGTATGAGCTAAATTGTAAAGCGCTCCGGCTGATGAAGCTCGGTGATAGGCAGTTGAAACCACTTTGGTAGTGCTAACGGTCTGATAACTGTCAGCCATTACCGGCATGCCTTGGCTGATAGATAACATCAGTAGCGTTAAGGTACTTACCATTAAGGCGATTATTAATTTGTATCGACAATTAAATTTCATGTGTTGATCCCCTTTATCTTTTTTAGATCAATTTTGATTATTTGATTAATGGCGTCACAGATTAGATTTTCACAATTGAATAATTATTTTTTTGGCTTAGCCCATCTGTCCAAGTTCTTGAACAGCAGCTTTAACCGTTGGGATCCAATCATTGCCAACGACCTCACCAACCTTGGTATCTGTTCGCCAACTAATTTGATTAACAGGATTTCTTTGCGGGTCGGCATAAATCTTGACCGAGCCCTGATTAACTTTTTGACTGAGAAGCTTCAATTGATTCAAATGCTGTTGGATAACTGCTACTTTGCTGATCAATTTCTTGGGCGTCATGGCATCAGCTGAATTCATAATGACCGTTAGTAACCATTTACCATGTTGCCACTGAACGTAGACATGCCCCATTGTTCCCTGCTTAACAGCTTTGATCCCATTAGTTAATTTAACCGGTTGCCCCGTTGCCTTTGGGGGATTCTTTAATGTGTGATACTTTTTGATTGCCCCATTAACTGAGTCCCTTTTATACACACGGAAAATTGGATCAGATGTGCCACTTTCCGACTTGACCATTTTTTCACTAGTCTTTGTAGTTGATTTAGCCTGAGCTGATGTCGAACTTTTAACGCTTTGCACTCGCGAGCTGGAAGATGACTGTTTCTCTGACGATGCTGGCTTGCTGGTATGAATTTGGGAACTATTTACTGCCACCATACTTACTTTTTTGCTATTGGGATTTGCCCGTGACGTGGCCATGGCAATCCCAATGAATAAGATAAGAATTACTAAAATCATGCTCGCCGAAACAGCCCACTTTTTCCTTTTCATTGATTCGCCTCCTCGCTCAAATTATCCGTATTGACATATCCAAGCCATTTCGTGCCATCATAAAGCGAATCGTAAGTATACCCTAATGGTCCTTTTTGTTTCTGTGCTATACTAGGAATTACAAGCGTTCATTAGAACTGTCCAAAAAGAGAATTGGAAATGGCTAAAATCGGTTATGCGCGTGTGAGTTCCAAGGAGCAACATTTAGATCGACAGTTAGCGGCTTTAAAAGACGTTGATAAATTATTTACGGATAAATTAAGTGGGGCTAACACTAATCGGCCAGAACTGCAAAAAATGCTGGCCTATATTCGTGAGGGTGATATTGTAATGGTCACTGAATTAGATCGCTTAGGCAGAAACAACCATGATTTGACTAAGATCATGAACTCCATTCAAAATAAGGGTGCCACCCTAGATGTGTTGAATTTACCGTCCATGACAGGGATTACTGACCCTAATTTGCGTCAACTTATGACTAACCTCATCATTGAATTGTATAAGTACCAGGCGGAAAGTGAACGTAAGCGGATCATCGAACGTCAGCAACAAGGCATTGCCCTGGCTAAACAACAAGGCAAATATCATGGGCGCAAACCCCAATACACCCAAGACGATCCCCGCTTGCAACATGCTTTTAAGCTTTATCGAGCAGGCATGAGTGACATTGATGTGTCCCAAAATACAGGTATTAAACGGACGACCTTTATTCGATACCGTGTGAAATACGGTATTAAAAGAAAATAGGGCCCCCTTTTGGTTAGCACATGTTAACTGAAAGGGTCCCTATTTTCTTTACTTAATAAGTCTAATTAGTGGCTGGTGAATTAGGCAACATTCCGGCTACCTGAAACGTGAATTTGATAGTGAATTAAGATGGATTCCTGCTTATATTTTACAAAAATCAAAATTGGTCCATTAAAAAGCCTTAGTAGCATCTTTAGATTGGCTAGATTGATCGCAATATCAATCGTCACTGCGATGCTGGCTACCGTTTTAGTCCGCACCAATGAAAGGCCCAAAGGGCCTTTCATGAAGGCAAAACCGCGTTCAATTTTCCCGCGCCGCTTCTCTGCGTCACGATCAACTTGCCGCTGCTTAGCATCCATCTTTTTAGGCTTACGTCCTAAACTTGGTCCCGACAACCTAATGCCTAGTCGTTGACAGAGCTGACGATTCTCGCGGGTACGATAAAGTGTATCAGCTAAGATTTCATCGGGATAATAACCATGCACGTCGAAATAATGATCGATGGTTGTTGCTAAATCTTGGCTTTCATTGAACGCCTTAAAATCAAATCGTTCGATATCGATCATGCCATCGGCAATTGAAGCATCAATCTTGGGACCAAATTCGGTTCGTTGTTTGGCTTTACCACGGTTAATCGGGCGAATCCACGGTTGTGCCAAGCTAACAATCCGTCCTGGGACCCGATGGGTCCGATTTTCATACATGAACATTTGCTGGTCAAAAAGTTCACGAATCACAGCCAATCGTTTGGTTTGCCTTTCGTTAAGAGAGGCACCGTGGGCCAACAGCACATCGATATAACGTAGATCACGTCGGACATACTGGAGCTGTACTTTGATCTGCTTGCGTGTTTCCTTAGCCCAACGCCGCGTTTTTCTAGCAAAAGCGGTCCACTTAGCTTTTGCTTCACGTTTGTAGGTTCGTGGAGGCTTGATTTGCAACTGATGAGCCATGTCTAATAACATTTCTTCTAGATTGAGCCGAGCTTGATTTAGCAGCGAAGTATCTTGTGGAAAACGAATTTCAATTGGCACCGCAGTAGCGTCTGTGATCAAGACACGGAGCTCATCATCTGGCAATAAGCTTTGGATTTGTTCGCGCAAGGTATCACTGATGATATTTCGCACTAGTTCCGTTATTTGACCCATGCGTCGTCTAAAATAAACCAAGGTTGAGTGGTTGAACGGCAGGTCGGTTGTGTAGGTGTCTAGCCCGATAAAGTACTGGTAAGCCGGGGTATCACGAATAGCGGTAACGACCGAACGGTCGGTTAGATGTTCTGCTTGCTTGATCAAACTGGCACCGTAAAGCAGACGAAAGGGTTTAGCAGCGCGCCCACCCATCTCAGTAAAAAGAAGTTGATAGGCTTCATCGAGCTGTTGCCACGGGAGCATGTCGGCTAATTGAACCCACTCATTGTCGGAAGAAAGTGGCACACCAAGGCCGTTGTTAAAGGATTGAAATGACAATTGGGTAGCACGATGTCGATAAGCCATGATGGTTTCCTCCAGGAAAAATAAAAAGTGCAAGGAAAACAGGCGTTAGCCCATGTTTACTTTACACTAATTATAATCTTTACTATTCTTTGATGCCAATAAAGCTTGCAGTTATGCTGCTTTCACCAGCCACTAAATAGCTTTGATGTATATAAATAGAATTAATAGTATATTTGTTATTGAAATGACGAAAGTAAGATGGAAAGCCTATATCAAAAATTGCTGATGCTATGTTTATAATATAATTTTTGTTTAATGTTTTTTGTTAATGACAGTTATTCGTGCATACTTTAAACCAAATGATATAATGACAATGTTTGGTCAATAACTAAGGAGGCAGTTTTATGTCTGAGTATATTACTGTAAAAGACGGAACTAGGATATCATATGATGTTCATGGAGAAGGAAGCCCAATACTTCTAATTCACGGTGTTACTGACTGTAAAGAGACTTATGATACGGATTTGCCGTTTCTAACTAAAAATCACCGTGTTTATCGTTATGACCTTCGAGGCCATGGAGCTTCAGATCATCCAAAGCATCCATTTACCCTAGAGAACCATATCGAAGATGCATTAGCAGTCATCTCAAAACTGAATTTGCACAATTTCGTCTTGTACAGTGGCTCCTTGGGAAGCTACATAGCAGAAGCAGTTGCAACCAAAATTCCACAAGACTTAAGTGGCTTGATTTTGAATGTCTCCGCTGCGCATAATCCAGCATCAGCTCTTGCTGACACGGCAAAGAATGACAATATCCCCTTAGACAAAGTTGAAAGGAGAGATTATTGGATTCGCCACTTAACCATTGATAAGGATAATATCAAGCAACTAACAGATTCAGGATTTCAAAAAAACAGCTTGTCTCCTGAGGATGAAGATAGAGCGCTAAGATCTATAACGGCATTTGATTTTAGAAATGAATTGCCAAAAATCACATGTCCGACCTTGATTACGAGTGGTTTGTATGATCCCGTCAATGGGCCATCAAAAGGAATTGAGATTCAGAAGTATATTCCGAATGCTTGCTTTGTGGTCTTTAAATCAGGACATCTTCAACGACTTGAGATGCCAACAGCCTACCACCATGTTGTTGATGATTTTATCGAAACAATCGCTCGCTAAAATGGCAATAGCGTCAGGTATCATCAACTCAACAAGAACCAACACATTTGCTAGTTTTAAAAGTGAGTATGCGTCTGCTGACCAATAATGGAAAACGTAACACATGCTTGAGAGGATAACGTAAAAGCGGGTACCAAAGTCCTTTAGAAATTGGTCAACACGTTGTCACTTTTTTATCCCTTTATCTATGAGCTTTGACTACCTTGAAATCGAGGCTTTTGTGTTGCATCAAGGGTGTAGCGGATAGCATAGTGCAGAAGGGCGGGCAAAATGGCCTTAGCGATTTTTAACTTATTATCAATAATTTTGATATTCATCATCATTTGGCTAACACGCAAAGAAAAAGTCGCAACGCGAGCGGGACGATATAAACCGAGCCTTCTTGATTTTTATTGCGGTCATAGAGATTGTTTTAATTATTTCGGAAACATTTATTTTCAAGGATTCAATTTCACTTCAATCTGCATCATTTTCTTGTAGCTTGTTACTTCTGATAAACCTGTTACTTAGAAGCTGTCTAAAATCTCTTAAGTAATAGTGCTAAAAACGCTAAAACGACCATTTGCAGACTGGTGGTTAATTGACGCTCACAATTTTTCCAAAGTCA
>NZ_GG669997.1:13419-21287 GCF_000159315.1 Lentilactobacillus hilgardii DSM 20176 = ATCC 8290
TAAATTTGCCGTCCATGACAGGAATCGCTGACCCGAATTTACGTCAACTCATGACTAACCTCATCATTGAACTGTATAAGTATCAGGCTGAAAGCGAACGTAAGCGAATCATCGAGCGTCAGCAACAAGGGATTGCCCTCGCCAAACAGCAGGGTAAATATCATGGCCGCAAACCCCAATACACCCAAGACGATCCCCGCTTGCAACATGCTTTTAAGCTTTATCAGGCAGGCATGAGTGACATAGACGTTGCTCGGAATACCGGGATCAAGCGGACAACTTTTATTCGATATCGTAAAAAACTTAATATCAAGAGATAGGACACTTAGCTAGCACATGCTAATTATTCATGAATATAAAACATATGTATCATTTGCAAACATATGTGTTATGCGTTATTATACATGTAGTGATATTTATTAAGCTTACTTAGCATGTATGAGGAGGGACACTAATGGAAATTATTACATTTTCAGCTATAAAAGGCGGCGTTGGCAAAACTACCCTAGCTTTTAATTATGGTGAGTGGTTAGCAAAAAATGGCAAGCATGTTTTATTTATTGACTTAGACCACCAAAGTAATTTAACCCAGACTTACAACATTTACGACAATCAAGACACTGTTGGCAACATTTTCTTAGATCGAGGGAAAGTCAAAATACATGAAATAAGTGCTTATATTAGTATAATTGCCGGAGATATGCACCTTGACGATATTGAGCGTACCATTGAAAATAAGACTAACAAAAACATGTTCCTCTACATGTGGTTGTCAGATAATTATGAACGTTTAAATTTAGGAAAATTTGAGTATATTATTTTAGATTGCCACCCAGATTTTTCTACTGCTACCAAAAATGCAGTCATCATCAGTAATGCTATTCTTAGTCCAATCACGCCCAGTGAACATGGGTATAATGCAAAATTTAACCTAGAAGAAAGAATTAACGAGTTACGCAAAGAAGCCATTGATTACTCTACTAGAAAATCTTATGTCACGACCAAATTATTTTTTATCGCCAACATGATTAAACACAACACAAGATCATCTCGCGAGTTATTAAAAGCCTTAAAAGGCGATCCCAGTGTATTGGCTACAGTTCCAGAAAAGGAGCTATTCAATCGTTCAACGTTGGATAAAAAATCTCTTTCAAAAATGGCTGAAGACCACAAAACATATATTGATCAACATGAATTTTTCGACAGTATGGACAAAACATTTAATGAAATCACGGAAAAATTATAAATATTTCGTACACATATCAATCACATGTATATTCAATACGTGTGCATGTTAATTATAAAGGAGGACTACCTATGGCATTCGATCCAGAGAACAAAAACATAAAAAAGGCACTACAAAAAAATGAAACAGAACAGCCAACTGATACTAAAGATAAACTTGTTATTCCTGTTTTTAAAGATGAAGAGGAACGTACTAAGAACTATACCTTTTCACTTCAACCTAGTGCACGCAAAAGACTTGACGGTCTGGCCAAAGAACATAATTTTAAGTCTGCCTCCAAATTTTTAAATGAGCTTATAAA
Source organism: Lentilactobacillus hilgardii DSM 20176 = ATCC 8290 (assembly GCF_000159315.1). GTDB lineage: Bacteria > Bacillota > Bacilli > Lactobacillales > Lactobacillaceae > Lentilactobacillus > Lentilactobacillus hilgardii. Next base: position 14,967 of record NZ_GG669997.1, read on the forward strand.
AAATATGTGATGTCACTTTAAGGGGGGGGGTGTTATAGGAATTTCAATAAGTGTTATATTTTTGTTTGCCAGCCTTATTGTCTTTTGGATAATCCCAGCCATTGGAATTGCAAAAAAGCACCTGGTAGATGACCGCTTTTTTATTCGACAGTGGTTATTTCCAATGCAGTATTGGTTACAGCTATTATTTGAAAGAATCAGTGGTAACCGTCGTATTGTCGTAAGAATTTTTCAAATAATGTCCCTGTTTATCACGTATTTTTGCGGGTTGCTTATGCTCATGATTTTCAGTGTTTTTGATGGAAATTTGCTTAAACACCCCGAAGCATTTTTACTTTTCGAATATTTACTGGTATCTTCTATCGCTTACTGGTTTCAACCAAAAGCTGGCAAAGTATATAAGACCAAATAAAGTTGCCGCTTAGTAAGCGCTATGCTAAACTGAGATTAATTTAACAACCGAATATAGAGATCAAGCTAAACAGAAAAATCCCCGATTCACGAGGAATCAGGGATTTTTGGTTTAGCAAGTAGCTATAAGGCAGCTACTTAGATTCAGTCGATTTTCACCGCCAAGTTAAAATCGACTGAACATTGTTCTTAATTTGTAGGTTAATTATACCGCAAACCAGTCCCCAAGGACAAGTTAAGGATAGTTAAAAACAAATTAAAGTCAATGGACTAAGTAGCTAACCAGAGCTATTTAGTCCATTTTTTGTTGTTAGAACTTAAAAAAGTTGCCGACTAGGCAACTCACAAACAGACACATGCTGGTAAATTACAAAGCATTCATTTAGCCGTGAGGCTTTGTAATTCAGTTAGAGCATATCAGATTTGTATTGTAATGCAAGTCGAAGGTTTTAGCAACTCTCTTTTGAGACAGCGTGTGTCAGTCAAGAAAGGGAGTTTTTATTATGACAAAATCAACAAATTTTAATTACTATGAAGCAGATAACGTATATGGAGCGTTATTTTTCCAGTTTCCTAAGGTATTAATGTATGGCGAGCAATACAAGCATTTAAGCAATGACGCTAAATTAGCCTATATGGTACTAAAAGACCGATTAGAGTATTCTTTGCGCAATAACTGGGTTGATAGTGAAGGACACGTCTACTTTATCTTTACCAATCAAGAACTAATGGACTTGTTCAATTGTTCAAAGGGAAAAGTCATCAAAATAAAAGCAGAGCTGGAATCAATCGGATTACTCGTTCAGAAACAAATGGGCTTTAACCCGAAAACTAAGAAAAATGAACCGAATCGCTTATATCTGTCCAAGCTCGATGTGAAAGCAACCGATGTCTATTTACGCGGCGAATTTGGTCAAAAAAGCTCTCAAACCCTTGCTACGAGCGGAAGTTCAAAAAATGAACTTCCGCGGGAAACCGTTGAAACCCTTGCTACGAGCGGAAGTTCAAAAAATGAACTTCCGCATAAGTTCGTTGGCAACAGCTCTCAAACCCTTGCTACGAGCGGAAGTTCAAAAAATGGACTTAATCTATATAGAGAACCTAAAGAAAAAGATAAACATAGATACAATATAGATACTCAAAAGTTGGACTTTTCCACAGCCAATTTCTCATCAGCCGAAATTCAAAAGCAAAACCAGGATTTGGTGAACCATGCTAATGACTTCTTAACTAATGAAGACAGTGGCTTACCGGTTTTCTTAGAACCCGAAGCCGTGCAATTACTTAGCTTCTGGTGCCGAACTCCGCAACAAATGCGGCGCTTCATTGGCATTATCTTAAATGCTAAGTACCGAGTTGAGAAAGATCACAAAGATATTGGTGTCATAATCCCACTTGATGATGAGGAACTGAAACCTTTAATGACTAAAGCCTTGAGACGCTACTTTAACGCCCTGAGAAGCAATGAGAAGCATATCAAGAATGTTGAGAACTACTTATACGGCACCATGCAAAACCTATTTGGCGTTTGGTGGAATAAACAAGCGGCTAGAGAATATGCGGCCAAACACCCCGAAGAAGAAAAGTCGGCCGACAACGATAACAGTAGGTTGTACTACTAGTCCTAAAAGGCTACAAAATCCTTTCTAAGCAGTTTTAAGACTTACTAACCTATTTATACTTAAGTTAGATTTAAATGGCTTAAACAGAAGAATAGGGGCTTTTAAATGAGTGCCAGAGCTAACCAGGCTAGCCAGCTCAAAAGTTCAGCCTTTAGATCAACGCCAAGCTCAAGTGATTTGAGGCCAGGGCTTTATCTATTGATAAGGTACTCAAAAGGTAGTATAATGGTAGTAGTAAAAGAAAGGAGATGAGACAATCATGGCAGTTAAGGAAAAGAAACGGGTCCAAGTCAAGATTGATAAAGATTTGGCCGATGATACTGAAGCAGTTTTAAGCGAATTGGGCTTAAATCCAACCACGGCCATTAACATGTTTTACAAGCGGATTGTTGCTAATGGTGCTTTACCTTTTAATGCGTCTTTAAGCGAAGAAGAAAGAGCTAATTTACGCTTTTTAAAGGCGACCGAAGGGACACCAGTCACCGAGTTCAAAGACGCTAAAGAGGTCGCTGATTGGCTCAACGATCCAGATGAGGACTAATGACTTAGTCAGCCTATACGTTAGTTTTGTAGAAACTAACGGTGGCAAGTCTCGGCCAATTTTAATTCGTCGGGTATCAGAACAGACGGTCGAGGCTTTTAAAATTACTAGTCAGTATGAAAAGAAGTCGGCTTATATCAAGCAACAATATTATCCGATTCAAGATTGGCAATCCGCTGGGTTGAAGAAACCTTCCTGGGTCGATCTTGGTAATATTTATCGCTTTACCAAAGCCGGTTTAAACTTTAAAGAAATCGGTCATTTAAGTAAGCTAGATCAAAATAAAATTTCAGATTTTACGCTTGACCTAAAATCAAAAAGAAGAGGTAAGGGTCAAAAGATAATTCAACAGCGATCAAGTAAAAGGAAGCACAAAGAAAGTAAAGCAGAGCTTACACAAAGAATTCAAAAACAGTTAAAAGACTTTGCTAAACACAATCCAGAAATTAAGCCAAAAAATAATCCTGAAAATAAAAACGATCGGCCTAGTTATTAGGTTGATCGTTTTTTTATTTATCCGGTTTATGGGCGTTAACATAGTCAGCAAATGTTTTTAAAAGTTCTTCGGTTTGTTCGACCGAGAGGTTATTAGATTGAAAGTACTTTTCTAATAAAGCCCCTTTTTGAATTAATCGGCGAGAACGGGCTTTGCGGGCTTGCCGATTTTCATAGTATTTAGATTGCCGTAATTTAAAATCTTCCCGCTCAATTTTTTGTTTTAAACGCGCTTGTTGCTCGACTAGTTTTTCATATTGATTAGACATGGAATTTCCCCATCTTGTATGGCTAATGATCTACGGACTTTACCTTTAAAAATTCAGAAAATTGCTTGGCTAAAAGCTTAATCTGATCGTTAGACAAATTAGCATAATCTAAATTGGATGATTTAATGATTTGCTTACCGAGGTTTTGCTCAATTTTATTTTTTTCATATTTAATCTTTTGATTAAGCTGTTTTAATTTAGCTTCTTGTTTTTCTAAGTTACTTTGAGACATAACAATCCCTCCAATCATATTAAAAAATAATCACGGACACTATATCATACAGAGAACGTTAAGTCAAAGGATAAAAGTTGAAATAGCGAAGCGGAAGGCATACACTAAGTTAAAGTTAAGAGAATCAGAAGACCGAGTGAAACGAGGTCAATGCGCACTTACACATAGAATTTATTTCTATGTTATCCTATCCAAAAACCTGTATTAGAAGTCGCCGATGGCGACAACAAAGTAAAGCCCATAGAATCAAAGGAAGACGGTGACTGACATGGCAATATTCCACATGAGTTTTAGTAATATTAGTGCTGGTAAAGGACGAAGTGCGATTGCCAGTGCCGCTTATCGAAGTGGTGAAAAATTATTTGATGATCAAGAAGGCCGCCACTATTTTTATGCCCGCTCGGTTATGCCAGAAAGCTTTATTTTAACCCCAAAAAACGCACCAGAATGGGCCAGTAATCGAGAACAATTATGGAATGAAGTTGAAAAGAAAGATCGTAAATCAAACTCACGGTATGCAAAAGAATTTAACGTGGCTTTACCGGTAGAATTAAGTGAATCCGAACAGAAAGAATTACTGACAAAATATGTGCAATAAAATTTTGTTGATGAGGGCATGGTAGCTGACGTAGCAATTCATCGCGATCACCCAGACAATCCGCACGCACATGTGATGTTAACCAATCGCCCATTTAACCCCGATGGTAGTTGGGGATTAAAAGCAAAGACGCAGTACATTAAAGATGAAAATGGCAAGCAACTTTTAACCAAAAGCGGGTTTCCAAAACAAAGAAAAATTTGGTTGGTTGATTGGGATAAAAAGGAAAAAATTAATGAGTGGCGAAAAAATTGGGCGGTGAGTGTTAATCAGTTCTTAGCACAAAAAAATATTCCGGATCGGATTAGTGAAAAATCGTTTGTCGATCAAGGGATTCAAGAGACACCTACCCAACACGAAGGCATTAACAGCCAAAGAAAAAATCGAAAAGCATTTAATCAACAAGTTAGAGCGCAAAGAAACGCTCAAGCTAAATATCATAATCTTGACGAAAAGATAAGAAATCATGAACATTTTGACGCGTTAACTGACGAGCTATCGTTCTCTGAAAAGCACACAATTAGTCATCTAAGTCAGCAATTGAAAACCTATGTCGATTTAGAACATTTAGATGATAAACAGCGCATGCTGTTTAATTGGAAAAACAGCTTATTAATCAAACATGCCATTGGTGAAGATGTAACCAAGCAACTGCTGACTATTGACCAGCAAACGACATCACTAGCACAAGCTAACCAGTTGTTAAATAAAGTGGTGGAACGAGCAACGAAAAAGCTTTATCCGGAACTTAATTTTGAACAGATAACCGCCGCTGAACGACGGGAACTGATTAAAGAAACTAATAGTGAACAAACGATTTTTAAGGGTAGCAAATTGGCAGAACGGTTAGCGGATATTCGAAGTGACTTATTAACCCAGCAATTATTGACGTTTACCAAGCGGCCATATACCAGCTGGCAGTTAGTTAATCAGCAGGCCCAAACAATTGAGAAGCAATTAACCACGGTGCTAGCCAAACATGGTCACCAGTTAGACGATTTGAAGCCTACTGATCGGGGCATGCTAGCCGCTTATCAACCTAACGAACTCGAATTCATTTCTAAAGCGGTGAAAAATTTACGGGTCATGCGGGAAGTTAAAGCCGTAGTGCAAACTCAATACAACAGCATTCTAACGACTGCTTTTCCGGACAGTGACCTGGATAAGCTAGAGACGATTGATAAGGAGCAAATCTATACCGCTGTGGTTTACTATGACCCAGAATTAAAGCCATTAAGCGCCGATGATCTTAGTCAATTACAACAGCAGCCACCGGTAGTCTTTACTAGTCAGCAACACCAAGCCGGTTTAAATTACCTGTTAGGTAAAATGGAATTAAAAGATATTCAGGATCATCGACTGCAACGGGTCTTAAAACATGATGGCACCCGGCAACTTTTTATCGGCGAATGTGGCCAAGATCCTAAGTTGGATCACAAACAAATTGAAATGGTGCAAGCCCGTTTGAAACAACAGACAACACGGTTTGATCAATATAAGCAAGACCAAATTAAGGACTATCAGGCCATTAATTACCACCCGACTAGCCCCCAAAATTACCTGATGAATATTTTGGACGAAGCCTTAGTGACCATTTTATATGCGAAAAATACAGACTATCTAAGAAAGCAGCAACTACGTGGCTTAAAAGAGACCGAGTGGGCAATGACGAAAAAGCAGCGGCAACACCAAACCCGTAATCGGCATGAAGATGGGGGCAGGCACTTGTAATCACAAAATTAGCGACTGGTTAATTGGTATGAATGGTAGCCCATAATGTATTTTATATTGATAAAAATTTGGTACGTAGAGCGTGCTCGATTAGTTACCTATAGCTGCCAGCCTTGTGTATGGTCTATCAAAGAGACCAGGCAATCAAAAACTTTAAGCCAGAGCCCTATTTTGAACTAAATGCTGAAATTCTTGCTAATCAGCAAAAATTTGTCGCAAAATTAGACCCCTATCAGCGATTTAAAGACGAAACAGGGCTAATGACATTCATGCAGGCTAAACACGTTCAGAAAGGCTCACAGGACGGTTTTATCAAGGACGTCCAAAAACAAGGCAAAAAGCGTGCTAGTCCCCAACTATTCTCGCTATCCAGTCTCCAGAGTGCCATGAATAAACGTTATCACGCTAGCGCCAGCCAAACC
>NZ_GG669997.1:22171-33779 GCF_000159315.1 Lentilactobacillus hilgardii DSM 20176 = ATCC 8290
GCGGCCATTCAAAGTTTATATGAAGCCAAGTTGCTGAGTTATCCCCGAACGGATTGTGCTTATATCACTGATGAAGAATTTGATTATTTAGTGGCTAATCTGACGAAGTATCTGGGTTTGGTCTCTAAGCCAGTCGCTTTAACCAATACCACTCCGAACAAACGCTATGTTGATGGGAAAAAAGTTGAAGAACACTATGCCATTATTATGACTAAAATCGTCCCGACTAAAGATCAATTAGCTGCCTTACCTAAATTACAGCAACAAGTCTATGACTTGGTTTTAAGAACGACGTTAGCGATGTTTGCTGATCCTTACGAATATGAAGAAACCACCATTGTTACCCAAGTCGGCGATGCTAATTTTAAAGCAAGGAGAAAGCTCTAAAAGAGAATAATCATTAAAAGCGGCCACCGCCAAAGGAATATATCCCTCCCTTTGGCAGCAGTCGCTTTGTTTGAATCAATATTAGCGGGATCTAATCAGTTAATACCCCTCCGTTGTAAAGTACCAACGAACGTTGTCCCCACTCTTAAGCTTCGTTAAGTTTGCAGCATGGTCAATAAATTTCTTGTTAACACTGAACATCCAACCGGAACCGGCCTTAACGTCATTTTCCTTGAGGCCGTTAATGCCGTTCACGTAAACGGAGGGGCCCGGAATATAACTAATCTTCAGGTTCGTTTGCTTTAAAATCGAAAACGCGTTGGCGCCCTTTTTAACGCGCATCCGCTTCGAATAGAAAACTTTTTTGTATCCATCAACCGTTAAATGGATTTGAATTGTATTCTTAGCATTAGACGACTTTTTAGCCGCATGATGCGTATCCTGAACCACCTTGGTTTCTGCTTTGTGGTTAATTTTACCCAGCTTATCAGATTTAGGGGCATTTGACCGCTTAGTTTTAGCGACCTTGTTAGGACTTGCCTTTGACCGCTTAGTTTTAGCGACCTTGTTAGGACTTGCCTTTGCACTGGATCCGGTTGTCCGATTAGGGCTTGTGCTTGATTGAGAACTAGCAGTTTGGGGCTTGTTGGCTGTTTTTTGAGCCCGCCTATCTGCTTTTGGTTTTGCTTTGCTTGCACCCTTTGCTTTTTGCTGGTGACTTGGCTGTTTAAGATGACTTGAACTGGTCGAACTTGAACTTGAAGAAGTCACTTGTTTAGAAGTTGTCGGCTTAGGGGCTGCGTCTCTCGATGAAATCACCTGTTGGGCACCAAAAGCGATTCCAATTGTGAGAATGAACGCAAGAATGAAGCCAATTGCTTTTTTCATATTGTTTTGTCACCTCTCACTCAAAATTTGGCGATTAATTAATTGTGTAAACTGAACGATTCTTTAAAGCAGCTTTATAAGCGGCAACCGCTAAATTTACCTGACCGACACCATAGAGCTGAGTAGCTGCGTTTTTTATTGAACCGGATTTATTGACATAGGTCAGCATTGCATAAAGCGGCGTCCTAGTTTGACTTGTTTTCATCGCCGTGTTATTCACATATTTCTTCATGCCAAAATCATTTGATAGGGCAATAATTGCTTCAGCGGTTGAATTGGCATTTGGCGTTGTTTTGCCATTAAACGTGTAGCCAAATGCACCACTGGGCTGCACAATACCAGTAAGAAATTTTTGCCCCTTCAGCAAGCTGTCCTTGACGTTAGTTGTATTAACCTTTCCTCGAGCCAGACCGGTTAGAACCATGCTGGTCGTGTCGGCATCCCTAACTCCTTGTTGGTTATTATACGTCCAACCGTGATTATTTAATTGAGCTTTCACTAGCCGAGCACTCAAGCTTGCTTTGCTAAACTTCGCTCCCTTTGGCTGCTTGAACTTTGAGCTCATCGAAATGGCAATCAGCACTTGTGCCTGGGCACTTGTCGTTTGTTTGGAAACACTTGTCCGGTACAACTTGGTTACCAGATTGATTCCCTTTTTGTGGCCATATGGCTTATAATCTCTAGCGTTGAGCCCCATCGCCTGAACGGCCATCACGGCATTGGCCATTGTTGCAGCAGGGGTTGTCTTTTTGATTACCAAGTTTTTTCGCAGCAACGTTTTTTCCTTGGTATTAAATTTATAACCGTTTCCCTTGAGCCCTAACAGAAAGTCAGAGTACCCCGCAGTCGCACCAGTATCAGGATTGAGTTTCTTACTAAAAATAGAACTGCTTTGACCGGAAAGTCCGGTCTTATTTTTAATCATCAGATTCTTCGCGTAACGGTAGTTGGCTTTGATCTTGCTATTTTGATAAGCACGACTGGCGGTCTTAACGCTGGCTGCATTGGCGGTGAAGGCTGGTGCGATACTGCCAAATCCTAATAGGGTTGAAGCAGAGATCATGAGTAGCTTTGATGTTAATTTCATTGATTAATCCATCCTTTTTCTATTGGTTTTTATCCGGTAAAATATTGTATTTGGTGACTAAGCGGTGAAACAGCTTCTCCCATGGTTTGTAAAATAGCGCGATGAGAAAGGCATTGGATGCTGCGTGGAACGTGTCAAATGGAAAGAAACTGGCCGCAAAAGCCAAGATAAAACTCTTGATGGTCAGCGGTGATACGTAGGCCAGGGCGTACCAGAGGTCCATGATCCAGCCAAACAAATAGCCCCAGACGCAGGCAAACACGATCATAAAAATCAGACTATGGGACAATCGGGCCTTCATGAAGAGGCCAGCGGTTAACCCCATTAAGCCCCAGGCGACCATCTGCCAAGGCGTCCATGGTCCTTGACCCATAAACATGTTGGAAACCAGTGCCGTGGTAGATCCTGTGATAAAGCCCAGTTCCGGGCCGAGACTGACGCCGCTTAGAATTACGACGAAGCTGGCTCCCTGCACACCAGGAATGGCGCCCAGTGGGACCCGGGTGGCAACCGCCAACGCGATCAAAACGGCGACAAACATCAACGTTTGGGTGCTGATTGGATCGTGTTCGAAGCGCCAGTACGCGGGTAAAAGGCTACAGATTAGGCACATAAAGCTAAATAATAGGTAGTGCTTTCCCTTCAATAAGACAATGAATAGCAGAAAAATAAACATTAACAGTAACGCAATTAATAACCGATACCGGTTGAGTAACGAAGATTGTTTCAAGTAACACTCACCCCCTTTCTGGATGGTTCGCCAGCTTCAGATCGACTGGCAGTAGGGCGTCCTTAACCTGATCACGGGCAATCCGGTTAATTGGCGTGGTGAAGAAAAAGTTATCGGCAAAAAATGATTGCGTGGCAAGCAGCGTGTTGAGATGGCCATCAAACATAAACGTGCATTTGTCGGCAAATTTAGCACAGAATTCCATGTCGTGGCTGGCAATCACAATGGTCATACCGGCTTGTTGGTACTGTTTCAGCAGGTTGCCCACCTGAATTTTGGTGTAGGGATCCAGTCCCTTGGTTGGCTCGTCCAGAACCAACAGATCAGGGGTCGCCATCAGTGCGATTGCTAATCCAACCAGCTGTTGTTGGCCGCCACTAATGTCAAATGGATTTTGTTTCTCAATACGGTTCAAATGAAATTGATTAATCATATGGTCAACTTGGGCCTTAGCGTCTGGCAACCGTAATTCAGCCGCCTGAACTTCCAGCTCCTCACGAACGGTATCGGCTGTAAATTGGAGACGGGGAGTTTGCGACAGAAATGCCAGTTTGGCCATTCGCTGGTTAATGGCCATTTTCCAAACTAACTGGTGGACGAAACGAATTTTGCCGTGCTGCGGCGTCATTAGTCCACAAATCAGCGTTAACAGGGGTGATTTGCCGGAGCCGTTTTTGCCGATAATTGCCAACCACGTACCGGGATTAATCGCCAGGTTCAGGTGATGGAGGACGTTATGTTGGCCGTCGAAGCTAAAGGAAATGTTATTGACGGTTAGAATTGGTTTTTCGGCTGGGGGTAATTGCGCAACCTTGCCGCCGGTCGTCCCTGATTGAAATTGAAGATGGTGAGTCCGAATCGCCGACTGGGCATCGGCTACTGAAATCGGCAATTGGGAGGTTCGAATCTGTTGATCTAAGAAGAGCTTGGGAATTGACGGTACGAAATAGGTCAAGTGGGCATCAGTGGCCATTTTTGCCAAGCCGCTGTGGGGATCACCGTCAAAGGTCAGGTGGTGATCCTGCAGGAGAATCATCCGGTTGGCCATGGCTGCTACCGTGCTCAGCCGGTGTTCAGTCAACATAATTGTAATCCCTAATTCTTGATTAATCCGCCCTAAAACGGTGAGAAAATGCTGAGCGGTCAGCGGATCCAACTGGGACGTGGGTTCGTCCAGTAAAATTAATTTTGGGCGCAAGATGAGAACCGAAGCCAGGTTTACCAACTGAAGCTGGCCGCCGGATAATTGATGTATTTGGCGATCGAGGTTTTGATCCAAACCTAAGAAATTTGCCAGTTCGGTAATCCGGCGTTCGATTTCATTGCTGGGACAGCCAATATTTTCTAATGGGAAGGCCAGTTCTTCGATCACCGTTGCCATCACCGGCTGGGTTTGTGGATCTTGGGCCACATAGCCGACGGTTTGGGCACTCACCAACTTCGGCATGTCAGCAACCGGTGTTTCGGCAATTTGAACGTCACCAGTTCGGGCTCCTTTGGGCATGAGCTCCCTTTTCAAATGGTTAAGCAGGGTCGTCTTGCCACTGCCGGTATTACCGGCAATCACAATAAAATCGCCGGGGTCAATGGTGAAGTTGACGTCGTCCAGAACGGGGGTTGATTGATCGGGATAGGTGAACGTGAGATGGGTCACGGTAGCTAATTTTTGCATGAACGATAGACCCCCTCTGAGATTAATGGTAGTAAGAATAGGAGTGCCGTGACGACGATGGGCCAAGTATCGCCCGGCGTAAAAATGGTGGTGAAATTGGCGACTGAACGACTGGTGCCCATTGAAAGAATCCGGACGCCGATAGTTGCAACTAGCATGACGGTGGCAATCGTGATGAACAGCAGGTCACTAAACTGCCAGTGATACGAGCGGTAGTGGGTCCGCTTGGCGGCGCCAAATCCGCGGGCGTCCATTAAATTGGCGGTTTCCATCGCAGAAGACAGGGCGTCCTGCAGAAGAATTTCGAAGATGTGGAGCGTCTTTTGGGTGCGGGTCTTCAATGATCCATTAACCACGTCGACGTTGCGGGTTTTTTGCAGGCGCAAAATCCGTTTGAGCCTATCGGTGAAGCTGGTGACCAGCGTAAACGAAATGGTGACCAGTACTGCCAGCCGGGGCGCAATCGGCGAGAACACGTAGATCAGCTTGCTGGGGGTCAGAACCGCGTTTAGGACTGAAAAAACAAACAGCATTGCGATCAGGACAATTGCCATCGCAATGCCGTACATAAATGCCGGATACGAAAATTTGAACGTCAGAATGCCCCATTTGAAATGCCAAAGAATCGGCGGAAACTTTTGATTGAGGAGCGTATTGAAAAATAGAATCATTAATAGAAATGAAACGGCGTATTTCAGTTGGCGCGCCGTCTTTCGGCCGCCAAGGTAGTAGGTGGCTGTGATCGTGAGCGCGATGAACTCAGCCACCGCGACCGCCACGTGATTAAACAGCAGGAGGCAGACGATCAGCTCAGTAAAGTACAGCGTGAGCGCTACTGGATGAAGCTGCGAAAAAAACTTCATCTTGATTGGGGTGTGTGTCATGGAAAATCCCGACTTTCTAAGGGTTAGTAAGCCCTTCCAACAGTATATCATCGTTGCCAAGGGTGGTAAACGGCATATCTTGTGTGGTGGCTAGTATTATTTTGAGGCGTTTTTAAATGGTGAAATTTGCGAACTGATTTATCACCTTTTGGATATTATGTACAGCCTTTTTACACCATTTTTACACTAAATTTACCGTGACCTGCTAAGCTGTCATTTATACGGGTTCATCCGAACAAGCGAGGTGGTTAACACGTAAATAACTTTCTGAAAATCATTGAAAGCAAAAGCTGCAACATCCTTCAAGCAACATCCCGAGGCGGAAAAAGTCATCCGTGTCGGGGCTTTGCTTTGGTAAATTTTATAAGCATATTACTATCTCCCTGGTCGACAGTAGCGCTCTACTACTTAGTAGAGAGAAGATTGATAAGCTTCATAGAATTGACCAAGGAGGAATGTTTTATGCCAAAGACTTTGAAGAATTTATTTGCAAGAACCACTGAAAGAAAGAATCGCCGTTCAGGAACCTTGAAAGATGATTTGAATTCACGTCTTTTCTGGAATTCGGTATTGAAAGGCCAACAGAAGTAATCATGGTTAAATTAATAAGTTTTGCGTGACGATCCTCATCAGTTTTCGGACTGAATGGGGATTTTTTGTATGGTGGCTAATACCAAGTGCTGTCCGACACCTTTTGGGTTTTCCAGTGCTAAACTATAAACGTTAGGAAATCGGTAATGTCCAAAGTTCCATGAAAAAGTAGATTCTAATATAGTTTCCATTCAGGTTTGCAGTCTACTACGTGGTCGTAATCGTCAAATGCACCTGACAAGCCGGCCAATGGGTTGGCTCAGCGGTGCCGAGGCGATGGTTAGACGAAATCAAGGCCACTTAAATAAGCCTCGGGTCATTTAAGTTTAACCCATTGGCTTTTCGGCTTGTCAAGTGTTCGCTACCGCCATTTGACGATAACGAACCACCGGGCTCCAATTACCAAAATCAAGCGGTTGGTAGCTGTTCTTGAGCGAGTTTGATGAGTCTCAACCACTTGTCTGGCATGCGGGTAAGTCCCGTTAATTCAGGAACTTCAACTGGTGGATGGTATCCCAGACTTTGATGGGGCCGTAAAAAATTATGGCAGAATACAGCGTCACGTAAGTGATAGAGCCGCTGGCTGACTTAAAGCCCCCCATTGGGCGATAATTAGCTTTCAGTGAGCGATTTAAGCGTTCAATGGTTTGCTTGGCGGGGCGATATTCCTTCGCCACCTCGGTTTCGTTGGTTAAGCCTTTAACGATATTAAGGTCGAAGTTGATGCCTTCCTGATGTGCATAATATAGTCTGGCCACTCGATAGATGGGATTATCGTCAACCGTGAACCGCAGGTTCTCAGGAATCACTTGATACTTTTTGAGGACTTGATAGATCGCGATGCACGCTGATTCAGTGGTTCGCTTGGGGGTCACGTAATCTGCCAGGATAATTTTTTTGTTCACGTCATAGAAGTAGAACAGATAGTGCCATTTTCCTTTCACGCGCAGATAAGTTTCGTCACCCACCAATTGGCTGGAAAGCTGATACGGATAATTATCCAGGAAGGGTCGAACATTGGCCGCCACGGCTTGTGCGTAATTGAGAATGGTTTGCTTGGAAATCTTGATGCCATGGATGTCGTACATTAACGCGGCAGTCTTGGCAGCGGAGATGCCATAGTTCACATAGTAGTTGAGGATTAATCCCAGCACTTGTGGTGAGGCCTGAATGCGACTGAGGTCAACCCGAGATTGCGCGGATGATTGCGGGGCTATCTGGCGAATTTTAAAAGCGTATTCCCGATAGATGTACCGTAACTTGAATTGTGATGGCCGCTTTAAGTATTCCTGGTATTGACTGGAATTTAGTTTGGCCAGCTCACGTTTGCGATGAGGGCAGTGACGATTATTGCACCGCCAGACCTTGAAGTTGGCCCGCTGCTTCGCAAGTTCCAGTTTGTTTTGGCAGTCGGGACAGCGAAGCACGACTTCTTTACGATAACGTTTTTCCGGGTTGAAGCTGGTTTGGCAAATCTTGCAGAGAAGTAATGAGCTCTTATCACCACCGCCATTGGCATACAAGTATTGACTTGGTGCGCCACACCCGGGACAGGTTTGTCGCGGGAAGGCAAACGCCTGCCGATGGTTAACCGGTTTTAACGGCTTGCCGTGCTTTGCTTGATAAGCTACTAATAATTCCTGGTAATTCAGTTGGTTTTTGTGGATATTTGCCTGGAGAAGCGGCAGCTTATCATCAGCTTTGAATTGGTTGAAACGTCGATAGGGCGGGCTTTCTAGCCGTGGCGTTTTGGAATGAAGATAAATATTTGCCAGTTGGGTCATTAGAATCAAAATAAATTGTTGTTGAAGCTTGATTATCTTAACTAAATACGCTAATAATTGTGTAAGCACTTGTCTAGATCCCTTTCTGGTTCAGCTTTTGTGTTTGTGTGGTGCTTACACTATGCTGGAACTTTAGGGGGAAGGATATTTTGAAATAAAGCTAAATATCCCCACCCATCTCTGATACAATCGAAAAGGAACTAAGATTGATTATTATGAGGAGGATTTTGCAATTATGACACAATCAGATCGACTGAATCGCCTCACCCTAGCCGCCATGCTCTTGGCGCTCTGCGTGATTGGCGCAAACGTCAAAATCATGGGCTCAGTGGCCTTTGATTCAGCCCCGGCATTCTTAGGAGCGGTGTTGCTAGGCCCGTGGTTTGGCGCAACGTTGGGATTATTCGGGCACCTGGTGTCCGCCGCGTTGGCGGGGTTTCCTCTGACATTGCCGATTCATTTAATTATTGGCGTTGCCATGGGGATTTGCATGCTGATATTTGGCCTGGTTCGTAAATGGTTGGGCAAGGATACGCTGAAGGGCGTGCTGACTTCTGACGTGCTGGGCTACGCGATCAATGTGCCAATCGAGTTGGTGCTTCTTTATCCGCTTATGAAGCAGGCGGTTTGGGCGTTCTTTGTTCCACTGACCATCGCAACGATTCTAAACTTAATTGTTTGTGAAGTGATTTATGCGGCACTGCCCCATCGAGTGAAGGATGCGCCGTTTCTGACGCCGCAGAAATAGGGGGAGCCGATTAAATGAACCAAATGAACCCACGATTTCGTGATTTATCGGTGGTGCCAACGAGTCCCACAACAGCGCTGGTGATTGCCTGTGACAGCAGTGCGGGGATTGGTGAGAAGCCCTTGGACGCCGTTCAAATTGATTCGGCGATTACCGCGGCGTATTCACTGCGGGTACCGCTATTGGAGCTGCTGTGCTTTGGGGCCCGGCCAATTGCCGTCGTTGACACGGTTGGCAACGAAATGGTCCCAACTGGCCGTCGGGTGATTCAGGGACTTAAGCGTGAATTAACCAAGGCTGGATTTTACGATATTCCATTGAATGGTCGTACCGAAGATAATATGCCGACCCGGACAACGGCGATTGGGGTGACCGTGATTGGCCAAATTAATCGGAAAGATATTCCCACGACATCGATCGATGACTCTCTGATCGTTTATCAGCTTGGAACACCCTACGTTGGGGAGGCGGTCAAAGCCCATTTGGCAACGATTTTTTCTTACGATCAGGTTCGAACCATTCGCGCCACCCCAGCAGTGGTGGATATGCTGCCGGTGGGCTCAAAGGGAATTGCCAACGAACTGGCCCAGATGGCCGCCACCCATACCGCAAAAATTTCCGCCGTGGTTGACCTGGCGGATGCTGAATTTACACAATCTGCCGGACCGGCGACCGTGTTACTAGTTGCCGTGGTGGCCGATAAACGTCAATTATTTGAAAGGCAATTTCCCGAGCTGACCGAAATTGCTCAGCTTCACCAAAACTCAGACTAAGGACGGCATTGATTCTATGTTTGGTTCATTGATATTGTTAACCCAATTTTTCACCAGGATTCCCATTCCGTATGAAATTCCGGATGCAGCGGCAAAGTTCAAGAAGAGCATCCAGTATTTTACCCTGTTTGGATTTTTGATTGGCTGCCTCGAGGCCCTCTTTTTCTGGCTGATGACCTTGGTATTTCCCAGCTGGTTTGCTTGGATCTTATTCTGGGTGGCCGATGGGGTTCTAACCGGCGGCTTTCACTTGGATTCCTTGGCCGACACTGCCGACGGTCTTTATTCATCGCGGACGGTGGACCGGATCAAAGAAATTATGAAGGACAGCCGGATTGGCACCATGGGAAGTCTGGCCCTGATCTATTTCTATGCAATTGTCATGGGTGCCGGGGTTGTCTGCAGTCAGTATTTGGCGGCCTGGCAAGTCGTTTCATTGGTGGCCTGTACGACCATGGTGGCCAAGACCGGCATGGCGCTGTTATTTTACAAAATGGTTTATGCTGGCAAAACGAAGGGGCTTGGTAATCTCTGGACTGGTGTTGCCACCTGGCAAATCATGATCGCTCAGCTTTTTTCGATTTTGGTACTTGGTGGTCTGTTAGGGACTTTCGGCCTCTGCGGTTATCTCGCAGTGGTCCTGGGAGCTCTTTGGTACCGGCACTACATCACGCATAAACTGGGCGGTTTTACCGGTGACACAATTGGTGCGTATGGTGAGCTGGCTCAAGTCGCGTTTTTATTGGTAGTAACAGCGTTAGTGAGGGCTTTTGGATGAAATTATTAATGACTCGCCACGGTGAGACGCAATATAACAAAGAAAAGAAATATTATGGACGTACGGATATTGAATTGGATGGCTTGGGACTCAGGCAGGCGAGAGAGCTTGCCGATAAGCTGAAGGCCACAACGATCGATTACGCAATCCGCAGTGATTTAAAACGGACTCAGCAAACCATGGACGCAATCATGCAATATCATCCGCAAACCAAACAGATTATCGAAAAGGACATTGACGAAATGCCTTTTGGAATCTGGGAAGGTTTGAACGCTGACCAGGTAGAAGCTCGGGATCCAACAACCTGGGCAGCTTGGCTGCAGGCGCCGTTTGATGTCACCCCCGCTGGCGCCGAACCATACCGAGTATTTGAAAAACGGGTGACGACCGCCCTCGACCATTATCGGGAAACGCTGCCGTCAAACAGTACATTGTTAGTGGTTGCGCATCAGGGGGTGTTGCGAACGCTGTACCGTTATTGGACCGGCGGCGACTTTTGGTCGGTGGATTTTAAAGCGGGCTGTTATTCGGTTTTTGAGACGGGAGACGGTGGTGTGTCGTTGGTGAGTTTTAATGACTAGCAAAGCCTGAAAATGCCAGGTTAGTTGATTAATTTTAAAATGATAACCAAAAAGCAGATTTCAGTGAGTAACCAGGAATGGCATGAAAAGTTGAAATCTGCTTTTGAGTATAATTAATCATTTGCGGCCATTACATAACTAAATCTAATCCCAGGATCACAATAAGGCCAACGAATGAGTTGACAAATTCAAGGGCACCCCATGTCTTGAAGGTATCCTTAATTGAAATGCCGAATGATTGCTGGAACAGCAGGAAGCCACCATCGTACATTAACGTCATGGTGTTACTACCCACGGCACATGTAAGTACCATCAGTACGGGATTGACGTTGAATGCGGCGATCATTGGCGCAACGATTCCGGCGGCGGTAATGGCAGCCACCGCGCCCTGACCAGTCAAAATTCGGATGAGGACGGTGATAATCCATGCCAAAATTAACGGCGATACCGGTAATTTTCCCACAAAGGAAACCAGGGTGTTGCCAATGCCGGTATCGATGATGACTGGATTGAAGTCAATATTTGAGACAGGTTTTAAGAGACATTCAGAACCGCGTTTACCTTCCACAGCTCAAATAAATCATTAATCGTGATTAATAACTTATTTGAACCATGGAAAGCATTAAATCAGGCGGCCATTTGGCTCGTAAGTGTTGCGATTTCAACTTGTAAGGGGGTCTGGTAGCCCAGTGAACTATGAATTTT
>NZ_GG669997.1:34706-36372 GCF_000159315.1 Lentilactobacillus hilgardii DSM 20176 = ATCC 8290
AATTTATTCATTATACCCTCTCTTAAAAGTTGTCTCAGGAATCAGCTTACATCCACATTACACCGGATACTATCCCTAAACATTTTCTTGAATTTATTTGGCCCCACCATGACAAAATTGAATTGCTAGCTAAAAACGATCTCTTAGTTCCTTTGCTAACAAGACATATTCAAACCATTGTAGCGCTTATCCTGAATGTAAATGTCCCTTGGCGAAAAGGCAGTTTGAATAACCAGCATTATGAGTACATGCTAACGTACTCAATTGGTGGGTTCGGTGTTCTACTGGATACGCTTTTTAAGAAGAGTGCTCCCTTATCTCCAGATCAAATTAGCAAAGCTTTAAGCAAGACATTGAAAGAGATTGCTATCCAAGTTGATATGAAATAGTTAAAAAATACCATACGTTCAGGGTTTCTAACTGACATTTAGCCTCTATAACTATATCAGAGTGATATTTGTAATCAGTAGATGTTTTTAGTGTGCTAATAATTAGCGTATTTTTTCTCATTTCAACACGATAATTAACATGGAATTGGTGAAAGAAGAGAATAAGCAAGAAGAAAATGTGCCACAACTTAACAGTTGTGGCCTGTTTTTTGATACTGTATAATTAAAGGGTTAGAACCGTGTCATTACTTAATGACATAAGTAAGGAGATAAAAAGATGAAATATGGCTATGCGCGGGTCAGTACCACTGATCAAAAATTAGCAAATCAAATTGAGTTACTAAAATTGGCAGGAGCAGAAAAAATCTTTCAAGAAAAGTTTACCGGCACAACTACCGAACGACCGGAGTTTCAAAAACTGTTGCGCGTTCTAAAAACAGGCGATACTTTGATTGTCACTAAGTTGGATCGGTTTGCGCGGAACACACGCGAGGCCTTAGCCATTATCCAAGAGTTGTTTAAAGAAAATGTCAAAGTTAACATTTTGAATATGGGCTTAATTGACAATACGCCGACTGGCCAATTAGTCTTTACAATATTTAGCGCCTTTGCGCAGTTTGAACGCGATATGATTGTCACGCGCACACAAGAAGGTAAATTGTATGCCAAGCAACATGATCCGTTGTTTCGGGAAGGGCGACCGAAAACGTATTCTGATGAACAAATCAGATTTGCTTATGAGCTGCGAAAACAAGGCATGACCTACAAGATGATTGAACGAAAGACGGGGATTAGTAAACGCACGCAGCAGCGACGGTTTAAGTTAATTGAGAAACCAAGTGATACTTCTAAAATCTAAGACAGGTGAAAGATCATGAAAAAGGATATTTTAAATTATTTCCTATTTTGACTGATCTTTAATAACCGTGTGATGTCCCTAATAGTTTGATTTTTACTGTGTATGGTAAAGTGTTTATATACTATAATTGAAAAAGTGTTCTGGACGATTAATATTCTTATTTGGTCACAAGATAGCTGTCGTTTTTGCTTGAATCTAAAACAATTCATCAGGGATAGTCGAATTAGCTTACGATCACAATATTGTTTTTTTTAATCCGATAACATTGTTAGGAATCAATAAAAGCATCATCATCACTTAGAAAATGTTAACTGCCCTTGGAACTTTGACAGCACGCTTGATCGATATGGTAGTTCTTTTTAGTTAGTCATTCTATGGTAAGATGATCATCGATTTTTAATAACTTAATTTACAAACG
>NZ_GG669996.1:0-1608 GCF_000159315.1 Lentilactobacillus hilgardii DSM 20176 = ATCC 8290
ATTGATTATGGTGCTAACAAGACGTTAGCACTTTTGTCTAATCTTTCGCCGGCTTAGCTCAGCTGGTAGAGCATCGGTATCGTAAACCGAGGGTCACAGGTTCAACTCCTGCAGCCGGCATACTGAGTTATAAACGAATTTAAACGGAAATGACATAACCTGCGTGGTTAAGTCATTTCCGTTTTTTGATGATTCTCATCACATGACTTATAAAAGCAGTGATGAACCCCCCAATAACCTCATCTTAATCAACCAATATTCACCAGTGTTGACTATAATTATCTTCAGTAGTGATTTTGTGATTAACGTCTACAATTCAATCATTACCTAAGAATTAGGAATAATAAAAGGTTCACCGTAAAAATATTGGCCTTTGCAGGCAAGTCAACTTGATTGCTTAAAATTCGGTCTGCAAAAAGTGTCATAACTATCAGATATGTTTGATAGTTATGACACTTTTTTGATAGGTATTCTATTGATAGGCCCTTTCTACCGGGACTTGTGGGCCTTTTCATTAGTATCAAATTTCAATAAACTCATACTAAACACTGTTTAACTCTTTATTTCCAAGTTGACAAGCAATAATCATAGTCAGAAGTCTTCCTAAAGTTTATTGAAGACAAATGGATATAAAAGGCTAAGGCTCATTAATTGAAGCATAAAAGCTGGTTATCAACAGTAAGTAAATTATACTGCTGATGATAGCTATCGTAGCTATAAG
Organism: Lentilactobacillus hilgardii DSM 20176 = ATCC 8290; assembly: GCF_000159315.1. GTDB lineage: Bacteria > Bacillota > Bacilli > Lactobacillales > Lactobacillaceae > Lentilactobacillus > Lentilactobacillus hilgardii. The sequence goes on from NZ_GG669996.1 coordinate 722, forward strand.
AAAACTAACGCCGTAAAAAATTGTAGGAAACCGTATAATTACTTAATCTTTTTTAATGTGAAGTCTTCTATATACTAATACGAACTAAAAAATAATCAGTTTTATTCATTAGTATTAGTAAAATTACTGTTCACTCAGATCTTGATAATGTTGAATTTGTGCCTGTAATGGTGAAATTTGATTTTGAATATCGATTGATTGTTGTTCTAATCCGAGATAACTAGCTTGAAAAGCCTGTGGATTACTACCAGCGGCCGTAAATGCACGTTGGTAGTCTGCAGAGGAAGTATCACTATTAGCTAATCCATCCGCTGTGCTTTGCATAGTAGATAATTGAGACTGACTAGAATCAAGTTGCTTTTGTAGTGTATCAATTTGAGCTTGAATTGGCTTAATTTGAGCAGTATAAGGATACATTGCTACTTTAAATGTTTGGCTAACTGGTCGGTAATTAAATTTAGTGGCGGTTATTTTATAGCTTCCAATATGTGAGAGTGTATATTTTAACGGAATCGTAAAATGCCCAGAAGAATTAGTCGTTGCTTTAGCTTTTAAATCACCATCTTGATAAAAATTAACGCTGGAGCCCTTTGTAGCAGTGCTGGAAATTTTAGTTTGTGAATTATTTACAGGTCGAACCTTTAATTTCAATGCGTTGCTACTGTAATAGCTGGCGCTTGCTGCATTTGCGAATATAAATGGAATTGCTAAACCAACCCCGGCAATAAATACCATTTTTTTCATAATCTTAAACTCCTCCCCAAAATAACTTTTTTAATTTAAGAAAAAATAATTTAACATTTTTCAAATGTTAATAATCTTAAACTTCGAAATCCATTATATGCTTTGCCTACTTCAAAAATCTATTAGATGAGCAAATATTTTAT
>NZ_GG669996.1:3430-48617 GCF_000159315.1 Lentilactobacillus hilgardii DSM 20176 = ATCC 8290
ATAAATGAACATATTCTTCTGGGATAAGTCTTTAAAAATAAATTGGTATAGATTGGTAATAAAAATTGGTATATACATTAATATGAAATTAAACGCCTATATAAAGGGATTACTAACGGATTTACTTATATTGGTACTTGCCAAAAATTGGACGATGTGATAATCTGTATAAGCAAGATAAATAGTTAAAGGGGATCTTTTAAATGAAAAATGTATTATTAATTTGTGAAAACGGTATTTCAAGTAACTTCCTTTTAAAATCTGCTAAGTCATTTATGGAAGTCTATGACGTTCAATTTAACCTGATTTCTACAGATTATACCAAAGCAGATACATATTTGGATAGCAATATTGATTTAGTTTTAATTGCTCCTCAGGCGTCATATCATGATAAAGAAATCAAAATGATTGATGGCAGAGCCAAGGTGAAGACAATTCCAGATGATGTTTATGGATGGGCCAATGGAGAAAAGTTAGTTAAATTTATTATGAATGAGTTCACACCAGCAGAGGCAATGTAAGTGAATGATGATGAACTTAATCAAATTGCAATGTCGATGTTAATGTATTCGGGACATGCAAAGAAAATATTATCTGAGATATTGGATCAATTATCAAATTCAGTTAGAAAAACAAGATCATACTGAAAATTTATCAACGGCTTATAATTGGCTTAAAAAAGCGCACATTGAACAAAATAAAATAATGCAGCATGCGCAACAACTACAATATTCAGTTTTATTAACGCATGCTCAGGATACATTAATGAACACTGAGACTATCTATTTTATAGTCAAGCGTTTCATTCCGATAATCTTAAATTCCAAAAAATAAATTACTAAAGAAAAATCAGCGATGTAAAGGCATTTGCCTGTCTAGACAGCTTTATTAGAGGATAGGGTTTGTTGAATTCGTTGTGTATCTAGCTTATAATTATTTTTATGATTTATTCTTTAAACGAGAGTAATTTTAAATAAAGATCTAATCCCACTAACAATCTGTTAAACGGATTAGATTTATTTTTTGGAGGGTGTCACATGCAACAACAAGGTCAAAGTGACCAGGAGAAGCGTGCAGATACGTCATTCTTCGGCCAACCTCGTGGGCTTTCTACATTGTTCTTTACAGAAATGTGGGAGCGGTTCAGTTACTACGGGATGCGCGCAATTCTTCTTTACTACATGTATTGGAGTGTGGCTAAGGGTGGACTTGGTTTTGAGCCCGGCTTGGCTGCGTCAATCATGTCAATTTACGGGTCACTTGTTTATTTGTCATCAGTTGTCGGCGGATTTATTAGTGACCGAATTTTAGGTAGTCGAAGAACTGTTTTTTATGGTGGTATATTGATCATGTTTGGTCATATTGCACTATCAATGCCACTAGGTTCGATTGCTTTGTTTGTCTCAATCGTTTTAATCACGTTGGGAACCGGTTTATTAAAACCTAATATCTCTGAAATGGTTGGCGATTTATATACTGAATACGACAATCGACGAGATTCTGGTTTTACAATTTTCGTCTTTGGTATTAACTTTGGTTCCTTTATTTCACCAATTCTTGTTGGGTATCTCGGGCAGCATGTTAATTTCCATTTAGGCTTTTCACTAGCTGCTATTGGTATGTTTTTTGGATTACTTCAGTATATCCGTGGTGGAAAGAAGCATCTTCCAAGCTCAAGTTTGTACGCTTCCGATCCATTGGAACCTGAAGATGTCAAAAAATTGTCCGTCAAGGTTGGACTTGGTGTCGTTGTCTTTGCGTTGATATTACTCTTAATGAACGTTATGGGTGCTTTAAACATTGGTAACTTTATCACCTTGTTAAGTGTTATTGCCGTTGCAACACCAATTATCTATTTCATTATCATCATCACCAGCAAGAAGATCACCAGTACAGAACGCTCGCGTGTCATTGCTTACATTCCATTATTTATTGCTGCTGCTATTTTTTGGGCAATTGAGGAGCAAGGATCAAGTGTTTTAGCGCTTTTTGCAGCTAACCAAACTAATAATAGTTTATTTGGTTTCCAGATTCCCGCAAGCTGGTATCAGTCATTGAACCCATTCTTTATTATGCTTTATACGCCATTCTTTGCATGGCTTTGGATTAAGCTGGGTAAGAAACAGCCAAGTTCGCCAAGTAAATTTTCACTTGGTCTTATGATAGCAGGACTTTCATACCTCTTTATGGTCATTCCCGTTGCGTTGTTTGGCAGCTCTGCCAAAGTAAGTCCATTTTGGTTAATCGGAAGCTGGGCAATCGTCGAAGTTGCTGAATTGCTTATTTCACCAATTGGGCTTTCTGTGACAACCAAGTTGGCGCCGAAATCGTTTGAATCGCAAATGATGAGCATGTGGTTCCTAGCTGATTCCGCAGCTCAAGCTGTTAATTCTCAAATCGTTAAATACTATACGCCAGACAATGAAGTCAGGTACTTTACGATGGTTGCAATTGCTGCAGTTATCGTGGGTATTCTATTAGCCTTTTTAATTAAACCAATTAAGAAATTAATGGAAGGCGTCAATTAGTTTTAAATCGCATAAAATGTGTTATCCTACTTGGGATAGCACATTTTTTATGAGGAGATAAAAGATGATTCGAATAGCAGCCTCTAGTGACAACCACTTGGATTTGAATAAAGTACCAACTGACGGTATCATTCATCAGCAAGCTCAATATTTAACTGAAAATAAAATTGATTATTATTTAGTAGCAGGTGATTTGTTTAACGATTTCCACGAAACTGTCAGTTATATTCAGCAATTGTCAGGACAACTATCTATTACTCAAGTGTTGTTTATCGCAGGCAATCACGATATGATACGAAACGTGACCTATGATCAATTGGAAAATGGACATTGGCCGGGTTATTTAAATAATCACTATTTTGATATTCCGGAGACAAATTATCGAATTATAGGGCTAAATGGTTGGTATGACTATTCATTTGCAAAGAACACCGGCAAAACAGAAGTACAATTTCACCAATGGAAAATGGCCTATTGGATAGATAGCCTTATTAAGCAGCCTATGAGCGATCCACAACGAGAGGGAATAGTTATTGACAAATTAAAAGAGCAGCTTGAGATGGCCCAAAAGGCGCAAAAAAAGGTTATTTTAATGACACACTTTGTACCAAACCAATTGTTTATTCGATATACAGGTGATAATCGATTTTGGAACATGGCTAATGCAATGCTCGGTAGTGTGAAAGTCGGGCAACTGATTGACGAATATGCTGTTCCCATTGTTATTTTTGGACACATTCATGATCATATGAATCCCAGGAAAATTGGAAACACATGGTATTATAACGGTGCAGTTGGATACCATAATCATCACCATAATGAATGGCAGACCAATACCTTTTATAGTGAGTGGCTAAAGCAGTTAAAAACAATTCAACTTTTTTAATAATTTTGCTTGACGAAATAGCGATAATTTTGTATTATTATATTCGTTGGTTTGATACCGACACAGATTGCGGAGGGGTAGCGAAGTCTGGCTAAACGCGGCGGACTGTAAATCCGCTCCTTCGGGTTCGGTGGTTCGAATCCACTCCCCTCCATTTTATTCTTGGGCTATAGCCAAGAGGTAAGGCAACGGGTTTTGATCCCGTGATGCGCTGGTTCGAACCCAGCTAGCCCAATAATTGATTATTTCCCGTTTTCATAGGTTATTAAAGGCCTGTGGAGACGGGATTTTTTGTGTCTCCCATTTCTTTGACTATCACTCATGGGTCAGCAAAAAGCTAGCCATTCTTAGATTAAAGGGTTTAGAAGCTAAAATACCTTCTTGCTTTTTTTATCAGTCTGGTAAAATTGGGGCTGTTTTGACATCTATACAAGCCGTTCGACGGTTTCGGGCGAGTCCTGAGCCCCTTGGTCATCCAACGGTTCCCAACACCCTATGATGACGCTGTTTGACGCTGAAAAAGTTGTTTTTTAAAATAGTATCGTTCCATTTTAAGACCAACAGTTCCGATTCTTGCATGCAGAAAGAATAGTTGAAGGGCTTGATTATCATCTTTGAGGTATCCAATGAAATGCCGCAATTTTTCTCTATCATAAATAGTTTTTAATATTTTGGCCTATATGTCGTCTATTTGTTTGGAGGAGACGATTTTCACTTCTTTTTATCTGAATCAATAGCTAATTCATTTAGTCAGATGATGTTTTGTTTAGATACAAAAAAGGTTGATATCTTACGGCATCAACCCCTAAAATAAAAAACGATTATCTCTTATCCCAACGGTTAGCCTTGCTGGGAAATACCATTAAAATAAAGAACCAGATTGTTCCAATTAATGGTACTAAATCAATTAAAATCCACCAACCAACATGATCAGAATCATGTAATCGACGTATCTTAACTGTAAATGTAGCAATCCAAACGATCAAGCCGACTGTTCGAACGGTGGAATCCACTGCTAAATCTTTCAAATTTCTGATCGAATCAAATGAGTACCCAGTGACATGGCTAATAATAATGACAGCGATAATACCTAAAACGTAATTGATAATAATAGGCCACCAATAATCTGAACGACTGGCGGTACCAGAAACGTTAAAAATATTTTTCCAAAAACGTTTATACGATGTAATCATAGTCAAGACCCTCTCTCTTAAATATCAGCTTTTAATGACATCAGTGTTTGGTCAAAATAAATTCTGATCGATTAAAATCTCTACTGTGTTACTGGTATTACTTTTTTCATCGTGATGTCCAATATGAGCTGTTTTATAACCAATTCATAGCGATATCGGCCTAAAAATAAGAATTGCATCATCTTTTGTTTAAACCTAAAACTCCTTTTTCTTTGGATGATGTAGGGGCTCATTCTCTGTAGATTGAGTTTACGTTTTTTACATATTTTTATTTCGTCACTTGTTGACAATACAAGCCTTTCCAAAACATAACGAAGAAATATAACAAGCATGCTTTAAAAACAATTTTAGAATGACATCACACAAATGATTATAAACTTATCAAGTAATTCTGTAATTGAAAACATCGTAAACACAACGATGCTTTGGTTCCGAATAAACATGATGAACGCCAATGTGCATTAATTTGTGCTTAGGCAGAAACTACATCTATTATTTCTTAGATCGCCACGGTAAATTAAGTCTCTTTTTTGATCAGAAGTTATGTTTTTTTAAAACCTTTCGTCGTTATAAAAAGATTTAAGCTTCACTTAACCCACCATCTTTAAGCTTATTGCAACAATCAAAAACAGTAATAGTTAAATTAAGGGAAGGTGAGCGTTATGGTTAAATGGATTCCGTATTTTATTGATGTGACCAGTGTTCTAATCTGGCTGAAAATTCAATCAAGTCAGATTGCGAAACTTTCACGGTGGCAGTTAACAACAATTTTATCAGCAGTTATTTACGTGATCACTGTCAGTTATCTAACACTGGCACCTACTTCATATGCATTTGTCGGGACACAACAAGTTGCACCGTTAATGGTTGGTAATGTCCCTGTGAATCTAATTCCTTTTTGGAGTACAACATCGGACTTTTATCAAAATGTATTAATGATGTTACCTATGGGTGTTTACATTGCGTTGTTAAGACCGGATTTTAAAGCCAAGCGCACGGTTCTTTTAGGGTTGGTCGTAAGCGTTGGCATTGAAACATTACAATTTATTTTGGATTGGAGTGTTGGGTTATCCAGATGGGTAGATATTAACGATGTTTTAACAAATACATTTGGTGTCCTTGTCGGATGGGTACTGGTCATTAGTCTACAACATACTTTTTTAAAACGTTTAATCAAGAAGTTTACGATTGATTTTTCATTTATTTATCATCATAAATAGAGTGAATCAACGTAATCATGTTATATATAATGACAATGGATTAATATGTTTTTTTGCTATTCTACAAATTTAGTAGTTGCAATCTGCTTAAAATTCCGCTATTGTCGAATTAAAGAAAGATTGGAATAGTCCGATATAACTGTTAGGAGAATGAATATGAAAATTGGCTTTATTGGTGTTGGCGCAATGGCCCAAGCAATTATTCAGGGCTTACTTAGAGCAAAATTTGTGCCAGCAAAAGACATTTTGGTCCATAGTGCACACCAGGCTCGTTATGAACAATATGCAGACCAATATGGATTAACGGCACAGAAAACAAATGCGGAACTCACCCAGAACAGTGATTTGGTTGTATTAGCTGTTGTTCCTGGAATTGTGGCAGACGTTTTAAATGAAATAAACGGTGAATTAAAATCTAACAAAACGCTTATTTCGATTGTATCTGGCATTGGTCTCAATCGACTGGAAGAGTTAACCGATTATAATCTGCCAATTTTACGAAGTCTGCCAAACATTAACTCGGAATACGGACAGGGCATGACGGCTATTGCTACTAATGAAAATTTAGTAGGCGAGCAAAAGAAGACAGCGGTCTCGCTGTTTGAGGCAACGGGTGAGATTAGTGAACTTCCTGAAGACCAATTTGCCATTTTTAGTGCTATTTCCGGTAGCGCGGTGGCTTATGTGGATTTCTTTATCGATTGTTTAAGTCGCGCCGGTGTGAAATATGGATTCAATAAAGAAACTGCTACTAAAATTGCTGCCCAAACCGCACTTGGATCCGCACAATCTTTATTAGCTTCTAAACAAACACCTGCTGAGATGATTGACAAAGTTTGTTCTCCGGGTGGTGATACCATTGCCGGCATTCTCGCGATGGAACAGGCTGGCCTTTTGAACTCTGTTATTAAAGGAATTGATGCAACAATTGATAAATCAATCGGAAATTCAAAATAAAAGGAATTGAAATTTTACTGAGATGTCAAAAGTTTTGACGAATGGTCATATTTATACTGGTCGGCGTGAAATCAAGTGTGGATTTATCAGATTTTCCGATAAGGTTAATGCAATTGGCTCCATGCAGGATTTTCATCTTCAACGGGATGATGATGTTAATGATTTGAAAGGGAAGTTAGTTGTTCCCGGGTTTATAGATGTGCATGTTCATGGCGGTTATGGGATCGACTCGATGACAGGAGATAGCAGTCACATTAGCCAGATGGTATCTAAAATGAAATCTGAGGGTGTTACAGCGCTTTTACTAACAACGATGACTCAATCTCCCTCAAAGATCTCACATGCTATGGTGGCGATTAGAGAGGCTACTCTAATCAACCCAGTAATTGTTGGTATTCATTTGGAAGGCCCGTTTGTGTCAAAAAAATTTAATGGTGCCCAGCCAATTGATCAGATTCAATCAGTCAATGTCAGCGACTTATCACGCTGGAATCAATTATCCGGTGGGTTGGTTCGTCTGATAACCTACGCGCCAGAGGTAAATGATCATCGATCTCTGGAGGCATATTGTAATGCCCACCAAATTAGAATTTCTGTGGGGCATAGTGATGCTACGTACAAAAAATTGCAACAATGTCAGGTTGACCACATAACCCATCTTTTCAATGCTCAGCGAGGACTTCATCAAAGAGAACCGGGCGTCGTTGGTTTTTCAATGCTATCTGACATGCCAGTGGAACTTATCTGTGACGGGTATCATGTTGTTTCTCCGGTTGTAAAATTAGCTTATCGAATCATCGGATCAGATCGACTTGAACTTGTAACGGATGCAATGGAAGCAAAAGGGATGGTTGATGGAGATTATCAGCTTGGCGGTCAGCACGTTTTGGTTACAAAAAACCGGGCAATTCTTGGAAACGGGAAACTTGCAGGTTCTGTGCTCAAGTTTGATCAGGCATTTAGGAATGTGATTCAATTTACCGGCTGCTCGATTGGTGATGCGGTAAAAATGAGCTCGACCAATCAAGCCAAAGAATTCAATTTGAAAGGGAAGGGATCCCTTGAAATTGGAAGCGATGCGGACATCAATGTGTTTGACAACCAACTAGACCTTATGGCAACGTATAGTTATGGTAAATAATTTACACAAATTTAAAGTAGGTGGTAACAATGGGTTTACCAATATATATTCAAATTCATAATGATATTAAGCGAAATATTGAAGCCGAGAAATGGAAAATCGGTGATCGAATTCCTTCAGAGCGGGAATTATCAACGGAGTTTGGCGTTAGTCGAATGACACTTCGCCAAGCAATCCAAACATTAGTTGATGAAGGGATCTTGGAACGACGGGTTGGTTCTGGAACGTTTGTTGCCAACCAAAAGGTTCAGGAACGAATGTCGGGGGTAACCGGTTTTACCGATTTAATGTTGGCGCAAGGCAAGAAACCTTCCAGCAAAACAATTTCATATCATACGATGGAACCGTCTTTGAGTGAAATGGAGAAATTAAAGATTACCCAAGATCAATCGGTGTTGCGAATGGAACGAATTCGATACGGGGATAATATTCCAATTTGTTTTGAAGTCGCAACCGTTCCGGAAAATATCGTTGCCGGTTTGGAAAAGTCCGAAGTCACGAGTTCGCTATACAGGGCCTTGGAGCAAAAAAAGAATTTAAGCCTTGGAAAGGCACAGCAGACTGTTTCTGCGATGCTGGCTTCTGAAAGAATTGCAGAATATCTTGATATTAAGCGTGGAGACGCAATTTTAAGACTTCGACAGATTACATATTTGCAGGATGGTCGACCGTTTGAGTACGTTAGAACACAGTACGTTGGTGATCGTTTTGAATTTTATCTGGAAAAGGGTTAGTAGGTTGAACTCAAATTAAATAAACCGGATACCCACATTTAAGGTGTGAGTACCCGGTTTATTGTTTATTTAGATTATTTCTTGACGGAATTGTCGACAGAAAGGGCACCTTATCGAATAAAAATTAGTTTGTCATCATAATTTTAAGACAATCATCCCTAATAAAAGCACGAGGGATCAGATCATTCACAAAACGAGCTGAAGTCGTTTTAAATGATGCCCACATTTCATGATGGATCCTTCTAATTATCTTCCCGACAAGCGTTCCTTTAGAACCGCCATCAAATATCTTGGCAATACCGATAGTCGGGAAATCCGGCTTGGTTCTTTCACAACTCGATATAACCATTCTAGATGCATTTTTTGCCAGCTCTTTGGCGCACGTTTAACTGTTCCGGTTAGAACATCGAAAGAACCACCAATGCCCATCCAAAGACTATCAGATATTTGTCGATTCTTATCGATAAACGCTTCCTGTTTTGGAAATCCGGTTGCCACAAATACCATGTCGGGTTGTGTTCTGGCAATGTCGCCGACAATATTGCGATCATCACCAAAATAACCGTTATGAGTACCGGCAATTTTTAGGCCGGTATATTTTTGAGTCACGATTTCTCTTAGTTTGTTGATAACCTCGGTTTTGGCACCAACAAAATAAGCTGACTTATGATTTTGACTTCCCCATTCCAAGAGGCTCACAAATAAATCATAGCCTGCAATTCTTTCTTGAAGGGGATCCTTCAACAGTTTTGCGCCAATGATAATGCCAATGCCATCTGCAATGATATAGTCCGCCTTTTTTATTAAGACCTCGTATGGTCTGTTCTGCCGAGCATACATCACAATTTCAGGGTTTGCAGTAACAACAAACGTATTTTTATGATGATCAATGCGTTGCTTTAGCAGGCTTTCAAATTGTTCTTGGTTGGTGTTTTCAAAAGGAATGCCCAGAATTGAAACGGGCTTTTTTTGACTTTGCTTCTCCATAAAATCTCCCTGTTTCTAATTGTATTAATTTGAAATAATTGCATAATTCTTTTCAATATTCAGAATAATGATAGAATTAAACTAATTATATAACATTTATCTGGGAGGATAATTTAATAAAATGCCAAAATTTGACAACTTAACCCTCCATACTGATTTCTATGAAATTAATATGATGGCCACTTACTTTGAAAAACACATGCAAAATCGGCATGCGGTCTTTGAGGTGTTCTTTCGTAAACTGCCTTTTGGAAACGGATACGCTGTTTTTGCCGGCCTTCAACATGTCATTGAGTACATTCAAGACTTGAATTTTACTGATGACGATATTGATTATTTAAAAGAAGTGACCAACTATCCAACAGATTTTTTAGACTATCTTCGTCATTTTAAATTCAAAGGAACCATTAGATCTGCTCTTGAAGGTGATTTGGTATTTGCTAATGAACCCATCCTTCAAGTTGAAGGAACGCTTTGTGAGTGCCAACTTGTTGAGACAGCTATTTTAAACATGGTCAATTATCAAACGTTAATTGCAACCAAGGCTTCGCGAATTCGAACGGTTGTTGGCGATGATCCACTAATGGAATTTGGAACCAGAAGAGCTCAAGAAGTTTCTGCTGCTTTGTGGGGAACCCGTGCCGCAATTATTGGCGGTTTTGATTCAACCTCAAATGTTTTAGCCGGTAAGGCGTTTGGAATTCCCATCAGCGGCACGCATGCCCATTCATTGGTTGAATCCTTTGGAAATGACTATGATGCCTTTAAAGCATACGCCCAAACCCATCATGATTGTGTTTTTTTGGTCGACACTTACGATACACTTAAGAGTGGTGTGCCGAGTGCAATCAAAGTTGCTGACGAAATGGGAGATAAAATCAAATTTGCCGGTGTTCGGTTGGATTCGGGCGATATGGCTTATTTGTCCAAGCGGGTTCGAGAATTACTTGATAATGCCGGCTATGAGGATACAAAGATTTTTGCTTCAAATGATATGGACGAAACAACAATTGCCAGCTTGAAAATGCAACATGCCAAGATAGATGTTTGGGGTATTGGTACAAAAGTGATTACCGCCTTTGATCAACCCGCGTTGGGTGCGGTTTACAAGATGGTGTCAGTTGAGCATTCTGACGGTAGGATGAAAGATACAATCAAGATTTCAGGAAATGCAGAAAAAGTGTCAACGCCTGGCAAAAAGCAGGTGTGGCGAATTACAGATGCTCGGGATGGTAAATCGGAAGGCGATTATATTACCTTGTCTGATGAGGATCCCCGTCAGGAAAAATCAATTTTTATGTTTCACCCGAATTACACGTATATTAACAAAACGGTTGAAAACTTTAATGCACAACCGCTTCTTCAACCGATTTTTGAAAAGGGAAAATTGGTCTACCAAGTACCTGATTTAAAAGAAATTTCTCATTATGCTAAAAAGCAGGTCGCGTCATTGTGGCCTGAATATAAGCGTGAACTTAATCCGCAAAAATATCCTGTTGACCTATCGCAAAAGTGCTGGGACAATAAACGTGACATTATTGAAAAGGTCCGTAACTACGTACAGCAAATTAATTTTTAAGTTAAAGGATGGATGACCATGCGAGAAAAGCAACAAGAAATTATTGATGCGTTAAGGGTTCAACCAACGATTGATCCAAAAGTGGAAATTAGAAGAAGTGTTGATTTTTTAAAATCTTATTTGAAAAAATACGATTTTTTTAAATCACTCGTTTTGGGAATTTCCGGTGGTCAGGATTCGACATTAGCCGGGAAGTTGTCACAGATGGCAGTTTCAGAGTTACGCGATGAGACGGGTGACAATCGTTATCAATTTATTGCTGTTCGATTACCGTATGGTGTGCAGGCAGACGAATCTGACGCATTGGCAGCAATTAAGTATATTCAGGCGGATCAGACGTTTAGAGTTGATATTCAATCTGCAGTTGATGCGGCTGTTGAATCCGTGGAAGCAAATGACGTCAACGTCAGTGATTTTAATAAGGGCAATATTAAAGCCCGCCAACGAATGATCGCCCAATATGCAATTGCCGGTAGTACAAATGGCGTTGTGGTCGGTACAGATCATGCGGCAGAAGCTGTGACCGGTTTTTACACAAAGTTTGGTGATGGTGCCGCTGATATCACACCGCTTTGGCGGCTGGATAAACGTCAGGAAAAGCAGTTGCTTGAAGTGTTGGATGCTCCTAAGCATCTGTACCAAAAGACGCCTACAGCCGATTTGGAAGATAATCGACCAGCGTTGCCTGATGAAGTTGCACTTGGGGTGACCTATCAAGATATTGATGATTATCTGGAAGGCAGAGAAGTTTCTCAAAAGTCAGCTGAAACGATTGAAAGCTGGTATCGAAAGACTGAGCATAAGCGTCACACACCAATTAATGTTTATGATACATTTTGGAAGTAGTATTAGGTGACAAAACATGAATATTTAGGTATAATATTCTCAAATAAAGGGAGTAACCAGCAATAGTAATTGCGAATATCTCGTCAACGTGTAATCTTGTATTTCCGGGATATTTCTTAAATGGTGAGACTTATGAATTCTTTTCACAAGAGTTTATGGGTCTCTTTTTCTTTAAAAAGGAGGAAATTAATGAAGCAGCAGGGAAAATTATTTTATCAACAATCCGTTAATGACGTCATGCAGCAAATGAAAGCGAATCCTGAAGGGTTATCGGACCAGTCTGTTGAACAGCGGCGGGCACAATTTGGTTATAATCGACTTCAGGCAAAGCGTCGGACAACGTTATTTGAAAAATTTATCGCACAATTTAAAGATTTAATGATTATCATTTTGATTATTGCAGCAATTATTGCGGGGATTGCCGGAGAACATATTGATGCTGCAATTATTATTGCTGTGGTCATTTTAAATGCGGTCTTCGGCGTCTTTCAAGAGTCAAAGGCAGAAAATGCAATTGATTCGTTGAAACAGATGTCGGCTCCAATGGCTACAGTGCTGAGAAATGGCCGTGAGACAACGGTTAAAAGTGAAGAGATTGTTCCTGGAGATATTGTTCTTCTTGAAGCAGGAGATGTTGTGCCTGCTGATATTCGATTGATCGAAACAAATACTTTAAAAATTGAAGAAGCAGCTTTAACAGGGGAATCGGTGCCGGTTAATAAGCAGGTTGAGACAATTAATGACACAGATCTGCCACTTGGTGATCGTAAGAATCTTGGCTTTATGAACAGCAATGTAACCTCCGGACGCGGAGTCGGGGTGGTTACCGGCACCGGGATGAACACTGAGGTTGGTAAGATTGCCCATATGTTAAACACAACGGAAGAAGCAACAACGCCTCTTCAAGAAAATCTCAATAAGCTTGGTAAGGTATTAACAATTCTGATTTTAGTTATTGCAGTTATTGTCTTTGGTGTTGGTATGTGGCGAGGCGAGGAAAGCCTGATTAATATGCTGTTAACAGCCATTTCTTTAGCGGTTGCGGCTATTCCGGAAGGCCTGCCTGCTATTGTGACTGTTACTTTGGCAATTGGTACGCAACAAATGGCCCGCCACCGTGCGCTGATTCGAAAATTACAAGCTGTGGAAACATTGGGAAGTACGGATATTATTGCATCGGATAAAACCGGAACGTTGACCCAGAATAAGATGACCGTTGAAAAAGTTTATTTGGATGGTCAACTAAAAGACTCTGGCGAAACGAAGCAGTTATTATCAGACAAATTACCACAGATTATGATTTTAAATAACGATACAAAATTTTTGGAAGACGGATTAGGTGGTGATCCAACCGAAACAGCTTTGATTTCGTTTTATTTAAATCATGATTTGCCGGTTCAGGAATTCATTAAAAAGTATCAGCGTGTGGCTGAGATTCCGTTTGATTCTGAACGAAAATTGATGTCAACCTATAACAAAGTTGATGACGGCCAAATCATGATGACGATGAAAGGTGCACCGGACCAACTACTGGCTCGCGTTACCCAAATTCTTGATCATGGTCAAGTTCGGCAAATCACAGATGAAGATAAGCAAAAGATCAGCGAAACAAATCATGAGTTAGCTACGCAAGCATTAAGGGTACTGGCTTTTGCATATCGAATGGTTGATAAAGTACCAACAGAATTAACGAGTGATGCCCAGGAACATGACATGATCTTTACAGGGTTGATCGGCATGATTGATCCCGAGAGGCCTGAAGTAGCGCAAGCAGTTGCAGAAGCAAAGACTGCGGGAATTAAATCTGTCATGATTACCGGAGACCATCAGGATACGGCTCAGGCGATTGCCAAGCGACTCGGAATTCTAGAGAGATCCGATCATTCAACTGATAGGGTCATTAACGGGGCGCAACTGGATGAATTATCAGACAGCCAGTTTGAGAACCAGGTTGAAAACATTGCCGTTTATGCCAGAGTTGCACCGGAACACAAGGTTAGAATTGTGAATGCCTGGCAAAAGAAGGGTAAAGTCGTTGCGATGACCGGTGACGGTGTTAATGATGCACCGGCGTTAAAAGCGGCTGACATTGGTGTCGGAATGGGAATTACAGGTACTGAAGTTTCGAAAGAAGCCAGCGATATGGTTCTGGCCGATGACAATTTTGCAACAATTGTAACGGCAGTTAAAGCAGGGCGAAAAGTATTTGCCAATATTCAAAAGTCACTTCAATATCTGTTGTCTGCCAACCTAGGGGAGGTTTTGACATTGTTTGTCATGACCATGATGGGTTGGGAGATTTTGGCACCGGTTCAAATTCTTTGGATTAATCTGGTGACAGATACTTTTCCAGCTATTGCATTAGGTGTTGAACTGGCAGAGCCGGGAATTATGAAACGTAAACCGCGTGGACGCTCGTCAAATTTCCTGTCGGGCGGAATTATGAGTAATATTCTTTATCAAGGATTCTTTGAAGGCTTTATTACTTTAAGTGTATACGCGTTTGCCATCTTGAATCCAGTTCATTCGTCAGAAGCATTAATTCATGCGGATGCATTGACAATGGCCTATGCAACTCTTGGGTTGATTCAATTATTCCACGCATTTAATTCGAAAACGATCCATCAATCCATTTTCAAGGTGGGGCTTTTCAAGAATAAATTCTTTAATTGGGCACTTTTGGGTTCTACATTACTACTGGTGCTCACAATTGTTGTACCTGGATTTAATGATATGTTCCATGTCACTGAATTAGGCCCTTCACAATGGATTGTTGTGATTATTGGCGGATTTATGATCGTTGTTATCTCAGAAGTAGTAAAATATGTACAGCGTCATTTCTTCAATCAACAATAATTTTTAGATGGGGGTCATTCTTTTTGAAACCACAAGACTTAAGAAGATATGCCAAAATTGTTTCCGATATTATCGATTCAACACAATCAAACGGTGAAGATTTAAATGCAGACTACGAAGTGTTGAGAAAATCAATTGATGATAAGACCGTTTCTGACCTTGGTTCAGATAGATTAACACAAATTAAAACGCATTTTCAGTCTGGAACTGATAAGTATCAAGACAATGTAAATAAGCTTGAACAGGCGCCGGTACCGGTTAAAATACTGGGTAAACATAAAATATTAGTCAGAGCCTATGCGGATTATGCGAATGCATGTCAGGATATGACAGACAGCTTAAATCCTGAAGATGCATCGATTGATGCCAAAAAATTCAATCGATCTGAAAAAGACCAGGAAAATCACATTGCAAAAGTTTCTGACGTTACGACAAGAATTATGGGAATGTTATAAAAAGTGTGAAAATCTAGTCTGGGATAACTCGGAATGTAAGCCAGCGGGAAGCAAATTCCTGTTTTGGGGATTTGACGGTTGTTGGTTTACATGCAGGTTTATGATTAGAGGAACAGTCCTAAAAAAGTGTGCGAATCAAAGCGGTTAACATCTGGAGCATAAGGCGTCAAATTGGGAAATCCCGAACTTGGATTTTTTAATTTGATCCCTTATGAGGAGCGATGTTGCTTTGAGGAACAGTCCTAAAAAAGTGTGCGAATCAAAGCGGTTAGTAGTCGATTTTAGGCCGTAATGAGCATTTCTTTATAGTACCGTCTGATTTTGAGAACCTTTTTCTTCTCCCAAATATGGGGCTTGAAGAAGGTTCTCTTTTTGGTTCAACTTATTTTGACCATTTGGCATGATATAATGAAAGCTAGATTAATAATGAGGTGGGTTATTTCATGGACATAACGCTTGCTGAGAAAATACAGCATGATTTACCGAAGATTCGCGTAAAACAAATAGCTGAAACGCTGAAAATGCTTGAAGAAGGGGATACGGTTCCTTTTATTGCCCGTTATCGAAAAGAACGGACATCAAACTTGGATGAAGTTGAAATTCGAGATATTCAAGCCTCGGCTCATAGAATCCAAACGTTGGATAAACGTAAGGATGAGGTTATTAAGATTATTGAAGAGCAAAAGGCATTAACGCCTAAACTCAAAAAACAAATTGAGACGGCAACCGTTCTTCAACAGGTTGAAGATCTTTATTTGCCGTACAAGCAGAAACGGCGTACAAAAGCGACCATTGCCAAAGAAAAGGGACTTTTACCCTTGGCAAAGGCGGCAACTAGTTTTGACAATGAACTTGATAACAAAATTAGTCAGGCAATTGATCCTGATAAAGACCTTTCCGATCGAGAAACGGTTATTTCTGGAATCCATGAAATCATTGCCGAAGAAGTTGGGGACAGCGCTAATTTTCGAAAGTGGATTCGGCAAAACACAAATCGTTATGGGGTCATGACAACGAAAGTTAAGCGTGGCGCTAAAGAAAAGGATGAGACCGGCACTTACCAACAGTATTATGATTTTACCCAGTCTGTCAGAGAAATACCGTCCTATCGAACGTTAGCAATTAACCGTGGTGAAAAAGAAGGTATTTTAAATGTCAAAATCACAGTTAACGAAACACCGATTAATTGGTATCTGACATCAAACATGATTGGAAAGCATTCGGGATTGGCAGCTGACATTGTTAAAGATGCAACCTTGGACGGGTATCAGCGATTCATTGGACCCGCAATTGAACGTGAGATTCGAAGGGAATTGAGCGAAAAAGCGGCTGAGCATGCCATTGATATTTTTGGTAAAAATTTATATAACCTGCTGATGCAGGCACCCTTAAAAGGACGGGTCGTAATGGGATTTGATCCTGCGTATCGTACTGGATGCAAATTGGCTGTCGTTGATTCAAATGGCAAATATCTGGATAAGACAGTGATCTACCCGCATAAGCCAGCCAGTGAGGCAAAACGAAAGGCTGCTGAAGGGTTATTTATTGATTTCATTAATAAAAACCACGTTGAAATGATTGCAATCGGAAACGGGACTGCCAGCCGGGAGTCGGAACAATTTGTAGCGAATGCAATTAAGAAACTAGATACACCGGTTTATTACGTCATTGTTAATGAAGCGGGTGCATCCGTATATTCTGCCAGCAGGGTTGCTCGTGAGGAGTTTCCGGATTTCAGTGTTGAACAGCGGTCTGCTGTCAGCATTGCTAGAAGAATTCAGGATCCATTGGCAGAACTGGTTAAAATTGATCCCCAAGCAATTGGAGTTGGTCAATATCAACACGATGTCCCTCAAAAACAACTTGGTGAAAAACTGGATCAGGTTGTTGAAACCGCGGTTAATCAAGTTGGTGTTAATTTGAACACCGCAAGTCCGGACCTTTTGGTTCATATTTCAGGATTAACTAAGTCAACGGCTAATAATATCGTGAAATTTCGGAACGAATCAGGAAAGTTTAGCAATCGAACGGATTTAAAAAAGGTTCCAAGATTAGGTCCTAAAGCATTTGAACAATCAGTTGGATTTTTAAGGATTATTAATGGCAGTAATCCGCTTGATAATACGGATATTCATCCTGAGAGTTATTCAGCTGCAACAAAATTACTTTCACAATATGACCTAACAATTAATGATTTAGGGAAACCGATTGTGGCTGAAAAATTAGTCCATTTGGATTTACCTGTGGTTGCGCAAACAATTGATGTTGGAGAAGAAACTTTAAGGGACATCGTTAAAGGAATTGAGACACCAGGCAGGGATTTACGGGATGATATGCCGACACCCCTGTTAAAAAAAGATGTTTTGACCATGGAAGACCTCAAGCCCGGAATGAAGCTTCAGGGAACGGTTCGAAACGTTGTCGACTTTGGTGCTTTTGTGGATATTGGCGTTAAGCAGGATGGCTTGGTGCATATTTCGAAAATGAGCAAAACATTTGTTAGAGATCCCAGTAAGCTGGTTTCAGTAGGTGATATTGTAACGGTTTGGATAGATTCAGTAGATGTTAATCGGCATCGAATTCAATTGTCAATGATTGAACCTGCTGATTAGGTTCAGAGGTTTAGAAAGGATTTTCTCGTGACAGATCAACAATTACAGCGTTTAGTGGAAAAAGTATCACTTCAATTTTTTGCTAAACCTTTTAATCACCACGCTTATTTTAATCATCGCTTGAAAACAACGGGCGGTCGGTATCACTTGGACTCGCATGATATTGATATTAATCCTAAAATGGGTGATCACAGCACCCATGATGTTTTAATCGGGATCATTAAGCATGAGTTATGCCACTACCACCTACATTTAGCAGGCTATTCAGGAAAACATAACACAAAAGAGTTCAAACAATTGTTAAAAGCGGTCGGGGGATCCAGATATGCACCTAGGCTGTCGGAAAATGAAAGAAGAACCCCGTTTAGGTACTTTTATCGATGCCCTCATTGTGGCTTAGAGTATCATAGAAAGAGAAAGATTGACTTGAAGCGGTATGTTTGTGGAAGATGTCGAAGTCAGTTACGCTTGATTTCAGAAAGTGCTTAGTCATTAATAGGTAATAGATAAGATTCTGTTTGGATAAATCATTGTGATTAGGGAGATGTGTTCGATGGCAAAAATTATTATTCGAGTTCCGGCCACTTCTGCTAATGTCGGTTCAGGAATGGATTCTGTTGGAATTGCACTTCATATGTACTATACCGTTATCGTGGAGGAAGAAACCGATCACTGGAAAGTCAATCATGCATTGGGGAGCGATATCCCCACTGATGAGCGTAATTTAATTGTGCAAACTGTTTTGAAAGTTGACCCTGATATTCATCCTCATCAGTTAACTGTTATTTCTGATGTTCCGATTGCTCATGGATTGGGATCAAGTACGACAGCTGTGGTTGCCGGAATAAAGATTGCAAACGCGCTGGGAAGTTTAGAGTTACCACTGGACGATCAGATAACGATGGGGGCAAAATTTGAAACTCATCCTGAAAACGTTGCTGCCGCAATGTTGGGTGGGCTAGCTGTCTCAACATTTGATGGAAAGCACGCGGTTGCAACAAAGCTGGAATTACCCGACCTTTATGCATTAGTTTATATCCGACCGGATGGTTTAAGTGAAGCTCAAAGTCGCAAGAAACTTCCTCAAACAATTGATTACCAAACTGCGGTTAGGGCAAGCAGTAAGGAAAATGTATTTATTGCACTGGTAGGGCAAGGGAAATTTGATAAGGCGGTCTCTTTAATTGAAGATGACCAGTTCCACGAACCCTATCGTAAAGACTTAGTTCCCGAAATGGCTGTGATTAAAGAGACAGCTCATGAGTTGGGCATTCACAGCACCTATTTATCTGGAGCAGGGCCGACAGTTGCAACACTTGGCGAAAAATCAGCATTAACGCAATTGAGAATTGAATTACAGGAAAAAAATTTAAATGGCAGTTTGAGATTATTGGAAGTCGATGAACAAGGTGCAACTGTTCGCGGCGAATAGGGTTTGTGTGACTTGAAAAGCGAATAAAATGAGGTTAATCGTGAATATTTTTTAAAAATAGATTGTCATCCTACGAAATCTTTGTTATAATTTTATTCGTTGATGCGGCCATGGCGGAATTGGCAGACGCGCAAGATTAAGGATCTTGTCGGGAATTATCCCGGTGGAAGTTCGAATCTTCTTGGCCGCATATCTAAGTTCGAGTCATTACTTTTAGTAGTGGTTCGGACTTTTTTCATGCAAAATTTTGTGAGAAAATTTCAAGATGGTTCATGTTAATCCGATCTTTCAGAAAGTAAGCGATAAAGTATTGTGAAGAAAAATGGGATTAGTTACTGAATATGATTGCCGATTTGACAGGATCGAGTTATGTTGGAAGTAGAAGAAGCAAAAGATAATGAGTCTTAAAGGAGATCTGAACAAAGATGAATGATTATATTTTTGATGTTGATGGCACATTAATTGATACAGAAAAAATGTACTTGTTGCCGCTTCACAAAACGTTACGGGCCAATGGCTATAACGTTAGTTATGATGATGTCAAAAAGGTATTTGGGATTACGGCTTCGGATGCACTTAAAATCTTAGGCGTTAAAGACGTTGAAGCTGTGCGAAAACAATGGTTTGATCAAATTAAAAATTATAAGGATGATGCTAAGGTATACGATGGCATTATCGATAGCTTGGCGAAACTTCATGCTGATAAAAATAATCGTCTTGCAATTGCAACTTCAAAAATAGAAGATGAGTTTCATCGCGATGTGACAAGATTTGGATTGGATGATTATTTTGACGCATTTGTCTTTTCAAATGAAATCAAACACGGCAAACCGGCTCCCGATTTAATTCTTAAGGGCATTGAAAAGTTAAACGCAGATCCTAAAGCAACCATTTATATTGGTGATACGATCTATGATCTGCAGGCAGCACATGCAGCTCACGTTGCTTTTGGACTTGCAGGCTGGCGAACCAAAAAAACCGCTGATTTTGCTAACAGTGATTATTATTTTGAAACACCGGCGGATTTGTTAACGATTGGAACTTTGGCTGAATGAGCTTTAATGGTAGCCGTGTTATATTTGATTTAACAATTGATGAAGGTTCAGTAGTGTTCAACTGTTTTTAAGTTGATTTGGAAGGGACAGTGAAATAAGTGATTTCAATTATCGTTGCCAGCCATGGCGAATTTGCAGAAGCACTAATTCATACTTCAGAAATGATTGCCGGCAAACAGCAGAATGTAGCCGCGGTAACATTGGTACCAAGTGATGGCATTGATGCGCTGGAAAGTAAATTTAAGGATGTTTTTAAAAAGTTGCCAAGAAATGATATATTGATTCTAACCGATTTATGGGGCGGCTCACCTTTTAATGCTGCCTCCAAGTTCGTGGCTGAAGATCCGGCACACAATGCTTTAATTGCCGGTGTGAATTTACCTTTATTATTGGAAGCTTATATGATCAAAGATCAGAGCTTATCAAAGGTAGTTGATCATTTAACCAACGTTGCTGCAAGTTCTATTAAACAGTTTGAATTGCCGGATCAAAGTGATGGAGAGGATGACTTGCTATGACAATGGATATTCGTTTAGCCAGAGTTGACAGCCGACTTCTGCATGGTCAGGTTGCAACTTTCTGGACGAGATATGTAAAGCCTAATCGGATTATGGTTGTTTCGGACACTGTTGCAAAAGACAATCTGAGGAAAACATTGATTACGCAGGTGGCACCGCCTGGTGTTCGGGCAAATGTTGTTTCCGTGAATAAAATGATTCGAGCCTATTTTGATGCTCGGTTTGATTCATTTAATACATTGCTTCTAACAGAAAATGTCAAAGACATGCTACGATTAGCTGAAGGTGGAGTAAATTTCAGTAAAATTGGTATCAACGTTGGTAGTATTGCTTACGAAGACGGGATGACAATGATTACCGATGCAGTTGCCATGAATGATGATATTGCAAAACAGATCCAGACACTGACAAATGACTTTCACTTGGAAGTAACGGCTCAAAAAATCCCCGCTGATAAAAAAATTAATTTAGTGAATTTAATCAAAAAAAAGAATTTTAAGGTCGATTAGAAGGTAAAATAATGGGAATCATTTCTGGGGTACTTGTCTTATTAGTAGCTTTTTTTGTGGGAATGGATGATATTTTGGATGAATGGCAACTTTTTCAACCAATGGTTGCCTGTACATTAGTCGGAGCGGCAACTGGGAACATAAGCGTGGGAATTTTTCTTGGCGCAACCTTGCAGATGATTACGATTGGCTGGATGAATGTTGGTGCTGCGGTAGCGCCTGATATAGGACTGCCTGCTGTCATTTCCGCTTTGCTGGTTTGTGGACCGGCAGCTATTAGTATTAAACACGGGATTGCTTTTACGATTCCATTTGCCGTTGTCGGACAACTATTAAATGTCTTCATTCGTAAGCGAATGGCAATGTTGATTCATCGAGCAGATCAAGCGGCCGAAGAGGGTAATTTGGCTTGGCTGGATCGAATTCATCTTTTGAGTTTGGGCCTTCAAGGACTAAGAGTTGTTGTACCAACATTTTTAGTCATGTTGATCAGTCCTCGTTATCTTCATTCTCTTACCAATCGAATTCCTAGTGTCATTACCAACGGAATTGACGTTTCGATAGGGATGATTGCAGCAGTTGGATTCGCTATTATTATGAATATGACTATTGATAAAAATCTTTGGTGGTGGTTATTGGCCGGCTTTTTATTAGCGGTTTTATCTGGTCTTAATATTTTTATTCTGACTATAGTCGGAATTATCTTAACGATTATTTATATTTGGTTTTCCAATCAACATCCCAATTCGTCCGAGGATAGCAGTGATATTGACGAGCAGGATAATTTTGATAAGGAATTAGATGATTTATAGAGGATTGGTAATTAACGATGGGTCAGGATTTTAATAATAAGCAAAATAAATTAAATAATCAGCCTAAACTTCAAACCAAAGACTTTATCAGTATTTTTTGGCGTTCAGGGTTCGAGCAGGCTTCGTGGAATTATGAACGCATGCAAAACCTTGGCTTTGCCTTTATCTTATCGCCGGCAATAAAACGGCTATATCCAGAAAAAAAAGATCGGGTTGCGGCAATGAAACGCCACCTGCTCTTTTTCAATACGTCACCTATTATGCAATCGCTGGTTACTGGAGTTGTGTTGAACATGGAAGAGAAAAAGGCTGATGGTCAGCCAATCAGTGCAAATGAAATCACTTCTGTTAAAACGGCAATGATGGGTCCACTGGGTGGCATTGGAGATCCTGTATGGAATGGGACAATTCGACCTGTTTTATCTGCATTAGCATCAAGTGTTGTGATGAGTGGCTTTGGTATTTGGGGACCTATTCTTTTTTTTGCAGCTTGGAATGTGTTGCGGCTAGGGTTCCGTTATAAGGCTCAACAGATAGGTTATCGTCACGGAACAGATATTATAGACCTATTTGGGTCAGGCATTTTAAAGACTGTTACAAGAGCTTCTGCGGTCTTTGGCATGTTTATGACAGGTATTTTTATTGCCAAGTGGGTAAAAGTTGATTTTGACTTAACAAGGATAGTGATATTTCGACATATTGAATGGATCAATTCTCTATTTTCAGCGATTGCTGCGTTATTGCTGACAATCAGTTGTATTTGGTTGATTCGTCACCGGATATCTCCAATTTGGGTGATTTTGCTTTTATTTCTTTTAGGCATTTTAGGATATGCCGGTGGCGTATTTGTGTGACCGGAATAAAAAGGCAGTTTAGACAACATCAATTAGATGTTATCCAAACTGCCTTTTTTGAATAAATTAGTAACCGTTATAAGCTGATGACTGACCAGTTGTGCTTGAGTAACCGCCCGTTGAGTATCCGGTAGTTGAATCGGTTTGGGACTGTTGTGCTTTAAGTTTACTTGATTCAGACAATCCGAGTGTTTTTCGAATATCATTAGAAACACGGAGTAATTCATTGTCCGGTACGACCTGATATGACAGCCCGTCAATCATTGCATTTTGACCTTGTAAGGTCTGGGATTTGATATGATGGGTTGCATCTCCGTACTTTGCTCTGACAGCAATCATATCATCAAAAGTCATATCAGTTTTTAGATTACCGTTTAGTGATGAAAGAATGGACTTATATCTCGGCAGGGAAGTAATTCCCAGTCCTTTCATGACCAAATGCTTGATAACCTGTCTTTGGCGAGCTTGACGGCCATAATCCCCCAACGGGTCATCATCTCTCATTCGTGAATAATCTAAGGCTTGGCGACCGTTTAAATGAGTCTTACGCCCCTTTACGACATGAGCATAGCCATAATTAAAGGTAAGGGGGGGCTTCGCATCGACACCGCCAACGGCATTGACCATTTTTTCCAAACCACCCATGTTAATAATGGCGTAGAAATCAATTGGAATGTCCAAGAGATTCTGAACAGTTTTGACCGCTGTTCCAGCACCACCAATTGTGTAGGCAGCGTTAATCTTTTCATATGGTTGGGTATCACCAGGGACAACAACCTTTGTATCCCGAGCAATACTGGTTAAATGAATCGTTTTCTTCTTGGCATTAACGGTGGCAACGATCATTGTATCAGTTCGCCCGGTATCATGACGTCCCAGCGCACCGGTATCGGTGCCAAGTAACAGAATTGAAAGTGGCTTTCCTTGTTTGATAACGGATGAAACATTTCGCTCTTTTTGAACGTTGGTAGAGTCATAGGTTTGCTTAAAAGTTTTTTTGGCGCTCTTATACGCATCATAACCCCAAAGTAGTCCTCCTCCAACAATCAGCAGCAGTACTGCAAAAATGCTCCAGCCGACAATCCGTCGCCTTCGTCGATTCTTTTTCTTATAATGTGGCTTTTTATCAGCCCTACGTGAATATACGGGTTCAAAATCCCGTTTCTTGTCTGATGGCATATTGACTCCTCATTTACAAAAAATTCTTACAAAAGTATATTGCACTTTACAGGTTGATTGCACAAATACTTCGTTATTTAAACATAATTTAACAATTCTTGTCTAGTTTGAAGCAAAAGTTAGTGATTACCAACTTTTGTTCTTAAGATAACGAACCATTCTTAAAACTGACAACTTCAATATTAACGCAAAATTGATCTTTTTTCTGCTGTATAAAATTACAGAAGAATGTGGATTCTAATTGTGCTATAATAATAACTCGTTACAGTTTTAAAAATTGAGGTGAGAAATTAATATGGGTGTTTTTGTTTCAGCAATTTCTGGGGTGCTGATCATTTTAATTATGATTGCATTGGGATTCATTTTAGCCAGAAATGACTGGTTTGATAGCAAGATGACGAGCATGATTGCTAGGCTTGTTACCCAGATAGCGTTGCCTGCTTACATGGTATCGACCATAATGGAAAAGTTTACAGCCAAGAAGCTTTTAACAACACTTCCTGACATTTTATTTCCCTTTGTTTCAATGTTTTTACTATACATAGTGTCGATAGTAATCGTCAAATTATTTAAGATCCCGAAGATTCATTCTGGGTTGTTCCAGTCAATGTTTTCTAACTCCAATACAGTTTTTGTTGGGCTTCCAGTGAACATGGCATTGTTTCATAGTCCCAGTCTACCGTTTGTTTTGGTCTATTACATGGTTAACACAACTTTCTTTTGGACGTTAGGTGTATATTTGATTCAAAAGGACGGTGTAGGCAGCGAGGCTGCTGTTAATTGGAAAAAAACGTTAAAAAAGGTTTTTTCTCCACCACTTCTGGGGTTTGTGGTAGGCGTTATTTTGGTACTATTACATGCCAAGCTACCAAACTTTATTATGCAGGATTTAAATTACGTTGGTGGCCTAACAATTCCGTTATCAATGATTTTTATTGGGATTTCAATTAATAGCGTTGATTTGAGTAATATTCATTTTGATCGAAGCAATTTTTTGATTTTATTTGGCCGGTTTTTGCTTGCACCTGCAGTGATGTCACTTTTGGTTATTCCAACGGGGATGCCAACTCTTATGAAACAGGTCTTCATTATGCAGTCCGCTATGCCGATCATGACCAATGCACCAGTTGTTTCCCGGTTGTATCATGCTGATTCGGAATATGCATCAATTATGGTTGCAGAGACCACTTTACTTAGTTTGATTGTTATTCCGATTTTGATGGTTTTGGTTCAAAAAATATAGGGAGGCAAAAATGAGAAAATCATTATTGTGTGTGTTGATTTCAACTTTAATGTTTAGTTCTATGGAAATTGTGCTAAAAGCGGTTAGCAATCAATTTAGTCCCATTCAATTAAATTTGATTCGTTTCTTTATTGGCGGATTAGTATTGTTGCCGTTGGCGAATCATCATCTTAAGCGGGCAGGTCAAAAATTAATGCTTTCGGATTGGCTGGTTTTTGCCTTGACGGGTTTTCTTTGTATTATTGTCAGCATGACACTTTATCAGTTAGCAATTGTTTACGGTAAACCTGCTACAATAGCTGTTTTGTTTAGTTGCAATCCCGTGTTTGCCTTGATTTTTGCCTTTCTGATTCTTCATGAAAAGTTGAATCGGGCATCGATGATTTCGCTGGTTATTTCCGTTATCGGTCTATTGATTATCGTTAATCCAGCTAATTTGACAAATCCGGTGGGCACCGTTCTTGGCATTTTATCAGCTTTAACGTTCGGTCTCTACAGTATTATTTCTCGATGGGGATCGATTCTTGAGGGCTTTGACGGTATCACAATGACAGCTTATACATTCATAGCCGGGGCTGCAGAGTTGTTTGTTTTAGTTTTACTGACACATGTTCGTTTTATTTCGAATGCTATGAATTCAATCAGTTGGATGAAACAATTTGCGAATATTCCAGTTTTAACAAATGTTAATTTAGCACATTTCGGGGTTCTCTTTTTCATTGGAGTATGTGTAACCGGTGGGGGATTTGCTTTTTATTTCTTAGCGATGGAGCTTGATGGTGTTTCGATTGCCTCTTTGGTGTTTTTTATCAAACCGGCTTTAGCACCTATCCTTGCGATGATAACCATTCATGAAAAAATGACAACACCAATGTTGGTTGGAATTGTTGTTATTTTGATAGGGTCCGTTGTAACATTTATTGGTAACCGTGTTTCTGATAAGGAACTTAAAAATTCGGGAGCAGTTCCCGAACCATTGATTGAAAATGATAAAGCCGTTAAGAATGATAAAGTACAATCCGATTCATCTTTTAAAAGAGTTGAGAAAATTTGATCATTTTTTCACTATCATCTGGTGTTTAACTTTGAGGATATGTTAGACTAACATTATTAACTGTTTTCATTGTTTTTCAGTACTCTTGAATATTTTGCAAAAGAAGATGAAATTGTGCCAACTTTGGTAATTATGCGCCATGGCGAAAGTCAGGCAAACCGCGATAATATTTTTACAGGTTGGTCTGATGTTGCCCTGACGGAAAAGGGGATTTCTCAGGCACATCAGGCTGGAAAAATTATTTCTAAATCGGACATTCAGTTCAATGATGTCCACACGTCATTTTTAAAGCGAGCCATCATTACAACAAACATTGTCTTAAATGAAATTAACCAGAACTTTATTCCTGAACATAAGTCTTGGCGTCTGAACGAGCGTCATTATGGCGGATTACGTGGAAAAAACAAATTGGCTGTCAAAGCAAAGGTCGGTGCCAAACAACTAAAAGTTTGGCGGAGGAGCTTTTCGGTTGTACCACCTTTGCTGAAAAATCGGGATGAAGATCCCAGGTATGATCGATATGGTGTTAAAATCCCACTTGGTGAAAGTCTCCAGATGGCACAGGAACGGTTGATCCCATATTGGGTTGATCAAGTTGCGCCACGCCTTCTTGACGGAAAGAATCAATTAATTGTGGCTCACGGGAGCACATTAAGGGCATTAATTAAATACTTGGAGGATATTTCTGACGAAGAAATTCCGAATGTAGAAGTACCAAACGGTAAGCCAATTCGTTATGATTTTGATGACCACTTAAATATCGTTCATAAGCAGTTCATGACTGATAAATAAGCGAAAAGACTTTTATAATATGGAACAATGGTTAAAATGAAACAATTTTAGTATTGCGGAAATTAATCACGTAATCTATGGATACATCATAAAGTAATGATGTGATAAAACGGATTAAACAAAAATACGACAAACCGAGAAGAAACATCTTGGTTTGTCGTATTTATTAATATAGATAATTAATTAAGCCAAAGCACCCATTGGATCCCATGGATTTAAAACGGTTGGTTCCTGCTTTTGCGCAGTAAGCTGGTCCGTGGTTAAGTAGGCTTTGTTAATGACAAATTGGTAAACAAATTGGTCCATCCACTCATCGCTCATGACGAAGTAGCCTTTAGTACCAACCTTTTCACCCCAGCTATTTTCAACTTTCCATTTAGTTGGTTTACCGTCAACAAGATCTACACCGGTGATAACCATTGCATGAGTCATTAAACTCTCACCGTAGTCTAGTCGTTCTGCTTTTGATAGTGATAAATCGGCATCGAAAAGTTCATCTGGAACGTAAAGACTAGTGTCCATGATGCCCTTCTTGGTGTTGGAACTTTGGCCAACATCACTACCAAACCAAACTGATTCGCCATTTTGAAGCTGTTTAATGGCAAGTTTCTTCAGTTCTGACATTTCAAGATTTAAATGTTTAACTTGGCGACCATTTACAACATTACCCAACATTTCGATGGTATAAGTTTTATTAAAAGGCTTATCAGCGGTCGGTGAATTGATTAAAGACACGTAATCTTCCAAGTTAAGGTTAATGTATTTCTTAAAGAAATCCTGAGGTGTAATGTCTTTATCGATATGATAGTTATTATCTTTGTCCCGATACTCAAAGTTAAATGAAGTGGTTGGTTCACCCAGTGCATAAACCAGCATTCGATAAATTTCATTTAACATGGTTTCCTTTGTTTCAGCAATTTTGGCGTCGGAAGCTTTATCGGCAACCAGTTCACGTAAGGCAACAGCATCATGACGAAGTTTCAAATTAAGGAACTTGTTAATCTGAGCTGATTTTTCACTATTAAAAGTTTCTGGCATTGCATATTTAGGAACAATGCCGTATTTTTCAATAAGTGCGCAAAGCATGTCCCATTGACCGCCATCCTGTTGAGGGGTGGTCATTAACCAGGAAACTTTTCTAGAATCAAGAGGCTGATCGGCTGTCTTAAGAACATTTTCTAAAAAGTAATTAGACTTTTCAAACTTATCCCAAAAGTTGGTGTAATTTTGAGAAAGTTCGAAACCGTCTGATACTTTAAAGGTGTTCATTAAGCGAATTCGCATGGTATTGAGTGCGGCAAACATCCAACAACGTCCGCTTTGCTTTTGATCGGCAACATTTCCAGTTGAGAGATCAATTGAAAATACCGGGTGCATTTTACTTTCTGCAGTGAAATCTTCACTGCTTGCTAAAATGCCTTGATGTGAAACGGCTCGTTCAACAACTTTTGAATCCTTTCGGTTATCAAGATTCTGTTGAAACTTGTTGATTTGGTTTAATTTAATTTCTGATGTCAACAAAAATCACTCTCCTTAATAATTTAATAGTTTACTCTCATCGACTAAAAAGAGCTAGTGAAGAGGTGATGTTGGGATGAATGTACATCCATTAAAAATATTAATTGCGTTTTGCTTTATCTGTACCTAAACAAAAAAGTGAGACAAGTGGCGATTAACTTTGAGAGCGTAATAGTCGTGATGAAATTAAAAGGGACTGGACAAAATGACTTTTGTCTCGGTCCCTTACAAATAAAAGTTGTATTTAGATATTACCTAGCTTGAAGTACCTTTGGCCCATCGTCTTCTCCAACAATGACAGTGTTCACAATGTTCAAGAAAAGACCATGTTCCACAATTCCGGTCATTTGGTCAAGTGTAAGTGCCAATTCCTTGG
The DNA here is from genome assembly GCF_000159315.1 of Lentilactobacillus hilgardii DSM 20176 = ATCC 8290. GTDB lineage: Bacteria > Bacillota > Bacilli > Lactobacillales > Lactobacillaceae > Lentilactobacillus > Lentilactobacillus hilgardii. The sequence goes on from NZ_GG669996.1 coordinate 32,767, forward strand.
GATTATCGATTTTGTGAAGATGTAGGTCAATAAGATAATTGTTGGAATCGGTCGTGACATAATTATTATTTTTCATTCGAAAAACCGGATTAAATCCTTGTTTTTCCAAGCGCTTAAATAATTGTTGACTGCCGTACGGGATGACTTCAAGTGGTAATGGAAAAGAACCGAGTTGGTCAACCATTTTGCTTTTATCAACGATCCACATATTTTTTGTAGAATTAATTGCAACAATTTTCTCCCAAAGATGAGCGGCACCGCCGCCTTTAATACCTTGAAAATTTTTATCAATTTGATCGGCGCCGTCAATCGTTAAGTCGATGTGATCCACTTCATCGAGCCCTTTTGTTGGAATGCCAAGGCCGGCAGCTTGTTCTTTAGTTCTCTGGGAAGTTGGGACACCAACGATTGATAGTTGTTCGTCAGCGACTCGTTTACCGAGTGCGTCAACCATGAATTTAACAGTAGAACCTGTTCCCAGGCCAACAATCATCCCATCTTCAATAAACTTAACTGCTTCTTGGCCAACTAGTTGTTTAAGTTCATCTTGTTTTGTCATCACAAATTTCCTTTCATCTTTTTACTGCTTAAAGGTTTTACTAACACATATTTTGGCTTTTTTTTGTTAATTTGTCAATCTATCGTTTTAGCGCTAAATATAGTTTATGCTGTAACAAGCAAATTTTGTAAAAGGAGTTTTTTTTATTATGAAACGTGGATTCGAAATTGTGTCAAAGTACAAGGACCAAAAACTAACAGTTCCTTACCGAACGACTGTGAATGCGGCGGGTTATGATTTTGAAAGTGCTGTTGATATGACAATCCCGTCTATTTGGAAGTTAAATTTTTTAAAGATTTTGTGGGCCATTAAGCATGGAAAAGAAGCATCCCCTGAAAAAATTGATCATGCAAAGAAAATTTTAAAACCATTTTTGATTCCAACCGGGATTAAAGCGTATATGCAACCTGATGAAGTTTTAATTATTGCCAATCGTTCGAGTAATCCGTTGAAAAGAGGATTAGCAGTTCCGAATGGGATTGGTGTTATTGATGCTGATTATTACAATAATAGTGGTAACGAAGGTGAAATTTTTGTTCAAATCATTAATTTTGGAATAACCGACATTAAAATTTCTAAGGGTGAAAGAATTGCTCAGGGAATCTTTATGCCATATCTTTTAGCCGATCAGGATGATCATTCGAAGCAGAAAACCCGTCATGGTGGTTTCGGTTCTTCGGGTCGTTAATTCGCTTTGTAAAGTATAAGAAGCGTTTAAACCCGGTGTTTGTTTAGTAAATGAATGGTATTAAGTGATAAAATTAATTGATAACTTAGGTAAAGAGGAGAATTCGATTGGCGAAAGTTAAAACCCAATTTGTATGTCAAAACTGCGGTTATATTTCACCGCGATATCTTGGACGGTGTCCTAACTGTAACGAATGGAATACTTTGGTTGAAGAAACGATTGCGCCAAAGTCCAATTCAACCCGAACTGCCGGACTAAGAAGGACGGGTGTCGATGAGGTTAAGCCCGAACCACTCAGTAGTGTCACATTTCAAAGTGAGCCCCGTTTTAAGACTGGCATGGAAGAACTCAATCGGGTGCTTGGCGGTGGTGTTGTTCCCGGATCATTAATCTTAATTGGCGGGGATCCTGGAATCGGCAAATCAACGTTGATGCTTCAAGTGTCAGGCCAATTGAGCAGATCGGGTAAAATTTTATATGTTTCCGGTGAGGAAAGTGCCAGCCAGATAAAAATGCGTGCAGATCGATTAGATGTTGACAGTAAACAGCTGTACGTCTTTCCTGAGACCGATATGAATGTCATTAAAAGTACAATCAGCGATATGAAACCGGATGCCGTTGTCATTGATTCTGTTCAAACGATGCAGATTCCTGAGTTGCAGTCGGCAACTGGTTCGGTTGCCCAAATTCGGGAAGTAACAGCTGATCTTATGAATATTGCAAAGGGTCAAGGAATTACGGTTTTTGTTGTCGGTCATGTAACCAAGGGTGGCGCCATTGCCGGTCCTAAAATCTTGGAGCATATGGTTGACACGGTTCTTTATTTCGAAGGAGATCTCCATCACTCATATAGAATTTTGAGAACGGTTAAAAATCGGTTTGGGTCTACAAATGAGCTGGGCGTTTTTGAAATGATGACGGATGGCCTTCACGAAGTGACAAACCCTTCCGAAATCTTTTTGGAAGAGCGTCTTAAAGATGCCACCGGATCTGCAATCGTGGTGTCTATGGAGGGTACCCGTCCTATACTGGTTGAAATTCAAGCCCTGGTGACAGCTTCTGTTTTTGGAAATGCGACTAGGACTGCTACTGGATTAGATCGGAACCGGGTGTCATTAATTATGGCGGTTCTTGAAAAACGTGCCGGTCTTCTTTTGCAAAATCAGGATGCCTATTTGAAAGCAGCTGGCGGTGTAAAACTGGATGAACCCGCCATCGATCTTGCGATTGCTGTTAGTATTGCTTCATCATATAAAAATCGTGGTACAAGTCCAACCGAATGTTACGTTGGGGAATTGGGACTAACTGGAGAGGTTCGCCGAGTTACTCGGATTGAGCAACGTGTTTCCGAAGCCCAAAAGTTAGGCTTTAAACGGGTTTTAGTTCCTGCAAATAACTTGCAGGGATGGACACCGCCAAAAGGAATTGACGTTGTTGGTGTATCAACCTTATCGCAGGCGCTTAAGCTGGCATTGGGTTAAAATAATAAATGTAAAGAGGGTGAGATGTTGAAAAGAAAGAGAATAGTCCGAATTGTTTTGACACTTGCAGGAGCGGCAATCGGTGCGAGTTACTTCCCGCTCCTATGGCTTATTTTTCAAATTGCGTATGGAACACTTTTCAATAATGTTATTACCAATGCAATTTTAGGTGCAATTATTTTTTATATTATTTCGTTACTTACTGGAAATTATGTTCTAAAGGCCATTGATCGTGTTGAATCCCGGTTGACAAGCCAGAGTCCAATCTCGCTGCTTTTTGGTACTTTAGGGCTGATTGTTGGGTTAGTACTTGCTGTGTTAATTTCAATTGTTTTTTTCAAGGCAGATACGTTTTTCCTAAATACCATGATCCCAATTATTTTAATGTTGGTACTTGGTTATTTCGGCTTCAGACTTGGGAACACACAAAGTGATCGATGGCGTAAGGTATTTCAATTCCGACGTAAGACTGAGACACCCAGGACACCGGGTGAAAAAATCATTGACAAGCCCGTTGACGATAATTACAGTCATTATAAAATTTTGGATACCAACATCCTGATCGATGGACGAATTTATGACGTGATTAAGACGGGGTTTGTTGAAGGGACATTACTAGTTCCTAAATTTGTATTGTACGAGTTACAATACATTGCTGATTCCAGTGACAGCGTTAAGCGTGTTCGGGGACGCAGAGGCCTAGATATTCTGAATAAACTTCAGAAGGAAAAAATGATTCCAATTGAAATTTATGAAAAAGATTATGAAGATATTGATGAGGTTGATACGAAATTAATTCAACTTGCCAAAGACGTTAATGGGGTTATCATTACAAATGATTATAATCTGAACAAAGTCATTCAATTTCAACATGTAAAAGTATTAAACATTAATGCCTTGGCAACAGCCTTAAGACAAAAGATTTTGCCGGGGCAACAGCTTAATGTCATGGTTGTTAAAAACGGGACAGAACGGCAACAGGGTGTTGCCTATTTGGACGACGGTACGATGGTGGTTGTTGAAGATGGTCGATACTTCTTTAACCAGCATATCGATGTTGTTGTTACAAGTGCTATTCAAACCGATGCTGGGAAAATGATTTTTGCACGACCGGAGCATTCAACAAAAAATATTACCGATAAGATCGATGATAATGATAAGAATGCAAGAAAGAATTCCAAGCAGCAAAATGGTAAGAAAAACGCAGCAAAGAAATAATTGATTGTTTAGTGTAAAAAACAGATGGACAAAGATCAATGCCTTGGTACCATCTCTTTTTTTGCTATAATGAAAGATAAGTTTAGTGTAATTATTTAAACTGCATGCCTTAGCCACTTTATTTTTTCGACACTTCATTGTAAACTTAAAATGCTGACAAAATTTTGAAATAAACTTAAGAAAGAGGCGCTTATACATTGGCAAACAATGCAATTCGAGTTCGCTATGCTCCAAGCCCAACTGGTCATCTGCATATTGGGAACGCACGAACGGCCATTTTTAATTATTTATTTGCCCGCCACAACAAGGGTAAGTTTATTATTCGAATCGAAGATACTGATACTAAGCGAAATGTCGCTGATGGTGAAAAAAGCCAACTTGAAAACCTCAAGTGGTTAGGCCTGGATTGGGATGAAGGTCCTGATGTTGGTGGTGATTTTGGTCCTTATCGTCAATCCGAACGAAATGATATTTACAAGCCACTGCTTCAACAACTTTTGGATGAAGGCAAGGCTTATGAATCATACCGAACAGAAGAGCAATTGACAGCCGACCGTGAGGCTCAAAAAGCTCGTGGTGAAATGCCTCATTATGAGTACGAATATGAAGGAATGACTGATGAGCAAAAGCAACAAGCTATTGCAGATGCAAAGGCAAAGGGCCTTAAACCGGTTATTCGCTTCAGAGTACCTAAGGATCATGACTATGCATGGGATGATATCGTAAAGGGAAACGTTTCCTTTAATTCCGATACAATTGGCGGTGATTTTGTCATCGCAAAGCGTGATGGTACACCGACCTATAATTTTGCGGTTGTTGTAGATGATCATATGATGAGAATCAGTCACGTTTTTCGAGGCGATGACCATGTTGCCAATACACCAAAACAGTTAATGATTTATGAAGCGTTCGGATGGAAAGCACCTATGTTTGGCCATATGAGTTTAATTATCAGTGCCGATACTGGTAAAAAGCTCAGCAAACGTGATGAGTCTGTTCTACAATTTATCGAGCAATATCGTAATTTAGGCTATTTACCAGATGCGATGTTCAATTTTATTTTGCTTTTGGGATGGTCGCCGGTTGGTGAAGATGAAATCTTTAATAAAAAACAATTCATCAAAATGTATGATGAAAAGCGTTTGAGTAAGTCACCGGCTAAATTTGATTCCAAGAAGCTTGAGTGGATTAACAATCAGTACGTTAAGGAAGCCGACGACAGCACAATTATGGACTTGGCACTTCGTCAATTGATTAAGGGCGGCAATATTCCTGAAAATCCGGATACCAAGACGATTGAATGGGCACGTCAATTAATTAGCTTATATAAGCGTGAGATGAGTTATATGGCACAAATTAATGACATGGCATCCGTATTTTTCCAAGAACCTGAGGAAGTTAGTGGCGACGCATTGGATGAAATTTCAAATGACACGGCACCAGTTGTTTTGAAGGAATTTTTGGATAGAATTCAAAAACTCAATCCGTTTGATTCTGTTGAAGTCTTCCATACAATTAAGGCTATTCAGAAGGATACCGGTATTAAGGGGCGTAAGCTTTGGATGCCGATTAGAATTGCCGTTACGCATGAAATGCACGGACCGGAACTACCGGAATCAGTTGAACTGGTCGGAAGAGATAAAGCCATTCAGCACATTAAACAAACGTTGAATCAGATTAATAAATAATAATTTATAAAAAATATTTTTAAATTAATTGGTCTCGTTGAAAATTCGACGAGACCTTTTATTATAGTTATTAGGCAATAGTGAAAAAATTATTGAAAACTATGCTATCATTTCTTATATAACCAATGTACAAAGAAAGGACTTAGACATGTTGCAGATTTTTAATACGCTCACTCGTAAAAAAGAAAAATTTGAACCCGTTACCCCAGGCGTTGTTAACATGTATGTCTGTGGCCCAACTGTCTACAACTATATTCATATTGGGAATGCCAGAAGCGCAATTGCGTTTGATACCATTAGAAGATACCTTGAGTATCGCGGATACAAGGTCAATTACGTTTCCAACTTTACCGATGTTGATGACAAGATGATCAATGCTGCCAGAGAAAATCATACGACCGTTGGCGCAATCGCTGAAAAATATATTAATGCTTTTATGCAGGATACAGCCGCACTTAACATTTCCAAAGATGTGACTCATCCAAGGGCAACTCAAAATATTCCCGAGATCATTGCTTTTGTGAAGAATTTGGAAGATCAGGGATATGCTTATAATGTTGATGGTAACGTTTATTTCCGTGCTCGCAAATTTCCAACATATGGGGAGCTTCCTCATATTAACGTTGATCAATTGGAAGTTGGTGCCAGCCAACATGTTGAAAAGGGCGAATTTGAACAAAAGGAAGATCCAATTGACTTTGCACTATGGAAAAAGTCAAAAGGTGACGAGATTTCCTGGGATTCTCCTTGGGGAAAGGGACGTCCAGGGTGGCACATTGAATGCTCGGTTATGTCAATGAAGTACCTTGGTAAAACCCTTGATATTCACGGTGGTGGTGAAGATTTGATTTTTCCCCATCATGAGAATGAACGTGCTCAAAGTGAAGCCGAAACTCATCAAACCTTTGTAAAGTATTGGATGCATAATGGGTTCGTGACGATTGGTGAAGACAATGAAAAGATGAGCAAATCTTTAGGGAACTTCATTACGGTGCACGATTTATTGAAGAAAATCGATGGTCAAGTGATCCGGTTGCTAATGTCAACAACTCACTATCGTCGTCCTATTCAATATAGTGATGCGAGTGTTCAAGAGGCTAAAAGTAATCTGAAGAAGCTCCAAACAGCCTTTAACAATTCGACCTATCGTTTGCATAACGCCGAAGCGGGGAGTGATCCTAAGACTGAGCAGGAAGTTCGTCAGATTGTTGCTGATTTTATCGATGCCATGGACGATGATTTTAACGTTCAGAATGGGATTGCTGCTGTTTATGAATTGGCTAAGTTTTCAAATATGTACAGTGAACGCAATGTTGTTTTTCAAAACAGCCTGCAGTTTATTATCAATACCTTGAAACAATTAGCAGCCATTTTTGGTATTAAATTAGAGCAAAGCGAACTTAAAGATGATGAAATTTGGGCGTTAATCCATGAACGGCAACAGGCGAGAGCCAATAAAGATTTCATTCGCAGTGACGAAATTCGTGAAGAATTAAAAGCACGGGGGATTGTGCTTGAGGATACCCCTCAAGGAACCCGTTTTAGAAAGGAATAAATGGTTTTATGGCAGACAATTTTTCACAGCTTAATGGCATTGCATTGGCCTATATGGGGGATGCAGCGTATGAAGTCTTTATTCGTCGTCATTTAATTGAGGATGGCATTGCAAAGCCTACCAAGCTTCAGCATGCTGCGACCAACTATGTTTCAGCTAAAGCCCAAGCGGCATTAATTGATTTAATGACAAAAGATAAACTGTTAACGGATGATGAATGGGATTATTTTAAACGTGGTAGAAATGCGAAGAGTCACACTCATGCTAAGAACACTGACGTGATTACTTACCGAATTTCCACAGGCTTCGAGGCAGTTTTCGGCTATCTCTGTTTAAGTGATCAGAATGATCGAATGAAACAAATTGCAACTTGGTGTATCAAACAGGTAGAAAGCGGGAACTTAAAATATGAAGCATGATCAAGAAAATGAAGAATTTGTTATGGGCAGACACCCTGTTGTTGCGGCATTAAAGAGCGATAGCCCAGTTAATAAGGTATTTATCCAAACCGGTATTAAAAAAGATGAAAATATTATTTCTGAAATTTTGAAATTGGCACGGAAAAAGCGACTTGTTATTTCAGAAGTACCTAAGCAAAAATTGGATCGACTTTCTGCCAGCCAAAATCATCAAGGGGTCGTTTTATCAGTAGCAGCATTTGAATATGCAACAGTCGATGATTTATTTGCTAATGCCAAGAAGCAAGGAATCAAACCTTTTTTTGTTATCTTAGATAATATTGAAGATCCGCATAATCTGGGTTCTATTATTCGAACGGCAGATGCTGCCGGTGTTTCAGGAATTATTATTCCCAAACATCGTGCAGTTGGTTTAACAGCTGTTGTGGCAAAAACCTCTGCAGGCGCCATTGAGCGGGTGCCAGTGGCTCGGGTAACCAATTTGGCTGCAACAATTAAGGAACTCAAGGGCCGGGGTATGTGGGTCTTTGGAACAGATATTGAGGGTACCGATTATCGTCGCTGGGATGCGAGGGGGTCGGTTGCTATTATTATTGGCAACGAGGGTAAGGGAATTTCACCATTAATAAAAAAGCAGGTTGATGAAATGCTGACCATTCCGATGGTTGGTGATATTCAAAGCTTAAATGCCAGCGTGGCCGCGAGTGTTCTAATCTATCAGGGCTTCAATTCCCGCCATCCTTTGACTATTAAATAAAGTTGGTGGAAAGTAATGAAAGAGGACCTTTTAATTGTTGATGCGTATAATATGATTGGTAATTGGCCGCATTTAAATAAATTAAAGCAGGCTGACAGACTAGCCGATGCACGTGATCAATTGTTGGCAGAATTATCTGAATATAAAAAGTATCGTGACATCAATATGATCGTGGTTTTTGATGCAATGTATGTTCCTGGAAATTCAAAGAGTTTCCGAAAATTCGATATGGAAATTGTTTGGACCAGTAAGGACCAAACTGCCGATAGTTACATTGAGGCATTGTCTCGAAAAAAACAGAATCGTTTTACACAAGTTATTGTTGCGACAAGTGATCAGGCGGAGCAGTGGACAATTTTTGCGGCTGGCGCGCTTCGAATTCCTGCAAGGGAGCTTTTACGTGACGTTCAGCGGGCAAAGCAGGAAGTTGATATGGAAGCCCGAAAAATGACTGACAAATCTCATGCGCTTCGACAAACACCTTGGAATCCCAAGCAATTGATGGCATTAGAAAAACTTCGTGATAATCTTACTGATAAAGATAATAAATAATAATATTAACGATTTAATATTATTTAATTGGTATAGTTTATAAAAAAATATATGAACTTTTGTTCGCTTGAGGCTGCTTAAATCCTTCTGTAGTGTAATTTGCGTTAATTAATACAGAAGAAGGAGAACAATATTGTGGTTAGTGAAAAAGAGTTTAATATGATTAGATTAGTTGCCAAGGGTGATGAACAAGCATTTTCGAGGCTTTTTCATAAGTATTATCCGATTGTTAGAAAACTTAGACGGCTTTGTTTTATTGAAGGAATGGATGCCGATGACTTAGATCAGGAAGCCAGTTTGGTTTTGATAAGAACCGCGCAACGATACAAATGGGAGCGTAGTGTTAGCTTCGGTACTTTTTATAGTCATAATTTAAGAAATCGGATATATGATTTGATTAGAAAATACAAAGCTAAAAAAAGAGCACCACAACAACCAGTGCAGAGATTGGATGAAAACCCGGATTTTTATTCGACGACCCTTAGTGATCCTTCAGCAATCAATCCAGAACGGTTAACATTATTAAAAGAACGGCTAGCTCAGTTGTATATCAAATGTTCGCCACTTGAAAAAGATGTACTCTATGTCATTCTTAATTTGGATATTGAAAAACGAATTGATGCGCGAACATTTATTAATGCATTCGAGAGGTGTAAATATAAATATATATCACTGGATAAATTGACTGAATTGATTTAGAATGCTAGAATTACTATGCTTGTTAGGAGGTGCCGCAATGGCACAAAAGAAAGTTGCTCTGGCATGTTCTGTTTGTGGATCGAGAAATTATACGATCCCCGCAAACCCTAATCGAACAAAGAGGTTAGAGCTCAATAAGTTTTGCAAGTACTGTGGTAAATACACATTACACAAAGAAACTCGTTAGACAAACTATGTAAGGGGATACGAATTTGAGACTTTGGAACTTTTGTAAAAATGTCGTTAAAGAAATGAAAGTTGTTACTTGGCCTAATGTTAAGCAAACCAGAACCGATACAACGACTGTTATCGGGACATCAATTATTATGGCTATCTTTTTAGGCCTCGTTGATTTGATTGTTCAGTGGGGACTTTCATTTCTTGCATAGCCATTTTGGCGAAATTTTGATATAGTTATGTTGTTAAAACCTGCGGAATGTGTCAGGTTTTTTTGTTTGAATTTCTTTATTTGGATTAATCGAAAAGAGGAGCTAAAAAAATGGTGGAGTCAGCAGAGAAAAAATGGTATGTATTGCATACTTATTCCGGATACGAAAATAAGGTTAAAATGAACTTGGATAGTCGTAAGCAATCAATGGGGATGGCAGATTTGATTTTTCGGATTGTTGTTCCCGAAACCGAAGAACATGAAGTAGATAAAAAGGGAAAAGATAAGGTTAAGATGGATAAAACTTTTCCCGGTTACGTGTTGGTTGAAATGATTATGACCGATCAAGCGTGGTATGTGGTACGTAACACACCTGGTGTAACAGGATTTGTTGGCTCTCACGGACAAGGTAGTAAGCCAACACCACTTCTTCCCGATGAGGTTGATTTGGTATTGAAACGAATTGGCATGAGTTCACGACATGAGGATCTTGATGTAAATGTTGGCGACAGTGTCAAAATTGTTGATGGTGCCTTTACCGGTTTGAAAGGAAAAGTTACTGAAATCGACAATGAAAAGATGCGATTAAAAGTTAATATTGAAATGTTTGGTCGAGAAACCAGTACTGAGTTGGAATTTAACCAGGTTGATACAGAAATATAGAAATTAACTAACAATTTTAACCTGATTAATGACTAAAAGATGGTGATGGCGTTGATGAATCCACGTTTATTGATTATTATATTTGTAATCCTTTTTGGCTTAATTTTATTTTTGATAATTTGGAGTATCCATATAGGACGTCCATTTAACAACCGAAAGGAAAGCCAGCCCTTTTTTGACAACGTGCCGACTTTGTTTATTCCCGGATACTTCGGGAATCGTTTTTCGTTCGGCTTTTTACTCAAAAGGCTTGTAAGAAGATATGATGCAAATAAATCGATGGTTATTATTGTTAAAAGAAATGGATGTCTCAGACTGTATGGCAATATTAAAAATCAAAGGTGTGTCATCCAGGTTTTATTTGAAAATAAGACATCCCGACCTAAGCAACAAGCAGCGTGGCTTAACGATATTTGCCAGATGCTTGAAACTGATTATCAAATTCACCATCTTAACTTGGTCGGACACTCAATGGGGTGCATTACAATCTTTTGGTATTTAACCCACCAGCATCGAAAAGCAGCTATTATGATTGACAGAGTTGTTGCGATTGCAGGACCGTTTAATGACTCTGAAATCGCGCGAAACACACCGATTGTTGACTCTGTTCCGTTAACCGCAACTGGCCCGATTCACAGAAGACCGATTTTTTCGGCTTTGTCTGCTAATATTTCAACGTTACCTACAACTATTAAAGTTTTAAATATCGCCGGCAGGATTAGTGATCGGCAAAAGGATGACGGTCAGGTTTCTGTTAACAGTGCTTTCTCTCTGCGCTTTTTATTAAAACGGCCGTTGGGATATTATCGTGAATTAATTATCAGGGGACGTCGTGCAAGCCATCGGTTGTTACACGAAAATCAAATTGTTGATGAAAGTATTGTAAATTTTTTGTGGAAGTAATAATTCGTATTGTTTCCGTTATGTGTTTGTGGTATATTGTATTGGTATGTTTGCTTAGGTGAATGTACTGACGTGGGAGGAGAAATTTTGATCTCCAATTACCACACACGGACTTAAGGAGGTATGTCTCGTGGCTAAAAAAGTAGCTAACATCGTTAAATTGCAAATTCCTGCGGGCAAAGCAACACCTGCCCCTCCAGTTGGTCCTGCTTTAGGTCAAGCAGGTATCAACATTATGGGCTTCACAAAGGAATTTAATGCTCGTACTGCTGATCAAGCAGGAATGATTATTCCTGTTGTTATTACTGTGTATGAAGATCGTTCATTTGACTTCATCACAAAGACTCCACCTGCTGCTGTGTTACTCAAGAAAGCTGCTGGTGTTCAAAAGGGTTCCGGTGAACCAAACACTAACAAGGTTGCTAAGGTTACAAAAGACCAAGTTAAGCAAATTGCCGAAACAAAGATGAAAGACTTAAACGCAGCTGACGTTGAAGCAGCAATGCGAATGGTTGAAGGTACTGCACGTAGTATGGGCTTTACTGTTGAAGACTAATTTCAACAAAAAACTTATGACGAAGTAGACTAATATCGTTTAAAGCGTTGTTTGAACGTTGCGTGGGAGGTTAATCCGTTAGAACCACAAACAAGGAGGAAAACACATGGCTCGTAAAAGAGGTAAACAATATAAAGCAGCTCTTGAACAAGTAGATCCCGCTAAGGTATATCCGGTTCAAGATGCCGTTGAACTTGTAAAGAAAATTGATTATGCAAAATTCGACGCAACTGTTGAAATTGTATTTAAATTAAACGTTGATACTAAGCAAGCTGACCAACAATTGCGTGGTGCGGTTGTTCTACCTAATGGTACTGGTAAGGAACAAACTGTGATCGTATTTGCAAAGGGTGACAAGGCTAAAGATGCCGAAGCAGCCGGTGCGGATTTTGTTGGTGAAGCCGACTTAGTTGAAAAAATTCAGGGAGGCTGGCTTGACTTTGATGTTGCCATTGCAACACCTGATATGATGGCTCAAGTTGGTCGTTTAGGTCGAGTTCTTGGACCTAAAGGATTAATGCCAAACCCTAAGACTGGTACTGTAACAATGGATGTTGCAAAAGCAGTCCAAGAATCAAAAGCCGGTAAAGTAACTTATCGGACTGACCGTGACGGTAACGTTGCTGTGCCAGTTGGTAAGGTATCATTCGATAGTGAAAAACTGATCGGCAATTTGAAGACAATTGAAGACGTCATCGTAAAGGCTCGTCCAGCTTCTGTACGTGGTATTTACGTTAAAAATGTTTCAATTTCTTCAACCTTTGGCCCTGGTGTCAAAGTTGATCTTGAATCATTTGAATAATGATTTTCGATTTAAATTAAATCCCGGATTGACGTGCAGTCACATTATGTGATATGCTGTTAAATGCTGATATATGCCTAAGACTCAGGTGGCAATTGCCTTAATATCCTGCCGAGGAAACGAATCTTTTTCCTATGTCTAGGTTGGCATAGGGATTTTTTATTAAATCCCATAAAAATTTTTGGGAGGTGAAACTCGTGAGTGAACAAACTGTTGCGGTTAAAGCAAAGAAGGTTGAAGAGGCTACTGAAAGTATCAAGGCTGCTTCATCAATTGTTGTTGTTGACTATCGTGGTTTAACTGTTGCTGAAGTGACGGATTTGCGTAAGCAATTGCGTGACGAAGGCGTAAAGATGCAAGTTATCAAGAACAAGGTTTTAGTACGTGCTGCTGAAAAGGCTGGTTTGGATGATTTGAAAGATACATTTGCTGGTCCTACAGCTGTTGTATTTTCATCAGAAGATCCAGTTGCAGGTCCTAAGATCGTTCATAACTTTGCTAAGATTAACGATGCTCTTGAACTCAAGGGTGGCGTTATTGATGGTAAAGTTGCAACTCTTGACGAAATCAATGCTTATGCTGCATTGCCAAGTCGTGAAGAATTGTTGTCAACTCTTTCTAATATTCTTCAAGCACCTGTACGAAACTTTGCATATGGTGTTAAAGCTATTGCTGACAAGAAACAGGAAGATGGCGACGGAGACGCTGCTTAATAATTAAAAATAATTCCAATTAAACTGGAGGAAAATATAATGGCTTTCGATAAAGACAATATTATTGATCAATTAAAAGATGCTTCAATTAGCGACCTTAACGACTTAGTTAAGTCAATTGAAGATGAATTTGGTGTTTCTGCAGCTGCTCCTGTAGCCGCTGCTGGTGCTGCTGGTGGGGAAGCTGCCACAAAGGATTCATACGATGTCGAATTAACTGAATCTGGTGACCAAAAGGTTAAAGCAATTAAGGCTGTCCGTGAAATCACTGGTCTTGGTTTGAAGGATGCTAAGGGTCTTGTTGACAAGGTACCTTCAACTATCAAGGAAGGCGTTTCAGAAGACGAAGCTAACAAGATCAAGGAAACTCTTGAGGCTGTTGGTGGCGTTGTAACTCTTAAGTAAGAGAGTTATAAGTAGTTCAAATCAGATCGCTCTGTATCGGTAATAAATACCGATATGGAGCGATTTTTTTGTATATTAAATTTGATTGAGCATGAATTAGAATGAAAACTTTATGGTACATCTGTGGAACATGACCAAATTTAGGAGATCATGTTCCATAAAATTGCTTGGAATGCATCCATATCAGTCAGTTGACGCATCCTTTTTAAAGAGGACATCTTGCATGCCGTTGATCACTTTTAAGCTGCCTTGTTGAGTAGGACGAGTATATGAATCAGTCATATCAAGTGAGGAGTGACCGAGCCAGTGCATCACGTCGGTTGGTGAAAGATTTAGTGAACGGGCCATAGTTGCAAAATAATGTCGGAGCAAGTGAGGATAAATATGAATGTGGCATGAGCTTTCGACCTTCTTGAATAGGCGGTTAGGATATTGGATGTAAACCGGCATACCAGATTGTTCGTTTAAAAATAAGAAGCCGTCTTCTTTTAAAATATGTCCGGTTCGTTGACAAATATTTTTGGAATACTGAATTGAAAATTTTAACATGTCTGCCATTTCACCAGTTACATAATTTTGCCGATAGCTTGATTCATTTTTTAAAGGACCACCAAGTGTTTCTAATCGGTTATCGGTTACGACCTAAGTTATAAGTAATCTCACAAATTTCTTGATTATTTTGTTTAAGGAATTTGAATGAATTGTATCGTAAACCGATTACCTCTTCCCGTCTAGCACCCATTGCACACAGATAAATTAAAGTTAGTTGATACTTGTTAAGTACTTTACGAGCAGTATCAATAAAGGTTTGGTATTGTTCAGGCTCTAGCTTTGCAGTCTTCTTTGCCGATGCTCCTTCGATAATAATAGATTTCAATCGATTCTTATCAATAACATCATTTAGCAAGGCACGATTCATGAGTAGCTGAACAATTGAATTTATGGATTTGATTGTGGTATACGCATATTTCTTTTTAACTAAATTATCAATGAAATTTTGATAGTTGGATCGAGTGATTTCCGACATTTTCATATTTCCAAAAATTGGTTCAATTTGATTTTTCCAATAAGTGTCTTTCTGATCGACAGTTTCAGGGCGCCATTTACCGATTTCGATCGATCTTTTTCTAGTCTGGGCATAGTACTGACCTAACGTTATTTTACGTTTAGCAAGCACGTCTTGATTGCCAACGTCCAGATCTGTTTGTGCTCTTCGCAGAATTACCTCTGCGTCTTGCCAGTTATTAAATCCGCTCTTGGTGAATTCCTTCCTCTTGTGTTCACTATCATAGTAGGACCAACGAACCCGATAACGTTTCCCGTTTTCCGTCTCATACTCGTAAATGTAGGGGTGTCGCTTCAGCTTCTTATAAACTCGCTTAGGTTTTGTCATATTTTCATTTCCTCTCAAATGTGTAATTTAGTCTATCTTTTTCACAAAACTACGTACGTATGTTCTTTTGTTGTCCTAAATAAAAGCCCATATTGATGAGCTAATGAAAAAATCTTAGGATCAGGCTAATAATGCCAATGGCAACAAGGACTCTAATTTATATATATATTAATGAATTTTATGGCGTGTTTACAAATGCTCTCTTCCTATTGAGCTAAGGGGCCGGCTTTTCATAAACTGAACAATTAAATCATTTAGCGCGTCTACCATTGAAGTATGGTGTTAGATAATTTAATGGGGCAAGTTTAGGGTTGAGCGGCTTAAATTTTCCTGACCATTTTGCTTTAACTGGAGTATCAGCATTTTGCTTTAAGCATGTATACTGAACGCCATTTTTATGTTTAATATTAAA
>NZ_GG669996.1:48943-50147 GCF_000159315.1 Lentilactobacillus hilgardii DSM 20176 = ATCC 8290
AGAGTTTATGGAACTCTTTCCTACAAGCTTAATGTTTGTCCGTATTGTGCTCAACGACAGGTCGTTTGTAATGGCCATAAAACAGCATATGTTAGACTGCCAAACGTTAGCGGGCGCACCGTTATTTTGATTCTTCGCAAACAGCGTTTTCGCTGCAAGGCTTGTGGTAAAACAAGTATCGCTCAAACACCAGTCGTTAGAAGACAACATCAAATCTCTGAAAATACGCGGCATGCCATCGACAAGTCTTTAATTGAAGATCGAACGATGAGAAGTATTGCAGATCAGTATAATGTTTCGACTAACTTCGTTAGTCGCCGCATTTTAGCGCTCGGTAAGCAGACCATGCCAGCGTATGACGGTCTTCCGAAAACCTTATGCATTGATGAATTTCGTTCAACTTCTAACCAAATGAGCTTCATTACAATTGATGGACAAAAGCATGATATTATCACCATTTTACCTGGTCGACAGACTAATGAAATTAAACAATTTTTTCTAAACCATTATTCGCTAAAAAATCGTGAACAGGTTACTCAGGTTGTAATGGATCTCAACGCACAATACCAAACTGTTATTCGTTATCTGTTTCCTAACGCCAAATTAATCGTCGACAACTTTCACTTGGTTCAAATGACCTTACGAGCCTTGAACCAAACTCGTGTCCAGTTAATGAAAAAGTATCACCCAGATACCCCCGAATACCGAGTGTTAAAACCGTATTGGCGCCTGTATCTTATGAACTATGAAGCTCTTGAGAAAAGTCAATCACAATGGTTTTCACATTTACGAAACAGACTGACTCAAGAACAACTTATCTGGTCTGGTTTAAATCTCAGTCATGAGTTTGAAAATACTTACTTCACCGCTCATAAACTCGTCGAAGCTTTTCGTAACCGAGACTATGCAGCTTTTACTGCGACGCTTGATGAGGTTGAGAACGTTAGTCCTCAACTCTTTACGACCATCAAAACGTTTATTAAAAATAAAAAGCTCATCCAAAATATGACCAGTAGTACACTTTCCAACGGTCCCATTGAAGGCGTCAATCGAAAGATTAAACAGATTAAGCGGACAGCATACGGATACCGGAACTGGAAAAACTTTGTTTTTCGTATTCAAATTGAATTTAAAATCAGAGTAAAGAAAAGGAACCCCGTTCGCAAGTGAACGAAGTTCCACATAAATCCTCCATCAACACCCG
>NZ_GG669996.1:51772-52754 GCF_000159315.1 Lentilactobacillus hilgardii DSM 20176 = ATCC 8290
ATAAGTATTATCCGGATTGCCCACATGTTGTGCAGGGCAATCAGAGTAAGTACAACCGTGAAGAGTGCATTAAGTATTTTAAACGGCAACAGATTTTTGCAGAGGGGGCTTAAAAATGATTTACGAAATCGGAAAATTTATCGTATACGGATGCTTGTATTTTGGCTTTTTTGCCGGATGCTACTTAGTTTACTTGATGGTAAAGAACCCAAGTGAATGGTTCAAATAGGAGGAAATTATGGGAAAAACGCATGAAAAAAGCGCCTCGCAACGGACATTGCGAAACGCTTCGAAATTAACAGCAAATCAAATTAATTTACAAGTTTATTCTATGCCAAAGCCAAGCTTATGGCAACGTATCTGGAGGGGGATTTTGAAGAATGACAAAGTTTAACAGGCAATCAGCAATTCTCATTAAGAATTTTCGACAAGACGAAAAAGGCGAACTTGATTTTTCGATAGCGCAAACAAATGGTGATGACGCAGTATATGCGCTACTTACCTCAGCATTTATGTTGTCTCAAAGAATGGGGTTAAGTGAAGGCGAAGGTGTAGATGCACTTAATTCTGTCCTGGAAGATATTCGCGAAGCACATCCCAAACTCATTGAAAAAGAGGTGGTTGAACATGATGCAAACTAAATTAGTTTCTACATCTACTTTGCAACGTGTTAAATACGGACACATTCGGGTAGCAGGGTTAAAGCGTGCCATTAATGCGGAAAAAGTGGCAACCGTGAGGGATGCACTTATCGAATACTTACGAATCGAACAAGACCGCTTAGATGATTATCGAGCAACCGGAAAATACGAGGAGGATTAATTATGGATCAAGTTAAGGAAGCATCAGAAAAGAAGCCTTTTGTGATCGAGGATGACAACACCGCTAACTGGGCCTTTCGAAAATTGGCAGAGGTTAAGCAGAAGCTGGATATCAAGGATCAGCAAAAAGCTGCTTTTGATAAGCAAACTCAGGAATGGTA
>NZ_GG669996.1:54719-65144 GCF_000159315.1 Lentilactobacillus hilgardii DSM 20176 = ATCC 8290
TCCCTTTAACCGTTACTTTGCAAAAAGTTGATTGGGCAGACTCAAACGCTAAAAAGAAAGCCAACTCATCTAAAAATAAAGGTAAAGCGAAAAAGACGTCTGGTAGTGGTCATAAGCAAAGCAACAGCAAAGGTGCGGTTAAAACCGTTACTACTAAGCCTGGTGACACGTACTATAAATTTTCACAGAAATATAACGTTAGTGTCGCTCAGTTGCGTAAGTGGAATAAATATTCCGACAGGTCGATTCCGGTAGGCGTGAAAGTAAGAATCAAGTAAGGAGGCACAATGCTATGAGTTTAAGAGACAAGTTAATTGTTGATACAAGTGATATGCCAAACTACGTTATTTTGCCTATTGGTACCGAGAATTTTACAATCGAATTTTTCTATCGTGAGAGATTCGATAATCTGTATTTCAATCTTTATGATTCTGATGATAACCCGCTAGTCACCGGTGAAAAGATCGTTTATGGTGTGCCGTTGTGGGATATCAATGATGCTAACCTGCCGAGTGAACGGATTGTTCCTTTGGACGAGACGGGGGCAGAAAGTACGGTCAGCATTGATAATTTCCAAACTTCGGTCTTTCTCTACTATGATGATCTAGCGCCGGAGATTGAGGATCCAAGCAGTGCCAATGTTGATGAAAACGATTCGGATAATTCTGATTTACTTGACGATGATTCGGGAAGTTCACTTATTGAAGATGAACCTTCAGATGATGATAACGAGTATGCACTCCCAAGTGATTGGGGTGATGAGCAATGAAACTCGTTAGGCTTTATCGAAGGCTTGAGGTTGATGGCAAAAAAGGCAAATTAACTCTCAAGAGTTACGCCAAAGTTCCATACAACATTTCTATGGATATTGAAGCCTCTTACTCATCCGGCAGCAAAGAAACTACCCAAGTATCAGTATTGAATCTTCCAGCTGAGGGCATAAATTATTTAACCAAAGGTGCCAATGCGAGAGTATATGGCGGTTGGTATGATGAAGATGGAACAACAAATGATGTTGGGATCATCATGGAAGGAAAGTTGGCAACACCAACGCCATCGACAATCGATTCATCAGGAAAAACCACAACAATCACTATCGTTGATGGCAGTGATTATGACAAACTTCCTGAAGTGAAGAAAAAGGCGACTACTTCAAGGTCGATTTCTGCACAAAAGACGCTTGACCAGACAATCACTGCTTACAATAGCAAGATGAATGCACAGCGCCGTAAGTGGATTGACAACCATCCGGATGCTACAAGCAAACAGTTTCGAGCATATGGGCATACAATCATCACTAAGAAAAATGCTTTTGCTAAAAAGAAACGACAAGAATATGTTAAGCAAAAGGCTAACCATACCGCTAAAGCCAAGGTAACCAAAAAGACTAAGTATAAGCCTTTATCTTTTGCAAAAAACACCAAAGGCTCTTCAATTATCAAAAAAATTGCCAAAGAAGCAGGCATCAAAATATACAAGCTAAAGCTGGTATATGATAAGAAATTTACTAAGGGTTATACTGCTAAAGCCAAACCGATGAGTGCTATTAAAAGTGTTGCTTCGCAGTGTAAAACACCAATTTCTTATCCAAATGGCAGGCTGGAAATTGCGGATTATTCTAAGAACAAGAAGTCAAATTTTTATCTGAGTTACGATACCGGCATGCTGGGAGAACCCGAACCTCAAGATGATTCAGACGATGGGCTGCAACACTATCAAGTTGCAGCTCTTTTTAGACCAAATTTTACGGTTGGATATATTTTCCATATCGACAGTACAGCCTTGAGTGGCTGGGTACTAATTAATAGCGGCACAACCTCTATTACTGATGATTCAGGAACATCAACACTTGACCTGGTTGACTACTCTAAATACAAAAAGAAGAATTCAGCTTCGGTCAAAAAAGCTGAAACCAAAGATAAAAAGACCAAAGCGAAGTTGGACGCAGCTAATCGCAAGAAGCTTAAGGAAAAGCAAAAAAAGAGGCGCAAGAAATGACTAAAAGCCGCAATTACATTGATGATTTTTTTAACACGTACAAAAATGATGTTTTGAGTGATATCCACGGTGCCATTAGATGCAAGATTGTAAAAGTAAACGCGGACAAAACATATGATGTACAACCTCTGGCATTGTTTTCCGATGGCACCAAGCGACCACAGCTTTTAAGTCTTCAAGCATCTTTTATTCCAATTAAGATTAAATATCATGATGATATCGGTGATTCACATAGTTTCTCTCCATTTTTTGCTGAAATGATAATTAATTATCAGGTCGGTGACGTTGTGGTTGTCGTGTTTGAAGACCGTGATACGTCCAATGCTAAAGGCGACAGTGTTTACAAGATTGACAGTGAACGTATGCATGATGCTAACGATGGCGTTATCGTTGGCAAGATCGATATAAAGTAGGTGGTTTGAATGGCAAAAGATGTCTATATAAATGATCAAGGCGATTTTGAGCAAGATGATAAAGGCAATGTGGCAATGGTTGACGGTCTTGATGAAATCGCACAATCATGTATGATCGCCCTGAATACCCGCAAAGGTGGTTGGGTTCTTGATACCGATGAAGGCCTTGACTGGGGAGCCGTAATTGGAAGCAATGTTCATGATCAATTTGTAACAGCTGCCATCAGAGAAACGTTGCTTGAAGATCCTAGAATTGATGACTTACATGATATTAGCTTTGAAAGAGACTCAAGGCAATTAAAGATTTATATTACTATTGAAGTTAAGAATCAATTGAAAGAAGTTGTATGGGAGGCGGGTGTCGTCAATGATTGATGAAAACGGTTATTCACCGCTTAGCTTTGACGATGCCTTGGACACGGTTCAGGGCTTTATTAGAACGGAGAATGGTGAAGATACTAACGTGTCTCCTAGGTCTTTTTGGGGAACTGTCGCCCGTGTCATGGCAAAGATCGCGGTTAATATTGATCAGAATGGCGAAGATGTTCATGATTCGGGATATATTCTGCAAGCCACGGGAGTAAATCTTGATCGCGTTGGTGGCAATTACGGGTTAATGCGAAAGCAAGCTGAAGCAGCCAGCGTGACCTTATCATTTACTGGTACTGCGGGTTATGTAATTCCGACCGGTACTGTATTTATGGATGACAAAGGAAATGAATATTATACGGTTGATGATTGCCAGCTAGACGCTAACGGAATTGGCTCTACAATAGTGGTTTCAGACGAATTGGGAACACAATACAACGTGGATGCGGGAACGATTAT
The DNA here is from genome assembly GCF_000159315.1 of Lentilactobacillus hilgardii DSM 20176 = ATCC 8290. Lineage (GTDB taxonomy): Bacteria > Bacillota > Bacilli > Lactobacillales > Lactobacillaceae > Lentilactobacillus > Lentilactobacillus hilgardii. Next base: position 57,959 of record NZ_GG669996.1, read on the forward strand.
TAACCAACAGTCTCCAGTTGAAGAGATCGATACAGTTACCAATGCAGATGCCGCTGAAGGTGGGCAGGATATGAAAACTGACTTAGATTTCAGGTCCCGCTTGTTACTGGCATCTAACTCTAATGAATCTGGCACAATCAACGGGATATATACCGCCTTAATGAACACACAGGGAGTCACGGCCGTCAAAAGTGTTTATAACAGTTCGGAGAATGCTCTTGATGCTTATGGCAACCCGCCGAAGACTGTTCATTACTATGTTCAGGGTGGTGCAGCTCAGGACGTTGTCAATACAATTTTTAGAGTTGGCGGCGGTGGAATTGCCCTTTATGGATCTAAGAGTGGCACAGCAATCGATGATTCTGGCGAAGCGCACACGATCTACTTCGATCGTCCACAAGAAACGCCAATTTTTGCCAAAGTCAGTGTTAAAGTAGACGATATCTTTGATAAAAATGAAGGTACAGATGATATTAAGGCGGCTGTTGAAGGATACATTGAAAGCTTGCAAATGGGTTCAAAAGTTGTGACCAATCAATTCTTCTCTAATATCTATGCAATTGACGGTGTCAATTACGCGGATATCACGATTGGAACCGATAAGACTAAATTAAGCACTGATAACATCACTTTGACCGCCTTCGAGATTCCGATTATCGATGATGATAATGTGGAGGTTGACTATGTACCAAACTAATTATGATGAAGTTTATGCAGAGATTTTTAAAATATTTGACCGAGGGTTTGCGGTTGGAACAGGTAGCAATGTTAATACACTAATTCGTGTGTTGGCAGATTTCCAATTGTGGCTGGATAACGGGTTCGAAAGTATCCATAGTTCGTGGATAATTGATGAAGCTGTTGGCGAACAGCTCGATGAAATTGGTGACGACATTCATCAACCGCGATATGGGACGAGTGATGAAACTTATCGTTTCATTCTTAAAACTAAGCTTTTGGCCGCCCATTCAGGTGGAACAATCAACGATATCATTAATATTGTCTGCAACGCCCTTCAAATAGACCCTAAAACTTCCGGTCTGAAAGTTCACACTGATTATCATTGGGACGGAACAAAAATGGTTGGCAACCCTCAAGTCGTTGATATCGACCAATTACCGACTAGCCTTATTTCATCTCATCAAACGTTACTTGTATTGATGGATCGACTGTCGTCTGCCACTCTCAATGGTGTGGAAATTAATACGGTGGCATTTATGAATACTATGAACATGAATGAGTATGTTGGGATAGGCGTTCAATCAATTACCGTTGAAAACATCCAAGTAGAAGGAGGTAAGTAAAGTGGCTTACGATTTAGCTAAAGTTACAGATAGTGGTAATAATCTGGTAGCCGGTATCATTGCTGACAAAGCATCCCTCAGTATTGATAAGATTGAAGTTAGCGGTAAACAGCTTCCATCAACGACTGATATCACTAAACTCACGTCGATCCCAAACGTCGTTCAAACTATTCAAGCTAATGGATATTCCAAGAATGATAATACGCTAATTATTTCTTCCGAACTCGACAATTCCAAGATTACGGCGGATTATAAAGCGTGGGTCTTTGGAATCTGGGGGTCTGATTCTCAAAACGGTCAGTCAATCTTGATGGCCGTTGTCACGACAACCAATGCTCCAGACACAATTCCAGCCTATTCAGGTTCAACACCAGTATCATTTACCTATAAATTCAATATTGGCTTTTCCAACGCGTCAAACGTCCATTTTGATATGATCACTGGTGCCTTTGCTACCAACGATACAGTCGTTCATACAACGGGTGATGAGACGGTTGATGGTAAAAAGACCTTTAAAGTTGATCCAGTTGATAAAAATGGTGATGCATATATCACAGGCAAAGGAATTCCATCGAACATTGCCACTTTGGATGACGTGGCTAAAAAGGTTACAGACAATAAAGATGGTTCAATTGTTGTAAATGGTAAAACCTTTGTACCGGCCGACGATAGCAACACGATGCACAAAAGTGGTGATGAAGAGGTAGCCGGTACTAAAACGTTTGATGTGGCGCCAATTCTAAAAACGAATGGTAAGCCATTTATCACGGTGGACGATGTGCCGAAGGTTGATACTACAAAGCTGGTCAACACGGACGGTTCAGCTGATGGCAACATTACCAACACAAAACTGTCTGTCAAGGACGGTCAAATGTTCCTCGATGGCTATCCGATTATGGGTTATGGAGTTGCCACGGACAAAGATGATGCAACAGCAAAGAGCGCCAAATATCCCGGCGTTCTTTTTGTATGGTAAGGAGTGAGAGCATGGTAAACGGAGCAATTATTAATGGCAAAGAATTATTTGCTAACGCCGATACAGGCTGGCAAACATGCAACGATTATCAAGGATCATTAATTAATACCAACATGAGCCTAATTCAGTATCGTGTTTTTAATGATGTATTATTTATCACGGGTAGTGTCAGTATTCAGCAAGGAGCTGGTGCTGCATCTAATTTTGCTTTAAAAATTGATAAGTCATGGAAATTGCCTGATCCAATTGACACAAATACGTGGAATGCAATCCAGCAAAGATCAATTGACCCAAGTGGTGGTATTGCAACTGTTTATTTAAATTACAAAACAGCTTATGACAATGGATATCTACTGGCATTTCGCACTGACAATTTAGATGGCTTTTCAAATACTGAAGCTGCACAAGCCCACTTTTCGTTTGCAATTCCAATAGCCGTAAAAACCTCTGGGGGGGGGCAGAGTGACCGCCTGAACCACTGGTACTACTACGTTTCCGAGAGGAGCGTGGCAGCATGAGCAATTTTATGCTAAACGGAATTTCCGGAAATATTAAAGGCGGTATGCTTGACCAGAAATTACTGTTTGAAAATGATTGGCAGCATTTAGTTATTGTAAATAAAGAATTGGATTTCGAAGGAGAACTTAATCAGGCTGAAGAAGCTATAAAGCCAGTACTTCAATCTAGTGATATTTTTTACAAGTTAAATGAGGATGGCTCAATTATTCTAAATGGATATGTTTGTTTAAATTTTCCAAAAGGGCTTTATAATAATGGCAATGCGGTTGATATTCATTTATACAACGTACCGGATGAATGGCCTAAGAATGCTTCATACCAAAGTTCTAGTACGATTGTCACAGGAAATATTCAAACAATTTCAAATGGACCTAATGGGGAAACTCATATTTATTGGAGTCAGCCAATGGTCAGTAATCCTCCTGACTATTCATTCAATGCGAAAGCAGACTTATGTGGCTTTGCAGTGGTAAATGGTATTTTAATGTTTCAGCCTGGACATATGTATTTGACTGATGGTGCAAGCGACAAAGCGCAAATAGTGTTTGGCGGACTTGCAGACTTGGTTCTTAAATAAGGAAGGACAATCGAAATGAAATTTAATAACTATCTGATTATATGTGAGGGGGTAGCAAGCCCTCTCTAGGCGCTGGTTTGCGTACCTCTGGTAAATTGGAGGTGCGTCACAATGGCTGAACAAATTCACGGCATGGCACTTAATGGGCAACCAATGGAACTACCTAACACTTCATTAGATTCAGACTGGAAACAGGTTGAGACTAATCGAGCATCAATGCAAACCGAAGTCTTTAAATGTTACTATCGCGTTTTAAATGGTGTTCTTTATGTAGAAGGTCAGGTTGCATTAAACGAAGGAAACAACGTAAATTATGGTCTTGTAAAAATGAATCCTCTCTGGAAGCTTCCGGATTATCGTTACAATGAGCCGGAGACAGCATTTCAGTTTGCAGATAATACAACTGATTATGTGCACTGGGGATATCCGAGCTCTGAAGGGTATTTTGTGCAAATTGCGCATAACACAAGTATTGGCTACTTACCAATTGCACTATCAATACCAGTAATTTGAAAAGGAGACGTAAATATGTATAACAAATCAATTATTACATTCGGGGGCATATTCGCTATTAACTAATGCTCTCCTCCATCTCTCAAATGGGAGGTGCGAATGATGGCAGAAATCCATGGAGCAGCACTTAATGGTAAAGTTTTGTTTGAGAATAAAGACGATACATTGATTGCACCGTCAAACATCCCTGCTGGGGTTACTACAACTGGAGGAATTAGAGTTGAGGGAAACTTGCTAGTAATTTCTTTAGCAATCGATACGCCAGTTGGGAAGAGCTGGTATGGTTGGTTTTCTATCTTTAATGATTTGTCATCAATTACTGATGGTAAAACCGTTGTGCCTACTCAAATAACAGGCAAATCATATGCCGACGCAACAAATACAGTTGCTGCTGGCGATATGATGGTTAACTTTGGATATGGCTCTTTTAAGTGGAACAACAAGATTGCTATCTATCCGGGCTATAACTTAGGTAGCGAATGTTGGACAATGTACAATGGTACGGCGTTATTAATTGATAATTAGTTTTTAGCATCCACTACAGAATGTTACCGCGCTGTGCGTTAGTAAAGATGTCAGCGGGATTCCGTTCGTAAAATAAGCAAAACAATAAACGTATTTTAGTATTATTTTTTTGTGAGGAAGTGTGCTATAATAAATTTCGTTGGTAACCTCCCCGGCTACTAACCATATCTCAAAAGACATTGCCCTCAGATATATCTTTTCCAATTATTGTTTCTATTCGATCTCATATATCCCCATATATGAAGTAGCGCCTGTCCCCCCGATAGGTGCTTTTTTTGTTGAAAGTATTATAATAAAATTTGAAGGTTATTAATTTAATTTTAACCTTTCGACCTTATACTTTTGCTAACTTTATTTACATTTAAGGACACTTATTTAAGCCTAGACAGGTGCTTTTATTTAAAGAATACCTGAAGGGGTTTTAATTAGAAAAACTAACTATGGCTGTTATCTTTTGTTGAATCATGTTATATTGTCTATGTTAAGGGGACGTTTATTGACGATAAATTGATAATTCAACTTACACAGTTCTCTTAACTAGCATCTATTCCACGCTTGGGATAGGCGTCATCTTGTGCTTAACTGTTTACATTAAAAATGAATGCTTTATAGTGTGGTTAAGGCCAGTGTACTGACATATATATTGACCCGCCCCCTAATATGAGTACCTTTAAAAGTAAACTCATATTATTATGTATTATCTTCACTAATGAAAGTATCTACTTCTAGGGTAGATACTTTTTCATAATAGATGTACAATGTCTCAGTGGGCTGAAGCACTTTGTGGATTAATTTTGAATATTCAGTCTTATTATTTTTCAAAATAATTATTATGATACTACGTAGCAGACGCCGGAAAACGTCTGCTTTTATTTTGCCCAAAAATTAGGAGGTTTTATTATGTTTACTCATATTTTAGATGTTTTTAATTCCTTGAAGGCAACCGGTGTGGTTGCTTTTTTTGTTGCCGTCATTCCGGTAATCTACAAGATTATTAATCCGTACTTGCAAAAAAAGATTGCGACTGAAAAGAATGTTCATTCCCAACAAGCACTAGAGTTGGGATTGAAACTGGCCAATGTGATTGTACCGGAATTAGCTGTTTTGGCAGCCTTGAGTAAATCTGATCGGAAGAAGGAGGCTATGCGTTTTGTTAACGATCAGTTAAAAGCTAACGGTTTTGATCTTGATTATCAAGTGATTGCCGGCTTAGTTGAAAAAGCTTATCAAGCTTACAAAACGACAGGGGCTGATAATCATTTTGCCCCAGTAACGCCAGCTCCCGGAGATTCAGAGAATAACCAATCAGCTAAGTCTATTGATGTAATCGGAAACGTTTCTCAAACGTCGCAATCAACAGAAAAGGGTGGTGCAAATGTCTAAATTAGTTGGTGATGTGGCTGCTTATCAAAGCAAGTCAAAAGCTTTTTTTGAGAACCTCAAACGATATGGAATTGATTCAGTTATGGTTAAGCTGACAGAAGGGACGACTTATGTGAACGCCAGTGCTGGCGAACAGGTATCAAATGTTTACCAAGTATTTGGCACCGTTGGTGCTTATCATTTCTTTCATGGAAATGGTTTGGCTGAGGCAAAGTACTTTTTAGCTTGGGTTAAAAAGTATGGGTTGGATAAATCAACGGTGTTAGCGGTCGATGTGGAAGCTCAAGATTTACCGGCCAACACGACACCCCAAGTGAATATCCTTTTAAAGTATTTAAAAGCTCAAGGGTATTCTAATGTGATTACCTATGGAAGTGGTTCTTGGTTTAAATACGGTCGGATTAATCGTGTAGCTTTAGTTGATCAGCGAATTTGGGTAGCCGCATACGGGGTTAACCAACCAGGCATTGATAATGCTAATGCTTGGCAGTATACCGATGACTTTAAGAGATTACATGTGGATGCCAGTTATGATTTTGATGGATCCCTGTCTGGAACCTCAACTAAATCAAGTACCAAAACGCAGTCTAGTTACTACCAAGCTACTGGTTTGGGTTTATATGAAGTTGTCGCACCCAAGGTTAATGTTTATAAGAAGCTTAAATTCGATAAAACCAGCAAAAGTGACATTAGTTATGCCAAGGGCTCACGGGTCTGGGCCTCAGCGGTCAAGGTTGGTAAGATCACTCATCTTAAATTGAAATATGCTAACGGATATATCACGTCAAACAGCACCTATATTAAACGAATCCGTTTGTCTGGCGGTGATCATAAATGACTTTTGATCGTTGGATAGAATTGATTACCGTGACTTTGGGTATTTGCGGTAGTGTTTATGGCGTTTTAAGAGTTCTTCTGAAACCGTTAACCCAGAGGCTGGAAGATGTAGCTGAATCAATTAGAGATACCTCGAACCGTTTGGAACAATTTGTAAAGGATCAATACAGTATTAAGGAAACTCTTGCAGTGTCTCGGGGTGAACATAAAGCCATTAATCAGCGGATTGACCAATTAGAAGATGATGTGAAAGAATTGAAAGATAAAAACTAAAGAGCTATTCTTGAAAGAATTATTAAAAAGTTCACTCATATAAAATCTTGGGTGGCTTTTCTACATATGTTATAGTGGGTAGACTATAAGAGATTGGAATGAAGGGATAACGATGCATAAAAAGGATTTGGAGGGCGTAAAAAAGCATTTAGAAAGGGAACGAGAAGCTTGGGGGAAAATTGAAGAAAACGAATTAATAAGCATTAATTCAGCACTTAAATTTCTATATTTCAATATATTTATTTATTTCATATTGGCTTTTATTGAATATTATCTTTC
>NZ_GG669996.1:66515-102930 GCF_000159315.1 Lentilactobacillus hilgardii DSM 20176 = ATCC 8290
TCTTTCAATAATTGGAAACTCAGCTGTTTTAAAAGCCGATGCGGTTAATAATTTATCGGGAATTGTTTCAACTTTGCTATTAATCATCGGTCTATGGATTGCTAGAGGAAAAAAACGTGAAAGAAGTAGTGACTTTAATGAAACATATTTGAGAAATCCCAAGCGACAATTATCTAAATTAAAATTTGAAACTGTATTTAATATAATAACGGGTACAGTTATTTTTATGCTATCATTAAAAATTGTATTTTCTGGTTTTAATGGTTTATTGATTGACAAGAAAAATATCCCCGAGTCTATGACTGGAATTGGTGCTATAATAGCAAGCTTTGTAATGCTATTTGTCTGGTTATTGAATAAAAAAGCTGGACGTAAATTTCATAATGCAGCATTATCGGCTGCTGCTAAAGATAGTTTGGGGGATGCAATAACCAGCATTGGCACTGGCGTAGCAATTTTTGCTAGTTTACTTTTTCAGATTAATTGGTTAGATAATGTATCTAGCATAATTGTCGGACTTTTTATTCTAGCGTCTGGAATTAGTATTATTAAGGAAAATTCACGTAACCTTACTGATAGCATTGACGCTGAGCTTGAAAATGAAATTAAAGCAAAAATAAATGATTTTTCTGATGTTAATAGGGTGTACGGTCTTAAGGCTCATTATAGTGGAAATTTATTATTTCTTGATGTAACAATTGCTTTATTGCCTACAATGAGTGTTTTGAATAGCTATTACTTATGTGAAGATATTGAAGCAATGCTTAGAAAAGAATTTGGTATTATTGATACAAATATAACAGTAATTCCCTATATCCCCAAGAATGTATAGATAACACATTTGGGGGAGAATTGGGGGATATCAAGCAAAGGATCCAATAATGACACTGTTTTAGCTAGAATGTGCACTAATGGTAATGTTTGACCTGCCTGTTGAAACGAATGAGGAATGGCGAGCTTATCGGAAGTTTCGCAAAGCATTGATTAACGTGAGCTTTTTCTATTTACAAATTGATCCTATATAATAGGCAACGTTCTATTAGTTCGTAGAAATCACTGATGGTTTGATCCGAATACAGACGCGGCTTTAACTGGTCATCAAGATAGATCACACCGTTAATGTATTCGATATATAAATTTTTATCCCTAAAGTAGGTTTCTTTTCTCATGTTTATCACCTCTATAATATAGATACGATAAAACGGCTAATTCACACCGAATAAAACAAAAAATAGAGTATTTGTGGAACAAATATGGAACATGATTCTCTAGATACTGTTATATAGGCAAAAGGCGTTACTACTCTTAAGTAAGAGAGTTAGAATCGGCTTAAGTTAGAAAATAAAAAGCGCATTGTATCAGTACTAATTACTGATGCAATGCGCTTTTGAATTATCTTGAAGGTAACATTGTTTTTTAGTTAATTGAAGCCAGTATAAAGGGATAAAATGCCCAAATGTATAAAATAACATGCAGAATATAAATTCTCTGCATACTACAAATAAGAATGAAATGATAAAGGCTTACCTAATAATATTTAAGGGCGTGCGTATTGATTCCCACGGGCAGCCCGAGTTGCACCATTAGCAGTGGCTTGAGTCTCACTTACATATTGATAATTAGTTGGGTTGGTAACTCGAGAATAATATTTTTGACTGTCAGATACAAAGACCATGCCGGCTGCAGCAACTGTCCACTGGCCCTCCTTAGTTGTTTTATTAGTGGCTTGACTTGTTGTACCTGTGGTCGTTTGACTACTTGTGGTTTGGTGTTTTGAAGTGCAAGTCGAATTTCCATGATAATCGCCATTTGAATAAGAAGATTGATTCTTTTTTGTGCGCGAGTTGGGGCTGGTAATTGGTTTAGCATTGCTACTACCGTCATTGTAATTGATCTTGATACCTTCCACAGAATTGATAACAACAATTTCGGTATTGAGGACATCATCCGAGGACTTTATGTTTACAATGGATCCGCGAGGGATATTTTCATTTCCCTTGTAGACCGGAGTGGTTTCATAGTCAATTGTGTTTTTAGTCCCGGGATAATTGTTCCAGTAATTTTCGGCTGTTTCCTCCGCATATCTCATGCCACCGCTTTGATCCGCACCAACATTTTGAGGTCGAGTTCCCGTAGTGAAATTATATTCAGACGTATAGGATTTACTGCCTAGTAAACTATCAGCGATTGAATGGCTACGGTTGTATAGATAACCATGATAAGTGCGTCCAGTGAGGCAATAATTGATTGCAACTTTTGGATTGCTTGAAGGCCAAGCTGGAGGAGCTAGCGGTTCACCTTGTCGAGAGCCTTTGGATGATTGATACTCGGCATACGTTAATACTGCTCTGGCAGTGGCAGAACGTCCCTGTTTGTCTTTAGTAAAACGGTAATCGCCAGCCTTTAAATGACTAAAACCGGTAATGTGTGCCTTGCCGTTCACCCAATAATAGTTACTGGTTGGACCAGCAGATTCTTTATCTGTAGCCGTTACTAATTTTTGAGAAATTGCGCTATGATGTTGCGTATTGGAACTGGTTGAATTTGATTCAACTTGTTTATGGCTTGAATCTGAATTGTCAGACTCTTTGCTGATTGCTGTTACTTTGGATGAATGATTTTTAGAGGAGAGATTTGCTTGGCCATTTCCGCAGGCTGAAAGTAATCCACCAGTTAATAATATAGTTACAAAAATAATTATGTACTTTGGGATAAAGGTGTATCCCTTTTTATTATTTTGATGCACAATGATATCCCCCAAATATTAAGCCCTGTCAAAGGCGTTTTCAGCTTTTATAGTCTTCAGTGTCTGGACAATTGTTTTAGTTTAAGCATCCCCTTGTAGGCTTTGATCGTCTCTTCTAGCGATAATTACTGTGAACGCGTTGAAAACACGATTGATTAATAATATTGTCTTGTTAATAATTATATCAATATATAAAAGAAAATAACAATTCTTTATGATACTTGTTTTGTAGTTGATCAACAGCAAAAGCGTTGGCTGAAAAAAGAATTGATGAGAAATGTAGACAAAATCGCACTTTTTTCGACTAAATAACTGTGACCGGTTGGAAGTAAATGCCACTTTGAGTGCTAACAAATAATGTCAGAGATGGTGGGGATAATTCAGGCATCGAATGATGTTTAATTCTAGAATTTAATATTGTGAAGATTTATTAACCAACTAATAAGCTTGCAACAAATTCGGGCATGATCCCTTGTTATCCATGTCATTAATTGGCATAATAAAACAAGATATCTATATTTGGGGTGAGTTAATTGGCAAAGTTAAAAGCCTTTCTTGATAAACGGATGACAATTATCAAATTGTTATTTGTGTTTTCCGTTTTAATTTTCGTTGTTCGACAATTGGCAAAAATCGTTCGGCAAATTAATGGTGAAGAGTTTAAACAAATTTTAGCGAATCAGTCAGATCTATCACTTTTGCTAATGCTGATAATTGGTTTTGTTTCGATATTACCAATGCTGATTTATGATTTTTCGATTGTAAGATTTTTACCAACCAAGTTTTCTCCATGGTACATTGTTAAAAGTGGTTGGGTCGTCAATACCTTTACCAATCTGCTGGGGTTTGGCGGCTTACTTGGTGCAAGTCTTCGAGCTCATTTTTATGGTAAAGGGGCATCTCGTAAGCAAATTCTTTATGCAATTTCAAAGGTTGCTTTATTTTTAATTTCAGGTCTATCGCTTTTGTGTTTTGTGGCCTTAATCATGATTTTTGGATTTGGCATTGGTCAAGTCTTCTCTCATTACTGGATATGGCTTTTGGGTGGCGCAATTTATTTCCCTGCTGTTTTTATTTTCACCAAACTGAACCAATCCGATTTTTTTCACGATCTTTCGACCAAGCAGGAATTTGTTATGGCAACCGGATCATTATTAGAGTGGTCAAGTGCTTTGGGGTTCTTTGTCCTAGTTGGTTACTTGATGGGGCTACCCATCGATTTTGCAGCAGTAGTTCCTATTTTTGTGGTCGCCAATGTTGCCGGAGTTGTTTCGATGATTCCTGGAGGCCTTGGTTCATTTGATATCTTTATTATCATCGGTCTTGGATTTATTGGTGTTGGTCGGAGTGATGCTTTGGTCTGGATCCTGCTTTATCGGACATTTTATTATTTAGTGCCCTTTGTGGTCGGATCAGCGCTCTTTGTCCATGATACTGGGAATAAGATTAATACCTTCCTGGACAATCTACCCCAAATCTTAATTCGACGATTTGCACAAATTCTGTTGACAATCTTTATGTATTTCTCAGGGATTATGATGCTCTTATTTGCGACTGTGCCCAATGTTGTGATTGTTAACCGACTTTATATTCGACTATTTCCATATTCAATTTTCTTTGTTAGCCATATTATGAATATTATTGTGGCATTTTTATTGATTGGTTTAGCAAGTGGCGTATGGGCGCGGACAAAACGTGCTTTTTGGCCAACTGTGATTGTGCTAATTATTTCAGTCTTAAATACATGGTTTAATGAAGCGTTCACTTGGCGGATGGTCACGTTATTTCTTCTTATTCTGGTTCTTCTTTGGTTATCAAGAAAGGTTCTTTACCGAGATCGAATGGCTAATTCATGGGGTGTGTTGCTTTTTAACGGATCATTGTTTGTCACTACCTTTATCGGTTACACGTTGGTTGGAATTGCAGCAAATCCACATACGCCGTTGCATTTTGACAAGGCATATCTTTTTCCATCGCAAGCAGCTTGGTTGGTTGGCTTTGTTGGCTTGGTAATTGCTTTGTTGGTACTATTTGCTGTTAATCGGTATTTGTCCGCTGATCGGCCGTCGTGGCTGTACGAACCATTTGATGCTGAACGTGTTCGAAATGTTATTAATAAGTTTGGTGGAAATGAAAATAGTCATCTTGCCTTTCTTCGTGATAAACAATTATATTTTTATCAGGAGAATGGTCAGGATCAGGTTTTCTTTATGTTTCGGAAAACAGCGGATAAGATTTTGATCATGGGGGAACCTGTTGGAAACAAAGGTAAAATGATGACCGCTATTGACCACTTCATGACGGAAGCTGATAAACAGGATTATAAGCTGCTATTTTATGAAATTAATCAAGATTTAACAATGCGACTTCACGAAAGCGGATTTGATTTTATTAAAACCGGTGAGGATGGATTAGTTAATTTAAACGAATTTACGCTTAGTGGTAAGCGTCATCGGGGCGAACGTGCCTTAATGAATAAATTTAATCGTGAGGGGTACCAGTTCGAACTTTTACAGCCACCATTCGATCAGACACTAATTGGTAAATTAAAAGTAATATCTGATGAATGGCTCGATAATCGACCTGAAAAGGGCTTCTCACTTGGCTTTTTTGATGAGACGTACTTAAATGAGGCACCAATTGCAGTCATGAGGGATCCAAACGGCGAAATTGTTGCCTTTGCAAATCTTATGCCGGATGGTAATCATGAAATCACGTCAATTGATTTGATGAGGTCTTCGTCTAAAGCACCATCCGGTATTATGGATGGCATTTTGGTCAATTTATATCATTATTCCCATGAGGAAGGGTATCAATACTTTGATTTGGGAATGTCACCTCTTTCCAATGTTGGAACATCTCGCTTTAGCTTTACTCAGGAAAGAATCGTACATTTAATCTATGAATATGGATATAATTTATATAGTTTTGAAGGATTGAGATCATATAAAAATAAGTATGTTGATGAATGGAAGCCTAAGTACATTGCTTATTACCGTGGAAATTCACTTGCATTTTCAGTCCTTCAAATTCTGCCAGTGGTTAACAAGCCACAAAAACGGATCCGAATAGGGCTGTTTAAATGGCTGGTTGCCGATTAACTGTTGGAGATTTTTTAAGCAACTGTTCTCTTGAATTTGGATCCCAAGCAAAAAAACAGTTAGTGCATTGAAACTTGCACTAACTGTTTTTTGCTTGTTAATGATTAAATTGAACTTGAATGCTCTCATTCGGTTTGGTAAATGCGTAAAAAATGCGGTGACCGTGATGATTGATCAAAGATAGCTTTTTACCTTTAATTTGTGGTGCAGTCTGATCCTTTTTTAAGACACCATAAACGAAATTATTAATGTGTTTCTGGTTTACGTTATTTTTCAATTGGAATGGCTTATTAAAATCATGATTTGTGATTTGATTGATATGATAGCCTTTTGTAGAATATCCTCCAAAGACTCTTTGCCGAAATTGAACAATTAAATTGTTATTTTTTGTAAATCCCAATACAATTTGATCGCCGTGTCTGTCTGCTGATAATGCAACAACGCTTTTTTTATCAATGGTTCGACCACTTTGATCTTTTGCGATTTGATTCATAATTATTTGAGGATTCCTGTTGTGAAGGAGCAGATAAGCCGATGTAGACAAGCTCAATACTAAAAATATTAAAATAATTGATGGAAGTTTCCAATGAACGGAATTGTAGGTGGCCAAACGTTGCAAGAAAATGCTCCTCTCAAACTGAGTTGTCCTCAAACTAATTTTGTTATCTACCATGCATTATAAAAAATAGTTATGACTTTTTTGTGAATGATATGTGAACAGAATGTGACTATGTTCATGACTAACTGAGTTAAAAGAGATGGTTGGTCAAAGATTCAGGGACAAAATGAGTTAAATTATTTGTAGTCTTGCCTCTATTATTTCGCTAAAATAGTTTTAATATCATCTGCTAATTGATGATACTGAGTTTCATAATAGCTTTGCTGTTGAAAGACCATACTAAGCGTTCGCGTAATATCAAAACTAGTTAAAGGGAGCTGAACTAATTGGTGGGTTGAAAGCTTTTCGGTGAGTAATGATCGATACATAAAGCTAATGCCCATATTTGCTTGCAGCAGGCTGATAATCGTTGACATGTCACCTATCGTAATGATTTTAGAAAAATCCGATACCGAATGATTCACCATTGCCAACCAATCTTCCAGAATTGATCGTGTCCCTGATCCAACCTCTCGAAGTAAAAGCGGAAATTTTAAACACGCTTTTAAATCGACCCTTTTTTGATTAGCCAGTGGATTTTGAGGATTACATACAGCAATAAAATCATCTTTAAAAATTGGAATAGAATCATAATCTGAAAGCTTGAAGTTGCCTTCAACTAGTCCAAATTCGATTTGGCCATTATCAATTTGCGTTAGAATTTGATCGGTATTGGCAACTAGGCAATCAATATTAGTGAACTTCGGTGCAATATGTTTAATGAAATTTGGTTCTACGATAGTGTTAAAAGATAAGGTAGCGCCAAATTTAAGTGATCGTTTATCATTAGGTCTCTGTAGATGTTGCAAAAGCTGATGACTTTTAATCCTGACATTTTCTATATACTTGGCTAATTCCTTACCGGCAGAAGTAATAATCAGATTTGGTCGTTCATAGCGAACTAATTCAATTTGAAGATCCTTTTGCAAACTTGCTATTTGTTGAGTAACTGCCGGTTGAGTGATGTATAATTTTTGGGCCGTTTTTGTATAGGATACAGTTTTTGCTAAAGTTAAAAATGTTTCATATCGTCTGTCAAGCACAATAAAATCTCCACCATAATAAGAATTATTTATATTGTTATTATACATTATAATTATCTATAATCGCTGATTTCTGGTAATATTTTACGAGTAAATCACGTTTGGAGGTAAACAAATGAAAAATTATGGTGTGTTAAGAACCAAAGGCTTCTTTACTGCGTTGATTCTGACACTCATCTGTGCATTAATGGGGAATTTCTTAGGGAGTCAGCCTTATCTCAGCTTAATTGGCGCGTTGGTTATTTCATTGATATTAGGAATGGTATTTCAAGTTTTTAAGCGACCGATTGAAACGTCCAAAGAGGGAATCGGGTTTATTTCCAATAAATTTCTACGCTTAGGAATTATTTTACTGGGCTTCAAATTGAATTTAATTGATTTAGCCTCAGCCGGGGTGAAGACAATCCTTTTAGCAGTGGTGGTCGTGACCGGAACTGTCTCGATGACCTACTTTATTGCAAGAAAATTTGGTGTGGAAAAAGAATTAGCCATTTTATCTGCAAGTGGAACAGGGATTTGTGGTGCCGCTGCCGTGATGGGAATTTCTCCTCAAATCAAAGTTGCTGAAAGTCAGCAGGCAAGGCAACGTGAGAACGAAGTACTCGCCGTTGCCGTTGTTGCCATTTTAGGAACGGTATTTACTTTGATTGAAATTGGAATTAAACCACTGCTTCATTTAACACCAACTCAATTTGGCGTTATGACCGGTGCTTCGTTACATGAAATTGCCCATGCAGTGGCGGCGGGAAGTTCAGGCGGACCAATTAGCTTGGATACTGCAATTATTACTAAATTATCCAGGGTATTGATGCTGGCTCCTGCTGCTCTAATAATAGGTGGTTGGTATCAGAAAACCAGTCCGTTGATTGCTGGTCAAGAAAAAAGGCATTTACCAATTCCTTGGTTTATGGCGGGATTTATTATTGCAAGTGTGATAGGAACATTTTTACCAATTGGTTCGGCAACGTTAGCCCTTTTGGTTAAAGCTGCCTATCTGTTCTTGGGAATGGCGATGGCCGCTCTTGGAATGAGTGTTAATTTCCGTGTGATTTTCCAACGAGGAAAAAATGTGTTTTTGGCAGCATTTATATCGTCAGTTATTCTACTGATGTTTACAATTGTTGTAGGCAAAACATTCTTTTAAAATAAATGATTTCTATATGGTTAAATTGGTGCATGAACAGTGGCTGATTTAGCCATTTTTATTTGGTCTTTTTTCTTTTTTGGAAACTAAAAAATTTGATATGATGGCCGACATATTTCTCAAAAAAATGGCTTCTTTTGAGAAATTTACTGGACTTTACCAATCTAAGAATATTTAAAGGACAAAAAAATTAAGCGCTTCCAAAACTTTGTGAAATTAGCATTGGATAGTGCAATGAATACTGATACGTCAGGCATGTTGCTGATAATATTATTGAGCAATCTCTAACATTGTATTAAAGATGCAGTTGACAACGCTATCAAAATGAGGTATTTTGTATTTGAGTAAAATTTACTAAAATAATTGTAAAGGGATGAAATTCATGCTTTCTTCTGATGTAAAAAAAGTATTTAATGATAAGTTCGGTTACAATTCCAGCCGAGTATTCTTCTCACCTGGTCGAATCAATTTGATTGGTGAGTACACTGATTTTAATGGTGGTCACGTTTTTCCATGCGCAATCAGCATGGGCATTTATGGTGCGTACGGTGCACGTAAAGATAATAAAGTTCGAGTATTTTCTGCAAACGTTGCTGATCAAGGAATTATTGAATTTTCGTTAGATGATTTAGCCTACAGCAAAGCCGACGGGTGGGCAAGCTATCCTAAAGGAATGATTGCGCAGATCATTGACCATGGTCACAAGCTTGATCATGGATTTGACCTTGCAGTTAATGGTAATTTACCAGATGCTGCCGGTCTGTCCTCCTCAGCTTGCATTGAATTATTGACTGCTGAAATTGTGAATGATGTTTATGAATTCAATATTGATGAAGTGGAGCTTGTTAAATATGGCCAATTAGTTGAAAACAGCTATCTTGGTCTTCAAACTGGGATTATGGATCAGTTTGCAATTGGAATGGGTAAAACTAATCAAGCAATCTTATTGGATACTAATACTTTAGATTACGAATATGTTCCCGTTGAAATGGGCGACAGAGTGGTCGTTATCATGAATACGAAGAAACACCGTGAATTGCAGGACTCCAAGTATAATGAGCGTCGTGCGCAATGCGAAGAAGCATTAAAAAGGCTGCAGACCAAATTACCGATTAAGACGCTTGGTGATTTAAGTGAATCGGAATTTGATGAAAATAGTTATTTAATTAACGATGATATTTTAATTCGTCGTGCGCGTCACGCTGTTTTTGAAAATCAACGAACATTAAAAGCTAAAGATGCATTGGTTAATAATAATCTGGAAGAATTTGGTAAATTAATCAACGCCTCCCATATTTCACTACACTATGATTTTGAAGTAACGGGTAAAGAGTTGGATACATTGGCAGAAACTGCTTGGAAGCAACCAGGGGTTATCGGTGCACGTATGACCGGCGCCGGATTTGGTGGCTGTGCTATTGCAATTGTTGACCGCGATAAGGTTGATGCGTTTAAAGAGAATGTTGGCAAAGTTTACGAACAAGAAATCGGTCATCCGGCAGAGTTCTATATTGCTGAGATTTCTGATGGTCCAAAAGAGATTAAGTAGTTAATTGAGAAGGAGAGGATATTAAGATGGCAATTTTAGTATTAGGTGGCGCCGGCTACATCGGCTCACATACTGTTGACCGGTTAGTTGAAAAAGGGTACGACGTAGCAGTTGTTGATAATTTGGTAACCGGCCACCGTGCCGCAGTTAACCCCAAAGCACGTTTTTATGAAGGCGATGTTCGGGATAAGACCTTTTTGAGTGGGGTTTTTGATAAGGAAGATATTGAAGGTGTTATTCATTTTGCCGCATTTTCAGTTGTTCCTGAATCAATGGAAAAGCCGTTGAAGTATTTTGATAATAATACCTATGGCATGATTAGCTTATTAGAAGTGATGCATGAGCATAACGTTAAGAAGATTGTTTTCTCATCAACCGCTGCTACTTATGGCGAACCAAAACAAATTCCCATTAAGGAAACCGATCCTCAAGTACCAACCAATCCATATGGTGAAAGTAAACTTGCTATGGAGAAGATTATGCACTGGAGTGATGTTGCTTACGGTATTAAATTTGTCGCTCTTCGGTACTTTAATGTAGCTGGCGCTAAGCCGGATGGCTCAATTGGTGAAGACCATCATCCTGAAACCCACTTAGTTCCTATTATTCTTCAAGTTGCAGCTGGTGAGCGCGATCAATTAACTATTTTTGGCGACGACTATGATACTAAAGATGGGACAAATGTTCGTGATTACGTTCATGTCGTTGATTTGGCAGATGCTCATATTCTGGCTTTGAAGTATCTTCAAGCCGGACATGACAGTGATGCCTTTAATTTGGGATCCTCAACCGGATTTTCTAATAAAGAAATGCTTGAAGCTGCCCGAGATGTCACAGGGAAGCCAATTCCTGCCAAAATGGGACCACGTCGTGCAGGAGACCCAAGCACGTTAATTGCAGCAAGCGACAAAGCTAGAAAAGTTTTAGGCTGGGATCCTCAATTTGATGATGTTCATGAAATTATCAAGACAGCTTGGAATTGGAAAGAAACCCATCCAAAGGGTTATGACGATAGGAAAGGAAACTAGGGAGAATGAGTGAGTCAGCAGTTGAAAAATTTGTCGATTTAATTATTAAATCGGATTCACCGTACAAAGATGTTGACCGAATTTATGTCATCAACTTAGTATTTCGGTTAATTGGGGATGGTTTTGGTAATACTACTAAAAATAGTTCACCGATTGATTTGGCCAATGAATTGGTTCAACTTGCCATCAAGCACGGAAGAATCCAAGATTCTATTACAAATCGTGAAATTCTTGAAGACCAGTTGATGGACTTATTGACCCCGATTCCCTCTAAAGTAAACGAGATCTTTTGGAATGACTACCAACAGTCACCTGATAAGGCAACTGATTACTTCTATCAACTTAGTCAAAATAACGATTATATTAAAACACGAGCAATTGCTAAAAACATATCTTTTAAGGCTGAAACGGATTATGGTGATTTAGAAATTACCATTAACCTGTCAAAACCGGAAAAGGATCCTAAGGCGATTGCGGCAGCAGGAAAGAAAAAAGCGACAGGGTATCCTGTTGGTCCTTTAGCCATTGAGAATGAAGGTTATTTAGGTCGTTTGGGTTATGCTGCAAGAAGCAATCACCGAGTTATTAGAATGGTGATTGGTGGTCAGCCGTGGGGCTTTCAGTACTCTCCGTATGCTTATTTCGGTGAACATGCCATTTTTCTGAACCAAAAGCATGTTCCGATGAAAATTAATCAGCAGACCTTCATCAATTTAATGGATATTATTAAGCAATTTCCACACTATTTTGTTGGAAGTAATGCGGATTTACCAATTGTGGGTGGTTCGTTACTTGCGCAAGACCATTATCAGGGAGGTCGGCACAATTTTCCAATGATGAAAGCTGGGATAGATCGACCGGTTGACTTGGGGATTGAAGGGTTGAAGGCAGGCATCGTGAGGTGGCCGATGGCAACCATTCGTCTGCAAAGTGAAGATGCAAATAAGGTGGTTGTAGCAGCTGCGAAAATTGCTGATACCTGGAAGGTG
Source organism: Lentilactobacillus hilgardii DSM 20176 = ATCC 8290 (assembly GCF_000159315.1). Lineage (GTDB taxonomy): Bacteria > Bacillota > Bacilli > Lactobacillales > Lactobacillaceae > Lentilactobacillus > Lentilactobacillus hilgardii. Next base: position 78,774 of record NZ_GG669996.1, read on the forward strand.
TATTCTGATGAGACGGTAGATATTCGTGCTTATACTGATGGTGTTCGTCATCATACGGTCACACCGATTGCGTATAAAAGGGGTGATCAATTTACATTGGACGTTGTCCTTCGTGATAATCAAACTTCAGACCAGTATCCGGACGGGATTTTTCATCCTCATCAAGATGTTCAACACATTAAGAAAGAAAATATTGGTTTAATTGAAGTGATGGGGCGAGCTATTTTACCTGCACGACTAAAAGCCGAAATGAAAGAAGTCCAAAACTATTTGATTGGTCATGATAATCAAATGGCAGATTACCATAAGTCGTGGGCTGATGAACTGAAAACGCGTTATGACTTTACTCCAGAGAACGTCGAGAAAATTGTCGATAAGGAAATCGGCTTGGTATTTGCTAGAGTACTTGAAGACGCCGGTGTTTATAAGTGGAACGATGAAGGTCAACATGCATTTGATCTCTTCATTCAAAAATTGAAATAATTATCTATATGATTTAATTAGAAAAGAATGTTACCGGGCTTGATGTTGGTCTGGCAGCGTTCTTTTTGGTATAGTAAACTTAAAGTGGCATGTAAACTGGTGATCCTGTAACATTGACGATCATCTTAATTTAACGCTGGCATGCAGACTCAGGAGGCTTTCTTGTGAGATTTATAGTTTATAATGTTCGGGACGATGAAATCCCGTTTATTGAAAAATGGGGAAAAGATCATCAGGTTGATGTTACATCAACGACAACGACGTTAAATACAGAAACGATTAGTGAAGCGCAGGGATTTGACGGTATTTCCTGTCTGCAAACGATCCCTTATTCAAGGGAATTGTTCGACTCTTTTCATCAACTTGGGATTAAGTATTTGGCGTTGAGGAATGTCGGAATTGATAACATTGATATGCAGGCTGCTAAAGATAATGGGGTTTTAATTACCAATGTTCCTGCCTATAGCCCGGAAAGTATTGCCGAGGTTGCGGTTATGATGGCCCTTTATCTCTCTAGAAAAGTTGGTTATATGCGACAACAATTGCAAGATAAGCATGAATTTCACTTTTCATCAGAATTTATGGGGCGTCTAATCAGTGAACAAACTGTTGGCGTTATTGGAACGGGTCGAATTGGTCGTCATGCTATTCAATTGTTTCGGGGATTAGGTGCCAAAGTCATTGCTTATGACAAGTATCCTTTAAAATCAACAAATGGCGAATTTGAGTATGTCGATCATTTAGAAGATATATTTGGACAAAGTGACATTATTAGTTTGCATATGCCGGCTACGCAAGATAATTTTCATTTATTTAATCATGAAGTTTTCGAAGCAATGAAGGATAATGCTATTTTAATTAATACTGCCCGAGGGTCAATTGTAAATACAGGCGATCTTATTTTTGCTTTGGAAAGTGGTGAAATTGCAGCGGCTGGAGTTGATACTTTAGAAAATGAATCGGCCGACTTACAAGATTCGCGCTCTACGAAGAAGATTACTGATTCTGATTTAATTAAGCTGTCAATGATGCCAAATGTCATTTTGACACCACATTCGGCCTTTCACACAACTGAATCGGTTAAAAATATGGTGACCATTTCATTAAACAATTTAAAGGTAATGTTTACGGGTGGAAGACCCAAAGATATTGTTGGCTGATTTTTTAAAATAATGATTGGGTAAGCGAGGCAAGTGATAAATAGCAAGACAAAAAGAGGAATCCCTTGAGATTCCTCTTTTTGTCTTGCTATTCTTTTAAAATAATTGACTATCCACCAATATGCAGGTTAAATGTCGTAATCACTATCGGACATAGATTCAACATTACCCAATAAGTACCCGTTTCCAACCTGTGAGAAGAAATCATGGTTGGCTGTTGAAGTCGAAATACCGTTCATGACAACCGGGTTGACGTCTTCTGCAGTGTCTGGGAAAAGGGGATCTTGACCCAGGTTCATCAAGGCTTTGTTAGCGTTATAACGAATAAATACCAGTACGTCATCGGTCCAACCGGTTTGATCATATAATAGGTGTGTATACTTTTCTTCGTTTGCATAAAGCTTATAAAGTAAATCATAAAGCCAATTTTTTAAATCTTCCTGTTTTGTTTTTGGCAATTGGTTAAAACCTATTTGAAATTTGTAGCCGATATAGGTTCCGTGGACAGATTCGTCTCTGAGAATCAGCTTGATGATTTCCGCGACATTTGGGATTTTGTTATGGCCAAGATACCAAAGTGGGGTATAGAAACCTGAATAAAAGAGAAAAGTTTCCAAAAAGACACTGGCTATTTTTTTCTTTAATGGATCCGGGTTATTTTCGTAAATATCACGAATCTTAAGGGCTTTGTTTTGAAGAAATTCTTCTGTATCACTCCAATCAAAAATCTCATCGATTTGTTCGGGCGTGTTTAGCGTTGAGAAAATTGATGAATAACTTTTGGCATGAACAGATTCCATGAATTGAATGTTATTCAGTACCGCTGTTTCATGTGGTGTTTGAACGTCTTTTCGCAGTGAGGCCATCCCTTCTTGTGATTGTAAAGTATCTAATAAAGTTAGGCCACCGAAGACATGACCAACCACCCATTGATGGTCTTGGTCCAGTGTACGCCAATCAGACAAATCGTTTGAAAGAGGAATTCGGGTATCCAGCCAGAATTGTTCGGTTAATTTTTCCCAGGTTGCTTTATCGATCTGATCATCGATTGCATTCCAATTGATTGCTTTATAGTTTTCAGTCATTATTAACTTCCTTTTATCTTACTTAAACTTCAGGATAACTCACTAAATAACACAACTTTCACATTGATTTGAACCGACTTCCTGCTGATCATCTGTAAAAGTTCGAATGTAGTAAATTGATTTGATTCCCTTGCGATGGGCATAATTTCTTAGAATATTCAGATCTCTGGTAGTCATCTTGTCAGTTCGACCATTTTTCCATTCGTACAGGCCTTCTGGAATGGTTGAACGCATGAAGAGGGTCAGTGCCATCCCTTGATCAACATGTACCTGAGCAGCCGCGTAAATATCAATGACTTTACGCATGTCCATATCGTAGGCTGAAGTATAATACGGCATCGTGTCATTTGAAAGATAAGGAGCGGGATAATAAATTTTACCGATCTTTGATTCCTGACGCTCTTCAATTCGATTAATAATTGGATGAAGACTGGCAGTTGTGTCGTTAATATAAGAGATTGAACCGTTTGGCGCAACGGCAAGCCGATTTTGATGATAAAGGCCGTCTTCCATAACAGCCTTCTTTAAAGCCACCCAATCTTCGTTCGTTGGGATTGTGATGCCATGGAATAATTGCTTAACCTTATCTGATTGCGGTGCGTATGAATGATTTAAATATTTATCAAAGTAGGTGCCATCTGCGTATTTGCTTTTTTCAAAGTTGTCGAATGTTTGATGCCGTTCTTTAGCGATCTTGTTAGAAGCAACCAAGCTCCAGTAATTTAACAGCATGAAGTAAACACTAGTAAATTCGATTGATTCAGGAGAGCCGTAATGCATGTGGCTTTTGGCAAAGTAGCTATGGAGTCCCATAGCACCCAAACCAATGGAATGGGATTCACGGTTTCCGTTTTGAATTGAAGGAACCACGTCAATATTAGAGTGGTCGGTTACAAACGTCAGGGCCCGGACCATTGATTCAACTGAATGGCCAAAGTTCGTTGCGTTCATCATGTTGGCAATGTTTGTGGAACCTAAATTACAGGAAATATCTTTTCCCAGTTTGATGTAATGCTGCTCGTTATCAACAGTTGAAGGTGTTTGTACTTGTAGAATTTCAGAGCAAAGGTTGCTCATGACAATTCGGCCGTCAATCGGATTTTCACGGTTGGCAGTATCGATATTGATGATATATGGGTAACCGGATTCCTGCTGCAGTTTGCTGATTTCGGTTTCAAGGTCCCGAGCTTTTACTTTAGTTTTCTTAATCTTGTCATTGGCAACTAAATGATCATATTCTTTTGTGATATCAACATATGAGAATGGTACTCCATATTCGCGTTCGACGTCATATGGGCTGAATAGGTACATGTCGGCATCGGCTTTTACGAGTTCGTAATACTTATCAGGGACAGTCACACCAAGTGAGAGTGTCTTCAACCGAATCTTTTCATCCGCATTTTCTTTTTTGGCACCAAGAAACGAAATGATGTCGGGATGAAAAACAGATAGGTAAACGACACCGGCTCCTTGACGCTGACCGAGTTGATTAGAGTAGGAGAAACTATCCTCCAACAACTTCATGACCGGGACAACACCGGAAGCAGCGCCTTCAATATGCTTAATTGGATCACCGGCCGCACGTAAATTAGAAAGGTTAATGCCGACGCCACCGCCAATTCTTGATAGCTGAAGGGCAGAATTAATTGTTCGACCGATCGTGTTCATATCGTCGGTTGATTGAATTAAGAAGCATGAAACAAATTCACCACGATTTTGCCGACCAGCGTTTAAAAAACTTGGGGTCGCCGGTTGGTAGCGTTGATGAATAATTTCGTCAGCTAAGTTCATCGCAAGTTGTTCATCCCCGTCGGCAAAGAAAAGCGCATTGGCAGCAACGCGATCCAGGAAAGACTCCAAGTATTTATCGTTATCGTTTGTTTTTAAAGCATATTGCGCGTAAAATTTATAAGCCGCCATAAATGATTTGAAATGAAAATCTTGATCTTTCAAGTATTGATAAAGTTTCTCAATAAATGAAATGGGATATTTCTTGATAAATCCCGCTTCGTAATAATGATTTTCAATAAGATAATCAAATCGATCCTGCAGGCTGTCAAATGTCATCAAATTGGGAGTGACATTTTGCTTAAGAAAGGCTTGGAGAGCCTGCTGATCCTTTTGTAGAGGGATTTGGTTATCAACGGGGATGTTAATTTCGTTATTTAGATCGAAATATGTAACATCCTTAAGATTATGAAGAGACATAGTGAGACCACGCTTTCTGTAATTTTGCGAATAAAATAAGCGAAGCCAAAATTGGTTCCGCCCGTTTAAAATTAATCAGTATGTTAAAATGGACAAAGATTATCCGGCGATTCTTTGAAGTTCATCAGGACGGAATCCACTAAACGCTTGCTGTCCATCAACATCGACTACTGGTAAAGCCAGGAAACCTTTATTTTTAAGATAGTCTACGTATTCTGGCTGCTCATTGATATTGTGCTCTTCAAACTTAACATGATGTTCTGCCAAGTAACGCTTTGTCATTTTACACTGCATACAATTATTTTTTGAATATACTGTTACCTTTGCCATATGGCACACCCCGCTTTAATCATTTCTTTTTTAATTTATGATTCCAGTTTACACTAAACTTACAAAAAATCAACGGATTAACACAATATATTGTGATGATAAAAAATGTCAATACTAAATGTGGTTGATCCTTGTTAAACGTTAATTTAAGGAGTTTTTTCATGGATAAAAATCAATTTTATTATTCAAAGCATCCAGATGTCAAATCTGAACCGATTACTTGGGAATACGCACTATTAGGAAACAACTTTGTGTTTACTTCAGACAACGGAGTGTTTTCAAAACACCGAGTTGATTATGGCAGTCGAGTATTGCTCGAAAATGTGGACGTTGAGAATATTCCGGATGGAAATATTTTAGATATGGGTACCGGATATGGGCCGATTGGTCTGGCAATTGCAAAGATTCAGCCCGACAGAGTGGTTGACATGGTAGATGTTAATGAGATTGCCTTAGCATTAGCAGAAAAGAATGCTAAGGCTAATGGCATTTCAAATGTTCGAATTTTTGCCAGCAACAGCTATTCTAACATTAAAGACAACTATGCAGCAATTGTGACCAATCCGCCTGTTAGAGCAGGAAAAAAAGTCGTGGACGATATGATAACAGGAGCGGTCTCACATTTAAAGCCCAATGCCACGCTGACGGTTGTTCTGCAAAAGAAACAAGGCGCGCCTTCCGCCAAAAAATTAATGACAAAGGTTTTCGGTAACTGTGAGATTGTTAAACGAGATAAGGGTTACTACATCCTTCGTAGTGTTAATGAGTAATCGATTTAATTGAGAGGTTCGAATGAGTCAAAATAAAGACGAAAGATTTATGAAAATGGCGTTGATTGAAGCACAAAAGGCATACTTGATTGGTGAAGTGCCGATTGGAGCAGTCATTACCCAAGATGGGCAAATCATTGGTCGAGGGCACAATTTACGTGAGCACCTAAATGACGGGGTCGCCCATGCAGAGATTATGGCAATTGAGGAAGCTTGTCGTTATCTGAGGAGTTGGCGACTCGTTGATTGTGAACTTTATGTGACGATTGAGCCTTGCCTGATGTGTTCGGGGGCAATTGTCAACTCTCGAATTGATAGAGTTGTTTTCGGAGCCCGGGATAAAAAAGCGGGAGCGGTTAGAAGCCTTTACAGAGTTCTAGAAGATTCACGATTAAATCATAATGTTGAAGTTTTTGAAGGAGTCCTTCAACCCGCATGTTCAAAGATTATAAAAGACTTTTTTAAGGCTGCTCGAAAAAGAAAAAAACAGAAGTGACTGGCTTTTTCTCTGAAAATACGATATGATAGTTATTGCCGCAAGGCCCTGAGGCAAGGGTCGGGTTACGAACTGTGTCAGGTCCGGAAGGAAGCAGCACTAAGTATCACCGACACTGTGCCTCTTGTTTATGACTATTAGACTCCCAGCAAAGAAATATTGCTGGGAGATTTTTATAATTTGGATTACTTGAGTATGGATCGTGTCTTGAATGAACACCGTTCATACTTTTTGTTTGGTCATCATAAACACAGCTGATTATTTTTAATTGGGAGAGTGTATTGACGACTCAAACAAATTAAGATTTTCGATAAGCTTGCCCAAAACAGGGCTAATTTGGTTGGCAATTCCGGACGATTCAGCATATAATTGTTTAAGTATTTTAACCACTGCTTACGGGTTTATTGTCAGAGTAATTAATGATTCTAAAGGAGGATCGGAAATGAGCTATCAGGCATTATACCGGGTTTGGCGACCCCAACGTTTTGATGAAATTGTTGGCCAGTCAATTATTACCCAAACACTGAAAAATGCAATTTTAACAAAACAAATCAGCCATGCCTATTTATTTACCGGTCCTCGAGGAACTGGTAAGACGTCTGCTGCAAAGATTTTTGCCAAGGCAGTTAACTGTCATTACCTTGAGGACGGTGAACCTTGTAATAAGTGTGAAACTTGCAGGGCAATTAACGAGGGCAGCCTGAGTGACGTTATTGAAATTGACGCGGCTTCTAATAATGGTGTTGAGGAAATTCGCGACATTCGTGACAAGGTTAAATATGCGCCAACGAAGGCTGATTATAAAGTTTATATTATTGATGAAGTGCATATGTTGTCTACGGGTGCGTTTAACGCACTTCTAAAAACATTGGAAGAACCACCTGCAAACGTTATTTTTATTTTGGCGACAACGGAACCTCATAAAATTCCGGCCACCATTATTTCTCGAACGCAAAAATTTGATTTTAAGCGGATTAGGCCAGAGGATATTTTGGAACGAATGGCCTACATCCTTAAACAAAAGAACATTGAGTACGATGATAAAGCATTAAAACTCATTGCAAAAGCAGCCGAAGGCGGGATGCGGGATGCTTTAAGCATTCTTGATCAGGCTATGTCATACGGCGATGATAAGGTGACCTATGAAAACGCCCTTCAAGTAACCGGAAGCGTAACAAATGAATTATTGACAACTTATGTCGAGCAAGTGATTAAAAAGGATACGAAAAATGCTTTGATTACCGTTCAGAAGGTGCTTGATAACGGGAAAGATGCTAGTCGATTTGTTGAAGATTTAACCAGTTATTGCCAAGACATTCTTTTGTACCAGCAGGATCCACAAATCGTTGAGCAGCTGGAACTAGGGATGGTTGATGATAAATTCAAAGCATTGAGTGACCAGATCAGCGATGAAGAAATTTATCAAATCATTAATGAATTAAACGAAATTGCTAATTCATTGAGATACACGGCTCATCCAGATGTTTATTTACAGGTTTTGACGGTTAAAATCACACACCTGAAACAGCTTGAGGACGTTTCAACGACTACTTCAGTCGATAATGCCGACGAAAATGGTAAAATTAAGATGTTAACCGATAAAGTTAATGAACTTCAAAGGGAAATCGAACAACTTAAGAAATCCGGTCCGGCTGATGAGGCGTCTCAAAGTCAGCAAATGGTTAAGCCAAAACCCATTGAGGCTAAGTCTGGGAATGCACGCGTTGAATTAGCCAAGATTTATCCGATCTTGGGAAGGGCTACCAGGCAGAGTCTCAATGAGTTTCAAGAGGTTTGGCCGGATTTGATGAACGCACTGTCTGTTACACAACGAGCAGTGATGCATGTCTCCAAACCGGTTGCGGCCAGCCCAGATGGTGTGATTGTATCATTTGAATATCCGATTTTCTTTCAAAAAGCGCAGGCTAATCGAGAATTATGTGATGCCTTGGAAAATAATTTGGATCGAATTGCCGGTAAAGCACCCAAAATTGTTTTCGTGCCGGATAATCAATGGCCGAAAATTCGGAAAGATTATTTAGCTAGTCACAAGGATGAGCTGAAGGGTAAGCAAAATACCGATCCAAAGAGTCAGGAGACGCCCACGGAAGATGAAAAGATCGATCCGGATTCAAACGATCCCAAGCCGATCGTAAAAAAAGCGGAAGAGTTATTCGGTAAAGACATTCTCGATATTAAAAATGATTAAATAGTAGACGGAGGAATTTTAAAATGATGAATGGTATGAATATGAATAAGATGATGAAACAAATGCAAAAGATGCAAAAGCAACTTAAGGAAGAACAAGATAATTTAAATAAACAGGAATTTACCGGTAGCGCTCCTGACGACATGGTTGTTGTGACCTTCAACGGGGAACGTATTATGACAGATATTAAAATTAAGCCTGAAGCAATTGATCCTGATGATCCCGAAATGCTATCGGATTTGATTGTTGCAGCAGTTAATGATGCAATGAAGAAAATTAAAGATACCACTCAAAGTACAATGGGCAAGTACGCCAAAGGTATTCCGGGCATGTAGTCTGTTGATAGGAAGGAACGATTATGCAGTATCCTGAACCAATTGCAAAATTAATCGATAGTTATATGAAATTACCTGGTATTGGTAACAAGACAGCAACTCGGCTGGCTTTTTATACCGTTGATATGAATAAAGACGACGTCAAGGAATTTTCACACGCACTGTTGGCTACTAAAGAAGATCTTCACTATTGCTCGATTTGTGGTAACTTAACTGACGAAGATCCATGTGAAATTTGTCGTGATAAGACTCGCGATCAAACAAAAATATTGGTTGTTGAGCAGCCTAAAGACATTATGGTGATGGAAAAGGTTCAAGAATATCATGGTCTGTACCATGTACTTCATGGTGTTTTGTCACCAATTGAAGGCAAAGGCCCTGAAGATTTAAACATTACTTCTCTAATTAGGCGACTTCAAAAAAACGGTGAGGTTAAAGAAGTGATTGTGGCGACTAACGCAACTCCTGAAGGAGAAGCAACTGCCATGTATTTAAGTAAGCTAATCAAACCAGCTGGCATCCGAGTGACACGATTGGCACATGGGCTGTCAGTAGGAACGGATATTGAATACGCTGATGAAATGACATTGTTTAAGGCTGTCCAAGGCCGAACCGAAATGTAATGGAGGAAAATAATGGTGTTGTTTGGTGGATTTAAAAAGCAAAATATAAAAGCTGAATATGATCAACGTCTGCTGGATCTTATCAATAATCTTAAAGAGCAGTGGGATCATGCCGCTCAAACTCAAACCGCGGTTGCTGACAGCGATATTGAAATGGCACAAGAAACGGCTTTGGCAAAGCAAAAATTTTTCTTTATTTATAAAGAAGCTCGACTCAGACACATTAAAAATGATCATATTCAAGCATCGGTCATCAGTTATGACCACGATGATTTTCAATAAGGAAAATTAATGATAAATTTTGAGTGATTTTTGGATAAATGTTCGTTGTTTCTGAGACACAGGAATGTGAAATTCAGGCCGGCATTTAAGGTTAGATCGCTCTTTTATTTTGTGGCATTTTATCTGGGAGAATAGACAGGTAAAAAAACATACAGTACAATAAACCTAAATATAGAATTGAGGGAGAAACTTTGACTGGCAAATTTATAACCTTCGAAGGCCCTGATGGTGCAGGGAAAACTTCTGTCATGAATGAAGTTGTTAATCAATTCCAAAAACAACTTGGTGACCATCTGATTGTTACTAGAGAACCAGGTGGTAATAAAATTTCCGAACAAATTCGACGGGTTATTTTGGATCGTAAAAATACAGAAATGGATTATCGAACTGAAGCATTATTATATGCGGCAGCACGCCGTCAACACTTAGTCGAAACTATTTTGCCGGCTTTGCAAGCTGATAAGCTGGTTCTTTGCGATCGATATGTTGACAGCTCGGTGGCTTACCAAGGTGCGGGAAGAGAAATCGGAATGCAGGCGGTAGCGAGGATGAATGAGTTTGCAACCGAAAAGATACTTCCATATAAAACGATTTATTTTGAAATTCCGGTTGAAGTTGGCTTGAATCGAATTGCCAAGCATCGGGACTCAAGTAAAATTGACCGTTTAGATGTTGAAACAACTGCTTTTCATAAACGCGTTCACCAGGGATACATGAAATTAATTGATGAATATAACGATCGTTTTATCATAATTGATGCAACTCAACCAATTGAAAAGGTTATTCAAGATACAACTGATGTGATTCATCAAATAGCAAGTGAATTTTTTAAGGAGTCTTAGCTATGAAATTAGTAATTGCAATCGTTCAAGATAAAGATGCTAATAAGTTACGTTCGGTTTTTGTTGCCCATGACATTGTTGCAACACGTTTTTCGACAACTGGAAGTTTTTTAAGGGCCGGCAATACAACATATTTGGTTGCTGTTGATGATGATAAAGTTGATTTAACGTTGCAGCTTATTAAGGAAACCTGCTCCGCCCGACAACAATTTATGACGCCCCCAGTTAGTCTAAATGGTGATACGGCTGAACATACTTTTCCAATTGAGGTTCAAGTGGGTGGGGCTACTGTGATGATCTTACCAATTGAGCAATTCCATCAATTTTAGAGGTTAAAAATGTCAGACAACATTGCGAGCGATGCGAAAATAAAACAGCCCAAATTATTTGAACAATTTATGCGCTTAGTGGATCGAAATGAATTGTCACATGCGTATCTTTTTACGGGTGAAGATGGTGCAGGTCAAAATGCAGTTGCAATGGGAGTCGCAATGCGTCTTTTCTGTACAAATGTGAAAGACGGTTATCCTTGCGGAAAGTGTGCTGAGTGTACACGAATTATGAATCACGATCATCCAGATGTTGTTATAACGAAACCGGATGGTTTGAGTATTAAAGTTGATCAAATCCGTCATGTAAAGAGTGAGTTCACTAAAAGCGCAATGGAAGGGTCAAAAAAGGTTTTTATTATTTCAGATGCCGATAAAATGACAACCGGTGCCGCTAATAGTTTGCTTAAATTTATTGAGGAACCTACTGGAAATGTTGTCAGTTTTTTGATTAGTCAAAATCGTAACCTTATTTTGCCAACGATTGTTTCAAGAACCCAAGTTGTTGAATTTCCGAGCATTGGGAAAGATGTAATGAATCAAGAGTTGCGAAAATCCGGTATCTTACCAAGTCAGATAAATTTACTAATGTCGATGACAAATAGTTTATCTGAAATAAAAAGATGGCAAGCGGATAATTGGTTTTCTTCACTTCAGGAAGTGGTTTCCAAATGGTTTGGTTATTTAGTGAAGGGCAATCTGATGGCCATGCCGTATATCCAAATGGCCTTGATGCCCCTGATCACAAATAAGGAACGTCAGCAGGTTGCTTTATCAATGATGATTGGTGTTTTTGATGAAACGCTTGAAATTAAGTATGGTACTTTAAAAAAGGATACGACTAAATTTCCTGATATTATTTCTGAAACAAAGCAGGCTGCCCAAGAATGGTCAAGTGACCAATTAATGACGATGTTGGAGGAACTGTTAAATATGCGAGGCAGTTTGATGGTAAATGTGAATTTTCAAAATGTTATTGAATCTGTCACACTAAAGATGCTGACGATTGTTAAGTCATAGATTTTTAAAGGGTGAGATAGTATTGGATAGTCAAAATTTATATGATGAGCTTAAAGAAATGGACAGTCATCTGGGTGCAACCGCAGCTGAATTTTCTCACCTGCATGAATCATTAATTGAATTAATGGAAAAGAACGCGGAACTAGAAATTGAAAATCAGCATCTTCGGGATAGAATTAATCAGATTACTGAAAAAGTCGGTAACAATTCACCAGAATTATCTAAATCCCGAAAGAATCTTGAAAAATTATATAACGAAGGGTTTCATGTTTGCAGTTCATATTATGGCAAGCGACGCGAAAATGGCGAAGATTGCATTTTTTGCACGGAGATTATTTATGGTCGAAGGGATTAATAACTAAGTGATAACTCAAAGAAGTTTCGATACTAAAAGTAAATACGGTACGCTTTATTTAGTACCAACGCCAATTGGTAATTTGGAGGATATGACATTTCGGGCTGTTTCTGTCATGAAACAGGTGGATTTAATTGCGGCTGAAGATACCAGAAATACGCAGAAGCTATTGAACCATTTTGAAATTGAAACCAAACAAATTAGTTTTCATGAGCATAATACTGTGCAAAGAATTCCTGAGTTGATTGATAAGTTAAAAAAAGGGATATCGATCGCCCAGGTTAGCGATGCCGGAATGCCTTCGATTAGCGATCCAGGACATGAGTTGGTGGTTGCTTGTATTAAAAGCGAAATAACTGTCGTTCCCTTGCCAGGTGCTAATGCCGGTATAACAGCTTTGATTGCTTCTGGTGTTTCCCCTCAGCCGTTTTATTTTTATGGGTTTCTTTCAAGAAAACCCAAAGAGCAGCGTGATGAACTGGCAAAGTTGGTTAATCGACAGGAAACGCTTATATTTTATGAAGCACCTCACCGACTTTTAAAGACGTTAAAAAGTCTTCAAAATTCATTTGGTGGATTGAGAGCAGCCTCTTTATGTCGTGAATTGACAAAAAAACATGAAGAATTTATTCGTGGCACACTTGATCAAGTAATTGAATGGGCAAATTCAACAACTATACGAGGAGAATTTGTCATTATTGTGAGTGGAAACGCGCAACCTTTAGAGGAGAATAAGATTGATAATCTAATGGAAAACCTTTCTCTTACGCAACAAGTAGATATTTATATTAAGGATGGATTGTCTGTTAATGAATCGATCAAAAAGGTTGCCAAAGCTCATAATCTACGTAAACAAGTTGTTTACAATGAATATCATGGCATTAAGTGAATATTATTTACTTAGAAGAAAGACGTCATTTTGTTGATTCGTTAAGATTAAAAAGTATAAATTAAAGGCTTGATTAGTTTCCATCCCATTATAAAAGAGTTATAATTTAAATTATGTTAGAAAGAAGACGTGCCAATGCCTGCAGATCAGTATAGTGAAAATCATACGATCTCCTTTTATGAAGGAGATGTTAGCTACCGCATTACAATGACAATGTTGATTAATATTTTAATGCTCTGTTCAGATCATCAAAATGCTAAATTAGGAGTTGCCCAACAGGAACTTATTGATAAATATGGTGTTGGCTGGGTTGTCACGCAATATTCAATTAAGATTAACCGGCTTCCACAAGTTGAAGATACTGTTAAAATGACAACACGTGGGACTTCCTACAACCGTTTCTTTGTCTACCGTGAGTTTTGGGTTCACGATGATCAGGGAAATGAGCTTGTAAAGGTAGACAGTATATGGGTTTTAATGGATGAGAGAGCCCGAAAGATTACAGAGATTCCTCAAACGATTATTGAGCCCTACCAGTCCGAAAAAGTGCGTCGGGTACCGAGATTACCACGGCCAAGTCGAATAGCTGACAGTGCTGAAGTTTCTTCAAAAAAATATCAGGTTAGGGCCAGTGACATTGACTTTAATGGTCATGTGAATAACGCTCATTATCTTGAATGGATGACTGACGTTCTGCCACTTGACTTTCTTGTGTCCCACGTTCCGGAACAGATTGATATTCGTTTCGAAAATGAGGTTAAATATGGCAATTGGGTTACCAGCTCGGTAGCTGTTGAGTCTAAAGATAGCGATAAGATTAAAACAGTTCATGAAATTTTTTCTAACGATGTACTTTCATCTAGCGCTACATTTTTATGGAAGAAAAACGATGTAAAGGGTCATGAAAAAAATGAAAATTCTAGCAATTGATACATCGAATCGACCATTATCCGTTGCCGTTCTGGATAATGATCATTTATTAGCCGAAACAAGGTTAACGACGCATAGAAAACATGCGGAGTTTTTAATGCCGGTAATTGAAGATCTTATTCAAAAATCCGATCTCTTACCGAACGACTTGAACAGAATTGTTGTTGCGTCAGGACCTGGATCTTATACGGGGATTCGAATGGCAACGACAGCTGCCAAAACACTCGCCAGCACTTTAGATATAGAGCTGGTGACTGTTTCGAGTTTGTTAACACTTGCGCTTAATATCTCAGAGCCGGGGGTTTTAATCAATCCAATTTTTGATGCTCGAAATCAAAATATGTTTACAGGTCTTTATCAACTAAAAAACGGAACGATGACATCAATTATTTCCGATCAACATACAAATATTAACGACTGGTTGGCAAAACTAACGGATGTTAATCAGCCAATTATGATTGTAGGGGATACAGCACCTTTTTCCGAAGCATTTTTGAAGCAGTTTGGAGATTCTTTGAGGGTAGCTGATGAACTGACAGCAGTTCCTAATGCAGCCAGGCTTGGTCTTTATGGGTCACAGTTGTCACCTGTTAAGGACATTGATGCTGTTGTTCCGAGATACTTGCGTCTAACCAAAGCTGAAGCTGATTGGCAAAAACTTCATCCAAACGAGGATACCCGTAACTATGTGGAAAAAATTTAAAGAATGGTTTCAGCAAAATTTTTATAACAAGCAGGTTCAGCTCCGGGAACGATATCTAGACATTAAGAATCACGATGTCGAAATCAACGGTACAAATTATTTTCTTGCAAAGGCCATGATTCCCGACATTCCAGAAATCCTTGGAATCGAACGGGCCGTTTATGGTGGTCAGACTCCATGGGATGAGCGGGCGTTTCGAACTGAATTGATGCGTAAAAGTGATCGTTTGTATCTGGTTTTAAGACGAAATGACTGGCTGGTTGCTTTCATTGGCTGTTCATTAAATGACCATACAAAAGACTGTCATATCACTAATGTCGCCGTGGCACCCAATTTTCAAAATCATGGGCTCGGCTATTTTTTGGTGAATACAATTATCAAAAAAGCACGACAGTTAAAATACGATAAAGTAACGCTGGAAGTTCGTGTCAGCAATGCCAGAGCTCAAAAATTATATCGTGACATCGGTTTTGTGGACAACGGGTTAAAGAAAGATTATTATTTTAACGATCGTGAAGATGCATTGAATATGATTTTAGACATTACGAAAATTGGCTGATTAAATTAGGAAAGGTGAGTTTTTTGGCAAAAGATCTGATTCTTTCATTTGAGACAAGCTGTGACGAGACGTCTGTTGCAGTTATAGAAAATGGCGATACAATTCTTTCGAATATTGTTGCAACCCAAATAAAAAGTCACCAACGGTTCGGTGGCGTTGTGCCTGAAGTTGCAAGCCGACACCATATTGAGCAAATTACCAGCTGCATCAATGATGCGTTAACACAGGCTAAAGTCACATATAGTGATTTATCTGCAGTCGCTGTCACTTACGGGCCAGGGCTGGTTGGCGCTTTGCTTATTGGTGTGACAGCAGCAAAGGCGGTTGCTTGGGCACATCATCTGCCTTTGATTCCAGTTAATCACTTGGCAGGCCATATTTATGCTGCAAGATTAGTCGAACCAATTGAATTTCCGGCAATGGCATTAGTCGTTTCAGGTGGTCATACGGAGCTTGTGTATATGCCCAAGGAAAATCGATTTGAAATTATCGGTGAGACTCGAGACGATGCTGCGGGCGAGGCATATGACAAAATCGGCCGGGTTTTGGGAATTAATTATCCTGCTGGAAAACAAGTCGATGAAATGGCTCATAAGGGTCATGATACTTTCCATTTCCCAAGGGCAATGGACCAAGATGATAATTTTGATTTTAGTTTTAGTGGATTAAAAACTGCCTTTATTAATACGGTTCACCATGCCGATCAAATTCATGAAACTTTGAATAAAGATGATCTTGCAGCAAGTTTTCAACAGGCTGTTATTGACGTTTTGGCTGACAAAACAAAACGGGCACTTCAAGATTATCCGGTTAAGCAGCTTATTTTAGGCGGTGGTGTTGCCGCTAATAAGGGATTGCGCAATCGTCTTGAAAAAGAACTACAAGCATTTCCGAAAACTTCTTTGGAGTTGGTACCACTATCATTATGTGGTGATAACGCTGCTATGATTGGAGCTGCTGGTGAAATGTTGTATCGCCATCGAGTATTTACAAATGCAACGCTAAATGCTGATCCCAGCTTGGAATTTGAATGGATTAAGGAACCTGCAACTAATTAGTTTAGGTAATGATCGATAGAAATTAATTAAATATTTTTGAATATAAAAGGACTAACAGTCAGGGTAAGCCAATTTTGTGGTTTACTTTGTTGTTGGTCCTTTTTATGAATTATTCAATATCTTCTAATTGAAGACTCTTTTGTTCCCATTTACTTTCAGTTTCTTTGATTTTTTGATCGATCATTTCAAGTTTCTTCTGAAGATCGGACGCCTTATCTAGGTCGTTAAAAACTTCTGGCTGAGCCATTTGACTTTCGATATTATTTTTACTTTTAGACAGTTCGTCTAACTGAGATTCCAAATCGATGACTTCGCGATTTAATTTTCGAACTTCCTTTTGATTTTGTTTATTGACTTCATAGTTCTTTTTATCAGTTGTTGACGTGGTAGCCTGTGCGGCTAATTGAGCGGTTCCCTGCTTTTCCTGCTCATGTTCCTTAATCGCAAGCTGTTCATCTTTTTTATCAACATAGTAATCATAATCACCAAGGTAAAGGGTTGTTCCTCTTTGTGACAGTTCAACAACGGATGAGGCAACCTTGTTGATAAAATAACGGTCATGGGAAACAAAGAGAATTGTGCCATCAAAGCCATTTAGCGCTTTTTCCAAAACCTCTCGACTATCAATGTCTAAATGATTGGTTGGTTCATCGAGAATTAAAAAATTATTGTGTTGCATTGCCAACTTTGTTAAAAGTAAGCGGGCTTTTTCACCACCGGACAAATCGTGGACCATTTTAGCAACGTCATCTCCAGAAAAGAGGAAGCTGCCTAAAACGCTTCTAATGTCTCCTTCGGCTGTAGTGGGGTGATCATCCCAGATTTCGCCTAAAACCGTTTTGGAAGGGTGTAGTGAGGCTTGTTCTTGATCATAGTATCCAGTGTCAACACCGGTTCCAAATTGAGCCGAACCCTTTAAAAAGGGAATAATGCCAAGAATGCTTTTTAAAAGGGTGGACTTACCAACCCCATTGGGGCCGACAATTGCAATGGCCTGATTTCTTTTGACATCCAAGTTGACTGGTTCTGAAAGAATCTTTGTATAACCAACTGCTGCGTCAGTGACCTTTAAAACGTTGTTACCGCTTTTGGATTTTGGTGAGAATGTGAAACGAACACTTTTGCTGTCAGACGTTGGCTTTTCAATTCGGTTCATCCGCTCAAGTTGTTTTCTACGAGCCTGGGCTTGTTTTGTAGTAGATGCTCTCACAATATTTTTATCAACGAAGGTTTGAAGTTTGGAAATTTCAGTCTGCTGCTTTTCATATTCTTTCCAGCGAAGGGAGATTTCTTGTTGCTTCTTTTGGGTGTACTGTGTGTAATTTCCGGCGTAATGTCTTAATGTACCGTTAGCCAGGTCATAAACTTCGTTAACGATACGATCAAGAAAATATCGGTCATGTGAAATAATCAATAACGAACCGCTGTAGTTTTGAATATAACCTTCCAACCAGGTAATCGTTTCGACATCCAAGTGATTAGTTGGTTCGTCTAAAATTAACAATTCAGGCTTTTCAAGTAGTAGTTTTGCAAGTGCTAATTGTGTTTTTTGGCCACCTGAAAGTTCATTAATCGGTTTATCGTACTGGTCCTTATCAAAGCCGAAGCCATGGAGAACGCCACGTATTTCCGCATCATAGCCATAACCATTATGCTGTTCAAAATTGGCTCGAACAGTATCATAAGTTGCTGAAATTTGGTGAAACCTATCCGATTTTGGATCCAGCGTGCTTATTTGAGCTTCAAGTTCATGAATCTTAGTTTCTTGTTCCTTGAGTTTCGCAAAGACTGACGACATTTCTTCATAAATCCCCTTATCGGAATCTAATCCCGTATCTTGCGCCAAATATCCGATTGTGAGATTCTTTTTTGTTGTTATTTGACCGCCATCGATAGACTGCTCGCCGATGATCATTTTAACTAATGTTGATTTGCCGGCACCGTTTCGGCCGACTAACGCAATGCGACTTTTTTCTTGAATTGATAAGTTTACTTTTGAGAATATGTTAATACCATTAAATCTTTTGGTTAAATCTTGGGCTTGTAAGATTATCAACGATCCAGCCTCCTTTCTTCTATCTTTATAAGTTTATCATATTGTTGATTTTGAGGCGATTTAGATGGGATGATGTCTCTAATAGTGACATTTCTTTGTTAATTTCAAAGCTAATATTTGAAATGTATTTCACAAGATGGTATCTTATGTTAGAATACTAAGTAAAGAGAGATTCACAAAGTGCTCAGTTAGCAAAATTAATGAAATTTAGGAGGAAATTTTCGTGACAGCTGAAAATATTCCACGTGCGACCGCTAAACGGTTGCCAATTTACTACAGATACTTAAACATATTACATGACACAGGCAAAAGTCGGATTTCTTCAACTGAATTAGCTGAAGCTGTTCAAGTAGACTCTGCTACCATCCGTCGTGACTTTTCATACTTTGGTGCATTGGGGAAGCGTGGATATGGTTATGATGTGGATAGCCTGCTTTCGTTTTTTAAGCAGATCTTGAACCAGGAACATTTAACCAACGTTGCTTTGATTGGGGTTGGCAACTTAGGACACGCCCTGTTGAATTTTAACTTTCACAAAGATGGTAATGTTAGGATTTCGGCAGCCTTCGATACTGATGATACAATTATTAATAAGATTGAGGACGGCGTTCCAGTCTATCCAATTCAAGAACTGGCACATCAACTTCAGGAACAGCAAATCCAAGTGATTATTTTAACCGTTCCTTCAAGCGCAGCTCAGGCAGTAACAGATGATGCTGTTGCAGGCGGTGTAAAGGGAATCTTAAACTTTACACCAATCAGACTTTCCGTTCCTGACGATGTACTTGTTCAAAACGTTGATTTAACTAATGAATTGCAAACGTTGATTTATTTTATAGAAAATTTTGGTAAGTAACCATATAAAGCGTCATAAGTGGCAGGGGACAATCTTTATTAGTTTGTGAAAGACAAGCTTTTACAAACGGATGGGAGTCTCTTTATTTTGTGTATCAGCAATATATTTGTGAGTGATATAAAAGAGGTCAAGACAGTTATCGTCCTGATCTTTTTTATATTTAGCACATGATGACGTTGGCCTTTAATCTCCTGATGCTATTGTAACAAGAATTGATCGCATTGATTGAAAAACGCTTGAATATTGCAATGTTTATGAAAAATCCTTGCAATTCCGCTCAAAAAATAATATATTATAAGCAGTGATTAGCACTTCTGTCATATGAGTGCTAATGATGCTAAAAATTGTTGTAAATGGAGGGACTAACGTGTTAAAACCATTAGGAGATCGCGTAATTATCGAAAGAGAAGAAGAAGAGGAAAAAAACGTTGGCGGCATTGTTTTAGCTGATAACGCTAAGAAAAAGCCTCAAACAGGTACAATTGTTGCCGTTGGGGAAGGCCGCGTTTTAGATAACGGTCAAACTGTTGCCCCAGTTGTTAAAAAGGGTGACAAGGTTATGTTCGATAAGTACGCTGGTACGGAAATTGAAGATAACGACAAATCCTATTTAGTTTTGCATGAAAAAGATATCGTCGCAATCGTCGAATAATTGAATTGCGGATAATTGATTCAACAATTTAATAATTTAATCAAAATAAATTTTTGAGGTGAAAATTGGAATGGCTAAACAAGTTAAGTTTTCTGAAGACGCTCGCAGCGTAATGCTTAAAGGTGTTGATAAATTAGCAGATACGGTTAAAGCTACAATTGGTCCTAAGGGTCGTAATGTTGTTTTGGAACAAACAGCTGGTACACCAACAATTACTAATGATGGTGTGACAATCGCCAAGGCAATTGAACTACCTGATCATTTCGAAAACATGGGCGCAAAGTTGGTTTCTGAAGTTGCTTCAAAGACTAACGATGTTGCCGGTGATGGGACAACGACCGCAACTGTTTTAACACAAGCAATCGTGAACGAAGGCATGAAGAACGTGACTGCCGGTGCTAACCCTGTTGGTATTCGTCGTGGTATCGAAACAGCCACTAAAACTGCTGTTGATGCACTTCACAAGATGTCACATGACGTTAAAACAAAAGATGATATTGCACAGATTGCGTCAATTTCATCAGCTAATTCAGAAGTCGGTAAGTTAATTGCCGACGCAATGGAGAAGGTTGGTCATGATGGTGTCATCACAATCGAGGAATCACGTGGTGTTGAAACCAGCTTGGACGTTGTTGAAGGTATGCAATTTGATCGTGGCTATATGTCACAATACATGGTTACCGATAATGACAAGATGGAAGCAGATCTTGATAACCCATACATTCTTGTAACTGATAAAAAGATTACTAACATTCAAGATATTTTACCACTTCTTCAAAAGATTGTGGAACAAGGTCGTTCACTTTTGATCATTGCCGATGATATTGGTGGAGAGGCATTGCCAACACTTGTTTTGAACAAGATGCGTGGTACCTTTAACGTTGTCGCTGTTAAGGCTCCCGGCTTTGGTGACCGTCGTAAAGATCAACTCCAAGATATTGCCATGTTAACTGGTGCTACTGTCATCACTGACGATCTTGGATTGAACTTAAAGGACGCAACGCTTGAGCAATTAGGTCAAGCCAACAAGATCAATGTCACAAAAGATTCTACTACAATTGTTGACGGATCAGGTTCAAAAGATCAAATTTCACAACGTGTTTCAGAAATTAAGACTCAAATCGAAAAAACAACATCAGACTTTGACCGTGACAAATTAAAGGAACGTCTTGCTAAATTGTCAGGTGGAGTTGCCGTTGTTCGTGTCGGTGCAGCTACTGAAACCGAATTAAAGGAAAAGAAGTACCGAATCGAAGATGCTTTGAACGCCACTCGTGCAGCTGTTGAAGAGGGCTTCGTACCTGGTGGTGGAACTGCATTGATTAATGTTATTCCTGAAATCGCCAAGCTTAAGGCTGATGGCGACGAAGCAACTGGTATCAACATTGTTCGTCGAGCACTCGAAGAACCAGTTCGTCAGATTGCCGAAAACGCTGGTGTTGAAGGTTCAGTTATCGTTGAACAGTTAAAAGACGAAAAGCCTGGCATTGGTTATAATGCCGCAAATGGTAAGTTTGAAGATATGATCGATGATGGTATTGTTGATCCTACCAAAGTTACCCGCTCTGCACTTCAAAATGCCGCTTCTGTATCTGCTTTGCTTTTGACTACTGAAGCTGTTGTAGCCGATGAGCCTCAGAAGGATACACCTGCTGCTCCAATGCCACAACCTGGTATGGGAATGTAATTTTAAGATAAAAATAGTCGCTATAGACAAACAAATTGAGCGTCCGAGCTTGTCGGGCGCTTTTTGTTGTTGTATGGTATTAGTGACTATTTTATGTACATAATCAATACTTGTATTTAATGGTAAGATGGACTATTATTTTATGGTTCACCATGAATGGTAAATATTATAAAAGGAGTAACTATTTATGTGGCGATATTTAAAACGGCTTTTAATTGGTAAGCCGCTAAAAACCACTGACGAAGGCGGCCAAGCTTTAACAAAGTTTAAGGCCTTGGCATTATTGTCATCAGATGCGCTATCGTCAGTCGCTTATGGTACTGAACAAATTACCACCATCCTGATAACATTATCAGCCGCTGCATTGATGTATCAGATCTGGGTTGCAGCGCTTGTGTTGGTTCTATTGGCTGCAATTACACTATCATATCAGCAAATTATTCATGCTTATCCGTCTGGTGGTGGGGCCTACGTTGTTGCCAGTACAAATTGGGGTGAACGAGCCGGTTTAGTAGCTGGTGGTTCATTACTGGTTGACTATATGCTAACCGTTGCCGTATCAACGACTTCCGCTACTGAAGCGATTACTTCGGCAATTCCCAGTTTATATTCTCATCAAGTGTTAATTTCATGCCTAATTGTTGTGGGAATTATGTTGTTGAATTTACGTGGTATCCGTGAATCGGCTTCTTTTTTGACGCTGCCGGTTTATCTGTTTATCGTCATGATCTTGGTAATGATCATTTATGGTGGCTACAATATTTTAAGTGGCCATATTCAATATCATGCTGCTGCACATATCGGTGCGCCTGTTGAAGGGATGACACTGGTACTGTTCTTTAGAGCTTTCTCATCCGGTTCTTCTTCATTAACCGGTGTTGAAGCCATTAGTAATGCGGTTCCGAATTTTAAAAAGCCAAAAAGTCATAATGCATCAGCAACATTGGCAATTATGGCGACTATTTTGGCATGTTTCTTCGGTGGAATTACCTATATGAGTTACTACCTTGGAATTGTGCCGAACGGTCATGAAACGGTTCTTTCACAAATTGGTGTTGCTGTTTTCGGTCATGGGATTATTTATTATGTTCTTCAGCTTTCAACTGCCATGATTTTGGCGGTTGCTGCCAATACTGGTTTTTCAGCTTTCCCAATTTTGGCTTATAATTTGGCAAAAGACAAATTTCTGCCGCATGCTTACCTGGATAAGGGCGATCGACTTGGCTATTCCAATGGTATTATTTCCTTGGCTGTCGGAGCAATTGTCCTGATTCAGATCTTCGGAGGTCGAACGAATTCTTTGATTCCGTTGTATGCTGTTGGTGTTTTCATTCCATTCACGCTTTCTCAATCCGGTATGATCATTCATTGGTATCGTCACCGTGGAAGAAACTGGCAATTAAAGTCGGTGATTAATTTTATTGGGGCTTTTATTTCGCTGGCATTAGTTACCTGTTTATTTTTACTGCGTTTTCCAAATGTTTGGCCATATCTAATTGTGATGCCGATTCTTCTTCGAATTTTTTACAAGATTAATCGTCATTATAAGCGGGTTGCCGAACAGCTGCGGGTTGTTGAAGAGGATACCCAAATCACCGCAACACATCATTACGATGGCTCTACGGTCATTGTTTTGGTAGGTGGTGTTACCAGGGTTACTGCTAATGCGATCAGCTATGCACAGTCAATTGGTGACTATGTGATTGCCATGCATGTTTCATTTGACTCCAACCCTGAAAAAGAGCATAAGACTTCTGAAGAGTTTAAAAAGGAATTCCCAAATGTTCGATTTGTTGATATCCATTCATCCTACCGTTCAATCGCACAACCAACTTTACGATTCTGCGATGTCATCGCTAAAAGGGCGGCTGATCGAAACTACTCTACGACGGTCTTGGTACCACAATTTGTGCCTAAGCATCGTTGGGAAAATCTTTTGCATAACCAAACTAGCTTGAGATTACGAACAATTTTAAATTCACGTCAAAATATTATCATTTCCACCTATAACTATCACTTAAGAGAGTAACCTTAATTTCAAGGGTGATAGGAAGTTTAAGTGTAGCAAGAGGTATCAAAAGATAATACTAATGTAATTAAAAGATGAAGTGAGATTTTTTCTTATTCTGTCTGGCCTTTGTAATTACATCATCTAACAAACAATTATTTTTACTTTTTGATCATGGTGAAATTAAATGATGCTTAAAAGTTAAATATGATTAAATGAAATACATGCTGTC
>NZ_GG669995.1:0-1178 GCF_000159315.1 Lentilactobacillus hilgardii DSM 20176 = ATCC 8290
TTAATATTTAAAAGCATCCTATACTTGGAAATTACGACAATTTTAAGCAAAAAATTGGATGTAAGTAGCTAATATAAGAAAAAGGCTTGATTTAGAAAAAAGGAAACTCTTACCATAATGGGCATAGATGATTTTGTTGTAACCGTTGACATCATAATTGTTGGATTCACAAACTTTAAAAGCGATTTATGACTGAGACGTTATTCTAAAATGAACAATAAGAGGAAAAGAAAATGGGCCCAAAACAAATCAGTGAACCTTCAAAAATTGACGAGAGATTAATAACCACTGATGACCTGATCAATGCTCAGATAGGTGGTCGTCCAATTATCAATCCAAAGGACTATCCGGAAAGAATTTCGGATAGTGGTGAATTTACCGCTATTGTCAAAATTGAGGATCAAAAACGCAGCACACCGGTTCTTGTTAAAAACTCAAGTATGGCAGATGCCAATGCGGTGATTTATTTAAATCTTCGCGGATTTACGAAATTACCACACTATAGTCCGATTCCGGTTAAAATAACGTGGATTAAAAAGCTATAAGGTAATCAAAATCAACCGAAAGTGGTCGAGGTATTTAGTTGCCTTGATTTTTTTAACAGTGATTTACTTATAAAATGTAAACGATTTTCATCTAAACGAATTTAGTCATATTTTTATGAAAAATATTTTCAATAAACGAAAGATATGCTATTATTTTATGTACGCCAGTTTTGGCGTAAAACATAAAGGGGGAACATCATGCACAAAAACATGATTTTGGCGATGCTCGCATTATCGGCAACCGTTGGTATCGAGTCACCGGTTTATGCAAAAGCAAAGTCTATTAAAGTTCAAATTAATCGTTTGACTGAAAATTCAGGATACATAACGGGGAAGGGGACACCGGGCGCACGTGTTACTGTTAGTCGGAATCATATGACATATGCAGCCGGAAAGATTAATCGACATGGAAAGCTAAAATTAGCATTGAACGATGACTTATCGGCTAATTGGAAGTACCAAGTAAAACTTTCTAAAAAGGGGTATTGGATTGAAGTCAATATTTGAGACAGGTTTTAAGAGACATTCAGAACCGCGTTTACCTTCCACAGCTCAAATAAATCATTAATCGTGATTAATAACTTATTTGAACCCTGGAAAGCATTAAATCAGGCGGCCATTTGGCTCGTAAGT
>NZ_GG669995.1:2423-11899 GCF_000159315.1 Lentilactobacillus hilgardii DSM 20176 = ATCC 8290
AAAATTGGATAGTGAGGGGTGCGTTAATAAAAAGCCGATCTATCCAACCGAAGACACTGCTAATATGCACGACATGTGGAAATAATGGGTTTAAATCAAGACCATTGTGGGTGTACATCCAGTGCCATGAATCGCCACTTGCACTGGACCCACCGAGTGCATTATAGGAATACATATCAGAGACTGGTTTGATTTTGAATAGGAAAACCAAAACAATTTTAGGAAGTGTTAAAAGGGTTAATGCTGCAACCAGCCATCCGACATACTGTTTGGAAAGCCAGTAGGATGCTCCCCAGATCAAAGCAAAAAGGCCGATTGAAATAATGATGCCAATAATAAGAATCGGCTTTTCAGGGTAAATCAGCTGTTGTTGGTCCGCAAAATACCCCGAAATAGTCATGATCAAATAGAACAGTAGTAATCCAATAGTTAAAAGGCGGATGATCCAGTGGCTTGTCATTTTTAATGTATGAATCATTTGGAAACCTCCTCTGAATGGTCGTGTGAAACGGTGTGCGCTGTTTTCACCCAATTATTTTGTCCAGTAAGTAGTCGCCAAAGAGAGATAAAAGGAATCGGTACCAAGCGCCAGATATAAAGTAAATTTCCCAAAGACATTTTAAGACTGTTCATAAAATTGAATTTTTGATGATCTGTTAAATGCATTCGAAAGGCTGCAATCGTCATAATTGCGGATGTTACTACTCCAAAAATCAAGATAATTGCGATAATACCAATTGTTTCGGAATAATTATGAATTAGTAAAAAATACATCGTTATGATAGATTCGAAAGCCCCAATTGAAAAAATCATTGAGCCAAACGGAATCAGCATGAACAACAATAGGTTTGCTTTTAGTCTTGAGGGAATATGGTGATTGATAAAAATGCGTTTGCCGTAGGAGAAAAGACACTGCATACCGCCCTGGCACCAGCGGGTTCGTTGTTTAACCAGCGCTTTATAAGTCGTGACAGCTTCCTGGGGCATTAAAACATTGGGTAAAAAGCCACCATAAAACCCCTTAAAGAAGCCGTTAATGGAGAATTCCAAATCGTCTAATAGAGAGGAATGCCATCTGACAGCACTAGCCATTTCCAAGGTCATGAATTGACCGTTACCACTAGCCATTGCAGAACCAAAGTCCATTCTTAAGACTTGTTCCAGATAGTTTGAGACCTGAAATTCAAAGGCTTGCATGAGGGTCAGAAAAGAAGTTTGATTGGAAATGCCAATTCCCGTTTGAATGAGATCATAATTTGAGTTTGTGAAGCCCTTATAAATTTGTGCCATGATTTGGCTATTGGGCTGGCTATCGCTATCAATGACACCGATAATTGTCCGTTGGGGCGCCATCGATCGTGTTTCAACCCATTCCAAGGCACTGTTTAAGGCCATTCCCTTTCCTTGTTGGGCATTTGGAAATTGACGAAAAATTACTTTCAAGCCCGAAAGGTTCGAAAGTAATTTTAGTTTTTGGGTGGTGCCATCATTTGATGCGTCATCGATGACCACTAAAGTGGTTTTAATTGGGAGACTGTTAAGTAAATCTAATAGAACATTAACGGTTTTGACGATTGTGTTAACTTCGTTGAGGGCAGGTACAAAAATGAATAGATGATCAAAACTTCTGATCGGATCATTTGTATAATGTTGAATATCATGTTTATCGCGCAATGCTGTAAATAAGTTCCAAATGCCAAATCCCATGGCGTCCAATAGTGATATCCACAGTAATAAATAAATAGTGATAAAGATGAAGTTAACCCCCTTAATATACATAGCATGTTCACAATTAACTTATGGTTGATAAAGTTTTACTCAATACATTAGTTTACCATGTCCAGCGATATAATTGAAAGGTTGATCTTTAATTATGAATGAGATCTATTTACTTATGACCATTTTTTAAGGGACATTTTTGTAGGTGTTCACAAAAATAACCGAACTTACTGGTTTGACCAACTTGTTATGGTAGGATTATCTAGACGGATATCCACTAGCAATCACAAGAACACCTTCTTTTATAAGATTACTAGTCTCAATCAATTTCTTAATCGACGGTAACGTTTTTTATTTTTGATAAGGGTATCTGCTTTAAGTGACTGGCTTTATGCAGCCACTTTTTTTGTGACAGTATAAAGTTCAGGATATATTAAATATGGTTTATTCTTACTTACTAGAGAAAAGTAAGAAAGTTCAATCTAATTTGTCGATAACCAACTATTTGAAGTTAATCCTACTATAATAGGAAGTAGAAGGAGGAATGACGTTTATGAAATTACCAGATCTGATTCTCCAACTTCAATTGTCATTTGAGGATTACAACCAAGCAGCCAAAAAGCAGGGCTTGGATGCCTATTATATTGAGGATTTGAATGGCATGGCAACGATTCACAGCAGTCGTACCAAATTATACTTTGAGATTCCCCGTGATTTACCAAAGCTAATGGAGCACCTCAAAGCGAGCGCTCAAACCAATGAGTGCACAATGGGAACTCTGGCGGATTTGGAAAAGATCGAGAAGCGATTAGTGGCAGGACAGTCAAGCCGGTAGGCTCAATTGAACAGATTCAATGTCGTTCCGAAATGCGTTGCGTTTTCGGAACTTTTTTGTTTACCGTTATTCTTCAAAATTGATCATTTATCCCAAAATGAAAATTATTTGAACGCTTTTATCGAACTTGTTTAATCATTGCAATGGTAATACTACCAATGATTTCCATGTAGACAGCGAAGATAAAGATTGCTTGATAACCATGGTTACGGAAACAAGCATGGGAGCAGAAATTGGCCTAATGTGTTGGTCAGGTTGATTGGATCGAGACTCTTACAGGTAGTATCGGATGATGGGTAAACCATCCCTCGTTAGGGACCACCATCAACGAGGGTTTATAATTCATTTCCGAAGGCGGAAATGATGGCACAAACAATGGGAATAGAATAGTTGCATTCAAGGCGAAGGTGACGATTACAACCATCAAAATTTCAATTGAACGATGTAAGGCATCCGTTTGCCAAAACGTGAGCGGGTAATATTTTAAAAGACTATGAGTGGAACCAGGGGGGGAATTATGAATTCGAGGTAAAATAATGATATATTTTTATTTACGTATCGAAATTTAGCATTTAAACATCTTTTAAATTCATCTTATTTTTTTGAAAATAGTCTAATATCCTATTATGCTTAATTCAGTAAATGAATTTCTTTAGTGAGAAGTGACTAACAATGCGAATTGGCTTTATTTCGGATCTGCACATTGACTTTAATCGGCGACATCATTTTATTGCGGTTGTGGTTGAACTGGTTAAGAAAGAACGGCTTGATCACTTGGTTATCATGGGTGATACGGCCAATGGACTTGAGAGGAATCTGGCATTTGATGATGCACTTTCACAGTCACTTGAAATTCCCTTTCACACGCTGGTTGGCAATCACGATTTATATGTATCACATCCCCGTGAGAAAACTGTTTCAACGATTCAACAACGTTCAAGAGATGCTTATCATCAGTTAGACGAGTCACCATTTTCACTGACACAGCACCCGCTCTTGACGAAAAACTGGGTTATTACCGGCATTAACGGCTGGTATGATTACACTTTTGCAAAAGGGTTCAGTGACAATCGGGGATCAATTCTTGCCAATAACTGGGTGGCTAAACATGTCTGGCCGGATCAGTTATACATTAACGGTAATCAGATTAATTACCGTCGTGATCGTGACTGGGTGACCAAACAAATCTTTGATTGGCAGCATCAGATTAACCAAATGCAACTGGGATCAAGAAAGCTTTTGGTGGCGATGCATATGTTGCCGACAAAACGGTTGGTCAGAGAGATGCCAGTGCCGTTTTACGATCGGTTCACGTATCAATTGGGAAGTGAACGGTATCGCCAACTCTTCGAACAGAACCACGTCAAGGTGGCACTTAGTGGCCATTCTCACATGCCCAATGTTATTGATTATCGAGGAATCCACTATCAAAACGTTTCGCTGGGATATGACTTTCAGTGGCAGAATCCGGCCGATGCGTTGGGTGAACTTCAACGGGTAATGTTTGTTTTGGAGGATGGGTGAGATGAAAAAATTGGAAACTTTGTGCTGTGATGCGGCCTTCTTTGTGGCGAAGTGGTTGCATATTCACCGAAGAAAACATTATTAATGACGATTATAAGACGGCTCCGGCAGCTTCGTTGATAGAATCAGCGAAGTCACCGGAGCCGTTTAAGGTTTAAATTATCAAATTAATTTTGTGCTGGTACCGGTCGTTCTTCTTGAGTCTTTGAGGTAGTCGATTTCTTCAAGCCGATTCCGGTAAAGCCACTTAATAGCGAGAAAACCGGGCAGAGGAGACTGAAGAAAACAAATGGCAAGTATGAAATAGTTGGGACACCCAGAGTATTTGCAATGAAGACACCGCCAACGCCCCAAGGAACCAAGTAGTTCAAGACAGTACCACCATCTTCAAGGACCCGTCCCAGAGCGGCACTAGCCAAACCTCCGTTATTAAAGGTTTGTTTGAATGCCCGCCCAGGTAAAATGATAGATAGGAACTGTTCACCAACAAAGATATTCACACCAATGCAGGCAGCCAGTGCGGCTGTAATTAATTTGGCAGAACTATTTAGTTTGGTTGATAACGGCGACATGACTGCGCTGATCAAACCGAAGTGAACGAGCAGTCCGCCAAGCGATAAAGTCAACACAATCAAAGCCACCGTTGGCATCATACTGACAATCCCGCCACGGGATAATAACAAGTTGACTTCAGAATTGGACGTTTTTGCGACAAAGCCGTTCGTAATGATGTTACTTGCTTTAGTTATATTTAATTGGGGATTGTTCATAAACATCATGGCTGCCGATACAAAAATATTGAGAAGCATGGTTGGAATTGCGGCCATCTTGAAAGCGGCACAAATGAAAACGAGTGCAATTGGAATCAATGCGATAATTGAAATGTGAAAATCATTGTTCAAGGCAGCAACCGTGGTATTGATCTTAGCCATATCGGCGTGATTATGTCCCATTCCCAAAAGGGCAAAGACAATTGTCGAAATCGTAGCTGCCGGAATAGTTGACCAGAGAATGGTTTTCATATGGTTGAAGAGATCTGTGTCAACCACTGCGGCAGCTAAATTATTGGTCTCGGATAGCGGCGACAGTTTATCACCAAAAATACCACCGGCGATAATGGCACCGGCCACCAATGCAGGGTTGAAATTCATTGTGACGCCGATACCGAAGAAGGCAATGCCGACGGTTGAGACAACCGTAAAGCAGCTGCCGACCGCTGCACCAACCAAAGAACAAACCAGAAAGACCGTCGGTAAAAACCACTGTGCACTAATGGCCTTAAACCCGATTACCATCAGCGTTGGAATTGTGCCGGCAGCGATCCAGGTACTGATCATCGCACCGATCAAAATAAAGATCACAATCGGAATGATACCCTTATCAATACCGTCTTTAATTCCGGCATTGATTTCATGCCAGTCAAAACCCCGAGTCTTTGCCCAAAAGATGGCGACTGTAATTGCTAATAAAACCGGCACTTGAGGTGATAGGCCAAAGCCGATCACGCCGATGCCCATAATTGCTAAAATAATCATTAATACGATTGATGCTTCAACTAAACCTAATTTACTTTTTGTCATCATGTTAACCTCGTTTTATTTTTTAATGTTTTGAATTTATTTATAAAACTTGGTCAATCAATATCGCGCCAAGCCCCCATTAGTTGTTTCTTTCATCGTCAACAGTCCTTTCTGAAAACAAAAAATCGTCCCTATTACACTTAAATGTAATAGGGACGATTCGTTTACCGTGGTACCACCCAACTTGTGCACGCAAAAGCATACACCGCTCACTAGAAGATAATGGATTCTAGTTATTGACCATTGTCGATGATATTACGGTATTTCGTCTGCCTTATCCTGATTGGTTCGCAGCAACCACCAACTTCCTGACACCCAGATAAGGAACTACTTCATGTAAATCGACTTTAAATATTGTAGATAGTATAAGACGGGGAAGAAAAAATTGCAAGTGTTAGTCTACCCGTTCTGTTAAGAAACTGGTTTCACCCGTCAGAATCCGAACCGTTTCCTGGGCAATGACATCCCTGGAAACAAATCTCAGACGTTTGAAATAAAGGCTTAAGGTCAGAGCTTTTGCGAGATTTTCCAGTAGACGGGTTGTCAGTTTCGAGCTGTCAGTCACAATCCCGGGGTAAACGACAACCGAATTTTGGGGCAGCAAACGAGCCATATCTTTTTCAACTTCCAGTTTGGCTTTTATGTAAGGTGCCATGAAGAACGGACCATAGTTTGCAGAGACAAATAAGAAATGCGTCTTTTTGGGATTGTCCGATGCGATGTTTTGTCGATGAATCGTATTAATTAAAGATTCAGCCGGTTGGATACTATTTTTCCAGTAACTGGTTTTGGTCAGTGGATTTGGAAATAGAATCCCAACGCAGTCGATGACCCAATCGCTTTTAGCGATGATTTTTTCCCAATGCCCCGGTTGGGAAACGTCACCTTTAAGCCATTTAACGTTTGGTAGCGTCACTTGTTTATCAGGTCGGCCGCTTCTCGAAATACTGTAAAGCTCAAAGTCGTCGAATTGACTTAATTCTTTCAGCATGCCGCTGCCGACAAAGCCGTTACCGCCAACAACAGTGATAATCATTAATCGTCCATCCAATCTTAATTGTTTAGTAGGGGGAAATAAAATCAGTCTCATTTTCCGTTTTTGTGTTTGTGGTGCGATGGTTATACGTGATGCTAAAGAACTTCCTATCATTCTACACTACGTCATCACTCATTTCATCTCGAAATGAGAAAAATCTTGAAGAACGTTTTTTAAAAAAGTGTTTTGATCAATTTGGTGGTGTAAAATGATTATTGGTGATAATGATCAAATTGCGATCACTGAAACGTTGATGAAGGGGAGTATTACGATGGATCAAAAATTTTTAGATGTCATGAAGCATGAGGGCCCTGCCACAATTGTAACCATTAATGCGCAACCAGCCCACGTTGTTAATACCTGGATGTCATACGTCCAGGTAACAGACAAGCAATTGCTGATTCCGGCGGCCGGCATGCACAGCATAGAGCAGGATTTTTCAACTGACAACCACGTGATTATAACGGTTGGGAGTAAAGAGGTCGAAGGTACCCAGGGACCCGGTGCCGGCTTTCACGTTTATGGGACCGGCCAATTCTTAACATCCGGTGATGACTTCGATACAATGAAGAAGAAATTTCCTTGGATTACCAGAGTTTTGAAAGTCGATATCGATAAGATTGAACAAAAAATTTAAATCAAAGTCGCCAAAGCAGCTTATGTTGTTTTGGCTTTTTCTTTTTGGAAAAGCTTCTTTGACTGAAGCCCGCTTCAATTGGCGTTATGATAAGTCTGTAGCAAAATGAAGAAGGGAATGATCAGAATTGAAAGCAATTGTGATTGATCAGCCGGGCGGTCCTGAACAGTTAAAGTTAAAAGATGTTCCAACCCCTCAGACAAAACCGGGGTGGAGTTTGATCAAAATCAAAGGTTTTGGTATCAACAGGTCGGAAATCTTTACCCGTTTGGGCTATTCGCCCGTTAAGTTTCCCCGAATCCTGGGCATTGAGGGCGTCGGGATTGTTTCAAAATCGACGGATTCCATACGACTTCCCGAAGGACAAACCGTTATTTCACTCATGCATGGCATGGGACGTGCTTTTGATGGCAGTTATGCAGAATATGCATTACTACCCAACGACAGTATTTATCCGGTTGAAACCCAGTTATCTTGGCCTGAACTGGCTGCATTACCGGAAACGTTTTATACGGCTTATGGATCATTACTAAATATGAAAGTCAAAACGGCTAAAACGTTACTGATTCGTGGAGGTACCAGTGGCGTCGGGGTGGCTGCCATGAGGCTTGCCAAGGCAATGGTCCCGGGAATCAGGGTTGCCGGAACAACTCGAGATCCCGAAAAATTTGCCCGAATGAAAGCAGCCGGTTATGATGATACCCTTTTGGACGATCAGCGACGGCTTCAAACAGAAAACCATTTTGATGCCATTCTGGAATTGGTAGGCCCGGATACATTGATGGATTCCTTAACCCATTTGAACGTTAACGGGATTACCTGTTTCACCGGTGAATTAAGCGGCATGGACGATGCCCGATGGACGGTTGCCGATTTTGATCCGTTTGGGATTCCTGCAGGGGCTTATTTGACCCACTTCAGCTCTGATACAGCAAATGCATCCGATCTAAATGATCTGATTAAGCTTGTCGAGACCCACCATATTGACATTAAACCGGCAAAAATATTTGATTTGGTTCATACCAGTGATGCGCAAGCAGCTCTTGATCAAGCAGATAGTTTTGGAAAAGTGGTCGTGGTTAATAGTGACTACTAATGGTTAAGTCGATTAAAAGGAGACTGGGGCAAATTGAATTTGCCCCAACCTCCTCTTTTTTATGATAGGCAGCTAATTGTTTGTCGCTTTAGTGGCCAAAAAGTTTAAAACGCTTTCCGAATTTAAATAGCCGATCACCTGACTGTCCCTTCTAACAGCTAACTGCTGATTTTGAGCAAGCAGCTGATAACAGTCGCCCAGTGTCCGGTCTCCTTCAACAGAAGTGACCGGTAACTTCTTAAACGGGGTTTTTCTTCCATACCCGGCCAAGACCAACCGGCGAATATAGACGTTTTCGATTTTGTGGGCTTCGCTGCCGTTGAACAGTGTTTTAACATAGTCGTTGCTTGGGTGTCGGACAAGGTTATCCGGTGTATCCAGTTGAATAATGTGCCCGTCTTTGACGACGCCGATTTGCTGCCCCATTTTTAATGCCTCGTTCATATCATGGGTAATAAATAAAATGGTGTTGTTAAAATGTTGGTGGATGGAAAGCGTCAGGTTCTGCAACTGCTCGCGTGATACAGGGTCAAGTGCACTGAATGGTTCGTCCATCAAAATCAGGTCGGGCTTGGTACCAAATGCCCTGATGATGCCAACCCGCTGCTGCTCGCCACCCGATAATTCGTTGGGATATTTTGACAGATAACCGATTGGCAACTTTGCCGCAGCCATCAATTCTTTAATCGTTTGGTCGACTGCAGTCTTTGACTGGTGTTTGATTTCAGGCAGCAGTGTTAAATTTTGCTTGATTGTCATATTAGGAAAAAGAGAAATCTGCTGGAGAACGTAGCCCATGTTTAATCGAATCTTTCTCAAATTCTGATCGTTTAGCGTTAGTCCGTTGACTAAAATGTGTCCACTTACGGGTTTAACTAATCCGCTGATGGTTCGCAGAATAGTTGTCTTACCGCCACCGGATTCGCCAACCAGCACCATGATTTCGTGCGGATAAACCGATAAGGACAAATCATCAATTGCTTTTTGCTGATCATAAACGACAGAAATATTTGAAAGTTGAATGACTGGTGTATTCGGCATATGATCAC
>NZ_GG669995.1:13292-17807 GCF_000159315.1 Lentilactobacillus hilgardii DSM 20176 = ATCC 8290
GATGATGGCGTTGTAAATAATGCCTTGCAACCTTTGCGGCACTGACTTTTTTGACGTTGACGTCATAGTTCATCTCCCGCATCTCTTTTGCCGTAATTTTTCCGGCCAACTGCTGCAGTTGCTTGACCACGGCCGGATGTTTTTTGGCAAATGCCTTGGTCATGAGTGGCGCTCCCTGATAGGTTGGAAAGAGATGCTTATTATCTCGCAACGAAACCAAATGGTACTGACGAATTTGAGAATCGGTTGAATAGCCGTCGATTACCTGAACCTGGCCACGGCGAATAGCCTGATAGCGTAAGTCGGGATCCAAATCAGTATTGTTAAAGGATAAGCCATATTTTTTGACGAGTCCCTTATAGCCGTCATCACGATTCATGAATTCCAAATCAAAGCCGCTGTGAAGACGGCTTTGAAGCTTTTTGAGGTCACTGATTGTGCGAAGATGATGGCGTTTGGCGAACTTGTGGGTGGTGACGACTGTATAGGTATTGTTATAATTTAACGGGGAACCATAAGTCATATTGTATTTAGCCGCAAGCTCGTTTTTGGCCATATGATAAATTTGCGTTGCAGATTTGTTTTGAAGCTGTCGTTCGCTGTTGGGAATGATGTCTTCAAGAACGGTACCGGTAAACTCCGGATAGATGTTGATTTGATTGCTCTTTAGAGCTGAAAATAAAAAGCTGGTTTTACCGAAATTAGGTTTTAAGTCGACATCAATTTTCTTGTCACCGGCGTCGATCAAGTCCCGATACATATTAATCAAAATATCCGGCTCGGAACCTAATTTACCGGCAATGACGATTCTTTCCGGTTGGGTAGTGGCCGTGTATACTTTTGGTGCGATAATGCCAAGCAGCAAAAGTAAAAGGGCGGTTCCTCCGACAATGACCATCGATTTGGCCTTTAGACGACCGAATCGGGTGATGAGCCAACTAAAAACAACGGCAAGCAGTGCTGAGCCAATTGCACCGGTCAGCGTTAAAGCGGTGTTACTGCGGTCGATTCCCAGCAGAATAAAGGTTCCCAAACCACCGGCGCCAATCAGGGCTGCCAGGGTAGCCGTTCCAATAATCAGAACGGTTGACGTTTTAATACCGGTCAAAATACTGTCCTTGGAAAGGGGCAATTCGATTCGAAAAAGTCGTTGCCATTTGGTTAAGCCGAAAACTTCGGCCGCTTCGGTTAAGTTGGGATCAATCGTTGTGAGTGCAGTATATGTATTGCTGTAAATAGGTAAAATACCGTATATGACCAGTGCAATAATGGCCGGTTTACTGCCAATGCCGACAATTGGAATCAAAATTCCCAAGATGGCCAGAGAAGGAATGGTTTGCATGATTGACGTAAAACCGAGTGCAATATGAGCGAATACCCGGTGATTACGTGCATAAACCGCCAGTGGGATGGCAATGACAATCGCAATGATCAATGAGATAAGGGTCAGATAAACGTGTTCCATGAATGCGTTGATAAACTTGGCGTTGGCCGTAAAAAAATGAATGATGGCTGTGATCGACACGGATAGGCACCTCCTTGGGTGTGAAAACAAGTTGACTAGAATTTCATTATACAACTCGATTGTGCATGATACGAATCCGAAGACAAAAATGATTGGGAGAATACCGACGATTTAGGCCAAGATGGGCTACAATTAAAGTAAATCATGATTTTATATGAGGAGTGAAGTACTTTGAAAACACATTACGATGTCATCATTTTTGGTGCCGGTCCTGCAGGGACTGCAGCTGCTTATGGGTTAGTTGGGTCAAAATCTGTTTTAGTCATTGAAAATGATCTTTTTGGCGGGACCTGTCCCAATCGTGGGTGTGATCCTAAAAAAATGCTGTATTCGGCTGTTGAGGCGAAGGATAGGGTTGCCCGAATGCAGGAAAGCGGACTAAAAGACGTTCCCACGATTGATTGGAAACAGTTAATGGCCTTTAAACGGGGATATACGTCTCAAATCCCAAGTGGTACAAAAAAAGGATTGTCCGGTGCCGGCATAGATACGTATCATGGTCAGGCTGCCTTTTTGGACCAACATCGGATTCAGCTGGGTGACCAGACGACGGTGAGTGCGGATGAGGTCATTTTGGCCACTGGTCGCCGGCCACGGTTATTGGATATTCCCGGTAAATCATTCCTAAAAACCAGTGCAGACTTCCTGGATTTGGATGCACTGCCAAAGCATATCACGTTTGTCGGTGCCGGCTTAGTATCGATGGAGTTGGCAAATATTGCCAATAAGGCTGGTAGTGATGTTGATATTATTCATCATAACGATCAACCATTAAAGGCATTTCCACAACCCTTTGTGGCGCAACTGGTTCAAGACATGATTGATGACGGCATCACCTTTCACTTCAATCAGAATCTGAAGGCTGTTTCTAAAAATGAAACCGGTTATACACTGACCACCGATCTTGAAACGTTGGCTTCTGATTATGTAGTTGAAGCGGTAGGCCGATCGGCGAATAGTGATCAATTACAATTGGAGAATTGCGGGGTTAAAACGTCGAGCCGCGGTGTGTTAGTGGATGATCATTTGCGAACCAACGTATCGACGATTTATGCCATCGGGGATGTTATTGACAAAGCCAAGCCCAAATTGACACCTGTCGCTTCATTTGAAGGACGATACGTTGCTGAGTTGTTAATGAAAAAGACAACAGCACCAATTCAGTATCCGGTCATCCCACAGATTCTTTTTGGGACAACGGAAGTCGGTCAAGTGGGGGTTGGTTATCAGGAAGCATTAAGCAAACCTGAAAAATATCATGTAAGTGCCTTTGATTTAACCCATTGGTATACCTATAACCGCATTAAAGATGATGTTGCCAAGGCAATGGTGATCCGGGATGCCAATACCAAACAAATTGTCGGATTTGACGTTTTGTCCTCAATTGGTGAGCACTTGCTGAACGCTTTCAGCCTGGTGATGAACTTAAAGCTGTCGAATGAGCAGATTCAGGACATGATTTTTGCCTATCCATCTGTTTCGAGTGATTTGCAATATTTGGTATAGCATGGTTATTTTAAACTTGGAAAGAGTCAATTTGAAGATTAGTGGAGATCAGGCCGATAAAAGCCTGGTCTTTTTTAGTTGGAAATAACGAGTCAACTTGTTTGCGCAAGCAAGTAATTAATGCTAAAATTTTGTCAGCCATAAATGGAGAAGGTGATTATTGATGACAGATATAGAAATTGACGGGGTGATTGCAACAATCAACACGGCTTCACGTCAGCTGCAAGCCTATTTGGATGAACAGTTAAAACCGTTGAAGCTGACATCGAGTAACTATTATTTTATTTTAAAAATTAACCAGGCACCAACTTTAACACAGGATCAATTATTTAAACGAATTTACCTGAGTCAAAGTAATGTCACGAGGCGATTGGAACAATTAATCAGACTGGGATACGTTCAAAAGCAACGGTCACAGACCGATGGCCGCTCTTGGTCAATTAGCCTGACAAGCACTGGAAAAGCATTGGTTCCCAAGTTGAATGAGCGTTTAGAATACGTCAACAATAGAATCTTTAGCGGCATTGATCGTGTGACGCAGGATCGATTAATGGCAGCCTTAATCAAGGTCGAACAAAACTTAATGCAGTAGCACGGTGTTTGAGGATTTAGGAGGTTTTTATGACAAATTATGTCAAGATTTTTGATAAACCCAATCATGATTTGATTATTCCTGAAGGATTTAAAGCAGTTACGGCTGATCAGCGTCAACGAAACCACGAACGGGTGATGGTTGTTCGTTACCAGCGTCCAGGAAAGTTTGAACCGAATAATGCACATGTCACCGTTATTTATGGCAGCGATCAACGGTTGATCAGCTATAATAACTTTGCGATTGAGACACACGCTGATCTGCCGGGACAAAGAGTGGCAATTGACAAAGCAAATCAGGTTTTTGAACGATTGGATTCAGCCTATGCCAGTGGCCTGACTTTTATGCGGGTTGATCGACTTAGCAGAACGTTCAGAAATGATCAGAGGCAGGTCATTAATATTCCGATTCTCTGGGTTAAATTTGCCCATCAAAATGGATCCTATAATTGGGTATCAATTGGCGCAGACAATCAAGTCGTTGAAGTTGAGCGGGAATCAAACTGGGACTATTTCCGTTCACGACGTGCCACCGAGGAATGGAACTATGATCACTGGGTTTTAGCAAGAATGGGCAGGGGTCCCCAGCTTGAGGCTCCGGAAGCATTGGCTTAAAGGGGGCGTTTATATGGATAGTGAAGATCGTTTTAATCAATTAATTACGCAGCTGGGATCTTTGAATGAGCAAGTCCGCCAGTTAGAAGATGTCGATTACATGACGGCCACCTATAAAGGTTACAGTAATACAGGCTTGACGTTGGAAGAAGTTAAAGATGAAATTGATCGGCTTCACCAACAAATTAAAACCCTTAATAGGGAACTGGATGCGTTCGATTGAGTCGACACGTTAAATTAATTGGTATGACTAAAAAAGGCATGGTTTTGTGATGCCC
>NZ_GG669995.1:18947-36138 GCF_000159315.1 Lentilactobacillus hilgardii DSM 20176 = ATCC 8290
TTTTTACATAAATTGTGATGAATCATGACATTAAAAATATTTTCGAACGAATCAAGCCTTTAAAACGGGACTTTTGGGCTAATGACACGTTACTAATGTGAAATAATCTAACATAAAAATTAAAGATGTGGTAGAATAATGATATTCAAATGAGAAACATTTTAACTTTTATCTTATCTAGCTCTTATTTTGCAGGAGGATTGTGTATGAAATCAAAAATTGTAGAAAACCAAGATGGGACAATGCGAGCCCTTAGTAATCGTCACGTTCAAATGATCGCTATCGGCGGTACGATTGGAACGGGGTTGTTTTTAGGGTCAGGTAGCACGATCAGCAAGACAGGGCCTTCAGTAATGCTAGTCTATTTAACATTAGGACTGTTTTTCTTCTTCATGATGCGGGCTATCGGAGAAATGTTTTACTCCGATCCTTCGCAACATACATTTGTTTCATTTATTTCGCGATATTTAGGACCGACAGTGGGTCACTTTACTGGTTGGACCTACTGGATTGGCCTGGTGTTTGTCTGCATGGCTGAATTAACTGCTACAGCCACTTACGTACAATATTGGTTCCCTAACATTCCTTCGTGGATTGTTGAATTAATCTTTCTGGGCGTTCTGGCAGGCGTTAACTTAATTGCCGCACGGCTCTTTGGTGAAGCAGAATTTTGGTTTGCGATGATTAAAATTGTTGCCATTGTTGCTATGATTGTTACCGGTATTTTTATGATGACAAGTCATTCGGTAACACCGCTTGGACACGCGTCACTGACAAATGTTTTCCATAATTTCTCATTGTTCCCACATGGGGCCTTTAATTTCATTTCAGCTTTTCCGATGGTTTTCTTCGCCTTTCAAGGAATTGAATTTGTCAGTATCACGATTGGTGAGGCGAAATCACCGCATACGGTCATTAAAAAGGCCGTTAATGAAACATTACTCAGAATTCTTTTGTTTTACATTGGCGCTTTAATCGTGATCATGGGCATCATTCCGTGGACATCTTTGTCAGCTAATAGTA
Source organism: Lentilactobacillus hilgardii DSM 20176 = ATCC 8290 (assembly GCF_000159315.1). GTDB lineage: Bacteria > Bacillota > Bacilli > Lactobacillales > Lactobacillaceae > Lentilactobacillus > Lentilactobacillus hilgardii. Next base: position 19,971 of record NZ_GG669995.1, read on the forward strand.
GTCCGTTTGTTCAAGTTTTCAAACTTGCTGGATTTCCTGCAGCGGCTGCCATGATTAACTTTGTTGTTTTAACATCTGCGGCATCGTCTCTGAATAGCTGTATTTTCTCCGCAGGCCGACATTTCTATCAGTTGGCAACCGAAGTTCCCGAAAATAGTTGGATGCACAAGACATTTGCCAAAATTTCCAAAAATGGTGTGCCGGCAGCTGCTATTATTTTATCGGCGGCACTGGTTTTAATCACACCATTGATGAGTTTAACAACGGCGATCACCTCAGTCTTTACGATTGTTACAGGGGTTTCCAGCGATATGTACATTATCGTTTACACACTGGCAATGGTTGCTCATAGAAAATACCGTGCTTCCAGTGACTTTCTGCCGAATGGGTTTGTGATGCCGTGGTATAAGGTGACTAGTCCATTAACCATTTTCTTCTTTGGTGTCATTTTCGTTAGTCTGTTCTTTATTCCGGAAGATATCATTGGCGCTGTTGGCGCAATTGTTTGGACATTGGTCTTTGGCGGATTAGAGTATTTCCGTCAACGAAAATTGGTACCGGCAAATATGGACCAATGATCGTTAGGCGTTTCCTGCCGAATGGAATGAGTTGTCGGCTTCGGGTTTACAATTAATTGAAATGTTAACAAAAAATACCGCTGTCTCATGGATATGGGTTCATATCCATGGGACAGCGGTATTTTTTTGTCGACAATTGACTGATTAAATTTCAATAGGTTAAGATGGGAGCTGAATGGTGACTCAACTTGGAAAGGACTGTTTTGAATGTCGGCTTCCGTCACGTTAAAACAACAGATTATTACCGAAAGTAAGAAACTCGGCATCGATAAAATCGGCTTCACGACCGCCGATGATTTTGAGGAACTCAGAAGCAGTCTTGAAGCCCAAAAAGCCGCTGGGCACACAAGCAGCTTTGAACATCCAAATATTGATGAGCGGTTAAATCCGAAGTTAATCTTTGACCATCCCCAATCGATTATTGCAATTGCTTTGGCTTACCCTAGTCGGATGAAGCAACGGCCGAAAAGGAGCGGATTAAAGCGAGGCCAGTTTGCCAGAGCGTCATGGGGCGATGACTATCATCATATTTTGCGTGAAAAAATGGCTTTATTAATTGATCGGATCAAGGACATTGTCGGAGAGGGCAAGGCCAGATTCGAACCAATGGTAGATACGGGTCAGCTCATTGACGTGGCGGTTGCCCATCGAGCGGGTTTGGGATTCATCGGCAAAAACGGTTTATTGATCACAGAGGAGTTTGGGTCATTTGTGTATTTGGGCGAAATGATCACCGATTTGAAGTTGGAACCCGACACGCCGATTCCGTGTCAGTGTGGAGAATGTACGAGATGCCTTGATGCGTGCCCGGTGCAGGCATTGTTGGGTGATGGCCGAATGAATGCCCAGCGGTGTTTGTCGTATCAAACGCAAACCAAAGGATTAATGGCAGATGAATTTAGACCTAAAATTCGAAATGTGATTTATGGCTGCGATATTTGCCAAGTCGCCTGTCCGTTTAATCGTGGGAAGGATTTTCATTTACATCAACGAATGGAGCCGAATGTCGAAAAGGTTCGCCCAGAATTATTACCGATGCTGAAATTGAGCAACAAACAGTTTAACGATCGATTCGGTCAAATGGCGGGAGCCTGGCGGGGTAAGAAACCCCTGCAGCGAAACGCCATTATTGCGTTGGCTAATTTAGGAGATGTCTCTGCTGTGGATGATCTCTTGCATGTCATGAGCCAAGATCCGCGGCCAATGATAAGGGCGACCGCTGCCTATGCGGTCGCGAGGTTAAGCCGATCATACGAGACAACCAGTCGAGCCAAGGTAGCTGAGCAATATCAAAAGGAATTGGCTTCGGGACAGGAAGAAGCCCTTTTAAAGGAATACCGGCGAGCATTGAAGACGATAGATGCGTTGAAATGATCGCGTTCCGATAGGGTTAGATACCAAAAAGAAATTGACCAAACTTCATTTTGTTTGAGTCAATTTCTTTTTTTGTTAATCACAACTGATTTATTGCGCTTTTAACTGATTTTGACGTTTAAAAGCCATTCCCGGATTCATCATTTTATCCAACATCGGATTGTACTTGGGTGCACTTGAGGACATGTTGTAATGCTTACCCCAAAGAAAATTGGTGAGTGACCGGTCTACCGCTAAATTGTGATTATGTAATTCACTATGCTGCGCATTGGGTCCGGTTGCTTTGAAGGTTTGATAGTAGTTGACGCGCCCTTTAACTAAATACCCCAACGACAGGGCGGACTCGGTTGTGACCACGCCATCGGAATTGGATCCGTCGTTTAAATCGCCATAAATGTTTAAAATTCTGATTTGACGGGGTATGCGATCCTTCAGTTGATTTAACATTTGATATTCAGGATGAATCGTTTTGGGGCGACCATTTTTAAGCAGTTTGTTTGCATTGGGTTGATCGTCCCATAATTTTGCCAGTGGTCCGGTAATCGGCTGGTTTTGCTTGCCGTTATTAATAATCCCGTTGTAGGGACCCGCAAGTAAGCAGAGCTTATTTGCTCTTGGAAGATCCTGCCGGTTACCGTTTATCATATTATAGTAAACGGTGGCGTAGGAGCCCATTGAGTGACCGACGAAATTCAAATTATCAATATGATACTTGGATTTAAGCAGTTTGCAGACCCTTGTCAACCAGCGGGCATATTGAAATTCACCCGCACGATTATTATCCATTCGAAGAAAAATGATCGGATTGCGCATCCATTTTTCGATTGTCCCGGTCACGGCGATCTTTCCGTTTGGATGAACGCGAATGATCATCCGTCGTTGAGCAGCGTCACTGGCTTCTGCATCCGAAGCCATTTTCTTTTCGGAGCGCAGAGTACCGCCCCAACCGTGGATGAATAAGGTTGGGGTATTTGAATTAATGTAATTTTCTTCAGCAAGACGTTCCTGGTCTTGATGATCGTGCCAAAGAAAAAGCCCAATCGCAATAAAGATGATGCTGCCAAGGGCAAAGTATCCGATCCGCCACATATTGCTGTGCCGATTAGTCATCATATTTTATTCCCTGCTTCACTACATGTTATATTTGTGTAAAAATCTGTACACAAATAAAATTGTACCATGGAAAATGAGGTTTCATACTGCCAAAATGATTAAAAATGTCTTATTTCTTACATTTTTAGAAAAAACCCCATAATTATTGCGTATGTGATATTTCTTCTCATTCCAGGCGGATGATTAGCAAGGTGTTGGAATAAATGAAGCACCCAAATAAATGATTTATTTTATCGGATATAGCTACTAAATTGGTTATTTTGGGCGCTTTTGAAGCTGGTTTAAATTGTGATCGACATGATGGCGTTAATGATCGGACTTTTTATCGACAGGCGACTTGAGATCCTGCAGGGACCGTCCTAAAAAGTCGTCAGAGACTTTTTTCTTCCGATTTCCGGTTAAAAAGCCGACTAAACCAAGAATAATCCAGATTCCCAGAACGACATATTCGTAAGGCCAGACCAGAGAAATTGGGGTTCCCGGAATAACTGTCATGGCGGAGATACTGAATGCAAATAGACCACCTATGACTGGGAAGAAAAGGTGTTTGATTCGAAAGCCGGCTTTTAAAGTTGGATACCTTTTTCGGATTCGAAACAAGCTTAGTGCATTGAATGACCATGCCAAAGCGATCAGAAAACCGCCGATGTCCAAGAAGTAAATAAGTGCGCCCTTACCAAGCCAGCCAATGCCCAAAACAAGTGCAAGTACTAACCCAAGCGCGTTTGTCGGTGTACCAAACTTGGGATGAACCTTAGCAAGTCCGGCAGGAAGCATGTTGCCGCGAGCCAATGACAGGATTAAGCGGGGAGTGGCGGCAAAAAGTGTTAGAAAACTAGTTGCCAATCCTAAAAAAGAAATAATAAAAGCAAAAGTCCCCAACAACGGAAAGCCGGCTGTCTTGAATGCGTCGATGGTCCCCATGTCCATATTCGCGGTTTGTTTCCAAGGATGGATAAATGCAGATGATAATAAGACCAAAATGTAGTAAATGGCAGCGATGATAATTGAGAAAACAACCACTTTGCCAATTAGCTTTTTTGGAATATTTGCTTCTTCAGCCATAATGGCAACCGATTCCCAACCGGTTAGAAACGTCATAGCCGGAAGAACAAAGCGAATAACCGATGACACACTGTTTTGCTGCGGATAAAAGGCCGGTAAAAAGTTAGCCGGTTTTCCTTTGATAAAGCCGACGACCACCAAAATCGCGCCGAGGATGATTAAGCCGGCGAATAGGATAATCTGAACATTTCCCGTTAATCTGGCACCAAAATAATTAACGATAAAAATAAATAAGGTAATGCCGATACCAATGGCCAATTCCAAATAGTGAACCTTAACACCGGCAAATGTGTAATAAGGGCCGGTTGAAATCTGTGGAAAAAGATAGGAAATCAGCAAACTTGAAGCGGTTACAAAAAATGCCAGGATACTCAGGTACGAACCAATCAATGCCCATCCGGCGAATAACGCCCCTTTTTTGCCAAAAGCGGCGTAGGCATAAACCACTTCACCACCAGATTTTGTAAAAATGGTTGAAAGTTCAGCGAATGACAGGGAAACCATTACCGCTAAAACGGCCGCAATCATTAATCCAAAAATCTCACCGCCGGCACCGTATGCCTTGAAGAATTGACTATTGGTATAGATCCAGCTGCTGCCAATAACGCCTCCTGATCCCAACGAAATAAGGCCGTAAAAGCCGATGTTTTTCTTTAGCGAACTTGCCATAAAGATGCCTCCAGAGTAATTAATTGTTGAATAATAAGAAAGATGTCTTATTCAGCTTATGATAAAGGAATCGGTCATTTTGAATCCAACAAATCATTCAGATGTCGAGAATAATCTTTTCTTACTATCTCTATTGAGAATTATAAAGGATTGATGAATGGTATACTCGGATTTGAGCTCAAAGAAAGTGCCAAGCAAAAATTTCTTGATGTAAGCTGTTGTGATTATCGAAGTCATTTTTGTGTGGCGTGAATAAGTCGGGCAATGTTTTCTGAGACTTGGGAAATATCGTGTTGTGCAAAGCGAAGTGCTTCGTTTATGGTTTTAACACCAGAGACACTAGTGAAAATGGCATCAATGGCGTTATCAGCGTAAAGGCTGTTGATACCGTCGCCGACATTTCCAGCAATCACAATTACTGGAGCGTTGGGAGCAACCTGCTTTGTAGCCAGAGCAACACCAAAGGGAGTCTTACCGAATTTGGTTTGAAAATCGATGCCGCCCTCACCGGTAAAAACGAAAGTTGCATTTTTGGCCTTTTCTCTTAGGCCACTGTATTTAATCACAAGGTCGACACCTCTAAGCATTTTTGCATTGGTAAAAGCGAGTAGGCCGGCACCCAGGCCACCGGCTGCTCCTGCACCGGAATAGTGAGCCAAATCTTTCCCTAACTGTTGAAAAATAAGTGTCGCATAATGGGATAAATTTTGGTCAAGCCTCTTGACCATCTTAGGCGTGCCACCCTTTTGCGGTCCAAAAACCATTGATGCACCATTTTGACCAATTAACGGGTTGGTGACATCTGAAGCAATTAAAAGCTTCAGTTTTTTGATGCGTGGATCGATCGTCGATATCTCAATTTTGGCGAGTTCATTAAGATGACCACCTCCAAATGAAATGTCATGGTGGTTTTGATCCAGTAGACGTGCGCCCAGTGCCTGAGCCATTCCGGCACCGCCGTCATTTGTGGCACTGCCGCCAATTCCCAAAATCAGTTCGGAGATACCGTGGTCCAAGGCCTTGAGGATTAATTGGCCGGTACCGTATGTAGTGGTTTTCAAAGGATTGGCGGTTTTGTCGGTGACATATTGTAATCCACTGGCCTGAGACATTTCTATGACACCGGTGGTTCCGTTACCTAGAATGCCGAAGGTTGCGTCGACCGGATTGCCGAGGGGCCCGGTTACTTTTTCCGTGATAAAGGTACCATTTGTCGCATCCACTAAAGATCGGACCGTTCCTTCACCGCCATCTGCCATGGGGACCAAGCTATATATTGCGTTGGGATAAACGCATTTGATGCCTTTTTTGATGGCTTCCGCAACTTCTTTGGCGGAAAGACCACCCTTGAATGAGTCTGGCGCAATTACAAATTTCATCATTTAACCTCTTATCTATTATCTACAGAATAAAAAATGCCAAGAGATAGTTAGTCCATGGCATTTTGTTAGTGTTCAGTTGTTTTGATTCCAAGCCAATTGTTGATCACCCGTTCAACATTATGAGGATTGTTGTAGTCGGTCGGATTCCGGTGAACCAACGCATCAACAATACCCGGTGTGTATTTTTTGACGATAAGTTTTGTCATGTCAACATTATTCATCATTAAATTAGTCAATTCAGCTGCAACGTTAAAACAGGCGAGACTATGGTTTGATGGGATTGACTCTTCCGGAAACGGCGTTGGATGAACGGTTCTGTTTTGATTACCATTCTTTAGAATCCGCATTGATAAATTGCGAATGGCACTGTCTTGATGATCGGTCATAATATTAATTAAATCATTAATAATACGTTGTTTCGTTACATTCATTCATAAGCTCCTTGGTGATTCTTAACTCAGCTTATGAATAACCCCTTCACTATAGTTAATATTATATGTGGCAATTGTTATCTGTGCAAGTGATAGAGATGACAGTTTGATGACGAAATTCTAAAGAAAGCACCGGCTATTCTTCTAGGCTATTGATGCCTAACCAGGTATTTACAACTATTTTGACGTTTCGGGGATTCTTGTAGTCTGCCTCGTACTGCTCAACGAGGTAGACTATGATTCCCGGCTGGTATTGACCAACGATTCTTTTTGCCGTTGGGTATTCATTTAAAAGTTGTTTTGCCAATTCCGAGGCAACGTTAAATTGAGCAAGGCTGGGATTAGAAAAAATTGGTTCGCTTGCCAGGTTGGGGTGGTAAGTGGGAGGTCATCGGGCTTAAGAAGTTTAATACTTGTGATGGCTTTATTTCGAGTCGTATCCATTAATGAAATGAGATCGTTTAAAACGAGTTGTTTTGTAAGTTGCAAGGGCCATTGCTCCTCTATGAAATGAGTTATTTTGAATTCAGGGGATACTATTTTTATATTTTAGACGTTGATCATGTAAAAATTGTGACCAATTTGAGAGAAATGTTCGAGGAAAACGTGACGATTAACATTATTTTGCAACTTTTAAAAAATACAAATGCTTCTCTGCGTACATAAATTATGGAACGTGGATAAAAAAGTTAATGAATTTAAAAATCCTGGAACCCCTGATACATTAATGGTTTCCGGTGTGGTTATGCTTACATAACTCTCATATTTATGACATTAAATACTTACACGTTCTCTATACAATAAAGAAGTAAGTGAGTGACTACTTAAATAAAAGGAGAACGAACGATGATTCGAGCAGTTATATTTGATTGGGCCGGCACAACAATTGATTATGGAAACCAGGCGCCAGCAATGACGATTAAAAAGACGCTTAAGCAATTTGGCATCGAAGTCACCTTTGCGGAATTACGCCAAGAAGTTGGCCTGGAACCGTTAACCCAGATAAAAACCTTAATGGGGCGTGAAGATATTCAAAAAAGGTGGTACATAATGCATCCGGATATATCGTTGGAAGAGGGCATTTCCCAGATATACAAGTGGTTTAATAGAAACGTCATGGAAGTATTACCGCAGATTGCCAAAGTAAAAGCGGGGATGCCAACGTTAATTTCATATTTAAGAACACAAGGGATTCGATTTGCGACAACTACTCAATACACAAAGGAAATGTTGGACCAGATTTTACCTCTGGCAAGTGAGCAGGGCTTTGACCCGTTTATTAATATTACTGCCGAAGATCTTAATCGTACCGATTGTCTTGATTCAGACATGATTAGCCAGGCAATGAGGAAACTCAGAATCCGAAATCCGAGAACAGTGATTAAGGTTGGAGATCCGCCAAAAGATATTTTAGAGGGTAAAGACGCAGGCGTTGTCACTATTGGGATGATTGAGGGCAGCAGTTTAATTGGTATGTCCCAACAGGAATTCAGTATTCTGCCGTTTGTAAGGCGAAACTCGATGAAAAATCAAGTTGCGGCTGAATTGGAAAAAGCAGGAGCAGACTACGTTGTTGAAAATGCCAAGGATTTGTTGAGACTGATTAAGGAATTGGATTCTGAAAATGTCGTTTCATAAAGAAACCGAACGTTCTCAAATTTGATTCTTAACGCGTTGTTTTCAGACACGAATTGTTGGATAGGCAACAATTAGCAGATAACATAAAAAGGTGAGGCCACGTCTGGCCTCACCTTTTAAACATCAACAATGACTAAATTATTTAGTTAGCTTTTGCACCTTCCATATCAGCGAGTGTATCCTCAAAACGGGTTCGGATATAATTTGCTGAAGTCTGTAGCTTTTCTTTTTCATCATCCGTTAAATTAAGTTTTATTTGTTCAATGATGCCATCTCGTCCAACTATCGCTGGATAGGAGAGATAAGTTCCATATTCTTCGTGATAGTTGGAAACTGGGATTTCCGTATGGGCATCACTGATAATAATGTTTGCCAAACGCACGGCTGCCGATGCAATACCATAATTTGTGTAGTGCTTGCCATGGAAAACAGTATAGCCACCGGCTCGCGCAACTTCATCAAGCTTGGATAAATCAATGTGTCGTTCAGCGGCAACCTTTGTCATTGGCTGACCCAGTACGCGAACTACTGACCAAGCAGTAAATTGGGAATTTCCATGTTCACCAAGGTTATAACCGGTTACTGAACGGGGATCGATTTTCAATTCCGCCGAAACAGCTCGCCTCATTCGTGAAGAGTCCAATAACGTCCCTGTACCGATAACACGGTTTTTAGGGAAGCCTGTGAAATGCTGATACATCGTTGTGATCACATCACATGGGTTTGTGATGTTGACTAGAATGCCGCTGAACCCTGAGTCTTTCAATTTTTGACTAATCGATTTGACGGCTTTCTTAGTGAAAGGCAGCTCGATAAAGCGATCATGTTCTTTATTATCCTTTTGAAGACCGATATTTCCAACTGCTGAAATGACGACATCGGCATCTTTAAGAGCTGAATAGTCATTAATGATCAGGTTTGTATGAACGGGCAGGTTAGACATTGCATCTTCAAAGTCCGTTGCGTCTGCGTTTACTTTTTTTTCATTTGTATCGATTAATACCAAATCATCTGCAAATCCGTCTGCAACTATGTAGTGAGCAACTGTTGAGCCAACATGGCCCATACCGATAACACCAATTTTTCTTGTCATATATGTGCACCTCTCAAAATATAATATGAATACTATTTATTTAGTATAACACGCTAACTCATTATTTTAAAAGATTATTTTAATAAAATGAGATTTCTTCTTTTTGTCTTTTGATCAAAGCGGGATTTTAGATTAAAAGGTTAAATTACTTTCCATTCAGAACCCGATATGACTATAATTAATTAATAAGGTAATCGTAATGAAGGGACTGCAGGGCAATGGATAATTTATTCGATGTATTAAAAATGGTCAGTTTTAATCACTTTGGTTTTGATTCTTCTCAAGTTGTGATAACTGACGTTGCGGGGAAGCCTAACAGCTTGTTAACGGATCTGTTTCGAGATGTTGTTAACAAAATCAACAAAATCAACCTGTTTATTGATTTGAGTGCTGCACACGATGCTGGGGACGTTTTAGCGTCGCTGCAAAATCATACGCCATTGCCTGATGATGTATTGGACGAGTATGGCAAAATACTGAGAGAACCTTTGGTTGGGATCAACTTTGCGCCTCAAAAAGGTCAAATGGAATTATTGGTTAATGGTTAAGTGTTAAAAATCAAAAGTAAGGGAATCGAGGTAACTTTGTGTGCCCTTTATTCCCTTACTTTTTTGCTATTTACATTGCTTGATTTTATTCAATCAGGACTAGATTCACTGTTAATTAACAAAATATTCGTGTAAGCAGACATCGTCTGTTAGTTCCGGATGAAGGGCAGTTGCCAATACGTTGACGTCATCAGCGACGTTTGTTAAATAAGGTGCCCGGATAAATACGGCGTGAAAAGGATCGGCCAAAGCGTCAAAATGAAGATCTTCCTCAAAGCTCTGCTGCTGGCGGCTAAAGCCATTACGGAAACCGTGACTTTTAACGTGTCGAACGACTCTGGTTGAGATAATAAAACTATTCCAGCACAGGTGTCAAAAGTTGGCAGACCTTCCTGAATCAATTTTTTAATTGCCGGAAACAAGTGGTTGTAAGCCATTAGTTTCTTAATTGCGGTACTTTCATCACCGGGGATGATCAGACCAACGGGTCCCTTCAGGTCGTTTTGGTTGAGGACGGCTTTATTTGAGACACCAATCTTATTAAGGACTGATGCATGTTCGCTAATGGCGCCTTGAAGTGATAAAATACCGATCATTGATTCAAGGCCCTTTTCTAGTTGCCTCGAGTTTCCATTAAATCAGTTTCACTTAATTCGGACATATTAATCCCCTTCATTGGATCGTCAAGATTCTTTGAAACTTCTGCAATCAACTTGTAATCGGTAGGATGTGCAGTTTCCTGGACAACGGCTTTGGCAAATTTTGATGGGGTCTTGATTTGAAAATCTCTGAACCAATGAAAGTGCCATCCGAGCCCAAATTCATTAACAATGCGGCATCGGCAGGTGTTGAAACACCTGCCGATGCCAAGTTGATAACAGTTAATTTGTCATTTTTGTGAACCCGCTTAACCAATTCTTGAGGTGCTTTTAAATCGTGGGCAATCGTCATTAATTGATCGGGTTTTGCAGCAACGTCCCTGATTCACTTTTTGTCCGCAGTATTGAAGTACCTTCATCGATTCGACGAAGTGCTTCACCTAAATTACGGCATCCACAAACGAAGGGAACGGTATACTCATTTTTCAAAATGTGATACTCATTATCGGTGGGGGATAAAAATTCACTTTCACCAATATAGACAACACCAACGGCTTCAAGTACTCTGGCTTCAGCTGAGTGGCCGATACGTGCTTTGGCCATAACCCGAATTGAAACGATGTCCATGATTGATTCAATCATGGAAGGATTCTCGACATCCGAGTGACACCATTTTTTGCATTTACATCATGCCACGTTTGACAGTGTCAGTACCGACAATTTGCTTGCCTATAAATGCAAAACCTACTATAGGTATTGTTAAAAAGATAGTAATTAGAAAAATACTAGTGAACGATGAACTATGTAGCAGGGTGTTTAAAAGAATATTAGTATTGATCTTATTTTTACAAGCATGTGGACATTAACAGCGTTTATCAATGCTAAATTGGGTGAGGTAGTTGATGATATTTTGGAAAGAAGAACCGTTATGCGATTTCGATTGGTGTCGTTGATGTGGGCAGTCTGACCGGTTTATCCGATAGACAATAATATTTTTATTAACTTGCAAGGCAAAAAAATACCCTCAGTCCGATTTTTAACTAGAATCGAATCGAGGGCTTTCTTTTATTAACCGTTATCCTGATTGAAAAGTAAATGGGACGGGTAGGATTCTCCGGTATAAATTGTTTGAGTTGCTTTGATGCCGTTAATAGAATCTGCACCGGCACGTGTGTTGCTGTTTGGAAAAACCAAATTTTCGGCGGCACTGGCAATGTTCAATCTCAGGCGATGACCGATCGGTAATTTGATAGAAGTCTTTTGGGTTTCGACAGTGAATTGATAAATGGTTCCCGGTGTCATTAAATCGGGCGTTGACAAGTCATTGCGAAATTTTGCGTTGAGGACACCGTCTGCAATGTTAACAGACTGACCGTTGGGCGTTACATCTGTCAGACGAACCACCCAATCTGTATCCACGGCTGAACTACTAGCGTAAAAGACTGCTTTGAACCAGCCGGTAATCGTCATTGGTGTTGTTAACGGACTGGTTGTAAAAGAAATCACATCGAATCGTTTTTCAACTTGTGTATAATCGTTTGGAAACTCCAACTCATTGGCGGAAACGTCAATTAAATGAGGTGTGGGGGTTGCTGGGTCGTAAACGTAACTGGATGATTCTGTTTTCTTTGACGGTTTCCAATCAAGCGTTTGCTTCTTGGCATCCAGGAACAATTTAGAAGATTGTGGATTAACCGGAAAGCTGTCTGCCGTTCGCCATTTGTCGGTGTTAAGCGTGTAGTAGTCCAAAAGGGGCTCTTTTTCAATACCATTTTTGACACCATTTAAGAAGTGATCAAACCAGCGGACGTGCTGGAGATCAATATCGAATCGAAGCGCATGTTCTCCCAAATGATACGGTCCCAAATCATATTGGGCATTACCACTGTGCACCCAAGGTCCGAGGATCAGCTTTCGGGTACCGGCGGGGTAATGATTGGTTGCGCGGATAGCTTCGGTTGTCCCGACACCATTATCGTCGAACCAGCCGCTTTGAATCAGGGCGGGAACGTGGATTTGAGCCGAACGGGCTTTCCAATCCATATTCTCCATAAAAGCATCTGCTGATTTGTGCGCCATAAATTTGCTGAAACCGGGAATTTCATGTCCCAGTCCTTTAACCGGAATTTGAGAAAGCGGCCGGACTTTCATTAAGTCGTTCCAATCATCTCTCTGCATATTCGCCATATTGAACTTTTTTTCGGCTGTGGAGAAGAACCAGGCAAGGCTGCCTGAAATCGGGGCGCCGTTTTTATAAATGGTGTCATTAAATGGGCCACCCGCTGTTACCATGCTGACAAGGGCCTTGAGGTGGGGTGTTGCCGAAGAGGCAGCCGCCCATTGAACGTATCCACCATACGAACCCCCGATCATGCCGACATTACCGTTGGACCATGGTTGGTTGGCCAGCCAGTTGATCGTATCCCGACCATCATCACGCTCGTAGTACATCGGCAGCCATTCGCCCTGAGAGTCATTTCTACCACGGACATCTTGAATCACAAGAACGTACCCCCGCTGAACAAAACGTTGTTCGTCATCATAATACATTTCCCGACCGTACGGCGTTCGTTCCAAAATGACAGGATGGGTTTTCTGGCCATCATCGGGGATGAAAACTTCCGTTGCAAGTTGGGTACCGTCGCTCATTTTGACCATCTGGGTAGTCTGACTGGCGATTGGGAATGGTTTTTGCATTAATAAGTGATTATCCTGCCACATCTTTAGGATAGTCAGGTTTTCATAACCTGGACGAATAAGAACAGCAATAATATTTCTCACAGCGATTTGGCAGCCGACTAATTTGCCATCGGACACAACGAGATTGACAGCCGGTTTTTGACGGCGTTGAATCCATAGGTGCCCATCTTGCCTCTTTTGAAAGTGTTCACCGTTTTGGGTTCTCAGCTCATTTCCTGAAAAATTCAAAGATGTGAAGAGGTATTTTTCAAAAAAGTGTTGTGGTGAAGTGTGTAGTTTGGACTGGTAGCGCTGATCCAGTTCTTTGGTTAAAACCGATCTGGGCTGTTGAAAGCCCTCAACTTCGATTGTTTTGTCCTGCACATAGAACGTAGCTTGTTTAATACCTGATTGATAGAAATCAAATTGCAATGGTCATCATGCCTCCTATTTCCAATAAGCTGTTGCGTAAGTGAATGGTGCGCCGACCATGTGATGAGTTACCCCGGCCAACTTGGGTTGTTGAAGGATTGAATAAACTTGCTGGTTAAGCGGTACCATGACCTGCTGATCCTTAACAATCAGTTTCTCTGCTGCGTGGAAGTCGGCAAAACGTTTAGCGGGATTATTGACATCTTTACCATTGGCAGCGTTAATCAGTTGATCGTATTTTGGATTATCATAACCGGCTGCCCTGCCCGGGGTGTTGGTATAATTGGCCAGGTAGGTTGTTGGATCTTGAAAGTCCGGTCCCCATTGAGCAAGGACCATTTGATATTTACCTTGAGCAACCAGGCCTAATTCCTGCTGTTGGGGGAGAACACGGATTGAGACTTTCAGTCCGGGGAGACTTTTTTCCAGTTCAGACTGTAGAAACTCTCCGGTTGATTTTTGCCAATCCTCATCATCAATGAGTAGTTGGAGGGTGAGGGATTTTTGACCAAGTTGTTTTTGAGCTTGTTTCCACTGTGAGGAAGCTTTGGCTTTATCCGCTACGTAAAGCTTACCGCCTTCTTGTCTAAAATCTTTGCCGGTAGCTGAATTTTTAACAAACTTTGGTGGGATATAACCGGTTAATGGTGAAGAACCGTCTTGAAGAATTTTACTGGCAAGCTGTTTGGTATTAATTGAATTTGCGATTGCCTGCCTCAAAGATTTATTTTGAAATGGTAATTTGGCTTTTTGCCGCATATTAAATTGTAAGTAAGTAATCATTGAATTTGGAATTGTTTTAAATCCGGCCCGATTTTTATTATTCTTCACTAAATTATTTGTTAGGAAAGTCATGTCCAGTTTATTGGCTTGATATTGGTTCAAACCCGTTGTCGAGCTTTTAACAACTTGAAAATTCAGTTTGTCCAGCTTGGCTTTCACAGGTCCTCGATACTTAGTGTTCTTGGTAAGTGAGAGTGTGTTTGCACCCAGTGAATAGGAAGAAACCTTGAATGGACCATTATAAATCATTTTACTTGGTGAAGTGGCATACTGGCTGCCAACCTTTTCAACAAAAGCTTTGTTTTGTGGAAAATAAGGATTGAAAGTCAATAATGATTTAAAGTAAGGCGTTGGTTTTTGCAAAGTAGCCTGAAGTTTGTATTTTCCGAGCGCTTTAACACCTAATTTACTGGGGCTCATCTTTCCGGTAGCAATTTGGGTACCGTTTTTCAAAATGGTTTGAATGATAAACGCATAGTTACTCTTGGTTTTGGGGTTGGCACCTCGTTGCCATGCGTAGACAAAGTCGTCGGCGGTGACAGATTTTCCATTGGACCATTTAGCATTGTGACGCAGGTTAATGGTGTATGTTTTGTTACCGTTGGATAATTTTGGCATGCCTTTTGCAATATCGTCAACAACCTCATCCTTGTTGTTCATGCGATATAACCCGCTAAAAACGGCGGCTTGGACGTCAAAACTATTGGGATCCTGTGCTTTTAATGTATCCATTGAGGCTACTTCGGTATTGAGACCGAAACTAGCGCTCTTCTTGTCCTGTGATGACTTGCTTTGCTTACCACAGGCTGCTAATAAAACCGTACTCGCGACAGCGACTGTTAGAAAAATTTTTCGTTTATTCATGATATGTACACCCCTCAGTGTCAGATTAAAAGTTAACGTTAATACCCAATCCTGGTTTATCGCTCAACTGTAGTCGATCCTGTTCCTGTGTAAATCCTTTATCCAGTAACCATTTTGGCTGTTTAAACATCATAAAACTGTCCAGGTCACAATAGGCCACGTTTGAATGTGCTGCGGCAAAATGGACCGCGGCGCAGATGCCGATGCTGGTTTCGGCCATGCAGCCGATCATGCAGTTTAAACCGGCGGACTCAGCAATCTTATTAATCCCTTCAGCGCCAAAAATGCCCTTGGACTTCATTAATTTGATGTTGATCAGGTCAGCCTCACCGTTTTTTATGGCGGTCATTGCGTCACTTGGTGAATGAACGCTTTCATCAAGCATGAGATTTTGAGTGATCGACTGACGAATCAGCTTGTTTTGTTCATGTTGCCAATAGGGTAACGGTTGTTCTACTGCATCTAAATTAGTGCCCTTGAATTTTTCCATTATGGCGATTGTCTGTTTTGCCGTCCATCCTTGATTGGCATCCACTTTAATTTCGGTTGTCGGAGTAACCGTATTTAGAATGGCTTGAATGGCCTGTTCATCGGCATGAGGATCAATACCGGCCTTAACTTTCAGTTGTGAGAAGCCACTAGAAACGTATTGCTGTGCTTCAGTTGCCATTTGTTCGGGTTCACCAATTGAGATCGTGATGTCTGTTTTAATTGAATTTGAAGCACCACCGAGTAATTGATAGACGGGTAGTCCCGCATCCTTACCCAAAATATCATATAGAGCAATATCAATGCCGGCTTTAAGAGCCGTATGCCCAACAATGGTTTCTTCCATTAAAACGTGGTTATTTTCAATATTTCTTGGATCTTTGCCACGCAATGAGTCAATAATTAATGGTAACGATGCCAATTCACTGTCG
>NZ_GG669995.1:36188-50178 GCF_000159315.1 Lentilactobacillus hilgardii DSM 20176 = ATCC 8290
ATACTTTCACCGGTAACCGGCTCAAACGGACAGGCTTCGCCATAACCGAAGATCTCCGTATCTGTCGAAATTTTGATGATTAATGTTTCGACGTCAATAATTTCGCCAAAAGTGACTTTAATTGGTTTTGTCAACTTAACTTTCACTTTGTGAGCGATGATATCAGTGATTTCCATGAGAAAAATAAGTTCCTTTCAAATCATCTTAATTAAGCTCTAATCATAACTAATTTTTAAAAAAGTTGCAATCAAATATGTGCTTGCTAAAGTAAGAGGTCCCTGTTCTAAACGCGGGTTGAATAATATAAGCAAGTCATATCGGCGAAAGATTATACAACATACATATATGTTGTAAATGCAAAGTGAGTTGATTAGTCGGCTATTTAACTTTCGTTTGGATTAGGAGATAATAGAGGTGGAATCGCTTACGATGCCATGCTCACTTTGTAACAATCAGGAATAAAACGATTAATCTAACATGTTTTTAAAAAAGAGAGGTCTTATTGATGAATCAGACAATCGATACAAATAAACAACGCAGCTGGGCAGCCACTTACGATGTCATCGTGATTGGATTTGGTGCTGCAGGTGCGACTGCCGCCAGATTTGCGGCGGATAACGGTGCTAAAGTGCTATTGACGGATGCGGCACCCGAAGGTCATGAAGGCGGTAATACCCGGTATGCCGGTCAAGTGGTTTTAACCGGATATGATTTTGATAAAATGAAGCACTATTTTAAGCAATTATTCGGACCGATTAAAATAGACGAAAAGATGCTTGATACTTATGTTCATGGATTGACCACAATTCCGGATTATTTCAAACGTTATTTGGAAATCAAGAATCCGGTATCTTACAATAAGGTTCATCGTGATCCGGATTTTGAAGCCTTTGCTAACGGCCTGTCACCGGAGTATCCGGAATTTGAAGGCTCGGAGACGGTTGATTTGACAACGGTTCACGATGGTTACTTTGATGCCTCGTTGTGGAAAACGGTGCGTGGCCAAGTAACCAAGCGTGAAAATCAAATTAATGTTTGGCTGGCATCACCTGCTAAGCATTTAATTCAAAACCCTGAAACAGGTGTGGTCGAAGGTGTTCAGATTCAGAGACATGATCAATTGGTTGATATCAAAGCCAATAATGGTGTCGTCATGGCAATGGGTGGTTTTGAGAATAACAACGACGATATTCAGAACTTTATCGGAGTTCCCAAACTGAAAGTGATCGGGACTTTATACAATAAGGGCGATGGCTTGAAGATGGCCCAGGAAGTTGGCGCCAAACTTTGGCACATGAACTCCTTTGAAGGGTTTGGTTTTAATACCGGTTTCACATTTGAAAATACCGCCGAAGCTAGGGGAAAGTTTATTTTGAGCCCATGGCCGGATCTGTCGAACGGAAGTATCTTTGTGGCCGCCGACGATGGCAGTCGCTACGTTCGTGAAGATGAAAACGGGCGGCACGGACACGCGTTTCAACATGGCAGCTGGAAGAATCCGACTGTCTATTCCCATCCACATCTGATCTTTGATAGGGAACAATACAGACAGATCAAATCCCGTGGAAAGTTGCCATATGATGATTTCTTTAAGATTACGGTCAAGGCTAATACAATTGAAGAGCTCGCCAGAAAAATTAAAGCAAATCCAAAGACACTGGTTCAAACTGTTGAACGATTCAATGTCTTTTCAGAAAACGGCGAAGATTTAACATTGAACCGTTCCGGTGACACGATGCGGGCTTTTGGTGACGGCCCGTACTACGCCACGCCTTTGGCAACTGCCATGCTCAACACGCAGGGCGGTGCCAAACGAAACGAGCAGGCACAGGTACTAGATGCGTTTGATCAGCCGATTCCGCATTTATACAGCGCCGGCGAGTTTGGCGGCATCAATGCCAATCAGTATAATGGCGGTGGTAATTTGGCTGAATGTTTGATCTTTGGCAAAATTGCCGGAGAAAATGCCGCAAAACCCAAGGATGACACAAAGAACGTTGAGCCAAATCAGGAACCGGATACGATGACATCAGCTTCCCAGTCAACTGACACAACGTTGGCAAGTGATTTAACGAATGATGAAGGAAATGAAACCTTTACAACCACTGATCATCAATTTATTGGTGAAAACGATGACGGTATTGGCGGAGAAGTGGTTGTTAGGGTCACACTTGACGATGATCATCAGTTGACCAACGTTGAAGTTTTGAAACAAAGTGAAAGTGAAGATGTTGGTTTGAAAGCCATGGCCGACCTGCCAAAAGAGATGGTCAAGAAGCATACGGCTGATGTTGATGGTGTTTCGGGTGCTTCAGCTTCAAGTAATGCGTTGAAAGCCGCCGTGAAAAACGCTTTAAAAAAAGCAAAGCAGGGAAATTAGATAGACGGAAAACGTTTGGATATTGATTCCAAACGTTTTTTGTTTTGAAAATCTTGATCTGCTTACTAAAAAAAATGATCTTTTTCAGAAAAAAATCTGATGTCAGAAGATGTTACGTGTATAATACGCAGTAAGGAAACCCAAATCAAATATTTAGGTATTCCAAATTAATGACTTTTCAGGGGGCTTTTGATGAAGACAGTTGATGATATTCGTAAATTGGCAAAGGATGAAGAAATTGACTATTTGAGGATGACGTTTTCAGATCTAAACGGTGTGTTAAAAAACGTTGAGATTCCGGTCAGTTTACTGGACACCGCTTTGAATAACAAGATTAAAATTGACGGATCCTCGATCACTGGATTCTTGCCAATTCAAAACTCTGATATGTATTTGCATCCGGATTTGGATACTTGGACTATCTATCCATGGATCACGACGGGGGGTAACACGGCTTCACTCATTTGTGATGTTTACAATCGTGACGGAACGCCGTTTGCCGGTGATCCACGATTTGCACTAAAACAATTGGATGCATCATTATCTGACCTCGGCTGTGGGCATTTGAACGTTGGCGCCGAGATGGAATACTTCCTATTTAAAACCGACGAGGATGGCCATTTAACGACTGAGTTAAATGATCAGGCCTCCTATTTTGATGTGTATCCGAGTGATGCCAGCGAAGCGTGTCGGCGCGATACGGTCAATACGCTGAAGAAAATGGGCTTTTCGATTGAAGCAAACCATCATGAAGTCGCACCCGGACAATGTGAAATTGACTTTCGGTTTGACGATGCGGTTCACACAGCTGATCGCATTCAGTTGCTGAAACTGACTACCAAAGCAATCGCGGTTAAACACGGGTTACGTGCAACATTTATGCCAAAGCCACTTGCCGGAATGAACGGGTCAGGCATGCATTTGAATACCTCACTGTTTGATGGTGATCGCAACTTGTTTGATGATCCAAAGGCCGATCATGGTTTATCTGCCCTTGCGACCAATTACCTCGCCGGCATTTTGACTCATGCGAGAGCCTTTACAGCTATTACCAATCCAACCATCAATAGCTATAAGCGTTTGGTTCCGGGATACGAAGCACCAACCTATGTTGCGTGGGCTATCGCAAATCGAACGGCGTTGGTACGGGTACCGGATGGCAGGGGTCCCACAACCCGATTTGAATTGCGAAGCGGTGATCCGTCCGCAAATCCTTATTTGGCAATTGCCTCCGTTTTATCAGCCGGACTGGATGGCATCAAAAATAAATTAACACCTCCAAAGAATGTGGAGGACAATATTTATAATATGTCTGCTGAGCAGCGAACGGCCCAACAAATCATTCAGCTACCCGGTTCATTACCCAAGGCATTGACGACTTTAAAAAGTGATCAGATACTTGCCCAAACGTTGGGCATTATTGTACCGAAGTATTTGGAGATTAAGCATAAGGAACTGGCTAGTTTCCAGATGAGTGTTACGGATTGGGAAAAAGAGACTTACTTTAACGTTTAAATTTTGCAATTAAAATAAAAGAGTTGCCATTTAGCCAATCACTTGAATTGACTGAATGACAGCTCTTTTAACATGGGAAAGTGGCTGATGATCAAATGGTAGATAAAAATGGATTCGATAATCAGCGGAAATGTTTTATAATCGATGATAAAGACAAACATAAGCGAAGGTGAAAGAATATGTCAGAACAGCTCATCTACATGTTTCATGGTTATACATCATTTGCACACGATCACTGGTTTCCCTGGCTTGAAAAGCAGGTAAAAAATCAGCTTGACATACCGTTTAAAAAGCTCAATTTTCCAGACTCCAATCATCCCAACGAGGCTGCTTGGGATCACTATTGCGATCAGGTAATTGACGCCAGGGATGGGAT
This sequence comes from Lentilactobacillus hilgardii DSM 20176 = ATCC 8290, assembly GCF_000159315.1. Classification (GTDB taxonomy): domain Bacteria; phylum Bacillota; class Bacilli; order Lactobacillales; family Lactobacillaceae; genus Lentilactobacillus; species Lentilactobacillus hilgardii. The sequence goes on from NZ_GG669995.1 coordinate 40,460, forward strand.
TACCTTGGTCGGACATAGTTTGGGCTGCATTCAGGTCCTTCATTATCTGGCGCAACATGATATCAAGCAGGTCAATGTCTTATTGGTTTCCGGCTTTGATGAACCGATTTGGACATTACCGGAGCTGGATGAGTTCACGCAACATCCGGTCGATTATACCGATATTCTTCCAAAGATTGCGCATGTCACGGTTATTTCCGCGATTAACGATAACAGTGTCCCATATCCTTACACCTTAACGATGGCTAGGCATCTACATTCAAAGTTTGTCTTAATGCCGTCCGGACATCATTTTACCGATGAAGGAAAAGATAAGAAGCTGCCGATTGTATTTGATGAGTTGAAAGCAATGCTGAAAAAGTAGAGAATAAGGCTTGAAAATAGAATAATCGGCATATAAAAGCCGCTTAGAATTACTTCATTAATAGTGATTCCAAGCGGCTCTTGTATTAATTCAAATCTTTGGAAATTTCTTTTGCTAATGTATGGGTATAGTAGACCGCACCGGTTAAATCAACGTGGACGCGATCACTGGCAAACCAGCCGGCATGCCCTTTACTGGCTTTGTACCAATTGACAACGTGGACATTTGCATGTTTTTTAGCCGTTTTCTTGATTAAATGATTAGTCGTATTTTGCCATTTTCTTGGAACCCGTGTGTTGATCCAAAAGATTTGCCGTTCCTTGCCAACGGTTTTGAGAACCGAATTAATGTCTGCCTGGGTTGGCGGCCCATTCGTCCCTAAATTAATCACCACGTACCTGGCAAGGTGGCCGGTTGCCTTTAACTGGCGGACAATTCCGGGAAGTGAATAAAATTGTCGGCCAACAGAACCACTAACGGCACTATGTGGGAAGACGTGTTTAATGTTCGGATTAACGTCTACCATAACCGAGTCGCCAATTGCCGTTAAATGGATTTTAGTAGCGGTTCGGGTTTGGAGCTTTGTTAGATGATAATTGCGGGAGACACTTTTCTCGCGAGCAGTTAAGTGAAGTTTGGCTGTCTTTGCCTGGACTTTAGTTGTTGAAAAGATGTGATTATGCGCCGCCTCACTATTCCGATGATTGCCGGCTCCCAAGAACCCGACCTCCAACAAGACAACTACGAGCGCGAATCCAAGTAGTGAGTATGTAGTGAAAGCCCCTCGTGATTTTTGCATTTTCTCTCCTTATGAAGATAAGCTATTTCTTTAATGTTATTATTTAAAATCTATGGTTTAGTATACAATATTTCGTTCATTTAACAAGTCACTTAGACGTGCAAAAATAAATCATTCTTTTTTACCCATGTTATAGGATGTTACATTGAGAAATGCATGCCCTTGTTTAAACTGGTCAAGGTTGGCAATAAAGGGGCTAGTGACATTTTTTTGTTGACTATTTGGTTAAGAACGCTATAATTTAGACAACCAATGTTAGAAAAAGTCACATAAAGTGATACTTGGTCTCATAAATAAAGAAAAAATAGCCTAAAAGGGGGATCTTGAAATGAAAATTCAAGTGGCAAGTGTCCAATTTCAACCGCACCTTAACCGGGTCGCCTTTAACTTAAGGGTGATGGCGAAGTGGGCTAATTGAGTTAAAAGTGAACAGATCGATATTAAGCTAATCGTCTTTCCAGAACTTAGTACAACCGGCTATGAGTGCGGGACAGGCGTTTATCAATTAGCCGAAACCGCTACCGGCCAGTCAGTTCAGTACATGCAAGATGTTGCAAAGTGGTACCGCGTTTATCTGATCTTTAAACGGGATCAAACGTTGAAACAATTTATAATGCAACCATGTTAATTAACGATCAAGGACAGATTGTGGGTACTTATCAGAAGGTTCACTTTTTTGATACTGAACAACGTTATTTCACACCGGGGAAAACATATTCGGTGTTCAAAACAAAGATCGGGACAATTGGGATGAATGATGTGTTATGATACCTTTTTCCCCGAAGTGGCCAGAATATTGGTACTTGAGCATGCTGATCTTTTGATAATTTCAACGAACTGGGAACGACCCAGGATTCAAGACTGGGAGCTTTGTGTTCGGGCCAGGGCTTTGGACAATATCATTCCAATCGTTGCTGCCAATCGAATCGGGTTTGATAAAGAATCGGATTTCTTTGGACACAGTAGGATTAGTGATCCGCTTGGAACGGTTATGTCAAGCTTGGATTCTGAACGCCCGGGTTATCTTCAAGCAACAATCGACTATGAACAGACAAGGGGGCTTCGACATGGTTATTACTCGATTTATCAAGATGCACACCCTGAAACGTATTCTGAAAAATGGCATCTACAAGGAAACATGGATTCGAAAGATCCGAAAACAGCCGTGGTAAAGGCGGAAGATGCAAACTGAATGACATTTATTTTTTACTTTAATAATGATCAGATAATAATCTAATTGCTAGCAATATATAAATACGTATTAATTTATAGATAATCGTTAAATAAACATTAATAAACAAGCGCACTATACCTCGAAAAAGTGATAAAATATCTTTGTTGTGAAATTTTTTAATTACTTGGAGGTATCATCATATGCGTTCTCAGAAATTAATTGTTCTAGGATTTCTATTAGGGGGAGCGTTTCTACTGAATCCCACTGCAAAGGCGAGCACTTATCACAGTGGGACCCCAAAGGCATTAAGGGGATGCTGGTATTTGGGGAAACAGTCCTATTTGGAATATTGGTCAAGACATACCGGTATGAACAATCTTCAATATTCATCGGTATACGGTGGCTACTTAAAACCAAATCCGTACGGTCTAACCTACGTTAAATATAAGTATTTAGGGTATCATACCTATCGACTGACCGGTTGGACGTATTCAACATCACAAGATTTCAGAGTGATTGATCCAACCAGCGAAAAGTACACGTATAATGTTAGACTATTGAATAGCAAACAGTTGTATCTATGTGATCGAAACGTCACATATACGAAATACGCGACAACGCCCGGATGGATTGTTGAATAATTTTTCACCCGATTATTGGTTAGGGATATCCCTAGTTTATTTCATATCAAAAGCCGTTATTGGGCACCGAGTCCGAGGCGGCTTTTTTGATTTCTTTATTACTTAATGTGTATATTTTTTATTGAATGATAAAAATAAAAGTGTCTGTTCTACCAGTATTGGAATCGCAACCATTATTCAATTTTTAAGAAGAGAGAGTTGTTGATTAGGATAATGTTAGTGTTATTATCGTTGATGAGAATGAGACTTCTAAAATGTGAAAACAAAAAGATAATGATTAAAATACGTGTTGACAATCTATGAAAATCCTTTGTATACTAGCACCAATCAATTTGATGAACGACGTGTTAATCACATGTTCAGTAACGACCAGCGAATTTTAAAGAAAGCATCGTTGATGAAAAGGTGTATCTTCCTGGTAGGTGAAAGTGCTTGTGAGCGAAAGTCCTTTTCGAGGGGGCTTGGGAATGACTTCCCTTAAGAATGTTAGGGTATCAGATCAAACGGTACCCATAGAGATCATGCGTGTGAACGTGTGATGAATTTAGGTGGTAACACGGTAAAACGTCCTTTTCAGCTTTAGCTGAAAGGGACGTTTTTTGTTCATCAAAATAAAATTGATCGGAGATGGTTAACGTGCATCAAAATCAAAAAACGTCAAATGTGAGTTGGCCACACTTATGGCTGACGGCTTCAAACTTATAAGATTTAGAAAATTCCGCTAACATCATTAATTTTTAACCACATATCTTGATCTTAACTCAAGAATAGGTCCATACCAACACATATGTATCATCACATAAATCCAAACTATTAATAAAACGAAAGGAGTTGCTTCAAATGACAATTATCAAATCAATTACACTGGCAAAAGTTAACAAGCATTCATTTGAAGCAACTGCGTTATTAGCCTTATTACTTTAAAAAGGGACTCGGACATATTAGTCGGGCCCTATTTGAGAAGCACTGGGGCACTACAGGTACCCCAGAATACTGGTGGTACTATTTTTTTACAACTTTTTCAGATCAAACAACAAACAAATTAAGGAGATCTTTATTATGACAAAACAAATTCAATTTTTCGATACAACATTGCGTGACGGCGAACAAACAATTGGTGTTAATTTCAGTGTTGAACAAAAGGTAGAAATTGCCAAAGAGCTTGAGAGATGGGGCGTTGACGTTATTGAAGCAGGATTTCCGGTTGCTTCTCCAGAAGATTTTGAAGCAGTTCAAGCTGTATCGCGGGCAGTTAAACGCACCCGAGTGACGGGCCTGGCAAGAGCACGCAAAGGCGATATTGACGCCTGCATCAAAGCCACAAAGGATGCCGCACACAAACAGGTCCATGTCTTTATTGCAACAAGTCCTATTCACCGTGAATCAAAGCTTCATATGACCAAAGACCAAGTGATTGCCTCGATTCGTGATTCAGTCACATACGCCCATCAATTCTTTGATATCGTTGAGTTTTCACCAGAGGACGCTACCAGAACGGAACCTGATTTCCTGGTTGATTCGATTGAAACTGCCATTCATGCCGGTGCAACCGTCATTAACATTGCGGATACCGTTGGTTATACGAATCCGGTTGAATTTGCCGAACTATTCAAAAATCTTCGCGAAAACGTTAAAGAATTTGATGACATTACCTTCTCCGTACATTGCCACGATGACTTAGGAATGGCTGTAGCCAACAGTTTGGCTTCTATTGAGAATGGTGCAACTAGAATTGAAGGCACAATCAACGGTATTGGCGAACGGGCCGGAAACGCTGCACTTGAGGAAGTTGCCGCTGCTTTGTACGTTCGAAGAGATTATTACGATGCAACCAGTAACATTAATTTGAAGGAGACCAAGCGTGTGTCGGATATGATCAGTGATTTTGCCAACATGCCGGTTCCTCATAACAAGGCGGTTGTTGGTGCCAATGCCTTTGCCCATGAATCAGGGATTCATCAAGACGGTATGTTGAAAAATCCACAAACCTATGAAATTTTGACACCAGAATCAGTTGGTGCAAACAAGACAACATTGCCACTCGGAAAGTTGTCAGGGTCACATGCAGTGATGGCTAAACTGAACAAGATCGGTTATGACGTTGACCGTGATGACATGAAGAAGATCTTCCCGATTTTCAAACGGGTTGCCGATGATGAATCAATTGTAACAGAAGATGATCTTAAGGAAATTATGGACAAAGTTAAGGAGGCTGTTCACTAATGAGCCATTCAATTGCAAAAATTACGGTTTTACCAGGAGATTACATCGGCCCAGAAATTATGAGTGCGGGGCTGTCAGTTTTAAAAGCGGTAAGTGAAGGTGAATTTGATTATCAAATTGACGAGCAGCCCTTTGGCGGGGCCGGCATTGATCAGAAAGGCGATCCGCTTCCACAACAGACCCTTGAGTCGGCTAAAGCCAGTGATGCGGTACTCTTGGCTGCAATCGGTGGTCCTAAATGGGATAACGCACCCAAGCGGCCGGAGAGGGGATTACTCGCAATTCGTCAGGATTTGAACTTGTTTGCCAACATTCGCCCGACTGCAATCAGTCAGGCCATGCAAAAGTATTCACCCATTAAGCAGGTTGCGCCAGTAGATTTCGTGATTGTTCGTGAGTTAACCAGTGGGATTTACTTTGGAAAGCCCAGAGAAATTGATGATCACCATGCTATTGATACGATGTGCTATACCGATGAAGAAATTCGGCGGGTTGCCAAAGTTGCCTTTGAAATGGCCGAAAAGAGAAGACAGCATGTCACACTGGTGGATAAAGCCAATGTGCTGGCAACAAGCAATCTTTGGCGACGGATTGTTGAAGATGTGTCCGCGGATTATCCGACTATTACTTACGATACCAAGTATGTAGATGCGACAGCCATGAAGATTATCAGTGCACCTGAACAATTTGATGTTATTTTAACCGAAAACATGTTTGGCGATATTTTAAGCGATGAATCTGCAGAAATTACCGGGTCGCTGGGAACGATTCCGTCGATGAGCCGAGGTACAACCGGTCCTGCACTTTACGAGCCAATTCATGGTTCCGCACCGGATATTGCAGGTCAGGGCATTGCCAATCCGTTGTCCATGATTAATTCGGTTGCCTTAATGATGAGACATTCATTTAATCGACCGGATTTGGCGGATGACATTGCCGACAGTGTCGACGCCGTGATCGAAAGTGGCATTGTCACTCCTGACCTGGGTGGCGGTTCAACAACCGACCAAGTGACAAGTGCCATTATTAATAAAATTCGTGAAAGAAGGAACGCATATGTCGAAAACGATGTTCGATAAAATTTGGGATAAACACGTTATTACCGGAAAAACCGGAGAGCCACAATTAATTTATGTCGATTTACACTTACTTCATGAAGTGACTTCACCTCAAGCTTTTGAGGGATTACGTGAAAATCACCGAAGAGTTCGCCGGACCGATAAAACCTTTGCGACAATGGATCACAACGTGCCAACTGTCGATATTTTTAACATTAAGGATGAAATTGCCAAAAAGCAGATTGATACCCTTCAGAAAAATGCGGATGAATTTGGTATTCGTCTTGCTGGAATGGGTGATAAGGATCAAGGGATTATCCACGTCATCGGACCCCAATTAGGATTGACACAACCCGGAATGGTGATCGTTTGTGGCGATTCGCATACAGCCACTCATGGCGCTTTTGGATCGATCGCTTTTGGCATCGGGACCAGTGAAGTCGAACACGTTTTAGCAACTCAAACCATTTGGCAGACCAAACCCAAGACGATGGGCATTCATGTTCATGGAAAGCTGCCCAGGGGTGTTTATGCCAAGGACATTATTATGGGCATTATTGCCCGGCAAGGGGTTGCGTTTGGGACAGGATACGCTGCCGAGTTTTACGGCGACACCATTTCCAACATGGGTATGGAAGAACGAATGACCTTATGCAATATGGCAATCGAGGGTGGCGCAAAAATGGGGAGTGTTCATCCGGATCAAACAACCTTCGATTATGTAAAAGGTCGTCAATATGCGCCTAAGAATATTGATAAAGCCATTGACTACTGGAAACAGTTCACGACTGATAGTGAGGATGCTTATGATCGGGTGATTGATTTTGACGTCAGTGATCTGGCACCTTATGTCACCTGGGGGACCAATCCCGGCATGGCAGTACCCGTTGATCGACAATTTCCCGAGATTAAGGATGACGATGATCAAAAGGCTTACGATTATGTTGGCTTAAAGCCGGGTGAAAAGGCGACCGATATTCCGATTAAATGGGCATTCTTTGGGTCCTGCACCAATGGTCGTTTATCAGACCTTAAAATTGCAGCAGCCATATTGAAAGGCCATCATATTGCAAAGGGATTAACAGCGTGGGTGGTTCCGGGTTCCCGGGCAATCAGGGAACGCGCCGAGGAGATTGGCATTGACAAGATTTTTAAAGATGCTGGTTGTGAATGGCGTGAACCTGGATGCTCGGCTTGTTTGGGGATGAACCCAGATCATGTTCCGGCTGGTATTCACTGTGCGTCAACGTCAAACAGAAACTTTGAGGGCCGCCAGGGAGCTGGTTCAAGAACCCACTTGGCTAGTCCAGCAATGGTAGCAGCCGCGGCCATTCATGGTCACTTCATCGATCTTCGAAAGGAGCAGGTCTAAATGGAAAAAATTAATGTGATTAAGAGTACGTCAATTCCGATTATGAGGGACAATATCGATACGGATCAATTAATTCCCAAACAGTTTTTAAAGAATATTTTAAAGACCGGCTATGGCAAAAATCTATTCTACGATTGGCGTTATCAAAGCCCGAATAAACCAAATCCGGATTTTATTTTAAATAAACCCGAACGTCAAGGCGCCGAGATCTTGATTGCCGGTGACAATTTCGGCTGTGGTTCTTCCCGTGAACATGCGGTATGGGCACTAAAGGATTGGGGCTTTCGGGTTGTCATTGCAGGTGGTTACAGTGATATCTTTTATATGAACAGTACCAAGAATGGTTTCTTGGCGATTAAACTGCCTAAAGACCAACGGGAAATTTTAGCCCAGGCAGCACCGGACGAAACCATCACCGTTGATTTGCCAAACCAGACAGTCAGTTATCGGGACAATCAATTTCCCTTTGAAATCGATCCGCTTTGGAAACATAAATTCGTTAACGGATTGGATGATATTGCTATTACGATGAACTATGAAAAACAAATTGAAGAATACGAAGCAGACATTCCTGACTTTGGTTAGGAATATGGATGTTTTTAATTTGAGAAAACCAACGTGATTAGGGGGACAGATGCCTATGGAAAGACAAATTAGTTTGCAGGGCCGAATTGACCGAACCAAAGAATCACCTTTATTTTATGAGATATTTGCCTTGGTAGCCGGTGGTATGTTTTTGGATGCCGTTGATGTTTACTTGGCAAGCGCGGTGGCAACAACTGTTTTAAAAGATAATTGGTCCACATTACAATTGAATTCCTATTTCTTATCAAGTGGCTTTCTCGGATTATTTTTAGGATCAATCATTGCCGGTTTCATTGGTGATTTAAAGGGTCGACGGGTCGCCTATCAAATTAATCTGCTGATGTTTGGCGGTTTTACTTTTCTTGGGGCATTTGCACCTAATATGGGATTTTTGATTTTCTGTCGTTTGATGTCGAGTATCGGCTTAGGATCCGAAATCGTGACCGGGTATTCCATGATTAATGAATTTGCGCCAATACATAGTCGCGGTAAATAGTGTGCGACAACTTCGCTAGTTGCCAATTGTGGTGCGCCCGTCACAATGATTCTGTGCAGTGCGATTATTCCGCGATATGGCTGGCGGGTGATGTTTATGGTTGTCGGGATTGTGGCAGCAATTCTCTGGTACCTGCGTCGAAACATTCCTGAGTCTCCGCGCTGGTTAATGGCCCATGGCCGGGATGATGAAGCCAGGGCAATTATCGAAAAGATTGAAGTTAACGGTGTGAATGACGATGTTGACGAGATACCAAAGAAGCATGAAGTTGTTCATCATTCACTATGGATTAGTTTGTTTGTTGCTACCGTTGCCGCTTCGGCAACTATTATTTGTCAGTATACGTTTACGTCCTGGGTACCGACGCTGCTGAGCAATCGGGGCATTAATATTTCCGGTTCACTTTGGATGTCGGCTTTTATGATGGTTGGTGCACCGGTTGGATGTGCCGTGGGTGCTTATCTGGTTGATCGAATCGGTCGTAAAAAGACCATTGCGCCGGCATTCTTTATGACTGCCATCTTTGGATTTATGTACGGCCAACAGTCGACTGTCGGCGGGGTGCTTGCCATTGGTTTTATGCTTGAAGTTTGTTTCTATATTTTGATGGCATCGGTTATTGCAGTTTATGTTGCCGAACTTTTCCCGACCAAATTCAGATTCAGAGGGTCCGGGATTGCCAACGGGGCCGCCAAACTTTTCACGGTTGCCATGCCGATCGTGGTTGCTTGGATGCTTAAAGTTACCAGTGCCGATATGATTTTCTGGGCAATCGGTGGGATTGCATTATTTGCCGGAATTGTCGTTTGGGTATTTGGTGATGAAACAAACCAAAAGGACATTGGCTAAGTAGCTGTATTAAAAATTGATTTGTTATTGAAAATAAACGAGTTTTAGAGTAGTTACTGTTATCTCCAACCTTCAAAACAATCAAAAAGGCCCTAAAGATGAGGTGTACCGCCAAAGTTAAAGAAAAACTTTAGCGGTATTTTTTGTTTAAAGTATGT
>NZ_GG669995.1:51136-61532 GCF_000159315.1 Lentilactobacillus hilgardii DSM 20176 = ATCC 8290
TTTAAAGTATGTTGTAAATTAACACTTGAGAAGATAATATAGGTGGTAATTAGATTATGGCATTAAAGTTTAAACACCTTATTATTGTTTTGATGCTTATTTTTGATATGATTTTTTTAACTATGTTGAAAGCAAGGGGGACCTCTAAATGAAAAAGTCACAACTCTCTGATCAAATAAATGAAGCATTTATTGCTTTTAACCGGGAAGCTTCGCATCATGCAGATAATACCTATGTTGCTCGATTGGATAACAATGGCGCTGTTTCTGTGATTGCTATTCCGTATGGAGATCCTCATAAACCTTACCTGATTCCACAAGACTTTTCGAAATTACTCAATGATGTTGCAGATAAAGCATACGCTGCTGAAACGGGTGCGTTTTCACAGCTTAAAGCATTGGAGTTGGAAATTTTGAAACAGGGTGTCGAAGAATAAGGCTTACTCAATAGACCACAAATAATAGCGTATCACTGATTATAACTTAAAAAGTAATCAGTAATACGCTATTTTAAAATGGTCATAAAGATTGGCGACTTCAACTAAGAACGAGTTTTCAAATTAATCGTTGAGTGTCCTAATCCTCTTTATCCCGGATTATTGCTTGTTATACAAATACTTTAAGGTATTTATGTCAGCTTCTGTAATTTTCTGGGTATAAGGATCTTTTTCGTTTGGATACATTACATCATTTTCGTCGGTACTGTGGGCAAGCCCTAAAGCATGGCCCATTTCATGAACAGCAATAAACTGTGTGTAGGCATAGTCAAAATTAAACTTGATTGCCTGTTCAGGCAGAATACCGATCACTGCGGATTTCATCGCGTAAAAGCCTGCTGAATTTCTGGTAGTGGCGCGTTGGATGTAGGAAATGCCGACCGTATTAGCGTCGACACCATCCGAATTCGATGCCACATTGGTGATCTTGATGTTTGCGTTATTGTAATCAGAAGTTTCGGATAGATTAACGACGTTGACACCGTTCCATTCTTGAATGGCCGAATACCAAAGTGCCCTTTCGGAACTATTCATTTTTGGATAAAAGGCATAGGTAATATTGCTTGATGCTCAGCTAACGACCTGGTCAGGTGTGTAAGATTTTGTCGGATCTTTGACAGGGGTTTTAATCGGAGCTGTCGTACTTGAACTGCCTGAGTTCGTGACACTGGTGGTCGTTTCGGTTGTTGTAGGCGTCGTAGTTGTGGTTGTAGCTGTAGGTGAGCTCGCTTTTGTCAGGTAGCTGCTTTTAACCCAACCCTTTAAGCTGCTTCCTTTAACATAGCGATAGGTCTGATATTTACCACTTACCTTGATCTTACGTTGATATTGACTTGTGAAAACAACTTTTTGATGGGTCTTTAATTTGAACAATTTCTTGCCCAGTTTGGCCGTATAAGCATAAGCTTTATTTGAAACGTTGGGTTTAACCCAATATTTTGTTGGCTTTGTTTTGACAATCTGAGTTGTTTGCACCTTGGCCTTTGCTTGAACAGGCTGTGTTGAATTAGCCGTCCCAAACGTTCCTAGTAATGTTGTTGCTAAAGTACCTAAAATTAAATAAAGTAATTTATTTTGCTTCATCTTTTTGTGCAGTCCTTTCCTGATGTTAGAATTTCGAGCACGAAAATGATTAGAAATGATCTATTCTTAATGCCCCTTTTATAATGACAATTATACTCAAAATCTATTAAAGTTGCGAGAACGAAAGCGCTGTTTTGCAAAAATAAGAACAAACTCAAAAGGCCAACGATAGAAATTTTCTATGGCGCATATCCGATTAATGAAGTAAAATTATATCATAACTGTTAACGAATGCTAAGAACGGATAATGACGTTTATCTGGGGGGATGGAGATTTATGAAAAAAAGTATGGTAAAGGGTACATTGCTTCTTGCCCTTGGGGTTACAGCGTATACGGGAGTATCAATGACTGGTCAAATTGTTTCTGCAAAACAGCAAGTGAGGGTTGTGAAAACCACAAAGCTGGCAGGGGCGGATTATCATGTTAGTGGTGGCTACTTGTATTCAAGTGTTAGGCTGACTAAACGTGTACATAGTGCCAAAAACTATCAAAGAACATTATTCTTCTCGAATCGGTTGGTAACGGTCAGAAAATCAAACGGGCATCAAGCGAATTATCAATATATTGTTTCACGGAATGGCAGAATTCATGGTTGGATTTGGACAGGAAATTTGAAAAAAATATCGAATACGTCAAGTACGTCTAAAAAGGGAGCAACAACCCCAACTAATAACGGTTCGACCATTGATGATCAGACAAATTCTTCAAGTGCCGATTCGGCTTCATCGGCCATTTCAACAGTAACAAGTCCGTCATCAACCAGTTCAGCTTCCAAAAAGCCGGCTAATCCGACAAGTTCATTTTCATTGACAGACTATCGGGCAAGCTTTATGAAATATCTTAATCAAGAAAGAACTAATCGGAGGCTTCAACCATATATTGAAGATTCCAATTTAGATGCGTTGGCTCAGCAGCGATCGACACAGCTGATTACTAATTTCAGTCATTTTGATGCACAGGGCAATGCCATTGCGGATAAATCTGCCATTCAATTTGGTGTTGGCAACTTTGGCGCCGAATGTATTGCCCAAAATGTCTGGGACGTTGATAGTACCAGTGATTCAGTAGCTAAAAACGATATCCATGAGTACATTTATGACGATGCTGCGTCAAATTGGGGACATCGTGATATTTTACTTAATACTGGTTTAAAGTCTATTGGAATGGGTGCTACATTGCATGAACACGTTGATGGGTTTATGGCAACATGGACAGCTGCGGATTTTGGGTACTGAGGTAGTTCGACTTATTTAAGAAAATAAAAATGACCAATTGTTTATCAGCCGATTAGTAACGGCAAAAGCGATTGGTCATTTTTATACTGAATTCGTGCAAATAATTAATTGGCGCTTTTTTTCAAAGCAGCCTTTTGACGCATTTCCATCTCAATATCTTCGAGTGTCTTACCACGGGTTTCCGGTACCATATAGATAACAAAGAAGATTGAAAGAATGGCGAAGAAGGTAAAGACGGCGAATGGACCGCCAACATTGTTATGGAACATATTTAACAATACCAAGAAGAATTGAGAAACAATAAAGTTACCAATCCAGTTGGCGGCTGAACCGATTGAGTTACCAACGCCACGAACGTTCAATGGGAAGATTTCACCCAGCATCAACCAGCAAATCGGTCCCCATGAAACGGCAAAGCCAAAGATATAAATGGCGATTAAGATCATGGTTGGAACCGCTGCGGCTTGAACTGTCAATGTGAAGTTCAGGACAGACAGGATACCGATTGAAATGGCCATAACGATTGAGCCGAAAAGCAAAATTGTTCGACGGTTAAATTTATCCATGATCTGGTAGGCCAAGATTGTGCAGAGAAAGTTAACAATCCCGATACCGACTGAAATCCAGATGGCGTTTCCTTCAGCAAATCCAAATCCTTTAATAAAGACTTGTGGTAAGAAGTAGATGACTGAGTTAATGCCAACCAATTGTTGTAAAAGCATTAAACCAATTGCAACAATAACAGCCGGACGGGCAAAGGTAACAAGCTCTTTCCAGCCACCCTTGGGTTGATTGGCAATCTTTTGAATGGCGGTTAATTCCTTGTCAGGGTCTTCATTGGTGTTTTTACGTAATTCATGAAGAACATTGCGAGCTTCATCAATATTTCCCTTTTCAACTAGATAACGTGGTGATTCTGGTAAAATTAGTGATCCGATAAAGAGAATGGCAGCAGGGATCAAAGCGGATCCAAGCATCCATCGCCAATCACGAATACCTAACAGGTTGTGATGAAGAAATCCCAAGTTGGAAACGTATGCCAATAAGATACCAGCCGTAATCATAAGCTGAAACATAGTTCCAAGTGATCCACGATGAGGTGCATCAGCCAATTCTGCCAAATAAGCAGGCGTTAAAGCGGAAGCGGATCCAACGGCGAATCCTAAAATGATTCGGGCAGTGACCATTGAAGCAAACCCAACGGCGGTCATCGAAAGACCGGAGCCCAGCAAAAATAGGATAGAAGCAACCAATAGTAATCGCTTACGACCAAACCTATCGGATAGTGTTCCAATAGATAAGGCACCAATTGAGGAGCCGATTAGAACGGATGATGTAATGAATCCGGTCTGCTCAATATTTAAACTAAAGTCATTTTCGATTAATGAGGAGGCACCAGAAATAATACCAGTATCAAACCCAAATAAAAGGCCTCCCAAAGCACCGAAAACAAAAATGAAGAAGATGCTTAAATGTCGTGCACGCATATAAATTCCTCCTAAATAGAATTGTAAAAAGGTTTTAACGTTTTCTAATTGTAAACCCTCTCATTATAATTGCAAGCGCTTGCAATTAGTATTCGCATTACACTAATGGCCAATAATTATTGATATTACAAACCATTCCCCTTCTTTTGAAAAACAAGTAGTTCTAATTAATTAATATTTACAAAAATATTATTGCACAGATGTCTCTATTTTCAATTAAATAGATTTGAAATGTATTTATGATATTGTTTAATTCATTGAGGAATAATTGCCTTTTAAATTGTTAATTTGTTTTATATATTAATAACCTAATCCTTGCCTAAATTATTATGTCTGTTTGTGGCTTAATACAATTGCCAATGTGGCTTTTTGTATGGTTAGTCAATAAATACCGTGTAGAATTTCTTGTTAGTTATATGAGTTAATGTAAACGATAACCTAAAATATTAGTTCTATTTATCCCTTTAAATAAGGAATAAAATAGCTGTTGACTTTATTTAGGTAATCGTTTACCATAATTATCGTGAACAATCGATAGTTGAGTTTAACTAGTAAAGGTTAACGGAGGAAATCGTGATGACACTGATTCTAAACACATGGATTTTTGAACAGGATGTTAAAAATGGGACACCTCAGGCAGAGCTAGTCGACAGGACCGCTAAGCTTGGCGCAGATGGTATTGAAGTTCGACGGGAATATTTTACGGATTTGGAAACAGAAACAGCGGACGTTGGAGAGAGGGCTAAGGCCAAGGGGTTGATGGTGACCTATAGCGTACCAGATGAATTATTTTTTGAAGATGGTCAGTTTAATTCTAAGTTAACCACCTATTTTGATGAGGCTAAGGTGATGGGCGCTTCAAAAATTAAATTTAATACGGGACGATTTGATCGCTATCGGGGAAATTTAAAGCAGGATTTAAGTCGTTTACCTTTGAATAAGATTGAAATGAACGTTGAAAATGATCAAACAGAGGCTTCAGGAAATGTTGCACCGATTAAGGCTTTCTTAGATTCAGTTAGGAAGATTGACCTTAATCGGATTGGCTATGTATACGATCTAGGCAATTGGGCGTTTACAGGTAATGATGCGATTCAAAGTGCTAAAGCTTTGGCAGCCTATACAAACTATATTCATCTAAAAAATACTGTGAGCGATCATGGAAAGCTGAAAACATCGTCAGATCTTAATACTGGAATTTATGATTGGAAGCGTATTTTGAATGTGTTACCTAATGATGTACCGATCGCTTTAGAGTTTCCAATAGCAACTGATAAAAAAATTGCAGCGCAGATGGCCATCTTGAGGGCCGGAGCGGAGGGATAGTCATGACTTCAACAATTAGTGCTATTTTATTATTATTGACGTTTGTAATTTTTATTGTTTACATCGTTAAGGGTGGCAACCTGATGATCGGTTTTTTCGTCATGGCAATTGTCTGGTCGATTGTTGGCATGGTTCCCGCCAATCAAGTGATTCAAAAAGTTTTTGCCGAACCGGCGTTAAATTATGCGCCAACAATTATTTATATTGTATTTGGTTCATGGTTTGGTCGCGTATTGGTAGACAGTGGAATTGCTCCGGCGATTTCCGAACAAACTAATAAAGTCGGTAAAAAGCATCCCTTCTTGGCTGCAATACTCGTCCTGTTGGTCACTGCATTCATATTTGTTAGTGCGTACGGTGTCGGTTCAGTGATTGCAATTGGCGTGATTTTGCTGCCAATCATGTTATCGGTGGGGATTCCCAGAGATTTGGCATTGTCGGCTTTTACAATGGCGATTGGTGCACCAATGTACTTAAACGTTGTTTTGTATAACCAGATTAAAGCGTTCTTCCCAACAGCTGTCTATGGTGGTAAATATCTTGTCTTTGGTTGGGCAGCAACTGCAGTCCAGCTAGCTGCCGTTATTATTTTTCTCTTCTTTAACCGCAAGCGCTTTGATCCGACTAAGGCACAAGAAAACTTGGAAATTATTGGTGCGGAAGATAACACGGCTTCAATTGTTAAAGTACCGAAAATTGCCTTTATCGTTCCGGTTATTCCTGTTTTAATGAATATGCTTTTTAGTTGGGATGCCATTCCGGCACTCATTTTGGCTACACTGATTGCAATGCTGTTCACCGGAAAGTTCAAAGGGTATCAGAAGTTTGTTGACTTCTTGAACAGTACGATTCAACAATCAATTTCAGATATTGCCGGTTTAGTCATGTTTTTAATGGCCTTAATCATGTTCAGCGGGGCCGCTCAGATGGATGCCGGCCGGTTTAAACCGATTTTTGCCGCTATTTTACCGCACAACCATTTGATTCTGGCCGTGGCAATCGGCATCTTGGCACCGTTGGCATTGTTTCGTGGCCCGTTACATGTTTGGGGCGCCGGTGCGGCAACAGCTGCCGTACTTTCTGGAACCGGTCTTTTCAATGATGCCTTTTTATTGCCGTTGTTATACGTACCTTCAATTATGGCGGTATCAACCGATCTGACCCAATCTTGGAATGTATGGGGACTGAAATATATGAAAGTCACATCAACAGCATTCCTTAAAAATGGCGTTTTTCTAATGTGGGTGGTTTCGATTATTAATGAAGTCCTTGTCTATTACTTCTTTGGATAATCTGTTAATGGAGTCGAAGTCAATTAACTTAAAAGTGAGGAATTAAAATATGAGTGAATTAATAACAATTGGTGAACCGATCGTCACCTTTGCGTCCAAGCAACCGGATGTGTCATTGATTGATGCAACCGAATTTACCAAAATTATGGGTGGCGCCGAATTGAATGTTGCCATTGGAGCAACTCGTTTGGGGCATTCAACGGATTACATTTCAAGAGTGGGTAACGAACCATTTGGTGATTATGTCATCAAAACGATTCTAAGCCATGGTGTTGGGACAAAATATATTTCCCGTGATCCAAAGTATTGGACCGGTCATCAACTAAAAGAGCTGGTGACAAAAGGAGATCCGCAAACCTATAATTATCGAAAAGGGTCGGCTGCGGCTCATCTGTCAAAAGAGATCATTGAAAAAGTGGATTTGAATGGTGTTAAAATGGCTCATATGTCAGGAATCTTTCCTGCTATTTCAGAGATGGCTGAAGAAACTTTTCGAACGTTACTTGAGAGGCTGATTCAAAAAGAGATTACCATTACGTTTGACCCCAACTTAAGGCCGGCACTTTGGGCAAGTCGGGAAAAAATGATTCGCACAATTAACGAATTGGCCGGATCAGCAGATATCGTGTTACCGGGCGTTGAAGAAGGCAAAATCTTGCTTGGAACGGATGATCCTGAAAAAATTGCTGATTTTTACTTAAAGGGACGACGAACAAAAGCAGTCATTGTGAAAGTCGGATCAGCTGGTGCCTTTGTCAAAACGGCTGAAGGTGAGCATTACGATGTTCCCGGCTTTAAAGTAAAACAGGTTATTGATACTGTTGGTGCCGGTGACGGCTTTGCACTTGGTGTCATTACGGCCTTACTGGAAGGACTAAACTTAAGATCGGCTGTGGTACGCGGCAACGCTGTAGGTGCTCTGCAGGTTCAAACGTATGGGGATAATGATGGATATCCTGACCAGAAACAATTAAAAGCTTTTTATCAAAAAGAAGGAGTGACAGAATAAATGAAATTACAAGTTGCAATAGATCGTGTTTCGTTGGACTATGCTTTGGATTTAGCCGTTAAATTAGATCAATTTGTTGATATTGTTGAGTTTGGGACTTCACTTGTTAAAGATTACGGGTTGGTTGAAATTGGTAAAAGAAATCCGAATTTGTCCCATGCACAATTATTACTCGATCTAAAAACCTTTGATGAAGGTCCCTATGAGTTTGAAAAGGGATTTGATGCAGAGGGGGACATTTTGACGGTTATGGGAGCAGCTTCAATTGACACACTGAAAGGCGTTTATGATGTTACCCGCAAAAGACAGGGTGAGATGTTTATCGATTTGATGGAAACTAGTGATGAAAAGATCACCCAAATCGCTGACTTTGAGAATGTTACTTATGGGATTCACCACTCGCATGATGCTGCAATAGGGTTTGATGCCGTTTCAACGGTAGCAGATTTCCATAAAAAGTTTCCGGCAGTTAAGCGTATTTCAGTGGCCGGCGGCATTGATTTGGAAACGACTAAGAAGCTTGCTGAACAGGGAATTGCAGAGTCTGTGATTGTTGGCAGTAAGATTATTAAAACAGATGATCCAGTAGCTAGTGCAAAACAATTTATGGAGGTCATTAAATGAGTTTAGTAGAACAGGTTATGGGCGAAGTTAATCAAGTAATGGGCATGATTGATGAAAAACAGTTGAAAGATGCAGAGAGCGTTATTCAAAAAGACAAACGGATTTTTGTTTTGGGTGCCGGGCGATCAGGATTAATGGCTAAAGGGTTTGCAATGCGCTTAATGCACATTGGGTACACGGTGTATGCTATTGGGGAAACCATCACACCATCAATTCAGGCCGGCGATGTCCTTGTGGCGGTTTCCGGTTCCGGTAAAACATCCAGTATTTTGGAATTAACTGAAAAAGCCAAGAATGATGGTGTTAAAGTTGTAGCCGTTACTAGCCATTCTGATTCTCCATTGGGAAAAATGGGCGACGTGACAATTGTGGTTCCAGGTGCAACCAAAGCCGGAGATGGGGTTAAATCAATTCAGTTATTAAGTACATTGTTTGATCAAAGTGTTCACATTACTTTGGATGTACTCTGCCTCATGTTGAGTCGTCGAGATCATGTTTCTAATGATACGGCAAAGGCAACTCACTCAAATTTGGAGTAAGATCCTTTATTTTACGAAGAACGGTCATATCTGATAATTAAGCGATTAGGCGGATTTTAGATGCTAATCGCTTTTTTCATGATAAAATTGAAAACGAGACTGGTTTGAAACTTAATCTTAAGCATACTTGAAGCAAATGAAATGGTGGTTTAAATGACAAACAATGGAAGAAAATCAGCGAATATTAAGGACGTTGCAGCGTTAGCGGGAGTATCGGTCGCAACAATTTCCCGGTATTTAAACGGGGAATTGGATCGGATGTCCAAAAAGACGGCAGAAAATGTCCGAAACGCAATTGAAAAGTTAAACTATGTTCCTAACTCCGTTGCACGTCAAATGAAGACCCGCTCTAGTAAAATGATCGCAGTTATCGTTTCGAACGTTGATGATTACTTCTCAACTGAATTATTTAAAGGAATCAGTTCGATTTTGGAAAGCAGCGGATACATTGGTGTTCTTTTTGATGCGGATTCCGATGATGATCGTGAGCAAAGATTATTAAAGACTATCGGCAGTCAGCTGTTTGACGGTGTGATTATGCAGCCAGCCAATAATCCACAGACAATTACGGAGGCACTTCGGCGGTCGATGCCAATCGTGACGGTTGATCGAGAGATTGATGACAGTCCATGGCCACAGGTTGTGATTAATAACTATGAAGTTGCCCGCTCTGTTAGTCATCATTTTGTGCAGGAGGGGTATTCCAGAGTGGTCGTCTTAACTTCTGAAATAAAAAAAGCCCGCACCCGTCAGGAACGGTATCGCGGGATTACGGCTGAATTTAAACATGTAGATGTATTGGAAATTTCAGAAGTTGTCCATAATCATCAGACAACCTATCAGCAACTGCTTCATTTAATTCAAAAGAATGATAAAAAGACGGTCATCTTTAGCCTGAAAGAACGTTGGTTTTTGGAGTTTGTCCCACAATTGGTATTTGATCGGGTTATTGATAACAAACGGGTGACGGCAACCGGTTTTGCGGATACGGATTATGCCCGGCGATTAGAGCCGAGACTAAAACTCATTTCTCAAAATCCGTATTTTATGGGTGCCAGCTCGGCGGAAGTCATGCTCAATCAGTTGCAGGATAAAAGTCAGAAAGCAAAAAGAATTGTGATTAGGGCGAAATTTGAATAGTGTGCGTAGCAAAGCGGTTAGCACCCGGAATATAAGGCGTCGATTGGGGAAATCCCGATTTTGGATTTTTCGAATCGATCCCTTATATGGAGTGGTGCTGCTTTGAGGAGCAGTCCTAGATCAAGTGTGCGTAGCAAAGCGGTTAGCATTCGGAGTGCAAGGGA
>NZ_GG669995.1:61855-64139 GCF_000159315.1 Lentilactobacillus hilgardii DSM 20176 = ATCC 8290
TACTTTGAGGAGCAGTCCTAAAATAAGTGTGTGGAAAAAGACGTTTTGATCCTAGAGTACAAGGAATCAGTCTTTTGGAACAGTCCTAAGACAGTGTGCGTAGCAAAAGCAGTTAATATCCGGAACAACACTGACACCGCAGACATCTGTTTGATCACATTTTTTAGTTAAAATGATCATGTTAATGATTAAAGATCAGGTCGTTGATGCCAAAGTAATTGACGACATACATAAATGTCATGACAGCGTTGACTCCCAGTGACATGAGGACAATTCCAAAGCGGATGGTGGCACTGAACCAACCAAAAAGCCATGGGTTTCGATAACGTTTCCCTTTGTAAGTAAGCGTCATCCACAGTAGAACAATTGTAATAATGGCCTGAAGAAACAATCCCAAGAGATAAATGATTGGGCCACCGCTATATAGTTGGAAATAATAGCCGCCAAGACAAATGACGTCTAATAAAAGTGCAAATAAAGTCACGTTAATTTTTCCTCCACTAAAATGATTCGTGAATTAATTCTAACACAAGTTTTGTTGATATATATTTGTGATATTATTTGAGTAACATAAATGAGAAGGGATGCGTACTTATGTTTGATTATAACGCACAATCACAGTGGTCAAATGGATTTGGTAGACAGCAGTCACCAGTTGATTTAAAGGGTTCAGAAGCGGTCCAACATAAAGGATCACTTTTATTTGAAATAAAGAACTCGTACGATTTGATTAGCGAAATTGATGATCAAACGACAATCCGGGTTTTGGGAAATGGCTCCGCAGCGGTCTTTGGTCGGTCATTTGATTTTGTACAGGTTCATTTTCATGTGCCGGCTGAGCATTTAGTGGATGGTGAGGCAAAGCCCTTTGAAATTCATCTGGTTCATCAAAATAAAATTGGTCAGCTCGTGGTCGTCGCGTTGTTAGTTTCAGAAGGAAAAGAGGATGCCACCCTTCAGCAGATCATTGACCAATTTCAGGCTGGGCGAACCAAATCAGTGAATATTCAATTGGAAGATTGGGTGCCAGCCCGACCAACCGGTTTTCATTACTTGGGCTCTTTAACAACGCCGCCGCTAACGGAAGGGGTGGAATGGCTCGTGATAACCAACCCGAATGTTAGTATCAGTGCAGATCAGTTGGCTTGGTTCAAAGCACATTTTCAGCCCAATAATCGGGAAACACAAGACTTGAATGGCCGGTTGATCGGTTCATATTTAAAATAGGATGACCATTTCGGTCAGTCATAGGTGGAATCATGATTAGTATTTCAAAGTTGATAAGTTGGTTTATTATTGTGAATACCGATAAGCAGAGGCAGCATCCCGGTACTGAAAAGCTGACACAAATGAAGCTGATGTTTCTACTATACTATGTACAGGGAACGTTTCTTGCATTGTATGGGCAAAAGGCATTCTCCAATGATGTCGTTGCCTGGAAGTACGGACCGGCTGTTGCAGTCGTCCACCAGCGGTTCAGGGGAAAACGATTTGTGACAGGAACAGTGACCAATGAAGATGACGTCAATTACAGAGACGTCAATCAGGATGATCGCTTGTTAAAAATCGTTTTTGAAGTACAGGAAACGTTTGGCAACAAAACGGCAGCGGAATTGAGTCGGCAAACAATGCGTGAACGGCCTTGGAAAGTGACCCCTCAAAGCGGTGTGATTGCTCCGGAAATATTGGCAGATTATTTTAAAAAACACATCGTTGAAATAGACGATTGAAGTTTATGCGTTAGACAGAAAAAGTTTGGGTAGTTGTCGAACCTTCTGAAAGTCAATCAGAGTTGCTCACAACTGCCAAAGCTTTTTATGTTAACGTTATTTTTCCCAACCACAGAGTTTGTAATGGTGTGACTTTGCCCAGTGCAAAGTCACATGGACTTTCCTGCTGGCATTGTTTAACCCACGACATCCTTTATAGTAATGATATTTTTTACCATGGTTTGGTGCGATCCATACATAGGTCGTTTTTGCGTTTGATTGAACCGGTGGTTGAACAACTGCGATGCCACCAAATGTAAAGGTTGCCGCAATCATAATCGCGGCTGTTTTTAATTTTGTCATCATACTGCCCCTTTTCGCCCTTGAATATAATATGTGATTTGTTTAACAATATTATCATAGCATAAATTGGACTATCTAAATATGGTTATTTTTATATAAATATTTTTTTCGAGATAATAATAGGAATGATTTCTGCCAGCTTACCTTCTGGGTGCTAACCGCTTTGCTACGCACACTGTCTTAGGACTGCTCCTCAAAGCAACGTTCGACAT
>NZ_GG669995.1:64463-73484 GCF_000159315.1 Lentilactobacillus hilgardii DSM 20176 = ATCC 8290
GCCAGGATTCCTGAAATGAACGTCTTACACTCCGAACGCTAACCGCTTTGCTACGCACACTTAATTTTAGTATGGTGATTGAAATGGGGGCGACAACTTTGAAAGCGTCACATCGACTGGAAAGTCTCTTAAGTGATGGAGAATTAGTTATTATTCCAAATGCTAAACATGAACTGAATTTGGAGAATCCTCTGGAATTTGCACAGGCTTTAAACTGGTTTTTAAATAACGTCAATTAAAAATGAGCCTTTGCTTTTCTTCTTTTAAAGACAACCAAGACTCATGATTTAGAAGCTATATTTCCATTTTATGCCAAGCACCCTTTGAATACTGGTACATCGTCATTAAATTGTCATTTTTGCCATGGTGCCAAATCCAAGGATGCCTTGTCGGCATGATTTTATTTCCATATTTAAAAATAACTTTTGACTTTTGGGTTGGTCGATATTTGGATAAAATAGTGTGTTGCTTAACATTGTATTCTGAATTGTAGCGGACGTAATTCCTGGTTTCAATTCGATAACCGTGAAATAATTTAGTTCGATACCTGCCGATGGATAATCCACTGGTAGTGGTTGGGATGGCATTAGCGCTTGTGTCAGCGACCGTGAGCCCCATCCCAAAACAAAGTGTTGCCAAAGCGATATAAATGCAGCTGCTTACTTTCAATGAATGACGCTCTTCAATCGTGCTTGTGCGACAGTTGCTTGATGAACATGGCATTTAAAAAAACGCTTACTTAGTTGAAAGTACCACGTTTTGTTTTCTTAAACAATAACTGTTACAGAAGCGTCATGAGCTTTTAAAACAACCGTATTAATGTGTGTACATGGTTAATTAATTAGTGACCTGGCTGGTACCGGTTTTGTAATTCAATTTAACACCTGCTTGAATGTTGCGAATGTAGATATTGAAGCGAACCCGATTACTGCCGATAGATTTTCCCTGCATCTGGACACCGCTTGCCAATAGGTTATTAGATTTGAAAACAGGCCGAACCTGATATCGGATGTAATGCTTGCGGCTGCTTCTTAGGTAGGCTGCCACTTGATTCTCATAACGTTCCATACATGGTGTATTCAATGAGCGTGTACCGGTAATCAAGTTTCTAAGATTATTGTTTTGACCGGTCAATTGATATCCAATCAAATGACAACGATTATAAAGCCAACCACTGCTGATTTTTTTATTATGCCAGCCGGTTGGATCGACATAGAGAGGCGCTCGTTGTTCGGTCGGCATGAGTCGTTTGTTAAGCATTGCGTTCGCGGTGGTTGCACGATTTAAGAAATCGAGCTGGCCGTATCTTTGCCAAGCGCCATGTTTTCGGGTGAGCGTTGCTTTTGAAAATTTTGGCCGATTTTGATTGATGATAATGATTTGCCGACCAATCTTTATTTGACGCTTACTGACTTTTTGAGCTTTTTTACCTGCGGCTTTTGCTTTTTTGCGTGTCGTCTTAACCGTTTTTTTGCGTGTTGAACTTGGTTTGTAATCGGTCTTGGCCAAAGTTAAGCCACGCTTTTTGGCCGTCGAAAGCTTGACGCGATAAATTTTTTTAGCATTGTTCAAGCCACGGTTATGTTTATGATAGAAGTAATGTTTACCGGTTCGGGTAACGTAGACGTAAGATGATGCTTCTGCAGTCTGAGTGGGCTGCTGGTAAGACGCGCCGCTGACAATCAAAACCGTAAACAGGAAGAAATAAATGAATTTTCTGATATAAAACACCCCTTAAAATAAAGTCGAATGCCAAGCAAAACATAGTGTGAGTTCCTTCACAAATAAATTTTATCACTATTTTTAACAGAAAAATAATTTAAAATTCGTATGGTAGTGGCAGCAAGGGGTTTCAAATGTTTGCTAAAAAAAGACCAAATTTTCCTGTTGCTTTTATGAACGCTCGTTCGTATAATGAGTATTTGTCAGGAGGGGGATTTTGCAAATGGATAAAATAGCAGAAGCAACGGTTTTGGATATGGCGGCAAAAGCGATGCGCCGTGGTCGAATGGTTCGGCTGAGTTTTGGGGATCGCCAAGAACATCAAGTGACAGACATAGAGCCAGTAGTCGGGTACATAACGGGGATTAAGGATGATAAACTCACTTTTACCAATATGCTGAATCAAAGCCGGTTTGTTGACGTATCGACGCTTGACACCATCACGTTTGTCATGAACTCATAAATGAAATGATACATAAAATAACGACTGATTATTAGCTTGTTGAAGCTATCTTGACCAATCGTTTTTTTGTCTATTTAAAATGGTTAATTGGGGTTAATAGTTACCTCTGTTATTACTATCGGGATATTATTTCATTGAAAATGCAAACAATAGTCACATCTAATTCAAATCTTTCGGTTATTCTTATGGTATCGATAAGGATAATGGAGGGATTACGATGAAAAAGGAAATTAAACGCGGAAGCTTATTGATCGGTGCCTGTGTTGTGACGTTCGCGAGCACGCTGTTGTTAGTCATTCAGCCGGTCCAAGGGTCCAAGGTAAAAGTGACAAGCAACAAAGCGTTGACAACTAAAGTGAGCAAACGAAATGTGGAACCGACTGGTAAAGCCGGGTTATATACCAAGCCAAGCGTCTTAAAGGGTGATAAGCTGGTTTTATCCAGAAAAACGATGAAAAAAATGGATAACTCCGAAAATGCCAATCATTATTTGCGCGCTTATAGAGTTGCAAAGACGAATCAAAATCAGGTTTACTATAAAGTTGTCAGTTTTGACGGTAAATATCGGGGATGGGTATATGGCGGTCAAAAAACAAATCGCTTTTCCGGAGGCCTACACGCAGTCAAAACCTATCGTGAACTGGCGTTAACAGCTGAGGAAAAGACAGCTACTTATCAATTTACCAATCCCGGCACCAGACATGTTACTTGGCGGGCACCATATGGGACAACCTATAAACCGACAAAAGTCGTTAAATCAATGGCACCGTATGCGAAAGATACTTTAACGGTGAAAAGTGTGGTTGAACGAGAAAAGGGCGATAAAGTTTACTATTATATTGCCAGTAAAGAACACCCAAGTATTAACGGATGGATTCAGGGTAAGGCTGTCGAACCTGCTTTTGACACTTCTAGCAATCAGCCCGGGTCAACGTTGCCTGAACAATCAGCTTCAGGTCAAAAACCGACCGCGCCAACTTCCACGCCGAGTCCGGACACTTCTAGTCCGGAAAAACCAGGAGGGACACTTAATTATTCAGGGACATTCAGCTCTACTGATGCCAAGGTTTACAAAAATGCTTTTTCTCAAGAAACAGATCAATCTGTGATTTCCAAAGTCCAGAAGAGTTATAAAGAACAGGTGATTAAAGGGCTTTCAGAGCCGTTTAATTACGATCAAAATATGTCCTTGGTCGAAATTGCAACTAAATTGGGACATGGTAAACGATTTACGGCTGAGGGTGGCCGCAACTATACGGTGATTGTCAATCCAACCGGGAGTTCGTTGGTCACATTAATACCGTATTCACAAATTAAGTGGATTAATGCGAAGGCGGCTGTATCAGGGCTGGATAGTGGTATTTTAGGGATGCTTATAAATGATGAGTTGAAGGCTCAAATTCAGTCGGCAGCCAATCTTTACTACAAGGTCAATTATCTGGGATCACTGGTCATTATGTCTCCAATGTCGGATGGCACCGTTAAGCGGTTGTTGGGTGATGGCAAGCAGCTTAGTATTAATGTCGAACAATTCTTTGAGGAATTGCCCATTACAGTGAAATTTGATATTGGCGTTAAAATCGATCGGGATGATAACGGTATTACGGCAGTCAATGTTGACTTAAAATTGGATCCGGAGTCATTAAAAGTGCCTGATCCGGAAAATCCAGCGAAATGCCAGTTGAACGTTGATGTCAAGCAGTTGGGATTAGGTACATTTCCATCGATTGCAGCGCAGGCAGCAATTCGGGTTTTCTATCCAATCAGATATCCTTATTACAATAAAATTGACCAGAGCATGAGTCCCGATAAAATCAAGCGGGTTTTAGGCAATGGGCAAACCATTCAGGTTAATCAGTCAGGTATTAAAGCAAATTTAACGATGGCGGTAGATGTTTCCCAAGAAAATGGGGTTTCAAAGAACGTGACGGTTAGAGTTGTTGCGACTAAGCTGACGGAATAAAAGCTTAGAGGAAGTTTTGCTGCGACGCATTGAATGATGTGCAGCAAAACTTTTTTGCTTTTGAAAGCAACCGGACTTTGTTGAGTTTCAATTGTCTTGCGCTTATACTGGAACGAATGGAAGTAATTGCAACGGGAGATAAATCCCGGTATAATCGTTTTTTAAAGATGTAGAGGTTGGACAAATGGGTCATTTTCCGAATAAGGATACTGGTTTAGTATGTGATTTTGGGAAATGGCCTTGTGAAGGAGAAGTGTGATGTCACAATCATTTTCAAATCATAAATTTACAAATTTGCCGGACAATATTGTAGATATCGCAACGGGTATTCTTGAACGGTCAACTGAATTTCAGCAGCGGATGACACCGCCTCGGAAACAAGGGGATGAACGAGACAAGGCGTTAGCGATACCAGGCAACGTGATCTTTTACGTTCCGACGCTTCACATGGATGATGCTCGGTATCAGGGACATGGCTTTTTACCCCACTTGGTTAAAAAGAGCTACTTGGATATTGATGTGGGAGTTGTGCCTGTAAAACAGGAAGTCACCGTCCGTCATGCAAAGATGGCTAGTCATTTTACGTATGAAGACGCTCATATTGACTTGTTTAATCGTGTTCACCACCCGGCTTACATTATTGGCGGCTATGATCTCAACGGTAATCGATTAAGAGGCGTAACGATCCCATTGCCGGATGTTAAAACGGAAAAGGTGTTTGTCAGAATTGATGAACATTGGAAAATTGCAACGGATAATAATGGTTATGTGACCTCGGTGTTTCATCGTTATTTTCTGATTGATGGTATTGGACCAGAGAGTCAATCGGTTCCTAAAATTGCAACGATTAATTCGGATTTATCGATGATGAGCCCTGATTGGGGTCATCAATTAAAACACTCGTTGGCAGAAACCCAGTCGTTTCGTTCTTTGCTGGATACGCCGCAATATTATGAACATCTGGGCATGTTTACCAACTACCAAGGGTCGATTCAATTCGGAACCGGTTTGGATGCTCAAAGCGGTAGTCATGAACAAGTTGAATTGCAAAAATACAATGCAAAGGTTTTGGGAAACCAGGAGAATTGGCATATTGTGCCACACTTAACGTTGAAAAAATTAACAGAATAATGATATGACAGTAGGTCTCGCTTCAACGATGTTTAGTTGAAACGGGATCTTTTTATTGTTTTCCAGTAACCGATTTTGTTTAAAGCAAACGGCGGTTATTCAACTTAGTACCGAAATGAAATGCGATTGGTAGCGCTACCATTAGAGAACCGATGTTCTGCTTTTTAAATAAGGCAGATGAAGAGGACCTAAATTTAGTTAACTAATTAGTAAAGAACGGGATATGCTTCGAGTTGTCCTCATTGAAAGTATCAGGGAGTTTATTCAAGATCGGCGTATAACAGCTTTTTCTTTTAGATAGTGCACAATCAAATATGAGCAGTAGTGTTATTAAAATAAATGATTGGTGAATGTATATTTGAAATATTCAGCCAATTAGGTTATGAGAATTCTTCTCATTCGTAAGCAGATTCTTGGAAAGCGCATTCATAATGATTTATACTTAAGGTGTTGTATAGGAGAAGATATATGTATTAGGGGAGGTTTTAATAATGAGGTTTGATCTAAAGAAGTCATTGTTTATTTCAATGGCAGCTCTTGGATTATTCGCAGCAACTGCAACCATTAATGCAAATCAAGCAGACGCGAAGACTTATGCACGTGTTACTTCAAATAGCAAGATGTCATCCGATCCGACAACTCGAAATATTTCGTTTACCGGTGGTAATGCCATTTATACCAAAGCCGGAACACTTCGTGGTGCTCGATTAGTTGCATCGACGGCAACGCTATCCACGTTGGCAAATTCAAATTCGTCATCGGATAACTTCCGTGCTTATCGAGTAGCAACAACCAATCGTGGCTCTGTTTACTATAAGGTTGTATCATTTGACCAACAGACACGTGGTTGGATTTATGGTGGTAAAAGTACAGCTAATTTTGGCGGTGGTACTAAGCAATTTACGACGTTTAGCACTAATAACTTAAGTGATGCCCAACAAAATAGCTTGTACAAGATTGCGAGCCCGGGAATTGCCAATGATGGTAAGACGGTCACATATAAGCAGCCTGCATGGACTCAATATAAGGTGGGGCGTCAGGTTCTTGATTCAACGCCTTACGCAAACGCAACTTTCAAGATTATTCAAGTGGGAACACGTACCCGTGAAGGTGACCAGTGGGTACAGGTTCAAGCAACCGATAACCAATACAGCCAGGCAAATGGTTGGATCTTATATAGTGGTTTGACATTAACTCAAACGCCGGTTGCCGATAATGCCATTCGAATTAATCTGGTAGATTCAAGCAATAATAACAACGTTGTGAAGTCATTTGACTACACTAAGACAGGTGCTCAAAAGGGTACGCGTCTTGGAACACAAAATGGGGCTAACTGGACGTTGGCTGCAAGTGACCAGACACAGCTTCAGAACCAAATTAATACCAACTTAAGTGGTACCGGATACTACGTTGGCGCTTTGAACCAGACACAGATTAATGCGTTGGGTGCCGCAACGTTTGGCGGTTCAGTTAATATTGCAGTTACAAAGCAAACCGCAATTGCGGATAACGCCGTTCGAATTAATATGGTAACGCCAAACGGCACATTCTTGAAGTCGGTTGATTATCCTAAGACTAATGCTACAAAAGGTAACTATCTCGGGTATTGGAATGGTAACGTTTGGGCATTATCAAATGATGACATTACTAATATTAACGGCATTGTTAATAATGCGTTGACCGGCACTGGTTACTTCTTAACTAATGGTCAGTTAACATCTGCCCAGCAACAAGCAATTGCCGCTGGTCGATTCGGGGATAACGTTACGATTACGGTAACGAATACGCAACCGGTTACGACTACTACGACAGTTCAACCGATGTTGAATGGTTCTCTTGGCATTTGGAATGCACGTCAAATGAATAGTCTTGCCGGCCCAACCGTTAATGATGATATTACGATTCCTGGATTTGCTGGAGGATCTGGTGCTGGTGGCAGTACGGTTAGTGCTAGTGAGCTTTATCAGTGGTCTAAGAGTAGCGATGCTACGTTGAAGCAAAAATTTACTGACGCAATGAAGGCTGCAAATGCTCAAGGAGTCGATCTTGCAACAATCAATACGCAGTCTAAACAAGCCGCTAACTTGGCTTATCTTCAACCGAATGATATGAAGCTTAATCTTGGAGCAAGTGGCGCATATTACACGGGTGATGCTGCTCTAACACAAGCAAAGAGTAATAATCTTGGGACTATTTACTCACCTATTTATCCAATCATTGCTCAAGATACGACTACTGGCGCAACTCAAGCCAAGTTAACCTGGGACAGATTAACTTATACTGCTCAAACTGCAAGCTCCGGTTTTAGTGGTGGAACGGTAAACGTTTATTACACTGCTGATAATGGTACGACGGTAACAAACCCATAATTTAATCCGTTCTTTTATGAGAAAGTCTTTCAGGTTTTATTTAACTAACTTGAAAGATTTTTTTATTTTTTATTTCCCAAATTTATATGACATCTATATTAAACCCCATAAACAATTTTCATGTTATATAGTAATGAGAACTAATATGCTGTAAAATACAAGTGAAGTTTCAAATAATATGTATTGGGGATAATGATATATGAAAAATAACCTTAAACGCTCATTATTTATATCAGCAGCCGCATTAGGATTCTTTGTAGTTACTGGTATAAGTAACGGACAAACTGTTAGTGCGAAGACCTACGCCAAGGTAAAGTCTAATCAAACGCTTTCGATGAATCCATCTGATCGAAACGTTAACTTTACTGGAAGCAGCGCACTTTATACAAAAGCAGGCACACTCAAGGGGGCAAAACTGGTTGCATCAGCCAGTGAGCTGAGTGGGCTTTCAAGTTCAACTGTTTCGAACAATAATGTTCGTGCTTATCGAATTGCCCGGACCAATCGCGGTTCTATTTATTATAAAGT
This sequence comes from Lentilactobacillus hilgardii DSM 20176 = ATCC 8290, assembly GCF_000159315.1. Classification (GTDB taxonomy): domain Bacteria; phylum Bacillota; class Bacilli; order Lactobacillales; family Lactobacillaceae; genus Lentilactobacillus; species Lentilactobacillus hilgardii. Next base: position 72,640 of record NZ_GG669995.1, read on the forward strand.
TGTGACCTTTAATGGTCAGTATCGCGGCTGGATTTACGGTGGCAAGAGCGATTCGGATTTTAATGGCGGTTTATCACAATACGCAACAACTAAATACGCTGCTATGACAACTGATCAGCAAAATGGTACTTTTAGAATTACCAATCCTGGTACGGCTAACGATGGCAAAACTGTCACATATAAACAGCCAGCTTGGACACAATATAAAGTTGGTCGTCAAATCACTGATTCGGGATCATATGCCAATAAGACTTTCAAAATTGACCAGGCAGCTACCAGAACTCGTGAAGGAGATTTGTGGGTTCATATTAGTGCGACGGACTCAGCTAACTCAGCCGCTAATGGCTGGATTCTTTATTCAGGGCTAACACAGGTTACAGGAAGTTCGTCGTCAACGACTAACCCAGGTTCAAGTTCTACTACACCAACTACTAATAATGCTGTTCGAGTAGTTCTGGCTGACCCTAATGGCAATACAATTAAGAGCATTAATTATGGAAATGGGACAGCTGGTAATACGTTAGGAACTGTAAATGGTTCGACTTGGTCATTATCAGCAAATGATACGTCTCAATTGACATCTCAAATCAATGCGGCGTTGTCTGGAACCGGGTATTCATTGTCTGGTACCTCAACCAACGGTACTTTAACTCAGGATCAAATCAATGCATTGGCACAAGCTAAGTATGGTTCTTCTGTCACCATTAAAACTGTTGCTTTAGGGCAATCCTCGCTTTCTTTGACGACTGATTTGACGCCGGTTGATGGACCTGTTATTAATACAGTGACTGGTGGAGGCAAGGGACCTTCTTATGCAAATATAGCATTTAAATTTTTATGGCAAC
>NZ_GG669995.1:74781-76200 GCF_000159315.1 Lentilactobacillus hilgardii DSM 20176 = ATCC 8290
CCAACCGAAGGTCAGTATAATGCACAAGAGTTGTATGATATGCAAACCAGTAATAATTCGAAATATACAAACTTAATGAGTGCAATGAATCCTGGTATTTCTGGTATTATTAACACTAAAAATAACGTTGATGCTATTAATGCCGCTTATCTGAGCGACGCCAAAGCACAGTATCTTAAATCCAGTCTGCCAACCTTGAGAGGAGTGAATGGTGATACAATCAGTGCTACCAACATTGTCAGCCAAGTAACTGGCGTTCGTTCACCAATATATCCTCAATTTGTTAAAGAGGGTGGATTCCTAGGATTTGGTCAGCAGTACGTGCTTCGTTGGTATCACATTAGCTATACACCATCATCAGCTTCAAGTGCTGGTACGTTTGGCAGTGGTACGCCTGTTAACGTAAGTTTTACTGCAAATGTTCCTTCAAATAGTAATTATGATAAGTAAACTTTAGTTTAAATATACCAAAAGAGGTCAAAAGCGTTTACCACGTTTTTGGCCTCTTTTACTATGCTAGGCGCAAATGATTTTAAAAATTAGTCATTAAAGATATACTATTTCATAAATAACGTAACATTTACGAAATGCAAATAAGTCTCAATTCAATTTTTCTACTCTTTTTTCGGTTTTTACTAATAAATAAATATCAAAACCCAGCCTAATTACTTATTATTAATATTTATATTTTCTTCATACTTTGTATACAATTCAAAAATGACATCACATCCAAATTTAGTCACGATCCAACCGATCGCATGATTCTATGCTTCCATTAAAGTATGAAAATTTGAATATTATGTGAATTTTTAGCATATTTAAAAAGCTTAATTTTTAATTTCTACTTTTGCTACAATGTTGTTTCAATGTAACATTACTGTAACAAAAGTCCAAAAACGAAAACCTTTTGTAATCTCATTAAAAACTCAGAGCGGCATACTCTAATCATTCCTTGTGGATACACAAGAAAATTGGAGGAATGTATTTTGACAAATAATTTGAAAAAGTCATTATTTGTTGGTTTGGCTGCACTGAGTTTTGCTGCCGTAGCAGGTACTGCTATTACACAGGCAAGTGCAAAGACTTATGCTAAGATCATATCTAATAAGACTTTATCTTCAGACGTAAGTATTCGTAACGTGAACGGACTGGTTCGCCTTATATACTAAAGCCGGTACATTGGAAGGCTGCTCGTGTTGTTGTAGGTAAGTCCGCTTTAAATGCTGCTGCTTCAAAAGATGGTAAGAGTAATGTACGCACTTATCGTGTTGCAACTACTAACTGTGGTTCCGTATATTATGAGGTTGTTTCATATGATGGCCAATACCGTGGCTGGATTTAAGGTGGCAAGTCAACAGCAAGCTTTGGTGGTGATATTGAATCATACGACACAACTAGGTCTGTTACTTTAGACGATTC
>NZ_GG669995.1:78303-110083 GCF_000159315.1 Lentilactobacillus hilgardii DSM 20176 = ATCC 8290
GGTTCAGGTACAGGCACTTCATCATCTTCTTCATCTACTAATATTGGTGCCAATCAAGTATTGGTTAACTATGTTGATGCCTCGACTGGAAACTCAGTGACAACCAAGCTATTAACGAATAATAATTCATCAACTCAAACTGCTGCAAGTTACTTGGGAACAAACTTATCCGGTCAAGCATATTCGAATATCCCAACTGGCTATTCAGCACCTGGTGACAGTACACAATATGGTACGTCTAACACAAGCGCGTTAGCAGCGGCATCATATGGCAAGCAAGTTAATTACTATGTCATTGCAACGTCAAGTGATAACTTGTTCAGCACATCTCCAAAATACACATCAAAAGCAAATAATCGAACTTACAGCGGTCTTCCTGGTGATCCTGTAAGTAAGAATGCCTTTACTTCACCACAAGGGGTTCAGTTTAGCTCGTTGCTTTCCAACTTAGCTAAGAGCAGTTACACGAGTGGTAATGGTGGACAGCGTACCACCTTCACATCTACGGACGTCTTTAACGCCGTTCAGGGTGCAAAGATGGACACCATTTACTATTTGGCATACTGTGATCCAATGAGTAATATCCTTGATGGTACTAAGCAGGCAATTTTGACTGCATCAAGTACTGGTACACCAAGTGTCAGCGGCTTGTTTGGAACAAGTTCAAGCTCTAGTACGAGTGATACAACGGATCAACTTTCCGCAATCTTAGGTGCTTCGGGAATTGATTCCACAGGAATTTTGAGTGGTATTGGTAATATTATCGGTAGTGGCTTGGATGGCATTGCAAACAGTTTGTTTGGTGGTCGAATTTGCTACAGAATTGTTCAATTAACGACTTCTCAAGATGCAATCAAGACTGCTAACGGCGACAGCATTAAGATGGGAACTCAAGTAACCATCCCTTATACTGCTACAGCCTCAAAAGTGGTTACTCAAGACGCAATTAAGAGTTATCAAAATAACTTGGAATCTGGGTTCGATCAAGCCGGTACAGACACAGCTGACCAAGGGAACGCCTTTAATGATAAGACTTTCCAAGGCAGCACAAGCGCATTATCAGGCTTGTTAACGGATGGTAGCGATACGACTTCAACTACTGGTACAGGTTCAACTACCAGTAGTTCGGCTTTAAGTAGTGATTCCGATTTAAGCAATCTTTTATCAGGATTGTTTGGCAATTAAATAGACTGATTTAATATTAGCATTAACAATCCGATTTCGATTCCGAAATCGGATTGTTTTTTTGCATTAAAAAAGCCCTGTGTTATCTATCATTAGATAACCAAAAGGCTTGGATAAAATTAATTTATTTAGTTGTTGTGGTCTTAGCAACCTTTTTAGTGACCATTGTCGGTGTTGTTGCTTTTTTCGTGGTCGTTTTGGTTGACTTCTTGGTTGTCTTGATTTTATCTTTTGGATAATTGTTAATCATAAACTGAGCGATCTCCCTACCCATTAATTGATAAGTCTTGGCAGACGGATGCAGTCGTTCATCATATAAACGATATTCGTGATTGCTGTCTGTAATTAATTGGGTAGTATCTTTGCGCCAATCCAGGTAAGGGATGTTGAATTCCTTATAAACTTCAGCTTCGGCATCACGCAGATCGTTCATGGTGAAGCCACCTTTACCGATAATGTTATCGGAGTTGGTATCTGAATCATACATGGTAGTTGGCAGAATACCATAAATAATGAGGTTTTTGTTGTCAGATTTCATTTTCTTAATGTTTTGTCTTAACGTGGTTTGAATATCAGAAAGTGAATTTGACACATGACCATAATCATTAGTTCCGTAAGCGATTGTTGCAACATCGTAATTCTTAAAGTTATGTGAGTTAACCGTCGGTGTCAGATCACCGGTTGTTTCCTGTTCGCCGCCATCACACAAGAATGCGCCATTGTATCCGGCATTCAAAACGGTGGTATTTAAGTATCGATTTAACCAATTAGGGTAGCCCATGTTATCTAATGTTTCGTAACCGTCATATCCTTTAGTAATGGAGTCACCTAAACAGATAATATTCTGGTTTTTAAAATAGTCACTGTTTTTCATTGCGATATCAAAAGTCCCTTCTGAGATTGGTTCGAGATTTCCTTGCCAAATCCAGCCGAATTGAGCGCCAGAACCACTTTTAACATAATACCAAACCGAATTTCCGGAACCTTGGGCTGAACGATCGATGACCGCTTTTTTCTCAGTATACCAGGTAACCTTTGAGAAATCCTTAGCTGGTCCGGCTTGTTTATCTAGCTTGGAAGACGTATAAACATAGCCCTTTTCAATATGGTATGGTAATTCTTCGTCAACGGTCGTACTGCTGACCAATGTTGCAGCTGGAATTGATTTTGCGGTTGACGAACTTGTTGTTTTGGAACTGGATGCGCTGCTTTGACCTGACTTAGGGGTGGATGTGGTTGTTTTTGTAGGCGTAGCCGCCTTACTGGCTGCTTGAGTGGTGACGGCCGTGGACATCCCCAATAACGCCGCAATTGTAATGACGATGACTCTTTTATTTTTCATTCTCATAATCTCCTCAAAATATTGTTAACGCATTTAAGAATACCACGGTAATGTTACGAACGTTTTACGGGTGAGTGAAAACCTCATAACTAACCGATGGCGGTTTAGGTTCCCAGTTTAAGTTAAAATGACGTTCTTTCACATAACAAGCTTGAAAAAGGATCGCAAATAATTTATCATAGAACATGTATAGTACGACTACTTTAAAGTCGGGGGGAATGTACCATGAACAAGAAGTTCAAATTTAGATGGTCTCTTATGGCATCGTCTATTATGTTGGCTTTGTTCGGTTTCGGCGTTGGGGGCAACGCTGAAGCTGATTCAGCCAACGTATCAACACCTGCGCAATCGCAGGTAATTGCCGTCGACCCTTCTTCTGCAGATTCTAACGATCAAAGCTCATTACATAATACTGGGGATAATAGTCAATGGGCGCTTCAAAGTTCGTCTCAATATTCTGAAAGTGTAGAAGAAGCTGCTTCCTCGGATAGCACGCAAAACTCCAGCTCAGCAGTAACTGGTTGGAACAGTGTCGGCTCATCAAGTGCAGTCAGTTCTTCAGACAGCACGTCATCGAGTAGTTCAAACAGCAATGGGGGCACGACGACTACTTATGACAATGCTAATAGCAATAACGTTGATCCAAATAGTGACAGCTCGTCTTCAGCTTCTTCAAGTAGTGCTGATGCGAATTCATCCTCTTCCGAACCGATGCTCGGCTTAGGGGATAAAGGATCAGCAGGCGCAGGTTCTGGTGCTGATAAGGTTGTTAAGAAGATAATTGATAAAGTTGTTCCGGGCGGTGGCTTGGATAATACCAAACCAAACGTACCGGCCAATAATAGCTCTTCGGCAACTACTGGCCAACAAGCAGAGACTGTTACTGGTGCAACGGACAGCAGCCGTTTTTCAGATGCACAGCAGTCTGACACTAATGGCCAGGGAAATGCTTACGCTGCCAATTCAGCTGTTGCTGCACAAGCCAAGCGTCAAACAGCAATTGAGAAGCCCAGCGCCAATGATGCTATGACACACAACTCATTTGCCAACCGGGTCTCTAAGAGTGATTCAGCAAATGCACAAAAGAATACGACTAAACTGGTTAGTTTTAATACGTTTAGTAATTTATTTTATAAGCAGGCACTCAATAACAAAAAGAATCCTGGTAAGTTTACAACTTCAAAGGGTAAAAAAGTGACAATTACGACACCGGTTTCCAGTGTAAAATATACCGATCACGATGTTAACGGCATTGTTGAAACATTGCCGGTTATTATTACATTGTCAATTATTGGTATCGTTGCGGTGTCGTTTATCATCTTTGATCCATTAAGATTTATCTTTAGATAATATTGAACATGAACACCAATGCAGACTCGAGACGTCCAAAGTGAGGACGTTTTGGGCCTGTTTTTTAGATAACATCGGTTTGTGAGCATGGAGCTGACGCCCGGCTCCCCTTTTTGGTTGAAAGGTGAGAAAAAAAGCTGTTTTATCAAGGAATCGGAGGTGAATGTCAAAGATGAGTCTTAAGTCTTGCAAACGCTTCCAGATATGGTATTATATAGTTAAGGAAGGGAAGAGAAGTTCGAAGCATTAAGGGCTTTAAACCTACTTTGATCGTTCTTCCACCAACAAGTACTTGTTGGAAATATAAACTTATTTTCAAATGTTTGTAATTTGAAGTGATGGATGATTAATCTTGGTGAGTATGAGTTTTAAGCAGTAACATTGGTTAGGATGATTACAAGCGAGGATGGCAAAATTAATTTCAGGTGATTAAGTGTTTGAATATAAAATGATCCAATCATGCGAAATGGATTTAAAGATCGACTATTAATACTCATTGAAGTAATCGAATAGGTAATTGTACAGGGGTCACTTGTAGTAGATTGATGAATCCAATAAGCTGTCAAATTGATGTGATATCAAATTGACGCATAGATAACAGATTCACAGATCCACAGATCCAATTATCAAGAATTAAATCTTTGTAGCATCAGTGTTTCGGTATCAATGATTTACAGTTTTAAAAGTTCCAAGTTCCAAAGTTTCACGAAACATCAAAATTGATCGCACGGCAAATTTATCAAAAGTTAAATTATAAAACTGATTCAAGTTTGCGACAGTAGGTCAATTTAATGAGTTAAATTGAGGCGATAAAATATTAGATTTAAACAAGAGTGGGTATTAACCCTTAGTAATAATATCCCTTCCGATCAATAGGCACTCAGGTTGAAACGCATAGCAAACCTGAGGCCTATTTTTATGCCTTCAAAAATAAGTGATGCTTTTTTGTTCAAAATAATGGTCTCTTATGAAAGTATTGTGCTCCCTTCACTAAGGAGTCGTACATATTATTTTGGAAAAACTAAGTTGTGTGAATAAATCGTTTTTGTTATAATGTAAGCGCACACAATGCAGTAAAAGGTCTTACTTAAGAAAAATGATTGGCCAAGTGATTTACAGGTTTCAGAATATTCGGTATTCTAGTCAATGGAATTACTTTTTTCTGTTAATCTTTGTAAAAGAGGGGAATCGTTTATGGATTTTCAAAGAGTCATCGTGATTGATCTTGCGTCACTGGGTATTGGTGAAGCAAGTGATGCTAACCGTTACCATTCGATTGGCACCGATACTCTGGGACATGTAGCAATCAGAGTTGGAAATAGGCTCAAATTACCAACCTTGGGCAGACTGGGGTTGGGGAATATTCGCTTTGGAAATCTGATTAATGGGTTACCACCGGTTGATCAGCCACTTGGTTTTTACGGGAAAATACACCTTGAGGGGTTGAGTAATAGCCCTGAAGGCGGCATTCGAGAGATGCTTGATTATCAGGACGGCATTCGGGTGACAAGTGTGATTGATCCGATTGTCAAATACAGTGATGATTACGCCCGCTCGATTATGATTACCGATTATAAAAGCTACATCTCCAATCAGAACTTAGCCGATATTGTAGCAGTTAACAAAGATTCTCTGGCTTTTCAGACACTTCATCATGAAGTGATATCACCGGTTAAGGGACTGATTTATATGTCCGTTCAGGGATTGCCAAGAGCTGCCGAGAACGGAAGTGTCGATCAGTATCTTGATATATTGCGTGAAACCGATCAACACATTGCCCAAGTAATTAATGAGATGAATCGATCTGATTTGTTAATTATCACGTCAACATTTGCTAATGATATGACCGCGGCTGTTTCACCTACTCGAGAATATTTGCCGTTGATTGCCTATACACCTTCTAATGAAGATGGGCAGGCACTTGGGATTCGTCATTCGTTAGCTGATATTGGAGCAACGATCGCTGAGGCTTTTTCCTTGAATTATTCAAAGGAATCGGTCGGCCATAGCTTTTTGGGCGAGCTATTATCATAACTGGGTTTAAACTTTTAAAACCAAATTCATTATAAGGGGGATCGCGGGTGTTAAAGATTATTTTTGGCCATAGTCGTTTTAGCCATTATTGTTTCGTTATTCGTAAAAACAGAAAAGAGGATTTCCGCGTATGTCGTTAACTTATTTATTAGTCAATATACTGGGTGTCATTGTTTACCTGGGTATTGCGATATTATTTTCCAAGGATCGAAAGGCCATCAATTGGCGTTCCGTAATTGTCGTTTTAGTTATTAACCTTGTCATTGCCTTCGTTCTAACCGAGTTTAAGTGGGGCCGTGATGGTGTTAAAGCCGCAGCAGATGGATTCAACTGGTTGGTTCAGGTTTCCTATAAGGGAATTGCATTTGCGTTGCCAAATTGGGTTACACCTGATTTTGGCGGGACGGCTAAAACAATGAACTTTGTTACCAGTGCGCTACTTCCAATTTTGATGATCGTTCCATTGTTTGACACCTTAACTTATATTGGTGTCCTACCTTGGATCATTAAATGGGTTGGCCGTGGCTTATCATTTATCACGGGTGCACCTAAGTTTGAATCATTCTTTGCCGTTGAAATGATGTTTCTTGGCAACACTGAAGCACTTGCCGTTTCTTCACTTCAATTAAAGCAAATGTCCGCTAAAAGAAACCTAACGTTGGCTTTGATGTCGATGTCATGTGTTACCGCGTCAATCATTGGGGCTTATACCCAGATGGTTCCTGGACAATATGTATTAACAGCTATTCCATTAAACGTTTTAAACGCGCTTATTATTACGAGTATTTTGAATCCAGTTAAGGTAACGCCTGAAGAAGATACCATTGCCAAGATGGGTGGAAGCGGTGCTGCAAGTGAAGCTGCCGAAGAAGCCGGTGATGTTTCTGCCGATGGCAAAAGAGAACCTTATTTCTCATTCTTGGGTGATTCCATTCTTGGTGCCGGTCGTTTGATTTTGATCATTGCTGCAAACGTTATCGCCTTTGTTGCTTTGGCTGCGTTGATTGATAAGATTTTGGCATTATTCAACCCATGGTTGTCTCTCGAACATATTTTAGGAATTATTATGTTCCCATTTGCTTGGTTAATGGGGCTGGATGTCGACCACGCCTTCCAGTTTGCTCAATTTATGGGAATGAAGTTAGTTACCAACGAATTCGTTGTTATGGGTAAGATTGCCGGAACAATTAACAATCTCAGCATCTTCCCGGCTCATTATCAAGCACAATTAACGGTCTTCATTACATCATTTGCTAACTTCTCAACAACCGGTATGATTATTGGTGCTTTCAAGGGCTTGGTTGACAAGAAGAAAAATGACTTAATTAGTAAGAACGTTGGTATTATGTTACTTTCCGGTATTTTAGTATCGTTGATGTCTGCCGGAATCGTTGGACTATTTGTATGGTAAACTTGCAAATTCGAAAGCTAGGTCATATTTTTGGATAAGTTACAAAGAGCAGAAGCCGTAGCCAATAAGCTGCGGCTTCGTGAGGCTATACGAGATAAAAATCTGATAAAACGTGAGATTATTGCCGGTATTACCGGTTTCTTCGCAATTTCCTACATTATTATCGTTAATCCGATGATCTTAAAGGATGCTGGAATCCCGACTGATTTAAGTGTTTTTGCAACCATTATTTCGTCATTGATTGGTTGTTTGATTATGGGGTTCTGGGCGAATGCACCGGTGATCTTAACACCGGGGATGGGCGTCAATGCCTTCTTTACCTACACGGTTGTCGTGTCGATGGGATTGTCATGGCAGGAAGCATTGGCAATTTCGATGGTAGCCAGTGTTATCTACGTTTTAATTGCATTTACCAAGCTGAGCCAGGTATTGGCAGATGGTATTCCGGATACGTTAAAAGCAGGTATAACTGCCGGTATTGGTCTATTTCTGGTTGAAATCGGTTTGGAAAAAGCTCAATTAATCCAAGCTGGTAAGAGTTCAATCTTGGCGCTTGGCGATTTAACACAACCAGCTACGTTGTTGGCGATGTTTGGCTTGTTGCTGACACTGTTCCTTTATATTCGAAACATAACAGGCGGTTTCTTTATTGGGATCTTCGTGACCTCACTATTAGGTATCCTGTTCGGGATTAAGGACCAGGCATCGCCCTCTGTAGGAATTGGCGATATTGCCAAATACTCACAGATCGTTGGAAAAGGTGACTTTAGTCATGTTTTCAGTGTGACATTTGTCCTTGCTGTCTTTTCAATGACAATGATTTTGGTGTTTGAGTCGATGGGACTATTGGAGGGCATCATGCCAAATCCCAAGAAGTTCAAGAAAGCATTTCAAGCAAGTTCTGTTACCAGCTTTTTGTCTGGTGCTTTAGGCACAAGCCCAACGGTTGCTGCCGCAGAGAGCGCTTCGGCAATTGAAAGTGGTGGTAGAACCGGCATAACTGCTATTGTAGCAGGGCTTATGTTTGCCGTATCAATGTTTTTTATCCCATTGCTATCATTTGTACCACAGGCTGCGATAGCCCCGGTGATTATTATTACCGGAGCGCTGATGATGAATCAGTTGAGCAGAATTAATATGTTTGATTTTTCGGATTGGTTCCCTGCATTTTTGATTGTTGTCTTGATTCCATTTACGACCAGTATCTCAACTGGGTTGGCATTTGGATTTGTGGCTTATCCAATCCTGAAAATTGCAGCAGGGAGGGCGAAGGAATTAACGGTTGCTACTTATGTATTAGGCGGTTTATTTCTATGTGATTTAGTCCTTTCGGCGCTTCTATAGACGCAAATAAAATAAAAAGGGGAAGATAAAAATGACAATTAAAATTGTAATGGATACTGATCCGGGGATTGATGATGCAGCAGCTTTAACCATGGCATTGAACGATCCTCAAATCGAGGTCAAACTGATTACCAGTGTCGCCGGGAATGTAACGGTTGACAAAACAACAAAAAACGCTCAAAAAATTGTTCGTTTTTTCAACAAGAACGTACCAGTTGCCGCGGGTGCTAAACAACCGTTAATCAAAGAATTTGAGGATGCTGCCAGAATTCACGGTGAATCGGGGATGCCTGGGTATGACTTTCCCGAGGACCTGCCAAAACCGCTTGATAAAAGTGCTGTTGAGGCATTGCGTGATACGATCATGAGTAGTGATGAGAAAATCACGCTGGTGCCAACGGGGTCATATACCAATATCGGATTGTTATTTAGTGAGTACCCCGAAGTTAAGGACCACATTGAGCGGATTGTGGCAATGGGTGGCTCCCTTGGTAAAGGGAACATGACAAGTGCTGCCGAATTCAATGTCTTTACGGATCCGGATGCTGCTAAGATTATGTATCAATCAGGTGTTCCAATTACCATGGTTGGGTTGGACATTACAATGAAGGCGTTGATTACGCCGGCTTCACTCAGCAAGTTGGAAACAATGAATGAAACTGGTAAGATGCTTCACGACATCATTATTCACGATGGTGATAACAGTGATAAAGGCATTGCGATGCATGATGTGAACACAATTTTCTATCTTTTGCACCCGGAAGCAATCAAGACAACGCCTATGTGGGTTGATATTGTCACTGATGGCCCTGCAATTGGTGAAACGGTTGGCGATATTCGGGGTGCCTATCATGATGGTAAGACCAACGCAGAAGTTTGTGTTGATATTGATGCACAGGCCTTTAATGACTGGTTCCTGGATGAAGTTGCAGCCATTGCCAAGCCATAAAGAGCGTTAACGGTTTTGAAAAATTAATCAGCTTATAAAAATCAGGAGATTGGGACAAAACGATTGTTTATCCCAGTCCCCTTTTTATAATGGGGTGAATAAGGAATAAGCATCATACTTATTCTTTAAGAGGATTGTTTACAATTTCATAATGGTATTTTATGATTGAAGTTAGTTTTAAAAGAGTGGGGAAATGAAGTGGGTGAGTTATTTGAGTGAGTTTGATCATGATTTAATTGAATCACTTTTCATAAAGTACGCGAAGGTCAACACCAGATCCAACCCGAATAGTCCAACAGTTCCGACAACGCCGGGACAAGTTGAATTAGCGCAAATGATTGTCGAGGATTTAAAAAAATTGGGTATCGAAAAGGTGACATACGATACCGATAGCGGGTATACATTGGCGGAGCTGCCGGGAAACTCTGAGAAAGAACTGTTGCCAATCGGTTTTATAGCCCATTTGGACACAGCGGATTATAATGCCGACAATATTTCGCCTCAGATTCATGCGGACTATTCGGGGGAAGACATCGTCCTGAATCGTAAGAAAAACATGATTTTAAGTCCAAAACAATTTCCGAGTTTGAAGAAGTTTATTGGTCAACGACTGATTACAACCGATGGGACTACCCTGCTGGGAGCTGATGACAAGGCAGGGATTGCAGCAATTCTTGGCGCCTTGGATGACCTGTTGAAGCACCCCGAAATTGAACATGGACCGGTTGAAGTCGCGTTTGGGCCGGACGAGGAAATCGGCAGAGGGTCAAAACGCTTTCCGGCAAAAGCCTTTGGTGCCAAGTTCGCATATACGATGGATAATGGTCAGCCCGGTCAAATCGAACCTGAAACTTTTACTGCTTCTCAAGCCGAAATCAGCATAAAAGGGACAGCTGTTCATCCAGGAGATGCTTATGGGTTGATGGTCAATGCGGTTAGTTTGGCCAATGAAATTCTTTCCGCACTTCCAAAAAATGAAGTGCCTGAAAAAAGTCGAGGTCATCAGGGATTCTTTTTGGTAACCGACTTTAACGCAACAATTTCAGAGGCTCACTTAACGATCATTATGCGTGACTTTGATGCTGACAAGTTTCACGAAAAGGAACGATTGCTTGAAGAAACGGTTCAGCAAATCAATGACCGTTTCGACGTTCCCAGAGTAGCACTTAAAATTGACGAGCAATACCAAAATATTGGGGACGCTATTCAAAAACATCCATATGTCATGAATCTGGTTTTGGATACTTACAAGCGTTTGGGGATTAATCCCAGAATTACACCGTTTCGTGGGGGTACAGATGGTAATGCGATTACGGCTAAAGGCATTCCGACACCTAATTTATTTAATGGTGGGGATAATTTCCATGGCCCATACGAATATATTACGACAGAGGCAATGGCAAACGCTGCAAGGGTTGTTGTCGAGATTATTAGGGAACATGTTCGTCAATATGGTCATGAAAATCAAAAACCGGTCACGTTCAGTGATTAAACAACTTTAAGAATACTTTTTTACCAGAAGTGGCTTGCCCTATTAAGTTTAATTTTTTATCAAAAAAGTTCGGGTTTCTCCCGGCTTTTTCTTTTCGCTCGAAAAGTGATCGTTAACATATTATAATTTTAAATAGGGTGGTTTGGGATCTTAGGCAACTTCTTACACAGTAGTCCTTGTCATATCAACGATTTTAAGGTAAAGTAGAATAAGACGTGAAACAGGATTGTTTCACATATCAGGAGAATTTATTTAATGAATATCGATCAATTTATCAATGCGCTTTTAGAGCAGAACATTCAAGTAACCGATGATCAACTAGGCCAGTTTGATGCCTATTTTAAGCTATTAGTGAGGACAAATGAACATGTCAATTTAACAACTATCACCGAAAAATCAGAAGTTTATTTAAAACATTTCTATGATTCGATAACTCCTGCTTTTTTTGTTTCACAGATTCGTGAACAACCGGTTTCGCTTTGTGATGTTGGCGCGGGAGCGGGCTTTCCATCAATTCCGCTAAAAATCCTTTTTCCCCAGCTAAAAATTACAATTGTTGATTCTCTGAATAAGCGGATTAATTTTTTAACTGAATTGGTTCAACAACTTAATTTAAAGGACGTGACGTTGGTCCATGCGAGAGCTGAGGAATTTGGAAATAAGAAGTCTGTCAGTCGACAATCATTTGATATTGTTACCGCACGGGCAGTTGCCAGATTAGGCGTCTTAAGCGAGCTGTGTTTGCCGCTGGTAAGGGTTGGCGGCCAAATGATTGCTATGAAGGCCGCTAAGGCGGAGGATGAACTTGAAGATGCCAAGCAGGCTATTTCGCTGCTTGGTGGACAGGTGAAGAACGACTTTGACTTTTCGCTGCCGATTTTAGACGAAAAACGACACATTATTATTATTGAAAAAATAAAAGATACACCGAAAAAGTATCCACGTAAACCCGGAACCCCTAATCGGGAACCATTAGGTCAAAGTAAATAAGTAAGGAGGGAAGACATGTCACATGTGATTGCACTTGCCAATCAAAAGGGCGGTGTCGGTAAAACGACGACGGCTGTTAATCTAGGCGCCGGTCTGGCTTCGCTTGGTAAGAAGATTTTACTAGTTGATGCCGATGCACAAGGAAATGCAACCAGTGGTGTTGGGATTTCCAAGGCCGATATCGGCAAGGACATTTATGATGTATTGGTGGACGAAGAGTCAATGCAGGAAGCAATCGTACATACAGCTAATGAGGGCTTGGATATTGTACCGGCTACCATTCAGCTGTCTGGTGCCGAAATTGAATTGACACCGCAAATGGCTCGTGAAACGCGATTGAAGGCAGCGTTGGATGATGTAAAGGACCAGTATGATTATGTTTTAATCGATTGTCCGCCATCACTGGGATTAATTACGATTAATGCTTTTACCGCAAGTGATTCGATTCTGATTCCGGTTCAGAGTGAGTATTACGCGCTGGAAGGACTCAGCCAATTGCTCAATACCATTCAATTGGTTCGGAAACATTTTAATCCGGATTTGAAAATTGAGGGTGTTCTCTTAACGATGTTTGATGCCCGAACGAATTTGGGCGTTCAAGTCAATCAAGAGGTCCGAAAGTATTTTAAAAACGAAGTTTATGAGACCGTTATTCCAAGGAATGTTCGGTTATCCGAAGCGCCCAGTTACGGCTTACCGATTATGGATTACGATCCAAAGTCAAAGGGTGCGGATAAGTATATGAAACTGGCGAAGGAGGTGCTGGCCAACCATGGTGAATAAGAAAAAACCGACTGGATTGGGAAAAGGTATTGAAGCACTTTTTCAAGACAACACCGTAGATACAAGTAAAGAAAATGTGATTGATATTAAAGTGAGTGAAATTAAGCCCAATCCATATCAACCACGGCACCGATTTGACCAGAAAGCACTTGAGGATCTGGCATTATCGATTAAGAATTCCGGGGTCTTTCAACCCATTATTGTTCGTCAACCGGATCCTGAAGTTGAGTCGTATGAACTGCTAACCGGTGAGCGACGGCTTCGGGCGTCCAAAATTGCGCAGCAAAAAATGATTCCCGCCATTGTTCGAGATGTCAATGAAGAACAGATGATGGAAATTGCCGTTTTGGAAAACCTTCAACGTGAGGATTTGACAACACTTGAAGAAGCTGAAGCGTATAACATGTTAATGACTAGACTTGATCTGACTCAGGCACAAGTTGCCCAAAAACTTGGAAAGAGCCGACCATACATTGCTAATTATTTGAGAATTCTTGGGCTGCCTACGGAAGTCAAAGAAATGCTTGAGGATCATAAATTATCAATGGGTCAGGCCCGAACCTTGCTTTCCGTTAACAACAAGCAGGAACTCATCAAGTTGGCCCGTAAATCTGTTACGGATTCAATGACGGTCCGCCAGTTGGAACAAGCTGCTGCAAAGATTAATGGTAAAACGGGCAATAGGAAAAAACGGGTTCAAAGAAAATCACCGTTTGTTCGGGCTTCTGAAGGCCAATTACAGGAAAAATTCGGAACGCCGGTTTCGATTGTGAACTCTTCTCGTAAGAAAGGAAAAGGGAAGATCGAGATTGAATATGTATCAACGGAAGATTTGAATCGTATCTTGGAAATGTTGGATGTGAACTTGGATTAGTTGAGTTGTAGTTGTATGTCATAGTTTAAGGCATAACGCGTTACAATCACTTTATCCGAAAAGCTGTCCCCTTTAGAAAGGATGTTCAATATGTACGGTCTCCATGATTTAGTTGAAATGAAGAAACCGCATCCATGCGGCACTAACCGTTGGGAAATTATCCGAATGGGTGCTGATATTAAAATTCAATGTACGGGTTGCGGACACATTGTCATGATGCCCCGAAGAGAATTTGATCGAAAGCTGAAAAAATTACTTCAAAAAGCAGAAAATTCTGAAAAATAGACTAGAAAGAAGAGTTGTTAATTTATGTCACTAACTGCAGGAATCGTTGGGTTGCCAAACGTCGGAAAGTCTACGCTGTTTAACGCGATCACCAAGGCGGGCGCCGAAATGGCCAACTACCCATTTGCCACAATCGATCCAAATGTCGGGATGGTTGAAGTCCCTGATAAACGTTTGGATAGGATTCAGGAATTAATCCCGGCTAAAAAAGTCGTACCGACTACATTTGAATTTACCGACATTGCCGGAATCGTTAAGGGTGCCAGTAAGGGTGAGGGACTTGGAAACAAGTTCTTGGAAAATATTCGACAGGTGGATGCGATTGTTCACGTTGTTCGGGCATTTGATGATGATAACATTACCCATGTTTCCGGAAAGATCGATCCGATTGATGATATTGAAACGATTAATCTGGAATTGGGAATTGCCGACCTGGACGCTGTTAACAAGCGGCTGGGAAAGGTTCAGCGTGCTGCCAAGGGTAACGACAAGGAAGCAAAAGCCGAGTTGGCAGTCCTTGAAAAGATTAAGCCGGTTTTGGAAGATGGCGGTTCCGTTCGCTCGATTGCGTTCGATGAAGATGAAGAAAAGATCGTTAAGGGTTTATTCTTATTAACCAGTAAACCGGTTCTGTACGTTGCCAATATTGCCGAAGAAGATATGGCTGATCCTGAGCATTCCAAATACTTCCCACAAATTGCCGATTATGCAGCAAAGGAAGGTGCTCAAGCAATCGGTGTGGCAGCGGCGCCGGAGGAAGAGATTGCAGAATTGGACGATGATGAAAAAGCTGAATTTTTGGAAGCAGAGGGTGTTGAAGAGCCTGGCTTAAATCGGCTTATTAGAGCTTCTTACAAGCTATTAGGGTTGGAGACATTCTTCACTGCTGGTGGCAAGGAAACCCGTGCATGGACCTATAAGAAAGGCACAAAGGCACCACAAGCAGCCGGTATCATCCATTCCGATTTCGAACGTGGCTTTATCCGGGCAGAAATTATGGCTTTTGACGATCTCGATAAATACGAGACACCTGCAGCCGTTAAGGAAGCCGGAAAGCTTCGCCTTGAAGGCAAAGACTACGTCATGCAGGATGGCGATATTGTTGAATTTAGATTTAATGTTTAATAAAAGAATTTGAAAAATAAGTAATGGGGATGAGATGCGAGTGAGTAGTAGTGAAGAAACAAAACAAGAACGTAACGCCCGCAAAAGAAATGCCAATGTTCAACAGGATCGGGATCGGGCAAAGAAAATTGTTCATTCTCAATTTGACAACATTGGGTTAACAAAGCGAAATGCTGAGTATATGTTCAAATTTAATCAAGAAATTGCAAAGACAAAACTGACGCCACAACAACAGGCTGATACCATTCACCAAATGGTAGAAGAACTCCTGGCGGGACAAAAGTCCGGTAAAACAGCTCGTAATATGTGGGGAACCGTTGATCAAAGAATTCAACGGGTTTTGAATCCACCGAAGCGTAAGCCGGATATCAAGCGTGATTATTGGCCGAATGCGTTTTATAACATGCTTTTATTCTTTGTTATCTTTACGTTTTTATATGGGATTACCTTCTTCTTCTCAAAGAACAGTGCCCGTGGCATGATGGGGATTACAGGAATTGTCCTCAGCTCAATTATTGCCGGTTTGGGGATTCCTGCCTTAACAATGTTGATTCAGCCAGGTGTTAAGCATAAGTATCCCTTATGGTTGAGAATCATCTTTATGGTGCTTTTCTTTGTCGTTTGGATGGGTGTATTCTTCTTTGCCGGTTTGATCCCAGCAGTTATTAATCCGGTACTCAATCCATATGTTTATATTGCACTGGGCGCTGTCGGTGTTGTTGGTGCGTTCTTTGTTAAGCGAAACTTTCAAATTACCGGTGGCCTGTTTTAGCAGACCTGATTTAATACGGTCTATGATGTGAATGGGATATGAGTGATTTAAGGTAAAAGTCTGATCAAAAAAGGGGACGTACGTTCACAATTTGATCAGAAATTAGAGTTGGATAACGGTGCATCACGAACTTCTGTTTTGTGATGCGCTGTTATTTTTTACGCAAAAATATAAAACACGAACGTTGAATTCGATTAAAAATGATTGGTTTGAAATTGTCCGTAAAAAAACAACCTTTTTTCTTTTATTTTTTAAAAAGTTCGTGTATAATGAATACAATTTTTAACCTATCAATGTCTGGTAATCATGATGTTAGATTAAATCATCATTAGAAATCTTTCAGAAACGTTGATTTTGTGCTAACAACATGATAAGTTATTAGGCAATCAAATTTTAAAAGGAGCGAGATAGATGGTTAGTTGGGATGAAAAGTTCGGAAAAAGAGGTTTTACATTTGATGATGTGCTGTTAGTACCCGCAGCAAGTGATGTATTGCCGAACAATGTGGATTTATCAGTACAATTGGCAGATAATTTGAAGTTAAATGTTCCTTTTTTAAGTGCCGGTATGGACACTGTTACCGAATCGAAGATGGCAATTGCTTTAGCAAAATTGGGTGGTTTGGGCGTTATTCATAAGAACCTCAGTATTGAGTCCCAGGCAGGAGAAGTTGCTAAGGTAAAGGCTGTTAAGAAGACGACTGATACACCTAAGGCAGCTGTTGACAAGAATGGCTCACTATTAGTTGCCGCTGCGGTAGGTGTTTCCTCTGACACGTTCGATCGGGCATCCGCTCTTTTGGAAGCCGGTACGGATGCCATTGTCATCGATACTGCTCATGGGCATTCGGCTGGTGTTTTAAGAAAAATTGCCGAAATACGGGATCGTTATCCTGACACAACTTTGATTGCCGGAAACGTGGCAACCGCTGCTGGAACCGAAGCACTCTTTCAAGCCGGCGTTGATGTCGTCAAAGTTGGAATTGGTCCAGGTTCCATCTGCACAACTCGAGTAGTTGCCGGTGTCGGTGTTCCCCAACTAACCGCCGTTTATGATGCCGCTGCAGTTGCCCGTAAATGGGGCAAACCGATTATCGCTGATGGCGGAATCCAGTACTCCGGTGATATTGTTAAAGCGTTAGCAGCAGGCGGAACCGCCGTTATGCTTGGCAGCATGTTAGCCGGAACAGCAGAAGCACCGGGCGACGTATATGAAGAAAACGGTCGAAAGTATAAGTCTTATCGTGGTATGGGTAGTGTTGCAGCAATGAGTCAGCAACATGGGTCATCCGACCGTTACTTCCAAGGTGGTGTTAATGAGGCCAATAAATTAGTTCCGGAAGGCATCGAAGGAGAAGTTGAATATAAAGGCAGCATCAACGATATTGTCTTTCAAATGGTTGGCGGCCTTCGCTCTGGTATGGGTTATACCGGTTCTGCAACCGTAAAGGATTTAAACGACAATGCCCAGTTCGTTGAAATTTCAAATGCAGGTCTGCGAGAATCTCATCCACATGATATTACAATTACAAAGCAGGCACCTAATTATGAACCGGAATCATAATCGTTTCGGTTATTAAAATCCGGTAGTCAATAAAACGAAAAGGAGTCACTAATTGCTTAGTAGCAATTGGTGACTCCTTTTATGATGCCAAACAAATTAGGCATTAAACGATAACTTTTTCTTGTGTTTGAAGAAGCCACATGATATCAAAAAATGATGCATCATCTTTTGACAATCAGTTTAATAAACGAAAGCGGTTATATTATGGGGGATACGGAAAAACGCTTCTTACTGCGATTAAGTCAGCAACTTTACGAAAAGTTGGCAGCTGAAGCAACCGAAAAAAATAAAAGTGTCAATGCGTATATTGTCAGTTTATTGGAAGACGCCGAAGGAGATACCAATTTTGAGCATCGCCAATTTATCGGTCGAGCAATTGCCGGTAAGAATATCTATGTCGAAAGCGGTTTGGTCATGGTTTCCGGGATATATTACCGTTATTTGATTGATGACAACAGTCACGTTGATAAACGTGCTCGATACACTGTGATTGAGGCTAATGGAAACATTTTAACCCTACGAAAAATTAAGGAGTGATCATCTTGCCTTTAGGTATAAAAATTGTCCCGCAAAATAATCAGGGACTTGTTGAAACATTTGGAAAATATCGCCGAAGTGTGGCTTCTGGATTTCATTTTTATATGCCAATCATTCAAAAAATTCGCACTGTCAGCTTGGCAATGGAACCCAAAGCGTTGCCGAATTATTCTATTATTACGAAAGATAATGCGGACGTTTCCGCAAGCTTGACGTTAAATTATCATGTTACAGACGCAGTTAAATATCAATATGAAAATACCGATTCTGTCGAATCAATGGCACAGCTCGTTCGTGGTCATTTGCGTGATATCATCGGTCGAATGGATTTGAATGAAGCTCTGGGATCAACAGCTAAAATAAACCAGGAATTGACGATTGCAATTGGGGATCTGACCAATACTTATGGGATCAATGTTGACCGGATTAACATCGATGAATTGACACCATCATCAGCGATCCAGGAAGCAATGGACAAGCAGCTGACAGCCGATCGTGAACGGGTTGCGGCAATTGCCAAGGCCGAGGGTGAGGCAAAGTCGATTGAATTAACGACAAAGGCTAAAAACGATGCTTTGAAAGCAACGGCAAAGGCTGAAGCAGAAGCTACCCAAACACGGGCGGATGCAGAACGGTACCGAATAGATACGGTCCAAGCCGGCTTATCATCTGCGGACGATAAGTATTTTCAGAACCAGTCGATCAATGCTTTTTCGGAATTAGCAAATTCACCGGCGAATATGGTGGTTGTGCCATCTGATAAGACGGGTGATTTAGGTCAACTTCCCGTTGTGGGAAAACTTCTAAAAAAGGGCGCCGATTTATAGGCGTTCAGCAAAAAAACGGGTCTCCATTTTTGGAAACTCGTTTTTACTATGGCCGCTTAAATGTGTTAATGAAACTCGACTTGGGCTGTGAACCTGGCAGGCAAACGGATCTTGAAACAGTGTATTCTGGGTTAACGATGCAGTTGCGTCAAGCGATACTGCATACAAGTTACGAACACTGGCGATATCAGCTGGTTGAATAGTGTAGAACCGGTTTGCTGCAAACATCACACTTTGTTTGATCGGACTATGATAAAGTCCAATGGCGTGACCTAATTCGTGTTCAGCCACGTTGGTTTCCTGTTATGGCAGGTAGCCAACGGATGTTATCACTTTGAGATTCAGGGTGCTGTCTGCTTGTGTAATCACACCCTGATTGTTAATCGTTAATTTAGTAAGTCCGGCATAACCTGTACCAATACTGGTGTTTGAACTGGCAATGATTTGGGCAGTTGAACTCGTCGAAAGTTCGAAATTAAAAGCCCGGTGTTATTCCAAGCACGAATGGCATTCATCCAGATGACTTTGTAACTGCTGCTATTGTTATTAACGTTTATAGTTGCGTTTGGTGTTTCAAAGCGGGCAGTTCCATGGGGTGTGATTGGGTCAGCCAGTGCTGAAATTGGCAAAAAAGTGAATAGAGGGGTGAGCAATATCGCATATAATGAAAGAAGACTCTTTTTTCTTAACATTGATCCCACTTCCCTAAGTAACTAAATCAGGAACGAGAAAGTTTAACTAACAAACAGCTTGCGTATGGTTGAATCGGCATCATAACGTTTCCTTAATACCAACTTAATTTTATGGTTAAACAGACTGAATGGCAATCAAATACATTTTTCAAATTTAATACTAAATTTATTGTTTTCTGTTCTCTGTTTTGGAAAAAGAGCTTATGATAATGAAGTGTAGATAAACGTTTTAACTATCAAATGAACTGACGTTGGAACGGAATTTTAATCATAAAAATTAATTCGTTAATGAGGGGGACTGACATGGACTCAGAAAGTATTTTGGAGCAACCATACATCAATATCACAAATATCATCTGGAGCTTCGACCAAATTACCAGTAAAGTTAATATTTTACTCGTTAAGCGAAGCAACAAGCCATATAACGGATACTGGGCACTTCCCGAGACCTTTATGCGGACTAATGAAAGTGCTGATGAAGCCGCACTTAGATTGGTAAGGGCAAAGATTGGCATGGCACTTTCGAATAGTCATACAGAGCAGTTGGCAACGTTTACGAATCGGTTGCGGACACCTGAGCAGCGAACGCTATCATTGGCCTATATGACCTTTTTACCGGATAAGCCGATGCTAAAACCCGGATATGGGGCTTCGGATGCCCGTTGGTTCAGCATGGATTATACGGAAAGTGGGTATGCTTTTTCGGATGGCGAGCTGACCTTTCCAACGGCACAAAGTCAAACAGAATCCCAATACTATGCGAAATTGGCTAAAAGTAGTCTGAGCAAAGCGCATTTGGCTTATGATCATGAGTGGATTTTGAAGGTGGCCTGCGAGCGGATTAAGAATAAATTGGATTATCAGCCAAATATTTTATTGGTTTTGGGGCCACAGTTTACTTTAAAGGATGCCCGCTTGGTTTACGCACCCTTCTTAAAAATGCCGTTTGAACTGATTGACAATTCCAATTTTAAAAAAAGTCACCGTCATTTATTTACGGACGTTGGCACATCAATGTCCAACAGACCGGGCAGGCCGGCCAGGGTTTATAAACTATCGTACTTATTCCCTTGAAATTTTTGCCGATGCGCGTTACCTTAGAATAAAAGTTGAAGCGACTTTTATTTATAGGCATATAAAAGTAAAAATCACCTTTATTAATCAACGAAATTGAGAGGAAACGTGTAATGGATAATTTATCAATGTTAACTGATTTGTATGAATTTTCGATGGCAAACGGGTATCGTCAAACCATTGATGATGAGCAGGGCGTTTTTGACATCTTTTTTCGAAAGGTACCGGATAGCGGTAGCTTTGTTATTTGCGCGGGTCTGCAGCAGATTGTTGAGTCGTTAAAAGACTTTCATTTTTCGAAACAGGATGTCGATTACTTGCGGTCACTGAAACTATTTAAAGAGAACTTCCTTGATTATCTCAGTGATTTTCATTTTGATTGTCAAGTATCGGCTATTCCAGAAGGGACACCTGTTTTTTCCCGTGAACCGTTATTGACCATTCAGGGACCGTTGCTTCAAACACAACTGTTTGAAACGTTATTATTAAATATCATGAACCACCAATCGTTAATCGCTACAAAAGCGCGTCGAATTACCTTTGCGGCTGGCGATAAGCCCATTATGGAATTTGGTGCGCGTCGGGCACAGGGACCAAGTAGTGCCACGTTTGGTGCCAGGGCCGCGGTCATTGGTGGTTGCGCAAGTACATCAAATGTATTGGCTGCGGAAAAATTTGGGATCCCGGCAGCTGGCACAATGGCGCATGCCTGGATTGAAGCTTTTCCGGATGAATTAACGGCCTTTGAGAAGTGGGCGGATGTCTACCCGGATAATGCTTCGCTGCTTGTCGACACGTATGATGTATTGAAATCGGGTGTACCCAATGCCATTACAGTCTTTACCGAATTAAAAAAGAATGGTCACAAACCTGTGGGTATTCGAATTGATTCCGGAGACATTACCCAATTGGCCAAGGGCGCGCGAAAGATGCTGGATGATGCCGGTTTTCCTGATACAAAGATTACTGCATCCAATGCGTTGGATGAGCATGTCATCCAATCATTGTTAAACGAAGGGGCACCATTGGATAACTTCGGAGTTGGAGAAAAACTGATAACAAGTTCAACGTCGCCTGTTTTAAGTGGTGTTTATAAATTAGCTGCCATTGTTCAAAATGGAAAAATGATTCCAAAGATTAAAGTCAGTGCCAGTCGTGAAAAGCTGACACTTCCCGGTCTCAAGCAGGTCTATCGGCTTTATCGACCAAATACAAATCAGGCATTTGCGGATATTATTGCGTTAAACGATGAAGTGTTGGATCGACCAATGGATGTAGTAAAAGCAAATCCGATCGCAACCGAGCGCCAACAATCAATTGAAAATTATGATGCCAAACCGCTTCAGGAGAAAGTCATGGATGGCGAGAAGGTTCAGGCTGAATTGCCGGATGTCTTCACCATTCAAAAGCGATCCAAACAAATGCTGAAAGAAATCCCATCCGCTACACAACGGTTGGTTAACCCCGATGAGTATCCGGTTTACATGACCCTCAAACTTGCTCAATTACAGGAAAACTTGGTTGCTGAAGAAAAAAAGTAGTTTCGGATTGAGTACCTTGTTTGCTTCTTGAAATAGCAGATAAAAGCTTGTCAAAGATTAAGTATGATAAAATACAGGTAGTCGTAAAATGCATGATTCATTGATAGGAGAAAAACATGATCAAACCGATTAATCATAATCCGTTAACGTTGTCTCAAAGGGCGCAACCGGCAACGTTGGCTGATACTCAAATCATAACCGATTTGTTGGACACACTGCATGCCAATACTCAGATTTGTGTTGGAATGGCAGCCAATATGATTGGCGTGAACAAGCGGATTATTGTTGTTCAGATGAGGATGCTTCCGGTAGCTTTGGTTAATCCAGAAATTGTCGAAAAATCGGTACCGTTTGCAACAAAAGAGGGGTGCTTGTCTCTTGAAGGGCAACGATCAACTACGCGCTATAAGGAAATTACGGTGACCTATTTGGATCAAAATTTCAGGTCACATCGACAAGGCTTTTCTGATTGGATTGCTCAGATCATTCAACACGAGGTTGATCACTGTGAGGGCATTTTAATTTAGTAATCGGTCTATTCTTAGTTAAAATCAAATTGCTTTTAACAAAAGAAGCCCCTAACGTTAAACATTCTGTGATGAGATGTTGACGTCAGGGACTTCTTTAATTTTTGAATGATGTGGAAACTAATAATAGCGACGCCCCAGAATATCCAGATCCCGTCTTTGACCATCAAGCTCAGCCACTTCGGGTAAATGTCCCCAGGTTTGAAAGCCGTTTTTCTTGAACAGACCCAGGCTGGGAAGGTTATGGGCAAAAATAAAGGATACAATTGTATCGATTTCCAGATCTTTTAATTGTGTGGCAACAAAGTCGAGTGCCTGTTGGCCAAGTCCGTGATGACGAAATTCGGCGTCAATATAAATGCTGATTTCAACGGTATGGTGATAGGCGGGACGGCCGTAAAAGCTTTCGAGACTTACCCAGCCGGCTATTTGATCATTTAGAATGATCTTCCAAATAGGGCGGTGTTCGTGGTTAAACGCATTGAACCAACTGCGTTTGGAGGCAATCGAAACGGGTTCAAGATCTGCGGTCACCATACGACTGGCAATCGTCTCGTTATAAATATCAACAATTTTTGGTAAATCGGTTATGTCGGCATATGTAAAAGTGGGCTTCATTTCTGGAAATCCTCCATAGAATTTTATTATGATCTGTATTATAGTATAATTTCAACTTACATGCAGTGTCATGTAGACGTGACAAAATGAAAGCTCTCGGCTTATCCAATTCAGCGAGGTTGTCAAAAATGGATCGCTTAATTATCTTTTAAGTTCTGTTTCGCGTTAGTTGTCGTTTTGTCCAAATAGTGTAGAATCAATATTGAAGTCTTTAACTTTAAAATAACTTACAAATACAATAAATTTATATTAATAGTAATGAGGTAGGTAAAATTATGAAAATTTTAGTTGTCGACGATGATAAGGAAATTGCTCAACTACTTGAGATTTATATTCGAAATGAAGGTTATGAACCAGTTTCGGCATACAGTGGTAATGAAGCTCTTACCAAACTGCGAACTGAAAGCGATATTGGTTTGATGATTTTGGACATTATGATGCCGGGGATGAATGGTATTGAAGTGATTAAAGAAGTTCGCAAAGATTCACAAATTCCGATTATCATTTTATCAGCCAAGACGGAGGATATGGATAAAATCCAAGGTTTGATCAGTGGTGCCGACGATTACGTGACAAAGCCGTTTAACCCGCTTGAAGTTATGGCACGGGTTAAATCATTACTGCGACGTACGGAAGAACATGTTACCAACGATACGCCGGACGTTCTCGACATTGGGCCATTAACAATTAACAAGGATTCTCATGAGGTTAAAACAATCACTGGGACGCCGATCCAATTGACTGCACTTGAATTTGGCATTCTATACTTGCTTGCAAGCCACCCCAACCGTGTCTTTTCCGCGGATGAGATTTTTGAACGTGTTTGGCGACAGGAAAGTATTGTATCGGCCAAAACCGTCATGGTTCACGTCAGCCATCTACGGGATAAAATTGAAGAAGCTACCAACGGCGAAAAGGTGATTCAAACCGTTTGGGGCGTTGGTTATAAAATTGAATCACATTAATTTTGGAATTTACAAAGATAGGATGGCTAAAGCTTGAAATTAACTGGTCGTGAAAAAACCGAACTCTTTTTGGAAGGTATTGTCACTGTCATTTTACTGTTGATGCTGAACCTTTCAATCATAATTTTGATCAATCAGTCTATTCACACAAATCCTGGCCTTCGAGACGGTATCTTTATTATTAAAAAATCAATTTTGATTGGTCCCGATCATTACCATTTGTGGAGTTGGGAAAACATTTTTATTACATTGATGTTGTTGTTTGATGCTGCCGTTGTTTATTGGCGTCTCATTCGTCGCTATCATCAGATGCAGTTAAGACACATCATCAGTGAACTTCACTATATCGCTAATGGTCACTTGGATCATCGAATCGGATTTAAGCTTAAAGGAAATACCCAATCGGTTGTTGAAAGTATTAACGCTTTGGTTGATAGTGTCATTAAATCAATGGATGAGGAACGGGCAATTGAAAGTTCAAAGGATGAACTGATTACAAATGTCAGTCATGACTTACGGACGCCGTTGACCTCTATTTTAGGGTATCTGGGGTTGATCCAGGATAAACAATACAAGAGCCAGGAAGATTTGTTGAAATACACTGAGATTGCGTATTTAAAAGCAAAGCAAATGAAATCGTTGGTTGACAATTTATTTGAATATACGAAAGTCAAGCAGACCGGAACGCCACTGTCGATTAATCGGATTGACCTGAGCCAGATGATGGAACAATTAGTTGCCAGTTTTGAATTAGAAGCTAAAAAAAGCGGCCTTCAGATTTCGGCTCAGGGCACGGAGAAGCCACTGTATATTGAAGCAGATGCCGAAAAGTTAGGACGTGTCTTTAATAATTTGATTTCCAATGCCATTAAATATGGTAAAGGCGGAAAGCACATCTATTTAACCTGTCGAGTTGGCAAGCCCAACGAGGCGGTGATTCACGTGTCTAACGATGGACCTGAAATCCCCAAGAAGTCTCTGAACCAGATTTTTGAACGATTTTATCGGGTTGAAGGTTCCAGAAATAAGGATACCGGCGGATCTGGTCTCGGATTGGCAATTGCACAAAGCATTATTGATCTACATGGCGGGTACATCATCGTCACGTCCGAGCATCATCTGACAACTTTTGCAATTCATTTACCCTTTAAGCACGGCGATAAGTTAACCCGACCGGATGAGGTCGATGACAAGTCAATTTCTAAATAGAAAGGTTTATTTGCTCAAATGACGATTAAAATCAAATGGTTTTTACTTGTATTAGGTTTATTTGTGTTACCGGTAAGTGCACAGTCAAGTGCTTATGCGGCGACGGTTTCAACCAGCCAACCAGTGATTTATGCCAAATCAGCAATCGCAGTTGATGCTGATACCGGACAAATCCTGTATGAAAAAAATGCCCATCAACCATTGGCAATCGCATCAATTTCAAAATTGATGACGGTTTACATCGTTCAAAAGCAGATCCAAGAAGGAAAGCTGTCTTGGAACGATCAGGTTAAAATCTCTCCCGCTGTCGCTAAACTAAGCACGGCATCCGGATTAACGAATGTGCCATTAAAATCCGGGAAATCTTACAAAGTCCGCGATCTGTTAAAAGCAGCTTTGATTGTGTCGGCGAACGCTGCCGCAATTGCACTTGGACAAAAAGTGTCCGGAAATGCGCAGAACTTCGCTGACAAAATGACTAAGACTGCAAGGGGACTGGGTATTAAGGATGCTAAATTTTATAATGCTGCCGGTCTAACCAATAAATTGACAGGTTCTTTGATGTTGAAAAAAGATAGCCCGAATGCAGAGAACCTGATGTCTGCAAAGGATATTGCACTTCTTGCCAGTAGGCTCGAAGAATCATTTCCCGGATTGACTAAGATAACCAGACAAACGCAAATGAACTTTTCAGGCAATTCGTATGCTGGGCACAATCAGCTTCTTGATGATCGTCAAATTGCGAAGGGGGCTGTTGTGAACGGTTTAAAAACCGGCACTTCGGATGAAGCCGGTGCCTGTTTTGCAGGATCGACCACTTATCATGGCAGACGCATTGTGACGGTCGTTTTAGGCGCTCGAAACAACAGTGCAACTGATCCTGCCAGGTTCATTCAGACCGCTAAGCTCATGGGGATTGTTTTTCACAAGCAACATCCTGTTAAGCTTGCAATGCATGTTCATATTAATGAATTGGGGACAACAAAGGTGCCCGATGGTAAGCAGACAAAGACAAAGCTTGTCACTAAAAAGACAACTTGGGTCTGGGTACCAAAATCCATCAGCCAAAAGCAGGTGAAGGGAAAGTTTGTCAAAACACCCAAGAAACTTAATGCACCAATTAAGAAGAATAAGTCGGTGGCATCTGCGAATCTGTTTTATGATCATCACTTCTTAAAATATTTAAATACCTTTCCGGACCAAGTTGATTTGGTAACAAGTAAAACGATTGAAAAAGCAAATCCTTTTGTACTCTTCTGGAGAGCGCTTTCGAGACTTTTTTAGCAATCAATTCGCTAAAAAGTGTTTATTAATTGTCCGATTTCTCATATAATTGAATTTGAATTGTGTTTACATTATTTTTACACGCGTTATCATAAGCGTGTAAATTTTGAGTTTACGTTTATTTAGATGGAGGATTCCTTTTGGGTAAGTTCGCAGAACGATCAGACGCAGGGGCACCATATTGGAAAAGAATATTGGATGCCTCTTTGCCGGTTGACCTAAGTTACATACCAATTGGTTTGGCGTGCGGTATCTTATTAAATGCTTCCGGTTTTAATGTCTGGACAACACTGATGGTATCAGTCATGGTGTTCTCTGGTGGCGCGCAGTTTTTAATTGCTTCTTTATTGGCTACCAACGCACCGATGTTATCTGTTCTATTGATGATGTTCTTCTTGGAGTTACGGTATGCGTTGCTCGGTTCAAGTCTTTCGAAGTATCTGCATGATCAACCGCTCGGTTTTACGATGATTTTTGCGGCTTCTATGAATGATGAAAACTACGCATTGAATTATTTGAAGTTTTCGACCGATAAGAAATTCACACCGAAAGAGGCGTTACATGTTGAACACACAACGTTAATTTTTTGGACAATCAGTAATCTTATCGGAAGCTTGATCGGAAGCGCAATTAACATTGATTTAACAATTGTGCATTTTGCTTTAACTGCTTTGTTCTTATATATGATTGTGATGCAATTAAAGAATGGTTTGATCATTGTAATATGCATTTTATCAGGCTTCTTGGCAGCATTCTTCATGGTACTCACAAAATCAACTTTGGGGCTGGTTATTTCAACACTGGTGGCTTCATTCATTGGTTTTATGATTGAGGTAACGATTCGAAAGCATCATCCGAAGAGTGGATGGCTTAAGTCAATGAAGAACCCTGCCGGAACGCCTGAAGAGGACGTAGACAACGAGTAGCTAGGAGTAAGAGCTTTATGGAATGGACGACAACGCAACATGTTTGGTTGGTTTTAGGGTGTTTCTGCGTGGCTTTTGCGCCACGTTTAATACCACTCTTATTTTTTCGTACCCGGAAGATTCCGGATTGGTTTAATGAATGGATGAGGTACGTGCCGATTTCATTGTTTACGGCGTTGGTTGTAAAGGACATCTTTATCACACCAACATATTCAGTCACAATTCACCAGATTCCCGACATGATCGCAGCAATTATTGTGATTGGCGTTGCCTACTGGACACGGTCGATGGCCATTTCAGTTATTTTGGGATTGTTGGCAGTCTTCTTACTGGCAATGTTTCTTTAATTAAATAAATTAAAAATAATCCGTTCCATCTGTCTATGACTGACAGGTAGAACGGATTTTGAGTTTAGGGGTGTGACTATAGTAAAATTCGGCGTTTAATTTTGTTCTTAGGATCAGCGACGACCAATCCAAAATCATTTGGACCGGTGGGCTGATCAACACGCTGACCGTTTTGAACTAGAATGGTGTATTGATAGTGATGATCAATAGCGAGCCCCATATAATCGTCAATTAAAGATTGTGACATTTTGCCATTCAAATAAGCCCGGTATTCTGGGTATTGATCAAAAATTTTCGTCACCATTTCTTTGGTTTGTGATTGACCTAATTGTGAAATTGTAAGAGCAATTGCGACCCGTTCCCGAAAGTTGCCCAGAAAAGCCCGTTTTTCGTCGGGCTT
This sequence comes from Lentilactobacillus hilgardii DSM 20176 = ATCC 8290, assembly GCF_000159315.1. Lineage (GTDB taxonomy): Bacteria > Bacillota > Bacilli > Lactobacillales > Lactobacillaceae > Lentilactobacillus > Lentilactobacillus hilgardii. Next base: position 106,750 of record NZ_GG669995.1, read on the forward strand.
GAGTTGTGGATTACCAAACATATGTTGCTTGATGAAATCTTCGGAATCATTAGCCATAGGTAAAATGGCCTCCTTTGGAATAAATATAATCGAATATAGTGAATTGCCAATTGCACTCATCATACTATGTTTGAGCTGTTTTCGAAAGAGAAACCTTTTATAAATTTTGAGTAAGTTCATGCCTTATTTTGGATAATTTTGTAATATAATTGTAACAATCGTTTGTAGTACAAATAACGGATCGTATGGTTAAAAAACGTTTCCAAATGTTAATATAAAGGTGTTTCTTTGATAAAGAATTTTAAGAAAACATTAAGCTGGAATAAAAAGTTGCCTTTTCCTTTGAAATAATTCTGTAACAGAATATAATTTGGTCATCAAAGTTTAGGAGGCTTTTATTATGAAAAAGATGACAACATTTATCGCAACTGCAGCATTGGCATTTCCTTTGGTATTTACCGCACCGCTGGCTGCTTCAGCTGCAACTAAACCTGCACAAACAACTCAAACTGCTGCCAAGAGTACAACTTATACAATTGCAAACTCGAATTTCTTTAAAAAGGCAAAGGTTTATCATACAAAAGATGCGACTCCTACAGTATATAAAGCTTTAATCGGTGCTGACAAACCGACATTTACCACAACCGTAAAGGGTAAATTAAAGTCCGGAACGACTTATTATGTGACTAAGGTTGTTAAGACAGCTGCCAGCAAGACTGCCAAAGCTAAAACATTCTTTTATGTTAAAGGACAGGGCTGGATTGTTGCTTCTACATTAACAGCCGGAAAGTTCCAACAGGCTGATTAAGGTTTATTTTAAAAAAATTCTAAAAATAAAAAAATAAATCCGGTAAGTTTACGTAATTACATTATGTAGGCATTACTGGATTCTTTTTTATTGAGAGACAAATAATTAGAAAGGGGAAGCTTGAAAAAAGTTTTGAGATTTTAAAGTGAATCAGTAATCCTACCAAATAAAATTTTGGAGGAATTTCGATGAATAAATATGTATTGTCAGCACTAGTCGTTCCAGTCGCACTCATGGGTGCAGTTACCGCACAAGCAAAGACGACGTTGCTCAAGGCAACTGTTAACCAAGCAAAGTCCGGTACCAAGGTCGTTTCAGGTAAAGCAACCCGGGGCGCAAAAATCAAGATTTCCCGGGCGGGTGTTACCTATGGGGTTGCCAAAGCCAATAAGCATGGTCATTTTGTGATGAAGTTGAAACGAGCAGTTAAAGGTGGCTGGACTTATAAGGTGACGGTTACTAAAGCAGGATTTAAAGTAAAGTCGGGTCACTTTAAAGTAAAAAAGGGTAAGAAACAGGTAAACGTTGTCAAGCCATCAAAGGCCACACCAACTACGCCAGTTTCGGTAAATAAGCCAAACATGCCAGTTAATCCAAGTGCGTCAGCAAAACCAGTTGTTCCTAACCCAACAGTAAACGTATCTAACGCGGAAGCTGGGCAAATCAGTATGCAAATCGATAGGCTTAACGGTCAGATAAATGACATGAGATCGGGTCGTCTAGCATCAACTCTGTCATCACGTTTAATGCTGGATAACCAGATCAACCAATTGTTAGGTCAAATTAACCAGTTGAAGACGGTAGGTTCACAACTTTTAACTGCTCTGAGAAATGCTTGGAATGGATTACACCAGAATTTTATGATTTTTGTGAATGGGGTTGTTGGTGTGTCAAACAGTGGAAATACTGGAAATCATCCAGTTGCGAGCTCAACTGAGATACCAACTAAGAGTTCAAGTACGTTGAAAACTAAGTTGCCAGTCGTAAAAACTGCAGGCGTTTCGGCTGATGACCTAAAGGCTCAGATTAGAGTATTGAACGAAGATGCGGCTGGGCTTGATGTTTTAATTTATCAAAAAAGTGAGGATCTAAAAAACAATCAGTTTTCCCTTGAAGATAATCAAAAAATGGATCAACTGAGGAAAGATATGGGTCAACTTTCAGATGAACTTACACAACAACCTGAAAATGTAAATTTGAGAAATGTTCTATTATCTGAAAAACGTGAGTTTGATGAACAGAAACGTAAGGCTCAATCCGACAAGATGGCTTATCAAAATACGCTAGACGATTTGACAACAAAACGTGAACAGGATCGCAATCAGGTTGCACAAAAGGAAGCATTACTTTTAAAACTGCAATTAACTCAGAAAGATAAAATGGTTAGCAAATAAGTTTCAATGTATTTAAAATAATTTTTTTGAATTGTCAAAGGATGTGGTTCCTAATGGGAACCGCATTTTTTGCACTTGCTTTACACGAAACGTTGATTTTTCTTAGATGATAGATTTATCTTCATGTTTTAAGCCCCCGTCCCAAAATGGTATAATAAAAATGAATAATGAATTCCTAGGAGGGCTTACTTTGAAAAAGTGGATTTGGATTGTAATCACCATTGTTATTGCCGCTTCAGTGGGTGGTTACGCATACGCCCGTCATTCTCAAAATGAAAAGCTATATAATGATTCGATGCAGCGTGCTAGCCTTCAAATTTCTAATAAAAACTATATTGCTGCGGAAACTTCTTTTACAAATGCATTAAAGAGAAAACCAAGTGATAAAAAGGCAACTCGACTGTTGAGTCAAACTCAAAATTATATGGCAGCCAATGATTCATTTAGTGACCGTGATTACAACAGTGCCAAGGATGGTTATCAATCAGTTGTTGATACTAGGAATGGAAATGAGACCCTGAAGGATCGTTCAAAGGGTAAACTGTCAACGATTAAAACCATTCAGGGAAATCTCAAAAAGTATAACAAGATTTATAATCAGGCGTTAAATGAGACCGGTGAGGGCAATTATACTCAGTCTAACAGCACACTGGATAAGATTCTTTCGGACCAAACAGCCAAGCAAAGTTACTACAAGTCAATTTTGAATAAAGCTAAACAATTGCGCTCGAAGAATAATGCTTCACTGTCGGGAAATACAACAACTACGCCAAGCAGTAGTAGTTCTACGAATGAGTTTGAGTCTTCTACTTCAAACAGTAGTACCCAAAATAATCCTAATGTCGCGCCTAACAGCAGTGATAGTTTGACCTCGTCAGAAAAGAAAGCAGCAAATGCTTATAAAGGGTCAAATGAGTTTACGGTTAACCCAAAGAAAAATAGAATTAATGGTCAGCAGATCACTGAGTCCCAGGTTAATAGTGCTAGAAAAGAGATCAGCGCTGCCGAAGTCGATTCTAATGCGATGAGTGACCAAGATATCAAGAATATTATTAAAGGCGCCCATGACAATCATGAGACGATTGGCCAGTATGTCAAAGCAAGATATAAGTGATGTTGGATTGAAAAAATT
>NZ_GG669995.1:111095-173187 GCF_000159315.1 Lentilactobacillus hilgardii DSM 20176 = ATCC 8290
AAATTTCTGAATCGTTGATGCAAAAATGACTGTATTGACGGTTTTTTTATCCGGTGTTTTCAAGAAATTGTCTTATTTAAAGGAAAGTAGTAAGTGATTAATAGGGTAATTCGTGAGAAAACTTTAATTTGTGATTAATTATGTGTAAATTCTTGTGAGAAAATGGCGTGAACGTGTAAGATAAATGCCAGAGATTAGAATTATTTGAAGGGGTGGTGGTTCTTTGTCGAATTGGGCCAAATTTGTGAACAACGTCCCACTTAGGAGATTTGTTGTTCTTGGGGTAGTTGTCTTAATCTTGTATTTTGCACGCAGCATGATGAGTACTTTGCTACTAACGTTTATTTTTTGTTTGTTGGTCGTTAAATTAACAAATGGCATTCGCAGATTTGTTAAAATTCCATCGGAAGTCATTGTTGTGATTGTTTATTTGTTGGTTTTAGCCGGGCTGTATTTTGGCGTAACCGTCTATATTCCACAAGTTGCCGACCAGGCAATCAGCTCTACAAAAGATATTGTCGATTTTTATTCCAATCCAAGTAATTTACCTGATGACAATACGTTAAGATGGGTCAATGAACTCATAAAACAAAGTAATGTGATGGCCCAAGTGAAGAACGGCGTTTCACTTATTTGGAGATATATTACAGGTGTTGGAACAATGGGTATCACATTGTTTTTATCAATGATCTTAAGTTTCTTTTTCGCAATAGAGAAGAAGACCATGTACAACTTTTCGCATCTATTTTTAGATAGTGATTTTTCCTGGTTCTTTCAAGATCTTTATTTCTTTGGTAAAAAATTTGTGGCAACGTTTGGCGTTGTTATCGAAGCCCAATTTTTCATCGCAATTGTGAATACGGTTTTAACCACAATTGTCTTGGCTTTTATGCATTTGCCACAACTTGCAGTATTAGCGCTGATGGTCTTTATCCTGAGCTTGATACCAGTAGCCGGTGTGATTATTTCGTTTATACCATTGTCATTAGTCGGCTATTCCGTTGGCGGTTTACAGGATGTTTTGTACCTAATCATTACGATTGTTGTCGTTCATGCACTGGAAGCTTATGTTTTAAATCCTAACTTTATGGCTTCAAAGACCAATCTGCCGATCTTTTACACGTTTGTTGTCCTCTTAGTCGGCGAACATTTCTTTGGGGTATGGGGACTGATCTGTGGTGTGCCGGTTTTCACTTTCTTACTGGATATTCTTGGTGTGAAACGGCATAATGAGCCATTACCGCCAGCTAAACCCGACACCAAAACCTTTAAATATTGATGTTCAATCACAAAGTGAAATCAGTGATTGAAATCATTAATAATTTGTATGTTATTTCACAGACTTTTTTCTGAATACTGATGAAAATTATTCTGATTTGGTGTAAAATCAATCTGATAGAGATATAGAAAGAGGTAATGATATTGGCAAAACTTGTTTTAATTCGTCATGGTCAAAGTGAATGGAATCTTTCTAACCAATTTACTGGTTGGGTTGATGTTGATTTAAGTGAAGAAGGGGTTAAGCAAGCCATCAATGCTGGTAAATTAATCAAAAAAGCCGGTATTGAATTCGACTATGCTTTCACTTCAGTTTTGACCCGTGCGATCAAGACACTGCACTATGCTTTGGAATATTCAGACCAACTTTGGATTCCTGAAGAAAAAACATGGCGTTTGAACGAGCGTCACTATGGTGCATTGCAAGGTCACAACAAGGCTAAAGCTGCTGAAAAATATGGTGAAGATCAAGTTCATATCTGGCGTCGTTCATACGATGTTTTGCCTCCGCTTTTGGATGCAAGTGATGAAGGTTCAGCTGTTCACGACCGTCGTTACGCCAACCTTGATCCACACATTGTTCCCGGTGGTGAAAACTTGAAGGTTACACTCGAACGAGTAATGCCTTATTGGGAAGATAAGATTGCACCGCTTTTACTTGATGGTAAAAACGTTGTTATTGCTGCCCATGGTAACTCACTTCGTGCACTTTCCAAGTACATTGAAAACATTTCAGATGAGGACATCATGAATCTTGAAATGGCAACCGGTGAACCAGTTGTTTATGATTTCGATGATAAATTAAACGTTACAAACAAGACTAAGTTGGACTAATTTTCCAATTTAACTGAGGGTCTCACTAAACATGGTGAGACTCTTTTTCTTTCACAAAAATAAGTACTCGTCATAGTGTTGATAATAAATCAGGCCAACATGAATGATTAAAGTCCATGCTGGCCTGATTGGTTAAAAAATGTTTTATTCTAATGATACTGAACTTCAGCGGCTTTCTTATTATTGCCAAGATCTTCAAATGTTTTCGCAATGACATTTGGATCCATATGCCCGGGTTTGCCTTTTCGAATATAGGTGTTAATGGTTACAATTCCAGCAAAAACACCGGATTTACTTAATTCCTTATTTAATGCAATGACATAGCTATGCAGGCCGGCTTTGCCAATTGATTGTTCAACATCACTTGTACCGGTTTTGGCTGCTACGATGCTCCCCGTGTAAAGAAAGACACCGTCACCGGTCTTTTTGACGTAAGGCAAAGCTAAATTTGTCACCGTCACAGCGCCAAGAAGGTTACTTGCCAGACTTTCAGTTAACAAGTCGCTGGTTAAGTCGGCAGGCTTGTTTTTGGTCCGCATTGTTGCTGTATAAAGGACGACTTGAAGGTCTCCCTTTTGGGCAATTTCTTTTAAAGCATTTGAGACACTAGCCGGGCTTGCTAGATCAGCGGTTACTGAAAAGACTGAAATATTGGAGGCCGTGAGAGTCTTGACTAAATCATTTAACGGATTGGGATTTCGGCCGAGAAGGGCAATCGTATACCCCTTCTGACCATATCGATTCGCTAAAGCTTCTCCTAAGCCGGCATGCCCGGGACCAACAATTAAAGCAACTTTATTTGTCATTTGAAAGGCTCCCTTTCTCTTAGGGGTTAATATGCTTAAGAACGCCGGTACCCACCAGTAGTAATTCGATCGTAGTGGGGCCGACAAATGTAAAGCCGCGTTTCCTCATATCCCTTGCAACCAGAGTACCCAGGGTACTTGAATCCTGAACAAGTGCGCCTTCAACCAGGTTATCTTTAGGCTTGAATGACCAAAGATAATCGGCTAAGTCTTTAAACTCCGGGCTTAAGTTTAAAGTCGCCCGTGCATCCTGCACGACAGCCCGTATTTTTCTTGGATTGCGAATCATATCCGGATTTCCTTCTAACGCTTCCAGATCCATTTCGTCAAACTTGGCAATCTCTGCTACTTCAAAATGCTTAAACACTTTATCGAAAACAGGGAGCTTGCTGGCAGCAACCCGCCAGTTCAATCCCGGTTGAAAAATATTGACTGTCAGCATTTCAAACATAACACGAGGATCGTGAATTTCGGTTCCGAATAATGAATGATAAAGGTCAACACCGTTTGTACTTTTGACCATGTGAGTTCTCCTTTCAAACTTTCTTTTGTTTAGCTGCATGTAGAATAGCACTTTTTGAAGAAAAGCGTTCATGAAATGCTTAAAGTGACTGTAAAATTTTACATTTGTAAACGCTTAATGTGAATACTTTTTCCGTTTTTTAATGTGAGTATGCGAAAATATCTTCGTTGTAAGGATAATAAAATTATTTATAATAAACGCATTTAGGTTTATTATTTTCATAATAATAAAAGTCGTGATATTCTAGTTATCATTATAAAAGGTAGTTAAATATTTTTTGATTTAAATGGGTTTGGCTATTTATGAAGATTGAATTAGGACCGCTTTGATCCGCACACTCAGAAAGGACATATCACATGGAAACACAACCAAAACAAAAAGGTAAACCTGGCGGCATAGGCCTCACAGCCTTAACCGCAATGGTCGTCACATCATCAATCGGTGCCGGGGTATTCGCTTTGACATCGGATCTCGCAACTGCAGCATCTCCCGGACCTGTTCTGATTGCCTGGGGGCTTGTCGGCTTTGGCATTTTGATGTTGGCACTCTCCCTGAATAATTTGGTGTTAAAGCGCCCGGATTTGGAAGGGGTTTTTGCTTATGCCGAAGAAGGATTTGGTCAATACGCTGGCTTTATTAGCGGCTGGGGTTATTGGCTGTCTTCGTGGATGGGCAATGTTGCCTTTGCGACTGTTATGATGAGCGCGGTGGGATACTTTATTCCGATTTTTAAATCAGGAAATAATGTGCCTGCCATTATCACGGCCAGTATTATTTCATGGTGTTTAACTTATATTGTTAACCGTGGTGTTGAAAGTGCAGCTATTTTAAATGCAATTATTACAATATGTAAACTGATTCCGTTATTTACGTTTATCGTTTTCTCCATTTTATTATTTAAGGCAAATGTGTTCACTGCTCATTTTTGGAACAATGTCAGTGGCAACTTTAGCGGTGGCGCAGGTGTCGGCTCCCAAATCAAGAACTGTATGATGGTCATGATGTGGGTATTCGTCGGTATTGAAGGCGCTACAATGATGTCATCCCGGGCAAAGAAAAAATCTGATGCCGGCAAAGCAACTATTCTAGGATTGATCTGTTTATTATCAATTTACGTGTTGGCCTCCGTATTGCCATATGGTTATATGACACGTGCAGAGTTGACAACCATCCACCAACCAGCCATGGTTTATATTTTTAAGAGTATGGTTGGTAATTGGGGTGGTGCATTGATCAGCTTGGGACTCATTATTTCGACCCTTGGCTCATGGCTGTCATGGACAATGCTGCCGGCAGAAACGGTTATGTTAATGTCAAAGCGAAAGTTACTACCGCCGATCTTTGGTAAGAAAAATAAACATGGTGCACCAACCTTTTCACTTGTAATGAGTGGGGCTTTAATTCAAGTATTCTTGTTTACACTGCTGTTTACGGATCGAGCCTATAACTTTGCCTACTCATTATGTACAGCGGCAATTGTTATTTGTTATATTTTTGTGGCTGCTTATCAGGTTAAATATTCCTATCAGCATTTAAGTGAGAAGGGGAATTTAATTCAACTCTTTGTTGGTGCTTTCGCTTTTATCTTTGAATGTGTCGGAATCTATATGGCAGGATTACAATTTGTACTTTTGTGTGCTATCGCATATATTCCCGGCTTCTTCCTCTTTATGAAAACCAGAAAAGATGCCGGTTATGATAAATGGTTCTCTAGAATCGAATCAATTGTTACAGCCGCAATTGTGACCGGTGCTGTATTGGGAATTGTTCTGTTAACAATGGGAAGAATCAGTGTTTAAATTGAATGATCTACAAGGTTGAGTCAAAGTTGGGTTTGATTCAACCTTTTTTGTTGGCGTTTTTGTCAGGAAAGTCATGTTGAAAATCTTTGATGGATTTATCGGATAATGCCATGTGTTAATTAATATCGAATAGGGTAAAAAGAATTTTTTAATAATTAGTTTGAAAGTCAAATTTTCATGCTATCATTAGTCTATGATTTTAATCATACATAGCAGTTACATTTGATTTTCTTAGAAAGAAGTGTTTATCATCAGACACCCACGGAGGACCCGCAGAGTTAATCGTTGGTATAAGCAATGGTGGGTCATAATAGCCGCATGTATTGTAATTTTATTGATTGGCCTATTTGGCGGACAAACCTTAATGAATAAATTTTATGATGATTCAGCAGCTAATCAATCAGCCAACGTTAACGTCAAAAAACAAAGCAGTCATCATATTATTCAGCATAAGCAGGATCCAAATGATATTGATCATGCGCCATTATACAAAATTGGTCAATATTATAATAGTCCCAGATATGGACGAATTAAATTAACCGGGATTTCAACAGAACGGAATTTGGTATTTATGCGAAATCAACTGACGACGACCATCAACTGGGCTAAAGTATGTACGAACACACCGAGAACAGCGGCTCAACGGGCAAACTCAGCGAGTGACTATAATTTGGACAAAGTTGATAATCCATATACCTATCTAAAAGTTCAGTATACGGTTCAGAATCAGTCTTCAAACGCAATGACGTTTGGCGGTGTTAAACAAGTTGGTTTTGCCAATGGCAATGTTTTAAGCGGAACGGATGAATTAGTCATTGATGATGGGCAGTCTGAGCAACTAGCACCCCATTCCAAGCGGGTTTTCACCATTCATGTCCTTATTGATAAATTTACGGATCAGGCTCATCCAAAAAGCGTTCACCTGTATTTTGATGATTCAAAGGGTGCCGTGACATTAAAAAAGGCCTCTCAGGGCTTTAACTGTCTATTGCCGTTTACGTATGATCGAGGAAAAGGTGCCTAACAAAAACGTGACCTTTAGTGTGGCTTACTTATAGCAAGTAATCACGTTAAAGGTCACGTTTTGAGTTTGTTACATTTTGACGTAACCTTTTTTAGAAGGTTGAATTGTCAATTCAATAAGAAATTAAAACTGTCATAGTAACAGAAATATGAGTAAGGGTGCCGTTTGCCCACAGGATATAACTACCCAAGCCAATGTAAACAACCGCGGTCATATAACGTGACCAGTTTTCAAGAATATGACCGATAGTTGGAGTCTTACTTAATAAATAACCAAGATAACAGAAAAGGGTCATCTTTTGCTTATTACATGTGTCATAGTAAACATATGACTGACACTGCATCTTGATGAATAGACGATTAATTCTCTTGCTATTTCAAGAAAGTTAGTCGAGAATATAAATTAATTAATGCCATGAATGGGGGAACTGAAATGCCAAAGATCTATTTCTTATGTACAGGAAATTCTTGTTGAAGCCAAATGGCGGAAGGGTTCGCTAAAAAGTTGCTGAATGATAGTTGGCATGTTGAAAGTGCCGGTATTGAAAAACATGGCTTAAATCCGCTGGCGGTTAAGGTAATGTCTGAGAAAAAGATCGATATCTCAAGGAATCAATCCAAGTTGATTGATAGAGCGTATTTAAATCAGTGTGACCTTGTCGTGACACTTTGTGGGGATGCAAGGGACCGTTGCCCGGTCACACCGCCAACCGTAGAAAAGCGTCATTGGCCTTTACGTGATCCGGCGCAGGCTCACGGCAGCAACCTGGAAGTGCTGGATGTATTTCGGCAGGTGAGAGATCAAATCGAAAAACGGGTAGCGGCGCTAGCGAAACAATTAAACGCGTAGTTGATCATTCTACAGATTTAACGTTGGCTGCCAAAGGGGTAAACTTAAAGGGAGTACAAAACATAAAAGTGGGGATGAGATGATGGTTAAACGGGTTTTGCTGGGGATGGCCCTGATCTTTTCGCTTATTTTAGTCGATCAGTCAGTGGCGTCAGCAGCTAAAGTGACAAAGAATTCTTTTTTAACGACCAAGCGGGTGATTAAAACATACAACAGTTCCAAGACAATTAAGGTCACCATTCCCAAGGGGACGACTGTTTTGGTTAACGGAACCAAAAATGACAATGGTCAGAAGTACGTTTCGTTAAACCTGAATCGCCTTCGTTATCAGATTCGAAGGCCATTGATAACGGCTCAAAATTCAAGCCGGGTGAGTCGCTGGATCTTGGCGAAGGGCCAGAACTTCAGCAAGACCAACAAACCGGTTTATCTTTCTTACTATTCATTAACCAGAAGTAACAAAGGACATGCGCTATTATCATATGTTGCGAATGGTGATTTGTGGAAAGGCAGTACGCTGCCTGCTGATTATGCACAGCTGACCGGGACAAGGTTTACGATCACCACGGATGGGTATCTCGACTTTTTTTCGAGTTCGCCCTACAAATATACGATCAGTCCCAAACCAACCAGTTCAACTGAAATTCAAAAATCATATTACCGTTCTTCACGTCAGTTATACTTATATTTCAAAACCAAATTAAAGGGGCTGCCGGTGACAAAAGTGTCCACAAAGGGCAATAATCGTTATCGTTTGAGTATTAATCGAACGACACAGACAACATCAACTGCCGTTCCCAATGAGGATGATGCGACGCGGGTAACACTTAATGAGATATATCAGATCGGGAAAACCGACTATTACATGCATACCGAAAATGCACGTTTTCTGGGGGAAGATTGATCATGAAACAAACACGACGTTTGGTTAATATGATATTGGCATTAATTGCAACATTTGCATTACAAATGACTGTTGCCCAGGCCAAAACAACTTACTTATCAGTTTCAGCCCGTGACTATTTGCAGACTACCAAAAAAATAACGGTGACTAATTCGTACTATAAGAACATTAAAATGACGCTGCCAAAAGGGACGGTTGTCCAAGTTGCTTCGGCTGCTCGAAGTCAAAAAACGCATCATCCTTTCTTTACAATTGATATGGATACGATGAGTTATCGACTTCGCAAACCGTTTTATAATGCCAAAAGCAAGCCAAATATGACGGCAGGCATTTGGGCAACAACAGCTGATTTTAAAAAAGTCGACTCACCACAATACTTACGTTATTATCAGGTGACCAGTCCGGACACCAGGTCGGCCGGGGATTATGTTGCGGATGGAAATTTATGGCAGGGGGATAAATGGCCAGCCAACGAAACAACAGCGAAAGCCAGTGGCATAAAGGTTACGGTAGATGGTTACCTGGAGGCCTACTCAAAAGTGAAAGTTTTCCAAGCCTATGCTCCTAAACCGGTTGGTTATGCCAAAATCCAAAAAACGGTGACTAATGGGAAAACGACGGATTTTTACGTCGCATCAAAAATAAAGGGCATGCCATTAACGCGGGTCGCAAAATCCGGGAAGGATCAGTATCGGTTATCCATTACCAGAACCGGTGAACACGGGGTCACGATGATTCCCGAGGATGAGCATCCACAGTACATTGATTCTGTTGAAGTTTCAGAGAAGTATTTAATCGACAATCAAAATTACTATATGCATACTGAAGTTTTATTTTAAGTGAATGAACCGTATGTACAAAAAGATGAGCCAAAAACGATGATCGACATCCGTTTTTGGCTCATCTTTATTAAATATATAGGATTATCCGTGACTTGAAGAAGCGGCTACAATAATGGCCGTGATAAAATCATCAACCCATTTCGCAAATTTGAAGAAGGTTTCGTATTCGGGATTGTGTCGAAGGTCTTTTACCTGTTGTGTTAATTGGGCGCGTTGATCTTTGTCAAAATAATTTTTTAATGTTCTGCTTCTACTCAGATTTGCGACTAATGCGATATTTTCCAGTGAAGCAGTGTTTGATCCAAGCAATTCTGCTTTAATTTGATTGACAACTAATTTTTTTGCGTCAGCCCTGGGAATATATTTATCATGACTAAATATTAAGCCGCGACTGCTTGTCTTTGTAGCCTTGTTCTTAAACAAAAGCTTTTCGCCAATACCATCGTATACGATCCGATTGATTTTACGATTTAAGACAACGTGACGCAAACTGTTTTTGCTTGATTTATTTTCACGGTCATTGAGGATATCCAATACAGGATTTAAAAAGCCGTAGTCCTTGGATAATGGTGCGATAACCTGCATACCCTTGTCCGTTAACTTAATGATGCCGCCAAGCTGTAGGTCAAATAAAACGCTGGCAGAAAGATAAGCACGTTTTCTCATTGAACGCATGATAGCACTACGGTTACCGTCCGTTTCGTTAAGCAGAAGGTACATTTCCGAAATATCACTTTTCATCGTCTTTCCTCCAGACCGAATTGTTATATGAATACCTATGATGTAACCATAGCATTGATATTCCTGATAGTAAATTGAAACGAAAGCAATTTTTTGTAATTACGGGAAACCTAAAAAATGATTTGTTGTCCTTAAATTAAATCTTACTTGATGCCTAAAAAATGATATGATAAGAAGCGGGGAGGTGATAAAATGACCGAACTGTTTGTTCACAATACTAATGTGCCACAACCGATTAAGTTATCGGATGGTAAGCCGGGGTATTTGAGCGTCAAACGCGAAGGTAATCATTTTCGATACTTCTTTAAGTTCGAAGCACATGAACATCATGACTTTTGGTACGATGCACCTGCATTGCCAAATGATCTTGTCATTAAGGTTGCATCGATTGATGGTCCGGAAAGCTTTAGGATTAAGCTGATTAATTAATATATGAAGAAATATTAATTTATGTCTCTATATATAAGTTAATCAACAGATAAAAGAGAAAAGGTAACATGTTTGTTCGGTTTAGTCGTTATTAATTGAAGTTGTTGATAAATTAAAAGCTGACTGCGAATTTGATTTCGCGGTCAGCTTTTATAATTCAGAACATTGTTAGCAGGTTAATGGAAAAACATGATTTGGCAATTAGTTTGAAATCGGGCTAATCTTAGTTGAAATAGAAAGGAGTTAACTTAATACACTCATTGATTAACTAGATAACAATATTCTGAATTATTTTGATTATATCATAAATACACGGTCACGCTGAAAAGAAATTTAATTAATTTGGTTTACTCTGATTACTATGCATGTTAGTATCTACATATGAAATAGTTACCATATCAAAACGATCGTTATTTTGAAAGAAGTCTTTATATGGAAAATCAATTACAAAAGCAACATTTAGTTTCAAGCAGCCTACGAACAGAATATTTTTCAACAGGATGGATGGCCTTTGAGTTCCTGGTTGGCTTTATTTCCGGCTTACAAGCAGGGTCAATTCTGTTGATAGCCTTTGGGCTGGACAGCTTTTTGGAAATCATTTCCGGAAGTACGTTGATTTGGCGGTTACGCAAGGAAGCAAATGGTGCGTCGGCCGAGGAAATCCAAAGTGCCGAGAAACGATCGTCGTTAATTGTTGGGACGATTTTACTGCTATTATCTGTTTATGTTATTTTTGTGTCATTATTTAATTTAGTTAATCACCAGGCAGCTGATACGAGTTATTCTGGAATTGCGATTGCGTTTGCATCGGTTGTTCTTATGCCAATCCTAACCTTTATGAAACGGGCACTTGGTAAGCAACTTCATTCGGATGCCCTGGTTGAAGATGGTATGTGCAATATCACATGTGCCTATATGGCTGCCACGGTTCTTGTCGGTGCGCTACTGACCTTCTTCTTCAACTGGTGGTGGGCCGATTCGGTTGCCGCCCTGGTTCTGGTTTACTTTATTGCCAGTGAAGGATGGGAATCTTCTCAAGAAGGACGCGGGAAGGATTAAGCTTGCGTAAATGTGCTTGAATTTTCGGTCTGCTTCAGTGATATAATAACAGGTAATAACTGCAAATTTCATGATTGGAGTGGCGTCCTTTGACTGAAAAGGATTCATTGACCGATATCGAATTGATAGATCAAAAACGTTTGGCTGAATCGGAACGGATTTTTAAATTATTAAGTAACCCGTCGCGTTTACAGATGCTGAAAGTGTTGGAGCAGCGTGAGTTAAATGTTGGCGAACTTGGTGACTTGTTGGGCTTGGAACAGTCAGTGGTTTCCCATCAATTGGCTTTGCTGAGAAAACATCAATTAGTCAGTTCGGAGCGGGTTGGCAAAGCTAATTATTATCGTTTGGATGATCCTCATATTTTGGATGTGGTGAACGAGATGTTGGAACATGCCGATCACGTGATGCGTGGAAAAACGCACGGTCATTAATGAAACAACGTTAAACAATTTCTGAAAAATAAGGAGGCTGGATGCTAAAGATAATTTTGGCGTTCAGCCTTTCTTGGTTAATATGATAAATTTATGGATCAGCGGGTCCGCAGGCGGTATATAATAAAATCGTCAGTTTAATCAAAAAGTTGGGAAGGCGTTGCCATGTTGAAATTAATGGCGGTTGTCGACACGCAATCGAAGTTTTCTTATAATCGGATGCGACGCTATTGCAGTTCACGAGTAGGTGTCCCGTCAAAAAAGAAGGGGACAACTATAGAAAACGAGAAATTTTATCCAGATGAAATAACAGGGGCTTCTTTTAGCGATGCCAAAACAGGCGCAACTCAAAATAGCAACAATTGGGATAAAAGACAACCCGACTTTGCAGATAACAAACAAGATGGCAAAACCGGTGCTTCAAAACATTAGTATATAAGGAAGAATTGGGGATGATCGCTTATCGAGGAAAATCTTGCACAAAAAAAGACCACAAAAAATTATTATGGACTGGGAACGCAAATCAGATTAACATTATTCGGTGATGTCATGGCCGAACAGCTTAACGCGACTAATCGATTGATTGCCTATTATGAAAACTTGTTAACAGTCAATCGGCCACAGTCTGAAGTGATGGCCATTAATGATGCGGCCGGCAAACATCCGGTTCAGGTTTCAGACGCAACCTATACCTTAACAAAACGGGCACTTCAATTGAGTCGTCAACATTTCGGCTTTAATGCGACGATTGGACCGCTGGTTAAATTGTGGAAAATCGGGTTTAAGGGTGCCAATGTCCCATCCGAGTCAGCCATCAAAGAGAAGTTGGCCTTAATTAATCCCAATCAAACCGACTTTAATGATCAAGCGTTATCGATTTTCTTGAAGCAATCAGGCATGCAATTGGATCTTGGCGGCATCGCAAAGGGGTATATTGCCGATCGGATTGCTGATTATTGGCGGGCCTATGGCAAACGTTCCGGAATAATCGATCTTGGTGGCAACTTGTTGCTTGTCGGTGATTCACCCGCACATCAAGATCGGCAATGGCGAATCGGTGTTCAGGACCCCTCTTCAGAAAGGGGTCAGTCGATTCTAAACGTTAAGATCGGTCCATGCTCCGCTGTGACAAGTGGGATTTATGAACGGCATTTGGAAGTAAATGGGCATTCTTATCACCATATTTTGGATTCTCAAACGGGGTATCCAAAGCAAAACGATCTTGCAAGCATCACGATTTTTTCAAAATACTCAATTGACGGTGAGATCGAAACGGCCAGATTGTTTTTTGCCGGTAAACCACTTGCCGGCTGGGCACGTGATCGGCCGGATATTTATGGCGCTGTTTTCGTAACTCGAGATAGGCACGTGACCATTGTGGGCCTTGAAGACGCGACAGTGACGTTGTTGGATGAGTCCTATCAGGTTCAAAAAGAATCTAAAGGTTGATTTGAGCGATTCAAACAAAAAATGAGTAGGGACGTTGCCCATAAGGCGATGTCTCTACTCATTTTTGTGTTAATGAAACGTTCTTGAACGGTAATTATCCCAATCCGGCAGCGGTGTGTTGGTCTGTTCTGCGGTGCGGATATCTTGATAGAAGTGAAGCTTTCGTTTGATATGCTGTTGATTTTGTTTAAGCAGGGTTAACTGCTCATCGACTTCTTGACAATGTTGATCGAGCAGGTCAACAATTTTGTCAAGGTCACCGCCGTGCTCACTATAACTAAACAGTGTTTGTAATTCGCTCAATGTCATCCCAGTATTTTTAAAACAGCAGATTGATCCCAAACGATCCAAATGTTGTTGGGTATAGGCACGCCGATTGCCCTTTCGAGGGATGTCGTAGAGTAGCCCCAGGTCTTCATAATATCTCAGCGTGGTAGTGGGTAAATGATACATTTCTGAAACCTGACTGATCAAGTAAGTTTTCATAGCCCTTTTAACTTCTTTCTTTACTTCAAGTTAACTTGAAGTTGTATGCTATAGCTAAGCTTAGTAGAGAAGATCAAAAAGGACAACTGTTAAATAAACGGGAGGTTTTAAAATGTATCAGGCAAATGACAAACGTTATGAAAAAATGGTTTATAATCGCGTGGGAAAGAGTGGCTTAAAACTTTCTGCATTGGGACTTGGACTTTGGCACAATTTCGGTAGTGTGGATTCCTTTGAAAATCAAAAGGCCATTATTCACCAAGCGTTTGATCTGGGAATCACCTATTTTGATTTGGCTAACAATTATGGGCCCGTACCCGGAAGTGCTGAAAAGAACTTTGGCCAAATCATGGCAGGAGACATGAAGCCTTATCGGGACGAAATGATTATTGCCAGCAAAGCCGGTTATGAGATGTGGGATGGACCATACGGTGATTGGGGTTCTAAAAAAAGTATCATTGCCAGTGCCAATCAAAGTTTGACACGCTTAGGCTTGGATTACGTTGATATTTTTTATTCACATCGCCCAGATCCGGAGACACCGGTGGAAGAGACTGCACTGGCTTTGGATCAATTGGTTAAACAAGGTAAAGCCTTATATGTAGGCATTTCCAATTACAACGGCCAACAAACCGAGGCAATTACAAAAATCTTTAACGACCTTCACACACCATTTGTGATTCATCAACCTCGCTACAACATGTTTGATCGAACAATTGAAAAGGATTTATTCCCGGTCTTGCGAAAAGAAGGCAAAGCAGCCGTCAGCTTTAGTTCGTTGTCACAGGGCCTGTTAACGGATAAATATTTACATGGGATTCCTGAAAATTCCCGTGCAGCCAAATCTACCAGTCCGTTTTTGCATCCATTGCAGGTTGAAGAGACAATTAAGACAGTTCAACACCTTAATGAGGTTGCAAAGAAACGCGGTCAAACATTGGCTGAAATGGCGCTTGCATGGAATTTACGCGAACCCGAAATTGCATGTGTACTGGTAGGGGCGAGTCGACCGCAGCAATTGTTGGATAATGCAAAAGCACTGGATAACTTAACTTTCAGCAGCGAGGAGCTGGCAGAGATTGATCAGATTTTGGGAAATCAATCAAACATCAAATGGGGTGCCTATTAACCAGACGTGTCAGTGATCAGAGTTTACGGCCCCAGAACTTAAAGCTATACTTAATATTGAAAATCGTTCGTCAGGTAATGACACTTGCTTTTTTACGATTACAAATGTAGACTATTAAATATAGGAAGTTTACGCTTGTAAATTAAAAAGATGTTGACACCAATTATGATCGTTGAATACGCTCTTGAAAACTGGATTAACGTATGGGAATGATAAGCAGTTATTTATTTGACGACTAATTTTGAACATGATATTAAAGGGGACTCCAAAATGATTGATGCAAAAGATGTGGCAATCTCTGATTCAGAGTGGGAAGTTATGCGGGCCATTTGGACGTTAAAACACGTGACCAGTCGGCAATTGATTGATGTGATGTCTTCGGCTAGGGGATGGTCGGAATCAACGACCAAGACATTGCTTCACAGGTTAATTACAAAGGATGCGGTTGTGCGAGTTGGCGATGGGCGGCCTTTTGAGTATGAACCGGCCGTTGATGAAAGAGACTCAATGGGAGCGGCTGCCGTTAACCTATTTGATCATATGTGTGCTATGCGTGCAGGTGACACCCTTGTTAAAGTGATCAACTCTCGCGACCTGTCACAAAGTGATATTAAGAAGCTTCAGACAGTTCTTGCCGAGAAAGCAAAAGCTGCTCCTGAAATGGTCGATTGCAACTGTCTACCACAGGAAATGATGAGTGGCGATGGTTGTCAGTGATGATTCTTTAATAATCCTTAAACACCGCTTAACGCAGTTCTTATAAGCGATTGGAAGCGTTTTAGAAAAAGAGGGTTGTCAAATGTCTTGACTCTTTGATGATTGAAGGTAAACTTAGTGTCAATTATCAAGTCACTTTTGATAATCAGCGATGCTTACAAAGCGTTTTAAATCATTCTAGTAGACAATCCAATTGAGAGAGGTTTTTTAAATGATTACATTACTTTTACTGGCATCAATTGCCGTTTATTATGTCGTAACCCGTTCGTCCAACAATCAAAGCAAGACAACACGTGATCAATTTGGCCGTCAGCACGCTTATGCCCGTGCCAGAAATGATGAACCTGAAATCTTGGATAAGGGCCAAACCAACGGCAGATCCAGACGAAACGTTAATTAAAGCGCCTGTCTTTTAGGATATGTGTCTTTAAAAAGTGAATTAAAAAGAAGTGGCGATAACAAATTTATTTTGTTATCGCCACTTCTTTTTATGCTGAGAATAATTAATTGCTGATACTAAAACGATTTCTGTTGATTAGTCAAAGTGGCGCCATTCCTTGTCCATCAACGCTCTTGCTACAAACAAACCAAGTGGTAGGAACATGATAATCAAAGATGCTTTCGTTAACCAGAGAGCCCCAACTGCAATCTGGTTGGTACCAATATTGTAAATGGCCCGGTAAATGTAAAGTCCTGGGACCATGATGACAATTGAAGGGACGGTTAGTGAAATTCGTGGATAGCCGTTATAACGATTAACAATAGAAGCAATCAGTCCTGCGACCAAGGCACCAAAGAAAGCCGCTGCAGCAGGCGGCATAGAGGTTAAATCGACTAATTCAAGCCGCAGTGTGTTGGCAATCGCACCGATACATCCTGCCACCATTGCCATCTTTTGAGAACTGTTAAACATAATTGAGAAACCAAAAACCCCACAGAAACTGGCGGGAAGTCTTAAAAGCATGACGATAAAAGGTGACAAGCCAAGCGGCAGAAAGTTTGCAGGTCGAAAATTAAAGATTAATGCGACCAGCCATCCAACCAAAGTGGCGATCAGCGTAATCATGATTGCGTATGCAAGTCGTTCTAATCCCGATCGCATATCCAGCTTTGAAATATCCAGGATACTAGTAATAAATGGAAACCCGGGAATCACGAAGAGCATTGCGCCGATGTAGCCAGCCTCATGTTGTGATAAAACCTGGAAGTAAAATTCAAATATTTCGAACGTACACATATAGGTCAGACATGCAACGGCCACACTGATTGAAATACTGGCTACCGTTGTCATTGAGTGCTTTCCCATCATTGCCCGAGTCCAATTACCAATACCGGCACCAATGAAAGAGCAAATCATTTCCGGAATACCGCCACCCAGCAAAAAGATGAAAGCGCTGCAGGCCAGTGCGGCAGCTAAACCTGAAATCAATGGTGAATATTGTTTTGGGCGTTTTTGAACGTCGTCAATGATATTATGAATCTGGCGAACGGTTAATGATGAGAAATCATCATCAAAGTTCTTGACAAGGTTTTCCAGAATATTTAATTTATCTGTATTAACGCCGGTATTTGGTAACGACAGCACCTGGGTGTAACTGTGTTCGTTACTAAAACAGGTGAATTCCAAAGAAATCAAGCCGATATCGGCTGAACATGTCAGTTCCAATTTTCTGGCGACTCTATCCATTGCATCACGTACCCGCCAAGCACCGGTACCACATGACAACATAATGATCCCGATCCGACCGACAATTGATGCCCGCTCGCGTAAACTTGCCTTTCGGGCAGGAAGATTATCATTTTGAATAAAGCTGTTCCATGGAATTGTCATATGATGGCGCTGAGAAAGATGAAACCTTTTGGGCGCCTTTGGGTTACTTTTGTTATCCATTTGATCCTCCAATAGTGTTATGTACCACTTCGTAAAGCTAACAATTCTTTAATTATAGGCGCATCTTCCTGCGGATTTCAAGATCCTGATTGTATGAAATCCCTTTCAAATAACAGTGATTCTCATTCCGATCGCAATCTTGCCATTCTTTTGTTACTTAATTCACAGACGTTTTTTACCAGTAACTTCTATACTATTTTTTGGTAAAAAGTGACATATTTATAAATTGGAGCGTTAATTAATAATGAAACATAACAAAATAAAGACGAGCGGGCTTGTCTTAATGATCATTTCAACAATCTTCGGGTTTGCTAATACGACAGTAGCATATGAGCAAATGGGATATGCCAGTATCATCTGGTATGTCTTGGCAGCTGCCTTCTTCCTGCTTCCGAGTTCATTAATGTTTGCCGAGTACGGGGCAACTTTTAAGGATGCCCATGGCGGGATTTATTCTTGGCTGGCCGGCTCGATTGGTGAAGAATGGGCCTTTATCGGGACCTTTATCTGGTTGTCATCTTGGATTATTTGGATGACATCGACTGCCTCGAAAGTTTGGATTCCGTTTTCTACAACACTGTTTGGTAGTGACAAGACGCAGAGCTGGGGCGTAATGGGGTTAAATTCAAATCAGGTTATTGGGATTCTGGCTATTTTTTGGATCCTGACGATTACTTGGTTTGCCGTTCGCGGGATGGACTCAATTGCTCGAATTGCTTCCATCGGTGGCATTTTTACGATCTTGTTGAACGTGATTTTTGGGATTGCCAGTTTGATGATTCTTTATTTAAACGGTGGTCATTTTGCCCAACCAATTAATGGCATATCAAGCTTTATTCAATCACCTAACTCCCAGTTTCAATCACCAGTGACACTGATTTCATTCATTGTTTACGCTGTTTTCGCTTATGCGGGGACCGAGTCCATGGGTGGTGTAACCGATAATATGGATAAGCCCGAAAAAACATTTCCGCGTGGTTTGATTATTTCAGCGGTTATCATCACCCTCGGCTATTCCTTAACCATTTTTCTTTGGGGAATAAGTACTAATTGGCAAAAGGTCTTGGGCAATGACCAGGTTAACTTGGGAAATATTACTTATGTCTTAATGAATAATCTTGGCTATACTTTGGGGGAAGGCTTCAATCTTTCGGCTTCGGCAAGTGCCTTTTTGGGTGGCTTATTCGCCAGGTTTGCCGGTCTGGGGATGTTTATTGGATACCTCGGTTCATTCTTCGTGCTGGTTTATTCACCGCTCAAATCGTTTATCATGGGATCTAATCCCAACTTTTGGCCAAAGCGAATGACCAAACTCAACAAAAAAGGAATGCCCGCATTTGCAATGTGGACGCAGGCTGCCGTTGTGGTTGTGATTATCTTCTTTGTTAGTTTCGGTGGTTCCAGTGCCCAGCAGTTTTACGTTATTCTCACCAACATGGGCAATATTTCAACATCATTCCCGTACCTCTTCCTGATTGCGGCGTTTCCGTTCTTTAAGCGTCAAAAGAATTTGCAACGACCATTTGAGATTTATACCAATCGCCGCTGGACGGATTTTATCGTTGGCGTTGTGTTATTTGTATTGGTTGCCGGTATCGGCTTCACAGCCATTGCACCGGTTTTGGCGCATGATTATCAGACGGCGTTTTGGACCATTATCGGCCCAATCTTCTTTGGCTTTGTCGCTTGGGTATTTCTTCAGTATCAGAATAAAAAGAAAAGCAAGTCTCATAATTGGGCCGAAAACCCGAATCAAAATTGATAAGTTAAGAAATGCTTAAAGCATCCGGTGAGTCGGGTGCTTTTTCTTTGGTTTAAGGCTCGCTTAAGTTAATGATTTTAACATATGGTTATTGATTCAGAAATGACTGACAGGAACTGGAGGCTTTCACATGAAAATAATCAGTGAGACTATTCAAACAGCACTTTTCCAACAAATAAAAATTTCAATTATTGTTTCAGATATGACCATTAACAACATGGCCGATATTAAAGGCAAATTTACAATGATTACCCAGCATATTAAAGCGAGATTTAATCAAATCGACCAGGTATTTTCACTTCAAAAGTCGGCATCACTTGTCAACAGATTCAAAAATGGTGATACCCGTCCTTTGTTTCATTCACACGACTTTCAAGCAGTATATTCACTTGCCCGGACTTCAAAAGAAGTGACTGATGGTTACTTTGATCCTTTTGATGGTGGTCGATACACTCCGTCGGATTTAATAAAAAGTTGGGCCGTCGATCAAGTATTTGCACGTTATCTCAAAACTTTGATCAATGGGCCGGTAGTGGGAATCATGATTGAAGCGGATGGCATTATTCAAACGGCGGTTGCTAAAAACTCGAGACTCCATTGGCCGATTCTGGTTCATGACTCATATACGGGTGGGGGTCTATTGGAAAAGTATCAATTAGCCGGCGGTGGTATCGTTACCGTTAATGCACAGACCACTAAGCGGATGCAAAGTGCTATTAAACAACTGACAATCATTAGTGATCGTGTCAGTGATGCGACCATGTGGGCCATTGCCGGTTTGAATGCCGGGACAAACAGGTTTCTTAGATTAATTAATCAAAAACGTCTCAGCGGCATTCTAATTGACAGGGCACTGGGCGTTATTGGATTTGAATCGGGCAAGCTCAGATATAAGCAGGTTTCGTAGTGAAGTGGTTGTGGCTTAGTGATTGTGGATAATCAGTGTTAAAATACGGGTGAGGTGATTTAATGCATGATATCAACCCCATTTCGCTTTATCATAAGTTATTTGACGAAATGGGTCCACAACACTGGTGGCCGGCCGATACCAAAATGGAAATTGTGATCGGTGCGATTCTGGTTCAAAATACGAATTGGAATAACGTTGATTTGGCACTTCAAAATTTACGTACGGTTACGGGACTGGATCCCAAACAAATTTTGAACTTATCTGTGGCCCGACTTCAGCAGTTAATTCGACCAAGCGGATTTTATGTTAATAAAACCAAAAGCCTTTTGAGTGTTTTGGGATGGTTTAACGATCATCATTATGATTTTTCCGGAATGGTTCATCAGTATGGGCCGAAACTACGGCATCAATTGCTGAGCTTGACCGGAATTGGTGAAGAAACTGCTGATTCTTTGTTGGTTTACGTTTTTGATCAGCCGGCGTTTATTGCAGATAAATATGCCAGAAATCTGTTTCAGTTTTTAGGCTGTCGCCACATTGAGACTTATGCAAAGTTACGAAAACGCGTTCGATTGCCGGTTGATTTTGACTATCATGACGCCCAAGAATTTCACGGTTTAATAGATGAATTTGGTAAATTATGTAAAACCAAGGAACAGTTTCGAAAGAGTTTTCTTAATGGCTTTTTGCTACAGCAAGGATTGAAGTCGGAAATTAAGAAGTGATGGTTTCAAGTCAACAAGTATTAGATAATTATACCAACTTGCCAAGAATTAAATCTTGGCAAGTTTTTTCGTATGATTGAGTTTTCTTGTCAAAAATTGAAAAAAATTTACAGGAATCCGTTTACATTTAACCATTTTGACTTTATCATTAACACATAAGTTTTTTTAGTCTGAATAAGATGGTCGATTAGAGAGGATGTTTGTTTTGAGTATTTTACTATTATTGTTACCAGCGTTGGGATGGGGTCTTTTGCCGCCGATTGTTGCTAAAATTGGTGGTAAGCCTGCCAATCAAATTTTTGGAACCGCTGCCGGTCTTCTTCTGGCCAGTTTAATTGTGTTTGCCGTTGTCAGACCGACGACTGATATGAGGAGTTTTCTTCTGGCAGGATTAGCGGGTGCCTTCTGGATTGCCGGTCAGGTTGGTCAATACATAGGATATAAGAAAATCGGTGTGTCAACGACGATGCCGATCTCAACAGGGATGCAATTAATCGGAACATCTTTAATCGGTGTGTTTATCTTTGGTGAATGGTCAACAGGAATCGAAAAAGCTGCCGGTATTACTGGGATCATCTTATTGATCATTGGCATTTGGCTCACATCAATTAAGGACAAAAGTAAAACTGAAAATAAAAAGGTTTTAACAAGTACCATTATCATGCTGACTTTTACGACAATCGGGTACTGTATCTATGAATCAATTCCAAAGGGCCTTCAAAGTTCCGGTATCGCTATTTTCTTACCGGAATCGATTGGTATGTGTGTGGGTGTGTTGATTTATCTGCTGTTCAGTGGACAGATCAGCGTCTTTAAAGAAAAGACGAGCTGGCTAAACGGTATTGCTGGGATTGTCTTTTCGTTCGCAGCTGTTTCTTATATTTACTCAGTACGTTATAACGGTGTGAATACCGCATTTATTGTGTCACAGTTGTCCGTTGTTATTTCGACCTTGGGCGGCATGCTGGTTATGCATGAGTCTAAAAGTAAACGTGAGCTGACTTTTACGTTAATCGGCCTGGTATTGATCATTGGTGGTGCATTTATTACATCTGTTTTCTAAAAGGGCTTGTCAACTAAATTAACAATGCTATAATAATGATTAATTGGGGGATTATTCTTAATTGTGTTGGCAGTGGGGGCTTCCAGCAGATGACTTTTCGATTACTTTTTATACTAGTCAGTATGAAGGGTACTTGGATCGGGTCATAGCTGGTTGTTAAAATAGCCGGTACATCACTAATAGTTAGTTTAATCAGATTTGAAACTGAAATATTATCCTTCAATAAAAAGAATAGAGACCGGAACATCCTTCAATTTACCGATCTCTTTTGTTGTATTTGCAAGTCGCTAGGTGCAAAAAATCGCCGGACATTATGTTCGACGATTTTTTGTGTTTAAAACAGGTTAATTACTTTGTGGCTGCTAATTTTGTATCGTGATTAACTGTCTTTTTGGATTCTTTGGGTTCATCGATGGCACCTGTTTCCGGACGATGATCGCCCATAATCAGGTTCAAGATAATGGCACTGACTGCCGCGATGGTGATAGGAGATCCTAAGAGATATTGAATAATCTGTGGTGTGCTGTTAACAAGGTGACTTGGTACCAGGATAACAGCCATTGTCAGGACAATTGGAATTCCCAGAATATAAATGGCACTTTCATTTGTGTCAAGATAACGAATGACATTCAAACCGTTTAACATGATAATGACACAGATAATTGAAAAGATCCCGCCAATAACCGGTGCTGGCACAGCAGATAAGAATGCGGATAATTTACCGAAAAAGCCGAGAATGATAAACCAAATGCCGGCTGAAATAAATACTCGACGGCTGGCAACACCCGTGATGGAAATAACACCGGCGTTGGTTGAGTAACCGGTCATTGGGGTTGTTCCGAGAATAGCGGCAAAGAAACAGCTGAGCCCTTCACCGATAATCCCCTGATTCCATTGTTTTTTAGAAATCTTTTCACCGACAACGGCGCTCATGGCAAACCAGGTACCGGTTGTCTCGGTAGTTAGTACCATATAAATCACAATGAACGTTAAAATTGCAGGTAATGAAAAGTGAAAACCATAGTGAAATGATGTGAACTGGGGAATGCTGAACCAGGGTGCGTTATTAACTGATGACCAATCGAAGCGTCCCATGAATGAGGCAGCCACTGTTCCAGCAATCAAAGCGATAATGATTGAACTGACTCGGAATAATCGTTGCAACTGGGGAATCCGAATACCGATGGTAATAGCAAGCAACATGACAAAACCGGTTATAGCAGCAATTTCGATATTTTGACCAACGTTACCCGTTGCTTTAAAAATATTGTCGTTCAATGCGGAAGGAAGCAGGGACAGTCCCACGCAAGTGATGATTGTGCCGCCGACCAGTGCGGGTACCAAGGTATTAATCATTTTTTGGTAGATACCGGATAGGCCCAGCAGAATCAATAAAACGGCACCGACAATTAATGAACCGAGTACGGTTGCCATTCCGCCGTTAGGACCGCCATTTGCCAGATACACTCCAGCGACGGCACCGATTGGCACAAACGACGGCCCTTGTGATACGGGCAGCTTCATAAAGAATTTGGTTTGAAGAATGGTACCAATGCCACAGGCTAGAAAGGCAGCTTGTAAAAAACCGGTTTTCTGGACCACACTCATTGATAGTAAACCAGCGATAATCAAAGGCGGCACGTATACATCCATTGCCAAAACATGTTGAAGGCCCAAAAGACCTGATTGAAAGTATGAAACCTTATCTTCGGGACCATAAAGTAAACCGTTATCTTTGCGTTTCATAGTGACCTTCCTTTGCGAGTTTTCCTTGAACAAAGACCTGTTTAATGTCGTTCTTTGTTGTGTGATAAATAATTTTTTCAAAAATATCATCCGGAGTTTGATCTGTAAAAGTCGGATAGGGTGCTTTAACCACTTGCAGATCCGCCAGGTAACCGACTTTTATTTGACCGGTTTTGAGGTGTAGACTTTGAGCACCGCCGACGGTTGCCAGATAAAAGCCGTTTTTAGCGGTAATTGCATTAATACTGGTACCGCGCTTCGCTGGTGGCAGTGCCTGGTCAACACCATCATGAAGCATTCGGGATGACACAATCGCCTGATCAATGTTTCGATACAGACTTGGTGAATAGCCACCGGAAATATCAGTGCCAAGACCAATTTTGTTTTGTTGGGCCAGGATTTTGGCAACCGGCAGAACAGCATTGCCAAAATAGGCGTTTGAGATTGGGCAGTGGGCAATGGCAACCCCACGTTCTTTAAACAGGTCAAGATCAGATTGGTTTAAAAGGGTACCGTGAGCCATGATGGCCCTATCCGTTAGTAATCCAAATTGATCAAGAACTTCAGCGTCCCTCTTATGGTAGTGAGTCAACGCGTAGTCATTTTCCCAATCACTTTCGCTGCAATGTGATTGGATGGGCAGATCATATTTTTTGGCCAATGCACCGAGACCTGCTAATGATTCAGGGGTACAACTCGGCACAAAACGGGGTGTTATGACAGGCGTTTGTTTTAAGTCGGCTGTTCGATTCAAATCGACTACTTGCTGGATAAATGTTTCCGCATGACTAATGGCCTGTTTTGCTGAAGCATCCCGATAATAACTTGGTGTTTGATCAGGGTTATCCATTGTTACCTGACCGATAAAGCCACGCTGTTGATGGCGAATACAAGCTTTTGCCAACTCAAGATTGGCTTCGTTATGAATAGTGCCAAAATAAAGTGCCGAAGTTGTGCCATTATCGACCAGTTCCCGAATTAAATGATTATAAACCTTCTTGGCAAAGGCGACCTCTTTATACTTGGTTTCAAGTGGAAAGGTATAGTCGTTCAGCCATTCATTGAGCGGCTTGTCCAACGCAAGCCCGGCATTTGGCCATTGTGGTGCGTGAACATGGAGGTCAATAAACCCAGGTAGCAGGAAGTCATCTTCATTTAAAGAAATCAGTTGATTTTGACGTTTTGCGGCATTTCGAGTTGATGAATAGTCTGGATCTGTCTGATCAATAATGCGGCTAATGTAACCACCGTTATCAATACAAATCAGTTGATGGGGCAAAAAAGAAATGGTTTCGGGTCCGGTTGATGTAATGGTGGACCCCTTCAATAATAGTTGTAATCGAAATAAAGCTCACCTCATTAAAAAGTAATTAAGCAAAACACGAACTTTATTGCTGATACTTAATTCATAATTCGCATTACTTTATAGCCGTTATTATAGACTGTAGGTAATCATTGTTCAATACGAAAGACGAAATTAAATTTAATTCTAATGTTCGTGTTTACTCGATAAATATTTAAATGTGGCGGGTATACCTTCATGATTGTTGGTGGAAGTCTTTTTTACCGATTTAAGAACGGAACAATTCATCTGCATACAAAAAGGAGAGATTTTATATTAATTTTTTTCTAACCGTTTACTAATTTTTGCAAACATTATATGCTATTAACAAGTTACAACTGAAAGGATTGATAATCGTGTCTAGAAAGAATGTGCAACAATATTTCGAGCATTTAGGGCTTTTGGAACGGATTAAAGTATTGGATCAATCAAGTGCAACGGTGGCGGATGCCGCGGCAGCTTTAGGATGTGAACCGGAACATATCGCTAAAACGTTATCGTTATTGATTGATGAGCAGCCGATTTTGGTGGTTATGGCTGGGGATGCAAAGATTGACAATCATAAATATAAGGAAGCCTTCCATAAACGCGCGGAGATGATTCATCGCCAAGAAGTTGAGGCATACATTGGTCACGCGCCGGGTGGTGTCTGCCCGTTTGCGGTGAAAGCAAATGTCTTAACGTACCTGGATGTTTCACTGAAAAGATTTGACACTATTTTTCCGGCAGCCGGAGATAGTCACAGTGCAGTTAAGTTATCACTTAAAGAATTGGAAGCTTGTGCAAAAGCTGAAAAGTGGGTAGATGTCTGCAAAAACTGGGCATAATGGCTTCACTTAAATAATAATATAATTGTAATGATTATGTACGCTTTATTTCTACCGATTTTCGATTAAATACTTAATTGACCGTGATTTCTAATAATCCGGTCTTCTTTTTTATTGACTAAAATCATAACTAGTATATACTATCTTGTGGCAATTGGTTGATAAAATAGTTGATTAAATTCCTTTGTTTTTATGGAATTTAGTCAGACGAAGGGAAGGCTAAAGATGAAAGATGATGAGGAGAAATCGGATAAACAGAAACTGTTTTCCTTTGATGAGCAGGAAGGTAAAAGTCTCGATGAGGTAAACGGCAGTATCGAAGTTCCTGATAACGCTGGTTTCTGGCAAACATTATTTACTTATACAGGTCCCGGCATCCTAATTGCGGTTGGCTATATGGATCCCGGTAACTGGATTACGTCAATTGCCGGTGGTGCCCAGTTTAATTACAAGCTGCTGACGGTGATTCTGATATCAAGCCTGATTGCAATGCTGCTTCAAGCAATGTCTGCTCGATTGGGTATTGTGAGTGGAAAAGATCTGGCACAGCTAACCCGGGAGCACACTTCCAAGCGAGTCGGTTTTTTCCTTTGGATTATCACGGAATTGGCCATTATGGCGACGGATATTGCTGAAATTATTGGTTCTGCTATTGCCATCAAGCTTTTATTTAATATTCCGCTCATTATTGGTATCTTGATTACCAGTGCCGATGTGTTGATCCTGTTACTTTTAATGAAGATGGGCTTCCGAAAAATCGAAGCGATTGTAGCGACCCTGGTTGCCGTTATCCTATTGGTATTTGCGTATGAGGTCTTCCTATCCGGACCTAAAGTTGATCAGGTATTGGCCGGTTATTTTCCATCTTCGGATATTTTGACTAATAAATCGATGCTGTACCTTTCCCTTGGGATTGTTGGTGCAACGGTTATGCCTCATGATTTGTATCTGGGCTCTTCAATTTCTCAGACACGGGCTGTTGATAGAAGTGATCGTGGTGCGGTTCGAAAAGCGATTCGATTTACAACGATTGATTCCAACATTCAGTTGACACTTGCCTTTATTGTGAATAGTTTGCTATTGATTTTAGGGGCAGCCTTATTCTTCGGCACCCACAGTGAGCTTGGGCGATTTGTTGACTTGTTCAACGCGCTGAGTAACTCAAAGATTGTTGGTTCAATTGCCAGTCCGCTGTTAAGTATGCTGTTTGCCATTGCACTATTGGCATCTGGGCAGAGTTCGACCATTACCGGGACGTTGTCTGGACAGATCATCATGGAAGGCTTCATTCACCTGCATATGCCATTATGGGCACAGCGATTGTTAACACGGCTGTTATCGGTTACACCAGTGATCATTTTTGCCATTTATTATCACGGTAATGAAGCAAAAATTGAAAACTTATTAACTTTTTCGCAGGTTTTTCTGAGCATTGCGTTGCCGTTTGCCATCGTGCCATTAGTGATGTTTACAAGTAGTAAAACAATTATGGGAGAATTTGCCAATCGGGTGTGGGTCAAATATGCAGCCTGGATTGCCACGGTAGTCTTGGTCGTGTTAAATATTTATCTGATCCTGCAAACTTTCCATGCATTTTAATCACAGAAACGCCATTCCTTTTATAAAAAATAGTCACGTCTTGATTGGAATGTTCTTTATAAAGGGACTTGACCTAAATGATACAAAAGGACAATTGATCCGGAGTTTTTTCCGAGTCAATTGTCCTTTTATGATGAATGATTCTTTGATATTGATCAGTTATCAAAGGATCTGTTCGCAATCGGTTTATTTGGGTTATTTTCAATTAGTTACTGTTTGACTTGGTAATTGCCATCAGGAATGTAGATGGTGGCCGGTTTGATTTTGCGCATGATGGGTAGGCCTGGATCTGGAGTCACCGAAGTGACATTCCCAGTAGGTACAGCCCTCGATGATTAGGCCGGCACCCATACTTAGTCCACAAAAAATTACAATTACCAATAAGGTCATAACTTGACAGTCCCTTCCTTTGATTACCCGGTCATTGCCTGATCTGGTACCATCTTGTTAACTTTTACACTGTAATCATAATAGAAAACGTTATAAATAACAACCCCTGCGGAACAAATTAATCAACCATTTTCTGACTTAACGCTTTTGTGAGCGCGTCTACCGTATGGTTGATTTCAGTGCTGGTAACGGGTTGCTTAAAAAATAAATAACTGACAACCAGCCCCGCGACCACGGACCACATAATCCTTAGAATTTCAGTGTTTGCCCAATTAACCAGGAACTGGTTTGCTTTAAACATTGAAAGATTCCGGTTGATATTTTCTAAGTAAAATGTGGCTGATGAGGCAAACTGATCCTGGAAATCGGCTCTTAGTTGGTCATCATAAATCATTTCGGCCATAAAAATTTTGAGGACATCTGCGTTTTCTTCCATAAACCGAACCCGATCTTTTACCGATGCTTCTATAAAGGCGTGTAAAGTTGTGTATTTATCGACGATTTGGGCATCTGTAAATTTATTCAGGGTTGCCGGGAAAATCGATTGGATAACCGGATCGATGATCGCTTGGAGAAGACCGCGTTTGTTGGTGAATCGACTAAAGATGTTGCCTTCTGCAACACCGGCTTCCTCGGCTATTTCCTTGGTACTTGAATTTGAATAGCCTTTTTCAGCAAACACCTTAATAGCCGCAATCAGAATTTTTGACTGTTTATCGGTTAGGTCATCAAAAACGTGATTCTCTGTGAATAGTTTATATGAAACCTTGGTTAACAAAATATGGGAACACCACCTTTTTTATTGAAATTGACTTTACATTTTTTAGTATACCTTTTAATCGAATTTTTACAATAAATTGATTAAAAATTTATGCATGCCAAACTTATCAGCAACTATTTCAATAATAAAGGCGTTTTCAAGGAAATAAAAGGTTGACGAATTTCACAAAGCCACTATAATAAGCAGTGGGAATTAATTGAGTACTCACTCAAGTAACCAACCTGAATTCAAGACAATGAAAGAGGGCTTCAAAATGCGTGAAAGCGTGGTATCATCAAAACATCGTTTCTTTGAAAGCACAGAAGGCAGTAATAAGAGTTTAGACGAAGTAAATGGCAGCATCAAGGTTCCAAAAGACGCGGGATTTTTGAGAACTTTAATGGCATATACCGGCCCGGGAATTTTAATTGCGGTTGGTTATATGGATCCTGGCAACTGGATTACGTCAATTGCCGGTGGTGCTCAGTTTAAATACAGTTTACTGTCGGTCATCCTGATTTCCAGTTTGATTGCGATGCTGCTTCAATCTATGGCAGCACGATTGGGCATTGTCACTGGTAAGGATTTAGCTCAGTTAACCCGCGAGAATACCACTAAGAGAGTCGGTTTTGCATTATGGGTTGTGACGGAACTGGCCATTATGGCAACCGATGTGGCCGAAATTATCGGTTCGGGTATTGCGTTGGAACTGTTGTTTAAGATTCCGTTGGTTGTCGGAATTTTAATTACCAGTGCAGATGTCTTGCTGCTGTTGGTATTGATGAAGTTGGGTTTTGGAAAAATCGAGGCGATTGTTGCAACTTTGGTTTTGGTTATTCTGGGAGTCTTCTCATATGAAGTGTTCTTGTCAGGCCCGCAGATGAGTCAATTGTTTGCAGGCTATCTGCCAACAACGCATATTGTGACAAATAAATCGATGCTGTATCTGGCTCTAGGAATTGTGGGCGCAACCGTGATGCCTCACGATTTGTATCTGGGATCATCAATTTCTCAAACCATGGCGGTAGATCGAAACGATCGTGAAGATGTGGCCAAGGCAATTAAGTTTTCAACGATTGATTCAAACCTTCAGTTAACAATTGCCTTTATCGTTAACTCACTCCTGTTGGTATTGGGGGCCGCTCTATTCTTCGGTACCCATAGTACGGTTGGTCGATTTGTTGACTTGTTCAATGCACTGGGAAATTCAAGTATTGTTGGTTCAATTGCAAGTCCGATGTTAAGTATGCTGTTCGCTGTTGCATTACTGTCATCGGGGCAAAGTTCTACAATTACCGGGACACTTTCAGGCCAGATTATTATGGAAGGTTTCATTCATCTGAGAATGCCAATGTGGGCTCAACGACTGTTAACCCGGTTATTGTCAGTCACACCGGTACTGATCTTTGCAATCTATTATCATGGAAATGAAGCCAAAATTGAAAATCTCTTAACACTATCACAGGTTTTCCTAAGTGTTGCATTACCGTTTGCAATTATTCCATTGGTTAAGTACACGAGTGATAAGAAACTAATGGGTGAATTTGCAAACAAGGACTGGGTTAAGTACTGTGCATGGACTGCGACAGTCGTCCTGATCGGATTAAATGTTTATCTGATTTTGCAAACTTTGGGACTCATTTAAGGTAATCAAATCCATTTATAAAAAGAATTTGCGAGATGAAAATGCTCTTTATAAGTGAATTTGACAGAGTGTGAAAAAAGCTGGTTAGACTCCAGAGTATAACGCCATAAGGCCAATATTCCCAAATCAGGAATATTGGCTTTATGACGTTATATGGCCGGAGTCTGGCTTTTTTTACACGTTTCGGCAAATTAAAACAAACTACATTTAATAGGTGGTTTATGTGTCAGCGTCACTTATATACGGTAGAATGAATGTAATGCCAATGAAAACGAAGTGCACGGGGGATTAGATGATGATAAAACCGGAAAAAGAAGTTGCTGGTATCAAATGGATAGAAACTGAAAGGCTCACCGCTGAGGAGCGGCAACAACTTCAAAAACAATACGCAATCGATGAAGACATCATGACTTATGTGACTGATAAGGATGAAAGTGCCAATTATGTTCATGATATTAATGAGGGTGATCAATTGTTCATCTTCTTGGCACCATATTCGATTGATCGGAAAAACTTACGTTATATTACCAGGCCGTTTGCGATTCTGCTGCATAAGGGCAAGCTGTTTACTTTTAATGAAAGTCGAATTCATGAAGTTACCGCGTCGTTGCGGGATGCAGCGGATAATCCAGAAGTTCATACAGTGGATGCGTTTATTTTGGAAACGTTGTTTTCACTTGTGGACAGTTATATTCCAATTTCCAGGGAAGCTTCTAAAAAGCGAAATCATTTGGACAAAATGCTTAATCGAAATACAAAAAATGCTGATTTAATTGCCTTGTCGCATTTGCAACAGACATTGACATTCTTGTCCAGTGCAACGCAAATTAATTTAAATTTACTCAATCGATTACCGAGAACTTATTTTGGGAATAATGCTGATCAAGACAAGAAAGACCTGTTTGAAGATGTTCAGATTGAAGCCGAGCAGGTTCAACGAATGATTGAAATTGAAACCCAGGTGGTTGACCGAATTGACCATACCTTTAATAACATTGCCAATAATAATTTGAATGACACAATGAAGTTTCTGACAATCTGGTCGTTAACGATGGCGGTACCAACAATTATTACCGGTTTTTACGGCATGAACGTTGCTTTACCGTTATCAAGAATGGAGGACGCGTGGGTACTGGTCATCCTGATCTCAGTGACGTTGATTGTGTGGCTGTTGATAATGTTGAGGGTGAGGCACAAAATGTAGCGTGCGAAAAGAGACGTTTAGTTCCCAGAATATAAGCAGGGAGCTGTCTCTTGGAGCACGTTTCGTGACCAAAAGCAAAAAACGGTTTGCCGGAATTAATAGTGTTAATCAGCTTCTACCATCTCCATGTCAGTTAACCGATACTTAACTTTTACGCAATCTTTACGGGTAATTCACCAAACCAATCACTGAACGAATTACAATAATGGTGTTACATTAAAGGTTGTGAGACTGAAAAAGGGGTGTGATTAGAATGAAGAATAACAGTGCAGCATTTGCTACATCAACGTCATCATTTGAAGCTGGTGCAATCCCAATCTCCGAGTCCCAAGGCGTTCAAATTAAGACATTAGCACCAACAAAATCAGAGGCGGATCACGAAATTAAATTGGAAGGTGCATTCAACGTTCGTGATCTCGGTGGCTTCGTCACAAAAGATGGTCGGCGAATCAAAGACCATCTTTTACTACGTTCAGCGCGGTTAAACCATTTGACTAAAAATGATATTCAAGTACTTACTCATCAATATAATGTTGGCATCGACTTTGACCTGCGACGTCCTCAGGAAGTGGCGGAAGCACCTGATATGAAGATGCCGGGTGTCAAATACATCAATGATTCGGTGGATACGGACGAAAGTTTCCATTATCACATTAATGACCGTAATAATCGGAAACATTATCGTTCCTATATTTCCAATCAGCGTGCAAGAGAAGCCTACCATGATTTATTTATGACGCTTCTTAACGCCAATGATAAAGCGGTACTTTGGCATTGTGCTTCCGGTAAAGATCGAACCGGCCTGGGCGGTGCTTTGATTATGTACGTGCTTGGTGTTGATATGGCAACTATTTTTGATGATTATGATGCTTCCAATGATTTCTTGCGAGCACATAATATGAAACGTCTTGAAGCCTTGAAAACGGCCGGTGCCAGTCGGGATGAACTTGAATTGGCCCGTGTTGATGGTGGCGTTGATCGTTCTTATCTTCATGCTGCTTTTGATGAAGTTAAGAAGGAGTTTGGCTCCATTGATGCCTATTTGGTAAATGGGTTGCGGATTTCCAAGCGTCAGCAAAGAAAACTCAGAAAACAGTATTTGATTTAAATCGTTTAATAAAGATTGAGCCACTTGGGTAGAGGAGGATTCCTTTATTCAAGTGGCTTTTATGGTGTGATAAGGGTTGTTATTTGTATACTGCCCGGGGTATGATGAAGATGGAAACACAAAGAAAGAAGGTCGATTTTAATGATGAGATCATGGGGTTGCGGTTCAGGTTGGTCTGGTTTTGGTCACATGGGCTGGATGGGTTCAGGTATGAGCTATCTAACAATTGCATTAATTGTGATTTTAATAGTCGTGTTGTACATGGCCTTTCGTACCAATCGTCAGTCAAATCAGCAATCGTCCGCAATGGCAATACTGGATGAACAATATGCTTTGGGAAAAATTAGTGAAGATGAGTATTTGAAACGCAAGAAGAATTTGGGCAAATAGATGTTGCTTGTGCTTGGTACAAGAAACCCGAACCCTTTTGAAGTCAAAAGGGTTCGGGTTTCTTTATTTTTATTTATATAAGTACTGAACAACAGGTTTTTGATGCGTGTCATAAGAATATCTAATCAAAGCGGTCTTGCCATTTTTCTTGGTTCTTTTAAGGTACATTTTGTCATGACTAACGGTTAACGTGAATTTCCAATAGCCCTTTTTGTTTGGCTTATTGCTCATGATAAAACCGGTTGAAGATTTTGAATTCCTATCTGATTGCATATTAAAATTGATTCCATTCTGCGTGAGACGATATTTAGAGACGGTCAATGTAAATGAATAACCGGCGTCCGTTGTTGTGTAGGAGCCTTTCCAGGTTCCGCGCAAAGTAGATGGAATTGGCTTTAATGCTGTGTCTTTTGCCAGAACAGTCGAGCCGGAAAATAAAGCAAATGAGAAGACCGCTGTCGTGATGATACCGGGTTTAAGTAATGTCATCAAAAATCGCTTCCTTTTCTAACGTATTGATCTTCGTGCTAGTTTGAGTATACATCAGTAGATTGATAAAGTGGCGTGTTTTTACATTAGCATTCTTGACGGCGTTGGTTACTTGGAATCAAGCTACCTGAATGTTAAGGATTCGATTTAATAGCCCTCTGTTAAGGTCTACCTGGTTCACAGCGACTGTTCCGTCAGCCAGATATGATTGTAGATTTTTATAAAAAATTGAAAAAGGCTGCTTCATTGTAAGTTGAAAAGCCACCAGAGATATGTGGTGTAATCAGGACGTTTGGCATATCCCAAAGTATTGATTCTTTGTCCAACAGTTCTTGATCAAAGACATTAAGAACTGCAACGGATAATTGATGATTTTTTAATGCTGTCTTCAGAGCATCCGTATCAACACTTGGGCCCCGGCCAGCATTAATAAAGATAGGTTGATTGGTAAAGGCAGTAAAAACGTCTTGGTTAAAGTAACGAGAAGTTTTTGATGTGAGTGGCATTGTATTAACAATGAATTTGGCTGACTGAATTTGTTTTGAGGAGATTTGGGTTGGTAAAAAGTGATCGAATCCGGGAACTGTATGCCCAGAGGTATTTATACCGATGGTTTTTATTCCAAATATAGGCAATTTTTGACCCGATCTTTCCGGTGTCGTAAATGGCAATCGGGACGTCTTTAAGATTATAGACGTGCTGACGCAAAGAAGC
Organism: Lentilactobacillus hilgardii DSM 20176 = ATCC 8290; assembly: GCF_000159315.1. Taxonomy (GTDB): domain Bacteria; phylum Bacillota; class Bacilli; order Lactobacillales; family Lactobacillaceae; genus Lentilactobacillus; species Lentilactobacillus hilgardii. Next base: position 144,967 of record NZ_GG669995.1, read on the forward strand.
ACTCAGCTATTTTTCGAAATAATAAGTTCCCATTCGTTGACCACCTCGAAGTACTTTAGCTGTATCAACACCATAACCACGAAGATGATAAAAGGCTGCCTCGCCGAGCATGTTTTGGGGGAGTTTTGTGATAAAGCTGATTTGATCACCTAATACAGAAAGTGAGACAGCAACGTTTAATTCCACACCACCAAATGGAGCCTCAAAAGAAGTGGCCTGAATAATTCTTGTAGAATCTGCAGGTTTGAATCGTAACATCAGTTCACCGAAAAAAGTAAATTTCATAATTGAGTCGTCTCTTAAATTCGAATATTTGGTTCCGCTTACACTAATTGCATATTAATATATCAAATTGCTGGCGATTATTTAAAAAAACTCTTTTGAATGAGCTTATCAAAAGAGGGAGATAGGCGGATGAGTTTTAAATAATCGCATATGGATTTTCAAAATTAATCGATAAAGTAATCCGGGAATTCTGAAACAAGTGTTTTCTTTTCAGCAAGTATCAGGGTCAGATGGTCAAAGGCACGTTGACCGCTTAATTGCTGGTTGTGACTTTTTGTCGCGTCAAGGATGCCTTGATGCTGCTCAATTAATTCTTCCCATGGCATTTCTGCTTTCTGAATTCGAAGAAAGCGATAACGGTCTAGTTGAAGTGTGAGTACCTTCAACCAATTCCAGATTTCACCTTTGCCGGTTGCCATATAAAACTTTTTGTGAAAGTCGTTATCCAAGTAGAAAAAATCAACACTGTTTCGGTTCTTGGCAGCCAGCTTTTGCTTTTCGATCACATTTTGAGCATCCAGTACATCGAAATCACTCATTTCTTGAGATGCTTCTTCTACGACGCTTCGTTCCACATTTTGGCGGACAAAACGGGCATTTAAAGCACTTTTTAAACTGATTTTGGTGACATATGTACCGCTTTGTGGAACCGTGTCCATGAGGCCGTCGTTTTTAAGGCGTAAAATGGCTTCCCGGACAGGGGTTCGACTAATATTTAATTTGTCTACCAGGTTTTTATCCTGAACCCGTTCACCTGAGGTTAATTTAAGTTTTAAAATATCATCAAGGATTGTTTGATAAGCAATTTCGTTAAGGCTTTTCATTGGTTAATTCTTCATATTTTTGTTTTATTAAAATCAGTATACTAATATTATTCTGTCACGACAATCATGGCTGAATAGAAAGGATATAATATTATTTGACAGTGCTTTCCGGGCTTGGTAAATCAGTTTTGATTAATATACTAGAATGTTATTTTTGGCAGATTAAAACTTTTCTGTAGGAGGAAACTATGGCAAATCTTAAAATAGGGTTTCGTTGGTTTGGTCAGAAGAATGACCCGCTCTCGCTAGCAGAAATCAGACAGATCCCTCAAACAAAATAGGTTGAAAATGTGGGTTTAAAGCTCGAAGTGATTGAGTCGGTTAATAGACATGATGACATTAAAATCGGCCTGCCTAGTCGTGATCAGTATATTGTAAATTACATTCAGACAATTAAGAATCTTTCGAAAGTGGGTATTAAGGTTATTTGCTATAACTTTATGCCGGTGTTTGATTGGTTTACCACGGATTTTCAAAGATCGTGACGATATGATTAGAATTGAACAGATTCATGAATCACGTTATAACGGGTTTACCATTTGTACCGGGAATTTGGGAGAAAATCCGGTAAATGATCTACCGTCGATTATCCGCTGATTTGTTCCCAAAGATAGGGTCTCGTTTATGCAGGTTCATAACATCAAGTATGTTGGCGAAAATGCATTTCATGAATCTGCTCATCCATCGTCAGAAGGTTCTCTAGACACGTTTGACATTATGAAAGCACTTTATATGATACCGATTATGACGGGGATATTCGTCCCGACCACGGCCGAAATATTTGGGGCGAGGATGGTCATCCCGGTTATGGTCTATATGACCGCGCCCTCGGCATTACTTATTTGTTGGGACTTTGGGAAGCGTTAGAAAAAACGTCTAATTAAATTTGCGGGTCATTATTATAGAAGAAAAAATTGGCATCCACCATGATGAAAATGGGTCAGATGCCAATTCTTTTGTGCTTGATGAAGGTGTTAGCTGCTTTGCCTCTCGGTAATTTTAATAGGCGTATAAAGTGACTTGAATTGTTTAATAGATTGACTGAGGAGGGTTTCAACACCCTTGACGCCCATTTCTCGAAATGATTGGGTAACACTTGTGATTTGGGGCCGCATGATCGTGCATAGAAAAGTGCCATCGATACTGATAACGGCAAAATCGTTTGGTACCCGGATACCGAATTTTTGGGCCTGGTTCAACATGCCGATGGCAGCGAGGTCACTGGAAGCGACCGCTGCTGTTAAGTCGGTGTGTTGTTCATAATAGGACATTGCGGAAATACCATCATCATATGTGAACTCGCCATCATAAACCCAATCTAGTTTTGGCGTGACATGATTGCTGGACAGTGCCTTCCAATAACCGGCTAATCGTAACTGGCCGATAACCGTTTCGGGATCAGCTGCCGCAAAGCCGATTTTGGTATGTCCCTTATCCATGAGATATTTAGTTGCCTGATAGCCGACTTGAAAGTCGTCCGATGAGATGAACGGGAACCGTCCTTTGAGAAACCCGATGGAGAGAAATAGAAAGGGGATGTTTGCCGATCTCAACAAAGCATCGTTCTTTGTATTTAAATCGATCGCTACCAACAAAATTCCCATGACGGTACGTTCAATAACCGTTTCCAGCGCACGTCTTTGTAAGTCAAGGTTCTTCTCGCCCGCATATAAAATAATAACATCCAAACCGTTCTTCATTGCTGTTTCCTGAATGCCGTCAATAATTTGATCGGCAGCGTTGGTCTGAATTGTACTGATAATGACTGCCAGAACATGGCTTTTTTGAGTGACTAATTCAACGGCACTGGTGTTTTTTTGGTAGCCTAATTTTTTTACCGCTTGTTTCACTTTCTTAGCCGTTTTTTCTGAGTAAAAATCGGTTTGACCTGACAAAACTCGCGAAACGGTTGCCGGTGACACCCCCGCTAATTTTGCAATATCCTTGATTGTGGTGCCCATTTTCGCCGCTTCCTTTCTAAAGCATGAATCATATTAGTAACTATTCTACCATATAAATTCTGTTATTTTTGTAAACGTTTGTGCAAGTGATATAAAAGAGTTGCAACCGTTTGCATTTAATGTTAATATCTTCAGTATAGAAGTTGATGAAACCGTTTTCTATCAATTTATATCAATTGGCCAAATGATATAAAACGGTTCCGTAACAAATAATATATCTTGATACCTGTATATATTGGGGGAGTTCATATGATTGCTAAAAAACAAGTTGGTAAGATCGCCGGGCAGGCACAGGTTCAATCCGAAGCCAAGCCACAGCATAAGGGACTGCCAACGTTAAAATTAAGTACTATTTTTGCAATGACATTCGGTTTCTTCGGCGTCAACATGGCGTTTTCATTACAGTCTTCGCAAATGGGACGGATTTTTCAAACCATTGGCGCAGATCCGACAAAATTAGGTTTCTTCTTTATTCTCCCGCCTCTTGCGGGAATGGTTGTTCAGCCATTAATTGGTAAGTATTCGGATCAAACGTGGAATCGATTTGGCCGACGGATGCCATATCTGATGATTGGCGCACCGATCGCTGCGTTGGTCATGATTTTGCTTCCAAATGCCGGGTCGTTTGGTTTTGGCTATGCATCGCTTGCTGCATTGATGTTTGGTGCCATTACGATTCTATTTATGGATTTATCATCAAATGTCTGCATGCAGCCGTTTAAGATGATTATTGGTGACATGGTTAACGAAGATCAAAAGGATAAAGCATGGTCTTGGCAACAATCATTTTCCAATCTTGGCGGTGTACTTGCTACGATTTTTCCATTCCTGTTAACCTGGATTGGGGTTTCAAACGTTGCGCCAAAAGGTGAAGTACCTTTGTCCGTTAAGATGGCCTTTTATATTGGTGCCGGCGTCCTGCTTTTGACATCGCTATACACCATCTGGTCGGTTAAAGAGTACGATCCAATGACTTATGCACGCTATCATGGTATTTCGGAAGATAAGAAGAAAGAAAAACAGCCAAGTCTTTGGCACTTGGTTAAAACAGCTCCCCGGTCATTCTGGGAAGTCTCATTTGTTCAATTGTTTGACTGGTTTGCTTTTCAATACATCTGGACTTACGGAACGGGTGCAATTGCTAAAAATGTTTGGAATACCAGTAATCCAGCATCTGCCGGTTATCAGGCAGCCGGAAACTGGTTTGGTATTATGACCTGTGTTGAATCATTGGCCGCGGTTATTTGGGGCTTTTTGGTTCTGTCACACACGAAACCCACGCAGCGTAAATTCTGGTTTAGAATTGGTTTGATTATGGGTGGTACCGGTATGATTTGGGTATTCTTTGTCCATTCACAAATGCTGCTGATTGTGCCGTTTGCTCTAATCGGTATCAGTTACCTGACAATGCAGACTGAAGCATTATCATTATTCACGGAGTCACTTCATGGTGAAAATGAAGGGGCTTATCTGGGACTGTTCAATTGTGGGATTTGCTTACCGCAAATTATCGCATCGGTTGCCAGCTTTGCCCTTTTCCCATTGATCGGAAAATCAATGCCCGGAATGATTGTGATTGCCGGTGTGATGATGTTTATCGGTGCTTTGGCAGTTGGAATGATTCATCCGGCTTATTCTGAAAAATCAGCAATTAATCAATAAGTGAAGGATTTTAAATTAAAAAATGGAGGATGTTTAGTATGGCACACAAGTGGTGGCAGGATTCGGTTGTCTATCAAATCTATCCAATGAGTTTTCAAGACAGCAATAACGACGGAATCGGCGATTTACCGGGTATTCAGAGTCGATTGCCCTATCTAAAAAAGTTGGGAGTCGATGTCATCTGGTTGAATCCTATTTATCAATCACCGAATAAGGATAACGGCTATGATATTGCTGACTATGAGGCAATTAATCCGATTTACGGCACAATGGATGATTTTGACAACCTGCTTGAAGCGACGCATAAAAATGGCATCAAGCTGTTAATGGATCTTGTGGTTAACCATACCTCCGATCAACACAAATGGTTTAAGGAAAGTAAGAAATCTCGTGATAATCAGTATGCCGACTATTATATTTGGCGCGATCCGGTGGATGGTCACGAACCCAATAATTGGGGTGCGGCGTTTGGTGGATCTGCATGGACATACGTTAAAGAACGGGGACAGTATTACTTGCACCTTTTTGCACCGGGACAACCCGACCTCAACTGGGAAAATCCAGAAGTTCGACAATCAATCTGGAAGCTGATGCGTTTCTGGTTGGATAAGGGTGTTGATGGTTTCCGAATGGATGTCATTAATCTTATTTCCAAGCCTGATGGGCTCCCTGATGCGCCTGCACCTGCAAATTACGCCACTGTTGAAAACGTGGTTGCCGATGGGCCTAAATTAAATGATTACCTGCATGAAATGAATGATCAAGTGTTGTCGCACTATGATGTCATGACGGTAGGGGAAATGCCAAGTTCCAAACCGGAAGATGCGATTGAATATACCGGCTTAAAGAGCAATGAATTGAACATGGTTTTTCAGTTTGAGCACGTTTCCCTAAGTGCCAATCCGGACAAACGGCTGGGGAAATGGAATGATGCCCCAGTTAAATTAACAGACTTGAAGCGGGCATTATCGCGTTGGCAGGTTGAATTAGACGGCAAGGGCTGGAATAGTTTGTATTGGAATAATCATGATCAGCCAAGAGCTGTTTCGAAATTTGCGAATGATGATCCGAAGTATCGGGTACGTGCCGCAAAAATGCTTGGTAATACGCTTCATATGATGCAGGGGACCCCCTACGTTTATGAGGGTGAAGAACTCGGAATGACAAATGTTCACTACACGAGTTTGGATCAATATGAAGATTTGGAATCGATTAACAGCTATCATGAGTTAGTTGATCAGAATCACGATGTTGATGGTCAGACGATGTTGAAGTATCTGGCAAACGTTTCCCGAGATAATGCTCGGACACCGATGCAATGGGATGATCAGGAAAATGCCGGCTTCAGTCAGGCAAAGCCATGGTTTGCATTGAATCCCAATTATAAGACCATCAATGTTGCAAGTGAGCTTGAAGATCCGCAATCCGTTTTCTACTACTATCAGAAGTTGATTGCATTAAGGCATGATTCCGAATTGATTCGCTACGGTACTTATGAGGAAGTTGATTCGGAAAACTCTGAAGTGTTTGCTTATCGGCGTCATTATGCCGGTAAAACATTGCTGGTGATGAGTAATTTTACGGATCAAACGGTTATTCGAGACTATGATCAGGCCAGTGCCGATGAGTTGTTGATCAGTAACTACGATGATGATCAGGGTGTTAAACTTCGTCCTTATGAAAGTAAAGTTTATATCAAATAAATGAAATGCAACATTGACAAAAAGACAGTGTGATCAGGTCCACCGGTTGGTAGGCTTAAGACACTGTCTTTTTGTGTAAGTAATTTTTAATTCAAGGCGTGATGATTATATTTCTGGTTATTGACTTGAGATGGTTTCAAAGACCTGTTTTACTTGTTTCTGATAGCGTTGAGCCTCTTTATATATGGCTTGGTGTTCTCTGTAACTTGATCATAATCGCCGACAGCACCCGGGGCAACCAAATTACCGCCTGTACCTGCACAAACTGCACGGCAGCGAACCAGTCTTGAAGATTATCCAAGTTAACGCCACCGGTTGGCATGGTGTTCATTTGTGGGAACGATCCATGAAGTTCTTTGATCATGCGTGGCCTACAACAACGGCAGGAAATAGTTTAACAATAAAGGAGTATTTGTAAATACTGTAAGCGGGTAATGGCGTTTATATAATAAGAACTAAATTTTATGCAAAAAGATGCAAACCGCATTAAACTGTATTAAATATTTTTAATACAGTTTAATAAGGATGTTGACAAAAATGTGTGAAGCGCTTACATTGGTGTTGGAACTTAAATTTGCGTATGGGAGTGTGAGTGATAGATGAGTCACGAAAAAAAAGCTCAAGCAGATAGCCGCTGGTTAGACGATCCAGAAGTTTTTCGGATTAACGAATTACCAGCACACAGTGATCACAGATTTTATCGAAATCAAGATGAAATTGAACGTGATCAAAGTAGTTTTGTTCAATCATTAAATGGTGATTGGCGATTTTCTTATGCCAAGGATCCAATGAGTCGTCAAAAAGATTTTTATAAAGCAGATTTTGATTCCAGCAATTTTGATACAATTCGGGTTCCTGGATTAATTGAATTTGCCGGATATAATAAGATTCATTACATTAATACGTTTTATCCATGGGAAGGCAAAGAATTCCGCCGACCAGCGTTTACAATGGGACCGGATCAAGATGAAGCCGGTATGTTTAGCAAGGGCAAAGACAATCATGTTGGTGCCTACATTAAGAAATTTACGTTGAACCCGGATTTACAGGGCCATGATGTCCGCATTCGTTTTGAGGGCGTTGAAACCGCAATGTATGCCTGGCTGAATGGTCATTTTCTGGGCTATGCTGAAGATAGTTTTACCCCTCACGAATTTGATTTAACACCTTATTTGACTGATGGAGAGAATACCTTGGCTGTAGAAGTATTCAACCGCAGTACGGCCAGTTTCTTGGAAGATCAGGATATGTTTCGTTTCTTTGGCATTTTCCGCGATGTGTCGTTAATCGCTCAACCGGCTGTTCATATTGAGGATTTATCAATTAAGCCAACCGTGAACGATGATTTTCAATCTGGACGATTAAAGGTTGAAGCTCAGTTTTCCGGTCAGCAAAGTGGCGTTGTTGCCCATTTAACCGTTGCTGGCGCAACAGGCAAGCAGGTCTATGAAAGCAGAAGTGAGGTTGACAGCGATGTTCGATTGGCCGATACATCGTTTAAGACAATTCACCTCTGGGACAACGATAATCCGTACTTATATCAGTTAACGATCACATTGACGGATAAAGATGGTCGGACATTGGAAGTTGTCCCATACCAGTTCGGCTTTCGTCGAATTGAAATCAATCAGGATAAAGTGATTGTCCTAAATGGCAAGCGACTGATTATCAAAGGTGTTAACCGCCACGAATGGGACGCCGAGTCCGGACGGGTTGTCACAATGTCGGATATGAAGCAGGATATTGAAACGTTTAAGAAAAACAACATTAATGCTGTTCGGACCTGCCATTATCCGGATCATATTTCCTGGTACTACCTGTGTGATACCAACGGCATTTACATGATGGCCGAAAATAATTTGGAATCCCATGGAACTTGGCAGAAACTGGGCAGTGTCGAACCGTCCTATAACGTTCCCGGATCGGTTCCGCAATGGAAAGCGGCCGTTCTTGATCGAGCTAAAAATAATTATGAGACTTTCAAGAATCATACCAGTATTTTATTCTGGTCACTTGGTAACGAATCATATGCCGGTGATGATATTGAGGCTATGAACAGCTACTATAAGGAAGTTGATCCATCAAGGCTTGTACATTATGAAGGCGTTTTTCATAATCCTAAATATAAACAAACTATTTCAGATGTTGAAAGCCGAATGTACGCAACACCAACTGAAATTGAGGCTTATTTGAAAGATAATCCGCAAAAACCTTTCCTACTATGTGAGTACATGCATGATATGGGTAATTCAATCGGTGGTATGAAATCGTATATGGGTCTCCTTGATAAATATCCAATGTATCAGGGGGGCTTCATTTGGGACTTCATCGATCAGGCGGTTGCAGTCAAAGACGAAGTAACCGGTCAAAAGGTGCTTCGCTATGGCGGCGATTTTGATGACCGGGTTTCCGACTATGAATTTTCTGGAGATGGCTTGATGTTCGCCGATCGGACAGAAAAACCAGCAATGCAGGAGGTTAAATACTATTATGGCAAATACTAGTCAGTTAAAAGTCATTTACGGCGATGGGACTCTTGGTGTTGGTGGTGATGATTTCCATTATATCTTCAGCTATTCACGAGGTGGTCTTGAATCTTTGGTCATCGGTGGTAAGGAATGGTTATATCGTGAACCCAAGCCGACTTTTTGGCGGGCAACAACCGATAATGACCGGGGGAATGGCTTTTCAAAGAAATCAATTCAATGGCTGGGAGCCGATATGTTTATCGATGTCAAATCGATTGATGTTAAAGTGAATAATCAGCTGATTGACTTTCCAGGTGCTCCGTTAAATAATCGGTATTCCAACAATGAGTTTGTGGATCAAATTGAGATTATTTACCATTATGAAACGTTGACGATTCCGAGCGCAACGGTGGACGTGAGTTATACAGTGACAGCAAATAGCGTCATTAAAGTGGCTGTTCACTATGCCGGACAAAAGGAGCTTCCGGAATTACCGGTATTCGGGATGCGTTTTGTATTACCAACAAAGGCAATTGGTTATCAGTATGACGGTCTTTCGGGTGAAACATATCCTGATCGAATGGCTGGCGGTGTCCCCGGGGTTTATCAAATTGATGGCTTACCGGTCACAAAATATTTGGTACCGGAAGATAATGGTGTCCATATGGAGACAAACTGGGTCACGGTCACTCGAAACAGTACTAAGAATAACGCGGACTCATCCAGCGTCCCATTTAGCCTGACTTTCGAAAAAGTGGATCAGCCATTTGCGTTTAGCGCTTTGCCATACACTGCAGAAGAACTGGAAAATGCCACGCATATTGAGGAACTTCCGCTTTCAAGAAGAACCGTGGTGACTATTTTAGGTGCCGTTCGTGGTGTCGGCGGTATCGACAGTTGGGGTGCGGATGTTGAATCTCAATATCATATTCCGGCAGATCAGGATATCGATTTTGACTTTGTGATTAAACGAGGGTCGAAATAAGATTCAGGTTGTGGGTCTCTAACAACTATGTAAACTTAATTTGAAATAAACGAGGGCCTCCGAGATTTGTCTCTGGGACTCTTTTGTCATTCATTACCCAAATGTCACTTGAAAAAATATGATCAATAACATGCTGATAACGGCAGTGATGAGTGTCATTGTTCAAAATCCAAGTTCGTCGTAATGATTAATTTTGGGATATTTTTGACAAGGGTTATCCGGGTGAGTGATTGAATCACTGATTATGAAGACGCTTTAATTGATTTAAGTACTTTCTGGGTAGATACTTCATGTGATGAAACATTGAGCGTTTGATTTCTATCTAGGGGGAATTTAAAAATGGCAAATTTAGTTGTTAAAACGGATGTTGAATATGATTCGATCAACCATCAAAAGACCGATATCTATTATGATGGGGATGTGAAACAGGCTAAGGGTGCAATCATCGATATCCATGGCGGCGGTTGGTTTCGTGGCAATAAATCCAAGGATGCCGATTCATCTAAACGTTTCGTTGAATTGGGATATTTAGTCGTTACACCAGCTTATCGTATTACACCGGTTGCCTATTATCCGGCACCGTTGGAAGATATGGATCATTTGTTTGAGTGGCTGAAAAATTCTGATTTACCGTTCGATCATGATCATATCGGCGCATTTGGTTCGTCAGCCGGCGGAAATATGGTGGTTGAATTAGCCATTAAATACGGCATTCCAATCGTATCGCTTTCCGGAATTTTGGATATTGATGATTGGTTGGGCAAACATCAGGACGTGGTCGCTGCAGAAGGCGATACCAGCGGATTTAACGCTACAGCCAGTGCAAATATTAATCAGACCGGTGCCAACGATCCATTTTACAAATGGTTTGTGACCAACTATTTCAACGGCCGAACGGATCAGTATGAAGCGGCAACTCCTTATCACAGAGTAACCAATCAGACTGGCACAATGTATTTGGCTAATTCCTTGAATGAGTTTGTGCCAAACAGCGGCGTTTTAACGATGGCAAAGACGTTATCCGATCACCAAATTCCTTATATGACCAGGATGCTGACCGGAAGCCGACATGCAAAGGGATATTTGGATGATGTATGGGATGACGTTGCGGCATTCTTTAATAGGACGGTTTAACTTGCTATTCTACGATAGTTAATCTTTTCATTAAAAAGCTTGACCAGATACAAAATAACGGTTCAATAACTTCTAAAGTCAGTTTTAGAATATTGAACCGTTATTTTTTTGTCTAATTTGATGAATTAAGGTTTTTATCACCTTAGATAGTTAAATTTCCATGATAAAGAATCTATCCATGGCCGAATGTTCGCCATGATTTAGAGGATGCCCCAATTCAGAGAAGCCATATTTCCGGTAAAGATGAATGGCTGTTTTTAGATTATGATGGGTTTCGAGATAGACTTCTTTGTAGCCGGCATGTTTGGCAAAGTTAATTGCTGCATCAAGTAATTTGTAACTGAGATGTTTTCCTCTGGCATTTTCTGTTAAATATAATTTTTGCAATTCGGCAATTCTATTTTTGGCATCATATTCAGCGATGCCGTTACCGCCTAAAATATCACCGTTGTCAGTGGAAGCTACGAAGTATTGACGTTTAGAGCTTGACTGATAATACTGACTTAGGTTAGAGAGTTCGGGATCAAAATACGCTGTCCCTGGGATATCTAATTGATATGCTTTTAATGAATGTTGAACAATATGCGCTAAAGCTGAATTGTCGCGATTTTCAATGGGTCTGATTTGTATCATTTACATTACTCCAATTCAAATTAATGATATGTTAGGCATGTACTTCTTCAATTAGTTTAGGATTACATGAAAGAAAGCTCATATAAGTCATCGTTATTGGCAATCTCTAAATTACCGCTTAGGGTTTAAAAGGTCAACTTAACAATGACGAGTCGGAAATCATCCAGCCAAAGGTTTATGAACCATTCTGATGTGTGGTGTGGAATGAAAGATAAATGGGTCGCCTTGAGTGATGAAACCAAACTTCTGGTATAGGGATTCGACTTGAATTTGGGCTTCAATTTTGATTGGCGTATTTGGAAAATCAGTTTGGATTGTCTGCATAATATGATCAATTAAGGCTCTGCCATATCCTTTCCCTCGATATTCCGGTGCGGTAACGACACGGCCAAACGTGACTTGGCCATCGTCCTCGAATATCCGGGCATAAGCTGCGATGTTGCCGTCGACTAATTTGAAAACGTGAATGGCCTTAAGATCGTTGGTATCTACTTCCTGATAGATTCGCTTTTGATCGACCACAAAAATTCTGGTTCGAAGATATAGAATGTCGAATAGTTCTTTGGTTGTTAACTGATTGAATGGTTTGATAACCCACATAATGAATGCCTACTTTCTGGAAAATAATAATTGATTAATGGTTTCAACGGCTTGATAAAATTGATCCTGTTTGTCGACAGACAGCTTTGATAATAATTGTGCCACCTGTTCGTTTGACCTATCATCCAGGTTTTTGGTCATTTGCTGACCGGAAGCAGTTAGCTTCAATTGAACGGAACGAGAGTCTTTAAGGGAGCGCACTTTTTCAAGGAAGCCTTGCTTGACCAGCCGATTAATGATTCGACTGGTATAGCTTTTATCGATTTTTAAATGGGTGGCAATCTCGTTGGGGTTGATGAGGTGGTTAATTTTAATTTCCAATAAGATGCGTCCTTCCTGCCAACTTAGACTGGTATTGAATACCTGCCTGTTCAGTAATCCAAGAAGCTCCGTATAATCTCGATTAAATTCGCGAATCAAGGAAATTTCTTTTTGTGAAAGCAAAACGGTCCCTCCGGATGTTTAAAATTTGGCGAACGTGATTTTAATTATAAATATTTTAGTGGCTTTTGTCCACTATTTTTTTAATGATGATTCTTCTTATTTAAATCAAAAAAAAGTTCAAAATTTCTAAAATGAGGTTAGAAATTTCAAACCATTATCGAATAAGTTTAAAATGAAGACTGCCAAAATTTATTTAATATAAGCATTTTTATAATTATAGTTTGGTCCTGCGGTGTTATAAATGATTCCTTTGACCTTAGGATTGATTAACCATTTTTCCCCTGACTGATAAAGCGGTATGATAGCTTGGTCTTTTAATGCCAGGTTCTGTGCACTCACCATATCGTTCCAACGGGCTTCGGGTTTATCAGCATCCTGGCCGTTGCTTTTAGCAATTAATTTATCATAAGCAGCGTTTTTCCATTTTGAAATGTTACTGGGGTTCTTAGACGTTAAGATGTTTAAGAATGTGATCGGATCGGAATAATCGGCGAACCAGTCGGCAACGGTTGCTTGAAATTGTTGATCGGCCTGACGTGACAGGACAACTCTGGCAGGAATGTTATTTAAGGAAACCTTCAAGCCGGGTAATTTTTCAAGGGCGCTTTGGAGGTACTCTGTCAGCTGTTTAGTAGAATAATCATCCCCAGCCATCAGCGTAAAGCTAAGTGATTTTAATCCCTCTTGTTTTAGTCCTGCTTTAAACAGTTTCTTGGCTGCCGGTAGATTATAGGTCATTGAGGCAGGCGCAGTTGCGTCTTCAGTAAAGTCCTTTCCAGTCTTTGGCGAAACGGCCAATCCTTTGGAAACAAAACTATCATTTTGGATAGCACCGCCACCCACGACTTTGTTTGTCATAACTTTTCGATCAATGGCCATTGAGATTGCCTGACGAATTTTTAAATTCTGAAAAACTTTTTTCTTTTGATTGAAAGCAATGTAGTAGGAAGATGACTGATTTCTGGTCACCATGTGTTTATTCTTACTGTATTGCTTGGCTTGGTCATTGGAGAGACCGTCCATATCCAACTTCTTTTCGTTATATAAATTAAGGCCGGTTGTCGGATCTTTTACAACACTGTATTTAACCTGATCCAATTTGACGTTTTTCTTATCCCAATAGTAAGGATTCTTTTTTAAGGTCCACAATAAGTTTGTTCCTGTCCATTTCGTTAATGTGAATGGCCCGTTGTAAACCTGTTTGTCAGATGACGTCCCATATTGACTACCATATTTTTGAACTGCTTTGGCGTTTTGGGGGAAGAATACCGGGAAGCCCATGAGTAGTTTAAAGAAAGGCAGCTTATCTTCAAGTGTGACGGTTAGTTTATACTTGCCGTCTGCTTTAATGCCCAGGGATGACACAGGGGCTTTATTGGTTTGGATCTTATCCGCATTTTTAATTCCTGAAAAAAGATAGCCATACTGTGAAGAAGTCTTTGGATTCAGTGTTCGACGCCATGAATAAACGAAATCCTGTGCAGTGACCGGATCACCGTTACTCCATTTTGCATTTTTTCTGAGATTAAACGTGTAGGTCTTACCATCCTTGGATTCTTTGTAGGATTGAGCAATTCCGGGTTCAATCTTACTATTCTTGCCCAAGCGAAGAAGACCCTCATCGACGTTATTTAGTACTGTAAAACTGTTAAGCGCAGTCGTTTTCGATGGGTCGACAGACGTTAATTCGGAGTCGATTGATGTTCGGATAATTTGCTTGTCAGAAGACTGTTTGGATTTTCCACAGCCAACCAATAGTACTGAAAAACAGGTGATGCCAACCAATAATTTAAGTTGTTTTGATGACCCCATATAAAATCCTCCCTAAGTTCCGCTTTCGTTCTTAGTAAAATATTAGAAAACGGTCAGTTGATGTTAGAATATGTAACATTTTCATTAATTATACTTTAATCAAATTTTAATGCAACCTTTTTTGATAAAATCAAAGCTTATAAACGGATTTTATTCAAATAGAAAGGGACAGGGATGGGGGATCAGTAAAGGTGACAGCAGTTTAAGAAAGGTTGATTTTTAGACATAAAAAAGCGATTCAGTTTTCCTGACATTAATCCAGGAAAACTGAATCGCTTTTTAAACGAACCTTATTCAAAATAACGGATACAACGCTAATTGAGCGGTTCTATTTTTTTGAGTGGCGTTATTGCCCCACCGTTTGAGTTTGATAACCCTACTAAAATAAAAAGTTTATCGACAGGACAAACGCAATATAAAGGATGCCGTATGCCAATACGACAAAGTGTAAGGTATCTGTCAGCTTAAGCAGTCGGGTGGTTGCGTAATCTTTATTGAAAAATATGTGGAACCACCCCAATGGCAGTAACACAAGCAGGATACCATAGCCGATTTGTTCATAGAAGTGAGCCATTGTCAAAATCACAGGTGAGAAAAGAATCATCATAGTGACACCCACCAAGTACATAATGGCAAACGACTTCATAAATTTTGGATTGATTAATCGTTTTAAATTTGAGTTCATCAAAATAAATCATCTCCGTTTGAGTGGCTTACACTGGCATTATAACAAGTTAAAACCGTTAAAGCCAAATTGATTTAAAAAATACAAAATTTATTCAGGGGCTAAAATATGATACCCTGTCAGTATGCATTAAGAAAGTAGGGATAATTTGATACAAACACGTTGGTCTTGGCAGAAGCTTCTTATTTCCGCTGTCATTTTATTTGGATTATTATTTGGTACCAGCTTTGTTTCCAGAGCGATACTGTTTTCCGGTCACAGTGAGACGGCGATTTATCTTCGAGCAGTTGTCAGGTTTACATACGCTTTTATCGCGGGTGGCATTGCGTACTATGGATTGGGAGGCAATCGGCTTTTAAAATCGGTGCCGCCATTAAACCTTTTTCTTAAAATAATGATAACGACTATCGGTATGTTATTAATATTACTGTTGCTCGTAAGTGGCTTTCCATATCGGCTGTTGGCAATGGTCCATTCAAATCTGTTTATTGCAAATACATTAGTTGCATTATCGGCCGGAGTTCTTGAAGAGTTTACCTGTCGGGGGCTGTTACTGTCGGCTTTCGCGCAAGCATTTGAACGAAATAAGTACCGTTATACGTGGGCGGCGGTGGTTTCAGGCGGTTGTTTTGGGTTACTGCATTTATTTAACTTACTTGCCGGTCAAGCCTTAATGACCACACTTCAACAAGCCATTTACGCATTTGTTTTGGGCATCCTTTTTGTCGCAATCAGATTAACGACTAATTCGCTTGTTTGGGTAATTATCATCCATTTCTTTATTGACTGGCAGCCAACCATCTCATCCCAAGTCATGACCGGAAGTGGGTCCCCATGGGGGGCATTCTTCATTATTTGGACACCTGTTTTGTTGATCGGATTGGCATTTATGATTGGTTTTGACAAGAACATTCGCTGGCATTCGGGGTTATCATTTCTATAAATTGAGGTGAAAGATGATTAATTTACTCGCTTAGTGGTCGCTATTTTGCTGACTATCGATTATGTCAAGCAACAGAAATCTCAAGCAAATATGGACAGTACAACTTACTGAAAATCAATGAATGGCATTAGAAGTCGAGCTGAAAGGACTTTTAGTGTCATTTTATTGTGCATGCGGGTATTTTGAAGTTATATATCGGTCTTTCAGAAAAAAGAGTCCTGCAATTAAGGGCCCCAGTAGCGCATAAAGCAAACTTAGACTGATATTGATGACGAGCCCCCACTGGTCATCGTGGAGTTGCATCATGAATTGCCACTGAGATAAGCGTTCTTTTCGTCGATTGATGAATCCCCATTCATCTTTAGGAGATCGTTTTCTGATTCTTTCGGATTTTAATTCTGACAGTCCCTTTGTCGGCAGTGATTGACCGGTTAAATAAAATGTTTTGCGATTAACTAAGAATAGCTGAGAGACCCATGAGCAAAAAAGCCATGCATTGAACCAGTTAAAATTAAACACGAACCGCATCCTACCATCCGCATTGAAGAAGTAGAGTAACCCGATCATGATTAGAGATTGGCAGATGAAGCGGCCTGTCTTTCTATAGATCATTGTTTTGTCCCTCCAGTTTTTGAAAACTTGCCTATGGTCAAAAGTATAGCGAATTATTGCTAAAATTAAAGACATTTTCTCAGAAATACGGCACATTTCTGAGAATCCCTTTAATTTTAAGCGATTGTCTTTATAATGGAAACCAGTTAAAAGTTCGAAGAACCTAATTGGAAATAGTGAGGATGGGAGGCAGTTAGATGACAATGGCTTATGAGATTCGTGGCCTTGAAAGGGGAACGCTAAGTGTCTTGCTCATTTTATTTTTTAACATAACCAGCTTTAGCGTATCGGCATTTCATATTAAGTTTAATTGGTATGTGGATCTGATACTCCTAGGCTGTATCACGGTTTATCCATATGTCAGGCATCGCCTGCATCGACTTTATCAATGGCAGTTATTTTCGAACAAAAAGTCACGGTTAACCACAGATGTTAATCAATATCGTGACCGGTATCTGGTGACGGCCCGGATGCCTGAATCAAATTTGAGAACATTGGCTTATTCAAGTGATGGTCATTATTTGTGATTCTTCGCAAAGTGTTTGAAAAACTTTTTGTTGGATTTGATCGTTATGCCGCTAAGTATTTTAATAAGTGTCTATTTTGCTTTAAAAAATGTGATGGGTTATAAATGTTGTTTCAAAAGCATATGTTTATAGATAATTAAAAACGAGATCGGAAATTCCGACCTCGTTTTAAGAGGTATTTAAGCATCACCAATACCCCAAAAGTTTCGTTAATTTAGCTCTATTAATATCCCGGTTCGATAACTTGTTGGTAAATCCCGCGAAAGAACCATTGCCGGTTTTAGACGTCGTCCAAGAATATTTAATACTACCGGCACTTTCGCCTGATTGAGCGTACATGATATCGTCCAGATAAGGTGTGTGATCCAGCCCCAGGCTATGGCCGAGTTCATGGGTGATCGTTGCTTCCCAGAAGCCGCGGTAATACTTATCGTAGGCAGCTTTGTCAGCGGCGGTCTTTGGCTTGGATACCTTTTTTCCGCTAACGGCTTCAAGTACGGTCAAGATGTAGCTGTTACTATTGAAGTGG
This sequence comes from Lentilactobacillus hilgardii DSM 20176 = ATCC 8290, assembly GCF_000159315.1. Lineage (GTDB taxonomy): Bacteria > Bacillota > Bacilli > Lactobacillales > Lactobacillaceae > Lentilactobacillus > Lentilactobacillus hilgardii. Next base: position 162,774 of record NZ_GG669995.1, read on the forward strand.
GATTTATTGACCCAGAGCTTATTGGTCCTGTACAGGCCATCCCACAGACTGCCGTTTTGACCACCCGTTCCAAAGCCGACTCTGATTGTGTAGTTGGTGCTCGTTCCGGTTTTAAAAACGGTTGTTCCCAAAGCGTTATTCCAGGTTTTCATCGAAACAGCCAAGTATTTACGAAGCTGGGGAGAGGCGGTGTAAACCAACGCTTGGTGATGGTTAAAGACAGACGGCTTGCTCATCAAATCAACATTATATTCCTTGTTGAATGTTGATTTGTATTGACTGTAAGTCGCTTTGGAAAATGAGCGGACGCTGCTTGTCGGATTTAGATCGGGTGTCTTTTGAATCCGTGAGATAACGGTCTTTTTTGCGGTGGTTTTAGCGTAGGCCTGTGTTTGGAAATGGGATCCAAGGGAAAATGGCAGTGCGGTGGCGATTGTCAGGGATGCCAATAAACTGGCAAGTAAATGTTTCTTCTTCATTATCAAATGATAGCTCCTTACATATAGTCCATTATAAGTTATTGGAATCATAACACCATCTAAGAACCGGTTCAAGAAATCTCCATCAAAGGTTCCAGTTTATTATGAAATTTTCATCATTAGAATTTATAGTGAATATGTAGAGGGAATGATCATCTTAATAAATATAAGGGGAGTTTGAAAATTGAAAAATAAGAAGCGTCATGACCGGAAAGGGTTCTGGTGGCAGTTATTCAGAAGCCTGATTGTTTCACCGTTAATTGTCGGATTCATTGGTGTTTTTGGACTCGGCTGGTGGTGGGCAATGATACCGGCATTATTGTTGAACGGGATTTATTGGTATCACTACAATAAGAAGAATCAAATCGCCAACGTTTCAAATGAAATAAAAGCAATGATCATTTCTTTGGTCTATTACTTGGGTGTTTTTTCGCTTATTATGATTGTTTACCGTTACAATTATGTTGCTATGTCGGAATATCCGTTAATTGCATTTGCCTTTCCATACAACTTATCCAGTCTGATAGCCGGTGCTTTTTTAATGTATGACCTTTTCCCATGGTTGATTATCGGGACATTTTGGTCAGGGGTATTGGGTGCTGTTTACTACCAAAGTGTGGCTGGACAATTTCCAAAACTGGGAAAGAGGCAGATGACTTGGTTAATTGGGCTCTGTTTGATTAGCTTACTGCCACTTTACCAGCAATTTGCCAAAAATTTGCGATACGTTCATACATATAGCGATACTTCCAGTGAACTTAATTTAAAGCAGTTTCGACCGTTTATGAAAAAGTCACATCTGGCGAGTTTGGACCATTCAACAAACTTGCGATTTGTCAGTCACTATCCCCGTTTGGATGGGGCTACGGCTGCGTATCCTATTTATTCAGCGGTTGCACAGACATTGTATAAGGGAATGACGGCAAAGCAGGCCGCTAAAATAGTTCGGGTAGGAACAACCCCACAGGCCTTTGATCGACTGATTCATAAAAAAGCTGACGTTGTCTTTATGGCTCAGCCGTCCACAAAACAATTAGCAGCTGCCAAAAAGGCCAACGTTAAATTGAAGCTGACTCAGATTGGCAGTGAAGCATTTGTGTTTTTCGTTAACAAAAAGAATCCGGTGAACAGTCTTTCCGTCAAACAGATTCAATCAATCTATCAACGAAAGACCATTTTTTGGTCAAGCGTAGGTGGTCGTTTTGAAACCATTTTGCCGTTTCAAAGGGCAGAAAACTCCGGCAGCCAAACGGCCATGGAGAAGCTGGTCATGCGCAATCATCAATTAGCTAAACCATTGAAATATCAGGAAGTTGACGGCATGGGTGGCATTATTGATGACGTAGCCGGATACAACAATCGTACCAACGCACTCGGCTATTCGTTTCGATTCTATACGACAAAAATGAAGCGAAATAAGAAAATTAAATTATTGAGGGTTAATGGGATTGAACCAAATATGACGACTATTCGTCATGGCAGTTATCCGTTTATTGCTAAAATTTATGCAATTAGCAGACGTCATCAGACTAAAAATACCCAACGATTGATTCGTTGGGTACAAGGCAGGGACGGCCAACAATTGATTGATCGAACCGGATATGTGGGGTTGAGGTAGCTTACTGAATTGAATCAGTTACCGGCATCAATCCCACCAATCATCAATTTGTTTAGCTAAGAATGTCTGCCAATACTCAGCTTCTTCACCGGCGAAAGCACCATTAGACATTCGAGGTACTAAATAATCTGTGATAAAACGCCGCATTTCTCTTTTGACAACGTCAGCGCCAACGTAAGATCTCTGTGCCCGAATCATTTCCCTGATCATTAGTTTTGTTAAAAGGGCGTAATCATTGTCACTCTGGATTAAATTAAAAAGTGATTTTGCTTGTTTCTGTAATAGTTGATTTTCAACAATGAAGTAGTCATCAGCGACTTCATCCAATATAAGGTCGTCATGGTGCTTCATGGCGAGGTTGGCGTCTAAGTATGTCTGTTGGGGTTTACTTAAGGTGCCATAAAAAGTTTGGTGAATGCGAACATTAGCTTCGATAAATATGAGTAGGTAGCCATAGTCCCAGTTGCCAATATAACCTCGTAAATAATTACGATAAGCTTTGCCATCTCCTGCACTGGCTTCGGGAAACATGTCGTAAAATAATCTGACGGCCTTTTTCTCAAACTGTGGTTTGTACTGAAGCGATTGGGAAAAAGCACCATGCTTTCTGTTGTGTCTACCGACTCTATAGCGTTTTAACAGCCCTTTTTTTGTTGCATAGCGATCACCAATCAGGTTTTGTTCCGAATCAGGCGTTGGCAATGTGCGGTATTTCCCTAAAGGTCGCTTTTTATACATAGTTAAACCTCCGTTCATTTTAAGAGATACTTTTCAGACAACCTTCATTTCAATAATGATGTCGTTGGCGTTTGATCATCAAACAAGCCAAAAGGATCGGCATGATACTTTCTATAAGGTAAGCACCATATTATACCAAATTTCATCAGCGTGATCGGAATCCGCCACGCCTTCGTTTTTGTAGCCGTGGCTTTCATAGAAAGGAATCAATTTCTTTAAACAGGTGAGGCTAATGGCGGTTCGTCCTTGCTTTCTAGCTACCTTTGCCAATTCATCCAGCAATTGACCGGCAATGCCGTTATGTTGATATGAAGGGTCAACTACTAAGCTGAGCACTGTTTGATAGCTTTCACTTGGATTGTTTGGTCTCGCCTTTTCATAAAGCTCGTCGGTTAAGTAGCGTTGACTAAAGGAAGGTCCCACAATGTAGCCGACGACTTGGCCTTGATCATTTTTTGCAACGATAAATGTATCCGGGTAAAGCCGGATTCGGTCTTTCATAGCTTCGGTAGTGGCAGCTTCAGCGGCTGAAAAGCCGGTATGTTCAATCCGCATGATGTCGGATAATGCTTGTGGTTGGGCGTGATCGAAAGTTATTTTCATCTTAAAAGCTCCTGTCTAACTGATTGTCTGTTCTTATTTTATCTGATAATGGTAGATTTTTCTATGTGAACAATTTTGAGAGAAGGGATTCGGGTTTATGAATCACAAAACAGAAACATTGGATAAGCAGCAGGGTCCTAATAAACGGTGGATCATTATGACTGCAGTTTTTATCGCTACGTTCATGACATCGGTTGAAGTGACCATTGTGACGACAGCTTTGCCTTCCATCATCAGTGAGTTACACGGGCTGGCTTTTCAAAGTTGGATTATGAGTGCGTATTTGCTCACAACGGCCATTACAACACCGATTTATGGCAAATTGGCTGATATGATGGGGCGACGAAACATTTTTCAATGGGGCGTTTTTGTCTTTACCGTGGGGTCTTTGTTAAGTGGGTTATCACCATCTATTTTATTGTTGATTATCTCCCGGGCGCTTCAAGGGATTGGTGCAGGCGCAGTCATGCCACTGACGTTTACCATTATTGCGGATAATTTTAGTTTTAAAGAACGCGCCACGGTGTTGGCTTTTAATAACACGGCGTGGGGGTTATCAGCGTTGGTTGGACCGTTAATTGGCGGTTTTCTGGTTGATCAGTTATCTTGGCACTGGGTTTTCTTTGTTAATGTACCGTTGGGCATTGCGGTTATGCTATTCGTCTGATTTGGCTACAAAGAAAAAGTTAAGTTACAGAAGAAATTAGCAATTGACTGGTTTGGTATCCTTTGGCTTGCGGTCAGTTTGGTCGGCTTACTGTTAGCTATCCAGGTTTTGGATAATCAGTCTGTGATGGCGCTGGGACTGTTTATTATTGCTACGGTTAGCCTATGGTTGTTAGTTAGACGGGAACGGCATTTTTCAAATCCATTGTTATCACCAAAAATGTTTCGTTCGGCAACCTTTAGCATTCAAATTATCACCGCAACGATCTTAAGCGGGGTTCTGATTGGCTATCAGGTTTATTTCCCGATTTGGCTGCAGTCGCTTTACCGGGTTTCCGCCACGACAGCGGGGTTAGTTGTCACATCTAGTTCGGTTATGTGGTTAATTGCTTCCTTCTTCGTCGGTCCCTTGCTTGCCAAATATGTGCCAAAACGGATTGCAATTGTCCTGATTATCTTGATGTTATTGGGATATGTCGAGTTGATAGTTGCAGGTAAGTCGTTTCCGGTTTGGGCATTCTATGTGATTGCGATGGTTAACGGTACCGGGATGGGCATTGTGATCAGTATGAATACGATTCTCAGTCAACATTTGGTTTTGCCGACCATGGTTGGTTCGGCCACCTCAATCTTAACTTTGGGGCGGTCATTGGGCCAAACTGTCATGGCGGGTGTCTATGGAGCAATTTTGAATTTGATGATTCGACTGAATCTACATGACGGCATAACCTTTTCACAGGTTAATGGTGTGATCAGCTCAAACCACACGCATGAGGTGGCCAATCGGGCAATGGCAGATCCTATTATTTTAATGGCATTACATGCGGTTTTTATTTCCGTTGTTGTGATTTTGCTGATTGTAATCGTGATTAATTGGCTGGATCCGAATAAAAAGATCATCAATTAATATCAATCGACGAAAAGCTGCTTGACTGAAATTTTAGTTTGTTAACGGTTGATTTAACATGTACTTTCACTGAAAAAGAAAGTCAAACAATTTTATGTAGTACTGAGATAGTGATTTCTTAGAAATTATGTCGTTAAAATGTTTATTCCAAAAAACATTGCTTTTTAAAACTAATTAATGTTTTACTTTACTTCAAGCGTACTTGAACTGCTATCATTAAAGATGCCAAACATCCGCAACATGTTTGTTCATCATATTCTAGAATTGGCAAGAAAAATTTGTTGGTAGCAGTATTGGTGATTACCATCTAACCTAGAAATTTTTCCTGGTGATTGCTAATTAGCAGATTTATTTTTCTGGTTTTATGACATATAAAGATAAACTCAAAGGAGACAGAAAATGATGGAATTCCGAAGATTTGGCAAGACGGGCTTTTCAATCAGTGACGTTTCATTAGGCACTTGGCAGCTTGGCGGTAAATGGGGAACACCTTTTGATGCAAAGGATGCCTATGATACACTTTCAGAAGCTTATGATCACGGCGTGAATTTTTTTGATACCGCAGACGGTTATCAGGATGGTAAAAGTGAACAAACTGTCGGTAAGTTTATTAACAGTCACCCGGATGTTCATTTCACCACTAAGATTGGCCGTAAAGAAGAACCGTTGAGCGTTGAACATTTCGATGCAGCACATTTAACACGCTATGTTGATGAATCACTTAAAAATATGAATCTCGATACCTTGGACTGTGTGTTATTACATTGCCCGCCAATGAGTGTTTATTATATGCCGGAAACGTTCTTTACGATGGACCAACTGAAGAAAGAAGGCAAAATCAAACACTACGGCGTCAGCGTCGAGCGTGTTGAAGAAGCGATTAAAGCGATGTCTTATGATATTTCGGCAGTCGAAATCATTTTTAATATGTTCAGGCTACGACCAGCTGATTTGTTCTTTGATTTAGCTAAGAAAAACAATATTGGCGTCTTGGCTCGGGTACCGTTGGCAAGTGGTTTGTTATCCGGCAAGTATACAGCTGATACAAAATTTGCACCTCAGGACCATCGGACGAATAATCGTAATGGCCAACTCTTTAGCAAGGGCGAAACATTCTCGGGAGTTGATTACCTTACCGGTGTGAAAGCCGCCGATGAATTAAAAGAACGACTCGCAACTAATAATCTGGCCGCAATGGCTCTTCGCTTTATCTTAATGTATGATGCTGTTTCGGCCGTTATCCCCGGTGCAAGTAATCCTAATCAAATTGAACGCAATACAACTGCGGCTGAATTGCCTGCTTTAAGTGATGATCAGATGGTAATTGTGCGTGACGTTTACGACAAATACATTAAAGATCCGGTTCAATATTTATGGTAAAAATGATCTGACAGACATTTGGCAGTTTTGCTATAAGGTTGAGTGTTTTATTAGGACTTGTGGCTAACTTGTTAATTTCCACGTATTGGTCGGCTATCTTTTCATCCAAGTACATCAAAAAAGCACTTATTCAGACGATTGTTAGCTCTCTGATAAGTGCTTTTCCGCTATGAATTTAAATGGGTGTCACGATAGTACTGACCTATGCATCATCGTTAACAACCAATACCTGAACAGTTGCATTTCTAACGACGTAAGCAGTTGTTGAACCAATAATGAATCTGTCAATAGCACCCCGACCTGATTTACCGATAACGATTAAATCAATGTTATTTTTCTTTGGCACATCGGTTGCAATGACTGATTTTGGATATCCTTGAGTGACGATTGTCTCGGCATCCAAACCATTTTCTTTAACGGTTTTCAGTCCATCGTCAACAATGTCGTGAGCATAACTGGTTAATTCAGAATAGCTGCTGTTTGGCGCAGCGGCTGCAGTTGCCGGCATTGCAAAATTACGATTATCAACAATTGATAGTAATGATAGTTTGGATGAGAAGGTTTTTGCTAATTTAATGGCGACATCTAATGCTTTTCGAGAATTTTCACTACCATCAAGTGGTACTAAAATGTGCTCATACATTAAAATCACTCCCTTTAAATGACTATTAACCGCTTACATCTTTAGTTTAAAGCATAGTATGACCGACATCAAATTTAAATCTCTTTTTGTTATGGAAATCGATCATTTAGTATCTTTATTAAGACTATATCTTGATATCAGTCAAAAAGTCAGCCATTTATTTAAAATGCATTTTACTAAATTTTTCAAAGCATGTATCCTTAATTATAAAGAAGTATCGATAATGAATACGAGAAGGATGGATGATTAATGGCAAAAGATTACGTTTCGATGATTCGCTCATTGGTTGGTCACACACCGATTATGATGAATACGGCTGCCGGTATCCTGCTAAATGACAATGGTCAGGTTTTATTGAACCTGCGAACCGATACCCATAACTGGAGTTTACCGGGCGGTTATTTAGAGTACGGTGAAACCTATGCACAGGCCTGTGTCCGTGAATACAAAGAGGATAGTGGCATTGATGTGGACATTATCCGCTTTTTAAAAATATTTGATAAGGGCGAAGTGCGATACCCGAATGGTGACGTCACTCAAACAATTTCGGCACTTTACCACGTGAGACAGATTGGTGGGCAGCCCTTACAATCGGAAACGGACGAAACGGTTAAACTATCCTATTTCGATTTTGACAAGCTGCCGCCTTTATTAAATCAGCAAACGGCAGATATGTTAGACTATGCTTCAAAAAATATTGATCATTAATGGGGGATTTAACATGAGTAAAAAGGTTGTTATACCAAAATCGTTATCTGAAGATGGAAAAAAGGTTTTAACGGATCGGGGAATTGACTTAATAGAAGTTGACGACAACTTTATCGATGGCCTTTTGGAGCATGGTCGGGATGCCGATGGGATGATTATTTTTCTGGATCACGTTGGAGAGGACGTATTGTCGCAGATGCCCAACTTAAAAATTATTGCCCGACATGGTGTTGGTTATGATAGCATAGACTTGGATGCAAGTGCTCAACATGGTGTCTGGGTGACCAATACACCAAATGCAAATGCGGCAACGGTTGCAGAAACAACTTTGGCTGAGATATTTGATTTATCCAAAAATGTCACAAAAACTTCTTTTGAAATGCGAAAGGGCAATTATACGTACGCATTGGCACATCGGGGCTTCGATTTGGCGGGTAAAACGTTGGGAATCATTGGATACGGCCACATTGGCCAGCAAGTTGCCAAAAAAGCCAGCGCCTTGGAAATGCCGATTCTTATTTATAACCGATCGAAAAAGGAATCTCCTTATGAAAAATTTGTCGATTTGGACACGTTGTTGAAAACAGCTGATATTGTGACGCTACATTTGGCTTCAAATCCGGCTACTCATCATATCATTGGAAAGGATCAACTTGCCGAAATGAAACGGTCAAGTGTCCTGATCAATTTGGGACGTGGTGGTTTGATTGATACAAGTGCCTTAATCAATGCATTAAAGATTCACCAAATTGCTGGAGCGGCCTTGGATGTTTTTGAAGAAGAGCCATTACCACTAGATAGTGACTTATTTCATTTTGAAAATGTGCTGTTAACGCCTCATATCGGTTCAAGTACGGTTGAAAGCTTTTCGAGGATGGCCGTTGACGCGGCAAGTGAAGTGGTTCGGGTGTTGAATGGTGAAAAGCCACAATGGCCGGTGAATGAACCTAAATAAGACATCAGGATGTAAAAATTGAATAGTCAAACTTAACTGAAGTAGGGGCAAACCTTATTTCAGTTTTTTCGTTATCTGAGTGATCAACCCAAACAAGGGATTATTGTTGATCACTGATGTACGCGTGTTTAGAATGACCTAACGGGAAATTAACTGATTACCGGGAGTCCTGCTATAATGATGTTGGAGGTGCAGGTTATGACAACAATCTATGTCAATCCAGATAAAAAACATGATCAAATTGTGAAGTTGTCCGATGGTAGTTATGGTGTGATGAAAGCAAAGAAAGAAATGGCTGGGATTGCCTATCAGTTTAATTTTATCAGTCATCAGCATCCAGGATTTGTGATTAGCCACGCGCCGGTTAATGGGGACGTTGAAAATGTTGATTCAATTGATGGTAAACAAAGCTTTAAAATTGCCTGGCGTTCGTGAGTTTATTTATTAAGTCATAACGGCATTATGTATGAATAAATAAGCTTATAAACAACGGTTATAAGATATCATTTTGATTATTGTACCAAAGGAGTTAGGGACGATGAACCTGGCTCCCTTTTTTGATCAGGCAAATTTAGAAGAATTTGACAAATGCACAAGCGTTCACGGCCAAACTAAAACACTTTCGGAATATAATATAGACGTAGCCTCATGAAAGGGGAAGAGTCATATGAAAGCAGCATATATTAAGGAAACCGGTAGTAGTAAAAATATTATTATCGGAGATTTACCGGAACCGGAAATCGGCGCTGACGATGTCCTGGTTAAAGTTTCGGCCGTTTCGGTTAATCACGTGGATACGTTTGTAAGAGCCGGTTCATATCAAACAAACTTAAATTTTCCGTTTGTTATTGGCCGGGATGCGGTTGGTGAAGTTGAAAAAGTCGGCGCTAATGTTGACCGATTTGCTATTGGTAGCCAGGTTTGGACCAATAGCATGGGATATGATGGCCGACAAGGCACAACAAGTCGTTATGTAGCTGTCCCAGCTGATCGTTTATTTCATATTCCATCAGGTGTAGATCCAATTAAGCTGGTAGCCTCGGTGCATTCATCCGCAACTGCTGCTATCTTGATTAATCACGTTTTTCAGGCTAAGAGTGGCGACACGATTTTAGTTGAAGGTGCAGCTGGACACGTGGGAACAAAATTGATTCAACTTGCGCATACCATGGGACTGAGGGTTATTACGACCTCTAATGAAGCTGACTTTGATAAGATGGATCGTTTTGGCAGCGATTTGGCATTGGATTACAAGAAGTCTTTAACCAAGCAACTGGAAAAGCATGACATTGACGGTGTGGATTTTGTTGTGGATACTTCAGGAAAAGTTGCCCTGCAGGAAAATATTAACGCCCTTAATGAGCGGGGGACAATTGGATTGATTACAGCGCCAGAGGATAATAAGTTTACATTTAATGTGCGAAAGTTCTATACAACTGATAAAGCGATTCGCGGATTTGTCTTAAGCCACGCAACAATTGATCAATTCATTGATGCTGCAAAGCTGCTCAATCAACGAATGGTTGACGGCTTCTTACTGGATGATGACATTGTTGAAAAGCCAATAGAAGATGCAGCACAAGCACAGCATGCGTTGGAGACAAATACTGTTAAAGAACGACTTGTTTTGAAATTCTAAATATTCCTAAACAAATTGTTTAAGATAATGATACCGGTACGCTATAATGAAATTGGAAGCAGTAACCGATTACATTAT
>NZ_GG669995.1:174481-201852 GCF_000159315.1 Lentilactobacillus hilgardii DSM 20176 = ATCC 8290
GGCTTTATCATGGGAAAATTAGATAATAAAGTGGCAATCATTACAGGTGCATCTCAAGGAATGGGTGCCAGCCATGCAAAGCTGTTTACTAAAGAAGGCGCCAAAGTTGTTATCACCGATATTAATGAAGAGAAGGGAAATCAGTTGGCTAAAGAACTTGGCAATGGTTCGATCTTCATTAAGCAGGATGTCTCCAGTGAAGATGATTGGAAAAATGTTATCAAGACAACATTGGACACATTTGGCAAATTGGATATACTGGTTAACAATGCCGGTATCAGCTTTAATAAATCACTTGAGGATATCACAACCGATGATTATATGAAGATATTCAAGATCAATCAATTATCCGTCTTTTTGGGCACCAAGTATGCGGCCGAAGCCATGAAGAAGAACGGTTCCGGCAGTATCGTCAATATTTCCTCAATGAACGGTTTGGTTGGCGGTGCAGTTGGTTATACCGACACCAAGTTTGCTGTCCGTGGTTTTACAAAAGCTGCCGCACTTCAATTGGCCCACAGTGGGATTCGAGTAAATTCCGTTCACCCAGGTGTTATTTCAACCCCAATGATTCACCAAGGAGATAGTGAAGCGGTTATTAAGGAATTCGCCAAAGCTATTCCACTACAAAGAGTTGCTGAACCGGAAGAAGTTTCCAAAATGGTCTTATTCTTGGCATCTGATGATTCCAGTTACTCAACCGGATCAGAGTTCGTGATTGATGGTGGATTGACGGCACAATAAATTTTAAATCATCATAGTTTGAGAAAAGAAAAAAGCCTATCCTTTTCAATATGTGAAAAGGTAGGCTTTTTGTGTACACTGATCAATTTACAAACAAGTTGCTTTAACAAAAAGCAATTAAGTCGATTAAAGTGGTTTTGTGCTACTTTATCTGACTTAATTGTTTTTTAACTTAATCGCATTCTAAAAATGACCTTCAAGGTTGGTGCTGAATGCTTAAATTGTTGAATTGGTCCGCGTCTTTTAATTGAGTTATCTTCTTCGCGAAGTTCACTTTCTCTAATTGCCAAAAGCATTTTAGCTTCACCATCGCCGTTATCTGCCCGCCGTTCTAATTCTTCTTTTGCGTAATGAGCAACCATTGCTTCGGAAAAGCAATGGGGGTGAAGTCTCTGAAACAAATCGTAGTTACTGTTATCCTCCAACATAATTTCCTTTATCCCCCATATTATTTGAAATGATTCAAAGAAAAGAGTATGCCCTTTTTGAGAAGATGTCAATGGAAGATCGGTGCCTAGGTTGGTTTGGTGGTAGTTAAAATCGGGAATTTTAATTTATTTTTTCAGAAAACTTCTTGACAATGACAGCAAAAGTTTGCATACTATCAAATTGTAATGATTACGATTTAGCAAAATGGAGGAAAACAACCATGGAAAAGCAAGACTTGGCAAGTGCACGTCGATGAATGAAAAGTCCAAACATTAAAACTCGAAAGCGGGCGTTGAGAATTATTCATGAGTATAACCGGCATCAAAAGGGTATCAGATAAAGACAGGCCTATAAAATAGGGGGTGTCGGTGAAAGAAGCGCTTATTGATGGGCCGTGGCTATTTGGATAAACAAGAATTGACAGATTTAACTTATGGCAAAGTTTTTATAGGCAATAATGGTGTATTGGCAAGAATGCCGGATGATCCTGTAGATGATGACTGATTGTATTTGCATCATAATGGTGCGAATTTGACATTGTACCAAGCATCAAAAAGTGACATTAGAATTCTCATTAATACGATTGATGGTGTCACAACAGCAATATCAAACAGTAAGGCAAGGTCAGGATTTATTTATTCAATAAAATCCTTTTAACAGAAAATGCGCCTCAACTACTGGACTATTGTCTAATAGTTGAGACGCATTTTTCATATTCATTGATCCATTAAGCCAAATTCTTATTATAAACGTAATTCATCAATGAACGTGTTTCAGTAAATTCATTTTCATCGTGAAGGACAACTGTGATAATCCGGTCATGTCCAGATTTACGACCGGTACCAACGAAACAGTAACCTGCTGGATCTGTATAACCGGTCTTCAAGCCATCAACATTCAATGATTTTTGATAGTATTTTCGACCAGGCAACAAATTATTATAATTATAAAGCTTCTGACCGTCCAATGACATTGAACCAATTGAAGCATCTTTCAAGACGTCGTTATAGTCTGTGATCAAGTGACGGGCGATTTGAGCAACATCCGCTGCTGAAACCATGTTGGCGTTTGCACCACCGATGCTGTATCCGAATGGTTTCAAACTATTTTGTTCCATTCCGGATGCCGAGACAAATGAGGTGTTGGATAGATTCCAACTTTTAGCTTGAGCATTCATCATGGAAATAAACTTCTTGTTGTAGGTAGGTGTTGAACCGCCGGCAACCCATTGTCCAAGCGCAATTGCGGCGTTATTTGAAGACTCAATCAATGCGGCAAGATAGAGATCGCGAACCGTATATGAATTCTTAGTAAATTTAAAGCCGCCGAATGTGCTGTCTTTACCTAATTTCTTAAGTCCGGCATTGCTGGTATTGACCTTTGAGGTCCATGTACCGCCACCGTTACTGATCTTTTGTTGAACCAGGTAAAGGGTCATTAATTTAGAAACAGATGCAATTGGGCGAGGGGTATTGGCGTTTTTTGACCAAACCACACCATTCGTGTTCACATCCAAGGCAACAGCGCCTTTAGCGTATTTCAATCCAAATGGTGCTTTACCGGGTGTGACATAATTATGCCATACGTAGCCGGACACAGACCCGGAACCGTTCTTAACCTGATAGTAAAGCGCAGTTGAGCCACCACTCTTTTTTATAGATGCTTTTTTGGTGGCGTACCAAGTGGTATAAGGATAACCTTTTAAGGTGGCCACCTGCTTGGTGTGTGACGCATTCCAAATGGCACCTGCAGAAGATTTCTTATGATAAGGTGCCTTTGTCATTGAAGTAGTTGATACAACCTTGTATGTAGGCGTAGCAGCTTCTACTTGTGTTGATTGAGACTGAAGTCCCAACCCAATTCCAAAAGTAAGTGCTGTTGCACACGAAATCATCACAGTGCGCAACCATTTATTGATTTTCATTATATATTCTCCTCCCAGCTTCTGATTCAAATTGTACCATGCTGTGAGGAATCTGCTCAATGTTTTAATAGATTTGTAACCGATTTGTAGGCCGCGTGTTAATTAATTCTACGGATTTTAATGGTTGACATCTTTCTTCAGCTATTCACATTTGTTTTTTAAGCAGAAAGTTGAAATAAGATTATATTTATTGAAATGATTATAAAGTTGTGTATGGACAAGTTGGGGGAGTCGGTTTATAGTTTAAAGAGTAGCCATTACTATTAGTGCTCGACAATTTATTTTATCTAAAATGATCAGCCTTATTTTTAAACAAGTGGTCAATCACATCTTTCATCTGCTTTCATGGAGGATTGTTCTTTCTGTACGGTATGCGGGCTGAGTGGCAGGCTTAATAAGTTTGTCGGGTGCTTTTTATTTTTGCTCAGTAATAATCGTAATTGCACTAAAACGAGCTGGATAAAGTCACGTCTCAGCCTTCAATGTCATGAAAAAGATCCAGTTAGAAGTTGATTTTTGTCAATTTCTAACTGGATCTAACTTTAGATTATTTTGGCTGATAAGATTTGACAATCGGAATTCATTATTTAGCACTTGCAGCCATTTGAACGGCAGTATCAATATCGACGCCCTTAAGTGTATAAACACTTAAACCATCCTGCCATGTAATAGATTGGTCACGGGTGTGATCGCTTGAACTGTGAACATTCAATTCAATGGCACCGTATTTTTGAGGTGCCGGTAACATGTAGTGATCGAAGAGGTTAACCGCATGAATGGCAGTTTGCTTAGGGTTAGTATTATTGACAACACTACCGTGAACCGCAATTGACCAGCGACCTTCATGCCAGGCAATATAACGTTGACCGCCACCGGCATTCTCGTATCCGGTAATTTTACTGCTTAATTTTACTTTCGGTAAACCTTTATTTGTAGATGCTTGTGAGTAATCAACAGCGCTGGCTGCGGTACTTTCGGATGAATAGGTTTTTTTCTGGAAAGTGGCGTAGGGTGTTTCGTTTGAAACACCGCTGGCATTAAGATCCAGTGCTTGATTTCCTACGCTGTAATAGATTGTATAATCTGATTGTGTACCGTTATAGCGCATATTCAGATTGTTGCTGCCGGAACTAAGCCCATCATCGCCTGGCAGCGTGATGTTTCCAATTTTATTGATAACTTGATTATTGAGATTATTGATCCGTGAACCGGTTGTTGCTTGAGTTGATGAAGAACCTGCAGATGTTGTTGAATCGGATGATGATGACTGACTACTGGCATTCTGCATATCCGTCTTTGAGGATTTGGAAACAGTGGAACCATTATCATTGCTTCCTTTGCTTTGCTTATTGGAATTGCATCCGCTTAGCCCCCCAACGACCAATAGTAATCCAGCGGCCAAACCGATTAATTTTTTGTGACGCATAAAAGACCCTCCCTAGTTGGCATGATGACTTAATTGAATCGCTAAGTTACTTTGATCACTGGTAACTTGGTAAACACGTTTATTTGCCTGCCATCTGACAGTGTTGGCTAATTCTGATTCATTAGTGGAGTATAACACGATTGCACCGTGATTAACATTCTCACTAGGAAGTGGATATTGACTAAGTTGGCTGGCAACTTGGCTGGCAAATGTTGCGGGATTTGGACCTCCAGCAGCTTCTGAAGGCGTGACAGTTGTAATAGACCAGTTTCCTTGGTTCCAATGGGTGTAAACGTGTCCCAGAGTTCCTTGAGAGGTGGCTTGTTTACCGTCCTTCAATTTATCCTTGGTACCGTCCTGCTGACCGAAATAATTAAGAGAATCGGCAGCTGATTGGGCATCGTCATAAGTTTGCATTTCAAAGGTTGCGTGACGGTTGTTATTTGAATCATTGTAATCAAGTTTATAATCTTTGGGATTCGAATTGGTGATTGAAGCAGTCAGCTTATTCCCATCGACCGTTAAGTTTTGCGGTGCTGGGGTCTGCTGGGTTGAACTAATGCCGATATTTGCATGAAAAACGGTTTTGTTGACAGCTGCATATCCGCCAAATGTGAGAGAAGCGGTACCGGCAACTGCGATTAAAGAGTCAATTAATTTCTTTTTAAATGTCATGTCGATAAGCCTCCTTATTCATTGACATATGAGCGGTTAGCAGTGATGTATTGACCAGTCGTCGTTGTAAAGTAATAGGAGCCCGTTGATCGTTTGGTAACCGATTGGATACTGACTGAATCACCGGCAGACAATGTTTTCACGCGATTGGCTTTAGAAAAAGTCCTGGAATCGTAAAGATAGATTTTTTTGTTAACCGTGACCTGTTTGGCAGCATTTAGGGCATGATAATACTTTGGTGTCGTGACTACTGATGTGTCGGCCAACGCTGTGCTTGCGATACTGTTTCCCGTCCACCAAGAAGCAGGATGTGTGACAACTTTACTGTTATCAACGTACTTGCCCAATGCTGCCAGATAATACTTGTTGGTATATTGCCAAAGGTCGGTTGTAATCGTTGGCTTGGCAGAATAGTTGGCAATCCACTGGGCGTCGAAATTATTACGGGCGCTTCCGGCATATTGAGTCGCAAATGATTGGTATGAGTAAAAGACCAACTTCTTATTGGTCAGAGAACGCATCTCATTGTACCAAGCTAAAACGGCGGCTTTGGAAGAGCCGGATGTGACATTGTTTTGTTCATAATCGAGTACGTAAAACTTTGCACTTTTATTTGAACGATTATAGAAGTTTTTGGCTTCCGTCTTAGCACTGGCTGGACTTGTAAACATGGCGTAGTCGTATTCACCGAACGGGATACCATATTTAACATAGAGAGCAGTGTTATTAGTTGCGTATTTATCAACGTAACTGCTGCCGTATTGACGGCGGTTAATGACGAATGAAACTTGGCTTTTCAGATTTTGTGCTTGGAGACTGGTCATCTTACCCTGCCATTCCGAAACATCGGGGATGGCGGAAGATGCTGCTTTAGAATTAGTGGTAGCGGCGCCGATGATACCAATACTGACGCCGAGTGTCGCTAAACAGTAGGCAATTTTTCGTTTTATCATGTGGGTCCTCACTTTTATGTAACTTTTAATTTGTTTGAAAACAACTTCACCATATAAACTATGCCAAACCGGCACCAAGAGCAACCGGTAGACGGCCACCAATTTGTAATATTACACCTGTTAAAACGATCAGTGCGACTTTCAACTTACTTTTTATCAAAAAGATTACTATTTAATGACATCAACGATTGTCTATTAGATTGTCACCATCTAATGACGTCAAACATACGGTAAACCCATTTGGACATTGAAGAAAGTAGGCATACATTGAAGGTTATTGAACAAAAAAGAGGGTAGAAACAAAATGAGATTGAGGTTTACCCCCAAAGTGGCCGCATTTTCCTCTGCACCCGTTCGTTTTAAAGATGTTTTGTGAAATTGACAATTGGTGTCCGGTGGCTATCTTAAAATATTCCGATCGCCCTTGTTGACGACGGCTTTGATTTCTTTATCTGAAAGTAGGGAGGAGTCGCTTGGAATGGCGGCTGCCATTGCATAATCAAGTTGTTCCTGTGTGGAGAACTCATTGATAATACCATGAATAATCCAAGCTCCAAAGGCATCGCCACTCGCTACCTCGTGGTCTGTTGGTACAAGGTAGCTCGGACTTTGATAAAAATGACGATCCTGACAGAGCAAACTGATCCAACGACTCGAAGTGGTACTGATATCTCGAACGATAGTTGCAACGATCTGGAGGTCTAGGTAGTTGGCAGTCAGTCTTTCCAGAGAGCGTTTGTATTCGGTTATCCGATTAGCAAAGGGCGTGGCTTCTAATTGCTCAATTGAGAATCCAAGTGCAGGACCAAGATCCTCATCATGGGCAAAACAAATATTGACGTATGGCAGAATCTGTCGGTTAAATGCCATTGCGGTTTTCGAGGTCCAAAGCTTGCCACGAAAATTAGCATCATAAACGACTTTAATCTGATGCAGATGACAATATTGGCACTGTCAAGAACAGTTTGCGCCAGTTCATTTGACAGAGTAGGCGTAATGCCGGAAATATAAAAATAATTGATTTTCATAAATAACAACCCCCAATCATAATCGGACTTTTGAGGGGTCGCAAATGCACTAAAAGCGCGATCATAAGTCACTGAGATTAAGCGAATGCCTCTACCACGCTGTAAGAAATAAAGCCCCATGCGATCCCCACCGCGTGCAATAAGCGAGGTATCTATTTCATATCCTCTAAGTTGGTTGATAGCTATATCCGCAATGTTATTTTCGGGTAATTTGGTCACAAAAGTCACTTGGTCGCCCAATTGATTCAGCAGAACGGCAACATTAGTTTCTACACCGCCAAAATTAGTTTCCAAGTATGTTACTTGACTAAAGCGGAGAGTATCATGAGTCGTGAGTCTAAGCATAAGCTCGCCAAAAGTTGTTACCGACATAATAAGCGCTTCCGTTTAAGTTATAAACGTTTGTATCGCACTTATTTTACTATTTTTAATAGGGCTATGTGGGATTTCACAAGGATATGGCTGGAACCTATCATTAAGAAAAAATAGCCTTTAATTTTTTGGCGGTCCGAAGTTGTTTTTTAACCCATTCTTGCTGGGAATGATCGTGAGCATACTAAAAGGGCTGGACAAAATGATTTTTGCCACAGCCCGTTGTTTTGCTTCTACACAATAGTCGATTTTAATTGTTTTCCGATGACTCGGAAGTTGGTGCTTGGTGATCTTCAACGTGATCATCCTTTGCATTTTGTTCACGTGACAGCTCATTGTAATAATTTGCGAAACTCAATGACATGTAAGGCTGAACCCAGATTGCCGCAATTCCGGCAGTGACACTGACCAATAACAGCCAGCCAATAAAACTTAAACCCATGACAAAGAATTCCCATTTATGACCATCCATCATTTGACGGCTTCGGGTGATTGCGTCCGTGTAAGAAATATGTTCACCTCTGTCAATTGCATCCCGATAGATAAAGTATGATTGCGAATAAGCCAATGATTTGATAATGCCGGGAATAATCAGCAGAATTGTCCATAAAATAATAAAGATGTACTGAATAATACTAATTAACAATGTCCCCAGAAAGTAATCTCCGTTGTGGAAAATAAACAGTGACTTTTGAAGCGGGTTTTCGTATGTCAACTTTTCACGCATTGCGTCAAGACAAACAAATAACATACCAATTGTCAGAAGAGCAGCTATCCAAGTAATCAAAGCACTGACACCATCCGATGGTTCAGGATAGTCAGTGACGTTCATTCCAAAGGTGAAGCCACCAATAGCCTCTAAGATAAAAGCCGGTAAAAATAGCAAAAAATAAAATGAAAAATGAGAGTTGAGAATGCTTTTGGCATCCTCCTTTAATGCAGCTCGATTCATAATATGACCTCCTCCTAATTTTGACGATCGTCAACAAAAAAACGGTCTCTCCCTTACATAAAGGATACACCGTTTGTTAACTTTGCGTCATGATTTAACCTGGTAATTTAATTGCTTCATTGTCAGTGTTAAGTGCACCCTTGGTCACTTTTACGCTTTGAATCCATCCGTGGCCCTTAACGTAGAGAAACGAACGGATCTTTTTGGTTGCATTACTTTTGGCTTTTACGTAACGAGTCACATGGTAGCTGGTATTTGGTTTCAATTTTCCCTTTGCGGTAAAAGAGATACTTGGATTATCCGCACCGATTACAGCACGGTAAACCGTGACGGTATGATCGTTAGAGTGATAAACAGGTGACTTATCATAAAAATCAGCCGTTAGAATAGAGAATGAATATGTTTTTGCTTTAGCAGCGCTTGCCGATGTAGATGGCACTGCTGCAAAAAGGGGAAGTGCCAGAATAATAGTGGCAAAAATGATCCCGAATTTTTTCATGGGAATACCTCCAGTTTTACTTTTTTGATGGTCATGGCTTTTATTTTGGATGCGTCACCAGATAATCCAGAATTTGATTTAAAAGCAGCGCTGCATTTGGATCGAACGTTTGGGACAGTATCTGCTGGGCATTGTCTGCGTATGCTGAACCAGGGATGAAGTCAGCGTCCGCACTTGTAAGTGCCGCGAGTGTCTCCGGGGTGGATTCCAAGTGAAATTGTAAGCCAATTGCTGAGCCTAATTTAAATCCCTGATATTGCCAATAATGACTTGTAAACAATAAGTCCGCTTGTTGTGGTAACCTGAACCCTTCACCATGCCAGTGAAGGACTTGATAAGTGCCGGCAGCGTTAAAAAGTGATTGAGCCGATTGAGTAGCGGTTACCGGGCCAAAGCCAACTTCTTTTTTGGTGGGGACAATGGCTTCTCCATAGACTTTGGCGAGTTGCTGAGCACCCAGACAAATACCGAGCATTGGTTTGCCTGAATCAACGACGTCTTTAATAAGCTGACGTTCAGGTTCAATCCATGGTAAGTCATCGTTGGCGCTCATTGGACCGCCTAAAACAATTAAGAAGCTGACCTGCTCGGGTTTGGGAAGTTGGCCACCATTTTTAAATAGTTTGATGACGTTAAGTTGGTGTTGATGAGTTTTGGACCAGTTGGTCACTAAACCCGGGACTTCAAACGGTACGTGTTGGATGACTGTTATTTCCATAAACTTACCTTCTTTAAATTAAAGGTCTTTATTGACCATTTCCTCAACCAGTAACTTATAAAGTAATGATCGAATGGCCATACGCTGGTAATTCTCAGCGTTCAAGTGTTGGGACTGTGTTTTGGTTAACTCATCGTTAAAAGCGTGAATGAACTGGCCATATGCTTTATCAACCGGATCCAATTTTAATGCAATGGCGATTGCTTTTTTGATTGTATCCAGTGACAGAATTGGTTTCATTAAGCTGACAACCAGGATCTCAGCCAAATGCTGCTTGGAATAACGCTTTTTTTCCGGACGGTCAACCAGTCCCTGCTTAACGTAACTATTAATCATTGATTTAGTGATTTTGGTTTCGGTTAGTGGAACGAGGAATTGATTGACTTCGTCGATTACCTGATCCATATAGAGATTCAAACTCGGCAGCTCCGCATATAGCGGTAGTGAAAGCCTGGCAAATCGTTTTACTGTATCATCTTTAATCTTTATCAACTCCTTTAACCTAAGTACAAATATTATCGCACAGATATGAGGATTCATACAAATAGATATTGATTCTAGATAATCTTGACTCTTAGTTTATTTTATCTTATGATAATGGCAAGGAGGTGTCGAAATGGCAAGTCAATTAATTCATTTGAAACGGCAGCAGATTGTTTATGAAGTATTAAATGCTGTTACCCATGGTGTGTCGTTTATTGCTGGTATTGTTTTAACCATTCTTTTGTTGATGAGGGCATATCATGATCATTTGTCATCGGTAGCGACAATAAGCTTGATTGTTTATTGTGTCAGTGTATTAATGCTGTACTTAGCTTCAACGTTATTGCACTGTTTTGTTTTTACGAGGGTCAAGCGGGTTTTTCAAATTTTGGATCATAGCAACATATTTTTGTTGATTGCGGGCACGTACACACCTTATTGCGTCATATTTATTAATAATTTAGCCGGAAATATTTTACTGGCCGGTGTGTGGCTTTTAGCCATTTCGGGAATCGTCAGTCACGTTGTGTTTCATGGAAAATACCAAAAAACAGAAACCACAATTTACGTCGTTATGGGATGGCTGTGTCTGCTTTTAGGTAAACAGCTTTATGTTAATTTGACACCAAGTGGCTTCTGGCTGTTGGTAAGCGGGGGGATCATTTTTACTGTTGGTGCAATCATTTACAGTTTTCCACGAATCCCCGGCTTACATTTAATTTGGCATTTCTTTGTCATGGCCGGAACGTTGACAATGTTTTTATCAATCTATATGAACGTTTAATAAAGCGGTTGGCTGGGATAAATCAGTCACAGAAAATTAAAAAGAGTCAAAGTTAATTTATGAAATTAAAAAATAATGTTGACATTCAAAATGAACATGGTATTGTAATGGTAATCACAAATTAAAAAACAATAATAAATATGAAGTTACGATTAGAAAAGCAAGCAATCATTTGATATAAAGAGAATCCCGATGGTGAGAACGGATCGTCAGGGTTGCTGAAAACACATCTATGAACTGGGTAATTGAATTAGAGTAGGTTATCCCGCTAGTGAGCGTTACCACGGCTGCTGTAACTGTTCTTCATCTTGAATGGACGACTAGTTAAAAGCAGTGTAAGGTCGTTTCATCGTGAGATGGCGACGAATATGAGGTGGGACCGCGAGAAATCGTCCTCAGATATTGCAAATCAGCAATGTCTGAGGACGATTTTTTTATTTTCAAAAGTCCTAACCGTAACCGACTATTTATTGGAAACGGAGTGGCAAATATGCAAATTATTGAAGAATCTTTAGATCAGATGTTAAAGCAGGTCGCAATTCGAACAAACAAAGTCGCAAACCGTGCAGAAGTAGAAAAATCGGTACGCGACATTATCGCAAATGTTGCTCAAAATGGAGATCAAGCGGTTAAGGATTATGAAAAGAAATTTGATCGTGTTGAGCTGGATGATTTGGCTGTCAGTCAATCTGAAATTGATGATGCTTATGATAAGACAGATCAAGACGTCATCGATGCGCTGGAACTTGCCAAACGAAATATTACGTCTTTTCATAAGATGGAAATTGAAGACAGCTTTGTAGATGCCAAGCAAAAAGGGGTTATCAGAGGCGAGAAAATTGCACCGTTGGCTGCTGTAGGCGTGTACGTTCCGGGTGGGACCGCTGCTTATCCTTCTTCTATTTTGATGAATGTTATTCCAGCAAAGATTGCGGGTGTTAAGCGGGTAGTCATGGTCACACCGCCTCAAACAAACGGATTGAATAAGGCGGTCTTAGCCGCCGCTAAAATTGCGGGTGTCGATGAAATTTATACGGTTGGTGGTGCTCAGGCAATTGCCAGTTTGGCATATGGCACTGAAACCATTCCACGTGTTGATAAAATCACCGGTCCCGGTAATGCATATGTTGCAACTGCCAAGAAACAAGTTTTTGGTCAAGTTGATATTGATATGATTGCAGGTCCTTCTGAAATTGGTGTTATTGCCGGTTCCCAAGCTGTTGCCAGTCAGGTAGCAGCAGACCTATTATCGCAGGCAGAACATGATAAATTGGCTCGACCAATCTTGGTCACTGACGATAAACAATTGGCGATCAATGTGAATGCGGAAATGAACCGTCAGGTCAAACTACTTCCTCGCCAAGAAATTGCACAGGCAGCGATGGATAATGAAGGGTTTATCGCTGTTGTTAAAAACATTGATGATGCGTTCACATTAATGAATGCCGTTGCTCCGGAACATTTGGAAGTTCAACTGCCGGATGCAATCTCTTATTTGAATCAAATTCAAAATGCCGGTTCCGTATTCCTTGGTTTTTCTGCATCGGAGCCTGTAGGAGATTATGTTGCCGGTCCCAATCACATCCTGCCTACGGGCGGAACTGCAAGATTCTTCTCACCGTTAGGCGTTCAGGATTTCGTTAAAAGAACGCAATTTGTTTCATACACTCGTCCAGCTTTAAAGAAGGAAGCGGATGCAATCACAACTTTGGCAAGGGTGGAAGGCTTAGAAGCCCACGCAAGAGCAATTGAAAGCAGATTTAAGTAAGTGTGCGGATCTAAGCGGTTAACACCCGGAGTATAAGACGTCGATTTGGGAAATCCTGGGTTTGGATTTTTCAAATCGATCTCTTATAAGGAGTGGTGTTGCTAAGAGAAGCAGATTTAAGTAAGTGTGCGGATCTAAGCGGTTAGCATTCTGAATTGCAGTCAAGAATTTATGCTGGACTGATACTAACTATACTATAGAAGAAAAGAGTCAAGACGTCTCAAACGATTGCCGATTTTTAAATGGCAATCGTTTTTTTGTAGTCTGATGGTAATATTAATGCAACATTTCGAAAAAACTAATTGACTAGTTAATTATCAGTATTGGTTAGTCCACTATTGCAATAACGTTGACAAGGTTATTACAAGTTGTTTAGTTTGTAAAACAATTGTAGTCCGATGGTTAAATTGAATTGTCAAATGGCATGTTATACTTTTAAGCAACGGAGGTGTATATCGATCAATGAAAAAAATACAACTTATTTTGGCTACTTTACTGGTTGTTTTGGGTATTGAAGGAGCAACTAATAACATTCAAGCACATGCAAGTTCTTCAACGACAACACCGAAGTCGCTTCGTGGAACCTGGTACAAATATACGGGTGATGGTAAATTTAGTACGATCAGGATCACAACGCACAGCCTCACATATAACGGTAGCGTTTACTCGCCTTCTAAAAGTGGGGCACATAAACTCAAAGTTAGTAAGTGGGGGTCTTGGTATTCATTTAATAAAGGATCCTCATCATCAAATCTCGGTCAGTTTAAAACTGAAAAAAGACTAATTAAGGGATCTTATAAAAAGTCTTTGGTTCGCTATCACGGTATTGGCACTTATTATGTTTTCACGCATCATAAATATAACCAGGATTATTCATTTAAAATATTGGATTAATGTTCAGAATAAAGTATTTGGCAATGGATAATTGCAATTAAACTAACTGCTAACAGGACAATGGAACTTTTTGTGAAGCTTTGATTAGCGTTTGGGTGAAATATTCTTTATAATATAAATAAGAACGTTTGTGAAGGATTTAATTTGAACTCATTTAATGAATTGCCATTATTGCAGATGGTGGTTTTATGGCGCTAATCAGGGGGTAATCACATGAAAAAGACACTATTGACTGTCTGCTTGATGGGCCTGCTAACAATAGGGATGGCGGGTTGTTCATCAAACTCAAGCAATTCATCTTCAAGCAGTAGTAGTTCCAAGGCACAAGAGTCTCAGTCTCAGGTTCAATCTTCAAGTGCGGTGACGAGTTCATCGGAGACAAGTGCCACTTACGCTTTTAAAGGGCAAAAAGCCATTCGGATTCGATACGAGAATGTTCATTATACGACACGTTTAGATAATGATTATCAAGAGGAAAGACTCTATCAAAAGGTTCCCGGCTCCACTACTAATAATCGGGTTTATCATTGGGATAGTTTAAATGTTAGTGATCGCCAGGATGTTTATGTTGATAAAAAGGCCATTGCAACGTTCAAAGACGATGACAATGCAGATGAATACGACCATGAAGATTTCTATCGAATTTCGTTTGGCAGGAATGCTCATCAAAAATATTGGGCAAGTGATGATGTGATTGAAAATGAGGCCAATGAAGGCTATGATGACTAATTGAATCAAAAGCCTTGCAATTTATCTGGAATCATTGTATTATTTGAACAATCAAAAAAGGAGGTGATGCTTTTTGACTAGTGGAATATCTCAGAAGGCATCAGCTGTGGAGAACGACTTAAAATAGTTGATGTTTAAGAGAAAGAACCGGCGAAATTAAAAAATCGTCGGTTTTTTTGTGTCTAAAATTAAAAACGTTCTTAATCATTCTTTTGGAGTATATCTATAGACGCTTTTGGATAAAGCTTGTAATATGGTAAAGTCTGTGAAATCTGTAGATCAAAAAAGAATGAAAAGGAAGTGAAAATACAATGAAGCAGTTCAAATTACAAAGTTTTGTTCTGGTATTAATTGCATTTACGTTGGGATTCAGTGAATTCTTAATTGTGGGGATTTTGGATGATCTTTCAGAACAATTTAACGTATCGGTTGCAACCGTTGGTTATCTGGTTACGATTTTTGCAATGGTTTATGCGGTTAGTACCCCGTTTATCACATTGCTAATTGGTAAATATAACTTATTCTGGAGCCTTTTAGCCTTAATGGGTATCTTTAGCATTGGCAATATACTTAGTTTTGTTGCGCAAAATTTTATTTTTCTTGTCATTTCGCGAATTATAACAGCACTCGTTTCTGGTGTGGCAATCTCAATTGCTTTATCATTTGTTGGTTACATTGCTCCGATGGAGAAAAGAGGCTGGTTGCTGTCATGGGTATTTTCCGGCTTCAGTATCGCATCAGTACTTGGCGTCCCCTTGGGAACTTGGATTTCAACAAATTTTGGCTGGCGGATTTCGTTTTTAACAATTATCGGCATTGCTGTGATAACAATGGGCTTAATCTTTGGTTCGTTACCACGTGATTTTAAGCAGAAGGAAAGTAGTATTGGTGGTCAACTTGCTTTGCTGAAAGATCATCGAATTCAAATCGGCATGTTTTTGCCGATGTTTAATTTAGCAGCCATTTATGTATTTTACACATACTTACGGCCGATTATCACAACGCAGTTGCATTTTTCGACAAGCATGCTGACGATTCTTTTGTTTGCCTTTGGGATTGCAAACATTGTCGGAAATCAGGCGAGTGGTAAATTGACGGAAGGCCCCGGCCTAAGCGCAATGCCCAAGGTTTATGTCGCTCAATTTATTTTAATGGTTGTCATGCCGCTTTCCTTCCATTATAGTTGGTTTGGTGCAATTCTTTTGATGATGTTGATTGTCAGTATGCCACTTTTAAACTCTCCAATCCAAATTCAATTTTTGCAGGTTGCTGAAAAAAATTATCCGCAATCAATTGTTTTAGCTTCTTCACTAAATTCGATTTTTTCAAACTTTGGCATTGCGCTGGGTTCGGCAACAGGTGGCATAATGGTCAGTAACTTTGGTATGAGTTCGGTTGGCCCGGGTGGTGCAGGATATACGTTGGTCACGTTTATACTAGTTGTATGGCTTAATCATCTGAATCGGAAGTTTGCCCCACAAAGTTTATAAACTGAAAGTGGGGATGAGTCATGAATGGCTTTCTCGGAGAATTATTTGGAACCTTTGTTTTAATTGTGTTGGGAGCAGGGACAGGTGCTGGTGTAAATTTAAATAAAACCTATGGGCATGGATCCAATTGGACATTCATCAGTTTAGCGTGGGGAATGGCTGTTACAATGGGGGTCTATGTGGCAGCATCGTTTGGCTCTTTAGGGCACTTGAATCCCGCGGTGACAATACCGTATGCACTTTTTGGATTGTTTCCTTGGAATCAGGTACTTCCTTATTTGTTAGGACAGTTTTGCGGTGCGTTCTTAGGTGCAGCAGTTATCATTGTGATGTTTGCGCCACATTTTAAACAAACCAAATCCGATCAAGGAAATACTGTTGGTATCTTTGCGACAAGGCCGGCAATTAAGGCGCCATTGGCCAATTTCATTTCTGAGGTAGTTGCAACTTTTGTTTTTGTATTTGCGCTTTTAAACTTGGGAAATTTTTCTCAAGGATTGAAACCGTTGGTTGTCGGACTGCTCATTATGGTCGTCGGTATGGGGCTTGGCACAACGACCGGATTCGCATTGAATCCGGCTCGTGATTGGGGACCCAGGTTTGCTTATACGATTATGCCGGTACCAAACAAAGGCAGTGCCGAGTGGCGATATTCTTGGGTGCCGATGTTTGGTCCTTTAGTTGGCGGAATTATTGCGGCATTCATTCAAACGACCCTTCACTGATGAGTGTCAGGTTGACAAGTATCGTGTGAAAAAATATACTCAGCAATAACATATTAAATAAGGCGAAGGAGCTTTTGATGGATAGACCACAGCTTAAACTTGAAATGAGACGGATGTTAAACAGTCATTTTCCGTTTTTTATATTATTATTTTTACCTGTATTAGTCATTGAATTTGGACTTAATCTTGCCCAATATTTACCATGGAGCCATGGCAGTTCCTATTTGAACATCGGCAATTATTGGAATGCACCCAGCATTTATGATTCCAGATTTAATTTTGATTATACTGATCCAAAAGCAATAACTGCATTCTTGGGCTTGCTTCTTTTACTGGCAATTATTAGCAGTTTGCTATTAACCGGTATTCAGTTTGCAAGTATCGACCTTATTCGTAATAAAACGACCTTTGATCAACCAGTCAATAAGTCATTTACTATTTTCAATAATGGTGATTATTTTATTGGTACGATTATGATTGGACTTATAACGAGTATTCTAACCTTTCTTTGGTCACTGCTGTTGTTTATTCCCGGAATTATTAAAGGGTATGCTTATTCACAAGCAATCTTTATTTACCGGGATGCACTTGACAAAGGTGAAAAGATTGGCTACCTTGAGGCAATTACGAAAAGCCGGGAGTTAATGGACGGCAATAAGATGGATTTCTTTGTTCTTTACTTGAGCTTCCTTGGATGGTTCATTCTCTCGAACTTTACATTAAACATTTTGGATTTATGGGTAGTTCCTTACTATAATTTGGCAGTTGCTAATTTTTACGTTAAGATTCACGATGATCAAAGCGAGCCATTACAGACCATTTTGGCTGATTTTAATCAGCCACATCATTCGGAAGATGATCACTCTTCATCCAATGATCAGAAATAATCGTGATCAGAACTTAGAAAACGGATGCTTTCCTCAACAATGTTGGGGGGAGCATCCGTTTTTGATTGGTTCATCATTTTAGCATCAGTCGCCAAGTGCCTGTTTTAAATCCTCAGCTAAGTCTTCCGGGTTTTCAAGGCCAACAGATAAACGCAACAATTCATCCGTAATGCCCAGCTTAAGTCGATCGGCTTTGGCCATGTCTCGATGTGTTTGCAGCGAAGGAATCGTGAGAAGCGATTCAACACCGCCTAAACTTTCGGCAAATGAAATGATATTTAACCGTTTGAACAGTCGATCAACCTGGTTACGGTTTTGAACGTAAAAGCTGATCATGCCACCTTGCCCAGGATAGAGTACTTTTTCAACTTGCGGCAATTTAGCCAAACTGGCAGCAACATATGTTGCATTTGATGTGTGTCGTTGCATTCTAACCGAAAGGGTTTTAAGGCTTCGAAGCAGTAGCCAGGAATCAAAAGGATCTAACGTGACGCCGGTTGTATTGAAATTAAATTCCAGTGTTTCACCGATTTCTTTTGATTTGGCGATAACGGCCCCTGCCAGCATGTCGTTATGACCTGAAAGGTATTTGGTGGCACTATGAACGACAATATCGGCGCCTTCACGAATTGGTTGTTGGTAAATGGGTGTCAAAAAGGTATTATCCACACAGACTAGAATGTTTGAGTCGCTATTATGAGCGATATCTGTAACTTTTTGAATATTAATGACTTTCATGGTTGGATTTGACGGTGTTTCGATCCAAACGGCTTTTGTGTGAGGCGTGATTAGGCTAGCCAAGGTATCGTAACTCTTTCCATCCCACTTATTGAATTTAATACCATAGTGCTCGGTCAGGTAGTTAAAATAACGAAATGAGCCACCGTATAAATCATCTGAGGTGATAATTTCATCTCCAGAGTTAAAGAGTGAAAAGACCAGCTGAATGGCAGCCATACCCGAACTCACAGCGAAGGCCTTTGCGCCGTTTTCAAGTTTAGCCAGGGTATCCTGCAATACTTTTCTGGTAGGTGTTGAAAGACGGGAATATGAATATTGCTTTTCCGGGTCAAAGTTCTCAACATCTTCCAAGTCCCGGTGACGAAAATTGGACGATAGATAGATCGGTGTTGAAATCGAATGGAACTGGTCGTGGTTATCCCGGTTTCCTGCTTGTGCTAATAGTGTGTCAATATCAAAATGTTTCTTCTTAGTCATGTCAAAGAATCCTCCAAAAAATAGTTTATAAAGCAAAAACCGCCACTCGGAAAACGAAAAATCATTTTCAGGGTGACGGTTTATTCACGATACCACCTGATTTTACCACCATTTCACAATGTTGGACTCAGTGAGTGTTTAGTCGGGCTTACTGCACAATCATTGTTCTCAACGAAAATCGCACCAGTCAGCACCGGTGTGAGGCAATGATTAATTAAGCCAATTTATACTCTTGCAGGTAACGTATGCAAACGATGTGTCAGCCAAAGGACCGCCACACAGGCTCCGAGCTCATCTTCTTTTTAGTCGCCGGGTTTCTTTACAGCTGCCGAAACTCTCTTAACCGGCTACTAAACCTACTCTTCTCATCAAAGCTTTAATTCATTAAAATCTCCTTCATTTTAAACTAAACTGCTAACAGAATCAATGCAAAAAAAATGGGTTGAAAGATTGTGAAAGTGTTTACATTCTCATATGAAAATGCTATTATGAAATTGGTTCAAATCATAACCATCTAGGAGGAAGCTTTTACAATGAAAGAAAACTTTGATTTCTTAATGCCGAGTGTCAACTTCTTTGGTAAAGGGGTTATCAAGAAAATTGGCGATCGTGCAAAAATGTTAAATATGAAAAAGCCATTGATTGTGACTGACAAGTTTTTGCGGTCAATGGACAATGGACCGGTTGCTCAAACATTAGCGTCACTTGAAGCAGTTGGCGTTCCTTATACCATCTATGATGGTGTTGAACCTAATCCAAAAATTCGAAATATTCAAGAAGCAAAGAAAGTTTATTTAGATAATGATTGTGACAGTATTATCACTGTTGGTGGTGGTTCTTCACATGATGCCGGAAAAGGAACCGGTATCATTTTGACAAACGGTGATGACATCACCAAGCTTGCCGGAATCGAAACGCTGCAAAATCCATTGCCACCATTGATGGCTGTTAATACAACCGCCGGGACCGGTTCGGAGCTGACCCGTCATTGTGTGATCACAAATGAAAAAACTAAATTGAAATTTGTTGTTGTGTCATGGCGAAATATTCCATTGGTATCATTTAATGATCCAATGTTAATGTTGGATGTTCCGGCATCATTGACGGCTGCAACAGGGATGGATACATTTGTTCAGGCAATTGAACCTTATGTTTCAACCAACCGAAATGAAATTACGGATGGTCAATGCATTCAAGCAATTAAATTGGTTGAAGAAAGTCTTCGTGAAGCTGTTGCTAATGGTCACAACATTGAAGCCCGCACCAAAATGGTTGAAGCTGAAATGTTGGGTGGTATGGCTTTTAACAATGCTGATTTGGGATATGTTCATGCAATGGCCCATCAATTGGGCGGTCAATATGATGCGCCACACGGTGTTTGCTGTGCAATGTTACTTCCAATTGTTGAAAAGTATAATATTGTTGCCGCACCGGAAAGATTTGCACAATTAGCTAAAATTATGGGTGAAAATACGGACGGATTATCCACAAGGGATGCTGCCGACTTATCCATCAAAGCAATGCGCCAAATGTGTGATGATGTCAAGATTCCTCGAAGCATTAAAGCAATTGGTGCTAAACCGGAAGATTTTGAATTGATGGCTGAGAATGCGCTTAAAGACGGTAACGCCTTTTCAAATCCTCGTAAAGGAACCAAAGAAGAAATTGTTCAATTATTCCAGGAAGCATATGATCAAAAATAAGTTGTAAAAAAACTTAAGAGAATTTCAAAGGCTTTTGCGTCATAACGACCAACATGAGTCATCTGAATTTAGGGATTGAGACAAAAGTAGCTTTTGCCTTAATCCTTTTTGTGTCAAAACGATAACCATTACTTAGTTGAAAAGCTCCCTGTGTGACTTTTTTCCTCGTTAAGGGTTTGACTGGAAAAGAGGTTAAAAGTTCATTGATTCTTCATACTTTCTCCGCTTTATTTGGTTATTATTATGCTAATGATAAGTGTAACGAAAAAATGACGAGTGAGTGACCAATCGACAAGTCATAGTCTGGAGGTTTTATTAATGAAACGACATATTTTAACCGACGTAGGACTGCTGTTTTTGATTCCACTGGGGATCGTTGGATTTTCATTAAGTTCAGATAATCAAAGTGAGTCGAAACAGGCAGCTCAAGCTCAAAATAATACTGTCAAAACAACGACCGATACTAAATATGGCAGTGGATCCGTCTTGAGTGCCAATCAAATTCAGTCGCTTGATTTTCGGCCATCACGGGTATACCGTGTGAGGTATACAAAGGTGAACTTTAAAACGGTTTTAGATGATGATTACCGAGAAGAAAAGCTTTATCGCTATGTACCAGGCGCCAAAAAGAATAATCGGACCTATAAATGGAGCCGGATAAAAGCGCGTATTGGGAAAAAGGTTTACGTTGACATGAAGGCAAAAGCATATTATCGTGACGATGATGGTGAACGCGAAGCAGAGGACTTTTATCGAATCAGAACGGCCAAAAGTGCTTCATCTCAGAAATACTGGGTTAATGAAGATGCCATAGAGGACGATTAGGAGATCCAAGACAAGTTTAAAATGTTGTTTATAACCAGTTTTATAATTGAAGTCAACATGAGCTGATGCTTAATGGGTTGGCTTCTTTTTCTCTAATTTTTTTAAAAATATATGATACATTATAATTAGTTCTTTCATTGCACGAGGAGGTGTTGCTGTTGAATATTTTGGTGACCGGCGGGGCTGGTTTCATCGGGTCAAACTTCATTCATCTGCTTTTAGGTCATCGTCAAAGCGATCGTTTAATTAATTTTGACGCTTTAACTTACGCGGGTAATTTAGATAATTTAGACGATATTCACGAAGGGGCGACTTATCGGTTTATAAAGGGTGATATTGCTGATAAAGAGACCATCAAAAAAGTGGTGTCCAATTATCAAATTAACGTTATTGTGAACTTTGCAGCCCAATCACATGTTGATCGGTCAATTATTGATACAACACCATTTGTTCACACCAACATTGAGGGTGTCAATACGTTATTGGAAGTTGCTAGGGAGTATCACCTCGCTAAATTTGTGCAGGTTTCGACTGATGAGGTTTATGGCAGCACACCTGCCCAAACGCGCTTTGACGAGCAGACCCCTCTTAATCCAAGTTCACCATATGCGGCAACTAAAGCATCTGCCGATTTATTGGCACTTTCCTACTTTAAGACATTTGGCACGCCGGTTTGTATAACCCGATCTGCTAATAATTACGGCCGATATCAGTTTCCTGAAAAACTGGTCCCTTTGATGGTGACTGCTGCTTTGCGTGGAAAAAAGCTACCAATATATGGTAATGGTCAAAATAAACGGGATTGGCTGAATGTCCAAGATAACTGTCGGGCAATTGAAATGGTTATGAGCAATGGCAAACCCGGTCAGATTTATAACATCGCAGGACGTCAACATAAAACAAACTTACAGATTGTTAAAATAATTGAAAAACAACTGGCTGTGATCCACCCACAAGTGACATTTGTGAAAGATCGACCTGCCAACGACCAACTCTACGCGATTGATGATTCGAAGATCAGACACGAGTTGGGGTGGCGGCCGGAATTTAGTTTTGAGATTGGCATGGGAGATGTGATCGATTGGTATGTTATTCATCCGGAAAGGTGGCAGCCGTTGCTCAAAAAGGTAAAGAATAGATGAAACGGGGTAATTGATATGAAAATTGGATTTATTGGAACAGGTGTTATGGGAACGGGGATGATTAATAATCTTCTCAAGGCCAATTTTGAGGTCACCGTTTACAATCGAACCAAAGCCCATGCACAAGAAGTGCTGAATCATGGGGCAAGCTGGCAGCAAACGCCTGCTGACGTTGCCAAAGTCAGTGATGTTGTGATTACGATTGTTGGATTCCCCAAGGATGTCGAGGAAGTTTATTTTGGCCATAATGGCATTTTTGAGACAGCAAGGCCTGGCGAGACGTTAATAGATATGACGACCAGCTCTCCGGTTCTGGCTAAGAAAATTTTCAGTGCCGGTCAGGACCGTCAAATTGATGTGTTGGACGCCCCGGTTTCAGGTGGTGATGTTGGTGCTAGAAACGGCTCACTTACAATTATGGTTGGCGGTCAGCAGGCTGCATACGAACATGTACTGCCGGTTTTCAATGCAATGGGGACATCGGTTACGCGGTTTGGTGGCGCTGGTCAGGGACAAAATGCAAAAATGGCTAATCAAATTATGATTGCTGGAACGATGACAGGCCTAACAGAGGCGCTGATCTTTGCTAAAGCAGCCGGCTTGGATCAGGCACAAATGATCAAAACCATTCAAGGCGGTGGTGCTGCTAATTGGAGTATGGGAACCTATGGCCCGAGAATTTTAAAGGATGATTTAAAACCGGGTTTTTATGCAAAGCATTTTTTGAAAGATTTGCGGATTGCATTGGATGCAGCCGATGAAATGGAGATTCAGCTGCCGGCTACGCAAAAGGCTAAAGATCTGTATGAAGCAATGGTTGATCAGTTTGATTTAGGCAATTTAGGTACCCAGGGACTTATTAAAATTTATGATAAGTAAGTATTGTTATATTTCTAGAGCGTTCTTTAATTAAGCGCAACTGAGTAATGGTTTATGGGTTAAATAAAAAAGGCGGGCCTATTTTAGACCTGAACCTATTTGTAAAGCTATTTATTTTTGCGCTCACGTCGTTTTTGAATGGCAGAAACGACGTTAATCACAACGGAAATTGTTAGAAAAATACTTGCAAGAATGATGAGACCGATCTTAACGTTGTCTTCAAGATGACTTGATTGGATATAAAACGAAATAGCAATTGATAGAATCAATGATAAATCGGCTACTATTAGTTTTGGTGAAAATCCCATTTTTTCCAGTCCTTTCAATGTAGATACGCAAGCATTATAACAAATTTTGGGCAGGTGTTTTTATTATATTTTGTTAATCGATCTTTTGTATATGAAATATGTGATCGGAGATGCACTGTTAAGTAATTTTGCTTGGTCAAATGATCAATTATCATTTATACTTAATAAGTACTTTAAGAAACTGTGTCGTAGCAAACGGCGGCACTTATGTGTAACAATTGGTGGGTTTAACCAGCTATAACGACATAGTGTGTGTCGAAAGCTTTTTTCGGTGCAGATTTAAAAAGGTGAAAAAATGACAAAAGAGAATTCAAATGAACCGCTTATAGACAGTAACAAATTAATTTTTGGAATTGGTCAGGTTCAACAAATCACCGGTGTTTCGGGTAGACAATTGAGGTACTGGGAAGAACAGAATTATATAGCACCAATCGAACAGCAAAAAGGAACGCAACGCCAATACTCGTTTCATACACTTTTTTTGATCTTTCATATTCAGCGCTACTTAACTCAAGGATTTACTTTACAGGCAGCGGTTGAAAAGGCAAAGGAATTTGAAAAACAAATGCCGGTTTTGCGTACTTTTATAAAGGCTCAACTTCAGGGAGTCGATGTGTCGAATGAACGAAGCGTCATTGATTTCGGGTTTAAAAATGATGAGCGTAAACAGCGGGTTTATGGCATTGTTGAAGGCAATAAAACCTATTTTAAGGTAGAGGATTTAAAAGAGTCGAAATGACATTGTTATGATGAGCTTTGAGTCGTTGTTAGACGCTCAAAGTTAAAGATAGAATCCAGGTAAAATTGCGCTTAAACGCAACTTCACCTGGATTCTTTTTGAATGATCATAGGCGACCACATGATTAATAATCAAAAATAGCCATCTAACCTGCTAATCAGTTGTATTAATCGCCCTCATTATCAAACTTTTTGTATAAACCGATAATTGTTTTATCATCCAACTCAATGGGGTTTCCATCCAACGTCACACTGTCGATTTT
Source organism: Lentilactobacillus hilgardii DSM 20176 = ATCC 8290 (assembly GCF_000159315.1). Lineage (GTDB taxonomy): Bacteria > Bacillota > Bacilli > Lactobacillales > Lactobacillaceae > Lentilactobacillus > Lentilactobacillus hilgardii. The sequence goes on from NZ_GG669995.1 coordinate 199,038, forward strand.
ATAATAATCCTCTAAATCGGGAACCTCCAAGCGCTGATTTGCCATAAAATCAGCGGCAGATTTATAGTCAATGGTTTCGTGAGAGGTTCCATTTTGATAAACAATTTTGAGCATTGTATGTCACTTTCTTTCCATTAAAGAATTTCATTTCAAAACCACCTTAATTTTAGAGGTTCAATTTTTGAAATACAACTAACTTGTCGTTTGGCTTTTATCATCAAATGGATAAAATGGAGAGTTTAATTTTGCACAATTAATTTATGCTTGATATGATACTTATAACAACAAAACAAGTTGGCGTTTATTAACAGGGGAATATTTAAATGGGGGATTTAAATGTTTAAACCAAATCATTTTTTGGCGATTGTAGGGATCATTTTATTAGGTCTGGTTGGGGTTGCAACGTTTGTACAAAAACCGGCCTTGGCTCAGACAGTGACTTTTACGCCTGAGATGCACGGGACGAAGAATTTAACACATCAAGGAACGATTCACTACTACATTCGTCCTGATGCGGGTAAGTATCAAAAAGAGATCAAAACTGCGGTTGCCAAGTGGAATCGAGCATTGGGCAGGCCTATTTTACAACCGGGTACTGATATAGGGACATCCCGTTTGGTTTTTACAGCAACCAATCATTTGGATAAAGGATATGCGGGGATGGCCGAGATTAACAGTGGTGTCATTGCTTTGAACCGTTCGTGGATGAGTCGGTACAATGACGAAAAGAAACAGGCAGTGGTTATTCATGAGCTCGGTCATACATTTGGGACAAGAGATTTATATGATTACTCGAATCCATCGTTAAGAGCTGCATTTAGGAAGCATACGATTATGGGGGGCAGCTATTCAACAAGAATTCAGCAATTCGACGTTAAATTAGCAAAATGGAGTCTGGCAAATACGAGAAGTATGTCACAGGTTGAATTTAACGGATATCGGTCTAATCCTGGGCTTTACTATCAACAAATGCTCCATGGAAAACTTTGATCGGATTGAATTGACAACGCTTCGTTCAACAATTATGATTAGGTTATCGTGTTTGAAGCAATGAGGTAAATATAGTATTTAATTGATCGAGAAGTCAGAAACTTGGCGGGTGATGGGAGCTAAGCGGTCAATTAATGAAATTACGTTTACGGAGCTTTCTATTCTTATATAGACGAGTCATTTCGTTACCAATGAATGAAGAGACTGCTTTTTTAAGTAGTAACTTGGGTGGTAACGCGGAAAAATTCGTCCCTGGCAATTTATTGATTGCCGGGGATTTTTTATTTTGGGAGGATATTTGGAATGAACATTTTAGACGATTTGAAATGGCGCGGTGCAATCAATCAGGAAACGGATCATGATGGATTGTATGATTTGGTTAATAAAAAATCTGTCGGCCTCTATGTTGGTATTGATCCAACGGGAGACAGTATGCATATCGGACATTTAATCCCGTTTATGATCTTGAAAAGGTTCCAATTAGCCGGGCATCATCCGGTTATTCTTATTGGTGGCGGAACCGGGTCAATTGGTGATCCAAGTGGTAAGAAGTCAGAACGGGTTCTTCAAACCATGGATCAGGTTCATCATAATCAGGAAGCTCTGACACACCAGATGGAAAAATTGTTTGGACAGGATGGTTCTTTTGAAATCGTGAATAATTACGATTGGCTGTCGAAAATGTCGTTACTTGATTTCTTACGAGACTATGGAAAACTTTTTAACATTAATACGATGATTCGCAAGGAAATTATTGCAAGTCGTCTGGAAGCCGGCATTTCCTTTACTGAATTTACTTATCAAATTTTGCAAGGAGTCGATTTCCTGCATTTATTCCGCTACAACGATGTTCAGGTACAATTGGGCGGGGCCGATCAATGGGGCAATATCACGTCTGGAATTGATTTGATCCATAAGGTTGAAGGGTCCGATGCTCAGGCTTACGGGATGACAATTCCGCTTTTGCTTAAAGCCGATGGCACCAAGTTCGGTAAAAGCGAGGGCGGCAATGTTTGGCTTGATCCGGAAAAAACAACGCCTTACGAATTTTACCAATTCTGGCTTAACCAGGATGACCGCGATGTCGTTAAATATCTGAAATACTTTACTTTTCTGGACAAGACCGAGATTGATGACTTGGAAAAGAAGGTTCAAACCCATCCGGAAAAAAGAGAAGCGCAAAGAAGACTTGCACAAGAAGTGACTAAGTTTGTTCATGGACCAAAGGCGGTTGAATCAGCTGAACGAATTTCGAAGGCACTTTTCTCGGGTGAAGTAGCTGATCTGACGACGACTGAAATCGAACAGGGATTTAAAAATATGCCGACGGTTAATGTGTCTTCAGAACCATTGAATATTGTTCAATGGCTTGTTGACGCAACCAAAATTGAATCTTCTCGTCGCCAAGCTCGTGAAGATATCAATAATGGTGCGATTCGAATTAACGGTGCAAAGATTCAAGACACTGATTTTGAAATCAATCCATCTGATAAATTTGATGGTAAGTTTGTTATTGTTAGACGGGGAAAGAAACGATATTTCTTAGCCCGCGTAAAGTAGGGTTGTTCCTTAACAGCAAAGCGCTTTTGAGCGTATACCAATTCCATTTGCATTGTCGAATGGAACAGTCATTTTAAGTTGTTTACAATTTGTACTTGACCAGCTTTCGAAATCTTGGTAAACTAGTTTTCGTTGCGTTAAAGCAATCGACTTTCAATGCCAAATTCAAGTTTTGTTTCTTTCAAAAAACTGCTTGCATTTCAATTGAAAATCTGATAATATTAAATAGTTGTCAAAAGCGATGAACAAGCGCTTTGATAGGCAA
>NZ_GG669994.1:0-19254 GCF_000159315.1 Lentilactobacillus hilgardii DSM 20176 = ATCC 8290
GACCTTCGATAGTTATTTACTATCGAAGGTCTTTGTTATATATTGAGAAAGTGAAACTATTTGGAAAAAGGTGAAATCATGAAGCGTTATAAATCGTATCGTCTCACTTTGGGATGGCAAATCCTTATTGGTCTGGTATTGGGAATCGTATTTGGCATTATTTTTTATAAAAATCAAGTTGCAATTACAACGATGCAAAATATTGGGACAATGTTTATCAGTCTTATTCAAATGATTGTTTTACCAATTGTGGTTTCTTGCTTAACAGTGGGAATTGCTAGTATAGGAGACATTAAGAAGTTGGGGAGAGTGGGCCTGAAAACCTTAATTTATTTTGAATTAATGACAACGGTCGCTATTGCTTTGGGAATGATTGTTGCAAATGTCCTGCATCCTGGTACGATGATTGATATTCATTCACTTCACGGATCCGATATTAGTCAGTATATGGCAACCGCTAAATCGGCAAAACATACTGGACTTTGGGATACACTATTAGGAATTATTCCTACCAATATTTTTAGCTCATTGGCAAGTGGTAACATGATGCCAGTTATTTTCTTCTCCGTTTTCTTTGGGCTTGGTATAGCTGCCATTGGTGAAAAAGGAAAGATCTTAATTGACTTTCTTCAAGCTGTTCAAGAAGTGATGTTTAAAGTGACTAATTGGGTTATGCATGCAGCACCAGTTGGTGTTTGTGCTTTGATCGGGGTTGCATTAGCCGAAATGGGGATAAGTGCGCTAATACCGCTCGGTTATTTTGTGATTATTACATACTTAACGATGATTATTTTTGTGCTAGTCGTGATGGGTATTGTGGCCAGACTCTTTAAATTTCGAATTTCTGACTTGCTTAGAGTTATTAAAAATGAAATTGTACTTGCGTTTTCAACGGCTAGTTCAGAAGCGGTATTACCAAAAATGATTGAAAAAATGGATAAATTTGGGACAAATCAAGGGATTGTTTCTTTTGTTATTCCTACCGGTTACACATTCAACTTAGACGGTTCGGCTATTTATCAATCTCTGGCCGCGTTGTTCTTAGCACAGGCATATGGTATACATCTATCCATTGGGCAACAAGTGACACTTCTGGTTGTCCTTATGATCACCTCTAAAGGAATGGCTGGGGTTCCTGGTGCATCCTTTGTCGTGCTGTTGGCAACCATCTCAACGATCGGTGTACCGATGAGTGGATTAACGTTCATTGCCGGCATTGATCGAATTGTTGATATGGGACGAACGGCTGTTAATGTCGTTGGTAATTCACTTGCGACAGTTGTTATTGGAAAATCGGAAAACGAATTTGATGAACAGAAATCAGAAAATTATATTTCACAGTTCAAGCGGCCTAATCCTAAAGCTGAACATTTGAATTGAGCTAATGAAGATGCAAAAAAAGCCACCAACGAATTTACGTTGGTGGCTTTATAATTTTATTATCCAGTAAGATAGCAGTCATTTTTCAAGAATTAGCTTCCGCCGGATTCTTGGAGGTTATCCCCTCATAATTACTATTATTACCGTATTTATGTGTTGGCAATATATCACGATTAATGTCATTCTCCCCAAATAGTTTCCTAAAAGGTGAAGCGTTTTTCGGCCACGTTCAGCCGATTGGACACAAGTACGTTAGTACCTAAATGTCCAAAACCACTGAGAAATTGTGTTAATCGAATTCCCAAAAGTGTTGAAATACCTAAACAAACGAGAACGAGAATTTTCTTGTGACGCATGTGGCATTAAAGCCTTAGAATCAAGAAATAAGACGTTTAGATATGTCAAATTTTGCTTTCTTTGGGAAAATCGATTGTAACAATTTCTCGTTGGGATTTTTTAGAATCTAATCCGCGAGAGAGATACTATCACAACCGGTCTTCCCTTGGTAGACTGGTGTTTCGTCGCTCCAGGATCTATAAATTCAGTTGTCATAAATCTCACCTCTTAAACTCATTTTTTAGAATGAAAAGTGTCCAGTCGCTGAACGACTGGACACTTAAATAAAGCTTTAGCCAGTCGTTGAGCTTTAGCACTATGTGATGTAGTTATTCAATAACAGCTACGTTAGTTCAAGCCTTACTTTGACTAGAACAGCTGACTCATTGGCGTTTTTCGACGTTTCTGAGCAGTAGCATTTTTCACATAGGAGCCTCACCTAACAGCTTCTATTCGATTTTCATTCCAACTAGTATGCTATCATACACCTCTCAGCAATGCAAGAATTAACTACATATGCATGCCAGGAATGTTTAACTCTTCCTTCTTAACGCCTCTTTCTTTTGCGAAAGCGGTCATTAACGTATCCATATCCATTAACTTGTAAGTCTTTGGATGATCAGGATCATAAACCTCAAATTGTGCCATCATGCCGCCATCTTCATGTTCAAGGATGTGACAATGGTTCATAAAGACACCCAGTTTGTCGAACCAAACTTTCAATCGAACAGTTTCACCTGGGTTAACACCAACTGTATCCTTTAATCCATGTTCATTTGGATAGGGTTCATGACCATTTCTAGAAACAATTCTAAATTGAGTTGCGTGCATATGATAAGGATGAATCATTCCACCTGTTTTATCATTGGTGTTACTGACGTCCCAGTATTCAACGCTGCCAACCTTTTGTTTGTCATCAATTCGCTGCATATCAAACTTTTTACTATTAATTTCAACTTCTTCGTCCATTCCGGCCATAACAACTTGATGGATTTTTGTATTTGGTGTGATGTCTGGATCAGGAATGTCTACTAGGTGATCAGGCAGTGTCGTATCGTCTTTTGCAAACTGATGAATTCTAAAACGAACAAGTGGCACATCGTCAGAATACAATGTGACTTCATCACCAGGTTTGTATCCTCTAAAATCAACGATAATTTCCGCTCTTTCCGCACAAGTTAACATTAAATGGGTAAAATCGATAGGTTCCGGTAAGACACCACCATCAGAAGCAATTTGGGTGAATTTTAAATCATCACTAAAATGCAACCGCCATTCACGTCTATTAGCACCATCCAAAATACGTAAACGAAGCCGTTGAGTTGTGACATCGAAATATGGATTGATTGTCCCATTGATCATTGGAGTCGGTCCCTGAATGCCATCTGGATCATAATCTGCCATATAATCGAGTTGATTATTTTCATGGAAATTGCGGTCTTGAAGAACCAAAGGAATGTCGTTAACACCATAGTTTCTTGGGAATGGCAGCTGGCTTTCGGTTTGGTCTTGAACAATCACGGTAGTGGCTAATCCCTTCCAGACGTGTTGAGCTGTCGCTGGACATGGATGTGCGTGTAACCATAACGTTGCGGCTACTTGATTACACTTAAAATTAATTTGAGTACTTTCTCCCGGATAAACGGGTGCGTGGCAGCCACCATCTGTGATTGGTCCTGGCACATTTAGTCCATGCCAATGGAAGGTTGTTAATTCGGGTAATTCGTTTTTTAATGTAATGTGAATATTTTTACCATCTTTAAAAACAATTGTTTGACCTAATATGCTGGCATTATATCCCCAAGTTTTGGTTTTTGCGCCTGGCAATAACTGGGTTTCGCCAGTTTGAGCAATCACCGTATAATACATATCGGTGTCTGTCTCTTTATCGGGTTTCAATAACGCCGGGATCTTCAATTTTTCCTGTGGAGTATCAGGCTCCTTGAGGGGCACATAACCACCATCATGAGTATTAAATGCAGGTTCGTCGAAGAAATAATCGGTATAAACTTTTCTATCTGCCATGTTATTCGCATCCTTTGTTATTTTAGATCCATCTCAATCATACTACTTTGGTTGATCATTGAAGACGGAAATGTGGCATAATGGAATAAGAGGAGGTGCTATCGTGGCAGAAACAGTTACTATCGATAAATTGAATGAGACAGCAACAATGAAGGCAATTAAAGATTTCGTTGATTTTTATTTACCACGTTTGAAGAAAAATAATTTGGAGATTCTTTCCATGTATAAAGTAGATTATTATCTGGCTGACATTAACCACTTCATTTTCGAAAATCGATCGTTTACTCCTGATGAGCTTCGTGATGAGCTTTATAAGGAATGCGGCGGTGACCTCAAACACGTCATTTCAGTGATCAATCCTGAGTATTACGACAACGGAAATTTGATTTCCGGTACTTGGGAAGAATGGTATCAAGACAAGTTTAATAAAGTTCCCGTTAGAGACTAGTCATCTAAATATACTTTTATTGAGCGATTTGCTATGATAAAGGTAACGACTAATTCTTTTATTTCGATTAATGGTGAGGAGGGATCTTCATGGCTAAGGAAAAAAGCAATCATTCAAAGGAAACAAAGGCTGAACCCAAATTAAGGTTTAAAACCAAAACTAATTTGGATGTTCATCAGATGCTGATTAATAAATCGGTTCTTTCTATAAAGGTACCTACTATCGTTGCTCGTAAACAGGCACAGGGGTTACTGGATAAAGCCATTGATGATGGAGTGACTCCTTACTACTTGAAGAAAGAAACGTTGGATCGACTACGCGGTACCCATTACGAATAGATAGTAGTGACGTGTCTGACATAAAAAAGACTGAAGGTAAAAGCAAACTGCTTTTATCTTTAGTCTTTTTACGACTTAGATGAATCTTAAACAACCTTAATTAAAGAACGTGATACTATGAAATTAATCTTTACAGGATTAATAAACGTTTTTATTGGAGGGCAATTTGAAAATACTTAAAAAGATTTTTAGCTGGGTGTTCCCAATTGCGATGGGATTATTAATCGGTTTTGCTGTTCGCCAATACTTTGTGAGTGCCAGTTTTATTAAAGGGACTTCAATGCAGCCAAACTTACAGAATGCTGAAGTGGTGGGCGTTTTCAAAACATTACCAATTCGTCGAAACGCTGTCATTATTTTTAACGCTCACGGCGAAGATCCAGAGGCCAAGGCAAGCACTGATTATTATGTCAAACGAGTGATTGGTCTTCCCGGTGATACCGTCAGCAGCAATAATGGTACGATCTATGTCAATAATCAACCGCTAAATCAAAGCTATATTAGTCAATATCAGCGAAGTACCGGGACGGGTAATTGGAATCTTCAAAGTTTGTCAACGCATTGGACGAAAGATCAAAATTCCGTGAAAGTTCCTCGAAACAAATATTTTGTACTCGGTGATCATCGTTCTGTTTCAAACGACAGTCGATACTGGGGCTTTGTTGACAAAGACAAGGTACTAGGTGTTGTTAAGACTGTTCCATTCGACAAGAATGCCGGTAAAGTGAATCATTCGACTGACTCACTCGCTGGTTCAAACTAATTTTTGACGCTGTCAATATAAAAACCAAGTTCGATTGAGCTATCAAATGAGTTTTTCCATCGCTAGTTTGATGCTCATTAATCGAACTTGGTTTTTATTATCTTAGAAAGAAAAGTGTGGCTTATTCTACGAACATTTTTTAGAAGTAATCAAGTCAATACGTCTCACAAGTTAGTATGCCTGTTCTCTTAGACTTTCTTGAAGTAATTTTACGCCAGTATGCAAATCGGTATCAGACGTATTTTCCTGTGGTGCATGACTGATACCGTCAATACTCGGAACAAAAATCATAGTCGTCTTAGTTACTTTACTCATGATTTCGCTGTCATGACCAGCTCCCGAAGCAAGTGTTTGATAACTGATACCAAGGTTATTTGCTAATTGCTTATTTCTGGTCAACATTCCGTTATCAAGTTGTGTGGGGTGGTCAGCTACCCAGCGGTTTACAGTAATCGACACGGGTGAGTTTGAAGCTTTTTGTGCTTCATCTCTTAGCCTGTTTTCAAAAAGATTCAAAGTGGTATCACTGACATGACGGGTATCAATACTAAATATTACTTTCCCAGGAATAACATTTGATGTATTTGGCCAGACATGGCATTCGCCAACTGTGAACGTGAGCTGTGGACTGATTTCTGCCGCAATAGCTTTAAGGTGGCTAATTAAAACAATCGCGATTTGAAGAGCATCGAGGCGGTCGGTCATCGGTGTTGTCCCCGCATGATTGGCGATGCCGTTTACTGTTACGGTAAAGCGTCGTTGACCAACAATTGAGGTTACCAAGCCGATTTGACAGTGTGACTCAATCAGACGAGGTCCTTGTTCAATATGAAGTTCTGTAAATGTTGAGGGGATATTGGGCAACCCCATTTCATCAGCCGCTTCTTTTAACTTAGAAACGGCTTTTTGGCGAGCTGTGTCAAAAGCGATGCCGGATTGATCCTTAATTCCAGTTACGTTTTGGATCCTTGCATAGTGTTTTGAACCGGAAAACGTTGCTGGAAAACGACTGCCTTCTTCCTCACTGAATGAGATGAGGCGTAATGTCTTCTTGGGTTGATCAAATGTACGAACGAGGTTCAGAATGGCTTGAAGACCGCCAATAACGCCATATAGGCCATCATATGGCCCACCATGAGCAACCGTATCCATGTGTGATCCCGTTGCAATAATAATGTCAGGCGATTGTGAACCAATGACATCCAAATAGACAGTGCCATAGGTGTCAACGGTTATAGTCATTTCAGCCTGATTGCCCCAAGAAATAAGCTGCTTTTGTCCCTTAACCCAATTAGGCGAGTACACCAAACGGTTTTGACCAACTTCATTTTTAGAGAATTGATTAATAGTCGTCAAACGGTTGTTTAATTGGTCAGTTTTGATTGGCATTTTTTCACCTTCTATTTAGCAGTGCTGACGCCGGCTAATGGTGATGAAGCAACTGCGCCGTGTTCGATAATCCGGCCTGGTTTTGCGAGATAGGCCTTTCGACCGGCTTCGATTGCCAATTTGAAGGCCTCCGCCATAAGTGGGATATTACCGGCGGTTGCCATCGACGTGTTGGCCATGACAGCTGAAACACCCATTTCCATTGCTTCTGCGGCTTGGCTCGGTCGACCAATTCCGGCATCTACAATGACTGGAACGTCAATTTCGTCTACCAGGATTTGAATAAGGTCCTTTGTTGAAAGCCCTTTATTCGTGCCGATCGGAGCAGCTAACGGCATGATGGTGGCCGCTCCGGCATCAACTAAGTGTCGGGCTGCGTTTAAGTCCGGCAATATATAAGGCATCACGATGAAGCCTTCCTTTGCCAGAATCGCGGTTGCCTTCAGGGTTTCGTGATTATCCGGCATCAAGTATTTTTTATCAGGTACAACTTCAACCTTGATAAAGTTACTACCACTTAATTCGCGGGCAATTCGTGCCGTTCGAATAGCTTCTTCGGCGGTTGTCGAACCGGAAGTATTAGGTAAAATAGTGATATTTTCGGGAATAAAATTCAAAATATTTTCTGATCCTGTTGTGTTCTGGCGAAGTGCCATCGTAATGATTTGAGCTTTTGCATTGTTAATGGCCGAATCAATCAAGTCATAGGAATATTTTCCCGAGCCAAGAATAAAACGGGACGTAAATTTATGACCGCCGATAACTAATTCATCTTTGTCTTGAATGGATGCTGACATAATAATAGTCCTCCCTAAATTTCTGTTTGTCCTAAAATTAAACGTGTAATCATATTAGCTTCGTGTCCTGCGCAAATCATGACCCGAGGTGCCATTAGACCTTCGTCACCTTTGGTTGTGCCATCACCGGCAATGTAAAGATTAGGGCGGGGATGCTTGGTGGTAATGGTATTTGAACTGTGAATCCCGGCCATCCCGGTTCCCATAACTAATGGCTTGTCGGGATAAAACTCGGATGCAGCATCCAATAACATGGCTTTTGCAGCCGGATTGTCGAATGCTTCACAGATAATATCGGCACTTTCAAATAAGTCTTTGACATTATCGTGGGTAACCTTAACCTGAGCCGTTTGAATATCAATAAATGGATTGAATTCCTGTAAATTTTGCTTCATTGCAACAACTTTCGGCATATCAACCTGGCTTAATTTGAATTGTTGACGATTTAAATTGCTCAATTCAACGAAGTCAAAATCAATTAATTTTAAATGACCGACACCAATTCTGGTTAATGCGATGGCGATGTATGAACCAAGTCCACCTGAACCGGCAATTGTGACATGAGCAGCAGCTAATTTATCGGTTGAGTCTTTAACATTTCGCTCTTTCATGCCATCATAGACGTCTTTGTAACGCTGTCCCTGAACTTCTGCTTCCATTTTTGCGTTTCCTCCTCTAGCCGCCACCAACGAATGAGATTAGTTCGACTTTGTCGCCGGACTCAAGCTTGACCTTATCGAATTGCGCTCGGTGAACAATGTCGCCGTTTCGCTCAACGACGATATTTTCAATTGGTACGTTTCGCTTCTTGAGAAAGTCAATGACGGTTTGACCGGCAACGTCTTCTTCTTGACCATTAACTGTCACCATAATAAAAGCCCCTTTCTTCGTGATTGCTCGAAGGAAGGGGACCAAGACTGGCGGACTTGGAATCCAAAGAGGTTCTAACAGAAAAAGAAAAAAGATCTTCTTTTCTGTTAAAAGAAGATCTCGGAATCCAAATTTAAAATCAATTTTCCGGTTCGCTCTTCCTTCGACAGTACAAACTGCATCAGGTTCGATGGGTATTATCTCAGCCTTTCGAACGTGGTAATAAATGATCTTAATCATTTACTTAGACACGTTCAGGCACCCCAGACGAAATATTTAATTAAGCTTACTAGCTCATGTACTATTTATAGCTGTTTCATTAATAAAAGTCAAGTGTGCGGAGCAAAGCGGATAATACTCGGAGTATAAGACGTTGATTTGGGAAATCCCGTTTTTGGATTTTTCGAATCGATCTCTTATATGGAGTGGCGTTGCTTTGAGTCGTTTTAAAAATGTTTACGAAACCGTGGATAACAACAATCATTAATTTGCAAATGATGATTAAGTTAGGTAGACTTTTTTCGAACATATAAATAAAGCATACACAAAAGTAAATTTGGAGGAATCATCCATGAAAGTGACAAACCGGCCATTGTACTTGGTAACCGACCATACAAATTTAAATGATGAAGATTTTTTACAACAAATTGATCTTGCCTGCGAATCCGGCGTCAGTTTGTTGCAATTACGTGAAAAAAACCGATCAAGCCGTGATATTTATGAGTGGGCTGTTAAGGTAAAAGATATTGCAGATCGACATCGAGTACCATTAATTATTGATGATCGTTTGGATATTGCTCAGGCTGTTGATGCAGCAGGTGTTCATTTAGGACAAAGTGATTTGCCGGTTGAAGTTGCCCGGCGAATTTTGGGGAACAAAAAAATCATCGGTGCAACGACAAAAACACTTAAACAGGCTAAGTTTGCAGAAGAGCAAGGGGCAGATTATTTAGGCGTAGGGGCCATCTTTCCAACTCAAACTCATGTAAAGACGGTTCATACTAGTATTGAGACATTGGGAAAAATTAAGGAAGTTGTTAATATTCCGATTTATGCAATTGGTGGGTTAAAGGCTCACAATATTCAAGCAATTGAACCGGCCCATGTTGATGGAGTTGCAGTTGTTTCTGCCATTATGCAGGCCAAAAATGCGAAGGCAACAACACGAGAATTATTGAATGCAGTTGAGGAGGCCATTGGATAGGATTTTGAATATCTAAATTTAGTATCAAAAAGGATGCCGATTAATTCATTCGGCATCCTTTTAGGCTAATGATCAAATAAAGATCATTTTGCACGTTTTATTGTTCTTTGTACCAAGTGTAATGGAAATTACCTGGGCGGTCAACACGTTCAAAAGTGTGAGCACCGAAGTAATCACGTTGTGCTTGCAAGAGGTTTGCAGGAACAACTTCTGAACGATATGAATCGTAGTATGAAACAGCTGCAGCAAGTGATGGAACTGGTACGCCGGCTTTGGTAGCCAAAGCAACCACGTCACGAGCTGATTCTTGATACTTCTTAGCGATATCAATAAAATATGGGTCAAGAAGTAAGTTTTGAAGGTCAGGGTTTTTATCATAAGCATCGGTAATGTTTTGTAAGAAGCGAGCACGAATAATGCAACCAGCTCTCCAAATCTTAGCCATTTCACCAAGTTTAATGTTCCACTTGTAGCTATCTGAAGCGGCCTTCAATTGAGCAAAACCTTGAGCGTAACTCATTACTTTACCAAAGTAGAGAGCTTCACGGACTTTTTCAACAATTTCCTTTTTGTCGAAGTCGATGTCACCCTTAGGCTTAGGGAGTACTTTGGAAGCTGCAACACGTTCTTTCTTGATCATTGAAATGAATCGGGCATAAACGGCCTCAGTAATAACCGATTGATCAATGCCAATTTCAAGAGCATCTTGTGAACTCCACTTACCAGTACCTTTGTTGGCACCACGGTCGAGAATCATATCAACGATTGGCTTTGTCTTGTCATCACCGATATCGTCTTTATGAGTCAAAATATCAGCAGTGATTTCAATTAGGTAACTGTCAAGCTCACCTTTATTCCATTCTTTAAAGATGTCAGCTAAATCATCAACTGAATAACCGGCAAGATTTCTTAAAATATTGTAACTTTCGTCGATTAACTCTTCATCACCATATTCGATACCGTTGTGGACCATCTTAACATAGTGACCAGCACCATTAGGGCCAATATATGTGACACATGGTTCGCCATCGGCAGGGGCTTTGGCAGCGATTTGCTTAAGAATTGGTTCAACTAAATCATAAGCTTCTTTTTGACCACCAGGCATTAATGATGGACCTTGAAGGGCACCAAGTTCACCACCGGAAACACCCATTCCGATAAAGTTGATACCTGATTTATCAAGACGGGCATTACGAGCCATTGTGTCATGGAAGTTTGTGTTACCACCATCGATAAGGACATCACCTTTGTCGAGGAGTGGGAGTAATTCATCAATAACAGCATCAGTTGGTTTACCAGCTTTAACCATTAAAATGATTCTACGAGGAGTTTCAAGAGATTTAACGAAGTCTTCAACTGAATAACTTGGAAGTAACTTCTTGTCTCCGTGGTCTTTTATAACAGCTTCTGTTTTAGCTCCGGTACGGTTGAAGATTCCAACCGTGTAACCGCGGCTTTCGATGTTAAGGGCAAGATTCTTACCCATAACGGCCATACCAACAACACCGATGTTTGCTTTTTGATCAGACATTTAAAACCATCCTTTTCTATTAAAAATTACTACAATACTACACAGTTAGTTTACCATTGCACAAGCAGAATGTGAAATAAAATATCATTAGAATAGGCAATATCCTTATGTTAATAATAAGTTTGTGAAAAAAAGCATTTCAAAACAATCGAACATTTTCATAATGCTAAAAACATTTTTTTGAATCTCTATGAATAATGCGGGTTTATGGTGAAAACCAGTTTACAAAATATGGCAAACAAACTGAAATTATTTTCATAAATTGGCAATTTTTTTCAGAATCTTTTGGAATAAAAAAAGACCTGAACAAAAATGTTCAAGTCACATTATAAAGATTATTTGATTATTGATTCAATTTATAGATCCATTCTCTGTGATCTCGAGCCAATAGCTCATCGGCAGAGACCGGACCCATTGAGCCAGGAATGTAGTTAGGGAACATTGGTTGTTGAATATCCCAAACTCGACGAATTTGATCAACAAACTTCCATGCACTTGCTACTTCCGGCCAGCTGGCAAAGTTCGTGCCATCCCCTTTAAGAACATCATGAATTAAACGTTCGTAAGGTTGCGGTGTTTCCTTTGTTCGCTTGGAATCTTCGAGAAATTCCAAATTAACCGGCTCCGTATGGAATCCTTGTTCACTATTTTTAGCGTTGACAACTAATGAGAATCCTTGAGTTGGTTCAATATAGATAGTTAAAACATTGGCGTTAAGTAAAGCTTTCCCACTTTGAGGGAAGGAAAAAATATCAACTAGCGGCTTTTTGAAAACAACATCAACTCGTGTGAACTTATCGGCAAGTTCCTTACCAGTTCTGATATAGAATGGGGTGCCTGACCAACGATAATTATCAAATAAAAGCTTTCCAGCAACAAAAGTTTCCGTGTTCGAGTCCTTTGGCACGCCATCTTCATTTCGATAAGCTTTGCTTTCACCAACTGCACCGTATTGACCACGAACAAAGTTAGTTGATGCCTCGGCAACATTGTAAACACGAAGACTGCGTAATGCTTTAACTTTTTCAGCACGAATATCAGTATCTTTGAATGCAACCGGCTGCTCCATTGCAAGTAAACTAACGATCTGCATAATATGGTTTTGAACCATATCTCTTAAAGCACCTGAATTATCATAATAACCGGCTCGTTCCTCAACACCCAGCTTTTCAGCAAGTGTTACCTGAACGTTATCGATATAACGGTTGTTCCAAAGGGCTTCGAAAATGGTGTTACCAAAGCGAATAGCTTCGATATTTTGAATCATTTCCTTACCTAAATAATGATCAATTCGGAAAATTTGATTTTCTTCAAAAGCATTACTTAGTTCGTCATTTAATTCTTTAGCTGATTCAAAATCTCTGCCAAATGGTTTTTCAATAACCAGGCGGTTGAAGCCGCTATTATTGGAAAGCAATCCTTGATTCTTAATATTTTTAGCAACTGTTCCAAAGAAATTGGGTGCCATTGAAATGTAAAAGACACGATTTCCTTCTAGTTTATACTTTTTATCTAATTCATCGGCCTTATCTTTTAAGACGGAATAATGAGATAGATCGGTTACGTCATGAGTAACAAAATAGAAATGACTGGCAAAGTTAGCAATCATCTTTTTATTACTGGATTCTTTTTCGACAGATTTTGTAACCATATCTCGATACTTAGCATCATCCACCTTATATCGTGATGAGCCAATTACAGCAAAATGATCACGGATGTTTCCTTTTTCGAAAAGTTTAAACATAGCTGGATAAAGTTTTCGAACGGCAAGGTCGCCGTTTGCCCCGAATAGCATGATCAATGAACGTCTTTCAGTTGGCAATTTTTTCACTCCTATCAAATTAACTAAGCAAAATTTGGTATATTGTCTATACCACTTCGCTAACATTATATAACACAACTGCCGGCAACGAAAGGGAATTAACAATGTAAATGATAAAGATTTACAGAATGAGCATTTTTACTTTGAAAATTATTTACAACATGAAAAACGACCTGAATTAGTTAGTTTGTGAGAAATAAAAAGTGCTCTTTTTTAAAACTACCTATTATTATAACTTGTTATTATAACTTGAAGAAGTGATAGGTTCCCTGTTTATTAAGAATCCTCTAAATACAGATCTAAACAGCGGATTTTTTTTCGGTTTCGCTTATAATGTATTTTGCAAATTAAACATTAGGGAGTAACAAGTAAATGAAGAAAATCAAGTTTATCGCGTTCATTGCTGTTCTTGCGTCATTCTTTTTAGGAGTTAGTTTCAAAGCATCTGCTAGTTCTCCATCGCTTTCCGTCAATAACGTTTACACAACGTCATCAAGTGTAACCGGAACTGCAACCAAAGGTGTTTCGATCATTGTTCGTAACTCAAATAAGAATACCATCGCAACTTCAACGGCTGATAGTCAAACTGGTAAATTCAGTGCTGATTTACACACAAACCTAAAGGCAAATCAAAAGCTTTACGTTTATGCCCGTAAATCATCAACATCATACTTTTATCGGATTATTACAGTTAAGGCACCTCAGACAACGACAGCAACAACGACTAGTTCAAGCAACGCCACCAGTTCAAGCAGCTCTTCAAAATCAACTGCTTCAACCAGCGCTTCCAGCAGTAAATTAACGATTAACGAACCAACTGGTAAGTGGTATTCAGGCAATAACAACGGTTATCGCGTTGTGACAACATTCAGTCAATCAACTGGTTTGAATCAAGCATTGTACAAAAATGGTAAATTTCAAAAGAAGTTGATCAACTACGCAAGTTATAAAGTAACGACTTATAGTAAGGCATTTTGGAAAATTACTTATCGTGAACGTGGTAGCAAAACAACTCAGGCATTCTATTTGAGATTTACTGACAATACACATTTTATTATTGTTAATAAAGCTAACAATGGCCTTAAAGTTAAATATGGTAATGCACCTTATCACTATTATAAGTTTGTACTTGTAAATAATAAATAAGACTTGCCGCGTAAAGTAAGAAGTTGAAACAAAGTAATTTGTTTCAACTTCTTTTTTGTCTGTGAAATGAACATGCGTTTTAAGGATAATTAAAAAATAGATTTAAGAAAATCTCTTGGCTTTCCAATTGCTGAAACACTAAAAGGTGTGAGAGAATGGGAGAGGAGATTTTTATATCAACAAGGGGGGGAGGGATAATGTGCCAAAGAGAAGTGAAATTCGGTTTAGCTCTGTTATTTTATATTCATTAATCCTGAATGCGGGTGCTGCATTCATGTGGCCCCTGGTAACGGTTTACATGCATAATTACCTTCATAAATCGTTAACGCTGGCCGGAATGACTATTTTGGTAATGTCGGTATTTATGATGATTGGAAATTACCTTGGAGGTTATTTATTTGACCGCTGGTCGCCCTACAAGGCAGCAATTATCAGTGTTGTCATTTCAATGTCGGCAATTATCGGGCTGGTCTTCTTTCATGGTTGGCCAATGTTTTCAATCCTGCTGCTATTTGTAGGATTCGGGGATGGTGCTTGTATGACACTACTGAATTCCTATGCGGCCAGTATTAAGACACGGTCAACACGAGCAATTTTTAATGTCTTGTATATTGGTCAAAACGTGGGGATCGTTATTGGAACCTTAATGGTTGGCTTCCTATTGTCCCATGGTGTGACAATCGTTTTTATTGTTGCCGCCATTTTTTACTTTATTTTGTTAGTGATTACCTTGATCGATTTCAATGTTGTGGTGCAGCGACGAGCTCCCGGAAAAAAGATTCAACCTGGGGCACCACACGAGACCAATGTTGGTTCAATGATCCTGGCAATCTGCGGAGTTGTTTTGGGGGTGTACCTATCATACGCACTCTGGGAAAGTGTCATTTCTGTTCACATGACGAACCTTCATATTCCATTTGAGAATTATAGTCTTTTATGGACGTTGAACGGGTTGATGATTGTCTTTGGGCAACCGTTCGTTAACCGGATTGGTGAGCATTTTAAGTTAAGTATGCAAACTTACATTGGGGTCTTTATCTTTGCAATTTCGTTTATCGGCCTTATTTTTGCCAAGCAATATTATGCGTTTATCATCGTCATGGTTGTGACAACCATTGGCGAAATGATTGGCTTTCCGGGTATTCCGGCTTGGATTGATAGTTTATCAACACCGCAACAACGAGGGAAGTTTCAAGGAATGTATAATTTGTTTATGTCCTTTGGGAGGGCACTCGGTCCACTAATTGGTGGTGTCTTTTTAGATTTTGCGCCTTATGGCGTACTTTTCTCGTTTGCCGCCGGTATTATCATTGTGTTCCTAGTTATTTTGATGATTTTGAATCACAAGCGAAATAGGATTAATCAACAGTTTAATTGATAAAGTAATATTCTAAAAAGAAGCGACCCGATTATTTTCGAGCCGCTTCTTTTTTGGTACTTATTGAGTTAACTTTTTGCTAACAACTTATAAATTCGTTCAACGTCACGGCCGGTTCCCCGCAGTTCATAATCTGCTAGGAAAGGCACATTAAATTGAGACGCATACCGTTTGGCAGTTAAGCAATATTGCTCATTAAAGTTTTTATTGCCACTGCCGACAATACCGTGACACAGCGAAGCATTTTTGCCATAGGCAATGTATTCGCCAAGTGTATTAGTCATTAACTCTTTAACACCATTGTCAATACCGTTGCCGCCATCTAAATAAGTTGGAACAAAAGCGAAAAATGGGTCGCTTTCATCTTCAAAATCAGATTGATCGCTGATTTCTTTGCTGATAACAAGTGGGTTGCTTGAATCCTGATCATGCATCCCCACTGCATATTTGGTCAAATCCTTAATGAAAGAACGGGTATTTCCTTCAATTGAGATAAATAAAATTTTGATGGGTGTCATTAAGCCACTCTCCTCGTATATAAAGACATAATAAAATCATACATAATATACTGTAACCACTACCATTCAACTAATCAAGCGGTTTCTGGCTCGTTGAAGGTTGTTTGTTGACAACGTGTGCTACTCGGTTTTTCTTTTTTGGCAGTACTAGTCGAAAACCTACGAAAAGCATTGCCAGAATCATAATTAACCAGCTGATAATGGAAATCCATTTACTGATTTGAAGCCCGGGCGTCGTGTAAACAAGTTTGATTTGATGATTACCGGCAGGCAGCGTTGCACCAATGAAACCTTTATTGACGACAAACGTGTTTGTGGGTTTTCCGTCGATTTGTAACTTCCAACCGCTGGAATATGGAATTGAAGTGACCAAAGTACCGTTAGAACCATTGTGAGACTGTCCCGTTACCTGATTATCTGAGACCTTTAAGTGATTAAGGCCGGTTCTTTTAAGCTTTTGAATTTGGTTATCGTAGGATTTATTGAACGGCATGGCAATTAATTTAACGGATTTAAATTTAATGCTTTTAACCAGGTTGAAATTGAGTTTAATCTGTTTTCGCGATTTGGTTGAGTAACCAAGGTTTAATACCATATTGTCAATTTGTCGGTAATTTGAAAGATTGTCATTGTCGTATTGCGCGTAGCCGTTGTGAAAAACGTTGGTAAAAGCATCAAAATTATAACCACCAAATGTGGGTGTTAATAAACTGTGTCGGGCAACGTTTAACTTGCCGAGTCTGGAGTAAAGTTTGT
The DNA here is from genome assembly GCF_000159315.1 of Lentilactobacillus hilgardii DSM 20176 = ATCC 8290. Taxonomy (GTDB): domain Bacteria; phylum Bacillota; class Bacilli; order Lactobacillales; family Lactobacillaceae; genus Lentilactobacillus; species Lentilactobacillus hilgardii. The sequence goes on from NZ_GG669994.1 coordinate 16,702, forward strand.
TTTGAAGTAAAAACGTATTGGCAGCCCAGTTATTATGGTCGGCAATTGACCCATCGGTTTGGTTAATACCGGTAAGGACTAAATATAATTCCGCATTCTTTGTTTGCTTGGGCTTATTAACTTTTAGAGAATACTGAAGCGGTTTGCCGGTGACATCGGTTGTCATCTTCCTAAGACCGTTGCGATTCTCGTACTGATTATTTTCATAAATCATTCTGTTGGTGGCCAGTAAATCTTTTGTCTTTTGAAGATTGGCTCCGAGACTCACCTGAGCGTGCGGCTGTTCAATAACCTGTTTTTGATCTTTATCGCCTAAAATGCCCAGACGGTAAGCCGTTAGTTTTTTGCCTGAGTCAATAAACGAGGATCGATCGACTTGGACTTGATACTTTAAGTTTTTACTTGCTGATTGATAAGTAAGTGGGCTGTTATTATTCTTAGGGCTAACAACTGCGCCCTGCGTCATAACACGTTCACGGTTAACCGGGTCCAGATGATTATAGGCATTGGTCGAAAATGTCTTAAATTGTGTGTAGGCCAACGGCAGTGCGTTATTTGTTTTATAAATAACCGTGCCGTCCATGTTTTCGATAGCAGGAACCGCGTTAACTCTGGCTTGAGCTTGGAAAACTTTTGGCTGACCATTGGCGTTTTTTATGATGTGGTAACCATATGGAACCATTGGTGGCTTCTTGGTGTTAGCCTTTGCAAAAATGTACTGCACACCTATTAGGTTATTGAAAGCGGTCCGGTAATCTCCCTGTGCAATTGGCGTATTCATTGAAAATTGACTGTTGCCAACCGAACGTGAGAACTTTCCCAGGTAGCCGTTTTGAAGGGTGAGATACACGGACGTATTATTAATCCCACTGTTAATTGACAGGTCAGTATTAGTGTTTGTATAGTTGGCTAAATTTTGGAGATGCTCGTTGTAGTGGTATCTTGGTGCCATGGATGTTCGGAAGAAGCCGGGTTGCTTTTTAATGTATTGTTGTGCGCCATTATAATAATCTTTGCTGAAGCGGGTTGCTAAACCACGGTTTAGTTGCTGAATAGCCAAGCTGCTTGCATTTGGGCTATAAATGCCGATAATATTTGAAGCGATATTTAGTATAAAGATACATAAAATAAGACTGATTTTTACCCACGGTTTCCATTTGAAAATGAAAATGACTAGCAGGCCAATGACTGTTAAAAGTAGATATCCATACGAAATGGCATCGTGTGCTTTTAAGTTAAGGATAAACCCATTGGTCGCCCAGATAAGGATAACCAAAATAATACCTGAAGCAGTCAACCAGGCGATATCATTTTTGGTCAGTTGATCCAAGTTATCAATGAGCGCCATTGTTGCCAAACCAAAGATTATATTGGCAAGCAGGAACCACCGGTTGGATGGCGTTGAGATGGCATTCATGATGGCACCGAAAGCGGGAATGAGAATGCCGATAAGTGCAATGATCAAGCCGACATTTTGCCAAAAATATTTTTTAAAATGCCTGAGTGTATAAACAACGCCTAGAAAAGATAGGCTGGTGATACCAATGACCAACCAAAAATTCATTGCGCGACCTGTTGGGAGAATGGCACTTGGCATTTTTAGATAATATTCGGGTGGGAAAAGAACCATTCCATTGGCAAATGCTTGATGGATACGGGTTGATTTAGTTGCAAAAAGAGCAGTCGGTAAGAAGACAATGGCCGACATACCAAGCCCCAAAATAACTGAAATAGCCATTTTACCAAGTGACTTTAGAAAATGAAAGTCAGCAGCTTTTCGGCGGCTCAGTACCCTAATAATGAGATAAATAAACGTGCCGATTGCCAAAATCCAAGCGAAGTAAAAGTTGGCAAATAGTGTTAAGAAGACGGCTAAAGCAAGTGGAATCCAAGATTTATTCAGTATAATACGATCGATGCCATAACAAAGTAACGGGAAGAAAATTAATGGCAGGATGAAAAAGGGATGGTGCAAGCCTGTGGATAGCGCGTAGCCATTAAACGCATAGGCCAAGGCACCGATGACACGACTTATCTTTTTAAACTTATACGTTGAGGTGTAAAGCATAAAAGACAGACCTGAGGCATACATTCTTAAAAAAATCAGGAATTCAAATGCCATTTCGATATGATTTTTAGAAAATAGAATGACCAAGTAATTGAATAGATCACCAATTACATAGTATGAAAGATTGGTCAGCTGATCAGCTCCGAGACTAATCCTCCAGCTCCAGTGTGTGAATCCACGACTGGGATCGGAAAGAAACGTTGCAATCATATGTCGAAGTTGGACCAAAATCGGGTAATGCTGCGCAAATCCATCCAATTCCCAGACCATCGATCGGCCAGTCATAAGTAAGCTGCCAGCAATGATGCCGGTCAGCACAGTAAATAACACCGAGTATGTAAGCCAGGCCGGTGTTTTTCGCCATAGCTTTGTCAATTTTAAATCCTCCTAGAAGATATCTTCGCCATTATAAAAATTAAAAACGACCCCGATATACAAAGAGACTGTCTGCAAAACAAATTGTCTTGTACCAGTCTCTTGAATTT
>NZ_GG669994.1:19304-34259 GCF_000159315.1 Lentilactobacillus hilgardii DSM 20176 = ATCC 8290
CTTAATTAATCCGATTTGCCATCATCATCTTTTGCAGGCGTTATTGGCTTGTGTTTAGTAACTTCAAACCAATTAATAAATGAGTTTTCCAAATCAACAATCTTGAAATCAAAGTTTTCAAATGAAATCTCATCGCCGACTTTAACATCGGGATAGTTATCCTGGAAATATCCGGCTAGTGTCACAGCATCTGAACTCGTGAATTCAGGGAAATCTGCATCGAAGTAACGTTCAAAGTCATGTGTTGTCAATTTTCCGCTAACTTGATAAGTGCCATTAGGCTGTTTAAAGACGTATTCGGTAAAGGAAGGATCGATTTCATCACGAACGGTCCCAAACAATTCCTCGTAAATATCCTTGTCGGTAATAATGCCAGATGTACCGCCATACTCATCAACAACAACAACAATTGGTGTTCTTTTTTCAATCATTTGGTGTAGAACATCCGTAATGGGCGTCATTTCAGGAGTTGTCGAGATGTCTCTTAGTAAGCGATCAATTCTAATGCTTGAATCGACTTGAGATTGTCGAATTAAATCATAGTTGTAAACATATCCGAGAATTTTATCTTTATCGTTATTGGCGACAACCGGAATTCGACTGAATTTCTTTTGTAAATAAACTTGGATAGCTTGTTTAACATTGGTTGTAATATCAATCACAACCAATTGTGTTCGATCAATCATAATATCTTTTGCAACTTTATCATTTAGTTGAAAGGCCCGTCTCATATAAAGATAATCATTTTGTTCAAGCGCACCGCTTTTAACGGCATTTTTTGATAAGCTTAAAATTTCTGCTTGAGAAAATGATTCGGCATTTTCATTGGCAAACGGTAATCCTAGCATCTTAACGATACCGTTTGCGGAAACATTTAATAACCAGACAAACGGATAAAAAATGATGTGAAAATAATGAAGTGGTGTTGAGACAAAGTTCAACACTCTCATTGGCATATCAATACTGATATTCTTTGGAACAATTTCGGTTAGGACAACTTCCAAGTATGTCAGAATAATAATTCCTAAAACTGCACCGATTGCATGGGCCGTTGCAGGGTTGATTGGCGAATTATGAATTTCCATGACGTCAACCAAAATTGTTACAACAAAAGATTCACCGATATAACCAAGAATGATACCTGCCAAACTAACACCAACTTGAGTTGTTGATAGGTATTCATTCAAATTGGTTACCATATGAATTTCCCGATTAAGCTTGGTTATCTTTTTACCCTTGATAATTTTTTGATCTTTTAGATTCTTTTTTCTTTCTTCCAGTGCACTCACTCGTGATTGAACAAGAGCAAATTCACTTGCAACGAAGAAAGCTGCAAAGAAGAACGTCACTATAATAATCAATAAATTGGTCATTAACTGGCTATCGCCCAAAATTCTATTCCTCATTTCAAAATATATTTAATATAATCCTATTGATTGGTAATGAAAAGACTACCTCTAATTATACGCTTATACAAGTCTTTTTTTAAGAGAATTTCCTATTTGAATCCATTATGACAGATTCCTGATAGATTATAAAAAAAATGGTGCTTTTTCTTAATTTTGGCTGCTAACAGTGATACGCTTAAAGTAGACAGAAATAAGGGGATGTATCTTATGGCTCAGAAAGCTAAGGAAAGTGCAAAGGAAAAAAAGGCAGACGAGGAAGAGAAACCCGAAAAAGATTTTAACTATCCGGATAATGAAATTAAAAAGGCTGTCGATTTGATTAAACAAAAGGGCTATGTCACCAAGCTCGATTTTAAAGAAATGGATGATGATGATTGGGCAAAGGGATTTTCAAAAGAGGTCGATAAAGTCTTTCAAAAAAGTGATGAAGATCCATACATCTACTACGAAAAATTTGATTTCGTAGGTGGAGATATTGACTCCATTATTTGGAATATGGATGTTATTAAGACACGTGATGCTGCACTACAAAAGTTGGCAGATTTATTGAAAGAAAGAATTGAATAAAGCTACCATGTGAGTGTGCAGTTAATAAGACATTAAATAATTTCATCAAAACGATCCAACAATGATGTTCAGTATCATTGTTGGATCGTTTTGATGTTGATCGGATGAATAGTTGGATGACAACAATAATCTATCAGATGCCCCGATCAAAATTAAACCAACACTAAAGATCGTTCCAACTAAAAGAATCAGGTTTAGCCGGAACGATCTTTATTCTATCCGATACAATTTTATTTTTTAAACTGTTTATATTGTTTTCCCCATTCATAAACCAATTCGGGTTCGTTACCCGTTCGCTGATTTCGGTTCATTACATCCAGCATGGACATTTCATCGTCACTTAATTCAAAATTTAAATCCGCATTTTGAGCAATTCGTTCGGGATTTTGCGATTTTGGAATGACTGAAATGCCTCGTTGGATATCCCAGCGTAAAATAATTTGGGCAGGCGTTTTTCCATGGTGAACCGCCATTTTACCGATCATTGGATTATCCAGGACGGCACCTCTTCCCAGAGGGCTCCAAGCTTGAGTGACAATAGATTGTTTCTTGTCAAACTTAATGAGTGGTGCCTGATTAAGGTAAGGATGGGTTTCAATTTGGTTAACTACCGGCATTTCATCGGCCTGCGTTTTGAGCAGCTCCAACTGTGAACGAGTAAAGTTGCTGACGCCGATTGATCTGGCCTTCCCCTGCTTTTTTAATTCCTCAAAGGCTTCCCATGTTTCAAAGAACTTGTCGGCGATTGGCCAATGAACAAGTAATAGGTCTACATAATCCGTTCCTAATTGCTGTAGGGAAAAGTCGGTACTATTAATAGTCAAATCATGGCCTTGATTCATTTCGGTCACTTTATCAATAATAAAGACATCTTGTCTGGGGACACTCAAGTTGCGGATCGCATCGCCCAGCATTTTTTCGTTTCGATAATATTGGGCAGTGTCAAACATCCGGTAGCCGTTTTCATATGCGGATTGAATCGTTTGATTCATTAAATCCGGCTTTGCGATTTTATAAGTTCCAAAGCCCAAAATCGGCATTTGATTGCCATCATTTAATTGGTAAGTCGACTTATCAGGTTCAAACATAAAATTCCTCCTTGTAATAATCGATATGGCTTAATTCTAGCATATTTCCTGCTTATAATAATGTAAGCGCTTGATAGAATGATAAAATAAAGGTAATCGATATGGTTTTCCTAAATTCTTATGGCAATTTAAAATTTATTAAACTTCTTTTGAATCCATACAAATAAATGTGTTTTTCAGATATTATTTTGTACAATTAACGTAGAGTGAGGTGTTTAACTTGGCAGATGTTAAAATTTCAGAAGTAACCCCTGAGCAGGGCCTCTCTTCTGCTCAGGTTGAGTACCAAGTTAAGAGTGGTTACAAAAATTTGGGAGAGCAATCTCTTACCAGAAGCGTTAAGGAAATCCTTAGGGACAACACATTTACGCTATTTAATCTGATTAACGTTGTTCTTGGTGCGCTGGTTTTTTATACGGGAAGTTACAAGAACCTTCTATTTTTGGGGATTGCCCTCTTTAATACTATTATTGGAATAATTCAGGAAATTCGCTCAAAACGGCAAGTTGATAAGATGGTGTTATTGGCAGAAGGCAAGTCAACTGTTATTAGAAATGGAGAGCCGGTCGACATTTATCCGGAAGACATTGTTCTTGGCGATGTCTTGGCTTTGAACCGGGGTGACCAAATTCCTGTTGATGGTGTTGTGATGCAGTCACGTGGGATGGAAGTTGATGAATCACCAATTACAGGTGAATCACAGACCATATCGAAAGCGGTTAACGGCAAATTAACTTCCGGTACTTATCTGGTGGGTGGTTCTGGGAAGATGTTGGTGACAAAGGTTGGTGCGCAGACCTTTGTTAATCACATGTCCAACGAAGCCAAAGAAGGAAAAGATACCTCCAGTATTTTACTGAATACAATTAATCGTATTATTAAGGTTTTAACTTACGTCATTATTCCGCTGGGTTTAATTTTTTTCATCGCAAAATTATTTGGCGGAAACGATATTAACCGGGCAATTCTTGGAACGGTTGCGGCAATGATTGGGATGATTCCGGAAGGACTCGTTCTTTTAACCTCAATGACGTTAGCGGTGTCTGCCATGCATTTGGCCAGGAAAAAGACACTGGTTCGGGATCTTCCTGCGATTGAAACATTGGCGAGAGTCGACGTGATTTGTTTGGATAAAACCGGAACGATTACCAGTGGTGATTTAAAATTTGAAAAAGCCATTCCGTTGATGACCGGTATAGAAACGGCGGAGTTGGAAAAGATTGTCGCCGGCATTACTTATGGTACCGGTGATACCAACGAAACAGCAAATGCCATTAAAAATGCCATTGAGGATCCGAATATGGCCGCTTCGGCGATTGTACCGTTTTCATCGCAGCGTAAATGGAGCGGTGTCGAATTTACAAATGGCCGTGAATACGTCTTTGGCGCACCACAATTTATTTTTCATCAGTTGGATGCTGACACTAAAAGTCAAATTCAAGAATATGCCAAAAAAGGATTTCGAGTTTTGGCTGTTGCCAAGGTTGATTTGCTTGATGCCGAAAAGCCTTTGGGGAATCCCCGGATGATTGGCCTGATTTTGATTTCAGATGTGATCAGGCCGAATGCGGTTAATACGTTCCAATATTTTAGAAATCAGGATGTTACGATTAAAGTGATTTCCGGAGATGATCCAACAACGGTTTCGACGATTGCTAAGAACGCGGGTATTCAAAATGCAGGCCACAGCATTGATATGTCAACTGTTAGTGATAACGATGATTTTGGACAACTTGTGACTGAAAATACTGTTTTTGGACGGGTTACGCCGGATCAAAAGAAGCGGTTGATTAGTGCCCTTCAAGAAAAAAAGCATACTGTTGCAATGACTGGAGATGGGGTTAATGATTTGCTGGCATTACGACAGGCTGATTGTGGTATTGCAATGGCTTCGGGAAGTGAAAGTACCAAAAGTATCGCTGATTTTGTGCTGATTAACTCTAATTTCGACGCGATGATTGATGTGTTGAATGAAGGTCGCCGAGTGATTAACAATATTGAGCGGGTTGCTTCCATGTACCTGATTAAAACCATGTATTCCGTTGCGTTGTCGTTAATCTTTGTTTTCTTGGCAATGCAGTATCCGTTTGAACCTATTCAATTAACGCCAATTACGTCTTTAATGGTAGGTATCCCATCATTCTTTCTAGCGTTGGAACCCAACTTTAGTCGGATTACCAACCAATTTATGCGTCAGGTTCTAATCGTGTCGGCTCCGGCTGCGGTGTGTGTGGTTGGTTATATTATGGTGATTGAAATCGTGGGCCGATTCTTTGGACTACATTATGAATTCACATCAACCTTATGTGTCCTTCTGACCGGAGCAATTTGCTGGTTGGCACTGGTTTTGGTCTCACGGCCTTGGAATCGTTTGAAATTTGGAATGGATATTCTTGTGTTGGCGGCATTTCTGGCAATCATCGTTTTCTTTAATGACGTCTTTTCGCTTGTATCATTCTTTAATAAAGATATATGGTTGTATGCTGTGCCGCTAATTGCGACGGCATACCCACTTTATATCTTTATGCAGGGTGTGATTGCCAAAGTATTGGATCGCAGGGAAGTTCGAAAAAGAGAACGGGCGGCCAATAAACAAAATCATAAATAGGGTTGAATACATTAAAAAAGTAGAATTGGATTGGCAACTTGTCAATCCTTTTTTATTAGCCTATTTCACCTAGTTTTAATGACTAGATAATGTGGTATAATTGTTTATAGGGAGTGATGACAATGCCATCCATTAACGAAGAGTACGACTTATATGAAAAATGGGAAGATAAGTTAAAGACAGTTGAACTACCGCTTTGGGCAGAATTACCTAAATTTGAACTATATATGGATCAAGTGACCGCTTTGGTAAATGAAACGTTGGGGCCAATTGGCGTAGACAGCGTCACGCCGGCAATGATTAATAACTATGTTAAGCATAAAGCTATTATGGCACCGGTTAAAAAGAAGTATCAAACCATGCAGATTGCAGATGTCATCTTAATTAGCTTACTAAAGCCGGCATTTTCATTGGAAACGATTCGCCATGGAATCGATCAGGTAACGGCTAATATTTATCCGCAACAAGCTTATGATAACTTTATTAAGCGACTCATGTTCTCATTTAAAAATATGTCTAATCGAAATGGGCAGGCGTTAGAGGAAAAAAATTTAAATGACAAATTAATGCAGGTAGCAGTTAATGTCATAATTGATCGGTTACAGTCTGAAACATTATTAAAGATCATTGAAAAGCCATTGACGAAAATCAGTAAGTAGTGAAATCGTTCACATATAAATAATGGAACCGTTTTCATGAAAAGAGCACCCATCTAGTGGGTGCTCTTTTTCGTCTTTGGCTGCTGCTAAAGGGATGCAACTGAATGAAAAAACTCTTGTGATTTAGTAAACAAAAGCATTTACTTTTAAAAAAATCGTGGTATAGTTATTCTTGTGAAATAGATAACAAAGAATTTTTCAAAAAGAATTTTCACGGAGGCTAACTAATGATTGAGAATAAAGTAAAAGAACTCAAGACGACAAAACCAGAAAAAACCAATGTTGACGATATGATTAACAAGTTAGTTTCAAAAGCCCAAAAAGCTCTCGAAATCATGGATTCATTTGATCAAGAAAAAGTAGACCACATTACCCATGAAATGGTAATGGCCGGTCAAGATAAGCATATGGATTTGGCACTCATGGCAGCTGAAGAAACCGGTCGGGGAGTCGCTGAAGATAAAGCTATAAAAAATATGTATGCAACCGAAGAAATCTGGCACAGCATTCGCGACCATAAGACGGTCGGCGTTATCAAAGACGATAGGGAACGTCAGCTGATCACAGTTGCCGAACCTCTTGGGGTTCTTGCCGGAATTACACCGGTTACCAACCCAACTTCAACAACTTTGTTCAAATCGATTATTGCAATGAAAACCCGAAACCCGATTATTTTTAGCTTCCATCCACAAGCAATGAAGTCATCCGTTGCAGCTGCAAAGACTGTTCGTGATGCAGCAATTGCGGCCGGTGCCCCAGAGGGTGCCATTCAGTGGATCGAGGAACCAAGTATCGAAGCAACCAACAAATTAATCAATAACCCAGGTGTAGCAAGCACACTTGCTACCGGTGGTCCGGGAATGGTTAAGGCTGCTTATTCAACCGGCAAACCTGCTTTAGGTGTTGGTCCCGGTAATGGTCCTGTTTATATTGAAAGAACGGCTAATATTCTTCGAGCTGTTAACGATATTGTTCTTTCAAAGACATTTGATAATGGTATGATTTGTGCAACTGAGAATAGCGCCATTATTGATAACGAAATTTATGATGATGTGAAAGAAAACTTCATTAAAAACGGTGTCTTCTTCGTTACCAAAAAAGACCAGCCAAAATTGGCTGAAGCAATGTTTGACCCTAAACGTGGGGGTGTTCGTGGCCCAATCGCCGGTAAATCCGCAAAAGGAATTGCCAAATTGGCAGGGATTAAAGTCCCAGATAACACCAAGGTTTTAGCAGCTGAAATGACCGGTGTCGGACCAAAGTATCCGTTATCCGGCGAAAAACTGAGCCCAGTAATCAGTGTTTATAAGGCCAAAAGCCATGAAGATGCCTTTTCAATTGCTGAACAACTCTTAAACTATGGTGGTTTGGGGCATACAGCTGCTATTCAGACAACTGATGACGATATTGCGCTTAAATTCGGCATTAAGATGAAGGCTGCTCGAGTTCTTGTTAACACACCGGGAGGCTTTGGCGGTATTGGAAACCTCTATAATGAAATGACACCATCTCTAACGTTGGGAACCGGTTCATGGGGTGCAAATTCAATTTCTCATAACGTTACCGATTACGACTTATTAAACATTAAAACGATCGCAAAGAGACGAAACAATATGCAATGGGTTAAATTACCACGGGTATACTTTGAAAAGACATCAATTCGATATCTCGATGATATGCCAGGCATCAATAAAGTGTTTATTGTGACAACGCCTGGAATGGTAGAACATGGATATGTAGATACAGTTTTGGATGAATTAAAACGTCGTCCAAATGAAATTGAATACTCACTTTTCTCAGATGTTGAGCCTGATCCAACAACTGATACAGTTGAAAAGGGTGTTGCTCAGATGCGTTCATTTAAACCTGATACCATCATTGCCTTAGGTGGTGGTTCACCGCTTGATGCCGCTAAGAACATGTGGTTATTCTATGAAGATCCGACAACCAGTTTCTTTGGTGCAAAACAGAAATTTATTGATATCAGAAAGCGGGCTTACCGTTTCAATAAACCACGTAAGGCCCAAATGATTGCTATTCCAACAACTTCAGGGACAGGATCGGAAGTAACACCATTCGCTGTTATCACTGATTCCAAGACTCACGTTAAGTATCCATTGGCTGATTATGCGTTGACACCAGATGTTGCAATTGTTGATCCTCAGTTTGTTCAAACCGTTCCAAAGGGGACTGTTGCTGCATCTGGACTTGATACACTCTGCCATGGTATTGAATCATTTGTTTCAGTGATGGCATCGGATTACACGCGACCATTGTCATTGCAAGCAATCAAGTTAGTTTTTGAAAATCTGACTAAATCCTATAATGGTGATGAACATGCGCGTGAAGAAATGCACAATGCTGCAACGCTTGCAGGGATGGCCTTTGGTAATGCCTTCTTGGGAATTACCCACTCTGTTGCCCACAAACTCGGTGGAGAATTCGGCTTAACTCACGGAATTGCGATTGCAATCACATTGCCACACGTTATCCGTTTCAATGCTAAGTTGCCGGAAAAGATTGCCGTATGGCCTAAGTATGAATATTTCCGTGCTAACAAGGATTACGCTGAAATTGCCCGTTATGTTGGTATTCAAGGAAAGACTGACGAGGACTTGGTAGAAGGCCTGGTTCAAAAGATTATCGACCTAGCTCATTCAGTTGGCGTTACCCTTAGCTTAAAAGCATGGGGTGTTGACAAAGATAAGTTTGATGCTGCTGTTGATCGTCTGTCAGTACTTGCATACGAGGACCAGTGTACAACTGCTAACCCTAAGGAACCATTAATTGCTGATTTGAAACAAATCATGTTGGATGATTACGATGGAAAAGGTGTTGAGAAGTAAAGCGCATCTAGAACGGTTAACTCATAAAAGTTAATTTTTAAGAACTATTAAATACCCGCTGATCATTTAAAAAAGTGATCAGCGGGTATTTTTTGAAAAATATGACTATAATGTAAAAGTATAGAAATAAGTGATACAAGTGTGCAGAGCAAAGTGATGATGCTTTGAGAAGCAGTCCTAGTATAGGCTAGATAATGAGGGAAATAATCATGATACGAGAATTGCGCAGAATTCAGGAATTTGTGAGAGAAGAATTAGGGTATGAAACATCCGGCCATGATTATACGCATATCACGCGGGTAGTCAGTTTATCCAGGACCATCCTAAAGGGTGAGCAGGCAGATGAACAATTGGTGCTGGTAGCTGCTTACCTGCATGACGTGAGTGACGATAAGGTGACTACCAACCCTAAGGCTAAACGGGGAGCAATGATCAATAAATTAAGAGAAATTGGCTATGATCAGATTTTTATCGACAAAGTTTTTGACATTATTGACAACATGTCCTTTAGCGCAAATCTGAAAACCAAGCATAAATTGTCAATTGAAGGCCAAATCGTTCAAGATGCGGATCGCTTGGATGCTATTGGCGCAATCGGCATTGCCAGAACCTTTTATTTCGGCGGCCACTTTGGCGAGGCGATGTATAATCCCCATATAATGCCGCGAACCGGTATGGATAAGTCTGAATATCGCAAACGGGGCACAGTGATTAATCACTTCTATGAGAAGCTCCTAAATCTTAAAGATCAAATGAATACGCCAACTGCTAAGAAACTTGCCGAGCATCGACAACAGGTGATGCTTGATTTTCTTCATGAGTTCATGGATGAGTGGAACGGGCAGGCTTAAATCAATTTGAAAACCAAATTTAAGACAGCTGAAATTAATAAATTAAAAGTTGAAATCACAGTGATTACTTTTATAGCTTGATACAAAGTGGCAAAGACAGTTGTTCCGATTGGTATAAGCGATAAGACAATGGTTAAACCTATCAGCAACAAAATGGTCGTGGCTAATCCTTGAATCGAGTTGCGATAATCGGATGAACTCAGATCAAACCCACCGATACAGATATTGGCTGTCAATAAAATAAATAGTAGCATTGACCCCCACTGAAAGGCTGGAACAGCCGTTATCGAAAGCGGTTGGTACGTTAAAATGACGAGCCAATTATAAATATTGGGTAACAACCACCTTGCTAAAAATAAAATAGTTGTGCAGCAGCCAAAAACCGGTGCAACGCCAATAAAGAGATTACCAATGGTTTGATAAAGATTTCTGGCTTGCCATGTATGGTTGACATAACCAAGCGACGGGGTGTCTATCGTTGGTCGTCTGATTAAACGAACGGTTTTTATTTTATGACCAAATACCAAAGCGACAATTAAGTGACTTGCTTCGTGAATGATGACGCCCAAAAAGCCGAAAATCAGTTGACCGTTAATACCAAATCTTTTGGCAATAACGGCTTTGGTGTTCTGGTTAATCATTGCAAGCAGGAAAATAAAAAGAAACGGTACTCCGATTAGGAATCCGAGTACCGTGGCGATGTTAATCATGATTGTTTTTAGCATGGTGTTATTTTTCCTTCAAATCGGTAAAGCTTCCGTGAACCAATTGACGCATTTGTTCCGCATCAACTTTGACAGAACGGCCGATTTGTCCGGAAGAGACAATGATTTTTCCCATTTTCTGGGCTTCTTGGTCAATATAAATGGGATATTTGAATTTTTCCCAAATACCAATAGGAGTATTAGCCCCGTGTTGGTATCCCGTTGTTTTCAATAACTCTTTTAAAGGGACCATAGTGACTTTTTTGTTGCCGGATGCTTTTGCCAATTTCTTTTCGTCAAGATGTTCATCAACCGGTATAACGCCGACGACGGGACCGGTAGTTTTTCCGGTCAGAACCAATGTTTTAAATATTTGGTGTTCGTCCTGATCTAAATGGTCGACGCTGATTTGTTCAACATCGCCTTCTTGATGGGTTGGAAAGGTCATTTGTTCAAACGGTACTTTGTTTTTATCTAGAATTTGTTCAACAAGTGTTTTATGAACTTTGTTGCGTTTCTTTTTTGACATTTACGACACCTCACGAACATTTTATCACATCATATCCGGTAATTCCGTCTGAATTTGTAATAAATATCTGGTATACTTTATAAATAATGTTAACGAACGATTTGATGAATTAAGGAGACGGCATGGCTGATTTAGTGTATCAAAACATCATGAAAGATTTAAAGAATCGAATCAAAAAGAATGAGTTCGATTCCAAGCGCTTACCAGATGAACGCAGTTTAAGCGAATCTTATGGTGTTAGCCGCAGCTCAGTTAAGCGGGCTTTAAACGTTCTGGCAAATCAGGGCATCATTTTTAAAAAACGCGGTTCGGGAACCTTTATTAATCCACTGTACCAAAAGAACCGATCAATTTTTCAATATGAAGGGTCTAATCTAGGGGTAACCGACAGTTTTAAAAGTGATGGTAAGATTCCTAAAATTAAACTGTTGGATTTTAACGTTATCCCGGCTGATAATGAATTACAAACAGAATTATTCTTGGATCCGGGCGATTTTGTTTATGAAATTAAGCGTCTGCGAACTTTTGAAGACAAACCTTTTATGATTGAACTGGGGTACATTCCAATTAAAGTGGTTCCGAATTTAAACCAAGAGCGTGTTGAAGGATCAATCTTTAATTATTTTGAAGATACAACCGGTAAATCGGTCACTAAATCATTTATGACAATAACAACCGAGCCTTCAAACAAAGGTGATCAAAAGCTGCTTAACCTGAAGCCGATTGAACCCGTTGGTGTGATGGAAGGGATCTTCTTTTTAGATGACGGCACACCGTTTGAGGTTTCAAATATGAGGCTGCATTATAAATATTTAAATTATAATACGTTTGTTAATTTGAACGAAAATCGATAAATCAGAATGGGACACAAGGCTGAAATTGCTATGTGTCCTATATTTTTAAGAAGATTATTTTCTGACTGAAAGTTGGGCAGAAACCCGTATTACGATTGAATTATCTAATCTATTTTGCAAAATTAAGCTATGGACTGAGTTGTCTTTATTAAGAAGATGAGTCGGTTATTTTTTTGTAAATGAATTGTTACGAATCCGACGTTTTAGTGGACTATTGTTTTTATATCACTCATAATGACAAATAAGTATAGGATTCTAAACGATTTAAATTGGACCGTATCAATTTGCAAAAAGGTTGACTATCATAAAAAATAGTGTAGTATTAGTGGTGTAAATTGATCAGGTTAATTGATGAATTTTACGAACATTCTATACAGTAGCTTTATTGTTAAATCTTAGAAGGAGTGTTAATTAATGACAGTAGATTACGATTCCAAAGAATATTTGGATCTTCTAGACAAGTACTGGCGTGCCGCAAATTACCTTTCAGTAGGTCAGTTGTACTTGCGTGACAATCCATTGCTCAAGCGTCCTTTGAAGTCAGATGATGTTAAGATCAAGCCAATTGGTCACTGGGGTACTATCGTTTCCCAAAACTTCATCTACGCTCAATTGAACCGTGCCATCAACAAATATGATTTAAACATGTTTTATATTGAAGGCTCAGGTCATGGTGGCCAAGTTATGGTTTCTAACTCATACCTTGATGGTAGTTATTCAGATATTTATCCAAATATCTCACAAGACGAAAAGGGTATGCAAAAGTTGTTCAAGCAATTCTCATTCCCAGGTGGAGTTGCTTCACATGCCGCACCAGAAACTCCAGGTTCAATCCATGAAGGTGGAGAACTTGGATACTCACTTTCACATGGTACCGGTGCTATCTTGGATAACCCAGATGTAATCGCTGCTGTTGAAATTGGTGACGGTGAATCAGAAACCGGTCCTTTGGCCGCATCATGGTTCTCAGACAAGTTTATCAATCCAATCACTGATGGTGCGGTATTGCCTATCATTAACATGAACGGTTTCAAGATTTCTAACCCTACTATCCTTTCACGAATGAGTGATGCAGACTTAACTGATTACTTTAAAGGTATGGGCTGGGAAGCACACTTTGTTGAAGCTACTGCTGACACTGATCATGCAAAAGTTGAAGCAGAATTTGCTAAGACATTGGATACTGTTATTGAAAAGATCAAGTCCATTCAAAAGAATGCTCGTGAAAACGAAACACCTGACAATGTTAAGTTGCCGGTATGGCCAATGATCATCTTCCGTTCACCTAAGGGCTGGACTGGTCCTAAGAAGGATCTCGATGGTAACCCTATTGAAGGCTCATTCCGTGCTCACCAAGTTCCAATTCCTGTTGATGCAAATGACATGGAACATGCCGATGAACTTGTTGACTGGTTGAAGTCATACAAGCCAGAAGAATTATTTGATGAAAATGGTACTTTGAAGCCTGAACTTCGTGCACTTGCACCTAAGGGCGAACAACGTATGTCAGTTAACCCAATCACAAACGGTGGTATCAAGCCAGAACCATTAAAGCTTCCTAACGTTCGTGACTTTGAAGTTAAGTTTGACAAGCGTGGTACTGAACAAAAGCAAGATATGATCGAATGGTCCAAGTGGTTGGATGCAGTTGCTAAATTGAATCCAACAACTTTCCGTGGCTTCGGTCCTGATGAAACCAAGTCAAACCGTCTTTATAGTTTGCTTGATGATGGTAAGCGTCAATGGATGGAAGACATTCATGAACCTTATGATGAAGATCTCGCAAACCACGGCCGTGTTATTGACTCACAACTTTCAGAACACCAAGCAGAAGGTTGGCTTGAAGGTTATGTCTTAACTGGTCGTCATGGATTCTTTGCTACTTACGAATCATTTGGACGTGTTGTGGATTCAATGTTGACTCAACACTTCAAGTGGTTACGTAAGGCTTCAGAACAATACTGGAGAAAACAATACCCATCATTGAACTTTGTTGATACTTCAACAGTATTCCAGCAAGATCATAATGGTTACACCCACCAAGATCCAGGCCTGTTGACTCATTTAGCTGAGAAGAAGCCTGAATTTATCCGTGAGTATTTGCCAGCCGATGCTAACGAATTGTTAGCCGTTGGTGATTCAGCATTTAGAACCTACGAAAAGATTAACTTGATTGTGACATCCAAGCATCCACGTCGTCAGTGGTACTCAATGGATGAAGCACAAAACTTGGTTAAGAACGGTCTTGGATACATTGATTGGGCTTCAACTGATCAAGGTCAAGAACCTGATGTTGTCTTTGCTGCCGCAGGTAGCGAACCTAACTTGGAAGCCTTGGCTGCTATCTCAATCTTGAACAAGGAATTCCCAGAGTTGAAGATTCGCTTTATCAACGTTGTTGATATCTTGAAGCTTAACTCACCTAAGAAGGATCCTCGTGGCTTGAGCGACGAAGGATTCGATAACTTGTTCACCACTGACAAGCCTGTCATCTTTGCATGGCATGGTTTCGAAGATATGATCAAGGATATCTTCTTCGATCGTCATAACCACAACCTTTACGTTCATGGTTACCGTGAAAACGGTGATATCACTACACCATTTGATATGCGTGTATTGAACGAATTGGATCGTTTCCACTTAGCTGCTGATGCTATTCGTCATATTCCAGCATACGCCGTTAAGGGTGGTTACTTCATCCAACGTATGAACAACATCGTTGACAAGCATAACCGTTACATCCGTGAGGTTGGTACTGACCTTCCAGAAGTAACATCATGGAACTGGGAACCACTTAACAAGTAATTTAGTTAAACAGTAATTACTAAAATCCCAAAAGA
>NZ_GG669994.1:36081-77055 GCF_000159315.1 Lentilactobacillus hilgardii DSM 20176 = ATCC 8290
CTTTACTATACATAGTTATCAACAAACATTAATGCTTTAGTTTAAATGTATCGGCTTTTTCAAAAAGTCGACCAATTTGAAGTAATAAATCTTCGCGTCCTTTTTTTGCCATAAATTGGATTCCGAGTGGAAGACCGTTATTGCCGACGTATGTCGGTAAACTAATTGCAGGCTGACCACTGATATTTGCTAATTGAGTAAAAGGTGAAATGGTTAGTGCTGGTAGCCACTGATCCCAGATAATTTGTAAGCGTTCATTAGGTGCAAATTCCTTTATGTTTATCAGCTTTTCCATATTTTGATCAGAAACAAGCTGTTGATCAACTTTAGGTGCTTGAAAAGCCGTCGTTGGCGTTAAATAAAGATCATATTGATCACTAAAAGTATCCATCGTGGCTGCAGCCTGATCCCAAAACGCCAGTGCCTGACTGTAGGAGACAGCTGAGACTGATTTTCCGGTTACATTTAATGCCCATGTAAGTGGCTCAACATTATCATGGATAGTTTGGCTGTCGAGATCCATATTTGCGAACATCGTGGCCGTTTCACCGGCATTCATCGTGTAGTAAGTTTGCATTAATTGAATGCCATCAATTGGCGCGTCAACTTCAGTAATATCGTAACCGGCCTTTTCTAAGAAACCAACGGCATTATTAACGGCCCTTTTTGCTTCGTTAGAAATGGGAGTGTTGACCGGAGATTTAGTTGAAAAGGCAATTTTAAGGTTCTTAGGGAGCTCATTTAATGTGCTTTCAAAGTCATGATCCGGTAATGGGATCTGAAAAGGTGCAGACATTTGGACAACTGATAAAGCATCCAATAATTTGGCTGTATCTTGAATATCTCTGGTGATTGCAAAATTAATTGATGCACCTTGCCATCCCCGCCACTCGTTGGGACCAGTAGGAACACGACCACGAGTAGGCTTTAATCCAATTGTGCCAGAGAATGAGGATGGGATTCGAATGGAACCACCTCCGTCGTTACCAGCTGCGATGGGAAGCCAGCCATCTCCGACTGCAGCAGCAGAGCCTCCAGATGAGCCGCCGGGCTGATAATCGGTATTCCACGGATTATGGGCGTTACCATAGAGCTTGGAATCGGTAATGTTTTTAAATCCAAATTCCGGTGCATTTGTTTCGCCAACCGGAATTAATCCTGCTGACAGCAATCCCTTTACGAAATTATTAGTTTCTGGAGCAATGTAATCTCGTAATAATTGAGAACTTCCTGAATCAATTTCGCCTTTAAAGGATTGACCGAGCCCCTTTAAAAGAATTGGGATACCGGCAAAAGGTTGCCCTTCATCTTTAAAATGAGCGGCCATCTGTCGGGCGCGTTCGGGCCACAGGTGCGTAACAGCGTTTAGCCGCGGATTTTGTTTTTCAATTGTGTCTAATAATTGCTGGAGCAAGTCTGCTCGGGAAATTTGATGATTATGAATCAAATTTGTCAACTGGGTAGCAGAGTTGGTTGCTAGTAGATTGTTTGCCATTGGTGAAACCTCCTTATAAATGACATCCGTATGGATTAAGTATGAGAGACCTTACTGATAATTGCTCGTAGTATGACAACTAATCGGATTGTTCATTTCAAAAGTGACAATTTGAAATCGTCAAAGTGTGCCGGTAAAGGGGCGGTGATTTCAATGACTTGTTCACTGAAAGGGAGCGGAATGTTAAGCTTCCATGAATGCAGCAACAAGAATGGGTGCTTATCATCAGGATTGTATAGCGGATCACCAACTAGCGGATGACCAATTGCGGTTAAATGAACACGGATCTGGTGAGTTCGCCCGGTTTCCAGTTGAACTGCCAACAGTGAATAGCCGTCCTCCTTCTGAAGAACAGTATAATGTGTGATGGATTTTGCAGGATGGTTTCCATCTATCATGCGTTTTCGTTTATCATTAGGATCGAGTCCGATTGGAAAGTCTATAATACCTTGGGAATCAATGTCAGTTCCCACTACCCACGCTAAATAAGTACGTTTAATGTTCTTAGTCGCAATCTTTGCGACTAGAGTCGGTACGACCGCCGGATTTTTAGCAAATAAAATAGCACCACTTGTTTCCTGATCCAATCGATGAACCATGTAGGGAAGTGCCTCCTTTGTCTTAAGATAAGCCGCTAAATGGTTAATGGTTGCACCAATTTCGCCGGGTTGATTTGGATGGGTTTTATTGCCTCGACGTTTATTGATAACGATTAAATTGGCATCTTCATAGAGGATTTTTAATGTGGCTGCTGAATCGGGCAGTACCTGTGGGAAAGGATGCTGAAAATCAGAGGGAATAAAGGTTAATGAGATGTGATCATGAAAATGCACAGGAAAATTAACTGGTAAGTATCGATTATTGACCAAAACTCGTTCATCAGAACGCAAACTAAAAACCAAGTGTTTCGGCAACAACCAGTAATGATGAAGAAGATAGCGTAACGGTTTGCCATCCATTGTTTGGGGAACCGTCGTCTTAAAAAGCCATTGAGTGTTCATTGAATCAGTCCTTGTTTTACAATAAAAGAGAATCGGATTTGCGGTATATTAAGCTGTACCTGATCCGGTTCCCATTTTTAAAATATATTTTTATCATTTTGGCTGCTTTGGATCGTTTTTTGAGCGCACGATTAAAACATCACATAGAGCAGTTCGTGTTACGTAACTTGTAACAGATCCGATAATCAATCTTTCAACCGCGCTGAGACCGGTTGAACCGATTACAATGACATCAGTATGGTGATCATGCGGAAATTCACGTGAGATAATCGGTTTGGGATTACCAAACCGAATGTGAATATCAACATCTTTAACACCCGCAGCCAATGCTTTTTGTTTCATTTCTTTGAGCTTATCTTCAGTATTTTCAGTTAGTTTGAAAACCACGTCACCGCTTACAGCACTACCATATGTTTGATTAAATTGATTAACCTCCAGAATATTTAAAATATCCAGGTGGGCATCATTTGCCAATGCAACGGCAATTGCGCGATTGAGCACTGAACTCGTAACGGCCGAACCGTCTACTGGTACTAGGACATTCTTGTAATTTTGGTCTTCCATGTGATCACCCCATCATCGATTTGTTCTTACCTTAACTATAACATTCTCAAGCCGGCTTGTAATCAATAATCATTTGGTTGATAGCATGGATTGTCACTTGTGATTGTAATCGCTTACCTTAGGTGCTAACATTATCTTGTGAAAGAAAAAATGAAAAGAGGCTATTCTCGTTATGTATTACTACGTCATGAAGTCCAACGATATTCGTCGCAACTTAGCTACAGAGCAATATTTGATGAATGAAATTAATTTTGATGAACCATTGTTACTGTTTTATATTGAAGGTCCATGTATTATTGTAGGAAGAAACCAGAATACGCTTGAAGAAATCAACAAGAAGTATGTTGATGAACACGGTATTGTCGTTACCCGTCGACTTTCCGGTGGTGGTGCTGTTTATCAAGACTTGGGAAACCTTTGCTTTAGTTTTGTGGTTGACAGTGACAGCGAAGAATTTGGTGATTTTAAGTCCTTTGTCCAACCGGTTGTTGATGCATTGCATGATATGGGGGCTACTACTGCAGAGGTCAGCGGTCGAAATGATATTTTGGTCGATGGCAAGAAGTTCTCTGGAAATGCGATGTACACTAAGGGCGGTAAGACATTTTCACATGGTACTTTGATGCTGGACGTTGATTTATCAGTGATTCCTAATGCCTTGACCGTTCCTGAGGATAAAATTAAATCTAAGGGAATTAAATCAGTTCGATCACGGGTAACCAATTTAAAGCCTTATTTGGCACCTGAATATCAAAACCTAACGACTCCCGAGTTCCGTGACCGTTTGTTAAAGGAACTCTTCCATGTTGAAGATTTGAATCAAATCAAAGATAAGGAATATCATTTAACTGATGAAGATAAAAAGGGCATTGATAAGATTTTTGATGATGTCTATAATAACTGGAACTGGGTTTATGGTAATTCTCCCGAGTTTACCGTTAAGAAGCGTCAACATTTCACAAATGGTACCATCGACGCTCGTTTCCAAGTTGATGACGGAAAAATTTCAAACGTTACATTTTTTGGCGATTTCTTTGGACCAAAGGATACAACCGAACTTGCAGACAAACTGAAAGGTGTTCGTTTCGAACGGGCAGATGTTTCAAATGCGCTTAAAGATGTTGACTTGAATCAATACTTCACAGGTATTCCAGAAGAAGATTTCCTGGATATGCTTTTCTAAAGCTTGCAAATACGTTAAACTAACATTGATAGTATAGAAGATAAATTCTACAATACGAGTTTATCTTTTTTTATTGGAATTATTGGAGGATATAGTTGAAAAACGAAGAGAAAAAAGTCATTTATTGGGCAGTCATTTCACTAGTTTTCTTTTTACTGGTCAACTGGTTAATGACTCTTGATTTTATGCGACTTGATCGACGGGTTTTACTTTCTGAGGCAGTTAGGGTAACAATCATTGCAGGTGTGTTTTATCTTGCAACGATTTTATTAGCTTATTTGAAAATGAAAATCAGTTACTATTTAATGGCGGTCGTTGTTGCTATTTATACAGTCGGCTTTGTTGGAATGCTGGCAACAATGTTTACGGGGAGCAGCGCTAATATAATTGTTAAATTAGTGATGGCGGCATTGAGTGCATTTGGCATTATCGTGAACTTTTATTGGTTTATATTAGCCTTTAAGCTACGTGCCATTTTCCAACGGGAATCATTGGAAAAACGACTTAATAAGAATAAACAATTAAAGAAATAGGTGAAAGAATTTGAATAGAGATGTAACAAGTTTCATTGCTGATGTGACGAACGAAAAGGTCGAACATAAAACAGTCAATATAAAGTTGGCTGATTTGGTGGCAAAACCTGATGAGACAATGGCACCAATTTATGAATTTGTTGAGGAACAATTGAATCTTGGTAAGCTTGGCTATGGTGAGGTTCAGGTTGATGACGCAGACGTGAACATTAGATTGGAAACAAACCTCATTAATTTACCACTGCAAGATATTAAACGAATTGATAAAATGATTTCTGATGAAGACACATTACCTGTCAATGTTTATTTGGTCATGAGCTCTCCATATGTAAATGCTTCCAGTTTGCGTATCGATGAAGTTGCTTCTGCGGATGAGTTCATCGAAGACATGGATCATTATTTACCAATGATGAATACGTGGTTGGCTGATCATTTGGCGGCCGTTCAGGAAAATATGAAGACACAAGCCGAAAAAGAAGCAGGTGATAAGAAGGAAAAAGCAAAGAAGCCTGCTGTAAAGGCTAGAAAAACTGCTCAGAAGAAGTAGGTTTGTGTTTGCCGAGTAAATGTGGCATAATGACATTATGCGATGAGTCGAGAAAGATCACGCAGTTTTATACTGTTCGCGCAAGCGGCTAGGTGATGTTTTTAGATACGGGGCACATTTTAAGCACGGATTTGTGGTGTCTGACTTTAGAGGATTGTGGAGTCCAAGAAGTCTATTCATACTTTGTATGAGTACCGTAAAAAAAGGTCAACTGAGAAATCAGTTGACCTTTTTTGTATCTTAATTAATGTTTAATACTAGTTTTCCAACAACATGTCCAGATTCACTTTCTAGATGCATCTTACGGACGTTTTCAACTGTGAAAGGTAAATTTTCAGCAACCCGGACAACTAGTTTTCTTGATCCGAACATGTCAGCGAGTTTTGCCATTATTCTTTTATCCGGATGGGCATTAATTTTATCAAAATGAACACCATATTGATTGCTTAAAGTTTTTGCCTGATCAGTTGTTTCAACAATTGAAATCAGGCGGCCACCAGGCTTCACAACTTTAAAAGCTGCTTTTTGATTGTCACCACCAAGGGTATCAAAGACAAGGTCAATATTGGACAAACGAGTTGAAAAATCGTTTTTGTTATAATCAATGACTTCATCGGCACCAAGGCTTTTAACATAGTCGGCATTCTGACTGCTTGTTGTTGTCACAACGCGTGCACCGACGTTTTTTGCTAACTGGATTGCCATTAAGCCGACACCACCGGAACCGGCGAGAATCAGAACTGTTTGATCAGCTTTTAGTTGTCCAGCATCAAAAATGGCCTCCCAAGCTGTTGTCCCAGCTAATCCCAGGCCAGCTGCTTCCTCAAATGACAGATTTTCAGGCTTATGAGCGGTCTGATCCGCGTTTATTGCGTAGTATTGCGCATAGGTACCACGGTTGCTGGGTGTTCCATAACCGATCACTTCATCATTAACTTTAAACCCAGAGACTTCTTTGCCGACCTTAACGACGGTTCCTGCCATTTCTTGTCCTAAAACAATTGGAAAATCAAAAGGGTAGCGGCTTTGACGTAAGCCCATTCTGGTCTTCCAATCAATGGGGTTGACACCAATACTTTGAACTTTTACTAATAAGTCATTACTTTTAATTGAAGGTATATCAATTTGTTGTTCAGTTAGTTGATTTTCATCACCATAATCATTAATTACAATTGCATCCATTTTTTCTGTGTTTGTCATTTTCTCACCTCTCACTTATGGTATCACGAGAAGAAAAGCTTAGAAACAGATAGTTATCTGAAAATGGAATAAGTAACTATTAAAATTGTGTACAATTCAATTAACAGAGGTCGATACGCGTGTATGATTTATAGTAGTGGAGGTGTTGAAATGAAATTAACAATTACTGATCGTGCATTGGATAAACTTAACAAAAAAGTGCCCCATGAAAGCCGTTTACTCTTAAGCTTCGATGATGGGGTTGGACCATTTTCAAAAGTGGGGGTTTGCTCACTGGATACGAGCTTTGATATTATTGCTGTCGATAATGAAGCTAAGACACCGGATTATGAGGCTGTCTTGCATACTAATCAAGGTGATTGGAAATTTAAGGGTTATTCCAACATTTATTTAGATAATGATATGAAATTAGATGTTAAAAACAATCAACTCGTGTTGTCCGGCGAAAGCGGTATTTTAGATGGAAACGTTGCAATTAAGGATTTAACTAAACAGAACGTTGCATTTAAAAGTTAATTAAATAACAAATGAAATGACACGCTTTTGATTATAAAAGGAGTTGGAGCAAAACTTAACTTTGTTCCAACTCCCTTTCGGTCATCATGACGGTTACTAAGAAATAGGCACTTGAAAGTCGTTTTTGGATACTTAAACTGATTACCTGAACGTTGTTCCTGGATCAACAATAAATGACTAGGTCACATGGCTTTTGAAACACAACTGTTATGCATTCAGTTTGTTTGCCGGCAATATTGACATTAAGTTTGGTTTAAGCTTCCTCTGCTAAACTAACGTCACTTTACAAGAAATTAGGCAGAGAATGCTTAAAATGGGGGACTTTGCTAAGAATGGTTCAGGATGCAACAAAAAAACAATGGATTAAGTTTTTCATTAACGAGCTGGTTAGTTTTACGGCATTGTTTGCCATTTTAGGCGGCATCATCTATTTATCTTTTAAAGATTCAATTGATAAAAATATTAACTCAGGATTGTACGGCCAAAAAACAGAGATTATGCGAAGCCAGCGGAAATCGTCAACCGGTGGGGATAGTATCCATCCTTATCGAGCGCGATCTACGCCTCCACCCACAAATAATGCAACCTTTCGGACAAATGCGCTGATCTTTAGCAGCAGTGGGCGGATTGAGAACGCAGGAATGATTGGACAGGGTGCTTTCAGTGCTTTTCAGGGAATAAAGCTTGTTAAGAAAAATATCAATAAAGTTAAAGGTTTGGTCATTACGACGCAGTTTGAGACCAAACAGTCGAATCATTATTTTATGACATTACTGATAAAAGTACCGCATACGAATACGAACACCACTTATTCGGGGAAATATGTATTGATTCTGCAGAATATCGATGCAGATCTACTGGCGGTCGAAAGTTTTAAAAGGTCATTATTTATCACACTACTGATTTTCTGGGCGTTGGCAATTGCGATTGCATATGTTTTATCCAGGCTAAGTATGAGGCCAATCCTGATTTCGTGGAAGAAGCAACGGGAATTCAGTGCAGACGCGGCCCATGAGTTGAGAACGCCTATTACTGTTATCCAAAATCAAATGGAGTATTTATTGACGAAACCTAAAAAGAGAATTTTGGATGAAGCTTCGAGTATTTCGACTGCTTTGGATGAAGTCGGACAAATGCAGACGTTAATTAAAAGATTGTTGATGCTGTCACGTGGGGATGCCAATATTATTCAGATCCAGCGTCAATCGGTTGATTTAAGGGAATGGTCAAAACGAATTTTTAATATTTATCAACCACTTGCTGAAAGCCAGCACAAAACGTTGAGAAGAGATGTTCTAGTGTCTGGTGAAGTGGCTTTTGATCCTGATCTGATGCGTCAAGCCCTTGTTATTATTTTGGACAACGCACTTAAATATACGCCTGAAGGAGGCGTGATTGAGGTGTTGATTAAGAAACAGCATGGAAAGTTAATTATCTCTGTAAGTGACACAGGTACAGGCATTAGCGATAAAGATAAGAATCAAATTTTTGAAAGATTTTATCGCGTCGACGAATCGAGAAACAGTAAAACGGGTGGTAATGGTTTAGGATTGGCAATCGCTAAATTTATTGTGCAGCAGCATCACGGAAAAATTGACGTTCGGGATAATCATCCCCGTGGCACCGTTTTTCAAATGATGATTCCAATTTTTAAGTGATTAGGCATGTGTTCTGAAGTAGCACTAGTCGACAATAAAACGAGTGATCGAGATAAAAATTGATTTTATTTCAATCACTCGTTTTGTTGTTTTTAGAAATTATGAAAAGCGTTTTCAATTCTCTTATATGGCATCAGCCAAATCATCATGACCAAGAAGGTTCCTATCATACCAAATTCGTGCCATACAAAAGAAAGCAGGAAGACTATGATGAAGGCACCTAATGTGATGAGGCTTTTAGGTTCGTGCTTTAACGATCCCACTAAGACGTCGTTATGCTTATCGGCATGTAGTAATGCAACCCTTAAAAAGTTCCATGCCAGGTTAATGCAGATAAAAAGTAGTGTATAAAGTTGTGATCCAAAAAGACTGTTTGGATCATCGTTTACGATTGACGTGTCAAACGGAATAAATGATAAGAAAAATACCAAAAGTGTATTTGCCCAGATAACGTTTCCGTTAATTCTTTTTACCACTTGAAACATGTGATGATGGTTCCCCCATACAATGGCGAGTAGGAAGAACGAAATTGCGTAGGTGAGTAATTCCTGACGCATTTCCCATAATCCCTCCCACGAGTATCGATGAGGTGTTTGTAATTCCAAGACCAACACCGTCATAATAATTGGAATGATAGCATCTGTAAAAGCTTCCAGGCGGCCTTTCCCCATGAATGATTCCCCCTTAAATATGTCATTTAATCAGCCCAATGATGCTGGCATAAGTATCCATACTCAGCATACAATAGATGAGTCCTAAATTGATTTTTGATGCTCAAAAAGTTAAAATGGAATAATAATTCTAATGGATTGTTAATATTATTTGGAGGCTAATTTTATGTCATTAGGTTCAAGAATTTTCCAGCGTGAAAATTTGGATCGTTATCTTGAAACCGATAAAAAGTTTATTAAAACAATGTCGGCACTTGATCTGATTTCATTAGGAATTGGTGCCGTTATCGGTACCGGTATTTTTATTCTTCCGGGAACTGTGGCCGCTACCAAAGCGGGTCCCGGCATTATTCTGTCATTCATTTTTGCGGCAGTTGTTTGTTCAACGTCAGCGATGTGTTATGCCGAATTTGCATCGGCACTTCCAGTCGCCGGAAGTGCCTACTCGTACGGTAACCTGGTTTTTGGCGAGATTATCGGTTGGGTTCTTGGCTGGGCTTTGATTTTGGAATATGTACTGGCCGTTGCGGCAGTTTCCAGTGCCTGGGGAGCTTACTTCCAATCATTTTTAAAGGGATTTCACATTAATTTTCCAACAGCCATTTCCGGACCATTTAACCCATCTGCGGGAACATATGGAAATGTTATTGCCATTATTATTGTACTATTGATTTCTTGGATGTTGAGCCACGGTATGAGATCTTCGGTACGGGTAAACAATATCATTGTATTTGTTAAGATCGGCATTATCTTACTATTTATTGTTGTCGGACTATTCTACGTTAAGCCATCGAATTGGCATCCGTTTTTGCCTTATGGCTGGAGTAGCAGTAAGGGTGGTGTCTTTGGCGGGGCTGCCGCAGTATTCTTTGCTTATTTGGGTTTTGATGCGGTATCCAGTTCGGCTGCTGAGGTTAAAAATCCCAAGAAGAATATGCCAATCGGTATTATTGGAACTTTAATCGTTGCAACAATTTTATATGTTGGTGTGTCAATTGTGCTGACAGGAATGGTTTCGTATACCAAGTTAAATGTAGCCGATCCGGTTGCCTTTGCACTTCAATTTGTTAATTTGAATTGGGTGGCCGGGATTATTTCAGTCGGAGCATTGGCTGGGATGTTTACAATGATGGTGACGATGATTTATAGTTCATCCCGATTGATTTATTCGATTGGCCGTGATGGTTTATTGCCCCAATTTTTGGGCAAGCTTAATAAACATGGAAATCCGGGTAATAGTTTATTAATTGTGACAATTATTATTGCAATTATGGGTGGTTTCATTCCACTTGATCAATTGACCAATTTGGTTAACATCGGAACGTTGATTGCTTTCTTGTTTGTGTCATTTGGTATCATTCCGCTAAGGCACAACAAAGAAATTCAAAATAATCATGGTTACCAAGTTCCCGGTTATCCTGTATTTCCAATTGTATCGGCACTGCTTTGCCTATATATGCTGACAAAACTTCCGACAGAAACCTGGGTTGCATCGGGAATCTGGTTTGTGATCGGATTAATCTTATACTTCAGCTATGGAATTAGACATAGTAAGATTAATAAGGATCGAGAAGTTTAAGTCTGTGTCATAAAAATAAAGGAGTCTCTGAGTAGTAAATCACAGTCTACTCAGGGACTTTTTTAATATGCTGCCGAGAAGTATTCAAATAAGAGAATGGCAATCGTTATCAAACAAATTGATCCAGATACAAGTAAGTAACGGGTAAAGTGCTGAAAATCTAGTTGCCGGAAATGCCAGTGGCTCTCTGAAATAACACCGATAAAAGCACCGAATAATGCAATGAGTAGGCAAAGTAAGAGGTTAATGATCAATTAATTTTCTCCTTTATCTATAAAAGGTGAGCTGGTGATGAAGGATACGCCAAATTAGGCTGATACTCAGCCAGACAACCAAAATGGCTACTGTTGCGATGATAAACAAAGATGTATATGATTGTAATTCGATCACCAAGCCACCGAAAAGTGGCCCCAATGCTCGACCCGCGGAGGACCATGCGTTAATAAGTCCCTGGTACTTTCCCTTTGCTTCAACGGGAGTCAGAGCGTTAACCAAAGCAGGGATAGTCGGGAAAGTAGATGCCTCACCGATTGTTAAGATGATCATTGATATGACAAAGAAAGGGTAGCTTTTAGCAAAGATGAGCATGACAAATGAAAGGACAATCATTGAAACGCCAAAAAGAACCTGAACAATCAGATTTTCGTGATCTCGGGCAAGCCAGTTGATAAAAAGCTGGATGACAACAATCAAACCGGCATTGATTGTCCAAAGAAAAGAGTAGTTTCTAAGCGGAATACCCAAGGTGGTCATGTAAACAGATAAGTTTGAGACCCACTGCTGATACATCGTCCAAATAATTAGTAATGAGATGAAAAAGGTTGTTAAAACAATGGCGTTTGGTCGTGGAAGGGATTGTTTGGGCCAGTTTGTTTTTACACCATCTCCAATTTTTTTGCGTTGGACAGCAGCTGCTGATTTATATTTAGTTGTAACAACAAGTAAAAAGAATAGAAATAAACTTGTTGCAACGGCAAAGAGCAACGTGACACTAATGCTGTAAAGGTATCCAACCAGCGAAGTACCAATAACGACACCTAAATTTTGGGCAAAGTATAGCATGTTAAAGACGTAACGGCTATCAACCGTTTTAATACTAGTTCCAATTGAATTGACGATTGTGAGATTCCATCCAGAAGCCAGACCGTTAAAGAAGAGTAGAAAGCCAAATACGGGCCAGCCATGAAAGAAAATCGGTGCAATAAGCGTCACTGTAGTCGCAATAACACCACCCACTATCAGGTGATAGGGATTTTTCCTGTCGTATAGGTAACCGCCTATATAGCTTCCCAAGACGCTTGCCAGTGAATTGAATAGTAGGACAATGCCAACCGTTGTTAACGAAACACCCAAGCGATTGTGCAAATAGACACTGGTGAGCGGCCAAATAAAGCTCATTCCGACACTACTTAAAAGTGCACCGGTTACTAGCCATTTAAGGCTGATTGTTTTCACATTTTCGCCTCCATTAAAAATGGTTCTACTAATTAGTTTATCAAAAATCCAAGTGGTTAGTTAATTTAAGCCATTAAGGTAAGCGCTACCATTTATAGTGCTGTTTGATGGACTTCCATTTGTAAATAACATAAGATTAAGATGTAAATGTGTCAGGAGCTGCAGAAATAACTGTTGTTTTGTGCAGCTTATCAATGTATGGAATTGGTTTAAGATAATTGGAGGGATTTTAATATGGCTGTAGATGGATCACTTTATCATACTGAAATTGTTAACGAACATGGATTGGTAGGTCAAAGTTATGTTCATGGTAATGAAGGTTTGGCACTGGGTGTCAGCAGTTCATTATTAAACAGTCCGGGAACAAACCCTGAACAATTCATTGGTTTCGCGTTAAGTACCTGTTTTAACGCTACAATTGGTATTGTAGAACGTCAGCATAAGCTTGAACCTGATAGTATTATTCATACCGGTGTTGATATTGTGAAGGATACGGTTGGTTATAAGTTTATTGTCCGTTGTCAGATTTTCTTTAACAAATTGGATAATCAACAAGGACAACAGATGGTTGATGAAGCATTAAATCAGTGTCCGGTTGCTAAATTATTAAAGGCAAACGAAAATGTCACCTTTGAAGTTGTTGATAAATTCAGTTTTTAAACTTTAATCGATATTAATGCCAAGATAACATTAAAAGCGGAAACTCAGATCTTTCTGAATTTCCGCTTTTAATGTTATAAGACTAATAGATTAATCATCGTATGATAAGTCGGTTGGGTGTGAAAAGCCCACGACATGCCACCAAGGTGCGTAAACCTGTTCCGTCACAACACCACGATTTTGTGAGTCAATCATGCGACCGTTGCCGATATACATACCAACATGGGAAATACTTGACTTGCTTGAGCCGAAGTATACCAAATCACCTTTTTGAATATTTTTCTTTGAAACCTTTTTTGTACCGTTATATTGTGCTTGTGCAGTTCTTGGTAATGATTTGCCGATAGATTTTTTGTAAACATATTTAGTAAACCCTGAGCAATCAAAGTGGGTTGGACCAACGGCACCATAGACATAACTGGTACCCAAATGCTTTTTGGCTTCCTTGTAGACTGTTGAATAATGTGGTTCATCTGTGCTATCGGCATTTGCTTCTTGTGCAAATGAAAAAGCGGTAACTGCGAAACTGAACAATGCAACGATTAACAAAATTGGTTTTAAAGCTGATTTGATATTTCTATGACTGTGAGACACGACAATAATTCCCTTCTATTTGCAATATTTATGATTTAATCTGAGACAAATGCTTTGTTGGCAGTTACGAAGTTCCCGTTTGTTAATTGAAACCTGTAAGCACCGCTGTTCGAACGGGTAATAGCTTTAACTGGCAGACTTTTTCCGGAAGCCAGCTTAGTTATTCGACTTTTAAAATTGGCATCTTTATACTCGTAAATGTGACGAGTAGTTGTAATTGTTTGGTTTGCTGGAACCGACGTATAATACGTTGGTTTTGCTGTATCAGCGGATGTTGCTTTAAACCAAGAGTCAACAACTGAAGAATTGATGGCTTTGCTTAAATCGACGTTTCCACTAATGCCGCTGACACGTCCCTTGGATGTATACTGCCAAAGATCGGCGGAAGCGGTTGGCTTCTTAGAATAATTGGCAATCCATGAACCATCAAATTTTGAATAATTAATTTTGTGAACGGCAACATAGTTATCATATGAGTAATAAATTAACGGTTTGTTGGTTAATTTTCTCATTTGGCTTAACCAGGCGTTGACGTAGGATTGTTCA
Organism: Lentilactobacillus hilgardii DSM 20176 = ATCC 8290; assembly: GCF_000159315.1. GTDB lineage: Bacteria > Bacillota > Bacilli > Lactobacillales > Lactobacillaceae > Lentilactobacillus > Lentilactobacillus hilgardii. The sequence continues at coordinate 50,284 of NZ_GG669994.1, forward strand.
GAGCCCTTGCCTTTTCTGTGCTCGTTGTCTAATACATAGAATCTGGCACTGGTATTGGAACGGTTATAAAAGTCTTTCGCTTCTTTTTTTGCATCGGCAACGCTGCTGAATTCTGCGTATCCGTACTGACCAAATGGAACGCCGTACTTTTTAGCACCTGAAGCGTTGATGTTACGTTTCGAGTCGATCCGAAAATCGGCATCACCGGTATCACCATGTTGCACCCGGATAATGGCATATTTCAGATCCTTTGATGCCTTGCTCCAATTAATATTTCCCTGATATTGAGAAACATCGGCAATTTTTGTTTTGCTTGCACTTACGGAAGTGCAAATAGTGAAAGCTGCCAAGGCACCCATAAACAGGCCGGCTATTTTTTTAAAATTAAGAGTCATCGAATAGTCCTCCTTTAAAACTACAAGGAATAGTATAAGAGAAGAATGCTACATAACAGTCTCAGGATTGTTTCATAAATATTAAACATCAATTTCACACTTTCTTCACACCTATTGGTTATTGATATAACGCGAACCAATGGCAATATTCGGAAACTAAAATGAGAAAAAGAAGGTTTCTTTTTCTCGTTAATCACCGGAAAAACCGTAAAAAAGCAATCGAAAACCAAAAAAGTGGACCGAATATTACAAGTTAAGGTGGTTAAGCGTAATATTTGAACCAAATTAATAATTGTTGGTAAAAAAACACTTATTTTTGCGTATATAAAATTTGAGTAGGTTATACTAAGTAGGATTTTGGTTTAAAAAGGGAAGATAAGTGTATTAAATAAAAAAGTGATATTTGGAGAGATTATAAACTATGTTAAAGGAAACTCGAAAACATCCTCGCGTGAGGTATGACATCATTTCAATCTTACTGCCTATTGTTGTAGTGAGTCTTTTATTTACAATCATCAGTATTGCACCCTTTGGATCCAGAAATTTGTTGATTAGCGATCTTTCGACACAATACCTACAATTTTTTGCCGAATTAAGGCGGCAATTAATACATCTTTCATTTTCCAGCTATTCGTTTCTGATTTCGATTGGTGACAGCCTAATACCTGTTTATGCGTATTACTTGTTAAGCCCGTTTAATTTGATTGTGATTTTCTTTGATCCGTCTCAATTACCTATTGCAATTGATTTGATTATTTGGGCAAAAATCATACTTTGCAGCATTTCAATGAGTACCTTTTTGGGCCATAAATATCAACGATATGATTTTATGGCGATTTGTGGTGGCTTGGCTTATGGGCTGTGTGGTTTTGTTTCGATGTATTTCTATGACCTGATGTGGTTGGATTCTCTAATACTTCTGCCGATTATGATTTATGGGCTTGAAAAGCTTTATAACCAAAACAAGGTTTGGCTTTATGTCTTCGGATTAACTGCAATTATTATGACTAACTACTATATGGGTTATATTATTTGTATATTCAGCATGATTTATTTTGTTTATTTGATGATTAGAAATCAACCAAACAAGATGACATTTACCTTATATTTAAAAAGTCAGGTGAATAGGATTGGACGTTTCCTGTGGTATTCGGGGCTTTCCGGCATGCTGGCTGCGGTAGTTCTGATTCCAACCGCAATTTCAATGATGTCCACGGGGAAAAAGGATATCCATTTCCGGAATTTTATTCTGAAGGGAACATTTGGGCCAAGCTTTACTGTTAATCTAGGATTTGGTGGAAATGATTTTGCAGGTCGGCTGTTTCATAATCCGAGTATGTTTACAGGATCAGTCTTTATTATTCTTGGCATAGTGTACTTTTTCTCTAAAGTGGTTTCCAGTCGGGATAAACAAGCTTCTGCATTTTTACTTGGCAGCATCTTTTTTGGGATGTGGCTGCTTCCGTTAAACACAATTTGGCACCTTTTCCAGCGCCCGGCTGGGTTTCCGTTTCGAATGGTTTTTTTGTTTAGTTTTGCATTGATTATGGTTGCGTATGAAGGTTATTTGAAAGGGATTTTTAAGGAAACCAGAGTTGTGATATTCTCGGCAGTCGCACTCGGTGTAGCGATTTCAGTTGGCTATATCTGGGCAAACATCTTTGGCAAAAGACTAACCCAATTTGAATTTTCAACGCCACAGCTTTCTGTTAATAATTTCGTTTATGTATTAGCTATGGGGTTCTTGATTCTAACAGTCGTGGCCATTGTATCGTTAACCAAACACAAACCTTCAAGCAGGGGTGTTTTATCGGGAATTTTGATTTTCGAATTAATGATGAACTTCTTTGTTGCAACGATGGATGCACCATTTGTTAATCAACAGCAGTTTGAAAAACGGTACCAACAATCCGAGCAGGCTATTCGTCATGTCTGTCATTTGAAGGGTACACAGAACAAATTTTATCGGCTGTTGATCATGGATCAGCCGTATCGAAATATTTATCAAGTCCCCTATAGTGGATACAATGACTCGTTACTCTTTAAAAATCATGGCATTAGTTCATACAGTTCGACATTAAATTCCCATACACATCATGTGTTGGCCAGTCTTGGCTTTTCAAGCCGCAATATTCGACGAATTGATATGCTGGGTGGTTCGGTCATTACCAATCATTTATTTGGCATTAAATATTATTATGTTATTGGAAAGCACTCACAGAAATTACTTGTGAGAAAAAACGCAGCTCAACTTGGATTTATGACGAATAATCAAATTAAACATGTAACATATAAGCGTGATCAGATCTTTAACAATCTTAATGCTTTGGTTCAGGCTGAAGCTGGGAACAAAGGTCGATACCTCTACCGGCCGACCATTACTAAATATAAACAGACAGTCGTACGCAGTAACTATCATTATGAAATGCAACTCCATGCCAATACAAGTGGTCCGCACTACATTTATATTCCTAAAGTAAGGTTATACCATGTTGCTATTTGGGTAAATGGTGCCAAGCTTTCCAATACCTATAGTGGGCTTGGGACAGAAATAATGCCGATTGGTTATTTATTAAAGGGTCAAACATCTACTATTCGGATTCAATCTACCAAACCTTTGTATACGGTACCGAAAGTTGTAATGGGAATTGATTTAAAAAAATTTGAATCAGTTGTCGCACAATCTAAGAATCATCAGTTTGAGTTAAAGGATGCAAGGGACGTTGACAAACATGGTGGGCATTTTCGGGGGACAGTTCAGGTTTCTAAAAAGGATCGAACATTGCTAATGAGTTTCCCATATGATAAAGGATGGAAGCTTTCTGTCGATGGGAGGCCTCATAAAGTGATTAAAGTTGCGGATGGACTAGTAGGGGCTGAACTGTCACCAGGTAAACACCATTTGGCATTTAACTACCACATCAGAGGATTGGGAGTTGGAATGTTAACTAGTATCTTAGGAATGGCATTATTGGTTATTTCGGAATGGTGGCGAGGAAGGCGGCCTGCTTCTGTAAAACATTTACATTAATTCATAAAAAAATACACAGATGTTGAAATAGTACATTTCTATAGATACTGTTTTATAGGATCTGACACCCTTCTTTAAAAGAAATTTACACACTTTATAGGTAATTTGAAAATAATTTACACATAACACTTGCGAAAATTCTTTTCAAATTATATAATTACTCTCGTAAAAGATAATAGGAAACTAGTATATTAGATGAAAGAGGTACGATTACTTATGCAAATTGGTATGATTGGTCTCGGAAAAATGGGTCTTAATCTTGTTAAGAACATGATCCGTAACGGTAACGAAGTTGTTGCGTTTGATTTAAATGAAGATAACGTTAAACTTGCTCAAAAGGCTGGTGCAACACCAGCTTCAAGCAATGAAGATCTTGTCAGCAAATTGGATGCACCTCGCACTGTTTGGATTATGGTTCCGGCTGGTAAGCCAACAGATTCAACTGTTCAAGCACTTGTGGGCTTGCTTTCAAAGGGTGATTACTTGATCGATGGTGGTAACTCATTCTATGAAGACTCAATTCGTCATGGTAAAATTGCAGAAGAAAAAGGTGTTAACTTCTTTGATTGTGGTACCTCAGGCGGTAAGGAAGGTGCCTTAAATGGTGGTAACTTCATGATTGGTGGTACTAGTGCTGAAGCATTTAAGCATCTGGAACCATTATTTGAAGGTATTTCACAAAAAGATGGTTATCTATACACTGGTAAGCCAGGTTCAGGTCATTATTTGAAGATGGTTCATAACGGTATCGAATACGGTATGATGGAAGCCATCGGTGAGGGTTATGACGTGTTGGATCACAGTCCATATGACTATGATAACGAAGCTGTTGCCAAAGTTTGGGTAAATGGATCAGTTATTCGTGGCTGGCTCATGGAATTGGCTCAAGAGGCCTTTGCTAAAGACGCTAACTTGGACGAGATAAGTGGAAAAATGTTCTCATCTGGCGAAGGCAAATGGACTGTTCAAGAAGCCCTTAAGCAAGGCATTCCGGTTCCAGTTATTACTGACTCATTGTTTGCACGTAATCGTTCAATGGAACAAGATACTTTTACTGGTAAAGTTGTTTCGGCATTGCGTCACGGATTTGGTGGTCATGCAATGGACATGAAAAAGTAGACTTTAAATAATATGTACATTTAAATTATGTAAAAAGCACAAGCAAATTTTTTAAAACAAAAGAGCCCTAATTGAGCTATACCCCCAAAGTTAAAGTAAAAAAATTTAACTTTGGGGGTATTTTTTTATGACTAAGATTTCAAAGGTCCTCAAATTGCGTGCCTTGATCGAATATTTTGATGATCAAGGCAGTCTTAAGACCATTGCCTCGGTAAACGTGCAATTAACCACGTTGGCGATATGGGATTTGCCTACGACTGAATTTTTGGAGAACCGTTTTAACAAGCTTGGTTAATATAATTTACGGGTGTTATGTTAATGTTAATAGGTTCTCTGGAACAATTCTAAAGTTTAATGTAATTGTTTAACTTGGTCGTTTGAAGTATATAAATGTTTCTTTCTCTAGAATTTTCGTGGTAGTTGGTTTTAGTAAATGAACAAGAAATGATCGCTTTTTGTTGAATAATATAAAGAACTGTTGTTGGTAATAGATAAAGTTTATTACTAACAACAGATATTTAAAAGATGATTAATTTACAATTATCAGAGATAAATAATCTTTTAATTTTTAAAATAATCTGGATAGTCGTCTAGAGCCCTTTGTTTTTCTAAAAGTGTTAAATGGATATGTTGATTCACTAGAAAGATCAGATCGTCAATATTTTGATTTAATACGGCACTAAGAATCTGTCTATGTTGAGCAAGCAATCTGTTCCAGTTAAAATTTTTTTCCTTTAAAAGCAATTTCTGGAATCTATTAAGCTGTGTATTATTGATTTCTAGCCATTGCCAAACTGAATTTTTAAGGATAATTTTGTAAAATTCATGATGAAAATCTTGATCAAGGTTAAAAAAGGTGTCAGCATCTTTGCTTGCAGACGCCTTGGCTTGAGAATTTAAGTTGTCTTCTAATATGTTCCTTACCTGGCTGGTCATTTTAACGGTAGCATCTACCATAATTCTAGGTTCAATACAACTTCGAACGAACCGAGCATTTTTGACATCTGACATATCAATTCTAGTAATGTACGTGCCACTCTGAGGGATTACCTTAATGAGCCCTTCACGTTCAATTCGGATAATTGCTTCTCTAACGGGGGTTCTTCCAAGTTTAAGTTCTGAAGAAATTGTTTTTTCAGAAATCTTTTCTCCAGGGCTGTAATCAAAATGAATAATTTTATGTTTGATTTCATTATAAGCATCGCTTCGCATGTTATCCATTGTAAACTTATACTCCTTTTATGAGTTTCATAATATCATAAACTTGCTCAAAAGTTAACATGGCTTGCAGTAAAAATGGATAATATTCCAACATATCAAATGGCACAACTCAGAAAATTACTTTGTTTAGGTTGTATATCAAGTAAAATGATTTAACGTTTATTATTTAAGCGAACTAACTAGTATAGAAAAGCGGATGAAGTTATTATTTGCTCTTATAGTGTATTCAATAATGCTTTTCTGTAAACTTAAATAGATATTCATATCACAACTTTCGAAAAAATAGTATACTATAGCCATGGATACGGTTTCACAACGAATACAAATCATAAATGTCGGGGGTTAGTGTTATGTCCAAAGTATTAATTGTTAATGCAGGAAGTTCTTCTTTAAAATTTAAACTATTTGAGATGCCAAAGGAGACCGTTCTTGCGGATGGCCAAGTTGAACGAATCAATATGCCGGGCTCAATTATTAAGATTAAGTACGGGGATGGCAAAACGTTCAAACGTGTTGAGGATAACGTTGATTATGAACGTTCTGCGGCGGTTATGTTGAATAATTTAAAGGATCTTGGCGTCATTGACCATCTTCACGACATCGATGCGGTGGGAAATCGGGTTGTTGCTGGCAGTACTGTATTTGATAAGGTTGCTAAAATTGATGATAAAGCGTTGAATTGGATTGATGAATTAAGTGAAATTGCGCCCATTCATAATCCAGTTGAATCTGAATATATTAAGATTATTCGCCGAATTCTTCCTGAAACGGATCAATACGCGGTATTTGACAGTGCGTTTTTCAAGGACGTACCGGAAGTTAATGCTATTTATGGTATTCCGTATGAACTAACCAAAAAATTTACAATCCGCCGATATGGTGAGCATGGTATTAATCACGGCTATATTACCCAGAAAGCCCAGGAACTGTTAGGCTATAAGACAGCTAAACTTGTGACACTTCATTTGGGTTCCGGCGCTTCGGTTGCTGCTGAAAGGGATGGCAAGTGTGTTGATACGTCAATGGGTTTCACGCCAATGAACGGACTAACCATGGGCACACGTTCCGGTGATGTTGATCCGGCATTGGTACCGTTCTTTATGAAACGAATGGGTGCTTCGGCCGAGGAAATGATTGAAATGTTTAATGATCGCTCCGGATTGCTGGGAATTTCAGGGGTCTCCTCTGATATGCGGGATTTGGAAAATTCTGATGATGACCGTGCCAAATTAGCACTGGATATCTTTGTTAATCGAACGGTCAAATATGCAGCCAGCTACATCACGGAACTCGGCGGCGTTGACGCAATCGTCTTTTCCGGTGGCATTGGCGAACATGACAAATGGGTTCGTGAGCAGGTTTGCAGGAAGCTGGAAATCTTTGGTATTAAGCTGGATGGCATGTTGAATGAAAAACAAGTTCCCGGAGATTTAAGCACTAAAGATTCTGCGGCAAGAATTTTGTTGATCCCGGCTGATGAAGAGTTGGCAATGGTTCGGGATGTGGCAAACAAAATTAATGCTAATTAAATAAAAAAAGATGTTAATCAGGTTATTGGAAGCTTTGAATAACTGATTAGCATCTTTTTTATTTAAGTTGACTTTGCTGTTTTTGACTAACGGGTACTTTTTATCTATAGTCAAAAAATTGGCGGAAAGTGCTCCTTTCCTGATGAAAGGAATAATCAAAAAGTTAAAAAGTAATTGGGTAACATGATTATTCTACTGTTTTTTTATAATTGGTTATTAAATACGACCGGCATATAAAGGAGACAGTGTTCTTATCATGTATTGATTAAAATACGGCACTTAAAAATTAATTTAATACGTGATAGGTTTGTTCATGATTTAAGGGGAACTCAATTGGTTCGGACTTATCCATTAATTCTTCGGTCAAAACTACTCTGGAAATTGTCTGATTATCATATGGCTGCATATAATATGTTAAGCGACTGGAATCCATATAACTCCGATATTGCGTGTAATCAGAGTCACCATTTTCCTTGAGCTTAACGCCCTTGGGGATTTCGACTGAGTTCAAGATATGGCTCAATACATTAACGGCATCCTTACTTTGGGCGCTGATTGTGTATTGACGCATAAAAGCCGTTCTGACAAATCGGGAAACCGATGTATAATCACCCGGCATTCCCAAAGCACCGTTTCCCGGTCCAAAAGACGAGATGCGATAGCCACTATAATCACGGTCCGGGTGGGGATTGGGCTGTAGTTCCGTATAATTGTTCAGATTTTTTAAGTGCCAATCAAAATCCGGTGAATTGGTCATAACGCCAACCGGATTTTTAAGATAGTGAACACCGTCAGCTCTGATTTCAAGGACACGACAGTCACCATAACGGTCTGAAAGGATCCAGTGTAATGGGACTACTTTACCCAACAGCTTAATCGGGACGTTGACAACGTTGAGCTTTTTAATCAAGTCCGCCGCATCTTCACAACTGTCTGCGTTTCCCAAAAGCCAATTAAGCACTTCGTGAGAGGCAATGTTTGTTTGATCCGATTTGATTTGGTTGGCGTAACTGGCTTCATTGCTGAAATAAAGGGCAGCACCACTTAGACCACGTTCATTGACGCCGTCGACAAGAATATAATTACCGATGTTTCGACCGGCACCGACAAAGGCAAGCTTGGTGTCATATCCATCTTTTCCGGCATCACTGTTGAAATGCTGGTGACGTGGAATGACAACTGGTCGACCGTCTAAATCGAAATCAAAATCCATGGTTCTGGCAAGAAAATTATCTCCGGTTTCTGATAAAAAAGTCACACTGGTACACATGATTAATCCTCCGTGAATTTGTCGTTAGACCGTTGTTAAAGTGAGGCAGATGGCCACTAGTTGTTTCTCCGTTTATCTGCTTCACCCTGCAAGAGCCTGAGTTGTTTTTGAGTATTTTCGTATACTTGGCCGAGTTGTTTGGAGCGATTTCTGGTTCTTTCAATTCGGTCATTTAGTTCCTGATTCGAATAGTTTGATAATTGCCGCTGTGTTTGTTCAGTGAGTTCGTAGGCTCGACGAACGGTGTAATAGCTGCTTTTACCCACACTGGCCAGCTGCTTGCCGGCAGTTGAAAGGCTGGGTGTAGAGCTGAAATTGGTAATGCCCTGCTTTACTTTTTCACTCACATGGGTATCCCAGTAAGTGATTAAAGGTCCGGTAAAGAAGGCCACAATGATAGTCGCAAAGCCGACTGCTCCGCCAATAAAGAAGGCGGTTGCCATAAATAAAACGTCCTGTGTAATTCTGGCAGAACGGTACTTGATATGCAACCGTATAGACGCAATTGGTGCAATGGCATCATAGGGGGCAACTCCTAGATTGGCACCCATGTAAAGGGATGACCCAAGGGTAAAGAGTAACAGACCAACGATTAAGTTGGCGACCGTTGTAAAAATATTAATACTATTGGGCAGAATCATTTTGTATGCCGAGGACAACCATTGAATCTCGTAGCCGACCAATGTCATATTTAGAATAGTGCCGATACCAATCTTTTTTCGATCAAGGATCAGAATTAAAATAAAAATGATTAGGTTGACCATTAACTGTGCGTTTCCGAGACCGGTGTTGATTTTGGCAGCCAAGCCCGTATTCATTGCAGTGAATGGATCCAAACCAACATTTCCTTCACGAAGAAGGGTGGTCCCCGATGAAAGAATGGCAATGCCAACGAAAGCCATCAGTGTTCTTAACCCCACATCTGCAAACTTATTAATATTGGCCGGATCATTATCTGAAGAATCTTCTTTGGTGTTACTTATCATCCAACGCTTCCTTTCGAGTTTTCAAATTGATTGAGAAATTAGTGTCGATTATAACATTTAGATAAAGTGATGCAACCGTTTGAAATCGATGCCCAATCGGTTGTTAGCGTTTTAATAATGACGGGAGTGGGGGATTGGAAACCGTAAAAAAGTTTCCAAATTAACGCTGATCGAGAAGCGGGCTTGAAAACTTTTTGGAAAATAATTAGGTGAGAGCATGTTCCAGTTGGGTTTGTCCTACTGTCATCAGCCAGCAGAAGAACCAGTAGATGATAGCCATGACAATATAAATACTCATATAGTCCTGATAGGCACCCGCAATGATTTTTGCATCCATAAACATTTCACTAACCGTGATCATGGCAGCCAGTGAGGTACTTTTAAATAAGTCCAGCAGAATGTTTCCCAATGCCGGGATTGCGATCCTAAAGGCCTGTGGAAAAATCACCTTGGCGATGACTGTTCGATAGGGAAGCCCCAAAGAATACGCGGCTTCCCACTGACCGCGGTCCACGGCACTAAATGAGGAACGAAAGACCTCGGAAACAAATGCACTGCAATTAATCGTAAAGGCAATCACAGCGGCAGGCAATGCATTTGCACCAAAGCCAAAGTAAATGATGAATAATAATACCAGCATCGGAACGCCCCTCATAAAGGAAATAAACGCTCTGGCAGACCAGTGAAGTAATTTAAAACGGCTCATTTGAGCTAGTGTTAAAAACAAACCCAGTATCAAAGCCCCAATAAAACTAATGGCTGTTAAATATAGTGACATTGGAAATCCAGCCAAAATTTTTGGAATTGAATGGAATGCCAAGGGGCGTTGAAAAAGTTTGGAATTGAGAAATAATTGAGTATGCTCAAGTGCATCACCTACTTGATTGTGAAAGTTTTTGAAATATGGACTTTCGGCTGTTTGGAAACGTCGGCGTGATAATATTTCTCTGATAATTTCTTTAAAGTACCGTCACTCTTTAATTCAGCCAGTGCTTTATTAATTTGTTTTTGTAACTTCGTGTTTCCCTTCTTCATAATAATGCCGGTCCCTTTGCCGTCTTCATTAGTTTTGAAATACATATTGCTTAAAATTTTTAATCCATTATTTGGAACCGCAGCCAGGGCTAGCTTTTGCAGGTAATAGTCATTCATAATCAGATCGGTTTTACCATTTTTAACATCTTTCATGTAAATATCATTTGAGACGTTATCATAGTTGACCGGTTTGGCACCTAGTTGTTTTGCAAGTCTCTGATAACTGGTTCCGGCTTCACCGGCCGCCCGTTTGCCTTTAATATCAGCCCAGGAATGAATACCTGAATCATCCTTTTGACGAACGATAAGACTGTTAAACGAGTGTTTATAAGGCGTAGATAGAGCAAATTGCTTTTCTCGGGCAGGTGAAACAGAAAAGTCGTTTGCGGCGATATCGGCTTTACCGGTTTTAACGGCGGTCAACTGACCATCAACGTTCATTTCTTTAAATTCAACTTTTCGTCCCATCTTTTTAGCAACGGCACGAACAATTTCAACATCAAAACCAGTTAGCTTATTATCTTTTTCATTGTGAAATGAACTTGGATAAAGTGTTCCGGAAGTCGCACAGATCAGTGGTCCCTTTGAATTGGATGAAGAATTGCTCTTGCCACAGCCGGTTAGTAAAATCAGGACGATACCAATTGCCCCTAATAATCCCAACCAACGAAACTTAAATGTTCTCATAGTTTGATCCTCCTAAAATTTTTATGGTTCTCCATTATTATAAATTTATGAAACCGATTTCACAAGCCGATTGAACATCGATTCGGCAAGGACCCTTTTAGGAATTTAGATATTATCTTATGTTGCCTGTCACACAAAAAGATCCAATTAAGCCTGAGCGCCGTCAGTTCTTTAATTGGATCTCAATGTCATCGTATGTTGCTTGAATAAAAATGGTCTTGAAGTCGTGCTAAATTAGAATTCGGCCTTATAGCTGATTGAGTAGCTCTTTTCTTCACCGGCTGGCAATACGATATCGCCAAAGCCCTTGTGGTTTGGCGTATCGGGTAAGGTTTGAGCTTCCATTGCAATTCCCATATGAGGAACACCTGCACCGCGTTCGAATTTAACGCCATCCAAATCGTCTGGGGTAAAGACAACCAACGCATTTCGGTTGGAGAAGATTGAAACTTGACGACCGGAATCCGGATCGGATAAAGTAGCGATCGGATCTTCAACTTTATGATCATTAATGACGTAAACCTCATCGTAAGTATGACCAACGCTGGCTTTCATGTCGTCAATACCATTCTTGATGTTTTGACCTGAGCGGAAATCGTAGGCGGATCCGGCAACACTGATCATTTTTCCGGATGGTGTTTTATCTTTATTTAATTCCAAATAGTTATCCGCATCAATTGTGAGGGATTGACCGTAAACATTATTAGCATCACTCAAATTAAAGTAAGCATGTTGAGTTGGATTGAATAGTGTATCAGCATCGCTTTTGGCACTATAGGTAACAGTAGCAGTATTATCATCGTCTAATGTCCAAGTAATTTTAACGTCGATATTTCCTGGGAATGAGTCTTCGGATGAATCAATGTGTTTTTCAAGTACAATCTTATTATCCTCGATTGATCCGTTCCATACTTGAGTATTGAAACCGTGAGGACCACCGTGAAGTGTCGTACTGCCTTCGTTTTGGTCAACATGGTATTCTTTTCCCTTAATGGAGAAAGTACCATTGGTAATTCGACCAGCAGTTCGGCCAATGGCTTGGCAGAAGTATTGGTTTGCCATAATTTTCTTGCTGGATGCTTGGCTAAGTAAGACATTGGCTGTTTTACCATTTTTGTCAGGAAAATTAAATGCCTGCCAAGTTGCGCCAAGTGAGATAACAGAAATAGAAACGCCGTTGTCATTCGTTAACGTGAACTTTTGAATATCTTGATCGTTATATTTATCGAATAATTCTTTCTTTGCTTGCATTTTTATGAACCGCTCCTTAAAAATAATAAATTCAAGCTTTGAAACCGCTTTTATATGTATTATAATGCTTTTTTGTACGGAGGTCCAATCCAATATTTCACATTTATCCGTACAATTCTATGTCATTTACCTTAGAAGTATGATATTTTATTGGTAGGGATATTCTAAGGAAAAAGTGAGAGGTTTATTATGTGAAATATACTGTACATCTTGTCGGGCATATCAGACGTGTCTTTAATTGTTCTAATTTTTCTATGGGGTTTTGACTATGCCAGAAAAGAGAAGCCAAAGCATAACCATCATTTCGGGCTTTGGACATTGGCAACGTTAGCATTAACGGTGGTTCTAATGTTTGTAGCCGGTGCTGGAAAATAATCGGGTTTAAGTATAGTGGCTTTTTATCTGTAGACGGTCAATGAACCGGCCGTTCTTATCGGCTTTGTTGGTTTAAGTATAGTGGCTTTTTATCTGTAGACGGTCCAATGAGTACTTCAAATGATAGCGATGATCTCGATAAGTGTGCAGAAGGTAATATTGCAGGCTTTCAATTTTAAACGAGTGGGGGATTAACAAAAATGGAAACTAAATATGTCATGGTTAAAAAGAGCCTTAAACACCATATTATTAATGGAAAATATAAGATTAACGAAAAAATCCCCACCGAATCCGAATTAATGGCAATTTATTCAGTCAGTAGATATACCATCAGACGAGCGGTAGGTGATCTTGAACATGAGGGATACATTTATCGTGTCCAAGGCGGTGGCATGTACGTTAATGATTGGATCAACAATAAAGTTCGTTCAGAACGTTCAAATCAAAGCATCGGTGTGATCACAACCCACATTGCGGATTATATTTTTCCAAACATTATCAGTGGGATTGATCAGGTCATTTCTGATGCCGGGTATTCTCTTCTTTTAGGAAATACCCATGATGAACACGATAATGAACGGCATAATTTATTAAATATGTTGGATAACGATGTCCTGGGATTTATTATCGAACCGACGCGAAGCACATTGGAAAATCCCAATTTGGATGTTTATCAGATGATTATTCAGTCTGGCAAACCTGCCGTTTTCATTAATGCACATTATCCAGAATTGGATTTTCCATATGTTGAAGTGGCGGACACTGCCAGCGAGAAGAAATTAATGGATTATTTGTTGGATCACGGGCACGAACGGGTATTGGGTGTCTTTCAGGTTGATGATATGCAGGGAGTTAACCGGATGAACGGTTACATTCGTTCTTATCAGACACACCCCAACGTTGCGTCTTCCGGTGATATTATGATGTATCGTTCCGGTGATGACATTAATGATGTCCTTCGAAAAATCAAGAATCGGGTAGAAGTACCGGATAATACACGGCCAACAGCGATTGTTTGTTATAACGATCAGTTGGCAATGGAAGTGATCGGGATGTTGGGTAAAGAAGGGTTTGACATTCCCGGTGATATTTCGGTTGCCGGTTTTGATGATTACGAAATTTCAAAATATATTAATCCGGGAATTACGACAATGGTTCACCCTAAACGTTTATTGGGTGAAGCGGCTGCAAAAATGCTGATTGATATGATTAATAAAAAAGAGCATCGTTCTAAGGTCCTTGATGCTGAATTAGTTGTACGAGATTCTACCAAAGCTATCGATACAACCAAGACCGTCTGATTTTTTTGGAAAGGAACGAATCACGAAAGGTGGTGATGTTACAGGCATGCGATCCCCTTTCGATTTTTTTGTAAAAAATATTATGCTAACAAATAAAGCATGCATCGATTTATACGGATAAGTATTTTATACCGCTTTTGTAAGCGATACCGGAAACCGATTACAACTCGCATATAAAGTTCTTGCAATTATTTTGTTGATTTTATTTTCAAAAGTCGAATGGGGGTGCTCGTTTTGAAGAAAGTTTCAAACGGATTTATATATAGTTTCGGTGCCTTAGGCGGATTGCTCTTCGGTTACGCTATTGCGTCTATCTCAGGTGCAATTCTATTTATTGAAAAACAACTTCACTTAGGACCATGGCAACAGGGTATGGTTGTTAGTTCGGTTTTAATCGATGCCATTATTGGTGCTTTGGCAACCAGTAAGTTTTTGGATACGTATGACCGTCGTAAGTTACTTGTTTGGGCCTCGATCATTTTCTTCATTGGTGCCATTACACCCGGGGTTGCACCAGGCTTCTTGGTATTGCTGATTACCCGTATTGTCTTGGGTGTTGGTGTTACATCAGCATTGATTCTTGTATATCTGCATGAATTTGCACCCAAGAGTATGTATGGTACGGTTGCAACAATGTTCCAATTAATGATCATGATTGGTATCTTATTAGCCTACATTTTGAACCACACATTCGCTCATATGTATACTGGCTGGCGTTGGATGTTAGGATTTGCTACATTAACAGCTGCCATCCTATACGTTGGTGCGTTGTTCCTGCCGGAAAGTCCCCGATTCTTTGTTAAGGTCGGTAAAAAAGACGAAGCTCGTTCAGTTTTGATGAACACAAATAAGGGTGACGAGGGTGCCGTTAACAAGGCAATGAGTGAAATTGAAGAAACAGCTTCATAGAAGACCGGTGGTTGGAAGGAATTATTTGGTAAAGCAGTTCGTCCGACTTTGATTACTGGTCTTGGCGCAGCCGTTTTCCAGCAAGTTATCGGTTCAAACAGTGTTATATTCTATGCACCAACGATCTTTACCGATGTTGGCTGGGGCGTTATCGCTGCTCTACTTGCCCATATCGGAATTGGTGTGATTAACGTTGCTGTTACGGTTGTTGCAATGCTGTTGATGGATAAAGTTGACCGTAAAAAGATGTTAATCTTTGGTGCCAGCAGCATGGGCTTGTCCTTAATTGTGATGTACACAATGTTTGATCTTCCATTTAACGATATCAAATAGTGTGTGAAGCTAATCTTAAAATAGTGACCTATTCTAGGAAGAATGTAACGCACTAAAAAACGAGGTTAAGACAATTTAACTGTTGTCTTAACCTCGTTTTAATACGTCATTCAAAAAATAAACTGCGGGCATTTGCTATAATGTCATTAGTGGTTAATAAAAACGGAACCGGAGGAAAAGGATCAATGGCGATGACTGAAAAGCAAAAAATGCTCGCGGGTAAGAAGTATTTGAATACAGATAAGGAATTATCAGAAGACCGTTGGAAAACTCGAAAACGAATTAATGAGTTTAATGATTTGTCCAAAGAAGCCCCGGATGAAGCAATGAAAATTTTAAGTAATGTTTTTCAAAAAACAGGGAAAAACTTTGAGGTGATGGCACCTTTTCAATGCGATTACGGATATGGCATTACGGTGGGCAATAATTTCTTTGCTAATTATGGCTGCACGTTTATTGACGTTGCCTCCATTACATTTGGTGATAATTGTTTGCTTGGTCCAAATTGCCAAATCTATACGGTGGATCACGCCTTTAATGTTGAGGAGCGAAACCGTGGCATTGAAATTCCGGGTAAAGTGACAATTGGTGATAATCTTTGGGCTGGCGGCAGTGTTGTCATTACCCCAAATGTCACACTTGGAAACAATGTGATCATTGCTGCAGGTGCCGTTGTCACAAAGTCGTTTGGTGACAACGTTTTAATTGGCGGAAACCCTGCCCATGTTATTAAAGAATTAAAGTAAAACGGAGAAATTTAATGTCTAAGCAAAATATCGGTTCCAGAATTGAATTAGCAGATGGCAATAAAATGCCCGTCCATGGGTTGGGTGTCTATCGTATGACGGATGAGGATCAGCTGATTAACTCGGTTAAGTCCGCCTATAGCGATGGCTATCGGTTATTCGATACCGCCCAGATGTATGGAAATGAGGCAGCTGTTGGTAAAGCAATCAAGGATTTGAACGTTAAACGCGATGAGATCTTTATCACCACTAAAATTGCTGAAGAAAACCAGGGATATGATAAGGTGATGTCTTCGTTTGAGGATTCTTTGAAGAAGCTTCAACTGGATTATGTTGACCTGCTTTTGGTTCATTGGCCAATTCATACCCATTTTTTTGAGACTTGGCGTGCCTTTGAAGCCTTGAAAGAGCAGGGACTTGTTAAATCAATCGGAACGAGTAATTACGGGATGCTTCATTTACAATACCTAGCGACCAAGGCAAATGACATGCCGGTTGTTAACCAATTGGAAGTTCATCCATATCTATCTCAACAGGCGATGGTTGATTTTGATCGCGATAACCACATTGTCACCCAAGCATGGGCACCGTTGGGACGGGGACGGATTTTTGATGATCCGGTGATTATTAAGATTGCTGAATCCCACGGTAAGTCAGCAGCTCAAGTTATTTTACGTTGGCATTTACAACGAGGAGACGCGTTTATTCCGAAATCCGTTCACCCGCAACGGATTCAGCAAAATGCCGATATCTATGATTTTGAGTTGAGCAATGATGAAATGAACCAGGTTGATGGCTTGAACCGTAACACACGAATTAGTCAGGAACCTGAAATGGTTTATGAAATCGGCCATCAATATCCGCATCATTAAGATAATGCTTTAGTCATTAAAAAGCCGTTTGGAGGATCTTTCTCCGAACGGTTTTTTTAGCCTAGTGCTACATCCAGAATCATCATTAAAGTAAAACCAGCCATAATACCAAAAATGGCCCAATGTGATTCGGATTTGGTTCGGGCATGAGCTTCCGGAATTAACTCTTTACAAGCAACGTAAATCATTGCTCCAGCCGCAAATGCCAGTGCATATGGTAAAATTTGACTGACATAGGAAACCAATAGGGCACCCAAAATGCCGGCAATTGGTTCAACCATCCCACTTGCCTGCCCGTACATGAAAGCTCGCGGCCGGCTCATCCCATTTTGTCGCAGTGGGATTGACACGGCAGCACCTTCGGGGAAGTTTTGCAGACCGATTCCGATTGCAACCGTTACCGCCGCCAGAACCATAGTGGCATGCTGGGCGCTGCTGGCTGCTTGGATAGCACCAAAGGCTACGCCGACGGCTAATCCTTCCGGAATATTATGAAGGGTAATTGAAAAGACCAATAGAATTGCCTGTTTAATTTTATGCGGTGGTTCTTCGTTCTCGTTGTGTCTGATGTAGAGTGCCGGAATAATTTTATCGGCCACGTATAAGAAAAGACCACCGAGTATAAAGCCACTTGAGACAACCAGCCATGGCGTTTTATCCAACTCCTCAGCCAGGCTGATTGCCGGATCCAGTAGTGACCAAAAAGAAGCAGCAATCATGACACCAGCCGCAAACCCATACATCATGGCAAGTGCGTGACTTCGAATGGTCTTAAAAGCAAAGACAAGAGCAGAACCAAGGGCGGTGACACCCCATGTAAAAAGTGTGGCGAAGAGTGCCTGCTGCCAAGGCGCAAAATTTAACAAATAGGTCATTGGATTTCTGTCCTTTCATGCGTAAGACGAATAGTACTCACTTAGTTTGTTTCTTCACAATAAGTATAACAAAATATGTTGCTTTATTTGATAATTTGATTCTAAAAAAATAATGGCAAAATAATTTGTGATTTAAATCATTTTTGTGGGTTGCGATTGTTTTTAAGTGAATCTTTCTTCGCAATTCGCTATACTTAAAGTGTATATGATTGAAAAAATATGAAATGAGGCTGATTTTCGTGAAAAAAGTCACTGCATATCTCGTCCGACACGGACAAACGTACATGAATTTGTATAACAAGGTCCAGGGATGGATTGATTCACCATTAACCGAAAAGGGGATTCAAGATGCAAAGAATGCTGGTGAACGGCTGAAGGACATTAATTTCAATGCTGCATTTTCCAGCGATTCAGGCAGGGCTATTGATACGGCAAGGATTATATTGCGGGCAAATCCTCACAATATAAATATTGTCAGTTATCAATATCCGGAATTGCGGGAACAGTTTCACGGTTATTTCGAGGGTAATGATTTAAATCAGATGTGGCAGTTTGTGGGGGCTCAGGTTCAAAAGACTTCGGAAAAAGAAGTGCTTAAAGATTTTGGTCTTGAACGTGCCAGAGATTTGATTCATCGAGCAGATCTGTATAATAATGCTGAAAATAATGCAATGTTTTGGGAACGACTCAACTTCGGTTTTGATAAGATTCGGGAGAGTACCGAAGACAATCAGACAATCTTGATCGTTTCTCACGGTATGACGATCCGTTCGATTGTTGACCGATATGCGCCGGACTTGGATACCGGTGTGCCGATTGCTAATGGGGCAATTACGAAATTGGTCATTTCAGATGATGATATTAAAGTTGAATGGGCAAACAAACTGGATGCCATTGATCAGTAGGTCGTTTTTTGCTCAATTAGATTGGAATTTGTTTATATAATGGATGAATGGGATTGCTAACCTGTTCTATATATGATAGATTTACATGAGATGTGTTTGAGGCTGGGACAAAGGAGTTTGCCACAGCCTCTTTGTTTGATTATAGAAATGATTTGTGAAACAATGCGGGCCGAACGATGATAATAATAGCGTTAAAAACAAGTGACTATGTGATGTTAAAGTCGGCTGTCGATACAAACAGATTGAATTAAATTGTTTCACTATGATTTCAGGGAAATACAGAAACGCGAGGAAAAGAAGTTAATGATTACAATTTCAGAAATGGGATTACAACTCTCAGGTAAAAAACTATATGAAAATGTGAATTTAAAATTTACACCGGGTAACTGTTATGGCGTTATTGGTGCAAATGGTGCGGGTAAATCCACTTTTCTCAAATTATTGGAAGGTAAATTAACGCCCACTACCGGCAACGTTCACGTTGATAAAAATGAACGAATCTCAAGCTTGAGCCAGGACCATTACGGATTTGAAGATCAGACGGTCATGCAGACGGTGATTCAGGGATATAAGCATCTTTATGATGTGATGCAGGAAAAGGATGCTCTGTATGCCAAAGCTGATTTTTCCGATGAGGACGGCATTAAAGCGGCCAATTTGGAGGCTGAATTTGCTGAAATGGATGGTTGGAATGCTGAAGCTGATGCGTCACAGCTACTGCAGTCTTTGGAAATTCCGGAAGACCTTCATGAACAATTAATGAGTGAATTGACGGAAGGCCAAAAAGTGAAGGTATTGTTGGCGCGGGCGTTGTTTGGCGAACCGGATATTTTATTATTGGATGAGCCAACCAACGGATTGGACGTTTATACGATTGAATGGCTGGAAAACTTTCTGGCTGATTATCCAAAGATTACAATTATCGTTTCTCATGACCGTCATTTCTTAAACCAAACGTGTACGATGATGTGTGATGTTGACTTTGGAGAAATCAGAATGTACGTTGGCAACTATGACTTTTGGCTTCAGTCCAGCCAATTAGCTGCTAAGATGAAAACGGACTTTAATACCAAGAAGGCTGAAAAGGTCAAAGAGCTTCAGGAATTTATCGCCAGATTTAGTGCAAATGCTTCCAAATCAAAACAAGCTACTTCCAGAAAGAAGCAGCTTGAAAAGATCACACTTGACGATATTAAACCGTCGTCAAGAAAATATCCGTTCATTAATTTCGAGGAAGAGCGCCCATTGGGAAATGATTTGCTGAGAGTGGATAAAATTTCGAAGACAATCGACGGGGTTAAGATTTTGGACGATGTGACGTTTACGTTGCGTCCCGGTGATAAGACTGCAATTGTGAGTCGAAATGATTTGGCAACGACCACATTGATGCAGATCTTAGCCGGAAAAAGTCAGCCTGACGCCGGTGAGTTTACTTGGGGTCAAACAGTTAAAATGTCTTCCATGCCAAAGGACTTTGCTTCAGAATTTAATAACAATGATTTACGAATTATTGACTGGCTGCGTCAATATGCGCCTAAGGGAAGCGATGATGATGCTTTTCTTCGTCAATTCTTGGGAAGAATGCTGTTCTCCGGGGATGACGTTGATAAAAAGGTTAAAGTCCTTTCCGGTGGTGAGAAAGTACGTTGCATGTTGTCCAAGATGATGTTGGAAAAGGGAAATACCCTGTTAATGGACGACCCGACAAATCATTTGGATTTGGAATCAATTACCTCACTGAATGAGGGCTTGGTTGGCTTCCCGGGATCCATTATCTTTACGTCACATGATCACGAATTCATTCAGACAATTGCTAATCATATTATCGAAGTCTCGAATAACGGGATCATTGATAAGGCTGACACAACGTATGATGAGTTTATCAATCATCCGGATGTTCAAAAAAAGTTGGCTGATCTGTACGATTGAAAATTTAATAACTGATTGAAAAACGGAATCAAGATGATTTATCATCTTGGTTCTTTTTTGAAAGAGGCCAAAGAAAAATATTGACCAAAGCGTTGAAAAAAGGCCATACGCTTGCCTTTTGATGATTATTAACCATTAAGAACAGTGATTAGCTGTTAGCGTTTATAACGATAAAATGTAAACAAGATATTATAAAACTATGTTGGACAAATAATTTCGTAAAGCATATTGTTATTATATATTGATAAATAGGTTAATGATAATAAATAGGTGATAAGGCATTTTAACCACGAATCTTTGGTTAATGCCGCAAAAGAGGTTGATGAGAGACAAATGGAATTATTAATACAAAATCTGAGCATGAGTTATGGTAAAACAAAGATTTTTTCTGATCTAAACGCGACACTTCACGATGGTGGTTTAATCGGGCTGCTTGGTCCAAATGGTGCGGGAAAGACAACACTATTGAAGATATTAACCACGTTGCAGAAACCGACCAAGGGAGATGTCTTGATTGATGGGACAAGCATGATTGCCCATCCCAATGTAATGAAAAATCTGTTGGGTTACTTGCCTCAGCAGGTTCCGTATTTTCCTAATTTAACGGCAGGTGAATATTTAAACTATATCGCTGGGATGAAAGGGATGAAGGCTAAAGAAGCGAGACGAGAGACCGGGTCACTTCTAGAAAGATTGCATTTGGCAGATACAGGTCATAAGCGATTAAAAGATTTCTCCGGAGGCATGCGACAGCGTGTCGGCATTGCGGCAACTTTGCTGAATGACCCGAAAATCATTATTGCTGATGAGCCATCGACCGGACTTGATCCTGAGGAACGGGTAACGTTAAGAAATATTTTGGGTGAGTTGGCAAATGATCATTTGGTTTTGCTGTCCACACATATCGTTTCCGATGTGGAAGCGATCGCTGGGCAAATTTTGTTAATTAAAGAAGGTCATTTCTTATATCAGGGGACACCCAGTGATTTAATAAAACGAAGTATCGGTCATGTTTGGGAGTATCCGGTTACCACGGCCGACACTTCTCCGCTGACCGCCAAACAGTTGGAAGAACCAACAAATTCACTGATTCAGCGACCGGACGGCATTCAAATCAGAGAAATTGCGAAGACGCCTAGGCAGCCACAAGCCCGCCAAGTGTTACCCAGTTTAGAAGAAGCATACTTGGGTGCCCTTAAAGGGGTGATTTCTTTATGAAAGATAGTTTTCAGGCTACTTTTCGGGAAAAGTACCGGCGGATGTCGTTTGTCGCGTTATGCATTGCCCTGATCTTTTCGGTCTCACTGATGATTCCCAGAGGATCCGGTGTGATGCGGGCAATTATTGTCAATCCGGATACATACCAACAAGCCAATAATGCCAGCTGGGCATCGATCAGTGTCAGTTTTATGATGGGATTCTTTTTGCCGTTAATCGGGGCAACTTTTCTCCGAAATACGATTCGAATGGATCGTGATAGTGGCACGATGACATTGTTTTTAACCACTAAATTTTCAAAGTTGAACTATTTCATGGGGAAATTTTTAAGTAATTTATGTCTCATGTTGATTTTCTGGTTAATTATTTTAATCTTTTCACTAATTGGCACCTTACTTAAATTTGGACAGACAACCTTTAATCCGGGTCAATTCTTGATGCCGTTTTTGATATTATTACCTGGTTTGATTTTTGTTTCTGCGTTAACAATTTTTACGGAGGTCATCCCGGGATTACGCGGTAGACTTGGTACTGCCGGCTTAGTAGCTTTCTTGGTTATTTTGTATGCGGCAGGGGCGAATTATCAGCACACCCCCGGTCATCTCCTGCGTTTATTCAACTTATCCGGTAGCGGCTACTTAATTACAAATATTAAACAAGCCGTGGTGCAATCCTCCGGGAAGCCGTTAACGTTACTAAAAGTCATTGGCGCCAGTACCTCAACTCGGTATACGGGCGCGCATAACCTTGTTTTTCCGACGTTGAAGTTAACGGGATTGGATTTTTTGAATATGGGACTGCTTGTATTATTGGGAATTGGACTGGTCGTGTTAGCCGCCCTGCTTTTAGAGCGTCGACCTATCAGCGCTTATCATATAGGTAGGTGGGAAATGCGGTTACCTGCATTCCGATTACCGGCCAAACGGTTACCAGCCATGGAAATGAATGGCATCAAACACTCACAATTCTATATATCGTCCAGATTATTAACAGGTGGCGTTACAAACTATTGGGTTTTAATCATTATGATTATTTGGTTGTGGAATTGGGGCAGTACGTATAGCGGACTCATTCATTCGGCGTTTCCAATTTTATTTTTAGCGGTTATTCCGTTATTTGCGGATCTTGGTGCCGGTGGGGTTCAAAACGATGTTTATCAGTGGCTGCGGACGATACCAAATGGTCAAAGACGCCAAACAATCAAGGAGTGTCTCGCTGGGATCACGTTATCGATTTTCCTTGTGCTCCCCGCTTTGAGTAAGGTACCAGCCTTTATGATGGTGGCATTGTTTATTTGGGCCGTTCAATTACCGTTGGCTTGTCAACTTTTAGGTCGCCTAACAGGCAGCAAGCGACCGGTTCAATTAGTGATAGTTCTTTTCTTTTACCTCTATATTAATGGTGCCCCGTTGCTTCCGTTTGACCAATCCGGTCTGACACTGCCAACAGTCATTTATTTGGTGATTGGTCTGGGATCTTTATCACTGCTGTTTTTTCCAAAAACCTATCCAATTAAAAAGTAGACGATAAATTTGATTTTTTATAGTATAAAGCCGACTCATCATTTATTGACGAGTCGGCTTTATACTAATGTCCCTTATGTTTTTCCTGATGTTTCTTGCGTTTCTTTTGGTAAATTAACTGTTTTTGTTGATCCCTGAACATTTTATACTGTTTCTTATGAGCCGCTTTTTTACTTTCACGCTGCTTTTGCAGTGCCTGTTGGGCTTTTGTTCCAACCCCGGTGGTTCGGATACTTTTATTGGCAAGTCGTGAAAGTCGCTTCGGATTAATCTTTCGAATAAGGGGTATTGGCACCTGATCAGACTGAAAGAAATCCAATGACTTCCAACGATGGATTAAAAATTCTTCGATTTGCCGCGATGTTGGCGCTGAGGTACCGAGAATAACTTGAGCAATTTGATAGGTCTCTGCAAAATGACATTCAAAAATACCCTTATAAAATGGTGGATCAAAAATAACGGTTAACGTACCACTAACAATATTAGTCATTGTTAGCCCTCCTTTTATTGTGACCATCAGATGGACGACCCAGGAGGGAAGGATACTGACGGTAAGAAAGCTTGCCGCATCCGGACTACCAACCGGACTGTGTTTTTTCTGACAATCAAAGAGTAGCATGAACTGAATGTAGACGCAATTCAAACTTTGTTAGCACAATTAAGTTGACAAAATCTTCGCCATGGCGTATGTTTTCATTAACATAAAATTGCGATGAAGAGAAGAGTAGTTAACCGAGTAATTGAGTAAGCGACCGTCAATTGGTGAAAGGGCGGCTTTGAAACGTTAACGAAGATGAACTCTGAGCATTAGGTAAGTGGAAGCGATACCTACGTGAGGACACGTTACGATCCCGAACTTACACGACTTAAGTGTGAGTTGTTGAGGCGATTATTGTAAAATAATCGTGATAAAGGGTGGTAACACGGAAAGTCCGTCCCTGTATTTTAATGAATACAAGGACGGACTTTTTTTGTCTTTATCAAAACAATAACATCAAACTAAAAATTGATAATAACAATAAAATTTCTGGAGGTTAACGGTAATGAGAAAAGATGAACAACTCCAAATTCTAAAAGACTTAATTAAAATCAATACTGAAAATGGCAATGAACTTGAAACGGCTGAATACATTGGCGGTTTGTTCAAGCTTCATCATGTTCCGTACCGTATTGACCGCTTTGATGGTAATCGGGCTAACTTGGTTGCCGAGGTTGGTTTGAAAGAGACCGATGAAGTGCTGGGAATTACCGGCCATCAGGATACCGTTAATGTCAGTGACCAAAGGGCTTGGACCCATGAACCGTTTGCTGCCGAAGTGGTGGGCGATAAGTTGTATGGCCGTGGGGCTGCGGATATGAAAAGTGGCCTGGCAGCTCAAATTATCACCCTTATCGAATTACATGAACAACGGGCTGTTAAAGGAACATTGAGGTTTATTGCGACTGCAGGCGAAGAATACGGGACACCGGGTGCCAATCGTTTATTGAAACAAGGTGTGGTTGACGATCTTTCAGCATTGCTTGTTGGTGAAGCGACCGATGGTCAGATTGTTTATGCCCATTCCGGAAGTTTGAATTACCGTATTAAGAGTTATGGGCAGTCTGCTCATAGTGCGCGGCCAACACAGGGAATTAACGCAATTTCCGGATTACTGCAGTTTGCTGCAGCGGAAGCAACGCTATTTCAACAAGCACCGTTGGATTCGATTTTAGGTGCGGTAAAACACAGTATTACAGTCATTGGTGGCGGTGAGCAGGTTAATACAATTCCCGATTATGCGGAATTGTCAGGGAACGTCCGACCAACGCAAAGTTTTGATAACCAGCAAGTCATTGCATTGATTCAGACTGCCATTTCACAAATCAATCAACAAACGGACTATCATTTGGAATTTGACCTAATTCATAGTTTTCGTCCGGTTGAAACCACTCCCGATAATCCTTTTGTAAGAC
Source organism: Lentilactobacillus hilgardii DSM 20176 = ATCC 8290 (assembly GCF_000159315.1). GTDB lineage: Bacteria > Bacillota > Bacilli > Lactobacillales > Lactobacillaceae > Lentilactobacillus > Lentilactobacillus hilgardii. The sequence goes on from NZ_GG669994.1 coordinate 75,747, forward strand.
TGGTACAACAAGCAGCAGTCGATGCGTTTGTTGATCGGGATGTGGCACTGGAAATAACAAATGGTGCAACTGATGCCAGCGTCTTTATCAAGGGAAATCCGACAATGCCGGTTGTTATTCTGGGACCGGATGAAAAGGTCGTTTCTCATCAAGTTGACGAATACACGACACTAAGTGGCTTTTATCAGGTCATTGCAGCTTATGAAGATGTGGCAGTTAGTTACTTTAAAACAGGTAGCCGAACAAAACAGTTGGCTGCTGATGTAGTTAGTCCGCAAATTCGTCCCGCAAGGCAGGCTGGATAGTTGCGTGAGCATCATTTGATTTTAGGACGAAAAAATATTGATAAACCCACTGGGGACTCTTGGGTCGTACATTAAAATGCTGACGCGTCAGCATTTTCTTTTTGCCAATTTTATGTAGACGCAGGGGTATTGAAGACAGTTAGTGATGAGTAGGAGACTTTGGATAACCAGTGACAGGATGTCTCCATGACTATTTAGAAGTGGCTTCTTGTTTCTTTTTCAAAAATTGCCGTTAGTATTAATAAGGTTCCCAATCCTAAGCTACGATGGCATCAAAATAAATGGTAACTTATTGGTTACTTTAAATACCGGTGAGTAACAAATTGTTAGTCAGAAATTTGCTGCTCATTTGCGAAACAGTTAAAGTTAGTTACGCTTACTTCCTAATGTGTATAAAAAATGTCGTGAAGTGTCATAAGTTATTAACTTTTAAACTAGATATCTTTATATTGAAATCATTGGTTGAACAAGTGATTTAAAAATATGGATTATCCGGTTAATGAGTGAAATTTTTTTACAAAGTTTTTGAATTAGAAGCTCTATATATGATAAAAGCAAAAAATATAGTTAATTTGTACAATTTGAACTTATATTCCATCATTTTTATTTACAACAATTCATCTTCTTGTAGGAGTTGGCAATTACATTTCAACAAAAATGTTTGTAGTAGAAATAAACGAAAGTCTGCAAAAAATGACTTTTTAGTGATGAATCACAAAATAAATAATTTTAAAGGAGAAAAAGCTATGGCTGATGCACTTAAAATTGTTTTTCAAATAATTCATAAAACCCCTTTTTGGGTATGGGTCGTTTTGGTGATTTTAATCAAACGTGGAACTGCACTGACAGTAGAAAGCCCAGTTTCATTAAAAAGAGCATGTATAATGCCTGCTATTTTCATTGTTTGGGGTTTAAATACTATTATTTACCAATTTGGTAATCCTAATGTACTATTAAACTTTTATGTAGTTTCTTTAATTCCAGGATTCTTTCTTAGCTATTTA
>NZ_GG669994.1:78125-79833 GCF_000159315.1 Lentilactobacillus hilgardii DSM 20176 = ATCC 8290
GCTATTTATTGTACAAAAATCAATCATTCTATATTAAAAATGGTTTATTGATGCAAGAGGGTAGTATTATACCGTTAATAGTTATGATGCTCAATTTCTTGATCAAATATTTTCTAAATGTAGTACTTGCCACTCGACCAATACTTTACAATGATTTCCGATTTAATATTTTCTATGGGTGTATTTGTGGTTTTACTATTGGCCTTTTCTTTGGCGGTATTTTTAAGACTATGCAAGTTAAGAAACAATTAAGCGTTCGTAAATAAAGGTATTTTATTTAAAACAATTCTTACCTCGATTTTCATCATTAATCTAATTTAAAATTTAAGTGCAATACTAATCAACTAGATCTTTCAAGCTAGGCACGAAGGGCAATGAAGGCTTGTCCATATTAAGGACAAAACTAATTATTATCAATCCCAAAAGCCCAAACAGTTATGTGTGAACTGTCAAATTCAGATTATCCCACTATACAAGTATTAATGTCTTGATGGGTGGATTATTATCTATAATATTTTGTTGGACTTTATGCTTAGGGGCGTTTATTTAATGATGAGAACATTTTATCATTACCGTCTTATTGTCGTTATGCTGTCTGGCCCGTCTATGTAGCACTGTTATGTCGTGGATTCTAAGCTTGTTATTATCTCCACCAGGGGGCGATGATATAGTCATCAAAGACAAGTATGGATGAAAGAGTATTTAATATGTTTGGAAAAGACAAAGCCGAAAACAGATTCCGTATAATTTCCAATGAATTAATGGAAACAAAGCAAAATGTAGATATCATTGTTGATAAAGAAACCAAGGTCCAGTACTTAGTCATATCCCAAGGTGGTTCAATGGGTGATGTCGGTGGAACAGTGCTTGTTGATAAAGATGGGACGCCATTATTAGCTGGAAAAGATTAGAAAATGTCAGCTGTGTAGAAAGCAACTATTACTATAAATAATATTAGACCTCGCTTGGTGTGAGTGGACACCCTTTAATTTATTTGAGTATTGAAAAAATGGTTGGATCAGTGATGATTCAGCCATTTTTGATAATTATTTAGATTAATGGAGTCTTAGGGTTAACAGCTTTTAGATTAAATCGCCTAATCGGGATAGTTATAAGGAAAATTATTTTGACGAATGTGCTATTGAACATATGCTAAAATTTTGAATTTATTCAAGATTACCAACTGGACTTAAATAATTTAGTTTCTGATAATGACGATTATATCCTTTGGTTAAATAACCTTGTCAGATACGACCGTATCTTGAAGAATTACCCTTTGGGGTTACAATGTATGCGGCATAATACAGACTTTTATGGCCACCATGAAGGTAAGTTTGCTTGGTTAAAGCCGAAAGATAGGAATTAGGGAAATCTTTCAAATTGTAAGGGACCTTGGTGTGCTCTTTATTCCAAACATACACATTCTTGTTTTTATACTGATTTTTAACATGGAGAATACCGTTGTTATTGAATGAATTAAGCGTTTTATAGGTATTAACATGCTTACTGGCGATTATTTGATAGTTGGAATTGCTTTTAGCATTCGCCTGATTTCCAATTAAGCAGGTTAAACCGGTGATCAAACTATATACGGATAAAATGATGATTAAATATTTTTTCATGTTTTTCTTCCTTATTATTTTAAGTATATCAAAGTTAAATTATAGGATTAAAAAAGAAAAAGCCCTTCCTGAGTAAGGAAGGGGTG
>NZ_GG669994.1:80624-92136 GCF_000159315.1 Lentilactobacillus hilgardii DSM 20176 = ATCC 8290
GGATCCGTTTAGTTTGGGTATTATTCCAAATATAAGCTTTTTGGCTTTTAGTACTTGAATAATACGGAATTGGTCCCGTAAATTTGGAGCCATCGAAAGAATAGTTGCTTGGAATGGTGTTGGCAGATACTGAGTCAGCACTTAATAGACCAAGGAAAACAGCCCCTAACAGTAATAGAAATGACAAGCTCTTTTTTAGCATATTAAATACCTCCACTACATGCATTATAACAAAAACTGGTTATACAATTAGAAGGTAGGATGAGATGAAAAGATAATTATGGATTAAGCTGACAACTTAACTCAATGACATCTCAGTAGTTAAGCCGTTATTTAAAAACTTCCAGGATCCCTACTCATGTGGTTTATAATCAGGGAAGGCTACGGCAATAAATATTTCAAGATACAGTAAGAAAATCTATTTCTCCTTCTTTTGCAACCTTTTGAAATAATTAAAAACGATTTTATTTAAAAAGTATCCCGGAGAAAAGAATATGGAAACAATGCCGACAATAACGCCTGAACCCCAAAAGGCTATACCCATTTGTTTAGTAATCCATAGAATAGATGCCATACATACAATCCCCAGGAATCTTACAAAATCACTAATTCCGGTTTCAGTTATCTTGATGTTCAATCCAATTTCCCCCTTTAAGTAATAACGCATACAGTATTATATTGGTTGATTTCAGTGCGGAATAGCTGTCATTGTATCTTTATGCTCGGAACTTAAAATCAAGTTAATTCTGTTTTCGATGTTTTATATCATTTGTTATGAGCTTGTTTAGAGAGTATCCTGGCGAAAAGAAAATTGGAATAAATAAACTAACTGTCATTATTCTCCAATATAGAATTTGGCTTTTCCAACAACAAACTAAACAAATATCATAATTAAGATGATAGCTGACTAAGAAAAGTTACTTATTCGCTTAGTCAACTTCTTGTTATCCATTTGATTACGTCCTTCCAAACAATAAAGATAACTACAGTATAAGTATAACTCGGTCTGTTGAGTTTCTTTATGGTGTTATATAGATGACTGGTCAGCAGCTCGATGAGGATCACATGATCTCAAAAGGTCGGCGTTGATAAGTGGCTCATTACTATTGAGAATAACAGAGTGGTAACAATCGTCATGAGCAAACTAAAAAGCCAATACAATTTTGCGTATCCAAAACGGTATTGACTTTTTAGTTATGTTTAATAATTAAAAGTTTGCTTCACTGCGGAAACTTCAGATGATTTGATCCAGCCGTTTACTTGTGGATTGGCACTGTCTTCAACGTAATAGTAAGTAGCGTTATTGTCCCGATTATTTTGCTTAGTGCCGATTTGAGTAACTTTAAGGGCATCGTTTACATATGCGGTTGTGGCGTTAAGATTTCGACCGACCTTATATTGTGTCCAATCCGGGGCGGTGTAAGTAAGTGTTGACGCTTTGGGTGTCGTAAAATAGAAAGTTGTCTTGGCAACCGTGTCGGATGGGGTTTCTTCTTTGAACGTTTGAACCGATGCTAGGCCATTCGTGACGGAAGTGGTGTCACTGCTTGGATTATTGCTACCGACATAAATCCAACCCCTATAGGCTTTATTAAACGACACAACCTTTAAATAAAACTTACCGTCACTGGTTTGAGCGACCCGATAACCCCGGAAATAGGTTTGTCCTTGGTCGGCCGTTGTTGCGACGGACTTTAAATCAGTTGCCTTAACGCTGATTTTTGCATCTTTCTGGTTGGGGATCTTGGTATAAAGCGCCTCTGTGCCTGTCGGCAGATAATTTCGAGTATTGGGATCGGTTTGCAGAGGCTCATTTAATGTCACTGTTGGGGCATCGGTTGTACTTGCGCGTACGTTGATTGCTAAATTGATAAAGGTAACAGAGACAATTGCCATGAGCAGTAACGACAATTTGTGCTTTAAATATAAGGTCAAAAGAATCCCCTCCACATTGAATTATAATTATACCGAAAGTATACATTGATTTTACCTTAATGACCGCTAAAGTCAAACATAAAAATTAGAAAACGATGATAACATTACTGGGAATGGAAAATAAAATTTAATTGGATGGAAGTTTGTAATCATCTATTTGTGACGCCGATGTGTCAGATGGTTATTAAAGACAACTTTTAAAAATTAAAATAATTATCATTTATAATATCTTTTTAAATGCATTCGGTGTATTCTAGTTTTAAACGATTTATAATCGGTTAACGGATATCTATGCAGAAAGAGGGGCGAAACTTTGAAACAATACAGGGTATATAAAATTGGGCGTTGGTTATTAATGGGTGCAGCAGTTGGCTTGTTTTCGATATGTATGGCAACCGGCGTTAATGCGAAAGCTAAGGAGACACTTCAAGTTGATTTTCAGCAGGCTGCTAAAAAATATCGTGTGCCGGTTAAGGTTTTAGAGGCGGTTTCGTACAACGAGACCCGGTTTGATGCACATAATGGCAAACCCAGTGTGGCTGGGGGTTATGGTGTCATGCACCTAACAGATGTGAGTGGTTCAACGATAACGGGTACCGACAATACATCGAAGGTATTGCCTGATTCGGCAGCACTTCACACGCTAAATAAAGCCGCTGGGTTGACAGGCTATTCAACTAAAAGGCTTAAGGAAGATACACGAACCAATATTAACGGTGGTGCAGCACTTCTAGCATATTATCAAAAGAAGCTTGGCCATTCGTTGACTAGTCATGCTAATTCTTGGTATGGTGCAGTTGAAAAATACAGTCAGGACACAACTAAACAGGCAGCGGCATTTTTTGCGGATAATGTTTACAAAACAATCAAAAAGGGTGTCACAAAATCCGGCGTTATACTGACTGCACAGAAGGTGAAGCCGTTGAAGGACCAATCGGAGAAACTTGATTTGGCCTCCGTTCCCAGTACGACTGATGGGCCGGACGGACTGCCGGTTGAATGGGTGCCGGCTCTTTATAAGGAATTTGATAATAAGGGTGACTACGGTAACTATGATTTAGCCAATCGACCAAGTGACGGGCTGAAGATTAATTATATTGTCATTCATAACACAGAGACAACGTTTGATGAGGCAACCAATTTATTTGCTTCGACTCCTAGTTACACCTCTGCTAATTACGTGATTAGTTCGGAACAGGGGACGGTAGCTGAGATGGTTCGTCCGCAAAATGTTGCTTGGCATGCCGGCAATTGGTACATTAATTCACATTCAATCGGAATTGAACATGAAGGATACGCGGCCGTTGGTGGCTATTGGTATACTGAAGCGATGTATCAATCATCAGCAGCGCTGGTCAAATACTTGGCCGCTAAATATAATATTCCATTAGACCGCCAGCACATTATCGGCCATGACAACGTGCCGGGGCTAACCCCTGCAGCTCAGAAGACAATGCATTGGGACCCTGGGACTTATTGGAACTGGCAGCATTACTTTGATTTGTTGGGTGTTAATTTTAAGGATAGTCAGGGAACCGGCAGTATCGTGACGATCACGCCTGACCCAGATCATAACTTAACAGCTGATTCAGGCCAGAAGGTAACGGATGATGGCGTTGATCTGCCATTGAAGGGCTCAAACTTTGTTTATCTGTATCAACAGCCGGGTTTCGATAGCAGTCTTATTTCAGATAAGGACTTTTCAACCAGTTCTGTTGGTACAACCGAAAAAGATGACTGGACAGATAAAGCTGTTGATGGCCAGCAGTTTTATAAAGTCGGTCAATCGGGGGACTGGACTGAAATTGACTATGGTGGACAACCTGCCTGGTTCTATAACCCTAACGATGCCAATACCACGAATGCGACTGGAAAGCTGGTCACACCGAAGGGATCCAGTACCATTCCGGTTTATGGGAGTGCCTATCCAACCAGCTCGATTTTGAAGAAAAACAAGGTAACGGGAACCAAACCATCGCCAATATATACTATTGCACCGGGGCAAAAGTATGTTTATGGCGGCGAGATGACATCAGATTACTTTAATTCCCATTTCAACTCGAACAGTGGTAAAAATGTCATTAAAGGAACTGATCAATACGTCCAAATCCAATTCAATCATCGAATCGGATTTGTAAAGGCAGCGGATGTTACTGTCAGTGATCAATAGAAATTCTTTCCAGCAAAAAAGCAATTCGACTTTGAATTGCTTTTTTAATTGGTTATTCGATTTCTTTTGGATGATTGAATTTTTGAAATTCCTGATTGCTCATCTTCCAAGAAATCTTGGAAATAACCGGAAGATTGGTTAACTTGGCATATTTATTCGAATAAACATATAATGAAATCTTTACCCGCGGCTTACGCTGATACAAGTCATACCGATAACGCAGTTTGGAACCGGCAGGGACGTCTTTATTGATACCGTTTGGATGATTGCCGCCATCGTCACCGGTTTTATCGGAAATATAATCAATTGCACTTTTACTGCGTAAAGTTGTCACTTTTTTGTTCGATGCATTGTAAACAACTGCCCAATCTCCCGTCTTTTGATGGGCGGGTTTATTATCTTTCTGCTGGCTGGAAGAGCTGCAACCGCTTAGTACAAGTGCCAAAAAGACGACTGGGAATAATAGTCCTTTTGTTTTTTGCATCATGATCGCCTCCAAACAAACTGTTTGGATTTATTATAACTTTATTAGTGAATAAATTCACTAAATATGACGATTGACTTTTAACTGAAATCAAGTGTCATTTCCCCACATTTTTTCAGGTAGGTCTGTCTCTTTTCTGGTTTAGAAGTCGAAATACTGCCAAAATTAAGCCACGTTCCAGATTTAATGCCTAACTGTTTCAGCGTTACTTTAATAAAAATCTTCCTAATTGCATTCCCACACCACATCCGAAGGTAAAAGGTTGGCGAAGTTGAAGTTGTGAAAACATAGGCGTGCTTGAGATTCGTTAATTCACCATGAACACCGGTTTTAGTGACGGTGTGAGACAAGCCTTCACCCTCTTTCATGACTTTATCAATAAATCCCTTAAGCATCCCCGGAAGATCATTCCACCATACCGGTGTGATAAAGATAATCCCATCAGCGTTTCTCAGCATGTCCAAGTACTTGGTAACCAATGGATCATGCGTTTTTCCCTGATGAAATAATCGAAGTTCCTCGGCATCATAAACGGGAGTAAATTGTTCCGCATATAGATCAATTAATTCCGGGGTCATATTCTGGTGATGCAAGTTGGTTAATACCTGTTCCAAAACGGCGTGATTGAAACTTTGATTATAGGGATGACAATAGACGACAACGATTTTTTTCATCATGATTTCACTCCAATCATTTCTTTAGCAGTGTTAGTTAACAAGACCCGATCATAGTCAGCCGCGTTATTTTGAATCAACATGGCGTACCCTTGAATAAAGGCCCAGACTTTGACAAATAATGTTTTTTCGGAATCATGAGTCGGATAAACCGCCATGATTTTTTTGATTAGTTGATGGGTATCGTCCAGCAAAGGGAAATGACTGGTACCATTATGTTGGTAGAGATCGAGAATGCTATTGTTGAAAAATAGGAAACCCATCAGGTTGGGCTGCTTCTTGAATTGGATGATGATAAACTCACCGAGATCAATGAGCTGGACGAGTGGGTCTTTTTCTTTCGTAGCCGTCTGCCGTGCTTGCTGGCTGAGTCGTTCGGAAAGCGTGGCGGTCACTGTCCGGAAGAGATCATCCTTACTATCAAAATGTTTATAAAATGAACCGGTTGTCAAGTGTAATTCTGCTAATAACTTTCGTAACGAAATTCCCTGATAACCGGTTTCTTTGATTTTGCGAATGGTTAAGGTAACAATATCGTTTTTGGTGTTGTTGGTTTTTCCTACTATAATGATCCCCTCCTTAATGTTTATAAGGTAACACTGTTATCCTATGGCTGTAAATCATTAAAATAAGTTGTGGTTATTTTATAGGAGGGTAGGCAATATCGTTAAACAGCGCTGTGAAAGCAAAAAATAAGGTTGTTTTCACAGCGCTGCTTATTTTGTTATCAAAATGATTGTTCAGTCGACAGATGTGTCAGAAGACGGGCTTGATTTAAACTTGAGCCCGTTTTTGAAGTTGAAAATTAATGACTGCGGCAATTAATGCGCAGATACTTAAAATGGTCACAAACAAATAATCATAGTGACCACCAATGTATGACCGTTGAACAAAGGAGCCATGGCCGCTGTTTTGGCTTGAAGCCATGATAGCGGCCATAATACCGACCCCGATTGACCCTGCAAACTGTTGAAGCATGTTAAAAAACGAGTTGATATCGGCGGTATTTTCCTTTGGAACATTAATGGAAGCATTTGAGATCGAATTTGAAAAGCCCATGTTAAAGCCGAATCTTAGTATACAAAACGCGAAGACAACCAACAATGCGGTCAACCACTGCTGTGCAACCAAAAAGACCAAGCTCCCAAGTGTTAGACAGCTTAGGCCGATTGTGATTGGCAGTGCATATCCGTGGGAATCAGCAATATTGCCGGCAAAAGGAGACGTGAGTGCGCCGATGATTGAACCTGGCAATAGTGTTAAACCTGCCACCATCGCAGATGTATGAAGAACATATTGGCAATATACCGGGATAACGAATGAAATGCCGATGTTGATAAATTGCAGACTAAAATAAGTAAATGCGGAAAGGGAAGTAGTTGCATGCTTGAGGATGCTGAGATCCATCAGTCCACTTGCACCGTGACTGTTTGCCATGATAAATAAGACCAAGCAGATGAGACCAACTATAATCGGGAGTACCACTGATAGGTTGGTTAATTTAAACGAAGCGGCTTTACTAACAGCATAAACAAAAGCGGTTAGTGTCCCAGCTAGAAATAGTAGGCTCAAAACGTCAAATGAGTTGTCCGTACCGAACGGGGCAATATTGATATATCGAATACCTAGAAATAACCCAATGAGGACAATCGGTAAGATCAACCAAAAGATTAGGCGCCAAGTTGTGATTGAGGAGATTACACCGCCATAGGTAGGGCCAAGTGCCGGTGCCAGAGAAATGACCATTCCAGCAAGACCGGTCATGGAGCCAATTCTACCCTTGGGGATCTGAGTGAAAATAATATGAAACATGAGTGGGGTAGAAAGCCCAGTCGCAATTGCCTGAATAATCCGACCAACCAGTAGAATCGAAAAGCTTGGTGCAACCGCACATAGAAGATCCCCAACGATGAAGGCGGATGCGGCAAATACGTAGATACTTTTTGCTTGAAATTTTTTAAGCAGGTAGGCAGTCGTTGCCATGACAATTGTGACCATCAACAGATAACCGGTTGTCAGCCACTGAATGGTATCAAGCGTTATATTAAAAAGACGTGAAAGTTCCGGAAATGTGACGTTCATTGATGTTTCCGTTAAAATACCCGTAAATGATAATAAGGCAGCCGCTAGCAGTGCAAGTAACGTCTGCCGACTAATTTTTTCTTCCAAAAATCTCCACTCCAAACAAATTAAATTTTGAAAATTATAATAAAGGGCCGGAAGCAAATTTTAGCTTTTGCCTCGGCCCGGTTAGTTATTCTAAACAAGAAAGTGACTAAATTACATTGCTTCCCAATCGCAATCCCACACGACACCCATTGCTTTTTCACCGGTATGAACAGTAATTGCCGGACTGATTTGATAGGTACTGATAGCGGCATTGGGGAACCTTTCTTTGATTTCGGTCACCCACTGTTTGCTTAATTTGGGATTATCGGCGTCAGCCACTGAAATTCTGAGTTGACCGTCGATATCTGAAAGCGAATTTTCAATTTCATCGAGGATTTTAGCCAACGCCTGCTTCATTGTGCGCGCTTTTCCAAGCGGAACGATCTTGCCATTATCGTCAAACGTTAACATTGGTTTTATTCTCAGTAGGTTGCCAACGAAGGCGGAAGTGCTGGAGATTCGGCCGGTTCGCATTAGGTGATCCAAACTGTCGACGACCAATGACACGTGAATTGAATCCCGCAGGTCGATCAGCCGCGGCAAAATCGTTTTCGCATTTTCACCATTTTGAGCCATTGTTCCTGCTAAAAGTGCCAAATCAGCTTCTCCGGCACTGGCAATCTTGGAGTCGAACGGATAAACGCGAATATTTTTGACGGTTTTGCTATACGCAACCAGGTTTTCGTAGAAACTGGTAATTCCGGATGAGAGGTTGACACAAATGACCTCATCATAGCCGGCGGCGCTTAATTCATCGAACGCATCCTGCATCTGTTGCATGGTGACCTGAGCAGTCGTTGGCAGTTTATCCGCACTAGCTAATTTCTTGAGAAACTCATGAGACGTGATATTAACACCGTCTTGATACTGCTCCGTTCCAAAAATAACCGTGATTGGCAGTACTTTAATGTTGTATTGAGCAGCAAGTTTTTTATCCAAATAGCTGGCACTGTCTGTAATGACTGCAGTTTTCATGAATTGTTTCCCCCATAACGGTTCTCTTAAGTAGTTTCTGGTACCTCATTAAGTTTAACCCGAATCAAAGGGGATGTCACAGGTTTAATAAGGTTATAAGCCGAAAGATTTCAATGGCTGATTATTGCTGAAAAAGGTGTTGGTGACTATTTTTTGTTACGATTCATAATTGCACGGAAAAGTTTGATTCCAAAGTAGATAACAGCAGCAATAATTGCGATATCGATTATGAAAGTTAGAATAACAAATAAAGTGTCACCCTGATAAAATGTGCCTTTACTCATGTCATGACCTCCTTTGATGATTATAAAGTGGACTAGTGTTTTTGAGACATAAGGCAAAAAGTAGTAGTCGACAGCTTTTTGACATGATCAATTCTATGTTACAAGAATTTTGGCTTGAAGGAAAATAAAGCTGCGATCTTTTCCAGCAGTCACCAGTCAATCCGTCAATGTCAATCAAGTACGGTATGAAGCGAATGAAATTAGACGGTTAACTCATCGAAAGGCCCAAATTATTCAATCAATGGCCGCGCAAGCTAAACAGTTGCCAGAATTAAAGAATTTAATGAGTATTCCTGGAATTGGCCAGACGACAGCCGTTCTTTTAATTGGAGAGTTGGGGGATATTCGTCGCTTCCGCAATAGTAATTGTCTAAATGCTTACGTGGGTATTGATCTGCGGCAATATCAGTTGGGAGAATTTGTCGCTTCTAAACATATTAGTAAACGCGGTAGTACTTTGGCCCGCAAGATTTTATTTAGGACAATTGCCAATATTGCTGCAGCTGCTCATTATCACCCTTGTCATACCAATGATTTCTACCAACGCTGTAAAGAAAAGCAATCTCCTCAGCCTGGGACTAAGAAAATTGCTATTGCAGCGATCCATCGTCTTCTCAGAACGATTTACCATCTTGTCATTTATAACCAAACTTATAACTATCAAATTGCTAAGCAGAAATAGCTAAGTGTTTGATTATAGTCATAGTTTACCAGCCTTGAATTTTTTTGAAATACTCAAGGTTTATTTGAGTGTCTCTAAAATTGACTGAAAGATGTCAAGATAACCAATGATCAATTAAAATGATCCCTAATCGTAGATTAGCTATTGAATGAAATACCTATATATCAACGTTTGCCTTGACAAAAGGTAGAAAAGCTAAAAAGGAGGTTAATCTTTGATGTTCGCCCAAAACTTACGTTATTTACGAAAAAAGAATCATATGAATCAAACCGAACTTGCTCACTATTTGGGCCGGAAAAGTGTCGCTTCAGTTAGTGAATGGGAAGCTGGTAAATATACCCCTAAATTACCAATTTTGGAAAAGATCGCAGCTTTATTTAAGGTTTAAGCCAATGATTTATTACAGTATGATTTAAGTCGTTTAAATAAAAGCCGCGATATTTTACCTATGTATACGCAACTGGTTCCTGAGCGGCAGCAGCATGTCTATGAAGTGATTGCTCAAGAATTGCAACATCAACGAGACGCTGCCAAGGTAGTTGAATTACCGCTAGAAATATTAAACATAGCAGGGGTCGCTTCTGCTGGTACCGGTGAAGAATTAGTTGACGAACGCGATCAGATTAATTATCGCGGCGAATTACCCAAATTTGACTTTGCCATTAAAATTAATGGTGATTCCATGGAACCACGATTTCATGATCAACAAGTCGCCCTGGTTAAGAAAGCCTTTGAAGCTGAAAATGGCCAAATTGTGATTGCTTATGTCGACGGTCGCAGTTACATTAAACAATTTGAACAGACGGAACAAACCTGTCGACTAGTTAGCTTAAATCGAAAGTATGCCCCCATTGAAGTTCAAGATAATCCCAGTTTTCAAATTAAAGGCATTGTAATCGGCACCCTTAGTAATTAGACAGGGTTATTTAAAAGCCCTCACATCAGGAAATTCTTGATGTGGGGGCTTTTGTTTATCCAAATTGGCGGTACCCTGGCGTTAAGTGGTCGTAAGGATGACGCACTATTTGGCTGAAATGACGATATGCTATAAGCGTCAAATCGATTTGATACAGAAAATCTTTTAATTCCGGAATTAGAAGATTTAAATCAAAAAAACATTAAATTTAGAAAGAGGTAATTATTATGGCAACAGCCACAAAAAGATTTGAATTAAAAATGCCGGGTAGCCAAGTGGTGCAAAAATTTTATTTAGATTCTGACAACACGGCATACGCTTTACAAATGTACGGGAACAGCGGAAAGGATATGATGTTATGTTACGGAACTATTGACCCTAACCAAACAAAGATTGACTTTACAGATTCTAGTTTTAAACAAATGCTTTTAATCAATTTTGGTCATGGTCAAACCTTTGAGCCATTCACTGATTCAGCTGGTAATAAGTGGGCTTGGGTGGCAACTTATGCTAGCTCAACCGAAAAAGACAACTTGGGTGCTTCCTGGGCAAGTCGGATTGGTGTTATTAAGCTTGATGGTCAAGCTAAGAATGCCAGTGATGTGCCAGCAATTACGTATTTAAACTATTTGGGTACTGGGAAAACCAAAAATATGAGTATGCATAGAGTTGATGCAGCTTTGTCCAGTGACAAACCCCGCTTAGCGATCTGGACGCAAGCCGCTGGTGACACACAAACTACAAACAAACAAATTACGGATTTGAATGCTCAGCCGCTGTTTGAGGCATTGCAGTCAGGCAATGTTAATGCTAAGACAGACCCAAGAATGGTTAAGGGCGGTAGCTTTTACGTCTCTAGTCGGAACATTACAAAATATGTTTATCCGCAAAAATCTTGGCAGGGAATGGAACTATCTGATAAACGATCACCAGAAAATGGCGGTTACAATTGGTTGTATTTCACTAGTGGACAAGCAGTCACAGGTTCAAAACCAATGATTATTCGCGCATCCTGGAATGTTTTTAGTGCCACTCCTGTCGAACGTGTCATGACCTTTACGGATCTATCTGGGGCGGTAGAAATCGAGGCACCACAATTGACTGGTAACGATATTCTGTTTGGGATTGAGCAAGGCCCATCCGGTCATAAAACCCATTATATTTACAGCGTTAAAAAATCTATTTTTTAGATAAAAAAGCCCTTCCCGAGTAAGGAAGGGGTA
>NZ_GG669994.1:92377-131746 GCF_000159315.1 Lentilactobacillus hilgardii DSM 20176 = ATCC 8290
AGCTTTAGAGGGCGCCATACGTTCATATTCACTAAAAGACCACTTACTGATGGACTTATTTAAAGATATGGTTTTAACATTCGTAAAATCATTTAGCAAGTATCTGTATTGAGATAAATATAAACTTTTAGACAGATTTAGATTAATTTTGGAATTAGGAAACAGCTTAGCAACCATTCGAGTTAACTTTAGCGCTTTATTGCTATTTAGGTCGTTAAGGTAGGCTTGTTGGCTATTAAAGAGAACCGGCAACTTAATAATGCTTTTTTTGAAATAACCGTACCAGGCAATCCCTTTAACTTTTTTGTTGTATGCCGAATATAACTTGTAATACACTTCGTTTTTGCCTTTAACGGGCTTCACGAATGCCTTGGAAACCAGCCAGACAGTGTTAGGATAGTTTTTTAAATTATGGATCCGTTTGGTTTGGGTATTATTCCAAATATAAGCTTTCTGACTTTTGGTGCTTGAATAATACGGAATCGGCCCTGTAAATGTGGAGCCATCAAAAGAATAGTTGCTTGGAATGGTGTTGGCGGATACCGAGCCAACACTTGCTAGACTAAGAAAAATAGCCCCTACCAGTAACAGAAACGACAAACTCTTTTTTAGCATATTAAATACCTCCACTACATGCATTATAACAAAAAAGGATACTTACTTTAAAAGATGTGAGTAAAAAAAATATGGTCAATAACTTAAGAGAAAACGTGTTATAATGCCTCTATGAAAAAAAGAATCTCTGCTGGAACAGGACGTCCTATATAGAACCGCTTAAGACGGTGACAAAACTTAACAAACGTTAAATAATCGCTAGCTCTGCCAAGCTAAGGCGATTATTTTTTTGCTGACTTTTAATCAGCTCAACAACTAGGCCAATTAGGTTGATAATCAAAAGACCAACACCAATTGCTAGTTGCGGTGCGTCCGAAACGGACACTAGGCTACATTAGTTACGTAAATCATCAAGAAGTTCATACTGGAACTTGTTTGAAGATGCTAAGGCTGACTGTTTGAAATGTCTAATTAACTTTTTTTAAAGTTGTAGGGTCAATGGAACATCCATACGAAACGGAATAAGCTTTGTATGGATGTTCCATTGGCCCTACTAATAAAAGCCGTCTGCTCGATTTGACGCTTATAGTTTATCGTCAATCGGGACGTTAAAGCCGACCACTTCCGGACGACTCACCGCCCAAACACCGCCACTTTTCCGCCAAACGTTGACGAAACGCCTTTAATTGCAAAGTTTTCGTTACTTTGGACATCAATCGTTCCGGATATTCAAGATTAGCCGATTGAGGATATGTTTGATCACGTATTTTTACCGCTAAAGCATACCCAGGCTCAACGACTTACCAGCTTGGTATCAGCAAACTCCACTGGAAAAGCACCATTTGCAATTGCACGTGCGGACGGTGCCCTATCATCAACACCAACCGCTAGTCGGACAGATGGTGGGAAACAACGGTTAATGTTCATGACCAGTAACGCTACTAATGACACAGGCAGCTATCAACTATCTGCTTACAATGTAGATACAATTAATGCAAAACTGCATGAATCTGCGTCTGGTACAGTTTCATGTGCTAATCTTACAAGCAATCTAGTTAGTGCCTACGTTCCAAAAGCGGGAGCTTTGGAAGTTCCTAACAAGTCGTGGCAGGGATTAGAGTTTGCAGATGATAATTCAGTATATATTTCTGGTGGCCGAACAGGAATGATACCTAAAATTATGAAAGGTAATTGGCGATTTACTAAAAAGCAAACGGTTAGTTTATCTGATGTTGATGACATTTCAGACGTTGAAACTGAAGGAATCCAACTCAAAGGAAGCAAAATTTATGTTGGTCTTGAATTTCATAACGGTAATGCCGATCCACATCGCGTTTATTCAATTAGTAAATCTAGTTTTAACTTTTAGCGAATCCAAAAGAATTAATGAGACAAGTCCTTAAAGTGAATCAGGCTCCGTCAAAATTCGTGTGAATTTTGACGGAGCCTGATTTTTGGGTGATAAAAACAAGGTAGCTGATACTATACCACTAATCCACTGTTTATTCTGGAATTCCGATAGTAAAGCCAGGGGCCTCATCAGTGATCAATCGATGCGGGTTACTGTAGTAATAAATGCCAATTTGATATTGGTCTAACGCAGTCCGTTTTGTTTGATCATAGCCACTTTTGTCCAAGGCAGACTTAATTAATTTAAATCTCGCATTGTCAGAGATATTTCGCTTATAGAAGCGCTTATTAAAGTATTTTTGCGCAGTTGGAAATTCAAGAACATCTTTATATCCATTAACTGTTGGGTCATTAAAGTCCCAAGCACTGGCACCCCCAGCGGCTTTAGTAAGCTGGATTGATAGCTGAGTATTGGGAAATAATTTCAAAACTTTGCGGGTCAATTTTTGTGATGGTGATTTTTGAATGTAGTTTAAATATTCCTTGTCAGTATTGAAGTAACGGAAGTTAATATTATTAAGCTGTTGATAGTTGGGATTAACACCAGGGGTTAGGGACCCATGCCAAACAATTCCCTGTAATTTACTGCCTTCATTGCCATTGGGGGTAATTCCTTGAACATAGTAATAAACTGATTTTTTAGAATTATGCGATAGAATGACACTTTGATCATAATATCGCCAACTGTAATTTTTATAATGTTTCAAATTAGCCTTAACTTTTGTGTGATTACTGTTCCACAAATAGATATTTTTAGACTTACTTATTAAATGATAAGCGCTGTTTGGATTATTACCAACAATCTTTTTGACAACTGTATATCCTGAATCAGCGTTAGTGCTAATCATAGTTGTAGCAAATCCAATGATCATGCTCGGAATTAATAACATCAAGAATTTTATTTGTTTTTTTATGTCGACCATTTTCTTATTCATTATTAAATCCCCTTCCAATAATCATATTATCTAATAGTCACGAGTCGTTTGGAAAGTTATTAACTGTTATGGAGTTAATGGAATATTTGGACGAAACAGTAGCGGTAGAAAAACGAACACCCAGCACCCATACTCATCGGAAAAAATTTGGGCATCATTATTATAAACGAACGCACGATATCGAAACATTGATGAAAATTTTTAATTATTCATCTCAGAAAATCACCAAACACTATATTGGTGTTACTGACGATGAAATCAACCAATTGCAAAATAATTTTAGGCTAGGGTAGCAATAACCTTTTACAAGCTAATAGTCTTGGAAAGCATAGGTGGAACTTCCTACACCTACATACATAATATCGTCTTCCATAAAAACTAATGAGTTAACTGTATTATTGAGAGTCTATCGCTACGGTAGAGTGTTTTTGTGCTTTAATAATGGTAGAATATTCGATTGTGCAGTTAGTTAGGTTGGAACAATCTTTCCAAAGTGAGGAGATAGATAAAATGAAAGGGAAACCGCTCTTACGGCAGGCGTTTAAGACTTTTTTTAAAAACTGGGGCGCCTATACGATACTGGTCATCGTTATCAATTTTTTGATGTTGGGAATCGTTGTACCTCTGACGACTTTTTCGACCAGCCTGATTTTAAGATTGAACGGTGTCCCATATCTCTCGTATACCAACGTCGTTTGGTTGCTAACCAAGCGACCGGCAGCGGTAGGTGAATTATTGGTTCTGCTTATCATCATTTTGGCGTTGATTTTTTGGCAGTTTGCGTTTTTGATGTTTGGTATTCAAAATATTGCTGAAAGGCAAAATCAACGACTGCCACGAGTGGCATTGACGGCTTTAAAAAATTTAGGCCATCTTCGAGCAGGAAGCTTTCTATTCTTTTTAGGCTATTTTATTCTGGTCTTACCGCTTTCGGATATTTACCTGAACTCCCCATTATTATCAAAAGTTCAACTGCCGGCCTTTATTTTTGAAACGATTGATCAGAGCTGGTGGCTGATGGGATTGGTTGCATTATTTTATCTACTGCTATTTTATCTGGGCATTCGATTAATTCAAGTGTTGCCGTTAATGATTCTGAATCGGCAGCCCGGATTTGCCGCAGCCAAAAAGAGCTGGCAGATGACCCGTCATAATGGATGGCGTTATCTTTGGCGAATGATGGTATTAGGTGCAGTCAGTTTCTTAACGACGACGTTACTTTCGGGATTACTTTATTTGGCTCAACTTTATTTTGATCAAAAATCCAACCTGGTTGCCTTTAGCGGTGCTGTTATTAACATGGGCCTTCTATCGATTTGGCAATACATTATTGGCGCCTTTAGTTTGGTTGTCTTCATGTTGGTACTGATTTTTAATTTGGATGACCGTGGGATAAATCAATCAATGGGAACCGTAGCCAGTCGACCAACGCGCCATCGTTATCGCCGCCGAATCTTTGCGGCCATATTGGTCTTGCTTTTTCTGAGCCTTCAAATGACGTTTAATGCCATTTATTTACAGGGTGCATTATTAACGCGACCACTGACCATCTCCCATCGGGGCGTTGATAATGGTAACGGCGTACAGAATACCATTCCCGCTTTAAACAAAACCAGCCGGGAAAAGCCTGATTATGTCGAAATGGATATCCACGAGACAAAGGACCATCAATTTGTGTTGATGCATGACGAAAATCTGAAAAAATTGGCGGGTGTTAATAAAGCGCCCCATCAATTGACACTTAAACAGCTGACAAAATTAAAGGTGTATGAAAATGGCCATACGGCGCACATTGCCAGTTTCGACCGGTATTTGACGGCTGCCGAACATGATCATCAAAAATTGTTGGTTGAAATTAAAACAACCAAGTACGATAGTGCCAATATGCTGGCGTTATTTATCAAACGGTATGAAAACCGGCTGCTGCGTGACCATGATCGGATTCACTCACTTGATTATCATGTAATTACCGGCTTAAAGAAGCGCGCACCAAAGTTATTTGTCAGTTACATTTTGCCGTTTAATTTTTCATTTCCTGAAACCAAAGCAAATGCCTATACTATGGAAGAGACAACGTTGAATCAGGACTTTGTGAACGAGGCCCACGCCCGAAAACAACAGGTTTTTGCTTGGACAGTCGATGATGACGATGATATGACCCGAATGATGTTTCTAAATGTTGATGGGATTATTACTGATGATCTTCATGAACTACAGGTTAATATTGAAACAACGTTTGATCATCCAAGCTATGCGCAGCGCTTATTGATTTATTCGAATGAACTGCAGGATGCGAGTGATAGTGCCGGTATGCCTCAAAATTAACGAATTGATATTGGTGGATATATTGAATTAAAAAAGCCGATCGGAAAAGTTGTTTACTTCCGACCGGCTCTTTTAGTAGTAATTCTTGAAGATAATCAAAACTAAAATCAAGAATGTGCTGATTTATAAGATTTTATTTTTAAAATGACTGATTAGTTTTTAACCAGTTGCTCAATCACTTTGTCCAGGGCATCAACGTCACTAGCCAGCTTGGCATCGACAGCTTCCTGATTCTTATCGACAACTTCCAAATAGAACTTCACTTTTGGTTCGGTCCCGGAAGGTCGAACAGCCAGCCAGGTCTCATCATCCAGCCAATACTTAAGAACGTTTGATTTCGGCAGGTCAATTGGCTTTTGTTGACCATCTCTATCAGTTAGGGTAGAGCTAGCGTAGTCGGCATGGCTGATAACTTTATGACCGTTGAATTCGGTTAGTGGGTTGTCGCGAAGTTCAGACATGATGTGAGCCATCTTGTCCTTACCGTCAAGACCGTCAAATTCCTTGGCGATAGTCTTTTCAGCGTAATATCCGTACTTCTTGAACATTTCCTGAACACCGTCATATAAGGTCTTACCCTGACTCTTGTAATAAGCAGCAACTTCAGCCAATAACAAAACGGTCTGAATGGCATCTTTGTCGCGAACAAATGGCTTGATCAGGTAACCAAAGCTTTCTTCAAACCCAAACAGAAAAGTATGGTCATGCTTGGTCTCGTAATGATGAATGGCTTCGGCAATAAATTTGAAGCCGGTTAAAACGTTATTGGTTGTGACACCATAGTCCGCTGCGATTTTAACGGCTAAATCCGTTGAAACAATTGATTTGACAATTGTGCCATTATCTGGCAATGAACCCGCCTTTTTCTTGGCAGATAGGATATAATTGAGTAATACACTGGCAATTTGATTACCACTTAATAATTGATAACTGCCATCGGGTTGTCGAACAGCTGCCCCCAATCGATCAGCATCCGGATCGCTGGCAATCAAGACGTCAGCGGAAACCTTTTTACCCAGCTTTCTGGCTAAATCAAATGCTTGTGGGAATTCAGGGTTTGGAAATGGGGTTGTCGGGAATTCGGGATCGGCAATTGTTTGTTCGGGAACAACGACATAGTTGCTAAAACCAGCTTCTTCAAGTGCCCGCCGTGCGATGACTTTACCGGTTCCATGAAGTGGTGAATAAACAAACTTCATGTCCTTACCGACAGTGTTGATCAAGTTGTGATCAATGTTGACTGTTTTAACATTGTCGAGGTAATCGATATCAACATCTTCACCAATCAGGTTCATGATTTTGGCTTCGCGTAATGCCTGTTCCGGTTTAACGTGAATGGCAAACAGGTCGCTGTTTTTTCTAATATAAGAAGTGATTAAATCAGATTCCTTAGGCGGCATTTGACCACCATCTTCACCATAGATCTTAAAGCCGTTATACTGTTTAGGATTATGGCTTGCGGTAATCATGATACCGGCATAGGTGTGTAAGTGACGAACTGCAAATGACAATTCCGGTGTTGGCCGAATATCATCAAACACGAAAGTTGGAATATCGTGGTATCCCAATACTTTAGCAGATTCATGAGCAAATTCTTTTGAATGATAACGGGAGTCAAAACTAATCGCAACGCCGCGCTTTCTGGTGGCTTCATCCAGCGTGTCCATAAACGAAGCGAGTCCTTCAGCGGCTTGACGGACCGTATAGATGTTCATTCGATTTGTTCCGGCACCCATGATGCCCCGCATGCCGGCAGTTCCAAATGAAAGGAATGTGCCGAATGCATCTTCTTGTTTATCGGGGGCGTTTTTTAATTGTCTTAGATCAAGTACAATGTTTTCTGGTAAGTTTGGTTGTTTAGACCATTCTTGATAAGCGTGTTCAATATTGTCATTCACGAGATGGACCTCCCTTTATTAGTTCAGCTTCATTATAGAAATTTACGAGCTTCTCGTCAACATGTTTACTAGCCAGAAACACTAATATGTCGCAACATCCTTGACTTATCAAGTAAAACAAAATATATTTATTTTAGTAAACTAACTAAAGATCATTTATAAGTAAAATTTTTAGAAATTAGAGGTGGATTATTTTTGGCGACAATTAAAGATATTGCTAAAAAAGCAGGCGTGTCGATTACGACCGTTTCGCGGGTTTTAAATTATGATAAGACACTCTCGGTGAGTGACACGACAAGAAAGAAAATATTCAGGGTCGCTGAAGATCTGGCCTATACTAAAAAGAAAAAGGCCGGCAATATAAAAGATAATATTGCAATTGTTCAATGGTATACCGAGCAACAGGAATTAGATGATTTGTATTATCTATCTATTAGATTGGGGGCTGAGAAGCGGGCCGAGCGGCTTCATTATAAAGTTCATCGTTTTTTTGCCAACGACTCATTATCAAAAATCAAAGATGTAAAAGCGATTGTTGCCATTGGTAAATTTAGTGATGCTCAAATTAAGGTGATATTAAAAGTAACTGCCAATGTCATATTTGTGGATTTTGATACCTTAGCCAAGGGCTATGATTGTGTTGTGACCGATTTTGATAATTCGACTGAATCAGTTTTGACATATTTTATTGAGAGTGGTTTAAAGCGAATAGGTATGCTATCCGGAGTGGAATATTCGAGCGATCACAAATTAAAAATTGTTGATCCGCGATTCGATGTTTTTAAAGATTATTTGGAAAATCAATCACTTTACGACCCGGCTAATGTGTTTGTTGGTGATTTTACCATGCAGTCGGCGTTTGATTTGGTGAACAATGCATTGAAAACCAATCGCAAGGATTTCCCCAATGCACTGTATGTTGCCAACGATGCAATGGCGGTCGGCGCATTAAAGGCGTTTCATGAAAATAAGGTGAACGTTCCAGAAGATGTCAGTGTTGTTAGTTTTAACGACACGGCAGTTGCCAAATATGTCATTCCTTCGTTAAGTTCCGTAAAAGTTGATACAGGGAAAATGGGGGAAGTGGCCGTTTCACTTGTTGATACGATTGAGGATGACGATGATGATCATCATACACCTCAAAAAGTGATTGTTGGAAACCGACTCATCAAACGAGAATCAAGCTTGTAACCATAACACGTTTTGAAATGATTGTTCAATTTATTTCAAGGCGCGTTTTTTGTTGTTATATCGGCACTTAGGCTACATCTATCATTGACTTATTGATTATTACAATTATAATTTATATATGTATGACTATCACTAATTTTTGCCGGCGTTGCACATAGCACGACGACGCATCTGCAATTTAACCTGCGCGATGGTGATGAATTTGTTATAGATTGCGTTATGGTTTTTACATATAATAGAAAACTCTTTACCAATGATACCGTTGGGGGAATCGCTTACGGTTATCATGGAATATGAATATATGGGAAGATAAGGAGAAAAACATGAATAAGTTCTTCAAAAAATACATCGGTGTCATCATCGCTTGGGTAGTTGTTGCAATTGCAGCTATTTTTATGATGCCCAACTCATTTAATTTAGTAGCCAGTCATGGTCAGACAAGCCTGCCTAAATCTGCCCAAAGTCAAGTGGCAAACACACTCAAGAATAATTGGGGGCCTAAGCTTAGTCACACACGACAGGTTTTGGTTGTTTTTAGTAACGGCAAGGCAAAATTAAATGATATTCAACGAAATCAAATTAATACAACGTTAACAACGCTTGAGAATAAGAAAGACCAATTTGATATTAAGAACATTGTTAAGCCAAGCGTTGATTCGGCCGCGGCCGTTAGCCAGCCGGCAAATGCCCAAAGTACGGCGGCTGCTCCGAGTTCTTCGCAAAGTAGTGCAGCCTCATCCGGATCAGACGCAATGTTAAACAATGATCCGTCGGTTTCAGCGGAGTTGAACTCCAAAGACGGTACCACAATGATCGCACAGTTAAATGTCGGTAAACGGGATTCTGTGCGTCAGATGGATACCAAGTTGAAGGCGGCTGTTCGTACTGCAAGCGTTAAAACGTACATAACCAGCCCCGACAGTCTCATCAATGATACTCAGCACGCGACTGAAGCAGGGCTGGGGAAAACTGAAATAATTGCAATTGTCATTATTCTACTTGTATTAATTCTCTTGTTCCGATCCTTGCTTATTCCGCTTGTTTCCCTGATTTCAACTGGTGTCGCGTATATTATTTCACTCGCAATTGTTCTGAATTTGGTTTCTCGTTACCACTTCCCGTTTTCAAACTTTACTCAGATTTCAATGCTCATCTTGTTGCTGGGCCTTGGGACCGACTTCAGTATCTTATTAATTAATGAGTTTAAAAAGCAGCTTCGTGCAGGAAAAGACCAGTTGGAAGCAACACTGGCTGCTCGAAGAAGCGCTGGCAAAACGATTTTGATTTCAAGCTTAACGCTGATTGTTCTTTTCAGCTTACTGGGGTTTGCCAACTATTCGTTGTATGAATCCTTGGTAGGTGTGGCAATTGGCATCTTGGTTTTATTACTTGTTTTAATGTCGTTCACACCCTTCTTCCTATTCTTCATGGGAGAAACTATCTTTTGGCCGTCTTCTAACTTGGAAGCCCACAACTACAGTCGTTCATGGGGCTTTCTTTCAACAAAGTCGGCCGCTCATCCATTAATTGCATTGATCATTGCATTAATTGTGGCAACGCCATTTGTTTTTCTAAACCAGAAGCATTTAAATCATAATGATGCAGCTGAAATTACTCAGAAATACCCATCCAAAAAGGGTTACCAAATCGTGAATCAACACTACGCCAACGGAATGAATGCGCCGGTGTCAATCTATATCAAATCTGATCACAGCTTACGTGATCAAACCGATTTACAACAGATTGAAACAATCACCAGGCAACTCAGGGATCAAAAAGGTATTCACAGCGTAAATTCGGCTACGGAACCTCATGGTCAACCATTGAAGCAACTCTATGTTAATCAGCAGTTAAATACGTTGACCGGAGATAATGATGCTGTTTCAAGTGGGATGAGTGATACGTCCAAGAAGCTGAAGAGTACGTCGATTCAAACTGATGGCTTGGATTCAGTCACTGGCGATGCTCAATCAATTACGTCAATGGTTTCAACTATTCAAAATGAGTTCAATAATAGTGGGGTTTTTGCGACACCTGCTCAAATGGTTGATGAGCTTCAACAGAAGCTAAGAAGTGAACACAGAAGGCGGTTAACGAGCATGCAGCGGACTGTTGTGACCGAGGCATTAAGTCGGGCGCTTAATGATCAACAGCAACAGACGCAAATGAACAGTGCGTTATCCGGTATCGGTCTTAAAACCGACTCCATTAATTCAAGCACCAATTCATTTAAATCTGAACTTCAGAACGTCCAGAATCAGGTTCGTGGATATGCTTCAACCTTGGATAATCTCAATAACTCGTTAACTAATTCAAATAACTTCTTAAAAGCCTTGGCTAAATCATCGGTTGGAAACACCATTTATATTCCGGATAACGTGATTAATGCGGACTACTTTAAGACATTAATCGGGGAATATTTGTCCACTAACGAAAAAACAACCCGACTTGATGTTGTCTTGAATGCGACGCCAGGATCAAAGAAATCAATTGAACTGGTTCAGGATTTAGAGAATCAGGTTAATTATGATTTGAGAGGCACTCAACTGAAGGGTGCTACAGTTGCAGTCGGTGGTTACAACTCAATGGTTGTCGATAACCAACAGGCAGCCCGTACCAGCTTTAAACGAGTTGCTATCCTGTTGAGTATAGCCGCTGCGTTAATCTTGATGATTGTTGCAGGCTCGATTCTGCAACCAGTTTATTTGGTTGGATCGCTGGGAATAACCTATCTGATGTCACTTGGATTTACAAAATGGTTTAGTGCTCAATTCTTGGGACAGAAGTGGTTGACAGCAAACATGCCATTCCTAACGTTCTTGATGTTACTGGCATTTGGCGTTGATTATAGTATTTACCTTTTAATGAAATACAAGCAGACGGATGGAAAAGGTAAATCTGCGGAACGAATGATTAATGCATCGATTTTAATTGGAACGGTGGTTATTTTTGCCATTGTTGTGATTGGTGTCATCTTTGCTTCATTGATGTCATCAGGTGTATTGACGTTAATTCAGGTTGCCATTGCCGTTATTTTCGGATTAATTATCTTTGGTATTGTTGTACCATCAATTATGCCTGGGTTGATGAGATTAACCTATGAAGGATTTAATTTTAAACAACTTAGATTTAGGCATCGACGGACCGATTCCAAAAGTGAAAAATAAGGTAACTTCAAAATAAAAAACGTGGATTAGAAAGCATCGATGCTTTCTAATCCACATTTTTATTTTATTTCTAGTGGTTATGAAGTTGCTTGGCCCGTTTAAAGTAAATGGTTCTAACCTAATAGATAAGTCACCCCAGTTGCTTCATTTCCAATAAAGCAAGCCATTTCAGGATTAGTTGGAATCTTTGAAATCGGAACGAAAGGAAATTCTTTACTTAACATTTGGTAAAGGAAGTTTGCCCGATCAGGATTACCGGAATGAAGGATAGATAGTTGAACGATCGGTTCGTGATGCATGATGGTTAATTGATCATGCCAAAATTGATTAACAAGTTCATTTTGTCGGCTTCGTGTGACAAATGAAAAATCATTATTTTTAAACTCAATTACGTAAGAGACGTTTAATCTTTTTTCAATTGTTCCTCTGATTTTTCCGATGACACGTCTGTTAACCAGTTGAGAATTATTAGGTGCAGAAAAGAAGATTTTTGTTTTATCACGCACCTGTTCCATTGATGCTAAAACATCAATCATACGTTGACCCTTGACGATGGCCTCTGCGGCGGTCATGACTTGATATGCTAATCCTGCTGCTGTTACTCTACTGTTAATGACGGTGACCTGACTTGTGGATTTTGCGGCAGCTGATTTAGCATTCTTATAGGTATTTGAAAGGGTGTCACTTAAGTGAATTGAGAGTATTTGACTACCATCGGCACCAAGTTCATCATAAGTATGCGTTAAGGCTTCAACACTAATTTCACCGATTATCGGTGCTCTTCCATCATCATCAAACATTTGCATGAATTTTTCACTACTGATTTTGTTAACATAACCAAAAACTTTTCCGTTAATGAGGATAGGGGAGTTCATGACTGTGATATGATAGTGATTGATATCATTGGGAGATAAGTGAGCTGCTGAATCAGTCACAATTTTGATGTTATGCATAAGATCACCTCTTTGTATGATACAATTTATTCTTTATAACTTTAAGATACCATTATTAACCGATTTTGATAAATAATTTGATTGGAAGGATGGGTTTGATGAAGGGCAAGTATGAGGTTAATCAATATATTGGTGCACCACTGGAAACGGATGACTCTGGTCATTATAAAATAAAATACGATGAAAATGGTCATTTCAAACTCCATAGTTGGCGAACGGGTAAACATACCAAAGGAAAGTTTAAAAAACTCGGTCAGATTTTTATGACTGAAAATAATATGATGGTTGTGATTGTAAAGGCTATTCCTGTAGCTTTTAAAGACCGGCATACATTTACACCATTACAGCGGTTTACTACTGAGTTCGTTTCAGACAGTGTTTTAAATGAAGCTCAAAGTGAACTTAAAGATACAAAAACAGCTTGACACCATATGTGCCGAGCTGTTTTTGTTAGAAAAGCGTCAAGAATTACTTTTTGAGTAACTTTTCAGCTTCTGCTTTTAGATCATCGGAAGACATGTCCATGTATTTTTCCATGTCTTTACCAGTCTTCATGGTATCGTGATCGTTGTTCTCCATGTAATAATCCCATAAAGCATCTCGTACTGGAAGTTTACTATCGCTCCAGTCGAAAGCCTCACTCATTTTTTTGTTAAGTAATGGGGATTCTGCACCTGGTTCTTCTTCAATATCTTCTGCCATAGATAACTACCTCCTTATTTGTATCTATACCCATTATAGTTCAAATTTGAAATTTGGCACAAAAATTGTTTCAATAAATCACGTTTTATGATAATGGCTTTACTTTTACGATCCAGTTAACTTGTGGATTGGGTTCATTCAGTGTATCGATGTTTTTTCCGATATCGGCATTTTGTTCAATGACGGTTCCGGCAATGGGAGATTTTAATGTTTCGACTGATTTGTCGCCCTCAATATCTAAAAGATCGTCATCAACTTGAATGTCCTTGAGTTGGGTTGGAAAGTCAGCAAATGTAATCTTGCCCATTAGTTGATAAACTGACTCGTCAATTCCCAACAAATAATTGCCATCACTTTGCTTGGCATACCAAATACCATCTTTTACCTGTACATCAGACAAGGTTGGTTGCTTTTTGCCGGTAAAAAAGTTTTTAATTCGCATCCAGAATGAAATTTTAGCCATAATGACACCGCCTCGATATTATTTATCTTAATTATAACGTAAAATAATTGCCGTTACTTAGCTTATCTTAACAAAAATAAATCCTTGATATAACAAGGATTTAGCTTCATCAATTTATTGATTTTGGATAGCTTTGTACTGCGTGGCAATTTCTTTGCCACATTTTGCCACACGGCTACAATTCGTTCAACATTTTTTGAGCCTGTTCGTTTTCCTTAGTTTCAGCCGCTTTGAGAAAATGAATATAAACGTTTTGGGTCGTTCCAATACTCTTATGTCCTAAACGTTTGGATACATACTGAACTGAAATTCCTTTAGCAATTAAATAACTGGCATGTGAATGTCGTAACCCATGAAAACTAATTTCTCGAGACAAGTTCTTTCGACAAATTTTCTTCAAATCATTATTTACCATACTATTATATAGTGGTCGATGAAAGGGAGTATAGAAAACTAAATTCATTGGATTTTTAAAGCCGACTTTTAACATGTGATGGTCGCTAATCAGCTTCCATTTTTGCAACATGGTTAATAACGTAAGGTCGATGGAAAGCGTTCGGATGGAAGAAGAATTCTTAGTTTTCTCAAAGGTGCGACTTTGCATGCCAATAGTTTTATTAATAGTAATGGTTTTCTCTCTGAAATTTACACAATCCCAAGTCATACCAGCAACTTCGGCAAAACGGGCACCTGTTAAGAGAGAAAACAAGATCGCCATTTTACTAACATCGGTAAGCTCTTGTATGTTTGCCACACAATAATCAGTTAGTTTTTTAATATCGTCAACTTCTAAATATTTACTAGAAAGTGGTGCACTGGCTTTTCCAGAGATTTCCACATCGTCAGTAAAGTTATAAGGGATCTGACGCATTTGGAGTGCTTTACGAACACAAGCACGGATAATAGTGTTAACTTGTCGCAGCGAAGAAACTGAGTAGCGTTTTCCTAACTGATTGAAGAATTGTTGATAGTCTGTGAAGGTAATTTCTTTTAAAGGCATATTCAAAGAACTATTTGCCAAAACGTGTTTAGTAAAAGCATAAATTTGAACAGTATTATCTGCTAGTCCTTTTGGACTTTTAAATGTTTGGTACCATTTATTGAAAAAATCTGGAAGAAAAGTTTCAGAATAGGCGAGAACGTTACCTTTATTTCGACGGTTTTCGACTTCGGTTGCCCAAGTTTGCGCTAATTTACGGGTTCGAAAGCCACCTTGATTAATTCGTCTATACTCACCATTTTCCTTATAAGAGACCCGAGCAATCCAATTTCCGTTAGCTCGTTTATAGATACTGGCCATGCTCCATTCCTCCAGACTTTTTTAATTTAGTAATCAACAATTTTTCGAGATTTATAGTGTTTCTTCCTATTATATAGTAAAACGTTTTATTAATCGAAATAGAATTAATAATCTAGCTTTATTTTAAAATTAAACAAGCAAGAATGCTACTTGTTCAAAGAACTTAACCCGCTTTTTAGTTATTAATCGCAATATTTTCTTAGGAAATTCTGTAATATTTAATTTCTTTAAAAGTTAGAAAGTAAAGTTAAGTTTTTTGTAAAGGATTGCTTAAATACTCATGTTTCGGGATTTTATACAGTATGCCATAATTTATGGAAGTGTGACAAAAATATTAATAGTAAATGACGTTTGAACTCAAATATTGTTATTTGCAGTCTTTATGTTATACTTATAACTGATTGATAGGTCGATTGCTTTCAATCAGGTACTTATCAAAATATTTTTTATTAATTGGAGGAAAAATCTATAATGAAATCATCTTTAAAGAAATCATTATTTGCAGGTTTAGCAGCTTTAAGTTTTGTTGCTGTTGCAGGCACTGCTAACGCACAAAGTGCTTCTGCAAAAACTTATGCTAAGGTTACATCAAACAAAGCCTTAACTTCTGACGCTACTACTCGTAACGTTACTTTTACTGGTACAAGTGCTCTTTATACCAAAGCAGGTACTTTAAAGGGTGCTAAGGTTGTTGCTACTACAACTACTGCTAAAAAATTAGCTGCTTCAAATCAAGGTCAAGACAACTTACGTGCTTATCGTGTTGCTACTACTAATCGTGGTTCAGTTTACTACAAGGTTGTATCATTTGATAAGCAATATCGTGGCTGGATTTATGGTGGTAAGAGTGCCTCAACGTTTGATGGTGGTGTAGCTTCATATGCTACTACTAAGGATGCATCTGTTCCATCAACTCTTTCAACAACTGGCTATTACAAATTAGCTAAGGCTGGCACTGCAAATGATGGTACTGCAACTACTTACAAAGCACCAGCTTGGACTCAATATCGAGTTGGTCGTACTGTAACCGATGGTACTCCATATGCTAATGATCTTTTACAAGTAACCAAGGCTGCTACACGTTCACGTGAAGGCGATACTTGGGTATATGTAAACGATGTAACTAATGCTAAATTCAGTGGCTGGGTTCTTGCTTCTGCTTTGAAATCAACTAATGATGTTCCTGCAACAGATGGTGTAACAAGTAATTTTGTTGATGCTAATACTGCTCAGTCTGTTGGTAAAAAGGTTGTTAAGTATGTTCCATCAAGTGATACTTCTAGTGTCATGACTATTGGTGATTCGTTGGTAAGTTCTACTGATATTCCTGCAGGATATTCAAAGGGAATTGGTTTCCTTCCAACTACTACTTCAGCAACTAAGGGCTCAACTGTTGTATACTATGTTACTAAGAATGGTCAAAAATCAGTAAAAGTTCAAGCTTCACAAGTCCTTGAAAATGGTTCAACTAAAGTAATTAACTTTGACGGCTCTGCTTTAAGTCAATGGAATGCTGCGCAAGCTAAATTTAATGCAGATACTTCTGTTACAGGGACGGAAGGCCAAACACTTAGCAAGAGCGCTTTAGTTACTGCCTTAAATAATGCAGGCTTTAGTAAAATTACTGATGATAATGGTAACACTTACACCTTGAATACTACTACTCTTGGTGATGTCAAGTTTGGAGATACTATCATCTTGACTTATACTGAATCACAAAATTAGTAAGCAAATTTATATTTGAATTATTGAAAAGCACACTTAGTAATAAGTGTGCTTTTTTGATATAATATTTTTACTTAATATACAATTTTCGTCATTTCTAATATGTTTAGACTTATATATTACTGAATATTTTAGAACTTTTTATTCTGAAAATCATAATCAATTTACTCGCATATGACATTGTCCTTATCAATTTAGGATAGTAATTCCGTTGATAAAAAATTGACTGTAAATAAGAGATGATTGATCATGAGGTTTTCTCTTAATCTAGATAATTTTGTTAACATAGAGTTAAGAATAATAAATGAGGAAATTCAATTACGTATAATCGCATTTTCTCTTTAAGCTTAATATTAAAACTAATAACTAGTGGTAGTTCAACAATAGGTTCTTAGCCTGCTCCTCAATTTATTTACTAAATATTTTGCTGTGGTTGACCTGATTCAGCATTTTAGTAATCGTTGCAATGATTTATAAATATAGGTTTGACGCTGATCGTAAAGTAGCCCTAAAGCACTAGAATCGGTTTTTATTTGTGCTTTTAGACTATTATATTGATTCTCGTAAGCTTCAGTACTTCCCTCAGTTTGCTGCGCCTGTTGCAGAGCGATTTGATAGTCTGATGAAGTAGTATCATCATTTTCTAGAGCATTAACAAACGGCTCCATTGATTGCACTTGTTGGTTTAATGGTTTTATTTGATTTTTAATAGCTTCTATTTTGGCATTGATTTGTTTTATTTTAGCGTCATAATTGATTTCCTTAACAACAATTTTAAGATTAATTTTTTGGGATTTATAACCTTTTTTGGTGGCCAAAAGTTGATATTTATTTTTAAAGTTAAGTGGCTTAGTGACCTTCATAGAAAAATTACCATTACTTTTTTTCTTAGCAATAGTTTTTTGTCCTTCATAAAGCGTTATATTCGTTCCTTTGGTCGTTTTACCAGTAATAGTCTTGGCTTGATTATTAATAGGATTAATCTTAATAGTTAGCTTGTGTGAAGAAGCATTTACTGATGATAAAAACATAAATGGCAGTGCCAAGCCTAAAACAAGATTAAACTTTTTCATAATGAATTCCCCCTAAATATTAAAAGAGTACATTAACTACATAAAAAATTAATTGAATACTATACTGGCGGACGGTGTTTACCATGACGAAATACATAGTCTAAAGAAACCGTTCCTGCCAAGTATCTTTGATAACGCATTGAGAAAGTGGATTGAGCAATTCCCAAGTACTGACTGGCTTCATGCTGATTACGAAATATTTTGTCCTTGTAGTGAATGGGAACACTTTTAGTTTTCCTCATTTTTAACATGTAAGGAGTAGATGCAAATACATCTTCCACAGTATATTTACCCTCATGATAAAATCTGAGTCGTTTAGTGAAGGTATTTTGATTAATTCCCAAATACTTAGCTGCTTCTTGCTTACTGGCAAATTTTTTCCCGTGATAACTGGGAAGTTCGTAAATTGTATATTTGGATGGGTGAAATAGTTCGTCTAAAGATAATTCGCCCAATTCATACTTTTTGAATCGACGATTAAACGAAACTAAGGTAATGCCAATAAATTTAGCAGCCTCTGGATGATTTTTAAAAACCTTGCCATGATAAGTAATCGGATTAGTTAAATGAAAATTTTCCGGAGAGAATAATTCTTCTAAGGAAATTTTATGAGCCTGATACTTCTGATACCTTTTAGCAAATCCTGCTTTGGTAATTCCGATATAATCGGCAGTTTTTTGATAACTTGTAAATGTTATTCCCTGATATGTAATGGGCTTCATTCATCATCTACTCCTTTCATCATAATCCTAAAATTATTACGCAAGTACTTAAAAAAATAATTGCAATGCCAATAAATATGGCAAACAGTTTATATGGATCTTTGAAGGAAAATTTTTGATTTTGTTTAAAGATAATAACACCAATAAGCATTGTTGAAAAGCCAATTGTGATTAATATTTTTTTCATTGTAAACACCTGTGCTAACCAGCGACTATAAAGAGAATCGTTAAGATAATACATATTGAAAGCATCAACCACCAATTATCACGCCAGAAATTATCAAGACCCATAATGACCTCCTATTATCCAATAAGATACTTTAATAGTAACTCGGCTAATTTAGCCATTACTCGATTATTTCGCTTCAACATTCCCTTATATTTATTTAATTTATTTTGACTCAAAGGGGCCCCTTCTGAGACTGACTTTTTTAAAACCTGAATTAGTTCCTTCAATAAAGGTTGGTCGCTTTGACTGACAAATGGAATTAATTCTTCCAGTTCCTTAAGGGAGGCCGTTTTAACGGTCAAAATGTTAATCCAACTACTAGGACGTTTATAACGATTACGATCCTCATCAGTTTCAAATGACAATTTATAACTATAATTAATTCTTTCAACGTTAGTAATATAAAATTTAACATTTTTATAATTTATAAATACGTCACCACTTGAAAACTGAAGCTCCCCATGATGATAAGTTGACACAGTATAAAAAGATCGATTCTCATAATCAGGGTAAGCGATGACACTTCCAAGGAAAACTCCCCTTCTAAAAACTTGGTATCTGTTTGATGATTGTGCGTGCTTATCCATAGACATACTCCCATTATAATTATTTTTATTAATAAGGTTTAAAAATATGATCAGTTTATAAAATCGATTGGTGATCCGTACTGATGAACTAAATCATAATAGCTGTCCGGTTGATGCCCATTTTCTTCTATATACAGCAATCCCATTAAAGCGGTTGAAAATTGATTGGCTTGGGATTCATAACGACCATAGGACCAAATGCCTGAATGATATCCTGTTAAGTCAGCATGCATAATGATATGTCCTAATTCATGTCCAAGCGTGTAATATCGCTGGGGTGATTCTCGGATAGATTCATTCAGGATAACTATCGGATCGTGATGGTCATAGCTGGTATCTCCAAATGGATGAGTCCCAAGCGGCATATAAAAATATTCAACATTTAGTTTATCAGCAATTGTAAAAGGATCAGCGGTTTCGTAACGGGAAACAACGGTTTTTACAGTATCTCTTGCTAAATTACTGATGCTTATGTCGTCTCCAGAAGATAGTTTCCATGGCCACTCGTAGTTGCTGTTTTTCTTCATCGGTTAACTTGTCACCCCCATAAGTCATTGAATCCCAATTTTCACTAAGATAATGTTTGAGATCGTTTTTATCTTTTTCAGTTGCCCAGCTAGGGGCTTTGCCGTCCTGGGAAACAGTATTACCAAGTAAATAATCAGTGGAAACACCAAAAATTTCTGATAATTTATTAAGTTCATCAGCGGAAACTTTGCGTGTTCCATTTTTTATTTTACTAAAAGCGGTTCTATCGATCCCCATTTTTTTAGCAATATCCGCCTGAGAAAATTGGGATCTATCTTGTAAATAAGCAATTCTTTCAGCCAATGATTGTTCAAGGTGTGAAGCCATTTTATTGCCTCCTTCAGTGCGCTTTGCGCAACACCATTTTAACATAATTGCGAAAAGAGAAATATTTTTGTGCGAAATAGGCATTCTTATATTGACGTTGCGAATAACGAACTATATACTATACATATAAAGTTGCTCATATCGCACAAGCGAAGAAGGTGATCCATTGTATAAGCGGGCTATAGACAAAAGAATGATTGACACTAACTATATCAAACAGCTGCGTATAGAAAACCATTATTCACAAATAGAATTATCGAGAATATTAGGATTCAAGACAGCAGAGAAGTACTCAAGAAGAGAAAATGGAATATATAATTTTAAAGCTCAAGAGATATTTTTACTAGCAAAATTCTATGGAATCCCCATGGAAAAATTTTTTACTCGTAAATGTGCGAATAGCGAACAGATTGCTGCCAAATCAAATTAATGAGGTTTAGCTTTATGAATTAAAAAACGCTCAAGGTTACTACAAGCAACTTTGAGCGTAGTGAAAGTGTATCAATTTAAGATTCCTAAATATCTACCACTTGCCAAAGAAATTGAGTAAAACGAGCTTCGTCTACAAGATCAACCAGATCCTTTTGACCATAAAATGCCAAGCTAGATATTGTCTGATCAGCAAGTACGATTGGTCTCTGAATGGTACTTGGAAGCTTAGCATCAAGCTCCGCCAACTTTTTAGAGGTTAATTCAGAATTGGAATTTAAGAGGATAACTGAAAAATCAGTAGTTGACGTTTTAAAATTAGCTACATTTATTTTCATAAGCTTTCACCTCGATTAGTTGAGATGACACCGTCATCTCATTTAAGTAATGACAGTAAAATGATCTAGCAATATTTTTTCCAGTAGGCGAATCCTTTATCGGTAAAAGGAATTAAACTAACACACTTGAAATCTGAATTTGGATTTTGAGAAAGAGCTTTAATGTTAATCATATTGTCAGCCGAAAGTTCCCTAAGAGCCGAAAAAACATCCGCTTTATCGAATCCCTTAGCTATTAGCATTGGGAGGATACATCTTGCACAATCATAAGAATCATATCCATTCATGTGTAATTCCACCAGTTGATCTAGAACGACTTTTTCCGTATTCATATTTTTCTCCATTATTTTGTACCTCATACTCATTACTTTTACGAATTTTATTATATACAATTCCATTATCTCATTAAGTATGGCAAAAGGTAAATATATAATTTGTAAAAAGAAGAGAGGTAACCAATAAAACGAATATGAATTTCTGCTATTTTTTTGAGGAACTAAAAGATTGCAAAAGTTCCGTGAGCAAGACTATTTGTTCCTCGGAGAGCTGAGAGATTGTATTCAGTAACGTTCGCTTATTGGAATCCAGTTCATCACCAAAAAAGCTGGGAATATCTGTTCCTAGATATTTTAATATTTCACCTAGTGCATTAACATTAGGGACCGCTCGGTCAGTTTCAAAATGGTTGATATAAGACTGTGAAAAACCCATTTTAGCACTAAGTTCAGCAGCAGTTATCCCCCTAGATTTACGTAATTTTCTTAATTTTTCTCCTTTAAAGTAATGTTTCATTAATAGTCATCCTTTAAAAAATTTGTATGAATTTTCTATTTTTCTATTTCATTGTAAGGCGGGAAATCAAAGAAGTCGTGAACTGTGATTCCAAGAGCAGAACAAACTTTTCTAATTGTCGTAATGGTAGGCCTTTTACTTTGTCCTGAAAATATAGAGTTTAAAGTTGATTGTTTCATTCCTGCGAGTGTTGCGACACGGTTAATAGTTAAGTTCCTTTCATTCAAAATATGTATAAGGTGTTTTGAAATTAGTTGAGCATCAGTTTTCATATTATAAGCTCCTAACGATATGTTTTTAATCTAATTTTATAGCAGTTATTTTTTATTTTTACTGATATATCATTGACTTTTAACGATATATCAATTATTATAAAGGAGCTAACGATATATCAGTATAGAAAGAGGCGATCTTATGACTGAAAACCAGCTTCGATTTTTTAGGGATAAGCAAAAGCTTTCTCAAACCGATTTGGCAGTTAAAAGTGGTGTCAAACAATCCACAATTAGTTCAATTGAAAGAGGTGTAGATCCAACAGGTAGAACTCTTAGAAAACTTGCACAGGCTCTTAACGTTACAACAGATGAATTACTGAATATGAAGGAGGTGACCAAGTAATGGAGGTAACCAAGGAATACCTCAAGACATTTCCAGAAGCTCGAAAGTTGCTTGAGAAGTACAAAGCAGATTTTGATGTTTAGTTTAAAAAGAACGAAAGGAGGTAG
Organism: Lentilactobacillus hilgardii DSM 20176 = ATCC 8290; assembly: GCF_000159315.1. Taxonomy (GTDB): domain Bacteria; phylum Bacillota; class Bacilli; order Lactobacillales; family Lactobacillaceae; genus Lentilactobacillus; species Lentilactobacillus hilgardii. The sequence continues at coordinate 114,752 of NZ_GG669994.1, forward strand.
GGGAATGAACAATGTTTTAAGAAAGCATGATGTGCTAAACGCAAGACGGCAGTTTCTCACTAATGAGATGGGGGAAGCCAAGCTCAAAGAAGTGATAATCGCCGTTGATGCCTTGACTGAAGAAGAAAATATTAGTTTATATCTTCTGGAATCTGCTATTCAATATCATCGATCTCTAAATGCACTTCCTCGTCTGTAGAATTCCAAGAAGACTTTGATGTTTAGCTTTCAAAGAAAGAAGAGAGGTGAACAGATTGATTGAAAGTGGAACCTTTATTGAAATGGATGGCGAATTAGTTGGTCGGATTGAAATGGTTAACAAAAATACACTGCTAATCAGAAAGGCAACTAAAGTGTTTCTCAATGATAAAGAAATCGTTGCTTTGAATCCTGAAGCAGTGTACGTAAACCGAGAATTAATTGAATCAGCTTACTGGATTAAGCTAATTCGAGCTAACACTTGGATCTCTGAATCCCTTGATCTTAAGAACCGCAGAGAGTTGATTGGCAAATGTCTGAACATGTAAGTTCACTTCTTCGAAACCAATAACATACTCAACACGAAGAACGAGGTAAACAGGACCTTTTGGATCAACGTTTGAAATGACATCACCACGTCTTGGTGTGTTAGGCAAGGATATTTCGCCAATTTGTTTACCAGCTTCGATTAAACCGAACTTAGCCAATTTTGTTCACCACCTTTAATGGAATAACTTAATTATCCCACTAAAAATTGATGAGATTGTATTCAAATTTCAATGAACAAAAGGAGATGAACATATGAATCGCCAAGAAATGATTAAGCAAATTCTCAATAGCCCAATAGCAAAAGCAAAGGGCGTTGAAATGGTCAAAGAAATGATTGACCGACATGGCGATGATCTTTTAATCGCTATGTATCAATCACTTTGTGATACTGAGGAACAATTGTTATTTTCATAGCTCTTAAGTTTAATTTACCAAATTAGATGGAAAAGGGCAGTTATTCTTTTTTCAAAATGGAGATGATTAAAATTGAAAGATTCAAAGTTTGCTAAGCAATTAACACTGAACCTTGGTAGATTCAAAAGTGCACTTGACCGATCTGATATTGCCGAACATGCTCACATTTCTGAAAGTCAATTAAGCAATATTCGAGCTGGTCGTCGAAAGGCACCTCGCGATGTCAAAGAATCGTTAGTTAAGAAACTATGGTCATTGCCATTAGCGTTCAGTGCCTCAAGAAGTGAGTTTGATATTCCTTCCATGATGAACAATCCAATTCTTCAACAAGACTTGTATGCTGATGAAGCTTCTCAGAAAAAAGAGGAACGTGAGCGACAGGCTTCGGAAGATGAGGCGGATTACATTATTTCAATGAATCCAGGTAAGCGAACTGCCGAACAGTCGGATTTCTTATTGAAACATTTTCGAGATTCTTTTGAGGAGATCGGGGCTGAATTGAAGTACACGTACGCCAAAATGATCTTTGCCAGATTATCAGAGGAAGAGATTAAAGAATTAGTTGATGAGTACAACCAAAAGTTTGGAGGTTAAGTATTATGAATGATTTTCCAAGCCAAATTGGCCGATATGTTTTAGCACAAATTAACCAGCAAATTGAGCAATCGGTTAAAGAAAGGCTGCAGGTTAATCCGGTTACGGTTGATGTAAAAGGATTAGCTTTAATGACCCATATGTCAGCATCCTTTCTGTATAAATCGGTGATTGATACACCTGAATTTTTATTGATTGAAAATGATTTGGGAACCAAGCGTCTTTGGGATGCTGAGAAAGTTCCTAATGCCTGGAAAGTTTACGTTGCTAAACATGGCAAGCCAGGAATTAATCGTTTGCCTAGATCATTAAAGAGGGAGATTAGCTGATGATTTGGATTTTACCTGATTGGTTGAATTATTTAATCTTTGGTGCCGTCGGTTTTGGCATTGGCATTTTATATATGCAATGGAAAGCCAATCCAAAGAAGTTTTGGAAGGAATGGTTTAATTGATGGAAAAAATAAGCCTTAACGAGGTCTTGGCAGAGAATATTTTAATTCGAAGCCAGCGATTGGGATTAAACCTAACCGGATTAATTAAAAAATCTGGGCTTTCAAGAAACTCTTTATCGTATATCCGCAATGGACATGCCCGAAAGATTGCGTTTCTAACATTGGAAAAAATAGCCCAAGCATTGGAGTGTGAACCATATGAATTACTTAAACCAGTTGACTTTTAAGCAAACAAAAAGCGTTGAACAGGTCCGACTGTCCAAAGCGACTAGAAATGAATTGTTTGCTTTACAAGAACAACTATACATCAAGTATAGTCCGAAGCTAACGTTTCTGCAACGACTGTTAGGAGGCATCAAGCATGTATCCAGATAGTCCAAAAGAAGACGCCTATTACGACGAATTAGCCGATAGGTATGAAGAAGGCATTAATGAAGAACAGGAGGAATTGAAGTATGAATATCAGGCTGGCGAATGGGATTAAAGCAGTTAAATATGCACGCTTGCGGGTCGCTGGATTGGAACGAGCTTATGACCAAGAAAGCAATCCTACCGTTAAAAGAGCGCTCCTAACCTGTCTCAGAAAAGAAAAAGATAAACTGAGTGATTACGAAGTCACCGGTTTTTATGAGGAGGATTACTGATGGATGAAGTTAGAGAGACACTGACACTTACACCTCAGAACTATTATGATCCAAGCACTGACTGGGAGTACATGTCCTTTTCAAGATTTAAACAATTTCAAACCTGCGAAGCGGAAACCCTGGCTGAACTTAATGGCCAATGGAAACCCACTAGTGATGAAACTGCTTTGTTAGTTGGCAATTACCTGCACAGCTATTTTGAATCTCCGGAAAGTCATACTAAATTTATGGAGACACATCCGCAAATTCTGGCAAAGACTGGGAAGAACAAAGGCAAACCCAAGGCTCAATTTAAAACGGCTGACAGCATGATTGAAGCCCTAACAGCCGATCAGGTATTTAATGAACTGTATCAGGGCACCAAGGAAACGATTGTTACCGGAAAGTTTGGCGGCATGCTTTGGAAGGGCAAAATTGACTGCCTCAACTTAGCCGATAAATACTTTGTGGATCTTAAAACTACTCGTGACCTGCACCAAGGTTATTACAACGAAGTGGATCACCTTCGTGAAGACTTTGTTTCTTACCGACAATATGATTTGCAAATGGCCATTTACCGAGAACTTATTCAGCAAACGTTTGGGGTGGACTGCCAGCCTTACATTGTAGCCGTAACTAAACAAACGCCACCGGATAAAGCAATCTTGGAAATTCCTGATGAACAGCTTAAGGCAGCTTTAGATGATGCCCAGAAACGGCTGCCACACATTCAGCAGGCTATGAATGGGGAGATTAAACCAAATCGTTGTGAATGCTGTGATTATTGTCGTGACACTAAGCGACTGGCCAAACCGATTTCAATTAGAATGTTGCTCAAATAAGGGAAGGACATAATGCAATGAAAGTCTATCTGAATGGTAAAATTCCTAAAATGCCAAATATGTATTTTATTTATGGCGATGGTGGGACTGGTAAAACAACACTGCTTAATCAATTCCAAGGTCACAAAATGCTTTTTAGCTTTGACCGTTCAAGCAATGTCATGATCGGGCATCATGATACTGATGTCACGGTTTTTGAAAAGGGCGACATGCCAAAGATTCAAGCTTATGTTGAATATATGGTGAACAAAGTTATTAGTGGTGACCGGCATCAAGTCATTGCCTTGGACAACGTCTCAGCCTTACAAAACTACGTTTTGGAAAATATTGATAATGCTGCTAAGGATAATCGACAAAACTACCAGAAGTTACAACTTTGGTTTCGAAATTTAGCGACGTTACTCCGAGAAAGTGGCAAGACAGTTTATGCTACCGCCCATCAAATTGATAATGGGACGGCTGGTATTACTGGCGGTGGTCGTTATGCAGCTGACATGAATGAGAAGACGTTTAACGCGTTTACCAGCATGTTTGATGTGGTAGGCCGAATCTACGTTAAAGATGGTCAGCGGATGATTGATTTAGATCCAGAGCAGGGGAACCATGCTAAGAACCGGTTGGATGATCGGAAGTTAATCCATGCCGATGAACTAATTAAATCCCAAGTAACTAAATTAAATTCAAACGAAAAGAAGGAGCAAACAGAAAATGTCATTGTTCATAACTGATTCAAATAATGTTTTTGGTATGAGTGTTCAGGAAGCCGGCTTATACAACGTTAAAGTGATTAAAGCTCAAGTTACTAAGACCAAGGATCGCAAATTACCAATGCTGACACTGGATGTGGAAGTAATTGATGGGAAATATAAGGGTGGCCAAATTCGTTTCCAAAACTTGGTTTGGGATGATGAGGATCAAGAACACTTGGAGACGTCTGTTAAACGGTTCAATACATTGGTAATGGCCGTTGGGGTCCAGGATGGTGTTGCGATTGATAGTTTGAATCAAATTGCCCAGGGAATTCAAAACAAGCAATTATCAGTTGATGTGGAGTGGGGCAATCCTAACAATAAGGGGCAAGTCTATTTGGAAATTCGCGGTTATCATCCGGTTAATCCGGATGGCAGTCAACCCAATGGGGTTAAGCGTCCCAATGCCGGTCAGGCAAGCCCTGTGAATAATCAGCCACAAATCAGCAACCCATTCCCTAATCATAGCAATGATCCGTTTGCTAGTAGCAAGGGAACAATTGATGTTAAGGATTCAGATTTACCGTTCTAAAAGAACCAAGATTAGTGGTGGGTGGGAGGAATAAACGAAAGGAGGTGGCAAAGTGAATTACTTGCAACAGATTCTAGCGTTTGATGATTATCGGTTATATGAACAAAAGTTGTCAGCTGGGCAGATTGCTTTATGGCATGCTCTGATGTCCATAAACAACAAGGCACACTGGCAGAAATGGTTCACCGCTGCTAATAAAACGCTTGAATCCTTAACGGGACTTTCACGGTCTGGAATTAATTCCGCGCGGAATTCTCTAAAGCAATACGGCCTAATCAATTTTGAAACTATAGGGCCACACAAAGCCACCAAATATTCCATTAAACAACTCTATACGTCAGATAGTGTACATTCAAGTGAACAATCAGGTGTACATTCAACAGACAGAACGGAATACATTCCCGAGACAATTTTGAGACAAAACAGTGGCACATTAATTAAACAAAACAGAAACAAAACTAAACAGTCGTCAGTCACACGCGGGGGTGTGGGAAAATTGGCAGCAGCTGTGGGGATTTCCTAATGCAGTTGCCCAACAAGATCTTCAGGAATGGGCCCAGGAGTTTACTCCTGACCTTCTGAACCACGTGATTGAATATGCAGGTCGGCGAAATGTCCAGGCCCGTGCGGCTGATAACTATATTGATCGGGTGCTGCAAAGTTACCGGCAACACCAACCACCGATTACGACGGTTGCTCAGGCGAAAAAAGAAGAGCTTAGTCACTATAACCGTACTTCCGAAGATTTTGGCCGATCGCAGAAGTATCGTTATGAGGCTAAGCCCGAACCAATTCGCACACCCCAGAAAGGAGACGAGCCATTTTGAACCAACTCGACTCAATGATGAAAAGCTTTGCCAGCAAGCTCTTTGAGACCTATGACACTCAGTGCCCCAACTGCGGGGAACTGTTACTACGTCCCAAGATTTTGAATAAAGCGACTGGCAAAAAGATGCATGGGGCCTGCTTTAACTGCGGTTATAAAGAGCCTCTGCCGACGCATACAACCCCGACTAATGAAAAATTATCGGAACAAGCCCGAAAGGATGCTACCCTGAAATACTTTAACGCGTATAGCATCTACAGTTCTTTTGAGGTCTTTAATCACCGCTTTGATAATTATACCGCAAAAACTGCGGCTCAGGCGATGGTTAAACAGCGCTGCCAGAAGTTAGCTAGTCGCATTGCCGAGGAGCAAACAATTCATACGATGCTGTTGGGCAATACCGGTGTGGGCAAAACCCATTTGGCGGTGGCCATGATGTACCGTATCTTTGAACTGACTCATTACCGCCAACACGGCATGTTTATTGACTGGCGGCAATTGATTGCCGATAAAAAAGCCGGTATCTCCCAACCGGATCTGCAGCGAAAAGTAGCTGCCACTCTTCACCAGTTGCCAACCGCGGATTTTGTCATTATTGACGATCTGGGTAGCGAACGAACCACTGACTTTTCACTGGATTTGGTTGACCAACTCTGGCGTTACCGGGAGAATTTATCAATAATTGTGACTTCGAATCTGATTGGGAGTGCCTTTCAAGAAAAGTATGGCAATCGGGCCTTTAGCCGCATGGCCAATCATGGCGTGGGCAACACCATCTTGTTTAGCGATATTGAGGATCACCGAATGGGGGCGTTAGGATGAATCAAATAGCCTGGGCCGAAGAAATGCTCAAACTAGCTAAGAGTGAAGTCCATGCCGATTGGATTCTTGAACGCTATAAGGATCAAATGCGGATGGTCGTTCGACAAGGCGGCAATCAGTACGATTTGAATTGTCGGGAAATCTTTCGCCGCTTTGCCGTAATGGTGGTGCTATATCAATACGATGCCGGCTTTTTAACAAATTTTGAATGGGACCCGGATTTAGAAGCTGAAGACTATTTGGACTTCAAAGCGGCAATCGCCCAACAGAAAAAGAAGGTTATGGACACATGAGAGCTATCGCTCAACGACATGGTAAAGACCTGGTAGTACATCTCAGCCAAGAACCCGATGAAGACCATTTAGAGACGGTCAACGGCCAATCAGATCAAGTTTGGGTGGATCTAACGTTTGCCGATCCTCGCCAAGCCCGACCACAGCAACGGCGGTTATTCTTTGCCCTGCTAAATGATATTGCTGAGTATTTTGTAGTTCCCCAGGAATTCCTAAAGACTCTGTTTTATACCCAGTATGAGTTTTATACCGCTGGTAAGTCCATCAGCCTATCAGACGCCACTCAATCGTCAGTTAGCGATGCTAACCAGTTACTCGACCTAGTGATTGACTTTATGTTTGAATGGCACGTGCCATTCAAGAAGGGCTATGAGCTACTGCCCAAGGATGAAGCCTATTACCAGTACGAATGTTGCCGCCACCGGGTTTGTGCCATCTGTGGCCGTGAGCACGCTGACATTCATCATTGGAACGCGGTGGGGACGGAAACCCGTAAGTTGGCTGATCATCGACAACATCGGTTTATGGCTTTGTGTCGCGAACATCATACTGAGTTTCATACGCTGGGAGCTGATTCGTTTAGTCGAAAGTATCATGTTAGACCGACCAGATTAAAGCCAGCGGACCTCATCAAACTGGGAGTTATGACCCAGAAGCGAATAAACGAAATTGACAGGAGGAAAAGCAATGAGTTTTCGAGCAGTAGGCATTAATAGTCACAAAGAATACGCCATGGCGCAATACAAGGCAGAGCTAATGAAAAAGCTGGAATTGATTTATCCCAGCTTTCAACAAAATATTAATCTAAACGGCCGAATCACCAAGCAGGCACGAAGCAAGATTTATCCAGAACCCATTAGGATTGTGAAAGGAACCAAATATCGAATAGAAAAATTATAGAGCATTTCTAACGAAGAAGAAACGTTCAAAAATTTTAAAATTTGGGTGGTTTCAATAAATCATCTTTTGAGTTAGTATCCCGAGCCACCGTCTTAATAAAAGGAGTGCCATAAATTGTGTAGTCACATTTTATGGGAAATTTTGTTGACGCAGCGTCGTGAATGACATAGTAGTATTTATTATGGTTCATTAAATTGGCAGCAATTAAAAAAGCAGTTTGAACTTCTCCGTTAGAAAGTCTCACTTTAGTTATTTTTTTAGACTTTGAACGTTAATTTAAATGAATTGCAATGATTTGATATTCCATAACTATTGCACCTGACTTTTATTTTAAAAGCATTGTAAAAAGTTGAACAGCTAAAAAATGTATCTTCTAATAAATTTCCAGACACCTTCCTCCTGTAAGCCCCAGAAGTTATTTTTGATTTGAAAAACAAGTAAATGATCTTGCGGACTAAATATAGGCTTTAATTCTTCAGTAATTTGAATAGGATCAAGACGCGTTTTAATAATCCAGGTTCCTGGTTGTGGACAAACATAATCGCCTCCAAGTTCCTTAATAATATCTTCAATTTGCTTGTTTTTTTGATAATAGTTTATTAATTCGTAGTTTATAATATATGATTTCTTCATGTTAAAACTCCTAATACCCTTTTGAATTAATTATATGATAAACATAAAAAATTAGCTTTTATTTAAAATGTTAAAATATGAACAGTTAAATTTATTAAGGAGAAAAATTATTAATGGCAAATGTTGATGATAAAGATATACCCGTAAATATTGGAAGCATTATTCACGCTGAAAGCGGTAATTTTTTGGTGGTTAAAGATGAACGATTGGACAGTTACCGCTTAGTTGATTTAGATAAATACCTAATCTCTGACAACTCTTTTCCTAATTTGGAAGTATTGCAAAATGAATTAAAACTTTATTGATATGGAGAAAAATAATGATTATAGCAGTTAAGGATACAAAATATCACAAAGTAAAGGATGAGTCCACAATGGCACAGACGCTAAGAAAATAAGATGGCATTAGGACGTATGCTTGGCAGATAAATGAATCAATCAAAAAGCATCGAAATTTGAGAGGCTGGAAATTAGTTAAAAAATAGGCAAAAAAAGTGACTCCCGTTTCCGGAAGCCGAATAATGCTAATTAATTGACAATATTGATTATAACATTAATTAAAGCTTATTAGAAGGGGTGTCAGGCTTGGATAACCAAATGGACAGCTTATTTCCACAGGTAGATAGAGACAGAACAGTTGAGAACTGCAAGCATTTTTTGGGGAGCGTATTTCCAAGAATGCTGAGGGCTAGTGGATTAACCTCAACTAACTATGATGCGATGATTGCGGAATTAAGATCTCCTGCAATGGACGGAATGCCTAAATCGCCAAGTAAACTGAATAACGCTGATGCCACAATTATTCGAAGAGCCTATGCCCAGCAAATTGTCGAAAGAACGGTTGAAGCAATTGGCAGATGTGATAGTATCGGTAAGGAGCTTTTAAGTATGAGGTATTTAAATAACTACACGGATACAATGTGTTATATGTCCATTGGTTATTCTCGATCACATTATTTTGAGCATATTAAGCCCAGTGCGTTATTGCAGTTTGCCGATACGTATCTTTTAGATGATTTGCACATTTATAAATCGGACTCAAACCGGACTAAAAGTGGACTATGATCGGACTATTTATACGGAATTAAGAGTTATATTGGTATTGTGGAATTTGTCAAAAGAGTTTCACCCTTCAAAATTAGATGTGTGACTGTAACGTATATGTACGAAGAGGGCGGATAGCTTACCGTGCAGGGTTCGATTCCCTGCCAGTCACGTTGTGCTTTAATTAGCACACTCCATTAATACAAATTGATAAGTGGACTGTCATCTGGTGATTAGTTGTGAGTTCGATTCTCACGGGCAGCTTTAAGCTCACGGACGATTTATTTTATCGAAAATATAGTTAAGTACGCGAGATGCTCTGTTTCTGTTAACGTCATCTGTGAGTGTGACCGGTGCGTGGAAAACACCGGCTTTTATTTTGCAATAAAAAAAGGGACGCTATTAAGCGTCCTACAGAGACAGCTAACTATATTTAAAGAGATATTCACTGAGGCAATACAACCTCTATAACTAATTATAGCACATTTGGTTGCGCTTACAAAATATAGCAATGCAAAAGTTCACCAGCAATTGCATTGCTATATAAAATCACAAGGTAAATCATATGAGTGAAATTTGAAAAACTGTCATACCAGTTCTTCACAAATAATTATATCACAAGGAGGTGGCAATGTGACCACATTAGTTATTTTAGACCTTGTCATATTGCTGCCAGCTGGCATTATTGAATACGGCCGTCATAAGGGCTGGTGGTACTGATGAGTGATCGCAAACATCCGTATACACCAATGAAGCAAACTAGCTACGGCTACGTTTCCAAAGAGGAATATCGGATTGACAAACAACTGGATAAGAACTTAAAACAGCGTCTTCGTAAAGAGGGCGTTTTTAATTTAGTTAAAAAGAAAACAGGCAAGCCTAATTAGCTTGTCTGCAAATCAAAAACTACTTATCTGATTTTTTCTTGAGGTCATCGACAGTGTCTTTAACGGCATCTTTAGCATCGGCAATCTTGTCTTTAGCCTTACCAAGAAGTCCCTGGCCTTTTCCTTGGGCTTCTCTAGCTTTATCGCCGGTAGCTTTGCCTTCAACTTCTTTGGCTTTACCGCTGACCTTATCTTTAGTACTATCTGCTTTATCTTTTAGACTCATGAATAGCACCTCCTCTTTATGCTTAATCCAACCTTATTGTCTGGCATATATATGAATAATGCAATTAATTTGTCTAAGAGTTAATCTGATTCCGGCTTTAAATCATTAATATCATTCTAGAAGGCTATTTCTTTTTATAGGATCAATTCATATCAGAAGCATTTAACGCTTTGATAATCTTCTCATTTTGTGCAATTATTATCCAATTTTGTTCAACTAATGCTCTTAAGAAAGATGTGGCTTCAAGGGTGGAACGGTCAATAAAATAATTCTTGCTATTATTTTTTCTTAAAACATTTTTTCGGTCAAGTTCTCCCAGAATTGATTCGACTGCTTCAGCAGTTTCTGGGCCAACATCTCCTAATCCACGCTCATTAAGCAATTGATAAATTTTATCATTATTGAGTATTGTCATCGCAGATGCCCCCCCTTAAACAATTGCACGACAAACAAACATACCACAACATTTACTTTTATTATCTCACGGCAAACCATTTTTTAGAAATATAACAGTTAAAAAATAAAAAGTATTGAGGCGATTCATTTATGAGTAAACATAGTAAGCACACAAAAAGTCACAAGAAGTCAAAAGTTAAAGATCGTAAGCGAAAAGCATTGAGGGCACGTAAATTGAATGAATTAAAACTACAGGAGGCTAGACATGCCAAAGGTATTTCTTAAATACAAGAAGATGACAGCATCTGCCATTGCGCCACATAAGGTGCATCCAGATGATACGGGTTTTGGTTTATATGCTGATCAAACTGTTTATTTTGCACCATTTGAGACTAAGCGCGTTTCGCTGGGAATTTCTATTCAACTTAATAAAGGATATTTGTCGGAGATTAGGCCAGAACCAGAATTTACCATCCAGTCGCCCGCTAAATGTATTCAGACAATTATCGGTAATGGATATCATGATGAAATTATGGCGATCTTCGTTAATTTATCCAATCAACCTAATCAAATTAACAAGGGCGATAAGGTGTGCCAACTGGTTATTCGGCGTGATACTCAGGCACGGCCTGTTGAGTGTGGTGTAGTAAACGAAAGTGACCGCAACGATTAATTATGATGATTTTTGGTACATAAAATAACTAATATGGAGGTGTGGTGATACGTAATGAGTAATCGGGAACAAGCCGAGAAAGATTATCTGTCTGGAATGAAGTACAAAGACATTGCTGACAAGTATCAAGTGTCACTAAACACTGTTAAATCATGGAAAAAGCGATATGGTTGGCAACGCACCCCAACCAAAAAGGGTGCGCGCAAAGCTGAAAAAAGGGTGTGCACAAAATCCAAAAAGGTTGCACCCAAAAATAAAGGTAGCTCTGGTGATTTGAATCCACAGCAAGAAGCCTTTGCATGGCTAGTTGGCGGTCAAAAAATGCCATTATATCGGGCATACTTAGAGGCTTATAAAGTGATGGGGCCTTCTGTGGCAAGTGCAATGCGCGAGAGTTCTCGGCTTAATAAGAATAAAAAAGTTCATGAGAGAATTGTTGAGATTTCCCAAGAAACAGCTCGTAAATATCACTGGTCTCTGGAAAGAGTAATCGATTCATATACGTTTTTACATGATGAATCCAAGACTGACATTGTGACTCACGGTATCAGGAAGGCAACGGCTGATGCTATGCTTCAGTCACTCGAAGATATTACTGATGTCCTTGGATTAAAACAATCATCTAAAGCTCAAATACGTAAGGCAACTGCTGAGGCAAAAATTGCCGAAGCGAAGGCTAAAGAAATTCAAAAGGTTAATCAGCATGATGATAGTACGCTGATCGTTAATGATTTGGAGGATACTGATAATGGCGGTTAAAACTAAACGAGTAATTAAAATATCTCAGGTTATTAATCCCCATTTCAAAAAGATGTGGACGACGAAGCGTCCTTACGTTATTGCTAAGGGCGGCCGGGGATCATTCAAATCATCAACCATTAGCCTAAAGTTGTTGACTATGCTGAAGAAGCAGGCTCAGTTAGGCCATAAAGTGAACGTTGTCTGCATTCGGGAAAATACGGTTAATCTGCGAGATTCCGTATATGGTCAGATTTGCTGGGCAATCGATATGCTTAACATGACGGATGAATTTAGATACTCAGTTTCACCAATGCGTATTACCCATATTTCATCGGGGAGTGCGTTTTATTTTTATGGTGGTGATAAGCCTGAAAAGTTGAAATCCAATACCATTCAAAATGTTATTGCTCTTTGGTACGAAGAAGCAGCCAACTTTAAGAGCGCTGAAGTTTTCGACCAAACTAATCCCACATTTATTCGTCAAAAATCTCCCTGGGTTAACGATGTGAAGGTATTTTATAGCTATAATCCACCACGTAATCCATATGATTGGATCAATGAATGGATTGCTAAGCAGGAACAGGATCCACAGTGCTTTATTGATACCTCAACGTACCTAGATGATAAATTAGGTATCACGGATTCACAGCAATTGACTTTAATTGAAACATACAAAAAGAACGACCCGGAGTATTACAAATGGTTGTATCTGGGGAAGGTTATTGGCTTGGGGACTAACGTTTATAACATGAAATTGTTTCATCCTTTGACCGAATTAATTAACGATGATCCCCTGGTTACCCTTTACTATTCAATTGATGCTGGTCATATCAATTCAGCAACTACTTGTTTAGCCATTGGTGTTACGGCAAAGGGCAAAGTTATTTTGCTGCACACATACTATTACAGCCCGGAACACCAATCTCGAAAAAAGGCTCCTAGTGACCTGGTCCCTGAAGTTAAATTTTTTGAGGACTCAATGAATTACCAGTTACCAGTGGGTAAACGTACGATCGACTCAGCTGAAGGTGCATTACGAAATGAATTCGCGAAAGAATATAACGAAGTCTGGCACGGTGTGGCCAAGAGTGATGAAGCAACGATGATTGACTATGTGTCGTCACTCTTGGCCCAGGGACGTGTGTATTACTTGGATACGCCTGAGAATCAAATATTTATTAAGCAGCATGAACAATATCAATGGGACGAGAAGACAGTTCATAGTGATGATCCCAAAGTGATTAAAGAAAATGACCATACGGTTGATGCTTTTAAGTATTTTGCCATTGATAATGCCCGTAAATTGGGATTGAAAATTGACCCACATCTCAATGCCAAAGTTAAATTATTTAAGCGAGGTATTTAAGTAGTTATGAAACAAAAAATTGATGACATCCTGAGTAAACATTATCCAAACATTCAAGACACCTTTATTTCTGGTAGAGATGCTTCAAAACTAGGCTGGACAAATGATAATGCGGTTAATTTATCTGGTAGTGCTTATCTAGATGATAATGATGTTTTTCATTATTCAACATCTCAGAATATTAAAGATAACCCAGTTGATTTGTATAACATGATCAATACTCATCGAACACGTTTAGCACCAATCTACGATATGAAACGCCAATATTATAAGGGACGCCATATAAACATTTTGAATCGGAAGCCGACACCACATGGTGATCCGGATAATCGTAGAATTGTTAATATGCCTAAGAAACTAGTGGATTCTTTCAATGGTTACTTTATTGGTACGCCGGTTGATATTGCATATCAAGACCCCTCTGAGGAGGAAACAAGCGAAAGCGATAAAGTTAATAATCTTATTCAAGATATGACAAAACATCAGGTACTGGATGATGTGTTTACAGAAGCGTCTAAATGGTCAAGCGTTTATGGGAGGTCGTATTTATACCTTTACACGGATAAGGACGCCTATCCTCATATTACTTTTTTAGATCCATTAAATACCTTTATTGTCTATGACAACACGGTCAAAAATGAGCCTCTATTTGGTGTCACATATAGTTACCGGCCTGACAAATTGGGCCATCAAATATTGCATGGCAGCTTGATTGAAGTGAATGATACTGTACCGTTTGCTAGTGATGCCACTAATATGCAATCAGTTTCGTTTGATGATAACCCAGATCCTGATACTGGGATTGATGATAAAAATGCTCACCCCTTTATTCAACTGCCAATTGTTGAAGTTATAGACAACGAAGAACGTCTTGGGGTATTCGATGATACGGTTAGTTTAGTTGATGATTTGGATGGAGCCATGAGTGCTAAGGCTAATGATTCGGATTCATTTGCTGCTAGTGTTCTGAAAGTGATTAATTCTGAATTATCTGATGAACAATTTGATGATATTAAGCAATCCAGGGTACTCAACCTATTTTTGGATAAATCATGGGCAAATTCAGATGAGTCGAGAGCTTTACCAACTCCTGATGCTGAATTTATGGAAAAACCAACTGGCGATGAATTACAGGAAAATCAAATTCAACATGATACTGATTTCATTTATCAGGTGTCCCAAATTGCTAATCTAGATAACGTTGATTTCAGTACGTCGGCTGCACAAGCTCTCGATTTTAAGATTCATTCCATGAAACTCAAGGCGCTTGCTAAAGAAACTAAGTTCAAGCGTTCATTGACACAAATTTGGGCATGCGCACTGGAAGCACAAGGAATTAATGTTAATGATGTTGATAACCTTGAATATACATTTAATTTCACAATTCCTCATAATTTGTTGGCGGAGGCTCAAACCGCTAATGAATTGCAATCGACTACTTCCCAAGAAACAGCCATTGCGTCGCTTTCTAATGTTCCAGATGCTAAAAAAGAAATGCAAAAGATTGCAGATGAGCAGGATCAGCTGGCACAACAAGCCAAAGAACGTATGCCGGATCCATATCTTGATCCCAATAGTGAAGATGACACATCTAATGATGATATCAACAATAGCAGTGGCGGTGACGAATGAAGCCAATTAATAAACGTCAAGAGAAAAAATATATTGCCAAGTTACTAAAAGATGATCAAAAAGTTTATGGGAAATCTCATGACTTTTATCAAAATGCATTGCAAGATATTGAGGACCATCTTAACTTTTTCATTGCTGAATATGGCGTTAACGGACTATTAAGATACGTTGATCTTTTAAAGCGTGATTCAAATGCTGACAGACATCGGCTATTTCATTTTCAGAAACAAGCACGGATAGATGATGATTCTCAATCTCAAAACCGATTTAAGGAATATACCAGGAATGCGCCAATTGACAGATACCATACTTTAAATTCTTTGATCGGTTTTAGCATTGCCTGGGCAACAGTTTCCACCATTAAATTGCTCAGCCAAACGTTGAATAGTGATTTTAAGCGGGATGTTAGTCGGCAATTCAACAACAATCGGTTGGCTAAGAAAATGGGTGCGGATATTGTTAAAGAAGCTAAGCTTACCAAGCGAGAGATCTTGCATAATTCCGAACAGATCATCAGTAAAACTATTGATGGTAGCCAGTGGAGTAATGACATTTGGCTATACAACGATAACCTCGTTAACAATGTTCAGGCATTAGTGGCTAAATCATTGCGAACCGGATTAAAACAAACGGATGTCAACCAGTTATTTCCGAGTATTCGTACGGCCAAACCACAAACAGTAACTGGGGTGTTTGAAACTAATGATGTCTATATTAAGCGCGTGATTGTTACTGAACGAGCTCGGGTTCTTGACCGTGCCACCATGCAAGTATTTAAGGCTCAAGGAATGGCCTATTTTGATTGGGTAACACAGCCGGGAGCGTGCGACAAATGTGAGGGAATTGCTGACAATGGCCCCTATGCCGTTAATGATGCCAGCTCTCCGAGCATTCCCGATGATTCGCATCCTAATTGTCGTTGCACCAAAATTGCTCATATTTTGCCAGTCAAAAGCCAATAATACTTTTACAGTAACTGTTGATGGATTATTTATGGAAAAAGGAACAGCAAACGAAATAGAAAGTAACAAGCATTCTAATTGATTTTAGAGTGCTTTTTGTTTTGTCCCAAACATGCTTAAGACATTAAACTACGCAAGGAATTAACAGCCGACAGGCTATAAACGGAGGCAACACATGGAATCAGATAAGTTAAACATGAACTTACAGTATTTTGCCGATGATGGTCAAGCAGGTAGCCTATCTCAACCTGGTGCACAAGGTGGTGATGGTGGCGAAGGTGATCAAAATAACAACAATAATACGCAAGCTAATTCAAGGAGTCAAAGTGGTCAATCAGGTAATGATTTTATGAAGAGTCTGGTTAGTGCGGTTACTAAAGCTAATCAAAGCGACAATAACCCAACGCTAAACGGCGCTAATCAAAATAGTCAAACTGATACGGAGAGCAATGGTGGTAAGCCATCTGATGCCGATAGTAATCAAACTGGTGATGATGGTAAGACATTCACACAAGCAGAAGTTGATAAATTGCTTAAAGATCGTGAATTCCGAGCCCACAAAAAGGGCATTGAGGAAGGTAAAAAAGCTGGGAAAAGTAGTGCCGAACAATATGCACAAATGACCGATGCAGAAAAGCAACAGGCACGTATTAAAGAAATCATTAATGAAAATAACCAGCTTAAGGCTGAAAAGAATCGATCTGATATGCGTAATGAGGTCCTTAATCAGCTTAAGGATACTGGTTATCAATTTACTAACGAAGATGTTGACACACTAGTTAGTGATAACCCAGACACGACTAAGCACAATGTTGATAACTTCAAGTCAATGCTTGATCGAGTAGTTAAGATTACCAAG
>NZ_GG669994.1:131796-160571 GCF_000159315.1 Lentilactobacillus hilgardii DSM 20176 = ATCC 8290
AAAAACATGTTTAAAAATAATCAAATTCCAAATAGTAATACACAGCAAAATAATGCTGCCCCTAGTTTTGGCGAATTAGTTGCTAAAAAAACGCTGGGAGATCCAGATAGATTCAAGGGAAAATTCTTTGATAAATAGAAAAATAGGAGATGTAACCTATGGCTGATACACAATACTTTGCCAACTCTGATCCAAGAATTCGGCAAGATTTAACCGTTAGCTTACCAGGAACAATTGACAGTACGACTGTCACAGCTGGTTCTGATGGTAAGAAAGTTATTTTACAAGGTACTCCAGTCAGCGCGACAGTTGACTGGTTGAGCGCCGATCAATCTATAGGCACTACTAAGCTGTCAGCATTTACAGGTGCCGAAGGACAAGTGTTTGCGGGCGTAGTTGCTGCAGACACGGATGTTACTGCTGGAGATGCAGACGTAACAATTTGGTTTGAAAATGTTTATTTACGCCAGAAATTACTTGATAGTACTGTTGTAGCCGCATTACAGGCGGTTGCTGGTAAAACACCTGGCGTTAAATTAATTAATCGATAAGGAGATGTTATATCGTGGCAACCGCATTTGATTTACTAACTTCCAATTACCTGCAAGGCTATTGGAACACTAATCCGCAATACACAGCTCCTTACCTAATGGAAGCTTTGTTTACCCCCACTAAGCAACAGGCTGATAACGTTAAATTAATTAACGGTCAAGACTTATATCCAGCACCACTTGATTTAACCAAAGAAGATTCAGCAGCATTGCCTGTTGAACGTGGCTCACTTCAAACTGGCACATTGCCAACTTACAAATTTAAAAACAAGTTGAACCTTAATGAGTACGATTTTAAAGATTTAAATAATGCCATTGCATCTAATGACGAAAATTTGATTTTGACCATCACTAAGAAATTGTACGATGATCAAGCTAATTTGCTTTTACGTGCTCGGTTTACTCGCGAGTATTACGCCGTCCAAGCACTTTTGAACGGCAAGCTGCTTCTGGGTAATCAACTGGCAGACTTTGGCTATGAGTCATTCCAGAATATGAAAGTTGCTAAAGTATGGACTGATGATTCCTCTAATCCATATGATGACATCAGTAGTGTTAAGGATACTGCCTCGCAAAAAGTTGGTACGGCTTTAACTCGGGTCTTAATGAATTCAAAGACTATGTATATTTTGATGCACAATGCTGCACTAAAAAACACCATTTTTTCTGGGACGGTATCACCACAGGGAAACATTCTTACTCAGCCTGTTGTTGAGCAATGGTTCTCAGCGTTCCTAGGATTACAGGTAGTTGTTTATGATAAAGGATGGAATAACAACGGTACGTTTGAAAAGTTCATTCCAGATGGCAAGATTATTTTCTTACCAGGGACTGCCAATGAGCCGATTGGTCAAATGAATTTTGTTGAAACACCGGAAGAAAGTGTTCCAGTTTCAGGAACGACTGTATCTATTTTTGATACTGGTGTTTCTCTTTCAACTAGTGCTTCCTCAGATCCAGTGACTGTCAAGACCATTGTCGATGAAAAATTTGTGCCAACAATTACCGTTGCTAAACAAGTATTTATTCTTGACATTACAACGGCTGCTTAAAAGGAGGAAGTGATCCATGATGTATCCAGATCAAATTGATACAACTAAGAATTACACCGAAAATGGCAAGACCTATTATATTGTTCAAGATGGTGATGAATTATGGGCAATTGCCACAGCTAACCACACCAGCGTTGGATATTTAGCAGTTATTAATCATATTCCACGTACTGCTGATGTTAAAACAGGCAAGAAGTTGGTTATTGCCATTAACGACTAGGGGTGATTATGATGACACTTCCTTTTGATGAAGCAAACATGGTGACCTTGATGAAAGATGTTTCTAATGGGATGCTTGATAACTTGTCAGATCCCTCAATTAACCAAACAATTGAGGACGCTTATCTGGTTGTAATGCACTCTAATCTGGCTGGTGCTGATTCAGATACAATTACCCTTGCAACTAGATATAAGGCCTTATCGCTTCTCTGGATGTCATCTGATGTTGCTAGCGGAGTGTCATCAGACAAGGCTGGTCGATTAGAAACTGACTATAGTGAAAATGCTACTAATCCATGGGAAGAGGCATATCAAAACTTGCTTGCATCGCTCGGATTTGGAAAGTGGGTGATGAAGCTTGGATGAGATGTCTGATGAAAATCACATTCCAGAAATTATGGCGTCTTTGAGGGAATTAAATCATTACTTAGTTGAAGCCGGTGTATTGCTAGATGTAGGAAATAAAGGGCTTGAATTTCTTCAAATGATTGCTACGGTTAATGAATTTGGAGCTGATATAACGCCAATTCATGGAGCGTGGTTGACAATTCCGACTAAATTGGGATTACACCATAAAGCAAGTGATTTTGGCAACAAGCTGTTCAAACCCAAGGGTAAGAATGTTTTAGCGATGAATAATAACAATGGCGGCTTGGATATCTATTTTATCCTTGTAAAGCATGTTCATATACCTGAAAGATCATTCCTGAGGGATGGTGTTGATGATCATATGTGGAGCATTTTTGACAGTGTTGAAGATGATTTAAATAGGATTATGAATCGTGAACTTACACCACGAGAATTGTATGAGCATATTGGTTTAAAGCTCAAAGGATATATCAAAGATAATATTGTTCTTAAAGTTAATCCAAGCAATGCCCCACTAACAATTGCAAACAAAGGAAAAGATGATCCCCTTGTTGACACTGGGACGATGCTTAGATCAATAAGTTATCGAGTGATTGATACATGAGATTTACTAAAAAGAACTTAATAAAACGTTATGGAATTCCCATAAGGATTTATCAAGGAAACCAGTTTGACGATGGAGGTATGGATGATCAGGGACAATATATTCCTGCTAACACAAGTGATCAACCATATATTGATGACGTTGAACCGGTTATTCCGGCTGATAATTCCAATAGTTCAGACACATTGATAACCGATGATTCTGGTCAATCAATTAATTTTTCATTTGAATGGTATTCAAAGCACAGGGTGCAAGTTGGTACCATCATTAAGCTTAAGAATGATGACGATGAAACGAGATGGCAAAGACTGATTGTTATTGGGCCTGATCGGTACAACCAACTTGCTGATATCTGTATGTACTATCTCAAAGATAGTTCACAGGAGGCGAATAACGATGATCCGGACCTTTGACTGGGATGGTATGGTAAAGACGATCAGAGAACGCATTATGGACATTACTGGGCTGGATGGTTTGCATGTAATTGAAGAATATCAATCCGGTAAAAAACCATCTTTTCCTTTTATTGTTGTTAATCCCAAAGGAAATGTTATTCGTGATTGGTGGGCACATTCACCCAATCATGAGCCATTTGAAACATATGTATCAGTTACCGTTCATTCAAATTTAAAGATGCAGGCATTGCATATTTCAGATGACATTCAGGCCATTTTACGTGATCCGGAAGTTCACTATGAACTTAGTCAAGATGGTATCACTGTTGTGGATGTACTGGATCCATCTAGCAGAACGGTATTAATAACCGTTAGTTCAGAATATGAATATGGATTTGATTTACAGTTACGTTTGCAACGTAACTTTGATAGCGAATTACCGACTTTTGATGATTATAACAACCCCAATGGTCAGGTAAATAAATAGGAGGTATAAAAAATGGCATATGAAGTTAACAGTCCGTTAGGACCAATTCACACTAGCGTGACCGTCGCCAGGGCGGTACAAGACTTAGGCGACCAAGTGCCAATGTACGTGATTGAGGATTCAAGCGCAACAACAGCCAGTCTTAAACAATACAATAGTTTAGACGATGTTCAAAACGACTATGATGTCGACAGTTTGCTTTATAAGCATGCAAATGCGGCTTTTAACGGGATTAACCCACCACAATCAATTCTTGTACTGACCGTAGTACCAGAAGATTCTTACGTTTCACCGGTTTCAATTACTCTTGATAGTTCAATTTTAACCGGAACTGTAGGAACAACATTGAAGATTACGCCAACAGTCTTACCGGCAACAACTACTGATAAAACAGTTAGTGCAGTTTCTGGCGACACCAGCGTAGCAACGATTTCACCAAATACTGACGGTTCATTCTCAATTGAATTAAAGGCTGCCGGGCATGCAACTTTGACATTCAAGACGGGTGTTAATGATGAAATTATTACTACTGCAAGCGTAAGTGTAGCGGCTCCTAATATTCCTGTATCAGGTGTCACACTTAATAAAACGACCTTAACAGGCACGGCAGGTGGTACTGATACATTAGTAGCCAACGTGGCTCCTAATAATGCAACCAATAAGGATGTCACCTGGTCATCAAGTGATAATTCAGTATTGACCGTTGATGACGCTGGTAAGGTCACTTATCTTAAAGCCGGAACAGCTAATGTAATAGCCAAAACAATTGATGGCAGCTTTACTGCAACCGCTACTGCTACTGTAAATGCAGAATCATAATGGAGGAATAAACAATGATTAAACTCGAATCAGAAGACGGTAAAAATTATTTAGTGTTTGACGGTGAAACTGAAGGGGTTACTTTATCTCTTAAAGTAGCTTTAGATGATGCCACTATCGTTAACACAGTAAAAACACTTGCTTCAGGTACATCTTTGGCAAAAGGATTGTTTAAATTAGCAATGGACAAAGTTACCAACACAAATTTTAAGGCTCACTCAGATTCAACGACGGCTGTAAAAGATGTTCCGCAATCTGCAGTTAGTCAAAATATTGCAAAATAAACTAGAGGAGGAACTCACAAATGGCAAATACAGATAATGTCATTTCGGCACTGAAAAAATATTTTTTCTCCGGTGCAGAGTATGTCATTCCCGTTGGCTTAGGTGATGATGAAATCCAGGCTATGTCCAATTATATCGAGTCGCAGGGACAAGAAATTCTTTTAGTCGATTCAGAAGATATTTCAAAACTTGCTCCGCTTTCGTATAATGAACGGACTGCTGGATTTAGCGTTCCGGTTAGTGATGATGGTGAAAATCAAGATGTTCTATCAAGTGCGTATGTTGGACGAGTCGCCGGTTTAACGGTCGGAACCTTTGACGGTGCCAATCTAACTGGTTTAGTAGGCGTACAACCCCAAGATCAGCTTTCATTTCAGCAGAATCAATTAACACCATATGAGCAAGCTAACGTTAATACTTATTATTATGCTCAAGGTACACCGATTTTGCGTGATGGTAAGACTTTAACTGGTGATTATATTGATCAATTCTTAGGGTTGGACTGGATAGTTCGTCATTCGCTTAAAGAATTAACCGCCGTCATGACTAAGAACGATAAACTATCATTTGATGCTAACGGAATTAACGTCTTGGCAACCGCATTACAAAGTGTTTTTGCTACTGCTTATGGTCAAGGAATTATTGATAGTGATTCAAATGGTAAAACAACCGCTGTAATTACAGCATTACCGCGTGATGATATGAAAGATGTTGATATTAAGGCTCGTAAATATAAAGGCCTTAGCTGGAAGTATGAGCCAGCAGCATCTATTGACGATGGCTACATCACTGGTGTAATTGACTTATAAAAAGGAGTGTTAAAAAATGCCAGAAACATATCATCGATATGACTGTATCGACACAGCAACTTCAATTAACGGTATTCCAATTACTGAGTGGGGGCCTGGTGACTTTTTCTCCTCAACTCAAACTAATAATGATGCCACAGCTTCTAATGATGCTTTTGGTAATCACAAGATGGCTATTCAGCATGATCAATCAGGTACGATGACCTTCACTTTGGATCCTAACACGGCTGCCTATAAACAAATTCTTGATATGGCCGGTACCTACCAAGAAGTGCCGATTAGTGTTAAGAATAAAGCAGAATGGGTACATTCAGAACATGCTGTTTTACAAAAAGTTCCGAATATTTCAGACGGAACTGGTTACCCGACTCGATCAGTGATCTTTGAATGTCCTGATTATCAAGTTGAACCCGTTAGTGACGATAACTAAAAGACAAAAGGAGAAGTAAGTTATGGCTGAAGAAGCAAAGATTAATTCTAAAAGCACACCCTCAAAAGAGGACCCAATTAAGGAACCTAAATTAAATGTTAACAATAGTGGTAAATATATTGTTGGTAATTTCAAAATTTGGGACCCTAAATCCAAGGAGAACATTACTTATGTATTTAAGTTCCCTGGTTATGAAAAAGCTGTTGGCTTTATGGATTTGATTCAAAGTGGTAATCGAGCATATTGGGGAGCCCTGATGAGGGGGAATGAAGCCCTTGATCTACCACAAGTTATTCAAAACCCTACTTCACATGGTGAAACCAAAAAAATGGGATGGGCTTACTGGGATGATCACAAGAAATTGGCCACCGTGCTTGATCAATGTGATACGTTTCTTCAAGAACAACTTGACTAATCCTTTTAGATCAGGTGGAGACATAGATCGGTTTATGGAACAACACGTTGCGTCTCAGGCAGGATGGCAAAGCTATATTTACGCAGGACTAGCCGAAGGATTGCCCCGACCAATTAAATTAATGAACGCCAGTGAGCTTTCAATTTTGAATTGGGCAAATGGCAAGCGGGTAAAAGTAATGGCTGAGATGGCAGGAGGAGGGCTATAAATGGCATATGCAAGAAGTGCCAAGGTTGGCTTCCGCGTTGTTGCAGAAAATATGGATGAGCTAACTCGTGCAAATGACTTGATGGATAAGCTTAAAAGAAATTCTCGAGATACCAATGATGTGCTTTCTCATTTTGGTAGAGACATTTCGGTTAGTGGATTCCAAAAAATAAATGATAAATTTGATCAGTTATCCAGCAAGGCAAATTCTTTTTCTGATAATTGGGGAAAGTCATTTGATTCAGTTATAGATCGTTCTAAAAGCCTTGCTGACAAATCTCGTGAATATGCGGGACAAGCCAGCAAGGCTTTTTCTGATAGTGCGAAAGAAATTAAAAGTGCCTATAAAAATATTCCTAACTCGATAAATATTAAGGTTAAAACCAATTTATCCCAAACCAAAGATGACATGGACAAAACTAAGACCAAGTCAACCACTATGTCACGGGTTATGCGCGAAAATATGGATAAAGCGGCTGGCGGATCTGAAAGAATGGGTACTCGCTTTGACCAGAGTATGAGTAAGGTTAGAAACCATTCTGATAAGACAAGTTCTTCGTTTGGTAAACTTTACGATGCTGGTAGCAAGTTATCCGATATGGGAACTATGGTGGCCATGGCAATGGTTCCAGTTGCCGCAGCATTTAAAAAGTCTGCTGACGAAGCTACTAATTTACAAAATCGCTACACTACTATTCGTAACTTAATCCATACTGGCGGTGAATCTTCATCAGCAGCTAAGAATGAAACCGCAACAATGGCCAAAGAAAATAATCAATTTGCTACTCGCTATGGTGTATCTCCCGTTGATATGGCCAAAGGCGGCGAAGAATTGATTCGTCGGGGTTACAACGGTAAGCAGGAACTGGGAGCTCATGAATACTTCCTACAGGCTGCTAGAGCGTCTGGAGACCCCTATCTGTCTGTCGTTAATAATGCAGCCCCAGCGCTTGAATCATTTGGTTATAAGAACCGTGCCGGTAATTCTGTCAAGCGAATGAAGGAATATACCAAGTTGGTTACTAACCAAATGGCGTATGGAGCTGATTTGTCGGCTACCAACTTTAGCGGAACGGGTGAGGCGTTAAAGTATGCTTCTCAGGTTGCACATAGTGCACATGAAAGTTTGGCAAGTACTGTTGCTGCAATTGGTATTATGTCTAACCGTGGACTTGATGGATCCATTGCAGGTACTGGGTTACGTAAGGTTATTAACGCATTTGCTTCGCCTAATCTTAGCAAAATGTCCCAGCAAGGGCCAATTATGGAGCAATACCATATTAAGCAAAGCGGTTTCTACAATAAAAATGGACAGCTTAAATCGTTACCTGCATTATTAGATTACATTAACCATCAAACTAGACATCTAACAACTTCTAAAAAAGACGACTTTGCCCGTAAATTTTTTGGCACAACAGGTCAACAAGCGGGCTTGGATTTAATGGAATTGGTCGGCAAGAAGGGTGACACTGGAACTAATACTCTTCGTGGATTAACTAGGCATGTTGGTAATGCTCAAAATATGTATGGCGGCAAAGGATATGACGAATATCTTGCCAAAAAGAACATGAAATCTTGGCAAAACCAGATTAAACAGTTTAAACAATTCATGAATGTTATGGGATTGGGATTTACTAAAACCGTTCTTCCTTTCTTTACAAAATCGCTTCATTCAGCTAACAAATTTTTAGACGTACTAATTAAACTTCCCAAACCAATGAAAGAAGTTATTGGCTTTGGAACGGCTACGGCTGCTATCGGTGGAAGTGCATACGTTACTAGCAAACTGTTCAGAGGTGCGGCCAACCTGATTACTGGTAAACACAGTAATAAATCAGTAAAAGGTCTAAAAAATATTGCTGGAATGGCTGGGCGATCAAACAAAATTAGCCGAGGCGGTTTAATTTCAAACGTATTAACAAGTCGCCATAATATGTTCGGTGGAATATTAGGCAAACGATTAATCAAAAAGAATGCCGGCCAAATCGGTTCGCGGGTTACCAAGGGTGGCATCATGCGAGAAACCTCCACCTTTGGTAAAGTTGCTGGTGCTGGAGTAGGTATTGGAATTGCAGCGAGTTCTGGATTCGATTTATATAAAGTTATTAAGTCCAAAAATCGTAAGACTAAATTTAAAGACTTCGGAAAAAGCATTGGTACTGCAGTCGGTGGTGGCGTTGGTTTCTTCTTTGGAGGTACTGCTGGTGCTGCCGTTGGTTCAATGATTGGAAATGTAGTTGGTGGATGGGCAGGTAAGGCTGTTCATAAATTTAGCAAAACCAAAATGGGCCATCGAATTGGTGAACAATTAAAGCCAGTTTCCAAAGCGTTTGGTTCTGCTGGCAAATATATCAGTAAGTCGTGGAATTCTACTACCAAAGGTCTTAAAAAGCCTTTTGAGAGCGCTTGGCATTCAATTTCAAAGTCGTTTGATCAAATTGCACCTAAAGTTGGCAAAGCTTTTTCAACAATTATGAAATACGCTACGCCACTTAGAACACTTTGGAAAGATGTGTTTGTTACTGAACTAAGTACGTCGATTAAAGTATTCGGCCATTTACTTGGTGGTGCATTTAAAGTTGTTGGCACTATTTTTAAGGGAATTGCCGGTACTGTAAAAGGAGTAGCCAAAATAGTTGGTGGCACGTTTAGCGGTATTAATGATCTTGTACACGGCCGTTGGTCAAAGGCTTGGAAAGATGCTAAGGAAGTCTTTGGCGGGTTCTTTAACATATTTACGAGTGCATTGGGAACGATAAAAAATCTCGCAAAAGATGTTTTTGGGACTCTTGGAAAGATTATTGGGAATGTTACTGGTGGCGTTAAAACACTTATTGGTAAATTAACTGGATCGCGTAAGTCCAGCTCGCATCATTCATCCAAAAAGTTAGGATCACATGCTCAAGGTGGCCTAATGAGGAAAAGTCATCGGGCACTTGTTGGTGAAGGTGGTCCCGAGCTTGCCTATATGGTTAATGGTCGACATGCAAGACTACTTGGCGAAAATGGTCCTGAAGTTGCACCTGTTAAATCTGGTGAGCGGATTATCAATGCTCAACAAACAAAACGAATTCTGAATGGCGGCTTGGGAGCTGGCTTGATTCTCAATGGATATGCAGATGGTAAGGGACCACAAGGGACAGCTAAGAAGATTCATTCTGAAACCAGCAAATATGCTCAACAAACTCGTAAAGAAACTATTGATGAATATGACAAACTGCAAAAGGGAACATCTAAACAGCTTAATCAGTTTAATAAATATAATTTGTCAAGCTGGAAAGATATCAATAGTAAAACCGGTAAACAGACTAACAATATTCAAAAGGGAACCATTAAAGACTATGATCAGCTCCAAAAGGGTGCTCAAACACAACTTGATCAATTTGATAAATACAATACTGGCCGTTGGAACAATATCAAGAATGATACCGGTAATCTAACTGCTAAAGTTAAAAATAATTCGATTTCTGACTATGACGACATGCAAAAGGGTGTCCAGAAGCAGATGGATCAACTTGAAAAAGGTGTTGTTGATACTGGGACTGATACGGCTACCGGCTTTGGCAAAGCACTCGGGAAAATGGGCGATTATGCCCATTCTGCCATGTCAAATACTGTTGATAAATTAAATGGCGGTATTTCAGGAATTGATAAAGTATTAAGCCAATTTGGCGGAAACAATTCTGTTATCAATAAGATCCATTATGCTCAAGGTACTAACGGTAAAATCAACCGTAACCAGTTAGCTGTCATCAATGATGCCGGTTATGGTTCGCGACAAGAAGCCATTGTTCATAATGGACACGTTATTATGCCAAAAGGTCAGAATCAAACCGTTGCTTTGCAAAAAGGTGATCAGGTTCTTAATGGTTCACAGGTCAAAGAACTTGGGTTGAACCACTTTTCCAAGGGGTCTGGTGTATCACACAGTGAGTTGCGTAAACTAGCTGAAAAAAGCTCTAAGAATCCCACAAAAGCATTTAATAATACGTTTAATGTCACGCTTAATAGTACTGGAACGGATTTGCAAAAAGGGACGACTGCACTTGGCAAAAACTCATCAGATAAGTTTGGGGCACCATGGTCGGCTGCGATGTGGTCGGTCATTGAAAATGCTATTGGATCAGATGGTGTAACCGGCTCTGGTTCTAAAGGCAAGTTTCTTCAAGAAGCTATTAAACTTGGTAAAGCCGCTCATTTACGTTATTCAGAAGCCGCCAATCTTCGACTTGGACCCAATGCCTATGACTGTTCCGGACTGGTTTATACGGCGCTTAAAAAGCTAGGAATCACGTTACCCGGTTCAACAACCGGGCCTGAATTTTCAGCCACTAAACCAGTATCTTGGAAGAATGGTGAGCCTGGTGACTTGGCTTTCTATAATGGCCACGTTGGGATTGTTAGTTCAACTGCTGGCGAAGGCCGTATGTGGAATGCTGAAAATCCTACCGACGGAATAAAATATGGACCCATCAAAGATTTTGGTGGTGGGTTTAAAGGTCTAAGAACGGTGCCGGGATTATCCAGTAAATCTGGCGGCAATAAAACTAAGAAAACTGCTTCAAGTCGCTTAGAAGCACTTGCTAAGAAAGAATTAGGCAGCAAAGCATTAAGCTGGATTAAAAAGAATTTACAAGTGAGCCTTGGAAGTGCTGGTTCTCTTGCCCTTAGTGGGGACATTGCCAGTCGTGCCAAAAAGTTGGCGGCTGCCATTAAACGGGCTTACCCAGCTGCAACTAATAAAGGGATTGCTGCTGCATTAGGAAATTGGGAATTTGAGTCCGGATTAAATCCGGGTATTCAAAACAGTATCGGTGCTTCCGGACTGGGACAATGGCTGGGTGGCCGTTTCAGTTCTTTAAAATCGTATGCTAGCAGCCATGGTGAATCTTGGAAGAATGCTGGAACTCAAATTGATTTTGCCTTGAAGGGCGATTCTAGTAACAGCTCTATTCTAAAAAGAATTCTTAGAGGAACCGGATCCGTTGCATCATTAGCCAATGCCTTTTCCAGTGACTGGGAACGTGGTGGCTATAATGCTCAACACGTTAATGGTGCTCGTAAAATTGAAACACTTCTTCACAACAATGGTGGCTGGTCAAAAAAGGGTAAACTAAATGTTTTCGGAGAAAAAGATTCAGAAGTTGCTATTAATCCTCAAAAGAAAACGGCTGATGGATTAATTGCTTCAGTTATAAATGCCCGATCAAAGCATGCTGATTCACCATTTAGCAAAGCAAATCTTCAAAAAGTCCTTGATGAGATTAATAGATTTAATCCACTAGCTTTTAATCCATTCAAAGCTAGTGAAAGGACCTCTAAAACAAGCCAGCCAGTTGTTGTTAACTTTAATGCAACTTTTAATATCAATGCTGATAGCACAACAACTGGAAACCAACTTGCTGCGGAGCTCGAGCCATCAATTAAGAATACGGTTCAGAAGATGTTTGCTGACCTTATGTCGGCTCAGGAAAGAGGTAATCTATAATGAGCACAGCTTCGGATGCGGCAAAGAATGCCTATAACTCAGCACTTTCTACTTTAAATAAGACGGAAAGCGTCTATGAACAAGCTAATACAGACTATCTTAATATGCTGGATCAAAGCACTGATGGGGACGACACAGGTAAGTATGTTTCAATTAATCAAGCCGGAAACAAAAAAGTTGGCCAGTATACTGCTAAAACAACGATCCCCTACATCGGTGCGCAATATATTTTGCCGTGCAATGATGGTTATCTTGGAACAGAAAGCAGTAGTGATGGCTTATGCTTTGTAAGATTTGATGGTTCACTTAATCCTCTTGACTATATGACCGTTAAAAATGGTGGCCATGGTGGATCATTTGGCTTAGATGGATCGGGAAATATTTGGTCAGATACATTAGCCTCAAATGGCGGCTATCAAATATCTAAGTTTTCATACCAGGCTGGCAAAACGATTGATGCCCACAATCTGACTGCGTTAGCAACATTTCCGGATTTAATTCGAGTTAACTATGATCAATCAAGTAATATGCTCGGCTATACTCGTGGAACTAAATATTATGTATGTGATCCGGGTGATATCGATAATCCTAAGTATTCAATTGACTTAACAGCCATTGGTTATGATGTAGGCAGCCAAACCTGGCAATCCCAGTCGTTATCGTTACCGTATTTATGGTGGCATACGGGCAGTTACTCTACAGCCGATCCTGCCACTTTGGGATGCGTAAACGTTGAGACTAATACTCTTCAATTCGTGAAAACCTATGATACTTCAACTTTTAACATGTCTTATCCTCTTTCAGAGGCTGAGACAGTATTTGCTAGTGGCAGCGTTATTTATGTTGGTTTTAATAATCATGATTCAAGTACAGCTGTTACTTATCTATTTACCTTGCCTGTAGTAAACGCCAGTAAAGATTTGCAAAAATATTTAGATACTTTAAATGCTGCTAAAAGTGCGTTGGCTAAGGCAAAGTCAGCGTTTAATTCTGCTAAATCTGATTATCAAAAGTATCAATCAACCGGCAAATCTGTTGTTAAGGATACGCGTGAATATAAAAATGCGACTAAAGATGTTAAAAGCCAGGAGAAGCTTGTTGCAAGCACCAAGAAAAAAATTGCCATTGTAACTAAACAGTACGCAAAGGCAACCGGAACTAAGAAACAAGCCTTAAAAAATCAGCTTGACGCCCTTAACAAAGTGCTGAAAGAACAATCAGGCGCACTTACTAAGCTCAAAAAAAGAGCTAAAACGGCTAAAAATAAACTAGCATCAGTTAAGAAAAAACAGCTGACGGCTCAAAAAAATGCCGAACGTAAAATGCTGAAGCAGGAGATATCGGCTAATATAACGACTGAATTAGCACAATTTGGTGGAAACAAAGATGTTGTTATTCAACCTGTGAATCCTGGCAGCAAGGATAGTTACGTTATTATTTTTGCCGATGAGGAAGATATCACACCAACAGCAACCGTTAATTCTTATCCCGTAATTAAAGGGCAGCCATTAAATACCATTACAAGCTATGGAACGACTCAGATAACAATTACGGGGCATATTCAAGGTAAGCCCAATTCATTAGAATCAATAAAAAAGCGTTGGACTAAATTGCAACATTGGTGTGAAAATATGATCGAAGTCGAGTATAGCGGTAGTGTTTCAAATACTCACTGCTTGGTTGAGACAGCTACTCAAACTCATGATAAAGATTATAATAATGTCATTCCGGTCACTGTTACACTTGATTATGTGAATTGGGCTGATTCCAATATTAAAAAGAAAAAGAAGAAAACCTCCAGCGGTAAGAAAAACAAAACAGCCGGTGCAGGCCACAAAAAGAGCTCTAAGAAGTATATCACTGTTAAAGCTGGTGATACTTATTGGAAAGTAGCTCAGAAGTACAATGTATCCGTGTCACAACTGGAGAAATGGAATGGCTGGTCGGCTACTAAGATTCCCGTTGGCAAAAAAATGCGTTATAAGTGAGGAGGAAGATTATGAGTTTGCGAGATAAGTTAATTGTCAATAAAGATAGTCTTCCTGAAGATTTTACACTTTCATCAGGGACGGATGATTTTGAATTAATCTTGTTTTATCGTCCAAGATACGATAACTTCTATTTTGACTTATACGATGCTAACGGCGAGCCACTTATTAAGGGCGAAAAACTAGTCTATGGGATGCCTTTGTGGAATATTAATGATGCTAGATTACCGACTGAGACAATCATTCCGATGGATGAATCGGGTATTGAGACAGATGTCAGTTGGGACAACTTTCAAGAATCAGTATTTTTGTACTATGACGACCTTGACCCATCATTAACCGATCCAGACTACTCTGATAATTCAGATGATGAGAATGATGATTTAACTGATGAAGATGACAGTGACGATAGCTTAATTGAAGATGAACCACAAGATGATAATAACCCTTATGCATTACCAAATGGTGGCGAATCACTATGAAATTAGTAAGAGCATATCAAAGAGTTGAAGTTGATGGTAAAAGTAAAAATATGGTTCTTAAAAGCTATGGTAAAGATGGATATAATGCCATTGTTGAAGTGCAAAATCCTTTTTCTACCGCATCAGATAAAAATATTTCAACGATCACAATTCATAATTTGCCTGAATCAGATAAAAACATTGTAGAAAAGGGATGCAATGTCCGCGTATATTTTGGATGGATTTCAGAAACTGGTGAATATAATACAATTGGATTGCTAACACAGGGGACCGTGTCATCTGTTGATCCAAGTGCCTATGCTTCTGGTGATAAAACCTTCGTTTTTACTATTTCAGATGGTTCAAACTATGATTCCAAAAAAGAAGTCAAGGTTAAAACTACCAGTAAAACACGGGTTACTGCTTCTCAAAAATCTCTTGATGAAGCAATTACTAAGTACAATAGTCAGCTTAATGCTAAACGTAAGAAATGGCGTGATGATAATCCGAATGCTAATAATAAACAGGTTAGGGCATATAATAAAAAGATTTTAAATGCTAAAAATGCTTATGCAAAAGCCAAAAGAAAGTCTTATTTAAAGCAAAAGGAAATTCTTGAAAAAGATAAGAAATACAAAAAAACTACTAAATACAAACCATTAACCTTTGCCAAAAATACCAGGGGATCAACTATCATTAAAAAAATTGCTAAGGCGGCTGGCATTAAGATATATGGCATGAAGTTAGCTTATGACCACAAATTTATGAAGGGATATACAGCTAAATCAAAACCGATGGCGGCTATTGAGTCGATTGCTTCAATATGCAAAACGCCCGTTTATCGATCACATGGCAAACTTTATATAAGAAACTACTCAAAAAACAAAAAAAGTGATTTATATATCAGCTATGATACTGGCTTACTCCAAGAACCGGAGCTGCAGGATGATTCTGATGATGGCTTGAAACACTACCAAGTGGAGTTCTTACTTCGGAGAACTATCTCTGGAGGTACCATTTATCATTTGACGAGTGAAACTATTTCGGGGTGGGTTGTTGCTGAAAGTGGTGAGCACGATACTTCAAGCGATTCAATGACGACCACATGTGATTGCGTTAGTTACAGCGATTATAAAAAAGCCAATGCTAAAAAGACTGAAAAAGCCGAAAAAGCTGACAAAAAGGCTAAAGCTAAATTGGATGCGGACAATAAGAAGAAATTAAAAGAAAAGCAGAAAAAACGTTCAGATAAGAAAAAGAAGTAGGTGATCAAATGACAGCCAAAAAGAATTATCTACAAGATTTTATGAATGAATTAAAATCAGATAGTGCCGCCTCAATTCATGTATCTTTGCGATGCAAAATCATTAAAGATAATGGTGATCATACTTTCAATGTTCAACCGTTAGCCTTATATGATAATGGCATTAAGCGGCCACCTATCCTTTACGTATCAGCAACCTATATCCCAATTAAAGCTAAATATCATGATAATCTGGAGAGCCAAAGTGAGGGTTCTTTTTTTTATGCTGAAATTTCTCTTAATTACCAAGTTGGGGATGTCGTGGTGGTCCTTTTTGACGATCGGGATGTTACCAATTTAAAAGGATCTGCCGCTTATTCTCTGCAGTCGAGCAGAACACATGACATTAATGATGGTGTCATTATTGGCAAAATATATGATGGGGAGTGATTAAATGGCTCAAGACGCTTTAATAACTGAAGATGGTGACCTTGCGGTTGACGCCAATGGTGATGTGCCAATGGTTGAAGATATCGATGAACTTGCCCAATCATGCCGACTTGCTTTAAACATGTGGAAAGGGCATTGGGTATTAGACGAGGCCGAGGGTCTGGATAGAGATAGTGTTCTAACTAAAGGATTTGATAAAAACTTGGCTACAGCAGCAATCCAAGACTGTCTGCTGGAAGATCCAAGAGTTACCGATCTAGTGGAGTGTAACTTTGACTTGGATAAGAAGACCCGCATTTTAAACGTTAATTTAAAAATCGAAGCCAGCAATCAGCTCTTTAGTTTATATATGGACCTAGGTGAACTTAATTGATAGACGAAAACGGATATACCGAGTTGGAATATGATGATGCCTTAGACATGGTTCAGGGAATTATAAGACAAGTCAGAGGTGCCAGTACAAATGTATCTCCACGATCCTTCTATGGCCAGCTTTCAATGACACTTGCACAGATGCTGGTTGATAGTGATGAAAAACAAGAAGATGAATACGATTCTAGCAGCATTAATTTTGCGACCGGGGTTTCACTTGACCGTTTGGCAAGCAACTATGGCTTGATGCGCAAGCAGGCTGAACAAGCACAAGTTACCTTATCATTTATCGGAACTTCCGGATATGTAATTGTTGCAGGATCCGTATTTATGGATGACAACGGTAATGAATTTTACACGTTAGCCGATTGCCAATTGGATGTTAATGGTGTTGGAACAACTTTAGCAGTTTCGTCTGAGCTGGGAGATCAATATAATGTCGACGCTAATACGATTACCAGTCAACAGCAACCGGTAGAAGAGATTACATCGGTAACCAATAATTTGCCAGCTCAAGGTGGTCAGGATATGGAAACCGATCTTGACTTTCGGGCAAGAATCAAGCTTTCAGCAATTGCTAACGAGTCACCTACTATTAATGGCCAGTATACAGCACTGGCTAACACGAACGGTGTGACGATGTCTAAGATTGTTACCAATTTGACAATGAGCACGGATTCGGAAGGAAATCCTCCCAAAACTGTTCACATATATGTAGACGGTGGTACAGACCAAGATGTGGTTGATACTATTTTCAACAATATTGGTGGAGGCATTGCTACTTACGGAACTCAAAGTGGCAATGTAGTTGATAGTGCTGGCGTTTCTCATACCATTTATTTTGACCGTCCTACCAGTGTTCCTATTTTTGCAAAGATAACAGTTACTGTTAGTGATTCATTTGATAAATCTGAGGGTGAAGATGATATTCGACTGGCCTTAGAAGGTTATATTGAAGGATTGGAAATGGGCAGTAAGGTTGCCGTTAATCAAACCTATGCTGATTTATATGCCGTTGATGGTGTGACCTATGTAAATGTTCAGGTTGGAACGGATGCCAATTCACTTTCCAGCAATGACATTCAACTTGAAAACTATCAAATTGCGACAATTGATGACAGTAATATTGAGGTGGACTATGGATAAAACGACGGTTGATGAACTGTATCAAAAGATAAGGATTTATCTTGACACTGGTTACAATTGGAACGATGGATCAGAAATGATTAATTTGGCCAACATTTTAGTGGATTTCTTTTTGCTGATAGATGGTAATACTGATGCAATCTATGATGCCAAGATTATTGATGAAGCGGTTGGCCTTGAGCTTGATAACATTGGAGATCAAATTAGCCAGCCAAGATATGGGGCTACAGATGACAATTATCGGTTTATTTTAAAATCCAAAATTGTTGCCGGACATTCGTCAGGGACTATTAACGATATTATCAATACAATTTCTAATTCCCTTGGAATTAGTTCCACAGGAAATGGCATTGTTGTTAAAAATGATTATGGCTGGGATGGAACAAAAATGTCAGGTGAACCCCAGGTGATTGATGTAACGGGATTACCCACTCAACTAATATCTGGGAGCTCTTCTCTGCAGACTATGATGGATCGCCTGCAGTCTGCCACAATGGCTGGCATTGTAATTAAATCGATCAACTTTGTCAACGGAACAACGATGAATGAATATGACGGCATTGGCATTTTTAAAAGTAAGTCGCAAACGATAACTGTTTTAGGAGGCAACTAACATGGCATATGATTTAGCAAAAGTAACTGATAATGGCAATCAACTGATCGCACAAATACTAGCCAATAAATCTTCACTGAGTATTGATAAAATTGATGTTAGTGATACGCAATTATCAGCATCTACAAATATTCAAACGATGACTTCGATTAGCAATGTTGTGCAAACGATTCAAGCCAATGGATACTCTAAAAATAGCAACTCACTGATTGTTTCAACTGTCCTTTCCAACGAAGGGATTACGGCAGATTATAAGGCGTGGGTATTTGGCATTTGGGGAAGTGATAGTACAAACGGAACATCTCAATTGATCGCGGTTATTACATCAACTAACAGTCCAGATACGGTACCTGCATACAGTGGTACAACTCCTGTTGAACTAACCTACAAATTTGCGATTGGCTTTTCAAATGCAAGCAACCTCAGCATTAATATGAATAGTGATTCGTTTGCTACCAACGATACGGTTGTCCATACGACTGGGGACGAAACAATTGACGGTCAAAAGAAATTTGACACAGATCCTACTGACGGTGCTGGGAATGCTTACGCCAAGACAGTTGACGTTAATCAACAACTGGATAAAAAAGTGAGCACCAACGATACTGTTAACTGGCAGAAGTACCCAATTACTGATGTAACGGGTTCGTTGACCGCCTATATTGGAACGACTTATCAATATAAAAGCATTAAACAGCTTTTAGACACTTCCGTTAACGGGTTTTATACCACTTATGTTGATAAAGGAGTTCCGGATACGCCAGATTCGTTGGATAATTTACGTGGTACTATTCAACTTCAATCTAATCACGTTTGGGGAATTTTAACTGGGGAATTAACAAAAGTTTCTTACTATGTTGGCGGAACTTATAACGGAAATACCAGTGATCTAAATTGGATTAAATTGGCTAACGATTCAGCAGTTGTTCACAGTACGGATATGCGCAAGTCTGCTAGTGATGTAGTAGGATTAGAAGATGTTCCAAACGGGCTTTATAAGGGGAGTCTTGCAAAGAATACTGATTTAAATACTTTGACACAAGAGGGAATATATAATTTTGGGACGTCTCTTGTAAACTTTGTAGATTCAAATAATCATTGGGGAACAATTCAGATAATAAATAAGAGCAGTGTACTCGTTCAGTATATTATCTGTACCAGTAATATAGGTGATCAAATATTTTTTAGGACGCAAAGTGGTAGTCCTGCAACATGGTATCCTTGGACAATGGTTCCGAGATTTAGTACGGATAATAGTTTAGTATTGCCAAATGGTGAAAAAATTACTCCTGCCAATGACACAACCGTTATTCATAAAGATCCCAATACCGGTAATACTTCTGAAGATGTTAATTTCATTGGAAAGGCTCAAAAGGATAATAAAGACCTGCTGACCGCTGATCAATTACCATCTGACCTAGCACGAACGGGACAGGCTCAAACATTTACAACTGCACAGACTTTCAGTATTGCGCCCACTATTACGGACGCCTCGACAGATAAGGGGGATAATCAGGCCGCTACTATGGCCGATTTGAAAAGCGTTAAAGAAAGTGCTTGGCGTCAATTAGACAGTTCACTTATCACAATTGATTATGGGACTTCCGGAACTTACTACACGGATTGTTTGTATAGGATTGATCCTGTTAACAAAAAAATCTATATTCATTGGATAATACAGTGTAACTATGGCAATTATTACGGGAATGCACATTTAGATTTTTCAAGTGTAGTTTCAAACTTTACAAGTAAAGGTACTGGCAACATGATGTATCAAGGAACTGACAACTACTATGGACGTTCTACATTTATTATTAGTGGAAGCAAAATTTCAGCTGCCGTTTCAAGTGATACATCTCTTTTAGCTTCTGGATTCCTAGAAGACTGCTGGTTTGGATACGATATGCTATTAATATGAATGAGTTTAACTTTCTTCAGATTGCTTTTTTGAAAAAGAGAAATCAAATATTAACTAATACTTTCAAAATCATGCTACAATAATGTCATGGTTAATGACCTCCCCGGTTACTAGTCATATTTAAAAGATATTACCCTCAAATATATCTTTCGGTTATTGTTTATGATTTAATTTCATATATCCCCATATATGAATTGGCATCTATCTGTTGGATAGGTGCTTTTATTTTGAATCATGTTATACTAAGTGCGTTAAGAGGAAGCTTTTATCAATAAAAAATTGACGATTCAACTTGCAGACTTTCCCTTAACTGACGTTTATTCCGTGTCCGGAATAGGCGCCATTTTGTGCCTAACTGTTTACATTAAAAATGAATGTTTTATAATACGGGTAAGGTCAATGTAACGACATATATATTGACCCGCCCCCTAATATGAGTGCTCCTAACATTTAACTCATATTATTATGTGTCATCTTCACTAGTGAAAACATCTACTCCATATGGTAGATGTTTTTTTCTTGCGATAGGTGTACAATGTTTATTTGACTGAAGCACTTTGTGGATTAATTTTGAACATTCAGTCTTGTTATTTCTCCAGAAAATATTATTACGATACTACGTAGCAGGCACCGGAAAATGTCTGCTTTTATTTTGCTGAAATTAAGAGGGAAAATATAATTGTATAAGGGCTTAAGTGGATGGTAGATTGATAGCAAATTTATGAATTCATTTATGTCTTAATAATCAATGAATTTTAAGCAACCCTTTGGCTATTTTTCAGAAAATGAATAACAAACTAACTCTATATTTTTAAAACTATGTTATAATTAAAGTGTGAGTGATAGTTTTAGCTGACAGTTACTCACACTCCTGATAGGTATATTCTCCTAGGATATACTCCAAGTTAATTATTTAGTTTCATGTATGCATTCCCCAAATGCGTATGACCTATCTTCGGATAGGTTTTTTTATAAATTTATTTAAATTAGTAGTTTAAGTAAAAGCTATAATTATAATGATTAGTGGCCGGTAGGGAATCCTTGTTTTGTGTAGACACATAGTTTGCTTTTTAAAAATGATAAAGATTAAAAAAAGATGATAAAAAATGATTCATGCTTTTTCAACTGTGCTATAATTTCAATATGGATGATGGCTTGTTGCTATTATTCGTTTTCTGATGAGTATATTCCTCCTCAAGAGTATACAGCATACCGCCTGATTGGGTAGTCGTTTTGCATTACATCTCTTCCTTGAAATGTAATTGTGGACCTATCAATAGATAGGTGTTTTATTTTTTTGAAATATGATTATAATGGTTCATAAGACTATCTCCTCAATTGTTAGTCTTATTCGACCTATGTGTATTGATTAGTATTCATCAATTATGATGAATACTTTTCTTTCGGAAAACATCCGCTTGTATTTTGCCACAATTAATGGTTTACAATTAAAATAAATGTTTTATACTTTTATGTGAGGTCAGTGTCCCGTTATGCGCTGATCTTCTCCTGCGTATAGATGATTAACCATCGCTCCTTCGGTGAATTAATCATCAATGTGAGGTTAATTGTTCTGTTAAGCATCTACTTTTTCAAGTAGATGCTTTTATTTTGCCCAGGTTTTTGGAAAGATAATATGTAATGCTACGTAACGATTGATATTGATGACTAGTTCACCATTAACTCCTCTATTGGGTTAGTCAATATAGGGCTAATTAGGATAAAAAATTGCTTCATACTTCCTAATTTGTGCTATAATCACAACGTAGTTAGCAGTTTATTGGCTACTAATTACACTAGAAATGCATATTCCTCCCCGGAATATAACTTCTTAAATTATTAAGTTCCATATTCATATACCCCCATATATGAATAGCACCTATCTTTTTGGTAGGTGCTTTTATTTTATAAAATGATATACTATAAATGTGGATGGTGATCATAATATTGCTATCCATCTCGTGAATATTTCATTTCTTATCTTATGTACTCCATATATGAATGGCATCTATTCTATAGATGCTTTTTTTATTCAATACCATGTTGTATAATTAAGAAGCGCTAGTTTTTACTAGCAAGTAAATATTCTTTCATATACGTAAATACAATAGTTGTTAGCAGATGTCGGAAAGCATCTGTTTTTCTTTACTAAAATTAAAGGGCTGGATCTTAAATTGTTTCTTAATTTTTGAACCGTGCTATAATGTGGGTATGGTTAATGACTTCCTCAGTTACTAATCATGGTTAAAAGGTATCCCTTTTAGTTTCAGGTATATTTATCTTTTTCAAGTTATTTAGTTAAATTTTGTAATACATTTCCCCCGAAATGTATCTTGGTACCTATCTCACAGATAGGCTTTTTATTTTAACAAATTTTGTTTATAATATTGGTGAGCTAGTGATCACAATATACTATTCACTAGCGGTTACACTTCGTACGAAAGGAGGGCACTTATTGTTGATGAGCGCTCTTCTTTTACTAAGAGCAGAAGCTAAGCGGAATAAACGAACGACTTATAAATTTATCTTGCTTCCACGTTTAAGTATGTTACACTAATTTAGTAGACGGTTGACCCCTCATAAGTTTTCCGTCTACACCCCAAATATATTCCTCTATGAATATATTTCTCCAGATTCATATTCATATTTCTATTCATATACCCCAATATATGAATTAGCATCTATCCCCCCAGATAGATGCTTTTTATTTACAATTAATCATTGATAATTTAAATTCTAGTATAGAAATTAATGGGGTTGACAAACGTTTTCTTTCTGTTAGCATACTGTAGTGGGGTTACATTAATCAACGTTATTATGAGTACCCTCTCATAATAAAAGTATTCCCTGAACATCGTAACCCCGAAGTGCTTACTAATTTAATTTGGTAAGCATTTTTAAATTATTAATTTAATTAATTTGAAAATTATGTGATATAATCGAGTTGCTTAGACTTTTAGTCTAAGCAACTTTCTTCGTATCTTCATATATACCCCCAAATATATATGAAACGGCATCTATCTTCTTAGGATAGGTGCTTTTATTTATAATAAGTATTATAATATAATTAGAGGCGCTAATTTAATTTTGACCTTTCGCCTTTATATTTTTACTAACTTTACTTACATTTAAGAACACTTATCTAATTTTTGATAAGTGTTTTTATTTTACCCAAAATTTAGGAGGCTTTATGATGTTTACTCATATTTTAGATGTTTTTAATTCCTTGAAGGCAACTGGTATGGTTGCCTTTTTTGTTGCCGTTATTCCGGTAGTTTACAAGCTTATTAATCCGTACTTGCAAAAAAAGATTGCGACTGAAAAGAACGTTCATGCCCAACAAGCACTAGAACTGGGATTGAAATTGGCTAATGTGATTGTACCGGAATTAGCTATTTTGGCAGCCTTAAGTAAATCTGATCGGAAAAAAGAAGCTATGCGCTTTGTTAACAATCAGTTAAAAGCCAACGGCTTTAACCTTGATTATCAAGTGATTGCCGGTTTAGTTGAAAAAGCTTATCAAGCTTATAAAGCGACAGGGGCTGATAATCATTTTGCCCCAGTAACGCCAGCTCCCACAGAATCTGTAACGAATACTCAATCACCTAATTTGACGAATGCTAACGTAGAAAACGTTTCTCAAACGTCGCAACCAACAGAAAAGGGTGATTTAAATGCCTAAATTGGTGGTAGATGTTTCAGGCTATCAGGCTAGTACGGAAACTTATTTTAAAAATTTAAAAGCCAATGGAATTGATAGCGCCATGGTTAAACTGACCGAATCCACGACGTATGTTAACCCAAATGCCGGTAACCAAATTGCTAATGCTTATCAAGTATTTGGCACCGTTGGTGCTTATCATTTCTTTCATGGAAATGGTTTGGCTGAGGCAAAGTACTTTTTAGCTTGGGTTAAAAAGTATGGGTTGGATAAATCAACGGTGTTAGCGATCGATGTGGAAGCCCAGGATTTACCGGCCAACACGACACCCCAAGTAAATATCTTTTTAAAGTATTTAAAATCCCAAGGGTATCCTAATGTGATTACCTATGGGAGTGGGTCCTGGTTTAAATACGGTCGGATTAATCGTGTAGCCTTAGTTGATCAGCGAATTTGGGTAGCCGCGTATGGAGTTAACCAACCGGGCATCGATAATGCTAATGCTTGGCAGTATACCGATAACTTTAAGGGATTACATGTGGATGCCAGTTATGATTTTGACGGGTCCCTGTCAGGAACCTTAACTAACCCAATTACCCAAACACAGCCCAGTTACTATCAGGCCACTACTTTGGGCTTGTATGAGGTTATCGTACCTCAAGTTAATGTTTATAAGAAACTCAAATTCGATAAAACTAACAAGAGTGATATTAGTTATGCCAAAGGCTCACGGGTATGGGCCTCAGCGGTCAAGGTTGGTAAGATCACTCATCTTAAATTGAAGTATGCTAACGGATATATCACGTCAAACAGTGCCTATGTTAAACGGATCCGTTTGTCGGGCGGTGATCAGAAATGACCTTTGATCGTTGGATAGAATTG
Source organism: Lentilactobacillus hilgardii DSM 20176 = ATCC 8290 (assembly GCF_000159315.1). Lineage (GTDB taxonomy): Bacteria > Bacillota > Bacilli > Lactobacillales > Lactobacillaceae > Lentilactobacillus > Lentilactobacillus hilgardii. The sequence continues at coordinate 156,660 of NZ_GG669994.1, forward strand.
ATTACCGTGACTTTGGGTATTTGCGGTAGTGTTTACGGCGTTTTAAGAGTTCTTCTGAAACCGTTAACCCAGAGGCTGGAAGATGTAGCTGAATCAATTAGAGATACCTCGAACCGCTTGGAACAATTTGTAAAAGATCAATACAGTATTAAGGAAACTCTTGCAGTGTCTCGGGGTGAACACAAAGCCATTAATCAACGGATTGATGAATTAGAAGATGATGTGAAAGAATTGAAAGAGAGAAACTAGAAACTTATTTCTTGAAAGAATTCTTAAAAATGATACTCTAAAGGTACGACAGATAAAGTAATTGCTAAAGGGACCCACTCAGATTAAGTTCTGGGTGGGTCCCTTGTTTATGCAGAAAGGATTTTATGATTTTCAACCGTCGAATAAGTCTTCGTTATAAATGACTTATCACTAGAAAATTGTCTTAAAAGGGTCTCAAGAATATGGATAAAAATTTTTATTGGATGCTTTACCACTAAATTTATACCACTGATAAATGACATCTGTTACCCTACCTTCGCTATTCAGTTCAGCTGTCTGCAATTTTTTTGGCCCATTTAGTGCATATGCTTCAAGGTAACCAACATGACCGGGAGATAAATAACCTACGATCGCATATGTGTGTGGTAGATTTGTAGATATATAAAAGGATGGTGACGTAATTTCATACCCGTCCGACTGCGTCCCATATGCTCCTGAAATTTTATTTTTCATCACATGCATTGTTGCGTAAGTCCATAAGTATTTACCATGATTAAGCTTGACTTTTTTCATCTTTGTTCTCCACCAACCACGAATAGCTACTGGCGTTCCCTTATGCCATGCTGAAGCATTTGCAGTGTTAGCAGTATAGAAAGTAAAGCCTAATACTGCTGTGGCTAATAACAAAATGCGGATAATTCTTTTCATAAAGCACCTCCATTAGGATTATATCATAATTATAATACAGTTAAAGAATACACTCTAAAATTTCCAACTATATGATGAAAGATCATGATAATCAAATACAACTGAATAGTGGCCTGTGAATTAGCAGCTATAAGCAGGTGAATAAATTTGCAAAATAGATTTAAGGCATACGCTTTTGATAAACTATTGTTTGTAATAGCCTGCTCAGATTAGGCTCTGGGTGGGCTGTTTCTTTTTTACTCAAATATTAAAAAATTCAATCTGTTAAAGAAACTAGTCTCTATAAGGACACTCCTTTGAAACAGAAAGTTGATAACTTTGAAGTTTTACAAAGTTCGATATTAAAAAAAGTTGTGGAGTACGCACGTCAAGAATATAATTTGATAATGGGATGTACATTAGTGGAAATGAGTTAATTATAAAATTGTAGAATAAAAAATAGCACTCATTCATTGTGAAAAGAGTGCCATTTTTTTGTGGACCTAATTTTTAGTTTCAATATTTAACAATGTAAACCAATTATCTGGAAATCCTAAGTATCCACCTAAGTTAACGAATTTTGTTTTTGAAATGTGACATTTTAATTTATAAACAAATTTGTTCCACTTTTCTATTTTTTTCTCACTCATGCAAGCAAAGAAAAATCGCATAATCATCAAGCCAGTAAATAAGGAATGAATTTGTTTACTTACTTCTGTAATAGAAAGCTGGAAAGACTTCCTTTCATAAAAAGTCCAATAACTATTTTTCAATTTTATTGATGGGTTATAAACAAAGCGTTTACCATAAATGCGTGAATTGTGTGCGGAAGCGTTTCTTAGTAATTGAACAGTTTGGAAAAATGATGGTAAGGACTTTGCATGTGCATCAATATATAAAAGCGACTTAGTCATTGGTCTATTGTCAACAATATATTTAAACCATTCACCCAAACATGTCTTTTCTAATCGAGTTGAAAGCATGTTAAATTCTCCGAAGGTTAAAACATCGAAAAAAGCCCAAATTGGAATATGACCACTATGAAAAGAAACATAATGTTTTATTGATTCATTGTGTGATTTCTCACGTTGAATTGACGTTGCACACACAGACAAAGAACGATTTAATTTTTTCTTGTCAGAAGTACTATTGTATTTGTATATGGTTTTATCTAGATATACATTGGAATCCTTTTTTATTGTTAATAACACGTGGGCTAACGTACTTTTAGCAAACATTTCAATGGTCGGAGTCAAACGCGAAACGGATGTTCTTATATAGGAATCGAGCTTAATTAATGCGTAAAAATTATCAAATGAGGGCCTGATACTTGGCTTTTCCGTAAATAAGAGTTTTGCAAAATAAGAAATCCGGTAATACGAGTTTTCTCGAATTAGAATCTGTAATCGGCATTTATCTTTTTCTCTAATTTTAATTCTTTTTTCAAGTGAGGAAATCATTTCATCAAAGCTGGCAACAGGCTTAGGCTTCCCAATACCCTCACTCCTTAAAGGCAAACTATTACTTTTACCTGTCACGCGAGCGTGGATTTTGTTTATTCCATTGGATAAATCTATATCTACATCCTCGAATGGCTCAATCTCATTTTGGATATAAGCATGGAATTCAGATTTCAAATATAAGCATCTCCATATGTATGAAAAAGGCCAGCCCATTTAAGCATTAAAAAGAGGCTTGGCTGACACGATTGACTATATATTAACATGTATTATACCATTGTCAATACATATTATCGTTAGACATTGGTAGATGGGATTACAATGGATGCATTAATAAAAAATGAATGCCTAGTTAATGAAACCAAAGTTGTGAAATACGTTTTTCTTGATCATAGTGGTGTTTCCCGAGACAGAGTAGGTGGAGGACGATCCTAAGGACTTGCTACTAAGCAGGATTTGAAAGATACAAGGCAAGATATAAGCTATCAAATCGAACTTTTTCGAGCAGACTTAAAGACAGATTTTGCAAATATAAATACTCAATTTTCAAAATTAGAAACTAAAATCGAAGGGGCAAGGAACTAAAACATAATTTGGTTCGTTGGTACCACGCTGGTTATTGTGGGAATAGGCTTAACCGTTATGTTTAAACTTTTTAATTAAAAAATATTTTTATATTAATTAAGCCCACCTTGTTAATTCGGGGTGGGCTTTTTGCATTGTTTAAATTTTTTGATAAAAGTGAATACGCGATATATAAATGTTGATATTAATCCTATCTTGATAATTACTGATAGTGTTTTTGTAGTCCAATAGTTTGTAATAAAGCGTTTTCAAAAGTATAATAAAGATGTAGAACTGTTAATGTTGTTGATGCTTGAAAGGAGAACTAATATGTATAATAATATTCTCGTTCCAATTGATGGTAGTGAAAATTCATCTAAAGCATTAGATGTTGCAATTGAATATAGCAAACTTTTCAATTCTAAAATTACAGTTTTATCTGTTACTAACGAAAATTATTATGGAGTCGGGACATTACCTCCAGAGGCTTATACCAAAATCGATGATACTGCCAAACGAATAGTTAGTAATGCAGAAAAATTTGTTTCGAGTAAAGGCATAGAAGTGAAAGGAATTGCACAAAAAGGGAATGCCAAGCAAGTAATTGTTGAATTTGCAAATAGTAGAGCTGATTTAGTTATTATAGGCAAATCAGGGACTAACACATTAGACCGCTTTATTATGGGTTCCACTACTGAATACGTAGTTAGAAATGCTAAGGTACAAGTCTTAGTTGTTAATGCCTAGTTAATTGTTAATCAAATCTTTTTATCATAGGATAAATTGATAATGATTTACGTGGCCATCTTGTTAATTCGAGATGGCTTTTCTATTTATTGTTTCTGGAATAAATTATGGAAACTATTTTTCAAAAACGAGTAGATTTTGTCGCTTTTTTAATTCTTTGCCACATTTTTGCCACGAAAAGTCCTGTATCCCTTTATATAAAGCAACCTGATAATTATAACGTATAATTATCAGTGTGCGAAAC
>NZ_GG669994.1:160894-174094 GCF_000159315.1 Lentilactobacillus hilgardii DSM 20176 = ATCC 8290
TTGAACCCTTATATGGAGCGGTGTTGCTTTGAGGAGCAGTCCTAAAACAGTGTGCGGAAAAAGACGTTTTGATCCCAGAGTACAAGGAACTGAATTTAATATTCCTGTTTTTGGAATATTGGATTTGGTTCCTTGTATGGCAGGGATCAGTCTTTTGAAGCAGTCCTAAAACAGTGTGCGAAACAAAGCGGTTACACCCGGAGTATAAGGCTATTTGATAAAGCTCAATTAATGTTATTACATAAATGCAGATGGGGAGGAATGTTTCATGTATCTTATCGATATTTCCAGAAATGGTCAGCCAAGTTATGATGCCAGAGTCAACCAATCTTTGGACAATTATTTTGTGAATGATTTAAAGCTGCCGGGGCATGGACTAATGTTTTATATTAACAAACCTTCGGTGATCATCGGTCGAAATCAAAATGTATGGGCGGAAGTTGACGTTGATTATCTACATGAACATGATATTGAATTGGTTCGGCGAACATCCGGTGGCGGTGCTGTTTATCATGATATGGGAAACTTTATTTTTGAAAATATTCTCGTTGATGATGCTTCTGACTTTGGCGATTACGGTCATTTTGCTGAACCGGTTTTGAAGGCGCTTCAAAAGCTTGGCATTGATGTTAAAATGAAGCCCAATAGTAGTGATCTGATTCTGGATGGTAAGAAATGGTCCGGGATGACAATGTTTAAAAGCGGTAAGGGCATTGCTGCAGGTGGCACGATTATGTATGATTTGAATATTGAAAATGCCAAGAAGGTTTTGACTGAGAATCAAATTGAAAAGCAAAAACGTTTGGGCGTTCTTTCCAAACGAAGTCCAATTGTCAATTTGAAGGATTATTTACCTGATGGCATGACAATGGCGGAATTTCGAGCTTATTTGCTGAAGGAAATGTTTCAAGTCAAGTCATTAGATGATATTGAAACTTACCATATGACTGACGAGGATTGGAAAAAAGCCGATCAACGTTTGGCAGAGACTTATGGAACTGATGAATGGAACTTTGGCCATAATCCGGGCTATTATGATTATCAAGATCAGCTCTTTGCGGCCGGAAAAATGGGTATTAATTGGACCATTACGGATGGTAAAATGGTACACCTTAAATTCAATCCGTTTTTTAAAGTCGACGGTGATTTAAACGAAGTAGAGCAATATTTAATTGGAAGAAAAATGTCTTCGAGAACGATAAAAAAGGCTATTAAAAGGGGAAACATTAATAATATTGATAATGACGCACTTGCTGAATTCTTGGATAAAAGTTTTGAAGAGAAGTGAACATAGAAAAGATCATTTCCGGATTATTTTTTCGGAAATGATCTTTTTCTACTATATATAGTTAATCTATATAGTTAATCTTTTAAACATCAGTTATTGGGAACGTTATTTGAGGCAGTTGCACGAATCGATTCTTTGACGGACTCGGTTGTGTGTTGACGCCACCACGAGGAGAGAACAGAACCGGAAACGTTGTGCCAGATCGAAAAGATGGTTGATGGAATAGCAGCAGCTGGAACGAAGTACTTCATGGCTAAAGTTGCACCAAGACTTGAATCCTGCATGCCAACTTCGAAAGTAATGGCTTTTCGTTGTGGCTGATGCAATCGAATCAAGTGGCCAAACAGGTAGCCAAGTGCGTATCCACTCAAGTTGTGAAGCATAACCACCGGGATAACCAGAGCGGTTTGGGCGGTGAATAAATCATCGTGGTTAGCTGCAAATACGGCACCGACAATGGCAAGAATTGCCAACTGTGAAATAAGCGGCAGAATCATATTTACTTTGGCGGCTTGCTTGCTGAAGAGTGTGTGAACAACAACCCCTAAGATGATTGGGATAACAACGATTTTTAAAGTGCTCAGGAATAATTGCGTTGTCGGGATTGCAACGTACCGGCCAGCGTAGAATTGCAGCATTAGCGGCAGCATGATTGGTGCTAATAATGTTGAAAGAGCTTCGATCGAAACATCAAGCGCCACATCACCCTTTGCCAGATAAGCCATCACACTTGATGACGTTCCGCTTGGGCAGGAACCTACCAGAATGACACCAACGGCAGTTGCACCGGTTAAATGGAAAATTTGGCAAAGTAGAAAGGCGATAAATGGCATGATTACATAATGAGCAACAGTCCCGAGAATAACTGGAACCGGTCGTTTGAAAATTCTTGCGAAGTCATCTTTGCTTAAAGTGAGCCCCATCCCAAACAAAATGATTCCTAAAAGATAGGATGTATTAGGTGCGATCCATAAGCTCGCCTGTGGTAAGAAATAATTAACGGCGGCCCATAAGATAACGAGTAACGTAAACCACTTACTCATCCAATTACCAATTTTAGATACAGTTTGCATAAGCATTCCTCCAATAATTTCAATTCTCTAAAAGCTTTTTCTACTATATTAATAGGCGTTTAAAATAATTCGTCGTAGCCCTTCATAACACCACCGGTATTTGCTGAAGTAACCAAGGCTTGATAACGGGCCAAGTAACCTGAACGAACTTTTGGTTCGAACTTAGGTAAGTGAGTTCGACGTTCAGCAAGTTCCTCATCTGAAACGTCAACTGAAATGTCGTGGTTCTTTAAGTCGATGGTGATTGTGTCACCGTTTTTAACCAGAGCAATGTTACCACCCTCGGCAGCTTCCGGTGAAATGTGACCAACGGCGATCCCCCGAGTAGCACCTGAGAAACGGCCATCAGTGATTAAACCAACGTCTCGACCCAAGCCACGGCCAACGATACTTGAAGTTGGGTTCAACATTTCCGGCATACCAGGACCACCCTTGGGGCCTTCAAAGCGAATGACAACAACGTGACCTGGCTGAACTTCGCCTGAATCGATCCCATGAACGGCTTTATCATGTGAATTGTAGCAAATTGCTTTACCGACAAACTTGCCTTTATCACGAATGTCAGGATCAACCCCACCAACCTTGATAACGGCGCCGTCTTGGGCCAGATTGCCGTGAAGAACTGATAGTCCGCCAACGTTGGAGTAGGCGTTATCAACGGTATGAATAACTTCAGGATTCTTGGTTTTAGCACCTTCAACGTTTTCACGCAAGGTTTTTCCGGTAACAGTCATTCGATCAGGATGTAAAATGCCACCCTTTTTAATTAATTCGCTTAAGATGGCTGGAATCCCACCGGCAGCATGAACATCTTGCATGGTCCAGTGAGAAGATGGTGCGATTTTAGCTAAGTACGGAACTTTTCGGCTGATCTTGTTGATATCGTCCAAGTTATATTTGATACCGGCTTCGTGAGCGATCGCTAATCCATGAAGAATGGTATTGGTTGAACCACCCATTGTCATATCAAGCGCGTAAGCATCATCGAATGCTTCTTTGGTCATTAAGTCGCGAGGCTTGATATCATTTTTAACCATGTACATGACCTGTTTTGCGGCTTTTCGAACGAGTTCCTTTCGTTCTTCGGAATCGGCTAATGCGGTTCCGTTATATGGAAGTGCAACTCCCAAGGCTTCCATTAGGGAATTCATGGAATTGGCGGTAAACATACCGGCACATGAACCACAACCGGGACAGGCATTCTTTTCATATTCCAGCAGGTTTTTCTTTGAAAGCTCGCCACTTTTGAAAGCACCAACAGCTTCAAACATGGTTGACAGTGTTGTCGCACGGCCTTTGGGATCAACACCGGCTCTCATAGGACCGCCAGAAACAAAGACTGATGGGACATTCGTTCGGGCAGCCGCCATTAACATCCCGGGTGTGATTTTGTCACAGTTTGGCATGAACAAAACACCGTCAAACCAATGGGCGTTAATAACAGTTTCTGCTGAGTCGGCGATAATCTCTCGACTTGGAAGGGAGTAACGCATACCAACGTGTCCCATTGCGATACCGTCATCAACCCCAATTGTATTGAATTCAAATGGGATGCCACCGGCTTCACGAATGGCTCGTTTGGCAACATCGGCTAACGCGCGTAAATGAATGTGGCCTGGCACAATTTCAATATAGGAATTACAAATTGCGATAAACGGCTTCTTCATGTCGTGTTCGTTTTTTACTCGGCCTGTTGCGTAAAGTAAGCTTTTTGAGGGCGCTTCATCAACACCAACTTTGATCTTGTCGGATCGTTTATGGATACCTTCTCCTTCTGCGTTAAAATCAAGTGTATTTGCCATTAACTATCATCCTCTCTGATATGTAGTGGTGTGTTTGACACCAAAATTTGATTCTTGACTTGATATAGGGATAAAATAAAAGCCAAGAGCTGTGTTGAACAGCTCTTGGCTTGAAATTCACCAATGCCGCCCGCCTGGTTAGACGGGCTCATTACAAATTAGCCCGTCTAACTAATAATAATCACGACGAGAACAATAATTTGTAATAATAAGGCATTCGTTTTTTTCATTGTTGTGATTTCCTTTCACTTGTCTAAGAATTGCATTAAGCTTATTATAATTAATCTCACTTGTAAACAGTGATTGGATAAAATATGGGAATTCCCCTACGCTTATTCTCATTTATTTTTCATTGTCAAGCATTTCGCCTGATATGATTGACTGATAAAACTAAGGCACGGCAGTGAAATGATTGAATTCACTGCCGTGCCTTTTTATGAGAAAATGATTGATGATTATTAGAACATTACACTAGCATGCGGTATAGGGTTTTGTTTTCTTGTAAATTGATGTAGTGGGGATCAAACTGCTTAATTCTTTTTAGGAGCTGATCCAGATTATTAACATTTCCCAAGCGAATACCTATCAGACAAGGTCCCATGGTACTATTGACTTTCTTGGTATATTCGAATTTCGTGATGTCGTCATCGGGGTTTAAGACATGGCTAACGAATTCGCGAAGTGCACCGGCTCGTTGTGCAAAATTAACGATGAAGTAGTGTTGCTGCTGATTATAGAGCAATGAGCGTTCTTCAATTTCCTGCATTCGGTTGATATCATTGTTGCCTCCGGAAATGACGCATACGACTGTTTTGCCGACCAACCGATCTTTGTTTGCTTCCAACGCGGCAACACTCAGGGCACCGGCGGGTTCGGCAACAATGGCGGTTTTACTGTAAAAATCTAAAATCGTGTTGCAAACCTGGCCTTCCGGTACCTGGCATAATCGATCAACATTTGCCCGGCAGGTTGCATAAGTTAACTCACCGACTTTCTAACAGCTGCGCCATCAACAAAGGCGTCAAGGGCCTCCAGTTCAACAGGCTTACCAGCATCAAAGGCGGCTTTCATTGAGGCGGCACCATTGGGTTCAACACCAATAATTTCTGTATTCGGACTTGTGTACTTGGCGTATGTACTGATGCCGCTTAGTAAGCCGCCACCACCGATTGCAGCAAAGAGGCTGTCAATTGTTAATCCTTGTTTTTTGGCATCTTCAAATATTTCTACCGCAATGGATCCCTGGCCTGCCATTGTATTTAAATTATCGAACGGGGCGATAAAAGTCTGACCGTTATCTTGGCAGAAGGTGAGTGCCGCGTTTGCAGATTCGTCGAAGGTATCCCCGATTAACTTGATGGTGGCGTAATCACCGCCGAAGTATCTGACTTGATTGACCTTTTGGGCGGGGGTAGTCGTTGGCATGAAGATTGTTGCGGGAATTTTTATTTTGTTGCAGGTCCATGCAACGCCTTGGGCATGGTTGCCGGCACTTGCACAAACGACACCGGCTTTTCTGGTTCCTTCAGGGGTTTGAGAGATCGCGTAATAGGCACCTCGAAGCTTGAATGAGCGGACCAGTTGTTGATCTTCCCGTTTGAGATACACGTTGGCATGATAACGGTCCGATAAATAGCGGCTATACTCCAATGCGGTATGTTTGACGATGGGCTTTAACACCTGATACGCATTTTTCACATCTGTTTCTGTTAGTTTGACGGTTCTTGTTTGCATAAAATCACTTTCCTTTCTCAAAATAGAAAACCGGGACCACTGTTAAATTGACAGTGGTCCCGGTTTTCATCCTCTTAGATCATCGTATTTCTCAATTACCCATGTAAAGGCGCAGAACAACTGAAGGACCAGCTTTCTGTACCCATTGCTGCGTGGCTTTTTTGGGATGATAGGTGTCAAGGACAAATGCAGGGCTAACCTGTTGCGCACTGCCAAATGTCATCTTTGGGTTATCGATCGCCAAACCAATCTCTTGGTTTGGCTCCATAATGGCTCCAATGATTGAAAGATCCTTTGCAGTGACGTTGCTGATTGAAATCTTTGCAATATTTTGGGAACGGGCAATATCGATACGGGTTGTCAAACCTTCCAAACCGTATACTGAAAAACCACCAAGGTTAACAATTGCATTCGTGTTGGTGTCCGTTAATTCTGTTTTCATAGTTCGGATCTTAGCCTCAAAATCTTCGTCAGAAAGTAGGTTTGGTTGGTGACTGGTCGTTTTACTCTGGTAATCACTAATCAAAATTGTGTTGGCACCACAACGAACCAGTTCGTCGGCAGTGTCAGCCCAATTCGTCGCATCGTCGCCACCAAAAGAAGTGTCAGCCAATAAGTGAGCACTGGTAGAATTTCTCATGCAACGTAAGTATTGCGCGTAATCCGATAAACTTAACACTCGGTTGGTATCCCCACCCATTAATTGGTTTTCCACCGAGTCCTTATCGATATAAAGTTCGTTAAATCCTTGTGATTCGAAGTATTTCAGCATTGGCGCATTTGCTGCCGCTGGGATTATGCTAGTCGTCATGGTCATCATTCCTTTCTGAAATCAAAATCTAAAAGTTTAGACAAAGTAAAAAAGTCAAAAATAAAAACGCCCTCTGAAAGTTTTTCAAAGGGCGTTTTTAACGCGGTACCACCTTTGTTCACGGTTAAGGAACTAACTGTCTCAAATCGTGCGATGTTTATACACGGCTGGGTAACGGGCAGTGCCGGTTTTGATTATAAGAGTGGATCTACTTTCACTCGTTGATTGTTATCCCGTTCCAGCATACCGGGACTCTCTTGCTAACAGTCGGACAAGTTACTTTTTCCTGAATCAAATTCTCATTTTTTAACTTTTCGCTAACTATACCACAGGTTGTGAAGAATGCAACAAATTTTATCAAATAAATTTGATTTGAAAAAGTTTGAATTGTTTTCTTCATATAATGCGCCAAAAGGTGATGTATCACCATGTAAAAAAGTTAAAATTAAGTCTTGACTTGTTTCAAAAAGCTAGTATTGTCAATAGGCAAGAATTAAATTTCGCTAAGTTCTCACATGAATCCTATCGAAATTTAAGCCTTAAAAATAATTTTACGAGCGTCAGATCACGGCTGTGACACCGTGTTCAAAACAATTCGTGAGAAACAGATTAGAAAATGTTTAATTTGGGTGTTGACAAATTTATAACTTCCGTGTTAAATTTCAACCATCACGAAAAAGTTATTCACCGATTAAACAATTGTGAACTTGGCGTGATGTTGTTAGACACATGTTGTTTTGAAAGGATGTGAATCAGATATGCTTGCAGAAGAGTCAAAGCCAGCAACCGCAACTGAAACCGGTGCTGAAATCTTGGTTGATGCATTAGCAGAACAAAACGTTGCTTTTTTGTTCGGATATCCGGGTGGTGCGGTTCTGCCTTTATATGACGCACTTTATACAAAATCGTTTAGTAACGTACTAACCCGTCATGAACAAGGTGCCGTTCACGCTGCAGAAGGTTACGCCAAAACAACCGGTAAGACGGGAGTTGTTTGTGTAACCAGTGGTCCGGGTGCCGGAAATGTTGTCACAGGAATTGCGGATGCTCAAATGGATTCGGTTCCGTTGGTTGTTTTCACGGGCCAGGTTACTCGCTCCGCAATTGGAACCAATGCCTTTCAGGAGTTGGATATTGTGAGTGTGACCAAGCCGATCACCAAAGCTAATTTCCAAGTTCAGGATGTGAACGACTTACATAGTGTTGTGACTAAAGCATTTGAAATTGCTCAAAGTGGTCGTAAAGGTCCCGTTTTGGTGGATTTACCAAAGGATGTTACTTCTGAATCTGCTATTTTTGAACAAAATGCGCCGACGAAACGGGTAAAGCAACCACAACAATTGGGGAAAACCCAGGAAGCGACCATTGAAGCCGCACTTCATGCCTTGAGTAGTGCTTCCAAACCAGTCGTCATTGTTGGGGCGGGAGTGGCTGCCGCCGGAGCAACCAAAGCATTCAATCAATTTGTTCATGACTGGAACATTCCGGTTGTGGCCACATTGTTAGGACTTGGTATACTCCCAAGCAAGGATCCGTTATTCTTGGGAATGGGTGGTATGCATGGAAGCTATGCTGCCAACATGGCACTGGCCGAAAGCGATTATATACTTAATATCGGTTCCAGATTCGATGATCGGATGGTGCCAAAAGCTTCAGATTTTGCGGATAATAAGACGATTGTCCATATCGATATTGATACGCATGAGTTAAACAAAATCTTACAAGCGGATTATTCGATTGAGGCCGATGCAAAGGCAGCATTAACAGAAATGAACCGCAGTACAGCAGCCAAAACGCAGACGCCTGCTTGGAATCAGCTGGTGGAAGACCGGAAAGATGAAAATCCCGAGGATGCCAAACCGGCTGCGGGACAGTTTAACCCTCATGAAGTCATTGAGGCTGTCGGAAAAGCGACCAATGGTGATGCAATTGTTGTGACCGACGTTGGCCAACATCAAATGTGGGCAGCTCAATCATATCCATTCAAGCATGCCCGACAACTTGTCACTTCAGGTGGTTTAGGGACGATGGGGTATGGTCTGCCAGCCGCCATTGGCGCTAAACTAGGAAACCGCGACAGAGACGTTGTTCTGTTTGTGGGGGATGGTGGCTTTCAAATGACTAGTGAAGAGCTGGAAGTTTTGGCCGCTGAGGACTTGAATGTTAAAATGTTCCTTTTGAATAATCATGCATTAGGAATGATTAGACAGTGGCAGGATGCTTTCTATTCAAATCATCGCTCCAAGTCGCTATTTGATCATCAACCGGACTTTAAGAAGCTTGCTGATGCCTACGACATTAATTATCAGCAGTTAAATCCGGAAGAATCGTTGGAGCAACAGCTCAATGATGTCTTCGATGATCCCGAATCTACTTTGGTAGAAGTTCAAGTACCGGTTGATGAGCAGGTTTACCCAATGGTAGCACCTGGTCACAAGAATAATGACATGGTTGGATTCTAAGGATGACCACATTTAGGAGGTGAGGCCTTTCATTGCTAAATTGAGTTTAAGTTCCTACGACAATTGTTTCAAAAAAAATACTTAACATAAAAAATGGAGGAATCAGTATGAGTGTAGAAATGTTGTATGACAAGGATGTTACCACCAATTATCTTCAAGAAAAGAAAATTGCTTTTATCGGTTATGGATCACAAGGCCATGCCCAAGCTAACAACTTAAGAGATTCAGGTTATGACGTTATCGTTGGTGTTCGCCCAGGACAATCATTTGAAAATGCCAAAGTTGATGGATTCGATGTATACACACCAGCCGAAGCAGCTCGTCGTGCAGACTGGATTCAAATGTTAACGCCTGATGAAGTTATGGATGACGTTTATAAAAATGAAATTGCACCTAACCTAGAGGAAGGCAATGTATTAGGCTTTTCACATGGCTTCAACATTCATTATAAAGAAATCGTACCACCAGCAAACGTTGATGTTGTTATGATGGCACCTAAAGGCCCAGGTAATCTTTGTCGTCGTACATACGTTGAAGGCTCCGGTGTTCCAGCATTATATGGCTATTTCCAAGACTATTCAGGCCATGCCGAAGATTTATCCAAGGAATTCGCCAAAGGAAATGGTGCAGCACGTGCCGGACTATTGAAGACAACCTTCAAAGAAGAAACTGAAGAAGATTTGTTTGGTGAGCAAAACGTCCTTATGGGTGGTGTTACCGCGCTTATCGAAACCGGTTATGAAGTTTTAACCGAAGCAGGATACTCACCACAGTTGGCATACTTCGAAGTGGATCACGAAATGAAATTGATCTGTGACCTTATCTACGAAGGTGGGTTCAACAAGATGTATGCTGACTGCTCGAACACTTCTGAATATGGTTCATATGTAGTTGGTCCAAAGGTCGTTGGTAAGGAATCCAAGCAAGCTATGAAAGACGCTTTGAAGCGGATTCAAGACGGTTCATTTGCTAAAGAATTCATGGATGACTACCGTAACGGCTTCAAGAAGCTTTACAAGATGCGTGAACGTTCAGCTAACTCACTTCTTTCACGTGTTGGTGCTGATCTTCGTGATCACATGTCATTTGTTGGTGAAGCCGACAAGTACAGTACACCTACTGAAGAAAAAGCAGAAGCAGAAGCTGAAAAGTAAGATTGCCTAATTACAAGTTTGCTAACTGATCATTAGGCATAGCTGGCTTTGTGCATTGATTGAATGAAATGATAAATGAACTTCCGCTAACTAACTCGGAAAAAGTTACGGATCGATTGTGAGCATCACAACTCACGCTTAACTAAGCAACTAAACGAAAGGACTGAATAAAAACCACTCCGGTTTATTCAGTCTTTTTGAATACATATACATTTAGGAGGCCGCTTATGGAAAGAATTTTACGCTTTGACGATGTCTCGGTTACCCGGGGGAAAAAGAAGATTTTACATCATATTAATTGGCAGGTCAATCAAGGCGAAAATTGGGCGATTTTAGGATTGAACGGTGCCGGCAAAACAACTATGTTAAAAATGATTCATGGAGATTTGTGGCCAACTTCTGGAAATTTGGAGGTCCTCGGTGGGGTATTCGGTCATATTAATATTCCGGAATTGAAAACCAAAATTGGCTGGGTCAGTAACGCTCTCCAAGATCAGCTTCATACGGGTGATTTGGTAGATTTTATCGTTCTATCAGGAAAGTTTGCCAGCATTGGTATCTATCAAGAATTTTCTCAGGCGGATTTAGACGAAGCTCGCCAAACTTTAATTGACATGGGTGGTCAAAAGCTATTGGGAAAACAATATGCAGTGTTGTCTCAGGGAGAACGTCAATTGGTATTGATCGCTCGGGCAATGATGGCTCATCCTAAATTATTAATCTTAGATGAACCGTGCAACGGGCTGGATTTGTTCGCCAGGGAAGAATTGCTGAAACGGGTCGCGCAAATTTCCCGGATGCCTAATCGACCGGCGCTGCTTTTGGTTTCTCATTATACTGAAGAGCTTTTACCGTGCTTTAATAATGTGTTACTTTTGCGCCAGGGGCAGGTTATTCAAGCAGGTAAGCGGGAGGACGTACTGAATGAAACCAGTTTATCGGCTTTTTATAGTAAGCCGATTCAAACGGTGACGATCTCCGGAAACCGGTTGGCAGTTTATCCGAAATAGCGATCAGCCGTAGTTAAAAACGATGTGTTGTGTGGTCGAAATATGGGAAACAGATAAAATTTAAAAAGTTGTGGCAAATAAATAACGTTGCCGCAATTTTTTTGTACATATTCATAGTTGAACAATTCTTCACAAATTCTTCAATATTATGTTCAAATGATAACTGATTCATTTTCTTGAAATATGCTAGGAATATGCATTAATGAAGCCAAGTCCGTTGCTTCAACGGTCATTGGCGAATAGTTTTAAGTCATAAATTAAAAGTTGGCCTATTGGAAACAATATATAAAAGTCACAATTTCTTTTAAAAAAAGCCAAACTTTCTTGTTACTCTTATGGTGTTGATTAGATACTGCTAATTAAAACCATTAGGAGGACCTGGAAATGTGGATTAAAAAAAGAGGAGTCATTATTCAAGTCATTGGCGTTTTGACTCTGTTGATTGGTAATTTTTTCACTGCTGGCCAAGCCTTGGCGGATGCAGTTTCGACAGATGAAATTGCCGTGAAAAATGCAAAGTTTGTTAATCAGCATCAGCAATTTGTTTCTAATTCGAAAGTTGGAGACAGAGCTCAGCTATCATTTGATTTGACGGTTGGGGCAATATCGAAAAGCGGTGCTGTAACATTCGGGTACGATGAAGAAAGTTTAACGATAAAAAAGAAACGGTACAGGTATACAAATGGCCAAACGGTGGTTGTTGTCGATGTGGATGGTAAAGATTCAACTATTCACTGGCGAAACGCTGTTGGTCGAACAAATATGGAAGTAAAGCTGCCCGTTAAATTTAGAAGAGCTATGAATCAACATCGGTTGACGGTTGCGGTTGACCATAAACTGGTTAAATTGCCATTTTTGACTATTGTTTCGAAAGAAAATAAGCCGAAACAAAATCAAGCAGGCTCATCGAGTGGCAACCTAAAGTCGGAAGACAAGGTTAACAACATGTTGCAACAGGAAAGGATGAAGGAAACCCAAAAACAGGTTCAAAAGGCTCAGGCACAATCTCAGGAGCCACAGTCAAAAGGGTCTGAGTCGACTACCGATGGAAGTGAGAAGTTTTCGGGGAGTATATCTCAATCCAATCAGACAAAGAGCCAAAGCTATCTTGAAGAAAAGCGGAAAAATGATCAGAAAAAAGCAGCCGTTAATAATAAAAAAGCGATTGCTGAAAATGATGACAATGGTGGAAAAGTGGCGGAATCTTCTTCGTCAGTCGTGGATAATGCAGCGACAACCCCCGGTTCATCCAAGGCTGCTAAAAGCGTAGCAATTGATCGAGATGTCACAACCACAAGTGAAGTGTTGAAGCAGGCGGATGCTGAAGATGCCGGCGATGCGGATGGTGATGTTCCGAGTAAGGGGGCGAATATTCGAGATGAGGTAAAGAATGCCCAAATATTTGCCGCTAGGGCCGGTCAAAGTCTGAATGATAAAATTGATACACAGTTCTTTTCAAAGATTACCTTAGGAATGGATAATCAAACCATTGATATTCCAGCCAAACTTGGCGATGGCCAAACGGTTACGATTCCTGAACAGATTCACGGCAGTTCCAAGAACGTGATTACTTGGCACTGGGATACAACCAGTATTGAGGCAATGAATTCACCGGAATTTGAAATTGAAGACGGCGATTATTATGACTTTGTATTAAGCGGTTTTAAATTTGACTACGATGGTAAAGACAAAGTGACACAGGAAATTGTTGCCGACGGCGTTAAAATTGGTGAATTTACCGTTAGTCCGTATACGAATGGCACGGGCGAAGTTGCCGATAATAAACACAATATTCGAATAACGTTTCTAACGTCTCAAGTACCCGGACATTCCACCATTTCTTATGGGGCGAGTTTAGCGACAACA
>NZ_GG669994.1:175655-213773 GCF_000159315.1 Lentilactobacillus hilgardii DSM 20176 = ATCC 8290
GAATCCTCAGAAATTTCCTTTGGTGAAATTGCCGGAGAAGATGCAAAAATTGAAGTTGAGAAGGCCACCATTAGTTTAAAAAAAGACGGCCACTTTTATAAAGACAACGGGGTTGTTGACTACAATAAATTTCATTGGACATCCACTTTTAAAGTGGAAAATAAAGATTCTGCAGCTGATAAAGTTGTTTTAACTGATACATTCGGTAATGGATATCAATACGGGACTGGTAACAATCCGGCAGACTACATCATTCACGTTACCGGTAATAAAGGTACTGATAAACAGGTGAAATTAAGTGATATTAGTCATGCATCAGATGGGCAACAAATTGTTTTTACCTTTGATGCAGCCGAATTAGTTAAAAAGGATATTTTTAATGAAGGCGAAAAAATTACATCAATTGTTTTGGAGACAATTGGTGAGGTTACAAACGCTACTCAAAAGAAATTTCTAAATGCAATTCAAGTGACAGATAGCAAAATTAATGATCAAAAGATTACCAGCGCGCAAGTAGAAACAAGTATTGAACGGGAAAGTACCCAATTAGATAAAACAGCAAAAGTCCAATCAGGTGGAAATGTTCGATATGAAGTGAGATTTACGGTGGATGAAGACACAAAGAATTTCACGATGACAGATAGGCTAAGCAGCGAAAAGTTTGACTTTGCAGCTGTAGGCTCCGATTCCTATGAACTCAAAATAAAAGGTGAAGGGGAAAACGCTTACCAGGATTGGGTGGAAGAAACGGACATTTCTGGTGGCAATGGCTCTCCCTCCACGCTCAAAATTACGTTTAAAGATAATATTCCCGTTGGGACCCATTATCTTTATTACGAGATCATCCCAAAGGAAGGCACTACGAATGAAAATTATCAAAATTTGAGGAATTTTGTTCAGTGGAATGGACAGGAAAAATATTCGACAATTCAAAATCCGAGAATCGATACCAAGCGAAGTCGCGGGGCTGATTGGTCAAAGATGACCACTGATTGGGGCATTAACGTTAATCAGATTAATCGAAAAGTGACAGGTGATTTTGTGATTACTGAACCTCACGAAAATGCGGAATATCTTGATTTTGAAAAATTTTACAATGAGCTTTCAAATAACGAATACCAAGATGTTAATAAGTATCTGAGGTTCTTTAAAAATAATGTGTTAGGAGAAGAATATAAATACAAATATGAAAACGGAAAGTTCTCTTGGATAGGGAAAGAAGGAGAAGCATTTAGAATTGCCTTTTCAGGTGGAAAGATGACACTCACCGTTCTTAACCTCCCTGACGCTAATCACTTTCAATTTGGAATCGGCTACTATGGCGTTCCACTGGACAAAGATGCTGTTGCAGAGGAGATGCCTGAAGAGATTTATAATCGAGCGCAGGTAAGTTATAACGGTGAAAATAATGAAGTCGCGGCCAAAACAGAAATTCCTAGATTTATGCGCCGGCACTTGGCTAAATCCGGAAGATTGAGTGAAAACTTCCATGAAAAGAACGATCGTTACATTGACTGGAAAGTGTCATTTAATCACATGGGTTATTTAGGTGAGGGTGAGGCACTGGCAAAGCTTCTTACAGAAGACGGGATAGACATTACTGATATTGTCGGTACCGATCAAATGACCGGTAATGACGATGTGTCGAATGATAAAACACTTCAAGATATTTCAAACCTATTAGGAAGTCTAAAGATTTCGCTTGCTAAATTAGCGAATGACGGTTCCGGTTATGGTGAAGCCGAACTTTTGGAGAAAAATGATTACAAAATTGTTGAGGACAAAGACGAAAGTGAAAACGAGAATCATAAAGTAACATTCAACTTAAAACTAACAGAAAGTGGGCTAGAAAAATACAGAACCGGGAAAACGGTCTTTGTTCTTAATTTTCAAGCTCAAGTACCATCTCTCGATTTTAGTGACGATAAGCATGAGCATTTTAAAAAATGGCTTTTCCGTAATAAAATTACGCTTTCAGGTTTGGGACAGTATGGTGATGAGAATGGTAAAAGGACAACTGAGGCTACCGTTTCCTATACAGACAATGGTCACCTTTTAGATAAGAGCGGTCAGTCAATGGATATTTCACCGGCCCCGGAAGGACGGACTTTACCAGCCATAAAATGGCAGGTGGTTCTTAACGGTGATGGTCGAAATATTGATTCCAAACAAATTAAAGTGACCGACTCAATTGCCAATCAAACCCACCATCATTTGATTACACATGATCCAACCTACCAATTGACTTTATTCAAAGCAAATCGATCAATTGGCGACGATGGTAAAGTAACGTACACTGCGGGAGACAAAATTCAACGGGACTCGTATAAGCTGGATTATTCCGATTCGCTGGATAATATGACCATCACATTTGATAAAGACGTGATCGATGGTCAACCAATATTGGTCCAATACTACACGGTTAGAGAGACTTCAACTGCCAATAGTTCTTTTGAAAATAAAGTGACCTTGGAATATGGTGACGAAAAGATTATTGAGGAAGAAAAAGTTAAGTCCGATACCAGTGCGTGGGGATCTTATGAAAGATTTGCGGTTAACGTGGTTAAATCGGATGCCAAGACAGGCAAACGTTTGGAAGGCGTCATGTTTATGCTTGAACGGTATGATAAAGCCACTCAAAAATGGGTACCGGCCCAGTATCTGGATGGCAATAACGAGAAACAGGATATGGTTGAGACAACGGATGAGTATGGAATGGCGTCCTTCAACAATCTTGGCGATAAAGCCGTCTATCGAGTCGTTGAAACACAGGGTCTGGGCGGATACTATGCAAATTACACGTCTCCGGAATTTAGGATGAGTGATTTGACTAATGGTCAAACGGTTCACGTGCTTAACGTCGAAAATCCGAAGATGAAAGAGTTGATCATTAAGAAAAATGTTCAATCCAGTGACCCGGCTTCACTGAATGATCGGTTTAATTTTGAGGTTCAGTTTACCGACAAAGACGGAAAGATAGATGAAAATGTGAACGGTCGCTTTGATGTGGAACTTAATGGTGAAATGCAATCCACTCAAGTGACCTTTATCGAAGGTGTGAGCCAAGGCCTCCCTGGGATCAAGAATGGTGAAACACTTAAGATTAAAGGATTGCCGGTCAATGCCTATTACCGGGTTATTGAAACTAACGGGGATGGTTATAAAACGACTCATGGTACTGACCAACTTAACGTTACCCATCCGGCAGGTGACGGATCAAAGAAAACGGGTGTCTTGGCATTTGACGATTCAAACTTTCCCGGAATTGTAACTTTCACGAATACCTTGGATTCCGGCGAGTTTGAATTTTCTAAAACGATTCGGGGCGAAAACAAGGATCGTGATAAGGATCGGGAATTCAAATTTGAACTCCAAGTGTATAAAGATGGCAAGTTGTACAAAGAGTTTAATTCGTTAGTTTCAGGAATTAAGCATCAGGATAGACAAGATAGAGATGTTCAGTTTAGGTTTGAAAATGGTAAGAGCACGCAGTTAATTGACGATAAAGACAATAAAAACATTGTGCTGAAAGACGGTGAAAGTTATCGTAAAATTAAGCTTCCGGGAAATGTTCAGCTTGTTGTTCGGGAAGAACACGATGATGTCTACAGCAAAACATTTTACAAGCTAAATAACGGTGATGAAAAAGCGGTCGAAGTTGATCATGACGGATTTCATGTAGTGGGTCCGATTTCCATGGGCAGTCATGTCAAATTTATTAACGAACACAAAGAAAATCAATTCGAGTTCGAGAAAATAGTTTCCGGCCGGGATACCAATGATACTTTTACTTTTGATGTAACAGCCGGCAACGAAGAAACCCGGAATGCGGTTAAGAGCAACGACTATGTGGTTGCAATTGTTAATGCTGCAACGGGAGAATCGGTTCATGGTCATTTAACGGTTAAGATTGTGTTTAATGATCAAGGTAAAGCAACCGGGTTGCGATTTGGTGACCAAGCCGACTTAAAGCCGATTAATCTTCAAAATAATCAGAAGTTGATTGTTAAAGGATTACCAACGGATGCGGGACAATTTAAAATTAAAGAAATTGACTATCAAAAGGGTGATTGGACCGTTTACAACCACATCGATGGAGAATTCGAGCGTGCCGGTGATGACGTTACTTTGAACCTGAACAGAGAAAAGGGAAGAAACTCGGTTATGTTCCGAAATACACCACCGGATTGTGTACCGTTTACGCTTAAGAAAGTAGCAAGTGGACTTGATATTCCAAAGGACAAGACATTTGAATTTGACTTAACGATTACAAATCCAAATTCCGAATGGGGTGACAAAAAAACGTTTAAGGCTATCAAGAGTGGTGAAACAGATGAGCAGGAGATCGTGTTCTCAAAAGCCGCAGGCAATGTTTATCATGCCAAAGTATCACTCAAGGTTGGCCAAACAATCACATTCTTTATGATTAAAGGGTTGAAGATGACAATCACTGAGAACATTGGTGATGACTATCATGTCAGTCATCAATATGGTGGCGACAACTGGAATGATGGCAAAGAAGCCCAAGTGACAACCGGTTCAGCCGATGATTGTGGAACAAATTGTCTGCCGCCGCTTGTCTTCAAAAACCATCGTCCGGGAACATCACTGGAAATCAGAAAGGTCTTAAAGGGAGCCCTTTCTGAAAACGGATTTTGAGACAGAATTCGAGTTTAATTTAAATGTGGTAGATAAGGATGATCACAAAATAACCGATGATTTTGGCATCACCATTATCGATCGGGAAAATCATAAACGATCAGGAACTGTCACCTTAGTAGATGGCAATATCAAAGTGATTACCCTTGATAAGGAAGAACTGAGTACTTTAAAATTACGCGGGGATGAAAGGGCTGTGATTACAGGGTTACCAGACGGCGCAAAGGTCAAAGTTATTGAGGCATTGCGGGCCGACTTTAAGGCCAGCCATATGATCAATACGAATGCGGAGGTAACCGGTAACGAAACGATCAATTGGACACTTCACGAAGATGAGAAAACCGTGATTCAATTTATGAACGAGAAACTGGCAGGGGGATTAAAGATAACCAAGCGGGTTATAGGTGATCAGCTAACACCGGCTGATAAGGATCGTCAATTTGAATTCTATGTAACCACGACTCCCGAATTGGCGGATAAAACCTATCAAGCAGTTAAGAGAGACCAGCATGGAAATAAGGAAAATCTAAGAATCAAGTTTACTGATGGCCGTTCCGAGCAAGTCCTATTAAAAGATGGCGAATCTATGGCATTCCTGGGCTTGCCAACTAACGTCAAGTATTCGGTTCGCGAAATTATTGTGCAGGATATGCGGGCGGATTATGACGTGTCCTATAGAATCGACGAAGGCACCGAGCATCAAAAAGAGGTCACAGAATATTTTGACCTTGAGCATGGTAAGGTTGGACATGTCACATTCTATAATGCCAAAAACTCACCGAAAACCACAAACCTTGAAATTCATAAAAAGGTAGATGGGGACGGCATTAGTAACCTGGATTTACAGAGATCGTTCAGTTTCCGAATCAAATCGGATATTGCCTTAAATGAAACATTTACGGCAACTATGCGAAGCCAGAATGGTCACATGGAAGAAGTTGGACTCGAATTTAAAAACGGCATTGCCGATTTGACGTTGAAATCTTCGGAATATTTAACTATCATGGGACTTCCGATTGACTATCATTACCAGGTAACGGAAACAAAGGTTGCCGATTTCAGTACATCCTATCAGGTGAATGGTGGACAAATAACGGCTGGTAACGCAACTGAAAGTTTTAAAATGGTAAATGGGAAAAACGGACTGGTTAATTTTGTCAACTATAAGGAAAAATCAGAAACTGCTTCTATGGAAATTGCCAAGCGCTTGGCTGGAACGGGAATTTCCGAAGCTGATAAGGATCGCAATTTCAAGTTTGTGATTTATACAAATGCTTATGGTGATTTTAAAGCAACCAAGATCGCCAGAAATGGTCATAGCGAAGAAGTAACGGTTTCAATTCGTAATTGACAGTCGACACCTATTTATCTAAAAGGTGACGAATCAATTCTGATTAAAGATCTGCCAATAAGCAGCACTTATCAGGTTGGTGAGGCATTCGCTGAAGGGTTTGCTGCGAGTTATCAAGTTAATAGTGCAGGTAAATACGATGGGATGATGACTGACGCCGTTAAGTTGGTGAAAGATCAAGCGGGAAAGGTCACATTTACTAACACCAAAGATATGGTTCCTGCCGAGGGGACGCTCATTATTGATAAATTTGTGAACAGCCTTGGTAATCCAAAACAACCCTTTACTTTTAACATTGAGATGAAAGATGGTGCTGGCGGTTATCTGAATGGTATTTTCCAAGTAGAAAAAGTTAAAAACGGTGTTTCAGAGATTGGGCAAATTGCCATAGTTGACGGCAAAGGAACCTTCCAATTAACGCATGGACAGACAATTAAGTTAAGCATGCCGCTTGGAACAGCGTATAACATTTCCGAACAGGATTATCAGTCGATGGGATATGTAACAACAACGACGAAGAACCGTGTTGCAATGCCAAGTACCACCGTAACGGGAACGGTAACGGCAGGCACAGACCATCTTGTCTATCATAACGATATTAAAGATGATCTTGAAGGAACAGCACCGCTTCCTGGACAAGAAGATAGTGATGACGGCAGCGCGACGCTTGAAGGAGCGCAAGGACTGCCTGGTGACACTTCAGATAACACGAGTGGTGCTGATGGGATTAGCGGCAGCAATGGTGTGAGTGGATCAGGGTCTTCAACAGACGCACCGTCCGGGATTCCTTCGCAAGGATATACCGGTAAAGCAGCCCTGCCACAAACAGGAGAAGATATTAATCAGCAACTGATTATTTTGGGATTGGTATTGCTGATGGTTGCAATTGGCGGCATGGTTTATTATAAGAAACGGGTTCGATAAAAAATAATTTTTAAAGAAAAGGAAGCGCCAAAAGTCAATTATGGTGCTTCTCTTTCTTGGCTTTACAAGGCATTAGGGTTCACATTTTTATCACTTTTTATTAAAACATGCTTGACATTTTGTTATTTAAATCTCATAATGCGAAGTATCAATTTGAAAGAAGCATTCGTCCTATTCAATTACCAGAAAAGTCATTCGGCGGCTGAGAGATGACATTGAATTTGCGGATCGTGACTTTCATGCTTTCTTTAACTAGATTGGTGAGCTGTTTTTAGCAGTTAGCCGGTTTCGGACTTGTCCGTTAAAGCATGTCAACGAGTGGATACGAAAAGCGTATCTATGAAGGTGGTACCGCGGCCAATTGTCGTCCTTTTGTCTTAGTGACAGAAGGGCGACTTTTTATTTGGTTGACTCGTTTGACGATTGAATAGTTGTTACATAGCGATGACATGAAAGGGAGTTATAAATATGAAATATACAGTTTTAGGTGCAGGTGCAATGGGGTTGCGTTATGGTGTTTTGCTTCAGGAAGCAGGATTCGATGTTGATTTTGTTGATACTTGGGAGGACCAGGTTGAGACAATTCGTCAGCAAAAAGGGGTCTACGTTTCCCGAGATGGTCAGAACCGGCATTTGGTACCGGTAAATGTTTATTATCCCGAAGAATACAAGGGTGATCCGGATGTCTTGATTGTCTTTACGAAACAGTATCAATTAGACGACTTCTTGAAACGAAGTGCCCGTTTCTTTAACGATAAACAATACGTCGTGACTTGTATGAACGGTATGGGACATATTGAAAAACTAAATCAATATTTTCCTAAAGAGCGTGTTCTTGGCGGCACTGCTTTAATCGGAACGGTTTTGAATAAGGCGGGTGATGTTGATTTTATCGGTCCTAAAGGCGCCGGTTCAATGAATGTTGCCAATGAAACCGAAAAGCCGGATCAAATGACACATCAAATCGTTGATGAGTTTACGCAAGCAGGCTTAAACCCCAATTTGACAACAAACTTCTTGGGAACACTAATGGCTAAGGTTATTTTCAACTCGGTTATTAATACGCTTTGCACCATGTTTAAAATCCGCATGGGTGAATATATTCAATCGCCAGTGGCCAAGAAATTGGGTGTTCAATTAATTGATGAGGCATTTGATGTTTGTGAACGAGCGGGCATTACCTTGCTAAATACTCGTGAAGAAGAATGGCAGACTGTTTCATACGTCAGTCGTGTCTCAAATCCATTGCATTTCCCATCTATGTACCAAGATATCTCCAAGAATCGGCAAACCGAAGTTGATTACATCAACGGTTATATTTATGATTTGGGATTGAAGTATCATTATGAAGCCAAGACTCATGACTTCTTGAGAAATTTGGTTCATCTAGCTGAATTCTCTGGGACATTCGATGTTGATGGCTATATTCAATCGGTTTTGGACGAGGATAAGAAGCAGGCAGCAAAGCAAGCCACAGTTCAAGCCAAAGCATAGTTTTTTAACTAACATAGTTTTATTTTGACCCCTTTGACAAATTCCCGAAGTTGGTTCTAGGATTGACATCAAAGAATGAGAATTGGAAAGGGGACACATATATTGGATAAAGCACTTTTGGCGACATTACCGATCGGACCGATTATAAGCGCTCAGCCAGTTGGTGGTGGCGATGTTAATTCAGCTTATAAGCTAGTCGGTCAAAATGGTAAAAAGTATTTTCTGCTTCTGCATCCCAGCGATACAAAAGACTTTTATAGGCAAGAGATTGTTGGCTTGAAGTTGCTGGCAAAAACAGCCATGGTTCCAAGTGTCTTAGCAAACGGTACTTGGGAAAGCAATGCTATTTACTTCTTAACTATATTGATTCTCAGTCATTTGGTGACCAATATGCTTTAGGACGGGTAATTGCTCAAATGCATAAAAGAACGAGTGCTAACGGGCAATTTGGCTTTAATCTCGACGATCCCGAGGGTAAGTTTGATCATGGTGGTACATGGTATCCGGACTGGCCGTCATTCTTTATTAACGAGCGGTTGGAATATCGGAAAAAGATTATTCTCAAGAGGCATTTGTGGACGGGAAGTATGGAAGCAATATATCAAAAGTGTCTGGTTAGGTTTAAACAGTTAATGCGAACTCATAATTCTAAACCATCCTTACTGCATGGTGACTTTTGGTCGGGCAACTTTATGTTTGATGAAAATGGGCAGCCCGTTATTATTGATCCGGCAGTTTTCTACGGAGATCGTGAGTTTGATATTGGTGTCAGTCAAGTGTTTGCCGGTTTTGACCCCGAGTTTTATCAGGGTTATCAAGATGAATATCCTTTAGATGAAGGGTATCAAAATCGACTGCCATTCTACCAACTTTATTATTTAATGCTTCACTTAGGTAAGTTTGGTATAGGTTATCAAGAGAGCGTCGTTCGACTATTAAGGGAATTGCAATAATAAAAGATCGACTTCCGAAAATGGAAGTCGATCTTTTTAATCATCATGATATATAAACGGTTTTAAGCGGCAACCGTTTGATTGTCGTTAACCGTTAGTTGATTTGTAGAAGTTGTTGAACTGGTTTGCCCATTATCAACAGCGTTAAGAAAATCTTGAATGTGCTGGGTGTAGGCGAGCACTGCATTATTGGCAGAGGCATGCCCACCAACATTGCCATCCAGGATCCATAGCTGCTTATCCTTAGAAATGCTGGCATTATACAAAGCTTTGGTTTCCGAATCCGGAATGAAGGTGTCATCGGCCGTCGCAATAAATAACGTTGGCAGTGTTGAATTTTGAACGGCTGTCAATCCTGAGGCATCATCCAAGTTGAAGCCTTGGAAAAGATGGTTAACGTTATTAAGATTGTTTAGAAATTGATCATACGGCACTAGTGGGATCGATCCATTGAGGTTCCAGCCGATTTTTGACGTATAGCCGTTTAGTTTGTTGGCTGCCCCTGTATAAAGCGAATAAAGAAGAGATGGGATCGTTGAGTAGCCACAGTCGGCAATGACGGCTTTAACTGATGATGGTAGATTCTTTTGTGCACCGGCTTCCAAAGCGTCATCGGCACCAAGTGATTGGCCATAAAGGACCACTTCGCTGTTGGGACCGTTTAGTTGGTCGATTTTATTGATCCAGTTAATCCAATCTGCCTTATCTTTGTATCCAAATGTCAGAAACTCGCCATCACTGCTGTTTTGCCCGCGGGTATATGGCATTAGAACGTTATAGCCCATGTCATAGAAAATTTTCGAAATGTATCCCATCCACTCGGGCTCTGTTGTCCAACCCTGGCCATAAATAATTGTTTTGGTTGAACCCGGATGAGCGATATAAGTTGCCGAGGCATTTCCGCTGCCGTCCGCAAACGGAACCGTTAACGTTTCTTTTTTAACCTCATTATCATACCAGTTCTGGGCATCAGTGTAGAATTGCTTTGTATAGTCAGGATTATATTTTTGATCCAAATCCGACCAGGTTTGATCAATGTTGTAGCGGGTAGGGGATAATAATGTTCGAAATTCTGATAATAGATGAGACCCTTGGCGGGAAGTGATAAATGGATAAATCAAGGCAGCAGCTCCGGCACTGGTCATATTTGTCAACCAATTGAGTAAGGGATTGGAACTGGACTGTTTGATTGCGGGATCAGTTGAACTATTGGTACCCGTAACGGTGATTTGATCCTTATTGGTTCCTCCAGTCGTTGTGTTGTCGGTACTTGAGGATTGATCCGTTACAGGACTTGAATCAGCTGTTGAATCAACATCATTACTTGTAGAATCGGTGTTGGTTTGACCTTGATCTTTCGATGATGCAGTGCCGGTCACGTCTTGTGATGATGATTGGTTGTTAACTTGCGATTCATCAGTTGAAGAACTTGCATTGGCGCTTTCTGATGAAGAAGATGTCGATTCTGGTGTGCTTGAACCATTTACTGAAGACGTTGGCTGACTGGTATCGGTCGTGTTTTCCGAAGGTGCAGGAGTGGTTGCACCACTTGTGGACGATTGATTTGACGTGGTAGCATTTTGATTATTGCTTTGACTATCCGAAGTGTTATTGAGCGTCGTGTCAGTTGATGAGTCGACATTATCGCTGTTGGAAGCCGATTCCTTAAAGACAATTGTTTGCTCCGAGGATGAGGATTGAGACGTTGTTTCGCTGCATGTTGTTTGTGATTGAACATCAGCATATGTATGATCGGTAACGACCAGAAAGCCTAATATCAAAGTAGCCAGAAAGCTCGTTATTAAAATGACCTTTCTGCAAGCAGTTGACCTATTTATTTCCATAACTAATATACCCCTTTATATAATATCCAGATTTAGTATACCGCATTTTGTATTAAATGAACACGGTTAATTATTTTAGAGGTATATGGTTAACAGGAGGAGTTAGTTAATGTAGGGCTTGTGTCTGTAAGCACAAAAAAACCGACGATCTCTCGTCGGTTTTTAAAAAACTTTTTAATTTTTTAATTAGTCGTCAACAACAGTAACGTTGGCAGCTTGTGGGCCACGGTCGCTGTCTTCAACGTCAAGGGTTACATGTTGGCCTTCGTCTAATGACTTGAAGCCGTCTTTGTTGATAGCTGAGAAGTGAACAAATACGTCACCATCGTCAGTAGTAATGAAGCCATAACCTTTATCAGCGTTGAACCATTTAACAGTACCTTGTTTCATAATATATGAAACCTCCTTGCGCTTTTTGCGCATCATAAATTTTAATGTATCTAGTTGAACTGATTCCAAGGAAGTTATTTCATAAAACTATAAAACAAGTACCTTTGAAAATCGACTCCTGAAACACATTGACTATAATATACCAATATCGCTGGTATATGTCAACGGATTAACTTGGATTTCGACCGGAAACATTACTTACTGATCGTTGCTTCTTTACCGGTAGTAGGGGTGACCTCGATTTGATTATCTTTTGCGTTGACCGTAAAGTTTTTCTCTTCTGGGTGAGCCAGGAAACTATTAGTTAATTTATCGGTAATTTCCTTAGTGATAACTCTGTGCATTGGACGTGCACCAAGTTCCTTGCTGTATCCCATATTAACCAGTTGGTTCTTAGCATCATCCGTTATGGTGAAGTGGATACCACGTGATTTGTTTACCAATTGATCCAAGTCATTGAGCATGAGATCAAGAATTTGAAGCAAATCAGCCTTTGTTAATGAATTGAATTGAATAATATCATCAATTCGATTCAAAAACTCAAGCTTGAAGTAAGGCTTCAAGCGATCAATGACATCCTTTTTATCACTGCTATTTTCTTGACCGGCATTACTGGTCATGATGATCACTGTGTTGCTGAAGTCAACGGTTCGGCCCTGTGCATCGGATAAGCGACCATCATCCAAGATTTGCAGTAACAGGTTCAAAACATCGGGATGGGCTTTCTCGATTTCGTCGAGCAGGATCAAACTATAAGGATGACGACGGACTTGTTCCGTTAATCGACCGCCTTCCTCATAACCCACATAGCCGGGAGCCGAACCGATTAGTTTGGAAGCGCTAATCTTATCCATATATTCAGACATGTCATAACGAAACATGGCTTTGGTTGTTCCAAATAGTTCTTTGGCAAGCGCCTTTGCTGTTTGAGTCTTACCAACTCCGGTAGGGCCAACAAACAGGAAACTGCCAATTGGCCGATTGCCCTCTGTAAAGCCAACCCGGCTACGTTTGATGGCTGCCGAGATTGCATCAATTGCTTTGTCCTGACCGATAACCTCTTTCTTGAGATCTTTGTTCAGACTGTTGAGTTGACTGACCTGGTTTTTATTAACGTCAGTAACAGGGACTCCTGTAATACGTTCAACAACTTTTTTAATAACGTCTGCAGTAACTTCAGGTACTTCTACTTTAGTGCCATTATCAATGGCTTTGATTTGAGCTTCTACTTTGTCGAGCTTATCGCGAAGCCCGGCAGCTTTTTCGTATTCTTCATTAGAAGAAGCATTCTTTTTGGACTTTTCAAGCTTTTCAGCCTCTTGCTGCAAAGTCGACTTGTCCTTTGTAATTGATGAGCCCATCGCAACTTTAGCACCGGCTTGATCGATTAAATCGATAGCCTTATCCGGATTCATTCGATCCTGAATGTAACGGTTACTGAATGACACAGCGGCCTTTAGGGCGTCGTCGGTATAACGAACGTGATGGAATCTTTCATACTTTGGCTTTAGTCCCTTAATGATTGTCAGTGTATCTTGTTCGCTTGGTTCGTTAACCATGATTGGCTGGAATCGACGGGCAAGTGCCTGGTCTTTTTCAATATCACGATATTCGTTACTGGTGGTCGCACCGATGAGTTGAAAGTCGCCACGTGCCAATTTAGGTTTCAGAATGTTTCCGGCATCCATTTTATCGCCTTCACCGGTTGATCCGGCACCGATGATTTGATGAATTTCATCAATAAACAGGATCACATCTTTATTCTTTGAAACTTCATCAATCAACTTTTTCATTCGTTCCTCAAATTGGCCACGAATGCCGGTTCCCTGAACCAGTGAAACAACATCTACAGAGATAATCCGCTTGTTAAGCAGTTTCTCGGAAACGTCACCATCAACAATCTTTTGAGCGAGACCCTCAACGACAGCCGTTTTGCCGACGCCGGCTTCACCGATTAATACTGGATTATTCTTGGTTCGCCTGCTCAAAACTTCTTCCATTTGTTCAATTTCTTTATCCCGACCAATGACGGGGTCAAGCTTGCCATCTTTAGCCATTTTGGTTAAGTCGGTTCCATATTGGTCTAATAAGGTCGTTTTATTTTGAGGTCTGCGTTCCTGCACTTGAACGGGTTGCTGTCGCATTTGTTGTTGACCCGACATATTTGGTAATTGTTGCTTGAAGAACGGGTCGTTAAAAATGTCATCAAAAATATCGTTATTCATATGCATGCCTCCGATTATTTACTATTTAGTTTTCTAATTGAGTTGTTCGCTTATGAGAATATCTGTTCCCCTTACGAACAACTATATAATATCATGAAATTGTTATCAGTACAAGAATTTGCTTGATTAATTTTTGATATAGAATGCCTACATATAGGCATTCTTAACACATATACCAAAAAATAAAATAAAAAATTAGCACTTCACATCTGTGAGTGCTAACGTTTTTTTGTAATCTTGCTGTTAACTTTTTCTTAATTGATATCAAATGTAAACTCGACTGCATCTTTTAATGTGTTATGAACCGTGCATAAATGGATGGTATCTTCGATGAATTTTCGATTTTCTTCCTGATTCAGGTTCGTTTCGCAAGTTAATTTAACGTTAATTTTTGAAACCCGGGATGATTTATCCGCAAATCGTTCGGTTTCGCCGGTCACAAGAACATCGAATTTTTTGATTTTAATGGTTGATTTCGGTCTATTGACCAGTGAAGCAGCACTGGCACCAAGACAGGCACCAACGGCTCCTAATAAATATTGAACCGGATTTGGACCGGCATCCGTACCGCGGAAAATAGTGGGTTCATCCGCGATAAATTGGTGATCGCCAGCTTGATTCATCGTCTGTGCACCAATGTTACGGTAAGTTGTGTGAATTGTATAAGTTGCCATTTTAAAATCCCCTTTGTTAGTCCTACTGATATAGCATACAATAGCAGGTAACAATACGAATGGAAAGTAAGGTGATCACAATGAAAACGTTGGTTTTAGTTTCACATCCAAAAGCTACAGCATCCGCTACCCAGACTTTTTTGAAAACCAGTGCTGATTATTTGGATGATGTCACATGGCGCTCTATTGATGACTTGTATTCCGCAACCCAAATAAATATTGTTGATGAACAAAAACGATTGCGGGCATTTGACCGGATTATTTTTCAATTTCCGATGTATTGGTACACGTCACCAGCGAGCTTAAAACAATACATGGATGACGTGTTTACCAGAAAGTTTATTGTCGCCAAACACTGGCTTAAAAATAAGGAATTGGGTCTCGTGATCACGCTGGGCGATTCACTGGCGGATTTTCAGGCCGGGGGTCGGGAACAATTCACGATTTCCGAGCTTATGAAGCCGTTTGAGGCATTTGCCAATAAGGCGGGGATGGTTTACTTGAAGTCATTTATAATCGATCAATTCGGCTATCTGGACGTTTTAAAGAAGCAAGAATTATTGGTTAGCTATCTTCAATATTTGAGCGCGCCAATGCCATTAAGCCTTGAAAAACGTGAGAAGTGGCTGATCACTCGTCTTAAACAACTGGAGGCCGGGAAAACGGCACAACAAAGGGAGTTGCTTGATTTAATTATTGATTCGATTGATAGTCGTCAGGATCAAATTGATGATTTGAAGTTAAACATAAAAATGATTCGGGATCAGGAGGAATAGTAATGGGCGATACGCAGGATTGGGGGGTTCAACAGCTTGCCGAGATAGCAGAGAATGAACAGTCTTTCATTAATCGATCAATTTTGAAAGCGGCTCAGGATCTGATTATTGAACAAACCAAACGAATTGATCAGGGGCAGCAGGAAATTGACGGACGAATTTGGAGCCCGGATAAATGGTAGGACTACGGGGTAAGTGTTTCAATGATTGCCATTGTATTGTTATTCAGTATGGTTTTTGCCACAGTCGTCAAAGCCGATGGCAGTCAGGGCGCAACGTATCAATTTTACAAGGCCAATCAGACATTTCAGATAAAGATGTACGGGACAAATCAACCTGTCACGATTAAAAAGGGTACCGTTGTGAAAGCGATGAAGTATACAGAAGTCCAAAACGTTCTTCCAAAATCCGATGCTGGAAAAAGTATGGCCCAAATTAATTTCAAACTGCTAAGTTATAAGGCGAGGCAGGCGTGGCCTAAGCCACATCCGGGCGGTAATTGGACGAGAAGCGCGTTAAAACCCGAAGGTGATTATCTCACGCAGGTTTCGATGCCGAAGGGCCTACTTGTAAACGATAATCTGAGTATGGAAGAGGATTATGGGATTTTAAGTCGTTCTTATCATTTTGGTAAAGAAGATCGGGTTGTTGCAACGACTGACGGTTATCTGGAGTATTATGCCCGGGATTACAAGAATGATCACTTTGTATCCAAGCCGACTTCCTATGCCAAAATTAATAAAATCAGTATAGTTGGCAATAAAAAATATTTTTATTACCGCCATCATATTAAAGGCTTATTGGATAAGAAGGTTCATCAATCCGGTCAGCAAAAATATCGCTTAACGGAAATTAACTTAAAGAGAGATGTTAAGTACAGCCCAGCTGATTCTGACGGAGAAACATTTGTGTATAGTGCCTATAAATTAGGCAATCGAAAATATTATACAAGCGCCGGCAGTTTAGGCGGTTAAGCCGGTTAAATGAAGAAACCGCTATAAAAAAGTGCTCCACGATTAGTAGGCTTGTCTGCCTAACAATTGTGGAACACTTTTTTGTTAATCAAACCCGTTTGTAAATGATGATTGATAACGAGTAATACTCGGTTAATCGTCTGTATAATCCAGGCTGTGGAATGGCCGGCCACCTATCAGAAATTGACCATATGACGTCGTTGAGAAGATGGTGCCGTTAGCATCCCGTTTGTTAACAGTGACAACCTTTTTTTGATTTTCAATCGTAAGTTTATATTGCTGATCGGTGTTACTGCCAGTTCTTTGATCATTAAAACCATCTAAGTGATTTGCATAGTAAATTGTGGTCTGGTTTCCCGATGTTTCGTAATGGGTAATCTTTTCAGAGGCTGTTGGATTATCGTTACTGGAAAGATATGAATTTTGGAACGTTGGATGCGCATAGTATTCAACGTAACCGTCAGTCGTTAATCGGAGAATGGGAAGCACCTGATCCCAGTACTCGGAAGTTTTACCGGGATAAAGGTCGGTCCGCCAATTTGGAGAAGTTTTGGCATCATTGTCCCGCTGAGGTGCAGGGATAATGTATGCGGGTTCCGAAACAGGCGTCAGGTAGTTTGGTGCCTGTGGATTTAAATCTTTGTTGGCATAGAGCAGATCGGAAGTTATATAAAGCATAAAATTCAGTTTTGACCGGGTTTGATGGCTTAAACCATCCAATGAAATGTTAAGCCATGTTTTTTGCTTGCTGACGTAAGTTGCAGCTCTGAAGATGGTACCCTTGGGCAAAGAACCCGAAACGACTTTGTTATGATAAGTCCGACCGGTTAATTGAAGGGCTCGTGTGAGCTTGTAGTAGCCAACTCGGGCGTGGCCACTATAATTTGGGCCGTATCCCTTGGCTAATTGACTGAGGCGTACGTAGCCCTGCCAAAACCTGTAATGGCCGCCTAACACTAATTTGTAGTATACCCGGTTAGAAGATCCGTGTTTTAGAATGACACTTTTTGCACGATACCATTGAGAACGTGGATGGTTCTTTAAATTTAAAATTTTTTTGGAGTGGCTTGCATTCCACATATAGACGTTTCCCGATCCTTTAACATAAAAAGGCACTCGGGTTGAGTAAGTCTCGATCTTAACTATCTTGTAGGATGACTTTGCGTTGGCAGTTGCCGGTGACGTCATTGTATAAGCAGCCGCACTGCAAAAAAATAAGATGGAAAACAATAAGTTAATTGATCGTTTTAGTATAAGTCATTTAAATGATTACAGTTCGTCCGCCGGTGCCCAATGGTTAATCGGACCAAATTTGTGACCGACTTGAATCTCACTTTTAATAGCTGCATCGACAAACTTTTTAGCCACCCGGCAGGCATCCTCAACGGAATTGCCCTTTGCCAGCTCAGCAGCGATACAAGCTGAAAGGCTGTCACCGGTACCGTTTTTACGATCGGTATCAAAGAAATCGCCGGTTAGCCAAAAACTTTTGCCTGATTCAAGCAAAATATAATCAGACACTTTGGTTTGATTGGGATCGTGGTGACTACCCTTTAAAACAATATTTTTTGCGCCCAGTGCTTTTAATTTACGGGCAGCGGTTTCCATATCAACACTTGTTTCAATGTCCATTTCAGCTAATTTCTGTGCTTCAAAAAAGTTGGGTGTAATGACTGTTGCCATTGGAATCAATTCGTCTCGAAGTGTTTGGTAGGCACTTTGTTCCAACAACATGTTACCATGTTTGGTTGTGATTACCGGGTCAACCACCAGAGGACCAAAATCGTATTTTTTATAATTTTTGATGACCGTTCGAATCAAGTCGGAATCGGAGAGCATGCCGGTTTTACTTGCTCGAATATGATAATCGTCGGCGAGGTCTTTAAATTCCTGATCAATAAACGTTGTTGGTAAATTCACTGAATCGTGGATGCCATAACTATTACCGGCAACACAGGCTGTTAAGACAGACGTTCCATATACATGACGTCTGAAGAATGTATGCAAATCTGCCTGCATTCCGGCACTGCCGTCACTGTCCGAACCCGCAATTGTTAGTGCTTGTGGAAATTCATTTGCCAAAATAATCACCCTATCTCAAATCCTTATTTGTTACTTCAAAGATACCACAAATGCTGAATAATCGGGAAAATCTGATAATTGATTTGCGTTTAAACGGTCATTTGTATTATAATAATTTAGTCTATTGGAATTTTATAATTTGGAAAAAATATTAAGGAGAGTTTTACTATGCGTATTTGTCATCCAAACGGCGTTCAGGGCCGTCGACCAATCAGCCGCAAGAAAGATATCAAGCGGAACAAAGCATTAGCAGATCTTCAACACTTCTTGAAGCAAAAGCCTGCTAAGTAATGCAACAAAAGCACCGGGATAAACTGAAAAGTTATTCCCGGCGCTTTTATTTTTTGGACTAAAGTAATTGCAATCTCTCAAACAAATTCTTATGATATCAAGGTATCAATATTTAGAACGTGAGGTAAGAGGGATGGCAGAAAAAGAAATTGGTGTATACGAACGTTTACTGAGCGGCGCTTTGCTGGCGATGGCGGCCGGTGCGCTGGATGCTTATACGTATTTAGAAGATGGCGGTGTGTTTGCCGGGCTTCAAACGGGAAACCTGATCTTAACCGGCCTACGCGTTGGGCAGGGAGACTATGGCGAAATAACCCAGGGAATTGTCTCTTTGATCATGTTTGCGGTTGGTGTTGCTATTATTCGGGTCATTCAATATCATTATCCCAGCGAGCTGGCACTTAGGAGAAAAGTGGTTACACTCTCATACGAAATTATTCTCTTTGTCCTGGTCAGTTTTCTGGCGGGCCGGGTTTCGATTCTGTTGACAACTGGATTACTAGCGATGGCAGCGGCAGCTCAGCTCCAGGAATTTCGGACTATGAAGAATGGTCCGTTCACATCGCTCATGATGACCGGAAACGTCCGAACACTGTCGGAAAATGTTTTGGATTTTGTTGCTCAGGGCGATAAAAAAGCGCTTCGAAAAGCCGGCGATATTGTGACGATTATCGGATCCTTCTTTATCGGCGCACTGTTGAGTGGCTATTTGGTTCAGGATTTTCAGGGACAGACAATTTTACTTTCAGCGGTTATTCTATTAGTGGTTATAGTGGTTGGAAAATAAATGAGTTAGTAAAAAGGCCGGCAAAATTATCTTTGTCGGCCTCCTTTGTATTTGCTTATTTGGTAGCGATATCTTCAAATTTTTGGACATCTTTTCGTGTCCCAATAACGGTCACGACATCTCCCTGTTCCACAACGGTTGACTGGTTAGGAATGGCGGCACCTTCTTCGTCTGCATGCGAAATGGCAATGACGGAAACCTTGTAACGGTTGGTTAGGTTCAATTCTTTTAGAGATTGATTAAAGAATTTGGCATTGGTTAATTCAAACTCGACAACCGCTAATTCACCCTTTAGTTTTAAATCGTTGAGAATCTTTGGCTCCATCACGTGAAGGGCAATCCGTTCACCCATATCGCGTTCAGGTTGGATAATTTCGTCTGCACCCAGCTTCTCCAATACTTGAGCATGACGGGCATTCTCTGCTTTACAGACTAAATGTTTCACCCCAAGATCTTTACAAATCAATGTGGTCATAATACTGGCCTCAAGGTCGGTTCCGATGGCCACAAAAACATTGTCAAAGTTTCCGATTCCGAGTTGACGGAGTGCCAATTCATTTTGCGTATCGGCAACGACCGCCTCTGTAGCAACGTCTCGGAACTTATCAACACTCTCTTCCTTCTTATCAATGACCAGGACTTCTTGATGGTTTTCGAGTAGTGTATTGACAATGCTGCTACCGAAAAGGCCCAAGCCAATCACAGCGTAATTACTTTTCATGATTAAAATCCTTTCGAATGACTGGATATTGTAATCAAAATTAACCAATCATCACATTTTCTTTTGGATATCTGAATGCGTCTTCCGGACGTTTGGATGTGAGTAACGAGTACATAACCGTGAAGACACCGACTCTTCCCATAAACATTAAAACAGCGAAGATTAATTTGCCGATAATGGTCAGGTGAGGGGTTAATCCAAGTGTTAAGCCGGTGGTACCAAATGCCGAAACGACGTCAAAGATAATGTATTCAATTCCGAAATGTTTTGGCACGGTTTCGGTGATGGTCAAGACAAGCGTTGCAATGGAGAGGACAACAAAAACCAGGAAGACCAACGTTAGCGAACGTGATATGTTGTCATTTGTGAATTGGCGTCCCATAAAGGTTGCGTCCCGTTTTCCCCGCAAAGTTGCCCAGACTCGAATTAAAAGAATGCCAACAGTAGTTGTTTTAATACCCCCGGCAGTTGACCCCGGCGTACCACCAATGAGCATTAAGATCATTGTAAAGAACATACCGCCCATGGAAATCTTGGTGTATGGATAAGTGTAAAAACCTGCTGTTCGCGGTGTCACAGACATAAAATAGGTATTCATTAAACGCTGAAACACATTTAAGTGGGTATTTTCACCGAAGTTTCCTTCCGTGAGTAAATAAACCGCAAAACTAATCACAATTAATCCCAAATAAGTGGTTAATGCCAGTTTAGTATGAAGACTCAAGAAGTGATCCTTGTGGTAAAGCAAAATGTCTTTCCAAACCAAAAAGCCCAATGATCCGGAAATGATCAAGCAAGTTAAAACAAATAGGATGTAAGGATCGTTTTGAAATCTGACCAGGCTGTTATCGAACAGGTCAAAGCCGGCGTTACAGAATGCACTGATTGAGTGGAAAATGCTGTAACCAAGTCCGCGTTTCAGGCCATAACGCGGATAAAAATCAACAAATAATAAAATGGCGCCTAAAAGCTGAATGGCCAGCGAAAGTCGAACCACTAAAAAGACAACACTTCTGGTATTGGCAAAAGTTTCCAGGTTTAACGATTGCTGTGTCAGCAGCTGGGTTGTCAGATCAACTTTTCGCCGCATAAAAATGAACATTAGAACGGCAAAGGTCATAAACCCTAAACCACCGATTTCAACCAAAATCAAAATCACGATTTTACCAAAAATACTCCAATGAAGTGCAGTATTCACAACCGTCATTCCCGTAACACAGGTTGCAGATGTTGCGGTAAAAAAAGCATTGATGTAACTGGTTGCTGTGCCATCTTTACTTGAAACGGGTAACGAAAGCAGGACGGTTCCAACTAAGATGATCGTTAAAAAGCCCAGTGTTAAGATTTGCGGTAAAGAAAGCCTTCCCCTCCAACTCAATGTGATACTTCCCTTCAAAAATATTTCTTGATATATGATCTATGTATGACTATTCACATTATCGCACATTTTTCGGAAACCTTCTTATTTATAGCCTAAATAGGCTATAATATGAGTAAATACATGCTAAGTTGAGGAATGGAAAAAATGTTAATAAAAAATGTTCATATACAAAATGCTCAAGCAACCAGCGATGTTAAAATTGAAGATGGCAAATTTGTAAAAATTGCGCCATCAATTCAAGCAAGTGAAGGAGAACGGGTGATTGATGCCAGCGATAAACTGTTACTGCCACCGTTTGTTGATCCACACGTCCATTTAGACGCAACGCAAACTGCCGGTGATCCGGAGTGGAATCAAACCGGTACGTTATTTGATGGTATTCGTATTTGGAGTGAACGTAAAAAGACGCTGTCGATTGCTGACGTTAAGCAGCGTGCTAAAAAGGCCATTCAAATTCAGGTCGCCAATGGGATTCAGTTTGTCCGTAGTCACGTGGATGTTACTGATCCAAATTTAACAGCTTTAAAAGCTTTGATTGAAGTTCGGGAAGAATTAAAGGATCAGGTGGAATTGCAACTGGTTGCCTTTCCGCAAGAGGGGATTTTATCATTTCCACACGGTGAGGAATTAATGACCGAAGCTGCTGAACTGGGTGCAGATGCCATTGGCGGGATTCCTCATTTTGAGTTTACTCGTGAATATGCTGTAAAATCGCTGAAATTTTTGATGAAATTAGCGGAAACCAAAAACAAATTAGTTGATGTTCATTGTGATGAAATTGACGACCCTCAGTCACGAAGCCTTGAAACTCTGGCAACTTTGGCCTTGGAGTCCGGTATGGGTGACAAGGTAACCGCCAGTCATACAACGGCCATGGGCTCATACAATGACGCTTACACTTATAAACTATTTAGATTGTTAAAAATGTCTCACATTAACTTTATTGCGAATCCACTGGTCAATACAAATCTGGGTGGTCGTTTTGATAGTTATCCAAAGCGCCGGGGAATGACTCGGGTTAAAGAATTATCTCAGGATGGCATTAACGTTGCTTTTGGTGAAGATGATCTTAAGGATCCCTGGTATCCAATGGGCAATGGCAATATGCTTGATCCCGTTGAGATGGGAATCCACGTGGGACATTTAATGGGTTACAACGATATTTTGAATTCATACCGGTTTGTCACAACCAATGCAGCAAAAGCAATGCATATCACGGATCATTATGGCATTGAGGAAGGCAAGCCTGCTAATTGTATTATTATGAATAACGATAATTTTTATAATGCATTGAATGAGCGTTCCGAGATCCTATATTCGATTCATCATGGTGATATTTTGGTACAGACAGAACCAAAGCAGGTTCATAATCATTTGAAGATTTAGGTTTGTTTCTAAAAAAGCCTAAATAAAAAGCACACTAAGCTTGATCTTGAAAACAATCATTGCTTTCAGGGTTAAGCTTAGTGTGGTTAATGGTTGATTAGTGGTAAAGTGGTGCTATAAATAAGATCGATTGACTTATATTCCGGGTACTAGCCGCTTTGATTCACACACTTATTAGGACTGCTTCTCAAGGCAGTCTTCTGCACCTAAAGGGTTCATTTGAAGAATCCAAAAACAGGATTCCCCAAATGAACGCTTTATGCTCCGAAGACTAACCGCCTTGATTCACACACTTATTAGGACTGCTTCTCAAGGCAGTCTTCTGCACCTAAAGGATTTATTTGAAGAATCCAAAAACAGGATTTCCCAAATGAACGCTTTATGCTCCGAAGACTAACCGCCTTGATTCACACACTTATTAGGACTGTTCCTCAAAGCAGTACCACTCCATATAAGGGATCAGTTTGAAAAATCCAAGAACGGGATTTTCCCAACCGACGCCTTATATTCCCGGGTACTAACCGCTTTGATTCACACACTTATTTTTTAACCTTTTTTGCTTCTTTTCTCTTAGCTGCAGCCGCTTTTCTTTCCTGCGAACGTTTACGGAGAATTTCTTTTAAGACGTTAATATCGTCTTCATGCTGGGTTTTCCACTGCTTATACGATGTACTGGTATCCGTATCGGTTGGTTTAAGGCCGGTGTCTAACCAGAAAATTGCTTCGGTTAAGCTTGGAAAATTATGCATCCACAACGTTTGTCCATTTTCTGAGTCAAAAGCAACATAAGAGCGTGGGTGTCGTTGCAAAAAAGTATGCTTCCGGATTTTAAAGGCTTCCCGCTTTCTCGTGAGTCGATAATCGGGCAGAATGTATTTCCCTTGTTTTTTAAGTCTAGGGAAACGTTCATTGATTTGATCTGAACGGTCTTTAAGAAGTGCCCTTGCTTCTTCGACCGTAATTAATGTGGCTTTGGTACGGGTCATATGGTCTTTGCCCCCTTTACTTACTATTTTCGCATAGATTTATCTAATTGAAAAGTAGATAGAAATATTATAAGTATTTTTTTCTGAAAATTTATGAAATTTAGAGGTGAGAAAATGAAATATTACGCTGTTAGAAAAGGCCGTCAGACCGGAATCTTTACAACTTGGGATGAAGCAAGCAAACAGGTTTCTGGTTTTTCAGGCGCTGTGTATAAAAGTTTTAAGTCAAAGTCAGAAGCAGAGACTTTTTTAACTGGCAAACTAAGCATTCAAGGCCATCAAAATAGTTCAAAACGTCAGCCAAAAAGCTCTGTCGCTGTAAATCGACCGATTGAATTGAGTTTTGGTGGTGACATTGTTGTCTATACGGATGGTGGATCTAGAAGTCATGGCAACCGTTCGGGTGAACACGTTAAGCAGGGAGACAAGGCAGCATGGGCTTATCTTATATTAATCGCAAACCCCAAGCAGGAAGTTTCCGATACGGGTGGTGAGTATGGCGCGACCAACAACCGTATGGAAATCATGGGACTACTGAAAGCCTTGACTTACTTGGCAGATCATCAATTAGAAGAGCAGCCGATTAGCATTGTTTCTGATTCTAAATATGTGTTGGATGCAGTCACAAAGGGGTGGCTTTCTGGCTGGCGGCGTCGTGGTTGGAAGCGAAGTGGCGGTCCGCTACTGAATAAAGAACTGTGGCAGCAGATCGATGCACTTCTTCAACGGTTTTCCAACATTCGCTATCACTGGACAAAAGGGCATGCCAGTAATGAAGGCAATGTCTTTGTTGACCATTTACTCAATCAAACTATGGATGAAATGGCACCTAAGGAAACACGATCGACTGATAAAGTCGCTCTGCCAAAACTTAAATTTACACATCCTGAGGATCAAAAAACCGCTCCAAAGCCTTCACATCATATCGAAAGCAAGAAGCGGAAAATTAGATTGGATTCGAAGAGTATTAATCCTGAGAAACAGGCTCCGGAAAAATTATCGTCCGAAGTTGAAAAATCGGTTCACGATGTTGAAGAAAGCCTAAAGCAGCTTGGGTTGTTTGATGATCATAAAGATCAGTGATTATTTGCACCATGGTATCGACGATCAACTTCTTTACTCCAGAACCCCCCGGATAATTGGATCGGTTCTTGAACCATGATGAACGCGTCAGGTGAAATTTCTTTGATTTGTTCCATAAGACGACGATCAGCCTTTCGTGGTGCCAGGATACTAAGGACTAAGCGGGCACCGGAGCGACCTTCAGCGCGGCTGACAGTAACACCATATCCTAAGTTGCGAAGCTTTTCGGCAAGTTCTTCATTGTGTGCATGGACCGGATTCTCCGGATCGATTTGAACCGTCACTTGAAAATTAACGTATCCCAATGCAATCTTATTCTCGATGACGATACCGATGTAAATACCAACCCCAAATCCAACGGCATATGAGGCAACGTTTAACGGACTATCGATATGATCCAGCGCGATTGCCAGGGCAATAACGTAAATTAATTCTTCACCAACCGCTACTAAAGGTGCTAAAAATTGATGGCCCTTAACAACCAGCATGGTTCTAAAAGTGTTAATTGAAATATATAATGCGTTTAAAATAAAAATTGTGACTGCGAGTTCCATTGAACGATCCCTCCCAAGTGACTTTAGTGATAGTTTACTCTTTTCGGTGTAAAATAGCAGCATGTTGACGTTGACGAAAGCTGATTTAACAGCATGCATAACTTGTTAACGTTGACAACTAATGTAATTAACGGTATTCTAAAATTTGAACATAATTTACGAAAATAATAATATCTTAATAGTAGGGGTTGCTGACCTAATGGCTAATACGAAATTAATTCCATACTTAACATTTGAAAACACTAAAAATGTGCTCGAATATTATAAGCGAGTATTTGGTGCAACAGACGTTACTCGTGAATCACCAACTGAAAAGCAGGCTGAGGAAATGTCACTAAATGCTGACGTTAACCTCGATAATTTAACTTTGCAGGCAAGTTTCAAGGTGCTGGATCAGCAAATCTTTGCTGCAGACAGCTTTTTAGGCAAACCAGTTATTTCTTCTTTGATTTCTTTAATGTTGGAAGTTGACGCTCATGATTCGGATGCGGAATCTGCGTTGGAAAATCTTTACAAGCAGGTTACTAAATCTGAAGAAGTGAAAGTTATTGTGACATTTGAAAAGAAGTCGTCCGGTAACAAATACGGTCAGGTAGTTGATAAGTACGGTGTTACTTGGATTTTTAACGCGGTTAAATAACACGGTTATAAGATTAACTGTTATTATAAAACGAGGGTGAGAAGATGAGAGACTATTTTCTTCCCCTCGTTTTATGATATAAAGAGATTGATACCTGACCGGGTGAAAGGGGCGTCATAACAATGGATGATTTTGCAAAAATAAAGGGTGTATTGTTCGATTTGAATGGTATTATAACTGATTCTTGGGCTTATCATAGCCAATCTTGGCGAGAAATTGCAAACCAACTGGGCATTCAGTGGTCATCTGATTTGGAAGAAGCCATTAAGGGTCGTGACCGAATTGATTCATTGGATGCAATACTCGATTCAGCTGGGAAAAAAGATCAATTTACCCGTCAGCAAAAAGAAGCACTGGCTGATAAAAAAAACGACATTTATCAAACAATGCTGGATAAAATGAATCCAAGTGACATTTTACCGGGGATTCAATCCTTTCTGGATGAATTAACTCAAAATAATTACAGAATGATTATCGCGTCCGCTTCGGCGAATGCACCTAAAGAAATCCAAAAGTTGAAGTTGGAAAGTTATTTTCCACTCATAGTTGATTTGAAGCAAATCAAACATAACAAGCCAGCTCCTGACGTTTTCGCAAAAGCGGCCGAAATGATTCATTTACCTCCTGAAGCCTGCATTGGTATCGACGACGGCATTGTTGGTGTTGAATCAATTAATGCTGCCGGGATTGTTTCAATTGGCGTTGGTGATCCTCAAATACTTCATGAAGCGGATATTAATTTTCAAAGCACTCGTGAATTAACGCTTAAAAATATTCGTCAGGCTTGGCCTAAGTGATTGTCAAGATACTGCTTTAAAACAACAGCTTGATTATGTTCACGATCTTTTGCGCCATAAAGCAGGATGACGTTATCTGTTTTGAGTTTGTCGGCCAGAGATGAGATAAAGGCTTGGGTTTGCTCGTTATGATTGAGTTCATCGATGTACT
Organism: Lentilactobacillus hilgardii DSM 20176 = ATCC 8290; assembly: GCF_000159315.1. Classification (GTDB taxonomy): domain Bacteria; phylum Bacillota; class Bacilli; order Lactobacillales; family Lactobacillaceae; genus Lentilactobacillus; species Lentilactobacillus hilgardii. The sequence goes on from NZ_GG669994.1 coordinate 202,779, forward strand.
TTTTCTTAAAGTCAGGGAACTTTGCGGGATCATGTGAGAACCAGGAACGCAGGTCTTTTGAAGGGGCAATCTCTTTTTCCCATTCATCCAGCTTTGCGTTAACTTTTGAAATACCACGTGGCCATAATCGGTCTACTAATACCCGGTAACCGGATAAGTCCTGCGGTTTGTCATAGATTCGTTCAAGCTTTAATTTCATTTGTAAAGTCCTCCTAAATAATTTTTGAAAGCTGTGATAATTTGAGTACCAGTGATCCATTTTATGCCAGTGCCTCAACAGATAAGGTTGCTCAGGAAATGTTGGGGATGCTGCTTACATATAACTCACCCAAAGGAGTGGTTGGCGGTTGGATTGTTGAAACCGAAGCCTACATGGGCCAAAAAGATTCAGCAGCCCATGCTTTTAAAGGACGGCGAACTGCTTCTAATGAACCACTATATGGTCCTCCAGGTACAGTTTACATCTATTCGATCCATGGGAGGTACCTTCTTGATGTTGCGGCCCAACAAAAAGATATTCCCCAAGGAGTTCTGATAAGGGCGGTTGAGCCGTTTATTGGTAAAGGAATCATGTTGAAAAATCGATCGAAAAGTGGTTTTGATTTGACAAATGGACCCGGTAAACTAATGGAAGCTTTTGGCATTTCCGATAAAAAAATGAATTTTGAGATCTTTGGAGATGGTAATCTCGATATCCATCAAAATCGAAAAAAAATCCCCAAGGCAATCGAAACCTCGAACCGAGTCGGTGTTTCAAACCAGGGGGATTGGGCAAGCAAGCCATTAAGATACTTTGTAAAGGGGAATCCGTTTGTTTCCGGTATAAAGAAGCGGGAGATGGATTTGAATGATTTCGGGTGGAAGTAGAATGGCTACCCAAAACAGCATCTCTCCATATAAGGGAGCTAACCGCCTTGATCCACACACTAATTTAGGACTGTTCCTCAAAACAGAATTTCTCCATATAAGGGATCAATTTGAAAAATTCAAAAGCGGAATTTCCCAAATTGACGCCTTATATTCCGGATGCTAACCGTTTTGATCCACACACTGATTAGGACTGTTCCGTCAGCCACAAGCCTGCATACAAAACAATCGTCAAAAAATTCCAAGACCGGGAATTTCCTGCCGCTTGCTTTGTACTCCGACTTGTACCAGGCTGACTCCACACACTAATTATTTCTATGCGCAATTCTTGCCGAAACCGCGCTTGCTATCGCACCTACTATATCATCAATGAATGTATTGGACGCGCCGCTTTTTGACTCGTCCAATTTTTTGACGATGCCGGTTTTATCTCTATCGATGTAGCCGTAATTGGTGATTCCGATTGTACCGTAAATGTTGGCAATGTTAAGGGCAATGCCCTCATCCACACCGAAGACACCGGAGTCATTCATAATGATGCTTTCGAGTGGTTCTTTAATGAGCCCCGCGGTTGCTAAACGATCTAATTCCAGGCCGACCATAGCGTTGTTTAACACTTCCCGTTTGTGCAGGACGTTGGTTGTGTCTTTTCGAACTTCTTCCATGGACAGGTTTGGAATAAATGGTTTTTGAAGGTTAATTGCAATCCTTGAGATATCATCAGGGGTAACGCCACGTTCCTTTAGCGCTTCAATGACAAAGTTATATGCTTTTGTATCCGGGAATTTAAAACTTTTATTATTCATTAATATCAGCCTCCAAGTTATAGAAAAGCCGGGACAAAATATAAAATTTTGCACCCGGCTTTTCGTCATTCAAAAAACTAATTGTTATGGTAAATATACTTTTCATCAATATCCGGATCTTGGATTGTCAGGATTTTTGGACCATCTTTGGTAATTGCCAAAGTGTGTTCGTATTGAGCCGATGGGGTACCATCTGCAGAAACGTAGTATGTCCAATCATCTGCTTTGTCATAACGATCTTTAATTTCCCATGTACCAGTGTTAACCATTGGTTCAATGGTAATGGTCATGCCTTCCTTTAAACGAAGACCTCTGTGAGGAACACCATATGCAGGAACGTTTGGTTCTTCATGCATTTTTGGTTGAATACCATGGCCGATCAGCTCACGAACGTCGCCCATGTGATGTTCATCTTCGACGTAGGTTTGAATAGCGCCACCAATATCACCGAGGCGATTGCCAATAACAGCCTGATTAATTCCCAAATACAATGCCTTTCGGGTAACGTCCATTAGATTTTTAATTTCCGGTGAAACGTCGCCAACAGCGTATGACCAGCAGGAATCACTTTCAAAGCCGTCTTTATTAACAGTTAAATCAACTTTGACGATATCACCGTCTTTAAGGATAAGACCCTTACGTGGGATACCATGGGCTACTTCATCGTTAACAGAGACGCAGGTCGCAAATTTGTAGCCCTCAAAGCCCATTTCTGAAGGATAGGCATTGTGATCTTTGATATATTTACGAGCAAACTCTTCAATGTCCCATGTGTCCAATCCGGGCTTAATCATATTTCTTAAACCCAAATGAACACCGGCTAAGACTTTTCCGGATTCAGCCATTTTTTCAATTTCACGTGGTGATTTTAATGTAATCAAATTCGTTTTGCTCCTTAGGAATTATTTACTGAATAAATTCATACTATAGTCGATTAAACCACAATGAGTGGCATTTCTGCAACCGAAATGAGTTGATTAGAATCGTGAGGCTAATAATAGACCAAACAAAATGAGGTTGTCAACAAAACGTTCGTTTCGCCTCAACCTCGTGACTATGCTTCGTCGATGATTCCTTTTTGCAGTGCTTCCAGAATCAATTTAACTTCTGTAATTTTAGAATCAACCAAATACTGCATGGTTTCGTCTTTATCTTTTTTTGCTGAACTCATTTGATCATTTAAGAATTTTAATTGATCATGAAGATATTCTGTTAATTTCATGATGATCACCTCACAGGTTCTCTTTATTTATATTATATATCATTTATAGAGAGTGTACATGAATATGATCTCATGTCCCTATTAGAAATTTAAATGAACGATATTTAAAAATCATGTTAAATGATGAACAACTTCATCATAGCATACTTTTCTAAAAGCCACATTTGAAATAGGCTTGTGTTAGAACTATTCTTGAATAGTAAGGAGGTGGGTTTATGATGGTTGACAATATTTGGTTAAAATGGTTCTTTGTTTTATTTTACTTAGTAATGGGAATTTTATTATACACTGGTCAAAGCATGGTGGTCATGTATATGATGGTAGTCGGGATGTTTTTGGAGGCCTTATACGGCTTGGTTGAATCATATATTAAGAGAAAGCAGTAGCGGCCGTGTGTCACGTTTATAAGCAGATGAACCAACTGTTTTAGGACTGAATAGTTGCTTGATTTGCTTATGCGATTATTTTAAAAACTCGTCAAGCGGGTTCGCAATACTTATTAGCTGCCGGTTAGAAGTCCTGATAATGCTAATCGGATATATATTTTATTGGTCAAATTAAACAGCAGAGAAACCAAGACGGATAATGTCGGGGCTTCTCTGCTGCTTTTAGGTTATGTTGAAAATAATATCATTTTTTAAAGAAAGGCTACCAAATTTTTACGCGATCTTCCGGCTTGAGATACATGCCGTCTCCCGATTTTACTTCGAATGTTGAGTAAAAGTCATCCAGGTTTTTAACTTGAACATTTGCCCGTAATTCGGCTGGAGCGTGAACATCGATGTTTAGCAATAATTGTTTATACTGGGTTGTGGCCTTCATTCGCCATACCTTTGCCCAATTAATAAAGAAGTCATAAAGATTATAATCTTGTTCGTTCTTTGCAGCTTCGTTGGCACAACTGAGCCCACCTGCATCGGCAATGTTTTCCGAAACAGTTAATTTACCATTGACCTTACCTCCGGCAAAAGGAATGCCATCAAATTCCTTAATCATTTTATCGGCCAGTTTAGTGAAGTACTCATGATCTTCCTTGGTCCACCAGTTGTTCAGGTTTCCCATCTCATCGAATAAGGAGCCGTTATTGTCAAAGGCGTGTGAAATTTCGTGGGCCATAACGGCACCGATACCGCCATAGTTTTGACTTGAAGTCTGATCCAAGCTATAGAATGGTGCCTGCAGAATAGCCGCAGGAAAGACAATCAGGTTTTTGAATGGGTCATAGTAGGCGTTAACCGTGCTGGCACTCATTTCCCATTTGGTTCGGTCAACGGGTTGACCAAGTTTGGCGTAATTATCAGCCAAAGCAACCTGACCAATCCGGGTCATGTTATTGAACAGATTGCCTCCTTCATTTTCCGGTGTGATTTTATATTTATATTCGAGTTGGTCAATATGATCCGGATATCCAACATGAAGGCCAAGCTTGTCTAATTTAACAATGGCCTTCTTTCTGGTGTCTTCGCCCAACCAAGTATTATTTTGAAGGCGGTTTTTATAAACACTGATCATGTTGCGCACCATGTGTTCGACATCAGCTTTTGCTTTTGGTCCAAAATATTTCTTTGCGTAGTAGTCGCCTATTGTTTGGCCAAAAGTACCGGTTGCCAGGTAGAAAGCCGACTTCTTTTGAGGCGTTGCTTCTTTTTTACCGGAAAGTGCCCGACTAAATGTGGATCCTGTTTGTCGAAATTCCTCTGAAAGGTAGCCTGTTGCAGAATAGATCGTGCCAACCAGCATCCAATTCTTCATGTCTTGAAAGCTGTCTTCATTAACAATCTCATCGAGTGCTTCAAAATATTTAGGTTCAGTAACAATAATTTGCTCGGGTGTTTTTCCAAACAGCCCGTCTGCCAATTTGGTCAGATCAAAATGACTGCTTGATTTAGCAAACTCTGAGAACTTTTGCGGATTATACATCTTGCTATAGTCGGCAGATTCTTCCGCAGACTTAACATGGGGAGCAATAGCAGCATCAAACTTCTTAGCCGACTCGACGATCTCGTCCGCCTCATTACTACTATAATCGGCCAATACGAGTAATTGACTCAATGTTTTAGTCAAAACAGGCATGAGTTGATTGTAGGCAGGGTTATTGTTTTCGTAATAAGTTCTGTCCGGTAGAAATAGGCTGGGACTGTTTGCAAACAGCGCGTTGACCTGCGTGTTTTTCATGTCCGGTTCAACAAAAAAGCCAAACGGAAGTGGGAATCCGGTTTTAACCCAATCCGCAAGCTGACCATTTAAATCAGCAAAATTTGAAATGTTTTCGATTTTTTCCAAATAGGGTTTTAACGGATCAGCACCGTCTGCGTCCCGTTTTTTAAAGTTTTGGGCCAATTCGTATAGTTTTAACATTTCTGAGAAAGGTGCTTCAAAGCTGTCTTTATTTTTGGCCTTGAGATCATCCAAATCATGCATCAATTCTTTATCGATGTTATCGTTTAAATCCATAAAACCACCCGTCGAAGAATGGTCGGCAGGAATCTTGGCTGTCTTTTCCCATCTGCCGTTAACGGCCTGATAGAGGTCATCTTTTAATAATGACTTGTCGATAGAATCATTAGTAGGCTGATTAGCGTCTCCATCCTCAGCCTCGGTTGCTTTAACAATTAATTTTTTCAAACTGATTCCTCCCTGTCTAATGTTCATTGAAATAAGTATATGTCATTAGAATAGGTTTTCAAAGTGATTGATGTAGATTTGATATTAAAAAGAGATGTGTATTACTTTAGAAAAAAGGAAAGCACCATATTGTTAAAAAGATAGAAGGATTTGAAGATAAAGAGCTGCAAAATGCAATTAAGTCTGTTTTTTAATGTGTGTAGATATGTTCTGAAAGATAGTCCAATTTGTAACGTATTTTTAGTATCAGTTGTGTTAATGCTGACATGGAATCTTACATTATTTAAACTATCCTTGGCATGCTATAGATTAAAAATCTAAGAGAAAATTATCTAGGTAATTATTTGCCATAATTAATGATTATGGCAAATAAGATGTGGGAAAACCAATAGTTTTGTTATAATACTTGATCTATGTTTTATATAAATTGATAAATAAATACCTTATATAAGTCTCTCTTTTTTTTGATCCATAGTAGGTATAACCAATCGCTTTTACCATATCATCTAATTTTGAAATGCTTAATCGTAAATAATTATAATATTTAAACTTAGGCACATCTAAATCACTCTCAACATAAGGAAGCAATAACGACCGTAGTAGAAATTTATCTCTTGAAATAAACTGGGAGTGCATAATCTCATAGTAAGTAGTTTTAATTAACTTATTTAAAGAGGACGTATTGTTCATTAACGAATATGAGTTTGGGATACCACTATATTGAATTTTTCCATTAGTTCCAACAGTAGTGATTCCCCAAAAAACGTTTCTCAGTTTAAAAAGGCAAGTATAAAGTTTGACCGTATAAGCTTTATCAGACTGCTTTATTTTAAAGAAAATATTTCTGATTCGCTGTTGTAATTTTTGAACTTTTGCTTTTTGTACCTGTATTTCTAAAGTATAAATTTTGGGATAGTTAGTATTTCTTAAACTAGTAAAGTGATATCCTAAAAAGTCGAAGCTTAAATTTTTAGCTTCATTTTTAGCTGCACTAAAAAAGGATATTTGAAATTTTGAGGAAGACAATTCTAAATTTAACGGATTTAGTAGATCATTGATTTGATCATAAATTGCACTTAATTTGATTTTTTCCCTACTCGTTGGGAAAACCATTATAAAATCGTCAACATATCTAATATAAAGAAGCGGGGAAAAAGTTTGTTTGATTTGTATATCAAATTTTTTTAAATAAAGGGATGCTAATGCAGAAGAAACTGGTACTCCAAGAGGGAGCCCCTCAAAATTTGGATCCAAAAGAATATCTTTTAATAAAAAATAATCCTTTGATCCAAGCATTCCCTCACTGTTTATTTTTTTTAGTAATATTTGCTTTTTTATTGAAGGGAAAAAATCTTTTATGTCTCCTCTAATAACCGCAACGGGAAGTTCGTTCATCATGGGAAAGTTATTAATATATAGGCCATTTGTTAGAGCCCTGATCACTCTTTCTACAGAACTATTTCTTGAGGTATTCACTATCCCGTATTGGTTTGAAATTGTAGTTATTAAACTTTTGTATTTTTCTAAAGTATCTTTATCAAGTGATATAACTTTTCGTCCATTTACAATTTTTTTATCAAATTTATTATTATTCATCTTTATTACCAACTTTAATATGTATAAGCATGCTAGGGTAGAATCAAAAAGCGATTCTTTCATTAACACATCCAAGATGGAATAGTTAATAAATGTATAGCATAAGAATGTTATACTAGTTGTGTATATAATATGCGGTTTGGCCCAAATCAATGTATCTATTCATTGATTCCAAATTAATACAGATGTTCATTATTGATTTGACATATCATAATAATTCCCATAGCACACTCAAATTTATTTTATCATTTAAAGAGGTATTTTTCCATGTCAAACGATTACTTTTTAAGAACCGAAGTGTTACCTTATGAATTACCCGCTCTTTTTTCAAACAACTTTCTTTGTAAACTTCATGAACTATCAGAATCAAAAATTAAGTCTGATTTTCATGTAACTCAAGGGAGGAAAAAGTTAAAAAATAAGGCTTTCTTTGGAGCATCTATTTTAAGGGGAGTTAACTATACTAAACCGTTAGATTTTATTGGTACCAATGCAAACAAGAAGAGACGGACACTCAGTTTACTTCATCCATATGGTCAAATACTCACCATGTTATATACATTGAGATTTCAGGATTACATTGTAGATACAGCCAAAAGATCTAGTTTTAGTATTCGATCACCTCGGAAAAGGAATTCTAATGAAATAAATTCGAATGATACAAAAATTAAAAATTGGCAAAGAATTTATGAATCTATTAATTTATCGAGTACTAATCAAGTAACCTCAGAAGAGGATAAGGTTTTATTTAATCACTTTTTCTCTTATTTTAGAACTGATAATTATTCTTCAATGGCAAGTTCAACTTTCGTAAAACAAATTCAAAACCAATTTCAATATGTACTAAAAACGGATGTTCAAAATTTTTTTCCTAGTATCTATACTCATTCTTTAGCGTGGGCTTTATATGGTAGTAAGAGTGTCGGTAAAGAACAAAAGGGGGATAAAAACTCGTTTCCAAATCTGACCGACTATGTTCTCCACAATATAAATTTTGATGAAACTAACGGGATAATTGTTGGCCTTGAGTTTTCTAGGATAATTGCTGAATTATTAATGTCGGTTGTTGATAACAAAGTTGAAGTAAAGATTTACAAAAAGTATCGTTATCGATTTCGTGTTAATTATTTTATTATTCGGTTTGTGGATGACATTTTTATATTCAGTAATTCGCTAGAAGCAAATAGGAATATCTTTTTAATAATGAAAGACGTTCTTGATGAATTTAATTTGAAGGTAAACGATAAAAAACTATCTATTTTTGAAGATTCTGCTACAGTTTTTACTAGTTGTATTGACGAAATCAAACAACTATTTGAATTATTTAAGGTACAAAAAAGGGAACTCACTTTATTTAGCGTTTTAAAAGGTAAAGACGCTTTGGATTCTGATCCAAATACTGGTAAACGAGGTAGATTGATAGATTGGAAAAACTTATTTAATGGCATTCACCAGATCGCATCAAAGAATTCGCAAGATTTAGGAAAAATCACTCATTACTCATTAAGCTCTATAAATAGCATCTTAAATTTCGTACCCGATTTATCAATAAAGGAACGGAAGGTATACGTAGTAATAATTGAGGGTTTATCTGGATTGTTGAAGAATAGCTGTACATATACTGCTATTCAGCATTATATTCTTAATATTTCAAAATTAATTCATAATCTTGAAAGTAGTAAAAATAGTTTGGAAATGCAATCTGAACTAATGAAATCACAACAGATTTCATATGATTTAGATATGGAATTAATTTTTAAGTCACAATGTAGAATTTTAGATAACAATTGGTTTAGCGTAGACGAAGGATATGAATTAATTAACTTTATGAAGTACTATCAAAAATTATCTTGGATGATACCTTCAAGAATCTTAATTAACCTTTTACATCTAGATGATTCTCATAATTTCTATTTTATCAATGCTAGCATAGCCTATTATATTTTGGATAATAAAACTAATGAAGTTCAACGTGCTTATAGAACTGTCTATAAGGTCTTATTTAGAAGAATAAGGCTTTATATCCAAAAAAACATTGATAATGGAATTGATCCATTACTTGATGGTAATTTCTTCTACGTTTTAAATGATTTTCTCAAATACCCCGGAATATTAAAAACAGATAAGGAATGGTTAAGCAAAGTTTATAACAATTTAAAGGGTAAATCTAAAAGTAGTGATCTAGATAAAATTACCTCTGATTCTTATTTTCAGTGGAATGGGTCTTTTGATACATTTTTAAAAAATGTAATCAAGAAAAAGGTTGTTCACCAATTAAATATTACTGATCTTAACGTTAGCTTTTAAATGCGTTGGATGTGTTTTGCTAACATCGACATAAAACGGTCTTTGCCCGCAAGTTGGTATTAGATTCTTAAAACGTTTTTAATAAAAGTAAAATACGGCCAAACATCACTGGATATATATCTTTTTTGCAATTTAATTAATAAATTAAAAGTCAATCCTAATATAACAAGATTTTCCAAGTCGTTTCAGTTTCTGAACCTCCATGATGGTTCTTTAAAAATTTGTGGTGTTATGTTGTCGCGTTTGTTTGCGGTGCGTACACATTTGTTTGGTTAGCATTCTTATTGGTTGATGCAATTTTATATTTGATTAAAAAGTTACATATCTAAGTGTTGTTTATCCATACATTTAATTGTTGTGCTATCTTTAAATCGATAGTAAGAGGAGGGATTAGGTTTTGGACAATAAGAAAATGTTTGATCGTGAAAAATCGTTTCGCTACAACGGTGGCAGTAATTTTAAATTAAGCAAGAAGCCAACCGCTGCAATCGACGAAAATTTGAGTAAAACGGATATTAAGGCTCGAATTGACAGCAATATCCTGACGTTGCAGGATCTGCAGGGGAAACTTTACGCGCAAAACCGGTTTGGTATTTTAATTATTTTTCAAGGAATGGATGGTTCTGGTAAGGATAGCATGATTCGCCATATTTTAAGCGGGGTTAATCCGCAGGGATGTGAAGTCACCAGTTTTAAGGTGCCGACTTCGATTGAGTTGAACCATGACTATCTGTGGCGGGTTCATCGTCATATGCCGTCACGTGGCATTATTGGTATCTTTAACCGTTCTTATTATGAAGATGTTTTGGTTAGCAAAGTTCACCCACAATTGATTTTGAACGCTCATATTGGCGGTGTGACAAAATTAAAGCAGGTTGATGATGATTTCTTTGAGGGTCGATACCAGGATATTAATTTCTTGGAAGACTATATGACTCGCAATGGCTTCATGGTCTTAAAATTCTTCCTTCATATGTCAAAAGACGAACAAAAAAATCGTTTTAGAAGACGCATTGAGATGCCGGATCACAACTGGAAATTCTCAGCTGCCGACATTAAGGAACGCCAATATTGGGATGACTATGTAGACGCGTACGAAACCGCTTTGAAGAAGACGGCTACAAAGCAGAATCCATGGTATGTGATTCCGTCTGATGATAAATGGTATTCGCGTTTATGTGTTTCGGACATTATTGATCACAGAATGAAAGAATTACCACTTAAGTACCCGGATTTGGATGCGGCAAGTAAGGAACAGTTGGAAAGCGCGTTGGATGAGTTGGAAAAGAATTATCCCGGGTTGGCGGAGCACGTTTCGGCTCGGTGACAGTTTTGACCAAGTATGCTGTTCTTTAGCATAGTTGATATATGGCCGGAGCCATTTTTCGGGCTACGTTTCAGCTCACTAATGGAACGAGAAAAAGATGGATTGAAGTCAATATTTGAGACAGGTTTTAAGAGACATTCAGAACCGCGTTTACCTTCCACAGCTCAAATAAATCATTAATCGCGATTAATAACTTATTTGAACCCTGGAAAGCATTAAATCAGGCGGCCATTTGGCTCGTAAGG
>NZ_GG669994.1:214976-240862 GCF_000159315.1 Lentilactobacillus hilgardii DSM 20176 = ATCC 8290
AAGAGGCTGAAAAGCCTCTTCTATATTGTTTACTAGTCTATTATCAATTCAGCAATCACAACGTTTTGCCGTTTTTCATATCGTCATGATGATGGTAAATTCCCTTTAAAAACGCGTAAAGCATGCCACCGGTTGCCAAGATAACCGTTAATAAAGCCAACCACCAGTTAACGGTGTACATGCCTGTAATTTTGTCAATGAGCAGTGTGATAAACATGGCAAGGAAGAATAAACTTCCCCAGAAAACAGATTCTTTATAAAAATTATGGTTGAATTTCATGATGTTCATCCCCCTTAAAGGTTGAACGACATTGCTCTGATTCACCTTTATTATAACTCATCGATAATATTTTACAGGTAAAAGCGCTTACTTTAATTCGAATATTAAAAGCTTCATAAAAAGCATATTGGCAATGCTTTTGTTGACTTTTTCGCTTGCAATTAACCATAACCTGGTTGCAATGAAAATCAGTAGATGAAGCAAAAGGCTCATTTACATATCGAAGGTCACAGTTCTTTGATTGTGAGAGAAAGAGAAAAGAAAACTCACTACGATGACTCATACTATTTTGAGGATTACGACATTCATTTGGATAACCGGGACGGGTTGGTTGTGACCCTAACAACCGGATCATATAGTGGTCAAGGGATGCCGATTAAGGATACCGAACACGTTACCGTTGAAGACTTTCGTTCGGCAATTATTGCTTAACAAGCGGGTTGCAAGAAAAGGCGTTGCACTTGCTAATGCATTCCACATGGCAGCTGATTTGATTGCCTGATTTCGAAACTAGACCGTCCTTTGTAAAAATGTTTTTTCATAAGAGCCGTCACGTTTACGTGGGGGCTTTTTTACAGCTCAGCGAGTAGTTATTTATGAACGAACGTTCGCTAAAAGGTGATATAATGAAACGTGAATCATTAGTTTTGTCGTACTGGAGGTGTCACTGTGAAACAGCAATCATTATTTGCAGCGAACGATCTTGCTAACCAACCACTTGCTTATCGGGTCCGACCACAGACTCTAGCAGATTTTGCCGGCCAGCAACAGCTGCTTGGGAAAGGAAAGGTCCTTCGAGAAATCATTGAGAGTGATCAATTGCCGTCAATGATTTTTTGGGGGCCACCCGGTTCCGGGAAAACAACATTGGCGGAAATCATTGCCAAAAAAACCAAGGCAAAGTTTGTCACGTTTAGTGCGGTCACCAGCGGCATTCGCGATATTCGAAAGCTAATGAAGGATGCTGAAGCTAATCGGAACATGGGTGGTAAAACGATCGTCTTCGTTGACGAAATTCACCGGTTTAATAAGGCCCAGCAGGATGCTTTTTTACCGTTTGTTGAAAAGGGCAGTATTACGTTAATCGGGGCAACAACCGAAAATCCGTCATTCGAAATTAATGCCGCTTTATTGTCACGCTGTAAGGTATTTGTCCTTCAACCGCTTCAAGTAAATGACATTATCCAACTTATTAAGCATGCGTTGGTTCATCCAGATGGTTTTGCCAAGCAACATGTAGAAATTGATGGGGAAGCGATCAGACAAATTGCCGAGTTTGCCAACGGAGATGCCCGAATTGCTTTGAACACATTGGAAATGGCCGTGAATAATAGCGAGAAGTCCGGTGACCGTATCAGGGTTTCTACCGATAATCTTCATCAGCTGATGGCAACCAAATCGTTTCTGTATGACAAAAGTGGTGAGGAACACTACAATTTGATTTCTGCACTCCACAAGTCAATGCGAAATAGTGATGCCGATGCCGCTGTTTACTGGTTATCACGAATGATGAACGGTGGCGAGGATCCTTTATACATTGCCAGACGTTTGGTTAGATTTGCCAGTGAAGATATCGGTTTGGCGGATACAAATGCATTAAACGTTGCCGTTAATGTTTTTCAGGCCTGTCAGTTTATCGGGATGCCGGAATGCGATGTTCATTTAACAGAAGCTGTGATTTATTTGTCACTGGCACCGAAATCAAATGCGGTTTATAAGGCAAAATTGAAGGCTGCCGAAGATGTGAAACATTCTGTCAATGAACCAGTTCCATTGCAATTAAGAAACGCACCGACATCACTAATGTCCGATCTCGGCTATGGTAAGGGATATCAGTATGCCCACGAGTCTAAAGCCAAATTAACAACGATGCAGACAATGCCGGATTCACTGGTAGGCCATATCTACTATGAACCGACAGAACAGGGCAATGAAGGCCGATTTAAGCGCCGATTAGCTCAAATCAAGGATTGGGAAGCCAATCACAGAAAGTGATGAATCAAGACGTTTATGATGCCGATTTGGCCTTTTTCGTTTATAATGAAATTCGAAAAAGAAAGGGGCTATTGAATCATGGAACTGTCACAAACTGATTTTGATATTTTAAACGCCATTAAATCCGGAAGAGTTGAATCCGGTACACTGATTAGTCACTTTGTTGATTATTGCGATAACGCAATTGGCGGTAATCCGCGACCACTTATTGAAGCAGGTCTCATTAAAAGTGATGGTGGCTCTGTTAATGGTTTGACAGATGCCGGGTTAAAAGCTTGGCAGGATTTTAAAGACAAAAAAGCAAATGTTTAGTAGGCAGAGGATATTATAAATCTGCTTTTTGAAAACAATCATTAAAAATAGTATTTTGAAGAGATCGGGGCCAAAGTCATTTTGCTCTGATCTTTTTGAATACTGCCACTATTTAGCTGAAAACAGCTTGCTTGGCAGTTGTTTCCTGTATACTGATAATAATGGCTAAAGATAAATTGATTTGGAGAAAACGATATGATTTTATTCTTGGTAGTTTTGATTGCATTATTTGGCGCCTTGGTGCGCACGGTATTTGGATTTGGTGAAGCTTTAGTGACGATGCCGTTATTGGCCCTGATTTCCTTTGATTTAAATACATCGGTTGCTTTGATCGGTGCCTTAGGGTTGATTGTTGCATTACCTGGGGCAATTCGTTATCGCGTACATATAAATGTAGCAATTGTTCGAAGATTGGTTATTGGATCAATATTAGGTGTTCCGATTGGTATTTTTCTCATTAAATACGTTGATAAAACCATTATTATGCGGATCCTAAGTGTTTTTTTGATGGTTTACGGCAGTTATTGCTTGATTCGAATTTATCGGCAAAAGACAAATAAGCCGAGGTTTCAGTCATTGTTCTTTGATTATGTAGCCGGGGTGATTTCCGGTGTCATGGGCAGTGCTTATAACAGTCATGGTGTTCCGATTGTTGTGTATGGGACCTTAAAAAAGTGGCTGGTTATGGAACTTCGTGGCATTCTTCAAGCCCATTTTTTGTGCGTTGGTATTTTAGTAGTTGCCAGTCAAGCAATTGCCGGGTTTTGGAGTATAGAAGTATTTGAATTACTGGCAATCGTTACACCACTTCTGTTTTTGGTGATTCCATTCGGTAATTGGTTAACTGACCATATTGACAATGCGTTAATGATCAAATATGTATATGGTCTATTGATCGTATTTGGAATGATGTTGTTTATTAAGTCCTAATGACAAAAGAGTGGGACATTAAAAAGGACTGGACAAAATATAGCTTGTCCAGTCCCTCAATTTTTGAATGAGTTTATTAGCTAAAATTATCGATTTAAATCAACCTGCCTTGGCTCGGAAAGCTTCTTTCTCGTCGAGGTCTTCATAGTAACTGTTCAATGCATCAATCCTTAATTTGTCTTCAATTGCCAAATCAAATTCAGCATCCGTATCAAATGGATCTTTATCCGCACGCTTCTTAAGTTTAACAAAGCGTTTGCGGGCATCTTTCGGATAATTAGGTGCGAACAATACTTTCTTGCCTCTCACTTTCAGTACAAAAGGATGAAGAGCCACCATACTTTGTTGAGTCATAAAAATGCCTCCGTTTCAAGAATTGGTTGAAGAAACAATGTCCTCTGAAGTCAGTTAAGCGCTTCAGGGAACATTATTGTATTTCAAAACCCGAAAGAGTGCAAGCTCATTTTCAAATTTGATGAAACTTTTTTCAAACCGGATAAAAATTGATGATAGTTGCTTTCAAAATATGATTCCCGGAGTTTTGATAGATGTGTTTACTGGTTGGGTCAAAGCGGGTTGCGTCATTTTCGTTTAGGATTAACTGATTACCGCCAACGACCAGTGTCAATTGGCCGGATAAAATCATAATATATTCTTCCGAACGGCCTTCCCGACTGACCTTGGAGTGGCCTACCGAGGTATAACTGGCATCTTTATCCAATTCCATTTGAAAAAGTTCAAAATTATGATGGGGAGAATCGGGATAATAACAACAAATACGATAGTGACCATCTGCAGATTTTTGTTCATTGATTGCAGACTTTTTGATAATCTTGGTCGTTTCAACACGTCCTTCTAACAATGCGGTGTAAGGGACGCTTAATCCGGCACAAATCTTCCAGATTGTGTTGATGGTGGGGCTGGTCCCGTTATTCTCGATTTGTGAGAGCATCCCTTTACTAACACCGGAGAGTTCTGATAATTTAGTTAAACTAAAACCCTTTTCAAGGCGAATTTTTCTTAGATTTTTGCTGACAATTGCGCCGATATCCATTGTAAAAAAGCCCCCAGCCAGTGTTGACATAAGATGAAAAATGAATTAGAATTCCATTAATGTTCAATATATCATACTTACGTCTCTTATTTTAAACAATAGCTGAGATAGAAGTCAACTAATCCGGCTTTCTCGTTCAACAATAATTAAGAAATGGAGGAAATGTTGCGTGAATAATGAGTTAACGGTTTCAAGTGCAGCAAAGGAAACGCTGCCGACTGTATTTGGATACATAGGAATTGGCTTAGCATATGGCATTGTGGGAAAAGCCTCAGGAATCAGTCCGCTGATGATCACGTTAATGTCTTTGATTACATATGGTGGTGCGTCACAATTTATCATCGTCAGTATGCTTGTCACACATAGTCCAATGGTGTCGATTATTTTATCGGCATTTTTGATTAATTCAAGAATGATTTTGATGAGCACAACTCTGGCACCTTATTTTCAAAAAGAGAGCCTGTTAAAAAACATCATTTTAGGTGGGTTGGTAACTGATGAAAGCTTTGCCCTAGGAATGAATAAACTCAACTATACTAACAGAAAACTGAATTTTGCCTGGTTCAATACGGTCAATTGGTTTGCTTATTTGGCGTGGGCAGCTGCGTCTCTGTTAGGCGCTTTGTTGGGAAACTTTATCAGTAACCCTGA
Source organism: Lentilactobacillus hilgardii DSM 20176 = ATCC 8290 (assembly GCF_000159315.1). Classification (GTDB taxonomy): domain Bacteria; phylum Bacillota; class Bacilli; order Lactobacillales; family Lactobacillaceae; genus Lentilactobacillus; species Lentilactobacillus hilgardii. Next base: position 220,199 of record NZ_GG669994.1, read on the forward strand.
AAAATTCGGCTTGGATTTTGCCCTGGTCTCGATGTTTATAGGACTTCTTTACTTACAGCTGATTAGTGATAAATCGATAAAATTTAAATTACAGCTACTAGTAGTCGGTTTTGTTTTAGTCGCAACTTTTATCGGCATTATTTTTATTCCGGCAAATCTGTTAACGCTGGTTGTGACATTATTAGCTTGTGCTTTTGGGGTGGTGATGAAGCATGCCTTCTTCTAGTTTTGTCTTTTTGACAATTTTAGGATCTGGAATAGCGACCTGGCTATCTAGGATTATGCCGTTTGTTATTTTAAAAAAATTCAAGTTATCCGCGGGTGTTGTTGAATTTTTGAGCTTTGTTCCAATTGCGATCATGTCAGCTTTGTGGTTTGAAAATTTATTTATACAACATTTGGGACAGCTGCCATCGCTGAATATCCCTAATTTATTAGCTTCTTTACCGACAGTTTTGAGTGCCGTTATTTCAAAAAATTTGCTGGTCACCGTGGTAGTCGGCGTTATTTCACTGGGATTTTTAAGAATCTTTTTGGGGATGTAAGTAGAAACGACATTAACTAAACTTTATTTAACGACCTGTTTTAGTCGATTGTATTAAAAGTATCATTGCTTAAAAGACGTAAAAAATGCGTGGATAGCCTGGCTTCGGTTTATAATCCGAGAGCTGACAGGCCATTGACACATTTTGACTGTTATAATATCTTTATTGGAAATTAAATTAATTTGGAGGGGTTCTATGATTACATTAAATGCTATGTCCCAAAAAGATTACGATACTTATTTGTCGACAGCAGTAACCGACTATGCCGGAGAAAAAATCAAGGCGGGGACTTGGACCGAACAACTGGCCTTTCAGAGGGCAAGTGAAGAATATCAGATTTTACTGCCCAATGGTATAGAAACACCAGATAATTATTTTTATAGGATCGATCATAACGAAACCAAGGTTGGTGTTATTTGGATTGCTAAAAGTACGGATAACCCGGAAACAGCGTTTATTTACGATCTTCAAATATTGAAGCAGTACCAGGATCAAGGATTTGGCAAACAAGCTTTAAAATTGGCCGGTGATGAGGCCTTAAAAATCGGCTTTAAGAATATGGCGTTGCATGTGTTTGGCAGCAATAAGCGGGCAATTCATGTCTATCGGGAAAGTGGATTTAAAGTAACTGATATTAACATGGAGAAGAAATTATCAAAAGAATAACGTCACTATTGCAAAAAAATCCACCGACAAAGTAGCTGTCGGTGAATTTTTTCATAAGGGAATAATTATCTGTTGCCCTTCCACCAAAGCAGAACCAGGAAGTGGGCTTAGCGGAAGGGTGAGGTTCTGTAATTCTACAATTGTTCAGGGAAAGCCGGATTATAATGCCGGATCAATCAAAATCTTAACTTGTGATTTATCAGTTGCCAAGGCTTTAATTCCTTGATCCAATGCATCATCCAAGCTGACTTTCTTTGTAACGATCTTCTTGAATAGATCTTTATGATTGTCAATAATTCCTAAAACATTAGGGAATGAATTGTTGTAGCAAAGCGTCGTAATGATATCGAGTCCCTGCATAATTAAATCATCTGTCATATTCATTGTAAGTGGTTTCCCATAAAGTGCAACTACTTGTAAGGTACCGGTTCGTTTTGTAATCTTTAACGCAGTATCAAAAGTGGCTTGAACGCCGGCACATTCAAAAGTAATATCAACACCGTTTGGAAGATCCTTTTTAATCTCTTTTTCGACATTGACTTGAGTCGGGTCAAGTGCATGTTTTAATCCAAGTTCCTTTGCTTTTTCCAAACGAACTTTTGAAACATCAACAATGTAAACTTTGTTTGCACCGGCGATCTTTGCCAAAAGTGCTTGAAGTAAGCCGATTGGACCGGCTCCCATGACGGCAACGTTTTGACCTTCACGTAAGTGGCTCTTCTTGATGGCTTCGTAAACAACGGCTGTTGGTTCGGCCAAAGCGCCCAATTCAAAACTCATGTCTTTTGGTAATTTGTGAGCAAAGACACCTTGAACGTTTGCGTATTGTGCCATTCCGCCATCTTCTGAAAATCCTAAGAAGTTACCGGCACCATCGGTTGAAACGGCTCGGTTACAGAAATTATAGTTTCCTGCACGACAGTTTTCACATTTTCCACAGGCAAGCAATGGCTCCACAGCAACATGGTCACCAACTTGTAGTCCGTCAACATCTTTTCCGATCTTTATGACTTCACCTGAAAACTCATGACCAAGTGTAATTGGCACTGTTTTGCCGGTTAATGGATATGGCACAGTTGGCAAGCCCCAACCTTCAAGGTATGCATGCAAATCGCTACCACAAATACCACAATACTTAACCTTTAGTTGTACTTGGTCATCTTTTGGCTCCGGAATGTCAACATCTTCTACACGAATATCTTTTTCACCATAAATACGTACCGCTTTCATGATATGAGCCTCCTAAGTGAAAATGTTATTTTTCTGTACGGCTACATTTTACATCTTTGAGAAAGCGCTAACAATAAAATGCTTGTATTTGTAATATTAAATTCACAAAGTGATCCTTATCACCTATTATTGTTGCCATTACACTAATGAAAAGGGTATCATATTAATAAAGAAACTATTCGATTTGACTGGAGGCGTTTATTATCGTTGAAACAATTACCTGTGCCCAAACAGCGGCAATTCACGAAAGCTATATTTTCCCTGGGGACATGAACAACAATCAAATTCAATTTGGTGGACGAACGTTGGAGATTCTTGATGCCAATGCGGGTCTGTCGGGTGTGAAATTTTTGCCGAGTCAATTATCATTTGTGACGGCAGGTTATGACCATACGCAATTTCTGGCACCTTTAACTCCTGGCGATATTAGTAAGTGCACATCATACGTAACCGGTGCCGATAAAAAAGCAGTTGAAGTATTTAGCAAGTTTGAAGCATATAATAAACAAATGAAAGAAACCAAGCTGGCGTTTATGTCATTTTGTACGCTGATTGTGACCAACCCACTTGAAGACGTTCAGTTTCCCAAGTTAATACCGGAAACTGCCGAAGAGGTTTATTTGGTAAAAAACTATCAGGAGCGATTAAAGAAGCGGCGACAGGAACTTCAAGAGAATAAAGAAATTGTGAAACATCTTAATATTGAGTGAGTTCGATACCTGATCGAAAGAATTCAATTTAACCGCACAATTAGTGCAATAACAAACAGAAAAGAGGTGGACAAAAGCAATTGTCCACCTCTTTTTAGATGATATCAAAAATAAAGATTTTTTAAATGAATGACGACTTTAGTAGGCTGTCCAACCGCCATCAACGGGTAACACAGCACCAGTGATATAGGCTGCCTTGTCGGAAACTAGGAAAAGTGCTGTGTCAGCAATTTCTTCAGGACTACCGGGCTTGGGTGAGGTTTGCATCCCGGTCATTTGGCGTTTCATACCGAACTCATTTATATTTCCCATTGTCTGGGCAATATTGGTTTGAATGCCACCCGGTGCAATAGCATTAACCCGAATACCCTCGTTTGCATACATATAGGCTGTATTCTTGGTAAGACCAACAACAGCATGTTTGGATGCCGTATATGCTGCACCGGCACGAGCGCCGTTTGTCCCACCGATGGACGCAATGTTTAAAATAACACCAGTGTGCTTTGGAAGAAATTCCCTGATTGCTTCCCGCATACCATACATCACACTATCTGTGTTGACAGCCATAACCTTGTGCCATTCGTCATCTTCCAAGTCGCCAATTGCAGCCATGTTGTCCATAATACCGGCGTTATTGACCAAAATGTCTACGTGGTCATAATGATCTTTGGCAAATGCAAACATTGACGAAATATCTTGGCGATCTGCAACGTTGACTTTGATTGCGGCTGCCTCATAGCCATCTGCCTGAATATCCTTGATGACTTTATTAGCGTTATCAATATTTAAATCGGCAGCGACTACTTTTGCGCCCTCTTTAGCAAACAGCTTGGCCATCGCGGCCCCCATTCCTGATCCGGCACCAGTGATAATCGCAACTTTATTCATTAATAATTGAGTATCCATCATCATTTTCCTCCCTAGATTGGTGAATGAAATCACATTCATTATAAATAACTGTGTGAGCGTTTCCAATAATTTGGATTTCTACGAACTTAATAGAGGTTGCTGCAATAATTAAATGGTAAACTTTAGTTGTAAAATGAAAATTGGAGGTGGCTGTTTATGTATGAAACAATTTTAGTTCCTGTTGACGGTAGTGATAATTCTAAACGGGCTGTGAGCGAAGCAGCTAAATTGGCAAATAAATTCGGATCAACGTTACAAATCGTTTCAGTAGCAAGTGATCAACGCTATGTTCAATATGGGGTGACATTGGGTCAAGATGTCATGCAATCATTCCAGGAACGGGCAGAAGAAATTCTGGATGATGCCAGAGACGAAGCGGAAAAGCTTGGCGCGAAAGTTGAAACCCATTTCGTTGTGGGGGTTCCTAAGATTCAAATTTCTAAAGCCTTACCTGCAAAATACGGGGCTTCTTTGATTGTAATGGGTAAATCAGGCGTGAACGGCATTTCACGAGCAATCTTGGGGTCAACAACTGCTTACGTTGTCCGTCATTCAACAGTTAATGTGATGGTTATTGATTATCCAAGAGACTAATATTGTATTGAAATAATTTTACTGTCGGGACAAAGTCAGGCCTTGTCCCGGCTTTTTGATCTTATAAAATTGTTCATAAGTGCGTCCGTTGAATGATTATGATGAGCTATAATTTTAGAATGACTCTTGTATTTTTCTTAATATTCCGTCACGGTTTCCCACAATAAAATGACTAATGTTACAATAGCCCTAAAATTTCTAGCGAAAAGATGTGGACCATGGCTTTTAAATTAAAGAGCAGGATGACTTGGATACAAGTTTTAATCGTTGTTATTTTTTGTCTAGTGGCCGTTTTTCTGACTGCTCACGACGACAGTTTGTATACTGAACCGATTTTTCAGGTCACCAAGGTGACAAATGGTAAGGTAACAAAGATGTCCGATGAGTTTCATAATGTTGATTACTATCATCAGCAACTGTTATCGGGACATATTACGAATGGAAAGTATGCCGGTAAGCATTTGAAAATCCAAAATGCTTATTCGAATTCCGGGGCGATGGACCATCAATATCGAACCAACCAGAAACTGTTTATTGTTTTACATACAAGCCCGAAGCTCCACGCAACCGTTAAAGATTTAAAGCGTGACACACCGATTATCTTTTTGCTGGCATTAGCGGTGAGCCTGTTGTTTATTATTTTAAAATTTAGAGGTGTTACCGTCATTTCCAGTATTGTGATCAATACGATATTGTTTTGGCTTGCCGTCAAGATTGATCACCATAACAATGGTGCAGCAGTGATTCCAATCTTTAGTATTTTGGCCGTTATCTTCTGTATAATCACGTTATTTCTGGTGATGGGTTGGAATCGAAAAATGTTGGTTACTTTATCTGCGGTCATTTCCGCGACAGCAATTACGATTCTACTGACATTACTTGTCTTTGGCGTCACGCATGAGAAGGGGATGTACTATGAATCGATGCAGTACGTTACCCAACTTCCCAAACCATTATTTTTGGCGGAAGTCTTGATCGGTGTATTGGGAGCGGTGATGGATGAGGCAACAGATATTGTTGCTTCACTGGCGACACTTAAACAGGAACGTCCAGAACTCAGTAAACTACAAGTGTTTAATTCCGGTCGGCAGATTGGTAAATCAATTATGGGGCCATTGATTAATGTCTTATTCTTCATTTTTATGGCTGAGACGCTGCCGATGACATTGCTGTATCTTAAAAACGGGAATACTTGGAAATACTCATTCTCAATGAATATGTCATTAGGAATGACTTCCAGCTTAATTAGTGGAATCGGCATTGTTCTAACCGTTATTTTATCCAGTTTGTTTGCCGGACTACTGATCAAAGGGGATGAACGCTGATGGGGTCGTTAACAGCACTTGGAGCTCTTTTATTGATTCTAATGATCATCGTTGGCGGTAAGCAGGGAATTTCATCCTTTCTTAGCATGGTCATTAATTTTGGCATTCTCTTCTTTAGCATTGTGCTCATTGCCTTTCACCTACCACCGATTGTGGTCACTATTGTGGCGAGTGTTATTTTGCTGTCGATCACAATTTTTTGGAGTAGTGCAAGTGATAACGCATCAACTACCGCTTTTCAAGCTTCTGTCATGATTCTAATTATTTTGATTGTCATTATTATACCGATTGAATATTGGGCGAGAGTTGGCGGTTTTGGTCTTGAGGATAGCGAGGAACTTGAGGGCTTATCAATGTATGTCGGAATCAGCTTTACAAAATTGGCCATTTCAACCGCTATCCTGAGTTCTTTGGGAGCAATTGCAGAAGCGTCAATTGCGATTGCATCCGGTCTTGATGAAATTACGATACAGCATCCTAAGATTTCAAGCAGTCAATTATTCTTAGATGGTATCGTTATCGGCAAGCAAATTATTGGAACGGCGGTAAATACATTATTCTTTGGTTTCTTTGGCAGCTCAATGGGGCTGTTTATCTGGTTCTATGGATTGAATTATTCGTTTGGAGATATTATAAATGACAAGGTTTTTGCAGCTGAACTCATCGCAATTATCATTTCATTAATTGGCGTTGTACTCACAATTCCGGGGACGACGTTAATGATGAGTCACCGTCTAAAGAAAATACAGGATAAAGAAAAAAGTGAATCGGGTAAATAAATAAAAAGCGTTCAAACGGATAATGGTTGCCGTTTGAACGTTTTTTGATGTGAAATCGGAATTTCTGAAATGAACGTTTTACACTCTGGGTACTAATCGCTTTGCTCCGCACACTTATTTTCTAATCTGGCCATTTCCTCGGATAACGTATTTAGTGGTCGTGAGCTCATTTAATCCCATTGGGCCACGTGCATGGAGTTTTTGAGTGCTGATGCCAATTTCTGCACCGAAGCCGAATTGGAAGCCGTCGGTAAATCGAGTTGACGCATTAACATAAACACAAGCCGAATCGATTTGGTTTAAAAATGTTTGGCTGTTTTGGTAATTATCTGTGATGATAACCTCTGAATGTCCGGTGGAGTACTGGTTGATATGATCGATTGCTTCCTGCTCATTATCAACAATTTTAATGGCCATAATCAGGTCGTTGTATTCGGTTGACCAGTCGGTTTCAGTTGCGGGCTTGATTGACCCGATAATCTCCTGACTTCTCCGATCACCACGCAGTTCAACACCGTGTTTTTCCAACGCTTTTGCAATGGCAGGCAGTAACTTTTTAGCGACGTTTTGATGAATTAATAATTTTTCAGCGGCGTTGCAGACCGAAGGCCGTTGCACTTTAGCGTTCACAACAATATCAACCGCCATTTGTTCTTCCGCAAATTGATCCACATAAATATGACAATTACCGGCACCGGTTTCGATCACAGGTACTGTCGAGTTTTTTAAAACGGCCTGAATTAAACCGGCGCCACCACGAGGAATTAAAACATCCACATAGTCATTCAGGTGCATGAGATCATCAGCTGTTTTGTGACTTGTATCGTGAAGAATCTGGATAATATTCTCATCCAACCCGTTTTGTTTCAAGACTTCACGCATCACTTCTGCCAGTACCAAATTGCTGTTGAGCGCCTCTTTGCCTCCACGCAGGATAACGGCATTGCCGCTTTTGAATGTCAGAGCAGATGCGTCGACTGTGACATTGGGGCGGGCCTCAAAAATCATCGCAATCACACCTATCGGGACACGTTTTTGTTCAATTAATAAGCCGGCTTCGTTGGTCCAGCCACGATCAATATTTCCGATGGGATCCGATAGAGCGGCGACTTGGCGTAGCCCTTCTGCCATATTCTTAATACGCTGCTCGGTTAATTTTAATCGATCAGTAAATTTTGTTGGCATTTCAGTAGCATTTGCCAAATCCTTTTGATTAGCGGTGAGAATTTCAGAAATGTGAGCAACAATGTTTTCTGCAAATTGGCTTAAAATTTGATTTTTAGTGATCGTATCAAGCTGTCCCATTTTGACAGCCGCTTTTTTTGCTTGTTGACCGATTTGAATTAAAGTGTCATTCATGATTAAGCCCTCCCAGGGTTGTATTTTAAAGTAGTGAGGATTTCTAAATGTTATTTGGCTTTTTTATTTTTGATTAAGATTTGCCAAGTCACGATGCTGATTGCTTGTTGAATCGTTGGAGAACAGGGTTCCAATCTGTTTACCGGCGAGAATATCAAGAATAACTCTGGGATCCTTGCCATTGGCCAAAACCATTTGGCGGTTCTCATCCAGCATTCGTTTCGCTGCCAATAATTTTGTTTGCATTCCACCGGTTCCAAAGCGGCTTCCAGAGCCACCGGCGACTGTGAATGTTTTTTCGTTAATATGATTAACGGTGGAAATTAGATTGGCGTTGACATACTTTTTAGGATTCTGATCGTAAAAGCCGTCAATATCTGATAAAACAATCAGTAAATCTGCGTTGACATGACTGGCAACGATTGCAGAAAGTTGGTCATTATCGCCAAAAGTTGTTTTGTGATCCAATTCGTCGGTGGCAACCGTATCATTTTCATTAACGATTGGAATGACGTTGTCGTTGAGGAGACAATTGAATGTATCCATGACATATTTATTGCTTTTGGGATAATCAAAAATATCATGGGTGAGCAGAACTTGCGCAATGTCTGTTAAGTAATGGTTGAATCTTTGGGTAAATAAAGTCATGAGTTCCGATTGACCAATTGCTGCCAATGCCTGCTGGGCACCGATTTCTGTTGGTCGTTTTTTAAGGTTCATTTTATTCAGGCCGACACCAATTGCACCTGACGAAACTAGAATCAATTCCTTGCCCTGATTATTTAGTGCACTGAGTGTGTATGCTAATTGGTCGAAAGTTTCCAAATTAATGGCACCGCTTGGGTGGATGAGACTACTGGTTCCTACTTTAACAACGATTCGATTTGCATTAATAGTTCGATTATTCATATTTGCCACCTGAATTTCTTCTTTCATTTTACACAAAAAGCCTTACTTTGAATTGAGACACCCAATTAGGGCGGTACCATTCTCATTCAAAGCAAGGCTTCACACTTTTTGATTTCATAACGGGAAAATCCGTGTCTGATTAAGACATAATCGTAATAGAAGATAGGATTCGTGCTCTTAAGCGTTTTCCAGCAGTCAACGCTTTCTCTGTAGTCGCACTACTTGGTCTTCCAAAGTAGCCTCATCATATATAATTAAAGTTCAAATGTCAACTGAACAAGCTGAATAGTGAATAAATGATGCCGAACTGTGATTTTTAAAATTGGTTCCGATATGATAAAAACAGCTTTAAGGTAACTAAATAAGAACAAATACTTTTAGTTAAAGCAAAAGAGGTCGGAACAAAAAAGTTCGACCCCTTTTGAACTAATAACCGATTTGGCTTTTTGTCCGTTTAATCCAAGTTCAACGCCTTACCGTATACCCAGTATTTTTGAACACCGTTATCAGTTGAGAAGCGAATACGATACCAGGCACTGCCGGATGATTTTGTACCGATATTATCGATATATACTTTCTTGCCGATGGTCGCACCTACTGATGACCATGAATATGACTTAATATTGGCCCTTGAATTTTTTACATGGTTATATAGCTTATAAGATTTATATTTATCTCCTAATAGCGCCTCGTCATCGGCTGACTGATACGAAACTTTATCAAATGCTTTTTTTTCGTGTGAGCCAGAAATGTTGTCGTACGTTGTTTTTACAAGCTGATAAAACTGTGCAAATGTATAACTCGAACCAAAATAGGTTTTACCCATTGATGAGTAATAGGCAGTTGGATCGGTATGATCTGTGCCTCCTAAAAACTTGGAGACGCCTTTGTGAGACCAAACGGTTCCTTTGCCATCATAGGCGGCATCATTTGGCGTTAAACCATATTTATCCAGAATATAGGCCGTGTAGTAAGCTGAGTTTGCAATCTCATGTGCAAAGGCTGACTTACTATGAACGCGAACCTGTTCAAACTGGACAAACCGTGCGTTTGCTGGATATCCGGCACCCCAAGCCAGATAGTCTGTGTTCGCGATGTTGATGATTCGACTGGCATCAACAAACGTGTGAACAAAGGCAGCCCGATAGTTGCGTTTCATGTATGCAATTTCGTTGTAAATCGTTGAACTTGGGTTTGCAGTTTCATGGACGACAACCCCTTCAGGCTTACCAGTACCGTGGCGGTAACCGTTTTTCGGAAACCCGCCCCAAACAGATGATGTTACATCAGCGTGGTCAATATTGTTGTTTGCGATATATGTGTTGACACTTTCGGCATGGGCACTGTTGCCGTATGAGAAAATTCCCACGGCAGCAAATGAAAGTGCACAAACTGCCTTGATTAAATTTCTTTTTTTCAAAATAATTTTTCCCTTCAGAAGTTTGATCGGATTACTTTTAAATGATTGGATGATGTTTCGGTTTTTAGTTAAATTTAGTCTGGTTTAAATATATCAAATATTTACATTCTTACTTGATTACGCTTAGTAATATAAACGATTTAGCGTAGTAGATTCAAGCAGCAAGAAAGCCCGTAATCAGTGATTTAACGCATGATTACGGGCTTTTGACGACTTATTGTCAATCATATTAAGAGTTGTTGACAAAATAATAAAAAAGCGGTTTAAATCCTATTATATCAGACTTTATCCATTGTAATATTATTTTGATAACGGCTTTCTAGTTGCGAGCTTTTTTTCACATTTCGGGCAGATGCCAGTTACTTCTAATTGTGTACCGGTAACGGTAAAACCAACTTTTTCCCTGGCTACTTTCTGAACATGTGCCACGATATCAGGGTATGATTCGTCAAAAATATCAAAAATCTTACCACAGTTTTCACAAATTGCGTGGTAATGGGGCACACCGAAAAAATCATATCGAAGGCCGCCATCTTTATTAGGCAGCTCAATAACCAAGCCATTATCAACGAATAGTTTGAGTGTGTTGTAGATGGTAGCGACACTTAAATTAGGCAGCTTTTCGTCAATGCCGTCTCGAATCGTTTCAACGGAAGGATGATTATGATGGCCGATCAGGTAGGTCAAGATAATTTCACGCTGGGGGGTTATTCGAATCCCTTTCTTTTTAAGTCGTTTTAATGATACATCCAATTGTTGTGTGTTGGTAGCCATAACGCAATTCCTCCAATACCTAGTGGAAGGTGGCAAGTTTTTAGAACTTTAACCGGTTCCCAGTGCTACTTTGATTCTTATTTTAGAATTATTCTAAACTATATTAACAAATAAATCAATAAACTGAGCATTATTTTACTGATTTTTTATTAGTTGGTAGTTGATAGGTCTAATTCAAAATGGTGACGGTCAAGGGTTTCAAAGTTGTTTTCTTTGAGGATACTTGAGATTACGGTAGCAGGAGCATTTAAGTTTACCTCTAATTTAGTGAAATCAAAATGATCTTTTGCGAATTCTACGACGCGTTTGATGACTTCACTTAATCCTCTGGCTTCATTTTTAACGAATGTAAAATCGATAATACCGGTTTTGTCATCACGATTGAATCCGGAAATCGTTATTATTCCCTTAAAAGAGCCATCGTTTGAATCAGTAATTCCCCAAGTTAGTTCTGTGGTGTTCATCACACGTTGCATGACATGATTAATGCCTTTAACCGTATCGAAGATTTGATTTGGTAGTTTTTCTGCAGAAACGGTTGTAAAGTTTGGCTGATTAAAAAGATCATCAACGCGTTTAACTTGAGTTTGTGTTAACCAGTCCAGTGTGTAATGGGCTGTTAAAACCGGGTGAAATTTTTCAAATGAATCCATAATGAGCATCCTTTCGTGAAAAAGCTTACATAATGTATTTTGATTAACTTCTATCTGTGGCATAATGTAGACATAAACAAATTCTGGAGGCAAAACTTTTGATAGAAAAATATTTGATTGGAACTTATACCAGACGAATCAGTAAAGGTGTTTATCAGCTTGAATTGGACACAGACAATCAAAAATTGCAGAATTTACAGTTTGTTGGTGATGCAATTGACCCCACGTATGTTGCTGAATCTAACAGTAAGCGGATTTATGCGATTACCAAGGTTAAAGATAAAGACGACAATGTAACAGGTGGTTTTAAAGAGTGGGATGGCAAGTCTGAAGATTTTCCATTAACGGATATTGCTTCGATTCACGATCAAGAAACATCGCCAGCCTACATTGCTGTTGATGAGACACGCAAGTTGGTATTTACGGCCAATTATCACGCTGGCACAATTTGTACTTACAAGATTGCCAGTGATGGTGCCATTACCCGTGCTGATAGAATCATGGATAAAGGAACATTGGGTTTTCGGCCCGAACAACAGGATGGCCCGCATCCCCATTATATTAATTTAACACCTGATAATCGAGTAGTTGCAGTGGATCTTGGTGTTGATAAAGTCTTTATTTATGATCTTGATGATAGTGGCAAATTAACTCCTGTCAGTGAATTACAAATGGAAGATGGTTACGGTCCTCGGCATATCGCCTTTGATGAAAAGAAGGGGGTTGCTTATCTGGTTGGGGAATTGAGTAGTCATTTAGCTGTTTTGGATTATGACGAAAAAGCAGGGAAATTAACACTAAGAAGTATTTCATCAACAATTCCCGAAGACTGGACCGAGCATAACGGCGCTGCTGCAATTCGAATTTCGAAAGATGGCAAATTCGTTTATGTTTCCAATAGGGGAAATAATACAATTGCCGTCTTTAGTTCAGACGAGAAGGGTAATGTGCAATTGATCCAACGCATCTCAACCGAAGGCGATTTTCCACGCGATTTTAATTTCAGTGACGATGAATCATTTGTGATTTGTGTCAATCAAAATTCTGATAACGGAACGTTGTACACACGAAATGCTCAAACTGGTAAGCTGACAATGATCCAAAAGGACGTTAAGGTACCGGAGCCGGTCTGTGTATTGAGGAAAAAATAAGTTTAATTGTCAATAATAAAAAATCAAGAGAGGTTGGGACAATAGTTAAAAATCAATACTACAACGTTCCTACCTTAAAGTGAAGATCCCGTGAAATCAGCTTAAAAAACGCTGATTTCACGGGATTTTTTTAAAAAGTAATGTTTTTTGGACTTATGTCCCAGCCACTCATTTGATTGATGTATGCTGTCATTTAGCCGAAACGTGTAATAAAAAGCAACTTCCGGCCATATAAGCCAAAAACTTAAATATCCCAAGTTCAGGAATATCAGATGGACATTTTTAGCCAGCTGAAACGTGCACCAAAAAACTGACCCCGGCCATATAGGCTAATAAAACAATAACCCAAATCCAAGATTATTGTTTTATTAGCTTATATTCTGGGATCAAAACGTTTTCCGGAGCACTCTCTAATTTACCTTCGTTTCAATCATTCCCAAGCCATCAATTTCACTTGTGAAGACGTCTCCTGATTTAAGGAATACCTGTGGATCCCTTCCTACACCGGTACCACTTGGTGTTCCTGTGAAGATCAAGTCTCCCGGGTATAACTCTATGACACCTGAAATATATGAGACTAATGTTTGAATATCGAAAATCATTTGACTAACAGTTGCCTGCTGCATGATTTCACCGTTGATCTTTGTCGTAATCTGCTTTGAAACAATGTCGTCAGTATCGGCAATTGTTGAGATATAAGGGCCAACCGGTGAATAATTACGATATGATTTTCCGAGATCGAACTGGGTACTTGGACCATCAATTGCTTGTAAGGTGCGATCTGAAATATCCTGACCAACCATGTAGCCGGCAATGGCGTCCTCAGCATCTTCCCGACTGATATTGCGGCCACCGTTACCGATGATAATAACTAATTCGGATTCCCAGTCAACAGTATCACTACTCAAATGAATAGCATTTGTTGGACCTGCAAGAGAGCTGACAAATTTATTAAAAACGTTTGGCCGTTTTGGACGGGCAGTTGACATCTCCTCCATATGATCAAGGTAGTTAAAGCCGATCGCCGGTAATTGACGGGGATGGGTAACGGGCTGCTCAAATTTTTTAGGATCAAGCGGCTCAGCGCGATCGTCATTAATAATGGCCTTGTCTGAAATATTGATAAGTACTTTGGATTCGAAGTTCTGCCAATCGTTCAAGATATCGTCGATTGAGTCATACCCAGTGATTGGCACACCCCAAATTTGATTATTCTGTGGCGCGACAAACGTTGGCTTATGATCATACATTGCTAATTTCAAACTGAATCCCTCCTGGCATAATTCAATGAATGAATAGTGATACTAGTATACACCTTTGGTCTTAATTTCGGAACTGCTTCCAAAAGTTTTGGAGCTGATTTTCCAACTGTTTGGGGTTATTTGAGACTTGGATGTTTGCCCAGTGTTTTGGAAAGATTTTTCGGTATCTGGTTTGATTAAACCGACGATCCATTAAAACGATAACCCCTTTATCGGTGTTGGTACGAATCACTCTTCCTGCGGCTTGACTTACATTATTAAACCCCGGCAGCTGATATGCAAATGAAAAGCCCTCACCGTTGATTGAATCAAAATAATCACGGATTAAATCAGATTCAGCGTTCATCCCAGGAAGGCCAACACTTACGATTCCAACGCCAATCAGTTGGTCATTCTTTAAGTCAATTCCTTCAGAAAAGATACCACCAAGCAAAGCAAAGCCAACTTTGGTTTGCTCCGGAGTCTGGCGAAACTCATCTAAAAATTGCTGCCTGGCAAAATTATCCATTGTCGATTTCTGTCTAACGGTCTTAATTTCCGGATATATAGTTGAAAATTCAGACAAAACAGCATCAAGATAATTCATGGATGGAAAGAAAATCATGTAATGCCCTTTTTTTTGAGAAACAAGAGTAAAGATGGTTTCACAGATCGGTTGAATACTCTTACCCCGATTTGCGTAGAGTGTATTAATATTATTGGCAATGATAACCTGGCAGTTTTGCTGGGGAAACGATGAGGTGGAAATCATTGGTAAACTGTCTGCTTCATCTCCCAACACTCTTTGATAATAAGAGATTGGACTAAGCGTGGCTGAGAAAAGTATGGCAGCCCTTCCTAAATTCAAGCTCTCTTTCAATTGCTTACTGGGATCCATACAGAACTGTCGAAAAATAATATCATGATGATCTTCGTCAACGATCACACGGGTACGGTAAGTTTCGTCATAGAATTGGGAAATCAAATAGTAGCTTCGACATTGTAGATAATAGTCAACAACCAGATCAACGGTTGGGGAAGGTTTTTGATTTGCCAACCATTCATGTATTTCAGCGATTAAATCTCCGAGTGTCTTGTTAAAATTATCAATGGGGGCGGTTTGGGCAATTTGGCGGCTTACAGTTTCACCGGCCTCTTTACTGTACCTTTTAAAGGCGCGTTTTAACGATTCCAGCTTCTTGATGATTTTTTTATTGGCTTCTTTTTGTTTCGAGAGGGTGTCGATCAGTGGCTTAATTGGGCTTAGTTTCAAAGCTGCCGAGTACATTTCACGGGAGCGCTGTACTAGGTTGTGGACCTCGTCAACGAGAAAACAATTTTCTTTATCTGGAACGGAAAAGAACCGCTGTAAGTGGACTTGGGGATCAAACAGATAATTGTAGTCACAAATAATAATGTCGCAAAAGAGGCTGACATCGAGTGAGTATTCGAAAGGATCAACCTTGTGCTTCTCGGCGTATTTTTCGATCGTTTGTTTCGTGATTTGATTTTCATTTGAAATAATATCTTTGATTGCCGGTCGCACCCGATCATAGTAACCTACCATGTAAGGATTTTTTTCGGGTGGGACATCCCGTTCTTCTTGAAATGTTATTTTGTCTTTAGCGGTCAGGGTAATACTTTTAAGTGTCAATCCATTTTTGGCCATGAGTGAAATGGTGTTTTCGGCTACATGACGTGTACTTTGTTTGGCAGTAAAATAAAAGATTCGGCTAATTAGTGATTCACCCATTGACTTAATGGCCGGAAAGAGAGTAGAAATGGTTTTACCGGTACCGGTTGGGGCTTCGATAAATAAATGCTTTTCCAGCATAATTGTTTTATAAACGTTGACAGCAAGCTGATGCTGGCCCGGACGATAGTTTGTGAACGGGAAACGAAGTGCTTTAGCTGATTTGATACGTTGCTTATTTAATTCCCGGCGAAGTTTAATCCAAGCTTTATACTCGGCGACCAAATCATTGAAGAAAGATGTTGCTTCATCTTTGGTATAAGATTTAAACTTGGTCGTGATTTTTTCGTCGGGAGTTTGAACGTATGTCAGTTGTAATCGAATGTCGTCAAGCGCATCTTTTTCCATTAAAATATAAGCGTAAACTTTTGCCTGTGCCCAATATAATTGAATTGTTGACTCTGGAACCGATTGGAATTCCAAGTCCGAAGTTTTGATTTCTTCAATTAGAACGGTTGAATCCTGATAATCAATTCCGTCAGCCCTGCCTTCGACAATATACTCGTCCTCTAAATATTGAAATGAGGTTTTCAGGCTGACTTCGGATTGATAACTGTCGGGACGCCTTTTTTGAAGCTTACGATGGATTCTACTGCCCTCTTGAGGCGTATTTTCACTTGATGTAATAGGGCTTAAATCGCCGGTCCTGAGTAAAAACTCAACGAGCTGGCGGATGCCGATTTGATGAACTGTCATGGTATTCCCTTCACTGGTCTAACTTGAACGTGTGTTCCAATCTATTATACGTTAAAATGAACATTGAGTGTCATTGTATTTCAAAAATCATCTTGATACAACTTGAAAATGAATTAGACGGAGGAAGACTATGAAGCCGGTTTTTGGTCAAATTGTTAGAAAAAAGGGTCAATCTTATTTTTCACTTGGGGAAGTCGTTACAAATAATCCACAGCTTATTTTGGACAATGTTAACTACATAGGCAAAAAGAATTTTGTGATTCATATTAAGTTTGGTGCGGGGATTACCAGAAATGTCGTTCTACTGGTGAAATTAACTGACAGACAACTACCCGGGTATTTAACGAAAACAGACCTTGATACGTATCAAAGTGCGGTTGAAAATGGGGACTTTTTGTTACTGAATACGGATTCTGAAGATCTAAACGGGTTTCAGCTGGTCGAGGAATTGGAAATTGAGGATCCTGGAGATGAGCAGATTGCTAATTTGGCCAGTATTCGTGAAAATACCATTCAGTTTGTTGAAAGGTATCTCAAGAACCTTCAAACGAAAATTGATAAATTATCACAGCGAAAAGCGAATCATTATTTTTCAAGTAAGACGCATTATGAACAGGTTAAAGACTTTCTATTATCCGTTTCGCAGTTGATGGATCTACGAATGAAAATTAATCAAGTCCGCCAGGATGAGTGGCGGTTGAAATTGAAACTGGGAGGCCAATAAAATGATGGATCAGGTTAAATTGCAATCGATTATTAAAACCTTTGCCGAATATAATATCAAAATTGAAGCTCATGACATGACAATAACGGCGATTGACGGTGAATCGGTCAGCTTTGACGCCAAAACGTATATGCAGGATCAATTGATTGAGTTGATCTGTAGGGTGATGGCAAATCAACTGATTAAGACGGTGTGGGAAAAGGAAAAAAAATAGTGTGTGTAACAAAGCGGTTAGTCTTCGGAGAATAAGGCGTTCATTTGGGAAATTCTGCTTTTGGATTTTTCAAATGAATCCCTTATGCGCAGAAAACTGCTTTGAGGAACAGTCCTAATCAGTGTGTGGAGCTAACGGAGTGTAAGTTGACAGGCAGCGAATTCCCGCTTTTAGAATTTGATGCCTGTTAGCTTACATGCAGGTTTATGGTTAGAGGAACAGTCCTAATTAGTGTGTGGATCAAAACGGTTAGCATCTGGAATATAAGGCGCCAATTTGGAAAATCCTAATTTGAATTTGGTGGTATTAAATCGATAAATCATTGAAAAACAAAAGCTCGTAAGATCCGCATCATTAAGGCTGCGGATCTTACGAGCTTTTGTTTTTGATTAGGCTTCCTGTTGCTTTAAGTCGTTTACAAAGTTTAAATAATCTTTTTGTTCACCGGTATCGGTAATCTCAGCATGTTGCAACTGATTTGCGTGTAAATCGGTTTCTGGGATTTCAACCTTGTGTGTGAATGTGGCGTTTCCAATTAAATCGATGTGATAAGAGCCATCGTCATCATGAACCCGCGTCTTAACCATGCCCCCCGGATTATAAACAGAAATGGTTTCTTCGAAGTCGCTTACTTCTGGGTGATTGAGGCAGAAAGCAAGACTAGTTGCCGACATACCGGTTCCACAAGCATTTGTAAAACCGACACCACGTTCATAGGTTCGAACAAATAATTGATTATGGTCCAGGATTTGGGCAAAGCTGACATTTACACCATCAGTAAAATATGGATTTGGCTGATTCAGTTCTTTGCCTAATTTTCCTAAAACGTCCGAATTCATGACCTCTTCGCTGACAAAGCTGATTAGATGTGGGTTGGGAACTGCGATTGCCGTGAATTTTAACCCCTTGGTAAATGCCGGTACTTCACGGTCAATCAAAGTATCGCCGTCAAGATTGTCAAAGGGGAGGCTTTCTTTGTTAAAAGTAACCGGTGATATTTCCACACTAAACGTTGGAACACCTGGTGCAAGGCTGGTTTCACGATGGACGGCCAGATCGCTGTCCATTGTTTCAACCTTAAATGAATTCTGATGGTATTTATCTGACAAATAGCGTGAAACTGTGCGTAACCCATTACCACACATTGACGCAATACTGCCGTCTGTGTTAATGACCTGCATGCTGCCCAAAGTGCCATCATGATCAGAATGATCAATCACTAAAACACCATCGGCACCATCGAGAAGTCCTTTGGCCGGATCAGTAATCTGCTTGGTGAGTGCCACCAATTCTTCTTGATTTAATTTCGTTTTCAACTCGGTTTGATCCAAGATAAAAAATTGATTTTGTGAGCCATGGACTTTTAGTAATTGCACCATAATTGTGCCTCCATATCATAAGTTCTATAAATTAAATGCTTGATGAATCAAGGCTGGCCTGAAGTTCTTCAGCGGCTATTTCACCTGATTTAAAAAAATTATCGTAAATATACCTGATCGCATTATCGGCGTCGGATTCACGGGTTCCCAACATAATTGAGATTCGTGAAGCCCCTTGGTTGATCATATGAACGGCAATGTGATGAGTTGCCAACGGCCGAATAATGTTCTCTATTGTTCCAATTCTAGCACGCATTCCTTCACCAACAACCATAATGATCGCATAATCGTCAATCCATTCCATATCATCCGGATTAACTGTGTTTTGAATATCATTGCACATCTTATGGATGGTTTGGTCATCGAGCTGATTGCGATCGAAAATAATCGTTAGGTCATCAATTCCTGATGGCATGTGTTCATAGGAAACACCATATTTATAAAGGATCTGAAGAATTTTAAGCGTAAAGCCGACTTCCTTGTTCAACAGATACCGGTGTAGATAAAGAGCAGCGAAGCGGTTTGAACCGGTAATTCCTGTTACGGGACGTTTAATTGAGAGGTCCTTTTCGGGCACAATCAATGTGCCGGGAAGTTCAGGGTTATTTGTATTTTTAACGTTGATCGGGACTTGTCCTTGAATGGCGGGAATAATGGCTTCGTCGTTGAAAACGGAAAAGCCGGCATAGGATAACTCACGCATTTCACGGAACGTCATTTTAGAAATCGGGATTGGATTTTTAACGATTTTGGGATTTGCGGCATAAATAGCATCAACATCAGTAAAGTTTTCGTACAGGGAAGCGTGAAGGCCACGCGCGAGGATTGACCCTGTGATATCGGAGCCACCACGCGCAAACGTCACGATATTGCCATCTTTGGTAAAACCAAAGAAGCCGGGGAAAACCAACTTTTCATCACCGTATTTCAATTGGCCTAAATTAGCGTAGGTTTCTTCAAGGATTGAGGCACCGTTTGGATTGTCTGTTAGTAAAATACCGGCTTCCGAAGGGTCGACAAAGCGGGCCTTTGTGCCAAGTTTATTAAGACATGCCGCGAATAATTCCGCGTTGAGTCGCTCACCGTGTGCCTTAAAAGCAGCCATGAGGTAATCGTCATTCGGATAAGTCTTATTGGGCAAAGCAATCAGTTTTGAGTGGATATCTTCCAAAATGTTTTGATCAACACCAAAACCATTTCCGATTTCCTGGTAACGCGCAAAAATAGCGGAAGCATAATCATTCTTCTTTTCAGCTAACGTTGCATTGGCATATTTGATTAGAAGATCTGTGACTTTGATGTCACCGGTGAATCTTCTTCCCGGTGCTGATGTGACGACGACCCTTCGTTGCGGATCATCTTGGATAATTTGAATCACTTTTTGGAACTGCGCCGCATCTGCCAGCGAACTTCCACCAAACTTAACAACTTTCATCTCAATTGTCCACTCCCTGTTTTCCCATTAATTAAAAATTTAGTTAAAAATCGTTAAGTCGAATTTTAGCACATTTTAAAAACTAGTAAAGTCTCGTGAAAAAATTAATAGTGACAAATAGATATGGAGACTGGTCATTTTGAAACGTTATGCTGAGCTGTGACGCGTTAAGATCATCATGTGACGGAAAGATGTTAA
>NZ_GG669994.1:241886-243758 GCF_000159315.1 Lentilactobacillus hilgardii DSM 20176 = ATCC 8290
TAATATTGGAAAGTGATTGATGAGTAATTTTTTCTGAAAAATGACGAGATAAGTGTATAATGCTTATTGTAATTAGTTCATTAGTTGCTTAAATTTATCATTTTGTTTATCTTTACGACTTTCATTGCTGTGTTAGAAATTGATTTGTGCAAATTTACATTAAAAGGTTGACGGATGATGAGAAGCATTATAAACTGATTAGTAAATAATCATTAGAGGTTGCAACCAACAAGAGTAATTAGTGGAGTTCCTGCTTGAACTTTGAAGCTAATGAAAGGGGCGGTTGCCGAAGCACCAAGGGAAGCAGGCCTTGGCGCGCTGGGACTTAGCTTAAGAGGCTATGGACTGTCGCAGCGAAAATCGTCAGCTGCGGGGCGCTAACGACGACAAAATTGATAAAGAATATTAGAGCACTTAAAATTCTGAATCTCTTTGTTTAGTTAGCCACTGAACAAAGAGATTTTTTTGTACCCTTTTTGAAGATGAGTTGGAGGAAATTTAAATGAGTAGTGATATCAGTCAAATTCAGATTAATCAAGCCGGACATTTGGAAATCGGTGGTGCAGATGCACTTGATCTTGTCAAAAAATACAAAACCCCACTGGTTGTCTATGATGTATCGTCCATCAGAAATCAAATCCATCATTTTCAAAAGGTGTTTGAAGACAATCATGTGGATTATGCAGTTAGTTACGCAAGCAAAGCATTTGCCTGCATTGCGATGTTCCAACTGGTCAATCAGGAAAATGCACATATCGACGTTGTTTCCGGAGGCGAATTATATACCGCTATTAAAGCGGGCTTTCCAATGGATCATGTCAGCTTTCACGGTAATAACAAGTCCGTTGAAGAATTGGAAATGGCTGTTGACCACCAAATCGGGGTTATTATCTTGGATAATTTCCATGAAATTGCTTTGCTAAAGCAGATTTTGAAAGATAAAGATGCCCACATTAATGTGATGTTGCGAGTAACGCCAGGCGTCTCTGCCCACACTCATGAATATGATCAAACCGGTCAGACAGATAGCAAATTCGGCTTTGATCTGCAAAGTGGTCAGGCTCGTAAGGCCTTGGATGAAGTATTGGCTGACCAACGGATGACAATGCTCGGCATTCACGCCCATATTGGTTCACAGATTTTTGAAGTAAAGGGATTTGAACTGGCTGCCACAAAGTT
Source organism: Lentilactobacillus hilgardii DSM 20176 = ATCC 8290 (assembly GCF_000159315.1). Taxonomy (GTDB): domain Bacteria; phylum Bacillota; class Bacilli; order Lactobacillales; family Lactobacillaceae; genus Lentilactobacillus; species Lentilactobacillus hilgardii. The sequence goes on from NZ_GG669994.1 coordinate 243,066, forward strand.
GATTGATACACTCGGTCAGTGGCACAAGGAAATCGGGTATGTGGCAAAAGTTGTTAATGTCGGCGGTGGGTTTGGTATCCGCTATACCGAAAAAGATGATCCGATTGCACCGGAAATGTTTGTTGATGCGATTGTTAAAGCAATTAAGAAGCGGGCCAGGGAGTTGGCACTTCCAATGCCGGCTGTCTGGATTGAACCGGGCCGGTCAATTGCAGGTCCTGCAGGCTACAATCTTTATACTGTCGGCAGTCGAAAAGACGTTCCGGGCATTCGCTCGTATGTCACGGTTGACGGTGGCATGGGCGATAATATTCGGCCAGCCCTTTATCAAGCTGAATATGATGCAGTTTTGGCTAATGATCCCAAGGCACCGGCTAAAGAGACGGTACGGGTAGCCGGCAAGTATTGTGAGTCCGGTGATATTTTAATTCAAAAGCAGGCGTTGCCTCAGACCAAGCCGGGAGATGTTTTGGCAATGCTGGCTACCGGTGCATATGGATATGCGATGGCTTCCAATTATAATCGAAATCCAAGACCAGCCGTTATTTTTGTTGAAAATGGTCAAGATAATTTGGCGATTCGTCGAGAAACGTTTGAAGATCTGATTCGACTTGATCAACCACTTGAATAAGGTAAGTGTGCGGAGCAAAGCGGTTAGCGTTCGGAGTGTAAGAGATTCATTTCGGAAATCTC
>NZ_GG669994.1:244223-262663 GCF_000159315.1 Lentilactobacillus hilgardii DSM 20176 = ATCC 8290
CGTTGCTTTGAGAAGCAGTCCTAAGTCAAGTGTGCGGAGTAAAGCGGTTATCACCCAGAGCGTAAGGCGTCAAATTGGGGAATCCCGCATTGGGATTTTTCGATTTGATCCCTTACGTGGCGTGGTGATGCTTTGAGAAACAGTCCTAATTCAGACAACTATATAAAAATAATAAAACTACTACTTATAAGGGAGACTTTATTGCAATGGAACAACTAAGTGCACGGGAAATTATTGAGTATATCGGAAATGCCGAGAAGAAGACGCCGGTGAAAGTTTATGTTAAGGGTGCTCTTCGAAAAGTTGAGATTCCCAAATCAATAGAAGCGTTTGTTGAGAAACACACTGCCGTTTTGTTTGGTGATTGGAAGAACGTTGAGCCTTTCCTGAAGGCAAATAAAGATCAGATTAAAGACACGAAAATCGAATCCGATGCAACAAATTCCGCCGTTCCATTGCTGGATGCCAAAAATGTCAATGCCCGTATTGAGCCGGGGGCTGTCATTCGAGAGCACGTCACAATTGGCGATAATGCTGTCATTATGATGGGCGCTATTATCAATATCGGGGCCGAAATCGGGGCCGACAGCATGATTGATATGGGCGTCGTGATGGGTGGCCGTGCAATTGTTGGTAAGCATTCACATATTGGTGCTGGTGCGGTACTGGCCGGTGTGATCGAACCGGCTTCTGCCCAACCGGTTCAAATAGATGACAATGTTCTGATCGGCGCCAATGCAGTTGTCATTGAAGGCGTTCACGTTGGTGAAGGTGCCGTTGTGGCAGCCGGCGCGGTTGTGACTGAAGATGTAGCACCATATACGATGGTTGCCGGTATGCCGGCGAAGAAAATCAAGGATGTCGATTCCAAGACTAAGTCCAAGACAGAGTTGGAAGACGATTTAAGAAAGCTGTGATTTAATGGCCCAATTAACAACGGAAAACTTAATTGATATTCGTAGGCACCTGCACGCGCATCCTGAATTGGCAATGCATGAGTTCGAGACTCATCAATATCTGTTAGCTGTCATTAAGGGGGTTAACCAGCAATATCTTGAAATCCGAGAGGTTCCGGACCTACCAACCGCATTACTTGTGTATATTCACGGAAGTGATCCCAAGCGGACGATTGGTTATCGAACCGATATCGATGCGTTGCCCGTGACTGAAAAAACAGGGTTACCATTTGCTTCTAAAACACCCGGTGTGATGCATGCATGTGGCCATGATATCCACATGACGGTTGCGTTGGGCGTTCTCAGCTGGTTCAGTGAGCATCAGCCAAAAGATAATATGGTGTTCTTCTTTCAACCGGCAGAAGAAAGTCAGAATGGCGGTAAAGTTGCCTATGAACAGGGCGTTTTTGCCGGCAAATGGAGACCGGATGAATTTTACGGACTGCATGATAATCCCAACTTACCCGCGGGAGCAATTGGCTGCCGCATGGGCACGCTATTTGCGGGAACAACGGAAGTCAATGTTGATTTGATTGGAAAAAGCGGGCATGCGGCTTATCCACAGGATGCCAATGACATGGTGGTTGCGGCGGCTCAATTTATTAACCAGGTTCAAACAATCGTTTCCCGAAGCGTTAACCCGATTGAGGGCGGTGTAATTACATTTGGGAAGTTGGATGCCGGAACCATTCGAAATGTTATTGCCGGGCAAGCCCGGATTGAAGGAACTATTCGTGGTCTCACCCAGAAAATGATCGAACACATTGTTGACCGACTCAAACAGGTCGCCAATGGAGTGGCAACCAGTTATGGTGCAACTGTCAACATTGCTTTTAACCAAGGTGGATATCTTCCCGTAGAAAATAACGATGAATTGACAAAACGATTTATCAATTTTGCTAAGCAGGATCCGCAAACACAATTTATTGAAACTCAACCGGCAATGACCGGTGAAGATTTCGGGTACTTATTATCAAAGATTCCCGGAACGATGTTTTGGTTGGGCGTCGAAGATGATTCAGCATTACACGCTGCTACTTTGAATCCAAAAGAATCGTCGATTCCTAAGGGCGTCAATTCGATTGTTAGATTTCTTGAGTTCAGACAGGGTGAATCGGTTTTATAAAAAATTGGAAGACTATTGAAACTAAGAATATAGAAAGTAGGGATTTTTATGATTAACGCAGATATTATGACAGCAATTATTACCCCATTTAGTGATGACGGTACGATTAACTTTGACGCACTTGAGACATTGGCAAATCACTTGATTGATACTGGTAGCAAAGGCTTTGTAATTGGTGGTACGACTGGCGAAACACCAACCTTAAGTCATGATGAAAAGATTGAATTGTACACGCGTTTTGCTAAGATAGTAAATGGTCGCGGCGTTGTTATTGCCGGTACAGGCAGTAATAACACTTACGAAACCGCACAATTCACTTCAGAAGTTAGTCACATTCCCGGTATTGATTACGCGTTGGTTGTTGTGCCATACTATAACAAACCAGATCAAAGAGGGATGATCGCCCACTTTACAGCGGTTGCTGAACAGTCGTCGGTTCCGTTGATCATTTACAATATTCCAGGCCGAACCGGTGTCACAATGGCAAACGACACGGTGGTTGAGTTATCAAAGAATCCTAATATTGCCGGTGTAAAGCAGTGTACGTCAATGGATGATTTCGAATATATTGTTGAGCATACCGATGATGACTTTAACGTTTTCACAGGTGAAGATGCTCAGGCACTCTTTGCAAAAGTCGTTGGTGGCCGTGGTGTTATTTCGGTTGCCAGTCACATCTATGGTAAGGAAATTCGTCAGATGTATGATGATCTCTATGATGGCGACTACAAAGCAGCAGGTGACCTAATGAGGTTCTTAAGCCCAAAGATCAAAGCGCTTTTCAGTTATCCGTCACCATCACCTGTTAAGGCTGTCCTAAACGCTCAGGGATACCATGTTGGCGATTGCCGTTTGCCAATCCTGTCATTAGACGATGAAGAAAAGGCCATCCTTGCAAAGAGATTGGGAATCAGAGACCTGGAGAGTGTGCGAAACTAAGCGGTTGGCGTTCGGAATGTAAGGTTCTGATTTTTTGCAGCTTGCGTTCGATAAATTAACAATATTTAATTACACAAGGAGTTTACTATGATAAAGGTTCTAGTTGCTGGCTTCATGGGATCGATGGGCCAAAAAACGGTTCAAATGATTAATGAAGACGATGATTTTGAGTTGGTTGGTGCCTATAATCCAGGTATTGATGTTGCCCATATGCAAGGCATGGGTCTTAATAAGAACGTTAAATTATTTAGTAGTCTAGACGAGATTGAGACCGATGCCGATGTTTGGATTGATTTTACAATTCCGAGTGCGGTTTTTGGTAATGTTAAATTCGCGATTGAACATGGCATTCATCCAGTTGTCGGTACCTCAGGGATGAAAGATGACCAGATTCAACAATTACGTGAATTAGCAGACCAAAAGAAGGTTGGGGGGATCATCGCACCCAACTTTGGGTTATCAGCAGTTCTACTGATGAAATTTGCAAAAGAGGCTGCTCAATACATGCCCGATGTTGAAATTATTGAAATGCACCATGATGATAAGCTGGACGCGCCATCTGGAACGGCCCTTTCAACTGCACAGATGATTGACGAGGTTCGTGGAGATCATCCGGCTCCAAAATCCGAAGAAACGTTAAAAGGCGTTCGTGGTGGCGATTATCATGGTATAAAGATTCATTCGGTAAGGCTTCCAGGTTATGTTGCTCACGAGCAGGTCTTGTTTGGGGGCACGGGAGAAGCATTGACAATTCGCCAAGACTCGTTTGACCGCGGCTCATTTATGAACGGTGTTAAACTTGCGGTACCTGCCGCGGCAAAAGCAACCAAGTTAATTGTTGGTTTGGAAAATATTTTATAAGCGAGACGGAGGATATTATGCCAGAGTTAGATAAGGGACTTTCAGAAGTTGTTAATAAGCACATTAAGGCAGTCGGACCTTCAGGTATTCGAGAATTTGATCAGAAAATTTCGTCAATTCCCGGAATTGTTAAATTGACACTTGGTGAACCGGACTTTAATGTACCGGAGCATGTCAAACAGGCGGCTATTAAAAGTATTGAAGATAATAAATCCCATTATTCGGCTCAAAAGGGGATTATCGAATTACGACGTGCCATCAGTCGTTATTTAAGTAATCGTACCGGTGTTGATTATGATCCCGAAACAGAGATTGTGGTGACAGTTGGTGCAACCGAAGCCATCTTTTCGGCATTAACATCAATGCTGAATCCCGGAGATAAAGTGATTGTCCCTACACCGGCTTTTGCGTTGTATTTTCCAATCATTCAGGTTGCCGGCGCCGAATTGATTACAATTGATACATCGGATGACGGCTTTGTTTTAACTCCTGAAAAACTTCAAAAAGCACTGGATGAAAACGGGGGTCGTGTCAAAGCAATTGTCTTGAACTATCCATCAAACCCGACCGGTGTAGAATATTCCCAAGAACAATTGCAAGCCCTGGCTGATATTATTTCAAAGCACCACATGTTTGTCTTGGCTGATGAAATTTATAACGAATTGACGTATGGCGTTAAGCATTATTCAATCGCAAAGCTTTTGCCGGGTCAAACCATTGTGGTAAATGGTCTTTCGAAGTCTCACGCGATGACCGGGTATCGAATCGGTTATTTTGCGGCACCAAAAGATTTTGTCACTAATGCTGCAAAAATGCATGGCTTTGCTGTTACCTGTCCTTCAAATCCGGCTCAATATGCAGCTTTGGAAGCTTTGACGAATGGTTTGGAAGATGCGGTTCCAATGCGTGAACAATATAATAAGCGCCGTGACTACATTGCTAAGCGTTTGGAAGAAATGGGAATGGAAATTGCATTGCCTCAAGGCGCTTTTTACATTTTTGCAAAAATTCCTGATACAATAAACGAAACACCGGTAGAATTTGCGACTGATCTTGCCGAAAAAGCCAAAGTCGGTGTTGTTCCCGGATCAGCCTTTGGACCTGGTGGTGAACGCTATATTCGAATGTCATATGCGGCCTCGGACGAAGATATTAAGTTGGCAATGGATCGGATGAGCGCTTATCTGTTGGATAGGGTGAAATAGAGATGCCACAAAGATGTCGGAAAGACACTTGTGATTCGCTTAAGATTAAAGTATGATTATATTATAATTAGAGTTTCTACAATAAGGGAGTATTTTGAGATGAGAGAATTTAACGTTGCAATTTTAGGTGCTACTGGAGCCGTTGGAACTCGGCTGATTAGCCAGTTGGAACAATCAACCATCCCCGTTAAGAGTGTTAAGTTGCTTGCTTCGGCTCATTCTGCAGGAAAAAAGCTTAAATTCAAGGGCCGGGATGTGACCGTTGAAGAAGCTAAGCCTGAATCATTTGAAGGCGTTGACTTGGTATTGGCATCTGCTGGAGGTTCTATTTCCAAGAAATTTTTGCCAGAAGCTGTTAAACGTGGTGCGGTCTGTGTTGACAATACCAGTGCTTTTCGGATGGAGCCGGAAGTTCCGTTGGTTATTCCAGAAGTAAATGAAAAAGCGTTGTACAATCATCGAGGAATTATCTCCAATCCAAACTGCTCAACAATTCAAATGGTTGTTTGCCTTAACCCGATTTATAAGAAATATGGGTTAAAGCAGGTGATCGTTTCAACCTATCAGGCAGTTTCGGGAGCCGGTCAATCTGCTCTAAATGAATTGATGGAAGAATCCCAACAGGTATTAAACGGTGAAAAGACCGATCCAAAAATTCTACCGACAAAAGGTGATAAGAAGCACTACCAACAAGCCTTTAACCTATTGCCACAGATTGATGTCTTCGAGCAAGACGGTTATTACACTCATGAAGAATGGAAAATGATTCATGAAACCAAGAAGATTATGTTGGATGATATGGATGCCAAGGATATTAAGGTAACCGCTACTTGTGTCCGGGTTCCGATCAGAATTGCCCATGGTGAAACGGTCTACTTTGAAGTAGCCGATGACAATGCAAATACCGATGAAATTAAAAAATCCTTGGCTGATGCACCGGGCGTTGTTTTGCAAGATGATACGGCGCATCAAATTTATCCACAACCAATTGAGGCAGAAGGCAAACGGGAAACATTTGTCGGACGGGTTCGACCGGATTATGAAAATGAAGGCAGCTATCACATGTGGGTTGTTTCTGATAACCTTCTAAAGGGTGCCGCATGGAATACAGTTCAGATTGCTGAACGATTGGTTGCTGATGATTTGGTTCGAGTTCCTGATAATCCATATTTAGGCAAATAAAGATGTGTTCAAGGAATAGTTAATTTCTAATGCGCGTTTTAGTTAAATAATGACGTTTCACAAGAGATCGAGACAAAGCAGCTTTTTGCCCGATCTTTTTTTATAAATCGATATTTATCGATATAGTCTAAAAAGATAGATGATCCAACACGTTTTGGGACGTCCTACTTGTAGGTATGCCGTCAAATATCATATAATATTTCTATGGTAGATCTAAATTATTTTAAGGCTCGTCTAATTTTATTAAAAGAGAGGTTGATACATTGAATGGAACAGAAAATTACTGAGGCTCCTCCCGAACAGGGGTTATGGCAGGATTCCACTGAGAAATTAGTTAAAGAATATGGGACTAATTCTGAAAATGGATTAGGTGAGCAGGAAGCCAAGAAACGATTAGCTCAAGATGGCTATAATGAATTAACAGTTAAGAAGCAAAGCAAGCTGGTTAAATTCATTGCCCAGTTTAATAATAGTATTATTTATATACTGATAGCTGCGGCAGTCATTACGCTTCTGCTTCGCCACTATTCTGATTCATCTGTTATCGGGATTGTGATTATTGCAAATGCGTTTATTGGATTCTTTCAAGAAATCCAAGCAGACAATGCGTTAACCAAGATAAAAGAATTATTGGTTAGTCAAAATTACGTTGTCCGTGATGGTCAAAAGATTGAGGTTCCGGCTCGAGAATTAGTTGTTGGTGATTTGGTGAATTTGGAAGCGGGAGATGCGGTTCCTGCTGATATGCGGTTGATTTCAGCTGATAATTTACGAATTCAGGAATCAACGTTAACTGGTGAGAGTAATTCGGTTGAAAAGACCGAGAATCCCATTGATAAAGCATCCGTTCCGTTGGCCGAACGTTCCAATATGGCTTATGCTTCAACAGCGGTAACACAAGGATCCGGAATGGGGATTGTTGTTGGAACCGGTTCGAGAACCGAAATCGGTAGTATTCAGCAAAGTGTTTCTAATGTTAAGACTCAAGTAACGCCGTTAATGAAAAATTTAAATAAATTAGGTGTTAATTTATCAGTTTTTATCGTTGTAATTGCAGTTTTACTTTTCATACTTGGTTTATATACAAAAATCTATAGTTTACCTGTTCTAACGATCGCCATTATCACCATGGTTGTTGGATCGATTCCCGAGGGGTTACCCGCATCAACATCCGTTGTTTTGGCACGGGGTGTTCAAGTCATGACTAAACGAGGGGCAATTGTTAAAACATTGCCTGCTGTTGAAACCCTTGGAGCGGTTGATATTGTTGATACGGACAAGACAGGGACACTGACCAAAAACGAAATGACGGTAACGGACGTTATTACCCATGATCATCATTATCAAGTAACAGGTACAGGATTTGTGGATAATGACAAGGGCGTTTCGGGTAATGTTCTACTGGACGGTCAAAAAGTCGACTGGCAAAATGATCAAAATTTTGTTGAGTTGGTTAAAATTGCTGGAACAACGACCGATGCCGAACTTGTTCAAACTGATGGTGAGTGGCGTTTGACGGGTGAACCAACCGATGGGGCCTTAACAACCCTATTTCATAAATTAATGGGGCGGGCTCCAGAAGTTGACGAGCTGGATACGTTACCTTTTGATTCGGCTTATCGTTACAGCGCCCGTTTGATTGATGATGACAAGCAGCATAATGAATTAATGGTTAAGGGTGCTCCTGGAACGATTTTTGATATGGTCAAGTCAAGCCATCCTGATTTTGATTCTGATTCTTGGTATGAACAGGTTAACAAGTTAACCGATCAGGGATTACGAGTTGTGGCGTTGGGTTGGAAGGATGTTTCCAACAGTGAAAGTGAAATCGTGATGGATGACATTTCTCAAGGCATCCAATTAAGTGGAATTGTTGGTATCATGGATCCCCCCCGTGAAGAAGTCATTCCGGCCATTCATCATTTGCGACAGGCAGGGGTCAAGGTTAATATGATTACCGGTGATCATCCTGATACGGCAACCGCGATTGCCAAGAAACTGGATTTGGATGAAAGCATTCATGCGATTACCGGTCCGAAGATTGACAAGATGTCCGATGAAGAGTTAAGTAAAGAAATTGGTCGATATAATGTTTTTGCACGGACAACACCTGCAAATAAATTACGAATCGTTCGTGCACAGCAGGCTAATTCGAAAATTGTTGCGATGACCGGCGATGGTGTTAATGATGCACCGGCATTAAAGCAAGCCAACATCGGTATTTCTATGGGAATTAAAGGAACGGACGTTGCCAAAGAATCCGCTGATATGGTATTGGTTAAGGATAGCTTTACCACTATCGTAGATGCCGTCTCTGAAGGTCGACATGTGTTTGATAATATTCAAAAAACAATTCGATTCCTTTTACCAACAAGTTTTGCTGAGGGACTGGTTGTTTTGATCAGTATGATTATGGGACAGGAATTACCGCTATATCCAACCCAGTTGCTTTGGATCAACACCGTTTCTGCTTTGACCATTCAATTCGCATTTATTTTCGAGCCCGCAGAGGAATCGATCATGGTGCGAGGACCACGTGATGTGACTAAGGGGATTTTGGGCAAGATGGACGTTTTTGAAATTGTCTATGTGTCAGTTTTGATTTCGTCACTTGGTATATTCACCTTCGACAAGTTTGTCGATGCGAATATATTGAACCCGGTTCTGGGCAGTACCATGGCTGTTAACATTATCATCTTCGGTAAAATTTTCTATCTCTTCAATATTCGTAATTCGTATCCGATCATTTCCAAACACTTCTTTGAAAATAAGATGGCCTTTGGGATTATCGGAATTCTACTAGCCTTACAAGCGTTCTTGGTTTACGCACCATTCATGCAGGGCATCTTCCATACAGCTACAATTAATTTCTATTACGGTTGGGTTGTTCCGGCAATCTGTGGATTTGTTGTGCTGGTCGTAACGGAAATTATTAAACTGATTCGGATTCAATATCGAAAACGTGCGGGGCAGGCTACAAAAATCCGTGGATAAAAACAGAATTTAGCTTTCAAAAAAACGTTGATCCCCTAATATAGGAGGTCAACGTTTTTTGAGATAGGATCTATTTTAAGTCAGTTGCCTTAACGTTTCTGCCTTGGAGAATCGATAGGATTAATGCACCGATAATAATGATTAGTGAAATCGCAAAGGCAATGTGCATGCCTGAGATAAAGACTTCCGGTTGACTTGGCAGGTAGGTTGTCACATGAAAGCCTGCTTTGATACTCATGCCAATAAATAAGGCACTTGTTGACAGAGCAGTTCCGGAAATCATCCCGATATTTCTAGCGAGCGCATTCAAACTTCCGGCACTTCCCAACTGGTCTTTAGGGACAACCGACATGACAATATCACTGTTTGGCGACTGGAATAATCCGGTTCCGACAGCCATGACAATGGTGATAAATGACATAAATCCATATTGGGCTGTTTAGGGTTAGAAAATAGTATAACGCCTGAGCAAACGCAACAATTGCAAGACCAATGGTTGCAACTTTTGCCTGTGAGAAATGGTCGGCAAACCAGCCGCCAATTGGACCGGCAAAAACCATTACAATTGGGAAGATGATCAATAACGCACCTGCTTGGCCAGCAGTTAAACCACGTGCGTCTTCCAGGTAAAATGGCATAATAATAACCGTAAAGAAGTTCGATAAGAAGATTAAAACGGCTGCGCCCAGGCCATAGGAGAATGCTTTGATTTTAAACATCGAAAGGGGCATTAATGGATTCTTGGTACGCTTTTCAGTGTGAATAAAGCCCCAGAAAGTCACGATGGCAATCGCAAATAAAATAAGTGGAAGTGGTTTTGTATAGCCGATTTCCTGACCAAGGAAATCGCCCAGGAAGAGTCCAAATATGAGTAGGGCAAAGTTGATAAAGCCAAACCAGTCAATCCTCTTGCCGGTAGTTTGATAAGACTTTGGCATGACAATCGCCCCAAGAATAATAGCAAAAATACCAAATGGCAGATTGACCCAAAAAATATATCCCCAAGAAAGCTGGGACAAAATTAAGCCACCCAAGCCGGGACCCGCAATAGCTCCGAGTGCGACAAATGTCCCGACAAACCCCATTGCTCGGCCACGTTCCTTAACCCCAAACGTTGAGGTTGTAATACCATACGTATTGGAAAGGGTCATTGCGGCACCAATACCCTGGATCGCTCGGCCAATCAATAGAACCGGGAAGTTGATTTGAAGACCGGAGATAAAGGACCCGGCAAGAAAGACAACTGTTCCGATGCGGAAAACCTTAACTTTCCCGTAAAGATCGCCCAGTTTTCCAAAAAATAAAAGCAGGGCACTCAAGATAATTAAATAGGCGGAAACGACCCATTCGATTTGATTCATCGGCACATGTAGCTCTTTAGCCATAATCGGCATTGCAATATTGACGATGCTTGAATCCAGATTAGACATGAACGCAAAGGTTCCAATAGAAACTAAAACCCACCAGCCATTCTTTTGTGTCGTAGAAGGTGATGATTGTGTCGAATTAGATGTATTTTTCAATGTATGTCCCCCCTCGAATCATAAACACTTGATTAATCAAATAACATTATACGCAGTTATGCAGAAAACGAGCGAGATTTGCTTAACGAGTGTATAGGATGAAAAAGGCGATCATCAACTGATTAAAATCAATTGATGGTCACCCTTTTGGTTTCGTTAGTTTATGTGGTTGTTAGTGCTAACCACTTTGTTTCGCACACTAATCCGTTCTCCATGTTTCGAAATAATCGGTATTTTTACCCAAGTAATCAATGGCATCCTTTGCCAATTGATCTGCTTGCTGCTTGGCTTCTTCTTCATCCAAGCCCTTCCAATCGCGAAGGAAACCCTCACCGATATTGACGAATTTATTTTTTCGACCGAATCCATTGTCTTTGAATAGATCGTCCATCTTTGTAATATCATCTTTGGTCGTGTCATAAATCAGTTTTGAAAGATTCTGTGACGGGTCTAACAAGGTTGCCGCATATGTAACGATGAATTCGTTCATATCAACAATGATGTCTCGTCTTCTGTTTTGCTTTGCCATTTCTATTATTCACCTCATATTTTAGTGTAAATCTTTTCGCTACCAATGACCAATCAAATCATAATAGTTGATTGATTCTTAATGATGCATTTTGAATTCCAAATACAGATCATTGTACTGTTGGACTTTCTTCGCACTGAGGTTACTGTAAACCTCCAGTTTATCAAGAACCTGCTTGGGGGGATAAAATTGTTTATTGTCTCGAACAGACTTTGGTAAAAGTTTATAAGCATCTGTATTAGGCGTTGAGTAACCAATATACTTAGCATTTTGAGCGGCATTTTCCGGTTTATTCATAAAATTCAAGAAAGCATAGATTGCTTTAAAATGTTTCGCAGTTTTTGGAATAACCAAATTATCAAACCACATGTTACTGCCTTCGGTTGGCACAACGTAATGTAAATGAGCATTTTGTGACATCATTTCGGTCGCTTCACCGGACCAGTCAACTGCAATAGGTGCTTCGCCTTCGGCCATATACATCTTGATCTCGTCAGCAACGACCGCCTTAACATTTGGTGAAAGACGGTTCAATTTATTCTTAGCTGCTATCAATTCTTTCGTATTGGTTGTGTTCACTGAATGACCTTGTGAAATCAGGGAGAACCCCATAATATCTCTCGCAGAATCAATGAGCATAATGTCATTTCGATATTTTGAGTGCCAGAGTTGGTCCCAATGAGTTAATTCACCGGGCTTGATGTATTTGTCATTGTAGATAATACCAAGTGTCCCCCAAAAGTAGGGAATTGAATAACGGTTGCCCGGATCAAAGCTCTTATTCATAAATGAAGCACCATAATGAGACATACCGGTCAATTTTGATTTATCCAAAGGAATCAGCATATGATCTGCTTTCATTTTTTGAACCATATAATCACTTGGTACTGTTAAATCATAGTTGGTACCGCCTTGTTTAATTTTAGTGTACATTGCTTCATTGCTGTCAAAGGTTTCAACATTAACATGATAACCGGTTTCCTTTTGGAATTTAGTCAGAAGGGAAGGGTCGATATAATCTCCCCAATTATAGAGATTCAAAACTTTACTGCTGGAATCACCGGTTGATTTGGTCAATTCATGGCTGCCAAGTCCCAAGCCGGCACAAATCGCCAATAGAACTACAATAGCGATTATAAACTTTTTCATTGGTTAGCCACCCCCAATTTATCTTTCTTTCGGCGTGAAACCAAATTGTGGTTTTCGATGAAATAATAGACAATAACCAAGATCAACGAAAAGACAAACATAATGCCGGCCAGGGCATTGATTTCCAAACTGATGCCTTGACGGGCTCGTGAGTAGATCTCAACCGACAATGTCGTAAAGCCGTTTCCTGTAACAAAGAAAGTGACCGCAAAGTCGTCCAAAGAATACGTAATCGCCATGAAGAATCCGGCAATAATTCCGGGTTGAATAAAAGGCAAAACCACTCTGCTTAAAACCTGCCCAGAAGTTGCGCCCAGATCGGTTGCGGCGTTAATCAGTGAGGGACTCATTTCATCGAGCCTTGGCAGGACCATTAAAACGACGATGGGAATTTCAAATGCAATATGACTTAAAAGAACTGACCAGAATCCTAATGGCACTTTCAGGGATGTAAAGAAGATCAGAAAGCTGGCACCCATAATGACATCAGGAGAGACCAGCAGGATATTATTCAACGATAACAATGTTTGCCTGGATCTTTCCCGTTTGGCATTACTGATCCCCAAAGCACCCAGTGTACCGATAATTGTGGAAAAGACTGAGGACAACAGGGCGATTAAAACGGTATCAAGAAAAATAGCCAACATTCGTTTGTCATGAAACAGTTCACCATAGTGGGTGAGGCTGAAACCGCGGAAATTGGTCATTGTCGTTCCCTTACTAAACGAGTAGATAATAAGGTAGAGGATGGGCATGTACAAAAGCAAAAAGATGATGACAATATAGATCTTTCCAAGCTTTGAGGACCGATTGCTCATTAGTTGCGCCCCCTCTTTCGTTTAGTGTTGGTAAACAGCATGACGATTACCATTGAGATGATCAAGACCACGCCAATAGTGGAACCCATTCCCCAGTTCATCGTTGTTAAGAAATGCTCTTCAACCGCAGTTCCAAGTGTAATAATCTTGTTACCACCAATCAATCTTGAAAGCATGAAGAGTGATAAAGAAGGGATGAAGACGATTTGAACGCCGGATTTAATACCGGGCATGGTCATGGGAATAATGATTTTGGTTAAGGTCTGCCAATTGGTTGCGCCCAGGTCATGACTTGCTTTGATATAAGAGTCGCTAATGTCAGTTAATGAATTATATATTGGTAAAATCATAAACGGAATTTGGATATAGGACGCAACGAGGATGAAGCTGGTGTCTGTAAACAGCATATGTTGAGCTGGTAGTCCGACTAATTCAAACAAATTGTTAACCAGTCCGTCATGGCTTAGTAGGCCAATAAAGGCGTATGCTTTTAGCAGCAGGTTAATCCATGTTGGTAAAATGACGAGTAGGATCCATAGATCACGATGTTTCAATTTACTGATGACCAATGCCATTGGATAACTGATTAGAAGAGAAATCAACGTGATTAAAAAGGCGTAAAGCACTGAGTTTGCCGTCATGGTTAAATAAGTGCCGGAGCGAAAGAACGTGGCATAATTATCAAAAGTAAACTGATGTGAGATGTTGAAAAACGAATAATAAACGATCAATCCCACCGGTGCGATTACAAACAAGGCCAGCCACATCATGTAAGGCGTGTAAAACATTGCTCTGAAGCTTTTTTTCAATGTTTTTTCCTCCCTATTCTTCGTAAGTTTCCAAACGAGAATTAAACTTGGCTTCGGTTTCGTTGTAACGCATGACGTGCATATCATTAGGGCCAAATGTTAACCCGATAATCGCATTGTCAGTTGTTGCATTGGTGGAATGAATCAACCATTCGTTATCCTGCATATCATAGGCGAGTATTTCATAATAGTCACCGCGGAACAGCTGGGTGCTGACCTTAACCTGTAACTTTCCTTTTTCAGGAGTTGTGATAACAAGGTCTTCCGGACGAATCACAACCTCAACGGGTTCGTTTGGGCGCATGCCGGCATCCGCACATTCAAATGTATGTCCAAGAAATGAGATTTCGTAATCTCGGACCATGTGGCCGGGAATGATATTGCTTTCGCCGATGAAATCAGCCACAAAATGGTTGATGGGTTCGTCATAGATGTCGACCGGGTCACCCTTTTGAAGAATTTGTCCCTTATTCATGACAAAAATTTGATCGCTCATTGCCAGTGCCTCTTCCTGATCATGGGTAACGAATAGGAAGGTGATGCCAAGGTTTTGTTGGAGGCTACGCAATTCATACTGCATATCTTTTCTTAATTTAGCATCCAAGGCGGACAGCGGTTCGTCCAATAGAAGAACCTTCGGGCGATTAACAATTGCTCTGGCGATCGCGATTCGCTGTTTCTGGCCGCCGGAAAGTTCAGAAATCTCCCGATTAGCATATTGATCCAATTGAACTAATTTCAAAGCATCATGAACCCGTTCGGCCACTTCTGCTTTTTTGACTTTATGCAAGATCAATCCAAAAGCGACGTTTTCAAAAACGTTCATATTTGGAAAAAGGGCGTAGTCTTGAAAAACAGTGTTTAATTGACGTTTATTAGCCGGAATGTCATTGATCTTTTGACCGTCAAATAATACTTGTCCGGAAGTTGCATCGGTAAATCCTGCAATTGTTTGAAGAATGGTTGTCTTTCCACAACCGGAAGGGCCAAGAAGGGTGTAAAATTCTCCTTGGTTTAGTTTAAAATTAATATCTTTAAGTGCGGTAAAGTCGTCATATTTTTTGTAGACGTGCTGTAATTCGATAATGGTTTTGCTCAATTCTTCAAGCCTCCTTGTGAGTAGTCTGACAGGGCTGTTGTTTCTTTAATCAGCTCTGCCAATTAATGCCTTGATGCACGGTGACTGCCGCCACCCCTTAATTTTGTGGACGTGACGTTTAAAGGTTGTTTTGGTTTCATCACTAACGTATTTAAAATGACTCATTTGACCGTTAAAGGGTTTTCCAGAAAGTCTGATTTGCAGCCAGCGGGTCATGACGTTGATCATTGAGTTGAGATTTTCGGTTCTGGATGAAATGTTTTCCACGTTGGCTGCCTGCATAATATCGGTTTTAAGCCTGTTAACCAGATTCTGGTGATAATCAACCAATTCCTGAGTTAGTGGGGCGTCTTTATATTTATTAAACAACATTTCAATCTGGCGCATCGCGTCTTTTGAATTCTTAGGCTTATAGTATCTATCAGAATCTGACATAAGCTCACTTCTTTCTGTGTTGTCGGTATGTTTTCTCAGCTACAATTATAATGTACAATAGTATAGATTATCATTTTGGAGGCCGAAATTCTATGAAAACAATTTTAGCGATTCACACCGGTGGTACCATTTCAATGTCTCAAAACGAAAAGGGCGAAGTTGTTCCAAATGATGAGAACCCAATCGCAGAAGAACAAGTCATTTTGAATGGTCAAATCAACCTGATTACCGATGAACTATTCAATTTACCATCACCTCATGTCACACCTGAAGTGATGTTGCAGATTAAACAACGAATTATAAAAGCAATTAACGATGGCGTTGACGGTGTCGTGATTACTCACGGAACCGATACACTGGAAGAAACAGCTTACTTTTTAGATTTGACATTACCAAATACAATTCCAGTCGTGGTAACAGGAGCGATGCGATCGTCAAATGAAATTGGCTCAGATGGTTTATACAACTTTCAAAATGCAATTTTGGTTGCGGCAACTGATGAATCTTACGGTAAAGGTGTCCTTGTTGTGATGAATGATGAAATTCATACAGCTCGTTTTGTGACCAAAACCCATACCACTAATGTCGCAACGTTTAGAACGCCTACATTTGGTCCGATTGGAATTGTGACACAGAATAAGGCTAAATATTTTCAAGAACTCATTCAAACTGAGGTTTCCGATATTGATCATGTTTCTGCCGGCGTTTATTTAATAAAGGCATATGCCGGGATGAACGGCGATTTATTTGAGGCAATCAACCGATCGACTACTAATGGATTGGTTATTGAAGGCCTGGGTGCGGGAAATCTGCCGCCCCAAACGCTACCTGCAATTAAGCGACTCATAGATAATAACATTCCCATCGTCCTGGTTTCCAGATGTTATAACGGTGTTGCCCAAGATATTTATGATTATGAGGGTGGCGGTATTCAACTCAGAAAAATGGGGCTCATTCTATGCCAGGGATTAAATGGACAAAAGGCCAGAATCAAACTATTGGTTGGTCTTAGTGCACACAAATCCGGTGATGATCTACGAGCCTTCGTCAGCAATGCCATATCATAGATTGCACGAATATAAGCGCTTATAATTATGATAACGAATAATCTACGGATGTGAAAGAAGGTGTCTCTTTTGAAAACAATATATGAACAGTTGCGGTCAGCTCAAATTGATGAGCGGTTAATAAACGCCTTCCAAAAGAATAGCGATATCGTATATACGGGTGTCATCCAGTATTTGGATGCTCAGGATTTTGTTATGCTGACCTATAACGATTATGGCATTCAAGATGGAGAAGTTTATTTAAAAATTGGTTCGGTTAAATCGATTGAAACAGACAGTTATGATCTTGCGAGCATGAAAGATCGAATTTCATTTGATGAAATGAATGACTTATCGAGCAATCCTTCATTTGATATGCCGATAAAAATGAGCGATTCTTTATTTGATCGGATTGTGAAGACGCTTTATGAAGAACAGCGGGTCTCATTGATTATTACGGTTGAAGATGGCAAACTTAAATATAGTGAGGGATTGGTCAAGGATGTTCGTGCGGATGGCCTGACGTTTTTAAACTTGAACAAATTTGACTTCTCCAAGCAGCGAATGATGGACTTCTTATTTGACGATATTCACGGTATTGAATTTGGTGGAACCGAATTACAATTAGTCCAAGAAACATTGGCAATGATTAAGCCTGAGAATCATATTGATGATGTAAGTGTACGGGACACGGATAAATTTAGAGAAACTATTGGAAAATTGCGTGGTACAAATAAGGCTATCATTATTGATACTAATGATGAACGAAAATACTTTTATGTTGGTCAAGTGATTGCCGGCAATGCCAACGAGTTGGTGATGATGGTGGTTGACATGAACGGACGGTTTGGCGGTTATGTTTGGATTCGATATGACGATATTAAAGAAATATTATTGGATTCGGACTACCTTCGTCTGATTCATCGATTTGTTAAATTGAATAAAGATACCAAACACTTTGTTTTACCTGTTCTCAATGCCGAACGTGCCTTTGATGATACGGATAATATTTTAACGCATATTCTTTACCAGTCGATTAAGTTCAGAAAGATTATTCGGTTTGAGTTAGCTGATAAAGAGAACTTTGCGGCCTTTCCGACCAATTTAAATCTGACGACTGGTTTATTAACAGTGGAACTACTGGATGTTGATGAACAGACTGAGTCAACAACAAAGCAGATTGGTATTGAATCAATTCGAGAAATGGCATTTGATTATTTCAAAGCGTTCTTGTTAGAAAATCAAGTTGATTGAGGGGAATAACATTCATGGCAAAGAAGAAGTTTAAAATGCCAAAATGGATTCGTGATACATTGGAAGACGTTATTATGATCGCTGTGTTGATGGCGGCCAGACGGTTTCATACGATCGGCCAGCAATTAAAAGATCAAGAAGCGGTTAAAAAGCATCAACAGGAAGTCTTTCAATAAAAGGATGCAGCGTAGGAGCGGGAAGAAGCCGTTAAATGTCGAAACCGTAATCAAACCAAGCAACAATCGAGGTAATCGAGATGCCAATCAGAAAGTTTGCTTTTTGTCCTTATTGTGGGACTAAATTAACGGAAAATCAGGTAACGTGCCCAAATTGTCATCGAAAATTGCCGATTGAAGAAGCCGCTAAAAAATCGCGACCTTCATTGAACCAACTGATTAGTAACCCCTATAAGGAAGGCATGGATCGTTACCACGAAAAGGCGTCGGGAACTTCAAAGAAAAAGAAACGGTCATTTTGGAAGAAATTATTATAAGTGTGCGGAGCAAAGCGGTTAG
>NZ_GG669994.1:263902-267125 GCF_000159315.1 Lentilactobacillus hilgardii DSM 20176 = ATCC 8290
GTTCTGCCATTCTAAATTCCTCCATTGTAAGACTCGAGCTACTATATTCCTATTATAGCAATAATATGTGAAACGAACACATAATTAGCGATGTTTCAAGCCATACTCCAATAAGGCCACCAGAATAAACGCAATAATCAGGGCAATCCAAATGTTATTGTTTTGAATATAAAAATAATAAAAGATGCCAATTCCGATAATACCTTGAACAATGTAACGTTCCAGTCGGTTGGGGATCGATAGAAAAGCCAACCCGATTCCCAAAATAAAGCTGCCGACCAATACTTCCTGAGCACTATCAATCGTTCCGAATTGAGTAAACACCCCATAAAGATCAACAATGGCTCCAACAATTAAAGCAAAAATGCCAAACGCAAACGCGAATTGATTTGCCCGCATAAAAAACGCCCTCTTTCACTTCTCTCTATTACATTAATTATAATGCAAAAGTGGGAATTGCGAAATCTGGGGCGTTTTGATTATGTCAGAAAATTTTAATTTCTATTAAAAACTAATATCGAATAAAGAATAACATGACTTGAACGGCAATAATCAAGAAGGCAAACATTGCCCAGTCCAAGACTGTAATGCGGATAACCCTGTAATGGGTCCGTGGCTCGTCTTCCACAAAGCCGTGGGAAGTCATTGCTTCAGCTAAGTTCTGTGACCATTGGATGGATGACAGAATTGCCTTAAAGTAGAGCTTGGGAGACCAAACGTGAAAAACCTCTCCACGCATTAAGGCAGATGTTTTGATGATTTGTACTTCTTCCCTGATTTTGGGCATCAGGTTAAAGGCCGCCAGCACCCCGTAGGCAAACTTTGAGGGTAGGCGAAAGTCTTGTTCCAAAGTCAGTGCCAAGTCCGTGATACTGCTTGTTAACGTGAATGTTGCCCCTAAAAAGACGTAGGCATAGATTCGTGTAAAAAGAACCCATGCAAAGTGGATCCCATCGGAACCATACAACCATTGTGAAACAAATAGGCCCAAAGCCGGAAAAAGCGGCCAGAATATAAGAAGAAACAATGTCTTAAAGTTCATCCGTTTAACCATGACATATACAAAACTAATCGCAATTAAGATAACGTTGACAATTAAACTTTGGGTAAACGAAATTTCCAAGGCTGTTAAGACAACTAAGAGTAATTTCATTCCAGGATTCATTAGATAACCTCCTGGTAAGTCAGATTTTGATTTTCAAAATGGGCATGATAATCAATTAAGTCTTCCAGTCCGGATAATTGATGGGAAATGATGATTTGAGTTTGACCATACTTTGTTTTGGCCAGTTCTAAGAAATCGGTCATTAATCGCAGTGATTTGTAATCCAATCCTTTAAATGGCTCATCCAACAATAGGACGGGTGGGTTCATAATCAGCATTTCGACAATCTGAAGTTTCTTTTTTTGTCCCTCACTTAAAGAATAGACAACTTGTTCATCGCGACCCTGCATGCCCAATTGTGTCAGCATTTGTTCAACCTGTTCATGAGTGTAGTCTTGGTTAAACCGGTTTGAGAACGAAAGATCCAGTTCTTCTTTAACCGTGACGTTTAGAAATTGGTTTTCGGCATCTTGAAACAATAGCGTGACGTTTTTAGCATAGTTTAACGGCTTGATCTTTTTAATGTTCTTTCCGTCGTAAGAAATTATTCCGGCATACGGTAATAACTTGGTTAGTGCGTTAAATAATGTTGATTTTCCAATGCCATTGGCACCGGTAATTAAAGTCGTTTTTTGGCGATAGAAATTAAAATGATCAAGCTGTAGGAGCAAAGAATCGTGCGGTGCCAATTTGAAATGACGTAATTCGATAACTGAATTCTTATCATTCTTCGGTGGTAACGCAAGCTGCTTATCAATTGTTTGGGTGGATTCAAAGTTATCAAAGAAATGTTGTGATTCCGCTTGATTTAATAAATCAATGTGATGGGTCTGGGGATCCAAATAATAAAATTCATCAATGACTCCCTGGTAATTTCCCAAATCATGGTCTGCAAGAATAATTGTTTTGCCGTGTTTTTCCTGTAATTCCTTTAGTTTGTGGATTAAATCAATCCTGGAATCAGGGTCGATACTGGCAAAAGGTTCATCCAATACAATAACCGGCGCATCCATGGCGACAATACAGGAAAGTGCAACCCGTTGCTTTTCGCCCCCGGAAAGGGTGTTGATGATCCGATCCCTTAATTTTTCAATCCCACAAAAAGTGAGGGCATGATCGATTATTTTATCCATTTGATCAGGTTGGGTTTGAATATTCTCAAGAACAAAGGTAAGCTCGTGGATGACGGTATCCATCGCAAATTGTTGATTGGGATTTTGAAACATCATTGCGACGTGGTTGCTGACATGGTTTCGGGGAATATCCTTAATATTTGTATCACCGAATTTGATGGTTCCCGTCGCATCGTTGCCGATAAATCTTGGGTACAGCCCCGCAATAAAGTACAGGAGCGTTGACTTCCCACTACCGGATGGTCCGGAAAGCAGGGAAAAGTGATTGTGCTTGAATGTTAAATTAAGATCATTTAGTACCTTGGTCTCACTTTTGGGGTACTGATAGGTAAAGTCGCTAATCGATACGTCAGTCATGTCTAAAACCTCTGTTTATAGATTAAATGCATTACTACGATCCAACAGCTTAACGATCATTTTGGTGACAATGCCACCGAAAATAAAGGTTGAGATGTAACGAGTGATGAATAGTCCGATTAGAAGCGGTAATGCAAATTTATCGTATCCGTTTTTAATCATGTCCCAGGCGAAAGTTACAACAACGGTTGTAAAGATTGAAGCATTTAGTGAAACCCAGTCGTAACGTTTGTAGCCGGTGAAGGTAAAACCAAGTTCGGAACCAATTCCCTGAACCAGTCCGGAAATAAAGGCACCGGCGCCCCATTGACCACCAAGGAAGACTTCAACGGCAGCACCAAGAAATTCACCAAGAAAGGCCGAACCAGCCGTTCGGATGATGAATCCGGTAAGCGGACCGGCCATGCACCAAAGCCCCATCAAAATATCATTGGCAAAAGGCGCAGCACCAATTGGCGTAAGGGCGACCGTTAATGCAGTATAGAGAAAACCGATTCCCCAAAAAATAATGCCACAAAAAATAGCAATCAAGGCGATCAAAATAATGTTGCGTAACGTCCATTTACTTTGATGCTGATTGTTGCTTGCTTGACTCTTGTTTTCCATAAAAAGACCTCCAAATAGTATA
>NZ_GG669994.1:267602-270716 GCF_000159315.1 Lentilactobacillus hilgardii DSM 20176 = ATCC 8290
TGTTGCTTTGAAGAGCAAGATAGTCCCTACACTGGAGTTGCGGATAAGGCGAGAAAATAACATGAATAAGATAAAAATTGCAAATAAAACTGAAAAATCCTGTCGCAAGCGATTTTAGTCAATAAAAAGAGGCTCGGACAAGATGTCCCAGCCTCGAAATTCATCAATACGCTTAATCCATTTCGTGCACAACGGAATATGCTCCCTTCGCTGGTATTATCCAGATCAGGTTCGATGGGTTTCTCTCAGCCTAAAGGCACCCCAGATAAGTTGTATCATCAAGGAACAGTATACTAAATATAAAATTGTTTTACAAACGGAGTGAAACATTTAAAATTAAGGGTGTAGCTTTTATTGGATACACAATTAAGTAAATGATTTGGATAAATATATAATATATTCGTAATTTGAAAATAACGATAGTCAGGAGGATTGCCGTGATTAAAGTAATTGCAAGTGATATGGACGGAACCTTTTTAAATGAAAAGGGGACATTCGATGAAAACAGGTTTCAAGGTGAATTGGATCGATTAGCCCAAAAACAGATGCATTTTGTTTCAGCCAGCAGCAATCATTATCAACATTTATTAAAAACCTTTGAACACGTGTCAGGGCCAATTTCTTACGTTTGTAATAACGGCGCGTTGGTTGTTGACGAACGCGGTGTCATTGTTTCGGAAGATATTATTGACCATTTGGTACTCCGAAAGGCACTGGATTGGATGTTAAAAACGCCAAGTTTCTTCGGGGCCGAGATCATCCTGGTTGGCCGAAACGGAACGTATTGCAATCTGCCAAGCCAATCCAAACGTTTTAAAGCGTCCAAGTATTTTTACGAAAATATGCAATCTGCCAAAGATCTGCGATTGGTTTTTGATTCAATTTATAAGATTGATATCACATGGGAGACGGGTGGCGTACTTGAACGACAAAATGAGTTTAATCATCAATTTAGCGGCCGACTGAGCGCAACGTCTTCGGGGATGAACGGATTGGATGTCATGAACGCCGGTGTGACCAAGCTGACCGGTATTCAATCACTGCTTAATGACTGGCAGCTATCATTTGATGACGTTGCTGCTTTTGGCGATAACGGTAATGATTTTGAGATGGTCAACGCCGCAAGGGAGGGCTATGCGATGAAAAACGCTGCCCAGGATTTACTGGCTAAAGTTGAACACGTGACGCATTTAACCAACGATGAACAAGGCGTTCAAGAACAAATTGATCATTACTTAGATGAGGAATAGGTTTTGATTGGTATGTTGCGCCAACTCGTCGCTCAGAGAATAACTGAAGACCTGTTTTGAATCGTGATATCTAAAATAATAGGTTTGATCTGTTGAATCAAGAATCGAAATATAGTGGGTATAATTGAAGTTGGGGTGCTGATGCATGGATGGCTTGTATGGAATTGCAACGGTCGCTAAATCATTAAACAGTCGGTTTCGAGCCTCGAATTGTGTTCGACTGGGCTGGGCACCAAGTTTATTAATGGCGGTGACTAAAAATCTGGTTGTGGGTGTGTTGGTTGCTTGAGGAAACTTCTGGCTCATCACAATTTGTTGTGATTTTTGAGATAGTTCGGTTAAATTCTCATTAGTGTGAAGTGATTTGGCAAAACGTGCCATATGTTCCGGATAGGTTGGCGAGTTGGTTAGAACACCGATTGAATCGGAGATGATTTCAAGACCTTTAATGGTTGGTTCTATAAGTAAGGTTTGACCTGCCTGGTCAGCCAAAATCCAGTGAAAGGCAAAGATCTCATTGCCGGCCAGCCAGTTTTGACCAATAATGGCGATATGCGCCAAATCAGCTTTGACTTCTTGAAGCGAGGCGTGTTCACCAAGTGCCCAGGGGAGAAAATCCTGCGGTGTTAAATTGAGCTTGTCTGCTACTGGTTTATCCAAATAATGGGCTTTAAGAGGGAACATTAATTCCGCGCAACTAAGCCCTTTGGTATTGACGCCATCGGCAACCAGTATTTGGTCATTTTCCTCGGTTCGACCGCCGCCAATATAAGGATAACGAATGGCACGCTTTCCCGATAAAGCGGTTTCATAATAATCTTGATTAATAAGCGCTGGTTTCCAAGCTGCCCGGACCGGAAAATCCATTGTTCGGGCAAGCAGGACATGATGGTTTAAAGTTTGCAAAGTTAAACTGGTACACATGGGATCACCTCGTTAGTTTTAAGTGTTCGAAATGACAGTGCGATACGCCGTAATCTCTCGCACTCTCTTTAATATTAGTGTACACTGAAATCATAATTATTGTTAAAAGGGGAATTGAATGACATGAAATCCACCTGGAATTTAATTGGAATGGCTTTATGGCTTATTCTACTCATTTATTTAATTTGGATGGTTCACGATATGCGTAGTCGACGCCTAAAAGTAATCGTTCAAGAAAAGAAAGCATTTACTTGGCAGAACTTTTGGATTTCTTGTGGCGAACTGGTTGTCTTTTTGTTGGTATTTTGGGGGATGTCTTATACGACATTTTTCCAAGATGTAAAAAAGCTTAATCCGAATGCAGTTCGTGTTAGTTACTCTTACAAGCCGTTGATTATTCGTTACAAGACCGATCAGTCCGATTACGTCACGGTTAATAACGGAAATGGCCGAAAGCCGATTCAACGATATACATACTATGTTGAAGGGCGAAAATACCAAACAGACAGTACAAGTGCAACAGTGGTTTACGGCAAATCGAACTTGAACGTTCAGGCCGAAGCTTACAAGTGGAATAAGGAATGGCTGAATCATTTGGATGATCGTTATCAACACGCATGGGTTGGAACGGTCACAACGACATACAAGAAGAATTGGTTCAACGGAATAGGATTACATGCGGGTCGGCAGGCTGACAGGTTTAATTTAATCCGAATTCCAGATAAGTCATTTATGACAGTTGAAAAATGATGTCGAACGACTAAAAATCGCTACAAATCAATTGTGCATCATAGCTGATTATTTATGATTAAGTATGAGGGTGGGTTGAATGCTGATGAGTATTTTTCAGCTTTGGCTTCACATTCTACCCATCATTCTTTTATTGATGCTTGCTTTCACAATTGGGTTCGCCTTGGGAATTTAAGACAATAATCAGTAC
>NZ_GG669994.1:271598-360467 GCF_000159315.1 Lentilactobacillus hilgardii DSM 20176 = ATCC 8290
AATAAAAGAAAACCAATTAGAAATCCGTAAGCAATCAGGTCATTTTGTTGGACGTTTAACGTGAACCCCTTTGTAATCCAGACGAGCGCGATTAGAGCAACGGTTGATCCGATCAAACATTTTAAGTCGCTGCGCGTTAAATGCGGTAATTGATCGACAAAAATCATTACCGCTAAACTCATTGGCAGGACTGCCAGAAATAACCAGCGGTTTGAAGGCGTCGAAAGGGCATTTGCAGTTGCACTGACTTGTGGCAGCAGGATTGAAACCAGAATAACAAGCAAAATAATGGCCAGTGCCCTGTTTGCCTTGAAATGTTTCAAGACATAAATGGCAGCTAAAAAGGCCAAACCACAGAAATTAAGAACCAGCCAGTAATCTTTAATGGTTGTGCTGGTAATCAGTTGATTAGGTAAAGAAAAGTAGTATTTTGCCGGATATAATAATAGGCCGTTGGCAAATTTAGCATGATAGGCAATTCTGGTTGAATTTAAAACGGCTAGAAGCGTCGGGAAAAGTGTGATACCAGCCATCAATAGTCCGGTTATGACCGCTTGGATGACACAATAAATAATTTTAGTGTTTGGTAATTTTTCGGGACTAACGTGGCGATAGTGTAAATAGCGGGTTAATAAATAGACAAAGGTACCGAGTGCCAGCATGTAGGCAAAGTAAAAATTGCTGATTAAAGCTAATGCGGTCGCAAGTGCCAGTGGCAGCCAGTTCTGTTTATGAAGCACTTTTTCGACGCCCATCGCCAGAAGCGGAAAGATGATCATCGGTAATAGAAAAAAAGGATGGTGCATAGAGACGTAAAAATTGTACCCGGAAAAAGTATAAATCAACGTGCCGATTAGTTTACTATGACGACTGAATGAGCGTTGATTTGCCCAAGCAAGAAATGCCAAACCTGCACAGTATAATCGAAGCAGAATTAAGACCTGATAGCCCAGTTCAAGTTTGTCAGCTGGAAATAGGGCAATCAGGTAACTGAAAGGACCACCGACAATGTAAAAAGCAAAAGTTGTTAACTGATCCGCACCGGCACCCAAATTCCATGACCAGCCAAATAGTGATTGATGTGCAGTGCCCTGCAAAATCCGTTGGAACTGTGCCAAAATCGGGAAGTGTTGTGCAATGCCGTCAACATTCCAGATTAAGGTTCTTCCCGCCAGCCAAGGTAGCGAATAAGTTAATAAGCAGATAAAAACAAAGGTGGCGGTGTACAGGATAAACAACGGGATTTTTCGCGACTTCCTAATCGAATGTGAAGCTGTTTCTTGCATGATATGACCCCTCCTAATAACTCAACTTTATTGTTAGGCAAAAAGTAGTTACAACACAAGTGAAATTTGAAAGTTTAATTATTTTGAGAAAGTTGTTAACCAAATTTAACGAAGAAATTACATTTAATTTACAACGTTAATCTGCGAAACTTGTATTAATCTTTTTAATAGTAGAAGAAAATGCTTTTAGGGATAGACCATTTTAAGAAAGGAAAATGGGTGGGCAGAATTCTAGTCGAACTTGCAAAGCAGTTGGATTCGTGTAAAATGTTGCCTATAGTTTTCGAAGGGACGAGTTATAAAAATGATCAAATTTAAAAGACTGCTTTTAGGAACGATTTTTCTGGTTGGCTTTTTTGTCCAATTACCGGCCCAAGCCCAATCTGTTCGGAAAGAAGTGCAGGGCAACCAAACAACCTATGTGACGACTAATTATTATGCACACGCTGTTAACGTAGGTAAACAACAGTTGGTTACGAATAAGTCAGCGAGATTGTACAGCATCACAAATGGACGTGTGGATAATGATCACTGGGTATCGGTCACAAAAAATAGTGTTTTAACGGTAAAGGACAAACTTACCAGTCGAAATGGCTATGTTGTGACGATTTCAGGAAATAAAAATCAGTTTGCGTTCATTAATCCAACCAAGTACGTTTATTCAATAACGGGTGTTAAGAATAATCCTGAAAAGATGAAGCAACTTACTGCTTCATCTAAAAAGTGGGCAAAAAAATTAAGTAAGGGACAAGTGAAGGCAATTCGTTATTATACAAATAACGGATTTGACAAGATCAATACGACACTTCGTAATCCTGATAACACTGCTTCGGCAAAGGTTAAAACCAGTATCAAGTCAATTAGTACCGGCATCCAAGCGTTTCATCTTGATCAACCGACGACTGTTTACCGTGGCATTTCCAAAGAAGGACTGGCAAAATCTCTTGGTAGTCAATCGTTAAAGGTGGGCCGCCAATACTACGATCCGGCTTATTCATCCTGTACGCTTAGCCAAATGATTGCATTGGGGTTTTCTAAACAGCATGTTGTATTAAAAATAAATTTGCCGATCGGCTATCACGGTGCATATATCGATCCGGTTTCTACGAATGTTGGTGAAAAGGAATATTTATTGGATAGTGGGACAAAATTGATTGTCACCAAAGTGCAGCAGGCAAAGTCGACGGTTCATACAGTAACGACCATTAAGAAAAAGGGAAAGCAAACCAAAAAGCAGATTAGCAATGTTAAGACAAATTACCAATTGGTCACATTAAATCTTAAGCAATAAGTGAGCATCTGACTGGATTGATATTAAAATTAACAACGGATGGGAATCACGTATGACAAAAAGAAAAGATGATCGGGATGATAAGTCCTGACCATCTTTTCTTTTTATTTATTGATTAAGTATTTTGCCAAGTAATACCCCAGCTTTTGGGTAACCTGTGGTGTTGGGTGAATCTCATGATCTTCATACACGATATCTTTATTTTGATCAGTAATCAAATTCGGTGCAATTGTGTCAAAGTTGATCACATTAACACCTAATTGGCGATATAATTTAGCTTCGGCACTTCTGAGTTGACCGAAAGTGTAGCCATACATATCCGACATGTTTTGTCGATCTTGACCATTAGCATCATAGCGCGTTAATGGTAAGACACCATAAAGTTTGGCGGTTGGATTCAACAGTTTGATTGCCATCATATTTCGTTTTAGATGGGCGATAACATTTCTCAAACTCCCCGATCCTGAATAATTGGTGTAGTCATTGGTACCAATATGAATAAAGATCATATTCATATTACGAATTTCGGTTTCATGGTACTTAATAGCGACGGGCAAGTCTTGTGCAACCCTTGTTGTGCCAATATATGCAAATCTTTTGCCAACAATTTTGGCGTGGGGAACTGAAAAGTTTTCAACTCGATTATCAGTACCAAGATATTTATTCATCCAATCCGGGTATGAATTATTCATATAGAAATGATAGCCATCCCATCCGGAAGGAATTGAGTCACCGAAGAAGCCAATCTTCTTATGATAAAATCGATTATTGGCTCCGGCAAGCTTCAACTTGTAAGAGTTGCTGTTAATCGATTTTAATTGTGACCGCAAAACCCAAAACGTATATTTGCCACTATTGTCTTTGACTTGATAAGCCGTTTGTGTTTTGCCATTGATCGAAAGTTTAGCGGCATGTGTTCGATACCAGGCGGTTTTTAAAAATGAACTGCCGCTTATCGCTTGGGTGAGTTTGACATTGTTATACAAAATAGCTTTTTTCTTCAAGGCATAGGCATGCGTGATGACCGGTGAACTGTATTCAACCTGGACTTCTTCGGAACTTGTATCTGCGACTCTGCCGGTAGCAATAAATACGCCACCTGCAATTAAGAATGATGCTAAAAAGATAACTAATTTTTTTCGTTTAATAAACCAAGACATATGACCTTGCTCCTCAGAATGATAATTAGACCCCGGAAATAACAAAGAGTATTATATGTTATTTATTGGACGTAAGTCAATTTATGAGATAGGGCAAGAAAACATGTTCTTTTAAGGACGTGTTTTCTTGCCCCGTTTTACGGCTAACGAACGATAATTACCTGGCAATAAATTTCCTTCTTTCTTTGCAGGTCGAAACCGAAGTTCATGACTTGCCGAAGACTCACCAAACGGTGGGGTTGGATATGGGGGTTGCCGATTTAGCGATTGCCTCTAACGGGGTTAAGTACGGGGCTTTCAAGGCTAAGTGGTTCGAAAAGCAAGCGACGCGTTGGCAAGCGAAGTTTAGCCGGCGCAAGCATCAGGCCACTGTTGAGATGCGCTAATGGAATCACCACCATCAATTATTCAAGCTGGAACTCAACGATTATCAAAATTGGCAACGGGCTAAAATGACCAAAGCGCGTTATCAAGCGAAAATCGCCAACCAGCGCAAGGACTATCTGCATAAACTGACGACGGACTTAGTTAAAAACTATGATGTGATTGAAGATTTGAAAACCAAGAATCTGATGCACAATCATCACCTAGCCAAGTCCATCGCTAACGCCAGTTGGTATCAATTCCGGACCATGCTTGAATATAAGTGTGCCTGGTACGGTAAGCAATTAGTGGTGGTGAGCGCCAGGAACACTTCCCGAATCTGTTCAGCGTGCGGTCATAATGACGGCGCTAAACTGTTAGATATTCGGGAATGGACGTGTTCTGAATGCCGAACGCATCATGACAGAGATATTAATGCGGCAGTTAATATCCTTAATTGCGGACTAAAAGCTATTGGCTAGGAACTAGCCGTGGTAAAAGAACGGAGTTCTGTAAGTTAGGTTTTCGGCATACCGATGTAACAGCCTAAATACTACTTCGTGTTCCCAGAAGCTCGGGCATTTATGGCCGAGTAGTTCACCCCGTTAATCTTAACAATAAATGTGAAAACTTGTCATTATCAAGCGATTCAATAACGATATAACGAATTATTATAGGTATCGAAAGTGGCTGCCCTTGTAAGAAAACCACAAATGTTTGTCATACTGGTTATGGTAATTTTCATGAAATCCACTTATCATAGACACTGAGGTGATTTCATGGATATTAGAAATATCGGACTTGATCAATCAAAAGAGTCCTCATTAGACATTTATCAAAGTAAAACGGATGAAAAGCTTCCCGGCATTGTCATTATTGGCGGTGGCAGTTATAAACAATTAAAAGAACGAGATACCGAGCGGGTGGCACTGACATTTGCAACTCAAGCATTCCAAGCCTTTGTTGTTAAGTACCCGGTTTTGGAAAAGAAAAATTATCAGGATGCCAAGGCGTCTATTGAGCAGTCTTTTGACTACATTATTAAGCATGCCGATGAATTAAATGTTGATACCGATAAATTAGGTATTATCGGATTTTCTGCAGGTGGTCAGCTGGCTGCCGACTATTCAAATGAGAAACATAGTCACGCAAAGTTTGCCATGTTGGGTTATCCGGTTATTAAGCCGACATTGGATAAAAAAATGGGCATTAAGAGCCTGGATGTTTCAAAGACGGTTTCTTCGATAACACCACCAACGTTTATTTGGGGATCAATCAATGATGAATTAACACCATTCCTGGATCATGTTCACGTTTACGCTGAGGCATTGGCAAAGAACAACGTGCCGTTTGAAGTCCATGAATTTGGAACAGGCAATCATGGCATTGCCCTTGCAAATAAGTGGACAGCTATTGTCAACCGTGATCGCGCTGATAAACATATGGCACGATGGTTCGAGTTGGGCATGGAATGGCTGCAGGAAGTTGTTGGGATTAAGTAGGCTAATAAAGTTTTATTAAATATAATGATGACCAAGGCTAATGTGAAAATTGTCTTGGTCATTTTTTTTATTTCTGAGATTCTCACATTTTTCTCTCACGTAAAACAGAGTGAAGTTGTCTTTAGTAAATGCTAATCTGAAATCACTAATTAAGGTGAGGTGATAGTTGTGAAACATAAAGTATTGGAAAACAAGGTGCCGGCCATTACGATGTTGTTTTGGGTCTCCAAACTAATTTCAACTATGCTGGGGGAATCAGCTTCGGATTTTTCAAGTCAAATTTTCGGACAACAGCATCAAACGCTCGGTGAATTGTTTACGGTCGGTTGGTCATTATCGCTATTTATTGTATTTTTGTATCTGCAGATCAAATCTGATAAGTATCATCCAATCTTTTACTGGAATTCAGTTGGCTTGTTGGCGGTTTTTGGAACTTTTTCTGCGGATACTTTAAAGGCTGTAACCGGTCTTCATTATGTAGAAACGACCCTGATTTTCTTTGTGCTGATGATTGGCTTTTTCGTGGCGTGGTATGCCACCACAAAGGATTTATCAATTCACCACATTACGTCAAGATATAAAAAGGCCTTTTATTGGTTGACAGTGGCTGCGACCTTTATGCTTGGAACGGCTGCCGGGGATTGGTTTGCAACTGCCAGAAGCGGCGGGTACAATACTGATCCTACGGGATTAGGTCTGGGCTTTCTTAATACGGGTGTTGTACTAGGTCTTGTTTTTCTGATGGTATTGGCTTATCGGGCAATGTTTAAGCCAAAAGAAAACGGGTTTGCTGAAATTGCGTCATTTTGGTTTGCTTATATCCTGACACGGCCAATAGGTGCAAGCTTTGCCGATTATTTTGGTTATAACTTTGATAAGGGCATTCTTGGCAACCAGTGGATGACCGTTATTGGTCTTGCATTATTTATGGTAGCTGTCATGATGCTGTACAAGAATGATCAAAGAGGAACACAAGTATCTCATGGCTAAACATTTTAAAACGAATTCTGGAGAACCAAATAATCGGGTAGAATGGCTCGACATTGCGAAAGCTTATGGGATCATCGCAATTGTGCTGGGGCATATTTTGACCGGAAGCCCAACGGCCCACTTTCTGTATTGGTGGCACATTCCATTATTCTTTTTAATTGCCGGGATCTTCTTAAAACCTCTAAAAAGTACTGACGCATGGTCGACATTTTTTAAAAAGCGGGTAATTAGTGAGCTGTTGATGTACACGGGGATTGGTTTATTACTCATTTGCCTCTATACAGTTATTCATCATCAAAGCAATCAATTTTTGATGAAACACCTATTTGATTTGGTCCTTGGCGGAAGGACACTGAACTTTTATACAAGTACCTTTTGGTTTATTAACGTGTATTTGCTGACAATTATGACTGTCACCGTATTGATTTCAGTGACCAAAAATTGGCTTATCGTTCTTTTGATAACCATTGTAGGGCTATTTTTGGGAACCGGTTATCAGCAGGTTACTTGGATGCATATAAATGGCTTTGCTATGATGCCATGGGGAATGGATACTGTATTAATAACGGCGTTTTATACTTATTTGGGATACTTGTTATTCCATGGACATTTGAAATGGCTTCAAAAAGCTGTCATAAATTTGCCCATTATGATGCTTGCTGTACTAGTGATTTATATACATTCTAAGGGGAATTTTAGTTTTCGACTGTCTTTAAAATCACATTTAATGCAAAGCTCGCTGCCGATTGGGTTGGCAGTGGCTGTTATTCCCGTCATTTTTTCGCTGGCAATAATGGTCTGTGCGTATTTTACTTCTAAAATACCGACTAAATTTTGGCTGCCGATTATTGGACGGCATACCCTGGCAATTATGTATGGACATAAATTATTTTTGGATCTATGCTTACTGATCGGTATTAGAAGCCTGCCTGTGAGGTTGGCAATCGGCATCATCGCCCCGGTTATGATTGCGTTGATTGTCCAGAAAGTTGGGAAAAGCATTTTTGAGATAGGGCAAGGAAACGCGTTTCTTTAAGAACATGGTGAATTGCTTTCCTTTACATCCAACGGATGCTTGACATAATTACCTGCCAATAAATATTCCTCGCTTATGAATCTATGCACATGGTACTATTCTTAACATATTATAATATTTAAATTGTTAAATGAGCCAACACCCCCAAAACAAAAAGCCAAAGCGATTCTGATCGCTTCGGCTTTTTTGCTTTCTTGAGGCTGTGTTGGTGCTTCACGAAAGACTCTTTTTTTAATCATTATTTTTGGTAAACCTTTTCACCGGCCATCCATGTTTGCTCGACATGAATATCTTTAATCTTTTCGGTCGGAACGGAGAAAATATCTTGATCCAAGACGACAAAATCACCAGCATATCCCGGGCGAAGTTGCCCATTGTGGGTAAATCCACCGACTCGCGCACCTGTATTTGTATAGGCCAGTACGGCTTCGGGCACGGTGATGGCTTCATCTGCATTAACGATATCGTTATTGGCAGCGGTTCGCGTGACGGCTGCGTAAATCCCAACAAACGGGCTGTCGGGTTCTTCCCATGGCGTGCAGGGTGCATCCGAGCTTAGTGCCATCATGGCATTGGAATTCAGCATCGATTTAATTCGGTAGGCGTTCTTGAATTGAACATCGTTTAAATAAGTTCGGTAGGATTCGTCCTCAGCGAAGAAGAAAATCGGTTGGGTCACCAAAGCATAATTCATTCTGGCACGGTTGATTTCTTTTAGCATTTGGTCCGATAACAATGAAGCGTGTTCAATCCGAATGGAAGGGCGATCATCCAGCCAAGGTGTTAAATCAGCCGTGACATCAACCACCAATTGAATGGCAGCGTCGCCCATAGCGTGAATAGCCACCTGCAGATGGTGTTCGGTGGCATACCAAACAGCCTGTTTCAATCGATCCGCGTCTGTTAGAAGAACGCCCTGTTTGCCATCCGGATAAGGCGCTTTATTGTAGGCAGTTTCACCGGAAATGCTGCCATCCATGAAGACTTTGATACCGGCAATCCGCAATTGATCCTGTGAGGTTGGTTCAACAACTTGACCGGGCATTATTTCATTAAAGACATAGTAAACGGCCGTTTTAGGTTTAAAACCATCCACCAGTGCATCCTGATAAAGCTGAAGCGAATTATATGGACGGAAGCGACCCATTAATTCACCAATGGCAATAATCCCGTTTTTTAAATAATGGTCGGAACTATTAGCCATATTGTCAACATCATCCAGATAACTCTGAGCAGATTTAGCTTGAATCAGCAGCTGGGTTGCAGCGACTTCTTTCATGTAGCCATTTGGTCGGCCATCCGGGAAATGACCAATAAAGCCGCCGGCCGGATTAGGCGTGTTGGCATCAATTCCGGCCAATTCCAATGCTTTGGAATTACCGACGGAAGAATGACAATCCGAACGGTAAATAAAGATGGGCTGGGTTGTGGAAACCTCATCCAAGTCATCGGCTGTTGGTGAACGATGTTCGGCCAACTTGGATTCGTCAAATCCCCAGCCTTCGATCCAGGTTGAGGCACTTTGACCGTATGCGGAAGAGTGCTTGAGTGCAGCTTTCATATCGGTGATACTATTGACCTTTGGTGGCGTACAAGCAACCCCATGCAGTGCATCTGCGATGTATTTGGGATGGGTATGCACATCGATGATGCCGGGAAGAACCGTTTTGCCGTGAAGGTCGACGGCATCGGGATCGGTGACTTCACTTGTTTCCCCAATGTGGGTGACAAGACCATCCGTAATATTCATTGCGGATGCAAAAGTGGTTGCGTTAGTCCCCAGAAAGATTTTGGCGTTTTTAAAGGTTGGCATAATTGTCCTCCTATTAATAGTTCATTAGTTACTTTTATTATTGAGGCATTGGAGGGGAATTGCAACCAAAATTGTTCACATCTGGTGATAAGAAGAGTTAAGATGATAAAATGAATGCAATTAGTAAATAAGTCGCGTTATGAGGTGGATCGGACAACATGCAATCATTAGAATCACACACATTAAATGCATTTTCCAAGAATATTCAATTAACGACACATCAAAAGCAAGTGCTTGAAAGAATGACCGTATTCACAAAACACCATTTAAATCAGGATGGTCACTCGGTGTTTGTGTTGATGGGGGATGCCGGAACCGGAAAAAGTTTGATTTTAAATCAATTGTTTACCGAACTGGCACAGGAAGTTGACGAAGCTTATTTTTTGGTGAATCATCCGGAATTGCTAAAAGTGTATCGGGAATTGGCTGGAGAAACGCCACATATGCTTAAAAAGTATTATCAACGACCGACAAGTTTTATCAACAAGCTGCACAAACAGCAGAAACACGTCAACTTGACTGTGATCGACGAAGCCCATTTGTTATTGAGCAAGGCCGATCATTATAATAACTACTACGGTGATAACCAGCTGAAAGACATCATTCAATTAAGTAAAGTGACAATAGTCGTCTTTGATCCTCACCAGGTATTACGGACAAAAAGCTTCTGGACCAAGGATCGTTTATTGAAATTGATTGAAAAATACCCACATGACTTTGTTCATTTAAAAGAGCAGTTTCGGATGCAGGCAGGTCCTAAATTAATGGATTGGCTGGATCATTTCATTGATGGCGACATCATTGGGCCGGTGCCAACGGACGTTGGGGACTATGACTTTCGAATCTATTCGGATGCGCAAAAAATGTTTCAGCAAATCATTCAAAAAAATGATCATTATGGTTTATCACGAATGACTTCAACCAGTGGGTATCCTTCAACCTTGGATGGCGGTAAACACCTTGTTAATGAAGGGAACTTTCATTTGCAGTGGGATCAGTATAATTTTACCAGTACACCATGGGCGGAACAGCCCCAAACAATTAACGAGGTTGGGAGCATTTACACGGTTCAGGGATTTGATCTGAACTACATTGGGATTATTATTGGGCCACCGTTTTATTTAACGGCTGACAATCGATTGGGCGTGGATTCAAGTAAGGTGACAGATGTCGAAATCTTTAAACACCGACAAGATCTGAGTGGACAGGATTATGAACAAAGTAAAGAAATTCTGCTGAGAAATTCGTTGAATGTCTTGCTGCGACGAGGTATCAGGGGCATGTATCTACACGCTCATGATCCGAAGTTGGAAAGTTATTTGGAAAAGATGATTCAAGAATAAAACGTAACGATTGACAACGATGACACTTCTCTATATAGTTAGTTACACTAGTAACTAACCAATAGGAGATTTTGATAAATGAAAAAGGGAACGCTTTATACGCTCGTCATTGTAGTTGTTCTTGCCGTTGTTGGCGGCGTTTGGTACCACATTAATTATGGTAAGACCTATTATTACGGTCAGGTGGGCGATGTTGCCCGAACAGAGAAAGAGCCGAAAGGATATCCAACCGGTTATTATTATGAGATTACGGGTTATGATAAAGACGGCAAGGCAAAGAAGATGGAAGTTGGGTCATTTGCCGGCCATAAATTTGTTAAGGGTCGTTATATCAAAATCGGCTGGTCAAAAGCTAAAAAGGTTGTTGATTATGACCAGGCCGCTTGGAAACAGATTCCTAAGAAAGCCCAAGAGAAGCTACCGGCACCGAAAAATCCTTAGTTAGAATAAATCGGCATTATTCAGTTCAAACTGAATAATGCCGATTTTTTAGGGTCAATGGTAGGATTTAAATCATCGACACAAAATTATTCAAAAAATGAAGTCCGATGCTGTATCGAATATCGCGGAAATGCATGTAGGTATATGATAAGAAGCATCCTAAACCGGAATACATTAACCAGTTGACATTGAATTGTAATTCGTGAGCATATCCAAACAACAGTCCGCTGATCACAATGGCGAGAATATTATTTAAGCGATTATCTTTATTGAAGAAATAATTCATAAAGATTCCCCGAAAAATCAGTTCCTCAAAAATCGGAGCCAGAATCACTGAAAAGATGGCGTTCCAAACCGGTAATCTAAGTTGATCCGCTTCGACAGCTTTTTGGTTATCAGGGATTGCCAAGATGTGTTTTGAAATTAAATAACTCCAAAGCATTTGAAAGGCAACCATTAGAACGAAGATTAGGACGAATTGAGCTATCTTTTGCCGGGTTAATTTTGATTTACCAAAGCGTCGTGGGTTATCGGCATCCAACTGTTTGCCATACCGCCAAGCAATTAATGCCAGTGCAGCGGCGGTGACAACCAAAGCCACTCCCAGAATATGACGGGAAAGAAATTCATTATGGACATAGTCACCGGCTACTTCCAAGGTAGCCGAAGCAAATAGATAGATGATTAAAAAGCCGATCCATTTAGCTATTTGCAGTGCCTTGGTTCCCAAATAACGACTTGGGGACATTTTATTTAAACTCGTTAACTTCAATTTGATTCTTATCCGGGTCAAGGATCGTGATTGAATTAACGTTTCTCCTGTTTTCGGTTTTTTCGGTTGGGTCACTGACGATATCGACGAAGTAGTTAATCAAATGCGCTTGAATGTCGGCTATCGAATCTTTTGCGATTAGGCCAAACAAAATTGGTGTTACTTTGTCGACAACACGAAAATCTAAAAACATTTTTCGCAGGTCGGCACCCATGTCACCATTTGGAAGTTTGACGATCGGCAGATCAAAAACTTCGTGGTAGAAGCGGCGACTGACTTCTAAGTCGGAGACAGGGATGGTGATATATTCGATTTCTCTGATATTCATAATAAATTTCGTCCTTTTCAGTTGTGTAATGGTTACATTATATACCAAACGGAAAATTGACCAAGCCTTTTGAAGAGAAATTCTGTTTGTGTAAGAGTTATTTAATAGATCGCTTTAATGTACGTCGATTTCCCAAACAACGCTTTATGGCTCCGTAGGTTACACGCTTTGTTGCACGCACTACAAAGGACCGCTCCACAAAGCAACATCACACCACGTAAGGGATCAGTTTGAAAAATCCAAAGTCGGGATTTCCCAAACTAACGCCTTACGTTCTGGGTGTTAACCGCTTTGCTTCACGCACTACATATTGACTAGTCGTCCTAATTAGAGTAACGTAACGAATTGTATGCAGTATTTCGACACAAAAGTATTTAACGTGAGGTGAACAAGTTGCCACTACTATCAGTTTCAAATCTTTCGATGAGTTTTGCTGAAAAAGATTTGTATAAAGATGCCGAGTTTACCCTGGAAAAGGGCGAGCATATGGGTGTTGTCGGTCAAAATGGCGTTGGAAAATCTACTTTGATTAAAATTATTACCGATACCCAATTGCCCTTAACCGGTGACATCAAATGGCAGAAGAATATAAAAGTCGGCTACTTGGATCAGTATGCCGATATTGAAGACAATTTAACATTGATCCAATTTTTGAGAACTGCATTTGCGGACTTGTACAAGAAAAATGAAACGTTGACCAAATTATATGAGACTTATGCCGAAACGGCTGACGATAAATTGTTGGAACGAGCCGGCACAATTCAAGATGAGTTGGATTCCAGTGATTTTTATGATGTTGATACGCGCATTGAACAGACCATTGTCGGTTTGGGATTAGACAGTATTGGCCGCGATCACCTGGTTGGCAAAATGTCAGGTGGCCAGCGTTCCAAGATTATCTTGGCTAAAATGCTACTCGCCGATCCAGATGTCATCCTTCTTGATGAGCCGACAAACTATTTGGATGTCAACCAAATCGAGTGGTTGGTTGACTATTTGAATAATTTTAGCGGGGCCGCTATGGTGGTTTCACATGATTATGATTTTTTGGATAGAATTACCAATTGTATTATTAACGTGGCTTTTGGTAAGATCACGAAGTATCGTGGAAACTTTAAAAAAGCCATGCGTCAACGAAAAGAGCGGGAAGAGTTTCAGCAAAAGCAGTATGACAAGCAACAAGTTGAAATTGAGAAGGCCGAACGTTTTATTCGTAAGAATAAGGCCGGATCCAAGTCAACAATGGCCAAGTCCCGTGAGAAGAAGCTTTCCCATATGGATAAAATCGATCCACCTTCAACTAATATTTCTGCCAGCTTCAATTTTCCATATGAGGATACCGGATCACACGAAGCCCTAACGGTTGATAAATTATCCGTTGGATACAACAAACCATTGTTAGCACCGGTAACCTTTACGATTTCAATGGGCGAAAAAGTCGGGTTTAGTGGCTTTAACGGTGTTGGTAAATCAACACTGATTAAGACCATTTTGAAGAAATTGCCGGCAAAGGGCGGTACTGCTAAATTTTCACCATCTGCGATTATTAATTACTTCAGCCAGGATTTGGCTTGGGACAATAATCGGATGACACCGATGCAGATTATCTCGGATAAGTATCCTAAATTAAGCCAGCGAACGATTCGAACAAAATTGGCAAAGTGTGGGTTGGACGCACAAAATGCAATTAAACCCATTCATGAGTTGTCCGGTGGCGAACAAACCAAGGTTAAGCTGGCTATGATGGAATTTGTGCCAAGCAACTTCCTGATCATGGATGAGCCGACCAACCATTTGGATGAAGAAACCAAGGAAGCCCTGAAGAGGGCAATTGACCGCTTCTCGGGTAATGTTATTATTGTCAGTCATGAAAACAGCTTTTATGAGGGACTGGTTGATAAGGTCTTGAACGTTGAGAAGCTGAGTTTGCGTGAACGGGCAAAGAATGAAACGTTATAAATAAAGCAATCAATATAAGTGAAAGCAAAGGGCATAAACTGAAATTCCCAGTTTATGCCCTTTTGCATTGAATTGATAAAAACTGTATTAACGTAAACGCGGTTAATCGGCTGCTTCGTGACGTGCTTTTAGATCAGCTTCAATCTTTGGTTGCATTTTATCGAATTTATAGAA
Organism: Lentilactobacillus hilgardii DSM 20176 = ATCC 8290; assembly: GCF_000159315.1. Taxonomy (GTDB): domain Bacteria; phylum Bacillota; class Bacilli; order Lactobacillales; family Lactobacillaceae; genus Lentilactobacillus; species Lentilactobacillus hilgardii. Next base: position 286,057 of record NZ_GG669994.1, read on the forward strand.
ATACATTAAAATCAAACCGATTCCAAAACCGATAAACGGCACCCAAACGAAGTTCATTTCAATAGCGTTTAAGGCTTGGGGAGTTTGGGCATGGTTGGCAACGTAGCCGTTCATACTAAGCAGGAAGCCGGTAACGACACCGCCCATTCCCATACCAAGGTTGGAAGCGATTCCAGAGAACGAGGTAACCAAACCCTCTGCTCTGACACCGTTCTTCCATTCGCCGTAATCAACTGTGTCGGCTAACATGACGGGGAGTAATCCGGCAAAAAATCCGTTACCAAAGTATCCCAGAATCGTTGCACCGGCGAGAATTGGTACGTTCATCATTTTGGCACCAACGCCAAGAACCAATTGACTAATGACACAAAGTCCCAAACCGATGACCATGGTGCCTTTTTTACCGAAGTGCCTGGTTAGAAATGGTGTAAAGACAATTACAACTAGTGACAGCGCTTGCAATCCTAGCATAAATGAAGCCAGATCGGCGTTGTGCATGTTGTACTTGAAAAAGTAAACCGTTACTTGAAGTTTGGTTTGCATACCAATCCAAAAGAAGAAATACATTGATGAAATAATCATCCACGGCCAATTGCCTTTGAGGGCGCTGGCCGACTGCTTCAGTGACAACTTTGTTTGATGCTTTGGGTGAACCCGTTCGTGGGTATTCTTGAAAGTGACTAATAACAGAAAAGCTGTTAGGACAGCCACAATGATAGCGGTTACAAGAAATCCCTGTTTATCATTTCCGTGACCCAGTAATTGAACAGCCGGTAAAACGGCAATTGAGATTAACGTAGCACCGGTTGTTGCCAGAACTTGACGAACAGTGCTGAACTTAACCCGTTCTTGGGGGCTGGCAGTTAAGCTTGGTAGCATGGATGTAATAGGGATGTTAATACCTAAATACAGAATATCAATAGCGATGTAAGTAACATAAGCCCAAATTAATTTACCCAATGGACCTAAAGGAACGGACGAAAACGCAAGAATAAAGAAGATAGCGTAGGGAATTGAGAACCACAAGAAGTAGGGACGACTCTTGCCCCAACGGGTGTGGGTCCGATCGATCATAATCCCCCATGTAGGTCCGGAAATCGCGTCCACAATTCTGGCAACGAAGAATAGCGTTCCGATTGCACCGGCCGCTAATCCAAAAACATCGGTGTAGTAATACATTAAATAGGTACCGACCATGCCGTTTGCGACATTGCAGGCAAAATCACTGGCACCATAGCTGAGGCGCTCTTTATTTGTAATGTGTTCAGAATCCGCCACGACATCGGATCCTTTTGGCAGTGTTTGAGTCATTTTCATAACAAATCCTCTTTCCAACTGATTACGATTAGTCGACGAGTGACAGGTTGCTGGTTAAGACCCGGGTTGTTTTGCCGTCGGCTGTGATTTGGTCAATGTTAAATTCCTGAGATTTCAGGTTGGCGGTTAACGCTGCTTTTGCCTTACCATTGGCTGATTGACGGGTCACTTTAATTTCAGTTTCACTTTGCTGGCTGACTTTGATTTGACCGTCAAGATCGAAAGCCGGACTGGCGTTACGGAACTTCAATAATTTGAATAGTGCTTGAACGACGGGGCGTTGAACTTCTTGATCAACTTCGTCAAGTGAATAATAATGACGGTTAATGTTACGGCCTTCCTTTGTTTTTTCCAGAAGTTCCAGGTCATTCTTTCCGGCGAGTAGACCAACGTAATAAATTTGAGGAATTCCCGGTGCAAAAATTTGAATGGCCCGGGCAAGCAGATAGGCTTGATCGTTGTCACCTAAAGCGGAGTAATAAGTGGTGTTGATTTGATAAACATCCAAATTGTGATAGGCGGTACTTGAGTAGACTTTCTTCACGTTGGCACCGACTTTGTACATCTCTGCTTTGGTGTAATCCAATTCATCGTCCGTTAAAATATCTTTGGCATCCACAACCCCAATGCCATCATGGGTATCAAGAGTGGTGAATTGTTTCATCGGACTTTGACGCAACCAATCTGCCAAACGATTCGACTTACCAGAATATAAGCTGTAAAGGGTCACGATTGGAAGTGCAAAGTCATAGCTAAAGTAGTTGTGATCAGTTAATTTGCGAACAATATGGTAATTTTCATGAATTTCAGGTAATAACGTTGTCGCCTTTGGTGCTGTAATTTGGTTGATTTCGTTTAATAAGTCCCAAATTTCCGGTTCAACAAAGAAATCATTGGTACCCAATTTTTTAACGGCATAGGCAAAGGCATCAAGACGAATGATCGAAGCACCGTGGTCCATCAAAAAGTTTAACGTTTGTTTGATGAAGTCTTTGGTGACTTGTTTCGTGACATCAAGATCAATTTGGTCTTCGCCAAAGGTGTTCCAAACTTTTTCCGTCTGTTCGTCCGCAAATTTGACTTCCTGAACCGGTGCCTTTGGTTTTCGTTTATAGATCAGGTCAATATCTTCCTGGGTTGGGCGACCCTTTGGCCAAAATTCATCCCAGTGAATAAATAAATCCCGGTAGGCAGATGCATTGTGGTTTTGCTGGAAGTCTTTAAAGTATTTGGACTTCTTTGAAATGTGGTTGACCATGAAATCGAACATCAGATAATAGGATTTTGCCAACTCCTGAACATCATCCCAGTTTCCGAATTTTTCATCCACTTTGGTATAATCCATTGGTGCGAAGCCGCGATCCCCTGACGATGGGAAGAATGGCAAGAGATGGACACCGCCAATAACGCCCTTTAAATGGTTGGCTAAAACGGATTGAAGTTCCTTGATATTGTTGCCCAGACTGTCAGGATAAGTAATGAGCATGGCTTTGTTAGTGAGTTTCATTTTTTTAATTCCTCTCATATTTATATAGATAGGCTGCCCATGGCTTGAGTGCCATGGTTGATGATTGCTGTTTCTCGGTTGTATTTGTTAAAACGAGTTGTCTATTTTGATAACGATCGGAAATTGTGACGGTGGCCGGTTGATCACTTAGATTGGTGATAACCAAGTAGCCAACATGATTTTCTTCCCGCTGATAGACAAAGGATTGATGATCATGGGTTTCAATGAGTTGATATTGACCGTTAAGCAGAATTGGATCTTTTAAACGAAGATGGATTAGCTGCCGGTAAAAATTGAGTACCGAATCAGGCTGTTTAACTTCATTGGCAACGTTAATGTAACGTGCATTTGGATTGCTTGAAATCCAAGGTTGATGATCACTGAAACCACCATTTGGCTGATCATTCCACTGCATGGGTGTTCGGACGTTGTCACGACTTTTGGCACGAAGTTTAACCAATGTTTCTTCCGGCGAAGCACCCTTAGCTAATTCTTCCCGATAAAACCGTTGTGAATCTAAATCGCGAAATTGGTTAATATCATTGAAGTCAACGTTTGTCATCCCAAGTTCCTGGCCCTGGTAAATAAAGGGGGTGCCTTTCATGAGAAAGTACATCATAGCCAATGCGGTCGCGCTTTGACTTCGAAACTTTTGATCATTTCCGAAGTATGATACGGCGCGGGGCAAATCGTGATTTTCCAAGAAAAGTGCGTTCCAACCATTATTGTCCAGTCCGCTTTGCCAACGGGTGAGGGCGACTCGAAGCTTTGCAACGTCGACTTTACCAACAGTGAATTTTTCCCAAAAGCTAACGTGATCAAATTGGAAGATCATATCGAAGTAGCCCTTTTTAGAATCCACCCAGCGCTTGGCCTGTTCAACCGGAACACCGCCGGCCTCGCCAACGGTCATCAGATGATTGCGTTTGAAATCGGTACTGAGATTTGCCAATAATTGGTCAATACCGGAAACGTTGTTCATCGCATCTTCCTGGTTGGTGAGTCTTTGAAACGTTGGTTTTTCTTGAGATGGGAGATCGCATCCAAACGGAAACCGTCAACACCGCGTTCAGCCCACCAATCGATGATCTTGGCAACGGCTTGATGAACCTTTGGATTTTCCCAGTTCAGATCCGGCTGTTGTTTGGCAAATAGATGATAGTAATAATCTTTCGTTGCGGGATTGTATTCCCAAGCGGATCCGCCGAATAACGAAACCCAGTTATTGGGGACGCTTCCATTTACGGGTTTACGCCAAATATAAAAATCATGGTAAGGATTATCAACGGATTTCTTAGCTTCCTTAAACCAGTGATGTTGATCCGACGTGTGATTGATAACCAAATCAAAGACAACTCGAATATTATTTTGGTGAAATTGGTCAATCATCTCAAAAATGTCATCCAAAGTGCCATATTGGGGATCAATTGCTTGATAATCGGAAACATCGTAACCGTTATCAATATTTGGTGAGGCAAAAAATGGGGAGAGCCAGACAAAATTAACGCCTAAAGATTTAATGTATGGCATCTTTGAAATAATGCCTTGAATGTCACCAATACCATCATGGTTGCTGTCAAAAAAGCTTTTTGGATATATCTGGTAGCCAACGGCATTCTGCCACCAAGTTGGATTTTGCTGATTACTGATCAAAATGCTCACCTCTCATATTTTTTGTAACCCCTTTCACCAACATATCATATGCTCATGAATTTGTATGTCAATCGTTTGATATAAAGTTTCATAAAAAACTTTTTCGATATGATATACTTAAAATAATGTTTTAATGGATTTTCGAAAATTGATATAGGTTATGTGGTAGATACATAAGAAGGTGAAGTTATGCAGCCTAAATTAGCGGATGTTGCCAAATTGGCAGGGGTTTCAATCACAACCGTTTCCAGAGTAATTAACGATCGGGGCTATTTGTCATCTGACACAAAAGAAAAAGTGTTTTCGGCGATGCAGCAATTGAGCTATCAACCCAGTTTGGCCGCCCGAGCCTTGCACGGCAAACAATTCAAATTAGTCGGATTGATCTTTGCCAGTCTTGAGAATCCTCTGATTGCCGAAGTGGTTGAAGAAATTGAAAATCGTTTATTCAATCGGGGCTATAAAGCGATTATCTGTAATAGTATGGATAATCCCGAAAAGGAACAGCAATATTTAAAAATGCTGATGGCTAATCAGGTTGACGGGATTATTACCGGCTCCCACAACGAGGGGATTAAAGAATACCGGCTGTCGGGACTGCCGATTGTGTCATATGACCGCTATTTCCAAAATAAGATTCCGACAGTCAGCAGCGATAATTTGGCTGGTGGTGAATTGGCTGCTACTACAATGATCGAAAAGGGGTCAACCAATTTAATGCTGGTTTCCGGCAGTCTTGAGAAAAAGGCACCAAACAATGCGCGGCTAACCGGTTTTAAGACGGCTGCCAAAAATCGAAAGGTACCGGTTAACACGGTTGAATTTCCGTTTAATTCAACACCAACAATTAAACGGGCGACTATTCGTGAAAAATTGGTATCCCATCAACCGGACGGGGTCTTTTGTACTGATGATTTGACGGCACTTCTATGTATTCAGGAAGCTCAAAAATTGGGGTTAAAGGTCCCCGAAGATATACAGGTCATTGGTTATGACGGCTCAAAATATGTGCAGGAATATAACCCTGAGCTCAGTACGATAGTCCAGCCGGTTAGCAATATTGCCGATTTGTTGGTGCGATTATTATTCAACAGGTTGGAAAAAAATGACGAAAAACTATTGGATACGTATGTGCTGCCGATCAAACTATTACAGCGGGGATCAACTAGGAAGTAAGGTATGAGAATGAAGATCTTCGACGGAGTAAGTTCGTTCAGAGGGTAATTGAGGAATCCTTATCATGGAAACTAAGGTAAAAAGAAGCTACTTTTCGCTGATTTTCAGCCCTTTTGCTTCTCAACTGGGGTCGGCGATTTATTTGTTGGGCCTTAATTGGCTGATTGTGCGAATGACCGGTAATACGAAGTTGCTTGGCATTATTGAAGGCATCGGCGGCATCGGTTTTTTATTGGGGGACCTTTTAGTTGGGCGACTTGTAGACCAATATAATCGAAAGGTTGTTTTAGTAGGAACCGATTTGATGTCGGCACTGATGTGTTTGGCCGGCGGTATCATCGTTGATAATCAAAAGCCTCAAATTTGGCTTTTATTGACAATTACGTTCGTACTGAATTTAATGCTGGCAATTAATTTTCCAGCAGCCAAAGCCATTGCACCGGAAATAATTGATAATGCCGGTTTACAGCGGTTCAACGCAATTGCCAATATGTTCTTTAATTTTGCAAGCGTTCTCGCACCACTAATTGGTGGGGTATTGCTGGCAATTAAAAGTATTGAATTCAATGAATTCTTAATGATTAATGCGATGTCATTTGTGATTGCAATCCTGTTGAATTTGTTGATTTCATATCAGCCAACTAAGAGACTGGCGGATCAAGAACCACAGTCAATCTTAAAAAGTAATTTAATCGGGTTTGCTTACGTAAAAAAACACCCAAAATTAATCATGAATCTGTTTTCAATGGCTATTTTTAACTTTTGTTTTGCGGGTTATTTATTAGTAGCACCGTATATCAGCAGTCACTTTTTTGGCGGCCGTTCGGAAAATTACAGTTTGTTTTTAACTATATATGCAGTTGGTGGCTTAATTGGCGGGATTTGGCTGACACTTGAAAAACGAACCGTTTCAATTAGAGTGATCTACTATGAAGAATTATTTTACGGGACCGTGCTGATTATTTGTGGGACGTTTTTGTCTTTTTTTACTTGGATTTTGATTGCGTTGATTTGTGGCATTGTCCAAGCCAGATTCTTCGGTAGTATAACGACATTGATTCAAAACGAAACCGATTTGGAATTCTTAGGACGGGTTTTCGGGTTAACCTATCTGTGCTTTGACGGCATTCAACCACTTGGAAATTTTTTGTTTGGCTTTTTTATTAGTAGCTGGCAACATTGGACGTACGTGGTGATAGGTATCTTTTTAATTGTGCCGTTTGGCATCATGTTATATTTTGAACGACAGGCGGGCCAGAGAAAAGCTGATTAATGACTCTGTCAAAAAGAAAGAGGCCTTTAAATCACAGCTGTAAAGTGATTTGAAAGCTTCTTTTTTAATGGCAAATCATTTTTCGTAATACTGTTTGATAAAATTATTTAAAATCCAATCATCACGATCCGACACACTGCCAATGTAATCAGCTCTTTGAAGCGCGGTTTTTTCGACTGGCAATGCGTGACCGATATCAACGAATGTTGGTCCTTGCAAGCCGGACAATTGCCAATCTTTTAAGGGATAGAACCGATTCAATTCGTTAGCGCCACCGTCAATTAATTTAAAAAAGCAGCATTGTGAATCTGATGATGCTACAAAATCAGGCCGATTCTTTCCTTCCATTGCAGTTGTGTATGGGATGTAAACACCCTTGACGTTATCGACTTGATAAATCTTTGTTCTGGTCATAATTTATTCCTCAGCTTTCTTAAGTCCTATTTGGGACCTTATAGTTATTAAATACGAGAAATAAACCAGTTTTCTTGACTATTTTTTAAATCCAGAAAAGAATTTCTCTGTTATGATGATCATTGAAGACTAAATTTTTGGAGGAAAAGTAAGGCATGACGCAAAACAAGCAAGTTCAATATGATCTTCAACTTATCAAAAATTGGCAGCGACAACTCCACTACACTGATGATCAGGTTCAAGCAGTGATTCAAGTTGATGATTATTCAACGTTTATTAACGGACACGCAGCAGTCGGGGAGTATGATCCGGCAGCTGACAGGTTCAGAAAAGTGGCTTTTAAGAAACTGATGCCGAATTTGGATATGCGTTCGGCTTATTTATTGAATGGTATTAAATTTGAAATTCATGATTTGGCCTTAACGCCAACGAAGGTTCAATTGATTACCGGTGTTTCAACCGAAGAATATGATCACTTTCTTGCAGGGGAGTCGGATCGATTGGTTTATGAAAATGCTTTTGACAGAATGGGTGTTTACTATTATCAACAGGTGGGCAATCGGCTCGGCTGATATTAAACGGAGGAAAGCTTATGGGGAGTACTTGTTCTTGTTGCTCGCTATCTTGGGTGAGTTATTAGGCACCAGTCTGTTAAGGGCCTCAGAAGGATTCAGTGTGTTGCTGCCAACAGTTGGTGCAATTGTTTCCTATATGCCGTGCCTGTATTTCTTGGCGTTATCAATGAAAACGGTGAATCTAAATATTGCCTATGCAATCTGGTGTGGCATCGGCATGGTATTGACAACCATTATTGCAGTTTATATTTGGAAAGAACCGGTTAACCTGGCAAGCTTCTTGGGGATTGGCTTGATCCTGATGGGGACGGTCATTTTGAGCCTGCATGGCGCAGGACATTGATTAATGTCGGATTGGGGGATGATTTTTTTGACGTTTGCTTGGCATTATAGTTTGTTGAAGAACCTGCCAATAGTGTTATTCGGAATAGCAGCGTCTTTTTGTGATTTGCTTTTTGAGTTTGATTGGTTGCAATTTGTTGCTTTAGCAACTGGTTTAATTGTTTTTTCAACTTTTTATTATCAAATCATGATGAAAAGTTACTATAAAAGAAAGCCTCGGAACAATCCAAAGAACAGGACGGCTAGCATTAGTTACACAACGCTGATTGTCACAATACTGATATTAGAGTTAACAGTTGTGTGGTTTGCGCCCGCACAAGAAATCGGTATAATCAGCGTCTGGTTTCTGGTTATCTTACTGTTCACCGAAGACGGTTTCACATATGTTGATGGAGATATAGAGAAGCATCGTTTGAATCGATAAAATCATTTTAGTCATGACATAAAAAATAATCTGAGATTAAGTCCAATCAAGAACTGATAGATATCAGTTTATAACCGGGTTAATCTCAGATTATTTTTTATTGATTAAACGTATTATTTTCAACCTGACGGATAAAGTCTGCCAAATGCTTATAGTAAACATCCGGGTTATCAACCATGTGGTGATGACCACCTTCGGGAGTAGAAACAAACTTGGCATTTGGAATCATGTCAGCCATTCGCTTACCGGTTTCAATCGGCATTGTTTCGTGTTCACCAAAGGTTACCAGCGTTGGGACTTTAATGTTCTTAAGGTGATCGGTAAAGTTCCATTCGGCTAATTTACCGGTAATGACAAACTCGTTGTCGCCTTGGAAGGCACCGTAAATATCATTGTTGGTCACATCGATTAGGTGGGAAAGCTTTGAAGGTTGTTTTCGATCAATGTAGCCTTTATTCAAGATATCAACATAGGATTGATATTTGTCATTATCATAATCGTTATTTGCTTCGCATTTCTTCATATAGGCAACTTGATCGGGCGTTAGGGCTTCCTCACGAACCTGTTCCAGATGTTTGGTGTAGTCGTCGATTCGGTCAACCATCGAAGACACAATGGCACCCTTTAAATGCATGCCATACTTTTCAGCATATTCCTGGACTAATAAGCCACCCCATGATTGGCCGATTAAGTAGAAATTATCCAAGCCTAACTTATCACGAACTTCGTCAACTTCATCCAAGAAATACTCGTAAGTTAAGATATCTTTGCGCACTTTTGGATCACTGAAATCAGGACTGTCTGAATACCATGATCCTAATTGATCGTACATTGTGACCTGAACGTTAAGCCCCTGCTTTTTTAATTGTTGAGCAGCGTCTTCCCAATACTCATGTTCGCCACCGGGACCACCATGAAGGGCTAACAGGTGAATATCACCCTCGCCCTGTGTGTTGGTCCATAAATGATAGCCGTTATCCAAAGTAATGATTTTGGTTCCTTGTTTCATTCAAATCACCGTACTTTCTAAAATTTGTTTGATTAATCATAATGATAACACTTCTATTTAGCGTTCGCATCACTGGATAAAAATGGTATTTCAAGCTTCGATTCGTCCAGAGCAACAGTGTAAGTGATGTCTTGGTTGCCGCGAATGGTGTAATCCATATCGGTTGCGTAAATAATAATCCCGAGTTGATGTCCTGCCAGCAATCGCCAGAAAGTTGGCTGAAATGCCAATTCAACTGTATAGTACTGACCGGGTTTAAGATCATCGACTCGGTACGAATTCTGACGGTTCTGCATATTCATATGGGCATCGGTAAACTTCTTGTAGGTTGACGCTTTTTTCTCAAAGGTAAATTCCCTTAGGTTATCTTTACGCCAGTTATAGCCGGTGATAATTTTTTGAGCGGCCAGGACTTGGGGAACGGCCGTTAATCGTTTGGCTTTCCCGTAATCGACCAAAGCAGCGCTCAACAAACCAACATTTTCACTGCTGGCCGCTGTAAGGGTTAATTTGGCCTGCCCATCAACGATCAGATCTTTTTTCAATGGTTCTGAAATCAATTGAATGGCGTGTTTATCCATTTTGGTGTGTGATTTAGTAAAGAGTGCTCGCCGCCATTTAGCGGTATCTTTGACATAGTTTTTGAACAGATCATCATCCAAATGATCACTAAAGACGTTATTCTCATTTAAATTAGTAAAGCGGGAATCGCTTAATGAATACGTGTCAGCGGAAGGATTGCCCCAATCTTGATAGGTGTGCCAGGTTTCCGGTTCGGCATTATCCTGAACCAACACGTCCGGCAGGATATCGTTAGCGTTGTTTTGAACGTCATATAATTTATTGGATAGCCATAAATTAACCAAATCAGTGTAATCAACCGAACGGAAGTTGTTCAGGTACTCATGTTGCCCTTGGTGCAAAATCAGCTTTTGGGTGATCGCTTCCTTTTTTAAACGGTTGCGTAAATTCCAGACGTGGGACAATTTAACATTCCAGTCATTTAGACCATGAACCAGTAACATATCGCATTTGATATTGACATGTTTAAGCAGATTTCTGGCATCCCAGAATGAATTATAATTGCCGGTATCCCGATCCTGACCGCTGGTTAACTTTTTAAGTTGATCCAGCCAAGTATCCTTAATCTTCAAATAGTCGGCTGCCGATTGTTCCAGGCTAAATGTTAATTCACCAAGAACGTCGGTATCTTCGCCCTGAAAACCACCGGGAGCGACAACCAAACCGTTTTCCCGATAGTAATCATAATAATTGGAAATTCCGGCTTCAACAACGGCTGTCTTTAAACCGGCAACTCCGGTCATTGCTGCAGCGGTGGATAGTGTTCCTAAATAAGAACGGCCGGTCATACCAACGTTACCATTACTCCACCAAGCCTTGATTCCGATTTGATCGGTTCGATTGGTAAAGGCAGTCCGATCACCATGCAGCCACTCAATAATCGCGGTAGCTGACAATGTTTCGGCACGGGTACCGGTTGTCCGCACGCCATCGGAATCCTTGGTACCGACACCTGATGAATAAACAACGGCAAACCCGCGCGCCAGAAAATAGTCATTTAACGAATAAGTCCATGTTTTGACAAATGTTTCTTCGGCAACGTCGGTATCACCATTAACCCTTCGGGGTGCCGGAAGTTCCGATTGCACGTCACTGGCCTGAATATCTTCGTAGGTTAACTGGTTAGGTTGCTTTCTGCTAAGCGGATGATTGACATCATGGGTGAGTTTATCTGCAGCTTCGTCATTTGTTCCCTGATCGTATGGGCTGGCGGTGAAAACGGTAGGGACTTTTAAACCATCTTCGGTATTGGCGGGACGAATGATTTCGGTCTTTAATAAATCCCGTTGATCGTCACGGTCGGTATCCAGCGGTGCTTCAACGTAAACCACGTCATGAATGAGGTTGCTGGTATCAAACACTGCTTGTGCTTTTCCATTAAAAAAGAGGGGACGGTTTAAGTTTTGATCGTCGTAAAATTGGGCGTAATAACCTTCGCCTGCCAAATAGTCAATTAATGTCTGGCCGAATTTCGTGCGGGTATTTAATAGACGATACCAAGCGTCCACCAACTGTTCACGACTTAATTGATCGTCGACATCGGCGATTGGCAATTTGAGCTGGGTCATTGCAGCAAATGGATGGTCCAATTCGAAGTCCAAGCCAACCTGAAAGCCCAGTAGTTGAAGGGCAACATTATAAAAGGCTGTTTTGGTAACAATGCTTTGGGTGGTGGTGTAATCATAGGCGTTAAGTGTAGCCGTTGCCATGAGATTGGTGACTTTTTGAATTCGAACGGCCCGACTCTGTCGCTTCTCCATAAAGGATTTCAATAATAAGGCGCGATACAGCATCACCGGATCGGCCATCTTTTGCGTTCTGGCCGACAAGAAACGGCTATTGGCCAGTTCTTTAACAATTTGATGATGAGGTGTGGGTACATATGCAAATTGATTGATTTTCAAAAAGGATACCTCCAAATAATGATAGTGTGAAAGTTTTCAGAACACATTAGAAAAGAACTGTTGGCGTATGGATAACGTTCTGAATAATTTCTAGTTAGCAATATTATACCTTGATTTGTGGGTTGGGAGAAGTTGCCGAAGCCACAAAACGGTATTTATGAATGCGAGTAGTTGGTTTTTCGATACAGAAACGGTGTTTTTAATAAATGCGTGAGTGAAAAAGGTCAGGGCAAAACAGATTATAAAAATACCTGTCGTATTTCGGAGTATTATGCGTTGAATTGAGTAATATGTTTAAAAAAATCATTCTGAAGACACCTTTTATAATTAGAAATTTAGAAATCTCTTAATTGCGTACCCTGATCGAAATCGCTTTAAATTGCAGAACGAAGTATTAACGTTATCGTCCACAAGCTTGGCAGAAAGAGTTGCAGAAAGTTCTTATAACTTAACGTCCGAAATGTCTAAACAAAGTTAACTGAAATTAGGCGACACATTGTCGACATTTGACCGACAATGTGTCGCCTAGAAAAGATAGATAATATTACTTTAACTTTAGAACTATGCCTTAAATTATTATGATAATTCTTCGAATACGTAAAATTTTATGTAAAAGAAAAAGCCCCTCACAGGAGGCTTTTATTACTTTGATTTAACTTTAAGCAGGTGTAACGTTAGCTGCTTGTAAGCCACGGTCGCCTTTTTCAACATCAAGGGTAACTTTTTGACCTTCTTCAAGAGTCTTGAAGCCATCAGCGTTGATTGCTGAGAAATGAACGAATACGTCTGATCCGTTTTCAAGAGTGATAAAACCGTAACCTTTGTCGCCATTAAACCATTTAACTGTACCTTGTTCCATAAGATGAAACCTCCGTGCGCTGTGCGCAATTATAAATTTTGCATTTGAAACTTTTGAAGTAAGGAGACATCTTTGAAAACGCCGTACCAAATTTCGAAGTTAACCAATACATTGATGGTAACTATACAGGTATCCTGGATAAATAGCAAGCATTATTAACCGATTATTGTGTTATTTTCAAAAATGTCATTGATGAATCACATACAGAGTAAGGATTACACGCTTAAAAATAATTTTGAAACAATTTAGAAATGAACCGAAAAAGTAAGTCTGCCAAACTTCCCTACAAAATTAATTAGTGTGATCGGAGGTTGTTTAAAGAAGATATAATAAAATAAAGCGATAGGAAGGAAGCCTTTATCAATGGCAAAACAACTGACAACATTAATTACCGGTGCGGATAAGGGAATTGGATTTCAAACAGCGTTGGAATTGGGTAAGAGGGGACACCATGTCTTGGTTGGTGCGCGAGACGTTGATCGGGGAAAAGAAGCGGTTGACCGATTAACAAAGAATGGGATAATCGCTGACCTACTTAAAATTGATGTGACTGATCGGACAACCATTCAAGCAGCGGCAAGTCAGGTTATGACTAAATTCGGTTATCTTGATGTTTTGATCAACAATGCCGGTGTGGCTCTGGATCAGCATCAACCGGCTTCCAAGCTGTCAACTGAAGTCATGCAAAACGACTTTAAAGTTAACTTTTTTGGTGCGGTTGATGTGATTCAAGCCTTTTTACCTTTATTAAAGAAAGCCGATACTGCAAAGATTATTAACGTTTCCAGTAATATGGGCTCACTTGGGTTGGCAACCAATTCTGCTTCTCAATTTTATGGTGTAAATTCCTTAGGGTACCAGGCATCCAAGGCAGCCTTGAACTTTGCCACGATTTGTTTTGCTAAAGAATTGGCCGACACAACTATAACGGTTAATTCGGTTAACCCGGGTTGGACAGCAACCGAATTTGGCGGTCGTGACTTAAAGCAGTCGATACCATCCGGGATGCAGTCGGTTAAGACCGGAGAGGCTCAAATTGTAAAATTGGCGAGTGATCCTGAAAATAAAATAACGATGACATTCACTGAAAATCAGGGGACATTACCGTGGTGAGAATTCAGCTTGAGATGGTATGATAAAAGTAATGATTTATTAAACGAAAGGCGGGTGTTGAATGGGGTATATTGGACAGATTGCGTTAATTCTAATTGCAACATTACTAGCAGGTGCGATCAGCCAGAGATTGACAATGCCGGCGGTCATTGGTCAGCTTTTGGTCGGTGTTGTATTAGGCCCAGGTGTTTTTAATGTTCTTCAGAATACCGAGTTAATGCATGCCGGGTCTGAAATTGGCGTCATTATGTTGATGTTTATTGCCGGGATTGAAAGTGATTTGGATTTATTGAAAAAGTATTTTAAACCGGCGATGAATGTTGCGATGATTGGGGTGCTCTTCCCGATGATTGTTTTTTACGGTTACGGGCAACTAATGGGACAGTCATTTGAAAAGGCGATTTTTTGGGGTGTGATCTTTGCTGCCACATCGGTTTCGATTAGTGTTGAAGTGCTTCGGGAATATAATAGCCTAAATACAAAAGAGGGTGCCACGATTCTTGGTGCCGCGGTGGTTGATGATATTATTGCGGTTATCCTGCTGAGCATTTTTGTAAGTGCGTTTGGCGTGGGTGATTCTCAAAAGATGAATTTGGTACAGTCAACACTGTTTCAGTTGCTGTACTTTGCTGGTGTCGTTGTCCTCGTTAAGTGGTTGGCACCGATTATCCTGAGAGTGGCCAAACGGCTGCCTGTACGTGGGGCAGTACCAATTACATCGCTGTTTCTGTGCCTTTCCATGGCATGGGTGGCGGATACAATCGGATTAAGTTCGGTTGTCGGCGCATTTTTTGCGGGCGTGGCTGTATCACAAACCGATTTTCAAGATGAGGTATCGGATAGTATCAGTTCAGTTGGCTATACATTCTTTATTCCGATCTTTTTTGTGAGTATCGGATTGGATATGACGTTTGGCGGTCTGCTTCATAACTTGGGCTTTGTTATTGTGATGACCTTGCTGGCAATTGTGACCAAATTATTTGGTGGTGCTATTGGTGCGGCGATAACGAAAATGAATTGGCATTCGGCATTTGCGATTGGTTCAGGAATGGTGTCACGGGGCGAAATGGCTCTGATTATTGCCCAAATCGGGTTGTCTGCTCATTTATTGGTAACAAATCTATATTCGGAAATTATTATCGTTATCGTTTTATCAACCATTATTGCTCCAATGCTATTAAAATGGAGTTTAAAGAAGACCGGTGCATAGGTCGGACTTTTGAAAAGTTGAGATATTGAGAGGAGAGAGTGACATGGTTACTGAATTTGCAAGCGGCGCCGTTGTCTACAACGTTCAGGACGGTGAGATCTGTTATCTGTTGTTACAAAGTGCGACTGATGATTTTTGGGGATTGCCGAAGGGGCATGTGGAACCTTACGAAAATTTAATTCAGACGGCGGTTCGGGAGATTAAGGAAGAAACAAGTTTGGATACGCGTATCGATGCCAAGTTTAAAGAGACAATCGATTATGATATGAAAAACGGGCACCACAAGACGGTTACTTTCTTTGTCAGTAAAGTTGCTCCCAATGTTTCGGTTACCCGCCAAGTTGAGGAAATTAATTCGTTTGGCTGGTTTAATTACAAAGATGCCTACGATAAATTAACATATGACAATTTAAGACAACTGTTAAAAGATGCGGACAGATACATTCGAACTAAAGAAGGAATCGGGGATTAGTGTGCAATGGAAAATCGAGTTTTTGTGATTACCGGTGCAGCCGGGAGTGGGAAAACCACGATTCGAAATTATTTACATGATAAGTATGGCATGCCACGTGTGATTACGCATACAACACGACCACCCCGGGAAAACGAAAAGAATGGCGTTGACTATTATTTCGAAACAAAGGACTCTTTTTCTCATAACCATTATTTAGAATCGGTTTTGTACGCGGGCAATTACTATGGGTCATCGTATGAAGGATTGGAGAATGCGTGGCAGAAAAAGTCGTGTGCCTGTATTGTATTGGATGGTGCGGGTGCAGTGACTTATAAGCGTAAACTGGGCGAAAAAGCGGTCATTATTTTCTTAAAAGTAGGGGATACCGAAATTCTAAAAAAACGGATGGAAATTCGCGGTGATGATACAACAATGGTTGCCAAACGCGTTAAGAGTGAGGAATATGCACGTGATTTGGAAATGCCTACCCAGTTGAAAGGAAAAGCATTCGAAATTTTGAATACGGATCTAAAACGGACTAAGGCACAAGTTGACAAGATTGTCGCTAAGTATCCACACGAGGGATAGAATGTTGTTGAGAAGCGTCCTTTATGTTACTATTAATTGTATAGTAAACAGTAATCATTACTAATGTGTAACTCTTGTCAAATGAAAAGTAAAGGTGATTTCAATGCCTGCAGCAATTGAAGAAGCAATGCGTCTATTAAAAACTAATAATTTTAAAATAACCAAACAGCGTAAAGCCATGCTGGAGTATCTTGTCGACACAGCCACCAAACGTTTTGTCGAGGTTACCAGCATTGATGATTTTATGCGGCAAACATTTCCAAAGATGAGTCATAATACCATTTATCGCAATATTTCAGAATTTGCAGATCTGGGAATTGTTGAACGCCAGATACAGGGTGATCGGGCTTCAGTGAAGTTTCAGTGCGATTTTCAACACGAACATCATCACCACTTTATTTGTAGCAACTGCGGCAAAGTCATTGAATTAAAAGATTGTCCACTAAGTGATGCTATCACAACACAACTTGGCGGATGTGAAATTACCGGGCATCTTTTTCAAATCTATGGTCTTTGTCCCGAGTGCGCTAATTTAAAGAATAATTAATCAAAAATTCAAGATTTGTTGATAAAATTGTGCGATAATGTGGTTTACTAATTTAGAGAATAGGAAGTTTTTTGAATGGATAATAGAATTCCGCCATTAGTAACGCCATTTGCAATCTTATCGATTTGTTTGGCACTTGGAGCGACTAACGTAGTGGCTAATAAAGTCACGGGAACTAGTGAGGGAACGCCTACCTCCACTCAAACGACCAGCCAAAAGAATATGACCAATTCGATTTATGGTAAAACGACTCCTAAAAAGGATGATACCATCAATAACGATAAGGCCAAAGAATCTTCAGAGAAGGCTAAGGAGTCTTCGGAAAAGGCTGCAAAAGAATCGTCGCTTAAAGAAAAACAAAAACAATCGTCATCTGCTAAGAAAGCATCATCCGACGCTAATGAAAGCAGCGATACGAATACGGATGATACATCCAGCAGTGATAACGGTACAACCGGTACGACAACCAAGAAGTCGGGAACTACGACAAATAAGTCAAATACAAACTCGAAGTCGAATACGGGGACAACCAAAAAATCCAACAATACAACTGGGAACACTGGGACAACTGGCGATACAAATAAAGATAATACGACTGATAATCAGACAACCGGGCAAACTAACGATGGCAACACCGGTAATACAGGAACAACAACCAATAATAGCCCGACAAATTCCACAGGTACAAATAATGACGATACGACAACTCAACAGAATACGACTGGAGGTGGTCAATAATGTTTAGTTTTCTGGATATGATTAATCATTACCTTGGCTACTTCAATATTAACGTTGCGGTTAAAAGTCGAATTTATACGGTCCTGGGATTTTTAGGCAACATCTATTTGTTTTATATCAGCTTTCGGTTTTTACAAAATAAATTCTACTCAAAGGGCTTTCTAATTTTAGCGGTCTCAATTATTTTGTTGTACTTTTTAATTTGTAATTTCTTTTACTATTTTACGAAGAAGCAGCCGTGGTTTGATATTTCCCCAAAACTAGCGAGAATGTTGCATCTTCAGCCTCATGAAAAAGAAATTCAGGCAAACTCCAAGATGGGCAACACAGTGATTCAGGAACCATATAATCGTCAAGATAATGCAGCGAATGGGATCTTTGACGAGCAGCACGTTTTGCCGGCTAAAATTGATGTGTCACCGTCCGAACAGATGAATCTCAATCGATTGGTCGCCCAAATGCAGCAGCAACAGCTTTTTCGAGCTGATTATAATGGCATGGATGATCGAAAACTTTACGAACT
Organism: Lentilactobacillus hilgardii DSM 20176 = ATCC 8290; assembly: GCF_000159315.1. Classification (GTDB taxonomy): domain Bacteria; phylum Bacillota; class Bacilli; order Lactobacillales; family Lactobacillaceae; genus Lentilactobacillus; species Lentilactobacillus hilgardii. The sequence goes on from NZ_GG669994.1 coordinate 304,265, forward strand.
GTTGAAGATTAATGGCGGCAAGCCGATTTATGCAATTGGCAAGGGTGTTATGATGCCTTATTTTGAGATGAGACATCAGAATAACGCGTTGATTGTATATGCGGGATTGAATCAAGCTGAGATTTATCCGGTAGGTTCGATCAAGCGGGTTGGCCTACAGTCAATTCGGTCGATTGACCTTTCTGATTTGAAACTTTATTTGGCTTCTGCTGAATTATTTGGCGGACCATATAAAGAAATCGGCCGGGTTGGGGTCCTTGAGCACACCCAGAATTACACGTTACGGGTAAGTGTCGCTTATAAGAAACTCTGATAGATGAGAAACGGTTAATATTAAAATATAACGTTAAGAAGTTTGGGACATCGTTTGTTCCGAACTTCTTTTTGATTGGCAAAAATACGAAGGAAAAAGGTACTTTTGAACATACACATGTCAGACTTTGATTCAATATTCAATAGCCGATTTCTATGCTTGTTATGATGTGTTTTGAACACTTTTTCTGCGTTCTCTTTTCTTTTTACGAAAATTCCTGTAAAATTGTTATACATTAGATAATTTTAACGATCTTTTTCTTTTTCACATTTTGATACAATCAGTTCGAGTGTTGAACTGTTAATCTATCACAGCGGTGTTTCATAGCAAAATAACGGTTAAACAAGACGTGGATGACAGGAAATGTTACATGCCCCTAAATTTAATGTTACATTTTTTTGACCTCATGTCACTTTTAACCTAAACTGGAGATAGATTCATTCTTAGACAATTCTAATATTGTCTACTATTGGAGGAAAATAACATGGCAATGATCGAATTTCAAGATGTACAAAAGTACTATGGCAATTTCCATGCATTGAAAGATATTAATCTTAAAATTGAAGCAGGTGAGACTGTCGTTTTAATCGGGCCTTCAGGTTCAGGTAAATCTACTTTAATCCGAACGGTTAATGGTTTGGAACGGATTCAAGAAGGAAAATTAATCGTTAACGGACAGGATTTAGCGAACAAAAAGACCGATATTAACCGAATCCGCAAAAATGTTGGGATGGTTTTTCAACATTTTAACTTATATGCAAACAAAACAATTATGGAAAACATTATGTTGGCACCACGGATTGTATTGCACCGTAATGAGGATGAGAATCGAAAGATTGCGTTGGAGCTGTTGGATCAGGTTGGTCTTCGAAGCCAGGCCGAGAAGCTTCCGGCACAGCTTTCAGGTGGCCAACAGCAACGAATCGCAATTGCCCGTTCATTAGCAATGCGTCCAAAATGCTTGCTGTTTGATGAGCCAACCAGTGCCCTTGATCCTGAAATGATTGATGATGTTTTGAACGTTATGAAAGATATTGCCCGTGACTCGGACATGACAATGTTGGTTGTTACCCATGAAATGGGCTTTGCTCGTGAAGTGGCCAACCGGGTTGTCTTCATGGATGACGGTCGCATTTTGGAAGATGACAGCAGTGAAAAGTTCTTTGATGGTGAACCAACCAATGAGCGTGCACGACAATTTCTTGGGAAAATTATCACTCACTAAAACGTCGAATTGGAGGAAACATCATGAGAAAGATCTTATCAAGGGTTGGATTGGTTGTTGCACTACTGATCATGGTTGTTTCACTGGGTGCCTGCAGTAGCACTTCCGGTTCGAAACGCGATGTTCTAAAGGACGACAAACAATCCAATACAATTACTTGGGGTGTTAAAGCCGATACCAAGCTATTCGGTCTTATGGATGTGAAGGATAACCAAATCAAAGGATTTGAAGTTGACCTCGCTAAAGCAATGACCAAAGAGATTCTTGGTAAAAAAGGCAAAGCCCGTTTTATTCAAGTTACAAGTCAGACCCGAATGCCATTACTGGCAAACGGAAATATTGATGCCATTATGGCAACAATGACGATTACACCGCAACGTGCCGAACAGGTTGACTTTTCACGTTCATACTTTGATGCCGGACAAGCAATCCTGGTTAAGGATGGCAGTCCGATTAAAAATGTTCGGAGTCTAAATCGTAAAGGTGCCGTAGTTCTTGGTGTTGTTGGTTCAAACTCAGTTCAAAATATTAAGAAATTCGCACCCAAAGCGCGAGTACTTCAACTGTCTGATTATTCGCAGGCACTAACTGCGTTGAAGTCCGGTCAAGGTGATGCCTTAACAACTGATAACGGTATTCTTTACGGGATGTCAATCGAAAATCCCGGTTATTCCGTTGTTGGCGGGACTTTTACCAAGGAGCCATATGGAATTGCAACAGCCAAAGGTCAACGACCATTTCATAATGCAATTAATCATGCATTGACGAAGGTTGAAAATTCCGGTGAATATAATAAGCTCATCTACAAGTGGTTCCATAATGTTAAGGGCTTTGATATGAAGGGGGCAGAACGATGATAAGCATTTTTCAAAATTATGGTGGTGAATTGCTCACCGGGCTTGGTCAAACGCTCTTATGCAGTATCATTGCGTTAATCTTTGCATTGATTATCGGTTCTGCATTTGCGATTATGGAGACCATGCCAAACAAGTTTGCCCGAGTTGTTGCTCGAGTTTATATTGAAGTCTTTCGAAATATTCCATTATTGGTTATTACAATGTTTTTCTACGTTGTCATTCCAATGTATATCGTTAAGATTAGTGGGTTTGCATCAGGGACCGTTGGACTAACGTTGTATTCTTCAGCATTTATTGCCGAGACGGTTCGTTCAGGAATTCAATCTGTTGATCCCGGACAAATGGAAGGTGCACGTTCAACAGGATTATCTTACTGGCAATCCATGAGGTACATCATTTTACCGCAGGCGTTTCGATACGTTATTCCACCATTGGGTAACCAATTCATCAACTTGGTTAAGAATTCATCGGTCCTGGCCTTCGTTGCCGGCTTTGATTTGATGTATCAGGCAAACGTCATTGCGTCTGATTCATTGCAGAGTATGAGCACGTATATGTGTGTCGGCGTCTTATATTTAATTTTGACGTTGCCGTTGAGTTATTACATGCGTCATCTTGAAAAGAAATTGGCCTAAAGGAGGAATGATAATATGCTAACAGTTTTAGGTGCATATTCATGGGTTAATATCAAGTTCCTTCTAGAGGGAGCCTGGGTAACGATTCTCGTTTCCGTTTGTTCGATTGTCTTGAGTTACATATTCGGTGTAATTCTTGGCGTTACCCGTTACGTTCAAATAAAGTATTTATCAGCGATCGTCGGTTTTGTCATTGATATTATTCGTAACTTACCACTGATCCTGATTATCTTCTTTACCTACTTTGGATTGCCTCATCTTGGCTTTAAACCCGATCCGATTTGGGCTTCAGTTATTGCAATGGCAGTCTTTGAAGCGGCAATGGTTGCCGAAATTGTTCGTGCCGGAATCGTGTCTATTCCGACTGGACAAATGGAAGGTGCCCGTGCAAATGGTTTGTCCTACTGGCAGGCGTTATGGTACATTGTGTTGCCGCAAGCAATTCGAAATATGATTCCAGCGATCGTCAGTCAGTTCATTTCCTTGGTTAAGGATACGTCGTTGGCAACCATTATTGTGTTACCGGATCTAATGAACCATGCACAAATCATTTACGGACAAAATACAAATTATACGATTCCAATGTTTCTTGCACTAGCAGTCATGTACTTCATTGTTTGTTACTCACTATCATTATTCTCGAAGTATCTGGAGAAAAGAATCGGTGGAGGCAACAAGAAGGGTAAAGCCGATGAGGTTGTACAGGATGCAAGTGACGCTTAACTCATTCGACTTAAAATTTTAAAACATTGTGATGGTAGCTGTTATTAGGCTGCATAAAATACAAAAAGATTGACTATCATTTTTTGATAGTCAATCTTTTTGTTTAATCAAGGACTTCAATTTCTTTAACATCGGCAAACTCGCTCATCTTTTTAATAAAATTATTTGAATTAACCTTTTTCTTTAGTCTGACAGTGACTGCCAATGTGAAAGAATCCGGATCGTATTTAACAATTCTCATCTGGATATTTAAACTGCCGAGTGATTTAAGCCTTTCAGGTAATTTCTCCATTTCCGTTAATTGTCCAGCCAGGGTCACCTGCAAACGCAATAGTGACCGATTTGGGTATCTCTTTAGTGCTCGAATTCGGCGGACAATCGTTTGGGTCACTAAGATGCACAATGTTCCGGCAATCCCAATGATGTACATGTCAGCACCCACGGCCAAGCCAATCGCAGCGGTAGCCCAGAGCCCTGCAGCTGTGGTGAGACCGTCAATTTGATTGTTTCGGGTCATAATGGCACCCGCACCGATAAATCCGATACCGGTTACGACACCGGCGGCAATTCTTGAAGGATCCACACCAATGTTGGAATGACCAACCAGATCAAAGAAACCATATTTTGAAATAATCATAAATAAGGCTGAGCCCACAGCAACCAACATGTGGGTTCGAATACCAGCGGTTTTTAGTCGGGATTTTCGTTCGAATCCGACCAATCCACCGCAAACTGCGGCTACCAGTAGTCTAAGAACCCACTCCATTTGATAAAGAATAAAACTCAATTTGTCACCTTCTTGCGTATTGATTCAGTGAATACTATATAATTCCAATGATAAAGGATGCGGAAATTAATTACTAAAATTAGCACCGAAATCTGATTATGATTGGTCAGCCAATCTATAAATTACGATTATTGTGTGCATTAAAAAAGTTGGTATGCATATTTGCATACCAACTCCTTATTAGTCGTAATAATGGAAAATTAACTATTGCTCTTGACACGATTTTCATTAGCGTTATTGTCGTCTTCATCGATTGGTGCGTCTTCGTTTTTCGGTTCAACAATGCCATGTTTTTTGGTTTCGTAATAGAAAACAGGGACACCGACAGCAACAAAGATAAAAGATGTTAAAACGCCTGGGAGGTCTGACATGATTTCACTGACAATCACGAACAGTGAACCACCAATGGCCACAATTGGTGTTAAGGGGAATAGCGGTGTTGAAAAGACGCGATGCTGGTTTGGATTGCGCTTTCTGAGCAGAAAGACACCAACAAAGGCCATTACGTAGAAACAATAGACAGTGAAGATACATAGTTCTGAAAGTCGGTCAGCATTTGAGAAGACAATCATGATAGTCACAATGATTAATTCAGCGATAGTTGAAAAGATTGGTGTGTGTGACTTTGGATGTAAGTATGATAATGTCTTTGAAAAGGGTAATTGATGACGTTTTGCCATAGCATACATGATACGGGGGAACGTCATGACTTTACCGTTCATACAGCCGACAATCGAGATGATGATACCAATGCTCAATATTTTACCACCCACGTTGCCAAAGGCAGTTGTGGCAATGAATGGAATGGCACCAGTACCCATACTGTGAATTTTTTCAGCAGGAATGGCGCGATAAACACCATATGAAACTAACATATAAATGACCAGAACAGCTAGAATACCGAATGTGATTGCTTGTGGCAACAGTTTTCGAGGATTCTTGATTTCACCGCCAAGGTTGGCAATTAAAATCCAGCCATCGAAGGCAAATAACGTTGCTAAAATTGCGACACCAAAGTTTCCTGCAGATTGGTGGACTTCCGAAATGCTTTGACCTAACGCGCCCTGTTTTCCGAAGAATAATCCGAAAATGATTAAAGCGGCAACCGGAACGAGTTTACATAAAGTTGTAATAATAGCAAAAGTTGCACCGTAGCGGTTGGAAAATAGATTTAAGATACCGACCAGAATGATTGCTCCAATAGCAATTAAAGCATTGTATTTACTTGGAAAGCCGAAAAAGTCCGATAGTAAAATAGCAAGGTAGGCACCTAACGATGCGATCATCGCAGGCCCGTAAATGACAATCTGCATCCATCCGGACAGAAATCCCCAGATTCGGCCGTAGATTTTTTCCATGTAAACATAAAGGCCGCCGGTTTCGGGCATTTGGGAGGCGATCTCGGCAATTGTTAAGCCGGCTGTGATGGTTAAAATCCCACCTGCAAGCCAAGCTAAAAGGCCCATGGTAGTTGAACCGGCATCGTCCAGTACAGCTGATTGACGGACAAAGACACCGGCACCGATAATCGTTCCGATTACCAGTGATAACGCTGACCAGAGGCCCAGGTCCCGATCAAGCGACACTTCTTTTTGTTGTTTCATTGGTTTTCTTCCTCTCTTTAATGACTGTGATGGTCAAATGATTAATTGACAATTATTCAGTTGTTAAAAGGTATTTTTCGAATCGTTTGGCATCGACACTGTTTAATTCAGCTGTTACGACGGTGCCGTTTTCGCGATAGTCAGTTTTTAGAATAGTTGTATTGTCGTTTAAATAGGAAACGATGTCTCCCTTGTCAAAAGGAATTAACAAAGAGCGTGTTTGATAATCTTTGAAGACTTTCTCTTTGATAATATTGGCAAGTTCTTTGAGGGATGGCTGATCGGTTGCTGCCATGATCAGGTTGTCACCTTCGCGTGTTGGATAGGCGATATCCATCTTATCGGCTTTATTAAGCGCAACAACCATTGGGATATTATCAACCCCGATTTCCTTCAATGTTTCCTCAGTCGTTTTAATCATCATCTCCCGGTGCGGATCTGAATAATCAACAACTTGAACAAGTAAATCAGCGTTGGTGGCTTCGGCCAAGGTTGATTTAAACGCTTGAACCAACTGATGAGGCAGCTGACTGACAAAGCCGACCGTATCACTCAAAAGAAACGATTTTTGGTCTGGAAGCGATAATTTTCTGACTGATGTATCCAAGGTTGCGAACAGCATATCTTTAACCATGACCTGCTTATCATCATTGTCGCCAAATAAGTTGATCATGCCATTCATGATGGTCGACTTACCGGCGTTGGTGTAACCTACCAAAGCTACCGTTGGCGTGTCGCTCTTATCACGTTGCTTACGCTTAGTTTGATCAGCTTTGCTGGATTCCTTAAGCTCACGATTAACATGGGTGATGCGATTTTCCAATGTTCGCTGGTTTAATTCGTATTGTGACTCACCAGCACCACGGTTGGTAAAACCACCGCCGCTACTGGTACCGGTTTGCTGGTCGAGACGCTGGCTGGCACTGGTATGAAGACGCGGCAGTTGGTATTTTAATTTGGCAAGTTCAACTTGTAGCTTAGCTTCCCGTGATTGGGCCCGGTTGGCGAAGATTTCCAAAATCAAACCGGTCCGGTCAATGATTCTGACTCTGGTTGCCTTTTCGATGTTTCGAATCTGACTGGGTGAGAGTTCATCGTTTGCAACGATTGTGTCAACACCGTCATCGATAACCACTTGAGTGAGTTCTTCAATTTTTCCTTTACCGAAGTAGGTTGCCGGATCAGGTCTATCTAACTTCTGAATCAATGTTTCGACTACTTTCATATTATTAGCTTCGGCCAAGTTGTTCAGCTCGGTCATCGAATAATCAAAACTGTTTGGATGTTGATTAAGCCCGATGGTTACTACTGGTGTCAGTGTTTGTGTTAAGTCCAAATGTGTTCCTCCTCTAAAGTTCGTGTTCAATTATAGCACACAAGTGTAAAAATATAGTGGACAATCTCTTCTTTGACATGACATTGTAATTGTAAGCGATTGACGTAGGATTAAGATTTATTTTAAAAATGAAGAATAACTCGATGATGTTAATAGTAATCTAGTAAATAGCATGGAACATTCGTTTTACTCATGAGTTGGAGTGTACTGAAAAAGCAGTCTATAATTATCCAAATAGTTAATCATATTAATTTAAATTCAACTTAAAATCAATTATGTGCTCATCTTTTAAAATGCATATTTAAAAAAGGTACATAGTTATGAAGATAGGGTCATTTGACAAACAGAGTGGTACAATTGCACTTTCCGTACTGGTGTTACTGGGTGCGAGTTTAACAGTTCACGATCCAAGGAAAGGGAATTAAGGTAGGTCTGACAGAGTAACATGACAACAATGGATATTTCAAAGGTAACAGATCGAATTAGTGCACGGACTTTGAATAACTCTAATGAAGGATTGTTACGAATGGCTTGAAATAAGGAGGCTATTGCGAGTGTAGTAAAAAATTATACGGTTTCAAAATATGGTAAAATCTGGACACTTAATTTGCGACATTCTAAATGGAGCGATGGATCAGCTGTTACGGTTAAGAATTTTGTCTATTTATGGCAGCGGACAGTTAATCTAAAGACAGCAGACCAATATAGTTACATATTGGTAAACATTAAGAACGCCACTAGGCTTAAGTTCGATAAAATGGCATCGTCAAGGCTCGATGTTAAAGCAGATGCCAACTACAAATTAGTGATCACACTTGAAAAAACGACAAAGTGTTTTGACAGATACCGGCTTAAAGGCTTGTTACCGCTGATGTGTCAACTCATAACGGACAGGATTATGTGGATGCGGCCTATGAAAGTAGAATCGAATCTGGCACTTGCAAAGAAATATTGGGCAAAAGTTTTAAGGCAAATCGGTAGGAAACAAGTGACCCTGCTGGTAAACAATGAAAACGTTATGATGAACCGTAAAAGGATTGCATTTTTTCCGAAATTGTCAGAACAGTATTGAGACCAGGTCTATATGAGCGAATAAGCCTCGGCCAATAAATATTTATTTAAGTTTCAGAAAGTTCTCTAAAAATGAAATTAAAATATGATGATATGATATAAATCAATTATTATATGGCTGCCAGATACTTAAAGAAGCTGATGTAATCGTTTATAATAATCGTTACTGTTTGTAAAATAATGAGCAAAAAGTTAATGAACACATTGATTTTAATCAAATTTTAATCTAGTATAGACGCGTATCAAAAATTGATAAATATTTTTGAAGGGAAGCTACATAGTATGAAGTTAAAATCAGTTATGAAGATAGGTGGGGTTGGGGTACTTTCTGCTTTAGTCCTTGCAGGATGTGGCAGCAAGTCTTCTCAATCAGGAAACAGTTCTCAAAAGGTAAAATGGATGATACCGGCAGCAATTTCATCGATGGATGCATCCAAAATAACGGATTTGTATTCTTCACAAGTGCTGAATGCAACTAATGAAGGCCTTTTGAAGATGGGTGAGAACAAAACAACACCCGGAGTTGCTAAAAGTTATTCCGTTTCTAAAGATGGTAAAACTTGGACCTTTAATCTTCGGAAGTCTAAGTGGAATGATGGAAAGCCTGTCACTGCTAAAGACTTTGTGTTTGCATGGCGACGGACTGTAACGCCGAAAACGGCTTCCGAGTATGCTTACAATTTTGCCAATATTAAGAATGCTTCAAAGATTAATTCAGGTAAAATGTCACCAACCAAATTAGGGGTTCAAGCTGATGGCAACTATAAATTAGTTGTCCATTTGGTGAAACCTCAAAGCTACTTTAAATATTTGGTATCTCAAGGCTACTATTTCCCAGAAGAACAGGCAGCTGTAAAAAAAAATGGCTCTGCATATGGGACAAGTGCTAAAAAGAATGCTTATAACGGACCATTCTTGTTGAAGGGATGGACCGGTACAAATGATACCGCAAAGCTTGTGAAGAATAAGAGCTATTGGAATGCTAAGAATGTTAAGTTACAACAGATGAGTATTCAAACGGTTAAGGATCCTGCGACTGCTCTGAATAGCTATGAAAGTGGGAAACTTGATTTCACAACTTTGAATGGTACTCAAGTTAAACAGTATAAGAATAATAAGGACTATCATGATTACCTTGAAGCTTCAACCTCTTATATGGAAATGAATGAAAAGAAAGATTCAATCTTTAAAAATAAGAATATCCGTCGAGCACTATCACTTGCCATTGACAAGAATCAATTAGCAAGCAAAGTTATTGCGGATGGTACAAAGGGAGCCAAAGGATATGTTCCAACAAAGATGGCTTCCAGAAATGGGAAGGACTTTGCCAGCCAAGCTTACGTTAAAACAGGTGTGGAATATAATTTGACGAAAGCTAAGAAACTCTGGGCCAAGGGTCTAAAGCAAACAGGCAAGAAGTCGGTTTCACTTTCACTGCTTTGTGATGACATTGATCAGACAGTTAAGAATGCACAATTCGTTCAGAGTAATTTGGAAAAGTTACCGGGATTAAAAATCACAATTCAAAATGTGCCATTTAAGAATCGCTTGAGTCGTTCCCAAAATGGTCAGTTTGATCTTGTTCTTTCTGCTTGGATTGCCGATTATCCAGACCCATCAAATTTCTTGGACCTCTTCACATCCACTAATTCATATAATAATGGTCATTGGAAGAATTCAGAGTATGATGCCTTAATCAAGAAGTCTGAAAGCACGGATGCTAATAATGAAGCAGCCCGTTGGAATGACATGGTTCAAGCTGAAAAGATTCTAATGAATGATCAAGGAATTGTTCCATTAACACAAGAGGCTCAATCAACTTTGATGAAGTCTAAAGTTAAAGGTGTTCAATTCTTCCCAACATCACCACAATGGGATTGGAGTAAGGTTTCGGTTAAATAAATAGGCAATTAATAAACTAGATGCTTTCAGGAAATTATTTAAGGGATTGGAAATAAGCAAAGTGATATGCTTGTTCCCGATCCTTTTTCTACTCTTATTATGTTAGGATGACCGTTATTTTACTGGGAGTACTCTGTGAATGTCAGGTAGATAAATTAATTTTTGAAGCGTTTCAATTAGTATAGTTGTCGTAAAAATTCATTTAAATTCAAATTTTATAACTTTTCTTCATAATTTTTTTTTGCGATTTGGAATTTAAAAAGCTAGTCGTATCAACGCTTTTTGTTAAAACAAACCTCACAAAGCCATGTATGGCAGTACTATGAATCTGGATTAGTTGATCAATGTATTGCTTTTAATAAAGTTTTAATTTAAAATATATTCATTGCCGAGTTAGTAAAATTATATTGAAGGGAAGTATTTCACGATGAAAATCAATTCAATCGCGAAGCTTGGTGGGGTAGTACTGCTATCTGCATTAGTACTTGCAGGTTGTGGTAGTAAGTCATCACAATCAGGCTCAAAGAAGCAGGAGCTACGATGGCAGGAATCTTCTAACCTACCAACTATGGATCTTTCAAAGGCTACGGATCAAGTTTCAGCTGAAACTTTAAACGCAACTAATGAGGGATTACTTAAGATGTCGACGAACGCTAAGGTTACGCCGGGGGTTGCCAAGAATTACACAGTTTCAAAGGACGGAAAAACTTGGACATTCAATCTTCGTCACAGTAAATGGAGTGATGGCACACCGGTTACAGCCAAAGACTTTGTTTATTCATGGCAACGAACGTTAACACCTAAAACTGCTTCACAATATGCGTACATATTTGACCATATTAAGAATGCAACTAAAGTTAACGCTGGAAAAGCACCCGTTTCAAGCTTGGGAGTTAAGGCCGACGGGGATTACAAATTAGTTGTAACTTTAAACCGACCTCAAAGTTACTTTAAGTATTTGGTAGCCAATGCAGAATTCTTCCCACAGAAAGAATCAGCTGTTAAGAAGTATGGTTCTAAGTATGGGACACAATCCAAGTACATGGTTTATAATGGACCATTCAAGTTAACCGGTTGGAACGGGACTAACGATTCCTGGACGATGGTGAAGAACAACGATTACTGGAACAAAAAGAATATCAAGTTGGATAAGATGAAGATTATTGTTTCAAAGGATCCGTCAACAACCTTGAATCAATATAACACCAATAAACTTGATGCAATTACATTAAGTGGTTCTCAACAAGTTTCACATTATAAGAATGATAAAGATTACAAATCATACCTAAATGCTTCAACCTTCTACTTGGAAATGAATCAGAAGAAAGATCCAGTTTTAAGAAACGTTAATATCCGTAAGGCTATTTCAATGTCAATTAATCGAAAGCAGTTAACAAACAAGGTTTTTGCTGATGGATCTGTTCCAGCTCGTGGCCTAGTGGCAGCCAAAATGGCTTACCGAAATGGTAAAGATTATGCTGATCAGGCTGAAGTGAAGTCGGCTGATTCCCAGAATCTGGCCGAAGCTAAGAAGCTTTGGGCTAAGGGCTTGAAGGAAACAGGTAAAAAGTCCGTTTCACTTAACCTGTTGTCCGATGATACACCGGCAGGGAAGAATTCGACCGAATTTCTTCAAAGTCAGTTGACTAAATTGCCTGGTTTGAAGATTACCAATCAGAACTTACCGTTCAAGACGCGTTTGCAACGTTCTCAAGATGGTAACTTCGATCTTGTTATTTCCGCTTGGATTGCCGACTTTCCAGACCCAATTTCATTTCTTTCATTATTTACTTCCGATAACTCATACAACAACGGAAAATGGAAGAATTCAGAATACGATACGCTGGTTAAGAACGCTGAAGGTAAAGATGCTTTAAATGCCGGTAAGCGATGGGATGACATGGTTCAGGCACAAAAAGTCTTGATGAATAATCAAGGAATCGTACCATTATATCAACAAAGCACACCGAAGTTGATCAACTCTAAAGTTAAGGGTGTTCAATTCTTCCCAACCGCACCTGAATGGGACTGGAGTAAAGTTTCAATTAAATAACTTGAATTTGCGATTCAGGTTAACAGTTCATCTCAATGGAGGCTGGTTATCTACTGTCCAGTCTCTTTTATGTTAAATAGACGTTATTAGTGATTTTCACTAGGATAATTAGAAATGTGAGGAACCTTATATGGCAAAGTACTTAGGAAAAAGAATATTTTATATTATTCTAACTTTGTTTATTGTAACAACGGTCACCTTCTTTCTGATGAAGTTCATGCCCGGGACGCCGCTGACCAATCAAGCAAAGCTGTCTCCGAGCCAAATTCACCAGATTTACAAGCAATATGGCCTTGATAAACCATTATGGCAACAGTATCTAACTTACCTTGCCGGAGCTGTTCATGGTAACTTTGGAACATCGTATCAATTTAGTGATCAACCTGTTTCCTACTTAATTAGCAGTCGACTCGGACCCTCGTTGACAATCGGTGGAGAAGCAATGGTTGTTGGTGTCTTAATTGGAATTATCGTGGGGTCAATTGGTGCTGTTAAGCAAAACACTTGGATTGACACAACTGCAACAATTCTATCCATTCTGGGTGTTTCAATTCCGTCATTTGTTTTGGCGGTTCTGTTACAGTACTATCTTGGATTAAAGCTTAGACTTTTCCCGATTGCTGATTGGGGTGGGTTTATGTACACGGTTTTGCCGACACTGGCACTAGCCGCGTCGCCTTTTGCCGAAACGGCTCGATTCATGCGAACCGAAATGGTGGACGTGCTGAGCTCGGATTACATTGAACTTGCAAAAGCAAAGGGGCTAAATAAGACCGGAATTATTTATCACCATGCCTTACGGAATAGTTTAATTCCGATTGTGACAATTGTTGGTCCTTTGGCCGTTAACATTATGACTGGATCGATGGTTGTTGAAAATATTTTCTCGATTCCGGGAATTGGGGAACAATTTGTTAAATCGATTTTGACAAACGATTACCCAACCATTATGGGATTAGCCATTGTTTATTGTGCAATGTTGTGTGTTGTGCTGTTGATTACCGATATTTTGTACGGACTGATCGATCCACGTATCAGAATTAATAAGTAGGAGGGACACTTAAAATGGCAGATAATGCAAAATCAATTAAAACCGGTGATTTTCTGCCACTGTCAGATGTAGATCGTACACATCTTGATAGTGAGAAAATTGCCGCGCCATCATTGACTTTCTTACAGGATTCGTGGCGCCGTTTAAGACACAGCAAAGCAGCAATGATCTGTTTGGTCATCTTGGTTATTTTATTCATCTTATCGTTTGGCTCAGGGTTATTCCAAACACATAATCCGAATGCAACTAATCCGGATTTGGCTAATTTGCCTCCCAAAATTCCTGGTATTGATATTAATGGGTTTAATGGGACAATTATGCAATCCGGCACACGAATAAACGCTTATGCACAGGCTCATGCACATGCAGGAACGTATTATATTTTAGGAACTGACTACCTTGGCCGTGACCTATTTTCACGGATCTTATTTGGAACTCGGATTTCATTAACCATTGCACTGGTTGCCAGTTTCTTTGATTTAGCATTTGGTGTGGTTTATGGTATTATCTCAGGCTGGCTTGGTGGCTGGGTTGATACATTAATGCAACGGATTATCGAAATCATTTTATCAATTCCAAACCTGATTGTTATGGTCCTTTTAATTGTTGTTTTAAAGCCTGGGATGTCGGCAATTATCATTGCCATAGCGATTACCAGTTGGGTTAACATGGCCCGACTGGTACGGGCACAAACACTGGAATTGAAAAATCAGGAATTTGTATTGGCGGCAAGAACCTTGGGTGAAAGTTCGTTCAAGATAGCCTTTAAACATTTATTGCCTAACTTGGCAAGTGTGATTATCATTAACTTGATGTTCACGATTCCAACCGCAATCTTTTTCGAGGCGTTCCTATCTTATATCGGTATTGGTGTGAGTGCACCACAAGCTTCACTTGGTACTTTGATTAGTGATGGCCAGAAGAACTTCCAATTCCTACCATATCAAATGTGGTATCCGGCTATCGTATTGTCGATTATTATGATTGCATTTAATATTTTGGGTGATGGGCTTCGTGATGCCTTTGATCCAAAGAGTAATAGGAAGTAGGTGTTTTGAGATGGAAAACGAAAAAAATGTTCTTGAGGTAAGAAATCTCAAAATCAACTTCAAAACTTATGCTGGTAAGGTTCAAGCAATTCGGAATGTTAATTTTGACCTTCGCAAGGGGGAAACCTTAGCGATTGTTGGAGAATCAGGATCCGGTAAATCCGTTACAACTCGTAGTATCATGGGCTTAAATGCTCCAAATGCTGAAATTGCCGATGGAACGATTATGTTTAAAAATCAAGATTTGTTGAAGAAAACACGGAAACAAATGGATCAGATTCGTGGCCGTGATATTGCCGAAATCTTCCAAGATCCCATGACTTCTTTGGATCCAACAATGAAGATTGGTAAGCAAATTGCAGAACCACTGATTATTCATAAAGGGATGAAACGGGAAAAGGCCTACGCTCAAGCCCTTGAAATGATGAAATTGGTTGGTATCGAGAATGCCGAGAAACGGATTAATGATTATCCGCATCAATTTTCAGGCGGAATGCGCCAACGGATCGTGATTGCGATTGCGCTCGTTAATTACCCTGAAATTCTGATTGCTGATGAGCCGACAACAGCTTTGGATGTAACGATTCAGGCTCAGATTCTTGATTTAATGAAGGAATTACAAGCGAAAACAAATACCTCAATTATTTTTATTACTCATGATTTGGGAGTTGTTGCCGGCATGGCTGATCGAGTTGCCGTTATGTACGCTGGCAAAATTGTGGAATATGGGACTGTAGATGAAATTTTCTATAATCCTAAGCACCCATATACTTGGGGATTGTTAAATTCAATGCCGACGATGGATACGTCTGGAACAGAATTGCCTTCAATTCCAGGAACTCCGCCAGATTTACTGAACCCACCAAAGGGCGATGCATTTGCTGCTAGGAATAAGTATGCTTTAAAGATTGATACAGAGCAGGAGCCACCATTCTTTAAGGTGTCGGATACTCACTATGCTGCGACATGGTTGCTGGATCCACGGGCACCTAAAGTGACACCACCTGATCAAATTATTGAGCGTCAAAAGCATTTTGCTAAATTGACTCATGAGGCGATCGATACTAATCGTGGTAAACACGTTGAAGAACAGGAGGAGCAACTGTGATCGACTATTCGAAAGCAAAAAAAGTATTACAAGTTGAACATTTAAAACAATACTTTAACGTTGGTAAAGCCGATGAAGTTCGTGCGGTTGATGATATTACATTTGATGTGTACCAAGGTGAAACGTTTGGACTGGTTGGTGAATCCGGCTCTGGTAAAACAACAACCGGTCGTGCGATTATTCATTTGTATGAACCGACTTCTGGGAAAATCCTTTTCAAGGGTGAGGATGTTTCCAAATTGCAGTCTAAGGCACAAAAGAAGACGTTCCGACGTGACATGCAGATGATTTTTCAGGATCCGTATGCATCACTTAATCCACGAATGAAAGTTAAAGATATCGTTGCAGAGGGGATTGACATCAATCATTTAGCTAAGAATGATGCCGATCGGACCAAACAGGTTGAGGATTTATTGGAAACAGTTGGGTTAAACAGAGACCACTCCAGCCGTTATCCCCATGAGTTTTCAGGCGGTCAGCGTCAGCGTATCGGGATTGCCCGGGCATTGGCGGTTCAGCCGGAATTTATCATTGCCGATGAACCTATCTCGGCTTTGGACGTTTCAATTCAGGCACAGGTCGTTAACCTGTTAAAGAAACTTCAACGTGAACGGGATTTAACTTATTTGTTTATTGCCCATGACCTTTCAATGGTTAAGTATATCAGTGATCGAATCGGCGTTATGCATTACGGTCGGATGTTGGAAATTGCATCTTCAGATGAAATTTATGCACATCCATTACATGATTATACGGCTAGTTTGTTGTCGGCCGTCCCGGTTCCCGATCCTGAGTATGAGCGTGCCCGCCAACAAATTCCTTATGATCCAAGTAAAGAGTTTGACGGAAAGCCACGTCAATTGGTTGAAATTGTACCAAATCATTGGGTACGAGCTAGTGAAGATGAAATTCCGATGTATAAAGAGCGTGCCCGAAAGCATTCTCTGTTGAAGGATTAAGTCGTTAATCGACATAAAAGGAAGTTTGGACACCGTCGTCCAAACTTCCTTTTTACTTACTAACTAATCAATATGATTCCAGGATTAAAGAATCGATGATTGCCTAAACATTTTTGCTAACATTATTAAAATAATCAACGGTATAGTTGGTTCCATCCCAAATTACTTTCGTGACGCTGCCGTTTTTAGTTGAAACGTTAACCGGAATATCGCTGAAGTGACTCACAACGTTACGAATTAAGGTTCCGTGGGTTGCAACTAGAATGTTATCGCCATCTTTTGCATTTTTAACGGCCTGGTCAATTGCGGGTTGAAGCCGGTTCCAGAACGCTTGACTGGTTTCGGCATCTTTGTAAGGGTCAGCAGCCGCAATTGTGTCCTCGGCCTTATCGATACCATATTCGGCAATCATGTCATGAAATGAATTCAGACCATGGGGACCGCCAATGATATGCCATGTTTTGACATCATCTTCACCTTCCCAATAACCGAAGTTTAGTTCACGAAAGCCTGCAAGTGGTGTAGTGGTTTTAATGTCTGATGAATTTTGTGACAGGATTAAGCGGCCAGTTTCAATTGCTCGTGGCAGGTCACTACTGTAAGCAGCGTCAAAATGAATGGGACTAAGACGCTTTCCAGCATCAAGCGCATCGTTGACCCCCTTCTCGGTAAGGGATGAATCAATAAAGCCTTGGATACGATGGTACTTATTTAAATACGTTTGACCATGGCGTACAAAATATAGTGAAATTGACATAAGAAACCTCCATATACATTTACTTGAATTACAATAATTGTAGCATAGTTCATTGGGGATTTGGAAGATAGACCAATTTTTAGAATGGATTAATTTTGTTGAGGTGAAATGTTAAAAGTTCCCTTTTGGTAGTATTTGTAAATCTTTTATTTTGATTTTTTTAAAACAGCTGCACAAAAATCATTCGGATTATTGGTCTTGACCACATGCACGTACTGGACTGGAACAGTGAAACATGATAAACTATTAAGCTAATAATTGTAGGGGGTTCAAAATGGCAGATAATATTAAAACACAAGAACAACGCCACCTCAACAGCGTCATCAAAAAGATCAAGATATCAGAAAGCGATCTCGAAAAGAAAATCAAGTCCACTAAGAAAGATGTTAAGGACATTTACGCTAACTTCAATAATGATGTCCACCTCAAGACGTCTACTTATAGTGGCATGATGGAAACTGCCATGTCGATCCGACAGCAACAGCAAATGTTGTCTGAACGGGAGAACCGGCAAGAATACGCTGCCCGTGAATTAGGAACTTTGAATAAACTTGAGAAAAATCCTTATTTTGCGCGAATCGATTTTCGTGAAGGAACCGAAGACCACGATGAAACAATTTATATTGGAATGGCCTCATATACAGATAAGCCGGATCACTACCTGATTTATGATTGGCGGGCTCCTATTTCCAGCATTTATTATAATGGTGGTATTGGAAATGTCACTTATCAGACGCCGGATGGCGAGCAGACTGTTGATGTTAAATTAAAACGTCAATTTCAAATTGAAAATTCTAAGATAAAAACCGTTTTTGATACTGAAGAAGTTGTTGGCGACCAAATGCTTTTAGATGCACTTGGCAGTCATTCTGATACCAAGATGAAGAGCATTGTGACAACAATTCAAAAGGAACAAAACCAGATTATTCGCGATACCAATTCCGAATTGCTGTTTGTTCAAGGAGCAGCAGGGTCTGGTAAAACGGCGGCTGTTTTACAACGGGTTGCCTATTTGTTGTACCAATACAGAGGTAATTTGAATTCCGGCCAGATTATTTTGTTCTCACCTAATCAGTTGTTTAATGATTATATTAATCAAGTGTTGCCCGAACTTGGTGAGCAAAATATGGTTCAGATGACTTTTTATCAGTATAGTTCCCATCGATTGCCAAGTGTTAAGGTTGAAACGCTTTCACAGCGATTCGATGATCAACTTGAGGAAAAAAAACAACAGCTTAATGATTTTAAAGGCGGCTTGGATTACTTTAAAGCCGTGAGTGCCTACGCCAATCATTTAAATACGGAAGATATGCGTTTTCGTAATTTGATGTTTGACGGCAAAGTGTTGATTCCAAAGGAAAAAATTCAGGAAATCTACTACGGCTTTAATGAAAACTATAATCTAAGAAATCGTTTGTCGGCAACCAAGGACCAGCTCTTAAAAATCTTAAATCGACGAGTTCATGTTGAAATGAAAAAGAAGTGGGTTGAAGAAGCCGTTCAAAACCTTTCCCGTGAAGAAATTATGCAAATGCATAAGGAGGGTGAAGAAGAAATTTTAAATTCTGATAAAGAATTTAACTTTTTGGCGCGTCGAATCGTGATTAAAGCATTTAGACGCGTTCAACGGCAAATCGTTCGCAGTCACTTTTTGAGTATTAACAACCAATTCGTCCATATGCTGAGAAACGTTCCGCAGATACTGGATCTTGCGCAGCATGGGATTGATCCTGAAACTTGGAAGCAGGATATCAATGCAACGGTTGGACGTCTTAAGGAAGGCCGTCTGTCATTGGCCGATGCGACCGCGTACATTTATTTGTATGATTTGATGACCGGGAAACGTGGCGATAAGGATATTCGCTATCTGTTTATTGACGAAGTTCAGGATTATTCCGCTTTTCAGTTGGCATTTCTTAAATTCAGTTTTCCACGCGCCAAATTTACGTTGCTTGGTGATTTGAATCAGGCAATTTTTACCCACGAAAATAGTCGAAAACTGTTAGGTGAGTTATCCAGCATGTTCCCAGCCGAGAAAACACGGGTCGTCCAATTGACCAAGTCTTATCGTTCAACGGAACAAATTACAAACTTTACCAAACATATTTTGACAAATGGCGAAGAGATTATTCCATTTAATCGACAGGGCGAATTACCACAGATTTATGTTGCCCCCGGGATGGATGCTGCTGTAGAACAAGTCAAAAATCAAGCCGAAGAAAACCTCTCCGAACATGAGACAACTGCGATTATCGGAAAAACACTTAAAGAATGTAAGCAGTTGGCCACTAAATTGGCCGAAGTCGGTGTGAAGTCGACTTTAATTCGAACAGAGAATCAACGGTTGGTCAAGGGGATTATTATTGTGCCGTCTTATTTAGCCAAGGGGCTTGAATTTGATAGTGTCATCATGTGGGATGCGTCAAAAGCCTGCTACCCTGATGAACGTGACCGTCAATTGGTTTACACAATTTGTACGCGTGCAATGCATCGTTTGACGATTGTGGCTACCAAAGAATTATCACCAATTTTTAAAACCGTTCCTGAAAAGGAATATCAATTCATTTAAAGTAACAAAAGCTGTGGTCAGTAAATAACTTGTCACAGCTTTTGTTTTGAGAAGCCGGTCTTTAGAATAAGAGGCGCTTTTCTAACGGTTAGATGTTATAATTTATTGGTATTCTTGACGGGCGGAGATAACAACTTATGGATGATTTAATCAATTATTATTCGTTTACCAAAGAGCAGTGGAAACATTTCTATAACGAAATTGACTTGCCGTTAACACAAAGTGGTTTGCGGCATATCAAGGCGTTTAACGATCAGATTTCGATTCAGGATGTGTCGGACATTTTTAAACCGTTGGTTCATATGATTCGATTGCAGAAAGATAATTTTGATCAATGGCAGACCATCAAGGCACGGTTTTTGCACAAGCGGGTGCGATCGGTGCCGTTTATTATCGGTATTTCCGGAAGTGTAGCGGTTGGCAAATCAACGACTGCACGGGTTTTGGAGGAACTGTTGACAAACTATTTTACCGGTGAAAACATTAAATTGATTACGACTGATGGTTTTCTTTATTCCAATGCCGAATTAAAAAAACGGGGGATTTTGGATCGGAAAGGATTTCCGGAAAGTTATGACATGGCGAAACTGATTCGGTTTTTAAATGCTGTCAAGTCCGGCGTCCCCGTGATTCAATCTCCGGTATACTCACATCAAAGTTATGATATTATTCCCAACCGGTTTGATATCATTGACCGTCCTGATGTCTTGATTGTAGAAGGGATTAATACACTACAACTGCCAAGCAATGAACAGATTTATGTTAGTGATTTTACCGACTTCTCAATTTATATGGATGCCGAGGAATCATTAATTGAAAAATGGTACTTGGAACGTTTTGGCAGGTTGATGGATACGGCATTTCAGGATCCACATAACTATTACTACAAATATGCAATCGGTGATCGTGATGAGGCCTTTGAGATGGCAAAAGACGTTTGGAAAACGATTGATTTACCCAACCTGAAAGCAAATATTCTCCCGACCAGGTCAAGAGCTGATATGATTATGCACAAGACAGATAATCATATTATTGATCGTTTGTATTTAAGAAAATACTGAATTTTTATTTTTTTCCAAACAATGTTGACCAATCATAGTAAAATCGTTTATTATTTATGTAGCAACTTTGAAAGGGTGTATGATTTGGCAAACGTGGACTTATCAAGCTTCGATAAGATTTTAGTGCTGGATTTCGGTAGTCAATACAACCAATTGATTACTCGTAGAATTCGTGATTTAGGCGTATATTCCGAACTTAAGTCACATAAATTGTCCGCAAATGAGATCAAGCAAATGAACCCCAAGGGAATTATTTTCTCTGGTGGTCCAAATAGTGTTTATGAAGAGGGCGCTTTACGGGTTGACCCTGATGTATTCAAGTTGGGAATTCCAATTTTGGGAATTTGCTATGGAATGCAGCTGATGGCCTTTACCCTCGACGGAAAGGTTGAAAAAGCCGATAATTCAGAATATGGTCATGCTGATATTGAAGTGACTTCAAACGACGCAGTATTGTTTGAAAACACACCTCGTAAGCAAACCGTATGGATGAGTCACGGTGATTTGGTAACCGATGTTCCTTCTGGATTTGAAAATGTTGCAACCAGTGAAGATTGCCCAATTTCAGCAATGCAGGATGTTAACCGAAACTTTTACGGAATCCAATTCCACGCCGAGGTACGCAATACCCAGTTTGGTAACGAAATTCTGAAGAACTTTGCCTTTAACGTTTGCCATGCGAAGGCCAACTGGACAATGAACGACTTTATTGACCTTCAGATTCAGCATATTCGTGAAACTGTTGGCGATAAGAAGGTTCTTCTTGGCCTTTCAGGTGGCGTTGATTCTTCCGTTGTGGGTGTCCTTTTGCACAAAGCAATTGGCTCTCAATTAACGAGTATCTTCGTTGACCACGGCCTGTTACGAAAGAACGAAGCTCAACAAGTAATGGATAGCCTTGTTGGTAAATTTGGTCTTAACATTATTAAAGTTGATGCTCAGGAACGTTTCTTATCTAAATTGGAAGGGGTCACGGATCCCGAAAAGAAACGGAAAATTATCGGAAATGAGTTTATCCAAGTCTTTAATGATGAGGCCCGTAAGCTGGATGGTATCGACTTCCTGGCTCAGGGAACGTTATATACAGACGTTGTTGAAAGTGGAACTGACACTGCGCAAACAATTAAATCCCACCATAACGTTGGTGGTTTGCCAAAGGACATGAAGTTTAAGCTGATTGAACCTTTGAACAAATTATTTAAAGATGAGGCCCGAGAAATCGGTGAAAAGCTGGGAATGCCGGAGTCATTGGTTTGGCGTCAGCCGTTCCCAGGACCAGGCCTTGGCATTCGTGTGCTGGGTGAAGTGACACCTGATAAATTGCGGATTGTCCGTGATAGCGACTTCATTTTACGGGATGAAATTGCTAAAGCTGGTCTGCAACGTAAGGTATGGCAATACTTTACCGTTTTACCCGGCTTCAAGAGTGTTGGTGTCATGGGTGATGGTCGAACATACGACTACACCGTTGCCATCCGGGCTGTGAATTCAGTTGACGGTATGACCGCTGACTTTGCCCGTTTGCCATGGGAAATCTTACAAAAAATTTCGACTAGAATTGTAAACGAAGTCGATGGGGTTAATCGTATCGTGTATGATGTTACGAGCAAGCCGCCTTCGACAATTGAGTGGGAATAGGGAATAAGGAACACACTTTTTGGTGATGCTCTATGGGTTCATATAAGTGTTAGGGCTTAATTATTAGCGCTTCGGTTCACTTAGAAATCCCACTCAAAATTAAATAACTTAGTAAAAATGTGGTACCGTTTGTGGTACCATTTTTTGTTTTTAGAAAAATGGGGGAGATTTTGGGGAAAGAAATTCAGTTGAGAATTCCCCGAGATCTTTTTTGCAATAGAAGCTTATATCATCCAGTGAAAGCATTT
This sequence comes from Lentilactobacillus hilgardii DSM 20176 = ATCC 8290, assembly GCF_000159315.1. Classification (GTDB taxonomy): domain Bacteria; phylum Bacillota; class Bacilli; order Lactobacillales; family Lactobacillaceae; genus Lentilactobacillus; species Lentilactobacillus hilgardii. The sequence goes on from NZ_GG669994.1 coordinate 327,211, forward strand.
CACCGCTATTTGGATAAATGATTCCACAAGCAGACAACGTCTTCCCCAAAGTCGTATAATAGATGTAATCTAACAAACCAGGGAGGACAACATGACTGAATTAAAACGCTTTTATGAGACATTCCAACCAACACATTACAACATTTACCTGGATATTAATCGGGAAAACAAAAAGATTACCGGTAAGACAACTATCTCGGGGAATGCTAAAGAATCAACAATTTCAATTCACCAAAAAGATTTAGCGGTTGATACCGTTCAGGCAGATAACCAGGATGTATCATTTACGATTGATAGGGACAATGATGCCATTCGCATTGACTTGCCCCAAGCCGGAGAGACAACACTGACAGTGACTTATACAGCACCTCTCACTGATAGCATGATGGGGATTTATCCATCCTATTACGAAGTTGATGGTGTAAAGAAACAAATTATTGGTACGCAATTTGAAACCAACTTCGCCCGTCAGGCATTTCCGTGTGTTGATGAGCCGGAAGCCAAAGCAACCTTTGATTTGGCTATTAAGTTCGATGAACATGCCGGAGAAACCATTTTAAGCAACATGCCGGAGAAAAAAGTTGAAAATGGGGTTCATTATTTTGACACCACCGTTCGGATGTCAACTTATCTCATCGCCTTTGCTTTCGGTGAGTTACAAAGCAAGATGACGACGACCAAAAGTGGTGTTAAAGTTGGCGTTTTCGCAACCAAGGCCCACAAGGCCAATGAACTTGACTTTGCACTTGATATTGCCAAACGATCAATTGAATTTTATGAAGATTTCTATCAAACACCGTATCCGCTTCCACATTCCTGGCAATTGGCATTGCCCGACTTTTCAGCCGGTGCGATGGAAAACTGGGGGCTTGTCACCTACCGTGAAGCCTATTTGCTTCTCGATCCGGATAATACCGCACTTGATATGAAACAACTCGTTGCGACGGTTATTGCCCATGAATTAGCTCATCAATGGTTTGGTGATCTTGTCACGATGAAGTGGTGGGATGACTTATGGTTGAATGAAAGTTTTGCCAACATGATGGAATACGTTGCCATTGATGCCATTGAACCGGATTGGCACATTTGGGAGACTTTCCAGACTTCCGATGTTCCGGCTGCATTACAACGTGACGCCACGGATGGCGTTCAATCCGTACACGTTCCGGTTAATAATCCGGCAGAAATTGACGCATTATTTGACGCCGCAATTGTTTATGCCAAAGGAGCCAGAATGCTGGTTATGGTGCGTGCCCTGCTTGGTGACGATGCTTTGCGTGCCGGCTTAAAGAAATACTTTGAGGCTCACCATTACGGTAACGCTACCGGCGCTGATTTGTGGGCTGCGTTGGGCGAAGCATCAAACCTCGATGTTGGCGCAATCATGAACTCCTGGTTGGATCAACCGGGTTATCCGGTTGTTTCGGCATCAGTGATTGACGGGAACTTAACGCTGTCACAACAACAATTTTTCATAGGGGAAGGCAAAGAAGCCGGTCGTCAGTGGCAGATTCCGCTTAACGGTAATTACGATGCTGCTCCTGAAATTATGGATCAACAGCAGGTCAACCTTGGTAACTACAATGACCTGCGTAAGGCTAACGGCAAACCGTTCCGTTTGAACGTCGGCAACAACTCACACTTTATTGTAAAGTACGACAAGACATTGTTAGACGACATTTTGGCTGATGCCACTTCCTTGGATGCCATTTCCCAATTACAACTTTTACAGGATCTCCGTTATCTGGCTGAAGGTCATCAACTATCATACGCTGCTCTTGTGCCATTATTATCAAAATTTGCGGACAGTCACGCCACCATTGTGAATGCTGGTTTGTATCGAATTGCCAATGATTTGAAAAAATTTGTCTTGGCAGAATCCAAAGAGAAGAAGCAGTTGCAGGCACTCTTTGATCAATTAAGCAGTACGCAGGTTGCACGTTTGGGATGGACAGGCAAAGCCGGTGAATCAAATGATGATCAATTAACACGACCAATTGTCTTAAATGCCGCTTTGTATGCCGAAAACGAAAAGGCGATTGCTTCGGCTCATGAGTTGTTTAGTGCCAACAGCGACAAACTTGAAACATTATCAGCCGCTATTCGGGTCTTTGTTTTGAGAAACGAAGTAAAAAACTTTGGTAGTGAGGCGCTCTTTAAAAAGTTATTAACGGCTTATCGGCAAACTTCCGATGCCAGTTATAAATCGGATATCTGCTCTGCTTTAACCAGCACGACTGATCCGGCATTGATTATGAAATTAGTCGAATCCTTTGAGGACGCAAACACGATTAAGCCTCAAGATTTGCGGGCCTGGTTCCGTGGCGTTTTGGCAAATGAAGACGGTCAACAAGCTGCTTGGGACTGGATTCGAAACGATTGGCAATGGCTGGAAGATACCGTTGGCGGTGATATGGAATTTTCAACCTACATTACTGTGATCGCAAGTATCTTTAAGACGCCAACACGTTTAGCAGAGTTCAAAGCGTTCTTTGAACCTAAGATTCAAACGCCAGGATTGACTCGAGAAATCCAAATGGATATCAAAGTGATTGAAACCCGCGTTAAATTAATTAAGGATGAAAGACAAGCTGTGAATGATGCGGTGAGTGAGGCTGTTAAATAAATTTTCCTTGAAAGCTACCTCAATTAAATCCATCATCATTAAATTTAAAAATCCCTTCACAGTGAAGTGAGGGGATTTTTTGCGTGCTTATGACATTTTTAATTAATCGTGCATGGTGCTTTTAACCGGTTAAGCAGGGTAGTTTAATTTAATCATTTCTCAACAATTTCTTCGCCTTTTCTTAACCTTACTTACATTCTCTTAACCTTGACTAACCTGGATTACCGAAATTAAGGTTTATGTGGTAAAATCTAGAAATGGTTTTAGTAATCAATATCATAAGGTGTTGATTGTCTTGTGTTAAGCATGAAAAGGGAGTTCAAATTGATTCTAGATCTGATAATTATCGTTTTATTGATTGGCGGCCTGATCAGTGGTTATCGGGCCGGGTTCATCAATCAGTCAGTTCGGATTGTATCGTTGATTCTATCGTTTATGGTGTCGATTTACTATTTTCAGCCAACCGCTAATATCACGATTAATATTGCTAAAAAAATTGGCTTTGCGCCCGGTATCCAATGGCTTTATGTGTCGGACATTGTTGCTTTCGTCCTTCTGTTTGCACTGACACATGCTGTTTATATCATGTTGGGCAGCCACTTGAACGGGATTGCGAAAGTTCCCGGCTTCCATTTGGGAAATTCATTGCTGGGTTCTGCTATCGGTGGCATGACACAGTATTTAATCATCTTCTTTGTTTTAAATATCCTGATTGTCTTTCCGATTTCATGGATTCAAAACCAGTATCAAGAATCACAAATTTCTCAAACAATCGTTAAGAAAACACCGATTTTATCCAAGCGTGAATCCAGGACCCAAACGACTAAGCAGGGTGCATTATCCTCGTCAATTGTGTTTTTAAACAAGCAGGGAGGACCTTCAAATGAAGTGGATTAATCGATTAGTGGCAGTCGTGGTCGTCCTCCTGACACTGAATATTTTTATTCAACCGGATTCCGTGAAGTCCATTGGTAAACGGATCAATAACGCAGTTGATTTACCGGCAATGTTAAAGACTGAAATTGATAAAACGGCGACCCACGTAAAAAATGCTGGGACGACACAAACTAATTCAGGTGGAACGCCGATTGAAAGTATTGTTCAGGGGCGTAAGTTATCCAACAAGTATTATTACCACTTTGCTTCAGGCGTTCCTGAGCAGGCAAAGAAGGTCTTCTTGCAGGCAGTTGACAAGTACAATGAGACCGGTATCGTGAAATTAATGCCGCTAAGCGGTCAGACAAAATCTCAATCAAATGAGATCACGTTTTACGTTTATCATAAACGGGTTGAAACCGGATCCGGTGCTGTTGAACTTGGCCTTGGTGGTCCGAAAATCTATCCTTGGGTTGGCAGTCACAACTATGACTTGAATCGTGGAAAAGCCGGTTTGAACGCTGAGTATCCGCAGTCCAGTATGCAGCTTTCAGTGACAATGCATGAAATCGGTCATGTTTTGGGACTTGATCACAGCATGAAGCGCAGTTCGATTATGTTCCCGGTTGATCAGGGCAGAACCAGTTTTTCTAAAGAAGATTTAGCAACGCTTAGAAAAATTTATCAATAATTAAAACGATCATAAAAAAGGCTAAGGAATGGTTGCTGGCGACAGCTTGTTTCTTAGCCCATTTTGTGTTTTCAGTGAACGTGTTACCGCTTTTTAAATCGGCGATCAACTATATATAGTCGACGATTCTTTTTTAAGTAAAGTAGCCCTGCAAGAATTGTTGTGAGTATTTCCGTAATTGGGAAGGTGTACCAAAAGTAGGCCAATCCCCAGAATTGAAGCAGCCAGGCAATGGGAACCAGCAAAAACAATTCTCTGGTCAGGCTCACCCAGATACTTTTTTGAAGTTGATTTGTTGCCTGAAAATAAATAACCAGCATCATCGAGATGCCTGCAGGGATAAAACTGCTGCCGATCACTCGAAAAGCGTGAACGCCAATTTGACGCAATTCAAGATCTGATGAATAGATGCCAAGTAATTGTCGGGGAAAGCAGATGAAAGCGAGTGCACCAATTATCGTGACGGAACAAGCAATCAGTAAAGCCAGTCGAACCGTTTCTTTGATTCTAATCAATTGCTTGGTACCAAAGCTAAAACTGATGATGGATAAGATAGCCTGCTGGAGGCCTTCAAGCGGAATAAAGAAAAAAGCTTGAAGCTTGTAATAAATTCCCAGAACATTGATGGCTAACCCGGTAAACTGTTTCAAAATCAAATTCAAGCCGACAATATAGACCGTATAAAGGGATTGAAGCAGGATTGAAGCACTACCCTGATGGTAAATAGCGACGCACACTTTGCGGCTGATTTGTCCGTTCAAAACATAATAATGATGAAGGTGACTTGTCACAATCAATAGTGCTGCCAGTTGGCCGGTAATTGTTGCCAGCGCCGATCCAGCAATGCCAAGCTTTGGGAATCCCAAGCGGCCGAAAATCAGTAACGGATTCAGTAGGATGTTAATGAGATTGCCACAAATTTGAGCGATCATCGGCCACCTCATTTGGCCCTTTGCCTGCAACATTTTGGTGACGACTGCCTCGATAAAGAGACTGACAGATCCAATTAAAATAATAAACGCGTAAGTTCTACCTAGGCTTTGAACCGTGGTGCTGGAACTGGATAATTGATAATAAGGCTTGATTAATAACAAGCCAATGCAAGCAAAAGCAAAATAGTTTAAAAGCCCAAGAAACAAACCACTTTTAACAACGGTTTCCTGCCGGTGGACCGCCTGACTGCCATCCAAGTGGGCGATTAGAATATTAATGCCGGTACCGGTTCCTGTGGCAATGGCGATCATGAGCAGTTGCACCGGATAGATGATTGAAAGTGCGGTGAGGGCTTTAAGCGCATATTTTGTGACAAAGTAACTGTCCACGACGTTATAGATTGATTGGGCAAACAGGGAAATCATGACGGGCGGTGCCATTTTTAACATTAAATTTGGAATGGGCGTTCCTCTTAAATTAGTGATGATCGTCACCTGCCTCAATAATCTTCTTATCATCGATCATAGCACTGGCGGAAAAGGCTGAGATACAAAAGGCACTCGAAACAACAATTTCGAGTGCCTTTTGTAGATAAGAGAATGCCGGCTATTGATGATCCTGACGATAGATTTCCATTTTCTTTTGAAACGTTGATTCGGTAACGCCGTATGCCGTGAAAGTAATGGCGTTTGCGCCGGCATCAATCGTTTCTTGAATCTGCTCGCTTGTTTTGCCGCCTGATGCAATGATCGGAAAATGCGGATTAATATCGGCAACTTCCCGACGAAGCCAACGCACCAGTTTTGCGGTATTCTTACCGCCGGCAACGTTAAAAGCGTCTACACCGGCATCAATTCGTTCCTTAACGTTAATCGAATCATTAACAACCGTATAAATGATTGGAATATCAACAACGTGCTCAACACTAAGAATTGTTTCGGTTTTGGCAGGTGCATTTAAGACAACCGCCTGGGCACCGTTTTCTTCAGCAAAACTGCCAATGGTTGCCGAACGCAGGCCCTTTGTCAGGCCACCGCCAATCCCGGCTAAAATCGGTACGTTTGAAACAGTAGAAATGGCACTTAGAATCTTTGTGTTGGGCGTCCAGGGATAAACAGCCAATACCGCGTCTGCATTACTATTCGCAATAACGGCAACATCCATTGTATAGATAATACTTTTAATTCGCTTACCAAATAATCGGATACCAGATGCATTTTTGATGACATCCGGGCTCTTAACGATGTCTTGTCGGAGTTCCGAAGAAATATCCGGGACAAATTTTTTGTTAACACTAGCGTTTGAATCCATGATCCAATCCCCCCCTTATAAAATTAGCCTTCAACCATTATTATAGGGATATTGGCCGTCTTTTAAAAGAAGCGGGATTATAATTTTTGCTTTTTTACGCGGGCCTGTAACTGCAAATCATAGTTTCTGACTACCGGAATGATCCATGCGGCAACTCCAGCCGCGATAGCGCTGATGCCTGCAATGACAAATAGCATCTCAACCCCGATGGCATCGGCCAAGGGACCGGCGAAGATCAGTCCCAAAGGACCGGTCAAGCTTAAAAGGGAGTTCAAAACACCCAGTACCCGCCCAAGTTGTTGTGGTGGATAGCTTTGTTGAATCATGGCCATTAGCAGGGTATTGAAGTACGGTGTTGCAAGGCCGGCCAGTGCATTTAAAACGACAAACCAGAGAAAGCCATATTGGTTTCCCGGCAAAAGACCGCTAAAACCGGTAGTGATTCCGATAATGAAGAAAGCGGCGATAACGGGTATCATCCGGTTCTTCCAATTTCCGAAAATGCCAATGATTGTACCGCCAACCAACATGCCGGCCGAGTAAATAGCTTCGATTAATCCTGCCTGCCCGACAGTACCCTGGAAGTAGGACATGGTCATTAACGGGTACATGCTTGCACACGGCATATAAAAAAGTGTGAATGCCGCCCCAATAACGGTGATGTACCACAGTCCCTTGTTCTTGACGAGTTGGGAAACTCCAAGTTTGGTGTTATGAAGAACATGCAGCGCATCATCGATTCTTTCATTTGAAGGTATTTTGACAAAGAGTAAAATGCCAATCCCGATAGCGGCTCCCAAAACGTCTAACAAAATCAGGAATTTCATTGGGATAATTGCAAATAGCATTGCCCCCAGCGCAGGTGCGATGATCATGTTTGCGGACTGAACCATCCCTAACTGACCATTAACCCGGGTGATTTCCTTTTCGGGCGCCATGGTTGGAATAACAGCCTGAATGGTTGGCATCTGAAAAGTTTGGGCAATTGACCGCATTAATAATGAAATAAAAATCAGCCAAAGCGGGAACGCATTGAAAAACGTTCCTGAAATTGACAGAATAATGGCGAAAAGAGCAGCAACAATATCAGGCACAATGAGAAGTCCCTTTTTATTCCAACGATCAATCAGTGGTCCAACAAAAGGACTCAGCAGAACCATTGGCAGCATTCCCAGAATAGTTGCAAAACTCAGGACAGTTGCTGAACCGGTTTCCTTGGTTAAATACCAAATGATGGCATATTGAACAATCATACTTGTAATACCGGTTAAAAATTGGCTGGTCAGGAATAAGTAGATATTCGGCCGCCAATGTGTGATAGATGAATCCATAATTTCCCCCGTTTTCTACAATCAAAAATCGTCATCACTATTGTACCTTACTTAACCTGAATAATTCGAGTTAAAAGAACCGTATAGGCTGACTTTCATCGAGGATTGTGATACGCTTTTTGAAGTAGAAAAAAGAAGACGCTTTGTAAGGAGAAAAAACATGACTTTACCTCAATTAGACTTGGCGAATGCCCAGGGCCCCAAAGCAACTATCAAGACGAACCATGGCGACATTAAGATTCAATTGTTTCCGGAGCAGGCTCCAAAGACGGTTGAAAATTTTGTTGCATTAGCTGAAAAGGGTTACTACGATGGTGTGACTTTTCACCGCGTCATTCCTGATTTTATGATTCAGGGTGGCGACCCGACAGGCACTGGTGCCGGTGGGGACAGTAGCTTTGGCGGTTCCTTTGAGGATGAATTTTCACCGGAGTTATTCAATATTAACGGTGCACTTTCAATGGCAAATGCCGGTCCCAATACGAACGGTAGTCAATTTTTTATTGTAACCAACGAGCACGTTGACGATGGGATGATTGGTCAAATGAAGCAGGCCGGCTATCCGGATGAAATTATTGACACGTATAAAAATGGCGGTACGCCATGGCTTGACTTTCGTCATACTGTTTTTGGACAAGTTATTGACGGTATGAATGTTGTCAAAGAAATCAGCGGTGTTAAACGAAATGCTTCTGATAAACCTGAAGACGACGTTGTGATGACGACCGTTGAGATTACAAAATAATCATTTGATTAATGAGGAGCGTGTGACAAAAAGACTTTTGTCCAGCTCCTTTTTGCGTTAAAATCAGCGATTCACTTTGATTTTAGAAGTTGTTTATTTGTTATAAGATAAGAGCAAATAACATTTGGGACGGTGAAATCATGATAAAATTTGATGAAACATTTCGTAAGGAAGTTAATCAAGTGGCACCTTACATTCAGGGCAAAACAGAAGATGAGGTCCGCCGTCGGTATCATTTGGATAAAGTGGTTAAGTTGGGATCCAATGAGAACCCGTACGGGCCATATTATCATGCCCGTCAGGCAATCCGGCGCAGTGTGGAAGATATCAACCGGTATCCGGAAGATGATTTTATCGAGACCAAACGGGTCATTGCCGATCAATTTGACTTAAAACCGGATAATGTTGGTCTTGGCAGCGGTGCCGGAAACATTATTGAAACCATTTCCAAGATGTTTTTAAACGCTGGTGATGAAGTCTTGATTACAAAGCAGTCGTACCGGTTGTATCGAGAGGTTTCCAAGCTGATGGGAGCCAAGGTCATTGAAATTCCGCTAACCGACGACTTCCAGTATAATCTGGCTGCCTTTAAAGCTCAGATAACTGAGAAAACCAAGTTGATCTGGATTTGCAACCCCAATAATCCGACTTCGGCAGTCACGGACCCGACCCTGTTGGAATCCTTTATTGCAGGCTTGCCTGAGCATGTTTGGGTCGTTATTGATGAAGCTTATGCGGAGTTTTCAAATCCCGATCAATTGCCGAATCTACGTCAATTTATTGGGCGTAAACGTGTGATTGTTTTAAGAACGTTTTCTAAATTTTATGGGTTGGCTGGTATCCGGTTAGGGTATCTTTTGGCCGACCAGCAGGCAATTGCTGCTTATGATACGGTTACGGAGCCTTTTAACTCCAGTCGGGCTGCACTTGCCGCCGCCATTGTGTCGTTAAAGTATGATCAGGGACAGGCAAAAAGGGTACTGAAACGGATCCAGGGTGATCGTGAAGGGTTAACAGAATCATTGGAACTCCTCGGACTTGAGGTCGCCAAATCAGAAGCAAACTTTGTTTTTGCAAAGTTGCCGGAAGGCGCCCCGAGTGCATTGAAAATGAGTCAGCAACTGATGGCGCAAGGCGTAATTATTAGGGATGGCACGCCTTGGGGATATCCTCAGCATATCCGAATTACAATCGGCAAGCACGACGAACTGGAATATTTCCTGCAAAAATTAACCAGTATCTTATCTGAATAAATGACAAAAGTTGAAACATCAACATCACCACAACACAAATTGTCTTAATACAAGGCAATAAGTGAGCGGGGTGATGATGTTTCAACTTTTTATAAGGTGTTTGTTAAGAGTTCAACCGGACAATGGTCGGATCCAAAAATATCTGTTAGGATTTTTGAATCTGAAATGTGATCGGCAAGCCGTTTGCTGGTGACAAAATAGTCAATCCGCCAGCCCGCGTTTCTATCACGTGAATGGAATCGATAACTCCACCAAGAATAGATATCTTCTTTGTCCGGATAGAAATGACGGAAAGTATCCATGAATCCCTGATCCAACAACTTGGTGAATGATTGACGCTCTTCATCTGTAAAACCGGCATTATGGTGATTGGATTGAGGGTTCTTAAGATCGATTTCATGATGGGCGACATTTAAGTCTCCACAAAGGATAACAGGTTTGTGACTGTCTAATTGGTTTAAATAGGCATGAAAAGCCTTGTCCCAACCCATTCGAAAGTCCAAACGTTTTAATTTAGCACCGGAATTCGGAACGTAACTGGTAACTAAGTAAAAGTTGGGATATTCCAATGTGATGGCTCGACCCTCATGGTCAAATTCCGGCGCCTGAATGCCATAACTGACGGTTAACGGTTCATCTTTGGCAAAGATTGCTGTTCCTGAATATCCTTTACGTTCAGCGTAGTTAAAATATTGTCGGTATCCGGGTAAATCCAGTTTGAGCTGACCTTCCTGCATCTTGGTCTCCTGAATACAGAAAAAGTCAGCGTCCAACTTTTGGAAAATTTCGGCGAAGTCTTTTTTAACAACTGCACGCAACCCATTGACGTTCCATGAAATAAATTTCATTTACAATGACCATCCTTTGACTATAATTTTATAACTGATTAATTTAATTCTATTATAATAACTTGGCTTGTGGTTCAACTCAGAAAAGAATTAAAGAAGATGTTTGGTATTTGACGAGAAGAGCGTAACGGAAAAGCCCCGATTAACAACTGATAATTGTCAGCTGTTAATCGGGGCTTTCTAAATGGTGTCGAGTAGTGACACTTTATTTTTTGATAGAACGAATCAGCTTCTGCATAGCTTGAGCTTGAAATTCAGCTGTTGCCTGCTTTTGAAGCTTGGCCTGTTGTGCTTTGGACATCTTTGGATTTTCCTTCATCGCTGCCATAATCTGTTTGGTAACGAAAGCTTTTCCTTGTGCCTTTAGCTGTGCCTGATACGTTTTATCTTTTAGCTTTTTTTGAAGTGCTTTGGCTTGATCGGTAGAAAGGACCAGCCAGTCTTTATTAACGTAGATTTTATTGTGACGTTTAATCAACTTGCCATTTTCCGCGGCAATACCGAACCAGAGCTTTGAGGCACCGTCTTTATATCTCCAACGGGTTGTTTGGGTTTCGATTCGTGGATTGCCGCTTCTTTTAATGACTTGATTAGTAGTGTCATTAACGGTAGTATGCGATTTCTTCTTTGCGTTTTCAGATGTTTGATAAATGTAAACCTGATGCTTATTAGCTGTACCGATTGGTTGATAAAGCAGCATCTTCATTTGTTTTGAAGGACTGACAGAATGAAGCGGCTGATACGTGGTCTTTGTTTCTTGTTTCATCCCAAAATGATCTTTATCATTTTTAACGATATAAACCGTTGAGATGATCATTCCGATGACGGAAAGAATGGTTAAAATCCAACTGAGCGGTTTGTTTTGAATGTAAACAAAGCACAAAAACGAAAGAATGGCACAAATAATTAAGGTTACTAAAATCATTACTTGTCACCCCCGTTTTTAGTCGTGTAATCAGCGGATGAAGCACGGTTCTTCAAGAAGAACGATGTTACAAGAGCCATTAAACAGAAGACGACAGCAACGACGAATGCGGCGTGGTAGCCACCCAAAGTTGCATTGAAAAAGTCGTCTTTATATTGAAGCGGATTAGTTGTTAATAAATGATGTGCCGGCTTGTCACTGTTGGTAACATTTGTCAAAATACTGATTAAGATTGCGGTTCCGACAGAACTTGCAACTTGACGCTGTGTGTTATTGACAGCAGTTCCGTGACTTAATAAGTTCATTGGTAATGCGTTCATTCCAACAGTAGTTGAAGGCATCATGGCCATTGAAATTCCAAACATTCGAATGGCGTAGAAGACCACGATATAAATAGTCGGTGTGTCTTTAGTAATAAAGATAAAGGGAATGGATCCCAGTGTCAGTAGTACCATACCAATAATGGATAAATTTCGAGCACCATAGCGGTCAACGGCACGACCGGTAATTGGACTCATAATACCCATCATTAATGCGCCGGCTAGTAATGTTAGTCCGGATTCAAATGCGGACATGCCTTTGACAATTTGCAAATAGAGTGGAATCACCATTTCAACACCAACCATGGCCATCATTGTAATTGAGCTCAGGATGGCTGAAACCAAGAAAGGCGTTGAACGATAAACTCGGAATTCCAAAAATGGTTTGTCCATCGTCAATTGGCGCCAAATAAAGACCGCAATGAAGACAATGCCAATGATTAAGGTTGAAATGACTTTGGTACTGCCCCAACCATCGTCACCAACTGATGAGAAGCCGTAGAGTAGACTACCGAATCCAATGGTTGATGTCACAACTGAAATCAGGTCGATCCCAGTCTTTTTAGTTGGTAAGACGTTCCTAATGAACCAGAAACTGCCGATGATAACGATCAGCAATAATGGCAAAATCATGCCGAATAAATCTCGCCATGTGGCGTTATCAATGACCCACCCTGAAAGTGTTGGACCAATGGCAGGTGCCAAGCCGATAACGATTCCGGCAAGGCCCATGGCTGTTCCACGCTTGTCAGGCGGAAAGATTGATAACATAATTGTTTGAAGCAGCGGCATTGTCACACCAACACCGAGTGCTTGAATTAAACGTCCGATTAACAGAAAACTGAAATTGGGCGCCGTGTAACAAACGACAGTTCCAATAAAGAAGACCACCATTGCAGTAATATACAGTGGCTTTGAATTGAAACGGGTACTTAACCAGGCACTGATTGGGATCATGATCCCGTTAACCAGCAAGAATCCAGTTGTCAACCATTGAACGGTTGAAGTTGAAACATCAAATGCTTTCATGATAGTGGGAAAGGCGGTTGAAAGGATTGTCTGATTTAAGATCGTACAGAAAGTTCCGATCAACAAGAAAACAATCATTAAACCGCGATTGTAGCTTTTCCCGTTGTTATCTACCGATTTAGCCAAGATCTATTACCTTCTTTTCTCTAAAAATTGTTGCCATCTGAAAAACGATACTTGACTAATATAAGATTATTCGTTTGGATTGTCAACCATCTTGACAAAGTTATTTAAAAATATATACTGAATGTTAAGAAATGTGATTACGATATTAAATTGTCTCATAACAAAAATGTTGATAAATCAACATTGGAAACCATTACAAAAATTTGTGAAACGAGGAATAGAAGTGGATAAAGAATTTCAACAAAAATTAGCCAAAATTCTTGAAAAGACGGATTGGCATTTGGGTATTGGCGATGTGGAAAATGCGACAGGGATTTCACAGACCAAGTTACGTTATTGGGAGCGAAAGGGCTACATTAAAAGCGCGCAGGGAAAAGGCCAAAATCGAAAGTTTACTTACGGTACTTTGATGAAGGTCTACCAGATGAAGATGTATCTTGATCAGGGATATACGTTAGCAATGGCTGCCGAAAAAGCAGAATCAAAAAATCGAATTATGAAAACACTGAAGCGCGCCGTCTTTGACCGATATGAGGGGATGGAGACAATCGAAGGATGGCCTGCAATTAATTTGGGATCATTAGTTGGCGACCCCGACCATGTTGTTTATGCTATTGTTAGAGAAGACAATACCGATCTTAAATTATTGCCTAAAAGTAAAATTGAATAAGTATTATGATGATTAAGAAGCTTAAATAAAGGGGGGATTGGGAAATGACAGATAAAACAGATGTTTTAGTCGTATATTTTTCGATGACGGGAAATACGAAACGGGCTGCCGAAGAAATCGCATTGAAGGTTAAGGGCGACATTGTCAGGCTGACGCCGAAAGTACCGTATCCGGATGATTATTCTAAATTAAGTGAAGTGGCCAAGCAGCAACTGGATCAACACCAACTACCAGAGTTGGCTAATGATCATATTGATTTGTCACCGTATAATGTGGTATTCATTGGTTATCCTGCTTGGTGGGCACAGCCATCAATGCTGCTGCATACCTTTTTTAAGCAGGAACATTTTGATGGTCAGGAAGTCATTCCGTTTATGACAAGTGTTTCCTCCAAAGTTGAAGAAAGTTTGCCGGTTGTAGAGAAATTGCTTCAGGGAGATGTGGAATTGTTGGATGGGATCACTGCAAATAGTAATGATCAGATTGATTCATTCTTAAAAGAAGAGGGATTGATCAGGTAGCAGCGCTTGTTTTGAAAGCTTTTTTCAAAATTTTTGAAACTTATACTTGATTTTTACTAGGGTAGAAGCGTTACACTGTTATTATATTTATTTTTAGAAAATTGTTGGAGGGGTCTAATTGCTAGAAAAAACTGTATATAAAGAATTGCTGAGTCACGCCTTTGATATCCCCGTTTCCGTTACATATTGGAATGGTAAGACTGAGAATTACGGTGGTGACAATCCGCAAGTCAAGATTGAAATCAAAAAAGAAATTCCGTTAAAAGAAATGACTTCCCAACCGACTTTGGTTTTAGGTGAAGCTTACATGAACGGTGATATTGACATTACCGGTAGTATTGAAGAGTTGGTAGCATCTGCCTATCGCAAAGGCGGCAGTTTTTTAACAAACAACCCCTTTCTAAAGCATCTGCCAAAGATATCCCATTCTGAAAAGGAAAGTAAGAAGGATGTCCAAAGCCATTATGATATTGGAAATGACTTTTATCGCTTGTGGTTGGATAAAACAATGACTTATTCATGTGCCTACTTTGAGCATGATGATGATACATTGGAACAGGCGCAATTAAACAAAGTTCGCCATATTCTTCATAAACTCAATCCGGTTTCCGGTAAACGCCTATTGGATATTGGCAGTGGCTGGGGAACGTTGATTTTTATGGCCGCCGAAGAATTTGGACTGCATGCAACTGGTATTACGTTAAGTAAGGAACAGTATGATTATACCCAGCAGCAAATTAAGGAACGGGGCCTGGAGGATAAGGTCAACGTCTTATTAACTGACTATCGTGAAGTTAAGGACCAATTTGACTATGTGACATCTGTAGGCATGTTTGAACACGTTGGAAAAGAAAACCTCGGTTTATATTTCCAAGACGTTGAAAAATTCCTGGTACCTGATGGTCGGGCATTGATTCATGGTATTACCGGACAACATGAGGGTGCTGGTGTTGATCCATTCCTGAACAAGTACATTTTCCCTGGTGGTTATATTCCAAACGTTGCTGAGAACCTGACGCATATTATGAATGCCGGCCTTCAGTTAACCGATTTGGAGCCATTGCGTCGCCATTATCAAAAGACGCTTGAAATTTGGTATGATAACTATGTCAAGATCATCGATCAGGCTGAAGCAAAGTATGGAAAACCGTTTACCAGAATGTGGTCACTGTATCTTCAAGGGGCTGCAGCTTCGTTTGAAGCCGGTAATATTGACGTGATGCAATATCTCTTGACTAAAGCGCCAAGCGGTACAGGTTTACCGATGACACGGCAGTACGTTTATAAGACGGAAGATTAATCAGAAATTGATCTGGATTAATGCTTAAAGGCAACACATAACAAATGGCTGTGATATTTCTTTGCGGAAATATTGCAGCCATTTTTGTGATTTAATCATGTTAGAAGAGGTGACAAACGTTAAAGCAGCTTTGACTTTACAACGTCAATGAGGTATTCTTTTAGTGTAATTTAATCAAATTATAACTTTACCGGTTTTAATTGTGTTCAATCAATTCGGGCAAATTACATATAGGTGGTGGACTTTTTGAAGAAGATTTTAGCGTACAATATTTTGGATTACGAAAGAGAATTTGTTGTTGAGTGGGCTGCAGAACATCCCGATGTTCAAGTTGACTTTAATTCAATTGAGTTACATGATGATACGGTACATCTGGCAGAAGGCTACGACGGTATTGATTATCGACAACGCAGTCAATTAACTGACGGTTCTGACCTATACAAAAAATTACATGATTACGGTATTCATCAATTGGCCTTAAGATCGGCTGGAGTGGATTCATGTAACTTGAAATATGCTAAAGAAAATGGATTGACTGTCACCAATGTACCGTCATACTCACCACGGGCGGTTGCTGAAATGACGTTAACCCACGCAATGAATTTGATTCGACATATTCCACAATTCCAAAAACGAATCCGGCAAAACGATTATGTTGTTAACGGCTTACGATCAAAAGAGATTTCCAATCTAACTGTTGGGATTATCGGTGTTGGCCGAATCGGCAGTACTGTCGCCAAAATCTTCAAGGCACTTGGTGCTAAACGGGTTCTAGGGAATGACATTAAGGAAAACGATGATTTTCGAGACCTTGTTGACTATACAACCAAGGAAGATATTTACAAAAATGCGGATTTAATTACCATGCATACGTATATGAGTGATCAAAATTATCATATGATCGGCAAGGATCAGTTTGGAAAAATGAAGAATACTGCTTTATTCATCAATTGCTCCCGTGGCCCGATTGTTGATACAGATGCGTTGGTTAACGCACTGGAAACCGGTCAGATTGCCGGTGCCGGAATTGATGTGATTCAAGATGAAACAAAGATTTTTAACCAATCGTTTGTTGGGGAAGATAAAATTCCACTTCCCGTTTATACGAAGCTGATGAATATGGATAACGTCTTTCTAACACCGCATGTGGCCTTTTACACTGACCACGCGGTTAAAAACATGGTCAAACAATCATTGGATGACACATTGATGGAAATTTCCGGTAAGGAAAGTCCCCATCGAATTAACGTTTAAATTGACAAATCAAGGAATCCGTTCAGTCAACGATTTTTTCGCTGACTGAACGGATTCCTTTTTTAAATAAACAATTTAGTTTTAGGCGAACCTTATTTTTTTAGGTGGTCGGAAGGACCCTTTAATGGTTGATCTGAAAATACCCAGT
Organism: Lentilactobacillus hilgardii DSM 20176 = ATCC 8290; assembly: GCF_000159315.1. Taxonomy (GTDB): domain Bacteria; phylum Bacillota; class Bacilli; order Lactobacillales; family Lactobacillaceae; genus Lentilactobacillus; species Lentilactobacillus hilgardii. The sequence continues at coordinate 344,118 of NZ_GG669994.1, forward strand.
CATTATTTGGAAGATGGTGTCCTGATTCTGTAATCCGGGTGACTTTTGAAGCCGGTAATCGAGATTCAAAACTTAGCCGACTAGTTTGACTATTGTTATCATTACTGATGTCCCTTTGCAGTTTATGACGCAGCGCGTGAACGTTGAAGTCGTTGTTAACGATATAATGTTTATAATATTTTTCGCCATGACTGACAATTACAGTTCCTTTTGGCAACACAAAAGCTCTTTTAACAACTGATGTATTTTGTTTATCGTAAAATTTCAAATTGACTTTGAATTCTTTTTTGACTCTGTAAAACTTATTTCTGAAAGTACCTTCATATTTGCTGATAAAGCTGGTCTTAACGTTCTTAGGCTGTGAACTGGCGCTTGCCATGAATGTGTAATTGGCCAGTCCAATCAATGAACCAAATATTAACGAAGTTAGAAGTAGTTTCTTCATCGCAGTTTCCTTCCGCTCAATGTGTCTAATGATGTAGAGCTGATCGTTAGAGACCAAAGTGGTCAAGCCCCTATAATCAACTTTATCGTGTAAAAGCCATTTTGTAAACAGTTTATTCGGAATGACCAATCCGGGTCAGATAATCTCCAAAGGGTTCTTCTGTATGACTGGCACCGGTTTCTTTTTTCTCATACCAAGAGATTTTGTCATTAAGGATTTGAAGGTGATGTTGCACTTGACGGTACTTTTCCATAAAATCGTTTCGGGTTTCCTTTAGTAAGGCAAGCCGATTGGGGATGGTGGCGTCACCCTGGGCCCGCCATTTAACATACAATTTCAATTCCTGGATACTCATGCCGGTTCCTTTTAGGTGCAGAAGAAATTTAACCCAGCTCACATCTGTTTTGGTAAAATAACGTCGATCTGCGTGATCACGGTGGGGATTCAACAATTTTTCACGTTCATAATATCTGATGGTTGGGGCGCTTAGACCAACTATGGTGGCAAATTGACCAATAGAATAAGTGACTTTCTTTTCGATTTCCTGCATTAATTTTCCTCATTTCTTAAATAATTGATTGACTTAAAGTCCACTTTAAGTTGTAAGGTGTTGTTTGTAAAGCATAAGCGTCAAAATGCTTTGGTGTAAAGTTAAGGTTTGAATCCCTAAAAAATGAGGAATAGTGAACACGCTGGATTTCAGGAGGCTTATAACATGTCAGTTAAAAATAAAGTGGTTGTGATCACCGGTGCATCATCCGGTATTGGTGAGGCAAGTGCAAAATTACTTGCTAAAAATGGTGCTAAAGTTGTCTTGGGGGCAAGAAGAGAGGAACAATTAAAAGCAATTGTGGCCGATATTAAGGGAGACGGGAATCAGGCAGTATACAAAGTAACTGATGTAACAAATCCCGAGGATGTTAAACAGTTAGTAGCATTGGCTAAAACACAGTTTGGCGGTATTGATGTCATTTTTAATAATGCTGGGATTATGCCGAGCTCACCTATTAGTGCGTTACACATAAAAGAATGGGATGCAATGATTGATATTAACTTAAAAGGGGTTTTGAATGGTGTTGCTGCGGTTATGCCCGATTTTACAAGCCAAAAGCATGGACAAATTATCACAACTTCTTCCGTTGCCGGTTTAAAGAGTTTTCCGGGTGCAGGTGTGTATGGTGCAACAAAATTTGCTGTTCGAAACTTGATGGAAGTTATTCGAATGGAGAGTGCCCAAGAGAAGACTAATATTCGAACGGTTACACTTTATCCGGGTGCGATTAACACGGAACTTTTGAATACAATTAGTGATACGGCTACTCGTTCTGGAATGGATGACTTGTATAATGCCGTTGGGATTGGTCCTGATGCGGTTGCACGAGTAGTTAACTTTGCGGTGGATCAACCCGAAAATGTTAATGTCAGTGAATTTACTATTTATCCAACAAAACAAGGATAATCAATTGGTTGTTAAAATACTTGAAAAATGATGATGTGAAATGAAAGGAAGCTGAATGATGGCTAAAAATGAATCTATCAAAAATGGTGTGATTTTTCCTGCTGGTCCTAAAAATGAGGCTTTTGCCAAATATTTTGTAGGGCAAAGCTATTTACAAGGACTGGTTAATGATCCGGAAGTCAATGTTAACGTTGGTAACGTAACCTTTGAACCGGGATGTCGGAACAATTGGCACATTCATCATGACGGTTTTCAAATTCTACTGGTTACCGGTGGTGAAGGTTGGTATCAGGAAGAAGGCAAGCCGGCTCAGCACTTGGTACCGGGAGACGTTGTGGTTACTCATGATGGCGTCAAGCATTGGCACGGGGCGACAAAGGATAGTTGGTTTGAACATATTGCGATTACCGCCGGGACGCCTGAATGGTTGGAGCCGGTTTCGGATGAAGATTATCGTAAATTGGAGGGATAGTTATAATGGTAAAAAAACAGACAGCAGGACGTGATCATTTGGGTGATTTTGCACCCAAGTTCGCTGAATTAAACGATGATGTTTTATTTGGGCAGGTTTGGGCTCGGGAAAAGGAACTTTCTTCCCGCGATCGAAGCATGATCACCTGTGCCAGTTTGATGTCTCAAGGTCTTTTTCCTCAGTTGGAAGATCATATGAAGATGGCCAAGAAAAATGGGGTAACAAAGGAAGAAATGGTTGAACTCATTACTCACCTGGCATTTTATGCGGGGTGGCCAAAGGCTTGGTCGGCGTTTGGACTGGCTAAGAAAATTTATACAGATTAGTTAAGCAGGGTGATTGTAATCAATATTAATTTAGAATCGTTATTGTATACTCCTGAAAAATAGTTTAGAATGAATATAGATTAAAAATATTTGGAGGGATTTGAATGAACTTTATCGGTAAAGAAATTGAAGACTTTAAGGTAAACGCTTATCAAGATGGCGACGTCAAGCAAGTGACCAAAAGTGATTTATTGGGACATTGGTCGATTGTCTTTTTCTACCCAGCTGATTTTTCGTTTGTCTGCCCGACTGAATTAGGAGATTTGTCTGATAACTATGATGAGTTTAAAAACGCCGGTGCGGAAATTTATTCTGTGTCGGAAGATACTGAATTCGTTCATCAAGCATGGCATGAAAAGAGCGAAGAAGTTGGAAAGGTTAAGTATCCAATGATCGCGGATCCTGCGGGAAAACTTGCCCGTTTCTTTGAAGTGCTGGACGAAGATGCCGGTCAGGCTTATCGAGGTGTTTTCATCATTGATCCGAAAGGTAAAGTTCGTTCATATACCATTAATGATATGGGTATCGGTCGCAATGCCAAAGAAGTATTGCGGACGTTGGAAGCTGCTCAATTTGTGGCAGAACACGGTGATCGCGTCTGCCCAGCTAACTGGAAGCCAGGTCAAAAGACACTGAAGCCCGGCACCCAACTAGTTGGTAAGATTTAAGCTTATTTTCAATCTTTTAACTGTTTTTAAAAAGACCATGTTATTTCTGATGGATAGTAAATCGGAAATAACATGGTCTTTTTGGATATACCACATGATACAATAAGCCATAATACTTTTATAGGAGGCAGGAAATGAAACAACATAAAAGGATTGATATTGTTGGACATGTCAAGCTGCAAGTATTATTAAATCTAATGGCAATTCCTCTTTTTTTCGGTTTTTGGTTTTTGATGGCGTTATTAACTGGGATTAATGCTTTTTCAATGGATTTATGGCAACTATGGTCTATCTTTATTCTTTTAATTGTTTTTATGGTTGTTCATGGGTTGATCCATGGCTTGTTTTTTAAATTATTTCATCCAAGAGATCATGTTAAATATGGTTATACAAAAGGGATGGCTCTATGCGACAAACCCGGGGAAATTGTATAAGCGGTGGCAATTTATGATTATCGGTATAATGCCTTTGATTTTAATTACACTGGCCTTGTGGGGACTCTTTTTGATTGGGGTCATACATGCGTCAGTGTTCATTTTGGTAGCCGCATTCCATGCTGCAGGTTGTGTTGGGGATTTATATTTTGAAATCGTTTTAATGTTTTCACCCATAGGTGCAATGGTTGAAGATACGGCTACGGGGATGACGATCTATGTTAAGTAATGAGCAGACTGGAGGCATACTTTGGCGGTGTTATTAATTTTTCTTGGCTTTCTGGTAGGCGCTTTTATTATCAGTATGGGTGGCGGCGGTGGGTCCTTTTATCTGGGAATTCTAATTGGAATTGCCCATTTATCGCCATCCAGTGCGGCTGCAACGTCGCTATTTACTGCGCTGCCAGCGTTAGTTGTTGGGACATATAGCCATTATCGAACCGGCAATATGAAATTCAGTTATGGCAACAAACTGTTAATAACGGCATTGCCAGCGACCGTTATCGGCAGTTTAGTATCAGGCGTAATCCCCGTCACACTTTATACTTGGGCAATTGCAATCATTTTGTTTGTTTTAGGTGTTCAGACACTTCGAAAGTCTTTTAAGGGGAAGCCATCATCCAACCTAAAACCATGGACCGTTTATTTATTTGGGGCATTAAGCGGTCTGATGGTTGGTATAGCAGGATTAAGCGGTGGTGGTCCGGTCATGGCAGGGCTGTTACTATTGGGACTCAACATGCCTCAAGCAGCTGCAACCTCATCGTACACCTTGATTGCTTTATCGATTATCGGATTGATCTTTCACTCGACGCAGGGCAACATTGCTTGGCAGGTGGGCCTGTTACTTATGGTTGGCTCACTGGCAGGAGCAGCCATTATGCCAAGGATTCTAGCACATTTTGATCCCCGTAAAGTTACAAAAATCCTTCAGCCGGTAATGGGAATTTTGTTGGTATTGATGGCGATTAAATTTGTCATTTGATGAAATGAATTAAATTAAATGGTAATGGTGCAGCCCCTCTAAAACACCATGGTCACTATCAGCGATGTAAGTGGCACGCTGTTTGAGCTGATCACTTGATTGCTTCATGGAAATGCCGTAATCAGCAAGCGAAAACATACTCAGGTCGTTGTTTTGATCACCGAATGCATAGATCTTTAGATTGGGATTACCAATAAGCTGTTGGATTTTGGAAAAGGCCTTTTGCTTTTGAAATTTCCAACGGCATGACGTCAACTGCATCGGGAGCGTAACGAAGAATGCTTAGCTGGCTTTAAAAGCGGACTGATAAAGGGCTTCTTTATCATCTTTAATATAAAGGTTTAGAAAGTTCACGGGCTCATGTCGAAAAAACTCGGGATAGATCGGAACTTGATCAAGATGATTCTTATTAACGTGGTTTCGAGTTAATTCGTTCATTCCAGTAATTGCGAATCCCTGCTGATTAAAGAAACCAACATCGTCATGGTAGTGATTGGCCATTCGAATAACGGATTCGATTTTATCGATTGGAAAATGATAGTTTTGAATCAGTCGATCGTTATAAATGATATAGCAGCCATTTGCTAAAATATAAGTATGCAGATCCAGCTGGTCAAGGAGTGTGGTAATTTCATAGTGACTGCGGCCGGTTGCGATTACAGGAAGAATATTTTTCTTTTTTAATGTTTGAATGGCAGTAACGGTTTCGGAAGAAACTGAAAGTGGCCCGTCATCACACAGAGTACCGTCAAGATCGAAGACTGTGATTGTTTCAATCATTTCATTGGCTCCTTAAAAGTTAATCATGATAGTGAAAAATCCGAATTTAAGGGACTGACTGAATAGTCGGTTCCTTTATTCGGATCGTTTGAGTTAAGACTATTTTATTTGTTTTTTGGAAAAATGACAAACTGTTTTAATAGAAAGAAGGTTTGTCGAAGTGGGTATTGGGTTCGTTGACGCCCAAACTCTTTCGGGTGTATTTGTCCGAATCATCTTTCAAAATTTCAACAATAAACTTGGCAACCGCTTGACGGCTAACCTCAGTACCGCCAAATGGTTCACCGCTTTGAGTAACTTCATAATCGGTATTGTTGTCGTCATTGAATAACCAAGCCAGTCGTAGTTGGGTGTAGTCCAAATCGGATTTCCTCAGAACGGCAGCGGTTTTCTTTCGACGCGTAATTGAACTTTCGATCATGGCATTATTCCACTGACCAAAGTTGCCTCTGACCTCATCTTCAACGCCCAAAACAGTTGCGACAATTATTTTTTTCACACCGTTGGCATCCATTTGTTTAACGATATTTTCAACAGCTTCCAAATCACGCATTTCATTTAAATAGACAGCATCTACGCCATCAAGGGCGTCATTTAAGGCATGTTTGTCGTTAAAGTCACCATCAATTAAAGTTTCCCGATCCGGATCAGTTACTTTAATTCGTTTTGACGCATTACGGGCGAATAACTTTAATTTGTAATCGGTTTGTTTGAGCAGGTCGGCAATTAAGTAAGTTGAAATTTGGCCTGCTGCACCAAGAATTAAGACTGTTTTCACAAAAATTCCTCCAATGCTGAAATGATTTTGATCTATCGTTACATGTCCACTATAACGCAATTGTTGAAGTGTGAGAAATTGAACAAGCTTTGAGTTGCTGAAGATTAGTTAGTGGAATAAGGGCTTGTATACAAAATAGTTACAATTGAGGTATTGAATCATTCAAAGCGAAAGTTTACAATTACATTTGGATAGTTCATATCCTATAATAATGTTTTAATGGGGGTATTAGAAATTGGAAGATCAAAAAGTAATTAATTATAGTTTACATACGCTTTATAAAACGAGCTTGGCAATAGCAGGTGTGACACTGTTTAGTTTTTCATTGGGAATGGTACAGCCGAGTACGAATGCGTACGCTGATGCAGTCGTGCAGACAAGTAACCAAGCTACAAAGAGTTCGAGCCTTCTAACTAAAGGCAATATTATAATTAATTCAGGTTTATCAGACTCAAATGGTGTGATCCTTGGGAACGGTGATAAAGTCAGCCTTGACTTGGGCATAAATGTTCAGGGGGCGGGAAGCGAGCGCATTCATCCAGGGGATAAGTTCACTGTCAAATTTTCATCTAATTCCGTTGATATTGATTCTTTAACGCCCTCATGGGAGGTTAATAGTTCCGGACAGTCTTTTGATGACTTGTTTTCTATAACGAGGGATGCTAATAACAACTCAATTACCATCACTGCTAAACAAAATGCCAATTTTGACAAAATTCAGCAATTGAAATTCAATTTGGCGGGTCATGCCCAAACCACTGCAGAACAAAAAACGGATGCAAATGTAACGGCATCCTTTACATTAAATGGTCAGTCTACCGCAATTGCAACGCAAACATATAAATTTAACGTTAAGGATTCATCCGGTGGCTCAATAATAGCCCCCACACCGACAACAACGACTGTTGCGATTTGGGGGGATGCGACCGGGGCGGCATTGCATGGTCAGCATGGCCTTGATCCAGTTGAATCCGCCAAATTCTCTGATAATTGGCTTGATAATGATCCCTCAAATAACGCAATCGATTATGTACACAACCAGGATTCTATGTTGGCATATGCTCAACTGGCCTTACCAGCTACTAATCGGCCCAAAGAGGTAACGTGGCATATTTGGTCTAAAGACGGTAATGGGCTAAATCCTAAGAATGCGTTAGTGTTTATCGCACCAAATGATGGCAACTGGCCAACAGTAGTAAAAAATCCCGATTTAAAAGTCGATACCGATCCTAAATACCCTGGTGGCCTTGTGTTCACGTCTTCTCAATTACCATCCGCTAGACCTTCCTCTCAGGGTCAACCAACTATTAATATAGCTTTTTACGTTGACACAGATAAAGATGATGTCAAGACAGGAAAGACAATAACTACTGCCGTTTCGACTGATAATAACCAGGAGTCTTCCAGTACAAAAAAATTGGTTTATCAACAAAGCTATCCTACGGGTTATACCCCATTCTTTAGAGAACAAGATCGGACCATTGACCTCGCAACAGCCGAAGGAAAGAACTTTCCTAAAGCAGATGGCATAAGTTCCGATCAAATTCGCGATAACTTTGTTCAAAAGAAGGGTAATAGTGACTATTACCAAGGAGACTATAATGATCCAACAGGAAAAAATTATAGGTATGCAATTACCGATGGTTCATATGATCCAACAAAGGTAGGGGCTTATAAATTTCAGATAACGGCTACTGGTGAAAATGGTAACCAACTTCAGCGTTGGGTTACTTTAACTGTTAAAAACTCTGGTGGTAATTCCGGTGGCGGTACTACACCAACTACTCCTACGACACCAACAACGCCGGTGACGCCTTCTACACCATCTGGCAGTAGTTCTTCTAGTTCATCAAGTTCTTCCAGCAGTTCGAGCGTCACATCTAGTTCTTCCAGTGCACCAAGTGAAGATTATCAACAACCGAAATTCCCTGATTATGTTGCTAAAAAAGGAATGGCGGTTTATTCACTTAAGAAGATTGGGCTATACAGTAAGAAGAACTTCTCAACCAAAGCCCGGAAAGCATGGTACTCACGTAAACCACGTATTTATCGGCCAATGTTCGTTGTAACGGGATATGCACGTTCGGCAACGGGACACTTACGTTATAAAGTTCGTGATGTCAATCATCTTACCAAGAATCGGAACAAGAAGGGCTACATTACCGCTAACTGGCAATATGTTCGTCCGGTTTATTATGCCAAAAAGCATTCAACTGTGACGGTTATTAATCCTCGCGGTGTCAATGCTTATGGCAAGGTTAATTTAACTAATAAAGTTAAAAACTACAAACAAGGGACCATTCTTAAAGTGGTCAAAGCGGTTCATTACCATTTGACGACGAGATATGTTCTACCAAATGGAAAATATATCACTGCCAACAGAAAGCTGGTCAACATGGGACGGCACCGTTTCCCAAGGTACGTTCGTGCTCGTGGCGCCATTAATCGATATAGTGATGTTAACTTTACAAAGCAGAATCGTCACTTTGCCAAACAAAATCATAAACTTTTTAGGGCTTATGGATTCGATTATTCGCATGCAAACAGTGTTTCAAATGTCGGGGCACTGCGTTACAGAGTTGCCAACGGATATATTTCAGGAAATACCAGACTGGTTAGAATTGTCAAATAAGCTTGTTTTAAGCCTAATTAAATAAAAAAATGACTCATCAGTTGACCGTTTTGTCAGTTGATGAGTCATTTTTTATCTGATTGAATCCCTTATTTAAATAAGTATCGCAGTGTAGCCGTTCCGGCAGCTTTTGCTGCAATTAATAAACAACGCTCATCCATTAAAAAGTTGGGGCTATGGTGGGGATGGGTTTGTCCATCGTTGACATCACAACCAACGTATAGAAACGTGCTGGGACGTTTCAGTGCGAAATAGGAAAAGTCTTCAGAGGGATCTTGAGCACCAAAGTCGGTTACTTGAGTAACTTCGGGAATGTTTGCCGCTTTGATATCTTCAACCGTTTGAGCGGTAAATTTTGGATCATTATAGAGAACCGGAACATCAGTGATAATTTGATAATCCGCTTTAACACCGAAGGTTGATTCGATTCCTTGAATGATTTGTTTGAGTTGTTTATGGATAACGGTTCGGGTTGATTCTCTCATAATCCGAACGTCGCCCTTTAAGGTGACTGATTCTTTGATAACATTATTGGTGCCGACACCGTCAAATGAGCCAACCGTAATGCTGGCATGATCGGCTGGTTCGATTCGTCGAGACACAATGGTCTGCAGGGCGGTCACAAAATAACTTCCGGCAACGATGGCATCGTTTGAGAGTTGTGGCATGGAAGCATGGCCACCCTTGCCTGTGAAAGTAACGGTGAAATTTGAACGACCGGTTTGGCTGTCACCCAGGTGATAACCGATTGCGCCGGTTGGCATTGTGGACATCACGTGAATGCCAATCACGTTGTCAACATCCTTTAAAGCACCATCTTTAATCATTGACTTGGCACCGCCGGGATAGACTTCCTCTGCTGGTTGGTGAATGATGCGGATTGATCCTTTTAGTTGATTTTTTAGAGCAATAAGATTTTTTGCTAAAACCATCATGTACGCTGTATGACCATCGTGACCACAAGCATGCATGACGCCGGGATTCTGAGATTTGAACGATAAATCGTTGTTTTCCTGAATGGATAAAGCGTCAAAATCAGCTCGCAATGCCAATTTTGGACCGGGTTTTCCACTGTCAATGTCGACCAGAATACCGTAGCCGGTGCCGCAATTGCGAACGATACAGTCTAAATCATGATAAAAGTTTTTGATGTAAGCATGGGTTTCTTTTTCTTTAAATGATACTTCTGGGTGTTCATGGAGATGACGTCTAATCTGGATGATATCGTCTTCGGATTGAGTTAACCGTTGCATCAATTCCTGTTCTAAGTCCATTCGTGATTTCCTCCAATAAATTAGTCTGATGTTTTTGGTGCTTGAACCAATTTCATGAGTAGTGGTTTGATTCGATAAAAAATGACTTCGGCAACCACAAAGCCGACAGCCAGAGCAATCGCAATTGTCAATGTGTTAAATAAATATTCAGACGTATGTGATTCCTGACCCAATGTGAAGCTTCTCATCCCAAGATACAAGATGCCTCCCGGAACAAGCGATACTAAGCTGGGGACGTAAATAATGTTAACCGGTACCTTGAATAGAACAGCAGAGATATTTCCCAGTATTCCAATGACAATTGCCGCAAAGAAGTTCGGCAGGATTAAGCCATGATTGACCTGAAGAACCAGATAGTAAACGGTCCAGGCCATTGAACCGGTGATGCCGGCAGGAAGTAACGATCGTCTGGGAATATTGGTGATCAGGCCGAAGCCGACAGTAGAGGCTAAACTAACAATAAATTCTACAAGAACATGCATGACTTAACCTCCGATCCATGCAAAAATCAGTTTACATAATGACGTACCAATCACAACACCGGCCCCGATTGAACCGGCAATGATGACTGCATCAACTGCTCGGACGACACCGGAAATGGTGTTTCGATCGATAATTTCTCGAAACGAGTTGGTGATAGCAACCCCGGGGACCAGTGGCATTAACGCACTCACGATAATGTTGCCTGCGCTGCTGCCAAGCCCTGAGAATTGAAGGGTAGCCGCCAGAAAGCCAACAATAAAGCCGCCACAGCCCGCCGCAACATAGGGTGTTTTGATGCGATAGCCTGCCAATACCGCCCCTAAATAGCCAATGATGCCGACAAAAAAAGCATAACTTAAGTCTGTCCAGGTAGCTTTAAACAGTAGCATTGGTGCGACTGAAACGAATCCTGCTCCGATAATTTTGAGTGGCCAATTAAAATCGATCTCTTTTCGATCAATTTTTTCAACGGATTCTTTTAAAGTATGGAAATCAAGTTGACCACGAACAAATTTTCTTGAAACAGTATTGATTTCATCCACTTTTTGAAGATTCCAGTCTCCCAACTGGACCTTTACCAAGTGAGTGCGGGATTGATTGTTTGTACCGACAAAAAGGGCGGTAATAGTGGCGTGACAGGCGATGTCATAGTGAGCTGCTTTACCAATATATTCAACTGTACTCTCAACTCGAGAGGTTTCCGCTCCGCTGGTCAGCAGTATTTTGCCGACTTTTCCACAGAGTGAAATCACGTCATCTTCAGTGATTGATTTTTCCATGTTGACAATCCTCGACTTTTTTCAATTATATAAATCATTATAAGCGTGCAAACAGATTTGGTGTAGCAAAACATGATGATTCAATGATCGTTTCTGTGATAGGAATAAAATATCGTTGGTTGGGGATAGTCTTCAAAAAGACATCACGGATGACGATTTTGTGTGTCAAAAATGACTAAGTTTAAAGTTCTAACAATCAGAGCGTGAGTAGTGATGCATGCATTATAGGAACTGTAGATAATTATTGACTATCGAGGGCTGGTTTTGTGAAATGTGTGATCTTAAAATTAAAAATGACAGTTGACAATCTAAATTAACGATGATAAAGTTAGTGACAATTATTAAAGAATTATTAGACGTTGACGAGAAGAGTAACGTAAACGCAGGCCCAACAGAGAGCTTCGATTGGTGAGAGAAGCAGCTTGCAGCAACGTGAAGATGAGCTCCGAGTCTGATGTACTGGTTGAAAGGCTGGCGCATCCGGTAGCAACCGATACATTGCAGGGTATATCCAAGTGTTCTTAATAAATGCTTTGTAAGAAGCATTTATGATATATAAACACATCGATTGGTGTGACTTTCATCGACTCTTTTATTCGGGGAAGAAAATTAATCTTTTGTTTATGAGTGACATAGGTGACGTACCTAATGAGGTTGTTATTGTGAAATAGCAATGAATCAAGGGTGGTAACACGAAAATTCGTCCTGTAGTTGAATAAACTATGGGGCGAATTTTTTTATGCGCAACCCCTGGTTTGTTTCATAACCAATTTCAATTAAAGCAGTCATTTATCTTTGCAGAGCAAACAAGTTCATACAACCATCATTTCAATAAACAGCTTGGCGATTTGTTGAAATAAGCTAGTTGCACTCACGTTAAGTATTTTGGGAGTTGATGTATATGACAGCAAACGCAACAAACGGCTTTCTCCACGCCGAAAATCAGTGGACCAATCAAAAACTAACGCATCCGGTGTCGATTCTGATTTTGAATCTCATGCCAACCAGAAGAGATACGGAGTTTCAGTTTTTATCAGGATTCAACCATCTTGACTCGGATGTGGACATCACTTTTATGTATCCATATACCCATCACTTTAAAGGAACTTCACGGGAAAAAATCGAAACGGATTATGTCTGCTGGAATCAAATCGCCGACAGGCATTATGATGGTTTGATTATTACCGGTTCGCCGGTTGAAAAGCTGCCGTTTAAGCAGGTTGATTATTGGGATGAACTTCAAGAAATTATTAAGTGGGGGCAAACCCATGTTAAGCAGCAGCTTCACGAATGTTGGGCAGCACAAGCAGGTCTCTATCTTGATTATGGTATTCAAAAACGATTATTACCGAATAAATTATTTGGTATTTTCACTGCTGTGAGTGTTGACCATGAATCTCCCTTGGCTAGAGGCTTCGGAGCCGGGGGGGTTCTACGGATGCCACAATCTCGACATACCGAGATCATTCTTGATGAAACTAACTTACCTGGCGACTTAAAAGTGATTGCAACTGCACCGCAATCCGGACATATGATTCTTTCATCAAACACATATCACACGACGTATGTCACTGGGCATCCCGAATACCAGGAAAAAACATTGGCGAACGAATACTACCGGGACCGATACAAGAATCTGCCAATTAATCCTCCTGTAAACTATTTTTCAGATCCGGTTTCTGGAACCGTTAATTATTCCTGGAAGGATGCCAGTAAGAAACTTTATGAAAATTGGACGCATTTATTAGTCGATAAGAAAGTAGGAATCTCATTATGACAGAAGAAAACAACGAATTGCATTTTGAAACATTACAAGTACATGCAGGCCAAACAGTTGATGAGACCGGATCACGTGCCGTGCCGATTTATCAAACCACATCATACGTGTTTGACAATCCGGAACAGGCAGCCGGCCGATTTGGATTAACTGATCCGGGTAACATTTATACACGACTGACCAACCCAACAACCGATGTAGTCGACAAGCGGGTTGCAGCCCTTGAAAACGGAACTGCCGGAGTGACCTTGGCAACTGGATCAGCTGCTATTACGGCTGCTATTTTAAACGTTGCCGAAAAGGGTGACGAAATTGTTTCCGCAAGTACCCTTTACGGTGGCACATTTAACCTCTTTAACGTGACACTACCAAAACTCGGCATTAAGACCCATTTCGTTGATCCGGATGACCCAGTCAACTTTGAGGCACCTATCAACGAACATACCAAGGCACTCTACATTGAAAGTATCGGTAACCCTGGGATTAACCTGATTGACTTTGAAGCAGTTGCTGCCATTGCGCATAAGCACGGTATCATCCTGATCGTTGATAACACATTTGGTACACCATACTTAGTTCGCCCATTGGATCATGGTGCCGACGTGGTCGTTCATTCAGCTACTAAATTTATTGGCGGCCACGGAACCACAAAGGGCAGCGTCATTGTTGAAAACGGCCAATTTGACTGGAAGGCCAGTGGTCGTTACCCAGGCTTTACGGAACCTAACGCACAATATAATGGTTTGGTATTCGCCGATCTTGGCGGGGGAGCTTTCACAACCAAGGTGCGGGCAGAATCATTGCGTGACCTTGGGGCCACAATCAGTCCATTCAACTCATTCCTACTTTTACAAGGACTCGAATCCTTGTCATTGAGAGTTGAACGCCACGTTGAAAACACCAAAAAGATTGTTAACTTCCTTCATAACCATCCAAAGGTTGCCTGGATTAATTATCCCGGTCTTGAAGACAGCAAGTATCATGATCTTGCTGAAAAGTACTTCCCAAAGGGTGTCGGTTCAATCTTCACACTTGGTCTGAAGGGCGGCGAAAAAGCCGGCAAGCAATTAATTGAGAATTTGAAACTCTTTTCATTATTGGCAAACGTTGCCGATGCAAAATCATTAATCATTCATCCGGCGTCAACAACCCATGCCCAACTTAATGAGGAAGAACTCAAAGAAGCTGGTATTACACCGGACTTGATTCGAGTTTCTGTTGGGGTTGAAAATGCGGATGATCTGATTGCTGATTTAACGCAGGCACTGGATAAGATTCCAGTGGAAGAAGATCAAAAAGTCGCAGAATAGCATGGTTCTTGTTTAACTGGTGAGCGTGAAAAGTGTGCGGATCAAAACGATTAGCACCCGGAGTATAAGACGTCAATTTGGGGAATCCCGGGTTTGGATTTTTCAAATTGATCTCTTATAAGGAGCGGTGCTGTTTTGAGAAGCAGTCCTAGAGAGTGTGCGGAGCTAACCGGATATAAATCGGAGTGTAAGTTGGCAGGCGGCGAATTCCTGTTCTTGGAATTTGATGGCTGTTAGCTTACATGCAGGTTTATGGTTAGCGGAGCAGTCCTATAGAGAGTGTGCGGATCAAACCGGTTAGCACCCGGAGTATAAGGCAACAATTAAGCTAAGTTGGAGAATTAGTCCTAATGATTGCCCCTGCATGATATAACAACAATATTTTTACTAACTCATACTGACAATTTAAATGGCGAACGGGCTGAAAACCCGTTCGTTATTTTTATACATAAAATTATTTTAATATGCGTTTGAATTCACTAAGTGTGCCAACTGTTGCAGAATGATGCAAGCGAGTAGTTTAAAAACGAATGAATAAAATTATCAAATAAATAAAAATAATGAATATTTTTAAAAAGTATTGCATTTTATCTCATGAAGATGTAATCTATTCACAATTCATTAATATTCACATTACGTGAATAACACAGAGGCGATTGGATGCAAGCAGCGTTAGTTGGCGTAACGGGTTACGCCGGAATGGTCCTTTATCAATTATTAAAGGATCATCCGAATATTAAAAAAATTAATATTTATGATCATAAGTTAACTGAACCAACAACTTTGGAAAGTGTTGCACCGGTATTTAAATATGAGGATGCCGAGGTTGATCCTTATGATCCGACACAAATCATGGCAGATAATGATGTCGTCTTTTTTGCGACATCGGCAGGGGTGACATCCAAACTTAGCCGGCCATATCTTGAAAACCATTTTCCAGTTATCGATCTTTCTGGAGACATGCGTTTAAATACCGAAAGTAGTTATGAAAAATGGTATCACAAGCCGGCCGCACCGGAGAAGTACTTGCGGCAGGCCCAATATGGTTTGGCCGAATTTGAATCAGTTAAGGATCAAACATATGTCGCTAACCCGGGATGCTACGCAACTGCAACGTTACTTGGATTAGCACCACTGATTCAAAATCAGTTGGTTGATGTTAAAAGTGTGATTGTTGACGCTAAGTCGGGGACATCCGGGGCAGGGAAAAAATTATCTGCTACGACCCACTTTACGGAAACTAATGACAATCTTCAGGTATATAAACCAAATCAGCATCAGCATATTCCAGAAATTGTTCAGGAACTCCATAAATGGGATAAAGCCGTTTCGAGTATTCAATTTATGACCACGTTGATTCCGGTGACTCGAGGAATTATGAGTACAATTTATGCTCACGTTAACGATGGGGTTACCGAAGCGCAATTAAGCCAAGCTTATCATAATACGTATGATCAAAAACCATTTGTTCACTTCACCGAAACCGATTTGCCAACGATAAAGCAGGTTGTCGGTACGAATAATTGTGATATTGGATTGGCTTACAACCCGGACACAAAGGTTGTCATGATCGACAGTGTTATTGACAATATGTTAAAAGGTGCCGCAGGCCAAGCAGTTCAGAACTTTAATCAGATGTTTGACTATGAGCAGACAGCTGGGTTGAAGTTGAAACAAATGCTGGTGTAGTGTGCGGATCAAAGCGGTTAGCGTTCGGAGTGTAAGACGTTCATTTCGGAAATCCCGAC
>NZ_GG669994.1:360680-468406 GCF_000159315.1 Lentilactobacillus hilgardii DSM 20176 = ATCC 8290
GGAGCTATTCTTAGGCAAACCAGTCTGTAGGTTGTCAATTAGAGAATGATAAAAAGCTGAAACTAAACTTAACGATTTTAAAAGATATTGAGAGGAAGACGATTTATGCAAATAACGAGTGAAAGTTCCATTGAAGTAAGCACATTTGAGTGGCCGGCAGGATTTTATACAGATGCCGGTCACGCTGGTTTAAAAAAGGGAGCGGATGATCTTGGCTGGCTTGTTTCCAAGGTGCCGGCAGACGCTGCAGGTGTTTATACCACCAATCAATTTCAAGCTGCGCCAACAGCTTTAACCAAGCAAACCATTAACCTGGCCCATAAATTGCAGGCAATTGTGATGAATAGCGGTAATGCCAATTCCTGTACAGGCGTGCAGGGGACACATGATGCAGCGGCTATGCAAAAGGCTGCCGCCGATAAATTAAAAATTGATTCAAACTTGGTTGGGGTTGCTTCAACCGGAGTTATCGGGGAGCAATTACCACTTGATAAGATAAAAAAAGGCATCGACGGTTTGGGCTTAACAAAATCCGATGATGTTACCAAAGCGGTTTTAACAACGGATACGCATGCAAAAACCATTACCGTCACCTGTCTAATTGATAACAAAAAGGTGACTTTAACCGGATTTTGCAAAGGCTCAGGTATGATTCATCCTAATATGGCCACCATGTTGGGATTTGTGACGACCGATGCGGCAATTGAGGGAAATCAACTTCAGGGCCTATTAAGTGAAACCGTGAATCAGACATTTAATCAAATTACCGTTGATGGCGATACTTCTACAAATGATATGGTTGTTGTGATGGCAAATGGGCAGGCCGGAAATGACTCATTGACACCGTCCCATGAAGATTATCCGACGTTTGTGAAAGCTTTTAAGCTGGTCTTGTCACACTTAGCCAAGGAGATTGCCGGGGATGGTGAAGGGGCTTCCAAATTGGTAGAAGTCAATGTAGCCGGCGCCTATAACGCACTTGAAGGTCAACAGGTAGCCAAGACCATTGTCGGATCCAATCTTGTTAAGGCAATGATCTTTGGAGGCGATGCAAATTGGGGCCGTGTGATGCAGGCGATCGGGCAGACAACGGCACACGTTGATCTGAATGGTGTGAGTGTCTCAATCAACGGCATTCAAATGGTTAAAAATAGTCTGGCAGCTGATTATAGTGAGAACGAGGTTGCCAAAACATTGACAGAAAAAATGGTTACGATTGATGTTGATTTGAATGCCGGTACTGATACCGGTACCGCTTGGGGATGCGATTTAACGTATAAATACGTTCAGATCAATGCCTCATACCGAAGCTAGGGGGAATTGTAAATGGGCCAAACAATTGTCATTAAAATCGGCGGACATGCTGCCGAAAACCTGTCTTCGGAATTCTTTAAACAGCTTCATCATTGGCACGATGAGGGAAAACAAATTTTGATTGTTCATGGCGGTGGGCCTCAAATTTCTTCTTGGAGCAAGAAGCTGGGATTAACGGTTAAAAAGATCGACGGGATTCGGGTAACAGACCCGGATGTACTCAAGGTCACCCAGGCGGTTCTACTGGGACTGGTTCAACCAACGCTCTGTCAGAAGGTAACGGCAGCAGGGTTACCGGCACTGGGACTAAATGCCACCGGTCATCCGATCATCTTTGGAAACTATTTAAATCAGAAGTTGTTTGGTGAAGTCGGTCAGCTAACTGATATCAATCAGGATTACATAGCTACGGCTTTAAAAGATCATATTGGGATCGCGGCACCGTTGGCAGTCGGCCAGGCAGGTCAGTTACTGAATGTCAATGGTGACGTGGCAGCTGCGGGAATTGCCAGAATGTTGGGTGCAGAAGCGTTTATTTTATTGACCGATGTTCCAGGAGTGATGGTTGAAAACCACGTTCTGTCAAGTTTGTCGAGACAAAAAGCAAATAAGATGTTTAAAAGTAAACTGATTACGGCCGGGATGCAACCAAAGATTCAGGCGGCTTTTGATGCATTGCAAAATGGTGTTAAAAAAGTGACGATCACAAATAAACTACAAAGCGCCGGCACAACCTTATTGAATAATCAATTAGTCGGTTAGGATTAGGAAGGAAGTTAATTATGAAGCATATTTTTCCAACATATCAACAATTTCCAATGGAACTGGTTTCCGGTCACGACTGGCATTTGGTAGATAATGATGGCAAAGACTATTTGGATTTCACCAGTGGTATCGGGGTTTGCAGCTTTGGTTACAGCAATGAATTGATTCAACAGAATGTTGTTGAGCAGCTTGGCAAGGTCTGGCATACATCAAATCTTTATCCAAGCCAGCTGCAGGATGATGTAGCTGAAATGGTGACACCTGAAAGGATGCTGGCATTCTTCTGTAATTCGGGGACTGAAGCCAATGAAGCCGCTTTTAAGTTGGCTCGAAAGTATACGGGTAAGGCAAAGATTCTGGCATTTAAGAACGGCTTTCATGGCCGGACTTATGGATCAATGTCTTTGACTGGCAATCCGGATATTCAAGCCGGTTTTGCACCCCTGGTTCCGGGAATTGATTTTGCTTCTTACAATGACTTTTCCTCGATTGATCAAATGACGTCGGACTATGCAGCAGTCATTCTTGAAATTGTTCAAGGAGAAGGCGGTGTTGTGCCGGGAGATAGTCATTGGCTAAAAGCCGTCTCACAAAAATGTCATGAACTGGGTATCTTAATGATTGTCGATGAAGTCCAAACGGGAATTGGCCGAACAGGTACGAAATTTGCCTATGAACAGTTTGACGTTGATCCGGATATCGTGACATGTGCCAAGGCGTTGGGAAATGGGCTGCCAATTGGTGCGATGCTCGGTAAAAAGAAACTGGCCAGTGCGTTTGCCCCCGGTTCACACGGGACAACCTTTGGTGGCAATAAAATCGCATTGTCTTCGGCAAAGGGTGTTCTGCAACAATTGACTCCAGACTTTTTAAAGATTGTTCAGGTGAAAAGTCAGGTTGTATTTGACGCATTGGAAAAAGCATTGAGGCCGCTATCGATTGTTAAAGATATTAGCGGTTTGGGATTAATGATCGGCATTCATTTAACCGGCAACGTTAAAGTAGGCGATGTCATTGCCGATTTGCAACAACAGGGCATATTGACGCTATCAGCCGAACATAATACGTTACGATTATTGCCGCCACTGGTAATGAGTGAACATGATTTATTGGCAGGGGTTAATCTGATTCAAAATGAGTTGCAAAAGCAGGCTGTTTTAGAGAAATCGCCGATTGATCAGCTTTAAAAGGGCTATAAAAAAGAAGAAATTCACCATATTTTGAACTGGTGAATTTCTTCTTTTTGTTAGAGAAAATTTAAATTAGTTTGTATACTTAACGGCTGTGCCATACGCAGCAACCGACTGCATATCGGCACCAATCGACCCGGAGTCAAAACGCATCATCACCACGGCATCGGCACCCATTTTTTCTGCATTGGCCTGTAGGCGTTGAACAGAAACTTCCCTGGCTTCGTCAAGCATCTTCGTGTAGTCTTTAATTTCGCCACCAACGATGTTCTTTAAGCTGGCGCCGATATTTCTAACAACGTTTTTGGATTGAGTTGTTAAGCCGAAAACTTCTCCGATCACTTCATATTCCTTACCTGGAATATGTTCAGTCGTTGAAATAATAAATTTCTTGTCACTCATAGGATCCACTCCCAACTACTTATTTGAGACCTATACCCAAAATCAGCATTGCTGTCTCAATGGTTATTATACTAGTTTCGGCAAGAGGCTGGGGGATGATTGTCTGAGAAAATATGGTAATGGATAACGTTACGGCTTGGATAACGTCGCAGATTAAACCGCCTTTTAGTCCAACGGCGTACTTGATTTGAGTATCTCGGCCGGCCATAACATAAGTTGATAGCCATATCCTTGTTGATCAAAGGTTAGACTTTCGCATTCACGTTTGGAAGTAAACGCGGTGTAATGGATATCATTGGCAGTAAAACTGCCGTCACGGACTGACTGGGTTGGAATGGACGTTAAAATATCATCTGTAACATAGTAAAGCCGGTCGTTTGCCGGATTATAGCTGACACCCTGGTTTGGGGATCCACCACGGTTCTTAAAGTAGGTTGGGGCAGCCTGGAACTGGACGTCGTGTTGGTCCAAACGACCATAGAAGAACATATACCCTAAACCATTTTTTCGACCCCAGTAGGCATTACCCTGTTTATCAAATGTCAGGGTGTGTAATTGTAAATTTCCGGAATCACCATGGTACATTTTAAAATTATACTGACGAAGTGGTTTTAAGGAGTCTGTTGTCATTTCCAAAACGGTATTGTTTTGATCGCGTGTCTTTAAATCCGTGAGTGTATTATCTTCTACAATGTAAAGGTGTTTATTTTGTGGATTAAAAGAGAGCGTTTGACCGTGACCGATGTCGACTTGCGGACTTAATTGAGCTGCCTGGGCAACTGCCGCGTATTTAAACAGATCAGGATTCTGTTGC
This sequence comes from Lentilactobacillus hilgardii DSM 20176 = ATCC 8290, assembly GCF_000159315.1. GTDB lineage: Bacteria > Bacillota > Bacilli > Lactobacillales > Lactobacillaceae > Lentilactobacillus > Lentilactobacillus hilgardii. The sequence continues at coordinate 365,166 of NZ_GG669994.1, forward strand.
TTAATGCGCTTGATTTGTTTTTGATCCGTTTCAAGTTGGTTTTCCAATGCAGACAGTTTCTGTCGATTAGCCTTGGTAGCATCTTTTTTGCTTGTTGTTGACTGAAGGTTTTGGACCTCGGATTTGACCTTTTTGAGGTCGACATTTGGTGCCTTTAACTGTTCATAAGCATCCTCATATTGTTGATTATGTTGAACGCCTTCGTCTGTGTAGGGGTTAAAGTAGTTAAAAGCATTCCAGACAATCATCGGATCGGAACCGGCACCTAATTTATTTAAATCTGCTAAATTATATTTAACAATGACGCCTAAATTTGTGTCACTTCCGTTTGATTCAATAAAATACATATTTCCAGAGTCGTCAAGGGTCACACTTTGAAAGTTACCATGCTGATAATTGGTGACATTGAAGCCATCCGGCAGGTATAATTTGGTTTGTAAAGTGGTTTGTTGGGTGCTATCCGGCGTTGTCGAATAAGATTCAACAGTTCCCGGATCGTTTTCATCGATCGTTCTTTCAATATATTTTCGATCCATGTTTCCTTTGGGTGTCGTGTTGTCAATGACGTTAAGGTTCTTCTGGGTGTAATCTTTCAACACGTTACCGGCGTTAACCTGGGAAATATTGTTGGCAGGATCGGGCGCGTCGAGAACGTCTGCCGAGACAACTTGTGTTAGACAAAGCATACTAATAAAAGAAAATAAAAGCAGTGCGACTGGCTTTAAACGAGTCTTCATTTGATTTCGTCCCTTCAATAATTAATGAGTTGATGACTAATTTGTCGTAGCTTGGGCATTATCGGCACTGACATTGATACTAACCGAGCTGCCGAATTTGGCTGCACCAATTGTGGCAAGATCGGCATCCGACAATTTATTATCAGTTAATGAATAACCGGTTCCATCCAAAGCCGTGATTGCTTCGTTCGTAATCGCGGTATTGTCCTCGGATCTTAATGTCCAGTTATTACCGGATTGAACGCCCAAGTCGGATCCTTTAGGTGCCGGATCGTCTGCATCAGTGTTTGTGTAATCGATGGAAGTGACGATTTTTTTGGTTGAAGGATCGACAAAATTAATTCTGACAGCGTTATCCGAAATGTCTGTTGTCTTGGTCGTTGTCTTCAGGTACACTGAATTTCCGAATTGGGCGTTAGCCAGTTGTTCAAGCTGCGAGGACGATAAAGCATTTAATGAATAACCCGTAGATTTAAGTGCCGTCTTAATATCAGCCTGGATGGCGTTTTGATCATCACTTGAGAGTCCGGTGGTTCCATTATCGGTTGCTGCGAGTGATTGGCCGGCAGAAGCACCCGGTTTGGTATAATTAAAAGAACCAATGACGCCATCCGTTTGATTAATAATGTTGATTTGAACAGCATCATTCGGTATTGAATCCGCTTGTGCAGCTGTTAGTGATGTTTTGCCACCAACGGTTGCTTCGGCGAGATAACCAGTTTGGCTGGCCGAAAGCGTTTCTAATGAATAACCTGTTCCTTTCAGTGCATCTCTGATATTGTCCTGGAGTTTCTGCTGATCCAAGGCCCCTAACAGCCAAACTTCGGTGCCGTCATCCGAATAAGAAAGACCGAGTGTTTTCCCGGATTGGGCGTTTGGCTTTTGATAATCGATATATTTTATCAGTTGTCCGCTGCTGTTAACCAAATCGATACGAACTGCAGTACCGGAAAGGGGATCCTCAGCTTGGGACAATCCTTTGTAAAGAATCCAGCCGTTAAGTTTAGCCGCTGTTTGGTCAACGCTTGTCACATGAACCCAAGTGTCTCCTTCTCGAGTCCTGGTGCCCATTTTATCAATTTTAAACGCGGCATTTTTATAGGCAACGGCATCTCCAACTGTCCTGCCGGCCCCATAAACCGTGTTCATTGGTTCTGTATATGTAACACTTTTACCATCGTTGTTCATTCCGGGTGCCGCAATGTTAAATGTGTACTTGGCTAAATTAGTTGGTAGCGGGATTTCCTTGAAAGCTGTGAATTTTTCCAAATCACCGGCAAATTTTCCGACGTGTTTGCCACCGTAAATCCAACCCCGATACTGTCCGTCAAAAGAAACAATTTTATAATAAACCTGACCATTTTTTGTGGTTGCCTGCCGGTAGGCAACAAAATTATCGGCCGATGAATCCGATTTTGCCAGTTCTTTGAGCGCAACCTTGCTGATAACCTCCTAGGCTCCCTTTTTGACGGATGGCTTTGTGTAGAGGGCAGTGGTTCCTGTGAATGTGACGTTACGGTTTTGTGCGTCTGTTGTTAACTTTTGATTGTTGGTAATTTGTTCAGGTACGTGAGCAGCACTGGCTTGAGAAGCGATTAACAAAGTGCCGGTTGAAAATAGGCTAAAAGCTGCTAAGCCAAGCACAATCGGACTTTTCCACTTAAACTTATTCAAAATATAAACCTCCAAACGATTTCTATACATTAGTGAGTACGATATGATGATACCGTGAAATTGTAGTCGAAAATTGGAATTGACAGAACTTTTACCGGACGTATACGGAGATTTTACATTGTTTGAAAATAAGTAGTGAAAAAATAAACCGCTTCTCATTTCTGAGAAGCGGCAAGTGCACTTGTGAGACGCCTAATGTGGTTTAGAAGATCGTCATCACTATGCAGTAAATATTATAACGTACATCGTCAGGTTTGACAAAGGCTTATGTGAAAACGGATTAAACTTTCTTACTGAATAATGGGTAACGTTTTCACATGAAAAAGTTAAGGTGATTATGATTGTTCAGCAATGCTTGATTAAGCTTCTTTTGTCGAGTTATGGTTGAATGAGAATGACCAGGCGTCTAATGATCAATTAGGAGGAACCGCTAACTAATATCAAAGCTGATTGGAGGGCTGTTAGAAATGAAAGTGTATTTGGAAACCGTTAATTGTGATCGTCAAAATTACCTTAGTTTTTTGAAACTTGCGGATCCCGATGAAACAGTGGTTAAAAGCTATCTTGATTCGGGAGAATTGTTTAAAATTGTGGTGGGGGATAAAGTGGTTGGCGTTCTTCATTTAGTTGAGATTGATGATGAGACACTTGAAATCAAGAATATAGCGATTTTACCCGAATACCGAGGGCGGCATATTGGTTCAACAGCACTTCAAAGCCTTATTGAACTTTGTCGAGGCAATCATTATAAGCGGATATATGTCGGAACAGCCAACTCCAGTATCGAAAACTTCAAATTTTATCAAAAAAATGGCTTCCGATTTGATCATATTGTACCCGATTTTTTCTTGAATTATGATCAATCGATTTATGAAAATGGCATTCAGGCACTGGATATGCTTTATTTGGTGTATCGGTTTGATGATAAAAAGAAAGAGGATTAGATTGAAATTTACTTGGCAAAAACAATCAAATGAACCAAAGACGCTAAAAAAGTTTTTAAATACTCACGGAATCAGTCATCGAATGTATAAGAATATCAAGACCAGTGGGCAAGTTTTGATAAACAGTCGATCAAGTGATAGTCAGACTAAACTTGCGGATGGTGATCAAGTGACGGTTATTTTACCTGATGAAGCCGGTGACCCAAACGTTGCTGTTAGTGAACAACCAATCAAAGTGGTTTATGAAGATGATAACTGGCTGGTTGTCGATAAACCGGCAGGCTTAACGGTAGTACCGGGACCTGCTAATCGTGACGATACTTTGGTAAATCGGGTGAAAGGATATTTGGTGCGAGCCGGCGCAACAGACATGGTGCCACATATTATCACCAGATTGGACCGTTTTACCAGTGGCTTGGTCTTAATTGCAAAGCATCGGTTGGCAAATAGCCTGGCAAACGAACTGTTGGCAGCCAAACAGCTCCATAAACGTTACTTAGCGGTTGTGAGTGGTGTTGGTTTGCCGGATCATGGTCGAATTCAAAAACCGATTGCAAAGGATCCAAATGGGTATGGTCAGATCATTTCAGATGATGGCCGCTTTTCGGATACCGAATATTGGGTGAGGCAGCGCTTAAATGATGATATGCTGGTGGAGGTTGCCTTACACACGGGGCGTACCCATCAAATCAGAGTTCATTTTGCGTCTATAGGTCATCCGTTACTGGGCGATCAACTGTATCATGGCCCGATGAATATGGGAATTGATCGACAAGCACTTCACGCGGTGATGTTAGGTTTTAATGATCCGTTCTCTCAATCGGAGATTAAGCTTAAAAGCCCGTTACCAAAAGATATGAGCTCAATTTTAGATTAAAATAATACTCATCTTGCTCACTGCGTAACGTTGTTAGAACAAGGCTTAAAATGATGCGCTGAATCGATAATGAGAATTTACTAAAATCGGAGGCATTCCGGTTGAAGTTTCCCCGGCTTCACGTTATGATAGCGGTATCAAATTAAGGAGGAGACTAGATATGTCTACCGAAGAGACCGATTTGACGGTCAAAAAAATTATTGCAGAATTAGAAAACAACGTTTCCGTGCTTGCATGGTTAAAGGATAACAAGAACGACGAGGAAGCCCAGAAGCATATTAAGGCGATTAAAGACGCGTTATCCAAAGCGAAGACTGATTTAATTAAGGCATAATGTTGTGTTGTTAGCGAGTTTGACCGGAATAATGTCTGATATTTCTATGTTCTTGGGTTTATGATATTGTGATGATTGTTAAGGTTGGATAAGCAGTCTTAATATTGAGTTCTGTGTTTGGTTAGGCAGCTCCTTTTACGACTGGAAATTAAATTAAGAACGTCTTACTGATATAATGTTGGTAAGGCGTTTTTTTATACTAAAAATTAGCGATTAACTTGTGAATCAAGGGGGATCTCCACATGGCAGAGGAACAAACGGCAATTTGTTTTATTGACCATCAAAAACATATGGTGATTGATGGACGGTATTTAAGGGATTTAGAACCGGCGACCCGGAATTTAATTAAAAGTGAGTACCCGTCCGCAAAGGTAACGGATTTTATTTGTGATCACGATTTATTGAAATATCAGTTGATGCGTGTTGACGGAATGGTTAAATCGGATGTGAAGCAAACTCGAAAAATCAATCGGCGACTCACTCGGGCGATGCAAAGTGATGATTATGAAATTGTTGATGTGAACGAGAATTTGGAGAGGACGCTAACAATGGGCCAGCGTATTTCGGATGCTGTTGCCCGCTTTGGTGGTAGTTGGGGATTCATCGGTATTTTCACGTCTGTGTTAATTGCTTGGATGTTTGTCAATGGGGCCAGTCTATTCGGCATTCACTTTGATCCGTTTCCATTTATTCTGCTTAATTTGGGACTAAGCTGTATTGCGGCAATTCAGGCGCCTATCATTATGATGAGTCAAAATAGGGCTGCCGATCGTGACCGAATGAATTCCGAAAATGACTATCATGTTAACTTGAAGTCCGAACACGAATTGAGAATCTTACATGCAAAATTAGATAACTTAACTCAAAATCAATTACCACACACACTTGAAATTCAAAAGTTGGAAATTGAAATTCTGGGACAAATTCGAAATGAATTAGATGAACTTCATCGAGAAAAGGCCGGTCAATTTTCAAATGATCAACAAGATGGTGAAAAAGATGAGAAAGAGACGTCGGATCAATAAGACGAAGCCTTGATGAATCGGTTGGCTGGCCGTCATTAACCTGTTTGTTGGCTTTCTTCGTTTTGACAAAAATGGGAAAATTCTGTAAGATATAATGTAACAAAGTGAAAACACGATTATATCTAGGAGGATTTTTTTGATAACCGTAAGAGAAGCACAGCAGGATGATGCGGGCCAGATAGCGCCGCTAATTGATATTATTTTTGATGAAATGCAACTTGATGAATTAGAAGACGTTCCCGAACCTGGACTCGCCAAGGTCATCACCAGGGCTTATCAGACAAAGACTTATCTTTCTGACAAAGCATCCACAGTGGTGGCCGAGGCCGATGGCCAAGTTGTTGGGGTAGTGTTTGGTTACCCCAGCGAAAATGAGGACGATATCAACAAGGTGCTGATTAATTTATCAAAGCAAAGTGCCGATTTTAAACAACCTTATATCCCTGATTCAGAAACGAACACCGATGAATGGTATTTGGATTCAATTGCAGTTAACCCAAATTATCAAGGTCACGGTATTGGAAGTAAGCTATTGGCTGCCGTTCCAAGAATGGCGTTAAATGATGGTAAATCAGTGGTAGGGTTGAACGTTGATTTAGAAAATCCCGATGCAGAAAAATTATATGCACGCAAGGGATTCAAGACGGTGGGTTCGCAGATGATTGGTGACCATTTATATCATCATATGCAGAAACCGGCAAAGGATCCGAGCTTGTTATATGTTTAAAAATTGAATGTAAGTTGTTCAAAGAAAACCACAGCTTGAAATTGCTGTGGTTTCTTTTTTTACTTTTTGTCATATATAATTGACACTTTTAGCAGAATAGATTATATTGTCAATATAAAAAAGACATATATATATGACACACTAGAATAATAATCATTAATGGTCATAAGCCAAAGTAAGGGGGGATGCTTTGAATCGAGTCAGGGAATATCGGAAGAAGCAGAAGTTATCCCAATTTAGTTTGGCAGAAAAAGTGGGTGTTGCGAGACAAACGATTAATTTGATTGAAAATGATAAATACAATCCATCTTTGAATTTATGTATCAGTATCGCCAAAGTGTTGGGAACAGATTTAAATACATTGTTTTGGGAGGTTGAGGATAATGAAAGTTAAGGAAACATTTGGTACTAAAATATTGAAACATTTTTATGGCATTCCGGGTGTACTGGATGAACACGCTAGACAGGAGGTTAGCCAAATTGGGAGCAATGCTTATTTAATGCTTGTCAGTTATCTTCTGATATCTACATTGATCATTTTGCTTATTTCAATCAGGCATCTTGAGAACGCTTTTTGGATTCTGGTGTTTTCAAATTTAATTGCCCCAATTTACGGCATAAATGGGTATGTGTTAGTTGCGACTAACAGATTACATCTTGCTGATAAAGAGGTCAGGGCACAGAATTATGCTGATGCTGTTAAGAAGAGTGTTAAGCGTGGGATAGGTATGGCAGTTTATTTTGGCATCACCATGTTTTTATTTACGTCAATCACCAACTGGTTTATTGATGGAACCCAGCCGATTCGAACGTTGACATCCATCCACGAAATCGTTAAATGGATATTAGCTGGTCTACTTTTTGGATTATTAATGTTCATCTATGATTTGTTCCGGATTAAGAAATTTCGAGAGTAAGAGGGGGATAAAATGACTGCTTTATTAATGATAATTGGTATCCTGTTCTTCTGTCTTCTGGGATTTAATGATTATAGAAGAAGTCAGTTGACCGGAAAAACAAGTTTCTTTTTAACGTTTGGAACTGTCATTTGGGTTGCAGGCAACATTATCAGTCAGTATTTTCACGGGATAAATTAATTTTATTGAACTTTTCATTAAAGCCGAGCAGATAATCGATCTGTTTCGGCTTATTATTTCCCTCTTTTACATATGTAGACATTTCTATTTATTCCTAGTGGATTGCCACCTTGATTGTGTCCTGCTTCTGTTCTATACTTGATAAACTCATTTTTTTGAAAGGAAGTCCTGTCATGTCTGAAAAAGAGTTATTCGCTAATGGTGAAATTACGGTTCATGGTGCCCGCCAAAACAACCTTAAGGGAGTCGACATTCGAATTCCTAAAAAAAGGACGACCGTTTTTGTCGGTCTATCCGGAGCCGGAAAATCGTCATTGGTATTTGATACGATTGCCGCTCAGTCACGACGGGAATTAAATGAAACATTCCCGAGTTTTACGCAACAATATCTGCCTAAGTATGGTCAGCCGGATGTTCAATCAATTGATCATTTACCCGTGGCAATTGTGATCGAGCAAAAAAAGATTGGGCAAAATGCCCGGTCAACGGTAGCAACCTATACCGGTATTTACTCATTACTGAGATTGCTGTTTTCAAGAATTGGTCAACCATTTATTGGCTATTCGGACACTTTTTCATTTAATATGCCTCAAGGGATGTGTCCAACCTGTCAGGGGCTTGGTTACGTTGATGATATTGATGAGTCGGCTCTGGTCGATAAAAACAAATCACTGAATGAAGGCGCAATTACCTTCGTCAGTTTCGGTGTTGATACTTGGCGCTGGCGCCGGTATGCGGATAGTGGCCTTTTTGATAACGATAAGCCTCTAAAAGATTACTCGACAAAAGAGTGGGAATTGCTCATGCACGCACCACAGCAACAATTACACGGAGCGCCGGCAGCGTGGCATAAAACAGCTTTATATGAAGGGATCGTGCCGAGGATTCGACGATCAATTTTACATAAGGCCGAAGCTAAGCATCATCGAATGGAAATTGCCAAGGTTGTTACGCACAAGGCATGTCCCGATTGTCACGGTACTCGGTTGAATGAGTTGGTCAGGTCCAATCACATTGATGGTCAAAATATTGCGGATGTTTGTGCTATGACCCTTTCGGAAGTTGTGACTTTTTTAGAAAACATCAAAGTGCCGTTGGCTGCTTCAATTATTCGTGAATTAACAACGATGCTGAATTCGTTGATTAATATCGGGCTGGGTTATCTGTCTTTAAATAGAGGAACCAACAGTTTATCTGGCGGAGAAGCACAGCGAATTAAAATTGCAAAATATTTAAACAGTTCACTTTCGGATCTGGTTTACATTCTGGATGAACCAAGTGTTGGGCTTCATCCCCACGACATTCGGCTGGTAAAGCAGGCGCTGCGTCAATTGCAATCCCGGGGCAACACTATTTTAATTGTTGAACATAATCCATTGATGATGACGGATGCGGATTATGCGGTTGAAATTGGTCCGGTGGCCGGTAACGGTGGTGGTCAGGTGACGTTTACCGGATCCTTTCAGAAGCTGCTTTCATCCGATACCTTGACGGGGCGTTATCTTCGCCGACCATACCAGTTAAAAACACCACGAAAAGCATCTAGTGGATGGCTTAAACGGACGCACATTCGGACACATAATTTGAAAGACGTCTCCGTTAATATTCCGATGGGTGTTATGACTGTTTTGACCGGAGTTGCCGGATCCGGTAAAAGTTCGTTGGCTCAAGCGTTAATGGATGGGATTAAAACGCCTGTTATCAATTTGAATCAACGTGCTGCCAGTGTTAATCTTCGCTCGACGCCGCTAACTTACTTGGGGATTTTTGATAAAATTCGGCAACGTTTTGCCAAAGCAAACCATGTTTCAAGCAGCCTCTTTAGTTATAACGGGAAAGGTGCTTGTCCAACTTGCAAGGGGAAAGGCGTGACAATCACGAACATGGCGTTTATGGATCCCGTCGTTCAGGTGTGCGAAGCATGTCACGGTCGAAGATACAGTCCGGAAGCCTTATCCTACCAGTATCAGGGACACACAATTGCGGATGTCCTTGAAATGAGTGTAGATAAAGCTAGCCAAAATTTTGCTGATGACGAGGTCATCGGGCCGAGAATCCATGATCTGCAGCGGGTTGGTCTCGGATACCTTAAACTGAACCAATCATTAACGACGTTGTCTGGCGGTGAATTGCAGCGATTATCTTTGGCCACTCAATTAAATGGTCAAGGAAATATGATTTTCTTGGATGAGCCGACAGCTGGACTGCACATGCAGGATATCGATAAATTGTTAGGCCTATTCGATGAATTGATCGATCAAGGTAATACACTTATTTTGATTGAACATAATCTGACCGTTATGACTCAGGCTGATTGGTTGGTAGACGTTGGTCCGGATGCAGGGAGTTTTGGTGGTCAAATTTTGTATGAGGGTGTTCCATCAGGTATTTTGAACGTCACCAAATCCTATACAGCTGCATCTTTGGCGCGGGCATTGAAACCTCGTTAGATATTTCAACCGTGATTTACAATGATTATGAAAACAAATGAAAGAATCACTCTTGATGTCATTGCAAACAGAATTGAATTTGTTATAATTGATTTTTAAATTGTATTTGGAGACTTTAAATGATGAAGAAAAATACGGCGACGGCTATTATGAGTGTGGTTGCAATTGCGGCGAATGCAACGATTGCAATTGTTACAGCATCCTTACTATCAACACCGAAAAATGATGATTCAAAGCATCGTCATCATAAGCATCATTAAGTAGAAAGAGGATTTAAATGGAAGACAACATTAAATTAGGCAATCCGGTTTTTGACAACATGTTATTTGTACTCGATCGGCCGGTTACCGAGAAAAATCACAAGGATTATCGATTTGAAAATGAAGAACTACTTCAAATCAGTGAGGGCGTTTGGGCAATGCCGGCTTATATGAAGAAAGATGACGATTTTAGTTTGTTCTTTATCATTACCGAAATTGACAATGGGCAAACTGTACTTGCATTCTCAACCGGTGAAAAAAAGGGCAGTGATTTTTCTTTAAGCAATCCGATTTTAACCGGTAAGGGATTAAATCTGTTAACAGCCCACGATAAGGACCGGGCAGCTTCGATTTTGCATTTTATTAATCAAATATCAAAAGCGGCCGAGGGCAATTGGCGAATGGTCGAAAACTAATTAAGCGAAAACGATTGCAATTATAAAAAAAGCTGTTAAACTAATCTTAAATTTTGAACTTTTCGAGGTAAAATTATGGAACTTTCACTAGCAGAGTCAGCAAAGCAATTTAACGTGACACCGGAAGTGATCGCTGACTATATTACAGAAGGATTGGTCCCCAGCAAGACAAGTTTGGCTGATGGATCGGCTTTAAATGATCGTGATATGTATTGGGTTGATATGGTTCATTGTTTTATTCAAAATGGTTCTTCAATTCAGGAAGTTAAGAAATTGATAGAACGTTGCGATATCTAGACAAAACAATTGTTTATTGGTAGAGACGATGATATTCTAGACTTAGAGAGGATCGTACCCTTTTTTGTCGTTAATTAGATTCTCGTTTGTATTGATGTTAGATTACGCAGGTAAGATGACAACAAAGAGTTCCATCGTGCGATTAAGCACTTTGAGTATCCAGTGATAAAATTGGATCAGTCTTCGGGTATGGACGAAGTAAAATTTAGTTAAAACCAACAGGGATGTCGGTTCTCTCTGAAAGGCTGTTGTCAAGCAATGCTTGGTGATAGCTTTTTTCTGTACACCTAACAATTATTTGCCCAAAGATGGAAATTTTGGCTCACAAATGCAATAATAATAGTACACATAGATTGGAGTGATTAACTAATGGAAGGAAATGGTCATAATCACGACGTCTTGAGCGGTAGCCGCTTCTTTTTTGTTACTGTTTTAAATGTCCTAATTACAATTGCTGAATTTGTTGGTGGTGCGTTATCCGGAAGCCTTTCGTTGATTTCTGACGCTTTTCACAATTTGGGGGATTCTTTTTCAATTGCATTTAGTTATGCAGCCCATCGAATTAGTAAAAAACGCCAAAATGAGCGAAACACCTTTGGCTATAAACGTACTGAAATCATTGCAGCATTTTTAAATTCGATTGCCTTATGCTTGATTTGCGTTTTTTTGGTGATTGAGGCGGTGAAGCGATTTTCACATCCTCAGTCAATTAACGGTAATTTAATGTTAATTGTTGCTATAATAGGGTTAATTGCCAATTTTGTTTCTGCTTTTTTGCTAAATGCCGGTGCAAAGCATAATTTGAATATGCGGGCTACGTATCTTCATATTTTAAGTGATGCTTTGTCTTCAGTTGCCATCATTATTGGTGGTGTCTTGATCGACATATTTGGCTGGGTCATGATTGACCCGATTGTGACAATATTGGTTGCGGTATATATCTTTTACGAGTCAATCCCGATTATCCGGCAGACGTGTCGAATTTTAATGCAGGGTGCCCCGGATATTGATTATCAAGCAATCAAGAATGATTTGTTGAAGACTAATGGTGTTTTTGGCGTCCATCACGTCCACGCATGGTCGATTGATGAGCATAATATTATTTTTTCGGCCCATGTTAACATGCATGATATGAAAATCAGTGAAGCACAACAGATTTATACTGAAATCGATGATCTGATGGAGAAAAAATATCATATGTGTCACGTGACGATCCAAGCTGAAACCACCCGTGGTGAAAATGAAGATATGATTTACGATCGAGGAAACGACATCCCGTAATTCTGTCATCTAAAGAATAGAATATATAGGAGATTTTGATTTAATGACACCGATGAAAGAAGACTATTTAAAAATTATTTTTGAACTTGGTGGTGCAAACAAACTTGTCAGCAACAAGCAAATTGCGATCAGTTTGGATATTGCGGCAGGCTCGGTTACGGAAATGGTCAACAAAATGGTCGACGAAAAGTTGGTCACCCATAAGCCATATTCCGGGGTTCAGTTAACCAAGACGGGTACGCGCTATGCTGAAGAGTTGGTTCGAAAGCACCGAATTTGGGAGATCTTTTTAATTAATGTGTTGCATTTTGACCTTCCCGATGTGCATCGTGAGGCTGAACAACTGGAACATGTTACCAGCGATAAAATGATTGATCATTTGGATGACTTTTTGGGACATCCAAAGAGATGTCCTCACGGCGGTATTATTCCCGATAAAGATGGTCATTATGAGAAGGATCATGATAAACTGCTAATGGATGCCAAAGATGGTGAAGAAGTGGTTGTCAATCGTTTTATTGATAATCACGATTTGCTGACGTTACTGGGAGATATTAAATTGGATCTTGGCGATCGTTTAAAAATTATTTCGCACGACCCGTTTGAGGGATCCGTTGTTGCACAAAATTTGACGGATAAGAAACAATTGACAATTGGGTACAAGACGGCGCATTACGTATTTGTGAAATGATGATGTGATTGGTTTATGCGTTTCTGACAGTTATGGCAGCGCACCTGATAAATCAAATTAGTGGCGTAAGATTGTCAGTTTTAAATCCGGTGATTTCTGGGGTGTGTAAGCTAATGGACGAAGAACAACGTAAATATGAACAAAAAAGGCAACATGATCAGCTGGTATTGGATACTTGTATTCTTGCCGGAACCATTATGATTGAATCCGGATCAGAAATGACCAGGGTGAATAATACGATTTTAAGAATTGCCCGAAATGCCGGTTTGGCAAAGGCTCGAGTGTATGTGACCGTCACAGGAATTATTATGTCCGGTGGCGTATCAGACGTTGGTGCGCAGGTTGGCTCGATTGACAAGCGATCCTTTGATTTGGAAAAAGTTGCCAAGGTTAATGAATTGTCCCGGCTTTTTGAAGCCAAGCAAATTGATATTTCCGACTTTTACGATCAACTCATTCACATTGATGATGTGGTCGGGACTTTTCCCTTGTGGGTTCAGGAAATCGGTGCCGGGATTGTCAGTGGTGCGTTAACCGTCGTTTTTCGAAATAATATTGCTGATTTCTGGATTACTTGTTTGGTCGGAATGGCCGGCTGGGCTGTTCTTTACTTTTTGAATATTTATGTTCAGATTCGGTTTTTAAGTGAGTTTTTGGCGGCTGCGGTTGTTGCAGCCTTGGCGATTATGTCTGTACAGCTCGGCTTTGGACATCAGGCGGATGATATTATCGTTGGTGCGATGATGCCCCTGGTACCGGGGATTCCACTGACTAATGCTGTGAGAGATGCTTTGTCCGGTAATCTGATTAGTGGTCCTGCCCGTGGCATTGAAGCATTGATCAGCGCCTGTGCTTTGGGCTTTGGCGTGGCGATTGCACTGCATTTTATGTGATGAGGTTGATGAAATGAATCCAATTGAGTTTTTTATCATAAAATGTATTTGCGTTTACCTGTCAGGAATCGGTTTTGGTCTGATCGTGAATCTCCCACATAAAGCACTAAATATCGCAGGCTTCAATGCGCTGCTGGGCTGGTTGGTTTATTACGTGATCATCAATACATGGGGCGGCCTGGGATCGTCCAACTTTTTTGGCGGTCTCTGCATCGGTGTGACATCGGTCATCATTGCCCGTTGGAAGAAAATGCCAAGTATTTTATTTGATGTTCCCGGATTGGTACCATTAGTACCCGGCGGTCAGGCTTATAATACAATTAAAAGTTTTGCAATGGGGAATTATCAAGCGGCGTTCAGCTATCTATCAGAAGTGATTTGGATTGCTGGGTCAATTGCGCTTGGATTTATTGTTGCGGAGCTGGTTAACAAGATCAGGATAAAAGTTGAACGTGATTTAAAGAAGTTGAAACGGTCACGAAAATCAAAAATTTAATTAAAGCGAGGTTGAGACAAGCGAAACTTGTCCAACCTCGTTTTTTGTTAATTGACGAAAATGACGATAAACGGTATGGGAAAATTTCTATTAGTCGCTTTTTTTAAACTGGCTGATTGACAAAGCAGTTCATATCAATTACTATATTTATGAAATCATATTATATGACATATAGTATTGTGGAGGTGACGATATGGCAATCCAATTAAGTTCGGAACTTTTAGATGGATGTGTGCTTGGACTGTTGATGCATGATGATTACTATGGTTATGCCTTAACACAGAAAGTTCAAGAGTCAGTTTCCGTTTCAGAATCAACGATGTATCCGGTTCTTCGAAGATTAAAAAAGAACCAACTGTTGACTACTTATGATGAACCCTACCAGGGACGTAATCGGCGTTATTACCAAATTACTGCGGAAGGTAAACGACAATTTAGTGTGATCCAGTCTGAATGGCGGGACTTTAAAATCGGGATTGATAAAATGTTAGGAGATGAAGCGGGTCATGAATGATTATATTGAAGAACTAAAAGCAATGCTAACGCAGCTGGGAGCTCAAGAACAAAGCGATGTGTTGGATTTCTATACAGAGTACTTACAAGATGGCCAGTTTGTTACATATACTGACTGTGTCAGAGAACTAGGCACTCCACGGCAGTTGGCACGTAAGGTATTGGCGGATTATTCCATTAAAAATTTGAATACAGCTTCTCAATCAGGAAGTCGTGCTAATAAACCCAAAGATGATGTTAAAACAATTTGGCTGATTGTGCTGGCAGTTTTGTCGACACCGATTACCATCCCGCTAGCGTTTGGGGCGGTTGGTTTATTTATTGCCGCAATTGCGGTTGCCGTTGGTATATTAGCGGCTATCTTCGGTGTTGGCTTTGGCGTTATTTTTGGCGGCCTGGTTTCTCTGGTAACCGGATTAGGTGTTGTCAGTAACAACTTTTGGGTTGGTATTTTCTACCTTGGCGTTGGATTAATTGCTGCAGGCGCGATTATTATGCTGATACCGGCTTTTCGAGGGCTGGTAGACGGTGTTATTCATGGCATCACGGTCTTCTCGAAGTGGATGTATAGCAAGATTGTCAAGAAAAATCGAGCAGAAAAACACGGAAGGGGACAACAAAAATGAAAAAACCGGTCATTATTGGGTTGGTTACGATGATTGTTGGATTGATTCTCGCCGTGGTTGCTTTGGGCCACTCAGGCCTTCAAACGGTATATTGGGACAGCGGTTTTAAAGTTGAGAGTCAAAGAAACAACTCGAAGACTTATCAAAAGACCTTTGGCGCTAATGTTAAACAAATTGAATTTACAGCTGATAATGCCATTGAAATCAGAAGTGGTGATGTTTCCAAAACGCAAGTGTCGTATACAACTGGAACGAAGGTTCAAAAAAATGGCGATATTTTAACGGTTGATTCGCCTAACCGGCATCATATTTGGCGAGTTGGGTTTAATATTGATTCCGAAGATGATGATCAGGGGCGTACAATAATTACACTTCCGCGAAAAGTAAAACTAACACGTATTAGTGGTCGAAATAATGATGAGCTTTTCGTAAGGGATTTATCACTTAAAGATTTTCAATTGTCAGGGCAGGCCGATCTTGACATGCAGGATGTCAAAATTGCGTCAGACTTGAACTTGAAAGGATCAGGTGGTGATTCAACGCTTACCAGAGTAAGTGCACCGTCTGTCTCTCAGGACACATTGGGCGGTGATGTCGATTATCAGAACTGTCGCTTTGTTGACAACCACAGCTATCTATCCTCAGCCGGTGGCGATATTTCGATTTCAAATAATCAGTTCAAGGACGTTTCTATAAATGTTCAGGGCGGTGATTTTTCATTCAGAAATAATCGAATTTTGAAGCGGTTATCTGCAAAGTCGGCGGGTGGTGATATAGACGGTCAGGTTCTTAACCGGCAACAATCGCGAGTCGCTGTGAGTGCTGAAGGCGGAGACGTTGAATTGTTTGGTCAATCCAATCATTCGTGGAATATGGATAAGAAGAAAGCTGTTTCATATCATCTGTCTTCCGAAGGTGGGGACGTTACGATTGAATAAAGAGTAGACTGATTACTTTCTTGTATCGTTTATTAAAGAAACTGATCAGTCTATTTTTTGATTATTTTATCAGACTTTAAGAGATTGGAAAATTTAATTTGAATAAAAAAACGCGTTAATGAATGTGATATACTCAAAACTGAGATTTATTTCGTAGAGAGGATTGTTGAAGATGTTTGGGAACGAAGGTTACATGATGATCGATAGGGATGTGAACCGGGCTTTTAAGCTGCTGGTTAGTATCATTATTACCCTGTTATTATCAATTTCGGTGGCATTTAATTTCGACTATTTGCAATTTTTGGATTCAATTTTTACTACTGCAATCCAAGGAAAAGCGCCAAGTGAGCTTTTAGAGAAAATATATTTGCTGATATCGTTTTTGGCAAGTCCAAAGATGGATATATTGTGGGTGTTTGTCATCGCTTTTTTCTTGTGGGGATTTAAATACAAAATCCCAGCGTTATGGGCAATCTTTACGCTTGGCGGTGGGGATATCATTGGTTTTGTGGTGAAGCACCTTGTTAAGCGCCATCGGCCGCCGCTTCATCTTGGCGTAGACAATGGGTACAGTTATCCCAGCGGCCATGTACTTGGCTTTTTCCTGATTATGGCTGTTTTGTGGATTTCTGTGATCCCGTTGATTAAGTATGCATCGATACGTTGCATTTTACGAATTCTGATGTGTATTGTACTTATTCTAGTGATGTTTTCCAGGGTTTATCTGAATGCGCATTATCCCACGGATACACTGGGAGCCGCGTTAGTTGCGTATAGCTGGTTGTTAATTTCAGAAATGTTTTATGTTAAATTTGCCCCACAGGTTGCCCGATTCCGCTTTGTCGTGAATACAAAGGTTTAAGTTGATTCTATGTGATTTGTTTTTCATTAGGGCCGTTGCTGATACTTAACGGAGAACAGTTTTGAGAGGTTTTAAAATTGACGATTTATACACAGCGGCTGGTTATTCGGCATCTTGGCCTGGATGATTATCCCCAATATGCTGATTTAACGTCCCAGCCGGAAGTTGAAAGCGGTGCGGGCTTTAACTTGATCAATAACCCCCAGATGATTCAAAGTGCCTTAAAGCGGCAGCTGCGAGCACCTGGATCGTACGGCATTTTTAAGGGATCTCAATTAATTGGCGCAATTTTATTATTTAAACGAATCGGGAAAGGCGGCCGTCCGGATGATCATCATTTGGAAATGAGTTATTTCCTGACGCCGACCTGTTGGGGACAGGGTTATATGAGCGAAGCAATTGCCGGCCTCATAGCTAATCTTCGGGGACACCCTTTGATTAAGTCGATTGTTGCCGAGGTATTTGTTGATAACAAGCGCTCAATGGCCCTTTTAAAGCGTCTAAAGTTCGCATTTGTAACGGAGATACGTGATCCGATTGTTGGCCGTCAAAAGGTGATTTATGAGTTGAAGCTGACATGATAAAACCACGTTTGTTGTCATATGTCATGAATTGAGTTACAATTCTTAGTGTTAAAAAGTAAATAATCAGACAAATCAATGTATTCGAGTAGAGGCGCATTCATTAAGAGTATATTTCAGGAACTTGAAAAGAAGTTGGGACTGAAGTAAAAAGGGATGAGTGCCGAAATGGACAGTTACTTTTCTGACTGTCTGTTGGGACTTAATTTAACAAATTAAGGACTGTCGTGGTTTGACCGCCACGGGGAGCTATCAAGATGTTGAAAAACACTTACCGTCTCTTTCAATATATTTTTGAAAGGGACTTTTTTTGTAGTCTGATTCGGATCAAAAATTTAGAGATGAGGTTTTAGATAATGGATGAAAATGGAAACGACGGCAATGGCCAGGTTAAAAGGGGCCTTAAGGCGCGTCATGTGTCAATGATTGCCCTTGGTGGCTGTATTGGTACCGGATTATTTGTTGCCAGTGGGTCTGCCATTTCTCAAGCGGGTCCTTTGGGGGCGTTAACAGCGTACTTCTTTATGGGGATGATGGTTTATTTCTTAATGACCAGCTTAGGTGAAATGGCAACCAACATGCCGATTTCCGGATCGTTTGCTGCCTATTCAGCTAAGTATGTAGATCCTGCTTTGGGGTTTGCGATGGGGTGGAATTATTGGTTTAACTGGGCGATTACCGTTGCCGTTGATATCAGCACGGCTGCACTGGTAATGGCATTTTGGCTTCCTAATATTCCTCAATGGATTTGGAGTGCAATTGCGTTAGTCATTATTTTATCGATTAATGCAATGTCGGTTAGGGCGTTTGGCGAAACGGAATTTTGGATGTCCCTGATTAAAGTTGTGACCATCATTATTTTCTTGGGTGTTGGTTGTTTAACAATTTTTGGCATTATGGGTGGCCATTTTATTGGGTTAAGAAATTTTTCTATCAAACAAGCTCCCTTTGTTGGTGGGTTTCCTGCTATTTTGAGTGTCTTTGTTGTCGCTGGATTTTCATTTCAAGGAACGGAGCTGGTTGGTATTACAGCCGGTGAATCTCAAGATCCGCAACACAGTGTCCCAAAGGCGATTAATGAAGTCTTTTGGCGAATTATTTTATTCTATATATTGACTATTTTCGTGATTGCGGCAATTATTCCGTATACGAGTCACTCACTGTTGGGATCCAGTACGACAGATATCGCCATTAGTCCGTTTACGTTAGTCTTTCAACGAGCCGGTTTAGCCGCGGCAGCCAGTATTATGAATGCTGTTATTTTAACCTCGGTTATTTCTTCAGCCAATTCGGGAATGTATGCATCAACACGAATGTTGTACTCCCTTTCAAATAGTGGCTATGCGCCTAAGCGATTTGGTAAGACTGCTGCAAACGGCATCCCTTACTATGCTTTGATCGCAACAACGGTTGTATCGCTTCTGACATTTATTTCAAGTATTGCCGGACCGAAGATTTACATGTGGCTGGTAGCCGCGTCCGGATTGACCGGATTTATTGCCTGGTTTGGAATCGCTATTTCGCATTATCGATTTAGAAGGGCTTTTGTTAAGCAGGGGCACGATTTGAAGGAATTGAAGTACCATGCCAAATTGTTCCCGTTCGGCCCAATTCTTTGTTTGATTTTATGTATTTTGGTTATAGTGGGACAAAATCCAAGTGCGTTTATGCATTTTGATTGGACACAAATTTTAGTGACGTATATTAGTGTGCCACTGGTACTGGTTTTATATTTTGGCTATAAGCTGAAAAAGCATACGAAAATCATCCCACTTGAAAAGGTTGATATTTCCCCATCTCACGAAGAGGAAGATCTTTCAAAACTAAATGATAATTAATCTCATTTTCAATAATTGGACTATCCCATATTGGGGTAGTCCAATTATTTTTATTGTACAGAACAATTGCGGTAGAGTATAATAACTAAATAGAATTTAACAATTGGTATATTAAAAATATGAGGTGATATTTATGGCAAAAAAGCTCCTTTCAAAGGGCAAATATCAAAGAATGTTGAAATTAACTAATGATGAAGGGAAAATTGATGCATTGGCGTTAGATCAACGTGGATCGTTAGTCAAAATGATGAAAACAGCTTCGGAAAAATACGGAAAGCTTTTCAGTATGAAGATGGTTTATGATTTTAAAAAAGTCGTTTCCCGCATTTTAAGTCCGTTGAGTTCTGCCGTTTTACTGGATGAGCAAATGGGCTTCAAGGGTATTGAAGCGAAAGATCCAGACACTGGCTTGATTATGTCTTATGAAAAGACCGGCTATGATGCCAACGAGCCCGGCCGACTACCAAGCTTGATTCCTGATCAATCGGCCCAGATTATGGTTTCCAAAGGTGCGGACGCGTTAAAAGTATTACTTTATTTTAATCCGGATGATCCTGATGAAATTAACGACCAAAAGAAAGCCTTCGCAGAACGGTATGGTACTGAAGGACTGGCTGCCGAAACGCCGACATTTTTTGAGATTGTGACTTATGATGATCGATACGATAGTAAATCATTGGAATTTGCCAAAGAAAAGCCGGATTTTGTTCTTCGGGCTATGAAAGAATTTACCCAGGATAAATATCATATCGATGTTTTAAAAATGGAAGTACCATTCAACCCAACGTACATCGAGGGTTGGGATGCGAGTGCCGGTAAGTCGGCTTATACTGAGGATCAAGCAAAGGGATACCTCAAACAATTAAGTGATGAAGCAACCCGACCGTTTATTTTCCTGAGTGCCGGTGTTCCAACAGATATCTTCCAGCGTGAACTTAGACTTGCAGGGAGTGCAAGTGCCCAATTTAATGGTGTATTGAGTGGGCGCGCAACTTGGATTGAGGGCGTCGATCTGTTTGTCCGCGATGGAGAAGATGGTTTGGTTGAGTGGCTGAAACGTAAAGGAACTCGGAATGTTACCGATCTAACCAAGATTCTTTCGGAAAATGCAACGCCATGGTTTGAAGCATATGGCGGTAAAGATAACATTCAGGTAATTGATATTTCTGATTTAAAATAATCGGTACTAGATGTTGCACCCACTATTCAGAACTAGTACAATATATTGTGCTGCTATAAAAATGAATAAGGGGATTTAAACATGCTTGTTTTAGCTGGAACGATCGGTGCTGGGAAAACGTCACTGACTCATATGCTGTCAAAACATCTCGGAACGCCGGCCTATTATGAATCAGTTGATCATAATCAGATTTTGCCGCTTTTTTATAAAGACCCGAAAAAATATGCGTTCCTATTGCAAATTGATTTTTTGAATCGCCGAATGGCCGATATCAAAAAGGCGTGGAAAAATGAAGAAAGCGTTTTGGACCGCTCTATTTTTGAAGATTCATTGCTATTTCATTTAAATGCTGATCTTGGTCGGGCAACTGAAACAGAAGTTAATATTTACGATTCTTTGCTGCAAAATATGATGCAGGAGTTGCCACATACTTCCCATAGTAAGAATCCCGATCTGCTGATTCACATCAACATATCGTTTGAGACGATGTTGGCGCGTATTAAGAAACGTGGTCGACCGTTTGAACAAATTGATAACGATCCTAGTTTATATCAGTATTACAAGGATCTTAATCAACGCTATCAGCAATGGTATGAAAATTATGACAAATCAGCTAAAATTCAAATTAATGGTGATCGATTTGACTTTGTTGAAAAGGACACTGATAGACATGCTGTCTTTGATTTGATCGATCAGAAAATAAACCAATTAGCAATTTGACTGCTTGTGATTTGGAAAAAAATTCGTTATAATCGAGACAGATTAAAACGTTTTGTGCCTATTAAGTAGATTACAGAGAGACAATGGTTGGTGTGAATTGTTATCGAATATTCCAGCACAAGTTAATGGGCGGGTAATGCCGCACGGTTGTATGCCGTTACCATACTTTGAGAGCTTGACAAAAATGTCGAGAACTTGGGTGGTACCGCGAAAAGAATCCTTCGTCCCAGTGACGAAGGATTCTTTTTTTTGTCGGCATTGAAACTAATTGTGTTGGCTGTTGATTTCAAAACAACTTGATGATACTGAAAACCTATGAGGAGGAACAATTTACCTATGCTTGATATTAAAAAGATTCGAAAAGATCCCGATTACACTAAGGAAAAACTTGCAACCAGAGGAATCAAGGCTGAAACAATTGATGAACTACTGGGATTTGACGCCAAAAGACGTGATTTGATTGTAAAATCCGAATCATTGAAAGCGACTCGAAATGATGTTTCAGATAAAATTTCTCAATTAAAACGAAACAAGGAAGATGCTTCTGAAGCCATTGCCGAAATGAAAAAAACTGGTCAAACAATTAAGGATTTGGATGAGCAGCTGCACCAAATTGAGATTGATGAAAATGATTTGGCAGCCCACTTACCTAATATTCCCGCGGATGATGTGCCTGTGTCCTTAACAGAAGATGGGTCAGTGGAATTACGAAGAGTTGGTGAGACGCCTTCCTTCGGATTTAAGCCAAAACATCATTGGGATATTGGAGAGAATTTGGGGATCTTAGATTTCGAGCGGGCAGCAAAAGTTTCCGGTAGTCGGTTTGTTTATTATATGGGTGATGGTGCATTGCTTGAGCGCGCCGTTTATAACTTTTATTTGGATCAAAATACCGAAGCCAGTTACCAAGAGGTGATTCCCCCGTATATGGTAAACGGTGCCTCGATGTATGGAACCGGACAATTTCCAAAGTTCCTGGAAAGTAAAGCCGGTTACGAAATCACCGGTACTGATCTGACGATGATTCCAACTGCTGAAGTACCGCTTGTTAACTATTATAGAAATGAAATTATTCCTGAAGAAAAATTGCCGGTATCATTTACTGCCTTGTCACCAGCTTTTCGTTCAGAGGCCGGTAGCGCTGGTCGGGATACAAAAGGATTGATCCGATTACATCAATTTAATAAGGTTGAAATGGTGAAATTTACTAAACCGGAAGATTCTTGGGATGCGTTGGAGCAAATTACTCATCAGGCTGAAGATAATTTGAAGAAGCTTGGGCTTGCCTACCATGTCATCACATTGACAACCAGCGATATGAGCTTCACGGCGGCGATGACTCATGATTTAGAAGTCTGGTTCCCTGCTCAGGATAAGTATCGTGAGATTTCGAGTTGCTCTAATACAACCGATTTCCAGGCCCGCAGAGCTCATATTCAATATCGTGACGAAGATGGAAAGCTTCATTATGTTCATACGTTAAATGGTTCGGGATTGGCTGTTGGGCGGACCGTTGCAGCTATCTTGGAAAATTATCAAAATGAAGATGGATCAGTTACGATTCCAGAAGTTTTGCGACCATACATGCATGGCAAAACTAAAATTGAAAAACAACGTTAAAAAAATGCAAAAAAGTTAAAATTAAAAAAGATAGCTGAATTTTTCTAACGTATATAATTATGTAACCCAAATTAGGAACCGACTGGTTAATGACTTGGGCTACAAATTAATTGCTTCGAGATCCCCCTCTCACTGCAGTTAGTTTAATCGTTATCCCCCTAATTCTTGAAACACGAAAACGATTTAATCGGATTCGTCGGAGAGATAAGTTGAGATTGGAACTTTGACTTGTTCCAATCTCTTTTTTTATCCAAAGAAAAGACAGAAACGAGGACGTACTTTAAGCAATTTGGTAATCAGTACCTATATCTTTAAGCCTATGCGGTAAAAGGGATCTGGATTTGTTATCTTTGAAAAAATGCAGGATTCATAAAAAATTCAAGAAAATTAAAAAATGTTCTGGTAAAGACGGACAGAATACGCTATAATATCTCTTGTCGGAAATTCGTTAAACACTTTCGATACCGGCTCAGACAACTAACTAAATTAAAATTACTTCTTGACTTCGAGTTAGTAATAATGGTAAAATTTAATAGTTGTTTTGATGTTGTAACTACCAACAACATATGGATTCATGAATGATTTCATGGAGGATTAGCTCAGCTGGGAGAGCATCTGCCTTACAAGCAGGAGGTCACAGGTTCGATCCCTGTATCCTCCATTGAGCCGTTAGCTCAGTTGGTAGAGCATCTGACTTTTAATCAGAGGGTCGGCAGTTCGAGACTGCCACGGCTCATTGCCAGTTTTTTACAATGCGGGCGTGGCGGAACTGGCAGACGCGCTAGATTTAGGTTCTAGTGTCTTATGACGTGGGGGTTCGAATCCCTTCGCCCGCATAGAACCATTATATATGCCGACTTAGCTCAGTTGGTTAGAGCGCTTCACTAGTAATGAAGAGGTCGGGCGTTCGAATCGTCTAGTCGGCATTTTGCGGAAGTAGTTCAGTGGTAGAACATCACCTTGCCATGGTGGGGGTCGCGGGTTCGAATCCCGTCTTCCGCTTCCTCGGTAGTCCTAATATCGGGAAGTATCGAGATACTTAAACTTAATAGTTATTTTGCACCCATAGCGCAACTGGATAGAGTGTCTGACTACGAATCAGAAGGTTGTAGGTTCGACTCCTACTGGGTGCATTTTTTATTGCCATGAATTTAACAACTGGCAGTCTCGGGAAGTAGCTCAGCTTGGTAGAGCACCTGGTTTGGGACCAGGGGGTCGCAGGTTCGAATCCTGTCTTCCCGATTTTTTGTCTCATAGCAGTTATATGTGATATATTGTTATTGTTAATTAAATATACTTGATTATCGGGAAATAGCTCAGCTTGGTAGAGCACTACGTTCGGGACGTAGGGGTCGCAAGTTCAAATCTTGTTTTCCCGATTTTTTTGTCTCTATTTTTTGATATTTTGCCGTTGAGGGCTTTATGATTGATTTTTCTTCTATGATATTATATAAATATGTTCCGAGTTTTGAAGCATGCCGGAAGACTTGGAATTGAGATTCTTGCTGTTGCAGGATACAAAAGATAACCGTTTTTTTCACAATGATTAAGGGTCAACAATATGAATTAAAGGGTGTTGAATCCTTTTCTTTGCATTTTCTCACTTTCTTCGTATAATTAAAGTCAATATTAGTCAAAGAATTGGGTGAGAGCATGGCCGACGAAAACATTTCTGATTTAATTGAACGTTACTTGAAGGAAATACTTGCCGACAACGAACAAGTGAAAATTCGCCGATCGGAAATTGCTGGATTATTTGACGTTGTTCCGTCGCAAATTAATTATGTTATTAACACGCGTTTTACAATTCAAAATGGGTATATTGTTGAAAGTAAAAGGGGTGGTGGCGGCTACATTAGAATAGAGAAGGTTCATTTATTAGATGATATTGACGTGTTGAACTCTTTGATTGACGCAATTGGTAACAAATTGTCGAAAAGAGATAGTGAAACCATCGTCCAAACGTTATATAATAATGACTTAATTAGTCGTCGTGAAGTGAGCATTATTTTAGCGGCGATTGACAAAGATGCAATTGACCTTAACAATAGTGATTTAACTGATATCATGAGAGCAAACATTATGGTATCAATATTGAATCGTTTGCGTTACGAACGATAGAAAGCGAGGGTATCTATGAATAATTTATTCACTCCAAGCGCTAAGAACGTTTTAACCATTGCTCAGGAACAGGCAAAAAAATTTAAGCATCAAGCTATCGGTACTGAGCACCTGTTACTAGGTCTATTGATTGAAACTAATGGGATCGCATATAAGGCTCTTCAACAGTTCTCAGTGACTGCGGAAGACATTACAGAAGAAGTAGAACGCTTTGCCGGGTATGGTAATCTGAAGGATCTTAGCCGTAACGATTATTTACCATACTCTCCTAAGGCTAAGGAAGTATTGGCACAAGCCGGAGAATTTGCGAAGAAAAATGGCGTTCCCAAAGTTGGAACAGAGCACATTTTACTTTCATTATTAACAGATGAAACGATTCTTTCTTCAAGAATTTTGATTAACTTAGGCCTTGATTTATCACAAATTCGTAAGGTAACTTTAAGAAAGATGGGGATTAGTGGCGGCTCAATGGCATCTAATATGTCATCAAAGCAACGGGGCGCCCGTCCATCCAAACAAAAAGACAGTAAAACACCAACTATTGATTCACTAGCTCGTGATTTAACTGAAATGGCACGTGAGAATCGTTTGGACCCAACCATTGGCCGTGATTTGGAAGTTAAGCGGGTTGTTCAAATCCTTGCGCGACGAACTAAAAATAATCCGGTTCTAATTGGTGAGCCTGGGGTTGGTAAAACTGCAATTGCAGAAGGACTTGCAGAGCGAATTGTAAACGGTGATGTGCCGGGGGACATGGTTAATAAGCGTTTAATGATGCTTGACATGGGTTCACTGGTTGCCGGGACCAAATATCGTGGTGAGTTTGAAGATCGGCTTAAGAAAGTCATCGAGGAGATTTATCAAGACGGAAATATCATTCTGTTTATTGATGAATTGCATACGTTGATTGGTGCCGGTGGTGCAGAAGGCGCTATTGACGCTTCCAATATTTTGAAACCAGCGTTAGCACGTGGCGAGCTTCAATTAATCGGTGCCACTACTCTTGATGAATATCAAAAATATATTGAATCGGATGCAGCATTGGAACGTCGATTTGCCAAAGTTACGGTTGATGAACCAACGGCAGATGAGACCGTTCAGATTTTAAAGGGCCTGCGTCCTAAATACGAACAACATCATCATGTTGAAATTACTGACGATGCTATTGAAACAGCTGTTAATCTTTCCAATCGTTATATCAGTGATCGCTTCCTTCCAGACAAAGCCATTGATTTAATGGATGAAGCTGCTGCCAAGGTACGAATTGACCATCTGCAAAATTCAGATGTTGTCGACGATCATAAGAAACTTTCAGATCTCCTTGCTCAACTGAATGAGTCACTTGTTGCCCAAGACTACGAGAAAGCTTCGAAGATTCGAAAACAGGCTAATAAATTACAAGATGAGCTAACTAAGCAAGATGAGGAGCCGGAAGAATCATCTGAGGCTCATTATCCGGTTAAAGAAACCAGTCAGGATGTGGCTCAAATTGTTGCCGAATGGACTGGCATTCCAGTTACTCGTTTGAGTAAAACCGAAGCAGATCGGTTAGTTAATTTGGAAGCTGTTCTTCATCAACGAGTTGTTGGCCAAGAAGAAGCTATTTCAGCCGTTTCACGTTCGATTCGTCGAGCACGAAGCGGACTGAAAGATCCAAATCGCCCAATTGGTTCATTTATGTTCTTGGGGCCTACAGGTGTAGGTAAAACAGAGCTTGCAAAGGCGGTTGCTGAGGCGGTCTTCGGCTCTGAGGACGATATGATTCGGGTTGACATGAGTGAGTATATGGAAAAGTACTCAACCAGTCGTTTGATTGGATCTGCACCGGGATACGTTGGCTACGATGAAGGCGGCCAATTAACTGAAAAAGTTCGACAAAAACCTTATTCGGTTGTTCTGTTTGATGAAGTTGAAAAGGCACATCCGGATGTTTTCAACTTGCTTTTGCAAGTGCTTGATGATGGCTATTTGACGGATTCCAAAGGTCGAAAGATTGATTTTAGAAATACGGTTATTATCATGACTTCCAACTTGGGTGCTACGACACTTCGTGATAAGAAGACCGTTGGTTTTGGCCAAGAAGATACCAAGGAAGATTACAGTGCAATGAAGAACACGATTAATGCTGCTCTTAAGCAACGATTCCGTCCAGAATTCTTGAACCGAATTGATGAAGTTGTTGTCTTCCACTCATTGACCAAGGCAGAACTTGACCAGATCGTTAAGTTAATGACTAAACCGGTTATTAAACGAATCCATGATCAGGGAATTGATATTAAAGTTACCAAAACTGCGATTGGGATTATTTCAAAAGTTGGGTTTGATCCTCAATATGGTGCACGTCCAATTCGTCGAGCTATTCAAACTGAGCTTGAGGATAATTTAAGTGCAAAATTATTGTCGAAAGAAATTGTTCCAGGTGATTCGGTTACTGTTGGTGGTCGAAACAATCAGATTACAATTTCTGTGAAGAAGCCTGATCGACAGGCACTGGTTAATAATAAAAAATAGAATATGATTCTCGAGACTTTTATTTGACAATTATCAATTTAGTTGGTATAGTCTTAATTGTATTTGTTGTGAATCGAAATGGTCGATGCGATCTATTGTCCGGATTGGCCTGCATAAAAAACCAAAAGCAAGTCGAGCTTGTTTTTGGATTTTTTTTGCCAAAAATCAGCTAAAAAGGGCAATTGTAATCAAAATGTAACATTTCGGTTCCGGAATTTTTGGAGAGGTGAAAAACTTGGCAGGACACTTAGTTAAATATGGAAAACACCGTACCCGACGAAGTTACGCACGGATTAAAGAAGTGCTTGATCTCCCAAACCTTATTGAAATCCAGACTAATTCTTACAACTGGTTTTTAAAAGACGGCCTTCGTGAGACCTTCGACGGTATTATGCCAATCGATGATTTTCAAGGAAAGCTTTCATTAGAGTTTGTGGATTATCAGCTATTAGAACCAAAGTACACTGTTGACGAAGCACGTGAACATGAAGCAAATTATTCAGCACCACTTCATATCACATTGAAATTAACCAATCACGAGACTGATGAAATCAAGACACAAGATGTATTCTTTGGCGATTTCCCATTAATGACTGATCAAGGTACTTTTATCATTAACGGCGCTGAACGAGTTATTGTTTCACAATTGGTTCGTTCACCCAGTGTTTATTATCATGAAGACACTGATAAAAATGGTCGTATTTCATATGGAACCACGGTTATCCCTAATAGAGGTGCCTGGCTTGAATTTGAAACTGACTCAAAGAACATTTCATATGTTCGAATTGACCGAACTAGAAAGATTCCGCTTACTGAATTGATAAGAGCTTTCGGATTTGGTAGTGATGGTGAAATCACTGACATTTTGGGGGACAACGATAGTCTTGAATTAACGCTTGAAAAAGATGTCCATAAGGATACTGACGATTCACGTGTTGAAGAGTCACTGAAAGATATTTACGAACGTTTGCGGCCAGGTGAGCCTAAAACTGCTGAATCATCAAGAAGTTTACTGACAGCACGCTTCTTTGATCCAAAGCGTTATGATATGGCGCCTGTTGGTCGTTATAAAACCAACAAGAAACTTAGTTTGAAGAATCGTCTTTTGGGATTGACATTGGCTGAAACACTTGCTGATCCGGAAACTGGTGAAGTTATTGTCCAAAAGGACACTGTTGTTACCAAAGACGTTATGAAAAAATTGTCACCATATTTGGATCAAAAAGAATTTAAAGCCTATACCTTTAATCCTTCTGACGAAGCTGTTGTGACTGAACCAATGACGGTTCAAATCATTAAGGTGTACTCAGCAAACGATCCTGAAAAGGTTGTGCCGTTAATTGGCAATGACAATATTCCACTGGCATTCAAGCACATTACACCAGCCGACATTATCGCTTCGATGAACTACTTCTTTAATCTTCAAGAGGGCATTGGTTCAATTGATGATATTGATCACTTGGGTAATCGACGAATTCGTTCAGTTGGTGAGTTACTGCAAAACCAATTCCGAATTGGCTTGTCACGAATGGAACGTGTTGTTCGTGAAAGAATGTCGATTCAGGATACGTCAACTGTGACACCACAACAATTGATTAATATTCGTCCAGTAGTTGCTTCAATCAAAGAATTCTTTGGATCATCACAATTGTCGCAATTCATGGACCAAACTAACCCGCTTGGTGAGTTAACCCATAAGCGTCGTTTATCTGCTCTTGGACCTGGTGGCTTGACTCGTGATCGTGCCGGGTATGAAGTTCGAGACGTCCACTATACCCATTACGGCCGTATGTGTCCGATTGAAACTCCTGAAGGTCCTAACATTGGATTGATCAACAGCTTATCCAGTTATGCTCGGATTAATAAATATGGTTTTATTGAAACACCGTATCGGCGTGTGGATTGGACAAGCCATAAAGTTACTGATCGAATTGATTATTTGACGGCTGACGAAGAAGATAATTTTGTTATTGCACAGGCCAACTCACCGTTGAATGACGACGGGTCCTTTGTTAATAATGTGGTTATGGCTCGCCATAAGTCAAATAATATCGAAATCAGCATCGACAAAGTTGACTACATGGACGTTTCACCTAAACAAGTTGTTGCCGTTGCAACGGCATGTATTCCCTTCTTGGAAAACGATGATTCTAATCGTGCATTGATGGGCGCAAACATGCAGCGTCAGGCTGTTCCATTAGTTGATCCACACGCACCACTTGTTGGTACCGGTATCGAATATAAGGCTGCCCATGACTCTGGCGTTGCACTTATTTGCAAGTTTGCCGGAACAGTTGAGTATGTAGATGCGCGTGAAGTTCGTATTCGTCGCGATGATGGCACGCTTGATAAGTATAAATTAATGAAATTTCGTCGTTCAAACGGTGGTAAAAATTACAACCAACGACCAATTGTCAGAGTTGGCGACCATGTGGATCCTGATGAAGTACTAGCTGATGGACCATCAATGGAGGGCGGAGAATTAGCACTTGGTCAAAACCCAATCGTTGCCTTTATGACTTGGCAAGGTTATAACTTTGAAGATGCAATCGCAATTAGTGAACGTTTGGTTAAAGACGATGTCTATACGTCTATTCATATTGAAGAATATGAATCAGAAACCCGTGATACCAAATTAGGACCCGAGGAAATGACTCGCGAAATTCCTAATGTTGGTGAAGATGCTTTGAAGGACCTTGATGAAGGTGGCACAATTCGAATCGGTGCCGAAGTTCACGATGGCGATATCTTAGTTGGTAAAGTGACACCTAAGGGGGTTACTGAATTATCAGCCGAAGAACGTTTGCTTCATGCCATTTTCGGTGAAAAATCGCGTGAAGTTCGTGATACTTCATTGAGAGTACCTCATGGTGGCGGCGGTATTGTTCAAGATGTTAAGGTCTTTACTCGTGAAAACGGGGATGAATTGTCACCAGGTGTCAATCGCATGGTTCGTGTCTATATCGCCCAGAAACGTAAAATTCAAGTGGGTGATAAGATGTCCGGCCGTCATGGTAACAAAGGTACCGTTTCTGTTGTTATCCCTGAAGAAGATATGCCATTCTTACCAGATGGAACCCCAGTTGATATTATGTTGAGTCCAATGGGTGTGCCATCACGTATGAACATTGGTCAAGTTTTGGAACTTCATTTGGGCATGGCAGCTCGAAAGCTTGGTATTCACGTTGCAACTCCTGTTTTTGATGGTGCTTCTGATAAAGATATCTGGAATGCTGTTAAAGAAGCCGGTATGCCTAAGGATGGAAAATACATTCTTTATGATGGTCGTACAGGTGAACCGTTTGATAAGCCAATTGCAGTTGGTGTTATGCACTACCTGAAGCTTGCCCACATGGTTGATGATAAGATCCATGCACGTTCAATTGGACCTTACTCACTCGTAACGCAACAACCACTTGGTGGTAAAGCACAATTTGGTGGTCAGCGTTTTGGTGAAATGGAAGTTTGGGCACTTGAAGCCTATGGTGCCGCATATACCTTGCAAGAAATTTTGACTTACAAGTCTGATGATGTTGTTGGTCGTGTTAAAACTTATGAAGCAATTGTCAAAGGTGAACCAATTCCAAAGCCGGGTGTTCCTGAGTCATTCCGAGTTCTTGTTAAGGAATTACAATCACTTGGCCTTGATATGAAGGTTCTTGACAGTAGCCATAAGGAAATTGAACTTCGAGATCTTGATGATGACGATGATGTTGTCAATGTTGATGCTTTGAGCAAGATGTCCGATAAAAAAGATCAACAAAAAGCTGAATCCGCTTCTGAAAAAAGGGAAGTTACTGATCAGCCAACCAAACCAACCAATGTAAATAATAGTAATGACTAATCATGGGAGGTCAAACTAGTGGTCGATGTTAATAAATTCGAAAGTATGCAAATTGGGCTAGCCTCTCCCGATAAAATTCGTAGTTGGTCATATGGTGAAGTAAAAAAACCTGAAACCATCAACTACCGAACGTTGAAACCGGAAAAAGACGGTTTGTTCGATGAACGAATTTTCGGTCCAACAAAAGACTGGGAATGTGCTTGCGGTAAGTACAAGCGAATTCGCTACAAGGGAATTGTTTGTGATCGATGTGGCGTTGAAGTTACTCGTTCCAAAGTTCGTCGTGAGCGAATGGGGCACATCGAACTGGCAGCTCCGGTTACCCATATTTGGTATTTTAAGGGAATCCCAAGTCGTATGGGCCTTGTTCTTGATATGAGTCCCCGCGCGTTGGAAGAAATTATTTACTTCGCTTCATACGTTGTTACCGATTCCGGCAACACACCGTTGGAGAAGAAACAATTACTCTCAGAACGTGAGTACCGTGATAAGAAGACTGAATACGGTCCTCGGTTCGAGGCTCAAATTGGTGCCGAAGCAATTAAAACATTGTTAAATGATGTTGATGTTGCAAAGGAAGTTACAGAATTAAAAGATGAATTAAAGAATGCTACCGGTCAAAAGCGGACACGAGCCGTTCGCCGTTTGGATATTTTGGAAGCATTTGTTCAATCCGGTAATAAGTTATCATGGATGGTACTTGATACTATTCCGGTCATTCCACCTGATTTACGACCGATGGTTCAACTTGAAGGTGGCCGTTTTGCAACTTCCGATTTGAATGATTTATATCGTCGTGTTATTAATCGTAACAATCGTTTAAAGAGATTGCTTGACTTGAATGCACCCGGCATTATTGTTCAAAATGAAAAACGGATGCTTCAAGAAGCTGTTGATGCGTTGATTGATAATGGTCGTCGCGGTCGTCCGGTTGCCGGTCCTGGTAACCGTCCACTTAAGTCATTGTCACATATGCTTAAAGGTAAGCAAGGTCGTTTCCGTCAAAACTTACTTGGCAAACGTGTTGATTATTCTGGCCGTTCAGTTATTGATGTTGGTCCAAGTTTAAAAATGAACCAAATGGGTCTTCCAGTTCCAATGGCTATGGAATTATTCAAGCCATTTATCATGAAAGAATTGGTTGGTCGAAAGTTGGCGTCCAACATTAAGAATGCCAAACGTAAAATCGAACGACAAGACGATGATGTTTTCAGTGTTCTTGAAGATGTTATTAAAGAGCATCCAGTTCTGTTGAACCGTGCTCCTACACTTCACCGTTTGGGAATTCAAGCTTTCGAGCCGGTTTTGGTTAGTGGTAAGTCAATGCGACTTCATCCACTGGTATGTGAAGCATATAACGCCGATTTTGACGGTGACCAAATGGCTATTCACGTTCCTTTATCAGACGAGGCTCAGGCTGAATCGCGTCTTTTAATGCTTGCTGCTGGTCATATTCTTGCACCTAAGGATGGAAAACCAGTTGTAACGCCATCACAGGATATGGTTATTGGAAACTATTATTTGACGATGGAAGAGCAGGGTCGTGAAGGCGAAGGGATGATTTTTAATTCACCTGATGAAGTCGGCTTGGCTTTCCGAAATGGGATTGTTCATTGGCATACACGAATTGGGATCAAGGCTTCTGCATATCCTGAAAAGTCATTCACCAAAGAACAATTAGGCAAGATCCTTGTCACATCTGTTGGAAAAGTTATTTTTAATCGAATTTTACCAAAGGATTTCCCTTATATTAACGAACCTACAGACACAAACATTAATGGATTTGTTGATGATAAGTACTTCCTTGAACCGGGTGAAGACATTCATGAACATCTTCAAAACGCAGAACTTGTTCCACCATTTAAAAAAGGCTTCTTGAGTGATATTATTGCCCAAGTCTATAAAATTTATAAGGTAACCGAGACATCTTTCTTCCTGGATCGGATGAAAGACCTTGGTTATGATGAATCAACTAAATCAGGATTGACAGTTGGTATTTCTGATATTACCGAACTTCCTGATAAGCAAGAAATCATCGATGAAGCTCATAAAAAAGTGGAGATGGTTACTAAGCAATTCCGTCGTGGTTTAATTACTGACCATGAGCGTTATGAACGAGTAATTGGCATTTGGAATGATGCTAAAGACGACATTCAAAAACGCTTGATGGAAGCTCAGGATCCTCAAAACCCTATTTATATGATGAGTGATTCCGGTGCTCGTGGTAACATTTCAAACTTTACCCAGCTTGCCGGAATGCGTGGCCTGATGGCCGCTCCTAACGGTGAAATCATGGAATTACCAATTACCTCAAACTTCCGTGAGGGACTTTCCGTTTTGGAAATGTTCATTTCTACCCATGGTGCTCGTAAAGGTATGACTGATACTGCTCTTAAGACTGCCAACTCAGGTTATTTAACCCGTCGACTTGTTGATGTTGCCCAAGATGTTATTGTTCGTGAAAAAGACTGTGGGACTGACCGCGGCCTAACTATCAGTGCAATTACCGAGGGTAACGAAATGATCGAACCACTTTATGATCGAATTGTTGGTCGTTATGCATTAAAGACAGTTAAGAATCCTAAAACCGGTGACGTTATTGTTCCAGCTGAAACAATGATTACTGAAGATCAAGCTCAAAAGATTGATCAATTAGGAATCAAAGAAATTACGATCCGTTCCGCATTTACTTGTAATACCGTTCATGGTGTTTGTGAAAAGTGCTATGGTCGTAACATGGCCACTGGTGATGAAGTTGAAGTTGGTGAAGCTGTTGGTACTGTTGCCGCTCAATCAATTGGTGAACCAGGTACCCAGTTAACAATGCGGAACTTCCATACTGGTGGTGTTGCTGGTAACGCCGATATTACTCAAGGACTTCCCCGAGTTCAAGAAATTTTTGAAGCCCGGAATCCAAAAGGTAAAGCTGAGATCAGTGAAGTTACTGGTACGATTGAATCTATTGAAGAAAATCCTGCTGAAAGAACTAAGGAAGTTACTGTTAAAGGTGAAGCCGATACCAGAACTTACACGGTTCCAATTACAGCTAGGATGAAAGTTGCTGAAGGTGACTTTATCCACCGTGGATCTGCATTGAACGAAGGCTCTGTTGATCCTAAGGAACTTTTAAAGGTTCGGGATGTTCTTTCAACAGAAAACTACCTCTTGCATGAAGTACAAAAAGTTTACCGTATGCAGGGTGTGGAGGTTGCTGATAAGCACGTGGAGATTATGATTCGTCAAATGCTTCGTAAGGTTCGAATCATGGATCCGGGTGATACAGACGTTCTTCCAGGTACTTTAATGGATATTAACGACTTTGGAAGTAGTAATGCGGGTACTGTTATTTCAGGCGGTATTCCAGCGACTGCTCGTCCTGTTCTCCTTGGAATTACTAAAGCTGCTCTTGAAACAAACAGTTTCTTGTCAGCTGCTTCATTCCAGGAAACAACTCGTGTTCTAACGGATGCAGCTATTCGTGGTAAGAACGATCCATTAGTTGGTTTGAAAGAGAACGTTATTATTGGTAAGTTGATTCCGGCCGGTACTGGTATGCCAGACTACCGTGGAATTAAGCCGGAAGAAATTGGCGGTTCTTCAACTGATGGAGTTTACTCAATCAGTGAGCTTGAAGAAAAAATGAAAGCTGAAGATACTAAGAAAAGTAATCCGACAAAAACATCTAAATAAGTTTCGGTAAGTTAAAAGGGTATCATCCTATCATGGGGTGATACCTTTTTTATACATAGGTTTAATGGGCTTCACATTTGCTGATATTTAGGGAGATGCAATTAAAGATAGAAGGGCATTCGCGTAATGCAATGTAATGAAATAACCAAATGTGATAAAGGGAATAAATGGAATCTTATTATCCTTTGGCCAAGGTGCAATAATTAAGTAAATTAAAGCTGTAATACAAGAAATGCACAAAATCCATAAAAGATGACCGATTGAAAGACATAACCATAAACAGAATAAAATATCAATGTCACCATTGCCGATAAGTGTTTGATAGTAATTTAACCATAAGCATAGTCCGTATAATAAGGCTGCAATTACCACTTGAAAAAAGGAATGTTGGCAATTTAATAAGCAGATGCCTGCTAAAATTAAAATTCCGGGAATTGGTATTTGCTTGCTTTTATAGTCAAAAAGGCTAAGATAAATTAACATCAATAATAACAAAATGTAAGGAATAGTTGTGAACGTAACTGGCGTAACAGCTAAACAGGATCCTAATAACAATTCAAAAAGTACAGAGAAGAATGGAATTGACTTTTGACAATAACGACATTTTCCCATCAAGCAGATGTAACTAATGATTGGGATCAAATCATAAGGTGCAAGTACTTGATTACAGTTATCACAGTGGGAACGGGGAAATGTAATTGATTCACATCGAAGTTGACGAGTAACAGCTAAATGAATAAACGATGCCAAACTTGTTCCTAAGAAAAATTGAAAAAATATTATCATAGTTTTTTACCTCTAAAGAATATATACGAAAAAATAATATTTTTATCTTGAATGATTGACACAAATTGCAAGGCATGATAAATTAGACAAGGTGCTTTTTGTGACAGATTCCTGAAATCTCAGACATGCTGACTGTTTAAGACAAAAAGTGTTTGGCGGAACACATTTCTTTTTACATAAAAAAGAACCGCCTGGATGTGTGGACTTAAAACAAATTATGAAAGGAGACCTTTTAGATGCCTACAATTAATCAATTGGTCCGTAAAGGACGTCATTCTAGAAGTTCAAAATCAAAGTCACCAGCTTTAAATTACGCGTACAATAGTTACAAGAAGAAGCAAGTTGTCGTACCTGCTCCTCAAAAGAGAGGTGTTGCAACCCGTGTTGGTACCATGACACCAAAGAAGCCTAATTCAGCTTTACGTAAATATGCCCGTGTTCGTTTATCAAACTTAATCGAAGTTACTGCATATATTCCTGGTATCGGTCACAACTTGCAAGAGCATAGTGTTGTTTTAATTCGTGGTGGTCGTGTTAAGGATTTGCCTGGTGTTCGTTATCACGTTATTCGTGGTGCTCTTGATACAGCTGGTGTTACCGATCGTCGTCAAGGTCGCTCTAAATACGGTACCAAGAAACCTAAAGAATAATTAAAACTATAAAATCTTAATTTTCGTTTTTAGAAAAATGAGGAGGATAACGAAATGCCTAGAAAAGGAAATGTCCAAAAACGGGAAGTACTTCCTGATCCTATGTATAACTCAAAATTGGTAACTCGTTTAATTAACCGCTTAATGTTAGACGGTAAGCGAGGGACTGCATCAGAAATCTTATATGGTGCATTTGATGTTATTAAAGAAGAGACTGGAAATGAACCAGTTGATGTGTTTGAAGAAGCAATGAAGAACGTTATGCCTGTTCTTGAAGTTAAGGCTCGCCGTGTTGGTGGCTCAAACTATCAAGTTCCAATCGAAGTTCGTCCTGATCGTCGAACAACGTTGGGCTTGCGTTGGTTGGTTAATTACGCACGTTTGCGTGGTGAACACACAATGACTGAGCGTCTCGCACGTGAAATTATGGATGCTGCCAATAATACTGGTGCAGCCGTTAAAAAGCGTGAAGATACACACAGAATGGCCGAAGCCAACCGTGCTTTTGCACATTATCGTTGGTAATATAACATTTGTTTTAAGCTTCAATTAAAAAGTGGCTTATGGCCACTTTTTATGCGAATTGGAAGGAGTAACACAATGGCTAACAAACGAGAATTTCCGCTAGAAAAAACTCGTAATATCGGAATTATGGCCCATATCGATGCTGGTAAGACAACGACTACTGAACGTATCTTGTATTATACCGGTAAGATTCACAAGATTGGTGAAACCCATGATGGTGCTTCACAAATGGACTGGATGCCACAAGAACAAGAACGTGGTATTACCATTACTTCTGCTGCAACTACTGCTCAGTGGAAAGATCACCGAATCAACATTATTGATACCCCAGGACACGTTGACTTCACTGTTGAAGTTGAACGTTCCTTGCGTGTTCTTGATGGTGCAATCGCTGTTCTTGATGCTCAAGCTGGTGTTGAACCTCAAACTGAAACTGTTTGGCGTCAAGCATCCGATTACGATGTTCCACGGATTGTTTTTGTTAACAAGATGGATAAAATCGGTGCCAACTTTGACTTCTCAGTACAATCTATTGCTGATCGTTTGAATGCAAAACCACTCGCTATTCAAATGCCAATTGGTGCTGAAGATCAATTCGAAGGGGTTATTGACCTTATCGAAATGAAAGCTGATCTTTACGATGAAGATAAGCTAGGTACTGAATGGGATACTGTTGATGTTCCGGATGAGTATAAAGAAGAAGCTAACAAACGTCGAGAACAATTAGTTGAAACTGTAGCTGATGTTGATGACGATATTATGGATAAGTATCTCGAAGGCGAAGAGATTTCTATTCCTGAGCTTAAGGCTGCAATCCGTAAAGCAACATTGAATCTTGAACTCTTCCCTGTATTGGCAGGTTCAGCATTTAAGAATAAGGGTGTTCAAATGTTAATGGATGCAACCATTGACTACTTGCCATCACCACTTGATGTTAAGCCATATAATGCAATCGATCCTGATACTGGTGATAAGGTTGAGTTAAAAGCAAATGATGATGCAAGTTTTGCTGCTTTAGCATTTAAGGTTGCTACCGATCCGTTTGTTGGTCGTTTAACTTATATTCGAGTATATTCAGGAACTCTAGAATCAGGTTCTTATATTTTAAATGCCACTAAGGACAAGCGTGAACGTGTTGGTCGTTTGCTTCAAATGCATTCAAATCACCGTCAGGAAATTCCAGAAGTGTTCTCAGGTGACATTGCTGCTGCTATTGGTTTAAAGAACACGACTACTGGTGATTCTCTAACTGATGTTGATCATCCACTTCATCTTGAATCTATGGAATTTCCTGATCCAGTTATTCAAGTTGCTGTTGAGCCTAAAACAAAGGCTGATCAAGATAAAATGAATATGGCTTTACAAAAGCTTTCAGAAGAAGATCCTACTTTTAAGGCTGAAACAAACCCTGAAACAGGTGAAACTTTGATTGCTGGTATGGGTGAGTTACATTTGGATATCATCATTGACCGTATGAGACGTGAATTTAACGTTGATGCAACCGTTGGTGCTCCACAAGTTTCTTACCGTGAAGCCTTTACTAAACAAACCTCTGCACAGGGTAAATTTATCCGTCAGTCTGGTGGTAAAGGACAATATGGTGATGTTTGGATTGAATTCACACCAAATGAAGAAGGTAAGGGATTTGAATTTGAGGATGCCATTGTTGGTGGTGTTGTTCCTCGTGAATTCATTCCAGCCGTTGAACAAGGCTTGAAAGAATCATTAGCTAATGGTGTTCTTGCAGGATACCCATTAGTTGATTTGAAAGCTAAGCTATATGATGGTAGTTATCATGAAGTCGATTCTAGTGAAGCCGCATTTAAGGTTGCTGCATCGTTGGCATTGAGAAATGCTGCCAAGACTGCCGCTCCTGTCATTCTTGAACCAATCATGAAGGTTGATATCAACGTTCCTGAAGAGTACATGGGTGACATTATGGGACAAGTTACAGCTCGTCGAGGACGTGTTGATGGCATGGAAAGCAGAAGTGGTGCTGAAGTTATTCATTCATTTGTACCATTAGCAGAAATGTTTGGTTACGCTACAACACTTCGTTCAGCTTCTCAAGGCCGTGGTACCTTTACAATGACATTCGATCATTATTCTGCTGTACCAAAGAGTATTCAAGAAGAGATTATCAAAAAGAACGGCGGCAATACTGCCGATAATAAATAATTAATTTATTTCTTAGGAGATTGGCATTTCGCCAATCTCTTTTTTGTTCTATTTTACTGAATAAGACTCGATTACATTGGAGGTGAGAGGATGTTTAAGATTTAATAATTGATGACAATGCAAATGGTGTGTGTAAACTAAGCATTTAGCTTCAGTCACAATTAAGTTGTTCGTAACAAAAATATTACAAAATTAATTTCTTGTCCTTAGGGCTTGTTTTGAGACGCTTTTTTTAGTACACTAGTTGAGTACTGTTTTTAGGGATAAATGTGTCCAAAAAATCAGTATAGGTGAGCTTTGATGTGAAAGGTTGCGACACACCCGGATGCTTTGCCATGGGTTTGGCGGTAATTTTCACGGAGTTAGTCTTATTTTTAAAATAGACGAAGGAGGGAATACAATGGCAAAACAAAAAATTCGTATTCGTTTAAAGGCATACGAGCATCGTATCCTAGATCAATCTGCAGATAAGATTGTTGCAACGGCACAAAGAACTGGGGCTACTATTTCTGGCCCAATTCCATTGCCAACTGAACGCACAATTTATACTGTGCTTGCTTCACCGCATAAATTTAAAGATGCGCGTGAGCAATTTGAAATTTTGACTCATAAACGATTAATCGATATTTTAAATCCAACCCCAAAGACAGTCGATTCATTAATGAAACTCGATTTGCCTAGTGGTGTTGACATTGAAATCAAACTTTAATTAAATACAGAATATTGGAGGTGTACTCATGACCAGAAAAGGAATCTTAGGAAAAAAGGTTGGAATGACGCAAGTCTTCACTGAAAACGGCGAGTTGGTGCCTGTAACAGTCGTTGAGGTGACACCTAATGTTATTATGCAAATCAAGACCGCTGAAAATGACGGTTACGACGCTGTTCAATTAGGCTATGCAGACAAGCGTGCTGTGCTTACAAACAAGCCAGAACAAGGTCATGCAAAAAAAGCAAATACTACTCCTAAGCGCTTCATTAAGGAAATCAAAGATGTTGAGCTGGGAGATTATAAGGTAGCTGAAGAAGTTAAAGCAGATATCTTTAAACCAGGAGACATCGTTGATGTTACTGGAACTACAAAGGGTCATGGATACCAAGGAAACATTCATAAAGATGGTCAATCACGCGGACCAGAAACTCATGGTTCTCGCTATCACCGTCGTCCAGGTTCACTTGGTGTAATCATTAACCGTGTTGTTCCAGGTATGAAACTACCAGGGCGCATGGGTAACAAAACTGTTACAATTCAGAACCTTGAAGTTGTAAGTACTGATAATGATAACAATGTTATCTTGATTAAAGGTAACGTTCCAGGTGCAAACAAATCATTTATTACGATTCGCACAGCTGTTCGCGGTGCAAACAAATAGAAGGGAGGCAACTATAGATGACTGACGTAGCATTATATAAACAAGATGGCAGCCAAAACGGCACTGTTTCATTAAATGATGACATTTTTGGTATTGAGCCTAATAATAATGTTGTTTTTGATGCAGTTGTTATGCAACGTGCTTCAAGACGACAAGGAACTCATTCAGTTAAGAATCGTTCTGCAGTTCGCGGTGGCGGAAAGAAGCCATGGCGTCAAAAGGGTACTGGTAGAGCTCGTCAAGGCTCTATTCGTTCACCACAATGGCGTGGCGGTGGAATTGTTTTTGGACCAACACCCCGTTCTTATGCTTATCATTTGCCAAAGAAAGTATCTCGCTTAGCTCTTAAGTCTGTTCTTTCTGAAAAAGTTGCAGATGAAAAATTAGTAGTTGTAGATTCATTAGTATTTGAAACACCAAAGACTAAAGAATTCGCAGCATTACTAGAAAAATTGAATGTTTCAACTAAAACTTTAATCGTTTTAGAAGATGGTAACGAGAAAGCATCACTTTCTGCACATAACCTTGAAAATGTGAAGGTTGTATCAGCTGATGGAATTAATACATTAGATGTAGCGGATCATGATAAAGTTGTCATTACAAAGGCTGCTCTTTCTCAAGTAGAGGAGGTGCTCGCATAATGGAATCACGTGATGTCATTTTACGTCCAGTAATTACTGAAGAGTCAACAAGTAAGATGGATAATAAAACATACACTTTCGATGTTGATTTACGAGCTACTAAAACACAAGTTAAAAAGGCTGTCGAAGATATCTTCGATGTTAAGGTTGTGCGTGTTAACATCATGAACGTACGTGGAAAATTAAAGCGTCAAGGACGTTATGCCGGATACACAAAGAAGCGTCGCAAGGCAATCGTTACCTTAACGCAGGATTCAAAGGAAATTCAGTTATTTAGCGAAGAATAACCTTAATAATAGGAGGTAAACGTTGTGGCTATAAAAACATATAAGCCAACCAGCAATGGTCGACGTAATATGACTAGCTTAGACTACAGTGCAATTACCAAGAGTAAGCCTGAAAAGTCATTGCTTGAGTCAAAGAGCAAAACGGCCGGTCGTAATAATTACGGTCATATGACTGTTCGTCACCGTGGTGGTGGTAACAAGAACCAATACCGTGTTATTGATTTTAAACGTAATAAAGATAATGTTCCAGCAATTGTTAAAGCAATCGAATATGATCCAAACCGAACTGCTAATATCGCTTTATTAGTTTATGTAGATGGTATCAAATCATACATTATTGCTCCAAAGGGATTAAAAGTTGGGGACAAGGTTGAATCAGGTACTGAAGCTGATATTAAAGTTGGTAACGCATTACCACTTGCGAATATTCCGGTTGGTTCAATCATCCATAATATCGAATTAAAACCTGGTAAGGGTGGTCAGTTGGCAAGATCTGCCGGCGCTTCTGCACAGTTATTAGGACGTGATGGTAAATATGCATTAGTTCGTCTGTCATCAGGTGAAGTTCGAATGATTTTGGCAACAAACCGTGCCACAATCGGTGCTGTTGGAAACGAAGAGCACGAATTGGTTAACGTTGGTAAAGCTGGTCGTACTCGATACAAGGGACAACGTCCACACGTTCGTGGATCTGTAATGAACCCTAACGATCACCCTCATGGTGGTGGTGAAGGTAAAGCACCAGTTGGTCTCCCATCACCATTATCACCATGGGGTAAGAAGACAGTTGGTAAGAAGACTCGTTCTAAGAAAGCACGTTCAAATAAATTTATTGTTCGTCGTCGTAAAGGATCGAAGATGTAAAAAACATATGCAATTATTTTTGCATATGAAGAGGAGGTTTCAAAATGAGTCGTAGTTTGAAAAAGGGACCATTTGCCGATGAATATTTACTTAAAAAGGTTGATGCCCAAAAAGACCAAGAAAAAAAGTCTGTAATTAAGACATGGTCACGACGATCAACTATTTTCCCAAGTTTTATTGGATATACTTTTGCTGTTTATGATGGACGTAAACACGTACCAGTCTTTATTCAAGAAGATATGGTAGGCCACAAGCTCGGGGAATTTGTTCCAACTCGTACTTTCCATGGTCATGGTACTGACGATAAGAAGACTGTTTAAACAAGGAGGATAACAAATGGCTGAACAAGTTACATCAGCAAAAGCAACTGCCAAAACTGTTCGTATTGCCGCTCGTAAGGTCCGTCTTGTAATCGATCTTATCAGAGGTAAGAGTGTTGCCGAAGCTGCCGCCATCCTGGATTTCACACCCCGCGGTGCTTCTCCGGTAGTTTCTAAGGTGCTTAAATCTGCTGTTGCAAATGCAGAAAATAATTTTGACTTAGATTCAGAGAATTTAGTTGTTAGCGAAGCTTATGTTAACGAAGGCGCAACTTTAAAACGTTTTCGTCCAAGAGCTAAGGGCTCAGCTTCACCAATTAACAAACGAACTAGTCACATCACAATTGTTGTGTCGGAAAAAGAGGAGGGATAACGCGTGGGTAATAAAATAAATCCTAACGGTTTACGAGTTGGAATCATTCGCGACTGGGAAGCTAAATGGTATGCTGGCAAAGATTACGCTGCATATTTACGTGAAGATTTACAAATTCGTAAGTACATTGAAAAGCGTCTTGCTAATGCATCCGTTTCAACTGTAGAAATTGAACGTGCCGCAAACCGCGTTAATATTTCGATTCATACTGCCAAGCCTGGTATGGTTATTGGTAAAGGTGGATCTGAAGTTGAAAGCCTTCGTAAGGAATTAAATAATCTTACAGGCAAACGGGTTCATATTAACATTATTGAAATTAAGAAGCCTGATCTTGATGCAAAACTTGTTGGCGAAAACATTGCTCGTCAACTAGAAGGCCGTGTGGCTTTCCGTCGTGCAATGCGTCAAGCTATGCAACGTACAATGCGTGCTGGTGCAAAGGGTATTAAAACTCAAGTTGCTGGTCGGTTGAACGGTGCTGATATGGCTCGAGTTGAATCATATTCAGACGGAACTGTTCCTTTGCATACTTTGAGAGCTGATATTGACTACTCATGGGTTGAAGCCTTTACCACTTATGGTTCAATTGGTGTAAAGACTTGGATCTACCGTGGTGAAATTCTTCCTGAAAAGCCAAAGAACAGTGAAGCTGACAAAGGAGGCAAATAAGCATGTTAGTACCTAAGCGTGTAAAGCACCGTCGTGAGCATCGTGGCAAACTTCGTGGGAGTGCCAAGGGTGGTACAACTGTAACCTTCGGTGATTACGGTTTGCAATCACTCGATTCACATTGGATCACAAACCGTCAAATCGAAGCATGTCGTGTAGCGATGACTCGTTATATGA
Organism: Lentilactobacillus hilgardii DSM 20176 = ATCC 8290; assembly: GCF_000159315.1. Taxonomy (GTDB): domain Bacteria; phylum Bacillota; class Bacilli; order Lactobacillales; family Lactobacillaceae; genus Lentilactobacillus; species Lentilactobacillus hilgardii. The sequence goes on from NZ_GG669994.1 coordinate 409,252, forward strand.
AGCGTGGCGGAAGAGTTTGGATTAAAATCTTCCCACACAAATCATATACTGAAAAAGGTGTCGGAGTTCGAATGGGTAATGGTAAAGGTACACCAGCTGGCTGGGTATCACCAGTTAAACGTGGCAAGATTTTATTTGAAATTGGTGGCGTTTCTGAAGAAGTAGCTACTGAAGCATTGCGTCTTGCCTCTAATAAACTTCCCGTTCGTACAAAGATCGTAAAACGTGAGGAAGTAGGTGGCGAATCAAATGAAGGCTAAAGAAATTAATGAATTAACCACTGCTCAAATGATTGATAAAGAAAAAGATTATAAAGATGAATTGTTCAATCTTCGTTTCCAACTAGCCACTGGCCAATTGGAAAACACCGCGCGATTAAAGCAAGTTCGTAAAAATATTGCACGGATTAAGACTGCTCTTCGTCAACAAGAGTTAAACAAGTAAAACACGATAAGGGAGGTATAATTAATGGCTGAAGAACGTAACCAGCGTAAGGTTTATCAGGGACGTGTTGTTTCTGACAAGAATAACAAAACAATTACTGTTTTAGTTTCAACTCACAAGAAACATGCAACATACGGTAAGCGTGTTCGTTATTCAAAGAAATTCACTACTCAGGATGAAAACAACGAAGCAAAAGTTGGCGATATCGTACGGATTATGGAAACACGTCCACTATCAAAGACAAAACGTTTCCGTCTGATTGATATTGTTGAAAAAGCGGTTATTATTTAACTTACTTAATTATCATAATTATCGTATTTTATTTGACGATGAAGGGAGGATATACCTGTGATTCAACAAGAAAGTCGATTAAAAGTTGCCGACAACTCAGGTGCACGGGAATTGTTAACTATTAAGGTTTTGGGTGGCTCAACTAGAAGATATGCTGGAATTGGTGACACTATTGTTGCTACGGTCAAACAAGCAACACCAGGTGGCGTTGTCAAAAAAGGTGATGTCGTTAAGGCTGTTATCGTGCGTACCAAATCTGTTACTCGTCGTACAGACGGTTCTTATATTCGTTTTGACGAGAATGCAGCAGTTTTAGTTCGTGATGATAAGAGTCCTCAAGGCACTCGTATCTTTGGTCCGGTTGCTCGAGAATTACGTGATAACAACTTCATGAAGATTGTTTCATTAGCCCCAGAAGTACTTTAAAACAACCAGGATATAAGGAGGTGCCAACATGTTCATTAAAACTGGTGACAAAGTTCGTGTTATTAGTGGTAAGGACAAGGGAAAAGAAGGGACAGTTACTAAGACTATCGCTTCTAAAGATCGTGTGATTGTTGAAGGTGTGAACAAAGTAAAGAAACATACCAAGGCTTCATCAACAAATCCAAATGGTGGAATTATTGATGCTGAAGCACCAATCCACGTTTCAAATGTCATGCTTATTGATCCATCTACCAACGAGCCAACTCGTGTTGGAATTAAGGTTCAAGATGGCAAGAAAATTCGTTACTCAAAGAAATCGCAAAAAGCGATTGATTAATTCAAATATAGGAAGGGAGGATAACTTTTAAATGACAAGTCGTTTACATGAACAATTTGACAGCGAAATTGTGCCACACATGGTGGAAAAATTCAGTTATAAGTCAGTTATGCAAGCTCCAAAAATCGATAAAATTGTTTTAAACATGGGTGTTGGTGATGCAGTTACTAACGCTAAAAACCTTGATGAAGCAGTTTCAGAATTAGCCTTGATTTCTGGTCAAAAACCTTTAGTAACTAAAGCTAAGAAATCAATTGCCGGTTTTAGACTACGTGAAGGTATGTCAATTGGTGCCAAGGTAACTCTTCGTGGCGATAGAATGTATGATTTTTTGGATAAGTTAATTAATGTTTCATTACCACGTGTTCGTGATTTCCATGGTGTTAGTTCTAGAGCTTTTGATGGCCGAGGCAACTACACTTTAGGTGTCCGCGAACAATTGATTTTCCCTGAAATTGATTATGATAATGTCAACCGTGTTAGAGGTCTTGATATTGTAATCGTAACTACTGCTAATACCGATGAAGAATCACATGAATTGTTGGCTCAATTCGGTATGCCATTTGCTAAATAATTGAGGAGGTTTCACATTGGCTAAAAAATCATTGATCGTAAAAAGTGAACGCCCTGCAAAGTTCTCAACACAAAACTATACACGTTGTGAGCGTTGTGGGCGACCTCGTTCAGTTTACAAGAAATTCCACTTGTGCCGTCTTTGCATCCGTGAACTTGCCCACAAGGGTCAAATTCCTGGTATGAAGAAAGCTAGTTGGTAAAAATTATTAAGAAGGAGGTTGTTCGCTGATGTCTATGACTGATCCCATTGCAGACTTTTTAACTCGCATTCGCAATGCTAACATGGTTTACCATGAAACAGTTGAAGTTCCTGCATCAAAAATCAAACGTGACATTGCTGAGATTCTTAAGCGTGAAGGCTTTGTCCGTGATGTTGAATACATCGAAGATGACAAACAAGGCGTTATCCGTGTATTCCTGAAGTATGGCAAGGATAAGCAACGTGTCATTACTGGTTTGAAACGAATTTCAAAACCAGGCTTGCGTTCTTACGTTAAAGCCGATGCCGTTCCAAAGGTTCTTAATGGACTTGGAATTGCTATTATTTCTACATCAAACGGTGTAATTACTGACAAACAAGCTCGCGCCCAAAAAATTGGCGGCGAAGTATTAGCTTACGTTTGGTAATATTTCAAAAAATTGGAGGTGTGATCCGTGAGTCGAATTGGTTATAAAACGGTTGTTTTGCCTAAGGGCGTTGAAGTATCAACTGATGGTAATAAAGTAACTGTTAAAGGTTCAAAGGGTTCATTAACCCGCGAATTTGTATCCGAAATTAAAATGAACGTTAAAGATAACGAAGTGAACTTTGAACCAGTTGTTGATTATAACAACAAAGTTCGTGCTTTGCATGGTACTATGCGAGCAAACTTTAACAACATGGTTGAGGGTGTCACTGATGGTTTCAAGAAAACCTTGAAACTTGTTGGTGTTGGATATCGTGCTGCACTCAAAGGGAAAACTTTGACACTTAGTGTTGGTTATTCTAACCCTGTTGACATGACAGTTCCTGAAGATCTAACTGTTGAAGTACCTGACAATACGACTATTCATATTAGTGGTATCAGCAAACAACATGTTGGTGACTTTGCTGCATCTGTTCGTGCCGTTCGTTCACCTGAACCATATAAAGGTAAAGGTATTCGTTACGAAAATGAACATATTATCCGTAAGGAAGGTAAGACTGGTAAGTAAAATACCAGCTTAAAAAATTATTGAGGTGACTATTGTGATTTCTAAACCAGATAAAAATAAGAGTCGGAAACGTCGTCATAACCGTGTCCGTAATAAAATTTCTGGTACTGCCGAGTGCCCACGCTTGAACGTTTTTCGTTCTAACAAAAACATCTATGCTCAAGTTATTGATGACGTAGAGGGTGTAACGCTTGTTAGTGCCTCAACACTTGATTCTGCAATCAGTGATGGTAACAAAACTGAAAAAGCAGCTGGTGTTGGCAAATTAGTAGCTGAACGTGCAAGCAAAAAGAACATCAAAAAAGTTGTTTTTGATCGTGGTGGATATTTATACCACGGTCGTGTTCAAGCTCTTGCTGATGCTGCTCGCGAAAACGGATTAGAATTTTAATAAAAGGAGGAATAACCGCACATGAAGAAGTTTATTGATCCTGATAAATTAGAGCTTGAAGACAATGTCGTTTCTATCAACCGGATCACTAAAGTTGTTAAAGGTGGACGTCGTCTTCGTTTTGCTGCTTTAGTCGTTGTTGGAGACAAACACGGCCATGTTGGCTTTGGAACTGGTAAAGCACAAGAAGTTCCTGAAGCAATTCGTAAGGCTGTTGAAGCAGCTCGTAAGAATTTGATTGAGGTTCCGATTGTTGGTACAACAATTCCTCATGAAGTTGTTGGAACTTATGGTGGTGGGCGTATCATGTTAAAGCCTGCTGAAGAAGGTTCTGGAGTAGCAGCTGGTGGTGCCGTTCGTTCCGTGATGGAACTTGCCGGTATCGACGATGTTACAAGTAAGCGATTGGGTTCAAATACTCCTGTCAACGTTATCCGAGCAACATTTGAAGGCTTGGTCGCATTGAAGAGTGCTGAAGAAATTTCAGCTTTACGTGGTGTATCAACCCAACATTTAGCTGAATAAGGAGGGTGTTTTAATTGGCTCAATTAAAAATTACTTTAAAACGTAGCGTAGCTCATCGCCTCCCAAATCAACGAAAAATTGTGAAGGCACTCGGCTTGGGTCGGATTAATAGTACGGTTGTTAAACCGGACAACGAATCAATTCGCGGAGCTCTGTTCAAAATCGCTCATTTAATTGAAGTTGAACAAGTTAAAGACTAATAATTCGTAAGGAGGTGCCAATTTCATGAAATTGAATGAATTGAAAGCTGCAGAAGGTTCTCGTTCATTACGTACACGTAAAGGTCGTGGTCGTTCTGCTGGAAAAGGAAAGACTGCCGGCCGTGGTCAAAAGGGTCAAAAGGCTCGTGGTAAGACACGCGTAGGTTTTGAAGGTGGCCAAATGCCATTGTATCGTCGTACTCCAAAACGTGGATTTAACAATATTAACCGTAAAGAATATGCGGTTGTTAACGTTGCTAAACTTGATGTTTTCGACGAAGGCACTGAAGTAACTCCGGAGTTACTTCAGGATCGCGGAATTGTTAAAAACGCTAAATCTGGTATTAAGGTTCTTGGAGACGGTGGACTTACTAAGAAATTAACCGTAAAGGCTAATAAGTTTTCAAAAACTGCACAATCTGTAATTGAAAATGCTGGCGGTAAAATCGAGGTGGTTTAATGCTCTCGACTCTAACTGGTGCATTTAAGGTTAAGGAAATTCGAAACAAGATTTTATTTACATTATTTGTTTTGATTATCTTCCGGTTGGGATCATTCATAACCGTTCCTGGTGTAAATGCAAAGGCGTTAACGTCCGTTGCATCATCAGGATTGGTCAGCATCCTGAATACCTTTAGTGGTGGTGGTCTGACTAACTATTCGATTTTTGCTATGGGAGTATCTCCATACATCACTGCTCAAATTATTATCCAATTGCTTCAGATGGATATTGTTCCTAAATATGTTGAGTGGGGAAAACAAGGGGAAGTTGGCCGGCGGAAGTTGAATCAACATACTCGTTATTTAACAGTTGTTCTTGCCTTCTTCCAGTCAGTTGGAATTACAGCCGGATTCAACCAATTAAGTAGTCTGAATTTGGTTACCAACCCAAGTGTTAAAACCTTTATTGTCATTGGTATTATCCTGACTGGTGGTACGATGTTAACAACTTGGATGGGTGACATGATCACTGAAAGAGGAATTGGTAATGGAATTTCAATGATTATCTTTGCGGGTATCATTGCTCGAATCCCTACTGGATTACAATCACTATGGCAACAATACTTTGTTGGCGTAACTGGTTCTGATCTATGGCAACCAATTCTCTTCTCGATTGCACTTGTGATTATCGTTCTTGCCATTATTACGTTCGTTACTTGGGTGCAACAAGCTGAACGTCGGATTCCAATTCAATACACGCGAAGAGTTGCTGGTTCACCGGACAGTAGTTATTTGCCTTTAAAGGTTAATGTTGCTGGTGTTATCCCAGTTATCTTTGCGAGTTCATTTATTGCGACTCCTCAAACAATTTTAATGGCTTTTACGAATAATTATTCCACAACAACGTGGTATCAAGTGTTAAACAACGTGTTTAACATGCAGACAACCACTGGAGCTGCTTTTTACACAATTTTGATTGTCATGTTTACTTTCTTTTATGCATTTGTTCAAGTTAACCCTGAAAAGTTATCAGAGAACTTGCAAAAGCAAGGGAGTTATATTCCTGGCGTTTGGCCGGGGCATGAAACGCAAAGCTACGTTTCAAACTTACTAATGAGATTAAGTACTGTGGGTGCCATTTTCTTAGGTGTCGTTGCTTTAATCCCACTGGTTGCTCAAAATATTTGGAACTTAGATGAATCCATTGGATTAGGTGGTACAAGTCTTCTAATCGTTGTTGGTGTTGCAATCGAAACTATTCGCCAGATTCGGGGATTAATGATGAAACGTGAGTATGTCGGTTTCATTAAGGGTTCTCGTCCAACTAATGGTGAATAAGACGATTAAACATCGAACAAGGAGGGAAAATTGATGGCATTAAATTTAATTTTAATGGGATTGCCTGGTGCTGGTAAGGGCACTCAGGCTCAATTTATTGTTGACAAGTACCAGATCCCACATATTTCAACTGGGGATATGTTTCGCGAAGCAATTTCAAATGGAACGCCACTGGGCTTAAAGGCTAAGTCGTTTACTGACAAAGGTAATTTAGTTCCTGATGAAGTTACTAATGGGATTGTTAAAGAACGACTTTCTCATAATGATACTCAGCCGGGCTTTTTACTAGATGGATATCCTCGAACTCTAGAACAGGCGGATGCATTGGCAGATATGGCAGACGAGTTGGGGAAACCTTTGTCTGCTGTTATCAACATCGATGTTGACCCAGAAATTTTAACTAATCGACTAACTGCACGTTTTATTTGTAAGAACTGTGGTGCGACTTATAATAAGTTGTACCATATGCCTAAAGTTAATGGAACTTGTGATATTTGCGGTCACCACGAATTCTATCAACGGGATGATGATAAGCCCGAGGCTGTTAAGAATCGCTTGAAAGTTAATGTTAAAATGAATACGCCACTGATTTCTTATTACAAAGATCGGGACTTGCTATTTAATGTTAATGGTGATCAAGATATTGATAAAGTTTGGCAGGATGTTGATAAAATCTTGAGCACACTGTAAACTCTCCATAGATTAAGTGTTGAGTCTATTGGATTGATGAAATATAATGGATGTGTTAAACTATCAAAGGTTTGTCAAGCTCGTTTATATTTTAATTCAATCTAATTTAATTTTGGAGGTGTTAATTAGTGGCTAAGGATAATGTTATTGAAGTAGAAGGAAAAGTTGTCGAAACTTTGCCAAATGCAATGTTTCGAGTTGAACTTGAAAATGGACATGAGATTTTAGCTCATGTTTCCGGTAAAATCCGAATGCATTATATTCGGATTCTTCCTGGAGATAAGGTTACTGTTGAAATGTCGCCCTATGACTTAACAAAGGGAAGAATTACTTATCGATTTAAGTAGTTATTGTCTTCATCATTTTTTGAGGAGGTTTAAAAATGAAAGTAAGACCATCAGTAAAACCAATGTGTGAACATTGTAAAGTAATCAAAAGAAAAGGCCGTGTGATGGTGATTTGCTCAGCAAACCCTAAGCACAAACAACGCCAAGGAAAGTAGAACTTAAAACAGGAGGTGTGTACTAAATGGCTCGTATTGCCGGAATCGATTTACCCCGTGACAAGCGAATTGTTATCGGATTAACTTATATTTTTGGTATTGGTACAAGCACTTCAGAAAAGATTCTTGCACAAGCAGGTGTTTCTGAAGATGTTCGTGTCCGCGATTTAACTCCCGATCAAGAGGATAAAATTCGTGCGATTGTTAGTGACCTTAAGATTGAAGGTGACTTACGACGTGAAGTTAGCATGAATATTAAGCGACTCCAAGAAATTGGCTCATATCGTGGTATGCGTCATCGCCGTGGTTTGCCTGTTCGTGGTCAAAACACAAAGAATAATGCCCGTACTCGTAAGGGAAAGGCAACTGCTGGAGTAGGCAGAAGAAAATAAAGATAAAGGAGGTCATCTGTTTTTATGGTAAACAAGAAGTCAAGTCGTAAACGTCGGACTAAAAAGAATATTGCTTCAGGTGTTGCACATATTCATTCGACATTTAACAATACCTTAGTTATGATTACCGATACTCAAGGTAATGCAATTGCCTGGTCATCAGCAGGTGCTTTAGGTTTTCGTGGAAGTCGTAAATCAACACCATTTGCCGCTCAAATGGCTGCTGAAGCTGCTGCAAAATCGTCAATGGAACATGGTATGAAATCTGTAGAAGTTGCGGTTAAGGGTCCAGGTTCTGGCCGTGAAGCTGCAATTCGTGCACTTCAAGCTACAGGTTTGGAAGTTACAGCTATTCGTGATGTTACACCTGTACCTCACAATGGCTCTCGTCCTCCAAAGCGTCGTCGAGTTTAGTTTTTATTGATTCAATATAGTGATGTTTAGTTTGCCTATACGTATTGATATATTGCACATGGACTCACACGTTTTGAAAGGGGTTAATGATAAGAATGATTGAATTTGAAAAGCCTAACATTCATAAAATTGAAGAAACAAAGAACTTTGGTGAGGTTGTTGTGGAACCACTCGAAAGAGGTTACGGTACTACTCTCGGGAATTCACTTCGCCGCACATTGTTGTCGTCACTGCCGGGTGCTGCTGTAACCAGTATCCAAATTGATGATGTTCTTCATGAATTCTCAACAATTAAAGGCGTTGTTGAAGATGTTACCCAGATCATCCTGAATGTTAAGAAAATTTCGTTGAAATTGGATGGACCAGAAGACGAAGATGAAAACTTGGAAATTGATGTAATTGGCCCTGCTGATGTTACTGCCGGTGACATTCAAGGCGACAGTGATGTGACAGTTCTCAACCCTGATCTGCATATTGCTACCGTTGCTGAAGGTGCTACTTTCCATATGCGGTTAACAGCCAACAGAGGTCGAGGCTACGTTTCTGCTGTTGAAAATAAGAAACGTGCTACTGAGATGCCAATTGGCGTTCTTCCTGTCGACTCCATCTATACCCCAATCGAACGTGTCAACTATCAGGTTGAAAGTACGCGGGTTGGTCAACGCGATGATTTTGATAAATTAACTTTGGATATTTGGACTAACGGTTCTATCACACCTAGTGAAGCGGTTAGTTTGGCAGCTAAGATCTTAACTGAACATTTAGAAATGTTTGTAGACCTAACTGATGAAGCTAAGAATACCGAAATCATGGTTGAGAAAGAAGAAACCCATAAAGAAAAAATGCTGGAAATGACAATTGAAGAACTTGATTTATCTGTTCGTTCTTACAATTGTTTGAAACGTGCTGGCATTAATACTGTTCAAGAACTTACTGAAAAGACAGAAGCTGATATGATGAAAGTTCGGAATCTTGGACGCAAGTCACTTGAAGAAGTAAAAGAAAAGCTTGCTGCTTTGGGCCTTTCACTTCGTAAAGAAGATTAATTAATTTTATAAAGGAGGACAACCGGAAATGAGTTATCGGAAATTACAACGTTCCAGTGAACATCGACGCTCATTGCTTCGTAATTTAACCACTGAGTTGATTATTCATGGTCAAATTATCACTACCGAAGCTAGAGCCAAAGAAGTACGTTCTACTGCCGACAAGATGATTTCACTTGGTAAGCGCGGTGATTTACACGCTCGTCGTCAAGCTGCTTCATTTGTTCGTAATGTGGTTGCTGATGTTAAGGAAGATGGCGATGACATTACTGTCACTACTGCATTGCAAAAGGTATTTGGAGAATTAGCTACTAAGTATTCTGATCGTAATGGTGGGTATACACGGATTCTTAAGACTATGCCACGTCGTGGAGACGGTGCACCTATGGTCGTATTAGAATTAGTAGACTAAATTTTCATTTATTTTTCTAAGCATAATTGTCACATTTTCACGAGAATCACTCAGGTTTTTGGTATAGAACGTCATGATGGTGGGATTGATAAATCCCTAGTCTAGTTTGAATGTGGAATAAATTCCACGCACTAATCACTTGTTAGTGATTTTTTTGTACATAAAATGATGTCAGAAAATATGAGGTCAATTTGATGAAAGATATAGTTCAAGTAGACAAAATTTCTTATAATTATCCGGACCAACCGTTACTGTTTGATCAATTATCCTTAGATGTTCATGAGGGTGAGTGGTTGGCTATCATTGGTCAAAACGGAAGTGGGAAAAGTACACTTGCCAGATTAATTGATGGGCTAATTGTTTTAAATGAGGGACACATCACTGTTGATGGATTACAAGTAAACGATCAAAATATCTATAACGTTCGAAGCAAAATAGGAATTGTTTTTCAAAATCCGGAAGATCAATTTGTTGGCGCAACAGTAGAGGATGATGTTGCCTTTGGCTTGGAGAATCAGTTGTTTGACCGTAGTAAAATGCATGACATTGTTGAAGAAAGTTTAAAGAGTGTGGGAATGTGGGATTTTCGTGAACGAATCCCTGCCAATTTATCTGGTGGGCAAAAGCAGAGAGTTGCAATCGCTGGGATTATAGCCCTTAGTCCTAAAATTATCATTTTAGATGAAGCTACCAGTATGTTAGACCCTCGTGGAAGAAAAGAAATTTTGGAATTGGTTCAACGACTTAAGAATGAAAACCATTTAACCGTCATTTCAATTACTCATGACATCGATGAAGCTGCAGGCGCAGATAGAGTGGTTATTTTAAATCATGGGGAAATTATTGATGAGAATACACCGCGGGGAATTTTTTCCCATCCGGACAAGCTAAGACAAATTGGACTTGATGCGCCCTATACATCTAAATTGCTTGCAGCTTTGAGCAAGCGTGGCGTTAGTGATGAAAAGTCATATATGAATGATGAGGAGTTAATCGCATGGATACAGCAATTAGTCTCAACAAAGTAACTCATACTTATCAGGCGAACACGCCCTTTGCTCAAAATGCAATAGATAATGTTACACTTCAAATTTCAAAGGGCTCTTTTACGACGATAATCGGTCATACAGGGAGTGGAAAGTCAACCTTGGTTCAACACATCAATGCTCTTTTAAAGCCAACGGAAGGGCATCTAGAGGTCTTAGGAAGAGTTATAGATCCCAATACAACAAACAAGAACCTCAAGGCGTTTAGAAAACACGTCGGAATGGTTTTTCAATTTCCGGAAAAACAGTTATTTGAAGAAACAGTTTTAAAAGATATCATGTTTGGCCCTAAGAACTATGGTGTAAATGATGGCGAAGCAAAAAAATCTGCCTTTAATGCGATGGAGTTAGTGGGCTTGGATAAGGCATTGGCGGATAAATCACCGTTTGATTTGTCGGGTGGACAAATGAGACGGGTTGCAATTGCCGGGGTGTTGGCAATGAATCCTGAAATTCTTATACTGGACGAGCCTACTGCGGGATTAGATCCGCGAGGACATCAAGAAATCATGGATCTTGCTCGGTATCTCAATAAAAATAAGCAAATGACAATTGTCCTCATTACTCACCAGATGGACGATGTTATTGATTATGCGACAAATGTTATCGTGATGGATAAGGGAAAAGTTGTTAAGGTTGGGTCACCTGCACAAGTCTTTAGTGATCCAAAGTGGGTTTACGGTATGCAACTAGATTTACCAAGCAGTGCGGAATTTGCACAACAGCTAAAAAAAGCAGGGGTTAATATTGGTCAGTTGCCGTTAACAATAGATGCTCTTGCAGACAGAATTGTGAGACTTGTCGGGAAAGGAGATACCAAATGAGTAATTTCATTTTTGGACGATATCTTCCCGGTCATTCGTGGATTCATCAGATGAGCCCCCAATCGAAACTATTATTAAGCTTTTATTTTGTTATTATTATTTTTTTTGCAAACAATCTTATTTCTTATGGAATCCTATCTATTCTTATTCTTATTGTCATTTTACTTTCAGGTATTTCAATTATGTATTTTCTAAAGGGAATTCGGCCATTAATATGGTTAATTATTTTTACCGTCTTACTTCAAATTTTATTTAGTAGTGGTGGACGAGTCCTTTGGCATTTTGGCCCATTCTCTGTAACTAATGAAAGTTTGATAAACGGTGGCTTCATTTTTATGAGGTTTTTACTGATTATTATGATATCGACTGTTTTAACATTAACGACCACTCCTCTAGCTATTGCTGATGGTGTTCAGACGATACTTAAGCCATTGAAAAAAGTGAAATTTCCTGTTGATACATTAGCATTGATGCTATCCATTGCACTTCGATTTGTTCCTACACTAATGGACGAAATGGAAACTATTATGAATGCTCAACGTGCGCGGGGAGTTGATTTTGGGTCAGGGAGTCTAAAACATAGGGTTAAGGCTGCTGTTCCATTGCTGGTGCCGCTATTTACAGGTGCTATTAACCATGCTGAGAATCTTTCAACAGCAATGGAAGCTCGCGGATTTTCAGACAGCGAGCATCGGACTAAATATCGGCAGTATCGTTGGCAAGTAAAAGATACGATCAGCTGGCTCTTTTTTTTAGCTATTGGGGCAGTTGTTATATTTATTAGAAAGTAGTTGGTCATAATTACGAGTCGTTACAAAATAACTTTTATGTATGATGGTACAAATTTTAGTGGGTTCGAAAGACAGCCTAACAGAAGAACAATTGAAGGCGTCTTAACTCAAAAAGTCAATGTGATGGCAAAATTGCCTGAGCCACCGATTATTATATATGGTTCGGGGAGAACCGATGCAGGCGTTCACGCAGTCGCACAAGTTGCTCACTTTGATTTTCCGTTTGATTTATCGGCTGAAGCTATTTATCGCGGGTTGAATAGCATGCTGCCATTAGACATGGAAATTACGAAAGTTGAAAAAGTCAGTAATGACTTTCATGCACGCTATGATGTTTCTGGGAAAAAATATTTTTATAGAATGTATCTTGGAGAATTTCAAAACCCGTTTAAGAGAAACTATACAGGACATTGGAAATTTCCAATTGACATGGAGAAAGTTAATCATGCATTAGCAGATTTAGTGGGAGAACATGACTTTTCAAGCTTTGTTGCTTCTGGATCGACGGCCCGTTCTAATATTAGAACGATTTATTCTGCATCTGCCAAATTAGACCAGGCGGAAAATGAAGTGCATTTAGAGTTTTATGGAAATGGATTTTTGTACAATATGGTTCGAATTATGGTAGGAGTTGTAGCTGAAATCGGTTCAGGAATGCGTCCAGAAAGTGATGTTCTAAGATTATTTGAAGTAAAGGATCGTGATCAGGCTCGAAGAACGATGCCTGCATCCGGTCTTTACTTGAAACGTGTCTTCTATGAGGGCGACGATCCTGAGCACCCAACAAAATTGCCTAAACGTTAACGATTTTACTGAAAAATAATTGACTTTCCGCAGAATTATTTGTATTATGTTAGTTGGTATTGTTTGCCCCACGATGAGCCCCGGAAACTTATTTGGTGTCGAACAAACACAGAACTTGGAGGAATATAAAGTGCGTACAACATATATGGCAAAACCTGGTGAAGTAGAACGTAAATGGTACGTTGTTGACGCAACAGACGTATCGTTAGGACGTCTCTCATCAGTAGTCGCTTCAATTTTAAAAGGTAAAAATAAACCTACTTACACTCCAAACGTTGATACTGGTGATAATGTCATTGTTATCAATGCCGGTAAGGTAGGATTAACAGGTCGTAAGGACAAAAACAAGATTTATTATCACCATACTCGTTTCATTGGTGGTTTAAAGCAAAAGACAGCTGGTGAGTTCCGTGAAAAGAACCCAGAAAAGCTTATTGAAACTTCAGTTAAAGGAATGCTTCCTCATGGAACATTAGGTCATAAGATCGGTTTGAAGTTACATGTCTATGCAGGTCCTGAACATGATCATCAAGCACAGAAACCAGAAGCATTAGACATTAAGAACCTAATTTAAGGAGGAACTCACTTTGGCTCAAGTACAATATCGCGGCACTGGCCGTCGTAAAGATTCAGTTGCGCGTGTACGTTTAGTACCCGGAACTGGTAAAATTATTATGAATGATAAAGCAATTGAAGATTACATTCCATTTGCTAATTTACGTGAGGTTGTTGTACAACCGTTTAACGTTACTGAAACACTTGGTAACTACGATACATTAGTTAATGTTAATGGTGGTGGCTTTTCAGGACAAGCAGGTGCAACTCGTCATGGTATTGCACGTGCATTGCTGTCAGTTGACCCAGACTTCCGTGGACCATTAAAGCGTGCGGGTTTGTTAACTCGTGACGCTCGAATGAAAGAACGTAAGAAGCCAGGTCTTAAAAAGGCACGTAAAGCTTCACAATTTTCAAAGCGTTAATATTTACTTTATTTATTATGAAAAACACCTTCAAAGAGAAGGTGTTTTTTATTTAGCTGTAATTTATTAGTGTTTATGAGTTAACCTGTTAAAGTAAACTAAGTAGCAAACCAATGCTTCAATAATTTAATCCACTATATGTTAGTATTAATTTTGAAGATTTAAGACAGGAACAAAGGTATCAGATGAGTATATTTTGGTCATCATTTCGAGGCTTGAGAAACGATATTTCAAAAATTCATTTAACTGGTCTTGGAAATGTTTAGGGATATTCTAAAAAAAATATAAGCTCATTTTTAATACCAAGAAACGGTGTTATTGTCTGGTATAATATACCCATCTAAACAGGAGATAGAAAATGGCAGAGAAGAAAAAAACGTTAAGATTTAATTTGTTGGCAATGTTCATAGCTATTATTATTCTGCAAACCTCGATTCCTTTGATTGGTTATATCCCAATTGGTCCATTGAGCATTACAATTATTTCTGCGACTGTCACAATTGCTACAATTTTGATGGGAACGAGAGATGGCGCTATTATTGGAGGCGTCTGGGGGTTGATTACATTTATTCGAGCGTATATTTGGCCAACAAGTCCCTTAGCGACCATTGTGTTTGTCAATCCAGTTGTTTCAGTGTTACCGCGAGTCCTGATTGGAGTAGTCGCAGGTGTCACATATCACGCACTAAGAAAATGGATCAAAAGACAAGCAGTCAGCGTTTCAATAGCCGCTATACTCGGATCCCTGACAAATACAATTTTTGTATTAGGATTAATTTATCTTTTTTATAAAGCAAAGGCACCACAACTATATCAAATAAATATCAGAGAATTAATGCCTTATTTACTTGGTGTTGTTGGAACAAATGGTATTCCCGAAGCTATTTTTAGTGGCATTGTGACACCCTTAATCGCTTTGCCGCTTCAGAAAGTTCTAAAGGGACGTTTGGACTAGTTGATAATGGTATGAAAAAAGGCCAACAACGAAGAAATACATTGTGTGACCTTTTAAAAGAATTATTTCTTAGCGGGTTTGTCATCTTTATCTTCTTTATCGCTGTCAGGCTCTTTAATCTTAGGTGCAGCTTTAATTAACTTCAAATGACGGTTGTTAATGACAACTTTCTTGTGATACTTGTCAATGATTTCAGGGTCATCAGATTCAAATGTGATTAAAAATGAGTTCGTATAGCTTTTATCAATAAAGCCCTTGAACGTTTGTTTTTCAATCTTAAACGAAACCTCATCACCAACATTGAATTTTGATTGCGCTTCTGATACTTCGGTGTTTTTAGCCATTGGTTTCCATCTCCAGATTTTAAGTGTCAGATGATAACATAACCGATATTGTCGAATTTGTCAATAATAATGAATAGTCTATTTATTTATTAAAAATAGTAATTGTCTTTATTGATGAATATAGTTAGAATTAATTTTAATAGTTAGAAAGTTTGAGGTTGAATTGGCGAAGTATAATAGTAGACGGAAACGTCGAAAACAAACATCAAATTTAATTGTGATGCTGGTATTGATTGGATTCGGGTTGTTTATTATTTTGGGCTTTCGATTATTATCGGCCAATGTTCCCGAGTCTAATCAAGTTGATAACGCTAGAAGTGAGTTAGCGGCACAGCATCGTAAATTTATTAACAAACTTGCACCGCAGGCACAACTGCTACAGGGACAATACAATGTTCTTCCAAGCGTGACGTTAGCTCAGGCAATTCTTGAATCTAATTGGGGGACTAGTCAACTATCCAACAAGTACAATAATCTGTTTGGCGTGAAGGCTCAAAGTTCGAATACAAAATCAGTTTATTTGGATACGCAAGAGTATGTTGATGGGCGATACGTCACTGTTAAAGCACGATTTGAGGTATATGACAGTTGGAATGATTCCTTAGCAGAACATGCAAAATTACTTGCATACGGAACCAAATGGAATCCTGATCAATATCGGGATGTTGTTTCGGCAAATAACTACGTTCAAGCGGCCCAAGGATTGGAAAAAGATGGTTATGCAACGGACCCAACGTACACCGAAAAGCTTATCTCACTAATAAAGAATTATAAACTGTATCAGTTTGACGACTAGAAAGGAATGCAAATAATGGATTTATTAAAGAAGCGGATTGTAGAGGATGGTACTGTATTACCTGGAAATGTATTGAAGGTTGATAATTTCTTGAATCATCAAGTGGATGCTCAGCTAATGGACAAAATTGGAGCTGAGTTTGCAAGACTGTTTAAGGATGAGAAGGTTACCAAGGTAGTTACAGTTGAATCTTCTGGAATCGCGCCTGCATTGACTACTGCGATTCATTTAGGGGTTCCACTGATTTTTGCCAGAAAGCATAAATCTCTAACTTTGACTGATAATTTATATACGGCCAGTGTTTACTCGTATACAAAGCAAGTTAGCAACGATATTAGTGTTGATAAGCGCTTCTTGAATTCCGATGACCGAATTTTAATTATCGATGATTTTTTGGCAAATGGACAAGCTGTTCAAGGATTATTGGAGATTGCCAAATTAGCCGATGTTTCAGTTGCCGGAATCGGAATCGTAATTGAAAAGAGTTTCCAAAAGGGTCACACACTGATCGAGAAGGCAGGCATTCGACTAGAGTCTCTTGCCCGTATTGCTTCTTTGAACGATGGTAAAGTCACTTTTGTTGACTAGACAATAAAGTAGTACAATGAATTAATGTTATTAGGTTTTATTAACTGGAGTAAGGTAATTAGTAATTCCTGCTCATTCTAAGTAATCGAGAAATGAAAGTAGTGAAATCATGGCTGAAGCAAACATCTTGTACCCTGACCAGACAATTGGAATTCTAGGTGACAGTATTAGTAGTCCGACGCTTCTTTATTTTGCCAAAAAAATGGGTTTTAATGTTGGCATGTATAGTTCAAATGAAAATAGTAAAACAATCCGTTTAGCCGATTATAAATATATTGAACCCATGGATGACAAACAAACGCTAAAGATGTTTGCAGAGCGCTGTGATGTTGTTGTGTACAACAGCCCGTCAATTAATTCCGAAGTGATCCGTTATATTTCACAGTTCACTTCAGTACCTCAAAGTGATTCGTTATTGGATATTATTCAAGATCGATTAATTGAACGTAGCTTTTTTGAGACACTTAACATTAATATGGCTCCATACGCGACAATTGTGACACTTGAGGATATTTATCAAGCAATTAATTCAATTGGTTATCCAGCAATTTTAAAGCCCATTCAAAGAGGATTGCTGGGGGACAAAGAACTGGTAATTAAAAATCAAGCCGATATTGTTGCTGCATCTGGTTTGCTTGATTCAGGGACTTATATTATGGAATCATTTGTTGAGCACGATACAGACTATTCAATCATTGTAACGCGTCAAATGGATGGTACAACAGTCGTTTTCCCAATTGTTGAGGTCATATATAATGGTGAACAAATTATGACAGCCTTTACACCCGTGAAGCTTGATCCGAGTGTCGAAAAAGAAATGAATCGAATTACCAATGAGATTGCCAAAAATATTGATTATGTCGGCACCTTTGAAGTATCACTCTTTTTAGCAAAAAGTGGATCGATTTACGTCAATCGGGTTGCACCAATTTTAAGTCCTGCTGGTTTCTTGTTTGATTTTGCAGCTAATACGAATGAATTTGAGCAACATATTCGTGCAATTGCAGGATTACCGTTAACTAAAATAATTGCTGGCATTCCAACCGTTTTTCAAGCTATTAGAAAAAAAGAATATCAAAGGGTGCAGACACAGTGGGTAATAAAAGGAAATTGGCATTTTTCCTTCTATGGAAATAAAACTGATAATCCCAATAACTCTATTGGACATATTTTAATCCCAACGAAGTCAATTTCGGACACGCTAATGAAAGTCGAAGCAACCAGTATTTGGAATGATATTGATTTTAAATCAAAATATGAGAAAAATTAAAAATGTCGGATTTTCCGGCTTTTTTTATGTTTGTGGGCAAGACGAGCCAAACGTATATTTGGTATAATTAACTCGATACTTTTGAGAGGATGGAATAATTAGTGGTAGAAGATAGTTTATTAAAAGGTCTAAATAAAGATCAAAAAGATGCAGTTATTCACACTGAAGGACCTGTGCTGATTATGGCTGGTGCAGGTAGTGGAAAGACGCGGGTATTGACACATCGAATTGCTTACATAATTGAACACAATCATGTAATGCCATGGAACATTCTTGCAATTACCTTTACTAATAAAGCTGCTCGTGAGATGCGCGAGCGGGTGTCTAAGCTGCTTGATGAAAGTGGTGATGATGTATGGGTATCAACTTTCCATGCGTTGTGTGTGCGTATTTTACGCCGTAATATCGATCAATTAGGGTTTAATCGTGCCTTTACCATCGCGGATACAAGTGAGCAGCGAACGTTGGTAAAGCGTGTTTTGCGTGAATTGAATATTGATCCCAAAAGGTTTGACCCAAGAGCCGTATTATCTTCAATTTCAAATGCAAAAAATGATTTATTAACGCCAAAGGCATTTAAGGCCCAGGCCGATAGCGATTTTGATCAGATTGTGGCAGATGTTTATGAACGTTATCAAGCTGAGTTGCGTCAAAATGAATCACTTGATTTTGATGACTTAATCATGACAACAATTGAGTTATTTGATCAATTCTCTGATGTTTTATCTTACTATCAGGATAAATTTCATTATATCCATGTTGACGAATATCAGGATACTAATGAAGCTCAGTACCGATTGGTCAATACGTTAGCAAAAAAAAGCAAAAACATCTGTGTGGTGGGTGATGCAGATCAAAGTATTTATGGTTGGCGTGGTGCCAACATGCAGAATATTCTCGACTTTAAAGAAGATTACCCTGATGCCCATGTTACTTTACTTGAACAAAACTATCGTTCAACCAAGACGGTTTTGGATGCAGCAAATGCTGTTATTGCGCATAATTTGAATCGGGCTGATAAAAACTTGTGGACAGAAAACGAGCAAGGCGAAAAGATTTCTTATTATCGGGGCCAGACAGAAAATGATGAAGCACGTTATGTTGTGGCAAAGATCCAAGAAGAAATGGGTAAACCTAAGCGTAATTACGGGAGCTTTGCGATTCTGTACCGGACCAATGCGCAATCACGTGTGATTGAAGAAACACTTTTAAAGGCCAACATTCCGTATACTATGGTCGGTGGCCATAAATTTTATGATCGAAAAGAAATTCGAGACGCACTTGCTTATTTGACGTTACTGGGAAATCCAAGGGATTCGATGAGTTTTGAAAGAGTTATTAATGAGCCTAAGCGAGGTATCGGCGAAACGAGCCTTGAAAAGTTACGGACTTTTGCAAACGATCATGGTTGGTCGCTGCTTGAGGCTTCAAAAAATATTGATCTTGCAAATGAAATTTCTAGTCGCGCTAAAAACTCGATTTCAATGTTTGAACAAATAATCAGTGATGTCGCTAAGAAATTGGATACAATGACTATCACTGAATTAACAGAAGAAATTCTTGATAAGAGTGGTTACTTAAGTACTTTAAAATCTTCAAAGTCTTTGCAGGCTCAAACCCGCTTGGAAAATTTGGAAGAATTCATTTCAGTTACTCAAAAATATGATCAGGATAATCCTGACCAAGTTGGCCAAGACAATTTAGTTAACTTTTTAAGTGATTTGGCATTGGTTTCAGATCAGGATGACTTAGATGAAGAGACTTCCGAGGTAACGTTAATGACAATGCATGCAGCTAAAGGGCTGGAATTTCCGGTTGTCTTCATCATGGGAATGGAAGAAGGACTTTTCCCACTTTCACGTGCTGCCCAGGATGAATCCGAATTACAAGAGGAGCGACGATTGGCATATGTTGGTATTACGCGTGCAAAAGAAAAACTATATTTAACGAATGCTTATTCACGAATGTTATATGGACGCCGACAAAACAATCCTGAATCTCGGTTTGTTAATGAAATTAAGCCGGAATTGATTCAGTATGATAACGTTAATCAACAAGAAAAACCATTATCGACACCGTTTGATCGCCGAACTAGACGCGCAACTGCAACAACTTATCATCAACCAGCCCAAAAAGTAATTAAGCCCAAAGGGACTGGAGCTGACAAGTCTTCATGGTCGGTAGGAGATAAAGTGTCACATAAAGCCTGGGGGACAGGAACAGTTGTCAAAGTTTCAGGGATCGGTGAGGATATGGAATTGGATATTGCATTTGAGCAGAAGGGAATTAAACGTCTTTTAGCAGCGTTCGCACCTATTACCAAGCAAGAGTAAGGACAAAATAAAGGTTGGGGATGACTATGAGTTTAAAAAGTAAAATGGAGAGTGGAAAAGTCTATCGTGAAAGTGGTTTTACTGATCCGATAGATATTAATTATGCGAAGGAACTTGAAAAGCAGCGACAACTTGGAAAACACTTGGCTTTCAAATTTAATCAAACTGATCCAAACGACGAATTGACTAGACAGTCACTGATGAAACAATTGTTTCATCAGGTTGGAAAACGTCCGTTTATTGAAGGACCGCTTTATACTTCTTATGGGTGTAATACAACTATCGGCGACGACTTTTATGCAAATTTTAATTTAACAATTGTCGATGATATTTCTGTTACGATTGGTAATCACGTTATGTGTGGCCCTAATGTCTTGATATCTGTCACTGGCCATCCTCTTGAAGGACCCAGACGACGAAATGGTGAACAATTTAGTAAAGCGGTTTGTATTGGCAATGATGTTTGGATTGGCGGTAATGTCGTAATCCTTCCAGGGGTATCGATTGGTAATAATGTCGTTATTGGAGCTGGAAGTGTTATCACACACAATATTCCGGATAATTCTGTTGTGGTAGGCACACCGGGACGTGTCGTTAAAAAAGTGCCGCCAATTAATGAACAGTTATAATGTAAACGATAATTAATGATTAACTAGCAGAAGGTGTTATTGTGGCTTTTGAAGATATGACTGAACAACAGGCTGAAAGTGCCGCTCGAGAATTGCGAGAAAAATTGAATAAGTGGGCTGATGAATACTACACTTATGATTCGCCTAGTGTTGAGGATTCTGTATATGATCAAACTTATCAACAACTCGTTGATCTAGAAACAACCTTTCCTCAAATAGTAACACCGGATTCTCCGACGCAAAAAGTTGGTGATCACACGCTTCCTGGGTTTACAAAAGTACCGCATGAGATTCCAATGCTGTCTTTGGGTGATGTATTTTCTATTGAAGAGTTGAAAGCTTTTGCTGACAGACTTTCTGATTCGGAATCTGTGCCATTTGAGTATAATTGTGAATTAAAAATCGATGGATTGGCAATTTCACTAAGATATGAGGACGGCATATTGGTTCAGGGAGCTACTCGAGGGAACGGGCAAATTGGTGAAGATATTACCCGCAATTTAAAAACAATCAAATCAATCCCTCAACGTCTTAGCCGGCCAATTAACATTGAGGTTCGCGGCGAGTGTTATATGCCTAAAGAGTCGTTTGTTGAACTTAATCAACAACGGCAAGTAGAGGGGGTAGCGCCATTTGCTAATCCTCGGAATGCTGCAGCAGGCAGTTTACGTCAACTGGATTCACGAGTAACAGCACATCGCAAGCTTAGTACTTTTATGTATAATGTTGCTAATTACGATGACTTGGAGTCAGACACCCAAAGTGGCATGTTGGAGGAATTAAAGAAGTTGGGCTTCACAATTAATTCCGACTATCAAGTTGCCCATAATATGGATGATATTGATCAATACGTTGAAAGGTACACAAAGCAGCGAGATACTTTAGCATATGGAATTGACGGGATCGTAATCAAAGTTAATTCACTACCACTTCAGCGGTCACTTGGAGCAACTGTGAAAGTGCCAAGATGGGCAATTGCATATAAATTCCCACCAGAGGAAGCTGAAACAACCGTGCGAGACATTGAGTGGACAGTAGGACGAACGGGTGTTGTTACACCCACTGCTGTTATGGATGAAGTGACGCTTGCAGGCACAACTGTTAGTCGCGCATCACTTCATAACCCGGACTATTTACAAGAAAAAGATATTCGAATCGGTGATACAGTTAGGCTGCATAAAGCCGGTGATATTATTCCTGAAATTTCAACATATGTTAAAGACAAACGTCAAGTTGACAGTCAACCTTATGAGATTCCAACTGAATGTCCATCTTGTGGTTCTGAATTAGTACATTTGGATGAAGAAGTGGCATTAAGATGCATTAATCCACAGTGTCCAGCTCAATTGAAAGAAGGATTAACACATTTTGCCTCACGAGATGCAATGAATATTGATGGGTTGGGCCCCAAAATTATTGGACAATTGTTTAAAAAGCACATGTTAACAGATGTTGCAGGACTTTATGGGTTAACATTTGATCAGTTGATGACTTTGGATAAATTTGGTGAAAAATCTGCTGGCAATTTACTAGCAGCTATTGACAACAGCCGCAATAATTCCTGTGAACGTTTATTGTTTGGACTTGGGATACGTCATGTCGGTGCAAAAGCTGCCAGATTAATCGCACAACGTTTTAAAAATATTGATAAGGTTATGGATGCAACAGCGCAAGAAATTGCTGAAATTGATACAATGGGAATGATCATTGCGGATAGTGTTGTCACGTATTTTTCAATGCCGCAATCAAAGGAACTTATTAGTCAGTTAAAGCAGGTTGGTGTGAATATGGATTACCTAGGGGCTACTGATGAGGCTTTGAAAGAATCGGATTCTGTTTTTAATGGCAAACGGTTGGTACTGACTGGGAAACTTCAACATATTACCCGTCCTGAGGCCACTCGATGGTTGGAAAATCACGGCGCCAAAGTGAGCGGGTCTGTTTCTAAGAAAACCGACATTGTAGTTGTCGGAGAAGACCCTGGTAGTAAATATGATAAAGCTCGAAACTTAGGTATCGATGTTTGGGATGAAAATAGATTCGCCGAAGCAATGGCTGATGAAAAGTAACAATGGAGGAATCAATTTTGAAAAAAATATTTCTGGGAATTTCGGTTATTCTAACTGGGATCCTGCTGTCAGCTTGCGGGAGCGTTGACAATTTATCAAATGATACTAATAGTTCTGGAAGCTCGAAAGCAAAAACGCAGCTGACTGGGCAAACAAACACAGGTTATTATCAAGGTGTTATCAAGAATGGTCGCTATCAGACCAGTAAATCACGTGGTGTAAGTGTTCAACAGGAATCAAATCAATTTAATATTAAAGGCTTTGAAAATGGGCTGCTTAATATTTCAAAGAAACAATTTTCTACCAAAAAGTACATTTTTCAAGAAGGACAATATCTTTCTACTAAACGGGTTGAAGCTTGGTTGGAACGTAAATCCAAATCCAATCCAACTGGTTTAAATCCTAAGCAGTCCAAGTCAACTAATCCAAATACAAGAACCCCAATATATCTGTCACAAATTGATGAACAGGATTTCATGACACAGAATGGGAAATCTTTGAGCTTAAAAGGAATGACCATTGGTTTGGCAATTAATTCGGTTGATTATTATAAAAAGACACAATATGGACCCACTTATGAAACTCATATTTCAGACGCACAGGTTAATAAAGAAGGCAAAAAGATTGCCGGACAGGTATTGCAACGTTTACGTCAAAACAAGAAACTGAAAAATATTCCCATTGTGATCGCACTGTATAAACAGGCTTCTGATGACAGCCTCGTAGGGGGAAACTTCTTTGCGTATGCTACTAACAACAGTGGGGCAAATACGATTACCAAATGGACAAAAGTTAAGCAGAAGAATTATGTATTCCCGTTGCAATCCAATAAAAAGGGTCCAAGTCAAAATGATGAAGACTCATTTGATAATTTTAAATCACAAGTTCAAACGTTTTTCCCAAATCTAAGTGGTGTGACTGCACAAGCTCAATACACGGATGGGTCATTGACAGGGATGAACATAGATATTACAACACAGTTCTATAGTCAAACCGAGATCATTAGTTTCACACAGTATATTCAGAGTGCGGCACAAAAGTACCTTCCGGCTAATGCACCAATCGACATTACTGTTCAATCTACAGAAGGGATTCAAAGTTTCTTAAGCAGAAAGACAAACGAGAAGAAGTTTTCTGCGCATATCTTTAATAGTTACTAATTTTGCAAGAAATTAGCTTAATTTATATGTTAAAATGAACGTTGTTGCTAAAATTTACTATTTTCAGAAGAGAGAAGGATTTCAATGACTGAAAAGATCTCCGAAGATCAGGTAAAACACGTTGCCGAACTGGCAAAATTGAAGATTGACGATGATCAGCTTCCTTACTTTACCACCCAGTTGGACAAAATTATTGGTTTATTTGAGACTTTGAGTAAGGTTGATACCGATGGTGTTGAGCCGACGAGTAGTGTCACCGATCAAATTAATGTGATGCGTGATGATATTGCTGACAATTGGAACCAGCGTCAAGCACTGCTTGATAATGCGCCGGATACTCAAGATGGTTACATCAGAGTTCCTACAATTATTGATGAAAGTGGGTCGAACGAATAATGAATTACTTTAACCAATCATTGACCAGCATTCACAAGCAGTTGGTAAACAAAGACATTTCTGTCGAAGAATTAACAAAACAAACTCTGGATAACATCAAAGCGGTTGATGGTGACATTAATGCTTTCTTAACGCTTGATGAAGAAGGTGCCTTAAAGCAGGCAAACAAACTTGATGAAAAGGGGATTGACTCAGATAACCTTTTGTCAGGAATGCCGGTAGCTGTTAAGGACAATATTGTGACCAAAGGATTGAAAACAACAGCAGCTTCAAAAATCCTAGAGAATTTCACACCAATTTACGATGCAACTGCGGCTGAAAAAATTAAAAATCTTGGGACTATCACCGTTGGCAAAACGAATATGGATGAGTTTGCCATGGGTGGTTCTACTGAAAACTCCGCATTCAAGATTACACATAATCCATGGGATAAAACCAAAGTTCCTGGTGGCTCATCAGGTGGTTCTGCGGCTGCTGTCGCTGCCGGAGAGGTTATTGCGGCTTTGGGATCGGATACAGGTGGATCAATTAGACAACCTGCTTCTTTTAACGGCGTTGTTGGTATGAAGCCAACATATGGTCGAGTATCACGTTGGGGGCTGATTGCTTTTGGGTCTAGTTTAGACCAAATTGGACCAATTACTCGAAACGTATCCGATAATGCCACATTATTAAATGCCATTGCGGGTCATGATGACCATGATTTAACATCTTCTACTAAGGAAGTTCCCGACTTTACAAGCACCTTAAACAAAGGTGTTAAAGGATTAAGAATTGGAATCCCTTCAGAATTTATGTCACAAGGCTTAGACGAAGACGTTAAAAAGGTCGTTAATGACACTGCTGAAACGTTTAAAAAATTAGGTGCAACTGTTGGTGAAGTATCATTACCACATACAAAATATGGGGTAGCTGCTTACTATATTATTTCATCATCTGAAGCATCCTCTAATTTGCAACGTTTTGATGGTATTCGATATGGACGTCGTGCTAAAGATGTTAAAAATCTCGATGATCTATATATTAAGTCGAGGTCAGAAGGCTTTGGCGACGAAGTTAAGCGTCGAATCATGTTGGGAACGTTCTCACTTTCGGCTGGTTTTTATGATGCTTATTTCAAAAAGGCTGCTCAAGTTAGAACTTTGATGATCAACGATTTCACAAATGTCTTTAAAGACTATGATTTGATTTTGGCACCAACTGCGCCTACACCGGCATACGGAATTGGTGAAGATGTGTCGGATCCGATGACCATGTACATGAATGATGTGTTAACATTACCTGTCAATTTGGCAGGACTTCCGGGAATGTCTATTCCTGCCGGCTTCTCAAAAGGACTACCAGTGGGCGTCCAGTTGATTGGACGACCATACGATGAATTAACTGTATACCAGGCTGGCAGCGCCTTTGAAAAAGATACTGATTTTGC
This sequence comes from Lentilactobacillus hilgardii DSM 20176 = ATCC 8290, assembly GCF_000159315.1. Lineage (GTDB taxonomy): Bacteria > Bacillota > Bacilli > Lactobacillales > Lactobacillaceae > Lentilactobacillus > Lentilactobacillus hilgardii. The sequence goes on from NZ_GG669994.1 coordinate 435,285, forward strand.
AAAGCAAACACCAAAGATGGGAGGAAATAACTAATGAATTTTGAAACAACAATTGGTCTAGAAGTCCACGTCGAGCTTAAAACAAACTCCAAAATTTTTAGTCCTTCCCCCGTTGAATTTGGTGATAAGCCAAATTCAAATACAAACGTTATTGACTGGGGATACCCAGGTGTTTTGCCAACGACTAACAAAGGTGTCGTTCACGATGGTATTATGGCCGGCTTGGCTTTACATGCCGAAATTGAGCGACGTCCGCATTTTGACCGAAAAAATTATTTTTATCCCGATAATCCGAAGGCTTACCAAATTACTCAATCTGAAACACCAATTGCACATGATGGTTGGGTGGAAGTTGAAGTTGACGGTCAAAAGAAGAAAATCGGCATTGCTGAAATGCATATTGAAGAGGATGCTGGTAAAAATACACATGAATCAGAGCATTCTTTCGTAGACTTAAACCGTCAAGGGACGCCACTAATTGAAATTGTTTCAAAGCCGGATATTGCTTCACCTGATGAGGCGTATGCTTATTTGGAACAGTTACGACAAATTGTGCAGTTTACAGGTGTTTCCGATGTCAAGATGGAAGAAGGCTCCATGCGGGTTGATACCAACATTTCAATTCGACCGGTTGGCCAAAAAGAATATGGTACTAAGGTTGAAATGAAGAACATCAACTCTTTTAATTATGTTCGAAAGAGTCTTGAATACGAAGAACAACGTCAGCAAAGGGTTTTGATGTCCGGTGGTACAATCCAACAGGAAACTCGTCGATTTGATGAGACAACCGGCAAAACTGAATTGATGCGTGTTAAGGAAGGCTCCGATGATTATCGTTACTTCCCTGAACCGGATTTACCAGTTCTAACAATTTCTCAAGAGTGGATTGACCAGATTGCAAACGAATTGCCAGAGCCGCCTGCTGAGCGTCGACAAAGGTACGTAAATGAACTTGGTATTACTGACTACGATGCAATGGTTGTCACACAAACTAAGGAAATGTCAGACTTCTTTGATAAAATGATCAATGCAGGTGCGGATGCTAAATTGGCTGCCAACTACCTGCAGGGAAGCGTTAATGAATATCTCAACGATAATCAAGTAGAACTTCAAAATACTGATATTACACCAGAACATTTGGCAACAATGATCAAATTAATTACCGATGGTACAATTTCTTCAAAAATGGCTAAAAAAGTCTTTAAGGCGATTACAAAGGGTGAAGAACCTAAAAAGTTTGTTGAAGAAAAGGGAATGGTTCAGTTATCAGATCCATCACAGCTTCAACCAATCGTTGATAAGATTGTTGCCGCAAATCCTCAATCAGTTGAGGATTTCCATAATGGGAAGGATCGAGCAATTGGATTCTTGGTTGGTCAAATTATGAAAGAAACCCATGGGAAAGCTAACCCACAAGTTGTCAATAAACTATTAAAGGATTCTATGAATAAGTAGAAGGTCAGAATTGTTATGCGAAAACGGGCAAGAGTGATATACAATCCTACTTCCGGCCGAGAAATTTTAAAGCAGAAAATGGTTGATATTTTGAATGTTTTTGAACAAGCAGGATATGAAACCAGTGCTTTTGCGACCACACCAGAGAAGGATTCAGCAAAAAATGAAGCGCGTCGGGCAGCCCAAGATGGATTTGAACTTGTTGTTGCTGCGGGAGGAGACGGTACCATTAATGAAGTTGTTAATGGCATTGCCCCTTTAAAGAAACGTCCTAGAATGGCTATTATTCCTGCAGGAACAACAAATGACTATGCTCGTGCACTTCATATACCGCGTGAAGACCCGGTTGATGCTGCAAAGATTATCTACAAAAACCAAACAATCGATATGGATATTGGCCGTGCAGGTGAAAACTATTTTATCAATATTGCCGCCGGAGGACTTTTAACCGAGTTAACTTACGATGTGCCTTCAGATTTGAAGACATTCTTTGGATATTTGGCTTATTTGGTGAAAGGTGCAGAACTGTTGCCAAGGATTAAGCCGATTGAGATGGACATTAAATACGATGAAGGTGAATTTAAAGGAAAAGCGTCAATGTTTTTCCTGGCTTTGACAAATTCTGTAGGTGGTTTTGAACAGATTGTACCGGATGCATCTTTAGATGATGGGAAGTTTACTTTGATTATCGTAAAGACTAGTAATTTAGTCGAGATTTTACATTTGGCCTCAAAAGTTTTAAATGGTGGTCGACATGTGGATGACCCACGAATAATCTATAAGAAGACAAGAAAAGTGACTGCAAAGCCGGCCAAAAATGGGGATAGAATGTTAATCAATCTTGATGGTGAGTATGGTGGCGATGCGCCAATGACTTTTGTTGATTTAAAACAACACATCACGTTTTTTGCAAATCTTGACGAAATTCCGGATAATGCTTATTCTGAAGAAACGGATGAAATGAAACAGGTTGAAAAGAACTTCGTCAAAGGTGTTGACAAGTTGCCCGATAAAGAATAGTTTAATAGGTTGTTGAAGAAAATTGCGATTCGAATTCTCGACTCGCAATTTTTATTTATAGGTTAATAAAGGTGAATAAATGAAAATACAAGTACCAGTACAAAAGAATCAAAAATATGATGTAGAAGTAACGGATTTGACTTACCAGGGATTAGGGGTTGCAAAGATTGATGATTTTCCGATTTTTATCGAGGATGCGCTTCCTACTGAGTTAGTAACGATTTTAGTGACAAAAGTAAAGAAAAATTTTGCTTTTGGAAAAGCACTAAAAATCAATCAGCAAAGTAAAGATCGGGTTAAACCAATTGATGGTGCTTATACCCAAACGGGAATTGCACCATTGCAGCATTTGGCTTATCCGGCACAATTAGAATTTAAGCGTCATCAAATTCTAAACGATTTTAACAAAATGAAGCTTGACGTTGAAGTATCTCCAACCATTGGAATGGACAAACCTTATCACTACCGAAACAAGGCGCAAATTCCTGTTAGGATGTTAAATGGACGTTTACAGACAGGCTTTTATCGCAAGCATTCCCACGATTTAGTACCGATTGAAGATTTCTATATTCAAGATCCGGAAATTGATAAAGCCGTTGTCATTGTGCGCGACATCTTAAGAAAGTTTCAGATAACACCATATGATGAGCAAACTCATCGTGGAGTTATTCGGAACATTATGGTTAGAAGAGGTCATTATTCTCATGAAATGATGATTGTATTGATCACCAAGAGTAAGAAGTTGCCAAGTGAAGCAGAAATTATTTCCGAAACTGTTAATCAACTTCCTGAAGTTAAAAGTATTGTGCAAAATATTAACCCTAAAAACACAAATTCTCTCATGGGTAATCAGAATAAGGTACTTTGGGGAAAAGGAACAATTACAGATCAGTTGATGGGATTGGACTTTGAAATTTCCCCCAACTCATTTTATCAAGTTAACCCTATCCAAACAGAGAAGCTTTATAAATTAGCAATTCAAAAGGCGCAGCTTAATAAAGATGATATTGTGATTGATGCTTATTGCGGAATTGGGACCATTTCTTTATCACTCGCAAAAGTTGTTAAAAAGGTTTACGGTGTTGAAATTGTGCCGGAAGCAATTGAAGATGCCAAACGAAATGCACATATTAACAAAATATCAAATTGCAAGTTTGTTGTTGCTAAGGCCGAGGAACAATTAGGCAAGTGGCAAAAAGCCGGTCTTAAACCTGATGTTATTGTTGTTGACCCGCCTCGTAAGGGATTGGATGAATCACTGATTGAAAGTGTCGCAGAGATGTCGCTTCAACGATTGATTTATGTGTCTTGCAATCCGGCAACGCTTGCAAGAGATGCTAAGTTATTTGCTGAACATGGATATCAAATTAATCAGCCAATCCAACCAGTTGATCAATTTCCCCAAACCGTTCATGTTGAATCAGTAACGGTTTTTGAAAAAAGTCGTTAAAGAATTTTGATTATTAGTCATTGAAAAGTACAGATGAAAACTTCTCGTTTGTGCTTTTTTTGATTTTTTTAAATCATCAAAAAGAATAACACCCATTTTCAAAATAAAAGAATAGTGTCCAAAGTCACGAATAATGCCTTTTAATTAAAAAACTATTACTTTTTAATTATTTGGCCTTTAATGTGCGACTTATCAATGCAAATGACCATTTTGATAAAAATGACAAAAATATAATGAAATCGCTGTGAATACGATTATAAAGGTGATTCTGGCGTTATTTAGTTTTTTGATATTGGCTGTGGCTTTAAGACAAATGTTTGATTGAAAGTTGAATTTTTGTTATGGTAGTAATCGTTATTCTTTTATGAAAAGACATGACACCCTTAGTAGAGTGTCATTTTTTATAATTTAATTTTGACAGAAGGAGGAAGCACATGACAGAAAAACTTAAAGTGCAAAATCTGACTAAAATATTTGGCAGACGAATCCAGAAAGCACAGGAACTTGTGAAGGCTGGTAAGTCGAAGGCTGAAATTCTAAATTCAGTTGGTGCCACTGTGGGTGTTAATAATGCATCCTTCAATGTAAATGATGGTGAAATATTTGTTATCATGGGACTCTCCGGTAGTGGGAAGTCTACGATTATTCGAATGATCAATCGACTAATTGAGCCAACTTTTGGTAAGATTTTTATTGACGGTCAAGATTTGACCAAATTGGATAAAAAAGAATTACTTAGCGTTCGGCGAAAAAAAATGAGTATGGTTTTTCAAAACTTTGCGTTATTTCCAAATCGCACAATCATAGAAAATACGGCATACGGCTTGGAGATACAAGGTGTTGATAAAGATGCCCGCCACAAAAAGGCTCATGAAGCTTTGGAATTGGTTGGGCTTCACGGATACGATGATCAATATCCGACTCAACTTTCTGGTGGTATGCAGCAGCGAGTTGGGCTTGCCAGAGCTTTGGCAAATAATTCGGAAATTCTGTTGATGGACGAGGCCTTTTCTGCATTGGATCCTTTAAATCGAAAAGATATGCAGGATGAATTGCTGGATTTGCAAGAGAATTTGCATAAAACAATTGTGTTTATCTCTCATGATCTAAATGAAGCATTGAGAATCGGTGATCGTATCATGATTATGAAAGACGGAGAGGTTGTTCAAATCGGGACACCTGAAGAAATTTTAACACAGCCTGCAGATGATTATGTCGAACGATTTATTGAAGATGTTGATCGAACGAAAGTGTTAACAGCTTCAAATGTTATGATTCGACCTAATATCGTCAATATTGATAAAGACGGTCCAAGAATTGCGATGCGACGAATGCTTGAAAATGAAATTTCATCAGTTTACGTTGTGAACAATAAACGACAATTTATTGGAATTGTTGACGCAAGTCACGTGATGGATTTAATTCGTAAGAAAATTACAAAGCTTGATTCAGTTGTTCAACGCGATGTACCTACGACTTCACCAGATACACCAATTACGACTATCATGGAAAAAATTTCTGAAACGTCAATTCCTTTTGCAGTTGTAGATGATCAAAGGCATTTGTTGGGCATCATTATTCGTGGTGCAGTATTAGGTGCGATTTCGGGAAATGAGGTGAATGTAAGTGACTAATATTCCTCAATTACCAGTTTCAGACTGGATTAATCATTTTGTTAATTGGTTGGAAGGCTTTACCGGTTTTTTTAATGGTATTACCAATTTTATTGGGGGCATTATTAATGGATTCCAATGGATCTTTGACTTGATTCCAATTTGGCTATTTATCGTTCTCGTTGTTGGCGGTACCTATTGGCTTAACCGGAAAACAAAGCACTGGACATTAATTGGTTTTGAAGTTATCGGGTTGCTGTATGTTTGGAACCAAGGTTACTGGCGGGATATGACCCAGACACTGACTTTAGTATTGACTTCCAGCCTGATTGCATTAGTTATCGGTGTACCAATCGGTATCTGGATGGCGAAATCAAAGGTTGTTGAAATTATTGTCAAACCGATTCTTGATTTCATGCAGACGATGCCGGCCTTTGTGTATTTGATTCCGGCAGTTGCATTCTTTGGAATAGGTATGGTTCCCGGCGTGATTGCTTCAGTTATTTTTGCAATGCCGCCAACCATTCGAATGACCAATTTGGGAATTCGTCAAGTTCCTGAAGATTTAATTGAAGCTGCAGATTCATATGGTTCTACTTCTTGGCAAAAATTGGTTAAAGTTCAATTGCCATTGGCTAAATCGACCTTGATGGCTGGTGTAAACCAAAGCATGATGCTTTCCCTTTCCATGGTTGTTATTGCATCAATGATTGGGGCAATGGGGCTTGGAAACAAAGTTTACTTTGCGGTTGGAAGAAACGATGCCGGGAGCGGTTTTGCGGCCGGCTTGGCGATTGTTATTTTAGCCATTATTTTAGATCGAATTACACAAGCGATCAATCGGAGCAAATCACCAAAAGCATAGAAAGGAGTTAATAATGAAAAAAATAACCAATAAATTATTAATATTTATTTCGGTCTTCTTTTCCATCGTTCTCCTTTCAGGCTGCTCTAGCCAGATGGCGAAATATAACCCTAAGGAAAGTGTTGGCAAGCAGATTAACTACACCATTACCGGTATTGAGGCCGGGGCTGGTGAAATGGCCACTACTCAAAAGGCAATGAAAGCTTATGGGCTGGATAAGGGAAATTGGCAGTTGCAAACAAGCTCGACTGCTGCTATGTTGTCCACGTTAGGAAAATCAATTCGATATAAGCAGCCGATCGTGATTACAGGATGGACGCCTCATTGGATGTTTACCAAATATAAACTTAAGTTCCTGAAAGATCCTAAGAATATATATGGAAAAACCGAGGATATCAACACAATTGTTCGAAAAGGCTTAAAAAAGGATAAACCCGAAGCTTATGAATTACTAAATCGATTCCACTGGCGACCTGAACAAATGTCATCAGTGATGCTAAAAGTTAATCATGGTGAAAGTCCAAGAAAAGCTGCCGGCGATTGGATTAAACAGAATCAAGCACAGGTTAATTCCTGGACAAAGGGAATTAAGCATGTTCATGGTCAAAAATTAAAGCTGACATATGTGGCTTGGGATTCGGAAATTGCTTCGACCAACGTTGTTGCTAACGCATTGCGTTCTATTGGCTATAAAGTCACTATTCAGGCGATGGAATTGCAGCCTATGTGGACATCTATTGCAACTAAAGCTGCTGACGGTACTGTGAGTGCTTGGTTACCAAATACGCAGGGGCTTTATTACAATGATTTTAAAGGGCGTTTTGATGATTTGGGTGAAAATCTGCACGGCGCTAAAGTTGGCTTGGCAGTTCCAACTTATATGAAAAATGTTAATTCAATTTCTGATTTAAAATAATTGATGTTGATGTGTGATGTAGCTTCATCATTAAGAGTGATAGGTTTTAATCAGATTATGATAAAAAGCGACAAAGGGATTGAAGGGTAAATTTATATTTGCTTTCAATTCATTTGTCGTTTTTTTATTGGAAAATGAGGAAAAAGGCGCTATTGGCAAATGAGGTGGATAGTTTTTTGCTTAACACTACTTTTATATATGCCTTAAAATGCAATTTAGGCGATGATTTTTTCCAGGCAACCATTTTATTCATATCATTGAGGATTGACTTAACTCAATATATGGAGATTCTTTTAGGCTGGTCTATCTCGGCTGATGAAATGACAAAAAAAGGAGATTTGAAAGCTCAATGTGAAATTTATTTCAAATTAGTTCTTTACAGTTGTTCATCCTTCATGTATGATTGTTTTGTAAACAATGAAAGGGGTTACATTGCCATGGATACAGTATTAACAACTTCAAAATTAGCTAAATATTTGGACCATACAAACTTAAAGCCTAATGCTACGCAGACAGATATCAAGAAGACTTGTGAAGAAGCAATTAAATACAATACGGCATCTGTTTGTATCAATTCATATTGGATTCCGTTTGTAGCTGATCAATTAAAAAACAGTTCTGTTAAACCAATCACAGTAGTTGGCTTTCCGTTGGGAGCCACTAATACAGAAACAAAAGTGTTCGAAGCCGTTACAGCAATGGACCAAGGAGCGGAAGAGATTGACATGGTCCTAAATATTGGTCAATTAATTGATGGTGATCGAAAAAATGTAACCGCTGACATTTTAAAAGTTGCTGAAGCTGTTCATGCAAAAGGTAAGCTTTTAAAAGTCATTTTGGAAACTTCCTATTTAAATGACACACAAATTGTAATGGGATGCCATGCTTCAATGGATGCCGGTGCAGATTTTGTTAAAACATCAACCGGATTTAGCTCTGCCGGGGCCAAAATTGATGACGTTGCATTGATGAGAAAAACGGTTGGCAGCAGGCTTGGTGTGAAGGCCTCTGGCGGAATTCACACACGAGATGAAGCGTTGGCAATGATTAACGCGGGTGCGAATCGCTTAGGTGTTAGCTCAACAATTGCGATTCTGTCAGAATAAAGCTGAATCCTTGGGGAGGGGCTAAGTTATGGATACAAAAGAATACAAGAGAATTTTCGGGATTGTGCTGGATTCGGTTGGTACAGGTGCAGCACCTGATGCAAATAAGTTTGATGATGTTGGTTCAGATACATTGGGACATGTGGGTGAAGCATATGAAGGACGATTGGCACTTCCCAACTTGCAAAAAATGGGGCTCTCTAATCTAAGGGGAAAGGCTATTTTAGGGGTACCCAAGGTTGAAATACCAATTGGTTATTATGGCGTTATGCAGGAAATATCTGCCGGTAAAGACAGTATGGATGGACACTGGGAAATGATGGGACTTCCTGTTAGTAAGCCGTTGGATACATTTCCAAACGGTTTTCCAAGTGAGTTAATTAAAAAGATTGAAACTTTTTCTGACAGAAAGATCATCGGCAATCGTCCCGAGTCCGGTACCAAGATTATCGCAGAACTTGGTGAGCATCAGATGGAAACTGGAGATCTAATTGTGTATACTTCCGGTGATTCTGTTCTTCAAATCGCTGCACATGAGGATGTTATTCCATTGAAGGAACTTTATAAAATTTGTGAGTATGCTCGATCACTTGTTAACGGGCCGACTTATACGATTGGCCGGGTGATTACACGACCATATGTTGGTCCGGACAAAGATCATTTTACCCGAACGGCAAATCGTCATGATTTCACACTAGCGCCAATTGGACAAACCGACTTGGATTATTTAAAATCCGCACAGGTTCATACGATTGGTATTGGAAAAATCAACGATATCTTTTCCGGTCAGGGTATTGACGTTGGCTTTCATAATGAAAGCAACATGGATGGGATGGATCACGTTGATAAAGTCATGCAGGAAGATTTTACAGGCTTCTGTTTCATTAATTTAGTAGATTTCGATGCAATGTATGGACATCGCCGCAACCCAATAGGCTTTGGACAGGCATTAATGGACTTCGATAAGCGCCTTGGGACAGTTTTGAAGAATCTTAAAGATGATGATCTATTGATCTTAACAGCCGATCACGGAAATGACCCGGGCTTTAAGGGAACAGATCATACGCGTGAACAAGTGCCACTGCTTGCTTATTCACCTTCTATGAAGTCAAACGGCAGTCTTGGCATTCGAAAAACGTTTGCAGATTTTGGTGCAACTGTTTTAGATAACTTTAATGTTTCAGGAAATGCGGTTGGCACAAGTTTTCTAAAGGAATTAATGAATACGGAGGAAATCAAATGAGTACACACATTGGCGCGAAAGCCGGCGAAATTGCATCGACAATTTTGATGCCTGGAGACCCTCTTCGAGCAAAGTACATTGCCGAAACCTATTTGGAAAATCCGGTTTGCTATAGTCAAGTTCGAAATATGCTTGGGTACACGGGTACTTACAAGGGTAAGAAAATTTCCGTTCAAGGATCTGGAATGGGTATCCCATCACTGGCAATTTATACAACTGAACTGATTAAAGAATACGGTGTTAAGACAATTTATCGAGTTGGTAGTTGTGGTGGAATGAGTCCGGATGTCAAAATTCGTGACGTTATTTTGGGAGAGGCAGGTACAACCGATTCATCGATTATTGCCAATACTTTTGGAGCCGGTATGTATTATTCGCCGATTGCTGACTTTGGGTTACTGGATTCTGCCTACCATACTGCTCAGGAAATGGGCATTAATACAAAAGTGGGGAATATTTTTGCCGCAGATCGTTTTTATAATGATGAATTAGATTTACAAAAATTAATTGATTATGGTGTTTTGGCAACTGAAATGGAGACGGCCGGTCTGTATTTGCTGGCTGCTAAGCACCATATTAAGGCACTGACGATTTTGACGGTTAGTGATCATCTCTTAACGGGTGAAGCGTTGTCAGCCAAAGAACGCGAAACGTCATTTGATGAAATGGCTAAATTATCACTTGAAACAGCCTACAGAAATATTAATGACTAACGGGGATTTATCGTTGCGACAGATTAACAGCGGGAGAGACGGATGGCTGAAATTCATGATTTGGAAAAATTAAAACAGAGTTTGAAAGTTGCCGAAATGTATTATGAAGACGATTTAAGTCAAACTGAAATTTCTAAATCAGTGGGAATTTCAAGACCAACAATTTCGCGTTTACTTCAATATGCGAAAGACAACGGGCTTGTGAAGATTCAAATTGTTAATCCCTTAGTAGATGCCAAGATACTTGAGAAACAACTCAAGCAAAAATACGGGGTTAATATTTATGTTGTTTCAAACAATTATGGGCATTCCCATTCTTTACAAGAGCGAGTTGGGAAATATGCTGCTGATTTTTTGGCGAAAGTTGTTAGGCATGGTGATGTTATTGGATTAGGATGGGGCAAAACGATCCATGCGATTACCCAGCAGGTTGAAGAACAAGCGGTCTCTGATGTTCGGGTTGTTGAATTGAAGGGCAGTGTCAGTTATTCAGAGGAAAAAACATGGGCGTACGAAAGCGTCAATGAATTAGCAAGGGTCTATCATACCTCTCCTGATTATTTACCATTACCAGTGATTTTTGATAATAAGATAACAAAGAAAATGGTTGAACGGGATCGCTACATCAAGCGCATCCTTGATCTGGGTAGAAGCGCCGACATTGCGTTGTTTACTGTGGGGACAGTTAGATCCGATGCGTTGATTTTTCAACTTGGCTATTTTAATGATGAGGAGAAGAAACAACTTCAACAAGAAGCCATAGGGGATGTGTTTTCACGGTTTATTGATCGAAACGGGGAAATCGTTAATCAACAAATTGATGATCGGACAATTGGCATCAAGCTTGACGAGTTAAGAAATAAAAAATACGCTATTCTGGTTGCTACTGGAAAACAGAAAACAGCAGGTGTACATGCGGTATTGAAGGCCGGATACGCAAATCGAGTCGTTATTGATCAAGGATTGGCACAATTGCTGTTAGACATGTAGACACATTATTCACAATAGTAAAGGGGATTTATTTATGCGGATGGTGGATATCATTCATAAAAAACGTTCTGGGAACGTGTTATCGGATCAAGAAATTCAGTTTTTTGTTGATGGCGTTGTGTCAGGAGAAATTCCTGATTATCAAATTAGCGCACTTTTGATGGCAATCTATTTTCAAGGGATGACGGACAGTGAACAGGCAACGTTGACAATGAAAATGATGACTTCAGGTGATCATCTTGATCTGAGTTCAATTCCGGGCATTAAGGTTGATAAGCATTCAACCGGTGGTGTTGGTGATAAAGTCAGTATTCCATTAGCTGCCGTGATAGCTGCAATGGGCATTCCCATCCCGATGATTTCCGGGCGGGGACTTGGCCACACCGGTGGGACGCTGGATAAGTTGGAAGCTATTCCCGGTTATCAAGTGGAGATGTCGGAAGCTAAGTTTATTGAGCAAATTAAGCGGGATAAGTGTGCAATTATTGGCGCAACCGGTAATATTGCACCTGCTGATAAAAAGATTTATGCATTACGGGATGTCACTGATACAGTCGATTCGATTCCTTTAATTGCGAGTTCAATTATGAGTAAGAAAATTGCTTCTGGAACCGACGCTTTAATTATTGATGTTAAAACCGGAGCTGGTGCATTTATGAAGACACTTGATGACTCAAGAGCACTTGCCAAAGCACTTGTGAGTATCGGTAAGGGAGTCGGTATGCAGTGTATGGCACTAATTACTGATATGAATCAACCACTTGGAAGAGCAATTGGCAATGCCCTTGAAATTCAAGAGTCGATTGATGTTTTGAAAGGGAACGGACCGACTGACTTAGAAAAACTGATCACAGCTATCGGCGGTTATATGGTTGTAATGGGTGGTAAGGCTAAAACGATCGGTGAAGGGCAAAAACTTGCTGAAACTGTTATCCATAATGGGCAAGGCCTTAAAAGCTTTAAGAGAATGATTCAGGATCAGGGCGGCGATTCAAACGTTGTTGATGAGCCGACTGATATTTTGCCACAAGCAGCCTATCAAATTGATCTGCCGGCAAAAAGGACCGGAATCATTTCAAAAATGGTTGCAGATGAAATCGGTGTTGCAAGCATGCTGCTTGGAGGAGGACGTCAGAAAGCCAATGACAAACTCGATTATTCAGTCGGTATATATCTCAATAAGAAAATTGGTGATCCGATTTCCGAAGGTGAGTCGATCTTAACGATTCATAGTAACCGTAAAGATGTTGAAGACATTAAGAAAATACTTTATGATAATATTGAAATTTCAGCAACAGCTAAAAAACCAAAGTTGATTTATGAAACAGTGGGTTGGTCTGTAGAAGATTAATGGGTGATTTTAAAAGCTGATCACGTGGTAGATAAATTTTAAATTTGGTATAACAAGTTTGAGGCACATATAAAATGTCTCAAGCTTTTTTGGCGATAAAATGATTTTTTCTCATTAAATTTTTATATTTCGTTTTTCATTCCCACAATTCCTTTATTTTCGGGATTTGTTTAGGTAAAATAGTATTATCTATAATGCCATATACTAAAATAGTTTGATTCTCAAACTATTTTAGTATATAGTGTGTTTTGTCCTAAAAAACGGATACCTGTGGAGTAACTGTCCACATTTTTTTATAACTAATAGTTTGATTCTCAAACTATTTAGGAAGTTACGCCACCAGTTTAACAACTGAAAGGAAGAAACCAATGAGTGTACTAGATGCATCTGAAATAATGGATTTAATTCCGAACCGTTACCCCATTTTATTTATGGATAAGGTGGATGAATTAAACCCCGGCGAATCAATTGTTTGTACAAAGAATGTCACCATTAACGAAGAGTTTTTCCAAGGACATTTCCCTGGTAACCCTGTAATGCCCGGCGTTTTGATTATTGAATCACTTGCCCAGGCAGCTTCAATTTTAATTTTGAAGACTGAAAAATATCAAGGAAAAACAGCTTATCTTGGTTCGATTGATAATGCGAAGTTCAGAAAAGTGGTACGTCCCGGTGATGTTTTGAAACTTCATGTTGAGATGGAAAAACAACGTGATAATATGGGAAAAGTTAAGTGTGAAGCTAAGGTTGACGAAAAAGTAGCCTGCTCCGCAACTTTAACGTTTATTGTTCCTGATCCCAAAAAGAAAATTTAATTTGTACCAGAAACTAGGAGAATTAGCCAATGAATTCCACAGAAAGTGATGAAATTAAAGCGGATTACAACTTTATTAGTGACGCCCTGGTGGACATTTATGATCAGATTATGCGAATTGAAGAGAGCGAAATTAGAAAGAGTCGTTTTAAGGACATCACCGCAAAGGAACTTCATTTGGTTCACACGATTGGATTGCATGACCATAAAACAACTTCCGAAGTTGCCCGGATATTGAGGTTGAGCAAGGGCACTTTGACTGCCAATTTGAACAATCTTGAGCGTAAAGGTTATATTACCCGAATTACGAATCAACAGGATCGGCGAATTATTAATTTAGCGTTAACCAGTAAGGGTCGATTGTTGTATCGGGCACATTATGCATTTCATCGAAAATTGGTCGAACAATGTTTGAAGGGGTTTGATGGTCCTGCAATTAAAAAAATGAAACAGGCGTTAATTAACGTCGAAGACTTTATTGGTGAGGTTTCAGCAAAATGAAATTTGAAAATTTCAAAATCTTAGCAACTGCAAGCCAAGTTCCGACAAGGGTTGTGGATAATGATGAATTATCTACAATGATGGATACTTCTGATGACTGGATTGTTCAACGAACCGGCATTAGGCGTCGCCACATTGCAGTTGACGAAACAACAAGTTCGTTATGTACGTCGGTTGCAAAACAGCTTCTTGAAAAGACTGGTTTGAAGCCATCTGAAATTGATCTCATTATTGTTGCAACAATGTCACCGGATTATCTAACGCCGTCTGTCAGCGCGATGGTTCAAGGAAACCTGGGTGCCGATCATGCTGTTGCCATGGACATTGATGCGGCCTGTTCGGGATTCGTATACGGACTGAACATGGTAAAGCAGCTTTTGATAGCCGAGACACCTAAAAACGCCATCTTAATTGGTGGTGAGATGCTTAGCAAATTAATTGATTGGCAGGATCGTTCAACAGCTGTTTTGTTTGGCGATGGGGCAGGCGGTGTTTTACTTAAAAATACGCCTAAAGCAGAGGGCGCATTTATTTCAGAGAACCTTAAGACACTTGGAAAGCTTGGTCGTTATTTAACAGCTGGCAAAACGGGTGCACCAACGCCATTTATGGAGAAAAAAGATGAATTCTCCCCATTTTTTCAAATGAATGGGCGGCGTGTTTATCGTTTTGCGGTTAATAATGTTCCTGAATCAATTAACCAAGCGTTAGCCGAGGCATCCCTGACGACCGATGATATTGATCATTTTGTTTTGCATCAGGCTAATAGCCGGATTGTTGAAAAAATTGCAGAAACCTTGGGTGTTTCTATGGACAAGTTTCCAATCAATATTGATGAGTATGGGAATACTGCGGCGGCCAGTGAGCCAATCTTATTGGACCAACTGGTCACTAACGGCACCATTAAAAGGGGGGATGTCGTTTTGCTGTCAGGTTTTGGCGGCGGATTAACAGTGGGTACAATGATTTTAAAGTATTAAGTCACGTATATGATCAAAAATTGAAACAGTCGATTAAGCAATAAAAAAATAAAACTATTCGGAGGAATTTTAAAATGACAAAAGAAGAAGTATTCAACCAAGTTAAGGACATTATCGTAGACCAATTGGATGTTGACGCTGATAAAATTAAGGAAAACACTAACTTCAAAAATGACCTTGATTTAGATAGTTTGGACATCTTCGAAGTTGTTGATAAAATCGAAGACACATATGACATTGAAATTGAAACAGATGATGGTATGGAAACTGTTGACGATTTGGTAAATTACGTACTTAAGCAAAAAGCTGAATAGTGGGTTGATATTTTGAAACTAGGTTATTTATTTAGCGGACAAGGAAAACAATTTGATGGTATGGGACAAGACCTATATCAACAAGAGGATATTTATCGACAAACAATTGATGAGGCATCCGATGTTTTAGGGCTCAACTTAAGTGATCCCTCTGTCATGTCCGATCCACAAAACACGCAAGTGGCCATTGTTGCGATGAGTACCGGTATTTATCGAATCCTTGAAAATGAGATTGGCTCACCAATCGGAGCTGCAGGCTTAAGTTTGGGAGAATACAGTGCCCTAATCGCGGCTCGAGGGATTCAATTCGAGGATGCATTGCCGCTTGTCCGTGACCGTAGTCAGTATATGGATCAGGCCGGTAAAAATCATCCTGGTAAAATGGCTGCCGTTTTAAAAGCAAATCCTGATATTGTTGGGGAAGCTTGTCGAGTAGGATCACAGGCAGGTGATATCTATCCCGCAAATTTTAACACCACATCACAAATTGTGATTGGTGGTTCTAAAGATGGATTGGCCGCTGCAACGGATTATTTGCATGAACACGGCATTAAGCGAGTTGTGCCGTTAAAAATGAGTGTTGCCTCACATACACCATTTATGCAGGAAGCTAGTGATTTGCTGGCAACTCGAATTAAAGATGTTTATTTTCATGATTTCAAATTCCCGGTTATCAGCAATACGACTAAAAAACCGTTTGAAGTGGCATCAACGAAACAAACACTGGTTGATCAGTTGGTTAATCCAACTCATTTTGTGGATTGTCTGCAGATTCTTCATGGAATGGACACCCAGGCGATGATTGAAATTGGTCCGGGGGACACACTAATGAAGTTTGCAGCTAAAACGATTGCAAATGTGAAGGTATATCACGTGGACAGTCTCGAAACATTGAATGATGTCAGATCAAACATGAAGTTGGTGAAATAATGAGTGAAGCAAAACAAGTTGCATTGGTAACAGGTGCCGGTAAAGGAATCGGGTTGGCAATTGCAAAACGATTGTTGGATGAGAATTTCTTTGTTGTATTGAATACGCATCATGACCTGTCAGACGATGCAAAGGCAGTACTTGAGGGAAAAAGCGGTCAATATGATCATCTGATTGGTGATGTTTCAAATGAGGAAGATGCCAAATCAATGATTGAGGCCATTACTGAGAAGCATGGTCGACTTGACGTTTTGGTTAATAATGCCGGTATAACCAAGGATAAGTTATTGAGTCGTCTGAGTCTCGAAGATTTTAAAGCAGTGATTGATACGAATTTGGTTGGGGCATTTAACATGACCAAATTTGCGATGAAAGTCATGCAAAAGGCTCGTACAGGTGCCATTGTCAATATTTCAAGTATCTCAGGGTTACACGGGAACCTTGGACAGGCCAATTATTCGGCAAGTAAGGCAGGTTTGGTTGGTTTGACAAAAACTGCTGCGCGAGAAGGCGCACTTCGTAACATTCGATGTAATGCAGTTGCACCAGGCATGATTCGAACAGATATGACAGAAAAAATGAGTGAACGTCGTCAAAAAGAATTTGCAGATCAAATTCCTTTGAAACGATTTGGCGAAGCTAAGGAAATTGCTGATACAGTTGCATTTTTGATTGCTAATCAATACATCACCGGTCAAGTTGTCACGGTTGATGGTGGACTCACAATTTAAGCATTGAAGGAGTAATTTTATGAACAGAGTAGTTATTACTGGAATGGGAGCCGTTACGCCCATTGGAAACGATGTTGAAAGTTTCCTTCAGAATTTGTTTCATTCAAAAGTCGGCATTAATAAAATTACTAAATTTGATTCCGAACCGACCGGCATTTCTGTTGCCGGGGAGGTCAAGGATTTTGAACCATTGAAAAGACTTGATAAGAAGGCAGTTAAGAGAAACGATCTCTTTGTGAACTACGCCTTATATAGTGCTCATGAAGCAATGGAAATGGCTGGTCTTACGGAAGATAACATTAAGCCGGAAGAGTTGGGTGTTATTTACGGATCCGGTATCGGTGGCTTAACAACTATTGAACAACAGGTCATTAAGATGCATGATAAGGGGCCCAAACGGGTTTCACCACTTTTTGTGCCTAATTCAATTGTTAATATGGCTGCCGGCGACATTTCAATTACCTTTAACGCTCGTAATACAAGTCAAGCGATTGTTACTGCCTGTTCAACAGGGACTAATGCGATTGGAAATGCCTTTGAATATATTAAAGAAGGCAAGGCCGAGGCAATGATCGCCGGTGGTTCAGAAGCCTCTGTCAATGAAATCGGTATTTCAGGTTTTGCTGCAATTACGGCGCTTTCAAAGACTGAAGATCCAATGAAGGCTTCGATTCCATTTGATAAAGACAGGAATGGCTTTGTCATGGGCGAAGGGGCCGGCACGCTAATTCTGGAAAGTTACGATCATGCCAAAAATCGTGGTGCCAATATCTTGGCAGAGATTGTCGGGTATGGCACTACCAGCGATGCCTATCACATGACTGCACCGGATCCTGATGGTAATGGCGCTAAACGTGCAATGCAAATGGCAATTGACGAAGCAGGCATTGATGCAACCCAAATTGATTATATCAACGCCCATGGAACCAGTACGCATGCAAATGATAGTGCAGAGTCCAAGGCAATCAATGAAGTTTTTGCAAAAAACGACCATGTTAAGGTAAGCAGCACAAAGGGAATGACCGGACATGCATTGGGAGCTGCGGGTGCTATCGAAGCCGTTGCTGCAATTGGTGCAATTCGTCACAACCAGATGCCCGTTAATGTCGGCGTTGTTAACCAGGATGAGGAATGTACCGTCGATTTGGTTAATGAAAGCAATAAAAAGGCCCCTGTTAATTACGCAATCAGTAACTCGTTTGGCTTTGGAGGACACAATGCCGTTATTGCATTCAAGGGATGTGAGTAACTTATGGATGAGAAAGAAATTGAACGATTATTAGACAAATTCGATAAGTCGTCTTTAAAAAATTTCGAGTTAACACAGGATGATTTTAAGCTAGCGTTGAGTAAACGCGAAGGCGATGAACAAGCCGTAAACGACTCTCAGGCAACTGGGCTTGTCGGAAGTGATAGTACACACCATAAACAAAATTCACAGAGCCAATCAGCAGCTTCCGACGATTTAAAATCGGAAGGGACTGATTCGCCGGACAATGTTGAAGAAATTACGGCACCTTTGGTTGGCGTGATTTATTTTGCACCTAATCCGGATAAGCCCGCTTTCAAGAAGCAGGGAGACAAGGTTAAAAAGGGAGACGTCGTTTGCGTCATTGAGGCCATGAAAATGATCAATGAAGTTAAAAGTGATGTTTCGGGCACAATTTCAAATGTTTTGGTCAAAGATGGCAGCATGGTTGAATATGGCCAACCGATTTTTCAGGTAACGAAGGGGTAGTTTGAATGAAACCAGAAGTCAATGATGTTATTCCTCAAAGATATCCCTTTCAAATGATTGATCGATTTTTGAACGTTGAAGCGGGTAAGAACGCAACAGCAGTCAAATTAATTTCGATCAATGAATGGTTTTTTGCCAATCAAGGGGCTCATCAATTGGCCGTTCCACGGCCAATAATGATTGAGGCAATGGCACAAACCGGGGTAGCAGCTATCCTGACATTACAGCAATATCATGGAAAAAATGTTTTCTTTGGTGGTATTAAAAATGCTGTTTTTCAGGATGATTTTCGCCCTGGAGACCGATTGATTTTTAATGTTGAAATGAAGAAGTTACGTGCCAATATCGGTCTTGGACATGGCACAATTACTCGTGATGACGAGGTCATTTGTGAGGCAGATTTAATATTTGCAGTGGAATAAGAGACAAGCATGTTTAACTGGAACAAATTGAGAGGTGAGTATATGTTTAAAAAAGTATTAGTGGCAAATCGTGGAGAAATTGCTGTACAAATAATCAGGGCACTTCATGATATGGACATTGAGGCTGTTGCAGTTTATTCAAGTGCCGACAAGGACAGTCTATTTGTCCATTTAGCCGACGAAGCCATTTGTATTGGCGGACCGCAGCCCAGTGATTCTTATTTAAATATGACTCAGATTGTCAGCGCAGCTACTTTAACTGGGTGTGAAGCCATTCATCCCGGATATGGTTTTTTGTCTGAAAACGCTGAGTTCGTCGAATTGTGTGAATCTTGCCATATTAAGTTTATTGGGCCAAGTCACAAGTTGATTTCTTTAATGGGTGATAAGGCAAACGCCCGTGAAGCAATGAAATCGGCGGGGGTTCCCGTTATTCCCGGTAGTGAGGGTGACGTGACGTCGATTGATCAGGGTGAAAAGATTGCCGAAAAAATCGGCTTCCCGGTTTTGCTGAAATCGGCTGCTGGGGGCGGCGGTAAAGGAATCCGGGAAGTTGATCGGCCTGATCAGCTTCGAGACGCTTTTGAGCAGGCGCAACGAGAAGCAAAGGCATCTTTTAATGATGACAGTATGTATGTGGAAAAATTGATTCGAAACGCTAAGCACGTTGAGATGCAGGTGATTGCGGATGATTTTGGCAATGTAGTTTACTTACCCGAACGGGACTGTTCACTGCAGCGAAATCATCAAAAGGTCATTGAAGAGAGTCCCTGCGTATTAATTTCGCCGGCAGAACGAAAAAAGCTTGGTGAGATTGTTGCTCATGCCACACTTAAGCTCGGTTACACCAATACTGGAACTTACGAATTTTTGATGGACGAAACACACCATTTTTATTTCATGGAAATGAATACCAGACTTCAAGTTGAGCATACGATTACCGAAGAAGTGACCGGAATTGAATTGGTTAAAGGACAACTTGAAGTGGCAAGTGGTGAAAAATTATCATTTAGCCAGGCAGATGCTGCCGTTAAGGGGCATGCCCTTGAATGCCGGTTAAATGCAGAAGATCCTGAAAATAATTTTGCACCACAGCCCGGAAAAATTAATCACTTGTTTTTCCCCGATGGATCCCTGGGTGTTCGAATTGACTCCGGCGTTACAAACGGAAGCTTTATTTCGCCGTTTTACGATTCGATGATCGCTAAATTGATTGTTCATTTAAACGATCGGGATGCGGTCATTGCGAAAATGCGACGGGTTCTGGGTGAACTCGAAATTACGGGTGTGACAACAAATCAGGCTTTTTTGTATGAATTGATTTCAACGGATCGTTTTAAGAAAGGCACTTATTCGACCAGCTTTATCGAAAATGACGTGCTTGCCAACAGGAGGGGATTAGATGTTGCAAAGTCGGTTTAAAATGCCCAGCCGTGAGGAATTAAAGAAGCGAATGGACAACATCCCCGACAATATTATGAAGGAATGTCCGGTATGTCATGCTACGTTCTTTTCGATGCGGGCGGGGAAGCAACGTACCTGCCCGAACTGTGGCTTCGGTTTTCGAATAACTGCTAAAAGACGTGCTAAATTTACATTTGATTCTTTCAATGAAATTGATTCCGATATTACGGTTCCCAAGCAGTATACGGATGAAAAGTATATGGCAAAAGTGGCCAAAGCAAAAAAGGTAACTGGGATCAAAGAAAGCGTTCTGACCGGTATTGGGACATTGGATAAAATGCAGGTCGCAGCCGGCATTATGGATCCATTTTTCGTGATGGGTAGTTTAGGAAGCGCCACTGGTGAAAAGATTACACGGCTGTTTGAAAAAGCAACTGATGAAAACTTGCCAGTTGTCATGTTTACGGCATCAGGCGGTGCTCGAATGCAGGAGGGGATTCATTCTCTGATGCAGATGGCAAAGGTATCCCAGGCAGTTGAAGCTCACAATAAGGCAGGGCTATTATATATCGTTGTTCTTTGTGATCCAACCACTGGAGGAGTAACGGCAAGTTTTGCGATGCAAGGTGATATTATTTTGGCCGAATCACATGCTTTAGTTGGTTTTGCTGGGCGCCGAGTAATTGAACAAACGATTATGAAACAACCGCCAAAAAACTTTCAAAAGGCGGAGACCGTTCTCCAACACGGATTTATAGATGCCATTGTACCTCGTAGTGATTTGAGGCAAGTGTTAACCAAGTTGTTGGCCTTGCACCAAAAGGAGGATGCAAATGGTTAAAAAAACTGCTTATGAACGGGTTCAGGCTGCAAGGAGCACTCAAAAAATTTCAACTGATGAACTGATCCATGGATTGATTAGTGACTTTTTTGAATTGCATGGTGATCGATCAGACGGTGATGATCAGGCTGTGATTGGTGGCGTTGGTCTATTAAATGATGAACCACTAACAGTTGTGGGAATTCGAAAGGGATCGGATACTGAGGAAAATATTAAACGCCACTTTGGAAGTCCCGAACCTGAAGGATACCGAAAAGCATTGCGTTTGATGAAGCAGGCTGAAAAGTTTCACCGACCGATTCTGGCATTGGTTAACACACCCGGTGCCTGGCCTGATGTTGACGCCGAGTATCACGGTGTCGGCTCGGCAATTGCCCAGTGTCTACAAGTTGGCATGCAGCTTAAGGTACCTTATATTAGTATGATTGTTGGTGAAGGCGGTAGTGGGGGCGCAATCGCCTTGGCGTGTGGGGACAAGGTCTTTATGTTTGAAGACAGTATTTATTCCGTATTATCGCCGGAGGGTTACGCAAGTATTATGTGGAAGGATTCATCAAAGGTTGCTCAAGCAGCGGAAGAACTTAAACTAACACCGGATCGGTTACTGGAAAGTGGTATTATTGATCAAATTATTCATGAGTATCGACCGGGTGATGATTTGAAACCGTTGCGCGATTTCCTTTATAATCAATTTAATGAATTGAAGAATCTTCCAACTGATGAATTATTGCGGCAACGTCGGGAACGATATCGGAAGTTTTAGAGAAAATTAATTTGGAGGCCGAATAAATGAGTGGCTTTTTAGACGGAAAAACAATTGTGATCATGGGGGTCGCAAATAAACGAAGTATTGCGTGGGGATGTACCCAGGCAATTCTTGAGCAAGGTGCCAATGTTATTTTGACATATCAAAATGATCGAATTAAGAAAAGTTTGCAACGTTTTGTTCCAGAAACTGCTGAATTAATCGAATGTGATGTTTCTGAAGATGACAATATTAAACAAACTTTTGAAAAAATCGGTCAGAAACACGGCAAAATTGATGGCGTCATTCATGCCATTGCTTATGCTGATAAAGAAACGTTAACTTCAGGATTGGTTAATACGACCAGGGATGGTTATGATCTGGCTCAAAACATCAGTGCCTACTCATTGATTGCGGTTAGTCGTTATGCACAACCGATTTTAAACAATCCCGGCAGCATCTTAACATTGACATACTTTGGTTCTACTCGAGCAATTCCCAACTATAATATGATGGGCGTTGCAAAAGCCGCATTGGAGTCAAGTGTTCGGTACTTAGCTTCAGACTTGGGTGAAAGTGGTGTTCGCGTAAATGCTATTTCGGCTGGAGCTGTTAAAACATTAGCTGTTACCGGCATTAAACACCATAGTGAATTACTTAAGGAATCAGAATCCCGAACTGTTGATCAAAAGAGTGTCACAACTTCTGAGATTGGAAATGTTGCTGCTTTCTTGATGAGCGACTTGTCAACGGGGATGACTGGTGACGTTGTGTATGTAGATAAAGGTGTGCATCTGATCTAAATTTAATACCCATGATGTGTAAAATGTGTTAGTACTTTCTGTACGATTGATTGTGAGGAACACTTTATAAAGTGGGTATCCAATTTAAATCTGATTAGCGATAATATTTTATGATCAATAGTCAGTCCGAATAGTAAAGCTTAATGACAGGTGCTTGATTTGAAGGATCAGATCAAGTGCTCGGGTAAGAATAACCTATTCGGAGAGGTATTTAGTTTATGGCATATCGTAAATTAGCCGGATTATTTTTTATCACGAGAAGTAACGTGAAGATAAGCTGGCTTTTTGACGAACGAGTGGGGGAATCAATAATGGCAGATCATCAATCGAAAATTTTATATGAACTGTTGTCCTCCAATGGCCGCTACATTTCAGGAAACGAGTTGGCAAAACGGCTGAATATCAGCCGGCCGGCTGTGTATAATAATATCTTGAAATTAGAACGTGGCGGTCACCGGATTACAACAAAAAAGGGATTGGGATACTGTTATCAATATTCTAAATGTTTTGATGCGCAGGTTATTGATCATTATCGGACGACTACATTTCCAGTTGAGGTGCATGACTTCAAGAAAATAACCTCAACTAATGATTACGCAAAAGCATTTAGTAGTCATGTCAATGTTGAAAGGCCTCATGTTTTTGTAACGGATACACAGACTCATGGTAGAGGTCGGCTTGGACGTCACTTCTATTCACCGAGCAAAACAGGTATTTACATGAGTATTTTGGTTCCACTGCAGAACCGAAGAACGATTCATTCTGGTTTAATTACAACTGGGACAGCAGTTTGCGTAGTACGAGCACTAAAACAGTTCTTTCCCCAAGTGGATTTTCGAGTTAAATGGGTAAATGATATATTAGCGCACCATAAAAAGTGTGGTGGTATTTTAACCGAAACAATCTCAAGTTTGGAGGATGGCATTCATGAAAATGTTATTGTTGGAATTGGTCTCAATATAAGTTCTCATGGATTTCCGGATGAAATTATCCATAAAGCCGGTTCGGTTGTTGAGAAAAGTGATGTTGATCGCAACAAAATTGTTGCAGGTATTATTGATAATTTCTTTTACATGTATCAAACCTACCGTACAGGCAATTTCTTATCGGAATATGCAGCGCTTTCTGAGACGCTTGGCCAGACGGTTGAAATTGTGATGGGCAATCAGACGGTAATTGGTACAGCAATGAGGTTTAATCGTGAAGGTGCGTTGGTTATTCTTAAAAAAGATGGCGAAATGGTCACAATTTCCAGTGGTGAGGTCAAAAAGGTCTTTTTACCAGAGAATCCATACCATGGCTAGATCCGTTTGGGTACAAAAGTGGTTAAGCAAAATAAAGGAATGATTAACCATCACTTTGATGAGTGATGATGAGGAGGTATTCAAATGAAGATTCGAGAGATAACGCAAATTGCGTTAGTAACAGCAGTTATTATTGTTTTAGGGATGATTCCGCCAATTCCATTAGGATTTATTCCGGTGCCGATTGTGCTTCAAAACTTAGGAATTATGATCGCTGGGATCGTATTGGGGCCAAAACGAGGGACCGTTTCAGTGGCCTTATTTCTTTTCTTAGCGCTGATTGGCTTTCCTGTACTAAGTGGTGGACAGGCAGGCCCGGCGGCCTTTGTGGGGCCGACAGGGGGATATCTGGTCGGTTGGCTGTTAACACCGGCTTTGGTTTGGAGTTCGATGTCATTTAAGTTTATGAAACAATCGTGGGAAAAAATGACGGGTGCCTGGATCGGCGCAGTGCTAATCGTTGACATCATTGGATCGCTTTGGTTGACAATAGGCTCTGGAATGCCGTTAATAAGTGCGTTGCTGTCCAATCTGGTATTTATACCTGGGGATACGTTAAAAGTGGTTGTGGCCTGTTTGGTTGGCCAACGTGTTCGGATTCCAAAGATTAATCAAGTTTAATGCAGATTTGTTTTTTTGACGATATTGTTCTTGAATTAAACGGATTCAAAGTAAAAAGTCCGATACCTCAAATGAGGTATCGGACTTTTTTAAACGATATTAAAATAGCAAATTATTTAATCAAGTGAATTAATGGAAAAATAGATTCATGATCATGACAAGGACAATACCGACCACAGAAATAATCGATTCAAGCACGGTCCATGTCTCCAAGGTTTGCTTAATTGTCAAATCGAAATATTCTCTGAACATCCAGAAGCCGGCATCGTTAACATGAGATGCAGCAAGTGAACCGGCACCGATAGCCAATACCATCAAGGCTGGATCAACACCTGATTGAGCCATTAATGGGGCAACAATTCCGGCAGCTGTTAATGATGCAACCGTTGCAGACCCAAGTGCAATTCGAAGAACAACAGCGATTAACCAACCAAGAATCAATGGTGAAATAGATGAGCCAAGGAAGATTTTAGCGACTTCTTTACCAACGCCACCATCAATCAGAACTTGTTTGAAAGCACCGCCACCACCAATAACTAATAGCAACATTGCAATGGATTTAACGGCATTTTCAAGTGATTCCATGATTTGGGCAGTTGTTCGTTTGCGAGCCCATCCCATTGTCCACATTGCAAAGAATAGTGAAATCAGCATTGCAATACTTGGTGACCCAATAAATTCGATAATCGAATCAAGCAATGAAGGATTCTTTGGCTCAGCGCCGCCGTTAACCGTCATCTTGTAAATTGTGGCAATGGCCAACAAGATAACTGGGAAGAGGGCGGTTAATACTGATAACCCAAATGATGGTGACTCCTCCGGACTGAATTCCTTAACTTCACCGATTGATGAAAGATTTCCCTTTCTGTTAAAGGCATCGGGTGCAAATTTGCGTGCCAATTTTGAGAAAAGTGGTCCGGCAATATAAGCGGCAATAATAGCAATAATAAAACCGAATAGAAGAACACGACCATCGTTAGCACCCAATACTTGGGCGATAGCAACTGGTGCCGGGTGGGGTGGCAGGAAGCCGTGGGTAACTGACAAAGCAGCTGCCATTGGAATCCCCAGGTAAAGGATAGGAACACCGGCTTCAACAGCGATTGCAAAGACAATAGGAACCAATAAGACCATTCCAACTTCGAAGAACAGTGCAATTCCTAGAATAAATGATGCAATCATAACGGCAATTTGCAGTCGTTGTTTACCGAAGCGCTTGATCAAGGTGCTGGCAATCATGTAAGCACCACCAGAATCGGAAACCAGTCGGCCAAGCATGGCTCCAAAGCCAAAGACCATTGATAATTCACCCAATTGGCTTCCAATACCATTTGTGATTGAATCGGCAATTTTACCAAGCGGCATTCCAAGGAATATCGCGGTAATTGCTGCAGTTAATACCAAGGAAACGAAGGTATTAATTTTAAATTTGATGATTAAAACCAATAAAATAATGATACCGGCTAATAGTGCAATTAATTGCATATCATCAATCTCCTTTCAAATTTGTAAGACGTTTATATTCAATTTTCAACGTGACTTCATTCTGATATTATTTCCCCGAGAAATCATCTTCATGTTCATGACGTCGTTGATAGTCAGCGATGTTTTTATATTCGGGTTCGAGAGAACGGCTTAAACGAATGTAAATTGGGATTAATTCACGGTAAGCCGGGAAGTTCTTCGGATCTGGATGATGAACGACGGTTGTTCCGACAAAGTTTGAGACATCGGTTAAACTGTCAATCAATCCCAAGCTGTACATGCCGAGAGTTGCTGCTCCAAGTGCGGTACTTTCAAAGCTTTCTGGGATAGCAACATCCTGCTCAAAAATATCGGTAAGCATTTGACGCCAAAGTGCAGAACGTGCAAAACCACCGTTTGCCTGGATACTGGTTGGGCGGCCGACAACTTCTTCAAGAGCCAACATAACGGTGTATAGATTATAGACGATTCCCTCAAGTACGGCACGAATCATATGTGCCCTGGTATGGGTTCTGTTCAAGCCAAAGAACGACCCACGAGCATTTGCATCCCAGATCGGGGCACGTTCACCGCCAAGGAATGGGAAGAAAAGCAGACCATCCGAGCCAGCAGGGATCTTAGCAGCAATTTGAGTTAACAAGTCATATGGATCAATATGCATCTGCTCGGCAGTAACCTTTTCAGGTGCGCATAATTGATCACGAACCCAACGGAATACAACACCACCGTTGTTGACAGGGCCACCAATGACCCACATATTCTTGGCAAGGTAATAACAGAATACCCGTGCCTTTGGATCAGTATGTGGTTTGTCCGTAACCACTCTGACAGCACCGGAGGTTCCGATTGTTACGGCAACGACACCCGGCTGAATGGCATTAACGCCAAGGTTTGCTAATGGCCCATCTGATGCACCGATGATAAACGGCGTATCAGGATCAATTCCCAAAACTTTTGCATATTGATCATGCATGCCCTTCAACTGATATGTTGTATCTACCAATTCAGGCAGCTGATCACGCGTTACACCTGCTAACTTAAGTGCCTGATTATCCCAGTCCATATTGTAAATATTGAACATACCAGTTGCGTTTGCAATTGAATAATCCTCTTTTAACGTGCCAAAGAGTCTGTAGAGAATATATTCCTTAATGCCAACGAACCAACGTGCTTTTTTAAACAGGTCCGGATGATCATTTCGTAACCAAATCAGTTTAGTTAAGGGTGTCATTGGGTGAATGGGTGTGCCGGTATGTTGGTAGATTTCCATTCCCTGCGGACTGGCTTTTAGTTCATCTGCGTATTTAACGGCACGATTGTCGCCCCATGTGATAGCACGTGTGAGTGGTTTATAGTCTGAGTCCAAGAGGATTAAACTGTGCATTGCACATGAAAGTGCAACCCCTTTCAATTCACCTGGCTTTAAATTTGCTTTTCGAATAAGCTCAGTGATACCGTCTTGCATGGCCGAAAAAATTTCTTCTGGATCTTCTTCTGCCATGTCGGGCGTATCCTGATAAAGTGGATAGCCATTGTTTGAATAGCCATGTACCTTACCGTTAGTATCATAAAGTACCGTTTTTACACTGGTGGTCCCAATATCAACACCTAATGTGTAAGCCATCGATACAACTTCCTTTCTGTGTTCTAAATTTACAAATACCGGTTTTCGAATCTGAAAATACACGCCAAAGTAATAATAGCTGGTTTCATATCCAAAAAAATATCGATCACAGCACAGTGCCGGTATCGCTTCGAACTAAATTTACCATGCCTATCGCGCTGCATCAAATATAAGCATCTTTCTTTTTATTAAATGTAAGCGACTACAATATTATATGAAAAACAATTTCACAATGCAACTATTTTGTTGTAAAATATTTACAATAAAGCTGTAAAATATTTACAAGAAATAAAAATCGTAGTAATTACTAGTTTTAATGAAATGAAAGGTGATTAAGATGAGTTCCTCGCCAGTTCAAATGCTGAAGCAGTCTTTCGATAATTTAAGTCGAACAAATAAAAAAATTGCCAAATATGTGATTGATAATCCCCAAGCCGCCTCAGAAGCCAATATAGAAGATTTGGCAGCGGTAACAGAAACGTCAACGGCTTCTGTTTCCAGATTAGTGAAAACACTTGGCTATTCAAATTTCCGTGAATTCACATTATCGTTGGCTTATACACAATTGAGGCCACAGAATTTACCAATATTTAAAGATATTGATGCAAATGATACGCTTTCAACCATTGCTGATAAAATTTTTACCAGTTCACAGCGAGCACTTCAGGATACGCGTGAGGGGATCGATGAGAATGAATTTGCCCGTTCGGTTCTTCGAATTATCCATTGCCACAGACTCGGCTTCTTTGGTCTTGGAGGTTCATCTGTAGTTGCTTTGGACGGTTATCATAAATTTTTACGCACTTCGATTGATTGCTTTTATTATCCTGACTTTGACGTACAGCTCATGCAAGCTGTAAAATTGGGAGAGGACGATTGCGCAATTGTTGTTTCACACTCGGGCAAGAATCGACAGACAATAAAAATTGCCGAGACGTTAAAACGCCGAAGGGTTCCTGTCATTGCGATTACCAGCTATCAAGACTCACCATTAGTGGGACACAGTGATATCACATTTATTTCGTCAAGCGATGAATCCAATTATCGCTCTGAAGGCATGTATTCACTGTTGGCTCAATTAACTATTATTGATACATTATTTATGATGGCAACAGTTCGAATGGGACCTGCTACTGAAGACACAATTCGCAGTGTCCAAAATATAATTGAAAGTACTAGGGGATAAAAGTGTGTGATTCAAAACGGGTAACACCCGGAGTATAAGGCGTTGATTGGGGAAATCCCGAATTTGGATTTTTCGAATCAATCCCTTATATGGAGCGGTGTTGTTTTGAGGAGCAGTCCTAAAAAGTGTGTGATTCAAAACGACATACCTTAATCCCGATTAACTGAGATGACTATTTATGCGACGAAGAGATGTTCAACCAATTTATGCTGAAACTTACCGGCGACGGGTGAGAACCCGTAAGGTAATTTTTGGCGTTTTTTTGTTGATTGTCTTATTAATAACTGCTTTTTCCGTTTGGCGGTGGCATGCAAAACAAGAGCTTAAGAGATATCCAATAAGAGGCGTTTCGATTAACCAGGATAATGGCTATATTGATTTTGAAAGCTTGAAAAACAACGGTGTTAAGTTTGTTTATTTAAAAGCAACACAGGGAGCGACCTACACTGATGACAGCTTTCTAAGTAATTTTCAAAGAAGTCAAGGGTCGCAACTACCGGTTGGCGTTTACCATTATTTCAGTTTTAGCAGCTCGCCGAAGGCCCAATTTAAAAATTTTGTGCGTCAGGTAAAAACCAATACAGGTAGTTTGCCGATTTGTATTTCTATTCAGTATTATGGGGGCTATAATGATGACTCGGTTCATTGGAAATCAACGCGGAAAAATGTTCGGACATTAATGTCTGATATTCGACATTATTATCAACGACCAGTTGTTATTTCAACTAGCCAGGAGATTATTCAGCGTTTGAAAATCGAGGCAACAAATGCTCATCAGTTTTGGACGACTGACGGTCAGCTTGGTAAGCCAAACGGTGATGCAACTTTTATTCAAGTGACCCAGAAGCAGGATTTTCGATTAGATCGACAGGTTGTTTTTTTACCGATGTCCGTATTTAACGGTGATGCACGACAATGGGCCAGGTATCTGGGGAGTTAACAAAATAAAAGCAGCTGATGACAAAGTTTGTTTTGCCTTGGCTGCTTTCATAACATTTCCATATTTGGATATAAACCGTATGTGTTGTTATCCGATTCATCGTAAAATTTTGTTGGGCGCGCTTCGTTTGCCCGAATTTCCAAGGTGTACCCATAGCGGTCCACATATGAAACTTCATATTTTTTGACAGATGAAACCTTGGCTGACAAATCTTCCCCATCGATTGACAGTTTGAGATC
This sequence comes from Lentilactobacillus hilgardii DSM 20176 = ATCC 8290, assembly GCF_000159315.1. GTDB lineage: Bacteria > Bacillota > Bacilli > Lactobacillales > Lactobacillaceae > Lentilactobacillus > Lentilactobacillus hilgardii. The sequence continues at coordinate 465,629 of NZ_GG669994.1, forward strand.
GGGCCCAATTTCAATTCTATGGTTGTGCCCCCGATAATCTTTAAAAAACCATGTTCCGGCAAAAAACAGTGGATCTATGTGATCAATCTGTTTTTTACGTTTAGGTGCATGAAAAAGTCCAATGAAAAAAGAAATTAAAAAAATAGCAATGCTTCTTTTACGCAATAAAAACATCCCCCCACAGTAATACTTACAACACACTATAGCATTATAGCGTTATTATAAGACTATACTAGATATTTTAGATGTTAATCACGTTAAAACATTGTTACAATTTAACTAGGAAAGGCGGTTTTCTAGATGATTAAATTAGGAATTATTGGTACTAACTGGATTACCCAACAATTTGTTGAGGCAGTTAAGCTTACAGGAAAATATGGGTTTACAACCGTTTATTCGCGACATCTTGAGACAGCAACCGAATTTGCGACTAAAAATGGTGCTGAAAATACATTTGATGATTTAAATGAATTTTTTGCCAGTGACAGCTTTGATACGGTATATATTGCATCACCAAACAGTTTACATTTTGAACAGGCAAAACAGGCAATTGAAAATGGTAAAAATATCATTGTTGAAAAACCGGCATTTATGAATCAAAAGCAAATGGCAGAAATTCAGCATTTGCTTGATAAGCATCCGGAAGTCTTGTATTTTGAGGCGGCTCGAAATATTCACACCCCCAACTTCCATGCAATTGAAAGGAAGTTGAGTGAACTTAACGTTGTTTCAGGGGCTGAATTCACGTACTCCAAATATTCATCACGTTATGATCATGTTTTAGCTGGTGAAATTCCGAATGTTTTTTCACCAAAATTTGGGGGGGGCGCTTTGCAAGACCTTGGCGTATACACTGTTTATGATGCAGTAACCCTGTTTGGTATGCCGGAAGAGGTTTCCTATTATCCACAGTTGATTCGCACGGGTGTTGATGGAAAGGGGACGGCTGTTTTGAGTTATCCCGAATATACCGTTATTTTAAATTTTTCGAAAATATCGAATTCCCATATGACGTCCGAGATATATGGATTGAAAGACTTAATTGAACTTGATGATGCCGGGGAGATCCAACACGTTGATTATATTGATCCGGATGGCAAACGCCAAACGCTTGGAGATGACGACGGGGCTAATCCAATGATTCCGGAGGCAAATGATTTTGCCAGAGTGATTAATGAACCAAATAATGACCAAAATATGAAGGATTATGCATATTGGCGTCAGTTAAGTGTCTATGTCAATAAGATTCTGTTTAACCTACGTCAGGACGCACACATTTTCTTTGTGGGTGAGGAAAAATAGTAGAACGGAGAAAAAGATTGATTAGTGAATTTGAAAAGCATGCTGAGAAACTGGGATATCAACAATGGACGGCAATTCAAAAGGCGGTTTATCAACCACTGAAGGATGGTCAAAGCGTTGTTGGCATTGCACCAACCGGTTCCGGTAAAACGGTTGCTTTTACGCTGCCATTACTTGAATCAATTAAATCAATCGATGGTACTAAGTTGATCGTGGTTGAACCTTCTGCCGAATTAGCCATGCAGACTCAAAAAACAATGCTTGAATGGGGCAGCCTAACCGGTTTGACAGTTCAAGGGGCTGTTGGAGGCGCTAATATTTCACGGCAGATCGAGCGCCTGAAGGAACACCCCAATGTGATTGTTGGCACAACCGGTCGTTTGATGAACCTGATTGAGCTTGGTAAGTTGAAATTGGACGATATTCAGACAATTGTGATTGATGAAGCCGATAATTTGCTAAGTGAAGATACACTGGATTCGATTCGAGAGTTAGTTGATCAGGCACCTGACGATACACAGTTGGGATTTTTCTCGGCTACTCAAAATGATATTTTAAAACACGTTAATCGTTGGTTCAATCAAGATATGCAGATATTCGATGTAACGGACATCGATGATACCCAGGGAATTGTGAAGCATGGTCTTCTTCAAGTTTCAAATAAGAAGAAGGAACAAATGTTGCTCCGATTTTTACACATGAAAGATTTTAAAGCACTGGTCTTTTTTGATCAGTTAAATACGCTTCAGAAAGTGTCCGGGTTTTTAATCCATCGTCATGTTCGGGAAGCAGCTAAGCTGACCAGCGAGCAGAATCAAACCAGTCGTCAAAATGCATTAAGAGATTTCCGAAAGGGAAAAGTGAGACTTCTTTTAACGACGGATGTGGCTGCACGGGGAATTGATATTCCCAAACTGCCAGCCGTTATTAATTTTGATTTGCCTCGGGATGCCAGAACATATACTCACCGAATTGGGCGGACAGGCCGAATGCATCAAAACGGTTTAGTGATTAACATGGGAGATGACCACGACCTGCGTCATTTAAAGCAACTGGTTCGAGATCAATTTGACTTGTCAAACGTTTATTTTAGTGGGAACCAACTTTCAGACACCAAACCTGAACAAACGGTAACGGATCTGGAAAAAGATGATAAGAATGATGAGGGACCAACTCAAGGATTAGAAAGGGTCGCCAACCAGAAGTCTCAAAAGAAGCGGCCGGTAATTTCAAATCCGGTGCCAAAACCACATCACAAAAAGAACAAGCATACTAAGCGAAAAGGGATGCGGCATAAGCGGACTACTAAATAATTTTCTTTACATGTTGATTAATAAATGAGAAAATTGACATGTATTGTTTTTGGCCTCATAGCACAACTGGATAGGGCACCCGCCTCCTAAGCGGTTGATCCCGGTTCGAGTCCGGGTGAGGTCAGTAAAATCATTAATAGAAAAAGCCAAAGCGAAATCGTTG
>NZ_GG669994.1:468669-484840 GCF_000159315.1 Lentilactobacillus hilgardii DSM 20176 = ATCC 8290
AAGCCAAAGCGAAATCGTTGCTTTGGCTTTTTCTATTAATGTTGATCGGCAATCGTTCCATCAGGGAAATGAGATATTGGTCCCAAAATAGCGTAATCATGTCCAAAAGGCTTAAAAGATTGATAGCTTTTTATCAGATCCGCAAAAAGTATATACCGAATATGACCGTGTAAATTGTGGTTGTGCATATAATGTGGTCGATTAAATTGCGATTTTACTTCAGTACTATGTCATATAACAATAGAATTGTTTTTATACTAGCGCTTCTTAAACAGAATTGCGCGAAAATATCGTCTGTTTCGCCTAGTTGATGGTATAAAAAAATCTCGGTTCAATGAATAAAACTTCATTGAATCGAGATTTTTATAATCACACTTATTTAAATCACATCAAATAATTTGCGCAAGCAACTAAGATGGCAATTAAAATAACGGCCATTCCTAATAGTTTGAAACCATCGGCTGTTGTGTAAAGCCCCCTTGAAAACTCGGCTTTTCGCTTACGTAACGTTTGACGATTAAGATTTGGATTTCTCATAAAGGTTACCTCTTTATCACAGTTAGTTAGTTAATTTATTTCTTTTGGTCACGGAAAACAGCCCATTTAGACCAGAAATAGTTGATAATAACCACAATAACGTTGTCTATGATTTTAACAATGAATTGATTTCCACTCATGAGGGTAATACCAACAAAAAGAATACCTTGTTCAAGAATCAGGACAAGTAGTCGGCCACCGAAAAATGAGGCCATCTCACCAAGATAGGCGCGTGCCCCAGTTGTTTTTGAGTGAAAAACGTATGCACGGTTCGATAAGTACGCAACTAGCACACTAATAAACCAGGCAATAGTGTTGTTAACCATATAATTCCAATTCGTCAGTAAATGGAAGCCCTCAAAGACACCAAGATTGACGACAGTGGTGACAACACCCCAAAAAAGGTAGGAGATGACTTCACGATATTTGTCGTAAACTGCAGCTATTTTTTTCATTAAACGATTATTTTCTTTCTGCAATGATAAATTTTGGTCTGTGTTTTGTTTCAAGATAAATCTTCCCTATATATTTTCCAACAATTCCCAAACAGAATAACTGAACACCACTTAAAAATAGGATGATGGATACCAACGATGCCCAGCCATTGACCGAACCACCAAAGAAGAGGGCTCGGATAACAACAAATACTAATCCAATGATAGATAGAAAGCAAATGAGCCCACCAACAAGTGTTGCCATTTTTAACGGAACATCTGAAAAATCAACAACTGCTTCCAATGAGTACTCGAAGAGTTGAAAAATTGACCAGGAACTTGTTCCGGCTGCCCGGGGGACACCTTCATATTTTAAGTATTTGGTTTTAAAGCCAACCCAGGAAAACATACCTTTACTAAAACGATTGTATTCTGGAAGTTCCAAGAGCGCATCAACATACTTTCTTGTCATTAACCGATAGTCCCGGACGTTTTGTTTTAATTGGACCCGTGACATCTTGTTAATGATTTTATAGAAACTGGCTGACAGAAAACCCCGAATCGGATTCTGTTTACGCGATGTTTGGACACAACCAACAACTTCATAATCCTGTTTCGGGTCTTCCAAAATATCGACCATTTGAAGGAGTAGCTCGGGGGGATCCTGCAAATCGACATCCATTACGGCAATATAATCACCCTTGGCGTTACTTAATCCCGCTGCCAGTGCCGATTCTTTCCCGAAATTTCGGGAAAATGACAAATAATGAACGGTATCCGGATGTTTTTCGTGGAGCTGACGCATAATCTCCAGGGTTTTATCCGCAGAGCCGTCATTTACAAATAAGTAATCCGGCCGATACTGGTCCTTATGTGTTTCGTTTAACTGTTTAAATACTTTTTCTGTTGTATTAAAGAAAAGCTCAACAGTCGGTTCCTCATTATAACAAGGAACAATTAGACTGATTGTCTTCAAAATAAATCCTCCAATTATTATACACAATAGTGATACCTTACCGACTGGTCTTCGTTATCTTTTACGATAAGTCGTGACCATATTATCAGAATTAGCTAAAAAACTAATCTAACTTAAATCAACTGCCATGACGTCCCGAAGATATAGATCGGCTTATCCAATCTCCAAAATGTCTTATGGTATGTACATCATCAAATTATACCATATCAAAAAAATGTGACGTTTACGACATGTTAAAAATTTAGCAATAAATAATTAAAATATTTGATTAAATGCAAGAAACAAACCTCTTCGAGTAAGGGAAATTCAAGAAAGAAAGTTATAGATCATTGAAAACTTTTTTAATTTGGTTTTAGAGTTGGGCATCTTTGTTATAATGAAATCACTTGTTAAAGGAGAATTTTAAATTGAAACCTATAAAAGTTATGACTATTTTCGGGACGCGTCCTGAAGCAATTAAGATGGCCCCAATTATTTTAATGATGCAGCACCATTTGGATCAGTTTCAGCCAATTACTGTTGTAACCGCGCAACATCGAGAAATGTTGGATCAAGTACTTGATGTTTTTCATATTAAGCCGGATTACGATTTAAATATTATGAAGCAGGGACAAACACTAAGTGATATTACGACACGTGTCTTGACGCTGCTGGATCCAATTGTTGAGAAAGTGGTACCGAACATCATCTTAGTTCATGGAGATACGACAACAACGTTTGCGGCCAGTGTGAGTGCTTTTTATCATCAGGTTGAAATCGGGCATGTTGAAGCGGGACTGCGTACTTGGAATAAGCTATCCCCTTATCCAGAAGAGATGAATCGTCAATTAACTGATGTTTTGGCAGACTTATATTTTGCGCCGACAAAGCTGAGCAGGGATAATCTTCTTAAAGAGAATCATCCCGAAAAAAATATTTTTGTAACCGGGAATACGGCTATTGATGCTTTAAAACAAACCGTTTCTGCCGATTATCAACATTCTGTGTTGGATGAATTAAAAAGTGATTCAAAGATGATATTGCTAACAATGCACCGACGCGAAAACCAGGGAGAGCCAATGCGACGAACGTTTAAGGCAATTTTAGATGTTTTAAAGACACACCCCAATGTTGAAGTGGTTTATCCGGTTCACCTTAGCCCAGCGGTTCAAAAAGTGGCTCATGACGTTTTTGACGGAAATCCACAGGTTCACCTGATTGCGCCGTTGGATGTATTGGACTTTCATAATATGGCGGCACGGAGTTATTTCATTATGTCGGACTCCGGGGGCATTCAAGAAGAAGCACCATCGTTGGAAAAACCTGTCCTGGTATTGCGGGATACCACCGAAAGACCTGAAGGAATTGAAGCCGGTACACTAAAATTGGTCGGGACAGATCCTGCTGTTGTAAAAGAAAATATGACGCAGTTGCTAGACGATCAGGTTGAATATAAAAAAATGGCAGAGGCAAAGAATCCGTATGGGGATGGTAAAGCTTCCGATAGAATTTTAAAAGCCATTTTGGCTCGATTTTCAAAATAATTAGGTAAGTGGGTTGGCTAATGATTAAATCAATTTATTTGAAAACTAAACAATTTATTCAAACCTTGGTTAGTCATTATTCGCAAGGAGATGTTTCCGATTCTGCAGCTGTATTGGCCTTTTATTCACTAATGTCTATTTTTCCGATTTTGTTTATTGGTGGTAGTATTCTTAACCTCTTCCAAATTCATACAGGGGATATCATGGAATATGTCAGGCCGATCTTTCCGGATCGGATTTATGTCATGCTTGAACCGGTTATTGATTCAACTTTAAGAAGTGGTGGCACCAGTCAATTATCCATAGGATTGATTGTGACAATTTGGTCGGCCAGTCGCGCAATTGCGGCTTTTCAACGAAGTATTAATAAGGCATATGGCGTTGCGGAAGATCAGACGGCTATTTCAAATCGAATCTTGTCATTTTTGTGGATGTTGTTGTTAATTGTAGTTGTGGTCGCGGTCATGATTGCTTTTGCGCTCAGCCAATTTGTCTTTAGCTGGCTGTCGCCCATTCTTCATATTCCACAATCGATCATTAGTTTTGTTTCAACAGTTAAATGGCCTTCGACAATGATTCTTGTGTGGTTGCTATTGAGCGTGTTATTTTACATTGTGCCCACGGCTAAAGTTAAGTTCAGGTACGTTTGGTTTGGGGCATTGTTTACTACGCTGGGCTTGATGATATTAGCACAAGCCTTTTCAATTTATGTCACTTTTTTCGCTCATCGAGTTGATGCATACAAAACCATCGGCACTTTTATCGTATTGATGTTTTGGTTGGACTTCTCAGGCTTGATTATGTTGTTGGGTGGTGTCATTAATGCAACAATCCAAGAACTTCGAATGGGAAAGATCCAAGAACAGACCGATGCCATTGAATCAGTCTTGAGAAGGGCTACGAAGCGAAAGAGAAAATAATTAATTCACACAAACCAAGGCTTCTATTTGAACATTTTTGGCTTGTTAATAATCGTGATTAAACTAAAAGAGGTTGGACAAAATGACTTTTGTCTCAACCTCTCTTCTCCTGCTGGAATGCCATTATCATAATTTATTGTAAGCTTTTAGCTTTTTCAATTAGTTTCTCAGTAAAAGCGTCCAATTTTTTTATATCGTCTTCATCAGGTTCCAAATTAATTTTGACACTATCAGCCCCAATTGTGGCCCCGGTTTTTTTGAAGGCTTCTTCAAATTTATCAACGGAAACGTTATAGTATTCTTCGTAAAAAGTGTCTCCAGAACCGGCAACACCAAAAACCTTGCCACTCAGCTTTTCATCACTCAGGTCCTCATAGAAGTCAAGTCCTTCTTCAGGCAAAGCACCTTCGTCATATGTATATGGGCAAACAACACAAATATCAACATCTTCAAAAACGGATGGATCAGTTTGTGAAATTTCGGTCTCGGTTACTTTAACGCCGGCATCTTCAAGATGTTCGGTTACAATATCCGCAATATCTTCGTTGTTACCGGTAATGGTTGCGTAAACTACATGGGCAGTTATCATATTAGTCATTCCTCTATTTTGATTTGGTTTCAGTATAGCAAATCCAGTCGTTAAAGTGAATTCGATTCGGCCGTTTAAATGTAAGAAAAGGGGTTGAAAGCCATGACACAATCAATTACTAAAATCGAAGCACAAAAGCGTAAGGGAAGATTTAATGTTTACGTTGACGGTCAATATGCCTTCCCGATCAGTGAGGATGTTTTTATTAAATACCGACTTTTTAAGGGGATGGAATTAGACAAGCAACTGATTGAAACCTTAAAAAGTGCTGACAATATCTCAAAACTACACACACGTGCCTTGAATTACCTGGCTCATAATTTACGAACAGAACATGAAGTGAGGTCAAAACTGCTTGAAATAACAGATGATCTTGAAGCAATCGATCAGGTTATTTCTCAGCTGAAGGATCAACAGTTGGTTAATGATCGAAAATATGCGGATAGTTATGTACGCACGGTCGTTCGTCAAAAGAAAAATGGGCCAAACTGGATTCGCCAAAAATTGTTTGAAAAGAAGGTGCCCAAATCCTTGATTGATGCGTCTATTGCGGATTTCTTTCCTGAAGATCAGATGATAGAGATCGGTATCTCGGTTGCTGATAATCAACTACGCCATCACCAAAAGGAGTCGGAAAAAATGGTTGTTAATAAAATAAAAGAAACACTGGTTCGACGCGGGTTTGGATTTGATATTGTTCCGGATATCATGGAGAAGGTTGATACATCCGGGCTTGCGTCCCATGATAGCGACATCATCGGTGGAGTTGCCGAAAAGTACTGGCGTAAATATGCTAAGCTGGAAAAATATAAGCAGTTTCAGAAAACAAGGCAGGCATTGTTTCGTAAGGGCTTTTCAATGGACGATATTGAGGCAGCTTTGGAAAATCTTGCTGAAAGTTAAATTCATTCGGAAAATAACGCCTACTCTGATATAATTATCATTGGATTGGTAACAATCGTAACTGATAGCTTATTCAGAAAGTGGGTAGCACAATGCCACGCGGACAGCAATTGCCAAAAGAAGGTGACTTCATTGCGATTCAAAGCTACAAACATGACGGTAGCCTGCATCGTGTTTGGCGAGATACGATGGTATTAAAGAACGGCGAAAATTCACTTATTGGATGTAATAATCATACTTTGGTTACTGAGGACGATGGTCGTCACTGGGTAACCAGGGAACCCGCTTTGGTTTATTTTCATAAACATTATTGGTTTAACGTTGTCGCGATGATTAGGGATGATGGAATTGCATATTATTGTAATTTGGCATCCCCGTATGTTTTGGACAAAGAAGCCTTAAAATACATTGATTACGATTTAGACGTTAAAGTTTTTCCGGATGGCAGGCGAAAGCTCTTGGATGTTGATGAGTATCTGGCTTTCAGCAAACGTTGGAATTATGGTCCAGAAATTGACCATATTCTGAAGAAAAACGTTCGGATTATTGTTGATTGGATTAACAACGAAAAAGGTCCGTTCTCAAAAGAATTTATTGCAATCTGGTATGAGCGCTACTTAGCCTTATCCCGCCAATGTAAATGAGAGTCACTTTAATAATGGTTGTTTGGTAAATAATCGATTTGCCGGACAGCTGTTTTTTTAACGTCGAAAAATTATGATACAATTGCCGTAACCAACTAAATTTGAATAGGGGGAAACTCTCGGTGTTTGCAAGATTAAAAAATTCTCCCCTCATGTTTTGGTCCTTGGAGATTTTACTTGTCGTCGGGATCATCTGGGGATGTACGCAAATCAGCTTTATATTTTCACCCATTGCCATTTTTTTCTCCACGATTTTTATACCGGTTTTACTGGCCGGGATACTATATTATATGTTGAATCCGATTGTTAACCTACTAACTAAAATTCCGATAGGTAGGAAGAAGGTATCACGAACCTGGGCAGTAACACTTGTCTTTTTATTACTGTTGGGAATTATTATTTTAATGGCCACAGTTTTTATTCCTAAAGTATTGAATCAACTGATGAATTTGGCGAATAGCGTGCCCAATGCCATTAACGACGGGCAGAGTCTTCTTGAAAAGGCGTTAAAAGAGATGAATTCTCAACAGCTGTTAAAAAAGATTGATTTTACTCAGCTAACCCAAAAATTCTCAACCAACATTACTGATTATGCAAACAGCTTCTTCAATGGGTTGACCAGTGGTATCGGTGGCGTTATTTCAGCAGCTGCAAATGCTGTTATTATCGCTGTGACTGTTCCTGTTGTCCTTTTTTACATGTTAAAAGACGGATATCGCTTGGCTCCTAATATTAAATCTTTCTTACCGGAAAAGCATCGTGAACAGACGATGGATCTGATTTCTGCTATGAACCGAACCATCTCCAAATACATTTCGGGTCAGATGATTGAATGTTTATTTGTCGGAACGTTTACAGCCATTGGATATTTGATTATTGGGTTGCCTAATGCACTATTACTTGGTGTGATTGCCGGAATTTGTAATATTATTCCTTATCTTGGTCCATACATTGGTATCGCGCCGGCCCTGATCGTTTCATTTTCTCATGGTGGCTGGTTGGGCATGGTTTATAACATTGTGATTGTGATTATCGTACAACAGATTGATGGCAACTTGGTTTACCCAAATGTTATTGGTAAGTCACTTCAAATTCACCCGTTAACGATTATTATTATCCTGTTGGCCGCTGGCAACATTGCCGGTTTGATGGGGATGATTTTAGCCGTGCCACTTTACGCGATCGTTAAAGTAATTGTTGTTCATCTTTATAACATTTATCAGCTGGATTAATTTTAATTATTTTTAATAATCAGTAATTGATATTGACGTTGAAGCTGGTTATGCTACTATTTAAGTTGTGTTTATTTTAATTTCTAGTAACAGATAGTAGGAGATTTTATGAAAAAAGTAATTACTTACGGGACGTTTGATTTATTACACAAGGGTCACGTCAGATTGTTAAAGCGTGCAAAAGCTCTTGGTGATCATTTGACCGTGTGTTTATCTTCTGATGAGTTTAATGCCGAAAAGGGCAAAAAAGCATATACATCCTATGAAGATCGAAAATACATTTTAGAAGCAATTAAATATGTTGATGAAGTGATTCCTGAAACTAATTGGGATCAAAAAATTCACGATGTTCAGGATCGAGATATTGATGTATTTGTAATGGGTGATGATTGGAAAGGTAAATTTGACTTTCTGAAAGATTATTGCGAGGTTGTTTATTTGCCCAGAACTGAGGGTATTTCAACAACCAAAATTAAGGAGGATCTTGGCTTAACCGATTCAAAGGATTGGCAGGCCTAGGTTCATTCGACTAAAGAGAGGCTGTTCGCAAAACAAGGTGTTTTGCACCAGCCCCCTTTTATTATGAGTTGCATTAGTTGCGATCTATTAGGAGGAAAGTAATGAAAAGGGCAATTTTCTTGGTGACAAGCATTCAGGGCATTAGGAAACCAACATTTTTAAAACAGTTATTAGCATTGATTAATGATCATTATGAGGTTGCTATTTTATTTGCAATGACCAATTTTGATGAGGTTTGGCAGGCAAAACGTGAGTTTAACACAATTAACGAGAGAGAACATCTGCCGTCTGTTCGGATCATTACCTTGGGAGACGTTTATGCTGATCATTCTGGAATCTTACTGAAGGATAATGATTTTCTTAATATAGATCTGACAAAGTTCACATCGTATGAGTCACATACAAACCGTTTAAAGGTGACGCGATATGTTGATGATAGTGGTAACATTATTGCAGAAACGCTTTTTGGAGATAATCAGGTTCGGTTACATACAATTCTGTTTGATAAGAACAGCCGAATTATTCAGATTAATAATTACAATCAACAAGATCAACTTTACGGTATTGAAAAGTGTCATGATGATTTTGTTGATGAGAGTCTCTTGTTAAATACAAAATCAGAATTAGTCTTTAGATTTACCAATTATGTGATGTCTCAAAAGATCAATTACGGTGTTGCGGAGACATCTTTAATTCCGGTTCCTGCGAGTTTATCGGAGATTTCCAGTAATAAGAAGGAAGATCCACTGACACATTATGAAGCCAAAGGAGAATCCATCGTTACTAAAGCAACGTCATACAGTGACTATCATCGATATGATGATATTAATGCTTTCTACCATCAGGTGTTGTTAAATATGAACATTGATGATGCTAGAATTTATTTAGATATTAATAATATTATTGACGCGTCCAAGTATTTACCAGGAAAGCAAATATTTAATTATTAAGGGGAAATCAAAATTGCGAGCGATACTATCGGGAGTTCATCAAAAAAAGGGACTTCAAGTTCTAGAATTTGAATTATTAGATGTTGCTACTTCTCTTGAGCATGCTTATATGTTATTCGTTGAAAAAAATAGTCTTGCTTCTGTCATGAAACCAATTTCGAAGGTTTTAAATCATAACATTATTCGAGTAAAAATTGACGCTCAGGACTTTCATTTTGAAGCGGCGGATCAAACCGAGTTTGAATGGCAAATCTTTTTGGTTGATAATGCGGCTAATTTTAAAAACGTGGTTCAGATTGAAAGTGAATACTTAAGTGACCGTCATCAACTTGAATTAACCAGTTATTATCAATTTAACAGTGACGCTCAGGGAATGGCGTTATTTAATATTCGAACCCATCAATCCGATCGGGACTTCATGATTAATTCTGTTAACTTAACAGACACTGATCTGGAAATCACCGGATATAATAAAATTAATGGGACACCGATTAAGAATCAACGAATTATTCTACAAAATCGACTCAATGATGGTAAGTTGGATTATCCTGTATCCCAAACAATGTTTGCAGGTATGTTTAAGGTTGGCATTCCATTAACGGATATACCTAAGGACTCAGTTGGTGAGTTGTCCATTAAATATGAGCTTGCAGGTCAGGAAATTAACCAACGCTTGATTATTTCCAAATCACTGAGTGGCCAATCAGTTGAAGCAGATTTACCCGGTAATCGAGTGATTACAATTAAAAAGCGATTTGATAATAGCCTTTTAGTTAAAGAATTCCAAGGGGCTTCATTGCTTGAAAAAGTTGCAGCTGCTGGCGGCAAAGTACATGGTTTGCTGGAAGTCTGTCGGCTCGTTCAGGATAAGTTGAATCTGGCAAGAATGCGCTTCTTATTTAAGGCAGGGCACTCCCCTTATGAAAATACTACCATTATTTTTGAAAGTTTTGGCGGGCGACAGGTAAGTGATAGCCCATACGCCATTTATCGTCTGTTTCAAACGCTTTATCCCGGCATTACTATGATTTGGTCAATTGATCGATCTCAAAAGGCATTTTGTAAAGAGAACCAAATTGCCTACGTTATTAGGAGAACGTCCAAGTGGGTTCGGCTTTTAGAAAAATCACAATTTTGGATTAGCAATGCCCGTTTTCCTTCATGGGTTAAAAAGCCGAGCTATGTTACTTATATTCAAACATGGCATGGAACACCGTTGAAAAAGCTGGGCTTGGATATTGAGAACGTTTCAATGCCAGGGACAACAACGGCTAAGTACCATAAAAACTTTGTTCGTGAGGCTAATAGATGGGATGCGTTGGTTTCTCCCAATGATTATTCAACCCAAATTTTCCGTTCTGCTTTTGGGTTTAATAACCAAATTTTAAAAGTTGGTTATCCACGTAATGATGAGTTGATTAACACGATGCCTGATGAGGTTACCGAAATTAAAAATAAATTGGGCATTCCTTTGGATAAGAAAGTTGTGATGTATGCACCAACTTATCGTGATAACCAGTTTGCGGAAAAGGGAAAGTATACCTTTGAGCTGCCGTTTAGCCTGGATGATTTTCGTAAATCTTTTGGCGATGACACTGTTTTGATTTTAAGGATGCATTATCTTATTTCAAATGCACTTGATATATCAGACTATTCCGACTTCGTATATGATTTCTCAAATTATCCTAATATCGGTGATCTTTATTTGGTTTCTGATTTGCTTATTACAGATTATTCATCTGTGTTCTTCGATTATGCTTATTTAAAACGACCAATTCTATTTTATCCATATGATTATCATTTATATAAAGAAGAGCTTCGAGGCTTTTACTTGAATTATGAACGGGACTTGCCGGGCAGGATTGCCCATAATTCTCAAGAGTTGTTGGCAGAAATCCATCATGCACTTGGGCACCCGGATATGAGTGCCAATCAGCAGTTTATGAACTTTTATAACCGATTCTGTGCGATTAATGATGGGTTGAGTTCTCTGAAAGTTGTTAATTATGTGATGCACCAGATCGAAAGTGGTGTCTAGTTTAAGTCGGTTAAGCTGCCAATCGTGCGATTGGTGGCTTTTTGCTGTATGAATATGTTAAACTTAGTGAGTTATTTTACGTTTGAAAGGAAGTCAATATGAGCAATCAAAAATTACAGACAAGGGACAGCACACGGCGGACATTCGCGATCATTTCACATCCGGATGCTGGGAAAACAACGATTACCGAGCAGTTGTTACTTTTTGGTGGTGTTGTCAGACAAGCCGGGACAGTAAAGGCTCGAAAAACCGGAAACTTTGCCAAATCCGACTGGATGGAAATTGAACAAAAACGTGGAATCTCTGTGACGAGTTCTGTGATGCAGTTTGATTATGGCGGTAAGCGAATCAATATCTTGGATACACCAGGGCATGCCGATTTTTCGGAAGATACTTACCGAACGTTAATGGCTGTTGATTCTGCAGTGATGGTGATTGATTCTGCTAAGGGTATTGAACCACAAACAAAAAAATTATTTCAAATTTGTAAAATGCGTGGTATTCCCATTTTTACCTTTATGAATAAGCTGGATCGTGATGGTCGTGATCCAATGGATTTAATTGATGAGTTGGAAACAGTGCTTGGTGTTCAAGCATATCCAATGAATTGGCCGATTGGGATGGGGAAAAATCTGGAAGGTATTTTTGACCGGTATAATCATCGGGTTGAGTTATATACGCATGCTCAAAAAAGCCAAATGGTGCAGTTGGATGACGACAATAATCCGATTAATGATGCTGAATTAGCAGACGACGATCAATTTCAAGAAACTAAGGATAGTATTGATTTATTGGATATGGCTGGCAATAAATTTGATGAAGATAAGATTGCTACCGGTGATTTAACACCCGTTTTTTTTGGCTCGGCTTTAGTGAATTTTGGTGTTAAGACATTCTTTGATGCCTATTTGAAATATGCGCCGGCGCCAAGTGCACATAAAACCCAGGAAGGCGATATGATTCAACCTGATGCCGATCGTTTTTCGGGCTTTGTGTTTAAAATTCAAGCAAATATGAACCCCAATCATCGTGATCGAATTGCATTTGTTCGAATTTGTTCAGGTGAATTTGAAAAGGGAATGGATGTTAATTTATATCGAACTCAAAAGAAACTTCGATTATCCAATGTGACCGAATTTATGGCGAATACCCGTGAAAATGTGAATACAGCTGTTGCCGGAGATATTATCGGTCTTTATGATACCGGTAATTTTCAGATTGGCGATACGATTTATACAGGTAAAGCACCAGTTGAGTTTGAAAAACTACCGCAATTTACCCCTGAATTGTTTGTTCGGGTTTCTGCAAAAAATGTGATGAAGCAGAAATCGTTTCATAAGGGGATTGATCAGTTGGTTCAAGAAGGAGCCGTTCAGCTGTATACGTCCTATACAACGAATGATTATATTCTTGGAGCAGTTGGTCAATTGCAATTTGAAGTATTTCAGTTCAGAATGAAGAATGAGTACAATTCAGACGTTAATATGGAACCAATGGGTCACAAGATTGCGCGATGGGTTGATCCGGATCAACTTGATGAAAAAATGTCATCATCACGAAATTTGTTGGTGAAAGATCGTACAGGCCAACCATTGTTCTTGTTTGAAAATGCTTTTGCAATGCGTTGGTTTAAGGACAAGTACCCAGACGTTACGTTAACGGCTAAACTATAATTTTTGAAAGAAGAGATTTTTTAATGGCTTCAAAGCATTTGTCAGCTTGTACAACTGTATTAGTAGGTAAAAAAGCGTCCATTGATGGATCAACGATGATTGCTAGAAATGACGATACTTTTCTACCGTTGACACCACAACGATTCTACGTTGAGCCGGCGGTTTCCAATCGACACGAAACGTGGAAATCCAATCAAAACGGTTTTACCGCACCGCTTCCAGAAAAGGGCTACCGATATTCACTCACACCAAACGTTGAGGTCAATAAGGAGGGCGTTTATGCCGAAAGTGGTTTTAACGAAAAAAATGTTGCAATGAGTGCCACGGAAAGTGTTTACGGAAATGAACGGGCCTTGGCTTTTGATCCGTTAGTTGAAGATGGTCTGGCAGAGGATTCATTGCAATCCATGGTGTTGCCTTATATTGATTCTGCTCGCGATGGGGTACGATATTTGGGTGATTTGATTAAAAAATACGGATCACCGGAAGGAAACGGCGTTCTTTTCAGTGATAAAGATGAAGTATGGTATATGGAAATTGTCACGGGACATCACTGGGTTGCTCAAAGGATTCCGGATGACGCCTATGCGATTGCAGCTAATCAAGTAGCCATTCAGCAGGTTGATTTTAACGATCCTGATAATTTTATGTATTCTGAAGGCATTCAAGCATTCGTTGAAAAATATCATTTGAATACCAATCAGAGCGGGTTTGATTTTAGACGTATTTTTGGTACTGATAACGAAAAGGATCGCCATTATAATACACCCCGAGTTTGGTTTGGCCAACGGTATCTAAACCCGGAGATCGACCAGGAACCGACTTCTTCTGATTTACCATTCATTTGTAGAACCAATAAAAAAATCAGTGTGGAAGATGTTGAGTATATTTTAAGCTCACATTATAATGAAACTGAATATGACCCATTAAGCAGAGGAAATGAAGGTACGAAAACGCTCTTTCGACCAATCTCAATGAATCGAACGCAAAATTCACATGTTTTGCAGATTCGAAATGATGTCACAAATGATTGCGCTGCAATTATGTGGTTGAATTTTGGTGTGCCTGCATTTTCACCTTATGTGCCATTCTTTGGAAATGCAAATGATACTGATGAAAGTTATGAAAATACACCTATTCACTGCGATGACAAAAGTGCTTACTGGATGTATCGAAAGTTGTCGGTATTAGTTGAATCACACTATTCTGAATTTATTCAAGATGATGTTGATTTCTTAACGGATGTTAAGGAAAAATTGCGTCGTCATGTTCAAGCAACAATTGATGAAGCAAAGGGCTTATCGGATAATGAGTTGACAAATTATTTGACTGAACAAAATCATCAAGCAGTTAAAATGATGAGAATTGCCACGGAAGATATGATTCATCGATTATTCGAAAAAGGATTGAGTTTGTCGAAATTGACATTTAATATGGATAAAAACCTTTAGCCTGCCATTAAAGCAATCTGGAATAGTAAACAGCCCCACAGAACCAATTGAAAAATTGGCTTTGTGGGGCTGCTTTTTGTTGTGCTTTCTAACTGAAAGTTAGCTTCGATCAACAATTACGTACATTTTAGGGACCACACCGTTTCCGTTTAATTCATACCAAATCAGGTTTTGATCATCTACGATAGTTGCTGAGATTGAAACTCGGCTGCCATGTATCAAAGCATTTATCTTGTTACCATACGGTTTGTCAAAAACGGCAATGGCCTTATTCGAAACGTAATCTATTGTGCCAGCTAATCTAGCAGGATTACGTGAGGTTTTAGTAATCGTGTCGATTAAATTATGAATTGGTGGATCGCTTGGTTCAAGATTTGAATTTTTTATCCACTCAAAGCCACCGATGTTTAACCAACTTGATTTATCCGATAAATCTATTCTTGCAAAGATTTTAATAATGATTTTTGCTGGCAAACCGGTTTTTAAAGACCGACCTTGGGGACTGTCGTAGACATCATGGGCATCCTTGAGCTTGACAAAATATTCCACTGGTTGAACGGTTTCCCAATGGGTTCGGCGATAGGCAAATATCACGCCGTGAGTTTGATGATCAAAGTGACCAAAAGTAGGACCAGTACTGCTAATGACGCGGAAGTCGTTAATTTTAGGTGCGTTAACAGTGTATGATTGACCAAGTTTTCCAGATATAATTTGAACGGATTTTAATATTTGCCCAGTGTCAGTATCCAAACAATAGATCATGATCGGTAAGCCGTCCTTAAGAGCAAAGCGCAAAGTGACTTCCTGATCCGACTTTTCGAATTTATGGGTAAAGTTTTCGATCGATGTTAAATAGTAATCAGAAAAGTCAGGCAGTTTAAATTGGATGCTTTCTCCGACAACGCCACGGATAATATCCGAACTTGAAATTTGACGATCATTTTCATCCAAGTAAGTGAAAATAACTTGAGACTGAATCTCAAAGGAAGCTGTATTCTGAAACGCATTCAGTGAGTCATCTTCATTTTTTAAAGTGTCGTTTGTTTTGGATTGGTTGGTTTGTTGAGTGTCTGTTTGATCAGATTCAAAGTTATTTTCAGGAGTAAGCTTTTTCTTTTGATGGTAATCAGGATGACGACTTCGCCGTTTCCTTCGGTCAGAGCGAATCGTCGGTGTGATCATTTGTAATTGCTTTTTAATCCAACTAAAAAATGTCATCAAAATTGCCCCCATCGAACGTTCTAAAGAAAATTATATCATAACGGGCGCCAAGTTAAGTCGTTTGATATACTTTTTACGTTTTTTTCGGATATCGTAGGGAAGGTGATATGTAAAAAAATAGCCCAAGACAATGACTGTCTTGAGCTATTAATGAGTTAAATTACTTTTTCTTGTCAGATTTTACTGAAGGATTTGTTTGACTACTGTCAGTCGTAATCGTAATGTTGCCATCACTATTAACATCTGCGGTTAATCGAGCAGAACCTTCATGATCCAAGTAGAAGTCGGCAACTTTATCTTCAATTTGTTCCTGAATAACTCTTCGAAGTGGACGAGCACCCATTGCAGGATTGTAACCCAAATCAACTAATTTGGCTTTTGCCTTGTCAGTAACGTTAATAAACAATCCTTGTTGTGCAAGCATGCCATTTACTTCGTCAATCATCAAACCAACAATCTTTTGAAGATTCTCCTTGGTTAATGGGTTAAACTCAACAATATCATCAAATCGGTTTAACAATTCCGGTTTGAAGTAATTTGTAAGTTTATCAATAATCGAGT
>NZ_GG669994.1:484890-491466 GCF_000159315.1 Lentilactobacillus hilgardii DSM 20176 = ATCC 8290
GAGTCTTTCCGGTTGCAGCAGCACCAAAACCAACATTGGCTTCGGAATCACCTTGACCGGCGTTACTGGTCATAATGATAATAGTATCCTTAAAGGAAACCGTTCGTCCTTGACTATCGGTTAAACGACCGTCATCAAGAATCTGTAAGAACATATGAAGCACATCAGGGTGAGCCTTTTCAACTTCATCCAACAGAATCAAACTGTATGGGTGACGACGTACCTGTTCAGTTAATTGACCGGCTTCTTCATAACCAACGTAGCCAGGAGGTGAACCGATTAATTTAGCCACTGAATGTGGTTCCATATACTCGGACATATCAAACCTGATCATTGCGTCCTTGGAACCAAAGAGTTCGTAGGCAAGCTGTTTAGCCAATTCGGTCTTACCAACACCGGTAGGTCCAATGAAAAGAAACGATCCTATTGGACGCCCTGTTCCATTAAAACCAACTCGATTACGACGAATTGCCCGCGCAACTTTCTCAACAGCTTCATTTTGGCCGATAACATTTTTTTCAAGGTTAGGACCTAAGTTCTTAAGCTGGGTCTGTTCCTTTGCTTGAAGTTCGCCGACTGGAATTTCTGTTTTTTCTTCAACGATTTTCTCCATATCCTCAGCAGTTACTTGAGGGGTATCGGCACTGTCAATGTTGTCGGATTTGGCATTCTTTTCAAGTTTACTTACTTGATCACGATAATAAGCAGCTTTTTCGTAATCTTCACTCTTCAAAGCAGCTTGTTTTTGCTTTTCGGCGTTTTGAATTTTTTCTTCAACGGTATGCGGATCAACCGCGTTGATTGTCAAATTCTTTCTGGAACCTGCTTCATCCAAAAGGTCAATTGCCTTGTCAGGCAGAAAACGATCCTGAATGTAACGGTCTGAAAGTTTAACAGCTGCCTTGATAGCATCATCCGTATACTTCACGTGGTGATAATCTTCATAACGTTTTTGAATACCCTTTAAGATCTTAACGGATTCTTCTGGGGATGGTTCATCAACGGTGACAGGTTGAAGACGACGTGCAAGTGCGGAATCTTTTTCGATATCACGATATTCTTTGAGGGTGGTTGCACCAATTAACTGAAATTCGCCACGAGCCAAGGCAGGCTTAAGAACGTTACCAGCGTCCATGCCGCCTTCAGCATTTCCGGCACCAACAATTTCATGGATTTCATCAATGAACAGGATGATGTCTGGATTGTCTTGAACTTCTTTAATTAACTGTTGCATTCTTTGTTCAAACTGACCACGAATACCGGTTCCTTGAACAAGTGATACAACGTCAAGTCTGATAATCTGTTTGTTTTGAAGTTTCGAAGGAACATTACCAGAAACAATTTCTTGGGCTAATCCTTCAACAACGGCTGTTTTACCAACCCCTGCTTCACCAATTAGGACAGGATTGTTTTTTGTCCGTCGATTAAGAATTTCGATGACACGATTAATCTCGTTATCACGACCAATGACGGGATCAATTTTTCCATCCTTAGCCATCTGAGTCATGTTAATACCATATTGACCAAGTAAGGTGTTGCCGCCTTGACGGTTTCCGTTACCACGACCATTTCCCGGTCCTTGCGGCTGGGTTGGTGGAATTTGTTGTTGCTGGTTTGGATCCATATTTCCGCCTTGCATTGCACGGAAAATATCATCTAAACCACCAAAACCGAATGGATCTTGAGCCATATCTTGAGCACCTCCTGTGTTACGTTGTTTGTTAGAGAGGAGTTGATAGCAATTTTGGCAAAGGTTAATGGTTTGCTTTTGACCATTCACATTTGTGTATAAGTGAATGGTTGCTGGATTCTTATGGCAATTTTGACATAGCATTAATTGCTTTCCTCCTTTAATATAGAAAGTAAAAGGACAAAATCAAGACTGATTAAGTACTGACCAACTTTGACCTTTGACTGTAATTATACAACAAGCTCAATTGGAATCAAGTAATTAAACTTAGCTTCCAAATATGGTTACTAGGTGGTTTTAAATCGTTCTTTTTAAATAGTCTTGATTTTCAAAGTAGCATACACTTGGATAAAGGTTTGTTCAAGTAAGATGATCTGCGTAAAAACGTCAATGCTTTTAGTTCAATAAAGCCACAAATTTGATCTGTATTCGCGTTGAGAAATTCTCAATTTGAGTTACAATATCAAAGTAACACTTATGTTAGAATTGAGTAAAGTAATCGTTTTTTTACTTGAAAATTTATCGCTTTACTAGCTATGGCATAACTAATTTTGCTGCAAAGGGGATGTGCGCTTGGCCGATGATACGGGAAATGCCGACTATAAGAAATTACTGAATCAGCTTGAAAGCGGTGAAATTGAAAAGATCATTGTTCACCCTGAAGAATTCATGACATTTCAAACGGCTTATATGAATTTTGGCAAACGAAAGCGGATTATCGGAACTGCTGATCAAGGTGGTGTCATCACCTATGTTTTCGAACGTGATGAGCAGGAGAAAAAAACTTAAGAAATACTGTAAGCGGTTAATGTAAAGCTTGTATTTTCGCTTATATATTGCTATTCTTAAATGAGTAAGGAATAATTTTAAAAAGTAAGACAGGTGATGAGTGATTTCTCATTTATACTGTAAATAATTTGGCTTACTTTCTTATAATATGACCAGAGGAGAATGATTGAAATGGAAAAACGTCAGTACAACATCACTGCAGAAACTGGGATTCATGCTCGCCCAGCAACTTTATTAGTTCAAACAGCAAGTAAGTTTAACTCAGATATCACCCTTGAGTACCAAGAAAAATCAGTAAACTTGAAATCAATCATGGGTGTGATGTCACTTGGTGTTGGCCAAAGTGCTTCAGTAACCATTACTGCAGACGGTGATGATGAAAAAGACGCTCTCGATGCCATTACCGAAACGATGAAAACAGAAGGATTGACTGACTAAGTTCATGACAAAGTTTAAGGGGATCGCCGCAAGTGACGGAATTGCCATCGCATCTGCATTTCGGTTGACTGAACCTGATCTGAGTTTCGACAAAAAAACGATAAAGAATCCTGATACGGAAATTGATCGCCTAAACCAAGCAATTGAGATTTCTAAACAGGAACTTCGTACAATCCAACAAAGAACTTTTAAAGACCTCGGTAGACATGAAGCTGAGGTCTTTAAAGCACATATAGCCATTTTGTCGGATCCGGAATTGTTGAAACGAATCGAGAGCATGATTAAGACACAGCATGTCAATGCAGAATACGCGTTGAAAGATGTTTCAGATAGTTATGTTAAAATTTTTAATTCGATGACCGATAACGATTATATTAAACAAAGATCGACAGATATTAACGATGTGACAAAGCGGGTATTGAGTCATCTTCTCGGTGTCCCACTGACGGATCCGGCTTTAATTGATCACAAAGTCATCATTATTGCTCATGATTTGACACCTAGTGATACAGCACAATTCGTTCCCAACTATGTTAAAGGAATTGTGTCTGATATGGGGGGTCGAACATCTCATTCTGCAATTATGTCCAGGACGATGGAAATTCCAGCAGTTGTTGGATTTCAGGGATCGTTAGCTGATATTAAAGATGGTGATCAAGTCATTGTGGATGGCTTAACAGGTAATGTGATTGTTAAGCCATCAAATGATGAAAAAAATGAGTACGTGGAAAAAATTAAAAAGTACAGGCAGGCCAATAGTCAGTTAACATCATTCAGAAATGTTGCCACAACATCTTCTGATGGCAAGCATCCGATTATTGCTGCAAATATTGGTACTTTGGATGATTTACAGGCGGCCATTGACAATGGTGCTGAAGGAATTGGCCTTTTTCGGACGGAATTTTTATACATGGATTCTGACGAACTCCCATCAGAACAAAGCCAATTTGACATTTATAAGACAGTTGTTCAGAGAATGGCAGGAAAGCCGGTCATTTTTAGAACGGCTGATATCGGTGGAGATAAGGAACTGCCTTATCTTCATACGCCACACGAGGCAAATCCGTTCTTGGGGTATCGGGCTATTCGAATGAGCTTGGATCAACCCGATATCTTTCGCACGCAACTTAGAGCGTTAATTCGGGCTTCAGCATACGGAAATTTATCGATTATGTTTCCGATGATTGCAACGATTACGGAGTTTGAGCACGCAAAGAGGATTTTTGAAGACGAACGGGCCAAACTGATTGCACAAGATGTAGCAGTTGGTGATATCCGAATTGGCATTATGGTCGAGGTACCGGCAGCGGCATTGCTGGCTGATCAATTTGCCAATGTTGTTGATTTTATGAGTATAGGTACTAACGATCTCATTCAATACGTTATGGCTGCGGATCGGGGAAATCGGCGAATTTCTTATTTGTATCAGCCGTACAACCCATCAGTCCTGAGACTTATCAAGTCAGTTATTGATGCTTGTCATGATAACGGGACACCTGCGTATATGTGTGGTGAGATGGCTGGTGATCAAAAGGCTATTCCGATTTTAGTTGGAATGGGGTTGAATGAATTTTCAATGAGTGCAACTTCGATTTTGAAGTCTCGTGCGTTGATCAAGGAGCTTGATTCCAGGGAAATGGTGACACTGGCAAACAAAACAGTAAGTTTAGCCAGCACTAGTCAACAAGTTCTCAAGTACGTTCATCAAGCGCTTGGAAAGTCATAGATACTTATAAATAACTTAAAAACAAGCTGCTAATGGCTATCGGTTGCCGTTTAGCAGCTTGTTTTGTTGATGTCATTGGTTTGCATTCAATGGGTTAAACAAATATAATTACAATGATTGTCAGACTATAAGCCACGCAGCTTTTGGTCTAACAACTGTAAAAGTGTTTCAGCATCATTTGAATCGAAAGAATCATGATGTTATGTTGAGAAATATGCTTTTTGATGTTTTCCGTAGAAAGGAGGGGGCTGTTCATGAATATTGGTATTTTTACAGATACTTATTTTCCTCAAGTAAGTGGTGTTGCAACTTCAATTAAAACGTTAAAGAATGAATTGGAGCGGGAGGGAAACCAGGTCTATATTTTTACGACAACGGACCCTCATGTTGATAAGGATACATACGAGCGAAATATTTTTCGCTTTTCCAGCATCCCTTTTATCTCATTTACTGATCGACGAATTGCAGTAAGGGGGTTATTTCAGGCATATGAAATTGCCAAGGAACTCAATTTGGACATTGTCCATACACAAACGGAATTTTCGATGGGCATGATTGGCAAATTTGTGGCTAAAAACCTGAATATCCCTTGTGTTCATACCTATCACACGATGTATGAAGACTATTTACACTATGTTGCAAATGGTAAACTATTAAAACCAGTTCATGTAAAGGAAGGTACTTTGGCTTTTTGCTATCATCTAGCAGGTGTGATTACACCATCTGATAGAGTACTCGATAAATTGACCGAGTATGGGGTGAAATGTCAGATGAGAATTATTCCAACAGGCATTGATGTTGGGATGTATGCCAAGTCAATAGACACGGATATTCGCGAGAAATATCATATTTCAAAGGATACACCTGTTATGCTGTCAATTAGTCGATTGGCCTATGAGAAGAATATTTCTGAAATTGTTGATTTGCTACCATCAATTATCGAGCAGGTTCCAAAAGTTATCTTAATGATTGTTGGGGATGGTCCTGCAAAAGAAGATTTGATGAAGCAAGTGACACAGTTAGGGTTATCAAAACACGTCATTTTTACAGGTGAAGTCAGTAATGATCATGTTAACGCGTTTTATCGGACAGCTAATGTTTTCGTTTCAACATCTAATTCAGAATCTCAAGGCTTGACTTATATTGAAGCGATGGCAGCAGGACTTCCCGTTGTGGTGACTTCCGGTGACTATACAGATGGTTTATTAAGCAATGAGTCTCTTGGCCAGACGTTTAAGAGATCTGACGAGTTTACCGAAATTGTCACAAGGTATCTTACAAATCCCGTTGATAAAGATAATTCGAAAGCTAAAAAAATACTGGATCAAAAGTTAACAGAAATATCAGCAGAGACATTTGGCAAACGGGTAGTTGATTTTTATCATAGCGTAACTGTTGAACAACAGTTACAAAAGGATCCGACTGCCACAAATATTGAATAATTGTTTTTGAAGGAGTTTGTATGCTTAAGATCAATATGTTCTCAACAGCAACAAAGGTTAAGGGTCAAGGTGTGGGGAGCGCCTATTCCGAGTTAATCAATATGTTGGAGAAGCATTTTCCAAGGGAATTTGATATCAAGATTAATAATTATGCCCAATCGGATATTAGCCACTATCATACAATTAATCCCACCTTTTTTTTATCAACTTTTTTCAAAAAACGAGGACGAAAAATTGGATACGTTCATTTCTTGCCAGAAACACTTGAGGGGAGCTTGAAAATTCCTTGGCCAATCAAAGGGATTGTCTATCGGTATGTGATTGCATTTTATAAACGAATGGATCATATAGTAGTTGTTAATCCGTCCTTTATTCCTAAACTGGAAAAATATGGCATCAAGGGTAACAAAATTACCTATATTCCTAATTTTGTGAATCGGCAGGAATTCCACCCTGCTAGCAAGCAAACCAAACGTGATCTTCGGGCTAAG
>NZ_GG669994.1:491516-495680 GCF_000159315.1 Lentilactobacillus hilgardii DSM 20176 = ATCC 8290
CGGGGGTATGATCAGAATCGTTTTACTGTTTTAGGCAGTGGCCAGATCCAAACGCGAAAAGGTGTTTTAGACTTTGTCCAACTGGCTAAAGAGAATCCTAAGGTTCAATTTATTTGGACTGGTGGTTTTTCATTTGGAAAAATGACGGAAGGCTATGCTGATCTCGAAAAAATTGTGAAGGACCCACCAAACAATCTATCTTTTCCGGGGATTATTGACCGTCATAAAATGGTTGACTATTATAATATGGCTGATCTTTTTATTTTACCTTCATACAATGAATTGTTTCCAATGTCGGTTCTCGAGGCCTTTTCAACCGAAACACCAGTGATGCTTCGGGACCTGGACCTCTATAAGTCGATTATTGATGGTTATTATTTGGGTGCCGGGGATGTGAGCGAAATGAATTCAGAACTTGGTAAACTGATTCAAGATCCGGATGAACTAATGAAGTTAACTGAGAAAGCAAAAGAAGCTAGCGAACGTTATTCAGAAAGTCATTTGGCTCAAATCTGGCATGATTTTTATAATCAACAAGCAGGGAAAGGTTAAGTATGTCACGGAAAAATAAATTCACCTTTATGCTGATGGTACTGATAGGAATCGTGATTATCTGTTATTCTATGAGGGATGTTAAACTGAGCGTTTTAATTCATGACTTTTTCACATTAGACCCCTTATGGTTGATTGTGGCGTTTGCTTGTATCTGTATATACCTTTTAGTTGAAGCGGTTATAACGAAAGTGCTTGTGTCAAATCGAGTCTCGACGTTCACGTTTAAAGATGCACTGCGTGTTCCTTTGGTAGAACAGCTTTTTAATGGGATTACGCCGTTTTCATCCGGTGGTCAGCCTGGTCAACTGGTTGTTATGCTGCAGACGGGTATTGATGGTGGCCGAGCAAGTTCCGTTTTGTTGATGAAGTTTGTGGTCTATCAGGCCATGATCGTTGTCAATTTTTTTATTAGTCTACTCATTGGGTTTCACTATGTTGCAACAAAAATGCAGTATCTATCGTTGTTTGTCCTATTTGGGTTTCTGATTCACTTTTTCGTCATTGTTGCCTTGTTAATGATTATGTATTGGCCGTCTTTTACGAAAAAGGTCACTAGGATTCTATTTCATCCGGTTAAATGGTTTGTTAAGGACGAGAAATATGACAGTATGCGTGTCACGCTATATGAAAAGATTGATAATCTGTACGAGGAGAGTATTCGAATTGGACGCCAGCCGAAACTTATGATTAAAGTTGTTTTGCTGACACTCGTGCAGCTCGCTTTTTATTATCTAATTCCATATTTCATTATGTTGGCACTGGGATATTATAATGTAAATGTCTTTATGGTAACCAGTTTGCATATTATGATTGTGATGATCATTTCATTATTTCCGATTCCTGGTGGATCCGGTGGTGCGGAGTTCAGCTTTGAGTCGCTGTTTCAAAGTTATATTAGTAGTAACAGTAAACTAGTACTGGCAATGATCCTATGGCGAATTTTGACCTATTATTTCGGAATGGTTGTTGGAGCAATTGCGTTATTGATCAAACCTGATAAGGTTAATGATTCTCACAAAGTGGTCCGTAAAAAAGAGTAATTTATGATATCTTTTTATAGGAACTTTCATTAAAAATGGTTTTAGTTAACTATTTGGCGAAGTGGAAACTTCTTAGTCGTTATGGCCCTTGACAATTCTCTCTGTGTGACAGGGCAATAGAAACGTTGATTAAATACCGTCTATTCAAATATTTGTGAGAAATTTTGGAGGAACAAGAATGATGTCTACAAAGAAATCTCGTATATTAAATTTCTTTAATACCAGATTGGGGTTCTTCTTTCTGGTAGTCATATTGTTTTGTGTAAAAACATATATAATTTATCAAACTAAATTTACGCTTGGTGCAAAGGGCGGAATGCAGCAGTTCCTCTTGGTTGTTAATCCAATCCCGGCGGCACTTCTAACGTTGGGGATTGCGCTGTATTTCAGCGGGCGCTTGTCGTATTGGCTGATGATGTTGATCGATTTTCTTGAAAGTATTTGGATATTTGCAAATATAGTTTATTACCGTGAATTTTCCGATTTTCTGTCAATGGGAATTATTAAAGGAAGCGGGAAAGTTCAAAATAATCTGGGAAAAAGTTTGATGGAGATCATTCATTTTACCGATTTCTTTGTCTTTTTAGACATACTAATCTTGATACTGTTGCTGGTATTTAAGGTTATCAGAATTGACGCAAAGCCATTTAAAAAGCGGTATGCTTTATTAATCTCCGGCTTGTCGCTTATACTGATGGTTGGCGAGTATGGTTTAGCCAATAGTGATCGTTCCGGCTTGTTAACAAGAACGTTTGATAATAATTATATTGTGAAATATTTGGGACTGAATGAGTACGCAGCATTTAATGCGTATCAAACACATAAGGAGTCTGCTACCCGATCACACGCCAAAGCAAGTGATATGGACTCGATTCTTAAATACTTAAAGAATAATCGGGCGGCTGCAAATCCGGAATACTTTGGAAAAGAAAAGGGCAAAAATGTTTTCATCATTCATTTAGAAAGTTTTCAACAATTTTTGATTAACTACAAAGTTGATGGTAAAGAAGTAACGCCTCATTTAAATGCTTTCTACAAAAATAAGCACACACTTAGTTTTGATAATTTTTATCATCAGGTTGCCCAAGGGAAAACGTCGGATGCTGAAATGATGCTTGAAAATTCACTTTACGGACTTCCCCAAGGATCAGCTATGGTCACCTATGGTGGGCAAAATACGTTCCAGGCAGCTCCCGCGATTTTAGACCAGCGTGGTTACACGACAGCAGCTTTTCATGGCGATGTTCCCAGCTTTTGGAATCGGGACAGCACCTACAAGTCCTGGGGATATCAATACTTCTTTAGTTCACAATACTATAAGACCAAGCCGTCCTATAATGTCGGCTATGGTATGAAAGATAAAATCTTCTTTAGGGACGCTGCAAATTATATCCAGCAGTTGCCCCAACCGTTTTATGCCAAACTCATTACTTTGACAAATCATTATCCATACCTGTTGGATAAGCAGAATACTGATTTTCCTGCTACCAAAACCGGGGATAAAACAGTTGATCCTTATGTTCAAACTGCTCATTATTTGGATCAGGCATTCGCTGAATTTTTAAACTACCTTAAAAAGACCGGATTATATAAAAATAGTGTCATTGTGCTGTACGGGGATCACTATGGTATTTCAAATAATCACCGGCCGGCAATTGCTCAATTACTGCACAAGAAGAGTATTAACAGTTATGATCTTGCACAGTTTCAGAAAGTACCATTTATGATCCATGCAGCCGGATTAAAGGGTGGTATTCGACAGACGTACGGCGGAGAAATTGATGTTTTACCGACTCTGCTGCATTTGCTGGGTATTAAAGATAACAATACCATTCAGTTCGGGACAGACCTTTTGTCCAAACAGCATGATCAACGCGTGGCTTTTAGAGATGGTGACTTTGTTACACCTAAATATACGAAAGTGGGCAGTACGGTCTATTTAACCAGATCAGGTAAAGA
Source organism: Lentilactobacillus hilgardii DSM 20176 = ATCC 8290 (assembly GCF_000159315.1). Taxonomy (GTDB): domain Bacteria; phylum Bacillota; class Bacilli; order Lactobacillales; family Lactobacillaceae; genus Lentilactobacillus; species Lentilactobacillus hilgardii. The sequence continues at coordinate 495,071 of NZ_GG669994.1, forward strand.
AATCACGCCAAATGCAACTCAGAAAAAGCAAATTGCCAATATCCAAAATCATGTCACAACGGAATTATCGTTGTCTGATCGTGTCATTTATGGCGATTTGTTACGTTTTTACACGCCTAAGGGATTCCAGAAGGTTAATCGAAAAGACTTTACGTATCAATATGCCAAGGGAATGGATAACCTTAAGAAGGCCCAAGAGGAACACCCAACGAGTATTGAGGCAAAGAATAATGGCAAGTCTACGATGGACCTGTATAAGACCGATGCACCCGAGCTAAAATAGTGTTTCGTTTGTTGTCGTATCATAAATAGCAGAATTGTTTTTAGAAAAAGGTTATTCGGTTGTTTGAATAGATCCTCCAGCATTGTTTTCATGGTTGTCTGTTTTGGGTAGTGTTAGATTTTATATAATTAAGAGCCGATTGCGATAAAAACCGCAATTGGCTTTTTTATCAGGGTAGCCCAAACACGAATTGGTAGTCTTGAAAAAAACAATCAAAAAGGGCATACCACTTTATATTCGAACAATATTTGTGGATGATAGCCAAAACGTTCGCACTTTTCACTTAGACAAGTAAAGCTTCAAAACTTACTTTTCGACTGCAACTAA
>NZ_GG669993.1:0-6515 GCF_000159315.1 Lentilactobacillus hilgardii DSM 20176 = ATCC 8290
TTATTATTTAATTGGAGAGTTGTCCGAGCTGGCCGAAGGAGCATCATTGGAAATGATGTAAACGGGTAAAAGCCTGTTTCAAGGGTTCGAATCCCTTACTCTCCGTAACCGAATAATAAGTTTTATGACCCGTTGGTCAAGTGGTTAAGACACCGCCCTTTCACGGCGGTAACATGGGTTCAAATCCCGTACGGGTCATTATGGAGGATTAGCTCAGCTGGGAGAGCATCTGCCTTACAAGCAGGAGGTCACAGGTTCGATCCCTGTATCCTCCATCCCATAACAGCCTGGTTCGTTGGTCTAGTTGGTTAGGACGCCTGCCTGTCACGCAGGAGATCACGAGTTCGAGTCTCGTACGGACCGTTGTTATGTATTTGAAAACTGAATACACAACTTAGTATTATTATCTCTGTTAATGGTTTATTTGGCTCGGTAGCTCAGTCGGTAGAGCAATGGATTGAAGCTCCATGTGTCGGCAGTTCGATTCTGTCCCGCGCCATTTATGGAGGGGTAGCGAAGTCTGGCTAAACGCGGCGGACTGTAAATCCGCTCCTTCGGGTTCGGTGGTTCGAATCCACTCCCCTCCATTATAGGGATATAGTTTAATGGTAGAACTACGGTCTCCAAAACCGTCGGTGTGGGTTCAACTCCTACTATCCCTGTTAATAATACTATGGCGGTAGTGGTGAAGTGGTTAACACATCGGTTTGTGGATCCGACACGCGTGGGTTCGATTCCCACCTACCGCCCTTTGATTGGGTTATAGCCAAGTGGTAAGGCAACAGACTTTGACTCTGTCATGCGCTGGTTCGAATCCAGCTAACCCAGTTTGGGTTTGGGGTTAGCCAAAGTTATGGCGGTATAGCCAAGTGGTAAGGCAGAGGTCTGCAAAACCTTCATCGTCGGTTCGAATCCGATTACCGCCTTTAACCATATAGTGGCCAATCAATTATTATTTTGCCGGAGTGGCGGAACTGGCAGACGCGCTGGACTCAAAATCCAGTGTCCGTTGAGGACGTGTGGGTTCGAACCCCACCTCCGGTATCTTGTACCATCATATGGAAACATGAATAAAAACAACGTTGAATATTTTTAATTCAACGTTGTTTTTTTACTTAAATAATTTTAGACCCTTCTTATCGGAGTCGATACAGTCCCAAAACTGTTCACTCGCCGTCATCTATAGTCGGCGAGTCAAAATATTAGAGTTCTAATCAACGTTGTGAGTAGAGCTCTTTTTGTTTTAATTTTAAAAGCATTCGGAACAACCTGTATGTTTTTAAAAGTTTCGATTAAGAACGTGATTTTTCTTATTAGGTTCGTCTAAGAGACCGTTTGAATATAAGCCATACAAGACATATCCTTCTTTCGCTAAAAACTTTGATGGTAGCTGGCTTTTTTTTATGAACAGACGGGAAGCGCCTATTTTATATATTCAATAACAATAAAAAACTGTTGTTGGTAATAGATTAAATCTATTACCAACAACAGATATTGCATGACCATCATCTGACCCGTTTGTGATTTATGACGTTACCTTTATATACTTATTAACAGCCATAGAAAGAGGAAATCGTTTCTTTACGTTGCTTATATATTAAACATTCAAAATCTTATTTAAGAAATCCTGTAAACGTTCATTCTTAGGATGTTCAAATATTTGATCAGGAGTTCCTTGCTCTAAAATTTGCCCGTCATCAACAAATACGACTCGATCGGCGACTTCTTTAGCGAAACCCATTTCATGAGTGACCACAATCATCGTCATTCCCTTTTTAGCCAAATCTTTCATAACCTCAAGGACATCGCCAACCATTTCAGGATCTAGTGCTGAAGTCGGTTCATCGAACAACATGATGTTTGGATCCATTGCCAGAGCTCGAGCAATAGCAACACGTTGCTGCTGTCCTCCTGATAGTGATTGGACTCGTGTGTTAAACTTTTCTTCCAAGCCAACCGTGTTCAGTAAACGTTTGGCTTGTTCTGCTGCAGCCTGTTTGCTTTCTTTTTTTAACTCAACAGGTGCCAGCATAATGTTTTCACCAACGGTTAAATTGTTAAAAAGGTTAAAATGTTGAAATACCATGCCGATATTTTCACGAACCGTATTCATATTAGCGTTTTTATTAGCGATATCAACGTTGTCAATAACAACTGATCCCGATGTTGGTTCTTCAAGCTTATTCAGTGTCCGAAGTAGGGTACTTTTACCCGATCCGGAGGGACCAATAATTACAACGACCTCATTATTTTGGACTGTTAAGTTGATCCCTTTTAACACTTTGTTTGCGCCAAACGTCTTCACTAAATTTGTCACTTTTACTTTTTCGCTCATACTTTTGTTCTCCTTTGAACCCAGTTGGACAACCAAGTTAATAACGTGATAATGATGAGATACATTAACGCAACAATCGTCCAAACTTTAAATCCTTCAAGATTTCTGGCGATAATAATTTTACCGGTTTGGGTTAACTCAAGTAAACCGATAATTGAAAGAATTGAGGTATCCTTTAAAGTAATGATGAATTGATTGATAAAAGATGGAATCATGATTCGAATTCCTTGAGGCAAAATAACCTTGCGCATAGACTTACCAAATGGCAAGCCAAGACTACGTGCTGCCTCCATCTGTCCAGGATCAACGGCTTGAATTCCGCCTTTAACAAAGGCTGCGATATAAGCACCTTCGTTAAATGTTAACGTCACAACACCAGCAACAAAAGCAGGTATTTTTTCGCCCGTTAGGCTTGGAATGCCGGTATAGATGAACAATGCCAACACAAGCAGCGGCATTCCCCGGAAGAGGTAAATGAGAATGCTTGATAGCCAGTTGAAAAATTTGCCAGGAACAACACCCATTAGTCCAACAACAATCCCAAAAATAGTGGCGAAGAAAATAGAAACGACGGTTAGCCACATTGTTTCTTTTAATCCCGATAGTAAAGCACCTTGATTTTGCTTGATCAATCCAAGAAAAGTCCGATCTTCAGAACTGCCTGTTGATTTTGTCGTTGTTAGCGCATCGCTACTTCCTAAATACTTAGCTTTAATATCATCCATAGGTGCCACTGGCTTTTAAGTCCTTAAGCCCATTATTAAAGGCAGCCAACAATGCTTTATTATGGCCCTTCTTAACGGCGAATCCATATGGTGCACTCTCAGCCGGTTTTGTGACAATCTTTAACTTGGTTCCCTGCTTAATAGCATATTGCATAACCGGATGATCTTCAAAACACGCTGCAGAATTTCCGGTTGTAACGTCCTGATACATATTATTTGAGTCATCAAAGGTAGTGACCGTAAAACCATACTTCTTTTTTATGCTGTTAGCGTAATCTGCACCGGCCGTTCCGGTTTTTACAGCCACTTTCTTTCCACGTAATTGAGAAAGCGACTTTACCTTACTTTTTTTATTAACGGCCATCACAACTCCAGAAGTAAAGTAGGGATTCGAAAAATTAAATTGTGCTTTTCTGGCATTTGTAATTGACATGCCGGCAATAACACCATCAATTTGTCCTGATTCAACTGCTTGAACAGCTGCATTAAATCCCAGAGGCTTAATTTTTACTTTAAAGCCCTGTTCATTGGCAATCGCTCTAACTAAGTCCATATCGATACCAACGTATTTATTTTGTTTGTTTGCAAACTCAAATGGTGGAAACGTGACATCTGTACCGATCGTAAATGTTTTTCCTTTGACGGCTTGGTTAGCATTGCTGCCCAAATATTGACCAACAATTTTATCGTAGGTACCATTTGCCCTAATCTTTTTTAAACCAGCATTAAATTTAGAAACAAGTGCTTTGTGAGTACCTTTTTTAACGGCAAAACCGTACCAACCGGTGTTTGCTGGTTTAGTCACAATTTTTAATTTAAGTCCCTGTTTAATGCCATATTGCATGACCGGTTGATCCTCAAAACAGGCAACCGAATTTCCAGTTGTAACATCTTGATACATATTATCGGAATCATCAAAAGTTACGGTTTTAAAGCCATATTTTTTCTTAATGCTGTTGGCATAATCTGCGGCCGCAGTTCCTGTCTTTAACGCAACCCGTTTACCTTTTAATTGTTTAAAGTTCGTAATATGACTGCTTTTTGCGACGGCCATAACCACGCCTGTTTTATAGTAGGGGGTTCCAAAATCAAATTTAGCCTGTCTGTCTGGTGTGATAGTCATCCCAGCGATAACACCATCTTCCTGCCCTGACTGAACTGACTGCACGGCCGCATTAAATCCGACCGGTTTAATATGAACTTTAAATCCCTCTTCTTTAGCAATGGCGTTCATAATGTCAATATCAATACCAACATATTTGTTTTGCTTGTTTGCAAATTCAAATGGTGGGTAGGTAACATCTGTTCCAATTTGATAAGTTTTTGCCTGTGCCGCAATGTTTGAAAAAATAAGGCAAGTCAAAAAAGTCATCAAAAAGACAACCCATCTCTGGGCTTTTGACAATTTGTGGTTCATAATCATCCTCCTAATAATATGTAATAAAACATAACATAAAAATACAATAATGTGCCCATTCTAGCAGAAATTTGTTTAAATGTATAGATTGATTGGCAATCGAATGAGACGGTCAGAGTTTATACATAAGGAAAAGATCATTTTTTAGAATGATTAAAAAATCGTTAAAACCACATTGACAATTATGGGGTATTTACTCATAATTAACTTTATATGTCTTGGGTAGGTGGGTCTTAAGTTTTTAACCTTATTACGTAAACAGGGCTATACATAAATGATCTAAATAAATGTGACATCATACTGGAGGAATTTAAGTTGAAATTTGCAGAATCAAATGTGCTTCAGGGACTTCCAAAACAATTCTTTGCTAACTTGGTGAAAAAAGTGAACGCAAAAATTGCCACCGGAGCCGACGTGATCAACTTGGGTCAAGGAAATCCAGATCAACCAACACCGGATTTTATTGTAAAGGCCATGCAGGAGCAAACTGCTGTCCCTAATAATCATAAATATTCACAATTTCGCGGAGATCCGGCATTAAAGCGGGCAGCTGCCGATTTCTACAAAAGAGAGTATGGAGTTGAACTGAACCCTGATAAAGAAATCGCAATTTTGGGAGGCTCAAAGATTGGTTTGGTAGAGTTGCCATTTGCGATTTTAAATCCTGGCGATACTATGTTATTGCCTGATCCTGGCTATCCAGATTATCTGTCGGGTGCTGCCCTTGCGCAGGTGGATTTGTCATTAATGCGTCTCAAGGAAAAAAATAATTTCATGCCTGACTATCATGATTTGGATCCTCAAATTGTAAAAAAGGCCAAGTTGATGTATCTTAACTATCCTAATAATCCAACCGGGGCAGTCGCAACACCTGATTTTTTTGAAAGGACGGTCGCATTTGCCAATCAAAATCAAATTGGTGTTGTCCATGATTTTGCTTATGGCGCGATTGGTTTTGATGGTAAAAAGCCAATCAGTTTCTTACAAACACCCGGAGCGAAAGAAGTCGGTATTGAAACATATACATTCTCTAAATCCTATAATATGGCTGGATGGCGAATTGGATTTGCGGCCGGAAATGCCGATATGATCGAAGCCATTAACTTATTGCAGGATCACCTATTTGTTAGTGTTTTTCCTGCAATGCAGAAAGCTGCCATCACGGCTTTAAATAGTGACCAGCATACCGTTAGGGATTTGGTGGCCCTATATGAAAAAAGAAGAAATCAATTCTTTACGGCTGCTCGCTCAATCGGGTGGGAACCATATCGTTCCGGTGGATCTTTTTACGCGTGGATGCCGGTTCCAGAAGGCTATACAAGTGAGTCCTTTGCAGATCTATTATTAGAAAAAGCGGCAGTTGCTGTAGCTCCCGGAAATGGTTTTGGTGATGGTGGTGAAGGATTTGTTCGTGTAGGATTATTAATTGACGAGCCAAGGTTTACAGAGGCCTGCCAACGAATTAAAAAACTTGGGTTGTTTTAAAGGTTTTAGTTTGGTAAATTGCGGTTAATAATAAAGAGATCAGTGACAAGTCGCAAGCTGGCTTGTCCTGATCTCTTTATTATTACCAATAGTCTAGTTGTTTAGCTAATTTGGCTCTATTTAAATCACGCTGAGAAATCTGAGCTGTTTCTGTGCCATCCAACCCGGTTGATGATCGTTGAATTGGTCGTTTCCACAAATACTTTGTAATAACATTTCCATCGCTGGTAGGCGCAAACATTAAGTCACTTTGATAAGCTGTATGGTCCAGACCAAGGGTGTGGCCAAGTTCATGGGCAATCACACCTGTCCAGTATTGTTCAATCGACATCTGGGAGGCTATAGACGGCTTCATATAAGCAGTGGGGTATTTAGGATCATTAAAATGGGTTCTGTCCACGTAGATCTTTCTTCCATTAAATAGCCCATCCCAATTGTCCTGACCAGCATTACCGAAACTAATGGTTAATGTGTGTGTTCTTTGAGATCCAATTTTAAAGACAACTGTGTCCAAAGCGTTATTCCACTTATTTGCTGCTATCTTTATCAAAGG
>NZ_GG669993.1:7486-15200 GCF_000159315.1 Lentilactobacillus hilgardii DSM 20176 = ATCC 8290
GGTAATAATCTATTTGAAGTTGTATAAATAGTTGCTGTATTAGATTTAAACATTGCTTTTGGTGAAAAATGAAAAACGTTATATGAAACGTCAAACAACTTCTCGTTTTTAAGATAATCGGTATGAGACAAAGATAAAATTAATGGATCCGGATTCATATCCGGCGTTTCCTTGATTAATTTTGCAATCGAATGAGCAGACAAACGATTCTTTTGATTAGTTGACGTTTTAGTACCGTCAAATTGTTGATTAACGGCTATGTAACCGTTCTTTGGTATATTTTCAGCACTTGAATGGATGGTCTTAGGCGCATTGAACGCTGGATTTAGCGGATTTGCGCCCACGTCCTGATTGGTAGTCAAGATGGTAAGACAAAGCGAAAGCATTGTTGCCATCAGTAACAATAGTGTGCATCTAATTTGCTGCATGTGGTTTTCCTTTCACTGTTACATATGATTGTCTTAAATATAGCATATTTATGAAGATGACATCTTGTTAATGCACGGCTTAATAAAAAATTGGTCAAATAAAAAACACTGTCTACAAAATTGACAGTGTTTTTTATTTTTATCAATTATCATCATTCTAGTTAACGCAGTGATAGACAAGTTAATCTTTCGATACATTCAAGAAAACGGCACCAAGTCCTTGATCAAAGGTTGCTTTCCATTCGCCATCGGTTAAAGATTCAGGTAAGAGGAAAGTACCGCTTGATACGCGTTGACCTGCTTGTAGCGGCTGACCTTGATCCTCCAGCTTTTTAACCAACCAATGAAGTGAGTTTAAAGGATTACCAAGTACTTCTGATGACGCACCGTCCTTTAATTTCTGACCATTGTGGAAGAGCTGACATGTGACATTTGCCAAATCATCGACGTGATCGAATAAACGGGTGGCCTCTACTTCTTGGCCATAAACGACAAATCCACCAACTGCTGCATCTGCCATTACCATATATTTGGATAAGCTTGGGAACCAATCGCTAAAGCGTGAATCAGGTACTTCGACGGCAGGGGCGACCTTGGTTTTCTTCAATAAATCCTCAAGAGAATCTTTACTGCAAAGGGGTTCTTTAGCTGTAAAAAGCATCTCTACCTCTGCTAACGGTTCCATTAACTCTGCTCGATGTAACGTGACTGGCGACTGGACAAAGTGACTTTTAACTTGTGCGCCATATAATGGGGAATCCGAATCAAACATATCTTGAGTCTGCTTACTGGTCAGCGATACTTTATAACCGCCAACTTCCTCACTCTTAAGTTCGGTAAATCGTTTTTGAACCCGGTATGCAGTTGCTTCATCGGTGACAACGTCTTTCCAGTCTGACTCCTTTAACGCTCTATGTGATTGATAGGCGTTGAAAAGTTCCTTTGCAAATGCGTTTTCCTTTGCTGATAATTCTAATGTAGCTTGTTTTTGTGTATTCATAAGCGTGACCTCCATAAATTTAGTTGAATTGTTTGTCCTCGCTTATGAGATTCTGTGAGGACAAATATGTGTGGGTAATAATGCGGTGTGAAACTATGTCGTTGAAAATGAAAGCTATGTTAAATCTAATATGTTTAAAACTCGATGGTGCATTATGTTGTAAAAAGTTTAAGTTGCTAACAGCCCCTAAGTGACTAATCTGACCTGGATTATCGTTAGAGTTGCTAATGTCCGATTTCATATGTCCTCACCACCTTTAACTCTTTCTTCATTAAAATCCAACAAAAAACGTCCTTTAATTACCCAATCATTGGTAATTAAAGGACGTTTTAGCGCGGTACCACCTTATCTTTATAACCTTATTACTAAGGCTATCTCACACGTACAGTAAAAATTACGATACGCTGACACAATAATGGGTGCTCCCAATGCAACCTACTAAAAACATTTGGCTACATAGCTCGGAGATGATGATCATTTTATATCGTAAATTGCTTCTCACCAACCAGCAACTCTCTGATTACAACTACAAAATGACGTTTCTCTTCATCGCTTTTTCTAATGTGAATTTAATGATTGTCATTAATTTACACCCAGTTTTTAATAATGTCAACACTGTTTTTTTATTTTTGAAATTTATTTGGATTTTCGCGTAAAATGCGTGCGGGATTGCCAGCGATAATCACATTATCGCCAAATGATTTTGTCACTGTTGAATTTGCACCGACAATCACATTGTTTCCTAATGTCACTCCTGGGAGGATGACAGATCCGCCGCCAACCCAAACATCATCTCCAAGTGTAACCGGTTTGCCAAGCCCGATGAAAGCCTCTCGTCCGGCTGGATCAAGCGGATGATAGGCTGAATAAATTTGAACATGCGTTGCCAACATGCAGTGATTGCCAATTGTAACGGGAGCAATATCCAAAATAACGTTATCATAATTGCACATAAAGTTATCACCGACATGAATATTGTAACCAAAGTCACAACGAAAATTTGGCTGGACTCATGGACTTTTCCCAACGGAGCCAAATAACTGGCGGATCAGTTGTTCTTTTTCTTTACCAGCTGTATCGTCCAATTCATTCATCATTTTACATAAACGACGGGCTTTTGTTTCTTCTGAAACTAATTCCAGATCCATGATGTTATAAGGTTCGCCGGCTAAAAATTTTTCTTTTTTTGTCGCCATCATTTTTCCACCTTTAGTCTAGTGTATTTATATAAAGATATTACGCCATATTTATAGGAATCAATTAGTTCTATTCAAATTGGTACTGATGAATTTAAAAATTAAAAGCTGATTGATGAACTTCTCATTTTCGGGTATTATTAATGAAATGCGATAATCTCGACGGATGAGATGAAAGGATGAATTTGGATGAAAGCAGTTATCACGGTGATTGGTCACGATCAGATTGGAATCGTTGCCAAGGTATCACAAAAATTAGCAACATTGAAAGTAAATATTACTGATATTTCTCAAACATTAATGCATGGAGATTTTACAATGATGCTAATGGGAGAGTGGCGTGAATCGGAAGTTGATTTTGAGACCATTAAAAGGGGATTAACTGAATTAGGATCCGAAACAGGGCTGGATATCCATATTCAACGCCAAGAATTATTTGACGCCATTCAAAAGCTATAGGAGGTTAATTTGAAATGGAAACCAAGCAAATATTAGAAACCATTCAAATGGTCTCCGAAGAAAAATTGGATATTCGAACGATCACAATGGGAATTTCATTGTTTGATTGTATTGACAGCGATGGTAAGAAAGCCCGTCAAAAAATTTATGACAAGTTAACTAGCAGCGCAAAGGATCTTGTTAAAGTTGCCAATCAAATCGAATCTGAATATGGTATTCCAATTGTCAATAAGCGACTTTCAGTGACACCGATTTCAATGATTGGCGCTGCGTGTCACGACGATAACTATGTTGCATACGCCCAAACGATGGAAAAGGCTGCTCAAACGTTAGGCGTTGATCTGATTGGCGGCTTTTCGGCTTTAGTTCAAAAGGGTTACCAAACCGGTGACAAAAAATTAATTGCTTCAATTCCAGAAGCGCTGAATGAAACAAAGCGAGTTTGCGGATCTGTCAATGTTGGATCAACCCGTGCCGGCATTAACATGGACGCAGTTAAACAGATGGGGCAGGTCGTCAAGCAGTTGGCGGCGATTGATCCTGTGAGCTGCATGAGTCTTGTCGTTTTTGCCAATGCAGTTGAGGACAATCCATTTATGGCAGGCGCTTTTCATGGTGTTGGTGAGGCCGATAAAGTCATTAACGTTGGCATTAGTGGACCGGGAGTTGTGAAACGGGCTCTGGAAAAAGTCCGTGGTGAGTCAATTGATATTGTTTCGGAAACCATTAAAAAGACGGCTTTTAAAGTGACCAGAATGGGGCAGTTTGTTGGAAATGTGGCTGCAGAGCGCTTAAATGTGCCATTTGGTATTGTCGATCTTTCATTGGCTCCAACGCCAAGTCAAGGAGATTCGGTTGCTGAGATTTTAGAAGAAATCGGACTGCAAAGCGTCGGTGCACCTGGCACAACGGCTGCATTGGCCTTGCTAAACGATGCGGTTAAGAAGGGTGGCGTTATGGCATGCGAGCATGTAGGCGGCTTGTCAGGAGCATTCATTCCGGTTTCAGAGGATAGCGGGATGATCAAGGCTGTTGAGCATAGTAACCTGAACATAGAGAAGCTTGAAGCAATGACTGCGGTCTGTTCAGTTGGCCTAGATATGATTGCAGTTCCCGGTGACACGTCTGCTGAAACCATTAGTGGTATGATTGCCGATGAGGCGGCTATTGGGGTAATTAATAACAAGACAACAGCGGTCAGAGTTATTCCGGCAACCGGAAAAAAGGTTGGCGAAAAGATTGATTTTGGTGGCCTTTTTGGGTACGCACCTGTTATGCCTGTTAATTTAAACAGTCCTGCTAAAATGATTAACAGGGGCGGACGAATTCCAGCGCCAATTCATTCATTTAAAAACTAAAAGTCATCTATTTCGGATAGGATTATGTCGAAACGGATTGTTAAAAAGTTGGGGCAAAATGTTCCGGCTTTTTTGTTTATAATCGTTTTAAATGCAAGATATAGCCTTTTTAGGTAAATGTTGTGCCCCTGCCATCACAATCACTTGATGGAGGCATATTTTAGATATTTAAAAAGATGTGATGGTATATTAAGGTCAAAAGTGATCACGGAACGGAGGCATTTTATGAAATCGTCTGAAGAGCCATTGACTAATCGTTTGAGTAAGTTATCATCGACGGATCTGATTAAATTAACATCCGGTGAGGATTTTTGGCACTCTTCGTCACTAATCGACGATCATATTCCTAATTTTCGAATGAGTGATGGACCAAATGGTTTAAGGTATCAGGCTGATAAAGGGGATGCTTTGGGAATCAACAACAGTGTGCCCAGCACCTGTTTTCCGACTGCAAGCGCTATTGCCTGTACATGGGATCCAGAGCTGATTAGGCGCATGGGTCGGGCAATTGGTCAAGAAGCGCGTAGCTTAAATGTTGATATGGTTCTTGGCCCCGGCATCAATATTAAACGAAATCCCTTATGTGGTCGAAACTTTGAATACTTCAGCGAAGATCCATATTTAGCTGGGACTATTGGTGCTGCGTGGATAAAAGGGTTGCAATCCCAAGGGGTTGGTGCCTGCGTTAAGCATTTTGCGGGCAATAATCAGAAGAATGACCGACTGCGATCAGATTCGCTTATTGATCAAACCGCTTTGCATGAACTATATTTGGCGGCCTTTCAGATTGCTGTGACAAGGCCCCAACCCGAGGGAGTCATGTGTTCTTACAATAAGGTGAATGGTACTTACGCAAGCGATAATCCATACCTTTTAACGACGGTCTTAAGACAGCAATGGCGATTTAAAGGAAGTGTGATAACTGGCTGGGGCGCGTTAAATAATAAGATTGCCAGTATTAATGCCGGTACGGATTTAGAAATGCCATCCAGTAATCACTTATTTGATAAACAGGCTTTGGCAGGATTGAAGACTGGCCAACTTCAGAACAAAGCTTTATATCGTGCAGCCAAAAATGTCATCAAAATTGCCGAAAAGAAACGACCTGTGTTTAAAGGAGACCGGTCGGCATTATTAAAGGAAGGCGGTCAACTTGCACAAAAGATTGAAGAAAGTGCAGCTGTTTTATTAAAAAATGATAATCAGGTGTTGCCAATAAAATCAAGTGACGAGGTAGCTGTCATTGGTGAAATGGCAGCTCATACCAGATATCAGGGGGCTGGATCATCCCATATCAATCCACCCGAGTCAGTTACAATCCTTCAAGGACTGGATCACATGGGCGTTCATTATCATTATCAACAAGGTTATTCACTTTCTAATCAAAAATCGGATCAGTTCATTACAAGTGCCGTGGCGCTTGCTAAAAAGGCAGACAAAGTTATTTTTGTAGCCGGGTTGCCGGGAAATGACGAGTCGGAGGGCTTTGATCGAAAAAACATGCAGCTGCCTGTTATTCAAAATGTGTTAATTGATAGAATTGCGGCAATTAATCCAAATGTCATTGCTTTGTTGGTAGCTGGGGCACCGGTCGAACTACCATGGTTAAAGGATGTGAAAGGCGTGTTAAACCTTTATCTTGGCGGTCAATATGTCGGCAATGCTGCAGCAAACTTATTACTGGGGAAGGTGAATCCCTCTGGGAAATTGGCTGAAAGTTACCCGATTAACTACATGGATGTCCCTTCTGCAGCAATCTATGATCATAATCCTCAATCCGTCGGGTATGCGGAAAGTGTTTATGTTGGTTATCGCTATTATGAAAAATCAGGTACCCCGGTTGCTTTCCCGTTTGGCTATGGGTTGAGCTATACAACGTTTAAAATTAGCCGGATTGACATAGATACCGATATGATTCGAGAGAGTCAATCAATCCACGTGAAAGCGGATATCACAAACACAGGCAATGTCGATGGTGCTGAGGTTATCCAGGTTTATGTAGGAAATGAGGAAGATCGGCCTTTAAAACCGCTAAAAGAATTAAAGGGATTTAAAAAGGTCGTGATAAGAGCCGGTCAGACCAAATCAGTGACAGTTGAATTGCCGGCACAGTCCTTTTTTGAGTGGTGTGATGCCTCCCAAAAATGGCAATTACCTTTGGGGCACAAGTTTATTATAATTGGTGATAGTTCGAATAATGTCGTATTTTCAACGCGAATTCAATCAAAAGGGATTTCTTTTCCTGATAAGAAAAATTTACCGATTTGGTATTCAAAACCACAGGGTAAACCAACGCTTGCGGATTTTTCTAAAATGAGTGGACTGGAAATTAAAAAGCAAGTGGTTCCAAAGCCTGGTCAATATACAAAGTTAAATACAGCCAGGGAATTATCAATGCATTCTTTTATTATTCGAAAAATGATTAAGAGAATGAAAGAAGCTCGGCTAAAAGGTATTTCCGAGCCAAACAGCGCAGCAGTTAAATTTGAGGAAACGATCATAATGGATTCACCATTAATTAGGTTGGCTCAACAATCAGAGGGAAAGCTGTCATTGAAAACGGTCGATAAGTTGGTTGAAATTGCGAACCGCAGATATATTAAGGCGCTTTTGTAATTAAAAAGGTTAGTTGCTGGCAGTTTCCTGGTTTTTAAGATCATTGCAAAAAATGAAACGATAAAATAATAAACAGCTTAATGTCATCTGTTTGCGTAGAGAAGCAAATGACATTAGGCTGCTGTTTTATAGATCTTTTTTTACAATGACACAGGGCACACTATCTTCGAAAAATGGCTTAGAGGCAACTGAATAACCCATTTTTTCATAAAAACCTTCGGCGGTGACTTCACTATGGATTAACGATTTTGTTAAACCAAGTTGTTTGGCATATTTTTCCATTGCGGTCAGACCCCTTTTGCCCAAACCCTTTCCGCGATATGCTTTTAGAGTTGCAACCCGACCAATCTTTAAAGTGTTTTCGTCGGTTTGTTCGAAACGACAAGTTGAAACGGGGGTCTTTTCATCAAACAAAACGGCATAAACTTCTTGATCAGTATCCTTATCATCAAATTCGTCTCTTAAATCAATTCCTCGTTCGATGACGAAAACGGATAGGCGAACATAGGTAGCTGCTGCGCGAATAGGTTTAGAACTTTCTACAATCAATCGCATCAAATTTCTCCTGTTCTGTAATTTGTTATTAATCTTTTTGTAACAAATTTGTCGAAATATAAAAAATGTGGTTAAATCATGATATGATAGATTAATGTAATT
>NZ_GG669993.1:16241-234350 GCF_000159315.1 Lentilactobacillus hilgardii DSM 20176 = ATCC 8290
CCAATTACGAAATTAGAAAAGCTTGAAGATTTTATTAAGGATATAAAATCGTAAAGCTTATAAGTAGATTGTACGTTCTAATCCTCGTAAAATGAAGTAAAATATCTGCCAAGGGGGCTGGCTAGATCCATGTCACGAAAAGAAAAGTTCAGCCAACAAAAGAAAATAAAACGCAATCGCAAGCTAAGACGGTTTTCAGCGGTTATTGTTTTGCTGTTGGCTGGTGGATTCATTGGGTCGCACGTTTATTTTCAGAATCATTTTAAATGGACAAAAATTAATGATGTTAACGTGTCGGGTTTGACTGTTGCACAAGCAACAAAAAAATTGAATAAATCAAGAATCGATGAAAGTGGCAATTATTTAGTCGTAAAGGATTCACGTATTAAATTGAATTCAGACGACGTTAAGCAATTATTCAAGCACCGTAGTTCTATGAGTATGTTGACTTCAAAGCAGATGAGTGCGCAAGCTGAAGTCTCTAATAAGGCGTATCATTATCGAATAAAGACACTGTTACCTAAATTTGAAAATCGAGTTGATCAAATGAATATGACCAGAAAACCAACGATTGATTCGACTATTAACCTTTCTAATGGGAAGGTGACTGTTAAAAAGGGTACTCAAGGTACTGAACTTGATAAGGCATCAATGGTTAAGGACTTTAAGAAACAAGCTAAAGATAATTTGTTGATCTCCGTCAAGATGAAGAAGCAGGTTGCTGCTGCTCCTAATAGTGCGACAATCAAGAATCGACAGCAAGCACTACAAAAACGGCTTGATAACAAAGTTACCTTAAAAACATATAATAAGTCGTTTACGTTTGCTGCTAAGAAATGGTTGACTAACGGTGAAGTTACTGCAAACGGCCGTTATAAATTCGACACAAGCAAGGTCACACATTGGGTTTCCAAATTTGCTAATAAAGTTGATACACTTGGAAAATCACTAACTATTTCAAAATCGGGTAAAAAAATTACAATTCCAAGTGGTGGTACCTATGGCTGGAAAGTTAATCGGCAATCTTTATCAAATGCTATTGCAAAAAATCTAACCCAAAAGAATCCCCAAAATGTTAATTTAAAAAATTATGTTTCTGGAACCGGTTACGGTATCAACGGAGTTGGCAAGACATATGTTGCAGTGGATCTAACGAATCTGCAGGAATATATTTATAAGAATGGTCATTTGAAAGCAAAAATTCCGGTGATGTCTGGTACTTTGACGGGTGGTAATGCAACGCCAACGGGGACTTACTTTATTATGTACAAGCAGCGCCATGCCACACTTCGTGGTAAAAATAGTGATGGTTCCAAATATGCGTCACCAGTTGGTTATTGGGAGCCGGTGACACTTTCTGGGGTTGGGTTGCACGATTCGCCTTGGCAACCCGCATCAGTGTATGGTAATCCTAGCGCTCGAGCCCAATATCATTCTCATGGATGTTTAAATAATCCACCATCTCAGATGCCAAAAGTATGGAAGTATACGCATACGAACGAACCTGTTGTGATTTATAAGTAACATGTGGATAAATGCTAAAAAACGATTAGCGTATTATGACGAAAATAGAAATAATTGATTGACCAAATAAAGAGGCTGTTTCATAAAAGCAAAAAATGCTTTTTATGAAACAGCCTCTTTTAAATATAATGGTTGGCATGTTATCTTTAGTCAGTAATTAAAATTTTAATGCCCAAATATAGATTATAAATGAACATGGCCACGTCCACTAAAACAACCAAGACAAGTAGAATAATAAGCATGATCCCGGTTATCTGTGAATTCTTTGTGGTTAGCCCTGTAATGCTAACAATCATTATGGTAAGGATTGTAAGAACCAAAGGGATTAGGTGAAGTAAAAAGGCATTTTTTGCGGTCTCATGCATGTCTTGATGATCAGTTGTGACCAACCATACAATAAACGGAAAAATAAAGGGGGCGAAGATAATCGATAAATAAGATAACGCGTTAACTATTTTGTTTTGAGACATGGTAATTTCCTCCGAGAATAATCAGTCGTCTAGTTTTTATTTGGCATATGATTTGTAAATTGGCGCTCTAAACAAGTCGACATAGCCGCCAGAACCGTGATAATCTCTTAAAACTTTAACTTTTTGTTTATTAATAGTTCGGTAAGTTGTTTTCCATCCACCGTCACTTTGATAGGCTTTATCAGCTAAGGCATTAAACGTATATTTTTCAGAATTGACAATTTTTGCAACCGCTAACTTTTTATAACCTTTCCAATTACTCCGGAATAGTCCGTGGGTTTTTCCTTTATATGTCTGGGTGACCGAGAACTTATTAATATGAGTGACACACATATGACCATTCACGTATGAGTACCAGTTTCCACGCAAAGTTTGTGGCGTGGTGTTATAAATTTTTTCAGTTTTAAAATAGGAAGCACTTACGGAAAATGAATGTGCTAGTTCTCCAAAAGTTCCTAATGTTAATCCGATAATGGGTAATGCAATTAATTTAAAAAGAGTTTTTGTCATTTTAGTTAGTATATCCTTTCATATGATAAGCTCGACTTAATAGCAAAATTGATAACAATGAAACAAGTATATAAGAAATATATCGTTTTTTGAAGGCTGTTGTCAAATTGTTAACATTTGTAATGAAAAAAGAGTTGGCGGTTATAAAACCGGACAACTCTTTTTATGAAGACGGGATGGACAAAATTGACCTTAATTATGATTCTGAATGTTTACTTCGACGGGTAGGGTGATTTTTCTCGTCTTCTTCCAATTTCTTTTGGTACATCTTATCAGTCACATAGGGATAAGTCCATTTAATCATTGCGGACATAATAATTGGTAACGCGATGACCAAGATGATTAACCCAACAATAACAGCAGTAGCAACTTGAATCAATGTTAAGACATTTGATGGAATTAAAGCTGCAAACGTACCGCCCAAAATAATGGCAGCTGAGATAACAACGGTTCCAATAATTGTAGCCGAATGCAGAATTCGGCGACGAACATCTGGAATAGCACTCGCGTCATCTCTATAGCGCATCATTAAGAAGATACTGTAATCAACACCCAACGCGATTAACATAATAAAGCTAAAGAATGGTGTGTTCCAGGTCAACATATCTCTTGCCATTAGGTAGCCGGAAATCCAACGAGTAATCTGTAAGGATCCAAAGTAAGTGACAATTAATGTGCCAATAATTGTCAGTGCTTGAACCAGTGAACGTGTCACGATCATTAGAGCTAATCCAATTCCGATTAACATAATCGCAACTGTACGTAGGAAGTCGCCATTGGCTGTTTTTTGAAGATCAGCTGTTTGTGAGCTCTGACCACCGATTGCAACAGTCGCATTTTTAAGATCGGTGTTCTTCAGCCTGGCTTTTACGTCGGAGGAGATCGTCCGAATACGTTTAGCAGACTGAGTCGTACTTGGATCAGAAGTCAGAACAATTGTCATATTAGTGATTTTACGATTCTTCGACATAAAAGTATCAAGAGATGGTGTAAATGAAGAACTTTTTACCGTATCGGCTGGCATGTAGAAGGTATTGCCAAGATAAGATTTCTGCATTTGTTTTAAATAGTTGTTAACAGTATTAGTACCATTATCAATTTGTCCAAGAGCATTATTAGCTGAAGTTAAGCCCTGTTGCAATTTTTGAGTCTGGGCTTCGAGTTGCTTCATCTTGGTATTCAACTCCTGAACGCCACTATTGACCTGTGCACTTCCACTGGCAACACTTCTTGCTCCGGAAGTAAGTGTGGTACTCTTCTGCTGGAGCTGAGAACTGCCCTGATTCAATCGATTTAAGCCACTTGCAAAAGGTGTTGATTGTGAGCGCAATCTACCGAGGCCTGAAGTAACTGAGCTTGATCCAGCTGCTAATCGGCCGGCACTTTGGCGAACAGATGGAATTCGGCTGGTTCGTCTTTGTAATTGACGAATGCCTGAAGTGACTTGTTGGCTTCCAGTTTGTAGTTGACCAACACCGGAGGTAAGAGAGGAAGCACCTCGGCTAAGCTGCTGAGAACCACTGGAAAGTTGTCCAACACCAGCGGTATAGGTTGAAACACCCTGACTTAGTTGTTGGGCGCCGGCTTGCAGGCTTTTTGCACCATTGGCAAGTTTTTGAACTTGGGCAACATTTTGAGAAGCGTTCGAACTGGCGAGTTGTTTGTTAGCACTCGTTAACCCCTTTTGGACTTTCTTTAAGCCATAATTTGCCTGATTTAAGCCATTTACTAACTTTCCTAATTGGCTTTTAAGATAAAGCTGTTGAATTTTGTCACCGCTTGGTCTTGTAACTGAAGCAACTGTCTTAACGCCTGGCTCGGAATTTAAATACCCGGTCAAATCATCAAGTTCAGCCAGGTCCTTTTGATTGTCAAGAGGCTTTTTACTTTCAATATATAACGTTGATGGTCCAGACATACCAGCAGGATAGTGAGCTTGGATGACTTCATAACCAGCCTTTGATTGGACAGTATCAGGAAGCTCATCGGCATTGTTAAAATTGAGTTGTTGTGTTCCAAAGAACAATAATGGAATAGCCGCGATAACTAATATTCCGACCATCACAAAGGTATGAGAAAGTGTGATTTTAGATAAAAGATTCCAAAGAAAGCTTCGATCGTGGGCTGAAAGGTCTTTGCTTGGCCAGAACAGTTTTTCACCCAACGTCGACATAAAGAACATATTGAAAGTCAGAAGAACGGCCAGTAAAATGGCGACTCCGACAGCAACGGCCACGCCTGAACGATAAAATTCAAATTTAGCAAGCGCCAAGGCGGTGAATCCAATTAGGACGGAAGATCCGCTGTACAAAATGGTTCGACCGGCATGCTTGCGGGCGGTCCTTGCGGCGGACGTTGCATCCAAGCCGTTTTTTATTTCTTCCTTAAAACGATCATAAAGCAGAATATTATAATCTGTTCCAATTCCGAAAAGAACGACGACAAGGAAGACTTGCGTAAAGTTGGAAATCGGAAAATTATATTTATCCGCCAAATTCATGACAACATTTAGGGACATTAAGTATGAAAGACCGACCGTTAGTAATGAAATAATTGGAATAAATAAAGATCGGAAAACAATGATGAGGACAATAAAAATAAAAATTGCGGCAATTATTTCAGTTTTTTGCAATCCTTTTTCAGTAACAGTTGAAAAGTCTTCATTTAAAATATCATTGCCTGTTACATAGGTTCGTAACCCCGGTGTTTTAATCTTGGTTAGAAGTTTATCCGTTTGAGAACGTACCTTGTACTTACTGGGTAAAGTGACCATAACCATTTGAGTCGTTTTATCGTCGGAAGTTAACTGTTTCTTAGCAGCAGAGTTATCTCCGGGACTGGTAACACTATTGGTATGTAAACCGGCATCACTTTTTACAGCATTAGCTGCATCGGTAATTTGTTGTGACTGTTCAGAAGTAATCTTACCGTTCTTATTATTGAAAACCAATATAAGACTTCGAACAGATTTTCCACCAGCAGCCTTTTTTTGAATTTTGTTGGCAACTTCGCTTTCAACGTTTGATGGTAAAGAAATTGCCCCTTTATCACGAACTAATTGCGAGATATTCGGCAGGGTAAAGATAGCAATTAGAGCTAGTCCAAGCCAAATAATCAACGCCAAGACATGTTTTTCACGAAATCTTTGCATTATTTTTTCCCCTTCTCCTAATAATTAATTATAAGCGACTGTTTAAATTTAGACACTTGTATAAGCTATTTGAAAATGATAAACTCAGCATGAAAATGTTGCAAGTCACAATCGGCAACATTTGTTTAGATTTAGACAAAAATCAAAAAATGCAAAAATGAATGAAGTGAGGTCATTATGAAATACGATCTATCCAAAAAGCCCACAAGAGGGGCACAGCGAACACTTGATGCCTTTTTTAATACAATGCTGTCTTTATTGTCTCAAAAGACTTTTGACAATATTAGTGTTAATGAAATATGCAACGTCAGCAATTTTCCCAGGGCAACATTTTACAATTACTTTGACGATAAATATGATTTAGTGGATTATTGTTGGCATGTTTTGGCGGCTGAGATTCAGGTTGACAAAGTCACGAAAGTACATTCTGATAAAGCTTTGATGGTTTATTTTGATCGGTTATACGATATATTCGAAAAAAATCAAAACGTACTCAATCATATTTTAAAAAATAATGATTTTTCAGGAACGCTGGTGACCAGCTTTGTGAACTATCTTAAAAATATGATGCAGCAAATTTTCTATGAATCATTAAACTATTCAAAGCCTGAAATACCAACTCAGTTGATGGCAGATCATTGTAGTGAAACGGTGCTGCTTATTTTGGAATGGATCTTTTTAAAACAAAAGTCAACGACAAAACAACAAGCACACAAATATTTAGAAACGCTATTGGATTAGACTTTCTGTCAAATGATCAAAAGATGACATTATGGCTGTTGTCGCCACCGGCTTCTTGCATACCTGTTATTATAAACGTTATGCAGAGCCATCTCAATGACTATCATGAATCAAAACGGGGATTGGGTTTTCAATATGTTTGTTAACGGATACATAATGTGCTAGTATCTTACCTAACGTGAATCAACTCACGAATATTTTTGATATATTTAATAGTTAAGGAAGTGACATGATGTCCCTGACGGCAGATGAAGCTGCTGCAACAATCGTAGAGTTCCAGCAGAATTTTGAACTGGCCGGTGTTTCTCTAGACACGGCAGCCAAGGATTTACATACCAGCCCGCTGCATTTAGAGCAGGTCATGAATTTAAATGTTACCAGAATCGAAGAGCCATGGATTTTGAGAAATTATTTGGTTAAAATTATTTTAAATCATGAAAGGGAACCCGTTCCTTTTTCAAAGTTAACCGGTAATCCAAAGCGTTACAGATTTTTGAATCATCAATATATTGAAGAAGGAAAGCTTGCGTAGTAGAGAAGAAGCTTAAGTGAACTTCTTTAAGTTGGAAATGAGGTATCAACTTAAAACGAGATATTTTTGATCAGTCTTTTTGACTGAGCTGAAAATATCTCGTTTTTTTAATGCTTTCAATGATTGATTATTTAACAACGGTTTGCATTTTTGATGTCAATTTATCACCTGCAAACATTAAGCTCAACGCTCGTCCATTCTTACCAGTGGCGTATGTAACATTTCTGGCGGACACATTACCGTGACCGGTTAATGATTCTGCGTCGGGGACACCTAATGTTTTGACAACCTGGGTATATGTTTCCCCCTTTTGAACGTTATTAAGGCGATTTTTGGAAATATAACGGCGATTCTTAATGCTTGCTTCAATATAGCCCTTACCGATCGCGTGATCATTTAGAAATTCAACGGTAAGCGCCGAAGCCTTAAAACTTGTTTTTAAATTTGTCCAAGAATATTGAATGGCGGCCTTTTTTCCGGAGTTATTAACCGTAACTCGACTTTTAGAATTTGGTTTTCCAAATGACGTTAAAATGACATTTTTTGAAGTACCAGTCTTTGGCGAGGTAACATTACCGGTTTCAATTCTATTGTAATCTGCTCGACCGATTGCCGATCCGTTACTTGAAACTCTGAAAGATTGGGCTGTTTTTTGGCTCTGGGATTTATTAGGAGTCTTTTCACTGGAATGACCGCATGCAGCAAGTGACATAGTTGTTAAAAGAATCATTGATATTGCTATTATTTTTTTCAATTAAATATCCCCCCGATTAATCTATTTTTGAAGTTGGTACCTAAAGATAAGCATACCAAAAATATTGATTATAGTTACGAAACTTCAGGAAATTTTATTAATTGGATCAGGGGATGTTTTAATTTTTGGTGGGATACATCATAAAGCTGAATTGCGACGCAAAGTTTGAAGAATAAAAGGGGCCTGGGTTGCAGAATAATCATTAATGCAATCTGTAAATAGCAGTGCGTTAAATAAGCAACTGTTTTTTTGTTATAAAGTCTGACATATATTTAATGAATTAGGAAATACTAGACCAAAAAGCAATATTTGTTTCATCACAATGCTATTTATTGGTATGTATAATAATCTGTTGAATTTTAAGAAAGATATTGACAAAAAATAAAATAGGTATATATTTATACTTGTAAATTGATGTTATATGATATTACATGAAATGAGGATTGATTATGAGATTAGAAAAAGATTGTATTGGTGAAATGTTTGTACCAGATGATGCATTGTATGGCATTCATTCGTTAAGAGCAAAACAAAACTTTCCTATTACAAGAGAACACGTTAATTCACTTATTATTGAAAGTTATCTTCAGATTAAAAAAGCTGCAGCACTTGCTAATCAACAAGCCGGCACATTGAATAAAGAAAAAGCGACATTTATTATTTCGGCATGTAACCAGCTGCTACTTTCAAAGGATTTTCGAGCGATGATTGTTCCGGCCATTCAAGGCGGTGCAGGGACCTCGACTAATATGAACATAAACGAAGTTGTTGCAAATTTAGCCATGAAGATTAGTGGAGAAGGAAGCCAAGACCCCGTTTCAATTCATCCCAATGATGATGTGAATCAATCACAGTCAACCAATGATACTTATCCAACTGCCGGGAAGATGGCAATATTAAAGGCTTTGGACCCATTAGAGGACATGTTAAAAGATCTAACACATGCACTTGAACAAAAAGCGGAAGCCTATCGAAATGCGATTAAGGTTGGCCGCACACAACTTCAAGATGCAGTACCGACAACTTTTGGTCGAAGTTTTCAAGCGTATTCCTCAATGTTTAAACGGGATTTGCAGAAAATGAAATCGTTTGAAGCATCGCTTGAACAGGTCAATCTCGGTGGTACTGCGATTGGTACGGGACTTAACGCAAGCGTGTCCTATCGCCAAGCAGTTACTCCGATTTTAAGCCAAGTTTCGCATTTATCATTGACCCAATCGGATGATTTGGTTGACGCCACTCAGAATAGTGATGTTTTTGCAGGATTTTCAGCTATTCTGAAAGGACTGGCGATTAACCTATCAAAATTTTGTAATGATCTCCGCTTGCTGGCAAGCGGTCCTCAAACTGGGTTAGCTGAGCTTTCATTACCAAAGGTTCAGGCAGGATCGTCAATTATGCCTGGGAAAGTTAATCCGGTCATTCCTGAGGTTGTTAATCAGGTTGCTTTTGAAATTATTGGTAAAGACTTGACGGTAACAATGGCAGCCGAAAGTGGTCAACTAGAATTGAACGCGTTTGAGCCGATTATATTTAGAGAACTATTAATTAGTGAAGACCATTTAACAAAGGTCATTCAAACATTAATTGAGAATTGTGTGACCGGTATCAAGGTAAATTTGACACATTGTCAACATGAGGTTGATCATTCATCGATTAGCGCAACCATCCTTTCACCATATTTGGGTTATGAGCAAACGATGGCTCTGATTAAAAAATCTGAAGTGACCCATACGTCAGTTAAACAAGTAGTTAAAATGGCCCACTTACTACCTGATTCATTAATTGACAGCCTATTTTCTCCTGAAGTATTAACTAATTCCAAGCCAATTGAACCTAGCGAATCGGGTTCTTTTGTGAACAGTAATCGATAATTGATAAATATCAATCAATATAACTTTCGGCGAATAATGAAAGACTGCCGGAAGTTTTTTTTGCGAATAAATGATGAGCTAACGAATTTTTAAATACGCCTAAGGCCTTTATTTCTGCACACAATTATAAAAAAGCTCTATACTTAACTTGTTTATCGTTTCAGTAAGTTAAATAACTTATTACGGGGGTGAATTATGGCAAATAATGAATCTACTAAAGTGGACGATGTGGCAAAGAAAAGTCTTGAGGCTTTAATGATTGATTACCAAACCACCTCTCAGGGATTAGCGCAAGAAGAGGCTGATAATCGACTCAAAAAGTATGGGGAAAATACGATCCAAGCTGCAAAAAAGCGTTCAGAGATATTGATTTTTGTTGAAAACTTTACGTCAATGATGGCGATTCTTCTTTGGGCTTCGGGCATTATTGCAATGTTTGCCGGAATGCTAGAGCTGGGTGTTGCTATTTGGACTGTCAACGTTATTAATGGCTGCTTTTCATATTGGCAACAACATGCCGCTCAAAAAGCAACTGATTCTTTAAAAAAGATGTTGCCTTCTTACGTTAAAGTTACTAGAAACGGAAGTGTTAAACAGATTCGGGAAGAAGAGTTGGTACCTGGAGACCTGTTCGCGCTTCAAGCTGGTGATTCTATTCCGGCAGATGCCAGGATATTTAATTGCTCAAACCTGCAGGTAGATGAATCCTCACTAACTGGGGAATCGGTTCCTGTGGATAAGGGAGACCAGTATCAGCACGGTGATGATGAATTTGCTCAAAATAACATTGTTTTTGCCGGAACAACTGTGACGAGCGGTACTGCCAGTGGCATTGTTTTTGCGACAGGGATGACGACTGAGTTTGGGAGAATTGCCCAACTAACTCAAAATCAGAAAAAGGTGATGTATCCACTTCAACGGGAATTAAATCAGTTAACCAGGCAACTGACACTAATCGCCGTTTTAATTGGTGTTGCTTTCTTTCTATTGGCAATCTTTTTTGTTCATTCTCCAATAGCCTCTTCGTTTATTTTTGCGTTGGGCATGATTGTGGCTTTCATTCCGGAAGGGCTTTTGCCAACCGTTACACTTTCTCTTGCTCAAGGCACACAGAGAATGGCAAAGCGCCATGCATTATTGAAGAACCTGAACAGTGTTGAGACACTTGGTGAAACAACAGTTATCTGTTCAGATAAAACAGGGACACTCACTCAAAACCAAATGACTGTTAATCATATCTGGTTGATATCCAAGCAATACGAGGTGAGTGGAACCGGTTATTTTACAAATGGAACTGTGACATCAGCGGGGCAATCGGTCGATATTGGGGAAGAAGCTGATTTAAAAATTCTTCTTCAAATTGCAAAACTTGATAATGATACGGAAGTAACGGAAGGGAAAAAAGACGAAAAATCAAAGATTTTAGGAACACCAACGGAAGCGGCACTAGTGATTTTGTCCAGGAAGGCCGGTATTAATAGTCGTCATGAGAATCAGAAATTTCCTCGCATAAAGGAATTGCCTTTCGATTCAAAGCGAAAATTAATGTCGACGATTTCAAAAGCCCAAACAGGAAATCCAATAATCTATACCAAGGGAGCTCTAAGCAGTGAGCTTCAAATATGTGATCGTATTCTAGATGCTGGACAAATTAGAACAATCACGGATGCTGATCGACAAAAAGTACTTGACGTTAATGAAAAATATTCTAGAGAAGGATTACGGTCACTTGCTTTTTCTTTCCGGGAGGTGGCTGGTCAGGATCCGCTTGTGGGGCAGAAAATTGATGACTATACCATTAAAACAGCCGAAACACATATGGTTTTCGTTGGTTTGGTAACGATGTCCGACCCACCGCGACCGGAAATCTTTGATGCAGTTAAAAAGTGTCATCGTGCCAGCATTCGAATCATTATGGTCACTGGTGATAGTCCTATCACAGCGAAAAGCATTGCGACAAAGATCGGTATTACATCAGACAAAGCTCAAGTTATTACTGGTAATGAATTGGATCAGTTATCTGATAATGACCTTCAAAAGGCAGTTAAAGGTGAGGTTATATTTGCCAGAGTGGCGCCAGAACATAAATTCAGGATTGTCTCAATGTGTCAAAAAAATGGCGAAGTTGTCGCTTCAACGGGTGACGGTGTCAACGATGCTCCGGCTTTAAAACGGGCTGACATCGGAATTGCAATGGGCGTGACAGGAACAGATGTCGCAAAAGATGCAGCGGATATGATTTTAACGGATGACAACTTTGCTTCAATTGTGAGTGCAATTGAAGAGGGCCGAACGGTCTACAGTAATCTACAAAAATTTCTATTATATATTCTCAATAGTAATGTTCCCGAAGCGGCACCTTCGGTTGTGTTTTTGCTAACGAGAGGATTGGTGCCTTTACCATTAACCGTTATGCAGATTTTAACGGTTGATTTGGGCACTGACCTTTTACCTGCATTGGGCCTGGGAATTGAAAAAAGCGAACCGGGGATTATGGATCTTCCACCCCGCCCACAGGACAGTCATTTACTTAATAGATCAATCGTCATAAAGGCGTTTGGATTATACGGGTTGGTTGCTTCAATTATTTCTACCTGTGCCTACTTCTTTGTCAATGGCGTTCATGGATGGCCATCGGTTTCTCTCATGTCTTCTGGAACAGGATATGCCGAGGCAACCACGATGACATTGGGAGCCATTATTTTCTGCCAAATTGCAGCAGCAATGAACTGCAGGACACAGATTTCGTCTGTCTTTTCCGTTGGCCTTTTTAGTAACCGGCGAATATGGCTGGGAATTATTGTTGAAATTGTGTTGCTTGCAGTGTTGATGTATACACCATTTTTGCAGGTAGTATTTAACACGGGGCCGTTGGATCGTGTAGAATGGTTCTTCCTGTTTTGTATTCCAATTCCGTTATTTTTACTCGAGGAGTTGCGAAAATGGATTGTTCGAAAGGTTGCTAGTCGTCATTGATACTGAAAAAAATCCGGTCATTAAATTTTAGGGTTGAAAATGGTGAGTATTGAAAAAGAGTCTGGGTCTAAATTGCCTAAGCTCTTTTTGTTTTCTTTATTTTTGTTGCATATGCAACAAAAATAATGTAACATAAATTTGTTAAAAAAATGATATAGGAAGAGGGATGCATTTTGATTGATATTTTAAGGCCGATCGGTGTGATTGCAAGAGCGCTGGATTCGATTGCAAATGTCGAGTTCAAGCAATTTGATCTATCTAAAGGGCAATATCTATATCTGGTTCGAATCTACGAACATCCCGGAATAATTCAAGAACGTTTGGCAGAAATGATTAAAGTTGACCGAACGACCGCTGCACGGGCAATTCAAAAACTTGAAAAAAATGCTTTTATCAGAAAGCAGTCAGATAACGTCAACAAGAAAATTCGCCGGTTGTTTGTTTCACCAAAGGGAAAAGAGATTGCACCGATGATTCAGAAAGAAAACCAATATTCTAATCAAGTAGCGGTGCAGGGGCTGTCTGAACTAGAGAATAAGCAATTGGCTGAGCTACTTAAAAAAGTAAGCTATCATGTTAATGCTGATTGGGATAAAGTCAAAAAAGGCCAACAGAGAATTTATTAGTATGGCTAAAGGGGGAAGTTAATTGGCAGTATTATTAAGAGAGTGTACGTTGGCAGATGTTCAAGCTCTTCAAAAAATTAGTTGTGAAACGTTTACGGATACGTTCGGAGATGTCAATACCCCAGAAAATTTAGAGAAGTACTTAGCCAATGCATATAGCATTCGGCAATTAAAGAGCGAATTGTCTGATCCTGAATCGGCTTTTTTCTTTATTTATCAAGAGGATCAGTTAGCGGGTTATCTTAAAGTAAATTTTGGCGATAATCAAACCGAAGAATATGGAACAGATAAACTCGAAATTCAACGAATTTATATTCGAAAAGCATTTAAACATTTAGGTCTCGGGACGCATCTAATGCACAAAGCTTTTGAAGTTGCCAATCAGCTGCATAAACATCATATTTGGTTGGGCGTTTGGGAAAATAATGTAGCAGCCCAAAAATTTTACCGGAAGTTAGGATTTAACCAAATTGGTGACCATGTTTTTACGCTTGGCGACAATCGTCAACGAGACATTATTATGTCGATTGATATCTAATTGGAGGATCAAAAAATGAAAAAATTTATTGTTGATGATCAATTTTGGCGTTTATTTCCGGAAGCTCAAATAGATACTTTAACGCTTCGTGGAATCGATAATCATGACAAGGCAAGGGATCACGCTTATTTTCAGCAGCTTTTGGATGAAGCAGCAAGGGAATCTGAACAATTTATGACAGAAGGCATTTTTCGGAAGAACCCGGTTGTTGACCAATGGCGGCAGGCCTATCGACAATTCAAGACGAAAAAAGGGGCTCGCTCATCAATTGAAGCGCTCTTAAAGCGGGTTGACCAAGGCAGAAGTTTCTCACCAATTTTTCCGTTAGTGGACATCTATAATAGTATTTCGCTTAGATATGGTGTTCCGGCGGGAGGAGAAGATTTGAACGCCATTCAGGGAAACCTTCACTTAGGGGAAGCAAAGGGCGGCGAAGACTTTTTCCCACATGGCGCGGAAGAAAATTCACCGGCTTTACCAGGTGAGGTTATTTATTATGACGATCAAGGGGCGGTCTGCCGTTGCTTTAACTGGCGTGAAGCTCAGAGAACGGAACTTACCGAGTCGACGACTGATTCCGTATTGGTCATTGAATCAATCAATGCTGAGCAGGCAAAACGTGCAGATGAGGCAATTGAAGCGTTACATCAACTTTGTAAAGAGAGGTTTAAGGTGCCTGGTCACATCCAGAAAGTAACACGTGACAATCGGGAAATACAACTAATAAAATAAAAACAATCTAAGATTAGATCCAGAGTGGGACAAAAAAGGTTAACTTCCAGAATGCAATTGGATTATCCTGAGATTCGGGGCTTGAATAGTGGGATGCGATTGCACGGCAGTAAGTTACCCTTTTCTACACGTCTTTGCTCGGTCATAATCGTGATGAAATTAAAAAGGGGCTGGACAAAATGACTTTTGTCTCGGCCCCTATAATTATTATAGTTATCATGATTGAACTAAATACCTGAAAGAAAACAGATGATTATGTTGGTAACGCTATATAGATAGCTGGGAATCAGCTTATTTATACTTATTTGCGATATTATAGGTGACTTTTCCCTGATTTACTTTCAATAAAGTCTGCTTCTTACCGTCCCTGGCAGTCACTTTAAACTTTGAGTAAAGTTGATTGGAATAAACGTGTTTAAATGAATTTGAACGGCGCTGTACACGTGTAACAAACGTATTCCAAGTTGTGGGTTTACCCGCTTTTAAATCTTTGACGGCCTTACCAGAGTTTGAGACTTTAATAGAAACGCCCTTATTTTTATCAACTTTAATTTTTGGCTTCTTACCAAACGGGGTTTTATCCTGTGTGTTAAATAAGTATTGATTTAACTCACGTCCGACCGTTTTATGCCCTGGACCATCTTGTAAACGGCATGAAGTGGCAAAGACAATAATAATCAAAAAAGCGCCAATTAACATTGCAATCCGACCAAGTGGCGTATCGTTCCACTGAACGATTCTTTCAACTCGTGAGTTACCGAGCTCGCTTTCACTCAGCCAAGGCTGTTTGGCGCCACAATATGGGCAAAAGTTTGCGTAAGCGGGAATTGTTTTCCCACACATGACGCAAACTTTAGTTTTCTCCTGCGACATTCTAACTTCCTCCAATATGTACCTAAATACCTTCAATCATTCATTATAGCAAATCTGACTTAATACGACTATAATGCATCCCTAAAACTCGGCCCAATAATTATTATACATCCGGTTATTCTTAAATGTGTCTTTTCAACAAAAAAGACTGCAACCTGTAATATTCAGGAAGAAGCCCATTTTTAGGATGAAATTTAACTTTTAGGTAAATGTTTGTCAATAAATTCCTTGACGGGAAGCCGAAAATCGAGGTAGTATTTTTCAATGTCTTCACGTGACCAATTCCACCAGGCGATTTTTTCCATATCAGTCTTTACTTCGTCTGGAAAACGGTCCTTAATTGGTTTTGCAGGGACACCACCCACAATTGTGTACGGTTCGACATCTTTAGTGACAACAGCGCCTGAACCAATGACGGCACCATCACCAATGGTCAAGCCGGCTTGGACAATTGCACCATGACCGATCCAAACGTCATTGCCAATGGTCGTTCTGACGTGGGATCTTTTTTCCAGAAAATCTTTATCTGGGTTGTCGAATCCGTATGCGCCGCCATTATATAATGAAATGTGTTGGGCCGGTCGATCATAGGGATGGTTAGTTGGTCCGATTCGAATCATTGCAGCCATACTGATAAATTTTTTTAAATCGCTATTTTGAATAAAACAGTATTGACCTGTATACGTATAATCACCTATTGTACTATTGTCGATGAGATTACTTGCACCAATTTCAACCCATTGACCGAAAGTTGTGTTTTTTGTTTGGCTATTTTTTCCAATCGTTGGCTTATCCTGTGATAATCTGACAAAATCAATATGCATAAAGCTCAACTTCTTTCTCTCAAAATTTACTACTGGTATATTATAATATTCTTCAAAAAAAAGGAAGCTAAAAGGAGCTTAAAATGATGTATCAAGTTAAAAAAATCGATCCCTTCAATGTCACTGACTTTGCCGGCGATGTTTTTCAAACATCCGATACAGAAACACCCGATGCAGTACTTGTGAGAAGCTCTCAAGTTGATGATTCTTTAATTACGAAGCGTTTATTGCTGGTCGCACGTTCAGGAACCGGTACCAACACCATCAATATTGATGCCTGTACCGAAAACGGCACTGCAGTTTTTAATACTCCTGGGGTAAACGCCAATGCAGTTAAGGAATTGATCATCCAAAATTTATTTCGTTGTGTGCGTCCTTTAAACGAGGCGATCTCAATGATTGATCAACTTCATGTGGGAAATGAAGAAAGTCTTCAAGAAGCTGCTGAGTCGCAAAGAAAAGATTACATTGGTCAGGAGCTTTACGGTAAAACACTTGGCATTCTTGGGCTTGGAACTATTGGTCAGCAATTGGCGGATGCCTGTTATCATATGGGAATGCAAATTATTGGTTATAATCGCAGTTTCAAAAATTTACGCCATGTTCAACAACTGGAAACAATTGAAGAAGTGATGGCACTTTCGGATTTTGTAGTTTTACTATTGCCATTGACACCGCAAACAGAGCATTTGATAACGGCTGAACAGTTTAAACTGATGAAGAAATCGGCCTTTTTGCTGAACTTTGGTCGTGGCGAGCTTGTTGATAATCCGGCAGTGGTTGACGCCTTAGATCATGATGAATTTGCCGGCTATGTGAGCGATTTTCCCAAGGCGGAACTTCAACATCATTCAAAAATCACATTATTACCACACTTGGGCGGCAATACAACCGAGGCTTTAACGCACAGTGCTAATTTAATTTTACAAAATTTATTGGACTTCCTTGAAAATGGGACTGTTCGCTCATCAGTTAATTTTCCACGTGTTGACTTACCGTTTATCAGCCCGCACCGATTAACCTTCTTTTTTAAAACACAGGAGAACGTGATGGCTAAAATTTCGTCATTACTAAATAAACGCGCTTTGCCGGTTATGGAAATGATGAATAATAACCAAAATGGGTTTGGCTACACGATTGTGAATACGGATTTTTCAGATTTTTCAGACGAACAAGTTACAAATTTAGTCGAAGAGTTTGCATCAATGAAGGGCATGCTTCGGGTCCGCAAACTAGACCATTCAAATATAGAAAATTGGCAAACGGATTAGATTAATTTAATTGCTAATTTGAGGCTGAGAGTGTTGAAAAGGCATCTCAGCTTTTTGTATGCTTTTTTCATAAATCCTCGATTTTTGCCAGATTATTGTTTCACGATCCAGAAATTTGTTTAAGATTGTGAAATGGTTACGGAGAGTAAAAGTTTGTAAATATCAATCTCAGTTTTACGAGGGAAATGATGAAAATAACCTTGCAAAAATACGCTAGGTGCGTTACAAATAGAGATGTAAGCGGTTGTTACAAAAACGTTGAATGGAAGATTAAAGGATGACCAAGTAGTCAGAACAAGTGCAAAGATAATCATTTAAGTAACGACTTTGTGAATAAGCTTCCATTTTTTATTTGTTAATGATTGCTCATTTAATAACAAATTTAACGATTATGGAGATGTGATTATGCGAATTAAAGCAGCGGTTGTAAACAAGAAGGACGGCAAGTTCGAAATGAAGAACGATGTCGAATTAGCTGACATGCAGGCTGATGACCTTCAAGTTCATATGGTTGCCTCGGGTATCTGTCATTCGGACGAGGCTTTGCGTAAAGGAACAGCTGAAATTGGTTACCCAATTGTTCTTGGACATGAAGGGTCAGGAATCGTTGAGAAGGTTGGTCCGGAAGTTAAGGACTTTAAACCCGGTGACCATGTTGTTCTGTCGTTCTATGGCTGCGGAAATTGTATTAATTGCTTAAAAGGTATTCCAACTCAATGCTTGAATTATGCTGCAAATAATTTGTCGGGTGTTCGTCCTGACGGAAGTGCTCATTTTACTGAAAATGGTCATGACGTTGCCGACATGTTTGATCAATCATCATTCACGACAACAACGGTTGTTCGTGAACGTAACGCCGTTAAAGTTTCAAAAGATTTGGATTTGCGTCAATTGGGACCTTTAGGGTGCGGATATGTCACAGGCAGTGGGACTGTTTTCAATACACTGAAACCGGAACCAGGTTCAACAATTGCTGTATTCGGTACTGGTGCTGTTGGCTTGGCAGCAATGATGGCCGGCCGTATCTCAGGATGCACAAAAGTGATTGCCATTGACATTGTGCCTTCACGCCTTAAGTTGGCAAAAGAACTTGGCGCAACCGATGCTATTAATAGTAAAGATGAAGATGCTGTTGAAGCCATCAAGAAATTAACGGATGGGCATGGTGTCGATTATGCCGTTGACACAACGGGTGTTAAGAAGGTCATGGAAGATTCCATTCAAGCATTGGCTCAAGGCGGTACAACAGCAACTATCGCGGTTACTGATCAACACATTGATTTGGATACTTGGAATGATCTTTGCACAAGTGATCGCAAGATTGTCGGTGTTAACATGGGCGATTCAATTCCTCAAGTTGATATTCCGCGTTTGATTCGTTTCTACAAGTTGGGCATGTTTGATTTTGATAAGACTGAGAAATTCTACAAGTTCGATGACATTAATCAAGCCAACACTGATTCTGTCAGTGGCAAGACAATTAAGCCTGTCTTGGTAATCGACGATGATTACAAACCGGGGGACTAGTTTTAGTTAGTCATGTTTAATGATTGTTGACATTGAATATTGAAAAAGCATTTTTTCCTGCCATCAAGTCTTTTCGACAGGATAAATTGGAAAGGAAGCACAATATTATGGCACAAAATGCTGTAGCATTAAAACATTATCAAATGTACATTAACGGAGAATTTAAAGATTCAGAGTCAGGTAATATGTTGACGGTACTGAATCCTTCAACGGGAGAAGCAATTTCTACTGTTCCAAGTGCAACCCGTGAAGAAACAAAAGAAGCAATTGATGCGGCTTATGAAGCTGAAAAATCATGGAAGAAGGTTCCGGCTGCTACTCGTGGCCAATATCTTCACGATGTTGCAACAGAAGTTCGTAAGCAAAAGGATCACTTAATTGAAATGCTTCAAGAGGAGCAGGGAAAGATTAAGTCCTTAGCGACAACTGAAATCTTGTTCTCGGCTGACTACTTTGATTATATGGCTAGTGCCGCTCGGACATACGAAGGCGAAATCCTTCAATCCGACAACAAAAATGAAAACATTATGATTGCTAAGCAACCAATTGGTGTCGCTGCCGGGATCTTACCATGGAACTTCCCATTCTTCTTGATTGCCCGTAAAATGGGTCCGGCTTTGGTAACAGGTAATACCATTGTTATGAAGCCAAGTTCGGATACACCTAACTTGGCACTTGAATTTGCTAAGATCTGTGACAAAGTTGGTATTCCAAAGGGTGTTGTCAACATTGTTTCAGGACCGGGTTCGGTCGTTGGTGATGAGTTAACTCGAAACAAGAAGATCGGTATTATCAGTTTGACCGGTTCTGTTGAATCAGGCAAGCGCATTATGGAAGGTGCTGCCACTCATATGGCCAAGGTATCACTTGAATTAGGTGGTAAAGCACCAGCCATTGTTTGCAAGGATGCCGATATTGATCTCGCCGTACAATCAATTATTGACTCTCGAGTCGATAACAATGGTCAACTTTGCAACAACTGTGAACGGGTTTACGTTCAAGAAGATGTTGCGGACGAATTTATCAAGAAGTTGTCCAAAAAGATGTCTGAGATTACGGTTGGCAACCCAATGAAAGATGAGAAGATCGGTATGGGACCATTGATTAATCAAGCAGCTTTGGATAAGGTTGCCGGAATGGTTGATCGTGCTGTTAAAGCCGGTGGCAAGATCACGGCCGGTGGTCACAAGCTGAATATTGAAAATGGATTCTATTACGAACCAACTGTCATTACCAACGTTAAACAGGATTCCGAAATTGTTCAAGACGAAATCTTTGGACCGGTTCTTCCTGTATTAACCTTTAAGACATTGGATGATGCCATTGAAATGGCTAATGACAGTGACTTTGGATTGACTTCATCAATCTTTACTGAGAATTTGGATAACGCAATGCGTGCCGCAAATGAACTTGAAGACGGTGAAACCTATATCAACCGCTTCAATTTTGAAGCTATGAATGGTTCTCACTCCGGCTGGAAAGAATCCGGTATTGGTGGAGACGATGGTCGTCATGGTATTGAAGAATACTTGAATACCCACGTCATCTACCTGCAGGGTCATCCTGAAAAGGCTAATGGTTAATTTAGAAACAGATAGTTAATCTGCTATCTCAATAAAAAGAAGTTGAAAACACTGTTGTGTGTTTTCAACTTCTTTTGTATCCGAAGAAAATGGTCAAAGGACTGATCACCAATCGACATTTTTCTATACTAATTGTAAAGGCTTTGGAGGGATTTTGATGTATAAGATGATTGCGTTTGATTTAGATGGCACAGTAGCCGAAACTTTTCCCGTGATTTTTGATTCATTTCGCAAAATCGTTTATAAATATACGCACAAGCGAATTGATGATCAAACCATTTTAGCGACTTTTGGAGCAAATGAGATTGGGATGTTAAACCAATTGATCCCCAATGCGCCAGACAGAATTTTAAATGATTTTTATCAGCAATACAATGCCAGCCACGCTACATTAACCGAACCGTTTTCCGGCATAAATTCTTTAATTGACATGCTGGCAGCTCACCACGTGCAAACGCCAATGGTAACCGGGAAAGGATCTGTTAGCTGCCGGATCAGTCTAGAAACTTTAGGGCTTCAAAACCGGTTTTCACCAATTCTGATCGGATCCTCAACGGGACCGAATAAGAGCGAAAATTTTCAGAGATTACTATCTCAATATCAATTAGCATCGGATCAAATGGCCTATGTTGCGGATACGGTTGGCGATATTGAAAGCTGTAGAGCCGTTGGAATTGACTGTTATTCAGCAGCTTGGTCGAAGTATGCAGATGTTGATAAGCTTCAAGAGGCAAACGCCACTACTTTTCGATCAGTTAACAGCTTAAATGACTTTTTGAAAAAAATGATATAAGTCAGTTAAAACGTAGAATGATTTCTGTTTGACAGCTTTCAACCTTGATTAATTGTTTTGATCAAACGTATCCCCCAACAATTGAATGACCATACTTGGATGGTCTCCGGGGGTGGCTCTGTAAACGGCGTAATCGCCTGGTTTTAAATGATCATTTTGCAGCGTTGCCGAACCTACAACACTAAAACCCGCAACTTCATAATAAGCATGGCCATCTACCGATTCGTCTGTTAAAGTGACGTCCACGGAGTCAAGGGGCGCAACATCCAACGACGCGCGTCGTAATGCTAAATACTGGTAGCTGACATCATCAACCGTTAAGGTTATTTCATTATCGTTGCAGGGCATATTAAAAGTTTCTTTCAATTTAAGTAACTTCCTTTTCAAGTAGGCAAATAAGTACGATCTATCTATTATTGTAACCGTCCTATTGGTTTAAAAGTACACTAACGCTTAATTGGTGTTAACGATAGTGCTAATAAAAAGCACCCAATTGACCACCACAAGGTCCATTGGGTACTTATCAGTCAATAATTAATGAACAATCTCTTTAAACATTAGTTTTCCAGCTATATCTCGACCACTTACGGTCATTAAAAGGGGCAGATCGCCTATGATTTTAAAGCCGTATTCTTTATATAAATCAATTGCATGAAGGTTGCCAGAAATAACGTCCAGGTAGATACCGTGCAGTTTCCAATCATTAGCTGCCCAGTCAATGACCTGTTCCATTAGTGTACTGCCAATGCCCTGATTCCAAAAATCCTGATCTACTGAAACAGCGAGATCCCCGCGATTGATGTAGCGAGGTAAGTTCCTTCTGGAAAGTTGAGCGAGGCCAACAATCTCCTCATTTTCAAACGCAGCGAAGAACACTGTTGCATTCGCATCGTGCATTTGATCAGAAATTTTAATTTCATCTAAATATTTATGAATATCTTTTTGACTGTAACTAAGGTTATTAGTCTGACCACTAACCTTCATTAAGTGACGGTAAATTAAATCAGCATCTTTAGGTTCTGCCATTTGAATTTTGGCCATCAAGAATTCTCCTTGTCTATATTTATTATCTTTTTAATTGGTGTTTGTCAGTTGAAAGAGGGAAGCCTCTTCTAAAAGCAGTCATTAAAAAATTCAGCAATGGTGGTGTGATTTTTAACTCGTTCAAATCCCGTAAGGAGAAAGTATAGCGAATTGCCTGTTCATCTTCAGCCTCAACTTTTTGAACCCATTGTGGTTCTCGAATTAATTCACGACCCATTGCGGCAAAGGAAACACCTGAATCAATTAATTTTTCCACTTGAGCAGGTGTTGCCAAATGTCCAACAACGATGAGGGGTAAATCGTCAGCTAAAACAGCTTTAATTTTCTCAAATACCGGCCGCTGGTCACTTGTGTCCACAATTGAGCTTTCCCAAGCATCTGCTAACGAAAGGTGCAGGTAATCAATCGGCTTGTTGTTTAGCTGTGAAACGAGTGCGATTGTATCTGAAATCCTGATCCCGGGTTCTTCGATTTCTTCTGGAGAAATTCGGTAACCGAGAATAAAAGGCGAGTCGGCAAATTGCTTAATGGTGTCGGCACAGGCATCAACAACTGCCAACGGAAACCTCATGCGGTTTTGTAAGGAACCGCCCCATTGGTCTGCCCGCCGGTTGGAGTGGGGACTAAAAAATTGTTGAAGAAGATAAGTGTTGGCACCATGCAGTTCAACACCGTCGAAGCCGGCTTCTATTGCGAGTTTAGTCGCTTTTGCAAAATCCTCAATGGTTTGAGTGATTTCTTTCTCGGACAATGCCCGTGGGGTTTCAGCGCCATGTCGAAGTGCGGAAACAGCACTTGCAGAAACGGGTTGTTGGCCGCGGAGTACTTTTGAGTTAGTCATCCGACCGGCGCTAAAGATCTGTAAAATAGCTTTAGTGCCATTCATCTTAATAGCATTTGCCAGTCGGGACAAGCCCAGAAGCATACTTTTATCAGCAACACTTAGTTCGCCCTCAAAGCCCTTTCCCAAGTCATTAACGTTGGCACAACCGGTAATTAACATGCCAACACCACCGGTGCGCAATCGGTAATAATTAATTTCATCGTTGGTAATTGACCCGTCTTCAAAACTGGACTGTTCTGTCATTGGTGACATGACAACCCGGTTTTTTATTTTAACACCATTTCGAAGTGTATCAGGTTTTAAGAACTTGTATTTAGTCATTAAACGACCCCCATTGTAGTAATCAACAAGCACAATACAATTTTAGCATAAAAGTCAAATTAAGATGGATTTGAAAAACGCATTATTTCGGCTTTTAGTCGTAATAGCGTTTAATAAAGTCTAATCTTAACAAAAAGATAAACAGTGTGAATGATTGCTTGAGTGCATATAAAATAGTGATGAATTATCGCTTAGACAATACATTTGTTTATGACAAGATCTTACCCGGTAGTAAGGGTAGTGGCTATGACACGTGAACACTTTTCTTGACGGTTCCTTCGACTAAAAAACTGATATCGAGTGGAGAAACGGCATTTGTTAAGTTTCCAATTGAGATAAAGTCAGCGCCGCATCCGCTAAATGACGCGATTGTGTCTTCGCAAATCCCTCCAGAAGCTTCGACATGGATGTTGTCAGGAACAAGTTTTTTCCATTTCTTGATAGTGGAAGGGTCCTGATTATCGAACATGATGACATCTGCACCGATTGAAATAGCATCTTGAAGTTCCTGTTTGGTTTCAACTTCGATTTCAATAGGGGTTAACGGACCAGCGCTTTTTTTGGCCATTAATAAGGCTTCCTTAACGCCACCGGCTAATGCAATATGATTGTCCTTTAACATGATGGCATTCGTCAGATCAAAGCGATGGTTAAATCCACCGCCAACGGTAACAGCATATTTATCAAATAGCCGTAAACCGGGAGTCGTTTTTCGGGTATCGGTAATTTTTATTGTTGGATCATTTAGTTCCGTGATAACCTGTGCCGTTTTGGTAGCAATACCACTCATTCGCTGCATTAAATTTAAAATCACCCGTTCTCCGGTTAAAAGGGTTGCGGCGGCCCCAACGACTTTACCGATTTTTTGACCGGATGAAATGTGTTGACCATCAGAAACAAGGGACGTGTAATGAGCTTCTCCAATTAAATTATAGGCCAGTTGGGGAAGCTGTTGGCCGCAAACAATACCGGATTGTTTTGCAATGAAGTAACCGGTTAGGACTTTATCGGTTGGCAGGTAACTGACGCTTAAATCACCGAAACCGATATCTTCTTTAAGAAAGCCAGCTAGTTTTTCGTTAACTAATAATGGGTTCATTGAATTTCCTCCTCATGATTGGGTGAAGTGGGCAGTGCAAGGACGGCAACGGAACCGATAATCAGTGAAATCATAAAAATAATAAAAATCACGTTGATATTAATTTGACGATCCATCAAAACACCAATTAAAAGTGGTCCAAAGATTGCGCCGATTCGACCAATTCCTTGTGCCGTGCTGGTCATGGTTCCGCGAATGTCATTTCGATAAAGCTCTGGGGTTAACGCAATGATGGCACCGTATGCGCCGAGGTTGAAGAATGACAGCACACACCCTGAAATGACAATCATGACTGCGGTGGTAGATTGACCAAACATGATGGCACCAACCGCCGTTGCGAGCATGTATAAAGCAAAGACGTACTTAACCTGTAGTCTTTTGGCCAACCAAGCAGCGCAAAAATAACCCGGAAGCTGTGCAACAACGATAATAGTTGTGTAACCAAAACTGTTGACAATACCGTAGCCTTTGTCGACCATAATGCTTGGCAGCCACATAAACATACCGTAATAACTGAACATAACCATAAACCAGGCAAGCCATAACATTAATGTCCATGGTCGAAAGGTTTGTTTAAGCGAAACTAGCCAATTTTGTGACGAACTTGTTTCAGGCTGACTTTCATGAATGTGTTTTCGAAGAATAATAGCAAAGAATCCTGTAATGGCAGTTACAATTAAAAGACCGCACCAACCAAGGACAGGGGTTAGCAGGAATGATAAGAAAGAGGCTACCAACCAGCCAATTGTCCAGAAACTATCTGCTAAAATAAGCATCTGAGACCGCTTACCGCCTTTATAGATATCAGCAATATAAGTTGCAGCAACCGGAAGCTCACCGCCAAGGCCCATACCGACAATGAATCTAATTGTCAGAAAAGTGTAAAAACCAGGTGATCCGGCTAACACAAGGTTACCGATGGAAAAAGTCAGTAGGGTTGCAATCAAGGTATTTTTTCGGCCGATTCTATCGGCTAAATGTCCAAAATAGAAGCCACCACAAACCATTCCGACTGTACTGATTGAGCTAATTAAACCGGTTTGGGAATTCGTGAGTGCCCATTGCTTGTGTACAAGCGACATAATAAATGACAACAAGCCAACGTCCATGGCATCAAACATCCAAGCAGTGCCGATAATTAAAAAGACGAGGGAGGTTGTCCGTTGCTTTACATTATCCATAATAAAGAAAAACTCCTTTCAAGGTGATAAAAGTATTTAATACTTTTAAAGCGTTAAAATAAAAGTAAAATTTACTTTAAATAAGAGAATACGCCATTGTCTGAAAATTATCAAGAGATTCTTGGCATAAAATTAAAAAGAAATGTGAGTTGATTTGAAAATCTCAAAGACGATGACGTATTCCCTTGACAAGAACTGGTCGTTCAGATGAAAATGAAAAGCAGTAGTCTTTTGATATGACAAGAAAGTAGGAACAATATGCAACAATCACCAGTAAATTTAAGTCGCGATCAAGCAATCAACCTGCTGGAAAGTGCAACCGGGATGACCTTTTCGACAGAACAACTTGCAATTCTGCGGCAGCCTTATCAGCAGCCGACACTTATTAATGCGTGTGCTGGCTCTGGTAAAACAACCATCTTTATGTTATCCGCACTAGTCGCAATTATGACAGGGAAGATCTCTCCGGAAAATGTATTGGGCATCACGTTTTCTAAAAAAGCCCAAACAGATATGGAAAACCGTTATCAACAATACCTGATGCAATTGAAAGCGGTCGGAATAGACCTAGCAGCTGAGGGTATGCCATACTTTAGTACTTTTCACGCACTTTTTTACAGATTGCTGCGAACGACAACGGAATTTCGTGAAACCAAGGTTCTCACAAGCTACCGTCAATTTTCATTGCCGTTAACCAGACTGATTAAGCATACGCACAGTCAAGTGAATTCCCCGTCTGAAATATTGGATAATATGTTTGAACTTGCTGAATTTATCATTAATAGGGGCATTTCTCATAATGCGTTTGCAGATTTGTCTGATCCCAAGCAATTAAAGGCGCAATTGGGTGAGGTTGGAGAAGATGAATATGATTTAGATTTCTATACTGATTATCTTGCAGTTATGACACAGTATATGATTCTGAAACGCCAAAATAGTTTTGTTGATTTTAATGATATGAAGATTTTGCTGCGACAATTATTGGACCAACCTGATCACGTAAGGTCGTTCCACCAAATTATGAGTCGATTTAAGTTGGTCGTGATGGATGAGTTTCAAGATATAGACAACCTTCAATGGGATATCATGACCCGACTTCTTTCGCAAGAAGCGTTATCGCGATTAATTGTGATTGGTGATGATGATCAAAGCATCTATTCATTTCGAGGCAGCAATCCAAAGTTTATTTTAAAATTCCATGGTATTTTACCAGGTGCAAAAACATACCGTCTTTCAACTAATTATCGAACAGGAGGTCAAATCCTATCCGAGGCCAAACCTTTAATTAAGCATAACTATGTGCGGTTGGCAAAAGAATTGAAAGCTTTCAACGAAAAAAAGGGACAGGTACACGTTTATCCTCTGAAGACTGCGGGATTTGATCCGAACAGCGATATGTTTACCAAATTAGTTTCCCAAATTCGTGATCCAGAGATTGATAACCACCAAATTGCGGTGTTGGTTCGATATAATTCTGATAGAACATTGGTCGCCGACTGGTTGGCCAATCAACAGATATATGTCAACATTAATAACCGTGGTGCTATCTTTCAACATACGCTGATTTATCGGATTTTGGTTAACCTTATGCAGGCGTTTTGGCAAAACCGGTTCCAACCATTTCATGAACAAGCCACACGGATCGGATTCACGACCTATCGGAGGCATGTAACAGAAATTGATAAGGCTGCCGGCGGAATTGATTCATTGTCTGATTATCTTGAAATCGCAACAAAATATAATTTGCGGCATCAACGAACGGAGAATCAAAAACGGTTTGCTAAAATAGATACACGTGTTCGAATGGCATTTAAGATTATTAAAGAGCAGCGTCAGGATGTTGAAAAAGCCAACTCTGAAACGAGTATTGGGAATGTCTTTATGCAGATTTGGAATACCGTATTGGAATTAACGGCAACTTATTTTGATTATATGACTAAAAATGACTTTGTTTCAAAAGATACATTCAAGGATATGACCACTTACCTTCACACTGAAATAAAACAGATAACCGATCCCGATGTTTGGTTTGACCAGGAATATCAAAAGCGTCAATTATTGGAAGCCAACAGTCAAAAAGGGGTGTCATTGGAAAACGATGTGCAGTTTTTAAGCCTTCATCAAGCTAAGGGACTGGAGTTTAAGTATGTTTATTTATATGGACTCTCCGACAAACAATTACCGGTTGGTACAACCATTATCAACGATTGGTTTCATCCGGATATCAGTTTCGAGGACTTTATTGATCGCTGGAACGATTTGGTGACACGTCAACGTGTGAAAGAATTGACAGGTATTTTAGAAGCAGCTTTTATCGATATAACAGAAGAAGTTCGTAAAAATAAACATATTGATTTAAACCATATCGAAATTGAAAAGTTTCATGATTTGGATTTGGATTTACTTCATAATTGGTACACGGCAATTCGTCACTATTCACAGTTTATTGAAGAAGAACGGCGGTTGATTTACGTTGGTATGACGCGTGCAAAAACAGTTCTAAATGTCAGTGTCGGATTAAATGCGAGTCCGTTGCTGCGACAGGTTCCCATTGTATCCAAAGTGATGCAGGCTGAAAAAGAAAAGAAGTGCAAGGCCAAGTCCGACGATCATAAATAAGCAGAGACATAGACAAAAAAGCAGCTCGGGATAATCCCAGGCTGCTTTTTGTGTCCGTCAATATAGATGATCAGTTGTTTTTAGGTCAAAAATTAAAGTTCTCCGCCTTTTTCAAAAGTTGGTACCATTTTTTCAGCCCTTAACAAAACCAGTTGATGGAGAAGATCTTTTAGATTATTTGTGATAACGGCTGCAATTTTATCATTCATTTTAGTATGCCATTCGGGCAAATCGTTTTCGGAAACATTTTTAAAGGCTTGATCCGCTTTGGCAACGGCATTTCGGCCATTTGCAAACCCAAATTTACGGCTTTCAGAAACAGCGGTCATGGCGTCCCAATCGTGCTCGGCAAAGAATGGATCAGCCAACATGGCAATTAATTTATTTAACCAGTAGAAACTTTCGGTTGTTGTTCTCTCCGGTGTGTTTTTGAAGTTCTTGGGTGTATCAAGGCAGTTGGCAAAGAAGGGAACGGGTGAATTGAAAATATTCACACCTTCAGCCAGCCAGTGAATTGCAACATGGTCGGCAGGGAAATCGGGGCGAATCTGTAGAATATGCATTTCCTGATTTCGATTCATGCCAATTGGCCGGTAACGAGAACGTGTTTCCGATGTTCCTGTTTTGCCGTAAGGGTCAAACTCAGTTTCTTGATAATGACTGCTCAAAATAAAGGCGACATCTTCAATTGAAACCAAGTGTGACGGAACACGACTAAAGGGCATCGTTCGACTTTCCGGATCCTGAACGATCTCTGGGTTGAGGTATTTCTGACCGTACCAAACCCGGGGCGTATTGTAATAGTGGTCGCTTTGAACATCTTCACCAAAGATATCTCTGAAGTTAAATCCCTTAGAGGCTTTATTTAGATGATATTTTTCGGCAAATTC
This sequence comes from Lentilactobacillus hilgardii DSM 20176 = ATCC 8290, assembly GCF_000159315.1. GTDB lineage: Bacteria > Bacillota > Bacilli > Lactobacillales > Lactobacillaceae > Lentilactobacillus > Lentilactobacillus hilgardii. The sequence continues at coordinate 45,539 of NZ_GG669993.1, forward strand.
CTTTAAATCATCTGAAAACATAAAATGTTGCGGATCGTTAAAATCAATTTCTTGGATGCCGGTTTGGTTGGGTGCGATGACATAGGTATCATCAGGAATTCGTTCAGCAGCCCAGTGATGACCACCAACTGTTTCAAAATACCAAACCTCATCCTGATCCGAAAAAGCAATACCATTGCTTTCACAAGTACCATATTTTGTTACCAAATCACCAAGTCGACGGACACCTTCTCGCGCATTGTGAATATAAGGTAATACTACCGTCAGCATTGCTTCTTCGCCAATGCCATCATCAACTAAAGGATCGAGTCCCAGCATGGTTGTATTTGTGAATTCGGTCTCGGTAGAACTCATCGCGACGTTATCAGTGTTGATACCCGATTCACCCCACAGACCGTCACTAACATCTGCACAAGGCGTTTCAGTATAACGAAGCGGCTTGTCCGGCAATTTTAACCGAAAATTGTTAAAAGTTGATATGTAATCTTTAGGCTGATCTTCCGGCTTTACGACAATAAACCGCTTTGCGTTGATACCGCTGCCGGCATCTTCATTTCTTGCAATCATCGTTGATCCGTCAACGGTGGCACTCTTGCCAACTAAAACAGCGGTACAACTTGAAAGATTTCTTGTTGTCTTCAATTAAATCAATCCCTTCAAAAATTCTGTTCCTTTCTAGCATAACCCCAATAAACCATTTTCGGGAATAAAATTGATCTGATGAACAACAAATTAGGGTGAGTTACTTTTTAGCAAGTCGATAAAAAACGATCCAAGATAATTTTAGAAGCAAATTAATCCTAGACCGCGTATAGGCTGGAAATTAAGAAAAAACGGAAGTCGTGATTGTTTTTGGAAAAATCAAGGCTTGCCCATAAACCCAATATTTTTGAACCTTCTGTTTAGCGGAGGTTGAATGAGTTTTGACCTTTCCTCTCAGTACGTTGGCTTTAGAAATTCGATACCAATTATATTGAGTTCCTTGGAAGGCATATAAATCAATATGAACGGCACTATTAACAATACCATAGCTGCTCATTCTTGCCTTTTTCCAAGAAATTGTTTTGATGTTTTTATAAGAACTGGTTGGGACGTGATTGTAAAGCTTAAACGACTTGTAATTTGAACCGATTGTCGCAAACTGATCTGTTTTGTGATAAGTAAGGGATCCAGGCATACTTTCGTTTGTTGCTGCTTTAGCAGAAGTCGAGATCTCAACGGTTGCCGTGAACATCAGGCCAGCTGCAATTATCGGTAACACTAAGTTGGATTTGAACATCATCAAACACTCCATTCATTAAAAATAAAGACTCCAAGTCATTAAATTCTATTTTAATTATATCGCTGAATACAAAAAAAGACACCCCGATCAGGATGTCTTGATAGATGAATTTGATTTAACCCAAGAATTTTCTCAATGTTGCTTGGCGTTGAATGAGGGCAGTCTTAGTAGTATCGTCGGAAATCTTAACCAAATCGGAAGCAAGTTGTGCATGTTTTTCTTCCTCTTCGGTTTCTGGACCTGCAACAATATCGAAAAGTTTTTCAATTCCCTCAATATCGTCATCGACAGCCTTCCAAGCAGGATTCTTTCGTTGAAGTTCGGTTAAAGCTTCCTTACTGAAGTAATGGGAGACATGTTCATAATCAGCTTTAATATTATGGTAATATTTTCTCAAGACGGTTAGTTCCTTATCACTTAGCTTGGTAAGGGCTCGACCAACACCGATAAATTCAGGAGGAACGCCAATTGAGTACAAAGCACCCGTAAACGTAATTGCACGTGGCATCTTGTAACCATCAACGTCACGTGAATAACCGATAATACCAACGTGTTGGTGACGATCACGACGCTTTGGAAAGGCATCGAAGACCGGCTGCAAATCATTGATAAGCGGATCCAAAGTGACGTGGTATTCTTTGGCGGCTTTTTCAGCGATTTCCAAAAGCGTCTTTTCATCGTCTTCGGGAATAATTTGGAACTTACTTTGTTGTAAACCTTCACGTAATTTCATGATGGCTGGTTCAACAACATCTAGTGGATAATCGTAACGGAATGCTGACTGAATTGTGGCCGTCTTCAAACCAGGGAATTCTTCAAGGTAACGGTCCAACATAAGTGGTGATAGACCACCACGGAAGACGGTACTTCCCATCCCGGCAATTGGATAAATCGGCATGCCGCTTTTATCTTCAAACTTAGCTAAATGACTCAGAGCTAATTTATTTCCGATAATACTGTTTAGGAAACCGTTGGAAAGAGCAGAATCTGAACCGGCTAAGAAAACCCGCATGTATTCGATATCGCGGCCAAAATGCTTTTTGTACATTTCAATGAACTTCTCTAAGATTTCGGGCGCGTCTAATTGTGATTGGAAACCTTCAAACAGGGGAATCATTTGCAGCGTGTCTGAATTTTCATGACCAGTATTGAATTCCTTTGACTTGTAGTGAGCAAGGCTGGAGAACTTATCTTCCATTTCAATCAGTTGATCTGCTGATTGTGTCATAGGCAAAATAGCTTCGAATAATGGTCGTTCATCAAAGCCCAGGTCTTTAGCAAAATCTTCTGCTGAAAGAATGGTCGTCATGGCTTGCATAAGACTGTAGCCCTTTTCTTCCCAAATATTTGGGAAACGGAAAGTTAGGAACTTATCACGACCAAGTTGGTGCTTTTTAAAGTAATCATAATGTTCGGAATACAAACGGTCAATAACCGACGCATCGGCATGTTTGCCTTCCCAGTCCCACATGTATTCATCAGCATCCAGAGTTGAGAAGTTTTCGTAAGCTTCGTCAATTTCTCGGTAAGCTGAGATAAATGGGTTATCATGATTTTTGAAAAACGGAACTCCTGCGTTATCTGGATGTTGAGTACCCATGATGTTTGGGATTTTTCTATCCATAAAGAAATGCCTCCTGTTTTCTTTTAATGTCATTAAATGAGATTATACAGTAAAATGACATAATTGAAAAATTAATTTAAAATCAAGCAACTTTGTACATAAACACCAATAAAAGTCGAATATTTACGAATAAAATCGGTCGATTAATTCCTTAATTTAAATAAATATTACCTCAAATTGATCTGAGTTACTACCCCAGATCAAAAAATAACCCGATTAAAATTAAAACTTTTTTAATTTAAGGGTCTAGACTCATTTTGATTGGCTGAATTCTTTGACCGTTTCTACGGTGTAGTTTTTACTTCCTGCCAACAATTGTGACACACAACAGCGCCTTTCGGCTTCTGCTGTCATTGATTTAGCTGTCTCAAAGTCCACACCTGCCACTTTAATTTGGGCATTGACTAAAAATTCATAGTGGGCACGGGCACCGATAAAGGCAACCTGGACACGGACTTCGGATGTGTGAGACAACTGTCTTTCCCGTTCAATTGCTTCAAGGGTCGCTTCTAAGCAGGTACTTAGCGATAAACTCAGTAACTGTTCGGGGTTTGTGCCGGGATGATTATTTAAAGGACTGCTGGTTTTAACATTTAAGCCATCAGGCACATAAGCGTGTCCCTCCAAACCTTCTGAATTAATGCCTTCTGTTCTATATAATGCTTGATGCCATCGTGGATCCATAATAATGAAAGCCTCCAATTGTTTTTTCTTTATTATAAGCTATAAGCGCTTTCATGTAACTTGGAAATGTTGCTTCTCAAAGTTGAAATCTATTTTAAGTGACGGTTTATGATTGAAATTTCAACCGGTTTCCATTAAAGTGTTAGCTGTTTTAACGTTTCTGATAAAGATCAAGTAGCATTGGAAGGAGTTGATAGTTTGAATCAATTGTCTTTGGTTATTATTTTACTGGCTGCGTTACTGATTCCATTGGCAATGGCAAGGTTTAAAATAACTTTTTTGCCGACTGCTGTTGTTGAAATTATTGTAGGGGTCATTCTTGGCCCGTCGCTTTTAAACCTGATTCAGATAAATTCAACGCTGGATTTGTTACAAAATGTTGGTGTTATCGTTCTTTTGTTTTTGAGTGGGATGGAGATTGATTTTAGTCTTTTTAAACGCCGGTCTACGCGGTTATCTCCTCTTGAAGAAAAGGGGAAGAAGCAGGCACCCAAATATTCAGTATTGACGATTGCATTTTTAGGTTATCTATCGATTATTGCAATGTCGATTGTAATGGGTGTGGGGTTGAAATTGTCGGGGTTATTCCAAGATGTTTTCCTGTCTTCGATTCTATTTATGACAATTTCACTTGGGATCGTTATTGCAAGCTTGAAAGAAAAGGAATTATTAAGCCGTCCATTTGGTCAAACCATTTTGCTGATAGCTGCATTGGGCGAAGTTGTGCCGATGGTTGGCCTTACATTTTATGCTTCGGCTTACAGTCCCAATTCAAAATCATTATGGCTGATTTTGTTGATCTTGGTCGCTGCGGCTTTACTTTTTTGGCGATTCAAACCATTCTTTAAATTGTTTGATAAAATCAATAAATCCACCACTCAATTAGATGTCCGCTTGGCATTCTTTATGATTGTTACGTTGGTGACCGTTGCGGAATCTGTGGGTGCTGAAGGCATTCTTGGTGCCTTCTTGGCAGGGATCGTTATTAAGCTGCTCGAACCGCATGAAGAAACCAAAGTTCGATTAGATTCCATCGGATACGGTTTCTTTATTCCCATTTTCTTCATGATGAGTGGGGTGAATTTAAATTTACGACAACTGATCTCTCATTCGCAAACATTGTTGATGATTCCGGCTATTTTTGGCGCTTATATCATATCCAAAGCCTTGGTCTATTTTGCTCTGAAAATGCGCTTTAAGACCAGTAATGCAGTTGCGGGGACCGCAATGTCGGCGACAACAATTACGGTAGTGCTTGCCGTACTACAAGTTGCCCGGCACCTGCATCAAATAAACAGCCAACAGTCCGGTGCTTTTCTGTTGGCGGCCATTCTAACCTGCGTGATTGGACCTTTAATGTTTAATAAGGGTTATTCTGCGGAAACAGAGGATTTAAAGAAAACCACTGTCCATTTTATCGGAACCAATTTAACGACGGTCCCGGTTGCCCAACAGTTGGCAAAGGGCTGGTATGATGTGACGATGTATACGAATAATCAGCATAACTACCGGGCATTCAACAGTGAAGTCTCAATTAAATTATTGGATAATATGGAGACGGGGCTTATGGTCAATCAGGGGGTTTTTGATGCTGATATTGTTGTTATGGGACAATTGAATTCTAAGAAAAACTATGAATTGGCAAGGGCAGCTAAAAAATATGGCGTTAAACGGGTGATCGTTCGTTTTGAAGATCGAAATATTTTAAACGACAAGCAAAGTGAGCTGGAGAGTCTTGGAGTGGAGGTCTATAATACACCGGATGTTAATATTAGTATGCTTCGTTCACTGATTGAAGCGCCTTCGACGATGCGATTAATGACGTCTACCGAAGCCAGTGTTTACGAAGTGGCACTTAGGAACTCACGATATGCAGATATTCAAGTGAGAAATATTCCTTTCATTGATAAGATTACGATCACCCAGATTTACCGTGATAAGCGGTTCATTCGGCCAACCGGCGGCACATCGTTAAAATTAAATGATCGCATTATCTTTACCAGCAGTAAACAACAGGCCCCGGAGGTTCGCCGTGAATTGGGGAAACTAAACTAATCATATGCAAGTTGGCACTTCTTTAACTATACTTAATTTGTAGAACCATTATTCTGACTGGGGGAGTTGCCATTGAATGATTTAGTGAAGCGTTTATGTATTAAAAAAGGGTTCATTGGTGTGTTTGTTAGTGCAGGCATATTGCTGACGCTTGGGCTTTTAATTGGATTTTCAAGCCCAGTTGGAGCCGGTCGGGTATCGATTGACTTGCCTGTTTACGCAAAGGGGCGAAACGAGAATCAAGCTGCAATTGATAAGGGCAATGTGCCAAAGCTTTGGCAGTCGGGAAATCGAGGTCAGGGAATGGTCGTTGCCGTAATCGATACCGGGATTCAACCTCATAAAGATTTTCGCTTGACGAGCCCCGGAACTGCCAAGATTTCGAGAGCCGATGCGCAACGGATGATTGCTCAAAAGGGATATGGGAGATATGTCAATTCAAAGATTCCGTTTGCCTATAATTACACATCAAATAGTAATCAGGCAACTGAACCGGATGATGTTTCGGGGTTTCATGGGCAACACGTTGCCGGCATTATTGCCGCAAACGGTCGTTATACCAAGAAGCAGCATGAATATGTCGTGGGCGTTGCACCAGAAGCGCAACTATTGGATTTGAGAGTGTCCGACATGATTGACGACGAAAACAAAAATGATGTTGCCCGAGCCATTCACGATGCAGTAGATCTTGGCGCAAATGTGATCAGTATTTCACTGGGCATCAGCTTACCCAATCAGTCGTTTACTGATGAGGAGCAGGCCGCAGTTCAGTATGCCATTAATCATGGTGTGTTTGTTTCACTTGCAGGGCGGCAACTATGGTAACTCAGCAAGTATTTTTACAAATAACCCGTTGGCAAACACAAACAGGATCAATACGGCTTATCAAGAAGCCAATAGTGGCACTTTGGCTGATCCGGCAGTTTCTGCCAATTCAATGACCGTTGCCGCGGAAAATTCATTGAAGGGTTCTCAGAATGAAATGGCATCTTTTTCTTCATGGGGACCAACTCCTGACTATACGTTAAAGCCGGATATTTCTGCTCCGGGCATGGGTATTACTTCCACTTGGCAAAATAACACGTACGCCATGCTGGAAGGGACATCAATGGCAACACCGTTTGTATCTGGTGCAGCAGCGCTTGTCATTCAAAAATTAAAGCAATCCCAGCCTGATTTATCCGGCAGCCAGCTGGTTTCACAAACAAAAAATATGTTGATGAACAGTGCAACACCAATGAAAGATGTTAATTATCACGGAAATATTGTCTCACCCAGAAGACAGGGTGCGGGGCAAATTAATGTGACGGCTGCTGCCAATCTCAAAGCAACGGTCCAGGATCCGGCAACCGGTATTGGCTCGGTTTCGTTAGGGCAAATCAGTAGTAGTCGTTCTTTTAAAGTTGAGCTGTCAAATCACGGATCCGTTCCGATTAATTATGCTGTTGACAATGACGGTGGCCCTATGACACAGATTCGAGATCAAAAAAAGGATGGTCAGGTACACGATATTTCATTGACTGGTGCATCGCTAACTTCCGATCAATCCAATATTGTGATCGATCCGGGACAGAGAAAAACCCTTACTTTATCTTTGGCTATTTCACCAACGGTTAAGTCAAATCAAGTGGTGGAAGGGTACCTGCATTTTAAAGCGGATCAACCCGGGCAGTCGTTGTCAATGCCATACTTGGCTTACTATGGTGATACGACCAAGGAACAGGTGATTGATTCGCCTGCATTTATGCCTAATAGTGTTTTTCATGGCGGCTATTTGATGGATGAGAACAACACACCTCTTGGAATCAGTGATCGGGTATCTTTAAGTGCTTATGTTAACAATCATGATAATAAGACAAATTGGCGAAAAGTGGCCAGTTATATCCATCCTGCTCGGGTGGCATTTTCACCAAATGGCGATCATCATCAAGACAGCGTCACCCCATTTGTATTTGCCAAGCAAAGCCTTGCCAATGTGAAGGCACAGATTGTCAATGATCAAGGGAATGTCATTCGAGTTATTGATCAGGAAACCCATACAGACAAATCGATTGCCAATGATTCCGGTAACTTGGATCTCAGTACGTCGTTCAGTATGTGGCAGAATCCAAAAGCATTGCAGTGGGATGGCCGTTATATTGACCAGTCGACCGGGAAATCCATTGTGGTACCGAATGGTCGCTATCATTATCAATTGGTTACGACCAACTATAACGATGGCGCAGACCAGCAACAATTGGCTTCTTATCCGGTTGAAGTGGATACGCGGGCTCCCCAGGCAACGGCAGTGACCTATAATCGAAAAACAGGTCGATTAACAGGACAGTTTAACGATCATGGTGCAGGATTTACCGGTATTTCCCGCGGCATTCTGTCAACAAATGGTCATCAATTCGGCATTAAACTGACGAAAAAAGCGGCGTTGGCCGGTCAGTTTAGTGATCGGTTAACATCAATTGTAAAACAGATGCTCATGAAGCATCAGGCTAATTTGACGTTGACGGATATTGCGGGGAACAGTACAAAAGTGGCCGTTCATCGAAAACTTTCGGGGTTAGTCACAAAAAAAGCCAATGTGTCATTTGATCGGGCTCCACAACTTAAATGGTTTAAGTATGGAACCGGTAAAAACGCCTCGTCGAGTTATTTGGAAATTTCAAATAAGAAGGTCTTTACTTTATACGCAAGAGTACCAAAGGGTGTGCCGGCATTGAATGCTTATGCCAAGGATACAGGGACAAACAAAGTCGTAAAGGGACGCCTTAATCCTAAAACGGGTGTCGTCGCTTTTGCATGTCACTTTAGTCAAACCGGTTACGAAACGATACAGGGATGGAGCCAAGTTCCACAGAAAAAATTTGGCGCTTATTTAAAATCGCCCTCGACACTGATTGTGGTTTCCCAATTACCCAAAGCGCCACTCATAGCCAAACTAAAAAAGACGACTCCTAAGCTCATTTCAAATGCCCAGGCACAGAAAAAAACCAAATCGATTTTTGGATCACCAATACCAAATGGCCATAAGACGTCACAACTCACCTATCGGAGAGCGCCAAGCAAAGGGATTAAATTTTTCCAGCTGCATGATAATGCCAGCACATTTTTAAATGCGGCTAACAGTGCAACTATTTATGATTTACAAACCCATCAGTTAACAATTAACGGACAGGTTTCATCTCCTAACAAGCAACGATTAGTGATCCTGGCAACGCCAGACGAAGCCGATCCGGCTAACAGAGTTCGAATTTCAAAGAATGGCACATTTAAGTTCAAAGTCCCATTCAATCCGACCGAGCAACGTGGCGTTGGCTACAATTTATATACCAAAACGATACTAAGAAACGGGCAAAGTAAGGTTCAAAAACAACGCGGTATTTTGGAAATTTATTTGGATGTAGTGAAGCCGAGTCTGGCCGTCAGCGAAAACGTGGAAAACAATCGGATAAGGCTTACGGGAACGGTTAATGATAATGTTTCCGGTGTTAAACTTGACGTTAACGGTAATAATCTCTTTTCCCAACAAAAAGATGCCGGTTTTAATAGTCATGATCAAAATCAGCCTTTAAATCCGTATCCGGACTACCAGATTAACCAATCCTATGATTTAACCCCCGGTAGAAATACCTTTACAGTCAAGGCAATTGATCAGGTTGGCAATGTGACAACAAAAAGATTTGTCGCTAATGGTCAGGGTTGATAGTAATCGTCTTGCAGCGCGTTCTTTAACCAAATAATGAACATCCTAACAAAAAAGAGGTCAGACTAAATCGTCTTGGCCTCTTTAATATTCCAGCGATGATCCGGTATTAATCTATAACAACATTTCTGTCGCTATACGTTTAATAAAAGTCAGTCTTTTGAGACGACAACTCTGCCATCGTGTTTAGATTCAAGGATCTGATGTCCCTTAATGACGCCATCAATTGTAAATGGCAGTTGATAGCCGATTTTAATCGACAGCTTATTTTCAGACATTAATTTCAGTAGCGCAGCCAAAGCCGTCGTGTCAGAAATCTCTTGGGTCGGATGGATGTGTTTAAAAGAGACATCTTTATTGGTAGCTGGTTCAGCATCCCCAACAGTGGCAATGATGCCGCCGTTTTTAACAATGTGAACATCACTATCATTTCCATTGCCGTTTAAAGCCGCATCAAGCACAACATCGGCAGCATCGGCCAAAACTTCAGCTGGATCCTGTTGATCATAGGCAACGTATTGCGAAACGCCAAGTGATTTGACATAGTCTGCGTTACGACTGGCGCCGACACCAATCACTTTTGCACCAAGGCCCAGAGCAACTTGAGCGGCAATTGAGCCGACGCCTCCCGAAGCACCTTTAACAATAACGGTCTGCCCCTTTTTAACGTCTGCAAAAAGATGAAGTCCCTTATAGGCAGCAAGCCCCGGTGTCACAATACCGGCGGCTTGGGTAAAAGAAACATTGCCCGGTAATTTAACCGTGTTTGTATCTTCGCCAATTGCATATTCAGCATATGAATGGTGACCGTGGGCGACAACTCTATCACCAACTTTGAACCCGCTAACGTCACTGCCGACCTGATCGATAATACCGGCTACGTCTCTGCCGGGGATGATCCGGTGATCAGTTGCCTTGAACTCTCCGGCACGTTGCGCCCGTTCAAAATTATTTAAATTAAAAGCCTGTGTCTTGATTAACAATTGATTTCCCGAAATTTCCGGAATCGGGACTTGATATTCTTTAAAAACCTCAGGGCCGCCATTTTGTTCGTATCCAAATGCTTTCATTAAAATCGCTCCTTTATTAATCAATTATTGCTATTCATAGTGTAATGCATGTCAGATCAAAAGCAATTAATATGTCGCTTGATTCTGACTGAAACAGTAGGGAAGAAACCGGTTACGTTTGATTTTAAAGCAAATTTGATTGGGGAAAAAGCTTGCATCCTCTTAAAAAGTCTGTAAACTATGTCGAAGTGACTTTTTTATCATAGAAGGAGGATATGATTTGCTGCAATCAGTTATTTTAAAAAAGACAAAAAATGGTTTTTTAAACTTTATTAATTTATTGGCAGATATTTTTGTACCGATTATTCCGGCAATAGTTGCTGCGGGGCTTCTAATGGCTCTTCACAATGTTTTATCTGCACCACATTTATTTATGAATGATTCGCTTATTACTGCGTATCCAAATTTAAAAGGGTTTGCGGCGTTTATTAACGTTCTTGCCAACGCACCGTTTGCGTTTTTACCCGTTCTCATCGGTTTTTCAGCAACCAAAAGATTTGGTGGAAACCCGTATCTTGGTGGCGCAATGGGCATGATGATGGTTTCTCCAGCTTTAGTAAGTGGTTATAACGTTAGCACAGCTCTGGCCAGCCATCAGCTACCTTACTGGCATTTTCTGGGTTTGCCGGTTGCCCAAGCCGGCTATCAGGGATCTGTTATTCCGATGTTAGCTGTTGCCTGGTTGTTATCTGTTATTGAAAAACAGTGTCATAAGCGGCTACCGGAAGCATTGGATTATACGTTTACACCATTAATCACAATTTTGGTAACCGGCATTTTGACTTTTGTCATTGTTGGACCGGTTATGCGGGATGTGAGCGATGGTTTAACATCTGGATTGCTTTGGCTTTACCAAACATCAGGGGCTGTTGGAACCGGGATACTTGGTTTATTCTACGCACCACTTGTTATCACAGGACTTCATCAAAGTTTCCCGGCGATTGAGACACAGCTGATTGCCAATGTTAAACAAACGGGGGGCAGTTTTATTTTCCCGATTGCATCGGTTTCAAATATTGCACAAGGTGCTTCTGCTCTTGCAGTTTTATTCCTAACAAAGGATAAGAAGCAACGGGGATTGGCATCTTCTGCAAGTATGTCGGCACTCCTGGGAATTACCGAGCCTGCAATGTTCGGGATTAACTTAAAGTTGAAATTTCCATTTGTTGCATCAATGATCGGTTCTGGTGTAGCCTCTGTCTATCTTGGATTAACACACGTCTTAGCGGTTTCACTGGGATCTAACAGCGTTCTTGGCTTTATCAGCATCGCCACGACTGCAATTCCATCATTTCTTGTCAGTTGTGTGATCAGCTTTTGTGTGAGTTTTTCAGTCACTTATCTTTATGGTCGGCGACAAGAGGTGACCGAAATGCTTCAACCAGATGGTGATGAAAAACCTAATGAGGCGATGGCAGCTAATTAAAATTGTTCATAAATGAGTAAAAACGACTGGTGAATGTGCCATAATAGGCACCCAGTCGTTTTTTATTTAACTAATGATCTTTATTTTGATTCATTTTTGAGTAATTCTGAGAACGGTGGTTGGTCAAAAAGGTTTGACTGCTTGTTGTAGGCATCAATCGTTGCCTTGTCGAATTTTTCTGGGTCGATTGGCATAAAACTGGTATCAACCGGATCTTGATTTTTAACTTTGGCATCAATTAAAATTGGTTTTGTATTCTCGGCAGCCTGAAGTTCTTGAACCTTTTTGAAAGCCTCTGCTAAGGACTCTCGATCGGTTACTTTCAAACCGATCGCGCCCATGCTGTCCGCAAAGCCGGCCCAATCGGCACCGATAAAGTGAATCCCATAGGGTTCCTGGTTGGCAGTAATCTTTTCATGTTGAATAAAACCAAAGGCTTTGTTTTCCAAAACAACATTAACAATAGGTAGGCTGTACTGAACTTGAGTTAATAGATCCTGCATGGTCATGGAAAAGCCACCATCACCTGCGATACTGAAAACTTGGCGATCGGGATAACTAAGTTTGCCGGCGATTCCTGCCGGAAGAGCGTATCCCATTGTGCCAAACCAAGCGGACATGCTTAGTTTTTGATCGTGGTTAAACGGTAATTGGCGGATTGACCACATCAGATTATTACCAACATCAAGGCCAAAGACGGCATCATTATCACTGTTTTCTTTGATCGCCCGAATAACCGCCTCCGGAGAAAGGCCGTTACTGTCATCATCTGCGACCTTATTCAACCAAGCATTCCAATTTTGTTTATCTTTTTGAGCAGCTTTTAGAAATGGTGTTGGGTCAACCGCTTCGCCCATGGTATTGAGCTTTGCAAAGAATGGCTTGGCATCTGCCAGAACAGCCAGGTCAACGTCACGTTGTTTACCTAAATCTTCAACGTTGTTATTGATTTGAACAAACTTAATACCCTGTGGTAAGAAACGGCTAAATGGATAGTTGGTTCCTGCCAGAATAATTAAATCTGCTGCCTGAGTGACTTCGAAGCCCGGCTTTGTACCAAGTCGACCGCGGGCCCCCATATAGTTTGGATGATCGGTTGGCATAATGCCGGTTGCAGGAGCCGTTGTCAAAACCGGGACACTGAATTTTTCAGAAAAATCAATCATTTCCTGGCGGGCATCTTTCATACCCAGACCGGCCCAAAGAACAGGGTGTTTTGCTTGTTTTAACAGATTATAGACGTCCTCAACAGCACTCTGATCAATTATCTTAGTGGTTGCGGAAGTAAGCGTTTTGGCCGTTTTGAACGGTTCAAAATCAATTTCTTCTCCCGAAAGGTTGTCCGGAATAATAACAATGGCAGGTCCCTTTGTCCGATAGGCATAGCGAATGGCCTCATCCATAACGTATGGAATCTGTTCGGGGGTGGTCACTTGTTTGTGAAAATCAGTCAGGTCTACGAACATCGGATCCTGATCCATTTCCTGGAAGAAATAGGTATTCATAATCGGGGTTGCAGATTGACCGATAATCGCAACAACCGGTGCGTGATCCATTTTTGCATCGTACAAGCCATTAAATAGGTGTGTTGCGCCGGGACCGGCTGATCCAAAACTAATTCCCACTTTCCCGGTTAATTTCGCGTCAGCTGTTGCAGCCAGAGAACCGACTTCCTCATGGCGAACCTGAATATAGTTAATGTGGTCACGTTCTTGATATAAGCCGTCTACGGTATTATTAATTGAATCTGCGGTAATCCCATAAATATGATCAATGTTCCAACTTACTAACACTTTGGCCAAAGCTTGACCGGCTTTCATTTTTGCCATGATATTGTCACTCCTAAAGGTTATTTCAATTGCTTACTTTTTATAAGTGCAGTTAAAAATATAACGCATCTAGGACACGAGTGCAACCTTTTTATTCACAAGCTTCGATCATTACCTTAAAAATTGATGTAATGGTTAGGGGAAAATCATTTTATTGACTGTGAAAAAATGTTTGTGGGCATTAAGGAATGAAGGCCAACACAAAAAACGTCCATCCTGACAAAGGCCAGTCTGGACGCGTCTAATATCTTATCCCCAATAGTTGGGCTATATCAAACCCAACAGGTAAATTATAACATGCTGGGGTAAATAATTCATCCCAGAAACCATTTATGGGGTGGCTCTATTAAATCGGTTACTAATAACCTACTTGTAGATCCACTTCATTCATAACTAAAGAGTCGTCACCATTCCCTGCGTTCATCATTCAGATTCTACGCTGATGGATGCTATTCTCACAATTTGTCGGTTTTTTTATGACAGTGCACTGCATTGCTGGACGAATACTAAAGACAGAATTACAATAAACAAAAGATTATTTAAGAAAAGGTAGGCCATAAAGTGAATCAACCGTTAAAATTTGACTATAATGCAGCAAAAGGCAAGCCGGAAAATATTCGTCATCCGAAGGGCTACTGCCCATTTTGTGATGTTGCCCATTTAACTAATATTTTAGCTCAGGAACAGGACCGGATTTGGTTGGTTAATAAATTTCGAACTTTGGAAGATACATTTCAAACGGTTGTCATTGAGTCCAGTGATCATGAAGGCGGACCCTCTATCTATTCTATTGAACAGAATCGCCAAGTATTTGAATTTGCATTTAAATGTTGGCAAAAGATGATTGATTCCAATCAATACACAAGCGTGATTATGTATAAAAATTTTGGGCCATTATCGGGTGGTAGTCTGAGACATCCACATTTTCAAATTGTTGGTTTGAATGACTATGACGTTTATCAAAATATCAGTGTGGAAAATTTCACTGGTGTTTTTGTCTCAAATCAGCCACAACGGGAGATCACGCTTTCGACACATCCGATCATTGGGTTTGTAGAGATCAATATTGCAATCAACGGTGTTGAAAATATTGATGCTTTGGCCGATGTAGCTCACGTTATGATCGATTACCTGTTAAATGATTATATGGGTGGCCGTCTATCCTCATACAATCTGTTCTTCTATAAAATTAATGAACGGTTTTATTGCAAAATTGTGCCCAGGTTTGCAACATCCCCATATTTTGTTGGGTATAAAATTTCGCAGGTTCAAAACATGCAACGGTTAAAGGAAATTGCCGATGAAATTCAAAGCAAATTAATGAAGGCTTAGACAATTACAGGTATTTTGGATTGCTGACTTGCTTTTTTTATTGACAGGGTTACAATGATTTTTCAATCGAAATGCTTATCTTAAATTGGAGGTAACTTTATGGTAAATAAGGCGTTTGTAACCGGAGCTAATCGGGGAATTGGATTTGAAATTGCAAAACAGCTTGCAGAGCATGGGTATTTTGTGATTGTCGGTGCCCGTCGGCTTGAATCAGGGCAGCAAGCAGTTAACAAATTAGTTGAAGCCGGCATTTCGGCCCTTCAATTGGATACGATTCAAATAGACTTGACCGAGTCACAATCAATTACTGAAGCAGCGGACAAAATTAGTCGTCAACATCCGGATTTGAACTTATTGGTTAACAATGCCGGTATTGCAGGAGATATGGCAAAGCCTGCTCTGGAAACAACGGTCGCTGATTATCAGCAGACACTAAACGTTAATTTATTTGGCACATTTCAGGTGATTCAGAAGTTAGTGCCGATTTTGAAAAATAATCATGGTCGAATTGCAAATCTAACCGGTCCGTTTTCAGCCACACTTTGGTATAATCCGGCAGCGTACCGTGTTTCGAAGATTGCATTGAATGGTTTGATTCAAACACTGGCGGTTGATTTTATTAACCAGAAACTGCCACTATCAATTTTTGGCATTTTCCCCGGTGGTGTGTCAACCGATATCAATGGTCATCGACAGGGACCGTTTATGAAAACCGTTGAAGAGGGCGGTCAGCTGGTAACTAATATTTTATTGGATGGGCAATCCCATAATGGCGATATTGTTGGACCAAACGGACATGTGTTATCAACAGTTGATCAATAATTTTTAAATTCTATGTAAAAAAGGCCAAAGACGATAGCCTTCGACCTTTTTTAGTTTGCCTATTTGATGATTAATGTCGGCATTTTTAATGGCTCACTGCACTAACAAGAGGCATGTCGGGTTGTTCCTTTACAACAGAGACATCTGCGTCTTGTGCCAAAGCTTGTTTAATCATGACGTTAATTTTTGCGTATGATTCTGGATCATGACCGTTAATTTCATCTCTGGAAGCCACGAACAAGTGACGAACCTGGTCCGAGTTGAGCATGTTCTGAATCGTATTTAAATCCGTAAATAATTTATCTCTGAAGACTTTTGTGATCGCTTCATTAGAGTGGGTATTATTGTAATCTTCGATCTTCTTATTAACCAGTTCTGCAATTTTATCCGGTGCTAAGCTTTGAACCGATTGATCAATTGAGATATCGGCAAGCTTTAATGCCTTGTTTAACTTCTTGAAAAGATTGATATTTTGCGGTAATCCCATCAAAATAAAGTCGTGTTCTCTCAATGATGGGTCATCTTTCAATAAATCTTCCAGAACGTGATAGTATCTTTCCTGGTCAATTTGCTTTTCCTGACTGGTTTCGTTATGCCCATGATATTGAGTTTGACCGCCACGACCGCTAAAGTTCAGTTCGCCGCCACGAAGCTCTGTTCCCAACGCATCTTGAACGGTAAGTGGATAATTTTCAACAGCAAGTGGACTAACACGTTTATTTTGAAGTTGATATAATTTACTGTTATCACGATTTAATTCAAGTAATGTGTAATCAGCGTTTGGCGAAGCACTTAAGAGCAGTAGAAAATCAATGGAGTTGTCAGTGTGATAATCAGCCTCGTCGACACTGGTTCGAATGAGATAATAGACGTTCGAGCCGCTTCGGTCGGAAATCATCGTGATGCCATCGTAAGGCAGTTCTTGGCGAATTAGATCATTGACTTCATTGACGAAAGAATCGATGCTTGGACCGATTTCCTTTTGAATTTCCTTCAAGATATTCTTAACTCGAAGTTGTTCGTTTGCGTCATAAGCCAATTTATTTAGGTTCAAGTTCAGCGTAATCACCGGTGCATTCATGTCTGGTAACTTTGCTAGTTCTGAAACAGTTGTTTTAATTGCCATATTGACCAACTCCTTAAAGATTATGATAGTTATAACTTTTTAATTCTATAACTTCTACTTTCATTATAGCAAATTCACATGTTGGGTTGTGAGAAATTAGCTTGTGAAATCTATACTTATAAATAGTTAGTGCCGAATAATACTTATTTGATAAGCAATAGAGAAGGTTTTGGAATTAAACGTGTAAATGTTTGACCAATTGATCAAGACATTTTAAAACTAAAAATGGGTTCACAAAGTTGATGTATGGCATTAACCCACGACAATTAATTTTGGTACAAATGTTCATAAAAATCTATTTAATAAGGGAGTGCTAGTTGATGGCAGTTTTTACAGCTTACAATCATGATCAAATAATCGATTTTTTGAAACAACAGGCACCACACGCTGAAATTCATATTGATGACGAAACGGCAGTCAAGCATACAGCAAACGGAAATGCCGAAAGTTCAATCAGTGGTCAAATTTTGGCCTATGTCGCCGTTGGAGATAAGGATGATATCCGGGGTGTTTTGAAGACCGCACAGAAGTTTCATTTGCCGGTTGTCCCACAGACCGCTGATACCAGTACCGTTATTGGTGCCGATGGTGTTAATGGCGGTATTATTTTGTCAGTTGCCAGGTTGAATCATATTAAGGAAATTGATAAAGATGATTCGCTTGCAGTCGTTGAACCTGGAGTGATCAACCAGGATTTGGATAAGGCGGCCCGGAAACAGGGGATGTTTTATGCACCTGATCCGGCGTCTAAACCGATGTCTGCTATCGGGGGCAATGTTTCAACCAATGCCGGCGGACTAAGCGGTGTCCGGTATGGCGCAACTAAAGATTCGGTCCTTGGGCTAAAAGTGATGCTGACAAATGGCCAAGAGATTAAGCTTGGCGGTCGGACATTCAAGCAGGCATATGGATATGATTTGACACAGTTATTGGTTGGTTCCGAAGGGACGTTGGGTATCATTACAGAAGTAACCGTCAAATTATTCCCGATTCCGATAGGTAAAACCATTACCGGAATGGCGTTCTTTGACGATATGGCAAAGTTGGCAGAAGGCGTTAAAGCAATTAGAAATTCCGGTTTGTATCCTTCGATGCTTGAGGCGTTAGATGGTAAAACTGTCAAAGCGTTGGATCAATATGAACACACGAGTTATTCACAAAGTGATACATCGTCACTGCTGATTTTCAGCATTGATAGTGCCAGTGAACTAAAATTACAAACTTCCAAGAAGATTCTTGACGAGCAGGGAGCTTGGAATGTTCAAATTACAGACGATCCAGAAAAGGCCAAATCCTTAATCAAGTTGCGTCAGGATATGCTACCGGCGGTCTTTTCCAATGCTAAATATTATATTATGGAAGATATGGCGGTGCCATTATCCAAGCTGGCAGAAATGGTTAAATATATCGCCCAGGTTGGTACTGAGTTGGATGTCGACATTTATACTGCCGGACACGCTGGTGATGGTAACCTGCATCCAAGTCTGTTATGGAATGATCAACCCAACCCACCTGAAAGAGTCATTGAAGCTACTCGTCGGCTATTTAGAAAAACGCTGACTTTAGGTGGCACGATTTCTGGTGAACATGCAGTTGGGATGTCAAAGAATCAATGGACTAATGAAGAATTGGGTGACTCAGTTGACGTGCTGCAACATCAAATTAAAAATTTATTTGATCCAATGGGTATTTTAAATCCGAAGAGAAAAATTAATTAAGCAGGATCATTAACAAAGAAGCTGACTCAAGTGCTTTAATAGCACCCGGATCAGCTTCTTATTTTAGTTACGGTGATTATTTTTCCTGATAATCCATTCGAATGATGACGGGATCCTTGGTTAGATAAGCACCAACGCCTGAAAGAAAGGCTTGGAAATGGGAAGTGTCGTTATGAAAGGCAACTGCATCAGCATCCTTCCAATGTTCAATAATCTCATACTCATTGTCTGTCCCGATTTTTTTAAAATGATTATAACTGATATTACCAGCCTCTGCACGTGAGCCTTGAACCAGCTTATCGATAAATGCTTCGTATTCTTTTTGCTTACCCGGTTTAACCGTGAGTTCAACATTAATAACTTTCATGATTTTCCTCCAAGTGATTCCTGTATTTGATAAGTCTATTATAACAGTTTTCTCATTTTGCCAAATTTAAAATTTGATAGTGATATCCCAGGGCCGTTACAAATTCTAAAGCGTCGTGAGTGCCAACAAAAATAGTCAGCTGCTGTTTTATGAGAGCTGACCATTTTATTCTAGGCAAGTATGATTAACCTATTTTTATTTTATTTAAGTGATTTCCATTCCCAATTTCTGATTTCTGGTAAATCAGCTCCGGTTTCACGAATGTAGTCATGATGTTGCTGTAATTTGTCATCCATGTGCGAAGTGAATTCGGAAGACTTATCACCGTAAACATCTTCTGCAACTTCCTTAGCTAAGTGGAATCGATCCAAGTGGTTCAATACACGCATATCAAATGGGGGGGGTAATATCACCATCTTCACGATATCCATGAACGTGTAAATTGTGGACGTGGATGTTTGGAAGCAATTGTCACATTCAATGTTTGCTTCATATTCAATGCTTTGTGCATAACGGCAAGCAGTGAATTTGCATCGGCCGGCAAGAATTCACGAATATAGCGAGGCCTCTTTTCGGCTAAATGAGTTAAAATACCCGGATCCTGGTGCGAATAACCATTATGATCCTGCTGGAACGATGTTGATGACGAAATGATGTTCAATGATGGATATTTTTGACGCCAAGGTGGCTCATTAACTTCGCGAATCCACTTGAAGTATTGCGTCAACATTGAATCAACAACTCTTAAGAAAGCTTCGTAACTCGTGAAGACACCGTGTCGACCGGTTAAGGTGTAGCCTTCCAACCAACCTTCGTCTTGGTGTTCGGAAAGTTGAGAGTCAATGATACGGCCGTCTGCCTTCATCAACTGATCATATGGATTGTGAATTGGTTCCATCCATTGACGGTTGGTAACCGCAAAGGCTTCCTGCAATTGGTTTGAAGCAGTTTCATCAGGACCAAACGGACGAAAGTTCTTAGGGTTATTCTTGATAACATCACGGGAGAATTTGCCATATATCTCAAATACTTCCTAATATCGTACTCAAATTTCCATTTCGCCTACAGGCTAGTGCCAAATAATTTAATGGTCAATTATTTTACAACCCTTTTACGGCTGGTTTCGATAAAAGTTTGATCACTTTCAGTGTCATATAAAAGACAGGTACACAAAAAATTCCAAAGGTTCAAGAGATGAAACGACCTTTGGAATTAATGCAAATAAAGGAAAACAAACAGGATTATTAACTGTATTCTAGTTGTGAACGCCAATAAACAACCACAATACGATTAATAATAAGGAGGATAATCAGAGAAGATGGTTAGACTGCTATTCACCAAGATACATATAAAGCATTGCTAAGAAACCATATGCCTTAACGGTATTTTGTTTTTCTACAAGGTCTTTTTCTTTAACCAGTTCTCTATAAAGATCCAGATTCTGGTCAGATTGGTTTTGCATATGCTCACCTTCTCCTGAGCTCATTTTACACCAAAATGAGGTTTAGCAAAAGTTAAATTTAGGGATGCCCAAAAAATAAGTTTAATAATTATTTTTGATCAAAAAAACAAAATGGCAGTTATCTATTTTATATAAAAGCTTCTTTAAACGAGTTGCCTATTTAATAAAATATCGGTAATATGGGAATGATCGTTAAATGAGTTTGGGTTGTAGGGGTTGATGTGATTGTGGTAAAAAGAGAAACTGATAGGGACGTTATTGCGGAGCTTGCAGATAATAACTTAATAACGGGCACGACTGCAGGTGATTATCTGGTCCGTAAACAGCGTGGTGGATTGCAGGGCAAAAAAGATACTGCACTACACGCTTGGGAAAAATTTGCTCATAAGGGTAGTCGTGTCAATTTAGCATTGGTCAATCAATTAACATTAATATTTAAAAATGGTGAAAAGTTGGTTTTTGATTCAAAAGATGTTTCATTTTTAATTCTTGAAAAAGATTTGGACAATCCGACCTTACTTACTGGCTTTGTGTTGGTCCTTAATCGAGAATTAAGCGTTCAGGCCAACCACTATTTTGTTGGTGGCCGGGATGCCTTTGAACATTTAAAAAAAGTTCAGGATATTATCGACATTGAACTGACGGATTCTCAAAATAACATAAGTAGACATATTGTCCACTGGTCACCAATATCGGATCCGTTGGTAGAGAATGTCAACCAACGGTTTGTTGACATTGATGATGCATTGTTCTTGTATGCTGTGTCAAATCAGCGTTATTCAATGGTAGATGCCGTAAAAGCAGCTCTTTATACGGAAAACTTCAACGCCATTATCAAAGAATTTCGTTCAAAGAGGCCTGAAAGTTCGTTGACGGACAGTCGTCACGAGTTTACCGTGCAACTCGAAGAAATGCTTCAGGCAGTCTCAACAGATCAGTCTCAAGCCCAGCGCAGATTAGAAGATGAACTCTTAGTTGATAAGGTTCACACGGATAGTGATCAAACTTTTTTTGATCATTGGGAGCCGGTTTTATATCATCTCAAGTCCAAGGAAAAATTTCTTGGGATTGATCTACTATCTTATGATGTGTTGATGATGATGAATGTGGTGATTCCAGAGGGCGACTTTTGGAAGGGCTTCACGTGGCTTCTTTGGGAAATTTCCAGGTATGGTATTAAAACCGCAGAACGCCAAAAAGCCATTGACAATGCGAAGCAAAAATTGCAGGAACAGACAGATCAAATCAGTGAGTTCACTAAATCGACACAGCGAATGAGGGACTTTATTAGTTGGTACGTTAATAACCATCTGTCCGATCCAACATTACCGGACTTTGTGGAAAAATATTGGCCGCTGACAAAGGGACGAAAAGAAAAGTTTTGGAATAATGGTGGTCATGCTTTCGTAATGGAGCAAAATCCCAAATTATTAAATGAATTTATGGCAAATTTTGGAGCCGATTATTATCAATTTAAAGATGTAGACACTGATTAATCATTTTAAACGATAGTTATGGTAGAGTTGGACCATTGGCACCATGAGAGTGTGGTCATAATTAAAATGAATGGGTGAAAAAAATGGCAGTAGAATTAACAAATTTCAGAACACTTGGTGGTTATCCGGCTGCAGATGGCCGAATAAAAGATGGTTTGTTGTATCGGGGTGGTCAGATTGCCGACTTGGATCAGAATCAGATTTTATATTTAAAAGACAAACTGGCAATTTCCCGGGTAGTTGATTTTCGAAGCCAAGCCGAGAGAAAACAATATCCCGATAGTGTATGGGGTGGAGTTGATTATGACGCGATCGATGTTTTGGTTGATGCAAAGAAAAGCGGTGTCAGCATTGAAGGCATGATTAATAATGCGGGCGACATCAGTCAAGTGATGTTAGCAACGTATGCCCAACTGGTTACCAGTCCTTCTGCTCAAAAGGGTTATCATCAATTTATGACCGCATTGGTAGACGACCCAAGGCCGACGTTCTTTCATTGCTTTGCCGGTAAAGATCGAACCGGTGTGGCGGCCGCTTTAATTCTAAAAACGGCTGGCGTCAGTGATAACGACATCTTTGAAGATTATTTAAAAACCAACGAATCACGCAAGAAAGCAAATGAACAAATTATCCATCAATTGGCAGATAAATTAACAACCGGCCAGCAAAGGGCATTAAGTCAGGCATTGGTAGTTGATCGGCGTTATTTACAACATTTTTTTGTGACGATCAATCAGCAATATGGTCATTTTGAAAATTATTTAAAAGAGGGGTTGGGTCTGGAGAAAGGGTTTGTTCCTGAATTTCGGCATCAATATGTCGTGTAAGGTTAAATGATTGCTTGTCGATTGAACAAGCACTAAAATGACCTTACTAAATAAATAGGGGATGTTATGATGGCAAAGTTAAACCAGGCAATGAAAGATTTAATTGCTGGTGAATTATCTTATATTGCGACAGTTGATGCAGATGGCAATCCGGATGTCGGTCCTAAAATTTCCATGCGTGTGTTGGATGACGAACACCTTATTTATAACGAAATGACGGGTGGTCAGACACAAGCCAATATTAACGACAATGGTAAAGTTATTGTTGCGACTGCCAACGCTAAAGCGCTAAAGGGATTTCGGTTTGGCGGGACTGCAAAACTTTATACAGACGGTCCTTATTATGAACAAGCCGAAAAATGGGCTGAAGGAAAGTTTCCAGTACCAAAAGGTGCCGGTGTGATTAATATTGAAAAAATTTGGACACTTGATCCGGGCCCTAAAGCTGGAAAGATATTTGAAGAATAAAATACGAGATTAAAATGAACCTGGAAAGATCATCAGGTTCATTTTTTGGTTACGATTAATAAGTGCATTTAATTGTTTTTCAAATTTGACACCGCTATCATAAGAATGAATAGAAAATTGATGGTTATACAGGAGGTCTTAATAATGGCAG
Organism: Lentilactobacillus hilgardii DSM 20176 = ATCC 8290; assembly: GCF_000159315.1. Lineage (GTDB taxonomy): Bacteria > Bacillota > Bacilli > Lactobacillales > Lactobacillaceae > Lentilactobacillus > Lentilactobacillus hilgardii. The sequence continues at coordinate 68,975 of NZ_GG669993.1, forward strand.
AAACAATTAATTCAGGCATAGCAGCATTACGAACACTTGAGAGTTGGCATGTTGATCATATTTATGGTATTCCGGGTGGAACTGTTAATAATTTGATGTATGCACTGGATGCCGAAAAAGATCGTATTAAGTATATTCATGTTCGTCACGAAGAAGTAGGTGCTTTGGCTGCGGTTGCCGATACAAAGTTAACCGGACACATAGGTGTTGCGTTTGGATCGGCTGGTCCCGGTGCAACTCATTTGTATCAAGGTGCCTATGATGCAATGGCAGATAAAGTTCCTGTGCTTTTTATTGTTGGTCAAAATCCACAGGCATTAATGAATCAAGATTTCTTCCAAGAGTTTGATGAAAACCCTTGGTTCAAAGATGCCGGTGTGTATGCCCGTACGGTCATGACTGCCGAGAGCTTACCTCATATTCTTGATGAAGCTATTCGACGGGCATTTGCACAACACGGTCCCGCATTTGTGACAATTCCAAACGATTTGTCAAATAAAGAAATTCCGGCCGATGACTACTATAGTTCGGCTGAGAACTTTGCAAAACCTGTCCTTGGGGCTGGGTCGGATGATCAAATCAATCAAGCGCTTGAATTGATTTCAAAAGCCAAAAAGCCTTTAATTTACGTTGGACAAGGGACAATTGGTGCAGCGGATGAAGTGATGCAATTTGCTAGGAAGTTTCAAATGCCGGTCATTACAACCGCGCTTGGCAAGGAAATTATTCCTTATGACTTTGAAGCATTGTTAGGATCAGCTGCCCGTGTTGCTTCCAAGCCGGCTAATGAAGCTTTGCAAGAAACTGATTTGATGCTGTTTGTTGGGTCCAATTATCCATTTGCCGAAGAAATGTTTAAACCGGATGTTAAATTTATTCAAATTGATAGTAATCCGCAAGTACTCGGAAAACGTCATAAGACCGATGTGGCAATTTTAGCCGATGCTAAGAAGTCTCTTCAGCGATTTATTGAATTAGGTAAGGATAGTGCTCCTTCAGATTGGTATGCCGCAAACGTGGATAACGTTGCTAATTGGCATCAGTACAATGATGACATGATGAATCGAACGGACGGTGAGTTAAGATTTGAACCGGCCTTTAAGGAAATTAATCGAATTTCTGAAGACAACGCAATTTACTCAATCGATGTTGGTGATGTGACTCAAAATGCGGTTCGTTTATTGAAAGTTAACGGTAAACAACCATGGATTACTTCCGGTTTATTTGCAACGATGGGTGTGGGTCTACCCGGTTCCATTGCTGCTAAACTAAGTTATCCGAACCGTCAGGTCTTTAACTTGGCTGGTGATGGTGCTGCTGCCATGGTGATGCAGGATTTAAGTACTCAGGTTGCGTACCACTTACCGGTTATCAACGTTGTCTTCTCAAATGATGCCCTTGGTTTCATTGAAGATGAACAGGAAGATGACAATCATGAATGGTTTGGTATTAGTTTGCCGCAAACCGATTTTGCCAAAGTAGCCGAAGCTCAAGGTATGACCGGTATTACGGTGACAAAAGTTGGACAAATGAAGCCGGCGTTTGATCAAGCAGTTGAGTTGATCAAAGCTGGCAAACCGGTCTTAATTGACGTTAAGATGACTAATGAGCGTCCAATACCGGTTGAAAAACTAACGTTGGATCCTGATAAATTTGACGAAAAGACGATTAATGAGTTTAAGAAACGTTATTATGCTGACAAGCTTGTTCCATTAAGTGAATTCTTAAAGAAACACGGTGTTCAGTCATAAACCTGATTAACTAAATTAATAAAGCTTCCAAAAATGATTTTGAGCTTGTTTTTAAATCGTTTTTGGAAGCTTTTTTGTAGTTCTGAGTGTGTCATAATAAAAGGAGAGGGGGACTTTACATTGCGTTTGTGGCATAGGTGGCTTTTATTAGGATTACGAGTCGGATTTATTGCTTTATGGTATATGATGTTTGCTTTAGCAGCGGTTGGGTTAAACGAGGTTCACATTAGCTCGGATAGCGATAATTGGGGTGTTATTCTTATTTTATGGATTTTGTTATTCCAATGGTTTCTGATTGTTATTGCATTATCGGCAGCGTTTCTTAAAAAGAAAAAATCCCTTTTTATACTGACAGGGTTGATGGTCATATTATCAGTGACATTTTTCGGCGATATATTTCATCCAGAACTGGGGAATGTGGCCCTTAGCCAGTCTGTCAATAATTTATTGACACTTATTTTTCCGTGTGTTCTGGTCGTTACGGCTTGGTATTTTCCAGTACTTTTAGGTTGTCACTTAGGAGACCAACATCACCGATTGACAGTTTGGATTATTTTGCCAAGTATGCTTAGTGTAATAAGCCTATTAACGCCAAGCGGGGCCACCAGATTATTTTTGTTGGGTGATGGTCATATGATTGGGGCGGCTAAATCGAAACTGGTAGTAAATACTTATAAATTAAAGGAACGGTCACATCCTTATGCTGTTTATTCAACGAGAACCCCCCGTATTAAAACATATGACAATGAGATGGTCTGGGACCTACAAATAAAAGTGTCCCGTTACGGTTGGCTATATATCCCGATGGATAATGACAGCTGGACTGAGGACGCTTAAATTTACGAAAACGAAAACAGCTTATCATTGATTGATACTGGCGTATACCCCCAGAGCTAAAGTTTTTACTTTAACTTTTGGGGAGATACCTCACATCAAACAAAGATAAACTGTTTTTTCACGCTCTGTAGTAAGTAAGTTTTTGAATAAAACGATTTGATGACAGACAGGTCTTCTGTTTCGAATTATTGAGATGTTGAATTGGTTGATGAATCATTCAATTGCCTTAGTTCAGATAGTAATTGAAGTAACTGAGCATGGTAAATATCATTCCGTAAGGTCTGATTTTCCTGACTAAACCAGTACTGTTTAGCTGGATAAACGTATTTTTTCGGTACTTGGTATTTGTTGGCGATTTCCTGAAACGTCCCTGGATTATTTGCGGCTTGTTGAAGTCTATAAAGCGGTTCCTGTTCAATGATTTGAACAACTTGTGGCCGAATTTCAGCCGGAACCTTTGGTTTGACGATTTTAACAACTGTATTTTTAATTGGTTTGTCTAAAATAGTATTGGTTTGTCGTTGAGCATCGGATAGTTCATGAATTTGATGACCAATGTACAGAAAGCCTCCCAGAAGTACCAGTAATACGATTACGACAACAATTAATTTTGTATGTTTTGTTTTTTTAGTTTGTTGCGTTGTTTGGTTTCGCTGCATACGTGACGGTGTTTGATTTTGCATAAAACTCCCCCTTCAATCTGTCGCTTTCATTCAGTATAACATTTATTGCGAAATGGTCCGTTTTTAAAAGGTTGGGATCTGAAGGGAGCGTTATCGTTCTAATTTAAGCTTTTGCTGGTTGGTATTTCAAAATAACAAACCCCATTAATAGAAAGCCTGACTAATGACACTTTAATGCGTGCCATTTAGTCAGGCTTAATAATATTAAATACATTTTAGTTGCTGAATATTTCTGTATTTTGAAGATAAGTCATTTCATCAATTGAGATTCGCTGCTGAAGCTTTTCGGCAAGGGATGAATTGATCTTTCCGGTACTTAAAGCTTCTTGAATTAGTTCGTACTCGCTATGAAAGGCTCGCATGAACATCTGATAAACGATGTCAGCATTAACGTCCTTTCCATGAATTCGACGGTGGCGTGTTCGATAGAATCGTTTAACCATGTTTGATTCAACACCGCTTTCAACATCTTTGGTTTTTAGAAAGGCCATAACGGCATCAAAGCCAACCTGTTCAATCGGTAAAATATCCTCACCGTGTTTTTTAAATTGTTCCCGCCAGTAAACTTCTTCAAGAATAACTGGAGCGGTTAGAAAAGCATCTTGTGCGCGATTCATGTCCTTGTATAAGGTTCCGATGTGTAAACTGAAGCGAATTCGTAACAGGACATTTTTCCAAATCTTTTCATCGGCAGAGAAATTATTTAGTTGTAAGAATTTCCCGTAATAAAACAATTCATCATCGGTGATTTTGCCGTCGTCATGTAATTTTTGAACAGCTCTTAACTCTACCTGATGACTTGCACTCATCAATCGGCGACGTAACTTTAAATTTGGTGTGCCGTCTAAAACCAATTGTTGTTGCAGAGAATCGATAACAATTTGGGCTTCTTCGGGATGCTCTTTTTCTTTAACCAAATCGGAAATTGCCGCTTGAAGCATGCGCCGTACCCATCGATACCTTGGCTGATTATTATCTTGACTCGGTAAAAGAAGCGGGACGAAAATCGTTGGCATAATCAAACTGATGAAAATAACAACAGCTGCCAAAAAGATCATGGGTCCACGAAATTCGAACGGTTGACCATGAATGACTTCTGGCATCGAGAAAGCCAAAGAAAGGGTAATGGTTCCATTGGCGCCACTAAAGGCCATGACCAGACTATCCCGCCATTCGTGACTTGTTTTAACACGTCTTTTAATTAAATAACGACTCCAGAACAGACGGATAATACCTTTGGCCAGATAAAGGAGAACCCCGATGCCAATCAATTTATACACACCGAAGTTTGGGTTGGGGGATTGTTGCATGGCAGTAATGACTTCCGGTAAGGAGAGTCCTAATAAGACAAACACGGTTCCTGATAACATGCCGGAAATGATTTCCCAAACATTACTGGTAATTAACTGCATTCGTGATGAGGTTAAACGTAGCTTTTCACGTTCGGAACCCTGGGCTAGTCCAGCAGCCACAACGGCCAGGATACCTGACAATGCCAGCTTTTCGGCCAAAAGGTAAACCAGAAATGGCGTCAATAGTTGTATGAGAACCATGATGAGCGGTGTATCATCGTTGTAGCGAATTAAGAATAGACGAACGCTAACGATTAAGACACCGATTAGACTTCCAAATAATAAGCCACCTAAAAATTCCCATAAGAACATGCCGACTGCCAACTCCATTGAAAAAGTGCCGGAGATAAAGGCAGCTAGTGACATGTCAAAAACGACAATGCCGGCCGCGTCATTAAACAGTGATTCGTGTTGTAAAATACCGGCTTGTTCTTCAGCAATGGGATTTGATTCAAAAATCGAATTAACCGCTGAGGCATCGGTAGGCGTGACAATAGCGAGCAGTGCAAACGCCAAACTAATGGGTAGCACGGTATAAACCATGTGCAGTCCGGCACCAACAACCAGCACGCTGACCAACACCAGGCCAACTGCTAACGATAAAATATTGGTGATAGATCGTCCGATCCAAAGCCGTGAACTATTTTGCGCCTCATTAAACAGCATCGGTGCAATCACTGCAAGCGCAAAGGTGGATGGATCAAGGTGAAAATTTTTATAAACAGGTAATCCTGCCAACAGAACACCTAAGAAAATCAAGAAGAATGGCAGTGGAATTTTTGTAAAGTATCGTGCCAAAATATTGGCTAAAACAACGGCTGCCAAAATAATTGCTAAAAGTAACACCTCATCCATTTTCGGCACTTCCTTTTTGTCAGTTTATTAACGATATCAGTTTAGCACTTATAGCCTAAAAAAGTGCCGGATAGCACTTGAGTTAAAGGTCATTGGGCACAGATGACGACTAATATAAAAGTGATATCAGTCAAAGTCTTTAATATGACCGTCAGGCTGTGGCGATCCTATCCTGATAAATAAGGATACAAAAATGGCGAGCCGCTTCGACCTTCTGAACGCAAATGCGCCGATCGTTACGAACTCACCGTGGTTTGGCACCGTCATGAAGTATAGCATGAAAAGTGCTGGAATATCAAGGGGGAAGGATGGTCTCATTTATATAGAAGAGACGCGTTATTAGCGCCCAAAGCGAACTAATAACGATGATATTTTTATAATTTATCCAAAATTGATCTTACAATTTCAATAAAGTCATCTTTATCAGGTTTCATGTCATGTTGGGTCCATTCGATAACAATTCCCATCATGCCACGAACGGACCAAACAATTTCATAATATCTCTGCAAATCGTCTTTATTAATTTTTTCGAATTGCATGACCTTGTCCACAAAGATATTGAACAATCTGTTTACAACAGAAACGGTGTTTTCTTTAATAAAAATCGAAAAAAGAGTTTTATTTTTGTCAATGTAATTAATGAGTCTCTGAGCAAGCTCAAAATAGCTTTCTGTTTGCGTAGTTGGGTAGTAGGTTTCAAAGCTTTCAAATAAGCCGTCCAAAAAATGATTATTTAACTGATCGTATAAATCATACAAATCATCGTAATGGAGATAAAAAGTACTTCTGGATATATCGGCCTCGTGAACAATTTCGGCAACCGAAATTTTGTTTAGGGGCTTTTTTTGTAGAAACTGAATGAGTGCTTCTTGAATACTTTTCTTGGTTTTTCTCTGTCGTCTGTCTTCAGCCATATTTTCCTCCAATTGGTCAATTTTTATTATTTTGTCCATTAAAAGACATTTTTCAATGAATTGCTCTTTGATAAAAGGGAAAAATATCTATAATATACACATATTCATTTATAGACAACCGTCTATTAAGTTCTAAGTATGACTAAGTTTCTCAACAAAAGCAAGTTACCTTGATAAATAATGATATTTGAATTTCTTGAATAGGTGAGGGATAGAAAATGAACGCAAAAAGAATTGAACAACAAAGCCTCAATCGGGGCATCATTATTAATATTCTAATGGGAAGTGCTGGAATGCTTGTGTATGCTTTTACCCATCTTGAAGCCTTATTTCTAGATGCTTCGTTTGTATTAATTGAAGTCATTTCCGGCATAGTTGCCGCCGCTATTTCCAGAATAAGTCAGAGAAAAACGAAACAGTTTCCAAAGGGGCTGTTTATCTTAGAACCGGTTTATGTGTTTTTTAAGTCGATATTAATCATTTTCTTGATGGGGTTTACGACTTGGAGTGTTAGCGTTAAAGCTTATTTATTTTTTACAGTCGGGCAAGGAACCAAAATTAATGTTGTTCCGGTTCTGATATATGCAATTGTGATGGTTATTTTAGGATCATGTCTGCTAACGATGTACCGCAGGGGAAATAAAAAGATGAAAGGAGCAAGCGAAATACTGACTGTCGAATCTAAAAATAGTTTTATCGATGTCATGATGTCTATCGGTATTGCTTTTGTAGCAATGCTGCTGATGTTTATTCCAAGCGGATCACCCTTATCATTTTTGCTATATACTGGTGACTTCTTCATTACTATCATAATTGTTCTAATGTTTATTGGGCAGCCAATTGGTTTTATGATTCAGTCGGTTAAGGAGATACTTGGCGCAGAACTGCCGGCTGGGCCGATCAAACACACAATAGAAGCCATTGTGTTGAAGCACATGTCAAACTGTAAAAAAATATTTATTTTTAAAAGGGGGATGCACATTCAAGTGGACGTTTACTTATCTCCAGGGATGGGAGCTTGTGCCCTCAACTCGATAAAATTGATTAGAGATAATCTAATAGCGATATTTCAATTAGTAGACGTTGATTTCATGATTGATTCACAACGGGAAAACAAACAATAATTTATTGAAGGTGGGAGAATATATGAAATTATATGAAAAAATCATCATTGGAGCACTGACATCATTAACTTTTTTTGCTGGAGCTTTAAAAGCATCAGCTTGTACAACTGTGATAGTCGGTTCTAAGGCAACTAAAGATGGCTCAACGATTATTGCCAGAAATGAAGATAACTCAACAAATTGGGCAAAGCATTTTATTGTCCATGCACATACGGATACTGGTCAAACAACCTACGTTTCGAAAGGAAATCAATTTACCATTCGGCTTCCTAAAATCCATCAAAGATACACGTCAACTCCGGACTGGACACAAAAACATGGTCAATACGGAGAGGATGGCATTAACGAAAGTAACGTTGCAATGAGCGCAACTGAATCAACAGATTCAAATAGGAAGGCCATTAAGGCGGATCCATTCGTAAAAAGGGGGATCAGTGAAGATGCCATGCTCGATGTGGTATTACCTTATATTCATTCTGCTCGTCAAGGAGTGATCAGAATGGGGAACATTATTAGAAAGAGTGGTGCCGCAGAGTCCGACGGTATTATTTTTTCTGATAAAAATGAAGTGTGGTATATGGAAATCGGAGCGGGTCATCAATGGGCTGCGGTTAGGATACCTGCTAACAGATACGCGATCATTCCCAATCAATTGAGAATAGGACGATTGAGATTAAAAAACCATAAGAAGTATTTAGCTTCCAAGCATCTCGTTTCTTTTGTACGAAAGCATAAGTTACTTGGCTACAGTAAAGGGATTGTTAACTTTGCTAAAGCATTTGGAACCAGCAACAAAGCCGATCGGCAGGAAAATGATCCTCGAATTTGGGACGGTCAAAGAATTTTAACACCAAGTAAAAAGCAGAGCCCAGATCAGAGAAGTTTTCAGATGTTTATGAAATCCGATAAAAAAATTACAGTTCAAAAAGTTGGTCAGGTTTTGGCTAGTCATTTTACAAATACCAAGTATGATTCAAAAGGTCGATGGCTTAATAAATTCCGACCGATTAACATGCCAATGAATGACGAATCACACATTCTTCAAATTAGGCCACATGTTGCTAAGGCCATTTCAGGTATTCAATGGTTGGCAATGGCTTCTCCAGATACTAGTGTTTATGTTCCGTTTTACACGGATATTAATAACACACCGGTGACTTATCAAATTGGAACTGATAGGTATGATTCGAAATCCGCTTTTTGGACATACAAATTAACGGGAGTTTTGGCACAGCCTTATCCAAATAGTTTTACTAACCGCTATATTCGTCCCATTCAAAGAAAGGTTAATCGACAACTTCTGCGTCATTTAAAGAATAGCGATAAACAATCCAGTGCAATTGCCAAGACAGCGGATTTGCAAACCTATTTAACTGCCAGCAACCAAGCGAACGCTGTACTTGCCCAGAAACAATTTGATGAGTTGAATGCAAATCTGATTACAAAATCAACATCAGAGGTTTTTAGGGAACTGCATATTAATGTGTCGAAAGGATGACAAGTTTTTGAGGTAGATTTCCCCTTATTGATTAGCCACCATATAATAAGTACATGTATTCGCAAATTATAGTATTCGCTAAGAATCATAGGTGTTGTAAGCAGAGAGGCATGTTGATAGTGGGAAATTAGTTAACATGGTAAAATACTATAAACAAGGTAACTATTGGGTAGCAAAAGTTTATCGATTTTGATACTTGAGGGGTACATGTATGAAAAAATTCGAATATAGTTTATTGGCATTGACAATTGCTTTGGGAGTAAGTTTTTTGCAACAAGGGTCTAAAGCCAGCACGAGCCCAGAAACCGGTACAAGAAGTTCACAAATAGTAGAATCTAGGGAAACATTAGATTCTTGGATGCCTGATAAGGGATTACAACAGGATATTTTAGCCTATCTAAAGAAAACATCCCAGCTTCCAAAAGATGCCACATTAGAGGATATTACCAAAGAAGTGGCAAACAATAATCGTTATATAAACATTGATATTACTAATCCAGTATCTTCATTGCAAGGGCTAGAATTCTTTAACGGTATGTTTAGTATTGGGTATTTAACGTTTAGGAACACAAAAGTGCTCTTTCCAGATCTTAGTAATTTGAATCTAAATAATAGTTACCGTCAGCTGGCTACCCAGTATGATAATAATGGTTTTAATGATTTGTCACAAACGTTAAATCAGATTAAGCAACAGTTGAGTACACGAGAAGACCTTGGAAAGTTACATGTCGTTTATTTAGGGTTTACTCATCAGCATTTTACGGATATTTCGCCATGGTATGGCTTTTCTCAACAATATTCTAATCTTTCTCTTTACCAAAATGGCTTTTGGGGATTTAATAACAATACGGCATTTGCAGAAGCACAATTGGAGGAAAATGGCGACATTGTTTTAAAAAATCCGTTGTATATTTTTGATGATCAAGGGAATAGAATTTCACTGACTGATGGCATAACCGCGACTAACAACGGTAGCTATGATCAAGGTAAAAATGAAATTATTTGGCACAACGCTGATCCAAATACAAAATTGGAAGTAAACTGGAAAAAAATTATGAGTGATTCAAGCCCCTATAACAAGCAACCAAATAAGGATATAAATTTTAATGGTCAATTAACGATTAATGTATTGGGTAGACCTGTAACCGTCAATTACCTTGATGAAAGTCATAACAAAATTGCAGAATCTAAAATTATTACCGGCTATTTTGGTGATAATTATAAAACCGAACAAGTAGATGTACCGGGATATACATTCATTTCGGTCGATGGCGAAAAGGTGGGGAAAATTGGTGCTAAGAATGTCATTGTAAATTATTACTATAAAAAGGAGTCGACACCAACAGTGCCAACGACACCGACAACACCGACGACGCCAACGGTGCCAACGACGCCAACAACCCCAACAGCGCCAACAACCCCGACGACACCAACAGCGCCGACAACACGTCCAGACCAAGTTTCGGATTCTGACATTCCAAATTATGTAGTCGCAAAAGGTCAAGCTGTATATGCAGTAAATACGATTGGACTTTATAAAAAAGGTGATTTTTCCAAGAGAAATCGTATTAAGTATTACAAAAGAGCTGTACGAATTAATCGTCCGGAGTTTGTTGTCAAAGGATATAAACGGGATAAGTCTGGCAAATTAAGATATCGCGTCCAACAATATAGTCCGTATGCTAAGCGGTATATTAAAGGAACCTCTGGATACATTACTTCTAGCGTTAAATATGTCATCCCTGCTTATTATGCGACTCTGCCCGCAAATAAAAAGATCAAAATTATTAACCCAAATGGAATAAACTCATACAGGAAACTGCACTCACCGGAGAAATCAGGCATTTTAAAAAGGGACAAATATTAAAAGTAAAAAAAATCGTTAAGTACAAATATACTACGAGATACCAGTTGTTAAATGACCGTTACATTACGGCTAATAAGAAATTTGTCATTTTTACTAAGTTTAAATAGTTTAAAACGCCAAAACGCCAAAACGCCCATCCTTTTTGACAGGTGGGCGTTTTTGTCATTACTATCTTTATTTAAACAGGGCTTCTTTGGCACTTAGCAGTTTACTAATGCTGTTAGGCAGAATATGCCTCTGTTCCATTATCGCTTTCGAAGTTCTTCTATAGTAATTGAGAAAGCTTCCGGGGCCACTAACCGTTCACATCGCATTCCCTTATTGTTAATAAGATTTAAAGAGATTAAGGAACCGACAGTATTTAAATCATCAATCATAAAATTCTTATCATCTAAAAGTATAAAATCACTATTGGGTCGTTTTTGCCGTATTTCTTTTAAATGATTTAGGACCATATCCACGGTCTTTTCAGCAAAAGCTTCTTGAGTATCAAAGTTATTTCTCGGCACTACACATCACCATCTTCTATAAATTTGTTTAAGTATACCAGAATGCTGTTAAAATCCCAATGAGTTAATGTCAAAAGAAGCTGGAATTTGCACTTTTTTAAAACAAGGCCAATTGCTTCCGATTTGATTAGTTACTCAATTCAGCGTTTGATGGTAAGGTGGTTGTGCCTATCCATCGAAAAATCGATATCAAGGAGAAGTAAGTAGCTACAACGACTAACGAAAGTTTCACTAAAGAAGGAATTGAAACTCGGGTTAATTTTGTAGGTTGGTGTTTCGGTTCATGTATTGAAATGCTTTGATTTCTTTAAAGTTAGTTTGTTGTTTTATACAAGTTGTTACTCAAACAGTAGAATTGGTCTGAGCAACAGCTTGTAACATTTTGATTAATATTGATTCAATAAAGTAAGCAACAATGGTTGGTGTTTTTGCATAAAATGACCGTCGTTACGTAAAATGAGCGTGCCACCCAAATGATCAAATAAAACTTTACCTTGTTTTTCATCGCACTTAAAAGGATCGTTAAAGGAATTTAGTATGAAGAATTCCTTTGCATTGTTTTTGATGGTAGTCCAGTCGTAAGACTCTTTTAGGGTAGTGTGTTTCATGCCGTTAGGCTGACTATAACCTGCTATTAAATAAACGGCTCTTACAGGCGTTTCTAAATGTTGTTCTAATAAAGCGAAGATAATATTTGTTCCTGCAGAATGTCCAATTAAAATTGTATCTTTGGTAAATTCTAAATCCATTTTATTAATCTTTTCCAACGTGTCAGTTAAAGGTTCTTGGTCAAGTTGGGGTAAGTTAACTACAATACTTGAAATACCATGATTGATTAAACTATTAGAGATATTTTGGTACCAAAATTTATTTGCTGTGGCATGAGGTGCCGATCCGTGAAAAATAATTGCATTCATTGTAAGTCCCTCCAGTACATTTAAGCAAAAGAACCAATATCCCAGAAACTCTGGAGTATTGGCTCTTTTAAGACGTTGACGGAAACATATTAGTTTCCACATAAGTTGTTTTTACCGACGTTAGATAACAATCGAGAAAGTCAAGAATATCATTGTACCAGTATTTTAACACTCGACAGCCCCTCATGAAACCCTATCAATGGAGTCGGCGGGAGTCGAACCCGCGTCCGAGCATATCGCCACCTAGATATCTACGTTCATAGATCTACTATTTGGAATTCACCATTTAAAACGCCGCAAATCAAGGCACCCATAAATGGCTAACCTGATTAATCTCTTCAGTTGACTTCAGGTGGGAGCCAACTGCGTGAGCCCACTAAATTTAAGACCCAGATCCAACCCATGGGCGAGATTGGGAGGATCTACGTTAAGCGCTTATTAGGCAGCTAAAGCGTAAGAATTGTTATTATTTTTTGCAGTTATAATTTAAACTGGGCGTTTTTACGTGACGCCGCACGAAACGCAATCCAAGCTCGACCTATACCCGTCGAATCCTTAACGACCCCGTATAGACACAATAGTATTGTATCATACATTCAAATTAGTTAGAAGTAATTAGATTAGATCATAGTGCTTGAGACCATTCACAATGCCGTGATCTGTATTATTAGTGGTGATAAACTCTGCATATTCTTTAACATGTGGCAAACCATTGCCCATAACAACCGGATGATCGACATATTGGAGCATTGGCACGTCGTTATTACCATCACCAAATCCGTAAGTGGGAATGCCGGTTAATCCTGCGTTTAAAATGAGTTCTTGGATGCCGCGTTTCTTCGAACCGTTTTTAACGACGACATCCATACTAAACGGTGTATTTCGATAGAAAGTCAGTGTATCATCAAATGTATCAATATATTTTTGATCGTGACCAACGGTGTTGACAACCATCATATAGATTGGGTGTTGCTTGACGAAATTTTCTGCGCCTAAAGGTGGAATTCGAGTATTAATAGATTTGTAGTTGCTTTTTGTGTCGACCGTCACAAAGTTGATTGCAGCTCCTAAATTATTCATCACAGTTGTTGATTCGTTCATTGATTTGGCGAAATCCATAAACTTAGTTACAATTTCCGGCTTGATAATTGCTTCATAAACCGGTTTGTTTTCAAAAAGAACATAATCACCATTTGCGGATACGACTGTATCAATTTCTGTTTTTTCTAATATTTCAGGGATTTCAAAGATATTTCTACCAGTGGAAATAACTGGTAGAACATTGTTGCGACGCAATTGTTTCATTGCTTCAGCAACTTCTGGATCAACTTTTGTTTGTTCGTTTAATAATGTATGGTCGAGATCGAAAAATGCAATTCCTTTATACATGAATTTAACCATCCTAGTTTTTTAATTTGTGGAAAAAGAAACGTTACTTTATTATCATAACAATCTTGGACCTTTTCAAGCAAGTTGACCATTTTCTGGTAAAATAGATATAGTATGGGGTGAGAAAAAATGGAGAAGACGACCATCGCTAATGAAAAGACCAATCGTTTTTTTGTGCGACTTAGAAGAATCCCTGGAGAACACTGGTATCTTGCGACTGAAGGACCAAAAATTACGACTACCAGCAGTAAGGTTAAGATTCCAGATGAAATCTTAACCCAGGATTTTTTGATTGATCAAATTAGTTTTTTTAATAAACAAATTTGGTATCACTTTACTTACGGTGACCTATCAGGGTGGCTGCCTAAACGAAACATCCGCAAGACCTTTCGTAGACTGGATGTTCCTGCCATTAAGCAAGCAACTCAAGCAGATATTGATAATCAATCTGCAGCACTGATGATGCTGCTTCGAAATGCCGGGAGTGATATTTCATACCCTGATTTAAAGGTTGCGGTTGAAAAATGGCAGCGAACGAATACCGGTTTGATCGGTTTAAGCGATTTGATTATTTCGGAAACTCACTCTATAAGGGATTTAAATAAGGGCAATTTGAGGCAACTAGATAAACAATTGCTTAGAAGACGACCGATTGTATTGCGAGTCAATGGACTGAATAATTTAAAATCCAGCTTAATTGTTCTGACTGGTTTTAACAGGAAACTATATTTCTATAACGATCCGTGGACTGGGCGATTAGAATCGGTCTCGGAGAATCATTTAAAAAAGCATTGGCTTCAAGGTCATGTAGAAGCCATTAGCTATTAGGAGTTGGGGGAAAGACAATGAAACTGTTAATGATAGAAGATAACAAATCGGTTTCAGAGATGATGTCGATGTTCTTTCAAAAAGAGGGCTGGGACGTTTCTTTTGCATATGATGGTATTGAGGCTGTTGACATGTTCAATGAAGATCCGGAAAGTTGGGACATGATCACATTGGATTTGAATTTACCAAAAAAGGACGGCATGGAAGTTGCCAAAGAAATTCGTGCTAAATCTAAATCCGTTCCAATCATAATGCTGACAGCTCGTGATTCTGACAGTGATCAGGTGCTTGGCTTTGAGATGGGTGCGGATGACTATGTGACCAAGCCATTTTCACCCATCACGCTAGTTGCCCGAATTAAAGCCTTACAGCGTCGGGCACATACAGAGGCTCAAGTTGAAGAACCAGAGCATTCTGAAGAGGAACAGAAAAAAGAATATCAAATTACAACTGAGCATTTTAAACTTAACACGAATACTCGAGAAGCGTATTTGGATGGTCAATTAATACCGGAACTAACGCCAAAAGAATTTGAATTATTGAATGCACTTGCTCAGAAACCGCGTCAGGTATTCTCCCGTGAGCAGTTATTGGAACTGGTTTGGGGATATGAGTATTATGGCGATGAGCGAACCGTCGATGCGCATATCAAAAAATTACGTCAGAAAATCGAACGGGTTGGACCTCAGGTTATTCAAACTGTTTGGGGTGTTGGTTACAAATTTGACGATAGTGAAGTGGACAAAAAGAAATGAAAATGATTTATCAGCAGTTATTGGCCTTTTTTCTGGTAATTGCCGTGACAATCCTTTTACTTGGTATTTCATTTGGAAGAATGTCCAAAAGCTTTGTGTACAACGATGAGTGGCGAAGTCTGGAGAAATATTCGGATAGTTTGGTTCAGCAGTCATTGACAGTTAATACAAAGAGCAGTCAACAAGTAACTTTCAGTCTCAGCACTTTAAAAACGGCGCAGGCACTTTTGGAAAATCAATCTGTTCATTTTACGGTATTCAATCAAAAAAACCGGGTTATTTATCCAAATAATGGTTTATCACCTAAGGTTACTAAAAATGATTGGCGGCATTTAACAAAGGACCAGATTGTCAGAAAAGTCAATAATCGAAATTTTAAGTTAAGCAATGGTAAAACCAGACCGGCAATGATCGAGATTTTAAAACCGTATTATTACAATAAGAAATTGGTTGCTGTCGTGAGTGCAGGTGTGTTTGTTTCGGATGTTAATTCAAACGTTGACCGAATTAACCGGGACCTTTTGAAGGGTCTGGGCGTGTCTCTGATTATTTCCATGATTATCAGTTTCTTTATTGCAAGTCGCTTGAATCGTCGAATTAGTAGGCTTCGAGCAGCTGCAACCCAGGTTTCAAATGGTAATTATGACATTCGGGTCAAATCCGGTGGAAACGATGAAATCGGTGAGTTGATTACGGATTTTAACCATATGACGGAATCTTTGGAAAAAGCCAATCAAGAAATTCAGCGGCAGGAAGAACGACGCCAGGAATTTCTGGCGGATGCTGCTCATGAAATGAGAACGCCGTTAACGACAATTTCTGGGATCCTGGAGGGAATTAAGTATGATGTCATTCCTCAGGAACAGCGGGGGAAAAGTATTGATTTAATGAGCAATGAAACTCAGCGGCTTATTCGATTGGTTAATGAAAATTTGGATTATGAAAAAATTCGTTCGAATTCGATTCGACTTGAAAAAAGACATTTTAATGCAACGAAGGTTCTTAGCAGCATTGTGGAACAATTAGGAAGTAAGGCTTCCGAATCAAAAGATCGTTTTGAGATTCAAGCCCCGGACGATTTACCTATATACGCTGATTATGATCGGTTTGTTCAAATTGTTTTTAATATCACAAACAATGCGATTCAATTTACAGACAGTGGGACAATCACCTTAATTGGTGAACGCGGTTATAACGAAACGATTATTCGGATCAAAGATACTGGAATTGGTATGACAAAGGAACAACAAAAAAATATTTTTGAACGATATTATAAAGCTGATGCCTCCAGAAGAGCCCGAAAATACGGAGAATCCGGATTGGGGTTGGCAATTGTCCACCAACTTGTTCAACAACATGGTGGCAAGATCTCAGTGACTTCTAAGCCGCACAAGGGAACCACCTTTACCGTTATCATTCCTGATCAAACGGATGCTGAAAAAAAGGCTGCCGAGAATAATAAGCGAAAATCATCTGAAAGAACAGATGTGTAAAAATAGGCGCTCACGCAGATTTGTGTGGCGTCTATTTTTAATGAATAGGGCATTTAGTTGACGGACTCATTTTTTAAATAAAAAAATAACACATCCCACGCCTACGACAAGTTTGGGATGTGTTATCTATAAAAAATGGAGTAAATCTACTGAGTGGGTAGATTCACAATTAGGATTATAAAGCAATCGGTTGGACGATGCAATCATCATCACTGGTTACTAGTGGCTTGCTGATTTTGTTTAACGATTTTGAAATTCGGCTTTCGCGTATAATGGCGGAACCCTTTATAGAAATAAAGATTTTTCTTATCAGGCGCTTTTACTTTGTAGGATAGGCGTTGGCCGTCAAATTGAACGGAGGCACCTTTCGGTGAGTATTGAATACCGGTTATGAGATAGATATGATGACGAAGCGCCTTATATTTAATATGTTTTAATCCGTATCCCGGTAATTTATAGTAGCCGAGGTTATTATCGGACTGTTTAAAAAGCTCGCCTGAACTCAATGTTTTGGTATAGGTAATAAATGCCTTTTGCTCTCCAGATCCGTTGTAGTACCAGTTCCCTCTGATAACTTTTGGGGTACCGGTATGCCAAGTAGCTGCGTCAGCATTGGCACTTTTAGTTAATGCAAAAATAAATAAGCAGATAATCATAAAGGGCAAAATTAATTTTCGAACTTTCATTAAATAACCTCCGGTAATAAAAAATCCCATTATCTTGGCGCTATCGCAACCAACCATAATGGGCCATTTATTGGGTATACTGGGCTCGAACCAGTAAATTACGGATTCAGAGTCCGCTGCCTTACCAATTTGGCGAATACCCAATGAACAAATATCACAGTTAATAATATTATCGATTTTTTACTGATTTGTCAACCGATTTTTTGATTTTTAACTTCTCTGTTGACAAATTAACGAGATTTAGATACACTATTATTTGTGAGTTTGAGAGCATTGCCCGCTGGTCAAACTGGTTTAAGACGTCGCCCTCTCAAGGCGGAGTTACGGGTTCGAGCCCCGTGCGGGTGATAAATTGAAATAATCAACGAATCTAAGAGGTCGCCAAATGCTGCTTATCAGTATTGGTGATCTCTTTCTTTTTGGGACCCACTAGGTTGGTCATTGCATTGCCCGCCGTTTAACTAAATATGCTTTTAAATTAAGTAATGTAAAAAACAACAGTCACATTCAAAATTGAAGGTGGACTGTTGTTTTTTGAGGCTGTCTAATTGTTTACCAATAGCCTAGTATCTCTGCTAGTTTGGCCCGATCAACATCTCTTGATGTCAGGGTAGCAGAAGTATACGCCATTGCATCTGAAGGATCCTTTGCCTGAGTCCAAGCATACTTGACAGGACTTGGGGTTGCGTCTTGTTCATCGCTTGATGATGCGAACATGACGTCACTTTGGTAAGGAGTATGATATAAGCCAAGCCCATGACCAAGTTCATGCATAATAACGGTTGTCCAGTAATTGGTTGTTGAAGCTTGAGAAATAGCAGGCTGTTCCTGTACATAAGCATCTTTAACTGCTTGGCGCAGTGCAGACACTTGGGAGTCATAATTTTGACGAATTGCTTTGTCTTGGTTTTCATAATTCGTCGCTAAATCACTTATTTGCTTTTGGATGGTTGATTTGGTTGAAGCGTTAGAGGAATTGTTATACTTGCTTTCCAGCGTTAAATATTGTAGTTGATAATTAATTCTTAATTTGTTAAGTAGGGTATTGGTTAAGTCCAATAAGCTGGAAGCTTGATTTGAAATGTCAGTTAGTTTTGCTTCCAACGTCGATGAAGTTGCTAGATTATTATTTGCATAATTTGGATTTGTAAAATTTTTCGAGTTAATTTCAATGATATTACCACTGAAAAGGCCATCCCATTTTTCTGTTGACGCATCATTGAGTTTAACGGTCAGTGTATGGTCGGACGAACTTCCGATCGAAAAAACATTTTTGCCCAAAGCAGCATTCCAACGTTCAATAGCTGTGTTAACGTATGAATTTAAACGATTATCTGCAACGTAAATTTTAGCATGATTGTCTTTAAAAACACCAGATGACGCAAACTGTGCCAGATTGTACTGTTGGCTTAGGGTCGTCTTATATTTTGAATAAACGTCAGTTTCAAATCCAAGGATGGTTAAGTTTGGATCAAGATCCGGTGCGGCGTTGATGTACGACATCAGTTGAGATTGTGAGGACACGGTTGCCCCAATAATTGAATTAGAAGAATTGATTTTACTAGGGATTTTTTTCAAATAGTTTCGCCAAACCCACCCGGAGGCTTTCTTTCCAGAATTACTCTTGACGTAATAGTAAATCCGATACTGATTATTAACTTTTAATTTTTGATGGTAATATGCGGTGAAGGTTTTGTGACTATAATTTGAAAGTTTAAAAACTTTTTTACCCAATTTGGCCGAGTAAGCATACCCATTCTTGGCTTTAGATTGATTGATCGTGTAAAAGGAGCGTGTCATCTTTTGACGCCAGACGACTTTTACAGCCGATTTTGCCTGAGTATTTGGTTGGTTATTCATTAGGAATCCCACAGAAAAAGCGAATGCCGTGAGTAACACACCTGGGAAAAATTTCTTATTTACCTTCATTTTCAGATTGCCTCCAAAGTAGTTGGTTTTATTGTCTTAACCAATCAACGGAATAGGTGATTGTCTTGTTAAATAATAACAAAAAAATCTCTAAGTACAAACAATTGTACACACTGTAATTATAACGCGAGGTAGTTAAGGATGCTAAAGAATGCAACCCATTAATCATTTACCTGCTTCATAGTAGCGGCTGCTAATCGTTTTTAAATCTGACACATCTAGTTGTTTAGGATTTATTTTGCTAATTGTAAACTGGCGATAAGATGTTTCTAACAGCGTTTTTGCTTTTCCGTGATTTGTTGTGAAAGCTATTGTAAGGGGCTGATATTTTTGATAGTCGGAATCCTTAATCGTTTTGATTAAATCGACGGTGGTGAGTTTGAAAGAATCAATCGTATCTTTATCATAACGGATGACGATGTTTAAACAACAAAGTTGTTGACTTCAGTTTACTTCTTACCTGAAGCGTCGTGCTTTTGTAATGGTCGTTCGAGGGCTGCTGAGAGGAAGAGGCGGTTTGCTCTTTAACGCCCCTTTGGATAACGGCTTTTTCTTTTGGAGAGTTAAAAAGAGTGTTCCAAAAATCACAACAGCAATAAGGAAACGAGCGCATATCTACCATAAGGGTATTTTTCCGGCTTTTTGGCGATCTTGCTATAAGCAAATAGTGCCAAAAAAATCACCATAGCATATGACAATAGCTTTGTAATAACATCAAGTAACTGACTAATCAAACTGAATTCTCTTTACAAAAGTTGATATGAAACAAGTTAACGATACATTAACTTTTATTGTATAGGAGACGCTTGTTATTTGCTAGATGCAAATTAACATCTAGAAGTTAAATAAAGGCCGACTCAATACAAAAAAGTGTTGAGTCGGTCTTTATTTCTTGAAGCAGCTCCATCAAGGCCACAATCGAAATTGAAATTGTGCAAACCTACAAAAATAATCATGAACCAGGTATTGACTCGGTCTGATTTTATTTTTAGCTGTTTCGACGTTATTATTCAAATGATAGATCAATTAAATATTTATTTCTGTTTGCCAGATGAGATGTTGTAATCCACAAGTCGTGATAACTGCTATCTTTTACGGCAGTTTTATCATGGAAATAATCGAGCAGATCACTGTTCATAGACACAAAGTCGGGAGCCATGCGGTTTACTTCCAAGCGCTGGGATGGAAAATAAATTTCTGGATTTCCCAATTTAACATCATCATCTAAATACATTTCAACAACATTATCATATTTATCAGGGCGAATGGTCGCCTTGGCAGGATGCGCCTTAATGTATGATAAAACGTGGTAAATTGTATCGGAATTGCTTGCCAACAGCTAAATCCTCCAATCATTAAAAACTCTCACTCAAGGACAATTATACCAAAAAAATGGTAACTGGATTGACAAAGGTGACTTATCTAAAAAGCAAGCGCATTCATGTCGAACAAATACAACGCTTAATTGCTTCAAATTACAGTTAACTTGGGGCTATAATTGATAGAACGAGTTATTATTTTTTTAGAAAACATGCCTAGTGGGGGACACCATGCAAAAAGAAATAAAAGTTAATTTTATGCTTTTCCAGGAGTTCTACGAGGAGTGTGAAAGCAATTGTTAAAGTTAATGAAGAGTAGAGTTTCCTATCTTGCTGTTTTTGGGGCAGTTGTTTTTTTGCTGCTTCAAGTTTCGAGTGACCTTTATTTGCCAACCGTAACCTCAAACGTGATTGATAAGGGGATTGCTCAAAATAACATTGGCTATATTTGGAGTGAGGGCTTCAAAATGCTTTTCGTTTCATTCTGTGGTGTTTTGGCAGCAGGCGGGAATATCTTTTTTGCCGCTACACAGTCAATGAAAATGGGTCAACGCAGCAGAGATGATATGTTTCAAAAGATCACCAGGTTTTCTCAAGAGGACATGGATCATTTTGGTGCGGCTTCATTGGACACAAGAACGACAAATGATGTTGTTCAAATTCAAAATGTTATGGTACAGATTCTACGGATGATGCTAATGGCACCGCTGATGCTGCTTGGTGCATCAGTCATGTCATATGTGAAGAGCCCTGATCTAACCACGATTTTTATCATTTGTTTGCCATTGGTTGCTCTGATAGTCGGAGGATTGATGTATTATGTCGTTCCTCTCTTTAAAACAATGCAAAAGAAAACGGATCGCATTAATTTAATCTTTGGCGAAGCGTTGGGCGGTGTCCGTACGATTCGTTCTTTTAACCGTGATGATTATGAAAATCAGCGCTTTGATGCCGCTAATAAAGACTTTGCAAAAACTGGTATTAAGGCCTTTACAATTGTGTCATTTATTATTCCAATCATTACGATCATCTTCAGCTTTATTAATGTAGCAATCGTTTGGTTCGGTGCCGACATGATTTCCAATCGGACGTTGGCGGTTGGAAACCTGGTTGCTTTTATGACATATTCCGGTCAAATCCTATTTAGTTTTATGATGCTTTCAATGATTTTTGTCTTTTTGCCAAGAGCATCGGCATCAGCTGCCAGAATTATCGAAGTTTTGGAAGTGAAAGATACGATTATAGGTCCCGATAAGCCACAACCGCTTGGTCATCATGAAGTTGAACCGTCGTTAGAATTTGACAACGTTTATTTTCGGTATTCATCTGCTGAACAACAAACGTTACAAAATGTCAGTTTTAAAGTTCGTGGTGGTCAAACATTAGCTATTATTGGTGGTACCGGATCGGGGAAATCGACGCTGATCAATCTGATTCCAAGACTAATTGAGCCTGAGAAAGGAATGGTCAAGGTCAATGGTTTGGAAATTGATAAACTAACACAACACGATTTGCATTCACTCATTTCGATTAATCAGCAAAAAGCGGTTCTCTTCTCTGGAACGGTTCGTGAAAACATGTTATATGGGAAGCAGGATGCAACTGATGATGACATCTGGCACGCTCTGGAAGTGGCACAGGCGACTGAATTCATTACACAAGATAATGGCGGTCTTGATGCCCACGTTGATCAGAATGGTGACAACTTTTCGGGTGGTCAAAAACAACGTCTTGCAATTGCACGGACAATTTTAAAACCGGCGGATATTTATATCTTTGATGATTCATTTTCTGCTTTGGACTTTGAAACAGATGCAAAATTACGGATGGCACTAAGAACAGACAAGCAGATTCAAAGGGCCATTACGGTTATTGTGGCACAGCGGATCTCTACAGTCGCGGATGCAGACTTAATTCTGGTTTTGGATAATTGTCAAGTTGTCGGAGAGGGATCCCACAAACAATTAGCAGCTTCGAATTCGGTTTATCAAGACATCTTGAGATCTCAAATTGGAGAGCAGGGGGGAATTAACAATGCGAACACCACCAGTTAGAGGACCCGTCACCAAGCCACATGACTTTTGGCATACGACCAGACGGCTGATTAGCTATACAAGACGGTGGATTCCAGGGATTGTTTTAGCAATTCTAATGGCAATTGGCGGCGTCATTATGGACATTGTTTCTCCGAAGGTTCTTGGAAGTGCAACGACGGTTGTTTTTGATGGTGTTATTGCCGGCATGCGAAAAGTAAATGCCGGTATGACCGTTCGTTCATTTCCAATCGATTTTAAAAAGATTGTGTCAATCTTAATGATCGTAGTCGTTCTTTATGTCTTATCCGGTATTTTTCAACTTGTTCAGCAGGTTGTGATGACTCGAATTTCTCAAAGCATTGTTTATCAAATGAGAAAGGATCTCAAAGCTAAAATTACCAGACTGCCTGTATCATTTTACGATGGGCATTCAAAGGGTGATATCCTTTCAAGAGCTGTTAATGATATGGATAATATTAATACAATGCTTCAATCCAGTTTGACGCAATTAATTACCAGCTTCTTTATGTTCTTTGGCGTTTTGTTTATGATGTTGACCATTTCATGGAAGTTAACACTTTTGGCTTTACTGACTTTGCCGCTCAGCATACTGGTCGTGAGCTTCTTTGCGCCAAAATCACAAACCTTTTTCAGAGCGCAGCAACATGAATTGGGCGTTTTAAATGGCCAAGTAAGAGTCGTATAATGGGCACAACGTCATTAAGACATTTAATCGGGAAGAGAATGCGATTAAAGAATTTAAAGAAAAAAATGGTCGTTACTTTCAAGCCTCGTGGAAGGCACAGTTTGTTTCAAGTTTCATGTTTCCGATGATGAACCTGATTAAAAATTTGGATTACGTCTTTGTTGCGGTTATCGGTGGTATTCAAGTCACACAAGGGGCAGTGACGCTGGGAAATGTTCAAGCATTTTTGCAGTATACAAATATGTTTTCACAGCCCATTACCCGCTTAGCAAACCTGACCAATACGATTCAATCGACAATCGCGTCGGCAGAACGGATTTTTGAGATCTTTGACGAACCTGAAATGGATTTTGAACCAGGACATTTTCCGATTGTTAAAAGTGATAAGAACGAAGTGACTTTTGATAAGGTCGATTTCTCATATGTTCCTGATCAATCTTTGATTCAAAGCTTTAATTTGAACGTCTTTCCTGGACAAAAGATTGCTATCGTAGGACCAACCGGTGCTGGAAAAAGTACGATTATTAATCTCTTGGAACGTTTTTACGAGGTCAACGATGGGGCAATTCGAATGAAAGGTGAAGATATTCGAAACAAGCCACGTTCCGAAATTAGAAAACGCATGGCAATGGTTCTTCAGGAGTCTTGGCTTTTTAACGGTACGATTTTTGATAATATTAAATATGGCCGATTTTCAGCAACAAAAGATGAAGTCATTGAGGCTGCAAAGGCCGCGCACGCAGACTTATTTATTCGGGAATTGCCGGATGGCTATGATACCATTTTAAATGAGGATGCGACAAACATTTCCCAAGGTCAACGACAATTACTCACCATTGCGCGTGTTTTCTTAGCTGATCCGGAAATTATTATTTTAGATGAAGCAACATCTTCCGTGGACACCCGAACCGAGAAGCTCATCCAAGCAGCAATGGACAAACTGGCTGAACAGCGGACAAGTTTTGTGGTTGCACACAGGCTTTCAACAATTAAAAATGCTGATAAAATAGTGGTAATGAATCAAGGCCAAATTGTTGAAACAGGCAATCATGAACAATTAATGGCTAAAAATGGCTTCTATGCAAACCTGTACAATGCTCAATTCATCGGGAATACATTATTGAGTCATTAATTTTAGAGAGAAAAGGGTATTGATAAATGAAATATGCCGATACTATTAAAGAAATGCACCAATTTGTAGACGATAATGTTGTGCCTGGCGTTACTTATGGCATTATTGATCAGTCAGCCATTATGAGCGATTATTTTGGCAATCAGGAATTGGTACCTCAAAAGCTGTCACTTAAACCCCAGGAATTTTATGATTTGGCATCATTAACTAAAGTGATCGGAACGACGAATCTAATTTTAAAACTGTTGGCGGACAATCAATTATCTCTGGATGATTCGATCAGCCAATATTTACCAGAGTGGCAGTCGCCACAGGTTACAATTCGGCATCTTCTGACTCATACTTCTGATATTGTTGGTTATATTCCAAATCGAAATAACTTACCTAAGGATCAACTCATTCCTGCATTATTAAGTTTAAAAAGTGGTCCGGATCTTGGAAAGGTCGTTCATTATCAGGATTATAATTTTATTTTTCTTGGCTGGATCGCCTCACAGATTCTCGGTAAGCCTGTCCAACAACTCATCTCTGAAGATGTATTAAAACCTTTAGAAATGACCAACGCCACTTTTCATCCTAAGCATATTGAAGATGTTGTGCCCACAGCTGAATTACCTAACGGTGGGCTCCTAAGAGGAACGGTCCATGATCCTAAAACCAGAATTTTAGGATCCGATTGTGGAGCAGCAGGCCTATTTTCACCGCTTCAGGATCTGCTTCACTTTTCTAGATGGCTTCTGGGTCAAATCTCATACCCGGATTTTTTGCCGAGTGAGTGGCTCGATCAATTATTCGTTGATCAAACGCCAAGCCATTTAAAGAATCGTTCCTTTGGGTGGATCTTAAGAAGTTATCAAAATCATCCCTATATTTTGCATACGGGTTACACAGGGACACTAGTCGTGATTGATCGGATTTCCCAACAGGCACTGGTCTTTTTAACGAATCGAGTTCATCCCGATGCTTCAAATAAACAATTTTTGCCATATCGAAGCAATTTAATTCGAACCTTCATAAGGGAAGCCAATCAATAGAAAGAAATTACAGATTCTAAAAGAAATCCGACTAAATCTGATGATTAAATCAGTGTTTAGCCGGGTTTCTTTTGATTGTGCTAGTTTGATTTACTTAATGATTAGAAGGTACTGCCGACCCTTACCTGTTCGGCTTGACCTAAATCTGCGTCTGGATATTTACGCTTTAAGGCATTTATCAAGACGTGTTTGGCGATATCGTTATTTCTAGCTAAAATTGGACCGTGAAAATAGGTGCAATAAACGTTTTTGTAAATGGCGCCTTCTGTTTTATCTTGGCCGTTGTTTCCATGACCTTCCAAAACTTTTCCAAGAGGTCGTTCACCTTTGCCAAGAAACGTAATTCCCTGATGGTTTTCAAAGCCGTGGTACTTCTCACCGGTTTCTTCGTTTTCGATAACGACATTACCAATGAAGCGATGATCTTTTTGCTTATCAGTATAGTGATCCAATGCGCCGATACCCATCAATTTTTCACCGTTGGCACCAATATAGTAATGACCTAATAGTTGGTAACCACCACAAATTGCGACAACGGAACCACCATCTTCAATGAAGTCTGTTAGATCTTTTTTCTTGGATTGAATATCCTTTGAAATGATTGATTGTTCAAAATCCTGCCCGCCGCCGAAGACGACAATGTCAAATTTATCAGCATCAAATTTTTGATCCAAGCTGATAACTTCGGAGGTTAACTGAACGCCCATTTTGTTTGCTAAATATTTTAAAACAAGGATATTGCCAAGATCCCCATAGGTATTCATTAAGTCACCATAAAGATGACAGACATTTAGTGAATAAGCCATTAGCCCATTCCTCCTTTAATAAATCCTTTAGTTGCAAATGTTTTTCTTAAACTTAACATTGCAGTGTAAGTTGCTAATATATAAACCTTCTTGGTTGGTGCATTCGGAATCATTTCAACGACTTTATCCAAATCAGGTTCGACAAGATGCTTACTGGGATCGACACCGGCAACCTGAAGGCGATAGGTGATATCTTTATAACGTTGTCCGCCCGTAATGTATTGTTTGATGTTCATCTTTGGCAGACGTTCAAAATCACCATCCCAGATCCAGCTGGTATCAATTCCGTCAGCGTAGTTGGCATTTAACAAACCAATAAAGGTAAATGGATCCTTATCAGTTGAAATCATATCGATGACCTGGTTTAAGCCAACCGGGTTTTTGACTAAAATAAGTGTGACTAATTTACCGTCAATGTTGATTTCTTCCTGTCGGCCGAAAATCCGTTTGTCTTTTTCAAATGCTTGTTTGGCCTGTGCGGGGCTCACACCCATGAACCGGCCAACGGTGTATGCAGCTAATGCATTATAAATGTTGTAGACGCCGCCTATGTCAATTTTAATGGGTTCACCATCAATTTCAAAGCTGGACGACTTGGGAGTTAATTCGGTAATTTTATTAAGGGCAAAATTGAGTTTGGGACGCTGATAACCACAATTTGGGCAGAAATACTTACCCAGATTTGAATAACTAATAAACCGGTAATGCAGAATGTGTTGGCATTGGGGACATAAAACTCCATCCGTGTTTGGGGTTGCTTTAATATCTCCTTGCTCGTGATTATCAAATCCGTAATAAATAATTGGATTGGGTAGTTGTTTGGAATGAAAAATTGGTGCGTCGCCATTTGCAATAATGGTTGCGTTGGGTGTTAAAGCAACACCGTTGAGAATCTTTTGATAGGTTGTATAAATTTCACCATAGCGATCCATTTGGTCCCGGAAGATATTTGTAAAGACGAATGCTTTTGGCTTGATATATTGTGTGACCTTAATAACGTTTGCTTCATCAACTTCCAGAATTGCCAAAGGGCGTTTTCCCTTGGTCCTGGAGGCGTGTAGAAAGGTTGTGATGATTCCTTGCTCCATATTGGAACCGGTAGGGTTTGTTAAGATGTTTTCATATTTTTCTTTTAGCACCTGAACGGTTAAAGCAGTTGTCAATGTTTTGCCATTGGTACCGGTAATTACGATGACATCATAATTTTGTCCAAGAGTTGCTAAAATATCCGGGTCGAGCTTTTTTGTGATTTTCCCGGGCAACGAACTTCCACCCTTAAGAAAGGTATGAAGGAACCAGTAAGATGATTTACCAGCTGCCGTTGCAATTAAACTTTTTAAAGACATAAACTTTTGCTCCTTTTGATGAAGTCTTTCGATCTCTATAAACAAACTCTTAGTTTATCATATAGATGTTAAATCGGGTTAAAATATGTAGGATGTGGCCAATTTTTAAGGTTCATATCGATATTCGGTCAAATTTCTGTATAATAGAGAAGAAGCTTTCAAGGAAAAAGGTGGAAAAATTGGCTCAACTCTTTTATCGCTACGGCACAATGAATAGTGGCAAAACCATTGAGATTATTAAGGTTGCTCATAACTATGAGGAGCAAAACAAAAGTGTTATTATTATGACTAGTGCGCTTGATACCCGTGAAAAAAAGGGAATGATTGAATCGAGAATCGGATTGGAAAGAAAGGCAATTCCCATATATGATGAAACAAATGTATTTAAAAAGGTTTTTGAGATTAACCCACATGCAAGCTGTGTTTTAGTTGATGAAGCTCAGTTTTTAAAGAAAAAGCACGTTTTTGAATTGGCTCAAATTGTGGATGAGCTGCATATCCCAGTAATTGCATTCGGTCTCAAGAACGACTTTCAAAACCATTTGTTTGAAGGATCCGAATATTTACTGTTATACGCAGATAAAATAGAAGAAATGAAGACAATTTGCTGGTTCTGTGGAAAAAAGGCAACAATGAACCTGCGCTTGCACAACGGAAAACCTGTTTATGAGGGTGAACAGATTAAAATGGGTGGGAACGAATCCTATTATCCAGTTTGTCGCAGACATTATTACAATCCACCGATTAAGTAACAAAGCGAGGAATTATTAATGGACGAAATATTTGATAAATTACAGGCAGTTGTTGACCGTTACGATGAATTAAATGAGTTAATCAGTGATCCGGAAGTTATTGCAGATACTCAGAGATTCATGAAGCTTTCAAAAGAAGAGGGCGAGTTGCGGGATACGGTTGCAGCCTATAATAAGTATAAAGAAGTTTCAAAACAACTTGATGATGATGAAGAAATGTTACGTGAAAAAATTGATGATGCCGATTTGGAATCAATGGTCAAGGATGAAATTTCAGATTTTAAGGATCAAAAAGCCAAGTTGGAAGATCAGCTTAAAGTGATGCTTTTGCCAAAAGATCCCAATGATGAAAAAAATATTATTATGGAAATTCATGGTGCTGCCGGAGGAGACGAGGGAAGCTTATTTGCGGTCGATTTGTTCAGTATGTATTCTAAATATGCCGAACGACAAGGTTGGAAAGTCGAAGTCATTGATAAAAGTGAAACTGAAGTGGGTGGCTTTAAAGAAATTGTGTTGATGATTACCGGTGATAAGGTTTACTCAAAGCTGAAGTATGAAAATGGCGCACACCGTGTTCAGAGGGTACCCGTGACTGAATCCGCCGGTCGAGTTCATACGTCGACCGCAACGGTTGGCGTGATGCCCGAGGAAGAGGATGTTGATATTGATATCGATCCTAAAGATATCCGGGTAGATGTTTATCGTTCATCCGGTGCCGGTGGACAGCATATCAACAAAACATCGTCTGCTGTTCGAATGACGCATTTACCAACCGGAATTGTTGTTGCCATGCAAGATGAACGATCACAACAGCAAAACCGGGCAAAAGCCATGAAAATCTTGAAGGCCAGAGTGTACGATTATTATGCGCAGCAAGAACAGGATCAGTACAACGCTGAACGGAAGTCCGCAATTGGGACAGGAGACCGTTCGGAACGTATCCGAACTTATAATTACCCACAAAATCGGGTGACTGATCATCGAATCGGGTTGACATTAAACAAATTGGATAAAATTATGAATGGCGAACTTGATGATATAGTTGATGCGTTAATTTTGTCTGACCAGGCTAAGAAACTTGAGAACTTAACTCATGAATAGTCCAGAAAAGCCAACTTATTTTGAAGCCCGGAAATGGGCTTCTTTTCGTATTCAGAATTTTTCACAGATTGATATGTATGATATCGATTTTTTGATTCAAAAACGATTTGGTTTTTCAACGACAGACATGCTGATTCATTACCATGACAAAATGTTGTCCGGACAATGGCTGCAGTTTCAAAATGATGTCAAAAGGCTGATTTCCGGTGAACCCGTTCAATATATTGTTGGTCAGGCAAATTTTTATGGACTGACTTTAAATGTTGATTCAAATGTTCTGATTCCCCGAGTAGAAACCGAGGAATTAGTTGATTGGATTTTGGATCAAACCACCGTTTATACAAACCGACCTTTAAAGGTGCTGGACATTGGTACGGGAAGCGGCGCGATTGCAATTGCGTTAAAAGCCAATCGACCGGAATGGCAGGTGAATGCCAGTGACATTTCAGAATCGGCTTTGAAAGTTGCGCAACAGAATGCTCAGTTACATCATGTGGCAATCAATTTTATTTTAAGTGATATGTTTGCCCATATTAATGAAGCATTTGATTTGATTGTGTCTAATCCACCATATATTTCCGCCTCGGAAGTGGGTGACATGGATAGCAGTGTTAAGAATAATGAACCCAGGATTGCTTTGTTTGCAGCAGATGATGGCCTTGCCATTTATAAATCATTAGCTAAGGGTGTTGATGCTCATTTGAACGTGGGTGGGCAGTTATTTGTTGAAATCGGGTTTCATCAGGAGACTTCTGTCCGAAAAATATTTCAAGAAGCGCTTCCTAACGCCATTGTTACAGCTAAACACGATGTTTCCGGTCATCAACGGATGGTTCGATTAAGAAAGAATGGAGAATAATTGTGATGAAAACGTTAATCTTAAAAAAAGATCAGATTGAACAGGCAGCAAATTTTATTAAGAAGGGGGAGCTGGTTTCTTTTCCGACTGAAACGGTTTATGGGCTTGGAGCGGATGCAACCAATGAAACTGCCGTTAAAAAGGTTTATGCAGCCAAGGGACGTCCAAGTGATAATCCTTTAATCGTGACTGTGTCGTCAGTTGAAATGGTAAAAAAATATGTTGATCATATTAATGACGATGCCCAGAAGCTAATTAAAGCATTTTGGCCGGGATCGTTAACAATGATTTTTAAGCTCAAGCCAAATGTTTTATCAAAGGCTGTAACAGGTGGTCTTAACACTGCAGCTTTTCGATTTCCCCAAAACCAGCTGACACTCGATTTAATTACAAAAGCGGGTGTTCCGATTGTTGGCCCTTCTGCCAACACATCGGGGAAGCCAAGCCCAACAACTGCCCAACATGTCTACCATGATTTAAATGGTAAAATTGCAGCAATCGTAGATGATGGTCCAACCACTGTTGGCGTCGAATCCACCGTTTTGGATATGTCTGTTAAAACACCGTCTATTTTGCGTCCGGGTGCTGTTACCAAGGATGATATTGAAGCTGTTATCCATCAAAACGTGATTGACGAATTGCATCACGTTGGAACCGATCAGACACCCAAGGCACCAGGGATGAAATATAAACATTATGCGCCAAATGCTCAAGTCTATATTGTCGATCCTGAAGACAGTTGGCTTGATGTGGCTAAATGGATTGAAAACCATCCGCAACCAGTTGGGGTGATGGCTTTTGATAACGTGATTTCATCAATTGATTGGCCAATGAATGCTCAAATCGTGACCTTAGGCAGCAATTCCCGAACGGCTAGCCGTGATTTGTTTGCAGATCTTCGGGAATTCGACAACCATCCTGAAATAAAAATAATTTTTACTCAGGGCCTTAAGCCATCTGGGATTGCCGAAGCTTATATGAATCGACTTAATAAATCGGCTGGGCAAATGCATTTCAAGCAGTTATAATCAACATATACCAAATAAAAAATTAATGAGGTGTTGCAGTTGAATTACGATTACAAGCAACAGGATCCCGAACTATGGGATGCAATTGCGAATGAGGAAAACCGTCAGGAGCATAATATTGAATTGATTGCTTCTGAGAACATTGTTTCGAATGCTGTTCGAGCTGCTCAAGGATCCGTTTTGACTAACAAGTATGCCGAAGGCTATCCTGGACGCCGTTATTATGGTGGTTGTGAATTTATTGATGTTGTTGAACAGCTTGCCATTGATCGTGCCAAAGAATTATTTGGTGCGGAATATGCTAATGTTCAACCGCATTCAGGTTCACAAGCTAATCAGGCAGTTTATGCTGCCCTGCTAAAACCCGGAGATAAAATATTGGGAATGGGACTTGATGCCGGTGGTCATTTAAGCCATGGTGCCAAAGTTAGCTTTTCTGGCAAGCTATATGATTCATATTCATATGGCCTTGATCCCAAAACACAATTAATTGATTACGATCAAGTTGCAAAGATTGCAGAAGATGTGCAACCCAAATTAATTATTGCCGGTGCTTCGGCCTACAGTAGAATTATTGATTGGGATAAATTCCGTGAAATTGCTGATTCTGTTGGTGCATACTTAATGGTTGATATGGCTCATATCGCAGGCTTGGTTGCTGCCGGACTTCATCCTAATCCAGTTCCTGTCGCTGATGTCGTGACAACAACAACACATAAAACACTTAGGGGCCCTCGTGGTGGACTGATTCTGGCTAAACAAAAGTATGCCAAAAAGCTCAACTCGGCTGTATTTCCTGGCAGTCAGGGTGGTCCATTGGAGCACGTGATTGCGGGAAAAGCGGCTGCTTTCTACGAAGACCTTCAACCATCATTTAAAGATTATGCTGCTCGAATTATCAAAAATGCTCAAGCAATGGCAGCCGTTTTTGAAGCTTCTGATAACGTGTCGGTTCTCACCGGTGGCACTGACAACCATTTAATGACATTGAATTTAACTGAATGTGGGTTAAATGGAAAAGATCTTCAAAATATTTTGGACTCGGTTCACATTACGACTAACAAAGAATCAATTCCAAATGACCCGTTGCCACCTTCGAAAACAAGTGGGCTTCGTTTGGGTACGCCAGCAATTACAACTCGTGGATTTGATGAAGACGATGCCCGCCAGGTTGCGACACTCATTCTCCAAGTTATTGAAGATCCAGAAAATGATGCCAATCTCAAAGATGTTGCCGCCAAAGTCGAACAACTAACCGAAAAGCATCCACTAGATTAACAAATCATTGTTTGTTTAATCAGATTGCCGAGTAAAGTATTTAGCAGTTAGTATCGACTATTAGCAATTAACCGGATTTTGGTTTATTTAAATTAACAAACTGCTTTAGGTTCGAAACTAATTAATGTTTCGAACTTTTTTTATGAAATTGCTTCTCGTATATGTGATACAATTGTCTAGAAATAAAAAAAGGAGTGGGAATAATGGGTAAGTTTCAAGTCATGGATCATCCGTTAATTCAGCATAAATTAACAATCATCAGGGATAAAAACTGTGGGACTAAAGAATTTCGGGAAATTGTTAATGAAATTGCTAATTTAATGGCGTTTGAAGTTACTCGCGATATGCCTTTGGAAGACGTTGACGTTCAAACCCCAGAAGGTATTGCACATGCAAAACAAATTTCTGGAAAAAAGGTTGCCATTGTGCCGATTCTACGTGCCGGTATCGGGATGGTAGACGGTATCTTGGATTTGATTCCAGCAGCCAAAGTAGGTCACATCGGGATGTATCGTGATGAAAAGACTTTGGAGCCACATGAGTATTTTGTAAAGTTGCCGTCTGACATTGATCAACGGCAAATTTTTGTGGTTGATCCAATGTTGGCAACTGGTGGTTCATCAATTATGGCCATCGATGCATTAAAAAAACGTGGTGCTTCAAATATTAAGTTTGTGTGTTTGGTTGCCGCACCCGAGGGTGTTAAAGCGCTTCAGGAAGCTCATCCTGATATAGATATTTATACAGCCGCATTAGATCAAAAATTAAATGACAAAGGTTACATCGTTCCTGGATTGGGTGATGCAGGCGACAGACTCTTTGGAACAAAGTAATCGAAAACTGATTGCAGCTAACTTGATGCAATCTTTTTTATACTATTGTTAAGTTGTTAAAAATCAGCAATAAAAAGTCTTTACGACTTTACTAGTAGTCAGTTTGCTGTACAGCAACGATTGACAATATTTTAACCCTTTCATTTTGTTTTCATGTTTTCATGTGACAAGGCCCTGTAAGTTGGCTGATTTCCTAATTTGACGGGATGTATAGCATGTCAATATTGTTTTGAATTTTGTAATGAATGGTGGTATAGTTTCAATTGTATTTGGATGCTGAGATGTATCCATTACCATCGCAAAGTTCACTTTGGTATTAATGTCTTCCTGACCAAATAACCAGATTGATTAGCTTGCGTAGATTATGTCGTAGAAAGAGGTGAAATTTTAATGTCCATTGGAGGGTCTAATCATACTTTTACATTCTTAGGATTGACGTTTAACGCAGGTAACATGATTTCTATTTTGCTCGCTTGTTTGATCGTTTTAGCTTTAGTCTATGCCCTTTCCAGACACATTACTATGAAACCGGGAAAGGCACAGAATATTCTGGAATATGCCGTTGATTTTACCAATGGTATTGTGGGTGGTTCAGTTTCCGGAGAAGCTAGTAAAATGTTAGGCTTATGGGGTTTTTCATTGTTTTTGTTTTTGTTGGTCGCCAACAACATGGGACTGTTTTTACACATTGACGTCTCCGGCATTACGTATGTAAAAAGCCCGACTTCTGATCCGGTTGTGACGATGACCTTATCTCTTATGACTCTGACACTTGCCCAGTTCCTGGGGATTCGTACTTTGGGTTATAAGAAACATTTTGAGAATTATCTCAAACCGTTTAAGATATTCATAGTTGTTAATCTTTTTGAGGAATTCACCAATTTCTTAACATTGGGATTGCGACTATTCGGTAATATTCTTTCAGGAGAAATGCTTCTGACGATGATTACCGGAATGGCGACAGGTAGCGGACCAGTCATGTGGATAGGAATGCTACCACTTGAACTGATCTGGCAAGGTTTCTCAGTCTTTATTTCATGTATTCAGGCATATGTTTTCGTAACGTTGTCATCTGTATACATTTCTCAAAAGATTGAGGTAGAAGAAGTATAACAAGATATTTTTAAGGAGGATTATTAATTATGGGAGCAATCGCTGCAGGTATCGCTATGGCAGGCGCCGCAATCGGTGGTGCTATTGGTGATGGTATTTTAATCGCTAAGATGTTGGAAGGTATGGCACGTCAGCCAGAATTATCCGGTCAACTTCGTGGTAACATGTTCATCGGTGTTGGTTTGGTTGAAGCTATGCCTATCATCGCCTTCGTTGTTGCTTTGCTAGTTATGAACAAGTAGTCTGCTAGCATTGCTAAAATAACAAAGAAGGAGGTGCCAATTAATGTTTTCATATTCGGTAGTTGGAGCTCAACTTTATACCGGAGACATGATTTTTGTTATGATCAGTTTCTTGATTTTGATGTTTCTGATCAAACTCATTGCATGGAATCCGATTACTAAGATGATGCAAAACCGTTCAGATAAGATCGCTAATGATATTGATTCTGCTAAGAACTCACGTGATAAAGCCGCTGAACTTGCTCAACAACGTCAAGCACAATTAGATAAGACTCGTGAAGATGCAAATAATCTCATTAACACTGCTAAAGAGAATGGGCAGAGACAACGTGAACAGATTGTTGAAGATGCGAGAAATGAAGCATCTAATCTTAAGAGTTCTGCTGAAAAGGATATTGAACAACAGCGACAAGAAGCTTTGGCTAATTCTCGTAAAGATGTGGCAAGCCTTTCAATTGAAATTGCAACTAAGATTATTTCAAAAGAACTGAATGAACAAGATCAAAAAGGGCTGGTCGATTCTTATATTGAAGGGTTGGGTAAGCAGAAATGAAATCAACTAACATAACAGCAGCTAAGAAATATGCCAAAGCAATGTTTGAAGTCCTAACAGATGCTAAGGACCTTGAAGACGGCTACGCTGATTTAATTGAACTTCGCAAAATTTTTGTTACCAATCCCAAGTTGATTGATATTCTTGATGATATGCGGGTTTCTGATGATCAAAAAACGTCATTGCTAGCTCCTATCACTAAAAATGCATCTGACTTTATCAATAATTTTCTCAAAGTCGTAGCAAGTTATCGTCGCTTTCCTGACATTATAACGATCATTGATCAATTCCAGCAATTATACGAAGATGATAAAAAGATCGTTCGCGCGGAGGTTGTGTCAGCAACTGAGCTAGATAATAATCAGCAGGATCGCTTGGCAAAAGCCTTTGAGAAACGGGTTGGTGCCGCTAAGGTCATTTTTGATACAAAGGTTGACAAGTCACTTATTGGTGGTATTGTTATCAAATCTTCTGATGTCATTATTGATGGTAGTGTTAAAACTCGAATTAATAAAGTGAAAGAATTATTGTTGAACTAACGATATCTATTTAAAGAGGTGAAACTTATGAGCATTAAAGCTGAGGAAATCAGTGCTCTTATCAAGCAACAATTGCAAGGTTACCAAAACGAGCTTGATGTTAAAGAAACAGGTATCGTTACATATGTTGGTGATGGTATCGCTCGTGCGCATGGTCTTGAAAATGCGTTGTCTGGGGAGTTGCTCGACTTCGGCCACGGTGTTTTCGGAATGGTTCAAAACCTTGAAGCCAATGATGTTGGTATTATGGTTTTGGGTGATGATACAAATATCCGTGAAGGAGATTCTGTAAAACGTACTGGTCGGATTATGGAAGTCCCTGTTGGGGACGATATGATTGGACGAGTTGTTAATTCACTCGGTCAACCGATTGATGGTAAAGGACCTATTAAGGCCGATGATCATAAGGCAATTGAACACAAAGCACCAGGTGTTATGGATCGGAAATCTGTTTTTGAACCATTGCAAACTGGTATTAAATCAATTGATTCTTTGATTCCAATTGGTCGTGGTCAGCGTGAGTTGATTATCGGAGATCGTAAAACCGGTAAAACTTCGATTGCCATTGATACTATTCTTAATCAAAAAGGTCAAAATATGAAGTGTATTTACGTTGCTATTGGGCAAAAGGAATCAACTGTCCGTGCATCTGTAAGTACACTTGAAAAGTTTGGTGCAATGGATTATACAACTGTTATTTCTGCGGGTCCTTCTGAACCTGCTTCACTGTTGTACATTGCTCCTTATGCCGGTGCAACGATGGGCGAATACTTTATGCACAAAGGTCAACATGTTTTGATCGTTTATGATGATTTGTCAAAGCAAGCTAACGCATATCGTGAACTTTCCTTGATTCTTCGTCGACCACCTGGTCGTGAAGCTTATCCTGGTGATATTTTCTATACTCATTCACGTTTGTTGGAACGAGCTGCCAAGCTGAGTGATAAATTAGGCGGTGGGTCAATGACGGCTTTGCCGATTGTTGAAACTCAAGCCGGAGATGTTTCAGCTTATATCCCAACCAACGTTATTTCAATTACTGATGGTCAGATCTTCTTGGATGCTGACAGTTTCTATTCAGGTGTTCGTCCTGCCGTAGATGCCGGTACATCAGTTTCTCGTGTTGGTGGTGATGCACAGGTTAAAGCAATGAAGAAAGTTGCTGGTACCTTGCGTCTTGATTTGGCTTCATATCATGAATTGGAATCATTCGCACAATTTGGTTCAGATCTTGATGAAGCTACTCAGGCTAAATTGAATCGTGGTGCTCGAACTGTTGAAGTTTTGAAGCAACCGCTACATTCTCCAATCCCAGTTGAAAAACAAGTTCTTATTTTGTATTGCTTGACACATGGCTTTTTGGACAAAATTGAAATTGATGACATTCTTCGTTATCAAAATGAGATTTTCGACTTCTTTGATCGTTCACACAAGGATTTATTGGACAGTATTGCTAAGACTGGTAATTTGCCTGATACGTCTAAAATGGATGCTGCAATTAAAGAATTTGAACAAACATTTCAACCAAGTAAGCAAGATGAAGGACAAACAACTGCCTCAAATGATGATCAGAAGTCAACTGCAACAAATGACTAGTTTTTAAGGAGGGTGAGATTACATGCCTGCTTCGCTTAACGATGTTAAACATCGGATTACTTCTACAAAGAAGACGCGTCAGATTACGAATGCAATGGAAATGGTTTCTCAGGCTAAATTAAACCAAATCCAAAAGCATACATCAAGCTACGCGGAATATGCAAGCCAAGTAAAATCTGTAGTTATGCATTTAGCTCAGTCCCATATTCTGGATGGGCTAAAATCCTCAGGTCATTCAGCAAACAATGATCAGTCTAAAGCTAAGAGAACTGCCTATTTAGTTATCACATCCGATAGAGGAATGGTGGGTAGCTATAATGCCAATGTCATTAGAGATTCTAATGAATTTATCAGTAAACATTCTGGTGTGTCGGGTGATTATACTATTATTGCTGTTGGCGGTAATGGTTCTGATTTTTACAAGAAGCGTGGTCAAAATGTTTCTTATGAATACCGGGGTGTGAGTGATGTACCAACGTTTAACGAAGTTCGTCAAATCGTCAAAATGATTACATCTATGTATGACAAGGGCGAATTTGATGAGTTATACGTTTGTTACGAACATTTTGTTAACCGATTGGTTTCTCGATTTAGAGCCGAGAAGATGCTTCCTGTAGATAGTGAAGCAATTCAGGGTGAAGCAAGTCAAGAAATTAAAACTAAAGAATTAACTGCTGAATATGATGTTGAGCCATCTGAAAAAGAAGTTTTGAATGTTGTATTGCCACAATATTCTGAGAGCTTGGTATATGGTGCGATTCTTGACGCAAAAACGTCAGAACATGCTTCAAGTGCAACTGCAATGAAATCGGCCTCAGACAATGCTGACGATTTGATTGCATCAGTGGAGTTACAATATAACCGAGCTCGTCAGGCTGCGATTACGACTGAAATTACTGAAATCACTGGTGGTCAGGAAGCTCTTAAGTCAGATAACAATTAGATGGAGGAATTAACTAACATGAGTACTGGTAAAGTTTTACAAGTTATCGGACCAGTTGTTGACGTTGAATTCTCCTTGAACGACAAATTACCAGAAATTAACACTGCCTTAAATGTTCATGTAAGTGACGATAAAACACTTGTTGTTGAAGTTGCACTTGATTTAGGTGATGGTGTTGTGCGAACGATCGCGATGGATGGAACCGATGGTCTTCGTCGTGGAATGGAAGTTGAAAATACTGAATCATCCATTAGTGTTCCTGTTGGTAATGACACACTTGGTCGTGTGTTTAATGTTCTTGGAGAACCAATTGATGGCGGTCCAGAATTTGGCTCAGACGCAGAACGTTGGCCGATTCACCGTGAGGCCCCGAAGTATGATGAATTAAGCCCATCAACTGAAATTTTGGAAACCGGAATTAAGGTTATCGATTTATTGGAACCATACATTCGTGGTGGTAAAGTTGGATTGTTCGGTGGTGCCGGTGTTGGTAAAACCGTTTTAATTCAGGAATTGATTCATAACATCGCACAAGGACACAATGGTATTTCAGTGTTTACCGGTGTTGGTGAACGAACCCGTGAAGGTAATGATATGTATTACGAAATGAAAGGATCAGGAGTTCTTGCCAAGACTGCCATGGTTTATGGTCAAATGAACGAGCCTCCTGGTGCGCGTATGCGTGTTGCCTTAACAGGATTAACGATTGCAGAGTACTTCCGTGATGAAGCTGGACAAGATGTTCTGCTATTTATTGATAACATTTTCCGATTTACTCAAGCTGGCTCAGAAGTTTCAGCTTTGCTTGGACGTATTCCATCAGCTGTTGGTTATCAACCGACGCTGGCTACTGAAATGGGTCAATTGCAAGAGCGAATTACTTCTACTAAGAAGGGTGCGATTACATCTATTCAAGCCGTTTATGTGCCTGCCGATGATTATACCGACCCTGCACCAGCAACGACGTTTGCCCATTTGGATGCCACAACTAACTTGGAACGTTCATTAACACAACAAGGTATTTATCCAGCTGTTGATCCGTTGGCTTCAACATCGTCAGCCTTGGATCCACAAATTGTTGGCCAAGAACATTATGATGTGGCTACTGAAGTCCAACACGTTTTACAGCGTTACCGTGAATTGCAAGATATCATTTCAATTCTTGGTATGGATGAATTGTCCGACGAAGAAAAAACAATTGTTAACCGTGCCCGAAGAATTCAATTTTTCCTTTCACAAAGCTTCTCAGTTGCTGAACAATTTACGGGTCTTCCTGGTAAATATGTATCAGTTACTGATACAGTTAAGGGATTTAAAGACATTCTTGACGGTAAATACGATGACATTCCAGAAGATGCGTTCCGTAATTGTGGACCAATCGAAGATGTTATTGCTAATGCTAAGAGGTTACAAGGTAACTCAACTGCAGACACAAGTGATGAAAAGCAAAGTGCAGCAAACTAAGGAGGGAGTTTAATTGGCTGATAGTTCAGTTATTAACATTAATATTGTTACTCCCGATGGAAAAGTTTACGAGCATTCCGCTGCTGACATGATAGTTGTTTCAACACAATCGGGACAACTGGGAATCATGGCAAATCACGTGCCGATCATTGCAACTCTTGATGTTGATGAAACAAGGGTAAAGTATGGTAATGAAGAGGATGAAATTGCTGTAAACGGTGGTTTTATTGAATTCTCAAACAATACGGCAACGATTGTAGCTGATAGTGCCGAGAATCAGAGTGACATTGATGTTGCTCGGGCAGAAAGTGCTAGACAACGTGCCCAGAGATTGATTACAGAAGCCCGTCAAAAAAATGACGAAGCTGCATTGGATCGTGCTCAAGTTGCGTTGCGTAGAGCTGTTAACCGAATTAATGTTGCTAGAAAGTAAAACAATTAAGTTTCGAAAAGATCAAAGCAAATCTTCAATGTTGCTTTGATCTTTTTTTGTCTGTTAGTATATAAGAATCAAATTAGTTTTATGACAATCGCTAACAATGTTTGATGTTGAGCAAATGTAAGCACTGACATATTTACTTTCGATCTCCCCATGGTAATTAGAGCTTTAGAAAGTGAATCAATTATGAGAAAGCGCACGCTTTTTCTTAAAAAACGCGAAAATATGAGACAAGTTTGCACCTTTATGATATAGTTGTCAGTGAATTGGGGGAATTTAGATGAAAATGATTGGCATTCAAGCCATCGTAACACTTGTTACGTATTTCCTATTTATTGCAATGGCGTTTAGGAGTGTTCAAGAAATCCACATCGAGCGTTATCTCCCTCTTCGTGCGTTGCCTGGGAAATTGTTGATCGTGTTATTATCAATTACAATTGGGTATGCATGTGCACAATTTTTCCTTTCAGTAATCACTAATATTCAAAATTTAATTTATTTAATAAAATAATGTAGGAGGCGTTCTTGTGGAAAAAATTATTGTACATGGTGGAAACCCACTAAAGGGAAGAGTACATATTGACGGGGCGAAGAATGCTGTATTGCCAATTCAAGCTGCTACTATTTTGGCCAGTGAAGGTCACACATCTATTTCAAACGTACCGCTATTGTCTGATGTGTATACAATGAACAATGTGTTACGGTTTTTAAATGTAAAGGTTGATTTTGATGAGTTACATAATGAAATCACTTTTGATGCATCATCAGAAATATCTAGTGAAGCACCATTTGAATATGTTTCAAAAATGCGGGCTTCAATTGTTGTGATGGGCCCATTATTAGCTCGCTTAGGTCGGGCAAAAGTTGCTTTGCCAGGTGGTTGTGCTATTGGGTCCAGACCAATCGATTTACATTTAAAGGGGTTTGAGGCTTTAGGGGCCACAATTGAACAGCATGACGGTTATGTTGAAGCAACGGCTCCAAATGGGTTAGTTGGAACTGACATCTATCTTGATTTTCCTAGTGTTGGTGCAACCCAAAATATCATGATGGCCGCAACTTTGGCAACTGGTAAGACAATTATTCAAAATGCAGCCCGTGAGCCCGAAATAGTTGATTTAGCCAACGTGTTAAATAAAATGGGCGCAAAGGTTGTTGGTGCCGGCACTGAGCAGATTCGTATTCAGGGCGTTTCTGAACTTCATGGGACTGACCATTCAGTTGTTCAAGATCGTATTGAGGCAGGGACCTTTATGATTGCCGCTGCAGTTACAAAGGGCGATGTTTTAATTGAAGATGCAATTGCTGAGCACAATAAGCCGTTGATTTTAAAAATGCGTGAAATGGGTGTATCAGTTACCGAATCAGATGCCGGAATCCGTGTGATTGGACCGGATCATTTGAAACCTGTAGATGTTAAGACGTTGCCTCATCCCGGATTTCCGACGGATATGCAGCCTCAAATGACTATTCTGCAATTAGCAGCAGATGGAAACAGTTCAATGACCGAGACGGTTTTTGAAAATCGCTTTATGCATATGGAAGAACTTCGACGGATGAATGCTAAGTACACAATTTCCGGACGAACGGTTATTATGAATGGTCCAACAGACTTTAATGGTGCTGAAGTTGCAGCAACTGATTTACGAGCCGCAGCAGCATTAGTCATTGCAGGCCTTGTTGCGAAGGGTTATACACAGGTCAGCAATTTACAATATTTGGATCGAGGCTACTATGATTTCCATAAGAAATTGGCTAGCCTGGGCGCTGAAATTAAACGTGTCAATGTCGAAGATGATTCAATCATTGTTAATCAATCTTCATCAGTTAAACATCTAAATAAGTAAAGCTGAGGACCGGAGCGAAACCGTTTGTGTTTTGTACCGGTCTTTTTGCGGTTGAGGTCTAGTTGAGACGATGAGATTAAATCTTTTCTAAACTAAGCCATGTTTATTGAGAATACTTAAGAACTGTTAGAAACTAGCAATAGATGTGATATAATTAATTTTTGAGATTAAAGTTTTTCAGGAGGAAGTTCACAGATGGCAAAAGACATAGGAATTGACTTAGGAACTGCCAACGTATTGATCTACGTTGCCGGAAAGGGGATAGTATTAAATGAGCCCTCAGTTGTGGCGATTGATACTCGAACCGGTAAAGCATTGGCGGTCGGAACAGAAGCATATCGGATGGTTGGCCGAACACCCAGTAATATTCGGGCAATTCGTCCATTAAAAGACGGCGTTATTTCTGATTTTGATATTACCGAGGAAATGCTTACCTACTTTATTAATAAATTAGATGTTAAGGGATTCATGTCCAAGCCAAAGATCATGATCTGTGCGCCAACAAACGTAACAGAAATTGAAAGAAATGCGATTGTCCAGGCAGCTGAAAAAGCCGGTGGCGGTCAAGTATATCTTGAAGAAGAACCAAAAGTTGCTGCCGTTGGAGCAGGAATGGATATTTTCCAGCCACGTGGTAACATGATTATTGATATGGGTGGTGGTACCAGTGATATTGCAGTTATTTCGTTAGGTGATATTGTTGCCAGCAAATCGATTCGGATTGCCGGAGATAAAATGAATACTGAAATTGTCACTTATATCAAACAAAAGCATGGTTTGATTATTGGTGAGCACACTGCTGAAAAAATTAAGATTGAAATTGGCACTGCGAAAAAAGATGACAAAGATGTTAAGAAATTAGAGGTTCGTGGTCGAGATGCTGTTTCAGGAATGCCACGGGCAATTACAATTGATAGTAACGAAGTTGCCGACGCAATTGCTGATACTGTTCAGTTGATTGTCGACGGTGCAAAAGAAGTTTTGGAAATTATCCCACCAGAATTGGCTTCGGATATTGTTGATCGCGGCATTATGCTAACTGGTGGTGGCGCACTTCTTCGTAACATTGATCAAGTGATTGCTGATGCTTTGACGGTACCTGTGATTATTTCCGAAAATCCTTTGGACAATGTTGCAAAGGGTGCGGGTGTTCTGTTGGAGCAATATATTAAAAATCCGAAACTTAAGACGAAATAGGATAAAAAGCGGGAGTTTTAGTGAAAAAAATTCTGATGTTGATAGTTCGCGGCTATCAGCACTTTATATCGCCCCTCTTTCCGCCAACGTGTCGTTATTATCCAACGTGCAGTCATTATATGCTGATCGCATTGGAGAAGCATGGTGCGCTTAAGGGGGCTGTTATGGGGATAGCTCGAATTTTAAGATGCCATCCATTTGTCCGTGGCGGATATGATCCGGTTCCGGATCATTTTACTATTTTTAGAAATAAATCCGCTCGGGACCAATATCGCAAATCGATGCACTTAAAATAGGATTAACAGGAGAGATTGAATGAGTAAGGCTATTAAAAGTATCAATGTTGAAATTAAAGATTCCAAGGACCAAAATGGTAACCAGGTTTCCGATTTGA
This sequence comes from Lentilactobacillus hilgardii DSM 20176 = ATCC 8290, assembly GCF_000159315.1. Lineage (GTDB taxonomy): Bacteria > Bacillota > Bacilli > Lactobacillales > Lactobacillaceae > Lentilactobacillus > Lentilactobacillus hilgardii. Next base: position 112,922 of record NZ_GG669993.1, read on the forward strand.
TGATCGGTCGCAAACGGATTGGTTCGATTACGAAAGTGAATGACGACAAATTCCAAGCCGTTAACACTCATCAGGAAAGCTATCATGTCAAAACTTTTGATGAAGGCGTCCAGTTATTAATTAAAGACTTTCATCTACATCATTAATAAGTTATTGCGCGATGAGGAGGTTTAAATTTGGATACCAAACGCGGTACGGACAAAGAAAAAGAATCCAGAATTGACTGGGGGATTATTTTCTGCGTTTTGATGCTTGCTTTGATTGGCTTAGCGTCAATTTACGTTGCTGCAACTCATGATTCCAGTGCGACCAGTGTTTTAAGACAAGTTGTTTCGCAGCTTGTTTGGTATGTCATCGGAATTGTTGCAGTTATTATCATCATGCAGTTTGATTCGGAGCAATTGTGGAAAGTGGCACCACTTGCTTACTGGCTGGGAATACTGCTACTAGCAAGTGTTTTGGTGCTTTATAGTCGAACGTATTATGTTAATACCGGTGCTAAAAGCTGGTTTTCTTTAGCAGGGTTGACATTTCAACCATCTGAAGTGATGAAACCAGCGTATATTTTAATGTTGGGCAGGGTTATTGTTGAGCATAATGACAGACATCCGCTAAAAACGGCTAAAAGTGATTGGCTATTAATTGGTAAAATGATCTTATGGACGGTACCAATTGCAGTCTTGTTAAAATTACAAAATGATTTTGGAACGATGCTTGTTTTCTTTGCCATCTTAGGTGGCATGATCATTGTTTCCGGCATTACCTGGAAGATTATTTTACCATCCGTCATTATAATTTTTGTTACTGCCGGAACGGCTCTCGCACTGGTTATTCCAGAAGCAGGTCGGAAAATATTGGAAAAGATTGGTTTTCAAGCCTATCAGTTTAATCGGGTTGATACGTGGCTTCATCCTTCTGCCGATACTTCTAATCAGGGGTATCAGTTGTGGCAAAGCATGAAAGCAATCGGTTCAGGTGGTATATTTGGAACAGGCTTTAATCAGTCGCACGTCTACGTACCGGTTCGAGAATCAGATATGATTTTTTCCGTTATTGGTGAAAATTTCGGTTTCATTGGCAGTTGTGTATTAATTTTCCTTTATTTCCTGTTGATTTATCAAATGATAAAGGTTACCTTTGAAACAAGGAATGTTTTTTATGCTTATATCTCCACTGGCGTTATTATGATGATTCTCTTTCATGTATTTGAGAATGTTGGCATGAGTATTGGCTTATTGCCATTAACTGGTATTCCTTTGCCTTTTGTAAGTGCCGGGGGTTCAGCTTTAATCGGAAATATGATTGGTATTGGTCTTATTATGTCAATGCAATATCATAATAAAAGTTATATGTTTGGTGAAGATAAAGAATTTTCTTAAAAGGGTGGATTGATCATGGATACAAAGTATTATTGGACTGATGAAGATAATGGTGTTGTTACTGTTGGACTAACTGCCGATGGTCAAAATGAACTTGGAAATATTACATTTGCATCGTTACCAAGGGTAGGTGCTTCTTTGACTACCAAGGACACATTGTTAAATGTTGAAGCTGACAAAGCTGTTTCAGATATTCCAAGCCCGGTTGCCGGTAAAGTTATTGCAATTAATGATAAAGCTGCAAACGATCCCTCAGTTCTAAATAAGAGGGATAAAGCAGATTCATGGATTGCAAAAATCCAGAAGTAACAATTCTTGACGTTAGCATTGATTGTAGTAAACTAACATATAGTTAAATGACAAAAAAGTGACAAGATAAGTAAATAGATAAAGTTGAATCAGAGAACTCTGGTAGCTGAGAAAGAGTCTACTGAATCTATTGAAGATGGTCTTGATTTTTTCAAGTGTTGATGAGGTTAAAACAAGTCAACAATGGTTAACGCCCATTATTCCGTTGAGTATAGATTGCACTATGCTCTTTGAGGTTGTTATTGAAAAATAATAACGAATAAAGGTGGTACCACGAAAAAAGCTTTTCGTCCTTCAGACAATGATTAATTGTTTGTTGAAGGATGAAAGGCTTTTTTTAGTATCTTGACAAGTTAGGAGTGGATTAAATTGATTCGGTTTAAAGATGTGTCGAAAGACTACAGCACCAAGGATGGTAAATTAACTGCCGTTTCAGATGTCAATATTGAAATCAATGATGGCGAAATTTTCGGCATAGTCGGTTATTCCGGAGCAGGTAAGAGTACTTTGGTCCGAATGTTGGATGGTTTGGAAGCACCAACAAAAGGTGAAATTGATATTAACGGTACGAATATTGCCAAACTGTATGGTCATAGATTGCGCGTACAACGACAAAAAATCGGAATGATCTTTCAGCATTTCAATCTGTTATGGTCCCGGACAGTTATTGACAATATTGCACTGCCTCTGGAAATCGCAAAAGTTCCAAAGAAAAAACGTCAGGCTCGTGCCGAAGAACTGGTTAAATTGGTTGGCTTGGAGGGACGTGAGCACTCTTATCCTTCTGAACTCTCCGGTGGTCAAAAGCAACGTGTTGGAATTGCAAGAGCGTTGGCAAATGAACCGACGATTTTAATCTCAGATGAAGCAACCAGTGCATTGGACCCTGATACGACTAACGAGGTATTGGATCTCCTGCTTAAGATTAATAAAGAAATGAATTTGACTATTTTATTAATCACTCATGAAATGCATGCTATCGCAAAAATTTGTGAAAGGGTAGCTGTAATGGACTCAGGACGTGTAGTGGAGAGTGGATCCGTTTTTGATGTATTCCGGCATCCCAAAGAAGAAGTTACCAAAAAGTTTGTTAGCGAGGAATTTTCACCACAGCAAGAAGATTCGACCATTACACTGGATGAATTAATTAAAAAGTATCCTGAAGGGCAGATCATTAGATTGGTTTTTCATGGACCACAAGCTGAACTGCCAATTGTTTCAGAAGTTGTTAAGCGATACTCAGAGCTGCAAATCAGTATTTTGGCAGGGGCAATTCGACAAACTCAAGAAGGCGCTTTAGGGTCACTTGATTTACAATTTATTGGTGATGAAAAACAAATTACTGATGCGTTGGATTACCTTAAAAAAATGCGTGTTGAAACGGAGGTGATTCACCATGAGTAACGCAACCGGATTGAAATCGTATTTTATTTTTAAAAATGTTGATTGGCCGTCAATGTGGTCTGCTACTTGGGAGACTGTTTGGATGACGTTAATATCAATGATTGCAGTAGTAGTTTTTGGTATTATTTTGGGGTTGATTTTATATGAAACCAGGACTCATAATGGGCCTTTGTTTAAAGTCTTAAATTGGATTGTTGGACTCTTTGTTGATATATTTCGTTCAATTCCATTTATTATTTTGATTGTGCTTTTATTGCCTGTTACCAAAGAAATGATTGGGACAATTATTGGCCCGAGAGCTGCGCTACCATCTTTGGTCATTTCGGCTTCTCCATTTTATGCAAGAATGGTTGAGTCCTATTTTCGGGAAGTCGACTCTGGTGTTATTGAAGCTGCTGAATCAATGGGAGCTACGACTTGGGGGATTATTACCAAGGTACTTTTGCCTGAAAGCAAACCTGCTTTAATTGCTGGCGCTACAGTAACGACCATTTCATTAATTTCTTATACTGCGATGGCTGGTGCAATTGGTGCTGGGGGCCTTGGAAATCTTGCCTATCTGGATGGCTTTCAGTCCAGTAATAACACCGTTACACTTGTTGCGACGGTTATTATTTGTTTATTTGTTTTCTTAGTTCAATATATTGGCGACTTGCTTGTTAAAGTGACTGATAAGCGAACATTATAATATTTTATTTGGAGGGTTTCACATGAAGAAGAAATTATTAGGTTTATTTGCAGTCGTATTCACGGCTTTCTTGTTAGTTGGGTGCTCTTCCTCAAGTACAAGCAAGAAAACCACTACGCTTAAGATTGGTGCATCAAATGTACCACACGCCCAGATTTTAAGGCATGTTGCACCACAACTGAAAAAAGAAGGCGTTAACTTGAAAATTACCGTCTTTCAAGATTATGTAATGCCCAACAAAGCATTGGCTGACAAGGAATTGGATGCTAATTATTTCCAGCATATTCCTTTCTTAAAACAATGGAATAAAGAAAACCACGGCACTTTAGTAGATGCGGGTGGCGTTCATATTGAACCCATTGCTGTTTTTTCTAAGAAAGTCAAAAACCTTAAAGATTTGAAGAAGGGTGCTACTGTTCTTGTAAGTAACAACACCCCAGACTATGGTCGAATTCTTCAGTTGTTTAAGAACGCCGGATTGATCACTTTGAAGAAGGGCGTTAATATTGAATCGGCTACTTTCGATGACATTGCATCTAATCCCCGCCATCTGAAATTCAAGCACAGTTATGAACCGAAATTAATGCCGCAAATCTACAAGAACGGTGAGGGTGATGCCGTTGTTATCAATGCAAATTATGCTGTTCAAGCCGGTTTGGATCCTCGTAAACAATCAATTGCGATTGAAGGTCGTGACACCCCTTACGTCAACATTATTGCTACTCGTAAAGGAGATCAGAACAAACCAGCTATTAAGAAACTGGTGAAGGCACTACAATCAACAAGTACTCAGAAATGGATTTATAACAAATACAAGGGTGCAGTTCTACCAGTAAAGAATGTTAAGTAAATAGTGTTATTTAAATGGCTTCCGCTTTATACTTAGGATAGTAAATCGATTACTTTTCTCAGTGGTAAAGGGGGAGTTTTTTTGAAAGAGAAGAATGTATTCCATGTTAATGGCTACATTGGTCTGGTGGTTGCCTTGGTGTTGCTTGCTTTTGGTGGTTACCTTTTATGGATTGGTAGTCAAGATACTTCGGTTAGCTCCATTGTATTTGGCACGTTAATTATTATTTTGGATCTACTTTTTGCCAGTTCCCTGACAATCATTCAACCAAACGAAGCGAAAGTATTAACCTTTTTTGGCAATTATATTGGCACTATTCGAACACCGGGCTTGTTCATGACGGTTCCCTTAACCAGCAAGCAAACCATTTCGCTGCGAGTTCGAAATTTTAATAGTCAAATTATTAAGGTGAACGATTCAAAGGGTAATCCCGTGGAAATTGCAGCCGTTATTGTCTATAAAGTTGTTGACTCTGCTAAAGCAATTTTTAATGTTGAAGACTATGAACAATTTGTTGAAATCCAAAGTGAGTCGGCAATTCGTCATATTGCAAGTCAATACCCGTATGACAGTTTTGATGAAGAAAAGGATATTTTAACTTTACGCGGTAATTCCACAGAGGTTTCTGAGGCCCTAAAGGGAGAACTTCAGGAGCGATTGGAAGTGGCAGGATTGACGATCATGGAAACCAGATTGACCCATTTGGCTTATGCAACTGAGATTGCGAGTGCAATGCTTCAACGTCAACAAGCAACGGCCATTCTTTCTGCAAGAAAAATTATTGTTCAAGGAGCTGTGGAAATCTCTCAAGAGGCGGTAAAGCAGCTTCAAAAAAATATCAGCATTGATATTCCAGATGAGAAAAAGATTCAAATGATCAACAACGTACTGGTTTCAATTATTACGGAACGTGGTACCCAAAATGTGATTAATACAGATAATGTCAGTTAGTTTGATTAATTTTATTCAACTTAATATAAGTCGGAAAGTTTGGAATTAAATGCTAAACTTTCCGATTTTTTTGTTGACATATTTGCACTTGGCATATATAGTTAGTTACACAAGTAATGAACTAATACAGGAGGACAATATGACTCGGGAAATTGTTAAAACTCAAAATTTACACAAGGTATACGATCAGAATTCCGAAAGACCATATGAAGCGTTAAAAGGGATTAGCTTTACAGTTGATGAAGGTGACTTTGTAGGCATTATGGGCGCCTCAGGTTCCGGGAAAACAACGTTATTAAACATTCTAGCAACGTTGGATAAACCAACAAGTGGGAGTGTTCAGATAGATGGCAACGATATTACACAACTAACATCAAACGAAATGTCTGATTTTCGCTCACAAAGATTGGGATTCATCTTTCAAGATTTTAACTTACTCGAAACGTTAACAGTATTTGAGAATATAGCATTACCGCTATCACTGCAAAATATAAAGGGACGGCTTACTAATCAAAAGGTTCGAGAATCGGCCGCAAAATTGGGAATTGAAGAGTTGTTGGCAAAATATCCAACTCAATTATCCGGTGGTCAAAAGCAGCGGGTAGCCGCTGCAAGAGCGCTGGTTTCTAATCCATCCATCATATTTGGTGATGAGCCAACCGGTGCACTTGATTCAACCAACGCTCGGGAATTATTGGATACGTTGAAAAATATTAATCGACAGGGTGTTTCTGTTCTTCTTGTCACACATGATCCATTCTCAGCAAGTTTCTGCAAACGAATTCTGTTTATTAAAGATGGTAAAATCGGGGATGAAATTCAAGCTGGTAATCGCGATCGGACACAGTTTTATCAAGAAATTCTGGAAAAGTTAGGGACGTTTGAACAGTAATTGGAGGAAAAGTCATGTTATTAAAGATTTCACTTTCTGGGGTAAAGTCGCGTTGGAAAGACTATTGCGTGCTTTTTTCCGGAATCATTATGGCGTCAGCCATTTTTTACATGTTTGAGGCAATCGCACTAAATAAAAAGTTTGTGTCATCAACAACGGTTGGTCAAAATGCCAGGGCGGTTTTTATCCTTGGATCCGTACTGTTAATCATTATTACTTTGGTATATGTTTTTTATGCAAATAATTTTTTAATGAGTATGAGAAAACATGATTATGGGTTATTTATGATGTTAGGTGCTAAGCGTTCTAAAATTAGTAAATTAATTAGTTTTGAAACTCTAATCGTTGGTGCTGCTTCGACGTTATTGGGCATTGTTGCCGGAATAGGCCTAACAAAAATCGTCAGTAGTTTTTTAATTACTTCATTGGAAATTCCAATTAAATATTTTCAGGCGATATATGTTCCAGCGATTTGGACGACACTTATTTTATTCATGATTTTATTTGCAATTGCAGGTATGATTAATGCAGGTGTTTTTTCCAGAACAGCAGCACTTAAACTGCTAAAGTCTGAAAATCAAACTGATTGGAAACAACCAAAAACTAAGCGACTTGTCATACAGGCGGTTCTTGGTGTTTTACTTCTTAGTGGTGGTTATTATGCAATGTATGATATTCGCCAATTACAAGTCGGCTCAATCTGGATTGGCCTTATTACAATTGTTGCAGGGACTTATCTTATTTTTAACTCCTTTTTTGTGATGTTGCTTGAAAGAATCCAACAATCATCACTTAATAGTAAGGGGATTAATAATTTTACAATTGCACAGCTAAAATTTCGAATTCGTGATTATACAAAAATTTTATCGGTTGTTTCACTGTTGTTTGCTTTAGCGCTTGGTGCAATTACGGTCGGAATTGGATTTCAAAGCGATATTCCAGAAATTGCTAATGGCAATAATGCATATGCCATTTCTGCCACTAACCCATCCGCAAAAATGTCTTCATTAATAGCAAAGGTTGAGGGTAAAACAACGAGTCATTATCAGCAAAAGGTGACTGATAAAGTTGTTTATTATCGTTCTAGTGATTTTAATAAAAGTCCACTGAAATATTCAGCGTTCGTTCTTAAGGGAAATCAGGCTGGTCTTTCGCAGATTAAGACTAGTACACTAAAGCAATTAAAAGATCCTCAGTCACCAGCGTATCAACAACTCTCCTCACTGCAAGATCCAAGCCTAAAATCCCGTCGAATCAGATTCATTTCTGATACAACATTTGATCAACTGAGGGGTCGGACAAATGAGTTACAATTAATTAGAGTTAAAGATATTAACAGTCAATATCGGTCTCTAAAATCTGTTATGGATCTGCAAAAGACAGAATTTGGTTCTCAAACTGTACAATTAATGGGGGAATCTATTGTCTTATATTCAATGCTCAAAAGCATGTTTTCAAGTATGGAATTCATGGGAGTCTTTCTTGGAATTGCGTTTTTGGCAATGCTGGCCAGTTGCTTAATGTTTAAAATTTTAAGTGGTGCGCAAAGCGATAAAGTTCGATTTGAAATGTTAAATAAAATTGGTACTCGTAAAAAGGTTCTACAGCACTCAATCATGCTTCAAATTTTAGGATTGTTTGGGCTTCCTGCAGTCCTTGGGTTATTGGATGTGGCCTTTGGATTGCAAATGTTTGTAAAAGCAAATCTCTTGTACCATGCTTATCGTACATTTGCTTATTCTTCAATTGGCTTTCTTGTGTTATATTTGATCTATTATGGTGTGACAGTGTTAATCTACCAGAAGATAGTGATACCAAAGACCAGAAGTGAAAAATAATGATAGAAATGGTGGCATGGTACTCAATGCAATTTCAATTTAATAGTTCTGAGCCAATTTACCGCCAAGTTGCCGAACAAATAGAAGATGCAATTGCTGCTGGCGGATTTGAAGAAGGACAACAAATTCCGTCAACAACAGAAATCTCCAAGGAGTTCCACATTAACCCCGCGACCGTTTTAAAGGGAATGAACATTGTTGTTGCGAAAAACCTGATTGAGAAGCGACGTGGTTTGGGAATGTTTGTAACTAATGGTGCCCATCAACGAATTGTTTCTGAAAAAAAGAATCTTTTTTTTGAAAATTTTGTTGTTAGTTTGGTGAAAGAGGCTCGTAGTTTAGATATTTCCGAATCTGAGTTACTTGAATTAATAAAGCGAGGTTATGATAAATGAGTGTGTTGGAGGTCAGTCACGTTTCGAAATCGTTTGGATCAAAAAACGTGCTTCAGGATGTTAGTTTGACGTTTGACGAGAATAAAATTTATGGTTTGCTAGGGCGAAATGGTGCCGGGAAAAGTACTTTATTGAACATTATGACAAATCGTATTTTTGCTGATACCGGTGAAGTTAAAATCGATTCTGAAAGAATTAATGATAATGACGCAAAGCTTGGCTTAATATTTTTAATGAGTGAAGTCAATCTGTATCCAAATGGCAATACGCTCAATCAAATAGTCGCCGATACCGAACTGATATATGGTAGTTTTAATCATCAGCTTGCTGAAAGACTAGCAAAAGAATTTGATTTGGACCTGACCTCTAAGTTTGGTAAATTATCAACTGGTTACAATTCAATATTCAAATTAATATTGGCACTGTGTGTTCCTGTTAAGTTTGTTTTACTTGATGAACCGGTCCTTGGGCTGGATGCTAATCATCGGGAAATGTTTTATTCTGAATTAATTCAAACCTACACGGATAATCCCAGAACTTTTATTATTTCAACCCATTTAATTGAAGAAGTTGCTAACTTAATTAGTGATGTGATTGTATTGGATGAGGGTCGAATTATGCTTGATCAACCGGTTGAGGATGTTCTTGCCAAAACACATTCAGTGGTGGGGCCACAAAAAGATGTTGATGCTTATACAAAGGGGCTTAACGTTATCGGTCATGATAATATGGGGACCATCCGGGTTAATTATGTTTATGGCGATTTAGATGATCGTCGGTTACCCGATACGGTTCAATTGTCCAACTTTGATCTTCAAAAATTGTTTATTTTCCTTACAAATCAATTTGAGGGGAGTCGACATTATGAAAACTAGCCAGATTACCAAGTATTTATTTAAAAGACAAATTGTTATCTTGGGCGAAATGTATTTAGTCACCTTTGCCGCAATTTATATTCTTCCTTTACTACTTTCGTTAATTACTGGGACACTACATGATTATTCATTTGTCCAGATTTTGAAAACCTCTCCGATTACCGGCTTCTTTAGTTTCTTTATGTTTGTGATTGCGACCTTGTCTTATGAGAACTTTAAGTTTTTAATTCAAAACGGTATTTCAAGAAAAACCTTTTTTGAAGCCCAAATTACAGTTTATGGGTTATTTATTCTGATTGGTAATACGGTTAATCTTATATATAATTACCTTATTTATACGCCAATGACAAATAGAGATACCTTTAATATATTTATGACAACCTACGCTAAATTTTTTAGCAACGGTATCATAACTGTGATTTTTAACTTTATATTTAGTGCTTTAACCTTAGTAATCATGACGTTGATTGGTATGACGATTGGTAGCTTCCTGTCACTCTTTTCAAAGACCTGGCAGCGGATACTTTTGGTGGCAACGCCAATTATTGGTGGCGTTACGATGATTTATATCATTAATGCGTTGGAAACATCATCTCTAAAAATGACGTGGGTTGAGCATTTTGCCGAATTTATACTGGGGTATCACCGAAGTGGTATTTACAATCCATTCCCAATGATGGCATTTATGCTTCTTATTTCTGTAATCATGTTGGCAATTGTTAGATACTTGTTCTCAAAGAAGCAGTTGAAAAGAGAATGATTTTTTAAAAATTCCGATTAGTAACAACTTAATTTAACAGGTTAAGTCAATTCCGATTTTTTTAAAATACAAGATATCTCTGATGTGTTATTTCTATTTTCCTTTCTAAGAAACCCATTAGAACGCGACAAAGATATTTATTAACCGAATTTTTAATGGTATACTTAGGTTTCTGAAATATATACGAATAGGATGGGAAATCATGGAAAATAATAAGAAACTTCATGTTGGCCTGATTTTTGGTGGAAACTCTTCTGAACACGACGTTTCGAAGCGTTCTGCTCACAACATTTACGATGCAATGGACAAGGACAAATATGACGTCAGTCTCTTTCTGATGACCAAGAACGGCTATTTCTTAGGAACAAAAGCTTCAACCAGGGTTTTTAACGGTGAACCCGAGGATGATGTTGTGCGCCAAGAAATTGCAAAGCTGGATAAAAGTAATCCACTTGCCCCAATTTTGAATTTAAGTGAAGATTCAAATATTGATGTCTTTTTCCCGATCATCCATGGAAACTTGGGTGAAGATGGGACAATCCAAGGCCTGTTACGATTATTGAATAAGCCATATGTAGGCAGTGGTGTTTTAGGATCTGCAATGTCATTTGATAAAGACATTACCAAAAAGATTTTAAAATTAGCTGGTGTAGCAACAACTCGATATGAGTTATTAACGCCACTTACGGTGGAAAAGTATAGTTATGACTCATTGAGCGCAGAATTAGGCAAGATTTTATTTGTAAAGCCTGCTAATCAAGGATCTTCGGTTGGTATTCATAAAGTGGAAACTTCTGACGATTATGACGAAGCGATTCGAGACGCTTTCCGTTATGATAATAAAGTACTTGTCGAAGAAGCGATTGAGGGGCCCGAAGAGTTGGAAATTTCAGTTCTTGGTAATCATCATCCCATCGCTTCTAAAGTTGGTTCAATTAAAGTACCTGCGGACGATGCTTTCTATACTTACGATAATAAGTTTGTCGATGCCAGCCAGGTGAAATTCGATGTGCCTGTTGATATTTCCGAAGCGTTATCTAAGGAACTAACCAAAATGGCACTTGATTCTTATCGGGCACTTGGACTTAAGGGAATGGCACGAATTGACTTTTTGGTTTCTCAAGACAGTGAACCGTATGTCAGTGAAGTAAACACACTTCCCGGATTTACCAATATTAGTTTATATCCGCAGTTGTTTGCAGCTTCAGGTATTTCATACAGGGAGTTAATTGATCGACTAATTCAGCTTGCAAACGAAGAATACGAAAGACAATCCAAAATTCTTTATGATTTCAAACCACTACCACCACGAGATCAGGATGTTAAGTAGTGTGGTTTGATCTTTAATATAGTATGGTGATGTTGTTAAAAAGCTGAGCAATCCTATTTTTTAGGAAATGGCTCTGCTTTTTTCTTTAGGGTGGTAATCATGGTCGAAAGACAATTTCAAAAATTGAATTTTTATCTAGTTGGTTTTGCCATTGTAATGGCATTGTTAAAGTTTTGGATGATGGTGACTGTAGATAGTAAGGTTGTTGTGATTTGTGCGTTTTTGTCTTTGCTATTGCTGGGGAGCACAATTAATGTTGGTATTGGGAATTTAGTACCGAACCATGTGAAGAAAAAAATCTGTTTCAGAATTGATTTTTGGCTAGCAGTTTTAACGTTATGGTTCATGATGCTTCCTTTTGGATTGTTTGGATTAAGCGCCTTTTTTAAAACTTCTTTTCCACTAACTGGTTATCAATTTACTTGGATAACAATTAATCGTTACTGGCTATTAGGCTGTTTGATTACTGCCTATGTTGTGTTGTTAATGGTTGTGTTATATTTGAGACGCTTTATTTACTACTTGGCTACTAGTGATAATAAAAGTTTCCTTCAAATTTTGACCCTATCTCGTCATACTGCTTCATTGAAAGACGTTGGTAGGAGCTTATTATTAATAGCTATTAGAATAGGCTGGGAAATGTGTCTCATTTTATTTCTGTCGTTTATTAATTACTTGGTAGGACAACAATTTGTCTTTGTGTTATCTCTTGGCATTATCAATTTATGTGTACCATTAATTGAAATTAAGCTTCTTTTTAGATTGTTGGCAATACCTGTAAATAGTCATATCAAATTGACCGGCATCTCCGTATTTGGGCTATTTGGAGCGCTGATTTTTGTTTCGGTGTTGGGGGTTACATATAGTAGTCACCGTATACTGAAACCGGCTCAGCAAGAAATTATCGTTCATCGTGGTGTTATTGATAATGATGACGCACCAAACACAATCAGTGCATTAAAAAAGAATAGTCGCTATCGGTTTTCTTACGTTGAAATGGATATTCAAGAGACTAAAGATCATCATTTTATTTGTGCCCATAATGACACGCTTTTTATTCCTGGAAAGGGACAACGAGAAATTAACCTTTTAAAATTAAAAACAATTCAAAGGTATCATCATGTGGACTTGTTTCGTGAATACTTGCATATAGCAAACAATCTCGAACAGCCACTAATCGTGGAACTGAAAGTGACAAATCATTCTGATAAAGAAATGGGTAAAAGGTTCGCTGAGCAATTCGGTCAACAGATGTTAAAACAATCAAATATGGTCCATTCTGTAGGATACAATTATCTCCGTCAGATTAAAGCAAGGTATCCCAAAATAAGAGTTGGATTAGTTACGATGCTTAATTTCTCTAACCTTGCCAAGTATAAAGTAGATTTTTATACGCTTCAGCATATAACATTAACGCCATTTTTGTTACGGTCGATACCTTCTAAGCGGCCAGTCTATGCATGGACCGATGATCAGTCACTAACGATGAAGCGTCTAAGCATGATGGGGGTTGATGGACAGGTAACCGATCAAGCCATAAGATTGAAAGATTTGACATTTAATCAGAAACAGAATTATTGGTTATTAATTTTAAATTCGATCGTAACATATCTCTGATTTTTTCGTATATCATTCTTAGAGGTGAAAATAATGACAACTAGGTGTTCATGGGCGACAAAAAGTCCGGAATTAATGATCTATCATGATACAAGGTGGGGAAAGCCTACCCGAGAGGTTCAAGATTTATTTCATGCAATGTGTTTGGAGATCATGCAGGCTGGATTGGCATTTCAGGTCGTGTTAAAGCATGAAGAAGGGATGAGGGAAGTTCTCCAAGACTTTTCTATTAATTATATGGCCCATTTATCTAAATCGGACATTGAAAATCTGTGTCAAGATACAAGAATGATCAGAAACCGGGCAAAAATTGAAGCACTTATAGAAAATGCAAAAGTTGTTTCCAATGACCCGGGGAAATTGGTAGATCTAACTTGGGCCCCAGTACACTATGTTCAACTGGATCATATGTTAACCGAACCGGCAAAACCGGCCGATTATCAAGAATTCATCAGACCATTTGTTGCTGCATTCAAAACCTGGGGCTTAAAACGGATGGGACCGGTCACAACTTATAGTTATTTACAAGCTGTCGGCGTAGTAAATGATCATGCATTGACATGTTGTTTTCGATGAGAATCTAACAAAATAATAGTAATGTAATTGTTAACAGTATCAGCTTGACTACATTCATTATGCGTAATAAAATTAATACCATCAGTTTAACTAGAGAGAGAAAGGGAATATTTCTAATGGCTACTAAAATTACGGGATCAGCAATTCGAAAGGCCCGAAAAGAGAAAGGTTTTTCTCAAAAGCAATTAGCGGATGGCATATGTACTCAAGCAACCATCAGTTTGATAGAAAACAGAAATGTTTGTCCAAATATCAATATTCTTAATCAGATTTGCCAACGTTTGGCAATTAATATGACTGATGTTTCTTTTAATCCCAGGTATGGTGAAAAATTATTTTCTTATATTGAAAGTGACATGCGACGCCATTGCTATTTACAAGCCCGTGAAAGAATGGGTAGGGTCAGCTTTGATAAATTAGAATCCAAACTTGCTGAGGGAAAGTATTATTGCTATCAAGGATTCGCAGAACTTTACATTGATGATGATATTGAAGAGGCAATTTATCATTTCAATTGGATGTTGACAAAATATCCTTATGAAAACCTGAGCTTTTATCAAGCATGGTCGAATCTTGGATTGGGATTGGCCTATCAAAAGCTTGGGAAAACGGCCCGTGCACCGAAGTTTATCGAAGAAAGTATTCGGATACTTGAAAAGATTCAAAGTCACAAAAATCGTTATACAAATGATGATATTTGCGCAGTCATAGATCTATACATTGATATTATTGCAACGTACGTTGAGCTTGAAAAGTTTGATCGGGCGTTAAAATTGTGTGCAGTTGTTTTAAAACGTTTAACTTCAACAAATTCAATTTACAAGATTGATGTTGTTGAGGAGCTGGCTTCTCGGTGCTTATATGCAAATGGACAAATTGTTGAGGCGACAATGCGACAATTTAATGCTATGTTTATTGCTGACTTACGCGGGAATCATCAATTGTTTGAAAAAATCATGACAAAGAATCAAAAACATCTTATTGAACTTGTTAAAAAAGAGTTAAGCAAGAATGATGGTCATGAGACACTTATTGTTTAGATTATATTTATTTGTGGACATCATGGACGAAAAAAGAGATTCAAAAACAAATTTATGTTTGTTTTTGAATCTCTTTTTTCGTATTAATATTGTGATCAATCACTGGTATAGTGAGGGTTAACCAACTCGCTTACTAGGATTCTTGGCCGGTTTATTATCCAAATCAGTTCTAACAACTAAAACATCACAGACAGCAGTCCGAGTAACATATTCAGTAACTGAGCCGATTAATAATCGTTCAACAGCATTTAGACCGGTTGCGCCAATCATGATTAAGTCAATATTCAAATTTCGTGGAATATCTCTAGCAATCACTGTTTTAGGAGCACCGTACTCAATTGAATAATCTACATCGTTTAAACCAGCCTTTTTTGCTTCATCGATGTATTTATCAAGAGTTTGTTTAGCAGTATCGGTAACTTGTTCAACCATCGATGTATCAAAGCTTGAAATATTCTGAAATGCTCGAGTATCTACGACGTGTAGCAAGTGAAGAGACGCATGGTTCCTAATTGCAACTGCGACACCTTTTTTGAATGCCAATTCGGCTTCATATGATCCATCAACGGGAACCAGAATTTGATTGTATTGTTGTATCATTGTGCCCACCCCTCATTTCATCTTTATAGTTTAATTGTACGTTATTTTTGTATAAATACAAAGAATTAAATACGATTATTTATTATCGATGATTGATAATATTCATAATCACCATTTCAAGAATTGTCCCTGCAAACGTTGTTGTAAGAAGAACAATTAGAATGAAAATATCGTTTTGGATAATCATTGAAAGAATTCCCAGAACGCCTAAAAGGATAAATGTGATACCGCCGGTTCTTGCTGCTCCTGACAATCGAGGATTTTTTTGCACATTGATTTCAAACATTGTCTTGTTTATATGGGAAAGTAGGTAATAACCGATAAAGAAGGCAATTATTACAGCAATCCCAACAAGGATATTTATGATCATTTTTTCACTCCATCTATTATATTAGCGGCCAAAAGATTGACGCAGTCTTAAATATTGTTCTTTTAAAGCTGTTTCGATTTTACCATTGTTTTTTGGGTGGTAATACTGGGCATTTTTAATCTTATCTGGTAAATATTGTTGTTTAACCCAATCATTTGGAAAATCATGTGGGTATTCGTATTCTACACCGCGTCCAAGCTTCTTGGCTCCCTTGTAGTGTGCATCTTTTAATCGAAGGGGAATCTCACCATAGTTTCCTGTTTTAACGTCATTAAGCGCCTGATCAATGGCAGACATGGCTGAATTGGATTTAGGGCTTAGACATAACTCGATAATAACATTCGCAAGTGGGATGCGGCCTTCTGGTAGGCCGAGTTGTTTTGCGGCCTCAACTGCACTCACGGTTCTTTCACAAGCTGCTGGATTTGCCAAGCCGACATCCTCATAGGCAATAACGATGAGCCTCCTGATTAAAGAAACTAAGTCGCCCGATTCAATAAGTCTGCTGGCATAGTGAAGCGCCGCGTCTACATCAGATCCCCGAATTGATTTTTGAAATGCAGATATGACATCATAATGAGCATCACCATTTTTATCAGCACTCAATGACTTGCGTTGCAGACACTCTTCTATGACGGAAAGGTCAATATCGATCATTTTATCGTCATTCTCTGGGGTTGATTTAACGGCAAGCTCCAAGCCGTTTAAGGCACTTCTCAGATCACCATTTGTAGCCGTTGTAAGGAATTCCATCGCTGGATCGGATAAGCTTACGTGAAATTGTCCCAAACCGTTCTTAACATCTTTTAAGGCCCTTAGGACGGCTTGCTTTATATCTTTTGGGGAAAGGGGATGGACTTCAAAAATTTGAGTTCGACTTCGAATAGCTGGATTAATATTAATATAAGGATTTTCGGTTGTAGCGCCAATTAGAATAATGGCTCCCTTTTCGAGCAAGGGTAATAAAAAGTCCTGTTTAGTTTTATCTAAGCGATGGATTTCGTCTAAAAGTAAAACAACGGTGCCACTCATTTTTGCCTCTTCGGCCACAACTTGTAAATCCTTTTTTGTATCGGTTGCTGCGTTCAAAACTCGAAAGGCGTATTTAGTTGAACCTGCAATTGCACTAGCAATACTCGTTTTTCCCGTACCGGGAGGGCCGTATAAAATCATCGAAGAAAGCATTTTTGCCTTGACCATCCGACTGATAATTTTGCCGGGACCGACAAGATCTTGTTGACCAACGATTTCTTCGATTTTTGTAGGTCGCATTCTGTAGGCGAGTGGTTGTTGCATGGCATGTCCTCCTTTATTAGAGATAGATTGTCTTTTGTATAGAAAAAGACGTTCCGCTTTCGCAAAACGTCTTTTCGTTGTCGTGAATTAACCTAATTTGTTGTAGTATTCAACAATAAGTGATTCATCAATATCAGCATCAAGTTCTTCACGTTGTGGAAGGCGAACCAATGATCCTTCAAGCTTGTCTGCGTCAAAATTAACGTATTGTGGACGACCCACAACGGCCTCAACAGCATTTTTAACTACTTGAAGATCCTTGGACTTTTCACGGACAGAAACAACTTGACCAGTTTTAACTTCGTATGATGGAATATCAACGCGTTTGCCATCAACAGTAATATGTCCATGATTTACTAATTGACGGGCTTGACGACGAGTTGTTGCCAAACCTAAGCGGTAAACGATGTTGTCCAAACGTCTTTCAAGTAAGATCATAAAGTTAACACCATGCTTACCTTCACGGATTTTACCGGCACGAACAAACAAATTAGAAAATTGACGTTCAGTCAATCCGTACATATAACGGAGCTTTTGCTTTTCCTTTAATTGCAAGCCATATTCAGAAAGCTTTTGACGACGACCTTGACCATGATCACCTGGTGCGTAAGGACGACGTGAAAGTTCCTTACCAGTACCTGAAAGTGAGATACCTAAACGACGTGAGATTCTCCAACTTGGACCTGTATATCTAGACATAAAAAATCCTCCAATTATTTTTTGGAGTAAAATAAGCCATTGCAGGTTTAGTATTCGTGCATGTTGCTTTGCTCTTTCGCTCAAGCAGCCGAATTGAGTTACTTGCAGAACCTGGATTCAGGCAACAACATGTTGACGAGCTTACCACCTACTGCTGCATTATTTTACACGAGTTACATTCTATCGAGAATTTAGCAATTAGTCAACATGTTTAATAAAGATATTGACAAAGCCATTCAGTAAGGCTTCATCTTTTTCTGAAAAACGCTCTAATACAGGGGAGTCAATATCCAGTACACCAAGCGGTTGTCCATCTTTAAAAATCGGAATGACAATTTCCGACTTGGAATCGCCGTCACAAGCAATATGGCCGGCAAATTGGTGAACGTCTGCAACGCGCAGCGAATGCCTCTGTGTAAGGGCCGTTCCACACACACCTACACCATTCTTAATATGCATGCAAGCAACTTTTCCCTGAAAAGGGCCAAGAATTAATTCATCGTTTTCAGGAACGTATCTATAAAAGCCGACCCAGTTAATCTGATCTAAGCTTTGATTTAAAAGCGCTGATGCGTTGGCCATATTGGAAACCAAATCAGTTTCTTCATATAATAATGCGTCAAGTTGCTGATTGACTAATTCTGTTACGTTTTGCATAAAGTTTTTCCTCACTTAAAAATAATATGGTGAAACTTACCCACTATGATATAATTCAGTTTAGGGCACTTTTTTATCAATTATTAATACATAATAGAATGTTTTGGCATTTTTTTCTACAATTAATGTTTTTTGTTGTTTCAATATCTTTATTTTTGAAGGATGGGATCGAATGTTTACTTTGCTGATAGTAATTATAGTGGTAGTAGGGGCATGCTACTTAGGATTTGTCTTTTACCAACGACGGACAATAAAAATGGCAACAAGCGTTTATGAGAGCAAAAAGGACTTGAACAAAATTCCTTTGGATGATGAATTTGCACTTGCTAAAAAGATGAATTTAACTGGTGAATCAAAAAAGAAATATGGTCAACTTCATAATAAGTACCAACATTACCGAAACCAAATATTGCCAAGTATCGACGAACTGATTAAAACGGTTAAGGAAGATGGTAAGGGAATTAACTTTATCAAGACAAGAAATGATTGGCGCACTGCCAATCAAACAATTCAGGATGCAGACGCTACACTTAAAGAGATTCAAGCGGGATTGGCCCAACTATATGATTTAAATAAGCAACATCAGCTGGCTGTTTCAGAACTCGAAAAAAAATATAAACAGTTACGAGAGGATATTCTAAATCAAAATGCGTCATTTGGACCGAGTATTGATGGACTTGAGAAAATGTTAGCCAATATTGAAGGCACATTTGATGAATTTACCAAATTGACCAAAAGTGGTGATCCCAGTAGCGCCGATGAGGTGTTGACAGATCTAAACACCGCTACCGGCAAGCTGGAAGATTATATGAAACGGATTCCAAAACTCTTTCTTTCTTTAGATAGGGAGTTCAATGAGCAACTTGACGAAATTCAAACGGGTTACACAGAGTTAAGGTCTAAGGGTTACAATTTTCCTAATGATAATTTTGAAACAAGTGTCAACAATATCCGTGATCAAATTAGTCACAACCTTGATTCGCTGGCAAAGCTCAAAGTCGAAGATGTTTCTGCCGTTAACGCAAAAATTGAAGATGCAATCGATCAATTATATAGTGCAATTGATAAGGAGTTAAAAGCACGTCCAAGTGTTGAAAAGAACACAAGTATCATTGGCGAATATGTTGATCACGTGCGTAGGCAAAACGAGGATCTCACAAAAAGGCTTCAGATTTTGAATGAAAGCTATGTGTTAAATCACCAAGAGATCGAAGATAATCATCAGTTTGACAGACAAATTACCGCGCTTGAAAGAGAATTTGATCGTGAAACGAAAAATATCGATGAAGGAAAAGCAGTTTATTCAGAAATCAATCACACACAGCAAAAAATGCTTTCAAGTTTAAAAGAGTTGGAGAATTCACAAAAAGAATTATTTGATTCAATTATTGATTTACCGGAAAAAGAGAGGGACGCGCAAAATGCGCTGTCAAAGTTTGATTTGGAGATGCGTAACAAAAAAAGACGGATTGACAATCAAAACCTGCCGGGATTATCCGATTCTTATCAGAACAACTTTGCTGCCGTTATTCGTGAAATTAACCACTTGGATGAAGATCTTGGCAAAGCACATGTCAATATTGACGATGTTAGCAAGCAGGTCATTATTATTCAGTCAGACATGGATACTTTGGAAGATCAAACAACAAAAATGTTGGATGATGCTAATTTAGCGGAACAAACAATTCAATACGCAAATAGATACATTAGTTCTAATCCAGAAATTGCCTCTGCAAGTGTGAAAGCTCAGAATTACTTTGAAAAGCAATATGATTACTCAAAAAGCCTGAGTACGATATCTGAAGCATTAGAAAATCAGTCATCCGGCATTTTCTCAAAGATAAAGAATGACTACTTTAATGCCCAAAAACCAAAACAAGCATCTGATACTAATTCAAAAGACGAAGAGCAGTAGACCCAATTCAATAAAAACTGCTAATCAAAATTTTATTTATCCAAAAATTTTGATTAGCAGTTTTTGTCTGCGGTAAGAACGGTCCTACTTGTTACAAAGCCCTTTTGGGTGTATCATCGTGGAAGTTATATTTGTTGGAGTCGAACCAATAAATAAAGAGAAGAAGGTTTCAAATGATTTATTTTGATAATAGCGCAACGACACAAGCGCTACCAGAAGTAGTTGACACGTATGATAAAGTTAGTAAGAGTATTTGGGGGAACCCATCAAGTCTTCATAACTTTGGTGAACAGGCATTTAATTTACTGGAACAATCTAGGAAACAAATTGCCGATTTACTGCATGTACATGCTGATGAAATTTACTTTACAAGTGGCGGAACCGAAGGCGATAATTGGGTTGTTAAGGGAACGGCAATTCAAAAGCGAGAGTATGGTAAACATTTGATTACGACTGCAGTTGAACATCCTGCTATTCATAATTCAATGGAACAACTTAAGCAACTCGGCTACGAGGTCACTTATTTACCAGTTGATGATGAGGGACGAATCTCGATTGATGATCTTAAAAAGGCAATTCGTCCAGATACAACATTAGTTTCAATTATGGCAGTAAACAACGAGATTGGCACAATTCAACCCATTGAGGAAGCAGCTGAGTTATTAAAAAAGTATCCAAAGATTCACTTTCATATTGATGCGGTTCAAGGAATTGGTAAAGGAATTCAAGAGAAAATATTTAATGAGCGAGTTGACTTTGTAACCATTTCCGGCCATAAATTTCATGCACCTCGTGGCATTGGCTTTATTTATGGTCGTCGTGGTCGACGGATTGCACAACTGATGAATGGTGGCGGTCAGGAAAAAAATCAACGTTCCGGGACTGAAAATCTGCCAGCAGTTGCAGCTATGGCAAAAGCGTTGCGACTATTACTTGAAAAGGAACCTAAAGCTAATGAAACAGAACATCAAATCAAGCAACTGATTAGCGACCACATCAGTAAATTTGATAAAATAACGATCTTCTCTAAGAATACAGATCAATTTGCACCACACATCCTGTGTTTTGCGATTAAAGGCGTTAGGGGCGAAACAATTGTCCATGCGTTTGAAAAGTATGGCATTTATATTTCTACTACAAGTGCTTGTTCCTCAAAAAAACACGTTGCTTCAAGCACACTAACTGCTATGCATGTTCCAGAAGATGTTTCTACAAGTGCCGTCAGAATTTCTCTGGGCGACCAGAACACACTTGACGAGGCCAAAGAATTCATCAAAGTATTTGATCAGTTGTATGAAGAATTTGACAAATTAAGTTAGGAGTATGTTATGCACTACACTGAAATTATGGTTCGTTATGGCGAACTTTCTACTAAAGGAAAAAACAAAAGGGACTTTATCCGTCAACTTGGTAGAAATGTCCGCGCAGTTCTTCACCAGTTTCCAACAGTTGAGGTCAAAGCGCAGCGAGACAGGCTTCATGTTGATTTAAATGGTGAAGATGATCAAAAGGTCATTTCAACACTTCAAGGGGTCTTTGGCATTGAAACGTTGTATCCTTCGATTAAGGTAGAGAAGGATATGGATGTTATCAAGGAAACCGCATTACAAATGGCCCAGGAACAATATCGCTCCGGTAAGACATTCAAAATCAATACGCGTCGACAAGACAAGCATTTTGAGTATCACACTAATCAAATCAATAATATGCTGGGGGATTACGTTTTAGAAAACATTGATGGTATCTCAGTTGACGTTAAAAACCCTGATATTGCAATTCGGGTAGAAGTTCGTATGAACGGGGCCTATCTGTCTTCTGAAACGATTCACGGGGCCGGTGGTCTTCCTGTTGGAACCGGTGGTCGTGCAACAATGATGCTGTCTGGCGGTATTGATTCGCCAGTTGCAACATACTTGGCAATGAAGCGTGGCGTTAAGATTGATATGATTCATTTCTATAGTCCCCCATATACCAGTGAGCAGGCTTTAAACAAGGCTAAGCAATTAACCTCGATACTTGCCAAGTATTCAGGTAACATTCAATTTATTCAAGTTCCCTTTACAGAAGTTCAGGAAACAATTAAAGAGAAAGTACCTGAGGGCTATTTGATGACCATTCAGCGGCGAATGATGTTGAGAATTGCGGCTGAGATTACCAAGAGTCGTCATTGTGGTGGTGTCTTTACAGGGGAATCTTTGGGACAGGTTGCTTCACAAACACTTGAAAGTATGCTTGCAATTAACGATGTGACAAGTATGCCGGTATTGAGGCCACTTGTATCAATGGATAAAACAGAAATTATTAAAATATCAAAACAAATTGGAACTTATGATCTGTCCATTTTACCGTACGAGGATTGCTGCACCATTTTTACACCGCCTGCACCCAAGACAAAGCCAAACCTGCAACGTTCTCGGGAATTTGAAAATTATATTGATGTTGAGGGGCTTATGAAGAAGGCCGTTGATAATATCCAAATTACGGATATCAAACCGGGCGAAGAGTTTTTGAATCAAGATGCCGATGTTTTTGCTGAATTGCTATAAATTCATCGGATTGCTTGCTTAAACTTGCAGAATGGGCTACATTATTTGTAAACTTAACTTACTCAAGACACACCAAGGGAGTGTTTGTATGCAAGTCACAATCAATGGCAAAGATGAAAAATTGTTTGGTAATCCTCCGGAAGTTGGCGAACAGCTTCCAAAATTTAAATTAGAAAACGCTGAAGGAAATAAAGTAAAGACGGCTGATATTATTGGCCGAATTACTTTAATTTCATCTGTTCCAGATATTGATACACCGGTTTGTTCATTGGAAACAAGAAAATTCAACCAGGAAGCCGATAAATATCCGGATGCGCGCTTTTTAACGATTTCAAACAATACGCTTGAGCAGCAAAAGGATTGGTGTGCTGCTCAAGGAGTTCGTAATTTGCAATTGTTATCAGATGAGAGTCTGTCTTTTGGGTACGCAATGAAATTGTATATGCCAAATTTTGGTGCACTGGCTAGAACAATTTTTATTGTTGATAAAACAGGTAAAATTGTTTATCGACAAATTGTACCAGAAATAACGGATGAACCTGACTATCAAGATGCCTTGTCAGCTTTGGAAAAATTGGCAAAGCGTATTGACGATTAGCAGATTGTTGAGTAAGATTAGAATTAAATTAAAGCATTGATCAAGAGAGTAACCAACCGTTGCGTTTCAGAAAGAGAATTGATAATGGAAAATTCTTACGCTTTGTTGGGTGAAAGTAACTTGTGAGCTACTCGTTCAAAAATTTGAGAGCGGGTCGGTACTATCTGACCGTTATCAGGATACTGAGTGGGGTTGAAATATATCCAATTTAGGTGGTACCGCGAAGCACTTCGTCCTAATCGTATTTATTGGGATGAAGTGTTTTTATTTTACATACAAGAAGGGAGAAACATCATGTCAGAAAAAGACACAAAAGCGTCAACACAAAACACCGAAATGTCGACGAAATATGATCCGACGGCCATTGAAAATGGCAGATATAATGAATGGCTTCAAGAAGGCGTATTTAGACCAAGTGGGGATAAGAAGGCAAAACCTTTTTCAATTGTTTTACCGCCTCCAAATGTCACTGGTAAGCTTCATTTAGGCCACGCTTGGGATACAACACTCCAAGATATGATTATTCGCAAGAAGCGTATGGAGGGATATGACACTCTTTGGCTGCCCGGAATGGATCATGCCGGGATTGCAACCCAGGCAAAAGTTGAAGCTAAACTTCGTGAACAGGGGATCTCCCGTTATGATTTGGGACGAGAGAAGTTTGTCGAAAAAGTTTGGGAATGGAAAGATACATTTGCTGCCACTATTAAAGAACAGTGGGCAAAGCTTGGTCTTTCGCTGGATTATGAACGTGAACGTTTTACGCTGGACAAAGGATTGTCAAAAGCTGTTCGTCGAGTATTCGTTGATCTTTACAACAAAGGCCTGATTTATCGTGGAGAATATATTATCAATTGGGATCCTCAAGCCCGAACGGCGCTTTCTGATATTGAGGTTATCCATAAGGATGATAAGGGTGCATTTTATCACGTTAAATACCCGTTTACAGATGGGACAAAGTTTAATGGAAACGATTATATCGAGATTGCAACGACACGTCCTGAAACGATGATGGGGGATACTGCAGTTGCTGTTAATCCTAGTGATGAACGTTATAAGTCAATTGTAGGCAAAAAGGTTCTTGTACCACTTGTTAATCGGGAAGTTCCAATTATTGCTGATCAGTACGTTGATCCTGAAGAAGGTACTGGTATGGTAAAAATTACACCTGCCCATGATCCAAATGACTTTAAAGTTGGAAATCGGCACAATCTTGAGCGGATTAATACGATGAATCCGGATGCAACGATGAATGAAAAAGCTGGCAAGTATCAAGGCATGGATCGCTTTGAAGCTAGAAAAGCAATGGTGAAGGATTTACAGGATCAAGGCTTGATTTTAAGTATTGAACCCATTGTCCACTCTGTTGGTCATTCCGAAAGAACCGGCGTTCAAGTAGAAGCACGGTTATCAACACAATGGTTTGTTAAAATGAAGCCATTGGCTGAACAAGCTGTGAAAAATCAAGATACAGATGATAAAGTTAGCTTCTTTCCACCCCGTTTTGAAGAGACATTTACCCAGTGGATGGATAATGTTCACGATTGGGTTATTTCCCGTCAGCTTTGGTGGGGACATCAGATTCCAGCATGGTATAACAAAGACACTGGTGAAACTTATGTTGGAATGGAAGCCCCGAAAGATGCCGAAAATTGGGAACAAGATCCCGATGTGCTTGACACATGGTTCTCTTCAGCACTATGGCCGTTTTCAACGATGGGCTGGCCGGATGATACTGATGACATGAAGCGATACTTCCCAACGGATACCTTGGTAACCGGCTATGATATCATTTTCTTCTGGGTATCACGTATGATTTTCCAGAGTCTCGAGTTTACACATCGCCGACCATTTAAAGATGTCCTACTTCATGGTCTGATTCGTGATTCACAAGGACGTAAAATGTCCAAGTCGTTGGGGAACGGAATCGATCCAATGGATGTCATTGATAAATATGGAGCTGATGCCCTCAGATGGTTCTTGTCAGTTGGTGGAACACCTGGTCAAGATTTAAAATTCAGTTATGATAAGATGGATTCTGCTTGGAATTTTATTAACAAAATTTGGAATGCCAGTCGTTACGTTATTATGAATTTGGATGGCATTGAAAAGCCGAAATTACCTGATAAATCTGAGTGGCAGTTATCTGATAAGTGGATTTTAAGTCGATTAAACACAACGATTTCTGAAGTATCTGAACTTTTCGATAAGTATAATTTTGGAGAAGCAGACCGAAAACTGTACGACTTCATTTGGAATGACTTCTGTGATTGGTATATCGAAATGAGTAAGGAAGCTTTGACTGGTGATAATGAGAAGCTGAAGAAAAACACTCAAAATGTTTTAGCTTATGTTTTGGATAAAATCTTAAGATTATTACAGCCAATTATGCCATTTGTAACAGAGTATCTTTGGCAGAAGATGCCTCATGAAGGAAAGTCACTTGTAACAGCAGAATATCCAGTTTCGAATCAACAATTTGACAATCCGACTGCTGAACATGAAATGCAATCGTTGATTGATTTGATTAAGGCTGTCAGAAACATTAGAAATGAGGCAAATGCCCCCCTTTCATCACCAATTGATATGTTGGTTCAAACTGAGAATCCAACATTGAAACAAATTTTTGAAACAAATCGTGATTATATTGATCGATTCTGTCACACGCAGGAATTAACAATAGGCGACAAAGTTAACGCACCTAAATTATCAATGTCTGCTGTTATCACGGACGCTACCATTTATGTTCCTTTGGCCGAACTGGTTGATTTAAATGAAGAAAAAGATCGGGTTCAAAAGGATATTGATAAATTTGAATCTGAAGTGGTTCGTTCTACCAAAAAACTAGCTAATACAAGATTTGTTGACAATGCGCCAGAAGCGGTTGTCAATGAGGAACGACAGAAAAAAGACGATTATCAGTCAAAACTTGATGCTGCTAAGGATCGACTTCAACAGGTGACTAGTGAGTTATAAGGATAAATAATTAAGTACATGATTTTGAGGGGACCAGAGCATTTTATTACTTTGCTCGTGGTTCCCTCGTTTTGTGAGGAGCAATTGATAATGACGATTGAAACGTATGATCAAGCTTTGGCATTTATTCATGGCAGGACTAAATTTAAAAAGATCCCGACACTCAAAAGGATGCGTCGGTTTTTGGATGAACTCGGATCACCGGACAAAAGGATAAAAGCCATTCATATCGCTGGTACAAATGGGAAGGGATCAACGCTTGCTTTTTTGAGAAACATTTTGCAGGAAGACGGTCTAAAAGTCGGCAGTTTTACATCACCCTTTCTAATCCGATTTAATGAACGGATTAGTGTTAACGGTAAGCCAATTTCCGATAATGACATTTTACGGCTAACTAACATTGTTTATCCAGTCGTTGCTAAATTGGATGATGCTTTACTTGAGGGTGGGCCTACAGAATTTGAAATTATCACTGCCATGATGTTTGAATATTTTTCAGAAGGCCATGCGGATATTGTCCTTGTGGAAGTTGGGCTTGGCGGTTTGTTGGATTCAACCAATGTGATGACCCCTGAATTATCTGTTATTACGACAATTGGTTGGGATCATATGCATATTCTAGGGGATACGTTGCCCAAGATTGCCTATCAAAAAGCAGGGATTATTAAGCCCAAGGTTCCTGTAGTTGTTGGTAAAATACCTGAGGCGCCGCTAAAAGTAATTGAACATACAGCCTCCGGGAAGAAAAGCCCAATGACGATTTTAGGTAAACAGTTTACAGTGAACAACTTGGGAATGATTGATTGGGAACAACACTTTTCTTTTAAGTCTGATCATGACGAGTTTAATGACCTTTCAACCGGGTTGATTGGTGACTATCAAACTGATAATGCAGCACTAGCCATTCAGGCCTATCTGAATTATTGCCAACTAAGCAGCAGACCAGTTAATCATAACAGTGTTATTGCAGGTATTAAGCAAACGAAGTGGGGCGGTCGTTTTGAAAGAATTAACGATCATCCTACAATTGTCATTGATGGTGCTCACAACATTTCAGCCGTAGATGAAATTGTAGATCTATTGGAATCAAATTTTTCTAAAGGAAAAATATATGTGTTAATGGGCATTTTAGCTGATAAGCAAGCCGAAAAAATGGTTGAAAAGATGGCAACGGTTAAAAATGTTTCAATCATTTTGACAAGCTTTAATGGACCAGGTAAGCGTAACGCGGCCGATCCGCAAGTACTTGAAGAGCAAGTGGATTCAAAAGAAAGAAAGAAAACCGTAACGGATGTTATTGATGATTGGCAAACAGCGATTGATACGATTCAAAAAAAACTTATGACAGATGATATGCTGTTAATTACCGGATCACTGTATTTTATTTCGGATGTTCGCAAGTATTTATTGGCGTCTTTGAACTAAATTTCAAATAATATCTTAAATCATTCTTTCATTCCTTGGATTTAGTTCATTTTTACGTCTGTTATGATATACTTATTTCGTTAAACAATAATTAATTTATAAAATAACATCAAAAGCGAAATCAACATGATAAAGCGATGAAGGGATGGATAACGTGTTCGGACTTGGGGAAAAAAACATAGGAATTGACCTTGGAACAGCTAACACAATTGTTTACGTTGAAGGAAAAGGTATTGTCCTTCGTGAACCGTCGGTTGTTGCCAAGAGTACTAAAAACGGTGATATTATTGCCGTGGGAGAAGAAGCCCGTGCCATGATTGGCCGGACCCCTGCCAGCATTAATGCTGTCAGACCAATGAAGGACGGCGTAATTGCAGACTATGATACAACTGTTGCAATGATGAAGTATTTCATTGAAAAAGCATTGGGACATTCATCGGGTAAACCATATGTTATGGTTTGCGTTCCAACGGGAATTACCGCTGTTGAAAAGCGTGCAGTAATCGATGCAACCCGTGTTGCGGGTGCTCGTGACGCTTACGTTATAGAGGAACCATTCGCTGCTGCGATTGGAGCCGGTTTACCGGTTATGGATCCAACGGGGAGTATGGTTGTTGACATTGGTGGTGGTACTACTGATGTTGCAACAATCTCACTTGGTGGTATTGTTTCAAGCCGTTCTGTCAGAATGGCCGGTGATAAGCTCAACGAATCAATCGCTCAGTATGTCCGTCAAAAATATAACTTATTGATTGGTGAAAGAACTGCTGAACAACTAAAGATTGACATTGGATCAGCTTCTCCGAAAGCTGCTAAGGATATTGAGGCTGTTCCTGTTCGAGGGCGTGATCTTGTTACAGGCCTGCCAACAACGGTTCAAGTGACTGGGTCTGATGTTAACGAAGCTATTAATGAATCCGTTGCTGAGATCATTGCGACAATTAAAGAAACATTGGAAGAAACATCTCCTGAAATTGCTGCCGATGTCATTGATCATGGAATTGTACTCACAGGTGGCGGTGCGTTACTTCGAAACATTACAGATGTGATTGCTGAAGCCACTCAGGTGCCGGTTTCAATTGCCGCCGATCCACTTGACTGTGTGGCAATTGGTACAGGAGAATCACTGAAAAGTATCAATGTTATGAAGAAAAAACAATAAACAATTAACAATTTTACCTGAATCACTTAAAGATTTAGGTAATTTATGAAACGGATGGAGGCAATTATGCAAAAATTTTTCTCCAGTCGAAAACTTGTCATTGTTATTGTATGTTTGATCATTAGCTTTGGCTTAATGTCAGTTTCAGTTGCATTTAGAAACAATCGAAATACACCACCGCTTGTTCAACAGTTCGGCAACGACATTGTTGGATTTGCCGACCGGGTTGTTGCCGTTCCAATGAATGGTATCCACCATGGATTTATTTCGATTAATAATCTTTTGAATACGTATCAGGAAAATCAAAAGCTTAAGTCAAAGGTTGATCAGCTTGCACAAACACAGGTTAAAGATCAAGTTTTAGAGCGAGAAAACAAACAACTGAAGCGTCAGCTTAATGTTGGAAGCACATTAACAGGTTACGAAAAAATCAATGCGGCTGTTATTACTAGGACACCCTCATCTTGGGCAAGCCAAATTATTATTAATAAAGGTCAAGCTGCCGGTGTTAAGAAAAACATGCCGGTTATTGCCGGACCTGGTTTAATTGGAACTGTTGCTGAGGTTAATAAGACCAACAGTAAAGTTGTCTTAATTTCTAATACCGCAGAAAATTCGAACCGGTTTGCTATCCAGATTGTTGGCGAAGCGTCAAAGATAGTTAATGGTATTATCACTTCATATGATTCTCAAAGTAATCGTATCATCATGGGTAACATCACCTCGAAAGCCAAACTTTCCAAAGGTGGCCGAGTCACAACCAGTGGGCTGGGCGGCATCATTCCTAAGGGTATTTATGTTGGAACCGTGTCAAAAATTGCAGAAGATGACTATGGATTGGCCAAAAAAGTTTACATCAAGCCGGCAGCTAACTTGAACGACATCGAAGTCGTTTCGGTTGCTGTTCGAAATTGATAGGGGGTTGTTCTGTTGAGACGAAGAATTCCTATCACAGTTATTTTTGTTGTCGGTCAATTTATTGCTTTCTTCCTAGATGGGTCAATAAGTCAAATCTTGTCGGGAACGTTATATAGGTATCCTAATTCTTTAGTTCCTGCATTGACATTGCTATGGTTAGTACTAGCAGTCTTCTTTGGTGATCGTAAGAAACTGCATTTAGGGATCTGGGCTGCTGTAATCGGCTTTATCTTTGATATGTACTACACAGGTTTATTAGGAGTCTATGTATTCATTTTTCCACTGGTAATTTATCTTTGCCAAAGTGTTTACCAAATGTTACCGCCAAACTTTATGAGCGGTTTTTTGGTTTATTTTTTGGGGATTACAGTATGGACCACTCTTGGGTTTATTGCGAATGCGTTTATCGGGCAGACATCTTCATCTCTCGCCCAATACTTGGTCAACACGTTAGCACCGACTCTGGCAATTAACCTTGTATTCATGGCACTAGCCTATTTTCCAGTGGCCTCATTGTATAGGAGTCATAGGCGGTAAAAAGGGGAGTCGTATATGCAAGATGCAGCTGTATTGAAAGGTACAAATGATGGTTACGAGATAATTTTAGATGATGAGGCTGATTTGGGTGATATTTATACGTCACTAAGAAGTTTGCTTGAGAAGCTTAGAACTCAGACTGCTTCTACTCATCCTCAACCAATTTCCTTTGATATCCAAACTGGTCTGAGACTTTTGTCAGCCGGTAATCGTTCAGAAATTGAAAAGATTTTTTCTGACTTTCAGCTTTTCTCAGTCCACAAAATTACGTCAGATGTGATGACTAAAGAAGAGTCAAATCGAATTCTAGATCAGGAAACGGTTCACGTGGTTGATCGCATCATTCGAAACGGACAAGAGGTTCACGTTCAGGGAGATGTGGTGTTTCTCGGCATTATTCATGAGGGCGGTAAGCTTTTTGTAGGCGGAAATATTTACGTTCTTGGCGATGTTCATGGCGTCATTCAAGCGGGATTCCCTGATTTGGAAGATAAAATGATTATTGGGGATGTACATAACGCGCAACAAGTCCGGATTGGTGAACAATACGAGATTCTTGACGATACCAACCAGAAGATTACAGAAAACTCGGTTGTATATGTGAATGATTTGCACGTCTTAGACTATGGAAAAGTTGAAGATCTTAAACAAATTAACCCAAAGTTCTTTAATCAGATAGGAGGAGTCATCAATGGGTAAAGCATACGTCATTACTTCAGGAAAAGGTGGAGTTGGAAAAACGACTTCTTCAGCTAATATTGGTACTGCCCTCGCCATGCTTGGAAAAAAAGTTTGCTTGATGGATTTAGATATTGGTCTACGAAATTTGGATGTTGTTCTTGGACTGGATAATCGAATTATGTATGATATTGTTGATGTTGCATCAGGAAGGGCCAGTCTTGGGCAAGCACTAGTTAAGGACAAACGGTTTGATGATTTATTATACCTTCTTCCTGCTGCCCAGAATACTGATAAGACGGCGTTAACTCAAGATCAGGTTGTTCAGATTGTTAACGAGATAAAGCCGGATTTTGATTATGTTCTGATTGATTGTCCTGCTGGCATCGAACAGGGATTTATGAACGCCATTGCGGGCGCTGATAGTGCCATTATTGTCACAACTCCCGAAATTTCTGCAGTAAGGGATGCTGATCGAGTGGTTGGATTGCTTGAGCAACATCCGCTTCAAGAAGAACCACACTTGATTATTAATCGAATTAGGACTCATATGATGAAAGACGGTTCTGTGATGGACGTTGATGAGATTACCCATCATTTAGGCGTAGAATTACTAGGCATTGTATTTGATGATGATGCTGTTATTACAACGTCAAATCAAGGTGAACCAGTGGTTCTTCAGGCTGATAATCCGGCTGGTCAAGGGTATCGGGATATTGCCAGACGTCTTGAAGGTGAATCGGTTCCCCTAATGCAGATGACAGATGAAGTTCATCCCTCATTTTGGAAAAAAATTGGTAATTGGTTCAAAAAGGGGTAAATACTGCTTGACGGATGACGATTTTCCGATTATCATTGTTACCATAAATTAAGGAAATATAAAAGACTATGATCAGAATAGTAAACCATGTTAAATTTCAGAAAGCTCATGATGATGGGAAATGGGTATTTGAATGGTTTGCGTCACATCTGGGAGTCATTTTCCTGAATGAAGTAGGGAAAAGCGGTGAGCACGTTATTGCTGAAGTTTAGTTTTCTAAACTCGTTGAGACTTTTCATATGAATGGAAAGTGAAGCTGAGGTGGAACCGCGATTAATAATCGTCCTCTTAAGTCATTAGACTTAAGAGGCTTTTTTGTATAGAAAATTAAACTTCATGAGGTAGTAAATGTGAATTTACTACAAATTGGGGTGGAACCGCGAAAACTATCGTCCTCTTGAGTCTATTAATAACTCAAGGGGATTTTTTTTATGGAGGGATGTCAAAATGATTCAATATATCGAGCAAATTTTACCGGCACTGTTGTCAGGAACAAAAATGACCTTGTCAATTTTCTTTTGGACGTTAATTTGTTCAATTCCGTTAGGAGCGGTTTTAGCCTTAGGATTAGTCAGTAAATTTAAGCCATTAGTTTGGTTGTTAAATCTGTATGATTGGTTAATGCGAGGCACACCACTGCTACTACAATTAATTTTTGTGTTTTATGGATTACCTGTTATTGGTATTATATTTGAACGTTATGACGCGGCCTTATTTGCATTCATTTTAAACTATACAGCATATTTTGCAGAGATTTTTAGAGGGGGATTTCAATCAGTACCGCGAGGGCAATTTGAAAGTGCCTGTGTGTTACGGTTATCCTATGGTCAAACGATCCGAAAAATTATTATTCCTCAAGTGTTTAAAATCGTTTTACCGTCAATTGGCAATGAGGTCATTAATTTGGTTAAGGATTCATCATTGGTTTACGTTATCGGGTTGGGAGATCTTTTAAGAGCCGGAAACGTAGCAACAGCCAGAGATGTTACATTGCTGCCACTTGTACTTGTTGGCATTATTTATCTGGCATTAACCGCTATTTGTACGATCGTGCTAAAGGTGATTGAAAAACGTTCAAGTGTTTGGAGATAAGGGGGTATTGACATGTTGGAGATAAGGAACCTAACGAAAAAATTTGGTAGTAAAACAGTTATCAATAACCTGTCTATGACGGTTAACGATAACGAAATTATGGCGATTGTCGGCCCCTCTGGTGCTGGGAAGACAACTTTGCTTAGATGTATTACGGGCCTTGAAAGAGTTAATAGTGGTGCTTTTTATTGGGATGGTAAACAATTTGATCCTACAAATCCGGATAAAGGTGACACGATTATCGGTGTTGTTTTTCAAGATTATCAATTGTTTCCAAATTTAACGGTGATGGGAAATATTACATTAGCACCAACAATGGTTAAAAAAGAATCAAAGAGTCAAGTAACTGAAAATGCAATGACACTTTTAAAGCGTTTGGGTTTGGAAGGAAAAGAGACATTATATCCGTATCAACTTTCTGGTGGACAAAAGCAACGAGTTGCTATTGTCCGTGCACTTGCAATGAATCCAAAAATTCTTTGTTATGATGAACCGACTTCGGCCCTTGACCCGGCACTTCGAGATGAAGTGGCTCAGATTATTTTGGATCTAAAAAAACAAGAAATGACACAAATAGTGGTTACTCATGATATGGAATTTGCGAAGCATGTAGCAGATGATATTAAGCGAGTCGAACAAATCCAATAGAGAGAAGGATTAACATGCAAAAAGTTGTAAAAAAATGCCCGTTAGTCATCGTTACCCTTCTGCTAATGTTTGTATTATCCGGCTGTCGCTTTGAATCAAGGCAAAAAATGGAAACAAATCCAGATACCTGGTCAATTGTTTCCAAACAAAAGAAAATTGTTATCGGTTTAGACGATGGTTTTGTTCCAATGGGTTTTGAAACTAAAAGTGGCAAAATCGTTGGTTACGATGTTGATTTGGCTAAGGCGGTTTTTAAGCAATACGGCATTAAAGTAAATTTCCAACCAATTGATTGGTCAATGAATGTGACTGAACTGCGGAATGGAACAATTGATTTAATTTGGAATGGGTTTTCTATGAATCCTCAAAGGGCAAAGAAGGTCACCTTCAGCGAACCCTATTTGGTTAATAAACAGGTATTGATTTCTAAGGAAAAAAATCATATTAATAGTTTTGCGGATATGAAAAATAGAGTTGCCGGTGTTCAAGCTGGATCTGCCGGGGCAATGGATATTGATTCACAGCCAAAGCTATTAAAGGATCGAATTAAAAATCACACTCCTATTCTTTATGATTCATTTACAGAAGCATTTATTGACTTAAATTCAGATCGAATTCAAGGATTATTAATCGATAGTATTTATGCGGGGTACTATATTGGGCACCAAAAAGATCGGGCAACATATCAAAGCGTTCCAAGTCAATTTCCTAAAGAGTATTATGGTGTTGGAATGAGAAAGGGAGATACTAAACTTAAGCAGAAAATTGATGCTGGTTTAAATCGACTGGCTAAAGATGGTCAACTTGCAAAGATTAATAAGAAATGGTTTGGAACCAATGCTTACAGTCCCTTGATGAAAAAATAATGACAGCAATGGCTATTTTTGAGTTTGAACAATCGGAATTTGTTCAAACTCTTTTTAGTTATATATTGAGATTTCGATGATTTTACATTAAGATGAAAATTGTGACTAATTGAGGAGGAAAACTATTGAATATTCAGATTGCACAAGGTGTCGATTTAAAAATAATTCAGACTAGTCAGTTTAAAAATAATACGATCGTATTTAATTTTAGCATACCATCCAATTATAAAAATTTTGCTAAATTAGCATTGTTAGCGGATCTTTTAGAAAATGCATCGTTAAAATTTCCCAGTGAGATGCTCGTTTCACGTAAATTATCTGAGATGTTTGGCGCTAGTTATGGCGTTACGGTTCTTCGTTATGGAAATCAGCATACGCTAAGAATTAGGTTAACTTTCCCCAATAACCATTATTTACCTCACAAGGAGGATTTACTAAATGACGCGATGGCTTTTCTTCGGGAAATGATTGAACGGCCCTTTGCAAAAAACGATCAATTTGACGCCCATTATTTTAAAATACATCAAACAAATTTAATGAGCTATCTGGACTCGATTTCAGATAACAAGGAATTCTATTCAACTCTTCAACTTCAAAAATTGTATTATGCAAATGACCTTAATCAAGGGACCTATTTACTCGGCAATATTGACAGCATTCGAGAGCTTAATGCAAGTGATCTATACAACTTCTATCGGGCGTTTATTCAGCAGGCTACTGTTACTGTTATTGTGGCCGGGCAGATAGATCAGGCACAGGTGGTCTCTCGATTAAAATCCTTTTCAACATTAAGTGATCGAAATGATTTAGGACTTAAGCTGTTTATTGAACCTGAGCTTCCAAAAGTTCCTCGTGAAAAAACGACTGTCTTTCCGGGATCCCAATCCCTGCTCAACATTGGTTATCGCTTGCCTATCTACTTTGGCGATGATTCATATTTTGCTGCGAACGTATTCAACCAGATCTTTGGAGCGTCAACCAGATCCTTGCTATTTACAAATGTCCGTGAGAAGGCTAGTTTAGCCTATGATATTCATAGTAGTTATAATTCGTTTTCAGGAATGCTGAGCGTTCAGGCTGGAATTGAATTTAAAAATCTTAGCCAAGTCATTCAAACAACGGATGAGCAATTGACTGCAACTGCAGATATGGCTTATCCTGAAAGTCTGCTGGTTGGTGTCAAAAAATCAATGATCAATCAACATCGATCTCAGTCGGATTATTTATCAACTTTGGCTGAGCGACAATATGTGCGTCAAATCTCAGGCGTAGCGTTTGGTGATAGCCAATGGGAACAATTAGTCAATGACGTTACAAAGAAGGATGTTGCCGAGGTTGCAAAACGGGTCCAGTATCAGGCACGATATATTCTTCAAAGCCAGGGGGACAATGATGAAAACAATTGATTATGCTTCGTTTAATGAACAACTTTTTGTTGAAAAACTGGAGAATGGACTAACGGTTTATTTACAACCAAAAAAAGGATTTGAAAAATCAATTGCCATATTGGGTGTCAATTATGGATCAGTTGATACGGATTTTAGTATTAACGGGACACCGGTCAGTCAACCTGCCGGTATTGCACATTTTATCGAGCACAAAATGTTTGATAAAAAGGATTATGATGTTTTTGAATTATTCAATAAGACCGGTGCTTCT
Organism: Lentilactobacillus hilgardii DSM 20176 = ATCC 8290; assembly: GCF_000159315.1. Lineage (GTDB taxonomy): Bacteria > Bacillota > Bacilli > Lactobacillales > Lactobacillaceae > Lentilactobacillus > Lentilactobacillus hilgardii. The sequence goes on from NZ_GG669993.1 coordinate 149,288, forward strand.
GCCAACGCTTATACAAGTTTTACGAAGACAAACTATTTGTTCTCAACTACTGAAGACTTAAGGGATAATTTGCTTATCCTGCTTGATTTTGTTCAAAAGCCATATTTTACGACTGAGAAAATTGAGCGTGAAAAGGGCATTATTGATCAAGAAATTAATATGTATTTAAATGATCCTGATAATCGAATCTATTTCCAGACAATTCAAGATCTTTATCCTCAATCACCATTATCCGAAGACATTGCCGGGACAGTTGATAGCGTTTCTAAAATTACTTTGGCTGATGTCCAAAGGGCATATGAAACGTTTTATCGTCCGGATAATATGTCATTGTTTATCACCGGTAGGGTTAATCCTGAAGAGACGCTTTCATGGATCAAAGAGAATCAACGTCAAAAGTCGTGGTCGGTTCCAGCAGTCATTGAGCGGAACCTTGTTTTTCCAACGGTTGCTAATGATAAGATAAATAAATATCAAATGGCGATCTCTCGACCCAAAGCGTCCATTGGCATTAGAGGGAATGATTCGGTTCCCCGCGGTCGAGAGGGATTGGCATATGAAATTGCCATTTCCCTAGTATTAGATTTATTTTTTAGTGAAACTGCCGAAGATTATACGCAACTGTATCAGGACGGTGTTCTTGACGATTCATTTTCTTGGGAATTTGAAAATGAGCGTGGCTTTCACTTTGCCATTCTGAATGGTGATACAAATAAACCACAAGATTTTATAGATAAATTGTTAAAAATCATTCGACAAATCCCAAAGAAATTGTCTGGTATGTCGAGTGAATTTGAACTACAAAAAAAGGAATTGTTGGGAAATTATATTGAAATGATGGATTCAGAAGAGGCAATCAGTGGGCAATTTGATGGATTTTTAAGTGAACCACTGACAATTTATGATGAGGTTGGTATTTTGGATTCCTTAACGCTGGAACAGACGGTTGCGTTTGCCGAGCAATATTTTGATTCGGCATCTATTCAATCTGAAATTATTCAAGCAAACGACTAACTTATACTTTCTTTAAAATAACTTGGCTGATTCATATGATATACTGAAAACAGATGATCAATTAATTTTAATGGAGAAATGAGAATGAACGACGAAAAAGATAATTTAACGATTGGTAAGAAGTTACATGATGCCCGAGTTGCAAAGGGCTATACACTAGATGATCTACAAAAAAATACGAAAATTCAGAAACGTTATCTGATTGCGATCGAAGATAATGACTTTGATTCGCTTCCCGGTGAATTTTATGTCCGTGCATTTGTTAAACAGTATGCGGATTCTGTTGGGTTGAATGGCAATGAACTATTGTCTCAATTTGATACTAAATTACCAGACACAGAAGATCCGGAATATGTGAACCGAGTTAACAGTGATAATCCCAAAACTCGATCGGCACAACGTCAGGTAGATCAACGGAATGAAAAAATCAGAAGATATATTCCGGTGGCTTCAGTGTCAGTGGTGGTTCTGGTAATTTTAATTGCAATTTGGGTCGCTGCTGCTCACAGTACACGAGATACATCTAAAACTCAGATTGAGACAAGTAAAGTTTCCGTATCAGGAAACAAGAGCTCAAAAGCCAGTTCTTCCAGTTCAAGTTCAGCAGCAAAAAAGAATACTAAGAAAAAGGCCGCAACAAAGAAGTTAGTATTCAAAAAGCTGACTGAATCCGGCAGCAACGTTACTTATCAAGTAACCGGGGCTTCAAGTAAACCCAAAATAAAAATTGCGACAACCGGGTCCGGTAGCGCTTGGACTTCCGTTAGTGCTAATGGGTCAACGCTTTGGCAAGCAGCTCAAGCCGGTGGGAAGTCGCACACTGTTACGTTACCAAGCAGTGTTTCAACAGCAACCATTAATACTGGTAACGCACCTCAAACTGTTATTTATGTTTCAGGAAAACGGCTTAAGCTTTCCGATCCAAGTGATGGCAGCTCAAATCAAGTGCGTGTTGTGACTCTTCAATTTGGAAAATCAGGTTCGACCACCAGTACATCAAGTTCTTCAACAACTGATAGCAGCACAACTGGTACAACCGGTTCGTCAACTACCGGTTCCACAGAAGGGACATCGTCAACTACAGGAACTAATGGTACGACTGGTAATACAACTACCGGTACAACAACGGGGTCAACTACTGGCTACTAGTTTTAATCTGTTGGAGGGAATTTGATGAATTTACCTAATAAACTTACGATTTTTCGAATTATTTTAATTCCGTTTTTTATTTTAATATTGGCTGTTCCAATTCTTTCAGGGAGTACGGTTGTTGCTGGCACGGTTATCAGCTATACACGCTGGTTGGCAGCATTAATTTTTATTGTTGCTTCTGCAACAGATTTTCTTGATGGTCAAATAGCTCGAAGACGGCATTTGGTCACTAATTTTGGAAAATTTGCCGATCCGATGGCTGATAAAATGTTAGTGATGACAGCATTTATCTTTTTGGTTGAATTGAACGAAGCACCGGCATGGGTTATTACAATAATTGTTTGCCGTGAATTGGCAGTTACGGGACTAAGATTAATCATTGTTGAGAATGATGGTAAGGTTGTTGCAGCTGCATGGCCGGGGAAAATTAAAACGACTACTCAAATGCTGGCAATTATTTTTTTGCTGTTGAATAATATTTTCTTTGATGCAATTAATTTTCCGTTTGCACAAGTCATGCTGTACATTTGCCTGTTCTTTACAATTTATTCAGGGATTGACTATTTTGTTCAAAATCGGTCGGTGTTTGCAGATTCATTTTAAAAATGTCAAAATAAAGGGGTTGGGACAAAAAGCTTATTTTTGCCCAACCTCTCTTTTACGATGGTTTTAACTTTGACTTAAAATCTGTATTAGTTGGTCGTCCATGATTATTTAATTAAATTAACCAATTACTCACACTAAATCGACCAAATAACCTGACTTAGTCGTCATTACTCTTTTTGTACTAATAATCAATAATGTTGAAATAAGATCATTTGTTTTTCGTATATAATTATTGAAAGGGGTAGGTAAAATTGTCACTTGAACAAAAACTGGTTGAGCAATTATTGAAGAAGCATATTACAATTACTGCTGCAGAAAGTCTAACTGCTGGGCTGTTTCAGAGCACATTGGGGAATGTTTCCGGTGTTTCAAAGGTTTTTGAAGGGGGATTTGTCACGTATTCTGATAAAGTTAAGGAACAGTTGCTACATGTTCCTCACGATGTTATTGCTGAAAACAGTGTTGTTAGTGAACCAACGGCTATCTGGATGGCAGATCAAGCAAGACGAATCATGGATAAAGACTTAGCGGTTTCCTTCACGGGGGTTGCCGGTCCAGATGCCTTGGAAGGCAATCCTGTCGGAACGGTTTGGATCGGAATTGCTTTTGGGGCACAAATTAGTTATGCTAAAAAATTCCAGTTTGAAGGATTACGTAATCAAATTCGTGAAGCTGCCGTTGAGGCTGGATTAAAAATGGCATTATCCGCTATTACGAGTGACAAATAAGTTAGAACTTTTGTTCGCTTTTTTGTTGCTTTTTCGACCAAATGTTTGTATAGTAAGTGAGTAATCTTTTCAATTTAGAAAAGTGGGAGGAATTTCATGGCTGACCAAAGAAAAGTTGCCTTGGATAAGGCGCTAAAAAGTATTGAAAAAGAATTCGGTAAGGGTTCAATTATGCGTATGGGTGATAAGGCCGATACACAAATTTCAACAATTCCAACTGGTTCCCTGGCTTTGGATGAAGCACTTGGGGTTGGTGGCTATCCGCGTGGCCGAATCGTTGAGGTTTACGGCCCGGAAAGTTCGGGTAAAACAACCGTTGCTTTACACGCGGTTGCGGAAGTTCAAAAGCGTGGTGGAACGGCCGCTTATATTGATGCCGAAAATGCACTTGATCCAGTTTATGCAACTCATCTTGGTGTTAATATTGATGATCTGTTATTATCACAACCGGATACTGGCGAACAGGGTCTCCAAATTACCGATACCTTGGTCACCAGTGGTGCAATTGATATTGTTGTAATTGATTCAGTTGCTGCGTTGGTTCCACGTGCGGAAATCGAAGGTGAAATGGGCGATACCCACGTTGGCCTTCAAGCTCGTTTGATGTCCCAAGCGTTAAGAAAATTGTCGGGTACGATTAGTAAAACAAAGACAATCGCAATTTTTATTAATCAGATTCGTGAAAAAGTCGGTGTCATGTTTGGAAATCCCGAAACAACACCTGGCGGTCGTGCGCTAAAATTTTACGCGACAATTAGGCTCGAAATTCGACGAGCTGAACAAATTAAAAATGGCACTAATATTATTGGTAATCGTGTTCGGATTAAAGTTGTCAAGAACAAGGTTGCACCGCCATTTAAACGTGCAGAAGTCGATATCATGTATGGTAAAGGTATTTCCCAGTCCGGTGAGTTGGTTGATATGGCTGTTGATAAAGATATTATTGATAAGTCCGGCTCTTGGTATTCATATGGTGAGGAACGAATTGGCCAGGGGCGTGAAAATGCTAAGGGCTATTTGGAAGAACACCAAGATATGTACAAAGAGGTCGAGAGAAAAGTCCGTGATGCTTATGGCATACCAGACGATGCGGATACTGGCAACTCGACTAAAGATAGTTCAAATGATGATAAGGGTACAAATAAAAAAACAAGCGACAAAAAGACTGAAAAACCTGTCAAAACTGCCGATTCCAACTCAAAATCAGTCGATAATATTGATTTAAATATTGGAAAATAAAATTATAAACAATTTTTTGAAGATTGGATTCCTTCCCTGCAAGAGAAGCGTACCCAATCTTCTTTTTTCTTAAACCGTTGGTAATACAGGCATTATTACGACTCATGTATTTGATTTAACCGCTTTGGTTATTCTAATTAATCGGTTAATAATTTGTTGTATATAGCAATCAATTATTAGCCTGCAATAAGATGATTGACACTGCCCTCAACAAACATTAAAATTAAGGTTGTGTCAATAATCAAATAACATCTTATAATTGGTTTAGAAAAAAATCATTTTTATGATGATTTGGAGGTGAAGCCATGAGTATGGCTGGAATAATCCTCGCAATCATCGCTATTATTGTTGTTGGTTTTGTTGGTATTCTAAGTTTTCTAATCGGGAAGTCTGCACAGAAAAAGATCCAAAAAGCAAAGCTGGAGGATGCAAAGGGCTCTGTTAAATCAATTTTGGCTGATGCAAATAAGCAAGCTGAAACTGTTATTAAGGAAGCTACTTTGTCTGCTCAGGAAAAGAATCACCGCTACCGTTCAAAGATCGAAAAAGAATTAAAGCAACGGCGTGCGGAAATTCAAAAGCAAGAGGATCGGCTGCTGCAACGAGAGGAAGCTCTTGATCGAAAGGATAGCACTTTCGAGCGACGCGAAAATAGTCTAAATCGCAAAGAGCAGAAGATTAACCATGAACAACAGAATTTAGTTACACAACAAGAAAAAGCAAACTCACTTATTGAAGCACGTCAGACAGAAGTTGAACGGGTTGCGGGGCTTACTCAAGATGAGGCTCGCAATGTCATCTTAAAGGAAACCAGTGATCAATTGGCTGAAGAAAAAGCCAGAATGGTCAAGGAGAGTTATTATCAAGCTCAATCGGAAGCTGATAAAAACGCAAAGGACTTAATTGTTGAAGCAATTCAGCAAAGTTCTGCTGATGTCGTTTCTGAAACGACAGTTTCGGTCGTCAGTCTTCCAAACGAAGACATGAAAGGTCGAATTATCGGACGGGAAGGTCGAAATATCCGCACATTTGAGACGCTTACAGGAATTGATCTAATCATTGATGATACACCTGAAGCTGTTGTATTAAGCGGTTTCGATCCGATTCGTCGCGAAGTCGCCAAGATGACGCTTGAAAAATTAATCAAGGATGGCCGAATTCATCCAGCTCGCATTGAAGAGATGGTTGATAAGAGTCGAAAGGAACTTGATGAACGTATTCACGAAATCGGCGAAGAAACGCTTTTTGATCTGGGCATTCATTCAATGAGTCCCGAAATGATTAAAATGGTCGGCAGAATGAACTTTAAGATCTATCAAGGTCAGAACCTACTGGCCCATTCAACAGAAGTTGCAAAGCTTTCTGGGGCGTTTGCTTCAGAATTAGGTGAGGATGTTACTTTAGCTAAACGCGCAGGATTATTACACGATATCGGAAAGGCTGTTAATAATGGTGTTGTTCAAGGCTCGCACGTTCAAGTGGGCGTTGACCTCGCTAAAAAGTATCATGAAAGTCCAGTTGTAATTGACACAATTCAAGGTTATGAAGATGAGCATCAGCCGAAATACATTATTTCGGAATTGGTAGCAGTTGCTGAAAAAATTGCGATTTCTCGTCCTGGTGCACATAGCGAATCACTTGAGAGCTTTGTTCACCGTTTGGATAGTCTTGAAAAAATTACGGACGGCTTTGACGATGTACAAAAGAGTTACGCAATTCAAGCAGGAAGAGAAATCCGTGTCATTGCCAAACCCGACAATATCACTGACACGCAGGCGATAGTGCTTGCTAGAAGGATTAAACAAAAGATTGAAACTGAGATGAAATACCCTGGTCACATTAAAGTGACAGTTATCAGAGAAATTCGTTCAGTCGAATATGCAAAGTAAAAGATCAGGCTATCTGGTCTTTTTTCTTTTATAATAGATAATGTTAGAATTGTTTAAATACAAATATTAGAAAGTGTAGGATGATCTAATGCGAGTTCTTTTTATTGGGGATGTAGTTGGGGACAAAGGCGTTTCGATGATTGAAACCTATTTGCCTAAAATTAAGCAAGATGTAAAACCACAAGTAACGGTTGTGAATGGAGAAAATGCAACGCCTGTCGGCCGTGGCATTAGTCAAAGTATTTATAAACGTTTAATGAGTTACGGTGTTGACGTTGTGACGTTAGGCAACCATGCCTGGAGTAATAGTGAAATCCTAGACTTTATTGACGATACAAATCGGTTAATCAGACCGTATAATTTCCCGAAGAATGTTACACCCGGAAAGGGATATACATTGATTAACGTAAATGGCAAACAACTAGCCGTTCTAAACTTTCAAGGTCGCGTTTTTATGGATAATTTGGACGATCCTTTTTCCTTAGCAAACGATTTAGTAAACAAACTTAATAAAACAACAAATTGTATTTTTATGGATTTTCATGCTGAAGCTACTAGTGAAAAATTGGCAATGGCTAGATATCTTGATGGAAAAGTGTCGGCTGTTGTCGGCACTCATACACATGTTCAAACGAATGATGCTCGAATTTTGCCACAAAAAACAGCATTTTTAACAGATGTAGGTATGACTGGACCGGCCGATGGCATGCTGGGCATGCAACCGGATAGTGTCATTTCAAGATTTTTAAATCAACGTCCAGCCAGATTTCAAGTATTGGAAACAGGCCGTGGCATTCTTTCCGGTTGTGTGATTGATATTGATGATAAAAGTGGTCACGCAACGTCAATCAAAACGATTCTTTATACGGATGATCAGGTGATTGACTAAAGAAGCTGCTTTTATTAGCGAATAAACAAAACATAGTATAAAATGAATTTATTTCATGGTCTTTAAGGGGCGTTACAATTGGCAAAAACACAAACAACACCAATGATGGTGCAATATCAAAAAATTAAAGATCAATATCCTGATGCATTCTTATTTTATCGATTAGGAGATTTTTATGAACTGTTTAATGATGATGCAATCAAGGGATCACAGTTATTGGAATTGACATTGACTAATCGTTCTCGGAATGCTGAAAATCCGGTTCCAATGTGTGGCGTTCCACATAAAGCAGCTCAAAACTATATTGATATTTTGGTGGATCAGGGATATAAAGTTGCTATTTGCGAACAGATGGAAGATCCAAGGTTAACCAAAGGAATGGTCAAGCGAGCGGTTATCCAGCTTGTGACGCCTGGAACGCAGGTTGATGTCGGCAGTCAAAATGCAAAGAGTAATAATTATTTAACGGCGGTCACTTATGATCAAGATAATCGAGCGTTTGGCTTTTCTTATGCAGATCTTTCAACAGGTGAGCTGAAAGTTGCTAAATTGGATACACAGGCTGAATTGATTAATGAGCTCGTGTCACTTCAAACTAAGGAAACGGTTGTTGGTAGCCGTTTTCCAAAAACAATTCTTGAAACTATTCAAAAATTAGGAATTTTGATTTCTCACCAAGAAGCGTTACCGATCAATGCGTCTGTCAGTTACCTAAGTCAAGACGTTGATAAGGAGCCTCTGAAGCAAGTTGTTAAGATGCTGCTGGATTATATTCAAACAACTCAGAAACGCAGCCTACAGCATTTAAAACGTGCTGTCGTGTACGAGCCGTCGGACTTCCTTGAACTGGACCACAACTCACAATATAATTTGGAATTGACACGAAATATCAGGACCGGCAAAAAGGGCGGTACACTTCTTTGGCTGCTTGATCAAACTAAAACGGCAATGGGCGGTAGAAAGTTAAAGCAATGGATAGAAAGACCATTGGTAAACAAATCAAAAATTTCCGAACGACAGGATGCGGTTGGCGTTTTACTTGACCATTATTATGAACGCAGTCAGCTTCAAGATGAATTAATTAAGGTTTATGATCTGGAACGGTTAGCTGGACGAATTGCATTTGGCAGTGTTAATGGCCGCGACTTAATTCAATTAAAAACGTCACTTCAGCAAGTTCCAAAAATTAAATACATTCTTGAACAGATTGCTGATAATAGTTTTAAAGATATGCTGAAAGACTTGATACCACTGGATGATATTGTAGATGAAATCTCTCGATCAATTATTGAACAACCTCCAATATCAGTGACCGATGGCGGTGTTATTAAAGATGGATTCGATGATCAGCTTGATAAGTATCGTGATGCTTCAAACAATGGTCAAAAATGGCTTGCAGAGCTTGAGGCAAAAGAACGTCAAGTTACGGGCATTAATAATTTAAAAGTTGGTTTTAACCATGTCTTCGGATATTATATCGAGGTAACGAAGGTCAATTTAAATAAGATGCCTGAAAATCGTTACCAACGTAAACAAACGTTGGCGAATGCCGAACGGTTTTCAACTCCCGAGTTAAAGGAAAAAGAAGCATTAATTCTTGAGGCTCAAGAGCAAAGCAAGACGTTGGAATATAAACTATTTGTCCGGATTCGTGATGATATCAAAAAATCGATTAAACGAATTCAAGCATTGGCCGATGCTGTTGCTTCAATTGATGTTCTTCAAAGTTTTGCCAACGTTAGTGAAGAATACCGGTTTATCAGGCCAACATTGACTAATGATCATCGGGTTAAAGTAATTGATGGTCGGCATCCAGTCGTTGAAAAGGTGCTTGGTCATCAACAATACGTACCTAATAATGTTGACATGGGAGAAGACACCAGTGTGTTACTTATCACCGGTCCAAACATGTCTGGGAAGAGTACGTATATGCGTCAGATGGCGCTTTGTGTCATTATGAATCAAATGGGGTGCTTTGTACCTGCCAAAAAGGCGACCCTACCGGTTTTTGATAAAATATTTACACGAATTGGTGCGGCTGATGATCTTATTTCCGGTCAAAGCACGTTCATGGTTGAGATGAAAGAAGCCAATGATGCTATTGAAAATGCCACACCAAACAGTTTGATTTTATTCGACGAAATTGGTCGAGGAACAGCTACTTATGACGGAATGGCACTTGCCCAGGCAATTATTGAGTATGTTCATAATAATATCGGTGCCAAAACGCTATTTTCAACTCATTATCATGAACTAACCAGTTTGGATGAATCTTTAAAACAACTTCAGAACGTACATGTTGGTGCAACTGAATCAAATGGGGAACTTGTCTTTCTCCATAAAATTCAACCGGGACCAGCGGATAAATCATATGGTATTCATGTTGCCAAGTTGGCCGGCTTACCAAATGGATTATTAAAACGTGCCAATCACATTTTAACTGACTTGGAAAAGAAAGATGACCAACCCGATAAGATCAATGCAACACCATCTAAGCAAAACCATGACGAACGTGTTAAAACTAAACAAGCGGGAGAAGAAGAGCAGCAGATCTCATTATTTCCTATGGAGCAGATAGATGATAACCAGGAAGAGGTTGTTGCCCAACTCAAGAACCTGGATTTAATGTCAAAAACACCAATGCAAATAATGAATCAGGTTTATAAATGGCAGCAGAAGATAAACAGAGAGTAAGGTGGTCGATTTGAAACGAATTCATGAATTACCAGCCATACTTGCAAACCAAATTTCGGCAGGAGAAGTGGTCGAACGGCCAGCTTCCGTTGTTAAGGAATTAGTTGAAAATGCGATTGACGCTCACAGTACCGAAATAGATATAACAGTTGAGGATTCCGGACTAAAGGTCATTAAGGTTGTGGATGATGGTGATGGGATTGATAGTTCTCAGGTTCAAACTGCTTTTTTGCGTCATGCAACCAGCAAAATTACAGAACAGCGGGATCTTTTTCGAGTACGGACACTTGGATTCCGTGGTGAGGCACTGCCCAGCATTAGTTCGGTATCGAATGTTGAGCTGAAAACGTCAACCGGGTCTGTTGGAACAGAAGTTGTCTTCAAGGGTGGCAAATTTATTTCACAGCAGGCTTCTGAATCAAGAAAAGGGACTACTGTGATTGTCAGTTCTTTGTTCTATAACACACCCGCCAGGCTAAAATATTTAAGTTCTCCCAATACAGAGCTTTCCAAAATTTCTGATATTGTGAATCGACTGGCTTTAAGCCATCCCGAAGTTTCGTTTTCATTTATCAGTAATGGCCGTGAACTTCTTCGAACATCCGGCAGGGGAGACCTGCTTCAGGTTTTAGGCGCGATTTATGGCGTAAAAACCGTTTCGAAAATGCAGCCCATTAAATCAAAGACCCCTGATATTTCGATTGATGGTTATGTCAGTTTACCGGAGTTGACCCGTTCAAGTCGAAATTACATTTCATTGATTTTAAACGGTCGCTATGTTCGAAATTTTCCACTGACTAAGTCTGTTATCAACGGATATGGATCCAAACTGATGATTGGGCGTTTTCCAATTGCGGTTGTTAATATTAGTGCAGATCCTGCATTAATAGACGTAAATGTTCATCCAACCAAGCAGGAGGTTCGAATTAGTGAAGAACCAAAAATAGGCGGTATGCTTTCCAATGCTATTAGGGAAATGCTGGCAGATAAACAATTGATTCCTGATGCAACAAGAGATTTCAAAAAGTCATTTGCACCCAGTGATCAGTCGATCAACTATTCGAAATCAGTCATTCAATCGATACCGGAAGAACAACCTTTGTTTGCTGTGAATTCAAAACCTGTTGTTTCAACAAAGCAGCAAAATGAAGTTGATCCAATTGTGATCAAGAACCGCGACGATTTGCAAAGCCCAAGGGTAGCTAAATTGGATTCATTGTTGTCCTCTGAAGCTTCATCGGTACCAGTGTTTGATGAGAGCGGCTTTGGGGTAACTGCTAAAGTCCAACCAAAGAACCCTGTTCAGGTAACCAAACCGGAACAGGAGGAACTGGTGGTTGAAACCGGTTTTCCAGATCTTCAGTATATTGGTCAGATTCACGGTACCTACTTAGTCGCTGAAACGCCTAATAATATGTATTTAATTGATCAACACGCAGCACAAGAACGAATCAATTATGAATATTATAGACAGGCAATTGGTGAGGTAGGTCGTGCGCAGCAAAAACTGTTGGTTCCGATCGTTTTGGACTATTCAACTTCTGATTTCTTATTAGTGAATGAAAAGATTCCCCTGCTTAATGAGCTCGGCATTCATCTTGAACAATTTGGGCAAAACAGTTTTATTATCCGTGAACATCCAATGTGGTTCAAGGCCGGTCAGGAAGAATCAACCATTAAAGAAATGGTCGATTGGATCTTGTCTGATCATCGATTGTCAGTTGCAGCTTTCAGGGAAAAAACCGCTATTATGATGAGTTGTAAACGGGCCATCAAGGCAAATCATCATCTTGACGAACGGCAGGCCAAGGCACTTCTAGCAAAGTTACCTGAATGCGAAAACCCTTATAATTGCCCACATGGACGTCCAACGTTGGTTAAATTTACAAATGAAGATATTGAAAAAATGTTCAAACGAATTCAGGATCCTCACCATACTGATGAAGAAATATTATAATTTAGTGTCGAGTCTGGTGCCAACTTATGATACAATTTATTAGCAAACATACGTTTTAATGAAGAGGAAAAGTAAATGTACGAATTTATGGATGGACAAATTGTCGATATTACGCCGGCATATATCGTGTTACTTGTAAATGGTATTGGGTATTTAATATATACTGCTGATCCGTACAGATTCAATGTTGATCAGAATAAAACGATTCGAGTATACGTTTATCAGTCGGTTAGTGATTCAGCCATTTTGCTTTATGGCTTTTATGAAGCAGATGATAAAAAGCTTTTTGAAAAGCTGATTGCAGTTTCTGGAATTGGGCCTAAAAGTGCTTTGGCAATTTTAGCCGGCAACGACCGTAGTGGTTTAGTTTTGGCCATTAGCAATAAAGATGTCAAATTTTTAACAAAATTTCCGGGAGTCGGCAAAAAAACGGCTCAGCAAATTATTTTGGACCTTCAAGGGAAGGTTGGGGATTTATCGCAGATTGTGCAAGCACGTTCTGGTCAGAGTGCTTCAGAGCAGTCTGATGAGCTTCGGGATGCAATTTCTGCGTTGGAAGCCTTAGGGTATTCCGCCAAACAGATCGATGCAATCAGGTTAGAACTGGGTAAGGATAAAGCACTAACGACCGATGAATATCTAAGTCTTGGACTTAAGTTATTGATGCATTAGGAGGTGTAACTGGTTGGATAAAGATGACCGAATTGTTTCACCGGAAAATGTGAATGGCGATGAGAACAACATTGAAAAAACATTACGTCCACAAACCTTGGGTGACTATATTGGACAAACAGATGTAAAAAATGAATTAAAAGTTTACATCAAGGCGGCTAAGCAACGCGAGGAATCATTAGACCATGTTTTGCTATACGGGCCACCCGGTCTTGGGAAAACAACGCTTGCAATGGTTATTGCGAATGAAATGGGTGTCAATATTCGGACAACGACCGGTCCAGCAATTGATAAACCGGGTGATTTATTATCACTGTTAAATGAATTAAATCCTGGCGATGTTCTATTTATTGATGAAATTCATCGACTTCCAAAGGTAGTCGAGGAAATGCTATATTCAGCGATGGAAGATTTTTTTGTGGATATCATTGTAGGTCAAGGATCAGGTGCACATCCGGTTCACTTTCCACTGCCTCCGTTTACGCTAATTGGCGCAACAACGCAAGCAGGTATGCTTTCAGCACCGTTACGCGATCGCTTTGGAATTGTAGAGCATATGAACTATTACGAAGTGTCGGATCTGGAAGAGATTGTTCAGAGAACTGCCGGTATTTTTCAAATTCCCATTTTAAAATCGGGTGCGCATGAAATTGCACTTAGATCACGAGGGACACCTCGAGTAGCTAATCGTTTGCTAAAGCGTATTCGTGACTTTGCACAAGTTTTTGACAAAGACAATATTGATCTTGAGATTGTTCGATATGCCCTGGAAAAGTTAAAAGTTGATGATTTGGGGCTCGACGCGACTGATATTAAATTATTACGAACAATGATTGATTATTATGATGGCGGTCCGGTTGGTTTAAAAACATTGGCTGCAAACATTGGCGAAGAAACAGATACAATAGCAGAAATGTATGAGCCCTATCTGCTTCAAATTGGTTTAATCAAACGAACAGCACGTGGTAGAAGAGTGACGCCTAAAGGCTATGAACATTTGCATTACCCAAATAATCCTAATAACTTGGTATGAAAGGAATTGGAACCTTGAAAACAACTTACACTTTAGAAGATTTTGATTATAAACTACCTCACGAACTTATTGCACAAACCCCGATTAAAGATCGTGACGAATCGCGCTTGTTGGTTTTGAACAAAGAAACGGGTGATATGCAGGATCGTCGTTTTTATAATATTATTGATTATTTGAATCCTGGGGATGCTTTGGTTATGAATGACTCCAAAGTCATGCCTGCCAGAATTTATGGTGTCAAAAAGGACACCGGTGCCCACATTGAAGTCCTTTTACTTCATAACATTGAAGGGGATCGCTGGGAAACATTGATGAAACCGGCTAAGCGTGCAAAGGTGGGGACAGTTATTGGCTTTGGTGAGGGTCAATTACAGGCAGTAGTAACAAAAGAGCTAGATCATGGTGGCCGAGAAATTGAATTCAAGTATGAAGGAATTTTCATTGAAATTCTTGAAAGACTTGGTGAAACACCCTTACCCCCATATATTAAAGAGAAGTTGGACGATCCTAATCGTTACCAGACCGTTTATGCCAAGGAAATGGGGTCCGCTGCGGCACCAACAGCCGGTCTACATTGGACTAAGGAACTGCTTCAAAAAGTAGCCGATAAGGGTGTTCATTTAGTTTATTTAACACTTCACGTTGGCTTAGGGACATTCCGGCCGGTTGAAGAGGACAATATTGAGGATCATAAAATGCATAGTGAGTTCTACCGTCTTTCGGAGGAAGCCTCAAAAACGTTAAACGACGTCCGGAAAAACGGTGGTAAAATTGTTGCCACTGGGACAACTTCAATTCGAACGCTTGAGACGGTAGGCACTAAATTTAATGGTGAAATCCGACCTGATTCAGGTTGGACTGATATTTTTATCAAGCCGGGATATCAATGGCAAGTAGTTGATTCCTTTATTACCAATTTTCATCTTCCGAAATCGACACTTGTTATGTTAGTGGCATCTTTTACCGGCCGTGAAAACATTTTGAACGCCTATCAACACGCTATTTCTGAAAAATACCGATTCTTTAGTTTCGGCGATGCAATGTATATTCATTAGGAATTCTAGGAGGATTTGTATGCAACCAGCGATCAGTTATCGCTTGATTAAAAAAGAGAAACACACGGGTGCTCGACTGGGTGAAATTACGACACCGCATGGGACATTTAGAACACCTATCTTTATGCCAGTCGGAACTCAAGCAACTGTTAAAACGCTTGCGCCTGAAGAATTAAATGACATGGGAGCCACTATTATTTTAGCCAACACCTATCATCTTTGGTTACGCCCGGGTGAGGATATTGTTAAAGAGGCTGGTGGTCTCCATAAATTTATGAATTGGGACCATGGCATTTTAACCGATTCAGGTGGATTTCAGGTTTTTTCATTAGCTAAAAATCGTGATATCACTGAAAAAGGTGTCACTTTTAAAAATGAAATTAATGGTGCCAGGATGTTTTTATCACCTGAGAAGGCAATTCAAATCGAAAATGATCTTGGCCCTGATATTATGATGAGTTTAGATGAGTGTCCGCCCTTTTTTGAGACATATGATTATGTTAAAAAATCAGTCGAACGGACCAGTCGATGGGCGGAACGCGGATTAAAAGCACATCGAAATCCTGATACTCAAGGACTTTTTGGAATTGTTCAGGGAGCCGGTTTTGAAGATTTACGAAAACAGTCCGCCCAAGATTTGGTTAGTCTTGATTTTCCTGGTTATTCGATTGGCGGACTCTCGGTTGGAGAATCAAAGGCTGAGATGAATCGTATTTTAGAAACGACAACGCCGCTTCTACCTGAAACAAAACCGCGCTATTTAATGGGAGTCGGCGCGACGGATTCTTTAATTGATGGTGTGATACGTGGCATTGATATGTTTGATTGTGTTTTACCAACTAGAATTGCAAGAAATGGGACTGTCATGACCTCTCATGGACGATTAGTTGTAAAAAACGCGCAATATGCTCGCGACTTTCGACCATTGGATGATCAGTGTAATTGTTACACTTGTCGGAATTATTCTCGTGCCTATATTCGCCACTTGATTAAGTCCGGTGAAACATTTGGCTTACGTTTAGCAAGTTATCATAATTTATACTATTTGATTCACTTGATGAAGCGGGTTCAACAAGCCATTATGGATGACGATCTTTTGGACTTACGAGCAGAAGTTTTTGAACAATATGGTTATAATAAAGCAAATGCTAAAAACTTTTAACTATGGACGGTTGACTAGTTATTTGGTAAAGTATTCTTATGGAAAGTGTGGGTGAAAAATATTGAACAGTTCTGTTTACTCAATCTTAATGATTGTTGTTTTATTTGCGTTGATGTATTTTTTAATGATTCGTCCGCAGAAAAAGCAGCAACAAAAGCGTCGGGATCAATTATCAAAGATTAAACCTGGTGATCAAGTTGTGACAATTGGTCGGCTTCATGGGGTAATCGATGAGATTAATGAGGCAGATAAGACCGTTACTCTTGACTGTGATGGTATCTACCTTGTGTTTGATCTGAGTGCTATTGCCCAGGTTAAGCAACCAGCAGTTACTGCACCAGCCGCTTCAGCAACTGCGACTGAATCAGCTAATGCCTCTGGGAACCAGTCTGACGATAAGACTAATGAATCAAATTCAGATCAAACTGATCAAAAGCCGGATAGTTCGGCTGATGATTCTAAGACTGAAGACAAGTAAAGTAAAAGGGTTGGTGGCAGAACAATGTTTTGTGCCAGCCGTTTTTTTCGGAGCACTAAGAACATACGTTTGATGATTGTGGGGAGAAGTTTGAACCGGTGGGGACAATTTTTCGAAAAATTATTCATGTTGATATGGACGCTTTTTATGCGTCCATTGAAGAACACAAAGATCCTAGACTTAAACGAAAACCCTTAATTGTTGCCAAGGATCCAAAGTTA
Source organism: Lentilactobacillus hilgardii DSM 20176 = ATCC 8290 (assembly GCF_000159315.1). Taxonomy (GTDB): domain Bacteria; phylum Bacillota; class Bacilli; order Lactobacillales; family Lactobacillaceae; genus Lentilactobacillus; species Lentilactobacillus hilgardii. The sequence goes on from NZ_GG669993.1 coordinate 166,077, forward strand.
ACGGGCGGACGGGGAGTTGTATCTACTGCTAACTATGTTGCGCGGAAATATGGTGTTCATTCTGCGATGAGCGTTCAAAAAGCCCTTGAGTTATGTCCCAAGGCTGTCTTTCGTTTTTCAGGGTTCAAACTCTACAGGGCAGTTTCAGAACAGATTCACCAGATCTTTCATGAATATACGGATATGGTTGAGTACGTTGCTCTTGATGAGGCCTACCTTGATGTTACAAAAAATAAATGTCATTTAGACGATCCAATTCAAATTAGTCGAATGATCCAATCTGAAATTCTACGTCGAACAAAATTAACTTGTTCGGTTGGTATTTCTTATAATAAATTTCTTGCAAAAGAAGCTTCTGACTATGCGAAACCATTTGGACTGACAATTATTCAACACAAGGATGCCCTTGAATTTTTAAAACGGCTACCAATTGAAAAATTTCGTGGTGTCGGTAAAAAGACGATTCCTAAGATGCACCTTTTGAAAATTAACAATGGTGTTGACTTATTGTCATGGTCACAAATGGATTTAATAAATGAATTTGGCAAGTTCGGCTATGTTCTTTACGAACGTGCACGTGGGATTGATGATCGACCAGTTGAATATCAACGGATTCGTAAATCAATCGGTAAGGAAAGGACGTTTGGCCCGGAGATTGATAACCAAAATCAAATAGATGATCATCTCATGCGAATTGCGGAATTGGTTGTTTCAGAAATGAAGAAAAAGAAAAAGCACGGGAAAACGCTGGTTCTCAAAATTAGATATAAAGATTTTTCCACTTTTACAAAACGGGTGACCTTAGATAATTATATAAAAAACGATCCGGATGATTATTTTTCGTTAGCGAGTGATCTGTTAGCTGAAATGCCGGATATTGCAACCGGAGTACGTTTGCTGGGAATTACGCTCACCAACTTAGCAGACCTGACTTATGAAAATATTGTTTTGGATTTGTTCCACTGAGAAATGATGTTTATATGTCTAGCCATTTAGTGTATACTGAAGTGTTCGAGAAAAAAATAAGTTGATAGGATTCGACTGAGGTTAGATGCAGTTTTCAACGACTTTTTAGCTTACTTAATTGATTTTGTCTAACATCGCTCAATCTAACTTAAATATAAGGAGTCTAAGTAATGTCCGTTCAAGAACAAATATTAAATCAAATAAAGCAATATAAAACAATTATTATTCACCGTCATAAACGCCCGGATCCAGATGCAATTGGGTCACAAATGGGACTAGCAGAGATCATTCGAGCTTCTTTTCCTGATAAGCAAGTATTTTGTGCCGGTAAAAACTTTCCCGGTTTTAAATGGTTGGGAACGGCTGACGAAATTTCGGATGATCAATATAAAGACGCCTTGGTAATTGTTGTCGATACAGCCAATCAGCCTCGGGTAGATGATGATCGCTACACAAAAGGAAAGGCGTTAATTAAAATTGATCATCACCCAAATGATGACCAGTTTGGTGATCCGATGTGGGTGGTACCGGAAGCTTCCAGTACTTCAGAGCTCATATTTGACTTCTTTTATATGTTTCGTCCGGAATTAAAACTCTCTGATGAAGGTGCTCGGCTTCTTTATGCAGGCATTGTTGGTGATACAGGACGGTTTATGTATCCCTCTACGTCGTCACACACACTTGAAGTTGCTTCAAAATTGACGACTTATCGCTTTTCAGCAAGTGATGTTAATCAGGCAGAGGATGAAATCGATATGCCACTTGCCCGCTTATCTGCTTATGTTTATGAGAATCTGAAAATACTCAAAAGTGGTGCAGCTTACCTAATTTTATCAAATCAAGTTTTGAAACCGTTTGGACTTGGTGATGAAAGTACGTCTTCCATCGTGCCGTTGCCGGGTCGAATTAAAGAAGTCTTGTCATGGGCAATTTTTGTTCAACAAAAAGAAGGCGATTATCGAATTCGACTTCGCTCAAAGGGTCCAGAAATTAATGAGCTTGCTAAGAAATATGGTGGCGGTGGTCATCCACTTGCAAGCGGTGCAGTGGTTGATAATGATGACCAGATCAAACTTTTTATTCAAGATCTGGATGACTTGGTCAAAAACAGTAAATAGGAGATCTTATGACACAATTTTCAGAGTTTCATTTAAAGCCGTTTATTTTAAATGCATTAGACGACTTAAAATTCACTAAGCCTACACCTGTCCAAGAAAAACTGATTCCGGTTATTTTGCAGCATAGAGACGTTGTTGGCCAATCCGCAACCGGAAGTGGAAAGACACATGCATTTTTGTTGCCAATTTTTAATGATATTGACCGCAAAATTGATGAAGTTCAGGCGGTTATTACAACACCGAGTCGTGAATTGGCATATCAAATTCTTGATGCTGCTAAGCAACTTGCCAAGTTTAGTCCGGATCCAATTTCAATCGGCAGTTACGTTGGCGGAACTGATAAGAAACGACAAGAAGATAAATTAAAAAAAGAACAGCCGCAACTAATTGTTGGCACTCCCGGGAGGGTTTGGGATCTGATCAAAAACGGTGGACTAGATGTTCATACTGCCTCCAAACTTGTCATTGACGAAGCTGATATGACGTTGGATATGGGCTTTTTGGACGTTGTTGATCATATTGCCGCCAGTTTTGGTAAACATGTTCAAATGATGGTTTTTTCGGCAACTATTCCTCAAAAAATAACGGTTTTCCTGAAAAAGTATATGGATAATCCGGTTATTGAAGAAATTCCAGTTTCCTCAATTATTAGTCCAACGATTGATAATTGGTTGATTTCAACTAAGGGACAGGATAAAAACCAGTTGATCTATCACTTATTGACAATTGGTGAGCCGTACTTGGTTTTGATCTTTGCAAATACTCGAAAACGTGTTGAAGAGTTGACGGAATATTTACGGGGACAGGGTCTAAAAGTTGCAATGGTTCATGGTGGTGTGAAGCCTCGTGAGCGAAAGCAAATTATGAAGCGAATTAAAAATTTAGACTTTCAATTCGTTGTAGCAACCGATTTGGCTGCCAGAGGGATTGATATTGAAGGTGTTTCACAAGTGATCAATGATGATATTCCAACTGAAGATCTGGAATTTTTTATTCATCGCGTTGGTCGAACTGGACGTAATGGTATGTCTGGGACTTCAATTACCTTGTATTCTCCCGATGAAGAAAAAGAAGTTGAGGAACTTGAAGGTATGGGCATTCATTTTAAACCCAAAGCGCTGAAAAATCATGAAATTGTTGACACTTATGATCGAAGACGTCGACAAACTCATCGCAAGAAACGGGAAAAACTTGATCCAACAATGATTGGGTTGATTAAGAAAAAGAAGAAAAAAATAAAACCCGGTTATAAACGTCAAATTAAGATGTCAATTTCCCGAAAGGAAGAAATGGATAGACGAGTATCAAAGCGTGAGGAATCTCGGGCAAAACGTAAACAGCGTAAGCAAAGTTCCAAGCGATATAAGTAAAATTCAATTGACATCAATTTCACAAAAAAGTATACTTTTAATGTCTTAAGAATATGCTAAGTATGATTGATTTTCAGAAACGTTTTGGTTGATGAGAAAAACGATTTGATCAATTTGGTGCTCTCTTAACTCACTTACAATTAAACACAAACTCTATTTTTTAGAGATAAAGTGGTTACGATCAAACATCGTTGCAATCAGAGTGGTACCGCGTCAATCGGCGTCTCTGTTAGCAACGGTGTTTTATTTTGTTTAAAGGAGATATTGGGATGAAAACCTTAAGCAGTAGTCAAATCAGACAAATGTTTTTAGACTTTTTTCAAGAAAAGGGTCACGCTATTGAACCCAGTGCATCACTAATTCCGGTTGATGATCCAACGTTACTTTGGATTAACTCCGGGGTTGCTACTATGAAGAAGTATTTTGATGGTTCTGTTGTGCCAAAGAACCCTAGAATGACTAGTTCACAGAAAAGTATCCGAACTAATGATATTGAGAATGTCGGAAAGACACCACGTCATCATACATTATTTGAAATGTTGGGAAACTTTTCAGTTGGTGACTATTTTAAAAAAGAAGCAATTGCTTGGGCGTTCGAGCTTTTAACTTCACCAAAATGGTTTGGCTGGGATAAGGATAAACTTTACATGACTGTTTATCCAAAAGATACGGATGCTAAAAAATACTGGGAAGCGGTTGGTGTTTCTCCTGACCACATTATTGAAATCGAAGATAATTTTTGGGATATTGGCCAGGGGCCTTCCGGTCCGGATTCTGAAATCTTTTATGATCGTGGTGCTGATTTTGATGAACTAGCTCCTGACGATCCTGAAAATTACCCTGGCGGTGAAAATGATAGGTGGCTGGAAGTTTGGAATATTGTTTTCTCCCAATTTAATCACACACCACAGGATACGTACGAACCACTTCCACGTAAGAACATTGATACCGGGATGGGGCTTGAACGTGTTGTCTCAATTTTTCAGCATGCCAGGACCAATTTTGAGACCGATTTATTTTTGCCCATGATCAAGAAGACCGAAGCGTTTAGTGATCATAAAAAATACGGTGTTAATAAGCAAGATGATGTTGCTTTTCGAATCATTGCCGATCATGCCAGAGCAATTACGGTTGCGATTGGTGATGGTGCATTACCTTCAAATGTTGGACGGGGGTATGTTATCCGGCGTTTGATTCGACGGGCAATTGTGAATGGACAACGTCTGGGAATTAACGCCTCTTTTCTTTACAAATTGGCACCAGTTGTTGGTGAAACCCTAAAATCATATTATCCTAAAGTTCTTGAGCAACGTGAATACATTGAAAAGGTTATTAGATCAGAAGAAGATCGATTTAACGAAACCTTAGCAGATGGATTGAAATTACTTCATGACGTCATTGCCGATACCAAAGCTGAATCTAAAAATGAAATTGATGGCCCAACAGCTTTCAAACTTTATGACACTTATGGATTTCCATATGAATTAACCAAAGAGGAAGCTTCAGAAGTTGGCTTAGATGTCGACAGACAAGGGTTTGAAGTTGAGATGCACAAACAAAAGGAACGCGCACGTAATGCACGCAGCGGTGCCAAATCAATGGGTGTTCAGCGAGATCTATTAGTCAAGGTGAAAGAAGACAGTGAATATGTCGGTTATGACACACTTGATGTTAAAGATGCCAAATTAATCGATATCGTTGAAAATGAAAAATTGGTTTCTGAATCAAAGGCGGATACAATTGAAGTCATTTTCGACAAGACACCGTTTTACGCTGAAATGGGCGGTCAGGTTGCTGATCGCGGCGTTATTTTAGATGAAAACGGGGATAAGGTCGCAGACGTGATTGACGTTCAACATGCACCTAATGGTCAAAATATTCATACGATCAAAACTCAAGAGTCGCTTGTAAAGGGACAACAGTATCATTTAGTGGTTGATAAGTTATTCCATAGTCGAGTTGAAAAAAATCACACAGCAACTCATTTACTGGATCAGTCATTAAGAAATGTATTAGGTGGCCATACCCAGCAAGCTGGTTCTTTAGTTGAACCTGGGTATTTACGTTTTGATTTCAATCATTTTGGTCAGGTAACCGATGAAGACCTACAAAAAGTTGAACAAATGGTCAACAAGCAAATTTTTAAAGAAATTGACGTCAAGACAGTTGTGACTGATCCTAAAACTGGTAAAAAAATGGGTGCAATTGCACTATTTAGTGAAAAATATGGTGATAAAGTTCGAGTTGTCAGCATTGGTGATTTTTCGGTTGAATTTTGTGGGGGCACCCACGTTAAAAATACTCGGGACATCGGTTTATTCAAGATAGTTTCCGAATCCGGTGTTGGTGCCGGTATTCGACGAATTGAGGCTGTAACGTCAAAAGATGCATTTAAATTGTTAAACACTCAAGCTAGTGAATTAAAACAAATTTCCGATAGTTTAAAAGTGACGCAGTTAAAAGACGTACCTACTCGAGTTGAACAGTTACAAGATGAAATTAAAAACCTAAAGGCAAAGCAAGATTCTCTTGAAGCCAAACTTGCTGGACAACAGGCTGAATCAGTTTTCAACCATAAGCAAGAAGCTGGACAATCTACCATTATTACAGGTATTATCAAGGATGCAGGAATGGACCAGTTACGTCAATTGACAGACACCTGGAGATCCAAAGGGCTATCGGATGTTTTAGTACTTGGTACCGGAAGCGGTCAAAAGGCAAATCTGGTTGTTGCCGTTTCAGACAACAAGATAAAAGATGGTATTAAAGCGGGAGATTTAATCAAATCAATCGCTTCAAACATTAAGGGTGGCGGTGGTGGCCGCCCTAATATGGCGCAGGCTGGTGGAAAGGATCCATCAGGATTGGACAAGGCGATGAAGGCCGCGATCGAATGGTTGGGTAATAAGTAATTATTACATCAGGATTACATGTCGGTTACATTCGTTCACTTGATTGTAGTTTCATCAATAATCAGTTAAAATTAATACAAATGACCTTACGTCATAGAGGTGAATTGTATGAGTTCGTTAGATAAGACCATGTTTTTTAATTTCAATGAGGATCAGCCAAAAGATGTTCGAGATACGCTCTTGACTGTTTACAAAGCGTTGGAAGAGAAAGGTTACAATCCATATAATCAAATTGTCGGGTATTTGATCTCCGGCGATCCTGCCTACATTCCACGTAACCTGGATGCTCGAAATTTGATTAGAAGACATGAACGTGATGAGATTATTGAAGAGTTGGTTCGGTTCTATCTTGATAACCATCCAAACGATTCAAAAAAGGGTGAACAATGAGATTAATGGGATTAGATGTTGGCTCTAAGACAGTTGGAGTTGCAGTCAGTGATTCATTGGGTTGGACTTCTCAGGGGGTTGAGATCATTCCAATTGACGAAGAAAACGGCGAATTTGGGCTAGAACGAGTTGCCCAGTTGGTTGACAAGTATGAAGTCGATGGATTTGTTGTTGGCTTACCGAAGAATATGAATAATTCTTTAGGGCCAAGGGCAGAAGCTTCCGAACAGTATGGAGACCGATTAGAAAAAAAGTTCAAACTTCCTGTAGATTTTGAAGACGAACGTTTAACAACGGTTGAGGCGCAACGAATGCTTACCGAAGAAGCGGATATTTCACGTAGGAAGCGTAAAAAGGTCATTGATAAGTTAGCTGCAGGATTAATCCTACAGAACTATTTAGACCGCAAAGGAAAATTAACTAGAATATGAGGTATGCAAAATATGGCAGAAGATCCTACACAACAACAAATTACGTTAGTTGATGACAACGGCGAAGAAACACTCTACGACGTTTTATTCACTTTCAAGTCAGAAGATTTCGATCGTTCGTACATCTTGATTTACCCAGCAGGCAAAAAAGATGATGATGAAGTTGAAATCCAGGCATACGCTCTACCTGCAGGTGATGATCCAAGTGATCCACAAGGTGGGGAACTTCAACCTATTTCGACTGACAAAGAATGGGATATGATCGAATCTGTTTTGAATACTTTCTTGGGTAAAGATGGTGACGATCAAGACAGTGCCAACGATAGTGATAATCAGTAATTAAGTATTTGGAAATATCATTGTGATTGAAGGATTGAGTACAAAGATTTTGTCTCAGTCCTTTTTAGTTGAGTATTTTTAGGATGTGATTTAATGTCGAAAGACGAAAAACGACGATTTAAGACAACGATTGGCGGGAAAAATTATACTTTGGTTGGTAAGGGTTCGGATGAACATTTACAAGCCGTTTCGGATCTTTTAAATGAGCAATTGAAAAAGTTGCGTCAATTAATGCCAAATATTTCTGATGAACAGCGATCGATACTGGTAGCATTTAACGCAATTTCCAAACAGTTCGAATTAGAAGAACAACTGACAAAAAGACAGTCCCAAAGCGCTCAATCTCAAGAATCGGAGTGATTGTTGAGTGATACTGAATATGATTATATTACTAATCCTAACGATTGGTTTCCTTACCGGATGGAGAAAGGGATTTGTTGTTGAGGTATTAAATCTGATTGGATTTATTGTTTCAATGACAGTCGGTGTTTTATTTACAGGACCGGTTGCGGCGTTTGTTAATCAATTCATAGATCGATCAGGGGGCAGTAATAGCGCACATTTAATGATCAAATTATTCATTTTTGTTGTGCTATTTTCGCTCGTTTGGCAGGTGATAAGAATACTTCGACGGGTATTAACCCCAGTTACCAAGTTACCGTTAATCAATCAAGCAAATGCAATTTTAGGTGGCGGTATTAATTTGATTACAAAGTATCTGGTGATTTTTGTGATGTTGAATGTTTTGATTCTTTTACCAAGTCAGGAAATTCAAAATCAATATCAACAATCTGCCGTTTCACAATGGATTGTCAGACAAACCCCTGTTTTATCAGAAAAGTTAGCCAATTTTTGGACTTCAAATTCAAATGAGGAAGGTATATGAACGAAAAAGTTTTAGAAACACTAGAATATAACAAAATTAAGGATCAATTGGCCAATTATTTAACGACTGATCGTGGTCGTGAAATTATTGATCAACTTCGTCCAAGTTCAAAATTTGAGGAAGTTGATCATCGCCTTAAAGAAACAGAGGATGGGGCAAATATCGTTCGTTTGCAAGGCGAAATTCCAATTCCCAAATTAACTGAAATCTCTCCTTATATGAAACGTTTAAGAATTGAAAATGCTTCTTTGAGCGGCACAGAACTGTCCCACATTACAAAGCTTTTGAGAGCTGTTAGAACCATTAACGATTTCTTTGACAATTTTCAAGATGAAGATGTTAATCTAACCGTTGTTTCTCAAATTGTGTCGCAATTGACGTTAATGCCGGAAATTACCAAACGAATGGTTCAATCTATTAATGAGGATGGCAGTATTTTGGATACAGCATCTTCGGAACTAAGAACGATTCGCCGAACAATTAATCGAACACAAAATGATATTCGGTCACGGATTGGAAAATATCTCAAGGGGTCGGATTCTAAATATTTAACTGAATCCATTATTACAATGCGAGAAGACAGGTTTGTTTTACCAATTCGTGCAGATTATAAACAACATTTTGGCGGAATTGTTCATGATCAGAGTGCTTCTGGTCAAACGCTCTATGTTGAGCCCAGTAACGTTGTCGAGATGAATAATCAGTTAAGACGGGATCAGCTTGCCGAAAGGGCAGAGGAACGTCGAATATTAGCTGAACTAACAGATCTTATTCGGCCATATCGCTCTGAATTATTAAACAACATGAATTTGGTCGGTCAACTTGATTTTGTAAACGCAAAAGCAAAGTTTGCTCATCAAATTAGGGCAGTGCAGCCGGAAATTTCACGTGATAATGTGGTTAATTTAAGGCAGGCCAGACACCCATTAATTGCTCGAGATAAAGTGGTTGCAAATGATATTCAAATTGGTGATGAATATCGTACCATTATCATTACCGGCCCCAATACCGGCGGTAAAACAATTACACTTAAGACTGTTGGGTTGTTACAGTTAATGGGACAATCAGGATTGTTTATTACTGCTAACGAAGAGAGCCAAATTGGCGTATTTGATGACGTTTTTGCAGATATTGGTGACGATCAATCAATTGAGGCCAATCTAAGTACATTTTCTTCGCATATGGATAACATTATTTCGATTCTAAATGGCATGTCATCCCAAAGCCTGATTCTTTTAGATGAACTGGGAGCCGGCACAGATCCTAAAGAAGGAGCTGCCTTGGCAATGGCAATTATCGATGCCATTCATCAAAGCGGCTGTGAATTGATTGCAACAACCCATTATCCTGAATTAAAGGCCTATGCATATAATCGCTCGGGAATTATCAATGCTTCGATGGAGTTTGATATTGAAACGTTACGACCAACCTATCGTTTCTTGATGGGAATTCCGGGACAAAGTAACGCACTTAACATAGCTAGTAAATTAGGGCTTTCAAAAGGAATAATTGAGAAAGCGCGGGCTTTTACAGATTCTGAAAATCAAGATATTAATAACATGATTGATGAATTGACTGCACAAACCAAGCGGGCGCATGATGAAGCTGATCAACTTGATGAGCAATTGACTGATTCAACTAAACTCCATGATGACCTTCAAAATCAATTTACCCAATATCAGAATCAAAAGGATCATTTACTTGAACAAGCACGCGAACAAGCCAATCAAGTTGTTGAAAAGGCAAAAATCAGTGCTGATAAAATCATTGCCGATCTTCACAAAAAGCAACAGCAAGTTGGTCAAAGCGCCATTAAAGAGAATGAATTAATTGATGCCAAAGGTGCACTAAACCGACTTGAAGTTACCCCTAACCTTAAGAAAAACAAAGTTCTTCGAAAAGAAAAAGCTAAGCATGATTTTCATCCCGGCGATGAAGTATTGGTTAAGTCATATGGGCAACAAGGGACATTGATTCGCCAGGAAAAAAATGGCGCTTGGGAAGTTCAACTCGGAATTTTAAAAATGCAAATTGATGAAAATGACTTGGAAAAAGCTGCACCCGAGAAAAAAGCTAAGCAAAAGTATCAAACCCAGGTTTCACGGACGCGTTCCAGTGGTATGTCGCCGACACTTGATCTAAGAGGCCATCGTTATGAGGAAGCAATGTACGAGCTTGACAGGTATATTGATTCAGCTTTGCTAGCCGGCTACCCATCTGTTACAATTATTCATGGGAAAGGCACAGGCGCGCTTAGAAAAGGTGTCACCGAGTACCTTAGAAGTAATGCCAGAATAAAAAGTTTTGGCTATTCGGCTCCTAATGCTGGGGGAGACGGTTCGACCGTTGTGAAGTTTAAATAGTGTTAAGGATTTTTTTAAAACGACGTACAATTGGTTGCTTTTTACTATAAAATTGTTAGTATAAGACTATTGAAAGATTGGAGTGTTTGGTATGGTAAAAGAAACAACAGATCAAACTTTTGAAAATGATACTGCCAAAGGTGTTACTTTGACTGACTTTTGGGCAACTTGGTGCGGTCCTTGTCGTATGCAGTCACCAGTTGTTGAAGAGCTGGCTGATGAATTGGACAACGTTACTTTTAATAAGATGGATGTTGACAAGAATCCGGATACCCCTTCTAAATTTGGGATTATGAGTATTCCAACACTCCTTATTAAGAAGAATGGTCAGGTTGTCGACACCGTTGTTGGCTATCATCCGAAAGAACAGTTAAAGAAAGTTTTAGCTCAGTATACAGACTAATTTTATCAAAGGAAAAAGGCTGGACAAATTTGAGAACCCCTAAAGTAAAAAACTTTGGGTGGTCATCTCATTTTTGCTCCAACCTTTTTTGTATACCAACTATTCATTGGATGAATCTTCAGATCCTGGGTGTTTTATTTTGAAAAGACTGTTGGTCTCTTGATCGTCAACCGGTTTGTCTTTTCCAAGAAATGTACTAATTAGCACGATTCCCTTGGAAGGATTGGGTTTTGTGATCTCTGCTTCCGCTGTCTGATCTGCAATATACTGGCAGCTTTGAGCGATAAACCCGGTTTCCAAGTAAAAATCCGGATCGTCGAATAAATCTAGTCTTTTTTTGACAATATCACCACTTAATTGCCAGTTAAGTTGACCGCTGCTCTTCTTGAGTAAGCTTAGATCTCCCAGTTTAAATTGGTTGAAAAATGCGATCAAGTCATCGTAATTTGCTAAACGATGGCTTCGAGATAAATGTTTACCAGCCCAGTATGAAATTTCATGATTATCTGATCCTAGAATGCTTGGTAATAGGTCATCCCTAATTAATGCCTGACCCAACAAATTAACCATTTGTGGGTCCTCTACGATTGTACTGTACGTCTCATTATCCATTTTTTAATCTCCATCAATGCAAATTGTCATAAATTTATTATACAATATATTTAGCAAATCTGTTTTGTTTGTCAACTATCGCAAAAAATAATTAAACTGATAATTGATAAAAGGGAAGAAGGAATTGACGTGGATAATCGGCCAATTGGCGTAATGGATTCTGGGGTTGGTGGTCTAACCGTACTTAGGGAAATTGTTAAAATTCTCCCCAATGAATCATATATATTTGTTGGGGATCAAGCTAATCTGCCATATGGCCAAAAGAGTCCTGAAACTGTCAGGAAACTGACTAAAAGAATTGCTGATTATATGTTGAAACAGAACGTGAAGATGTTTGTTATCGCCTGTAACACTTCTACTGCTGCTTCATTGGATTATTTAAAAAGAATCTTACCGATTCCGGTCATAGGCGTTATCGCACCAGGTGCAGAGTCAGCTGTTGCGGCAACAAATAATAACAAGATCGGTGTCATTGCAACAAACGGAACGGTTAGCTCGGGCGTTTATCAAAGAATTATTAAAAGCCTTGATCCAAAGAGCGATGTTTATTCATTAGGATGTCCCGACTTTGTAACAATGGTTGAGCATGGCGATGCCGGTAGTGAATTAGCCAGGGAAAAAGTAAGTCATCAACTAGCTTATTTTCATGATAAGTCTATTGATACACTTGTACTCGGCTGTACTCATTTTCCGGTATTGGAAGCCGAAATAAAAGGCGCTGTCAATTCAGGGATTGATTTGATAGATCCTGGTATTTCAACAGCTAAGAGTGTTGCTGACTACCTGCGGTCACATCATCAAATGAGGGATTCATCTCAATTCCCACAAATAAAATCATTTTTTACCACAGGTAATCAAAATGATTTTACAAAAATTGCCGATCAATTGTTAGGCAAAAGAATCACAGCCGATCACCTTAGTTTGGGAAAGGAAGATGTTACTAGTTGAAAAAGCCATCGATAATTGTCATTGCATCAAAAAATGCGAATAAAGTAAAGGAATTCGACGAAGCGTTTAAGGGTACCGGCATTAAAATTGAATCTTTGAAATCTTTTAGTAATGTTCCAGATGTTGAAGAAACAGGGCAAACGTTTGAAGAAAATGCATTTTTAAAATCATCTGCAATAATGGCGTTTACAAAACTGCCGGTAATTGCAGATGATTCCGGTCTCGTTGTTCACGCTTTAAATGGTCAGCCGGGGGTTCATTCTGCACGTTATGCCGGTGATCATGATGACGATGCCAATAATGCAAAACTTCTTAAAGAAATGCAAAATAAGACCAATCGGGATGCCTATTTTGAGTCAGTTCTGATATATTTATCACCAGAAGGAGACAAAGTTATTTCAAAGGGACGGGTGAACGGTCAAATTTTGCGAGCTCGTCGTGGGTTTAATAATTTTGGATATGATCCTTTGTTTTATGTTCCAGAACAACAGTTAACTTTAGCTGAAATGTCAACCCATGATAAGAATGCGATTAGTCATCGGGGTCGAGCCATTCGTCAGTTAATTGGCCAATTAAATGAGCGGTGGGATAGTTGAAGATACTTGTAGTCAGTGATAATCACGGTGATCGTCAAATTATTTCCGATTTAATAACACACTACGATGGTGAAGTTGATGGCTTTTTCCATTGTGGTGATTCAGAATTTGATTTAAACAACCCCTTGGTTTCTAAAATGCACATTGTTAGAGGCAATATGGATCATGCTGTTTTTGCCGAAGATGAAATAAGTAAAATTGATGGGAAAACCATTTTGTTGACTCATGGACATCTACACGGTGTTAACAGTGGGCTACTGGCATTAGAACTTTTTGCTAAGAGTAAAGAGGCCAATATTGTTTTGTTTGGCCATACTCATCAGCTTGGTGTCACTCAAGATCAAGGGATTTTGTTTGTTAACCCTGGAAGTATTTCCCTGCCTCGTGGTCAATATGCTTATATAGGCGGTACTTACGCAATTATCAGTTCAAAAAACAATAAACTTGTTGTTCAATATTACGATCGAAAATTCAATGCGGTTGATGAGTTACGATTTAGCTTCTGATCAGTTGAAAGGAAGGTCATTTTTTAGATGATTGACAAGCCAATTGAAACGGTCATGCGCCAAAGCAAGCGAGATATTTTAATTCCCGCTGATCTGGTAGCGACCGTCAATGAAGATAACAATTTACAGCATGCATTTCTTGTATTAACAAAAGTGAAATATGCAAAGATTCCAGTGCTTGATAATAATAATCATTTTAAAGGGTTGATTTCTTTATCGATGATTACAGAGCAGATGTTATTGGATACTGGAATTACAACCCGACCTTTGGATAGCATGAAAATAAAAGAAATTATGCAAAAGGATGTTCCGACGATTTATGAACGGGAAAATTTAGAAGTGATTTTGAGACACTTGGTTAATGAAAATTTCATTCCATACGTTGATCATGACAATAAGTTTTTAGGGATTATTACACGCCGCGAACTGTTTAAAGAAATTAATTTCCTTGCACATAATTTCTCAAAACGTTATGTGGCATTGCCGGTTTACCATGAAAAGACTATGAGTCAGTCTGCTGCGCAGTAACGCTACGTTCGGGAGATTGATAACTAACTACGATTAACAAAATTTAAAAACGAGTCTGAAGCAGTGATTGATCTCTGCTCAGACTCGTTTTTATATAAGATATAGTTTTAGCCATGTTTTGAAAAGGCGTGCTGATTGATGTTCAACATGATTTATTGTGGGTTATGAAGAACTACCGGGCTTGTTGGTAATTGAACGCCTTGCTTATTAAGCTCGGATAGATATGAAGCTAAAAAGCGATGCGAAATTTCAGCTTGAGCGCCATTTTTTGTTGTAATATTTACCTGAACAACCAACTTACCATCTGGTAGATTTATTGTACCAATGATTTTCGGGTCTCCGATAATATCTGAATATTTAGGGACTTCTTGTTGATTGACTTGATTGATGATTTCAATGACTTTGTCAATTGGCGTTTCGGGTAATATACCAACTTGAATCATGGCAGTCATGTTATTACGGGACATATTTGCAATTGTTGTAATCGTTCTATTTGGAATAAAATTAAGTGTTCCGTCATCGCCAACAATTTGTGTTGTCCTTAATCCAACTGCAGTAATTGTGCCGCGAATAGTGTTGATCTGAACATACTCCCCAACCTCAATTTGTTTTTCAAGAAGAATAAAGAAGCCGCTCACAATGTCTGTCACGAACCCTTGAGCACCTAGTCCAATTGCCAGGCTAAATACACCGGCACTCGCAACTAATGTCCCTACAGGTACTCCTAAGGTGGAAAGTACGGAGTATAACCAGAAGAACCACAGAATGTAACTCAGCACGTTAATAGATAAGGTATGAAATGTTCGAATTCTTTTTTCAGTGACGGTATCTTGATATTTTTTTCGGTATCGTTTAAAAAAGTGATTAATGAGTGATTTACCGATCTTTCGAAAAATCAGCATTAAAATAGTGAAAAAAAATAAGATACCTATTTTTTCACTAATGGTGACGAGTAGTTTTTGCCAATCAATAAAATTAATATACTTTTGCCAATTAATGGCAAGGAGCATTAGGCTTTTTAGTTGCATTTCCGACTTTCCATCCTTACATTGAATCTATTTCATTCATACTATCAAAAAAACGCTGTCTAATACAAGTTTACACATAAAATGTCGTGACATAATAAACAATTTTATTGTCAAAGCCCTGCTAGAATGCTATTCTAAAGTAAATCGTTGCACAAGGAGGAAGAACATGACAGCTGGGCAAATCGCAGGTCTTATCGCAGCAATTGCATTCTTACTTTTAGTTATTTTTATTGGAATGTTCCTTTTAAAGGTAAGTCGGACAATTTCTGAAGTTAATTCATCGATTCGTTCAATGACAAGTAATGTAGATGTTATTGCGAAACAGACGGATAAGATAATGGCAACTTCCAATACGTTAGTAAAAGATGTTGATGAAAAGCTAAACATTGTTACGCCGGTATTTCAAGCTGCAGCTGATTTAGGTGAGAGTGTTTCTGATTTAAATAAAGCAACTCATAACCTGACATCAAAAGTTAAAGATACAGGTAAAAAGGGTGCAACTGCAGGCATTGCAGGAACGGTCGGACGGACGGCTTGGAATATGTTTGCTAAACATCGACAAGCTAAAAAGAACCGATCTTAACAATTAATTTGAAAAGGGATGTTTATTATGGGGAAAAAATTAGTAGGCGGTTTATTTGCAGGATTACTTGGAGCAGGGTTGTACGCTGCTTATCAGAAAATGGATGAAACGAAAAAGAACCGTTTAAAACGTGACTTCCGCGAAAAAACAGATGAATTACGAGATCGAGCAGTTGATTATGCGTTTTATGCAAACGATGCTGTAAGTGATTTTAAAGATGCTTTTAAAGATGAATTGAACAGCACGAAGGGGAACGTAAAAGATGCTTCTTCCAGTTTTGCTGATAAAGCAAAATCGTTTAAAACTGCCAAAGATTCTGATGGGACTGATGTTTCAGCTGAGGAAAAAGCCGATCAGGATGACATTATTGTAGATGCCAGGGATGCTTTTAATGATTCTGGTTATTCAAAAGCAACCAAATCTGATACTCAAGATGATGCGAATCTAAGCGATACAGATGAAGAGAAAGACAATGAAACTGAGGATCACTCAAATTCTCAGCCGAATCAAGATCATTCAGATAATCAATAGCCTTTGAATTATCAAAGGTAAAGGACCACCGACGCACTTATATGTGAGCGGTGGTCCTTCTTTAGTTTCTGAGGTTAACCGAAATATTGTAATTCTTTGGTTGTGTGTGTGAACGGTTCATTGCCATTTTCCGTAATGTGGATACAATCTTCAATACGAACGCCTGCAACATTTGGAATATAGATCCCTGGTTCAATTGAGAAACACATACCAGGCTGCAGTACTAATTGATTTCCCTCCATGATCGAAGGAAATTCGTGTTCACTCATGCCCATTCCATGACCCAATCTATGATTGAAATAGTCACCATAGCCGGCCTTTGTAATGATATCGCGAGCAACTTTGTCCAGTTCCTCTGCAGTTATTCCCGGTTTTGCGGCCTCTTGAGCAGTTAATTGTGCTTCTAAACAAACTTTATAGATATCCATCGATTTGTCATCTGGTTTACCGACCGCAATCGTTCTGGTTGCATCGCTAATATAACCATCCCAGACTGTACCGAGATCAAAGAGGACCAAAGCATTGTTTTCGATTTTCTTATCTGATGTAGCACCATGAGGCTCGGCTGCGTGAGTGCCGGATTGAATAAGGGCTGGAAAGCTCAATTCCATGATACTGTTCTTCATTAGTGCATAAGACATTTCTGCGGCGACGCGTGATTCGGGCCTACCGGCTTTTACGGCCTCAAAACAGGTTTTGAATGCAAAGTCATCCCATTTTCCAGCAATTTTTAACTTCTCGATTTCATCTGGACTTTTAATCATTCTCATTTGATCCAGCATTTGATCAAGATTAACAGAAAAATCACTGGTTGGAAATTCACTCTTTGCCAGTTCAAGCCATTCTACAGACATATTAGCCTTTTCAATTGCAAAATTTATTTCGGCTGTATTGCGGGCATGAATTTGATCTGCAATCATTTCCCAAGGCTTTTCGTGATCCAAGTAACCGTAAACCGGATTTGACCATCCTGATTCTTTGATCGCTTGCGTTTCAAGTGCCGGTCCGAACAAGAAAGGGTCAGAATTCTTAAAGACGACCAGCAGTAAGACTCGCTCGTTTGGATCACTATAAAAACCGCTTAGATATTGAATGGTTTTAGGATCGCTGATTAAAGCAATATCTCTATTGTTGTCAGAGAGCCAACGCTGTATCTTTTCAATTTTATCCATGTGTCAGAACAACTCCTTAGTAGATTACAAACAGTATAGCATAGATAATTTGCTCGATTTGTCATAAATCACCGTTTTCACTTGAATTTTCACAGAGGGTAGTTTATGATTTATTTGAAAACGTTTTCAGTTTGCCGTAATCGCTTTTATTTGGTATATTGAATGATGTTTTGAAAATACATGAAAACTTATTATATCTCGATAGAAAGGGCTATTAAAATGGATAAACAAACAATTACAATTTATGATGTTGCCAGAGAAGCTGATGTATCTATGGCAACGGTTTCAAGAGTTGTTAATGGAAATGCCAATGTAAAGCCGGCAACTCGAAAAAAAGTGTTAGACGTTATTGAAAAATTGGATTATCGGCCAAATGCCGTTGCCAGAGGATTGGCAAGTAAAAAAACAACCACGGTTGGTGTGATTGTGCCAGATGTAACCAACATGTATTTTTCATCGTTGGCGCGAGGAATTGATGATGTAGCTACTATGTACAAGTACAACATTATTTTAACCAACTCTGATTCAAATAGTGAAAAGGAAATTAAGGTTCTTAATACACTTTTGTCAAAACAAGTTGATGGGATTGTGTTTATGGGTAATGAAATTACTGATAAACTGCGTGAGGAATTTAAACGAACCAAGACACCGATTGTTCTTGCAGGCTCAGTTGATGAACAAAATTTGAAGCCAAGCGTTAATATCGATTACGTGGCAGCAGTTCAAGAAGAAGTTAAAAATTTGATTGATCGCGGGAATAAGCGAGTTGCGTTTGTCTGTGGACCACTTGAACAGGCAATTAATGGTAAATTCCGGCTGGAAGGGTATAAAAAAGCGCTTAAAAGTGCGGGAATTCCTTATGATGATAAACTGGTCTTTGAAACGGATGATACATACAAGACCGGAACGTTGTTGCAACTAGCTTTAATGTCAGTTAACGCGACAGCTGCGATGGTAACTGATGACGAATTAGCTGCAGGAATCATGAATGGGATGTCTGATGCCGGTGTTAAGGTACCGGATAAATTTGAAATCATTACAAGTAATGATACGAAATTAACGGAAATGGTTCGGCCAAAGATGTCGTCAATTACGCAACCTCTATATGATATTGGTGCCGTCGCTATGAGACTGCTCACAAAACTCATGAATAATGAAGATGTTAACGAGAAAAACGTCTTACTTCCTTATGGTCTTATGAAGCGCGAATCAACAAAATAGATCATCGACCATACAACAGATAGGAGAGTCATGATAGTTATTAGACGGTTAGCTTTTCCATATTAAGCAGACTCTAGATCAATTACTGCCCTTTTATTTAGGTTTTGTTATCGGTACTGTAAAGATTTGGATTCTTTGCGTTGGCTTGAAACCGTTCTTCGTATCTGGTAAGATATTGTCGTATGTTTGACACTAGCTAATAAATTTTAGAAAAGAGGAGTTATTATGTCAGGACATTCAAAATGGCATAACATTCAGGGACGTAAAAACGCTCAGGATGCTAAACGTGGAAAGATTTTCCAAAAGATATCACGTGACTTATATCAAGCCGCTAAAGCAGGTGATCCTGATCCAGAAAACAATCCTCAATTACGGTTGGTAATGGAAAAAGCTCGCGCTGCCAATATGCCAAAAGATAACGTTCAACGTGCTATTGATAAGGCTTCGGGACTTGGCGGAGCTAAATTCGAAGAAATCACTTATGAAGGATACGGTCCTGGCGGAACAGCTATCATGGTTTCTGCTTTAACCGATAACAAGAATCGTACCGCCGCTGCTATTCGTTCAGCATTTACACATCATGGTGGTTCATTGGGTGCCAGTGGATCCGTTTCTTATATGTTTGATCGTAAGGGATATATTGAGGTCTTACGTGACGGCTTGGATAAAAGCGAAGATGATATGTTGATGGATGCATTAGACGCCGGTGCTGATGACATGAAAACAACAGATAGTGAATTTCAAATTTTTACCGATCCTTCATCTCTAGCCGCTGTCCGTGATGAGTTGCAAAAAAGGGGTTATGATTTGGATACTGCTGAAGTACGAATGTTTCCAGAAACAACAACTGAGGTTCCTGGAGATAAAATTTCACAATATAGCGGTTTGATCGACGAACTTGAAAATAATGATGATGTTCAAGATGTTTATGAAGCAGCTGTATTACCAGAAAATAACTAAACTTAACTAAATTATTTTTAAGATATTTAGGCTAAAGCTAAATCAAAACAGAAATGTTTTGGTTTAGCTTTTTTTTCGAAAAAATTTCTAATTGACCTCGTATGTAATTATTGTGAGGTAAAAAAATGGAAATTAATGAACAAGTTGCCACATTATATAACACGGCAATTAACTATCATGCGAGTGATATCTATTTTCTTCCAGTTAATGATCAATATGTGATAAAAATTCGAAATTCGGAATCATTGATGGATTGGAAAATAATGTCGGCAGTAAGAGCCAGGAGAATGATGAACTATTGTAAATACATGGCCGATATGGCATTAAGCGAATTACGTCGGCCACAAATTGGTTCAATGGATTGGCAGGTAGCCGATAGGCAATATTCGCTACGTTTATCGTCCGTTGGGGATTTTTCTGGTGCTGAATCGATGGTTGTCAGAATTATTTATGATCTGGAAGAAATCAAGACTGCTTTCTTTGATCTGGAAGCTTTAAAAAAGGTGAGACAAATGACAAGTCGTCGCGGTCTCGTTATTTTCTCCGGCCCAACCGGATCTGGGAAGACAACGACTATTTATAATCTGGTAAACCAGACATCAGCAGGAAAAATTGTGATGACAATTGAAGATCCGGTTGAAATTAAACAATCGAATTACTTACAACTGCAAGTTAATCGGAAAGCGGGGATGGCATATTCTGATCTTATTAAAGTTGGGTTGAGACATCGCCCGGATATCTTTATAGTTGGTGAAATTCGGGACGAGTTAACAGCTAAAGCGGCTATAAAAGCAGCACTTAGCGGACATTTAGTCTATTCTACAATTCATGCCTAAAGTCCCCGTGGCGTGGTCGATCGATTATCGCAATTAGGTATCGACAGACCATATATCTCCTCCCAAGCATTAACGGCCGTTTGTTATCAACGGTTGATTCCAACAATAGACGGTCAACAAAAAGTTTTTTTAAAAACTCACACACTCCAGGAATTAATAAAGACGAATACTTATGATTGGGAGGATTGGCAAAATGGTCTTGAGCAGGCAATTATTAATCAACAAATTACTAGAAAAACTGCCGAACAGTTTTGGTACGGTTAACCGTTGGCCAATAGCAGTTCAGGCTGATTTTTTCAGTACACTGGCTAATTTACTGAAAATTGGTTTCTCACTCACGGCGGCATTGAAATTTATTTGTGAAACCGACCAGCATTTGAAATCAGGGACGAAACAAATTATTGATGGCTTGGAAACGGGTTCAGATTTTTCAAAATGTGTTCAACCGCTTATTAGTTCTCAGGCATATCAGCAAATCCTAATTTCTGAAAAGCATGGTCAACTACGAGATGTTTTGAACGAATTGGCAACGTTCAATCGACTGAAACTTAAGCAAATCAAAAAAATCAAAACCGTCATGATTTATCCTGCATTTCTTTGTATCATTTTGCTAACGTTGATCATTGTTATTCATACTTTTGTATTCCCACAAATTGAAACGTTGATGCCAAGTGTTTCAACTGCGCAACCTGAATTGATTGATTTTCACCTTCTTGAAGTCATCGGCCTAGCTATTGGCACTATATTAATCATTTTAACGATAAGTTTTTTTAAGCAACCGGTTCTTAAAAAAGCTGAGATTGTTGTTAAAATCCCATTTTTGGGTTCCATTTTTAAACGTTACATTGTTTATTATTTAGTCAGCAACCTGGCAACACTTTTGAGAAACGGATTAAGCGTTAAAGAAATTTATTCGGTCCTTTGTGCACAGAAAACTGATTCGATTATATATGCACTAGGTGAGATGCTAAACACATCCCTTACAAAGGGCAATTCATTGAAAAAAATTGTTGAGACGCATCATTTTATTCCAAAAGAAATTATTAAATTCCTGAATTCAGGTGATACGGTTACCGAGATGGCTAATTCAATGACTGCGTATTCAAAACTGATGTTTGACGAAATTCTCCTAGCAACTGATAAATTAATTGCCTTTATTCAACCGACGATGTTTCTCATGATTGGGGTCACGATTGTGGCAACATATTTTCAATTGTTAATTCCGATATATGATTCAGTGAAAGGACTTTATTAACCGTGAAAAAATAACAAAAGACATGACAAACCAGACGCGATCAGGATTCACTTTAATTGAGATGACGATTGTTCTTTTTATTATCTCTCTTCTAATTATGATAGTAATTCCCAACCTATCCAATCAGCGTAAGCGCGCTCAAACAGTGCATACTTCTGCAATGCAGTCAATGGTGCAAGCACAAGTCGACGCATATCAGAGCCAACATCCTGACGACGAGCATGTTTCATATGATGACTTATCAAGAGATGGATATTTAACCAAAAAACAAGTATCACAAGCCAGACGCGAAGGTATAAAAATTTCAAAAAATGATGACAGGTAGAAAGGGATTCACCGTATTGGAATTAATCATTTACCTCGGCATTGTCTCGTGTGTGCTATTGATTAACTTGGTCTTGATCTCATTCATTAAAGGCAACCATATTGAAAATCGTTTATTCTGGCATTCGTTTCAGGAATGCTGGACACAAGCCCAACAGACAGCCAGAGTGAATCATTGCAAGTATGAGGTGATGATTGAAACTGAATCTCAACAAGTTGTTTTTAAACCATATCATCCCAAAATAAGAAAGCAGGTACTTAAGTGCCCAAATGGATTAGTCCCCCACAATGCCCGACACTTATTTATTAATTCAAACGGATACGCTTCGCCGACAACCATTTATTGGCAATCAAAATCCGGTAAAGAAATCTATTTACAAAAAATACAATTAGGATGGAGTGGTTTTAGAATTGAAAAGAAAAACTAAGGACGGGTTCACCTTAATTGATTCGTTGATTGGGCTCACAATTATTTCTCTGTTCAGCCTTTTTTATATTGGCATTACCCATCAAATGAATGATCAGATTGACCAAAGTCAGCAAACGTTGAACGAAAGCATTATGAGGATCTGCTGGGGAATGAGTAGAAAACATCGTAACGGCTATCTGTTAGCCGAAAGCATGATTAGTCTACTTGTATGTGTTTTTGCAATCTGGACAATTACGACTATGCTTGCTTATGTTGGACGTGCTTCTAATAATCAGATGATTAATTTTTATTCATACATTGATTTATTGGAATCCGATCATTTTAATTTTAGGGTTGTTAAAGTATCTAACAATGATGTTATTTTATATAGTCCAAACACTAAGAAGAAGTATCACATGCAGCAATATAAAAATATGTTAAGATTCACAGGTGATCACCTGGGGCATGTTCCGACGTTAGTAAATGTGGGCAGGGTGTATTGGGATAAAGAAGAAGGGCGGTTAAGCACAGATGTTAAGTTTGAAAATGGTGAACATTATCAAGCGTATTCTAAACTACAGAGTGATCGTCAGTAATCATCAAAATGGCTTTCTGACGGTTGTTGCGCTTGTTTTTATCAGCATGATGTTGGCGTGTCTTATTTTTCAGTGTGTTTCTTATCAAAGAAACATCAGTACAATTGAATCCATGACACAAACATATCGACAGCGTCAAAAAAGGCTTTTAAGCAGACAGAAAGAAAGTGTACCTGTCCAACAGTTCACAATTGCTAATCATTAATTAATATTCTGGTAAAGTCACTTGAATTGTTAAAGCCTTTTCTGGTAGTATTTAGTAGTATTATAGTAATTTGTGAAAAGGAGTTGAGTGTTCTGACAGAAGGACAAATCGAACGCTTCTTTAGTGTACTTAACGAAACAACAGAGATTGTTCAAAAGCAAAAGGATCAATCGTATTTTGATTCGTTGATTGAAGTGCTGGATACTGTTCAAAGTAATGATGTTAATGCTCTGGACCTGACCGATGAAAATGCCAAAAAGGTTTCTCGTATTTATTCCAAATTTGATCGAGACAAGTATGATTCTGAAACCCTTCGCAAGGCAATTCAGATGGCAATACTGAAGGCAATTCGAGTAGATAGGATTCAGGCCAATTATCAAATCACTCCGGACACAATAGCAAATATTGTTGGGTATATTATTTCCGGAATCTTTAATGGTCAAAAACGACTAAGTATGCTTGATCCAGCAATGGGAACAGGTAACTTGTTGACAGCTATCTATAATCAACTTGATAAAAGTATTCACGTCAAACCGTCAATTTCCGGAATTGAAAATGATGATGCCATGTTTGAACTGGCGGCCGGTTCTTTTGATATTCAGCATATTCATGCCGAATTGTTCCATGAGGATGCGATCCAAAACGTACTCGCACCAGTAGTAGACATAGCTGTGAGTGATTTGCCGGTTGGGTATTATCCAATCGACGAGAATACCAAAGGATTTAACACGCGTTCAAATGATGGGCATTCATATGTTCATCATTTATTGATAGAATTTGCCATGGATCACGTTAAAAAAGGTGGTTATGGATTTTTCCTCGTTCCAAGTCAGATTTTCAAGACGAGTGAGGCCAAGCAACTTCTTAAGTGGATGCAGGGTAATGTTTATTTACAAGCTCTTTTGAATTTACCAACCGAACTTTTTCAAAATAAAGCGTCTCAAAAAGCGATTATGATTTTGCAGAATTCAGGTGGAAATGCTAAACAGGCAAGTCCTATTATGTTGGGAGAATTTCCATCATTTAAAGATCAACCTGCATTTCAAAGGTTTTTAACTGAAATTGATGATTGGCAAAAGAAGGATCTTTTACAATAATATATAGAGGAGTAATATTACGATGGGAAAATCGATTGCAATTAACGCTGGTAGTTCCACATTAAAGTACAAATTGTTCCAAATGCCTGAAGAAACGGTTTTATCAAGTGGTGCCATTGACCGAATCGGTCTTGGTTCTTCATCTGTTTCAATTAAATATGATGATGGTAAAAAGTATAAAGATACCCTTGATATTGATAATCATGAACAAGCAATTCAATTGGTTCTGGACAAATTATTAAGCTTAAATATTATTAAAGACTACAGTGAAATTACTGGTGTTGGTCACCGAATCGTTGCTGGTGGTGAAGATTTTAAGGACTCAGTGATTATTGATGATGATGTTATCAAAAAAATTGAAGGTTTAACTGAATTCGCACCACTTCATGAACCTGCAGCTATTCTTGGCATTAAGGCGTTTAAGAAGATTTTACCAAATATTATTAGTATCGCAGTTTTTGATACTTCTTTCCATACGACACTGCCTGAAGTGAATTATATGTACAGCCTACCTTACGAATACTATCAAAACTATAAAGTTCGTAAGTATGGTTCTCATGGAACCAGCTACAGATACGTTTCCCAGCGTGCTGCATCTATTCTTGGCAAACCTTTGGAAGATCTCAAGCTTGTTATTTTGCATTTGGGTGCCGGAGCTTCTATTGATGCCATTAAGGATGGCAAATCTTTTGATACATCGATGGGATTTTCACCAGTTGCAGGAATTACAATGGCAACACGTTCGGGTGATGTTGATCCATCTGCACTTCAGTATGTGATGGGCAAAGCCGGTATTAAAAATATGGATGACATGGTAGACATTTTAAATCATAAGTCCGGTTTAGTAGGTGTTTCGGGTGTTTCAGCCGATATGCGTGAAATTGAAGGTGTCATGCATGAAAACCATCGTGCAATGTTGGCACGTGAAATCTTTAAAAATCGGATTATTCGTTATATCGGAAGTTATGTTGCTGAAATGGGTGGCATTGATGCATTAGTGTTTACTGCCGGTATTGGCGAAAACGATATTATGATTCGTCAAGAGGTCTCAGACAAGCTTGGTTACTTTGGAATCAAGGTCGATCCTAAGAAGAATGATATTCGTGGTGAAGAAAGAGATCTTTCCGCTGAAGGGTCTACCGTTAAGACACTCTTGATTCCAACTGATGAAGAGTTAATGATTGTCCGTGATATTGAAAGATTGCGTAAGTAATTAATTTCTATCCACGAACGTAAAAATAAATACATTTTTAGTACACTGAAAGTATTTACTCAAGTTTTGTTTAATCTAATTAATTTTGTGGAGGCTGAATGCAAAACAGTTTGTTTTGTTTCGGCCTCTTTGTTTGAAGTATTTGATTGATTCTTATTTTAACTTGAAAAGAAGGAGGCGCTTTTTTTGGAGAGTCAAAATGACGATCATCAGTTTTCACGAGGTCTTAAAAACCGTCATGTGCAATTAATTGCTCTTGGTGGAACGATTGGAACCGGGCTTTTTCTAGGTGCTGGTCAATCGATTCATCTTGCGGGGCCATCGATAATTCTTGCTTATTTATTAGCGGGGGTTGCGTGTTTTTTACTAATGCGAGCGCTGGGGGAATTACTTTTATCGGATCTCAGCGGTAATTCGTTTGTATTTTTTATAAAAAAATATTTGGGAGATAAGGCGGGGTTCGTCATTGGCTGGACGTATTGGACGTGTTGGATTTCCATAGCTATGGCGGATTTAACCGCTACGGGATTATATGTTCAGTTTTGGTTCCCGAAGATTCCAGTCTGGTTAACCGGATTGGTTGTACTAACGATCTTGTTCTTAGTAAATATCATTGCTGTTTCTGCTTTTGGAGAAACCGAATTTTGGCTTTCGATTATTAAAATCGCTGCTATTGTTGCTTTGATTATTATTGGGATTGTTTTGGTACTTGTCCATTACAAGACCCCATTCGGACATGCCGAGTTAAGTAATATTGTAAGCGGTGGGTTCTTTGCAAACGGAGCATCCGGTTTTGTCCTTTCGTTTCAAATGGTTCTGTTTGGTTTTGCCGGTATTGAAATGATTGGTATGACCGCTTCGGAAACACAAGATCCCGAAGTAACAATTCCCAAAAGTATTAATGAAGTACCAACGCGAGTATTACTTTTTTATGTTGGATCACTATTAGCTTTAATGAGTATTTTCCCGTGGCAGCACGTTTCACCAACCTCCAGTCCGTTTGTACAGGTCTTTTCCGGAATTGGAATTCGTTCTGCAGCAACCATTATCAATTTTGTTGTGTTGACAGCTTCCATTTCGGCATGTAATAGTTCAATCTTTACAACCGGTAGAATGATGTTTTCATTAACATACAGTGGGAAGTCCAAATTTCACAAAACAGTTGGTAAATTATCTCGACGGCAAATTCCATTTAATGCAATTCTATTTTCAACCTGCGTCATCGCATTAATTGTTGTTCTAAGTATTTTAATGCCTGGAAATGTTTTTAGTTTTATTTCGAGTGTTACAACGACTTGTTTCTTGTTCGTTTGGGGGATGATTGTTCTAGCTCATTTGCGCTACCGCAAAGTAATCAAAGCGGGAAGGCATTCAGATAAATTAACATTTAAAATGCCACTCTATCCATTTTCGGATTATTTTGTTTTAGCGTTCCTGATTTTCGTTGGCATTGTCCTACTTTTGAAGACAGATACGCTGATTGCGTTAATTGGATCATTACTTTGGTTACTGATCTTGTTCGTTGGTAAATCAGTTACAAATAAGGTTGAATCAGAAAATTAATCATTGAATAATGATGAAGGTTGGGACCAAAACGATTTTGTTCCCAGTCTTCATTATTTTCGTTATAATAGCGGGAAAAGATTAAGTAGCGGTGTTATTATGGTTAAAGTAACTATCGCGTCTGAAAGAAGAATGTTAAATGCAATTTTTTACGGCCGACACTCATTTTTTTCATGAAAGATTACTTGGAATTAGTGAATTTGCGCCCCGACCTTTTTTAACAGTTGAAGATATGAATGATACGATTATTGAAAATTGGAATAGGCGAGTTGGTAAAGATGATGTTGTTTACCACTTGGGAGATATTGCAATTCTTCATACTCGACCGGAAAAGGACGCTTATCAACGCATTTTTGAAGTTTTAAAAAAACTAAATGGCAGGCTTATTTTAATTAAAGGAAATCATGATTCGAGAAACTTATTTAAATATCTTGAAAAACATAATTATTCAGTAGGGAACCATTTAAAATTTGAATTCCATGATGTTGGCGTCCTAATTAAAATGAATCACCGTCAGTATTATATGACGCACTATCCTATGATGATGGGGATTGTCAAACAAATTATTAATCTTCATGGTCATATTCATCACTACTCGGTGCCAATTAAAGAGAATATTAACGTTGGTGTAGATACACCGGAGGCTGATTATTTAAAACATAAACCCCCGTTTGGTACGCCCTTTTCACAGCAGGAAATAGAGGAAATGGTGGCGCAAAAACAAATCGATTTTGCAAAACGACAATGATAGGTGGTCTCATGACGGAAAAAATAACAATCTTGCATACAAATGATCTGCATTCGCATTTTGAAAATTGGCCACGAATTCGCAGATATATTTTAGAAACCAGGAATAAATTATTACTTGAAAAGAATTCATCAGTTATTACCGTAGATTTAGGCGATGCTGTGGATCGCGTCCATCCTCTAACTGAGGTCACAAATGGACAAGCAAATGTTGAACTACTGAATCAAATTCATTACGATGCAGTCACAATTGGAAATAACGAAGGGCTTACCAATACACACGAACAGTTGAATCAGCTTTATAATGATGCAAATTTTGACGTCATTCTTGGCAATATACTGGATATGAAAACCAAGTTAATGCCAAAATGGTCTCAACCGGCAAAAATCATCACAACTCCTAAAAAAACACGTATCTTGATTTTAGGTTTGACAGCTCCTTATTTGCTAACATACCCTATTTTAGGATGGCGCCCAATTGAACCGGAAAAGATACTTCCAAAACTTTTAAAAAGGTATGCTGGGCAATATGATATTGTCGTTCTACTCTCTCATTTAGGGCTCCCAGAGGATCAATTACTGGCAAGAAAGTTTCCCGAACTAAATGTCATTATCGGCTCTCACACGCATCATTTGTTAGTCCACGGCCAGCGTGTCAACACATCTTTATTGGCAGCTGCTGAAAAGTGGGGACATTATATTGGTCAGATAACGCTTACGGTCGATCATTCGCATCAAATTACTGACAGTGATGCAATGGTGGTCAAAACCAGTACGCTTCCTGAGCTTCCTGAAGATCAAGAAGAGATTGAAGGTTATGAAGAGACCGGTGAAAAATTATTAGCCAGAAACAAATTAGCTAGAATTAAGGAACCAATGACGACAAGCCTGACTGGAAACTCACGATTAGTAAATGAAGGGTTACATGCAATTATGGAGAAGGCAAATACGTCAGCTGGTATTTTAAGCTCCGGACTATTTCTTCGTGATCTTCCAAAGGGAATTGTAGATAGAAATGCATTGCATCAAATGCTTCCTCATGCAATGCATGTTATGAGGGTGACTTTAGGTGGTTATGACCTTTGGAGATTAATTAAAGAAATGGAAAAGAATCGGAACTTCTTAATTAAATTTCCTCAAAAAGGCATGGGCTTTCGGGGGAAGGTATTTGGCGAGCTTCATTATAGCGGTTTGAGATATGATTCGGATACTGGTAGACTATTTTATCGTGAAGAACTGGTTTCCCCAATTAAAAAATATCAAATTGCGATGCCCGATCATTATTTATTCATTCCATTTTTTCCAACATTAGAAATTGTGGGTCATAACGAAATTTTGTATGATGAAAATCTAAGGGATGTCTTTGGTGATTATATGGCTAAACACTATCCTATTAACGGATGAAAGGAGGACCAGTATGGACCGTAAACAGCTTGATGTTTTAATTGCACAACAGGATGAAAAACGTCATCCGCTTGCACAGATTCAGCGTGATTCGGAAACCGAGTTCAGCATTAATAATCATCAATATGAAGTGGAGTTGAATTCTCAAAATGGTTTTCAATTTGAAGAGTTTGTTCGCCGATACAATCCGGCTTTAAGCCAGTTTGATTTCATTGTTGGCGACTGGGGTTATGGCCAGCTACGTCTCAAGGGGTTTTATAATGACGACAGAGAGGTTGTCACCGGCCCGTTTATTTCTGCACTCAATGATTATTTGCTTGAAGACATTAATTTTGGTGCGGCTTATTTTGTCGTTCATAATCTTGAAGCCCGACCGATCGTCCATAAATCAAGAAGTACACGTAGTCGTCATCGCTCGAGTCGGGGACGGTCTCGTAATAATCGTCGGAATAGTCGCAACCATGCATTTGTTGAACAAAAAGTAGCACCCGTAAAGCCCCCTCTTCAGAAGAGAAAGAAATTGATTGTTAAAACTGAGGAAAAATCTCATAAACATCACTTTATTATTCGTGAAAGTAAAAATTAATTGTCGAAGGGATAAAAGAATGAAACACTACAAAGGCTATTTTATCGATCTTGATGGAACGGTTTATGCAGGAAAAAAGCGAATTCCTGCCGCCAAACGTTTTATTGAACGATTACAAGCAAAAAAAATACCATTTCTTTTTGTAACAAATAATTCGACACAATTACCGCGAGACGTCGTTAAAAATTTAGACGAAAATCATGATATCCATGTTAAAGCGGAAAATGTTTATACATCTGGAATGGCAACTGTAGATTTTATGAATGATGATAAGAAAATAGTTGCCCCGTCGGTTTACATTGTTGGCGAAATTGGTCTAAAGCAGGTTATTTTAGCAAATAACTTTCGCTTAGAATCTGATCATCCTGATTATGTTGTCGTTGGATTGGATTCGGATTTAACCTATGAGAAGCTGTCAGAAGCTGTTTTGGCGATTCGAAGCGGATCTAAGTTCATTGGTACCAATCCCGATACAAACATCCCTAAAGAACGCGGTATGATGCCTGGTGCAGGCTCTGTTGTAAAGTTTGTTGAATACGCGACCCAACAACGACCGATTATGATCGGAAAACCCAAAGCCAGAATTATTGAAAGTGCCTTGAAAAAAATTGGATTGAGTCAAGATGAAGTCGTGATGGTAGGGGATAACTATAATACAGACATTAAGGCTGGTATAAATGCCAACGTAGATACACTGTTGGTATATACAGGGCTCTCCACCAAGGAGCAGGTTCGTTCAGAATCAATTTTACCGACCTATCAAATCGACAGTTTAGATGAATGGCGGCCTTAGTTTGAAACTAACAATGCAACAAATCGGGTACGCATTTATCATACTATTGGGATGTTTATCATTTGCGATTTTTTTGACAATTAATTCGGTTTGGCTCTTTGACCTGAACATTCATGCATTACACTTATCAGCTGCAACAGGCATGTCCGCCGAAAAGATGCACGAAGAATACTTGCGAATGATTAATTATATTCAAAACCCTTTAACTCATTCATTGAACTTTAAATATTTTATCAGCTCGCCAAATGGCCTTCAGCATTTTAAAGATGTGAAACATTTAGTTATTTTTAATAATGTTATGGCAGTTATTTTTGTCCCGGTGTCATTTGTACTTGTACGGCGGTTAAATAAAAAATCACTAACGTGGATGCTTTTAACACCGATAAAAACGGTGGTCATCTTTTCGTTAGTGATTGTTTCAATTATGATTGTCAATTTCGAACAGGTATTTATTTATTTTCATGAGCTATTGTTTCGAAATAGTGATTGGATTTTCGACCCGGATCTGGACCCGGTTATTAATATGCTGCCGGATACATTCTTTTTTGAATGTTTTACCTTATTTTTTATTGTGTTTTTGGCATTACACTTATGGTTATATATTTTGGCCAAAAAATCACTCAGATCGGATCCTCCATTAAAATCCACAAGATCAGATAAGCAATAAAGCCGGGGAACAGAGGAGTAAATGCGAGTAACAGAAAAATAACTCTCGCAAGTAGTGGATCCCAGTCATATTTTTCGCTTAATCCACCAATAACGCCGGCAATGACTCGATGCTCCTTGGAGCGATGGATATGAATTTTCATCTGATAATCCTCCTTCGAGTTGATTAATAAAATCTTAACTTAACCATACCTGAATAGAAAACAGATTTCAATTATGATACACTACTATGTTGGATAATCGAATAAGTGGGAGAGCTATATGTTAACTTTAAATATTAATGCAAATTTAGGAAATCAAGAAGTCGTTCTTTCGGATAATTCTTATGGGCAACTGTCAGGGATTCGAGTGTTTGGTTCTCCAACCGGTGGTTCGCAGGTTATTCAATGGACATTCACCTCAACTGGTCACAAGCACGAGGGTTTCGTATTCGCAGGCAATCTGACCGAGGGATTGGTTATTGACTCGATAACTGGGAAAGATCAGTATAAAATTCACTTTGTGATCGAATAGAATGATCGTTACAAAGATGCTGCTTGATACATAATGAGACGAAGATACTCCGCTTGATGTTTGAAAAGCCGTATCTTGGTCTCATTCTTTTATAAAGGAGTTTTTTGGATGACAGTAGGGATTGATAAAATCGGTTTTTACACATCACCATATTTTATCGATATGGTTGATCTGGCCCATGCACGGAATGAAGATCCAAAGAAATATTTAATTGGTATTGGGCAAAAAAAGCAAGCCGTTATACCGCCAACTCAAGATGTTGTGACAATGGCGGCTAATGCTGCTCAAAAGATTTTGAGTGAGGGCGATAAAGAAAAAATTGATTTGGTAATTTTCGGAACCGAGACAGGTGTTGATAATTCAAAATCTGCCGCTATTTATGTCCAGTCGTTACTTGGGATTTCTAAACAGGCGCGATCTTTTGAAATTAAACAAGCATGTTATGGTGGTACGGCTGGTGTTCAAATGGCGGTGGATCATATTCGTTTACACCCTGAAAGTAAGGCGTTGGTACTGGCTGCTGACATTGCTAGATATGGTCTGAATACGCCTGGAGAAGTTACTCAGGGTGGTGGGGCTGTTGCAATGGTGATTTCTTCGAATCCACGAATCCTAGAAGTGGAAGACAAAAGATCGTTTCACTCTGATAACATTATGGATTTTTGGCGGCCTCTTTATCGTCATGATGCTGTCGTTGATGGTCATTATTCAAATAGTATTTATGCTGATTTTTTTCAACAAACTTGGATGG
The DNA here is from genome assembly GCF_000159315.1 of Lentilactobacillus hilgardii DSM 20176 = ATCC 8290. Classification (GTDB taxonomy): domain Bacteria; phylum Bacillota; class Bacilli; order Lactobacillales; family Lactobacillaceae; genus Lentilactobacillus; species Lentilactobacillus hilgardii. Next base: position 198,898 of record NZ_GG669993.1, read on the forward strand.
ATTATCGGCAAAAATACCATAGAACAATTGATGATTTTCGAGCATTAACTTTTCATCTTCCGTATACGAAAATGGGCTTGAAGGCGCTTCGCTCAATTATTGATCAAAGTAAACATCCAGAGGCTATATTAGAACAATTTGAAGCCTCTAGAATGTATAATGCGCTTGTGGGGAATCTTTATACTGGTTCTCTATATTTAAGTTTAATTTCTTTATTGTCAAACTCGGAAGCGCTGAATCAAGATGATTTGATTGGTCTTTTCAGTTATGGTTCAGGAGCTCAAGGAGAATTCTATAGTGGCCGATTAAGTGATCAATTTGATAGATCACAATTAAAAACTGATATGGATACGATACTATCTGAGCGATCTCGAATCACAATTGAGCAATATCAAGAAATGTATCAAACCTTTTTACCACTCAATGAAGAAGACAAATTGTTTGATGTCTCTTCGGATAATAGTTGCTTTGTTCTAAAAGGACGCAAAGAGAATAGAAGAATATACCTGACCAAAAATGGATCGGGAGATGCTCAGTCCTTGGACTAATCAAAGTGAATCAAATTCAGAGAAAAAATAAGTCAATTAGATTGAAAGATTTCTCTGGCAGTCTATGTGAGTGCTAAAAAAGAGTCAAGACACATTGTATCTTGAACTCTTTTGAAGTGACTAAACTATTAGTCGATGTCATTTCTATATAGACTAACGACCTTGCCTAAGATGCTAACCTTAGTCAGAATAATAGGCGCCATTGTATCATTCTCTGGTTGAAGCCTGAAATGATCGCTTTCTTTAAAGAATCGCTTGCAGGTCGCTTCATTTTCATCAGTCATGGCAATAACAATATCGCCATTGTCGGCATAAGCTTGCTTACGAACCACGACATAGTCGCCATTTAGAATGCCTGCATTAATCATACTTTCGCCACGAATTTGTAACATAAACAGGGTCTGGTCATCCTGCGCAAGTTGTGGTGGTAACGGGAAATAATCAGTTGCGTCTTCTACAGCGAGAATAGGTTCGCCAGCGGTAACAGTTCCTAAGATTGGAATCTGTTTTTGCTTAGGTGCAATGCCCAACAGTTCCATCCCTGCAGCCGTGACTTCAAGTGCTCTTGGCTTTGAGGGGTCCTTAACAATATAACCCTTTTTTTGTAACCGATTGATATGACCATGGACTGTTGAGGTTGAAGAAAGATTAACCGCTTCGCCAATCTCTCTAACGGTTGGCGGATAACCCTTATCATTAACTTTTTCCCAAATATAGTGTAAAATCTTGTATTGCTTACTTTCAGAATTCTTTGCCATTTTCCGACACCTCATAAGTTACTTTAATTGTTGTTTTAATCGTATCATAAGTTTGAATAGATTTCAAACACACGTTCGTGTAATTTTAACTTTTTTTGTTATAATGGTCTTATTGGAGGAATATCTATGAATGAAAAAGAGAAAAAAGAGCTACAATCAAAAATCGGTGATAACGTTTTAAAGGAAATCGTTCCCCGTATTAATGAATTAGCACACAAAGCAAAGAATGAAGGATTAACAGAAGTTGAAAAAATTGAACGGGCTGAACTACGTAAAAAGTATGTTGCTCGTTTTCGAGAAAACTTTAAGAGCCAAATTGAGTTAATGAAAGTTTATGATAAAAGTGGCAAAGAAATCACTTCAAAAAAGGTGAAAAACATTCAACGTCATAAGGGACTTCGAGACGACTAACCATTAATAATGACTTTTTTAGCTCATTTTACAATTAGGCTTTTATTTTCTTTAAGAATTGTGTAAAATTAAACAATGAGACTATATAAGGAGGCCTTGTTTTGGCAACTTGGATTTGGATTCTAATTGTTATTGTGGCCTTGGTCATTGGTTTAATTGGTGGTTTTTACGGTGCTCGTAAATATATGGAAAAGTACTTGAAAGAAAATCCCCCATTTAACGAAGATCAATTGCGTCAATTAATGTTACAGATGGGTCAAAAACCTTCTCAAAAGAAGTTGAATCAGATGATGCATACAATGCAAAGCAATATGGGTAAGAAATAGCATTATCTTAGCCAACAATAAAGAGACCATTCAAAGAATTTTGACTTGGCCTCTTTTTTGATATCATCAATGTTCATAGATGATTAATTATTCAATTTTGTCGGTTGTATTTTTCTTTGAAATGTCAACGTATTTGAAATCGGGATTGACGGCGTAATCTAAAGCATCAAAAGCAGTTTGCATCTGCTGTTCAACTTCTTTTTGATAGTTGTCATCCAGCTTGTGTTTCCGGTCGATATAAATTGGTTCACCAAAAGCAATTGTGACTTTTTTTCGGCTGAATAACCGTTTAAAGCTTAATGGTCCCTGATAAACAGTTGGAACCAGTGGTACATTTGCCAATTGTGAAATGAGTGCTGCGCCACTTTTTAATTGCTCTGAATGGCGAGTCCCGGATGGAAAAAGGATAAGCGATAAATCTGATTTTTTTAAAATTCTGACGGGCTTTTTAATTGCCGAGGGGCCGGGATGGTCCCGGTCCACTGGAAAAGCGTTGGCGTGATCCAGAATCCATTTTAAAATCGGATTTTTGAAAAGTTCTTTTTTTGCCATAAAACTAAACTTTTTTGGACTGGCTGCTAGTGCAAAATAAATTGGATCAAACCATGTCCGGTGGGGCCCAACTAAAATATAATTCCCTTTGGGCAGGCGTTCCTTATATTGATAATGCGCATTTCCGTTAATAATAAATACAAAAATACGCACAAGCACACGGACAAATGAATAAAACAATCCCATTCCTTCTTTCTTAATCTGATAAAATAATAGTAACTTAAACGAGAAGCGTTTGGCAAACAAATTTGTGAAAGGTTCAAAAAGTAATGCGAGTGAAATTAAAAAAAAATGAACGAATTGATCAATTATATAGTAATAATGTTTCCATTATTCAAAGCAACGACGTTTTTTCGTTTTCATTAGATGCTGTTTTATTAGCAGAATTTGCACAGGTTGGAAGCAAACGGGTTAAAAATATCATTGATCTGTGTTCTGGTAATGGTGCAGTTGGCCTGTTTTTAAGCAGTGAAACATCTGCTCAAATCACCATGGTTGAAATTCAGGAAAAGCTCGCCGATATGGCAGCAAGAAGTATTCAGTTAAATCATTTGGAGAATCAGGTACATGTTGTTAATGATGATTTAAAAAATACCACTCATTATATTTCCAAAGATTCAGTTGACGTGATTGTTTGTAACCCACCTTACTTTGTCAATTATGAGACTAGTGAAAAGAATCCAAATCAGTATTTGGCTATTGCACGGCACGAAATTAAAACAACGATTGATGAAATCACTAAAATTTCGGCAGACTTGCTAAAAACGAACGCTAAGTTATTTGTGGTTTACCGTCCCGATAGACTCACAGATCTCCTACTGAGTTTACGGAATCATCATTTGGAGCCTAAAATATTACAATTTGTTCGGTCTAAAACGACCTCAGAAGCAAATATGGTACTGGTAGAAGCAATTAAAAGTGGCAAACCGAATGGGTTGAGAATTCAAGAAGATTTAATTACTCATGAAGGTAATGACTATTCAGGCAAAGTGAAGCGAATTTTATATGGAGAAACAAATTAAAAAATATTATATATATGTTTTACTGTGTGAAGACCGTACTTTATATACAGGCTTTACAACGAATGTTGAAAAGCGCTTTCAAACTCACAAACTGGGAAAGGGTGCTAAATATACGCGATCACATAGACCAATTAAAATACTATTTCAAAAGCAATTCCCAACTAAGCATGATGCTTTAAGTGCAGAATATGCGTTTAAACAATTAACAAGAAAGCAGAAATTGCAATACATTAATAACCCGGACTCGTTTTTATAAATATCAGTGAAAAAATGCACAAACTTTCTGATTTTCAGCAAAAACAGCATATAAAAGTGTTATAATACAAGTAACATGTTTAGGAGGTAATATTCTTGAAAATTATTGCTTATGGCATTCGTGACGATGAAAAACCATATTTAGATAAGTGGAGTGAAGAAAACCCTGATGTAGAAGTTGCATCAACTGGTGAACTGTTAGACGAGTCAACAGTTGATCAAGCAAAGGGTGCCGATGGTGTGGTAACATACCAACAAAAGCCTTACACTGCTGCTGTTCTAGACAAACTAGGCGAATTTGGTATCAAGTTCCTTTCATTACGTAACGTTGGTGTTGATAATATTGATGCTGATGCTGCAAAACGCAACGGTATTCAAGTTACCAATGTACCAGCATATTCACCAGAAGCAATCGCTGAATTTACAGTTACTCAATTAATGAGATTGTTACGTCGAACAAATACTTTCGATCGTAAACAAGCTAATGGTGACCTTCGTTGGGCACCAGACATTGCTGAAGAATTGAACCAATTAACTGTTGGTGTTTTTGCCACTGGTCGAATTGGTCGTGCTGCAATGCGTATTTATAAGGGGTTCGGTGCTAAGGTTATCGCTTATGATATCTTCCATAATCCAGAATTGGAAAAGGAAGGTGTCTATGTCGACTCACCTGACGAACTTTATGCTCAATCAGATGTCCTTTCAATTCATGCACCTGCAACTAAAGAAAATGAACATATGTTAAATGATGAAGCCTTCAGTAAGATGAAGGACGGTGTTTATATCTTAAACCCAGCTCGTGGTGCTTTAGTTGATACTGATGCACTTATTAGAGCACTTGATTCCGGAAAAGTCGCCGGTGCTGCTCTTGATGTATATGAAAATGAAGTTGGTATTTTCAATACCGACTTTGGTAGTTTTGATAAAATTCCTGATGAACGATTAAAGGGACTTATGAAACGAGAAAACGTTCTAGTCAGTCCCCATATTGCCTTCTATACTAAGCGTGCTGTTCGTAACATGGTTTACTTTGCGATGGATGCTAATAAGTCACTTATCTCAACAGGTAAGTCTGACAAGTTAGTTAAGCTTTAAAAGATCAGATGATCTGTTTAATAAAAGGGATTTTCAACGGTTTATAGTTGAAAATCCCTTTTTAATGCAAAAATTGTTGGAAATTAAAAAGGTAAAAAACGGCTGAGGTTAAACCTCAGCCGCTAATTCTGATAATAATTCTTGTAGTTGTTCGCTGTTATTGACAGTTTGATCTGGAATGATATTTGGATCAATAATCGACCCATCATGATTGTTGTACCAAACGGTTTGCCAACCAGCCCTTTTAGCAGGCACAATATCGTTTAAATATGAACTACCTACATACATCATCTCATTACCGCGAAGTTCGAATTTTCGGTTCATTAGCGTAAAAATCATTGGATCGGGTTTTTTAGCATTGGCGTCCTCGGAAGTAATAATACTTTCCCTGTCAAACCAGTGCTGGAGATTTAATCTAGTGATTTTTGAAAGTTGATTTTCAGTCGATCCATTAGTAATAATGCCAAGTTTGAATTTTTCAATCAGTTTATTAAAAACGTGAGTTAACCCGTCAAATAATTGAATGTCCTGACTAAATTTGTTGTAAAGTTGCCAAAAGTCTTCTGCCTTCTTTTGTGTAAGGCCATCAAGATTAAATTCTTTAAAAGAATGATGGAGACAATGAAAGCTAATGTCTGTTTTTGAAAGTTGAAATTGATTATCCAGATTATTTTTTGCTACAACTAATTGTTCCTGCTGAACATAGTTGGAGAAAATTTTATTTATCAAATTGCTATCAACATCATTTGAGAATATTTGTTTGAAAGCTTCATTAAATGATGGTTTCTGATCGTACAAAGTATCGTCAACGTCAAAAACGATGGCTTTAATCATATAGATTCCTCCTCGTCACGATTAATCATTTTAACACGTTTTACAAAAGTTTAACAATTTTCTTAATATTTTTAACATCAAAATCATGTTATCGCTTGCTTTCGCAGTCAATTTTAGCTATACTCTTAAAGGTGTTTTAATTACACACTCGATGTGATGCTATTGGTGTTGCTACAATTATGTAGTTCCAATAACAGATGATCATCGAGGAGGAAAAAACTTTAATGGAGGCTACTATATTATGGCTGTAATTTCTATGAAACAATTGTTGGAAGCCGGAGTTCATTTCGGTCACCAAACCCGTCGTTGGAATCCAAAGATGAAACAATACATCTTTACTGAACGAAACGGGATTTACATCATTGATTTGCAAAAAACTGTTAAATTAATTGATGTTGCTTATAACTTCATGAAAGAGGAAGCTTCAAAGGGTGCTGTTGTTTTGTTTGTTGGTACTAAGAAACAGGCACAAAATTCAATTGCTGAAGAAGCTACCCGTGCTGGTCAATATTACGTTAACAATCGTTGGCTTGGCGGAACGCTTACCAATTGGAATACTATTCAATCACGTGTAAAACGTCTTAAAGATCTTAAGAAGATGGCGACTGATGGGACGTTTGATGTTCTTCCTAAGAAGGAAGTTTCATTATTAATGAAGCAACGTGATAAGCTTGAAAGATTTTTGGGTGGTATCGAGGATATGCCTAAACTCCCAGATGTTTTGTTTATCGTTGACCCTCGTAAAGAGCAAATTGCTGTTCACGAAGCTCAAAAGCTAAACATCCCAATCGTTGCAATGGTTGATACAAATACTGATCCTGACCAAATTGATGTTGTTATTCCTTCAAACGATGATGCTATTCGTGCCGTTCGATTGATTACGTCAACAATGGCTAATGCAATCATTGAAGGCCGTCAGGGTGAAGATGAAGTTAACGAAGATACTTTCGAAAACGGATCAAAGACTGACAAGAAAGATTCAAAAGAGGATTCAATTGAAGATATTGCTAATGCTGTAGAAAGCAAGAGCAATACTGATAATAAGTAATAGCACTTAGGCTGACTCTATCGCTATAGACCTATTTGGCCTTGGTGAAGAGTCAGTTTTTATGTAAAGAATTAAGGAGGCCACTAAAATGGCAAAAATTTCTGCATCACAAGTTATGCAACTACGTAAGAAAACCGGTGTTGGTATGATGGATGCCAAGAAGGCACTTGTTGCAACTGAAGGTGATTTTGATAAGGCGATCGAAGTATTACGTGAAAAAGGGGTTGCCAAGGCTGAAAAGAAAAGTGACCGTGTTGCCGCAAATGGTTTAGCAACAGTTGCTGTAAAAGGTAACACAGCTGCAATCATCGAAGTTAACTCCGAGACTGACTTTGTTGCTTCAAGTGATCCGTTTAAAGCCGCTGTTTCTAGGATCAGTGACGCTATTGTAGCTAATAAGCCTGCCGACGTTGATGCTGCTTTAGCACTTTCGACTGAAAAAGGTACAATTAAAGATGATTTAGTTGAAACAACTCAGGTAACTGGTGAGAAAGTTAGTTTACGTCGATTTGAAATTGTTGAAAAAAATGATGACGAAGTCTTTGGTTCATACTTGCACAATGGTGGTCTAATCGCTTCTCTTGTTGAACTTAAAGGTGCGGATGAAGCAACTGCAAAAGACATTGCAATGCACGTTGCTGCCACTAATCCAGAGTACCTGAATCAATCTGAAGTTCCGGCAGAGCGGTTGGCCCATGAGAAAGAAATTTTAACTCAGGAAGCCCTAAATGAAGGCAAACCTGAGAAGATTGTTGAAAAAATGGTTGAAGGTCGTCTTCACAAGTTCTTGGCAGAAATTTGCTTGGAAGATCAAGAGTTCGTTAAAGACCCTGATCAAACAGTTGCACAATATGTTGCTTCCAAGAACGGTTCAATCGTTAAATTTGTTCGCTATGAAGTCGGCGAAGGCATCGAAAAAAAGCAAGAAAGCTTTGAAGATGAAGTTCGCGATCAATTAGGTAATTAATTTTTTATGAAGGGCTGGAACAACGAGATACATTTGTTCCAGCCCTTTTTTTGGCTTTTGAAAATTTGACACTATTTTATAGACTTTAGTTTTGAAAAGCTGTTAAGAATTACTGAATTTGTTAGTTTTATTGTTGTAGCTAACTTGAGTATGCTAAAATTGATGTTAATGATTAATTATGGGAGGCACTTTGATGTCCAAAGTAAAATATAACCGAATTATTTTAAAATTAAGCGGTGAAGCTTTAGCTGGTGATAGAGGATTCGGAATTAATCCACCGGTAATTAAAGACGTTGCCAAAGAAATCAAGGATATTTTCGAAATGGGTGTTCAAATTGGAATTGTCGTTGGCGGTGGCAATATGTGGCGAGGCGAGGCTGGTGCCGAGATGGGAATGGAACGTGCCCAAGCCGATTACATCGGTATGTTAGGAACGACGATGAACGGTCTTGCACTTCAAGATAATTTGGAATCACTTGATGTCCCAACACGTGTACAAACTTCAATTGAGATGCGTCAGATTGCTGAACCTTATATTCGTCGAAAAGCTGTTCGTCATTTGGAAAAAGGCCGAGTTGTTATCTTCGCGGGTGGAACCGGAAATCCATATTTTTCAACAGACACAACTGCGGCTCTACGGGCAGCGGAAATTGGCGCAGATGCAATTTTGATGGCCAAAAATGGTGTCGATGGCATTTATACTGCTGATCCGCGAACACACAAAGATGCTAAGAAGTATGAGACTCTCACATATATGGACATTTTAGAAAAAGGGCTTAAGGTAATGGACTCAACAGCGAGTTCGTTATCTATGGATAATCATATTCCGTTGGTTGTCTTTAATTTAAATAAGCCGGGAAACATTCGGAAAGTTGTATCTGGAGATAGTATTGGAACAACTGTGAAGGAGAAATAGAAATGGCAGACACGCAAACAGTTTTAAATGAAGCAAAAACTAAAATGAAAAAAGCACAGGAAGTGCTGGAGCATGAGTTGGGAAGTATTCGTGCCGGCCGCGCTAATGCAAGCCTATTAAGTGGTGTAACGGTGGATTATTATGGTGCGCCAACACCCTTAAACCAGATTGCTTCAATTTCAATTCCTGAAGCCAGAGTTATCTTAATTACGCCATATGATAAATCTTCTTTGGACAATATCGAAAAGGGGATATATGAAGCTGATTTGGGACTTAGTCCTGCAAATGATGGAACGGCTATTCGTTTGGCAATTCCAGCGTTAACCGAAGAACGTCGAAGGGAAGTTGCTAAGCAAGTAAAGGCAACTGGTGAAAAGAGTAAAGTTGCTGTTCGGAATGTTCGTCGCGAAGCAATGGATACTTTCAAACGCGGTAATAAAAGTGAAGAAATCACGGATGATGAGCTACACCGCCTTGAAGATCAAGTTCAAAAGTTAACTGATAATTCAATTAAAAGTGTTGATAAAATCGTTGCTGATAAAGAAAACGAAGTCATGAATGGCTAGAAAGTGGGTTCAATAATGGCAGATAACAATAAAAATAATAATAATAATAATGATGATGAAGTTTCTGTAGTACCTGGTACACCGGAGTTTGATAAGATGTTATTCAAGCTCAATAAACCAGTCACTGAAGATAATTTAGGCGATTTAGATTATAACGGGAGTCGTTTACAGCCTGTTCAAGATGACCTGTATGCAATGCCGGCATTCGTGACAGATGATTTTAATTTATTCTTTATTGTGTCACAGTTGGTAGAAGAAGATTGGGTGATCGCTTTCTCAAATGCAACCATTGAGAAAGGCAATGAAATCACTGATTTATCAGAACCGATGACAACAGGTAAAGGTCTCAATGAACTAGGTCAAAAGAGCCCATCAGATGCTAATCAATTGTTGAGGTACTTTAATACTTTAGCAGAGGCAAATCGCGGTGAATGGCGAATGGTTGAACGTCCGGATAGTGCAGAAGACTAACAATTAAGTGCATTTTAGGATGAGTTTTTCTTCTCATCCTTTATTTTTTCCTGAATTGTTTAGAGGAGAGTTCAATGTTTAATAATAAAAAGAACGCAGAATCATCTATTCACTTGGACTCCGATAGAATTCCCAAGCATATCGCAATCATTATGGATGGTAATGGGCGTTGGGCAAAAAAAAGACATTTGCCACGAATCGCAGGCCATAGACAGGGAATGGAGACCGTTAAAACCGTTACAATGGCTGCAAGTAAATTAGGTGTAAAGGTTTTGACTTTATATGCATTTTCAACTGAGAATTGGAAACGGCCAAAGGATGAAGTTAGTTTTTTGATGGGACTGCCAGTTAAATTTTTTAATAATTTTGTTCCTGAATTAATAGAAAATAATGTTAAAGTTTCAGTAATGGGTCTTATTGATCAGTTACCTGAGAACACACAAAAAGCGGTTCGGGATGCAATTTCTCAAACCAGTAAATGTACTGGTATGATCTTAAATTTTGCTCTAAACTATGGCAGTAGACTTGATATTCGATTGGCAGTGCAAAATATTGCAAGCGAAATCAAAAATGATGCGATTTCTATTTCTGATATTGATGATGATTTGATTTCCCGCCATTTGATGACTGGATTTTTAGGCGATTACGCTGATCCTGACCTATTAATTCGAACAAGTGGCGAAGAACGCATTTCAAATTTCTTGCTCTGGCAGATTGCTTACAGTGAATTGGTTTTTACCGATGCACTTTGGCCAGATTTTGATGGTCAAACGCTGCGGCAGATGATTTTTGAATACCAGCATCGAAATCGGCGATTTGGCGGTTTGAAAAATGAATAACAGGGGGCAAATTTAAGTGAAACAACGTGTAATAACTGCGGTTGTCGCGCTGATTATCTTTATTCCGATAATTATTTTGGGTGGCTTATGGATTGACATCGCCGCTTTGGTTTTGGGAATTATCGCAGTTTCAGAAATCTTAGTTATGAAAAAAAGGATTTTGGTGTCTGGTGAGTCGATTATCGCGTATTTAGGTGTTAGTGCACTGATATTACCGGACAGTTGGACGGGCTTTTTACCCAATAACTTTAACCAGACATTTATCTTTTTCCTTTTTGTTTTAATGTTATTATTAGTGACTGTCCTAAGCAGAAACTTGTTCACTTTTGACGATGCAGGTGTCATTGTGCTTGGGATGCTGTATATTGGAATGGGTTTTCATTATTTCATTGCAGCCAGAGCAGAGTCATTACCAGTGTTATTGTACGCACTGCTTATTGTGTGGGTAACTGATAGTGGTGCTTATATTTTTGGACGACTGCTTGGTAAGCATAAGTTGGCACCTCGAATTAGTCCTAACAAGACTTGGGAAGGGTCAATCTGTGGCTCAATTGCAGCGACAATTTTATGCTCAACTTTTATTTTCTTCTATCCAATTCCTGGTTATTCAACAATTGAAATGATTATGATTACGATTTTCCTTTCAATTGCCGGGCAATTTGGAGACTTAATTGAATCAGCACTCAAAAGATACTATGACGTTAAGGATTCAGGTAAGATTCTTCCAGGACATGGTGGAATCTTAGATAGATTCGATAGTTTGTTACTTGTATTACCAATGCTGCATTTAGTTGGTATTATTTAATTTTTGATTAGGAGGAAAGTGCCGCTTGATAACTACAATTATAGTTTTCATCATTGTCTTTGGTATTTTGGTTATCTTTCACGAGTTCGGTCACTATATTATGGCCAAGCGTTCAGGAATATTAGTTCGTGAATTTTCTGTTGGAATGGGGCCAAAAGTTTTCTTTCATCGAAGTGGCAGTACGACTTTCACATTAAGGCTATTACCTCTTGGTGGATATGTTCGAATGGCGGGTGAAGTTGATGATGGTGAGGAAGAATTAAAACCCGGAACACCTGTTACATTACAATTAAATGATCAAGGCGTTGTAACTCGAATTAATACGAGCAACAAGCATTCGCTGTTTCAGGGAATCCCTTTAACCGTTACAGGAACTGACTTAGCGCATGATTTATATATAAAAGGATATGAAAACGGCGACGAATCTGACGTTAAAAAATATTCCGTTGATCATGATGCTATCATTATTGAAAGTGATGGTACTGAACTACAGATTGCACCGGAGGATGTTCAATTCCAAGCTGCCCCGCTTGGCAAACGAATGTTAACTAATTTTGCCGGGGTTTTTAATAACTTTATCCTGGCTATTCTTGTATATACAATCTTGGGATTTGTTCAAGGTGGCGTTCAGTCGAATACCAATAAAATTAACGTGATGCCTTCAGACTCTGTTGCGCGTCAAGCCGGCGTTAAATCCGGTGACCGAATTCTATCTATCAATGGGCATAAGACAGCGGATTGGGACCAATTGGCCGTTCAAATTCAATCAAATCCGGGCAAGAAGGTAACCGCGGAAATTTCCAGAGATGGTCAAAATAAGAGCATTCAAATGACACCTAAATCCAATACACAAGGCGGCAAAAAGATTGGAATGATTGGTATCACCCAGTCACTTGATACTAGCTTTAAAGCAAAGGTCTTATCTGGATTCACACAAACCTGGACAATGACAAAGACGTTATTGGGCGCTTTGTGGTCAATGGTAAGTGGTCACTTCAGTCTAAATGATCTTGGAGGCCCTGTAGCTATATTTGCGACTACTTCGCAAGCTGCATCATTAGGGATTTCAGGTGTTCTTAATTTCTTGGCTTGGTTATCGTTAAACCTTGCGATTATTAACTTAATTCCAATCCCCGGTCTTGATGGCGGTAAATTAGTGCTCAATATTATTGAAGCAATTAGAAAGAAACCGGTTTCTCAAAGAACAGAAACAGTTGTTACGTTGATTGGTTTTGCATTTTTGATGATACTAATGATTTTAGTTACTTGGAATGATATTGAACGTTATTTCCTGCACTAAAGCGTAAGAAATTGGTCTTATGGGCCAAATACACAGAAAGATGACATAAAGGAGAAATTATTGGATTATGAAGCAGTCTAAAATCTTAGTTCCGACGTTAAAGGAAACGCCCAAGGGTGCTGAAGCCCTTAGTCATAAAATGTTAGTTCGAGCCGGATATATCAAGCAAATTTCTGCAGGTATGTATGCTTATTTGCCACTTGCATATCGCGTTTTGACAAAAATTGAAACTATTGTTCGACAAGAAATGGAAAAGACCTCTGCTCATGAAATGTTGATGCCGGATGTTCTTCCTGCTGAATTGTGGAAAGAATCGGGACGTTATGAGACATACGGACCAGAACTATTCAAATTCAAGAATCGACATGATACTGATTTTATTTTGGGACCCACTCACGAAGAAACCTTTACTGAACTGATTCGGGATTCAATTAAATCATATAAACAATTACCATTGATTCTTTACCAAATTCAAAACAAATACCGTGATGAGGATCGCCCACGATACGGGCTGTTAAGAAGCCGAGAATTCATTATGAAAGATGCGTACTCATTTGCGGCTAATGAAGCGGATCTTGATGATGCTTATCGTGCCATGGAAAAAGCTTATCGCACTATTTTTGATAGAATTGGACTTAAGTATCGTGTGATTATCGGTGATGGTGGTGCTATGGGGGGATCTGATTCCAAAGAGTTTTCTGCTATGGCTGCAGTCGGTGAAGATACAATTGTCTATTCAGATGAAAGTGATTACTTTGCAAATCTGGAAATGGCAAAATCGAAGGTCACTGATGAGCCATCAACAGAAGCAGAGGCCGATCTAAAAAAAGTCGCAACACCTAATGTTAAGTCAATTGATGAAGTAGCTGACTTTCTTGGTGTTTCTACTAAGAAAACAATTAAATCGATGCTTTATATTGCTGATGAGAAACCTGTCTTGGTTTTAGTTCGTGGTGATTACGATGTTAATGATGTAAAGTTAAAAAATTACTTAAAAGCAGATTTCCTTGACCTTGCAACTGATGAACAAGCCGTCAAATTTTTAAAGGCTGATTTTGGATCTTTGGGTCCAGTTGGAGTTAGCGATGACGTTCGCATTTTAGCTGATACACGGGTTGGCAATATGAAAAATGCTGTTGTTGGCGCCGATGAGGATGGTTACCACTATGTTAATGCCAACTTGAATCGAGATTTTCGCATTGATGCTGTTGATGATTTTGTTGTTGTTAAGGAAGGTGAACTTTCACCGGACGGTAAGGGCAAGCTAAAATTCACACGCGGCATTGAAATTGGTCATATTTTTAAACTTGGTACAAGGTATTCTAAAAGCCTAAATGCCAATGTTTTAGATGAAAATGGCCGATCAATTCCTGTTATCATGGGTTCTTACGGAATTGGTATCAGTCGATTACTTTCAGCAATTTCCGAGCAAAATGCGGATGAAAATGGTTTGGTTTGGCCAGTTGCGGTTGCACCATATACTGTTCATGTCATTCCAATCAACGTTAAAAAAGAAGTTCAAATGAATTTGGCAAATCAGATTGAAGAACAGCTAACCGAAAATGGCATAGAAGTCCTTGTTGATGACCGTAGGGAACGACCAGGTGTAAAGTTTGCAGACTCTGATTTATTGGGTATTCCATTAAGAATTACGGTTGGGAAAAAAGCCGATGAAGGAATTGTTGAAATCAAGATTCGAAAAAACGGTGAAACAGTCGAAAGTAAAGTTGAAGAACTGAGCGATACTGTTAAAATCCTGTTAAAGAATTTAAATTAGTTTTATACTGGTAAAGTATTTTTGTAGGATTTAAGATGATTGGTTTTAGAGAAGGTGAGATCGAAAGTTGTTTTTGTTCTCAGCTTCTTTTTGCACTAAATGAGGAGGGTGCTCTTTGAGTTTGGATCAAAATGCTTTATTTGAAAAGTTGTTGGAGCAGCTTCAATGGGAAGAAGCGAAAAGCTCGCCTTTCTTTCAGGACGCAAAAATTGAGCGTTTAGAGGTTCATGAACAAAGTCTTCGGTGGCAATTTGATGTTTCTGTTCCCCGAATTTTGCCCTTTGAGGTATTTAACGATTTTAACGCCCGTTTACAGTCTTCTTTTCAAGAGATTGCGAAAGTATCATTAAATATTACACCGGCTAACGATCACTTCAACGAACAGTTGTTACGACAATATTGGCAGTGGATAGTTGTTAATAGTGGTGTAACATCTCCCTTAATTCAGGAACTTTGTGAGGACCGAGCTCCTTCAATTGTTGATTCAAGAGTCGAATTTATGGCCGAAAATGAAATTGTCAAGAATTTCATGACTAATACGGCACTTGGACCAATTGAAGAAATGTATCAAAAAGCCGGATTCCCCAATTTTACAATTCACACAATTGTTGACGAAACGTCTTCTCAAAAGAATATTGAAGCACTTAAGAAAAAAAATGAAGTTCAAAATGCGGAATTAGTCAAGAAAGCCAATGCTGCGATTAAAGAAAATGCCAAAAAACGAGCAAACCACCCAGGAGCCACCTCAGGCTCTGCCATCATAGGTAAGAAAATAATTGGCGATGCGTCAATTATGAAGATGGAAGATATCATTGAGGAAGAACGTTCGGCGGTTGTTTCGGGATATGTTTTTAACAAAGAAGTCAGATCCTTAAGATCAGGCAGACAGTTGCTAATGTTAAAGATCACTGACTATACATCATCAATTCAAGTTAAAAAGTTTTCTAATCGTGGTGAAGAAGCCTTATTTGATGAAATCAATGAAGGCGATTGGGTGAAAGTCCGTGGGAGTATACAAGAAGATAATTATTCTCATGAGCTAACCTTAAATGCCTATGATATTAATCCTGTTAAAAAAATTAGTCGAAAAGATACGGCTCCTGAAGGAGAAAAACGAGTTGAATTACATTTGCACACATCGATGAGTCAAATGGATGCAACTAATAATATTGCTGATTATGCAAAGCAGGCAAAGGCATGGGGTCATCCGGCACTGGCAATCACAGATCATGCAGCCGTTCAAGGTTTCCCTGATGCATTTCATGCGGGTCAAAAGAATGATCTTAAAATGCTATACGGTGTCGAAATTAATTTGGTAGATGATGGCGTACCTATCACTTATAATGATAAACATATTCCTTTAAAAGACGCGACTTACGTGGTATTTGATACTGAGACGACCGGTCTTTCAGCTATTTATGATCGAGTGATTGAATTATCAGCCGTCAAAATGAAAAATAGCAACGTTATCGATCAATTTGAAGAGTTTATCGATCCGGGATTCCATCTTTCAGAACAGACAACAAATTTAACCTCGATCACGGATGAAATGGTTCATGGTTCAAAATCCGAAGAAGAAGTATTCAAGCTGTTTAGAGACTTTTGTGAAGATGCAATCGTTGTTGGTCATAATGTAACGTTTGATATTGGTTTTATGAACACCGGATATGTTCGTCATGGAATGCCAGAAATAAAGAATCCAATTATTGATACATTGACACTGGCACGTTTCCTATATCCCAATATGCGGGGATATAGGTTAAATACATTAGCCAAGAAATTTGATGTGAATCTTGAGCATCACCATCGAGCAATTTATGATGCTGAGACAACCGGACATTTGAACTATTTATTTTTAAAAGATGCAGAAGATCGGTATGGCATTGTCTATCATGATGAGTTAAATGATCACATGACTGAAAATGATGCTTACAAGCATGCCCGTCCCTCGCATGCGGTCATTATCGCTAAAAATCAAGTTGGTTTGAAAAACATGTTCAAAATTGTCTCCCTTTCTAACGTTGATTATTTCTTTAGGGTTCCCAGAGTACCACGTACACAATTAGAGAAGTTTCGCGAAGGTATTATTGTTGGGTCCGCTTGTTCTTCAGGCGAGGTTTTCACCGCAATGATGCAAAAAGGAATGGATGAAGCCCGAAAAAAGGCGGGGTTTTATGATTACTTGGAAGTTCAACCTAAACGGGCGTATGCACCGTTAATTGAAAGCCATCTCATTTCCGATGAGGCAAATCTTGAAGAAATTTTAACTAATATTGTTAAATTAGGTGATGAGTTAAAGAAGCCAGTCGTTGCAACAGGCGATGTTCATTATCTTAATCCGCAAGATTACATTTATCGTAAAATTTTGATCAACTCTCAAGGTGGTGCCAACCCGCTTAACCGTCAAGAATTACCAGATCTACACTTTTTAACTACAAATGAAATGTTGGATGATTTTGCGTTCTTAGGTGCAGAAAAAGCTAAGGAAATTGTTGTCACAAATACCAATCGGATTGCTGATGATATAGATGATGTCCATCCCTTAAAGGATCGTCTCTATACGCCAAAAATGGAAGGCTCAGAAGATGAAATTAAAGAGCGAACCATGACGACAGCACACCAATGGTATGGAGATCCCTTGCCTAAGATTGTTGACGACCGGTTGAAGACAGAGCTTAAAAGTATTATTGGGAATGGATTCTCAGTTATTTATTTGATTGCTCAACGATTGGTTGCGAAAAGTAACAAAGACGGTTACTTGGTTGGATCTCGTGGATCAGTTGGGTCTAGTCTGATAGCAACATTAACTGGAATTACCGAAGTTAACCCGTTGCCACCACACTATCGATGTCCTAATTGCCAACACACAGAGTTCTTTACGAAGGGTGAATATAGCTCAGGATATGACCTGCCAAGGAAAAAATGCCCTGAATGTGGTACTCAGATGATCGGGGACGGTCATAATATTCCATTCGAAACTTTCTTGGGATTTACTGGAAATAAGGTTCCTGATATTGATTTGAACTTTTCTGGCGATTACCAACCAATTGCCCATAACTATACAAAGGTTTTATTTGGTGAAAAAAATGTATTTCGTGCTGGAACAATTGGAACGGTCGCAGATAAAACAGCATATGGTTACGTGAAAGCCTATGAACGTGATAAAGGTACAACTTATAGACAAGCAGAGGAAGACAGACTAGCAAAGGGCGCTACAGGTGTTAAACGAACTACCGGGCAACATCCTGCCGGCATCATTGTTGTTCCTGCTGATATGGATATCTATGATTTTACGCCAATTCAATATCCTGCTGATGATCAGACTGCTGCCTGGAAGACAACCCATTTTGATTTCCATTCTATTCATGATAATATTTTAAAAATTGATATTCTTGGGCATGATGATCCGACTATGATTCGGATGCTTCAAGATCTATCGGGAATTAATCCAAAATCAATTCCAATGGATGATCCAGGTGTGATGTCGATCTTTTCAAGTCCAAAGATTTTAGGCGTCTCTGAAGAACAAATTCAATCAAAAACCGGTACATTGGGTGTGCCGGAATTTGGAACCCGATTTGTTCGAGGAATGCTTGAACAAACTCACCCAAGCAACTATTCCGAACTTCTTCAAATATCCGGTCTGTCTCATGGAACCGATGTTTGGCTTGGAAATGCTGATGAGTTAATTAAGAATGGTACGGCCACTATTGCAAACGTGATTGGATGCCGTGACAACATTATGACGGATTTAATTCAATGGGGATTAGATTCTGAATTGTCGTTTCAAATTATGGAAAGTGTTCGTCATGGACGTGGTATACCTGATGATTGGCAAGAAGAGATGCGTAAAGCGAAGATCCCAGAGTGGTATATTGATTCTTGCTTGAAAATTAAGTACATGTTCCCAAGAGCCCACGCAGCTGCATATATCTTGATGGCATTGAGAATTGCCTACTTTAAGGTTTACTTTCCATTAGTTTACTATGCTGCTTATTTCTCGGTTCGTGCCGATGATTTTGATATTGTTTCAATGTGTCGTGGTAAAGAGGCTGTCAAGAATGCCATGAAACAGATTAACGATAAAGGCATGGAAGCTTCAACCAAGGAAAAGAATTTGTTAACAGTTCTTGAACTGGCTAATGAAATGTTGGAACGTGGTTATGTTTTTAAAATGGTAGATCTAAAGAAATCAGCTGCTAATCAGTGGTTGATAGATGGCAATAACCTCATTGCACCGTTTAATTCTGTGCCAGGGTTGGGACTTAACGTTGCCAAACAAATCGTAGCTGCTCGGGAAGACAAACCGTTCATTTCAAAAGAAGATTTATCGAAACGTGGTAAGGTTTCAAAAACGTTGATTGATTTTATGACCGAAAACCATGTTTTGGATGGATTACCAGATGAAAATCAGTTGAGTCTATTTGATATGATGTAAGTAAATTAACTTATTATCGGTTGTCTAAGTCATGTAGGACGATTATCGAGTATGGGTTGCAATGTAGCATTATTGGTCACGATAAACCATTTGTATAAACAAAGAACGTATGCTATACTATATTTACTAAATAACTTGTAGGGAGTGAGCAGAAATGCTCGCTCTTTTTAATGGATAATTTTAGGAGGCCTATTTTTTGAGCAATGTTGTTGAAACAGTCAAACAAGTTGTGAAGCCGATTTTAGATAAACATACTTTTTATTTATTTGACGTTGAATTTGTTAAAGAAAATAAAAGTTGGTATTTACGTGTGTATATTGATAAAAAGGGTGGCATTACAATTGATGACTGCGTTTTGGTAAGTGACGAACTGAGTGAAAAACTCGATGAAATGGATCCAGACCCCATTCCGCAGCAATATTTTTTGGAAGTTTCTTCTCCGGGCGCTGAACGTCCCTTAAGAAATGATGAAGAGCTTCAGCAAGCAGTGGGAGAATATATTC
This sequence comes from Lentilactobacillus hilgardii DSM 20176 = ATCC 8290, assembly GCF_000159315.1. Lineage (GTDB taxonomy): Bacteria > Bacillota > Bacilli > Lactobacillales > Lactobacillaceae > Lentilactobacillus > Lentilactobacillus hilgardii. The sequence goes on from NZ_GG669993.1 coordinate 218,329, forward strand.
ATATTTCCTTGTACCAAAATTTGAATGGACAGAAGGCTTTTGAAGGGTTTCTTCGTTCTGTAACTTCAGATGAACTTGTTTTGCAAAATGACAAGTGGGGCAAGAATGATACCATAAACATTCCAAGAAACCTGATTGCCAAATCACGACTTGCAATCCAGTTTTAGGTAAAGGAGACTTAATAATGAGTAAAGAACTTTTAGGAGCTTTGTCAGCTCTTGAAGAAGAGAAGGGAATCAAAAAAGAGGTCGTTATCGAGGCCATGCAGGCGGCTTTGGTTTCTGCATATAAGCGAAACTATGGTCAAGCACAAAACGTTGAGGTTTCTTTTGATGGAACCAAAGGCGAAATGCATGTGTATTCTGTTAAAACCGTTGTTGAAACCGTGACTGATGATCAGATGCAGGTCTCATTGGATGATGCTTTACAGATTAATAAAGGGTATGAAATAGGGGATGACATTAAGTTCGAAGTGACCCCTAAAAACTTTGGACGAATTGCTGCTCAAACAGCAAAGCAAGTGATTATGCAGCGGGTTCGCGAGGCTGAACGTGAAAATATTTTTGATGAATATTCAAAATATGAAGACGATTTAGTGACAGGGACTGTTGAACGTCAGGATACCCGTTTTGTCTATATTAATTTGGATAAAGTCGAAGCTGTTATGGGCCCTCGTGATCAGATGCCTAATGAGGTTTATCGCCCTCAAGAACGTATAAAAGTTTATGTTACAAGAGTTGAAAATGCAACCAAGGGGCCCCAAGTCTTTGTCAGCCGAACAGATCCAGGGATGCTTAAACGGCTCTTTGAACAAGAAGTTCCTGAGATTTATGATGGAACAGTTGAGATTGTATCGATTGCTCGTGAAGCGGGTGACCGTGCAAAAGTTGCTGTTCGATCTAATAACTCGGATATTGATCCTGTCGGAACTGCTGTTGGTCCCAAGGGTCAGCGAGTTCAGACAATTGTTAACGAGCTGCATGGTGAAAACATGGATATTGTTGAGTGGGATGAGGATGACGCGCGATACATTGCTAATGCATTAAACCCTGCCGAAGTTATCGACGTTATTTTTGAAGATGATAATGATCGTGCCTGCACTGTGATTGTTCCTGATTATCAATTGTCGCTGGCCATTGGCAAACGTGGTCAAAATGCTCGTCTAGCTGCAAAATTGACTGGTTTTAAGATTGATATCAAATCTGAAACGGAAGCTAAAGAGTTCCTTGCTGAAAGAAAGCAAAAAGCACAGCAGGCGGAAAACGAAGATGAAGGTACAACAGAAGAATCAGAAACTGCTGAGCCGGACCAAGAGACTTCTGGCGAGGTTGTTGACACTGACAGTCAAGAAGTTCAAACTGAATCCGATGAAGATGTTGAAGCAGATGCTCAAGATGATCAATCAGATAATGTTGAAAAACCAAGTGATCATATAGATGATGCCGATTCTTCTGATCATACAGAAGATACTTCATCGGATGAGAACCCATCTTCAAATCAAGATTAACTCTTAGGAGGCGATCATTATGAAAAAAAGAAAAATCCCAATGCGTAAAGATATCGTCACTGGCGAAATGGCTCCCAAAAAGGAGCTGGTGAGAATCGTTCGTGACTCTGAGGGCAACGTTTCAATAGATGAAACAGGAAAGAAGTCAGGTCGGGGCGCTTATATCTCTATTAATGTAGATATTGCCAAAAAGGCTAAAGAAGAGCATGTGTTCGAAAAAGTATTTTCAACTCAAATTGACGGTGACTTTTACGATGATCTGATCGCGTATGTTGATCATAAGCAGGCTCGAAAAGAGTTGTTTGAGAATGGACAATAATCAAGCAATCCTTAATTTTCTCGGAATTGCCAAGCGAGCAAACAAAATTGTATCTGGTGAGAATACGCTTTTATCTGAAATAAGAAACGGAAAGGTCCATTTCTTATTTATTGCATCGGATACCGGACCGTCTACAAGCAAGAAATTTCTTGATAAGTCAAATTACTATCACGTATCTGTCAATACAATGCACACTAAAGAGGTATTAAGTAACGCTATCGGAATGAAAAGAACCATTATCGGAATCAAAGACCAGGGAATTTCAAAAAAAATGATTGAATTAACAAATAGGATAAAGGGAGAGTGATTATATGCGGAAAAAGCGAATTTATGAATTAGCCAAAGAACTCAACATCTCCAGTAAAAAAATTATCGATGAGGCCAGCAAACGTGGTGTTGCTGTGAAAAACCATATGTCAACAGTTGATGCAAATCAAGAAAAACAAATTCGACAATTATTCAAAAAAAATGGTACTTCAGATAGAACACAAAATAGTCAAAGCGGCCATTCATCGGTAAGTAATGGTCGTCATACAACTCGATCCGATCGTCATAATGCCCAGCAGGGTCAAAGCTCGGAACGGTCAAATCAATCTAATCATTCTCAAGGTGAAAATCGGAGCCAACGTGCCAATAATCATTCAGAGAATAAAAATAGTTCTTCTCAAGGAAGACGAGAGACAACCCGTAATAGTGCTGGTACCAATCGTCAAAGCAGTCAAAATAATCATAGTAACAATCGTAATCGCACTCAACGAAATAATGATTCTGGTACGCGCTCCAATAATACACAGTCTAGAACTAATAATAATGCGCACACTAGTTCGGCAACTAATACAAGCAACAGTAATAGCACCAGTCGTCAGAGTCGCCCAAGTACCAATAATGCAAATCATCGCAATACTGGCAGTGGCCGGTTTGGCGGTAGCTTAAATCGCCGTAATAATAGTGGTGGTTCGAGAAAGGCTAATAAAAAACGCAATAAGAAACAGCGTAAGCAACAAAACCAACGACTTCGTCAAGTCGAGCATCACGGGGCTCCAGAAAGAAAGGCACGTCCGTTACCAACGGTTCTTGAGTACGAAGATGGTATGAATGCACAAGATCTTGGTAAGATTATGCATCGTGAGCCGGCTGAAATTGTTAAGAAGTTGTTCATGTTAGGTGTTATGGTTAATCAGAACCAGTCTTTGGATAAAGATACAATTGAAATTCTGGCTGCTGATTATGGGATTGAAGCCAAAGAAAAGATTCATGAGGATTTATCCAACCTTGATGAAATCTTTGAAAAAGAAATGAAGAATGCAAAGCATTTAGTTTCACGTCCACCAGTTGTCACAATCATGGGGCACGTTGATCATGGTAAGACAACTTTGCTGGATCATTTGCGTCATTCTCATATTACTGCCGGTGAAGCTGGTGGCATTACCCAGGCAATTGGTGCTTATCAAGTCCGTCATGGCGATAACATCATTACATTCCTTGATACACCTGGTCATGCGGCCTTCACTGAAATGAGAGCTCGTGGTGCTAATATCACTGATATCACAGTTTTAGTGGTTGCAGCTGATGACGGTGTCATGCCCCAAACAATCGAGGCGATTAACCATGCCCGTGCAGCCGAAACACCGATTATTGTCGCAATTAATAAAATTGATAAACCCGATGCTAATCCTGAACATGTAACGGAACAGTTGAGTAAATACAATTTAATCCCCGAAGACTGGGGTGGCGACACCATTTTTGTTGATATTTCGGCTAAATTTGGTAAGAATATCGACGAATTGCTCGACATGATCATTCTTGAATCGGAAATGCTTGAATTAAAAGCAGATCCTGATCAACCTGCTGTTGGTTCCGTTATTGAAGCCCGTCTTGATCAAGGACAGGGACCTGTCGCAACGTTACTTGTTCAACAAGGAACGTTGAAAGTCGGGGATCCTATTGTTGTTGGCAACACATTTGGACGAGTGAGAACAATGACTAACGAACGTGGTCGAGATCTTAAAAAAGTGACACCATCAATGCCGGTATCAATTACCGGATTGAACGATGTTCCTGAAGCAGGAGATCGATTCGTTGTCTTTTCAGATGAAAAAACTGCACGTTCTGTTGGTGAAGAACGAGCTGAAGAAGCACAGATTCAAGAACGTCGAAAGACCAACCGGGTTACGCTTGATAACTTGTTTGATTCCCTTGAAGAAGGTGAAATGAAGGAAGTTGATATCGTCATCAAGGCTGATGTTCAAGGATCTGTTGAAGCTTTGGCAAACAGTCTTAAGAAAATTGAGGTAAAGGGTGTTAAAGTCAACATCATCCATTCTGGTGTTGGTGCCATCAACGAAAGCGATGTTGCTTTAGCTGAAGCAAGTAACGCGATTATTATTGGATTTAACGTTCGTCCAACACCTCAAGCCAAGTCACAAGCAGATAGTGATCATGTTGATATTCGTCTCCATCAAGTTATTTACAATGCAATTGATGAAGTTGAATCAGCCATGAAAGGTATGCTTGCGCCAACTTATAAGGAAGAAGTTACTGGTGAAGTAGAAGTTCGTGAGATTTACAAAGCTTCCAAAGTTGGTACTATTGCCGGTGGTATGGTTGTTGACGGTGTTGTTAACAAAGACAGTAAAGTTCGTTTAATTCGTGACGGTGTCGTTGTTTATACTGGAGAATTAAATAGTTTGAAACGTTTTAAAGATGATGTTAACCAGGTTAAACAAGGATTCGAACTCGGTCTTACAATTAAAGATTATAATGACATCAAGGTTGGCGATGTTATTGAAGCCTATATTATGAAAGAAGTTCCAGTTAAGTAGTTTAACTAAATGATTTTTTGGCAATAAAAGTTGTTATTTTATATTAAATGTTTGGAGGTGTATTTATATGGCTCATTATCGTGTTGGTCGTTTAGAGCAGGAAATCCAGCGTGAGGTAAATGATATTTTACTAAAACGAGTTCGGGACCCAAGAGTTCAGGGCGTCACATTGACGGGGGTTGAGGTAACTGGTGATTTACAGCAAGCCACCATTTATTACAGCATTCTTTCTGATGACAAGGCTGATGAGGAAACCACTGCAAAGGGACTTGAAAAGGCTACCGGATTGATTCGTGGTGAACTTGGCTCGCGTTTAAGCATTTATAAAACACCGGAAATCAAGTTTGAATTGGATACTTCTGTTCAGTATGGTGACAAAATCGATCGTCTCATTAATAAATTAAAGCGTGAAGATTAATAAATTTGATTTTTGACAAAGACTGCTTCAGCTACTAATGGCTGGGCAGTTTTTTTGTGATATACTTTTAGTAACTGAATTTTTTAGGAGAAGCCGATGGATGGAGTAATTGCATTATACAAAGAACGTGGTATGACGAGTCATGATTGTATTAGTCGACTACGGAAAATTTTACACACAAAAAAAATTGGGCATACTGGCACACTTGATCCTAATGTTGACGGTGTTTTGCCTATATGTATTGGACAAGCAACTAAAATTAGTGAACTGTTAATGGGATCCGGTAAGGTTTATCGTGGTTCAATCACGCTGGGAATGGCTTATGATACAGAAGACCTGGATGGACATTTAATTGCTACCAAGGCAATCGAAAGGCCATTATCTTCTGAACAAATCGATGGTTTGTTACAAAAATTAACGGGTCATATTATGCAGGTGCCACCAATGTATTCAGCCGTTAAAATCAACGGTCATAAACTTTATGAATATGCTCGAAGAGGCGAAGTTATTCATCGAGAGCCACGTCCAATTTTTATTCAATCTTTCAAACAGACAAAGGTATCAAGTTTTGATGAAAAAAAACAGACTCAAACAATCTTTTTTGAGGTTGCCTGTTCAAAAGGAACGTATGTCAGAACATTAGCTGTCGATTTTGGAAAACTGATAAACACACCATCTGTGATGTCATCACTTACCCGAATCAAAAGCGGTGGTTTTGATATTTCGCAGTGTGTTACGTTGGAACAAGTTGACAAAGCCTCAGGCAGTGATACACTGTCTGACATTATTGAGCCATTATCAACCGCTCTTTCCGATTATCCTGCTTATCAGCTTGATGACAGTCGTTGGAAAATAATATCAAATGGCGGTTTTTTGGATCAAAGTATTTTACCTGACCGCGAACCTATTGTTAGATTGGTTTATCAGGGAGAAACAAAAGCGCTCTATCAATTCGATGAACCCAAAAAAGTTTATCGACCTTTTAAGATGTTCTTGAAAAATAATTAACGAGGAGAAACTGCAAGATGGATATTATTAAGCTTCATTATCCTCTCGATGATGATTGCCAATCTAAGGATAAAACAGTGATTGCTATGGGATTTTTTGATGGTTTTCATACGGGTCACCAAGCTGTTTTACAGCGGGCAAAAGAAGAAGCTCAAAAGCATGGTACCAAATTGGTTGTATTAACGTATGATCATCATCCGGCACTTGTTTATAAAAAAATGTCGTCACATGAAAAACGATATATTACACTGCTGGATTATAAGCTTAAGCTGTTTAAAGAATTTGGCGTTGACGAGGTATTACTAGTTAACTATTCTTATCAATTTCAAAGCCAATCACCTCAAGAGTTCATTCAGCACTTTTTAAGCCGTTTTAACCCCATAGCTGTGGTTGCAGGTTTTGACCATACTTATGGCGGCGAACCAGCAGATAACATGGTGAACTTGCCAAAGTACGTCAATGGCGCATTTAAAGTTATCACAGTGCCGGCACTCAAGCAAAACGATCAAAAAGTGAGTTCTACTCAAATTCGCAATAATTTGGATAATGGGCATATTGAAAAGGTTAATCAATTGTTGGGTCGTCCCTTCCAGACCGAAGGTGTGATTGTTCACGGTGAGGAGCGCGGTCGGTTATTGGGCTATCCAACTGCTAATGTTGAGCATTCGGAGTACCAATGGCTTCCAACGATTGGCATTTATATTGTCACTGTTGAAATTGGCAGGAAAAAGTATCTGGGGATGGCATCAATAGGTAAGAATGTGACATTTTCTGATAATGGTCCAATGACTGTTGAAATTAATTTGATCGACTTTCATCAAAATATTTATGGTGAAGTCGTTAGAGTCAATTGGCTGTCACATGGGCGGGGAGAAATTAAATTTAAAACCGCTGACGATTTAGTTGAGCAACTTGATAGAGATGAGCAGGATACTCGCCATTATCTATCGGAACATCCAGATATCTTAAATTAGCACTATTAGCACTCAAACGAATTTATTGCTAAAAATCGTTGATAATCCCTTGACTTATAACACATGGTTTGTTAAATTATAAATGTGCCTTAGCACTCGAATACTATGAGTGCTAAAAAGAGGTGATGTTAGTGCTGACGGATAGGCAAAAAGATATTCTTAAAATAATCATTCGAGATTATACGAGGACGGGAATGCCAGTTGGTTCCAAGGCATTAGCTTCAGAATTTCCGACTCATGTTAGCTCTGCGACGGTTAGAAATGATATGGCTGCACTTGAATCAAAGGGCTTAATCACAAAAACACATTTTTCATCCGGAAGGGTTCCATCCATGCAAGGTTATCGTTATTATGTTGACAATCTTGTTCAACCGGATCCGCTGGATGATAGTGCAGAAGATTTAATCAAAAGTTCTTTTAACATTGAGTTTAACCGAATTGACGAAATCATTCAGGAATCTGCAAAGGTGTTATCCGATTTAACAAGTTATATGGCAGTCACTTTCAATCCTGAACCAGGAAATAATTTAAAATTGGGTGGCTTTCGACTTGTTAAACTGGATGATCGACAGGTAATGGCAATTATCGTTACTAATACTGGTCATGTGGTTGATAAGATTTTCCGGTTAACGAATGTTTCTTCGGAACAGCTGGAAACCATTGTTAACATTATCAATTCAGAGTTAGTTGGCAAACCCATTTCTCAGGTTGCCGATAAATTAAGAATTGATATTCCAATGTTAATGACGAAGTATATTCAGACACCCCAGGGATTTTTGAAGATATTTGGTGAAATGCTTAGTGAAGCTGGTCGAGACAAAGTTCATGTCGACGGTAAACTTAACTTATTAAAGTTTGCGGAACGTCAAAACATTGACAGGTTGAAGCCTCTATACAATCTTTTGGACACCGAAGATACTGTTCAAAAAATTATTAATCCTGATTCTCACGATGTTCAAGTTCGAATTGGAAGCGAGCTAAGAAACGATTTGTTAAAAGATTATAGTATTATCACTGGGACCTATGATTTAAATGAGTATGGACACGGTGTTATCGCTGTTATTGGACCAACCAGGATGCCTTACTCAAAGATTATTGGAATCGTTGGTGCATTAAGAGAAGAACTAACCAAAAAGCTTTTAGGGTACTATGATGATAACTAATTTTAAGGAGGCGATTGTTTGGCAGATAAAAAGGATGATTCATTAAAATCAAATGAGCCAGCAGACGATTTGGCTTCTAAAAATGATCATGGGCACGAAAAAGAAGTTCGAGATGCAAAGGCAGCAAAAAAGTCCGATTCTTCTAAAACTGAAAAGCATGATTCAGCAGATGAAGTTGTCAAGTTAAAGCAGACTGTAGTTAATTTGCAAAAAAAACTTGATGATATGGAAAATCGGTATTTAAGAGCTGAAGCTGATATAAAAAATATTCAAACTCATGCTAAGAAGGAACAGGCTGATTTGATTAAGTATGATGGTCAGCAACTGGCACATGATATTTTGCCGATCGTTGATAACCTTCAACGCGCACTTGCAGTTGAAGCAACTGACGAGAATGGTAAACAATTAAAAAAGGGCGTTTCAATGGTATTCGAGCATTTAACTAAGGCACTGTCTGATAATGGTGTTGAGGAAATTGATGCATTGAACAAACCGTTCGATCCCAAACTTCAACAAGCGATTCAAACGACGACTGCTGATGAGAAGCATCCGGCCGATACTGTGGCGCAGGTTCTGCAAAGTGGTTACCGATTAAAAGATCGGGTTCTTCGACCAGCAATGGTTGTCGTCGCAAAATAAATCTTTAAAGAAAAAGAGGATTATTTATGGCAAGTAATAAAATTATCGGTATTGATTTAGGAACAACAAACTCTGCCGTTGCTGTATTGGAAGGCAACGAACCTAAGATTATTCCAAACCCGGAAGGTTCACGTACAACACCATCTGTCGTGGCATTTAAAGATGGCAAGCCTTCTGTTGGTGAAGTTGCAAAACGTCAGGAAATTACAAATCCAAATACTGTTCACTCCATTAAGAGTCATATGGGTGAACCGGGTTATACAGTTGATGTTGATGGCAAGAAGTATACGCCACAACAAATTTCAGCAATGATTCTTCAATATATTAAAGATTTTGCTGAGGATTACATTGGTGATAAAGTTGAAAATGCTGTTATTACTGTTCCAGCTTATTTCAACGATGCTCAGCGTCAAGCAACTAAAGATGCTGGTAAAATTGCAGGTTTAACTGTTAAGCGAATCATTAACGAACCTACTGCTGCAGCTTTGGCATATGGTCTTGATAAGCAAGATAAAGATGAAAAAGTTCTTGTTTACGATTTGGGTGGTGGTACTTTCGATGTTTCCATCCTTGAATTGGGCGATGGTGTCTTTCAAGTTCTTTCCACAAATGGTGATACCCATCTTGGTGGAGATGACTTTGATCAACGCGTAATGGATTGGTTAATTGACGGATTTAAGAAAGAAAACGGTGTTGACCTTTCAAAGGATAAGATGGCTCTTCAACGTTTAAAGGATGCTGCTGAAAAGGCCAAAAAAGATCTTTCCGGTGTCATTGAATCTGAAATCAGCTTGCCATTTATTTCAGCTGGTGAGAACGGACCTTTGCATTTGCAAACAACTTTGACCAGAGCTAAATTCAATGAATTAACTTCTGACTTGGTTGCAAAAACAAAGACACCGTTTGACAATGCTTTAAAAGATGCCGGTTTGCAAGTTTCAGACATTGATCAAGTTATTTTAAATGGTGGATCAACTCGAATCCCTGCTGTTCAAGAAGCAGTTAAGTCATGGACAGGTAAGGATTCCAATCATTCAATCAACCCTGATGAAGCAGTTGCTTTGGGTGCTGCTGTCCAAGGCGGTGTCATTACTGGTGACGTTAAAGACGTTGTTTTACTTGACGTTACGCCATTGTCACTTGGTATTGAAACCATGGGTGGTGTCTTCACCAAGTTAATTGATCGTAATACCACTATTCCAACTTCCAAGTCACAAGTTTTCTCAACTGCCGCTGATAATCAACCAGCCGTTGACATTCACGTATTGCAGGGTGAACGTCCAATGGCAGCAGATGATAAAACACTTGGTCAATTTCAATTAACTGATATTCCAGCTGCTCCAAGAGGTGTTCCTCAAATTGAAGTCACATTTGATATCGATAAAAACGGTATTGTTAATGTATCTGCCAAGGATAAAGGCACAGGCAAGCAACAGAAGATTACCATTAAAGATTCCTCAGGACTTTCCGATGACGAAATTAAAAAGATGATGAATGAAGCCAAGGAAAATGAGGAAGCCGATAAGAAGCGTAAGGAAACAGTTGACTTGAATAATGAAGTTGACCAATTAATCTTCCAGACTGATAAGACACTTAAAGAAGTTAAGGGCAAGGTCTCAGATGATGAAATCAAAAAGGCTGAAGATGCTCGTGACGCACTGAAAAAAGCAAAGGAAGACAACAATGTTGATGATATGAAAGCTAAGAAAGATGATTTGAATAAGATCGTTCAAGACTTGGCAGTAAAATTGTATCAACAACAAGCTCCTAAAGATGGTCAAGGCCAATCAACTGATGGTCAACAACAGGGTAATACCGGATCATCTAATGGTGATTCATCTGACAAAGGTAACGATGATGGAACAGTCAATGGTGACTTCCATGAAGTTCACAACGACGATGATAAAAAGTAATCTTTAGAATCGTATTAGAACAAAAGTCAAGGCCAGCTGGCTTTGGCTTTTTGTTAAAATATGGTATTCTATCAAAGTATAGATTTGATTGAAGATGGGAGTTTCTAATGGCAAATAAAGATTATTATGATATCCTCGGGGTTTCGAAAGATGCCAGTGACGATGAGATCAAACATGCCTACCGTAAATTATCAAAAAAATGGCATCCAGATATTAACAAAGCTCCGGATGCAGAAGCAAAATTCAAAGAAATCAATGAAGCATATGAGACACTAAGTGATCCACAAAAACGGGCCAATTATGATCAGTACGGTTCTGCTGACGGAGCCGCTGGTGGTTTTGGCGGTGGAACCGGTGCAGGCGGCTTTGGCAATTTTGATTCAAGCGGTTTTGGCTTTGATGATATTTTCAGCCAATTTTTTGGTAATCGTCAACAAAGTGCCGATCCTTCTGCGCCAAGACAAGGACGTGATCTTCAATACCAAATGACTCTGGAATTTGAAGATGCTATTTTTGGTAAAACAACGCGGATTAAATACAATCGTGAAGCACAATGTCACACTTGTGGTGGTACCGGTGCAAAACCAGGTACATCTCCTGTGACATGTTCTCGTTGTGGTGGTCGAGGCTTTATTGTAACCGAGACTAACACACCACTTGGAAGGATGCAGTCTCGACAAACTTGTCCGGTTTGTCATGGTACTGGTAAAGAAATTAAGGAAAAATGTCCAACTTGTGGTGGTAGTGGTCATGTTGATGAACGCCATGAAATTGAAGTTAAGGTTCCAGCTGGAATTGATGATGGCCAACAAATGAGGTTACAAGGACAAGGGGAAGCCGGGACAAACGGCGGACCTTACGGTGACTTATACATTGTTTTCCGAGTCAAACCAAGCAAAATTTTCACTCGAGACGGGTCAACGATTTACGTCGATCAACAGATTAGCTTTGCCCGGGCTGCACTTGGCGGTAAGATCAAGGTTAAAACTGTTCATGGTGATGTTGAGCTCAAAGTTCCTGCAGGTACTCAAACCGGGACTACATTCCGTCTAAAAGGAAAAGGTGCGCCAAGATTGCGTGGGAATGGAACAGGTGACGAACGTGTGACTGTTACAGTTACGACACCTAAATCCTTAAACAAAGAGCAGAAGATTGCGATGGAAGCATTCGCAAAAGCCAGTGGTGAAAACATCGGTGGTAAAGGTGCAAGTAATTTTTTTGACAAAGTAAAGGACGCTTTTGATAAGAAATAATGATGGACATAACTGATTATTTCATTAAGCGTTTGTTAATCAAATAATATGTGAAGGGACTGTTGGTAAACATGCAAACTTTGCCGCAGTCCTTTCTTTGTGATTATCAAAAATATTGGCAGAAAACTTAAATTTGTTGCGACATTCCTTCTTTTTCACTAAACTAGAGGGGATAAGATATTTTTTAGACAATGAAAGTGAGAAAACAACATGGATTTGAAAAAAATGAAGGAACATCAAAAATATATTCGCAATTTTTCCATCGTTGCTCACATCGACCATGGGAAGTCGACACTTGCTGATCGAATTCTTGAGATGACCGATACAGTTGCAAAAAGGGATATGAAAAATCAATTGTTGGACAACATGGACCTGGAACGTGAACGTGGAATTACGATTAAGCTGAATGCGGTTGAATTGACCTATCATGCTAAGGATGGCCATGATTACGAATTTCATTTAATCGATACCCCGGGACACGTTGATTTTTCATATGAAGTATCTCGAAGCTTGGCAGCTTGTGAAGGAGCTGTATTAGTAGTCGATGCGGCACAAGGAGTCGAGGCACAAACTTTGGCTAACGTTTATTTAGCAATTGATGATGATCTGGAGATTGTCCCCGTTATCAATAAAATTGATTTGCCATCCGCAGAACCGGAAAAGGTCCGTAAAGAAATTGAGAATGTCATTGGCATCGATGCATCTGACGCTGTTCTTGCAAGCGCAAAAAAGGGAATTGGAATTGAAGATCTTTTGGAACAGATTGTGCATAAGATTCCCGCTCCAAGTGGCGATGTTAACGGTCCATTGAAAGCTTTGGTTTTTGATTCTGTTTATGACGATTATCGTGGCGTTGTTTTGAGTGTCCGATTATTTGAGGGGACAGTGCAACCAGGCGATAAAATTAAAATGATGAATAGCGGTAGTGAATATGAAGTGACCGAAGTTGGTGTTAATTCTCCCAATCCCGTTAAACGAGACTATTTGATGTCCGGTGATGTTGGTTATATTACGGCAAGCATTAAGGATATTACGACGACTCGTGTTGGTGATACGGTGACGAATGCGAATGACCCAGCAGAAAAAGAATTACCGGGATATCGTGAAATGCATCCAATGGTTTATGCTGGACTTTATCCAACTGATAATGCAAAGTTCGACGATTTGAGAGAAGCACTTGAGAAGTTAAAACTTAATGATGCTGCGCTTGAATTTGAACCTGAAGTATCGCAGGCTTTGGGCTTTGGCTTCCGTTGTGGTTTCTTGGGTCTGCTTCACATGGATGTGGTACAGGAACGGTTGGAACGTGAATTTAGTCTTGATCTCATTACCACCGCACCATCGGTTACCTATGAAGCAAAGTTAACGGATGATACTGTTAAAGAGGTTGAAAACCCATCAGAAATGCCTGATACCTCATCAATAAAACAGATCTCAGAGCCTTACGTAAAAGCGACTATTATGGTTCCAAATGATTACGTAGGTGCCGTTATGGAGCTATGTCAGCATCGTCGAGGCATTTTCGATACCATGGAGTATCTTGACGATTATAGGGTCAACGTGGTTTATCACATGCCGCTTTCTGAAATCATTTTTGATTTCTTTGACAAACTTAAATCCGGCACACATGGTTATGCATCTTTAGACTATGAAGTTGAAGATTACCGTGCAAGTGACCTGGTAAAAATTGATATTCTTTTGAATGGTGAGAAAGTTGATGCATTAAGTTTTATTTCACATCGACAATTTGCGGCAACCCGTGCCAGGGATATCGTCGGCAGGTTGAAGAATATCATCCCGCGACAAAACTTTGAAATTCCGGTTCAAGCAGCTATTGGTGCCAAGATTATTGCCAGGACCAATATCAAAGCTTATCGAAAGGATGTCACAGCTAAGCTCTATGGTGGTGACAGAACCAGACGAATGAAGTTACTTGAAAAACAGAAAGCCGGTAAGAAGAGAATGAAGGCTGTGGGAAAAGTCGATATCCCGCAGGAAGCCTTCATGGCGGTTCTTCAAACCGATGAGGAAGAAAAGGGCGATAAATAAGCGTTTGTTCCATTCACAGCTTACTAAATGTTAACATTTTTCCGCCATTCTTCCGCCGTAATTGCAAAATGGCGGAAGTTTTGTGATTATTTGATTCTTTTTGGCGGAAGAATGGTGGAAAAAATTAAGAATCAGTTTTACTTTCTTTCATGATTCTTTCGAAAATGTTAACGGTCTGCCTTTGCATTTTATGAGTCACGTGCGAATAGGTGTCCATGGTGGTCGCAATTCTTGAATGACCAAGACGAGCTTGGATATCTTTAATATTTGCACCATGTTCTAATAACATTGTGGCATGTGTATGCCGCAAAGAATGGAAATTAAACGGGAAACCCAGTTCTTTCTGAATACGATCGCATTGATACTTGATTGTGTTTGGAGTGACAGGGATCCCGTTTTCTTTTGTACATACAAAATTTGATTCATGGTAGTATTGCCCATATCTTAATCGTTCTTCCATTTGGTGTTTCTTGTGCTGTCTAAGAAGGTCAACAAGCGATTCACCAATAGAGATTGTTCGGTAACTAGAAGTAGTCTTGGGTGTAACGATGCTGAATTTTCCTTTTGATTCTTGCATCATGGCCTGTTTGACTTCAATGGTATGCCCATTAAGGTCGACATTAGTCCATGTCAGCCCACAAACTTCACCACGACGCATTCCGGTACCGAAAGCAATTTGAAGCGGAATATAGAATGGATTAGAGGGCGGAGTAATCGATAAAATTTGTTCATATTGATTCATAGTAATAATCTTTAGCTTTTTTCTAGTTATACGTTCATCATCATGATATTTTGGCATAATGATATATCTAGCTGGATCTTCTTTAATTAATTGATATGGGTAGACCGCTTTTTTGAATCCCTCTTTAATGACCATTACAATAATTTGAACGGTGTGCTTGGCCAATTTAGTTTCGCCTAGGTCATTAACTAAATTTTGTAAAGCAGCTGGACCAATAGATCTTATACGGAAGTTACCAATTTTGGGAATGATATATTTATTGATAATATTTAGATAATTTATTTGCGTATTTGGTTTCAACTCTCTTTGAACATAATTTTCATACCAGTACATAAAATATTGCTGCACATTCATATTGGTCAGTTTGGCAACCGAACCATCGTTTTCATATTTCTGTAAAGCTTGCCGTAGGGGTGCTTCTGCTTGTTTTTTTTTCTTACCTCCAGATCTTTCAATACGGCTTCGTTTACCGTTTAAAGTACCAGTATCAAAAGCGTAGTACCAGTTATTGCCTTTTTTTCGGACTGTTCCTCTTGCCATAGTAATCTTCCTTTCTTCATAAAAATTGGCTTGACTATGAATAAACATATGTTCTTTTAATGTTCTAAATAAAAACTTCCTTAGGAAGCTCTTATTTAGAACTTCTTTGAAGTTTTAATAAATATTGTCCTTGCGCCTTAGCAACTAAAGGAGGGATAGCATTTCCAATCATTTGAGCCAATAATGATTTTGGATATTTTTCGTTAAAATAGTAATTTTTAGGAAATGACTGTAATAATGAAGCTTCTCTAACGCTAATGCTTCTGTTTTGTTCCGGATGTAAAAATCGTCCTTTAGAAGGGGACAAACATCCACCAGTAATTGTTGGAGAAGGAGTATCCCATTTCATTCGGCCATATACATCTGAAAACCCAACGTTCTTATGCTTATGACATTTTAACCAATAGCTTTCAGGAAGGTCTTTCCGGCTTCCACCATTTTTAGGAATCATACTGATAATTTTTTCAATATATTCAGTATGATTAGAATGAATTTTTTGAAGAATATCTGTACTTTTTTTCGGTGGAGTTAGATTACCAATACAGTCCCTTACTGTTTTTATATTTTTAGTTGTAAAATCTGGGAAATTTGGTTGTTGTTTTTTTGAACCTAATAAAACCAGCCTTTTTCTATTTTGTGGTACCCCAAAGTTTTTAACATTAATTATTTTTAAAT
>NZ_GG669993.1:236393-238224 GCF_000159315.1 Lentilactobacillus hilgardii DSM 20176 = ATCC 8290
TCTGATAAAGCTTACATATTTTATTTAAAAATGGTTCATTCCAGATAATATCCTCAGGAGTATTTTCGGGCAAAAAATCAACATTAGTATAATAATACTCCAAATATTTTCTTTGAGCATCTAGTTTTATTTTGTCTTTTGATGTTGAGTGTTTCTCGTTTCTTCCCTTTGAAGATGGAAAGGGAATCTTTTTAGATATTTTTTCGATAGCAGAATTAATAAAATTGGGATCCTCAGCCTCTTTTACACTTAAATTATTAATAGCTACTTTTTCAATTCTTTTATTCCCATCAAGGAGATAGAACCAATCTGTTAGTTGATGTAGAGACGATTGCAAAATATCTAATTTTTGTAAACTGTCAGCTCCCTCATGAGTGTACTCAACAGAAATAATATTTGCATCTATATTCATAGTTTTTATAACTGAATCTAAAAGTAATTTTGTCGCTTCATCTTCAACAAAAACAGTACAATTTGAAGAAACAGGTATTTCTAATTCATTAAATACTTCGTTAGGGGAACTGCTATTTTTAATAATAGCATTATTTATTTCTTTAATATTAGAGTTAACTGATATAGGTTTAATAGCATTATCTGGTAGGCATGAAATAAATTTTTCCGAGTGAGTAGCAATAATTATTTGACTTTTAGTTCTTTTTAATTCAGTTAGTAAAAAGAGCAATAAGCGTTTTTGCGCACCAGGATACAAAGAGGTTTCTGGTTCATCTAAAAGGATTAAACTTGATGTACTAATAGAACAAAGCTTATGGACAAGCTGTATTACGGTAAATTCGCCGCTCCCTGCATGGGCTTCAGTATACTGAAAATCCTTTTTTTTGATTAAAGCAGAAATCCCCCAATTTCTAAAAAAATGATGGTACACTATTCTACCACTTACATATTCAGTTCCAAGAATTTCAGAAATAAAATGAAGTTCTGTTTTTGTCAATGTATGAGGAGCCTTGTTTTGAATTTTATGATTGTTAGTACTATAAAGTGATTTTCCACGAAAAGCTTTTTGTAATTTTGGGGAAACTCTTCTAATGAAATCCTGTTTAGTTACTGTTTTTATATCAGAAATGGATCCAAAGTAAAAGAATTTATCATAGGCACTCAGCTCTTGTCTAAAATCCAAGTAGAGACAATTCCAATCAATTGGGGGACGGCGGGTACCACTAATGTTCATCCGATACATTTTCTTTATTTTGTCAGTTTCCCAATAGTCCAAGTTTTTTCTTTTGGTTTTTGTCCCTGGACGCGATGATCTCCTCATTACTGTTTGGTTGAAATTTCCGTCTTCATAATAAGAATAGACAAAGCATTGAGGCATTCCCTTTCCATCACCATCCTTTATTGGATCAACAGTTGTTGAAAACCAATAATACGCAGGGGTTTGTCCCCTTGGACATCCATACAAAGCATGAAGTATGGAACTTTTTCCACAACCATTTTTTTCTACGAGTACAGTTAATGGAAATTCAAAATTTATTTCACTGAAAGGAATAAAATTTTTATAGTATGGAAATTTTATTGAAGAAATGTACTTTTTAAATTTATTGTTTGATTTATCTTGAGTTATGTCAGTAATTAACTTATGGATTTTCTCGTTTGTTCTCATACATTTTGAGATTCTTTCTCTAAATTCAGCTTTTAAAGTCATCAGCATTTGGACTATAAAAAATGGACCTTGCTGGACTCGAACCAGCGACCGGACGGTTATGAGCCGTCTGATCTGACCAACTGAGCTAAAGGTCCGATAAGGATAAGGGCCCCTAAAGGATTCGAACCTATATATATTAATGACTATTATGGCGTGTTTACAAATATGCTC
>NZ_GG669993.1:239360-245556 GCF_000159315.1 Lentilactobacillus hilgardii DSM 20176 = ATCC 8290
GACCGTAAAAAGGCAGCCGACAAAGATGTAGCTGATTTTGCGGCACAACTTGGCTTTAGTTGGGTGACGCCTGAGATTGTGGATTCAATTGTTGAATCAGCCTATCAGCAATTTAAGAAGCTCGGCTATGACAACCACGAGCCTGCTACTTCACCTGAACCAACAGAGCCGGCCGAAAAATCGGCTGTCCCTGTACAAACACCGGCAAGCTCTGCTTCGGCAGTCGCACAAGTATCCGCACCAAAGCCTGAAAGTGTAGCAGAACCCGCTTCTGCAACATCGAAAAGTGTAGAAAAGAGTGATGCAAATGCCTAAATTAGGGATTGATGTATCGAGCTATCAAGGTAGTTCACTATCCTATTTTCAGAACTTCAAGAAGTTGGGCGCTGACTTTGCTGTAGTAAAATTAACCGAGGGCACCAATTATGTAAATCCAAAAGCTTCGGCACAAGTTACTAACTCGCTTAAAGTATTTGGTTCGGTTAGTGTCTATCATTTCTTTCAAGGCTATGGAATTGCTGAAGCTAAATACTTTTTAGCTTGGGTTAAGAAGTTTGGACTAGATAAATCTACTGTGCTAGTGATCGATGTTGAAGCGCCTGGACTGCCATACAATACGACACCACAAGTTAATACGTTTTTACGTTATCTGATTAATGCCGGATATAGAAATGTTGTAACCTATGGATCAAGTTCATGGTTTAATTCCGGTCGAATTCAACGAAATGCTTTAGTCGATAAACATATTTGGGTGGCATCTTACAGAGCTTCTCAGCCTGGTGTAGCCAACGCAAATGCGTGGCAGTTTAGTGATAACTGGCACGGAGTCGATGCATCGTACGATTTTGATGGCTCACTATCAGGTAGCAAGACTACTGAGAAACCTTCCTATTATGTAACGCCTGGTCTCTACCAAGTTCGTATGAAGTGGCTGCCAATGTATAACTCAATGGAGTTTAAGAAAGCTAATAAACGTGCGGATAGATATGGTACTGGCTCACGTTTCTGGGCGACACCGGTGAAGCATGGTAAGATTACTCGCCTGTATATCAACGGGCAGGGCTACGTTTCATCCAACAAATGGTATGTTAAATTCTTGAAGAAGTCGAAACCTAAAGCTAAATAGACTATCAAGTCCACCTCGTTAATTCGGGGTGGGCTTTTTTGCATATTAGTGATTAAATTTAACTGAGTTTCCGTTTACGTTTTTGAACAAAAAGTGTAAAAGTGAATACATGATGTGAAAATGTTAATATTAAGCGGGTTTCAAACGATTGTTATTCAAAAGTTGAAATTGAGTTCCTACTATTATACTGATTCTATTCCACCATTTTTACTTCCTATCACAAAATAAGCCTAAACGATTTCAGATATTAAGAGTTCCTATTGAACTAAATAATTCTTATGAATACTAATAGTGCCAAGCATTATTAGATAAGCGAGGTATTTAATAAATAAGTCAAAAACTACCTATACTATAGGAAGCCTTCATGGCGGTTCTTCAAACCGATGAGGAAGAAAAGGGCGATAAATAAGGGCTTTGGTTCATAAAACGTATACTAAAGTGTATCGAATTATTTGGCAGGCCTTTATTGCATTCTTCGTTTAACAGATATTAGAATTGAGATTCAATTGCGAAAGTTCACCTTGTATTGTGTGGGGGTGAACTTTTTTGGATAAGCCATATCCGGGCTTTACAATGAGCATTTTTTAACACACTACCAAAAGGGACGATGCTGATTTTTGTGTATATTTAAATTGGTAGCGGCTATTCTTCGTTTGAAAACAGACACTTTTAGCTCCTCAAAATAAAAGATCATGATTTAAGTCTTCATTACAAGACATAAAATCATGATCAACATTTAAATGAAACAGGAAACTTAAAACTGATCAGAATAATGAATGGGTCTAAAAGGTGAGTTTTGGATCTTGTTTTGCCAATCGATCATAAATTTTTTGAAGTTTTCTGATCTCTGCCGCATCGTCTAAAATATCATCAAATAGTTGTTCAATAACGGCTGTCATTGCACGATTATCATCGACTATCTGATCCTTTCGATCTTCGGTTTCTTGAGCTTCATACAGCTCTTGGAGTAAATTTGTTAATCGATGACGAAAATACGAAAGTTTCGGGTCATTATCATTCTTTTTCAGCAAGTGTGCGAGGCGATAATCGAAATACCGTTCCAACTTTTCGGCAGTTCCTAACGAAAGGTTATTGATGGACCGACTATGATTTCTTAATCGCAGAATAATTGAAGAATTCACTCCAGTCAGTTGCTCAATCTTATATGCACTCGCGTTACTGTCTAGAACAGCCTTAACTTTTTCTGATAAGTTCATTTTTTGACCCCTCGGATGAGTTAATTATGGATAGCGCCTTATTAAATTTACCCCTTCAGAACGTTAAATGAGATGATGTTTTTTAAATTTTAATCTTTCTTTAATTTTAGTATATGCTAATTTTCAATAACCTGTCAAAGAATTAGATTTCAATTTTCTGACCGGTCCTTTCACCCTTTAGATGAGTCCTACTGATTGATTAAAAATCAGTTAATGTCAAAATAATGAAAGGCCATCTCACAAATAAGGCGTCCAATATTGAAATTTTTAAATAGGTGCTTGAAAAATGAACACTTAACTATTAAACTATATTAACTAAAAGTAGGTATTGGATCAGCCAATTCGAAGTTCAGTGATCATTTTGGTATCTATGATCGCCTTACCATCTTTATTTTGGTGGGTTTGAACACGGTCAAGCTGGTTTTGATTAATAATAAATTGATCGAAACTGGATTTAGAGGGGACTTCTAAAACTGAACGGTCATGTGATTGTTCAAAACTTAATTGATCTAAAACTAAGTTGTTAGGGATCGCTGAAAAAATATTACCGATGGCACGTAAAGCAACCTCACCGGTTTTCAAAAGTTGTGGTTTAAGAAAATCTCTGTGAAATAATTGCGACCCTTCGAAAATAGTTTCGCTGGCATGACTTTCCAGTACTGCACGATACCGGATTTCAATGGTATCGGGACGGATTTTGTTAATAAAACGCACTTTAAACAGTTCCATTTCTTTTTCAACTCCTTTATATTTCATGATAGGTAAAAGAAATGTTTAAATCAAGTTCGAAAATCATAATAAATATAGTTGCGTTTTCACAGATATTCTATTAATATATATATTAATTCGTTTTCCGTTCGATAAATTGTTTTGTCATCTTATGATTCAATGTTCAGAACTGAGCAATTGCTTTAATGATCAAAGGATACAAAGCTTAAATTTAGAATTGATAATCAAATTAATAAGGCATCTAGTAGGTGATTATCTACGTGCTTTACAGTTTAGGAGGTGTTAATTATTCTTAGTCGAACAAAGCAGTATTTACGAAAAAATGGTTATTTCTATAAGAAAGAGTACATGCGTCCATTACTGACGCCGGATAATATCTATATTTTTCGATTTGGCCGCGACCGACTGGATAATCGGCTAATTATTCGATACAGTCATAAATGGACTGGTAGACAGCGAATAAATGAGATTGATTTGCGTCTCCATAAGCAAAAACATCCCCGGATATTTTACAGTGAGTCAGAGTTGCTTCATTATTTGGAAGAACATTTATTGAGGCATGAAGCCAAAGTACAGGCTCGAGAAGCCAAAAAATCAAAAGAAGTGACGGATGGAGCATCCAAATAAGGGTGCTTTTTTCGTACCGTTAATAACTTAAGGATGGTAGGAGACTATTTATGCAATGGACTGAAGTTTCGATAATCACAACAAGTGAAGCGGTTGAGGCCGTTTCAAATATTTTAATGACTTATGGCGCAACAGGCGTTTCAATTGAGGATGCAAAAGATTTTGAAAAGCTATCTACCGGTATGTATGGTCACCATGGCGGCTATATTGATTTAGAAGATGTTCCACACATTTCAAAAGGAGCGATTGTGTCTGCTTATTATCCGGAAAGCAGACACATCGATCAGCACGCTGCGGAAATTTCATCTGAGGTACAAGGGCTCACTGAATTTGGGCTCAAATCGGCTCCTGGTGAGCTTAAAATAAGCCCGGTAGCAGATGAAAATTGGAAAACTGCTTGGGAAAAATACTATCATCCATTTGCCGTGACAAGATATTTAACGGTTGTGCCCAGTTGGGATGACTACAAACCAAAGAATTCATTAGAACAACTCATCCGCCTTGACCCAGGGATGGCATTTGGAACGGGGACGCACCCGACCACCCAATTGTCTTTGCAGGCCTTGGAAATGGTCCTTCGTGGTGGCGAATCAATAATTGATGTTGGAACAGGCTCGGGGGTGCTAAGTATTGCTGCCAAGTTAATGGGGGCAAAAAAAATTACTGCTTATGACGTTGATGATGTGGCGGTTGAGTCCGCTAAGAAAAATATGCGTCTTAATCCTCAAGCAGCTGATATTCCGGTTGCCGTTAATGATTTATTGAAGGGAATTCATACCCAGGTTGACTTAGTAGTTGCCAATATCCTTGCAGAAATTATTGTCCCTTTGGTGCCTCAAGCGTATGAAAATCTGAAGCCGGGCGGTCATTTTTTAATGTCAGGAATTATCAAAGATAAATATGGTTTGATTATAAATACGCTGAATCAATTTCATTTTAAAGTGGATCAGTCGATGAAAATGGGGGACTGGTATGCTGTTATTGCTGAAAAAACAGTCGAAGAGGATAAATAATGCAGCATTATTTTATTAATGAGAATCTAACAAACAATCAAAGGGTAACACTTCCCTTAGAAATTGGGCATCATCTTAGTAAAGTGCTTCGCGCTGAAGTGGGGGATAAGGTTCAGTTGGTTTCAGCTACCCATCTTGTTTATCTTGCAGAAATCGGGTCAATTGATGGGCGACAGGTAACAGCGACGATTCAAAAAGAACTTCACATGGATGTTGAACTACCCGTGGAAGTCACGATCGTCAGTGGCTTGTCAAAAAAGAATAAGCCTGAGTTAATTGTCCAGAAAGCAACGGAGCTTGGTGCCGATCATATCATATTTCTACCAATGGCCCGTTCAATTGTTAAGTGGGATCAAAAAAGTGAAAAAAAGCTCAAACGGCTTAATGAGGTTGCATTAAGTGCAGCTGAACAATCACATCGAAATCTTGTTCCGACGGTTAGCTACCTACACAGTCTTTATGAGCTGACTAAACGACCCTTCGATGTTAAACTTGTGGCGTATGAGGAAGCCGCCAAAGATGGGGAAGAGTCTAATTTGGCTCAGGCTCTGAAAGACATTCGTCCTGATACATCAATTGTGGCAGTCTTTGGTCCAGAGGGCGGTATTTCTTCCGAGGAGATTTCACTACTAACTGACCAGGCATACATTTCAGCTGGTTTGGGGCCGAGAATTTTACGAACTGAAACAGCACCAATGTACTTTTTGTCGTCCGTATCGGTCATGACAGAGCTCCTCAAAAGCTGATTTCGGTTAAAAACAATGATAGAATAATGACTATTAGAAACGATTATTTTTAAATGGCCTTAAACGCTTGTGACCGGGTAACAACCGACATAGTTGCTTAACGTTCATTTTTCAATAACAGAGAAGAGTTGATAAAATGACTACTAAAATTTGGACTGCTGATGACGTTATTAAAAAGGTATCCGAGTATATGAACGATGATCATGTCAAAATGGTCAAACGAGCTTATGAGTTTGCCAAAATTGCACACAAAGACCAAATGCGTCAATCCGGAGAACCATATATTACCCATCCGATTCAGGTAGCCGGAATCTTAGCAGACCTGCACATGGACCCAGAAACAGTCTCATCGGGGTTCTTACACGACGTAGTAGAAGATACCGGCGCCGAGCTGAGTGATGTTCAGGAGTTGTTTGGTAACGACGTCGCACTGATTGTCGATGGGGTTACCAAACTTTCAAAAATTAAATATAAATCAAGTGAAGAACGCCTCGCTGAAAATCATCGCAAATTGCTTCTGGCCATGTGCAAAGATATTCGAGTTATGATTGTTAAATTGGCTGATCGGCTACACAATATGAGAACTTTAAAATCGCTACGGCCGGATAAGCAACGGCGGATTGCCAAAGAGACGTTGGAAATTTATGCACCGATTGCTGATCGTTTAGGTATCGGAACCATTAAATGGGAACTTGAGGATATTTCGCTTCGTTATCTTAATCCACAACAATATTATCG
>NZ_GG669993.1:245982-248193 GCF_000159315.1 Lentilactobacillus hilgardii DSM 20176 = ATCC 8290
AATTGTTCATCTAATGAATTCTCGACGGGATCAACGGGTGGACTATATTCAAAAGGCGATAAATGAAGTGAAATCGGCTATTTCAGATTTAGATATTAAAAGTGAAATCTACGGTCGGCCCAAGCACATTTATTCCGTATACAAGAAAATGGTTGATAAGCATAAGCAATTCAGTCAAATTTATGATTTATTGGCCATTCGGGTCATTGTTCAATCCATTAAAGACTGTTATGCCGTTTTAGGTGCTATTCATACAGAATGGAAACCGATGCCGGGTCGATTTAAAGATTATATTGCAATGCCGAAAGCAAACATGTATCAGTCTTTGCATACAACCGTTATCGGACCTGAAGGAAAGCCACTTGAAGTTCAGATTCGAACCGAAGAAATGCATCGGGTGGCTGAATTTGGTATTGCTGCTCACTGGGCTTACAAAGAAGGCATTACGAACGGTGTCAAGGGCTCCCAAGATAATAACAAGTTGAACTGGTTTAAGCAGATTATCGAATTGCAGGAAGATACAGATGATGCTGCCGATTTTATGGATAGTGTTAAAGGCGAACTATTTGGCGATCACGTTTATGTCTTTACGCCAAAGGGGGATGTTTTTGAACTTCCTAAAGGTGCCGGTCCCTTAGATATGGCTTATATGATTCACACTGAGGTCGGTAATCATACGACAGGGGCAAAGGTAAACGGCAAAATCGTCCCCCTGGATCATCAGGTTAAAAATGGCGATATTGTTGATATTATTACGTCTACAAGCTCATCAGGTCCCAGTCGCGATTGGGTTAAAATGGTTCACACAAGACGAGCCCGAAATAAAATCAAACAATATTTCCGATTAGAAGATCGTGAAAAAAATATTGAAAATGGTCGAAATATCATTACACGAAAGTTGCGTGAAGAAGGTTTTGACGCTCACAAAATATTAACACCTGATCGACTTAACCAGGCAGCTGTTAATATGCATTATCAACGAGATGAGGACCTTTTAGCCGCAATCGGTTTTGGAGATGTTCAGCCTACAGGTGTTGTAAACCGACTTACACAAGATGTTCGAGCTAAGTTGAAACGTGAACGTCAGGATCAGGCTGAGAAAGAGGTTCTTGAAGAACATCAAACGATTTCGGAAAGTACAGAATCAACCAAGCAACACAAGAAAGCTCGAAAATCATCGAATGGCATTGTCATTGAAGGTGTTGACAATCTGCTGGTTCGACTAAGTCATTGCTGCACACCGGTTCCGGGAGACAAAATTGTCGGTTATATTACAAAGGGGCGGGGCGTTTCCGTTCATAGAGTAGATTGCCCAAATATTGCCAAAGCTGAACAGGATGGACAACGATTAATTCAAGTATCCTGGGCCAATGAACCGGGAGATCGAACGATCTATTCTGCCATTTTTTCAGTTCAGGGATATAACCGGGCCGGGTTACTCACAAATATTTTAAATGCTGTTAATAATGTGACTAAAACGGTTTCCTCAGTCAACGGACAGGTAGATAATAATAAAATGGCTACAATTTCACTGTCAGTCGGTATTCGTAACTTGGAACAATTGGAACGACTTATTTCTACACTAAAAAATATTCCGGATGTTTATCTGGTAAAACGAAAATTCAGATAAGGAGCCTATACATTGAAAGTTGTTCTACAGCGCGTTAAACAAGCTTCGGTCTCAATTAATGGCGAAGTCCATGGTCGAATTGGCAGGGGCTATATGCTCCTTGTGGGTGTCAGCGATGATGATGACGATGAGCAAATTGCCTATTTGGTTCACAAAATTAGTCATTTACGTATTTTTGAAGACGCAGATGACAAACTTAACTTAGATATTCATGCTGTTGATGGGGCTATTTTGTCAATTTCCCAATTTACGTTGTATGCAGATACCAAGAAAGGAAATCGTCCCAGCTTTACCAAGGCTGGCCAACCCGAACATGCAGAAAGGGTCTATGAGGCATTTAACGACCAATTGCGGCAAGCTGGTTTAGAGGTTCAAACTGGCATATTTGGCGCGGACATGCTGGTTGATCTTCAAAATGATGGTCCAGTGACAATTATTTTTGATACAGATCACCGTTAGACCTGAAAAATAGTTATAATGATTTTAAGAAAATAAAGACTGAAGCTTCTGATTGCTTCAGTCTTTTTTGAGGGGTGAATTAAATGATTAATCAACTTTTCTGGGATTTTGATGGAACATTG
>NZ_GG669993.1:249754-288852 GCF_000159315.1 Lentilactobacillus hilgardii DSM 20176 = ATCC 8290
CTTATCCAATGATGGTAGCTGCTTTTAAGCGGGCTTTGTTAGAAATGGATATCGATGAAGTTGAAATTGATCAACGTAGCATCTATGTCACTATGAGACAACATGATGTCGGGACCGTTATTCGTAAACTTTCTGCGTTTTATGGTATTGATGAAAAAACTTTACGGCAACTCAATAAAAAATATCAAATTGAAATGGTTAAAACCGCAAAACCATTCAAGGGCGTTCGTGAAGTCCTGGAATTTGTTAAACAACTATCTGGACATCATTATTTGTTAACACACCGGGATAATCAAGCAAAGGCGCTGCTAAAAGAATTTGATCTATTGCAGTATTTTACTGATTTTGTGACCTCGGATCAGAAGTTTCCGCGTAAACCAAAACCAGACTCTATTAACTGGTTAATTGATAAAAATCATGTAGACAGGAAATCTGCCATTATGATTGGTGACCGTAAGTTGGATGTACAAGCAGGGAATAACGCTAATATTGCCTCGTGTCTATTTGACCCGGATGGCCTTATTGTTGAAACGGGGAATCCGGATATTAAAATTACAGAAGTTAAGGAATTAATTCCCTGGTTGTCCAAGCGTTAACAGGTGCTGGATTAAAGAAATAGAGCCGCAAAACTTAGCGATTTTGCGGCTCTATTTTATAATTTGACTTAATTAATATTTTTCTAAAATTTGATCTACCATCGGACCATAGGTTTCACCAAATAAATTTAAATGAGCCAATAAATAATTAAGCTGATACCAAGGAATTCGGCTATCCAAACCTGTTTCAAGCGGATAAACAGAATTATATCCGTCATAAAATTCTTTATAAAAGCCACCAAAAACCGTTGTCATTGCAATATCGAGTTCCCGGTCACCATAGAAAACATCTGGATCAATTAGCATTGGCTTACCGGAAGCTTCGAACATAAAATTTCCAGCCCATAAATCACCGTGGAGTAAACTTGGTAAAACTTTGTGATTTTCATAATATTGCTTAAATTGATTACAGAGTGATTGAAAATGCTTTTCACGCCATTCATTCCAGCGACCGTTCTGATCTGCCAGTTTAGCAAGCGGTTTAAGTCGCTGATTAATATAAAATGTTGACCAATCTGATTGCCATGTGTTGATTTTTGGCAGCTTTCCAGCTGTAAAGTCATGATCCAATCCAAATTTTTCGGTATGCTGCTGATGAACTTTGGCAACCATTTGTCCCAATTCGTATTGGCTTCCCTGACCAATATCCACCCAATTTTGAATTAAATAACCATCGCCATTGATCTCACCACTGGCGATTACCTTCGGTGTATTGGCGACCTCTCCAAGTAAATGCAAGCCTTCAACTTCGTGGTCAAAAAAGACTTTTCCACGGTTAGGTTGAACTTTCATAAAGTAATGGTTTGAAGCGGTTTGCAACGAATAAGAATCATTAATATCACCGCCGGAGACAGAGTGGATTCTTTCAACTTTTTCAATTGGAAGTTGAGTTAACCAATTATTATCAATTGCCATATACTGATCCTCCTTAATTATGAGTCTTAAAATAAGTCTGCAAGCCAGATACAACGTCATCTGCGTATTTTTCCTGGTAAGAAGGGCTTTGAATCTTTTTAAAGTCCCTATCAGTATTAATATAACCCCCTTCGATCAAAATTGCAGGGACAGCATTATCTCGAATGACGAGATAATTGCCGAATTCGGTCCCACGATTTGTAAGCGGAAGATTAGCCATTTTTTGGTTAACGGACTGTGCGAGCAATTTTGAATCACCGGAATGGTAATAATAGCAGGTAAACCCCGATGCAGTATTTATTTCGTCTGATGAATCAAAATGAAAACTAATGAACGCATTGGCAGAAGAAGAAGCTGCCAATTGTGGTCGTTGATATAAGGAAACAGTCTTGTCAGTATCTCGTGTCATAACGACTTTGGCACCTTTGGAACGCAACTTTTTAGCGACGAGCTTTGCAAAAATCAATGTGTAGGTTTTTTCCTCCTGACCGGTTGTCGAAAGCGCACCAGAATCACTGCCACCGTGTCCAGGATCCAGAACAATCGTTGCCTCGGAAAGTCTGGTAACATCTTTTATATGGCCATTGGTGACTAACCAGGAAGCAACCCAACCAATTGTTTTGTGTTTATAAATGACCTTAATCCAATTATTTTTGCGACTGATAACTTGAAGCTGAGCACCTTGTTTAACCGTTGCCTTTACCGAATATGTCACAGATGGGCCGGTTCGAATGTTTAATTGATTAACTTTGACGGTGACTGAATTCGAATATAGTGCAATAAATAAAATAATAAAGGTTGCCATAATGGTCAAAATGGCAATAATCCAGCTGGTATTTTCAGAGATTTTTCTCATATTCAGTTCTTCCTATTTTTTCAAATAACTTTATTATAAATTAAAGTAGGTACTTGGGCTAATGAATATTGGTTAAGTCATTTTTAAATTTGATTTAACCTTGACATTTTGGCATTCCTCCACTAATGTTATAAACAGTTAAATAATCAACCGATTAAAAAGATTAGTAGTTGAACCGGTTCAACCACAGAGAACGTTTGAACGCTGAAAGAACGTGACCGGCTCATTGAAGTGACACTTTTTACGAAAACGGTAATAGCTAATGCTATTCGCGCGAGCGTTATCCTAGAGTGATTTATAAGGTGGTACCGTGCAATGCACCCTTGTCTTCGGACAGGGGTCTTTTTTTTCGGAATTTAATTGGGAGGAAACATTAAATGAGATATCAACGACCTAAAGGAACAGCTGATATTTTACCTGAAGAGGCCAGAAAATGGACCTATGTTGAGGAAACCGCCCGGATGCTTTTTAATGATTATCGTTATCAAGAAATCCGGACACCAATGTTTGAAAACTTTGACGTTTTTTCCAGGACTTCAGGTGATACATCCGATGTTGTGACAAAGGAAATGTATGATTTCAAAGATAAAGGTGATCGTCATATCAGCTTGCGTCCAGAAGGTACTGCAGGCGTGGTACGAGCGTTTGTTGAAAATAAACTTTATGGTCCTGAACACCAACGTCCCGTAAAAGTCTTTTATATGGGCTCGATGTTTCGATACGAGCGTCCACAGTCTGGCCGTCAACGCGAATTTCATCAAATCGGTGTTGAGGATTTCGGAAGTGATGAACCCGAATTAGATGTTGAAGTCATCGCAATGGGAATGGATTTACTGCATCACTTTGGTCTAAAAGATATTCGTTTGGAAATCAACAGCCTTGGAGATGCAGCGTCCAGAGCTGCTTATAGACAGGCATTGATTGATTATTTGGATCCGCATTTTGATGAGTTGAGCAAGGATTCTCAGGTTCGTTTGCACAAGAATCCACTTCGAGTGCTTGACAGTAAAGACAAACAGGATCAAGAGATTGTTAAGGATGCACCTTCCATCTTGGACTATCTAAACGACGATTCCAAGAAACATTTTGAGCGTGTTAAGAAACTGCTTGATACACTTCATATTCCATACGTTATTGACCCTGATATGGTTCGTGGGCTGGATTATTACACACACACTATTTTTGAGATCATGGTTGATTCCAAAGCCTTGGGAGAAGGATACACAACTATTTGTGCCGGTGGCCGGTACAATGGCCTCGTTGAGCAGCTGGGCGGCCCTGAAATGCCGGGAATTGGATTTGGGTTAGGAATGGAACGCCTCATGCTTTTGATGGATGCCCAGGGTGTTAAATTTCCTGTACTGGATCAATTAGATGCTTATGTTGTTGGCATCGGCGAACAAACCAGTATTGAAACCCTCAAGATTGTGCAAGCGTTAAGGGCAAACGGGTTTGCAGCTGATCGTGATTATTTGAATCGAAAGCCAAAGGCACAGTTCAAATCTGCAGATAAACTTAATGCACAATACACCATTACCATTGGTGAAAGCGAACTTGAGTCACATACGGCCAATGTTAAGTCAATGGCTTCTGGGAAAGAAATTAATGTTCCGATAGATAAAATTATTAATGATTTTGATGAAATTATTACTTCCAACTTTAATGACTAAGGAGATCTTTTGAAAATGAAGAGAACAACATATGCTGGTTTGGTTGATGACAAACTGATCGGCAAAGAAGTCGTCCTAAAAGGATGGGTTCAAAAACGTCGTGACCTGGGTGGTCTGATTTTTATTGAATTACGTGATCGCGAAGGAATTGTCCAGTTGGTCTTTAGCGAGGAATTTGGCAAGGATGCTTTGGCAGTTGCTGACAAACTTCGAGGTGAGTACGTTGTAGAAGCCAAAGGAACGGTTGTTGCCAGAGCTCCCAAGGAAATTAATCCTAAAATGAAGACCGGTAAAATTGAAGTCGATATTACCGATGCCAAAATTTTGGCAGTTTCCAAAACACCACCATTTTATATTGAAGATGGTATCAATGTCTCTGAAGATTTAAAGCTCAAATATCGTTATTTGGATCTTCGTCGTCCAGAAATGCAATATAATATTCTATTGAGAAACCGGATTATCCAATCCATCCACAGCTTCTTTGACGGGGAAGGGTTTATTGATATTGAAACACCAACTTTAACTAAATCGACACCAGAAGGCGCACGTGATTACCTGGTTCCTTCAAGAGTCTATCCGGGTTCATTTTATGCCTTGCCACAATCACCACAACAATTTAAGCAGATGCTGATGGGGGCCGGGTTTGATAAGTATTATCAAATTGCCCGTTGTTATCGGGATGAAGATTTGCGTGGAGACCGTCAACCTGAATTTACACAAATTGACATGGAAATGTCCTTTGCAGATCAGGAAGAAATTATGGATGTGACTGAAGGATTCATTGCCAAAGTCATGAAAGATGCGATGGGTAAAGATGTTAAGTTACCATTCAAACGCATGGACTGGGATGAATCAATGGCAAGATTCGGAACTGATCAACCTGATGTTAGGTTTGGTATGGAATTAAAGGATCTTTCGGATATCATGAAAAATGTTGATTTTAAAGTCTTTTCCGGAGCCGTTGAAAATGGTGGCCAGGTTAAAGCGATTGCCGTTCCTGGCGGAGCAGACAAGTATTCCAGAAAAGATTTGGATCAGTTTGCCAGCTATGTGGAACGTTTTGGTGCGAAAGGCCTTGCTTGGCTTAAAGTAACCGATGATAGTTTTAACGGCCCAATTGCAAAATTCTTTAAAGACGCTGACCTTCGTCAAAAGATTTTGGATAAGGCTGAGGCTAAGCCCGGTGACCTGTTGCTGTTTGCTGCCGATAATAGTCGAATTGTAGCAGATACGCTTGCTTATCTTCGGGTTGAAATTGCCAAGGAGCAAAACATGATTGATGAATCCAAATTCGCATTCTTATGGATTGTTAACTGGCCACTCTTCCATTGGGATGTTGACTTGAAGCGTTATGTGGCAGCCCATCATCCATTTACCATGCCAAATGAGGAAGATGTCCATTATCTATTGAACGATAATGAAGATCCACATAAGGCGTATGCACAAAGTTATGACATCATTCTTAACGGTCTTGAACTTGGTGGTGGCTCTATTCGTATCCATACACGCAAATTGCAGGAAAGAATGTTTAAGGCGCTTGGCTTCACAAAGGAAAGTGCCGAATCACAATTTGGTTACTTCCTAACAGCCTTGGATTATGGTTTTCCACCTCATGGCGGGCTTGCAATTGGTCTTGACCGATTTGTTCGTCTGTTGGCTGATCGCGAAAACATCCGGGATGTCATTGCCTTTCCTAAGAACTCAAAAGCTGTTGAACCATTAACAAGTGCACCGTCTCCAGTTGCAAACAAACAATTGGACGATCTGGGCATCTTTGTTGAAAATCAAGATAAACAAAAATAGTTTTTTAATAAAATCTGAATAAAAGATTGAAGCAGGACCTCAGATAAGACATAGTGATCTTATCTAACGTCCTGTTTTTCATTTAGAAAAGAAGTAGCCGTTTTGTCGGCTTGCACTTAGCGTTACAATTAACTTGTGTTGCGATTATTAACTATGAAAGGATTTTATTATGGATGACGTTTCAAAGCTAATGCGTCGGCATACGTATGTCACGAAAACATCTACATCGTTTATTTATGGCATCTTGGTATCGATTGCTGTTAACTTTTTTTGGACCCCAGGTCATATTTATTCTTCAGGAATTACCGGACTAGCCCAATTACTAAATACAATTAGCTCACGGGCCCTTCCGTTCACTGTTTCAACCGGTCTGGGCTTATTTTTATTAAACATTCCACTTTTCCTTGTAGCTTGGCGTGGAATAGGTCGAGAATTTACAATTTTTACAATTATCACAGTATTTTTATCAAGTTTTATGATTCAGTTACTTAAACCAGTGCCACTCACTCATGATCCAATTATATGTGCTATTTTCGGTGGGGCGGTCAACGGATTTGGAACGGGAACGGCCCTTAAAAATGGTATTTCAACTGGTGGTCTTGATATTTTGGGGTTGGTTATTCGGGATAAGACCGGAAAATCGATTGGGTCCATCAATATTGCCTTTAATGCTTTGATTGTTGTAGCAGCCGGTTTTGCTTATGGCTGGCCGTATGCTTTATATTCGGTAATTGGATTGATCGTGAATGCAAAGGTTATGGACATGACTTATACCAAGCAACAGCGGATGCAGGTGATGATTATTACGAATCGTCCCAATACAGTGATTGATAGTGTTCAAAATCATCTTAGAAGGGGCATTACAATTGTTCACAATGCTGAAGGCGCTTATCAACATGATGCCAAGACTATTTTATTCACAGTCATTTCCAGATATGAAATGGGAGAGCTGGAAGAAGCACTTTTAGAATCGGACCCTAACGCATTTGCCAGCATTTCGGATTCTGTTAAAATTCTTGGCAGATTTTATGAACCAAAGCCTTAGTTTTTTCTAAATCTAAAGATTTTTTAAGAAGATAATTCTACAAAAAGTTTATGTTATAATACTCGAGTGTGTTTATTAAAAACTGAAAAACGGTGAAGAAATTGAAAGTAGTTTATCTATGGTTGATTCGCTTTCTGTCAATATTAAACATTTGGAAACCAAGCAATAAAGTGATTTACTTAATGAGCTTTGATAATAATTTGGATTTTATTAAGCAGTTAGCTCAAAAAACACCGAATCGTTTCCATCTAATTGTTTTATATCGTCCAGAAACCGAAGCGGCCGCAACCGAGCTTGCTGCATTCGGAATTGAAACCCATGAATTTAATGATGGCATCAAGTTTGTTTTTGATTTTGTCCCACTCTTGATGGGTGCCAGAGTAATTTTTTGCGATAATTACTACGCTTTCTTGGGTGGCTTAGTTCATCCTAAGAAAATGAAGATCATCCAAATTTGGCATGCAAATGGTGCCATTAAAAAGTTCGGATGGGAAGATCCAACAACAGAAGAACGCAGTAAGTCGGATAAAAAACGGTTTCAAGATGTTTATGATCATTTTGATGAGTATATTGTTGCTTCTGAAGCGATGGGAAATGTCTTTCAACATAGTTACCATGAGTCGGTTGAAAAAATGCAGCTTCTGGGTTATCCCAGATCAGATCAATATTTGGATAAGCAATGGCAGGTTAGCGCCAGAGAAAGAATCTATCGTGCTGCTCCGGAACTCAGGGAGCATCGAGTAATTTTATATGCGCCAACTTACCGTCCTGATAAAAGTTTTAAGTTACCGGTTGGACTTGGCGCGGCTTTGTCTGCGGATCAAAACGCGATTGTTGTAGTTAAGTTGCATCCGGTGTTAAGAAACCGGGAGAATGCAATGAGACAGATCGGTAATCCAAGAATCAAATTTTATCATGAATTGGCTACTAGTGAATTGTTAGCAGTTGCTGATACATTAGTGACTGACTATTCATCCGTGGCGTTCGATTTTAGTTTACTGCCAAATGCAAAATCACTGATCTTCTTCATGTTTGATTTGGAACGTTACCGCTTGGATCCTGGTGTTCAAGGTGATTTTCTTGATTGGTTGCCGACTAAACCTGTTACAACAGTTGACGAGTTAAAACGGGAGATAAGGGCAAGAAAACCAACAAGTTTTGAACAATTCAATAAGCATTGGAACACCTATAATGATGGGCAAGCAACTCATCGGTGTCTTGATCGTTATCTGAACTTATTAAAGTAGGTAAACATGATTTTGCAATTAATTAAACTTGAAATAACTGAACATTCAGTTGCTTCATTGTAAGGAGCGTATTGACTTGAAAGAGGTTTACACGTTAATCAAGGAACAGTTTCAAAATATTGGGATTATTTTTCGGATTTCTCAATACGAAGATAAAGCTGAATATCAAAGCCATTATTTAGGCTTAGTTTGGGAATATTTATACCCGCTTATTCAAATTGGTATTTATTGGTTGGTTTTCGGAATTGGCTTGAAGCATGGCAGTACCACCCATGGTGTTGATTATTTGCCTTGGATGGTTATCGGGATTACGCCTTGGTTTTTCATGAATCGGGCAAGTTTAGATGCATCAAAGAGTATTTATCAACGTGTAGGTATGGTTTCTAAGATGAAATTTCCGGTTAGTATCTTACCTACAATTAAAATTGTCAGTAACTTAAGTTCCTTCTGGACAATGTTAGTGTTTTCTATCCTAGTTAGTTTTCTTTATGGTGTTCATCCTTCTATTTATTGGATCCAGTGGATCTACTATTTCATTTGTATGATTGCGTGGATGATTGCGTTTGGTATTTTCAACTCCACAATTTCATTATTGGTTCGTGATTGGCGTATTATGCTTCAATCTTTGATGAGAATGTTATTTTACATGTCAGGCGTTCTATTTAATTTTGAAACCACATCGTTTCCAGCACCATTCGTCCACATCCTCCAACTGAATCCGTTTTTCTACGTTGTCTCCGGCTTCCGTGATTCAATGCTTGGAACAATGTGGTTTTGGCAGGAACCAACTTTAAATATCGTTTTTTGGGGAATCGTCTTGTTCTTTTTCCTAGTTGGATCTCACTTGCACTATAAATTCAGATCAAGATTTGTTGATTTAATTTAGTTTGGGAAGGGTGAGCTTTGTGAAAAGTAACTTGATTGCTTTTATCAAATTAATAGCTCGCTATATACTCATCGTGATAAACGATGGGTTTATTTGTATGCGAGTAAAAAAGCGCTTAGTGTTGTTCGAGAGTTTTAATGGTAAAGACGTTAGTGACAATCCACTTGCTATATACAAGAAAATAATTGAAGATAATCCGGATATGAAAAATAGTTGTTATTTCAGTGTTAAACCGTCTGCTTTTCGTAGACTGTCACAGGAATATCCGAAAATTCGATTATTGAAAAGATTTACACCTCTTTGGGTATGGTATAGTGCCCGAGCGTCGTTTTGGGTAATGAACTCCAGAATGCCACAATGGTGGAAAAAGAATAGGGGAACAACATATATTCAGACGTGGCACGGGACACCATTAAAACGACTTGGCGTTGATATCAGTCATGTTGAAATTCCTGGTAATACAACACAACAGTATCATCAACAATTTATTGATGAAGCGGATCGTTGGGATTATTTAATTGCCCCCAATGCTTATTCAAAAACTATTTTTCAATCAGCTTTTGGTTTTCATCATCATTTTTTGGATATTGGATACCCAAGAAACGACATCTTGTATCATGAAAATAATCTAAAATCGATTGATTTGCTCAAAAAACAATTATTAGGAACATCTCCGGAGCATGTCATAATGTACGCACCTACATGGCGAGATGACGACTATCAAAAGCAGGGCGTCTATAAATTTGAGTTACCATTTAGTTTAAAAAAATTTTTTGAAGTTGTGGATTCAAACACCATGTTGATTATTCGTCCCCATTATTTAGTAAAAGATCACATTAATATTTCGGGATTTGAAGACCGAGTCAAAATTTGTGCAGAACAAGACATTAACCAATTATATTTAATAACCGATTTGCTGATTACAGATTATTCATCGGTTATGTTCGATTTTGCCAATTTGAAGCGGCCCATGTTATTCTTTCCGTATGATCTTGATCATTATCGTGATGAACTACGCGGTTTCTATTTTGAATATCAACCACAAAATTTACCGGGGCCAATGGTCACTGACGCAACTCGTTTTTACAGTGAGCTGGCATTGTTTAATACAACCAGACGTTTCACTGACTATGAAAAAAACTTGGAAGATTTCAATACAAAATTTTGTGCTTGGGAAAACGGAACGGCTTCACAAAAAGTGAGTGAAATTATTTTGAAGGGAATGTCGAAAGATTGAGTAATCAAACATTTTTAATTGGGTCACATGTCAGTATGAATGGCAAAGATATGTTCTTGGGATCCGCAAAGGAAGCTGCCGGATTTGGTGAAAATGTATTTATGGTTTATACAGGGGCCCCTCAAAATACGGTCCGAAAACCTATTGAAAAGCTAAATGGGCCGGCTGGAAAAGCGTACATGGCTGAACACAATTTGAAAGAAGTTGTTGTCCATGCACCGTACATTATTAATCTTGGAAATACGTTAAAACCACAAAACTTTGCTTTCGGCGTGCAATTCCTTCAACAGGAAATTGCACGTGCCGAAGCGATTGGGGCCAAACAAATTGTTTTACATCCGGGCGCACATGTCGGTGAGGGTCCTCAAAAGGCGATCGACCAAATAGCTAAAGGCCTAAATGAGGTGATTACAGATAATCAAAGCGCTCAAATTGCCTTGGAAACGATGGCCGGTAAAGGAACGGAAGTTGGTATTACTTTTGAGCAACTGGCGGAAATTATAAGTAAGGTTTCGAATAACGAGAAACTATCTGTCACTTTTGACACCTGCCATACTAACGATGCCGGATACGATGTTAAAAACGATTTTGACGGCGTATTGAATGAATTTGACCACATTGTTGGTCTTGATCGATTAAAAGTCATTCATTTAAACGATTCAAAAAATGAACGTGGCAGTCACAAAGACCGTCACCAAATTATCGGATTGGGAACAATCGGGTTTAAGGCTCTGAATTATATTGCTCATCATGATCAGCTGGCATCGGTTCCCAAAATTATGGAAACACCGATTTTAAAAGATCCAGAAAATAAACGTATTAAATATAATCCGCATGGCTATGAGGTCAGTATGTTAAGAAAGCAAGTGTTTAATCCCAGCATCATCGAAGATATGAAAGCGGGAAAACCTTTTTAATGTGAGATTAGATTTGATTCTAAATAAAGATGGTTGGCAATCAAAAGTCACGCCTTATCAAATCCCGAAAAGGGTTCTGTAAAATCAATAAAGTTTACGTTGATTTTACAGAACCCTTTTCATTTTTGAGACTTTTGAATTTTCAAAAGTTGGACCTATTATGCTAAGTGGTCTTTGATAGTCACTAATCTTCAAATGTTGTTGTATCTAAATTTAAGCTTTCCAAAATAATGGTTGCGGTTTCCTCGATCGATTTGTTGGCAACATTGATGACCAGGCAACCAATCTTTTTATATAATTTTTTAGCGAAATCCAGCTCGATTTTGATGTTTTTAGTATCTGAGTAAGGTGTGTCCGCACTTAATCCATAAGAGATCATTCGTTGTTTCCGAATTCTGCTTAATTTTTCGGGTGTATTTAGCAGACCGAAGATCCGGTCTTTCTTCACATGATTTAATTCATCCGGAATGTGTAGATCGGGTCCAATCGGTAGATTTGCGACACGCTGATTTTGATTGGCTAGATATAGTGAAAGCGGTGTTTTAGATGTTCGTGAAACGCCTAGTAACACAATGTCGGCTTCCAAAAGCCCTTTGGCGTTTTTCCCATCATCGTTTTCAACTGCAAATTCGATTGCAGAAATACGTTCAAAATAATTTTCGTTTAAATCATGAATTAAACCCGGAACATGTGCAGGTTCCTCTCCGGTTGCCTCTGATAGCAACTTCATTGGTGTTTGGATACAATCAAAATCATAGATCCCATGTTCTTTACAAAAAGTGACAACCATTTGGCTCAACTCGATGCTGACCAGTGTGTGGAAGATCATGGCTTTTTTTGTTAAAGCTAAATTTAAAATACCCTTTAAAATTGATTCGGTTTGAATAAAAGGAAACCGCCTGATTTCTGCTTTGATATTTGGAAATTGTGAAGCGGCGGTTTGCGCTAAAGTTTGAGCAGTAGCACCACTTGAGTCAGAAATAATAAAGATATTTTGCGTTTTCATATAGATTTCTCCCATCAATTTTTTTCGACTCTAAAAGAAACTCCAAATAAATTTTAACATGAAGCATTGTTTTTAACTTAAATCATTGACGATATTTCGATTAATATGTATAATTTAATGCGAACCGTTTTAGTACAAAGTAAATGTGTGCTTTTAAACAGTTACATTTAAGCTCGGAGGGAGGGAATTTCATATGGCAAAGACAGTCGTTCGTAAAAACGAGTCTCTTGATGATGCTCTTCGACGCTTTAAACGTACAGTTTCTAAAAGCGGTACACTGCAAGAATATCGTAAACGGGAATTTTATGAAAAACCAAGTGTAAAACGTAAATTAAAGTCCGAAGCAGCACGTAAGCGGAACAATAAAAAGAAACGTCGTTTTTAATATGACATCACTTTTGAAGATCGGAGCTAATGTTTCATTAGTCTCTGGTCTTTTTTATGTTAAAATTTAGACATACATTGAAAAGAGGTTTAACAGATGAGTGTTTATGATCAGTTGAATTCAGATTTAAAAGATGCCATGAAGGCACGAGACAAAGTTAGACTGGGTGTGATTCGAGGATTGAAGTCTCAAATCATGAATGCCGAAGTTGATAACGGTAATCAAAAATTGACTGATGAACAAATCAGTTCAGTTGTGATGAAAGAAATCAAACAGCAAAAAGAATCACTCGAAGAATTTCAAAAGGCTAATCGTGATGATTTGGTCAAAGATCAGAGTGCTAAACTTAAAATTGCTGAAGAGTACGCACCAAAACAGCTATCAGAAGACGAGGTTGAAGCAATTGTGAATCAGACAATTGAACAGTTACACGCTGAATCTATGGCTGACTTCGGTAAGGTTATGGGTGCTATTATGCCAAAGGTCAAAGGAAAAGCCGATGGCAGCATCATTAACAAACTTGTCAAAAAACAGCTTCAAAGTTAAAAAATCATTGATTATTAAATTAGCGCCAAGAATTGGTTCAACAACATTCCAATCGCTTTGGTTAACCTTTATTTTGTGATAGTATCTGATTAATATTAATATTAAAAAGGAGCTAATTAATTGGCTGAAACTCAACAGATTACAAAAGAATTTGTCGTGTCTGATCCTAATCAGCTGTTACAGCTCGTTGGAACTCAAAGCGAGTTTATAACGATTCTCGAAGAGGGTATGGGTGTTTCGATTAATGTCTTCGGCAACTCACTACGTGTCAGCGGTGATGAACAGTCGGTCGGCACAACGTTAAACATTTTGGATAACATCCTTACATTGGTCCAAAAGGGAATCAATATCAACAGCAGTGATTTTATCAGTGCGATTAATATGTCTCAAAATGGGACGTTAGAATATTTTCAGGATTTATACAATCAAGTCTTGATTAAGGACGCTAAAGGTAAGGCCGTCCGGGTCAAAACATTTGGTCAGCGGCAGTACATTCAGGCTATTTCGCATCATGACGTTGTCTTTGGTGTCGGCCCCGCCGGTACCGGTAAAACGTACTTGGCGGTTGTCATGGCAATTGCTGCACTTAAAAAAGGGACGGTTGATAAAATTGTATTGACAAGACCGGCGGTTGAAGCCGGAGAGAGCCTTGGCTTTCTGCCTGGAGACCTTAAAGAAAAGGTTGATCCATATTTGCGTCCGATTTATGATGCCTTACATGCGATCTTAGGCGCTGAGCACACTGAACGGTTAATGGATAGAGGCGTGATCGAGATAGCGCCTCTGGCCTACATGAGAGGCCGTACACTTGATAATTCATTTGTGATCCTGGATGAAGCACAGAATACAACGAATATGCAGATGAAAATGTTCTTAACCCGTTTGGGCTTTGGGTCAAAGATGATTGTTAATGGTGATATTTCACAAATTGATTTACCTAAACATGCGGCCAGTGGGCTGGTCCGGGCTCAGGCAATTCTAAAGGGAATCGATCAAATTGAATTTGTGACATTCAGTGCAAAGGATGTTGTTCGCCATCCTGTAGTTGCTAAAATCATTACGGCTTACGAAAAAAACGGTCAATAATTATTGAATGAGGATTTTTAGTCATGGATTTAGAAATTTACGATAAAACTGAAAAGGGCATCTCTGAAAAAGATGAAAAACTGATTCGGGATGTTTTAAACTTTGCCGGCTCATATATTCATTTAGCAGATAATACTGAGATGTCGGTCACACTTGTCAACAATAATGAGATTCACAAGATTAATCGTGAGTACCGGGGTGTTGATCGGGCAACAGATGTTATCAGCTTTGCAATTGAGGATGAGGCCGAAGATGATGACTTTCCAATCGTGATGGATGAAGATATGCAGGAATCAATCCCTGAAAATATTGGTGACATCTTCGTATCGGTCGATAAAGTTGCAGAACAAGCGGACTATTTAGGTCATTCATTTCAAAGAGAACTCGGGTTCTTGGTTGTGCACGGTTTCCTCCATTTAAACGGTTACGATCACATGGAGAAAGCGGATGCAGACATCATGTTTCCGTTGCAAGAAGAGATTTTAAATGCCTATGGTCTTAAAAGATAAGCGTCAGATAGAAAAGAATAAGCACTTTTTTCAGTCCGTTGGTCATGCACTGGAAGGCATTAAAAAACTGATTTTGGAGGAACGTAATTTCCGCTTTGATTTAATTATCACGGTGGTTGTCCTTTGTATCGGTCTTTTAATGAGGATTGAAATCTATGATTGGTTGTGGCTGTTTGCTGCGTTTTTCTCAGTTATCGGATCGGAAGTCTTGAATTCAATCGTGGAAAACGTTGTTGACTTAATCGTTGGTCATCATTTTGACCTAATGGCAAAACGTGCTAAGGATATTGCGGCCGGAGGCGTTCTTTTGTCCGCTATTTTCGCAATGATCATCGGAGCACTGATCTTCATTCCAAAGTTCGTCGAATTATTAAAATAAGTGAGGTAGAAAATGGATAATCCAAATTATCGTTCCGGCTTTGTGGCCATTGTTGGTCGACCAAACGTCGGTAAGTCAACTTTTTTAAATCGAGTAGTCGGGCAAAAAATCGCAATTATGAGTGATAAAGCTCAAACGACTCGAAATAAGATTCAGGGTGTCTATACAACTGATGAGGCACAAGTTGTGTTCATCGATACACCGGGTATTCATAAACCTCAAAACAAGCTTGGGGATTTTATGATGGATTCTGCACTATCGGCTTTAAAAGAAGTTGATGCAGTTCTCTTTATGGTTAATGCGACTGAACGGCGTGGTGCCGGTGATAATTTTATTATCGACAGATTAAAAGATGTTCATAAACCTATTTACTTATTGATTAATAAAATTGATGAGATAACACCTGATGACGTTATGGCAATTATTGAACAATATAAAAACGCCTTATCTTTTAAAGAGGTCTTCCCAATTTCAGCCTTACAAGGCAACAATGTTCCCGAGTTGTTAACGTCACTCATTAAGGAATTGCCAAACGGTCCTCAGTATTATCCAAAGGATCAGGTTACCGATCATCCGGAACGTTTTGTCATTTCAGAATTGATTCGAGAAAAAGTACTTCAAATGACACGTCAGGAAATTCCACATTCAACGGCGGTCTATATTGAGAGTATAAAAAAACAGGATGAGGTATTACACATTCAGGCAACAATTATTGTTGAACGTGACGGTCAAAAAGGGATTGTTATCGGTAAGGGTGGTTCTATGCTAAAAAAAATTGGCACCCTGGCTCGAAAAGATATTGAAAACATGATGGGTAACAAAGTTTATTTGGAATTATGGGTTAAAGTTGAAGCACATTGGCGTGATAAAGCAAATTTACTAAATTCCTATGGTTATAAAAAGGGCAACTATTAAGATTAAGCATGATTAGTTGATAATGATAATGGGCTGCGTCTTTTTTAATAAACATTGAAGATCTGTCATCTTCGGCTAAGATCTTTTTTCAAGAGGGGTGAATTTCTTGGTCAAAGCAAAACTTGCTGAGTTTCACGGTATTTTACTTTATACAAAAGCCTATCGGGAACGAGATTTACTTATCAAATTTTTGACAAGGGAATTCGGGAAAAAGATGTTTTTGGTTCATGGCGCCAAACGACCAAAGTTTCGAATGCGGGCTGCAATTCTACCATTTACCTATGGCGCTTACTTTGGTGATCTTAAAGATGACGGCCTAAGTTACATTAACAATTATAAAAGCATTGACCACTTTCAAGGCATTACAGCCGATATTACCAAGAACGCCTATGCGACTTATATTATGTCGTTGATTGATCTGGCTTTTCAGGATAGTATTGCAATTCCAAAATGGTACGATCAATTAATGATCGGCTTAAGTTTAATTGATGATGGTTTCGACGAAGAAATCATTACTAATATTTTTGAAATTCAATTATTATCGGCTTTTGGTGTTGAACCTGATTGGGTTGATTGCGCCATTTGTCATCGGCGAGACCTACCTTTTGATTATTCTGAAGCATATGGCGGCCTGCTTTGCCAGAACCATTTTGATAAGGATC
This sequence comes from Lentilactobacillus hilgardii DSM 20176 = ATCC 8290, assembly GCF_000159315.1. GTDB lineage: Bacteria > Bacillota > Bacilli > Lactobacillales > Lactobacillaceae > Lentilactobacillus > Lentilactobacillus hilgardii. The sequence goes on from NZ_GG669993.1 coordinate 266,415, forward strand.
CATACAGGTTACACCTTGATCAAAGAACAATTTATTTTCTCAGGTTATTCTCAATTGTTGATTTAACCAAGCTTAAAACGATTCAAATGAGTGATAAAACAAAGAAATCGCTTCGAAAGGTTATTGACCAAATTTATACGAATTCAGTTGGTGTCGTGCCTAAAAGCAAACGATTTATTGACCAACTCGGTAAATTCAAAATTTGAGTCGATCCATCGTTGACATTCTAGAATATGTCAACTAAGATTATTTTGAGTTAAATATTTTCGGTGATGAGAAAAGAAATTAGGCATTCATTTTTTTCAACGAAGCTGGGATAGTGTAAGCCGGCTAGAAATTGATGACTAAAAGGCACTTTTTGAGCCGAATGAATTAAGTGCTGGTGTTAAACCAGAAGTAGGGTGGAACCGCGAGACCATCGTCCCTATGTTTAAGTGGCAAATTGTAACCGTCACTGAACATAGGGACTTTTTGCGTGAAAAATTAGGAGGAATTTAAATGACTGAAAAGTTATCGGTTCAAGAAATCATTCTGCGGCTGCAGCAGTATTGGGCAGCGCAGGGTTGTATGCTGATGCAGGCTTATGACACTGAGAAGGGTGCCGGAACAATGAGTCCCTATACTTTCTTACGGGCAATTGGTCCAGAACCTTGGAATGCGGCTTACGTGGAGCCTTCCAGAAGACCGGCAGACGGTCGTTATGGAGAAAATCCAAATCGTCTCTATCAACATCATCAATTTCAAGTAATTATGAAACCTTCTCCTGAGAATATTCAGGATTTATATCTTAATAGTTTAAAAGAACTGGGTATTGATCCTTTGGAACATGATATCCGGTTTGTTGAAGACAATTGGGAAAACCCATCAATGGGTTGTGCCGGTGTTGGTTGGGAAGTTTGGCTTGATGGTATGGAAATTACCCAATTTACCTACTTCCAAATCGTGGGTGGCCTGGAAATGAACCCGGTTGCTTCTGAAATCACCTATGGTTTGGAACGATTGTCGTCTTACATTCAAAATGTGAATTCGGTTTTTGACCTTGAATGGTCCGATGATGTCCTGTATGGTGATATTTTTAAAGAACCCGAGTACGAACATTCAAAGTACAGTTTTGAAGAAAGCGATCAGGAAATGTTGCTGAACTTGTTCAATGATTATGAACGGGAAGCTAAACGCCTTTTGAAACTGGATTTGGTTCATCCCGCATACGACTATATTTTGAAATGCAGCCATACATTTAACCTGTTGGATGCACGTGGTGCGGTTTCAGTAACTGAGCGGGCAGGATATCTCTCAAGAATTCGAAATTTGGCACGCGGCGTTGCTAAAGAGTTTGTGGCCGCACGAAAACGTCTTGGATTCCCATTGATCAAGGACGAAAAAAAACGTCAGGAGCTGCTTAAGGATGATGAAGGGGAGGAAAAATAATGGCTAATAATTTCTTACTTGAAATCGGGCTTGAAGAAATTCCGGCTCATGTTGTCACGCCCAGTATCAATCAACTAAAAAAACGGGCTAGTGATTATTTAAAAGACCAACGAATCACATTCGATCAAATCAAAACATTTAGTACGCCTCGAAGGTTAACATTGTACATTACCGGCTTAGCCGACAAGCAACCCGATATTGATAAGTCCGTTAAGGGACCCGCTAAGAAGATTGCTCAAGATACGGATGGTAACTGGACAAAGGCTGCTATCGGATTTTCCAGAGGACAGGGTGCCACCACTGACGATATTACTTTTAAAGAAGTTAAGGGAACCGACTATGTGTTTGTTGAAAAGCACATCGCCGGCAAGTCCGTTGATGAGGTTCTAACCGGAATGAAAGATGTCATCACGGCTATGACCTTCCCAACCATGATGAAGTGGGCCAAATATTCATTTGAATACGTTCGGCCAATTAAATGGCTGGTTGCGTTATTAAATGATAAAGTAATTCCTTTCACTATTCTTGATGTTTCAACTGATCGGGTAACATCCGGCCATCGTTTTTTGGGCAAAGACGTCGAATTGGCCAATGCCGATGAATATGAAGAAAAGTTAACCCAGCAATTCGTCATTGCAGATGCTAAAAAACGAAAAGAATTAATTGTTAAACAAATTCATAAGATAGCCGAAGATAATGATTGGCAAATCAACCTTGATCCAGATTTACTGGAAGAGGTTAATAATCTGGTTGAATGGCCAACAGCCTTTGCTGGTAAATTTAATGAGAAATACCTGAAGATCCCCGATGAAGTTTTGGTTACGTCGATGAAAGACCATCAACGATTTTTCTACGTTACTGATGGGAATGGTACCTTGTTGCCACACTTTATTTCCGTTCGAAACGGAAATGATTATGATATTCAAAATGTGATTGCCGGAAATGAAAAGGTCCTAACTGCCAGACTTGAAGATGCCATGTTCTTTTACGAAGAAGATCAAAAGAAGACCATTGCTGAAGATGTTGAACGGCTTAAGAAAGTTAGCTTCCATGATAAAATTTCTACTATGTTTGAAAAGATGCAACGGGTTCAGGTCATTTCTAATTACCTTGGTAAACAGTTTGGCTTTTCAGATAAGGAACTTGAGGATGAACAACGGGCTGCTGAAATTTATAAGTTTGATTTGGTTACCGGAATGGTTGGAGAATTTGCCGAACTACAAGGTGTAATGGGTGAAAAATATGCCTTGTTAAATGGTGAAGCACCTGCAGTGGCCAAAGCAATTTCAGAACACTATATGCCTATTTCGGCAAATGGTGCTCTTCCAGCATCAAATGTCGGCGCACTTTTGGCTGTTTCAGATAAGCTTGATAGTATTTTAACTTTCTTTGCAGCAGGCATGATCCCAAGCGGTTCAAATGACCCATACGCATTACGCCGTCAGGCTACGGGGATTGTTAGAATTGTTGCTGACAAAAAATGGAATTTTGATTTAATTGATACATTGAAGGCAATTATTAACCTGCAGGATGAAAAGCAGGTTGCACCCAAGCTTGACCAAGCTGGTCAAATTACTGCAGTCAGTGATTTTATTAAAGATCGAATTAAGCAGTATCTTGATGATCTTGGTATTCGATATGATATCTCGGACGCCGTTACTTCGGGTTCGCAAACTGATATCTTGTTTAACATTTCAAGTGGTCAGGTTCTTCAGGAGCAAAAGGATGATGATGCCTTTAAGTCAATTATCGAATCCCTGACCCGAGTTCTTCGAATCTCTAAGAAAGGACACTTCAAGGACAACGATCTTGTTGTTGATGGTTCATTGTTCGAAAACGAATCCGAAAAGGTACTGAATCAAGAGGTTGCTTCTGCCGCTGAGGGTTATTATGAAATTTCGGCTAAAGAAGACTTTGATCGGCTTTCTGGATTAAAGGATGCTATTAATGCATACTTTGATGCGACAATGGTAATGGACAAAGACGAAAAACTACGAGATAATCATTTACGGCAGTTAACGCTTTTGTCACACTTGATTTTGCATTTGGGTGATCTGGATAAACTGGTTGTTAAGGGTTAGTTTTGCTTAGAATGTTCAAGTGCATTTGTTTGTACAAACTTTTTAACTATGCTAGTATGAATTATGTATCGCCAGCAGAAGAGTCGCACTATATTGGTGCGACTTTTTGCAGGTATTAACGCCGGTTTTAGGGATGGGAGGCGGATAACTATTGAAGATCCCAGAAGACGTGATTGAACAGGTTAGATCCCAGGTTAATATTGTTGACGTGGTATCACAATATGTTCAACTTAAACAGTCAGGGAAGAACCTTTTTGGTCTTTGCCCGTTTCATGAAGAGCGAACACCGTCTTTTTCCGTTTCTGAAGACAAGCAAATATTTCATTGTTTTAGTTGTGGTCGGGGTGGAAATGTTTTCAAATTCATGATGGAAATTGAAAACCTGTCTTTTCCCGAAGCGGTCAAAAAAGTAGCTGAAATGGAACATTTGGATGTTGATTCCAAATATTTTACGGATGCTGCACCGGCTAGTCGGGAAACTTCCGAGCAAAAGCAGCTGATTGAGTTGCACGAACAGGCTGTCAAGCTGTATCACCACATCTTGATTAATACCAAGATGGGGGAATCTGCTCTCGATTATTTACATCATCGGGGCGTTAACGATGAGACAATCGATCTTTATCAACTTGGTTATGCACCTCAGCAGCGATTGTTAAAACCATTTTTTGATGAGCGTCAGGCCGATTACCAGTTGTTAAGAAAGTCCGGACTTTTTTCCGAGACTCAGGATGGGAAGTTACGTGATCGGTTTGTTGATCGCGTGATGTATCCCATTCGTAACGGAACTGGTCAAACCGTTGCTTTTTCAGGGCGGCTATTGGCTAAAGATTCAGATATGCCAAAGTATTTAAACAGTCCGGAAACAGAATTGTTCAATAAACGAAAAATACTGTTCAATCTGGATTTGGCCCGGCCAAATATTCGCAGTAAACAACCCGCTTTGTTGTTTGAAGGGTTTATGGATGTTATTTCTGCATACCAGGGCGGTATCAAGTCTGGCATTGCTTCAATGGGTACCAGTCTAACCGAGCAACAGATATATGATATTCAACGTATTACACGTGAAGTGATTGTCTGTTATGATGGAGATGCTCCAGGACAAAAAGCAATCAAACGCGCAATTGATGCGTTTAAGCAAACTGATCATCAATTGGATCTAAAAGTCGTTTCAATTCCTGATGGGATGGATCCAGATGAGTTCATTCGAAACCGGGGTGCTGATAAATTTCAAACCTTATTACAACAAGCTCAATCACCCGTTGATTTCGATTTGAATTACCTTAAGCAGGAAGCTAATCTTAAAACCGAGGAAGGCCAAGCAGCCTATATTTCAGAAGCATTAAAATTGATTAGTACAATTAGTTCCGGTATTTCCCAGGACTTGTATCTTAACCGTTTGGCTGACTCTTTTTCAATTGACAAACAGGTTTTAAAACAGCAGCTCCAACCGCTTATTCGAAAAAATGTTACTAAGCGAGCCAATCATCAGATTCCGGCTGCTCAGCCTGTTAATCAATCCCCTCAAAAAAGGGATAAAGTAACGGTTGCGCAAATGCAGCTTCTTAACAGGATGCTGCATAATCATGATGTATGGGTAAAGGTCAGTGGTATTTCGGGATTCTCATTTGTTGATGAACAGTACCAGATGTTGTATTTATTGGCGGAAGGATACTTTTCCAAGTTTGACCAATATAATGTCGCGACATTTAGTAATTTAATTACCGAAGATTCATTGCAAACACTATTGATTGATATTGACATGATGAATTTACCAGAGGAGCCTTCTCCAATGGAAATTGACAATGATTTGGATGTTATTATGAATCGAGCGCCGGTAGAAACAAAAATTAAAAAGAAACAAGCAGAATTGAAACAAGCATCAAAAATTGGGGATGTTGATAAGCAACGCCAATTAATGGTTGACTTATTAAAACTTGAGCAGCAAAAGAGAACTAAGGAACAAGTATAACTTCGGGAGGCATTTTGATGGCTAACAAAAAAACAAATAATGCAAAGGTTGTTAAAAAAGCGACTACTAAGACAAAGGCCGCTGCAGCTAAGAAAACACAAAAGCCTTATAAGAAGGTATTTGATCAGATTGTAAAGGACAATAAACCGATCGGTCACATCACCTACGATGAACTCCAGAAGAAAATCGAAGAACCATTTTCTTTGGATAAAAAAGAAATGGAAGAGTTACTCGAAAATATCGAAGATTCCGGAATTAGTGTTGTCGATGATAACGGTGATCCAGATCCAAGAGCCATTGATGCAGCAAAGAAAGTAACGAAAAAGGAACTCTCTGATGTTTCTGCTCCAACGGGTGTCAAAATTAACGATCCTGTTCGGATGTATTTAAAGGAAATCGGAAGAGTATCACTTTTAAGTGCTGATGAAGAAATCAATCTTGCCAAACGAATTGAATCCGGCGATGAAGAAGCCAAGCAGGAACTTGCAGAGGCCAACTTACGATTGGTTGTTTCAATTGCCAAGCGTTACGTTGGTCGTGGTATGCAATTTCTCGATTTAATTCAGGAAGGTAATATGGGCTTGATGAAGGCGGTTGAAAAATTTGATTACCGTAAGGGATTCAAATTCTCAACTTATGCAACATGGTGGATTCGTCAAGCGATTACCCGTGCGATTGCCGATCAGGCACGAACCATTCGAATTCCTGTCCACATGGTCGAAACGATCAATAAATTGATTCGAATTCAACGTCAATTACTCCAAGATCTTGGGCGTGAGCCGCTTCCCGAAGAAATTGGTGCTGAAATGGATATGCCAACTGAAAAGGTTCGTGAAATCTTAAAGATTGCTCAGGAACCGGTTTCTCTTGAAACACCAATCGGAGAAGAGGACGATTCTCATCTAGGTGATTTTATTGAAGATCAAGATGCAACGTCACCTGCAGATCACGCAGCTTATGAATTATTGAAAGAACAACTTGAGAGTGTTCTGGATACGCTGACTGATCGTGAGGAAAATGTTCTGCGCTTACGTTTTGGTTTGGATGATGGTCGTACCAGGACTTTGGAAGAGGTTGGAAAGGTATTTGGCGTTACGCGTGAGCGGATTCGTCAAATTGAAGCCAAGGCTTTAAGAAAGCTTCGGCACCCATCTCGTAGTAAACAACTAAAAGATTTTTTGGAATAAAATCCTAATTTCTCAAACAGTCGGTATAAAAATCAATTTTGATTTTGTACCGGCTGTTTTTTTGTAGATGAATAAATTATAATAAAGGTATTAACGAATTAAGGAGAAATACATGAACGGCACGCATCTTTCCAAACGTTTAGAAACAGTTAGTGAGCATGTCGAACCAGGTAGCCGGTTGGCTGATATTGGATCAGACCATGCTTATCTACCGATTTATCTTGCCAAGAATAAAATAATTAATTATGGCGTTGTCGGAGAAGTGGCCAGAGGGCCGCTTTCAAATGCGATTAATGAAATCTCCAAAGAGGGATTGCTGGATATCCTGCACCCCAGGTTGGCAGATGGATTAGCCGCTATTGAAGCCGATGATCAAATCAACGCCATTACAATTGCCGGAATGGGTGGTATTTTAATCAGCCAAATTTTGGAAAATGGTCAGGACAAGTTAACGGGTCAAGAGAAACTGATTCTTCAACCGAATGTAGGTGAAAACATTGTTCGAACTTGGTTAATGAATCATCAGTATTTTATTAAGGCCGAGCAAATCTTAGAAGAGGACCATCATATTTACGAAATTATCACCGCAGTCAAGTCAGCACAACCAGTGGGCTATTCAGCTAAGCAACTCAAGTTTGGCCCATACCTATTAATCGAAAAATCACCAATCTTTATTTCAAAATGGCGGGAAGAACGTCAACAACTGCAACGGGTTATTTCAAATATGAAACGGGCAACTCATGAAGACAAGCCCAAGATGAAAAAGATCGAGCAACAAATTCAAGAAATTGATGAGGTGATTGATAGTGAAAGGTAGAGAGTTAGTTCAAAAGTTTGAAGCATTTGCGCCCAAAAAGCTTGCAATGCCAAAAGATCCGATCGGGCTACAAATTGGTTCCCTAGACCAGGATGTCCATAAGGTTATGACAACACTGGATGTCCGAACGGAAGTTGTAGATGAGGCAATTGAAAATGACGTTGATTTTATTTTTGCACATCATCCGGTTATGTTTCACCCGGCTAGAAATTTAGATTATTCCGATCCTCAAAATGCAATGTATGCAAAAATTATTGCCCACGGGATCACTGTTTATGCTGCTCACACCAACTTAGATACTGCTGATGGCGGCATAAATGATTGGTTGGCAGATGAATTGAGCCTGACAAATGTAAGGGGACTGGTTCCCGGATATGCAGAATCCGTATTTCGATTAACAGCTACAGTTCCCAAGGTATACGCTACGGCAGTCAGAATGTCTTTGGTTGATGCTGGGGCGGAAATTAATGACGGTCAATATACCGGATACACTTATGAAATGGATGGAACAGTATATTATGTACCGCAACCAGGGGCAGATCCAACAATCGGCATGGCTGGTGAACCAACAGAATTAGAAGATTCCAGATTGGAATTTGAAGTTCCTGAAAAGAATTTGAACAGAGTCTTAAAAACATTGCACGATGTTCACCCACTTCAACAACCGCTTTACAATATTATCCGCCTAGAAGACAAAAAACATCAATATACAATGGGTCGGGTTGGCGAGTTACCTGAGCCGATGCGACTTGAATCGTTCGCCAAACGTTGTAAATCTGTTTTTCATATTTCTGGTCTTCGAGTGATTGCAAACGACTTGTATCGGACGATTAGAACCGTAGCGGTACTGGGTGGTGACGGGGGTAAGTTTTATAAGACTGCACAAAAAGCAGGGGCAGATGCTTACATTACGGGAGATGTTTATTACCATACGGGACATGACATGCTGGCTTCGGATATGCCGGTTATTGATCCCGGACATCATATTGAAAGTATCTGTATCCCTAAATTAGCAAAAATGGTTAGCAAGTGGTCTCAAGAAAACAATTGGGGTCTTTCGGTGATTGAATCTCAAATCAATACAGACCCGTTTACTTTCCTGTAAAGACATGACTACATGAGGAGAATTAAAAATGGCAAAATATCCAGAATTGATTTCAAATTTTTTGAAGTTTGTGAAGATTAATAGTCGCTCAAACCCCAAATCCAGAACCATTCCGTCTTCGAAACGTGAAACAGCATTCTTGAATATGTTAAAGGACCTATTATCAGATATGGGCCTAACCGATGTACACACCAACGAACAAAGTGCGTATGTCTTTGCGACATTGCCTTCAAATCTTGATAAAAAAGTTCCTACAGTCGGTTTTATTTCACATATTGATACGGCAGATTTTAATTCCGAAAACATTGATCCGCAAATTATTGAGAACTATGATGGTCAATCGATTATCTCGCTTGATAAGGACGGAGAATTTAAACTGGATCCTAAGGTTTTTCCAAGTTTGAAAAAGTACAAGGGTGATACATTAATTACAACTGACGGTTCAACGCTATTAGGTGCTGATGACAAAGCCGGAGTTGCGGAAATCATTTCTGCAATCGCTTATTTACAGTCGAACCCTGAAATTAAACACGGCACAATTAAAGTTGCTTTTGGTCCGGATGAGGAAATCGGAACCGGGGCAGATCATTTTGATGTGAACGATTTCGGCGCCGATTTTGCTTATACGGTTGATGGCGGCCCATTGGGTGACCTAAACTACGAGACTTTTAACGCTGCCGAAGCAACCGTTTCAATCAAGGGGACCGATGTTCATCCGGCCGAAGCTAAGGGTGTCATGGTTAATGCAATTCAAGTAGGAATGGACTTTCACGCAGCATTACCAGAATACGATCGTCCCGAAAAGACCGTTGAACGACAGGGATTCTATCATATCTATGATTTTCAAGGAAGCGTTGATCATACCAACATGGCTTATATCATTCGAGACCATGATCGGGACCGTTTTGAGGCTCGTAAAAGGTTATTTGAAGGCATTGCTGATCAGATGAACAAAGAATTCAGTGAAAAGCGAATTAGCGTTGAGATAAAAGATCAGTATTACAATATGGGTGAAATTATTTCCAAAGATCCGACGGTTATCGAAGTCGCTGAACAGGCTATGAAAAATGTTGATGTTAAACCACATATTTTCCCTGTTCGTGGTGGTACCGACGGCTCAAAGATTTCTTATATGGGATTACCAACTCCAAATATCTTTGCCGGCGGTGAAAATATGCATGGTCGTTTTGAATATGTTTCTGAGCAGACGATGGAAAAAGCGACGGATGTTATTATTGAAATCGCTAGATTGTATGCTCAAAAATAATTGGTCAAAAAAGGTCAAATTATTGTTAACCAGTTATAAAATTTGATAACATACTTGTAGGCGGTTTGAAAAGAAAACTTTTTCTTTCTAACCGCCTTTAATGGATGGAACTAAATTAAGATAAAAAAATAAGGTGATCATTTAAATGAATCCAGATAATTTAACAGAAGCAGTTACGCAAGCGATTTCTCAGTCTCAACAAATTGCCGTTACTCGAAAACAACAAAATATTACGGTTGCCCACCTGTTTAAGTTCTTGGTCCAACCCGGTGAATTGGCTCGTCAAATATACTCAGAACTGGGACTGAACCTAAAAGATTTAGGTAAGGAACTCGATACCGAAATTGACCAGATTGCAACGGTTGAGGGCAGTAATATCAGTTATGGACAATCTTTATCGTCAAATTTGTATGAGTTATTACAAGATGCAGAACAGGTTAAAAATGAGTTTGGTGACTCGTATATTGCGGTTGACACCCTAACAATTGCTGTTATGCAGCTTCACGGTGATAATTTTACCGACTATTTAATCAAACAAGATATAACAGAACAAAAAGTTAGAAACGTTGTCGAGAAGATCCGTGGTGGCGAGAAAGTAACCTCCAAAAACCAGGAAGATAATTATCAATCTCTTGAAAAATACGGGACCGACTTGGTTAAGGCTGCTCGAGATAATAAGTTGGGACCGATTATTGGTCGGGATGAAGAAATTCTTGATGTGATTCGAATTCTGTCAAGAAAGACCAAAAATAATCCAGTACTGATTGGGGCACCGGGTGTTGGAAAAACCGCCGTTGTCGAAGGATTGGCACTCCGAATTGCCTCCAATGATGTGCCGGAAAACCTTAAAAACAAGACGATTTTCCAGTTGGATATGGGGTCCCTGATTGCGGGTGCAAAGTACCGTGGTGAATTTGAAGAGCGACTTCAAGCCGTTTTAAAGGAAGTTAAAAAAGCTGAGGGTCAAATCATCATGTTCATTGATGAAATTCATAACATCGTCGGGGCAGGTAAAGCCGAAGGATCGATGGATGCCGGCAATATTCTAAAACCCATGTTGGCCCGAGGAGAACTCCATTTAATCGGTGCGACAACGATTGATGAATACCGAAAGTACATGGAAAAAGATAAGGCCCTGGAGCGTCGTTTCCAACGGGTATTGGTTCATGAACCATCAGTTGAAGATACAATTACGATTTTGCGTGGCCTATCCGAGGGCCTGGAGATCCACCATGGCGTTCGAATCCACGATAATGCCCTGGTAGCCGCTGCTAAACTTTCCGATCGATATATTACTGATCGAAATTTACCGGATAAGGCAATTGATCTTGTAGATGAAGCATCTGCTGAAATTCGGGTCGAAATGAATTCCAGTCCGACAGCGCTTGATCAATCTAATCGTCAACTCATGCGCCTTGAAGTCGAAGAGGCTGCTTTAAAGCAGGAAACCGATGAAGCTTCCAAGAAACGCCTAAAGGAAGTTCAAGAAGAACTTGCCAACATTAAGGAAAAAGTCAATGGTTTAAATGCACGCTGGAAGCAGGAAAAAGACGCCATTCAAAAGATTGGTGATAAAAAGAAACAACTTGATCAGGCAAGAAATGACCTGAAACAGGCTGAAAACGATTACGATCTTAATAAAGCTGCTGTTCTTCAACACGGTACAATTCCACAATTGGAAGCCGACCTGAAAAAAATGGAAGAAAATGATCAACATGCCGACTGGTTGGTAAGTGAATCGGTTACGGCTGACGAAATTGCAAAAGTGGTCAGTCGGGAAACCGGTATTCCTGTGACAAAATTGGTCGAGGGCGAACGCCAAAAGCTCCTTCATTTAGCTGACAATCTGCACAAACGGGTGATTGGTCAAAATGAAGCCGTAACTGCCGTTTCCGATGCCGTCATTCGTTCACGAGCCGGTTTACAGGATCCCAGTCGACCGCTTGGCTCATTCCTATTTCTGGGGCCAACCGGAGTGGGTAAAACTGAACTCGCTAAAGCCCTGGCGGAAGATTTATTTGATTCTGAAAATCATATGGTTCGAATTGATATGTCCGAGTATATGGAAAAAGAATCGGTTTCACGATTAGTGGGTGCAGCTCCCGGTTATGTTGGCTACGAAGAAGGCGGCCAGTTAACCGAAGCAGTTCGTCGTAATCCTTACACCATTGTGCTATTTGATGAAATTGAAAAGGCTCACCCGGATGTCTTTAATATTTTGCTCCAAGTATTGGATGATGGCCGTCTGACTGATAGTCAGGGACGAACCATTGATTTTAAAAACACCATTTTAATTATGACTTCCAATTTAGGGTCGGACATTCTATTGGAAGGAACCGATGAGAATGGTATTATTTCTGATAATGCCAAGAAACAGGTCGATCAACTACTCAAAGCATCATTCAAACCTGAATTTTTAAATAGAATTGACGATGTTATCATGTTTAAGCCGTTGTCTCGAACTGATATTGAAAAAATCGTACAAAAATTAATTGATCAGCTTTCTGTGCGAACAAAGGCGCAGGATATTAAGCTTTCAATTTCAGATCAGGCTAAACAATGGATTGCTAAGAATGGGTATGAACCGCAATATGGCGCGCGTCCTCTTCAGCGTTATGTAACCAACGTTGTTGAAACCCCTCTTGCAAAGATGATCGTTGGTGGTCAGGTTAAACCACATAGCATCATTCATATCAATTTGGAAAACGATGCTTTGTCCTTTGTCCCTGAGCAGGTAACTGCCACGCAAGTGTAAGGTGGGATATCTTTGTCAAAAGAATATCGGATTCCAACGAATAATCATACAGAACTTGCGGTTACCGTTTTTTCTACGACTCATCCGGTAGGTGTTGTTCAAGTTATTCATGGTGCTTTGGAACATCAATCCCGTTATTTTGATTTTGCGGCTTATTTAAATCAGCAGGGCTTTATTGTTCTAACTTCAGATAATCGTGGCCATGGCAGATCTGTATCAAAGGATGATCCTTTGGGTGTCATGTTCAGCTGGCAGCAATTAGTTAACGATCAGGTCTGTTTAAGTCACTTTATTAAGCGGCAATATCCTGGGCTACCGCTGTTTTTGTTCGGTCACTCGTTTGGATCGATTCTCGGCCGATTATATCTTCAAAAACATGATCAACTATTAAATGGTCTGATTTTGACTGGGACTGCCAATTACATCCCAATGGTACGTATCGGGCTTCTTTTGGGAGCCGGTTATACGCGCTTACATCTTGAAAATCGTTATTCTAAGTTATTATCAAGGCTTTCGGGATTGACACCTGGTGATCATTCTTGGCTAAGTTACAATCTTGAAAATGTTCAGCGGGTATCCAATGACCCGGATATGATAGATCAATATCCTGTATTAAGTTTAATGACGCTGTGGCAGGGCGACTACGAGCTTAAGCAGGTTACTCATTTCCATTGCCAAAGGCCCGGATTACCGATCATTTCTATTACGGGGGATCACGATAAATTTAGTGGTGGCAGTCATGGATTAACAGACACAATTAAGACATTACACAAAATTGGTTATTCAAATGTAAAAAATAAAGTCATGCCCCATATGAAGCATGAAGTTTTACAAGAAGTTGATCACCAAAAAGTATATGAACAAATTAATGCCTTTTTATACGAACACATTTAATCAAGCGGGATGACTTATTTTTGACTTTAATTTGAAATCAGTCATCGTAAAAAAAGTGAGGCTGGGCAACGTTTACGTTTGTCCCAGTCTCACTTTTTATTAATTATCGAGAATTATTTGGAAAATGATCCTTTGCTGATAAGGTAAATACCGTTTGTTGCACAAAAGCCAACAATAGCGGCCGTGATACCAATTTGCATAGGGTTGTATGGTAAAACCTCAAGTTGATTGGCAATGTAACCGATGATTTCACCAAAGATCAATGCCCAAAAAATGACGACAAGATTTGAAGCAATAAGTTTCATAGTCTTAGGCCTCCTGACAATCAATGGTATTTTAGCATATTTCCTAAGAAAAATCACTGTGAATTTACATTTAGAATTTAGTAATGAGACCTAATTGTTTGGTATAATTTGGTAGAAAGAAGGGAATTCAATTGACGTACGTACCATTACAAGTCATTAGCTCATATAGTTTACTTCAAAGTCCGATTCGGATCTCTGAATTGGTCACAGAAGCCAAAAAGCGTGGATATAAAGCACTTGCGATGACAGATATTAATGTCATGTATGGCGCTGTTGAGTTCTATGATACATGCATCGACGCTGGTATTCAGCCAATTATTGGACTGACGCTGAACCTTCCCGGCGTAATGCTGTCTGAAAACAATTATTCGATTCTTTTATTGGCCAAAAATCAAACGGGGTATCAAAACCTTTTAAAAATATCAACGTTAAAAAGTTCTGGTGAAACCGATGTAATGATTGATCAACTCAATGGCCGACTGGATGGACTATATGTCATTTTGCCGCCGTTTGCGGAAATTAACGATTTACTGCTTCAGGGGAAATCAGCAGATATTTCCGAATTGATTTCTAAGTTAATGGATCTTGGCCTTACAAAGCAAGATCTTAAGTTTGGCGTGGACTACCATTCTTCTGATACTTTAATCGATATGCTCAGCAAAGTAGCGGCTGACAATCAAGTCCAGTTGATTGCGGATGCGCCGGTTCAATACTTGAATGCCGAAGATTATTTTCCAATGCAGGTTTTAAAAGCCATTGCTGCCGGTACTAAGATTTCCAATGTTGCCGAACTTAGCCAACAGGTTGGTCCTTATTTTCTCCGGCCCCAAGATCAAATGGAAAAAGAATATCAACGACTCCATTTAAATGCGGCTCTTCAAGCCATCGATGAGGTTGTTTCCAATTGTCATGTCGAAATTAAAAAAAAGCAGCCGAAATTGCCACAATTCGAGACCCCCAACGATATGGAACCTGGTCAATATTTACGGCAGCTATGTGAAAAGGGGCTTTCTAAGCGACTGGAAGCGGCTCATATTTCCGATGATGCACCTTATCGCCATCGGCTTGACAGAGAATTATCAGTGATTCATTCAATGGGATTTGATGATTACTTTTTAATTGTTTGGGATGTTATTAATTTTGCTCATCAAGCCAGGATTATAACCGGACCGGGTCGGGGATCGGCTGCCGGGTCACTTGTTGCCTATACGTTATTTATTACCGACGTTGATCCCATTAAGTACGAGCTGCTCTTTGAACGCTTTTTAAATCCCGAGAGAGTTCAAATGCCCGATATTGATTTGGACATTCCAGATGACAAACGTGATGACGTCATTCAATATGTTCACCAAAAGTACGGTCATCAACGGGTTGCACAAATCATTACTTTTGGCACCTTGGCTGCCAAACAGGCAACCAGAGATGTTGGCCGTGTTTTTGGACTCAACCCAAATCAACAGGATGTGTGGAGCAAAGCTATTCCCAGTGCTTTTCACGTAACATTGGCCGATGCCTATCATAACTCTCAACAGTTAAAAAACCTGGTTGCCGACAGCGACTTGAATAAATCACTTTTTAAAACAGCTCAAGTGTTGGAAGGCTTGCCGAGACACTATTCAACACACGCAGCCGGATTGGTGCTAAGTGATAATTTATTGGTTGATCTTGTTCCCCTTCAGGATGGAAATGACGGGCTTTTAATGACGCAATATTCCAAAGACTATGTTGAATCTGTCGGTCTGCTAAAAATTGATTTTCTGGGACTTCGCAATTTAACAATTTTGGCTGATGCACTGGCAGAAATTAAACAGGCAACGGGGCAAAAAATCAACATTTCTCAAATTCCTTTAGATGACAAGAAAACGTTGAAACTGTTTGCGAACGGCGAGACAACAGGCGTTTTCCAATTCGAATCATCCGGCATCAGAAGTGTTTTACGCAGACTACATCCAGAACAGTTCGAAGATGTCGCGTTGGTTAATGCGCTTTACCGACCGGGTCCAATGGAAAACATTGACGAGGTTGTCAAACGAAAATCACATCAGGAAGCTTTAACCTATCCGGATCAGTCACTCAAAGACATTTTAAAATCAACGTATGGCGTCATTGTTTATCAAGAGCAGGTCATGCTGGTCGCTTCAAAAATGGCTGGATTTTCACTCGGACAAGCCGATATTTTACGACGCGCAATGAGCAAAAAGAAGTTAAAAGTGATGGATCGAATGAAGAGTCTATTTTTAACCGGCGCCGAAAAAAGGGGACATCCAAAACAAGTGGCCGAGAAAGTATTTGATTATATTGAAAAATTCGCCAATTATGGATTCAATAAATCCCATGCGGTTGCTTACAGCAAAATGGCCTATGAACTTGCTTATCTTAAAGTCTATTTTCCGGGCGAGTTTCACGTTGCTTTATTAAATTCTGTTCAAAATAGTTCGGTCAAAATGAAAGAGTATTTATCAGATGCCAAATCAATGGGAGTTAAAGTAGTGGCGCCGGATATCAACAAAAGCCGGGCTGATTTTTCATACCAGGATCAGCAAATTGTTTTTGGGTTGGCTTCGATTAAAGGGGTTCGCCACGACATGGTACAGGATATTTTAAATGATCGTGACCAAAACGGTCGCTATAAATCCTTTCCTAATCTGCTTGCGCGGCTTTCAGACAAGTACCGCAAGCCGGACTTAATTAATGCGTTGATTTATTCAGGTGCGCTTGACGGCTTTTCATACAACCGTTCTGAATTAATCTCAGCAGCCCCTGAATTCATCAGCTCAATTCAACTAAGTGGCGATTCCATGAGTTTATTCAAGGCACTGGAACCCACCGTGCCGAGAAAGCCCGAGATGCCTTTGATGCAACGCCTTGAAAAGGAAAACGATTATTTGGGTGCATACCTGTCCGGACACCCTGTTGAGCGTTTTACAGCCCTTAGAAAACGACTGGATGCAAAACTGACCAATCAGTTAGTCGTCGGAATGAACCAGGTCGTCTTAATTTTATATATAACCAAAGTTAAAATTATCAGAACCAAGACCGGCAAGCAAATGGCCTTTTTTGATGGCAGCGATGAAGTTGGCGAGATGTCGGTCACGGTTTTCCCGAATTTATTTATTAAAATTCAATCTTGGCTTCATAAAGACATGGTGGTTGCCATTCGCGGCAAAGTCGAAAAAAACAACACCATTCAAATGGTTGCAGAGACGATTCAGCCTGCCGATAATCTTTCTCGGAAATCTGCAGGGGTTAAAAAGCAGCCTCATTGGTACTTGCGAATTGATCCATCCCATGATAAAAATCAAATTTTTCACAAACTAACCGAATTGTCCGCTCAGTATCGGGGCTCGGTATCCCTCGTTGTCCATGAAAGTGCTTCAGAGAAAACATGGATTCTTGGGAATAATTTTAATTTACAACAAGGTGATCAAATTAAAGATAAATTAATCACAATTTTTGGTCAAAATAATGTTGTTTATAAGTAATTTTTTGATTGAATATTTACTTTTCGTAAAGGCTTACATTGTCGTTAGAACCGTCTTTTAGGCTTTTGTGGGTAGTTAACAAAGTTGTTATTGTCCAAAATATTCGACGACATAACTCGAAAAAAGTGATAAAATACGGTTTGGAATCTAAAAGGGAACCCCAATATTTAATTGGTCTATATCCTGTTAAAAATTGTGGTGTCCAAAAAACCGAAGGAGAGATTTTACTTATGAAGAAAACTAAGATCGTAAGTACATTGGGACCAGCCAGTACCGATGTTGATACCATCGTTAAATTAATTGAAGCTGGGGCTAATGTTTTCCGATTTAACTTTTCACATGGTGACCATCCAGAACACTTGGATCGTTTAAACAAGGTTCACGAAGCTGAAAAGAAGACAGGCAAAACTGTCGGAATCATGCTCGATACTAAAGGTGCCGAAATTCGTACTACTGTTCAAAAAGATGGCAAAATCGAATATCACACCGGCGATGTTTTCCGTATTTCAATGGATGACAGCCTTGAGGGTGTTAAAGACAAGATTGCCGTAACATACACGGGCCTCTATGATGATGTCCATGAAGGTGGTCATGTTCTTTTTGATGATGGTTTATTGGACACTGTTGTTACTAAAAAAGATGACGCTAATAAGGAATTAGTTGTAACTGTTCAAAACGATGGTGTTCTTGGTTCACGTAAGGGTGTTAACGCACCTGGCGTTTCAATCAACCTTCCAGGAATTACTGAAAAAGATTCAGACGATATTCGTTTCGGTTTGGATCATGATATTGACTTCATTTCTGCTTCATTCGTTCGTAAAGCACAAGATGTTTTGGATATCCGTGCCTTACTTGAAGAAAAGCACATGGAACATGTTCAAATCTTCCCAAAGATCGAATCACAAGAAGGTATCAACAACTTTGATGATATTATTAAAGTTGCTGATGGCTTAATGGTTGCTCGTGGTGACATGGGTGTTGAAATTCCAGCCGAAAACGTTCCGTTGGTTCAAAAGACTTTGATCAAGAAGTGCAACCAACTAGGCAAGCCAGTTATTACGGCTACCCAAATGCTTGATTCAATGCAGGAAAACCCACGTCCTACACGTGCAGAAGCTTCAGATGTTGCCAATGCCGTTTTTGATGGTACTGATGCAACAATGCTTTCAGGTGAAAGTGCTAACGGTGAGTATCCTGTACAATCAGTTCAAACAATGGCGCGCATTGATGTTAAAGCTGAAAATGCTTTTAGCGAATTTGGTACACCACGTCCAACATTTGATGCCAGTGATGTCACTGAATCAATTGGTGATTCAGTTGCTCGTGTTGCAAAAGAATTGGGCATTCATACAATTGTTGCTGCAACCCGTTCAGGTTACACTGCTCGTATGATTTCCAAATATCATCCAGATGCAGACATCTTAGCATTAACCTTTGACGAACGTACTCGTCGTGGTTTGATGGTTAACTGGGGTGTTCACCCAATCTTGGTTGACGAAGTTAAGAGCAGTGACGAGATTTTTGAACTTGCTGCTAAAAAGGCGCTCGAAACTGGGTTAGCCAAGGAAGGCGATTTAATTATCGTTACTGCCGGTGTTCCAGTTGGTGAAAGCGGCACAACCAATTTGATGAGAATTCAATTGATCGGTTCAAAGCTTGTTCAAGGCCAAGGTGTTGGTGACAAGACTGTTATTGGTAAAGCTGTTGTTGCAAAAGATGCAGCTGATGCCAAGAGCAAAGTAACCGAAGGCAGCATCTTGATTGCAAAGTCAACTGACAAAGATTATCTTCCAGCAATTGAAAAGGCAAGTGCCGTTGTTGTTGAAAGTGGCGGCTTGACTTCACACGCTGCTGTAGTTGGTATTTCGATGGGTATCCCTGTTATCGTGGGTGCCACTGGTGCAACTACTAAGATTTCAGATGGTGAATTAATTACAGTTGATTCTCATCGTGGTGTCATTTATCACGGTGCTTCAAGCTCACTATAAACAGACGGCTTGAATGTAATTAAATAACGTATAATGGGAGACTGGACAGAAGTGATTTTGCCCAGTCTCTTTTTACGCACCTTATTATGCAGATTGATGGATCTTCTACTTAGTAACCGCATTTCTTCTTCAGTCGAATTTTATTGTTAAAGCGTGTAGAATGAGTAAAGAGATTCAAGAACGGAGATTAACATGGATAAAAATTTAATGGCCCAAGTGTTAAAGGGCATACTAACCGATGAAAATGATCGCTATTATTTTGTTCAGATTGAGGGCGAAACTTTTCAATTAGACAAAGCTGAAATTAAGAAACCGTTTAAGATTGGCGCTGAATTTACCGGCTTTACGTATGAGAATGAGCAACATAGAATGCAAATTACACGGCAAATCCCTAAGATTAGAAGGGATCATTATGCATTCGGAACGGTTGTAAAGGGGAAATTTGGACTAGGTGTTTTTGTTAACATTGGATTACCTAATAAAGACGTTGTCGTCTCGGTTGATGATCTTCCAACTGTTAGCAAACTATGGCCCCGCGAAGGTGACAAGCTGCTCATATCGCTCACAGTTGACAATAAGGCCCGTATCTGGGGACATCTGGCTGATGAAGAGATCTTTGAAACGATTGCAAGGCCGGTGAAAGAACGCCTTCAAAACAAAAATATTAAAGCCCGGGCATATCGATTAAAACTGTCAGGAACCAGACTGTTAACGGATGATTATCACTTGGCCTTTCTTCACCCAAGTGAACGATTGGAAGAACCAAGACTGGGAGAAGAAGTAGAAGCCAGAGTTATTGGTACCCTGAGGGATGATTCAATTAATATTTCAACTCGTCCAAGAGCCTATCAAGAAATCGGTGAGGATGCTGAAATGATTCTGGCAGCTCTGGATCATACCGAATCGAAACAACTTGCCTTTAGTGATAAAAGTGCTCCTGAAGATATTAAAGATTATTTTGGCATCAGTAAAGGCGCTTTCAAACGGGCGCTTGGTCATTTACTAAAGGAAAACTTGATCTCTCAAGAGGATGGCCATATTACATTAAAGAAACAGGAAGATTAAAATGGACAATCAACTTGCTGATTATTTACACTTTCTTCGAGTTGAACGTGGGCTTTCTGAAAACACAATTAAAGGTTATCAACAAGACCTATCCGAAGCCATCCATTTTTTTCAAAAAACAACCAAGGATATTTCAAAAGTCGATCAATTTTTGATATTAAATTATTTGGAAAATTTACAGCAAGAAAAAAAATCTCGAAACACGGTTATCAGAACCGTTTCAAGTTTACGAAACTTTTTTCGCTACTTAGCCCAATTTGGCGTTGTCCCAGATGATCCAATGTTGAAAGTAGATTCTCCCAAGCAGTCTAAAACGCTGCCGGATGTATTATCGGTTAGCGAAGTCAATAAACTGTTGTCGATGCCGAATGTATCAAAGCCTCTTGGTGTCCGGGACCGGGCAATGCTTGAGACACTTTATGCGACCGGGTTGAGAGTCAGCGAACTTGTTAACCTACGGCTGGTTGATCTTCATCTTCCAATGAAACTGATTCAGACGGTCGGAAAGGGTGATCGTGAACGGATTATTCCGATTGGTGACGTTGCCATTGATTGGATTACGCAATATTTAAAGACAACACGAATTGATCTTTTAAGAAAAAGAACCAATACGGATTTTGTCTTTTTAAATGCTCATGGCAGACGTTTAACCCGTCAGGCAATTTGGCAAATGATTAAAAAATATGTTAAATTAGCAGGAATCAAACGGCATGTTACTCCGCATACGCTCCGACATTCATTTGCCACCCATTTATTGGAAAACGGGGCGGACTTGAGGATTGTTCAAGAATTGTTGGGTCACGCAGATATTTCTACGACTCAAATATATACCCATATTTCGCACAAACATTTGACCGAAGTTTATCAAAAATTCCATCCTCGAGCTTAGTCAGTGAGGTGATATAATGTTATATCAATATCGAAAAGATTATCAAAAAATTACGATGGGACTGTTTTCTTTAGTTTCCGATCTGCAAAACATGGATTTGGTTTCTCAAGAGATGACTTGGTATGCCGATAAAAGCGACCGAATGATCTATTTGTGGAAGGATCGTCACAATAACTGGTCCGGCTTGGTTGGAATCGAAGTCGAAAATGATCAGTTGCTGATTCATCGATTAATTTTGGCGCCACCAAGCCGAAACCAAGAGAATTATAGTCGCCTGTTGGATGAGCTTCAGTCCCTATACCCAAAGGAAAAAATCATCGGCGGTTTTGAAACCAAGGAAATCTGTGCCAAATGGGAGCAATCAAAGGATCATGAACGTATCTGATAAAGAACCAGAATTACATTTAAATGATTTTGATGGGCCATTGGAAGTCCTGCTTCACTTAATCCAAGAGTCCAAAATGGACATTTATGACATTCCAATTGCAGAGATAACCAAGCAGTACATGGATTATATTTATGATGCACAGCAGCTCAATTTGGATATAGTTGGTGATTTTTTTGTTATGGCTGCCAAATTGATGGTCATTAAATCAAAGATGTTGTTACCAACAGTTGTTGATGAAGCCACTGATGAGGTGGAAGAAGATCCACGTGAAGATCTGGTTAATCAACTGATTAATTACAAACGGTATAAACTAATCGCAGGTAAACTAAAGGGTTACGAAAATAAACGTCGTCAAAGTTTTACCCGTTCGGAACTGGCCGTTTCAGCTTCGAAAGAAACATTAACGGTGCCTTCACCTTTTGATAAAGGCGATATTATGGCCAGTTACGTGGACGCTTTAAAACACTTTCGTTATAACCAACCATTGTCAACAACTGTTCATGAGTGGCAATTTACAATTGAAAGCCAAACAGCGTTAGTTCGCCAGCTATTGGATTGTCGAACTGAACAGATTTCTTTTAATCATGTTATTCAACATTCCACCAAGCCTGAAGAAATTGTTACCGATTTTTTAGCTATTTTGGAAATGGCTAAGTATAACGAAGTTCGTCTCAAACAGAAAAATCGCCATGAAACAATTGAAATTAGAAAGGGGCCTGCATATGGCAGTAAGTAATTTAGCAAAGATTGAAGCACTTTTATATGCTTCCGGAGATGAGGGCATTAATCTCCGCCAAATTGCTTTACGAACAGGTCTT
>NZ_GG669993.1:288902-294329 GCF_000159315.1 Lentilactobacillus hilgardii DSM 20176 = ATCC 8290
GAGTTGTCGGCGTGTCGTCAGTTAGTGGAAAAAATCGCTCAAAATTTTAATAAAAATAAGGATTGTGGATTAAAACTGTTGGTTGCAAACGATGTTTACCGGCTTGGAACGAAAAATGAACTGGCAGAACTGGTTCGAGATTACGTCAATGATGCAAAGCCCCGTGTTCTTTCCCAGGCCGCTTTGGAAACTGTTGCAATCGTCATGTATAATCAGCCCATTACGCGAATTGAAGTTGATGACATTCGGGGCGTAAACAGTTCTGCAATTTTGCACCGACTCTTAAATCAGGGATTGCTAAAGATTACAGGTATCAAACAAGAGGTTGGCAATCCCAAACAATATGGCGTCACCAACTTTTGCTTAGACTATTTTGGGTTAAAGACATTAAATGACCTGCCAGCCTTACCAAAAGATGAAGTGTTGGATGATAATACAAGTGACTCATTATTGACAAGGTTTAATGAGCAAATCGATCAGGGAAAACAGGAGACTAAAAATGAGTGAACGTTTACAAAAAGTTATGGCCCATGCTGGAGTTGCTTCAAGACGAAAAGCTGAAAAATTAATTGTTGAAGGCCATGTTAAAGTTAATGGAAAAGTAGTCAAGGAGCTGGGAACAAAAGTCACGGAATCCGACGAGGTAGAAGTAGACGAAGTTCCAATATCAAAAGAAGTCCCCGTTTATTACCTTCTGTACAAACCGAGAGGGGTTATTACTGCTGTAACGGATGATAAACATCGAAAAACAGTGATTGACCTCCTAAGTGAAGTTACCGAACGTATTTATCCGGTCGGCCGATTGGATTATGATACGTCAGGCTTACTGTTATTAACAAATGATGGTGATCTCGATAATCATTTAACACATCCAAAGTACGAGGTTGATAAAACCTATGTTGCAAAAGTTAAAGGGACCATCACCAACGATGATATGAAGAGGCTTCGAACTGGTATTCATATTGATGGTCGAAAAACTGCTAGTGCCAAAGCAACGGTTATTCGAAATAATAATAACAGTACAATTGTGTCGTTGACGATTCATGAAGGTCGAAACCATCAAGTCAAAAAGATGTTTTTGGCATTAGGGCATCCCGTTGAGAAGCTTAGTAGACAAAGTTATGGCTTCTTAAACTTGGATGGACTACAGCCGGGGGATTATCGACGATTAAAGCCTCATGAAGTTGAAGAACTTAAAAAAATGTCTCAAGATAGAAAACGTTGACATTTAAATAAGATTTGATTTATTTAAGTTAGTTAAATAAATTGGTTTATCTTCAGGGCAGGGTGAAATTCCCGACCGGCGGTTATAGTCCGCGACACGTGAGTTATCACGCTGATCTGGTGAAATTCCAGTACCGACAGTAAAGTCTGGTATGTAGAAGATTAAATTTTTCACTACGCATAAAGTCCTGGCAGTTTTTGTCGGGACTTTTTTGAAGATTAACCATTGGAAGAGAGGTTCTTTTCAATGGAACATAGTAGTAATAAGCAATTGTTGACGACCCGTTTGGTGGAAATGTCGGTGTTAGCCGGCTGCTCCTATGTATTGATGTTCATTTCATTTCCGATTATTCCAATTGTCCCTTACATGAAGATTGATTTTGCGGACATGCCGATTTTAATTGGAACTGTCCTATTTGGGCCGGTTAGCGGTATAACTATCGCGGGTCTCAAGTCGTTATTATATTGGCTGACAACTTCTGGTGGATCACTTATCGGCCTGATTGGTGTTGGCTCATCATTTTTATCGTCAGTCACGTTAATTCTCGCATTTTATTTGGGAAATCGATTCTTTGATTCAATGAAAAATTCTCTTAGAATTATTTTGGTCATTGCTTTAATGATGATTAGTTTAACAGTTATCATGTCGCTTTCTAACTGGATTGCAGTCATTCCGCTTTATATGAGTATGGTAGGGATGAAGATAGGCATGCCATTGTCATCTCTCATTTTGTTCGGCGTAGTACCCTTTAATTTAATTAAAGGAATTGTTGTTGGTGGTTTATTCTATGCCATCAAAGACAAGGTTCTTCCGCGACTTAAATTAAAATAGGTTTAAAACAAATAATTTAATTAAACCACGTATATAAATAATGCAGCTTATTGTAGAATAATAATGGCTACATTCTCGAAAACTGAGAGGTTGGGAATTGTCTCGACCTTTTTTTGATATTTTGATAGGTGACTAGTATGGACTTAGCGATAATTTTAATTCTTTTTAGTTCCTCATCCCAGTGGCGACGCTCAAAGGCCATTAAAAATATTTTGATTGGCAGGCGGACTGTTTCCAATTTATACTGGGCACTCCAATATGGGCTGCTAGAAGATTTTGGTTCTCTTCACGGCGCTTTACCAGATAATATTGACCAGGCAGTTGCTAAACTTAAGCAGGCTGAGCTTGTAAAAGCTGATTCGGAGTTACAGATCCTTCTCACTGAAAAGGGAAGCGATTATCAATCAAAATTATTGGCTTCACTGCCTGAGTTAACTTTATTTGCATGGTCAGCCCGCTATGATGTCTTTAGATTTTCTAAAAGATTAAACCTCGCTATTCAGATTGTGTCGGAATATAGTTATTCAAATAATCATTACTATCCACAAACTATCGGTTTGTTGGACAGTCAGTTGATCAAAAAATGGTTTATTCAAAACAAAGCAGATCACTTACCGGTATATCTATATTCAATGCTTAATCATTTTTTGGAAAAACTGTCTCGAGATGAGTTTGCCGAAATCTTTACTCAGAACTTGTCTGGACATCATCTTTCCGGACAAACTGATGCTCAAATTGGTCAAACTCAAGGTAAGTCTCCCACGGTCATTTCTTTAACAAAATTACTGCTATACACGCAGCTGCTTAACGAATTGTTAAGTAAACCCAATTCTAAATTGCAGCCTTTAACCCAAGGACTCGCCAGACCAGTCATTTCAAACAGTGCTGCAGAAACTTTTACCATGTTTTGCCATTATCCAGGTTTAACAATTGCAAAAATTGCTCAAAAGCGGCATATTAAGTTGACAACTGCTTATGAGCATCTTCTGGAGGCAGCTATCGTTTTACCTCAAAATGATATCCCGTTTCAACGCTTATTGAACCCGAAGCTCGAGCAAAAGTTATCTGCAATTCAACCCAATGACTTGGGGGAGTGGTCATTTCGGGTAGCCAATGAACAAGTGGATAAGTTGGACTTCTTCAACTTTCGATTATTTCAGATTAAACAACTTAAACAGACTGATTGAGAAATGTATAGGTGAAAATATGCTTAATTTACAGGATGAACTAACTAAATATTTTGGCTTTAAGCGGTTTCGTCCCGGTCAGGAAAAAATTTTGACGATGTTGCTAAAGGGCAAAAACGTCCTGGCAATTTTACCTACGGGCGGTGGAAAAACACTTTTATATCAACTGTATGCTGCTATAACACATCAACGGATTATCATTGTATCGCCACTTATTTCACTCATGCAGGATCAAGTCAGTCGTTTACAATTTCTGGGTTCTAAACGCGTCATTGCCCTGACTTCCGCAATCGATTTTAAAGAACGTCAATTTATTATGAATCACCTTGAGCAATATCAATTTATTTATGCTTCTCCGGAAATGCTGGCCAATCCACAAATCATGGAAAAATTCAAACAACTATCCGTTGGGCTGCTGGTTATTGACGAAGCCCACTGTATTTCTGAATGGGGCCCCGATTTTCGCCCAGATTATCTAAAATTAAATCAGGTTAGAAAGTCACTCAAAATGCCATTAACCTTGATGATGACTGCCACCGCTACAACCAAAACCAGGCAAGATATCCTCGAGCGCATGGAGATGGATCAGGATCAGGTTAATCAAATTGTTCTTTCCGTTAATCGTAAAAACATTTTTTTAAGCGCTCGAGTTTGTAAAAATCAACGTGAAAAAGATGATCTTTTAGTCAAATTGGTTAGTAAACTTCACGGCGCAGGTATTATCTATTTTTCCAGCCGTGCAACAGCTGAAACAGTTGCAGCGTTACTGAATCATGACACCAGTAAAAGGGTAGAGGCTTATCATGGCGGAATGGAGGGACAATACAGGTTTCGAATTCAACAGCAATTTATGAACAAGGAGATTGATATTGTGTGCGCTACCAGCGCATTTGGAATGGGAATTGATAAAAATGACGTTCGTTATGTGATTCATTATCATTTACCAGGTAATATTCAAAATTATATGCAGGAAATCGGTCGTGCCGGAAGGGATGGGAAACCATCTTTAGCTATTCTATTATATGAACCAAACGATCGTTATCTTCAGGCAAACTTAATTGATAATACGTATCCCGAAGATAATTTGACCAGTTATTTATACCAACATCCACAAGTAATGAAAAAAAACGATGCGTTTCGTGTCGTCAAATATTATTATGAGAACCATTTTTCAAGCGACCAGGCTATTTCCTTTCTGAATCGTTCAAAAGAACAAAGATTGACCGGTCTACAACAGATGTATCAATATATTTTTACACCTGGATGTCGACGAAAAGTTTTATTAAACCACTTTGATGAACAATTAGTCGATGACGATCACGAAAATCAGTTTTGTTGTGACTTTCATTTTAATTTTTGGACTAAATGGGAAATTTTCAATGACCACTACCTGAAATCGAGTGATTTTAGACAGCAGAATGCTGTGAAAGACTGGCATGAAGTCCTTAAAAGCTTATTTTTATCAAAAAATTAAGGAAAGCTGACAATGTTTGATGATAAAATGAACTTGTCTATTCTGTAAGTAAGGAGGGGTCTAAATGAATACAAACGGGGATCATAAGCGTTCTGATGAAGATCAACCCTGGAATCAAACCTTTTCGGAAGATCGTGATGAACATGGCAACTTATCACGTGTAAAGCTTCGTCAGCAAAGTCATAATCACAATATGATTACAATTGTTTTAGTCACGTTGATCATTGTCATTGCTTTAGTCTCATTAGTATATGGTTTGACCAAACAGAGTGCAATGGGGAGCGGTTCCAATCATCATGTGACAGTTGCAATGTCGCAGCCCAGTTCAAAAAAAAAATCCTCAACCTCTGAATCCATTGTAAAGAAGAAGGCAGCTTCCCAGAAACCTGTTAAAGAAAAGAAGGTCTCAAGTGTCTCGTCTTCGGTTTCTTCAAACTCAAGAAGTCGAGCATCCAGTTATTCGACTAATCAGTCTGCTTCAAGCTATAAGGATAATCCATCAACGTCGACTACTGCATCGGACAATTCTCGGGCGTCATCCGATTCTCAAAGTCAGCAACCAAATACGACTAACCAAACGTCAACTTCCAGTGGCCACGAATACGCCACCGTTCAGGCCGGTCAGGGAATATACAGAGTTGCTGTGAATAATGGATTAACGATGTCACAGTTAATGCGGATGAATGGTTTATCGTCTACTTCACAAATTC
>NZ_GG669993.1:294379-341094 GCF_000159315.1 Lentilactobacillus hilgardii DSM 20176 = ATCC 8290
ATCCAGGTCAAAAGTTGAAGGTTAAATAAGTCTGCCAAGGCTTATTTTTCTTGTCATAATATTAATACTGGACTTATTAGCTAAATTTATTAAAATTAAATGCGGGTATCGGTGATGTTAACCGAAAACCGTTTTAACTAAATTCAAGACAAGTTAGGAATGTAATGATGCATAAAAATGGATTACAAGTAGCAATTGATGGACCAGCTTCTGCTGGTAAAAGTACGGTTGCCAAACTCGTGGCAAAACAATTTAATTATATTTATTGTGATACCGGCGCAATGTATCGAGCAGTCACTTTAAAAACAATCCGCAGTGGGATTTCTTTGGACAATGAAAAGGAGATCTCAGCTATTGTTCGGAATTCAAAAATTACGTTTGCACCGGATGAAAACGGACAAAAGGTTTTCATCGACGGCGATGAAATTACACAAGACATTCGTTCAGAAAATGTTACAAATTCAGTTTCTGCTGTTGCAGCAATCGCTGATGTCCGAAAGCAACTCAGTGCTCAGCAACAAGAAATCGCCAAAGATGGCGGTATTGTGATGGATGGCAGAGACATCGGAACTGCCGTTTTACCTCGGGCTGAGGTGAAAATTTTCTTGATAGCCAGTGTGGAAGAACGTGCCAAAAGGCGGTACAAAGAAAACATCCAAAAGGGAATTAATACGCCACTTGAAGAACTACAGTTAGAAATCGAAGCGAGAGACTACAAAGATTCTCATCGCAAGATTTCTCCGCTTACAAAAGCTGATGATGCGACAGAGATTGATACAACAGCACTTTCAATTGAAAAAGTGGTTTCAGAAATTGCAAAAGTGATTAATTTGAAATTGAATCTTAACTAATTGGTCAATTAACTGGTAATATGAGTGAATTTAAGATAAAATTATGATTAGAGTTGTTTCAAGGAGGAATTGTTTGATGAGTGAAAATGCAAATAATGATAAAAACGATCTATTGAACGCTTTAAATAGCGTTAGTGAAGTTAACGTAGGTGACGTTGTCACCGGTGAAGTCCTTGCGAAGGATGATGAGCAACAATTGATCGTTGGGATTGACGATACAGGTGTTGAAGGTGTTGTTCCTCAACGTGAATTGTCATCTTCCCAAAATTTTGATGATATCAAGCAAGGCGATAAGCTTCAGTTGGTAGTTACATCAAGAATCGGTAGCGATAAAGAGGGCGGCAGCTTTCTACTTTCATCACGTCGGTTAGAAGCACGTAAGGTTTGGGATGAGTTGGCTGAAAAGTCAAAGAACGGTGAAACAATTACCGCTAAAGTTTCTCAAGCAGTTAAAGGTGGATTGGTCGTTGATGCTGGCGTTCGTGGATTTATTCCTGCATCAATGATCTCAGACCATTATGTTGAAGATCTCAACCAATTCAAGAATCAAGAACTTGAATTAAAGATTATTGAAATTGATCCAGTTGCAAACCGTTTAATTCTTTCACACAAAGCAATTCTTCAGGCTCAAAAAGCTGAAGAACGTGAAAAGTTAATGGATACTCTTCACGAAGGTGACATTGTTGAAGGTAAAGTTGCTCGTTTAACCAATTTTGGCGCATTTGTTGATTTAGGTGGCATGGACGGATTAGTTCATGTTTCCCAAATCGCTTATGAACGAGTTGAGAAGCCTTCAGATGTTCTTAAAGTTGGTCAAGAAGTTAAGGTTAAAGTATTGTCAGTTGACTTTGATCGTAACCGTATTTCACTTTCCATCAAACAAACTCTTCCAGAACCTTGGGACGGAATCGAAGAAAAAGCACCTGCTGGCAGCGTTCTTGAAGGAACCGTTAAGCGTTTAGTTGATTTTGGTGCCTTCGTCGAAGTATTTCCTGGTGTTGAAGGCCTTGTCCACATTTCACAGATTGCTCATGAACATATTGCTACACCGGGTGATGTTCTAAAAGTTGGTGAAAAGATTAAGGTTAAGGTTCTCGATGTTGATCCTGATCGAAAGCGTTTAGCACTTTCGATCAAAGCTTTGACTGATAAGCCAAAGGAATCTTCTTCATCATCGAAGAGTTCAAACAGACGACCATCAACAAATGTCGATAATAATTCTAGAAACAATGCGCCTGATGAAGAAACCGGCTTTACGTTTGGTGATATCATTGGTAACGAATTGAAAAAGAATTCTGACGACGATAACAATAACTAAAAAACAGTTTTTACTGTTTTGTGAGGGAGGTCGAGACAACGCGTCATCGTTTGTCTCTGACCTCTTTCTTTATGCTTTAAATGAAAAATAAAGGAGGCTTTCATAATGGCTATGCCAACGGTTGCGTTTATTGGACGCCCAAATGTTGGAAAATCAACCATTTTTAATCGAATTGCCGGAGACCGGATTTCGATTGTTGAAGATACACCGGGCGTGACTCGAGATCGAATCTATACTCACGCAGAATGGTTAGCAAATGAATTTGCTATGATTGATACTGGTGGTATTCAAATTAGCGATGCACCTTTCAACACACAAATTAAAAATCAAGCCGAGATTGCAATTGAAGAAGCTGACGTGATTGTATTTATTGTCAGTGCCAAAGAAGGCTTAACCAGTGATGATGAGCAGGTAGCTAAAATTCTTTATCGAAGTGACAAACCAGTCGTTTTAGCAGTTAATAAAGCAGATAATCCAGATGCTCGTGAAGATATTTACGATTTTTACGCACTTGGTTTTGGTGACCCAATGCCGATTTCAGGTGTCCATGGAACTGGGATTGGTGATTTGCTTGACAAAATTGTCGAAAAATTCCCAAAAGAAACTGGGAATGTGCCCAACGACGATATTCGCTTCAGTATTATTGGTCGGCCAAACGTTGGAAAATCTTCTCTGGTAAATGCTATTCTCGGTGAAAATAGAGTGATTGTTTCCGATGTTGCCGGTACAACCCGTGATGCAATCGATACACGGTTTGAGGCAGACAACATCAAGTTTACAATGGTTGATACAGCCGGAATCCGTAAACGAGGCAAGGTATACGAGAATACCGAACGCTACAGTGTCATGCGGGCAATGAAAGCTATTGACCAAAGTGACGTTATTTTGTTTGTTATCAATGCTGAAGGAGGCATTCGTGAACAGGATAAAAAAGTTGCCGGTTATGCTCATGAAGCTGGAAAGGCAATTATTACCGTTGTTAATAAGTGGGATACGCTAAAGAAAACGAATCATACACAGCAGGATTTCGAAACTTTAATTCGAAATGAGTTCCAGTATATGGCTTATTCACCAATCATCTTCGTATCTGCTAAAACAAAACAGAGAATTGAGCAGTTACCGGCTCTTATCAAACGGGTTTATGACAATCATGAAAAACGTGTCCAATCCTCTGCTCTTAACGATGTGATTATGGATGCGGTCGCTGTTCATCCAACACCAACGGTTAATGGCAAAAGGCTGCGTATTTATTATGCAACTCAGGTTGTCTCTGGACCGCCAACCTTTGTTGTCTTCGTCAACAATCCGGATTTAATGCATTTTTCTTATGTCCGATTCCTGGAAAATCAAATTCGTGATAATTTTGATTTTAGCGGAACGCCGATTCGGATTATTAAAAGAAGCCGAAAATAAGCTTCTCACTAATTTCTTACTTTGTGAAGCTTTCGAAAGCATTGATTTCAAAGGCATCCGAACAATTTTATCCATCTCAATCACAAACTGCCGATTGCTTGGAGATTTCCGAATTAAAAGGTTGGAAAAAGGGACCAAAGTTCGCGAATAACAAAGGTTTTGTTAGAATATCACGACTTGATTTCTTAAAAAAAAGAGTCAAAATTGTTAAAACTCGGTGATTTCAATAGTAAATTAGATAAAAACATTGCAATGACGGCATTCTTCTGCTATATTTGAAAAAGAAATGATGCTTCAACTGCGTCGTTTTAGCAATTCTGATTCCAACGAATCAAGTTTGTGATGTTTTACATACCTATCTTTGAGGGAGGTGAATACACTCATGGCAAACAAAGCAGAATTAGTAACTAACGTCGCCACAGAAACTGGCTTGACTAAGAAAGATGCTACAGCAGCTGTGGATGCAGTATTTGATTCAATCCAAGCTAGCTTGGCAAAAGGCGAAAAGGTTCAATTGATCGGCTTCGGTAACTTCGAAGTACGTCAACGTGCAGCTCGTAAGGGTCGCAACCCACAAACAGGTCAAGAAATTCAAATTCCTGCAAGCAAGGTACCAGCTTTTAAACCTGGTAAGGCGCTTAAGGATGCTGTTAAATAGTATTCATCTGTTAAGTCAGAACGGCAATTGTCGGACTGGCTTTTTTGTTACTATTTGTTACCAATGGAGGAATTTTATGAGTTATTCACAAACTGCATTAGATCAGCTCGAACGAGGTCAACTTGACGAGTTTGAGCAATCTTTTAAAAAAGCATTAACAAACGATTCTGACGACATATTATATTCGTTGGCCGAGGAACTGTATTCGTTGGGATTTTCCAACTATTCCAAGACAATTTATGAACAACTACTAACCAAATTTCCCGATGATGATTCAATTAAAATCAATTTAGCAGAATTAGCCATTGATGTGGATAACGATGATTTGGCACTTAACTATCTCTCTCAGATTTCAGAGCAATCGGCCGAATACGTTCGCTCTTTGATGGTTTCAGCCGATTTATACCAGACTCAAGGTCTCTTTGACGTGAGTGAGCAAAAGCTCTTAGAAGCCCAGAGAATCGAACCTGATGAGCCTGTTATTTCGTTTGCACTCGCGGAATTTTACTTTAATACCCGAAATTATCGTAAGGCAATTAATCTATATCTTGATTTAATTAAATCAGGAACACTTGAACTATCTGCAGTAAATTTGGTTGAACGGTTGGGTGTGTCCTATGCTGAGATCGGTAAGTTTGAACAGGCGCTTGGCTACTTGGAACAAATTAAACCGGTTCATATGAATAGCGACGTCAAATTCGAACTTGCATTTACGTACTTTAATTTGAAAGACTATCAAAAAGCCGTTAAAGCCTTTACAGATTTACGAGATTCCGATCCACAATATAGTTCTCTGTATCCTTACCTGGCTGATTCATATGTTGAATTAAAACAAACAGATTATGCACTTAAAACCATTCAAGAAGGCATTTCCATCGACCAATTTAATGAAAAAATTTGGCAAAAAGCCGGTCAGATTGCAACGATGGCTGGAGAGGATGAATTGGCACTAAAATACCTTAAAAAGGGCCATGAGATCGCGCCTGAGGATATGGAAATCCTTAATCTGATATCTGACTGGTATATTATCCATGAACAATACAAGGACAATCTGAAGCTTTTAGAGCCATTGGAAGAAGACCATGTCTTTGATGCACATTTGGCCTATAATCTGGCCCAATCATATCAAGATGCGGGTGAATTTAAAAAAGCCGCCAGTAATTACGAACTGGCAAGTCACGAATTAAATGATAATCCTGAGTTCTTAAAACATGCTGCGTTGTTTTATCGTGAAAACGGTCATGTAAAAGAAGAACGTCGCTATCTTAAACGTTATTTGGTGCTGGTGCCTAACGATATGGAAATGGCCTCGATGTATGAGGAAGATGAAAACGAAGATTATTAAACCTTACTTCAACAAATAGCCTCTTTAATTTCCGCGTACCGTTTCTAATTTAGAATATGATCAGATATTGCTTGGTGACACATGAGCTTTGATCTAGTCATCATAAAAAATGTGAGACAAGGGACAGAAAGTTGCCCTTTGTTTCACATTTTTGTCGGTTATCATTACGATCACAAAAAAAGGGGCCGAGGCAAAATTACTTTTGTCTCAGCCTCAAGTTATACATAGCTATTATAATATTTTGAATTTTTTAGGCCGCTTGTAAGTAAATCCCTCGCCAATTGCTTCGTTAACCTCCATAACCGATATAAAGGCTTCCTTGTCAATGGATTCAACAAGCTTTTTAAGCGTATGAAGTTCGCTTGGTGACACAACACAGTAAACGATATCTTTTCCTTTTCGTGAGTAACCGCCTTCAGCCTTTAAAAAGGTTGTCCCACGATTCAACTGTTCCATAATGGCTTCGGAAATGGTCGCAGACTGGTTACTGATAATTAAGATTCCCCGAGCAGCATAAGCACCTTGTTGTGTAAAATTAACAATCATTGAAAAAATCCATACATAAATCAATGTATAAGCCATTTGGCGAATATCCAGATAAATCAATGATGATAAAAGAACCAAGACGTCAATTGCCAGCAGTGTTTCCCCCATCTGAACACCCTTGAACCGTTCAAATAGGCGTGCAACAATATCTACGCCACCGGTCGTGCCGCCAAAACGGTATACAATCCCACAGCCAAAACCGCCAAATAGACCGGCTCCAAGGGCGGCAAGCAGTAAATCGTGTTGAATGTTAATTTCAATAGGAACTCGCTGCCAGATCCAAAGAAATATTGACAACATTGCGGTACCGTATAATGTGTAAAACATGTCTTTTTTACCTAAATAGCGATAGCCGATTGCGAATAAAGGAATATTGACCAGAATAGTGGAATAGGCTGGATCCATATGGAAAAGAGCCCTCAAAATCAAAGTAATACCGGTTACGCCACCATCTGCAAGATGATTATA
Source organism: Lentilactobacillus hilgardii DSM 20176 = ATCC 8290 (assembly GCF_000159315.1). Classification (GTDB taxonomy): domain Bacteria; phylum Bacillota; class Bacilli; order Lactobacillales; family Lactobacillaceae; genus Lentilactobacillus; species Lentilactobacillus hilgardii. The sequence continues at coordinate 300,979 of NZ_GG669993.1, forward strand.
AATATTAAAAAATACAATTCCAAACGAATAAATAGCTGAGCCAAGTGCAATGACAACCAAATCAACGACCGAAATATCCAGCTGGAATTTCTTCTTTTTTTGTGCCATATTTTCCCTCCAATATGATTTTTATGTCTTTCAGTTTGCTTTAAAAAGTCGAACATAATAACAAACACTTATCATAGCAAGGTATCTGTATAAAAGGCAATCTTTTTGACAAACTTTTTTCATGTTCAAATTTCTGTTAGAATTGTTTGGTAAATAAATACAAGATGGATGGCGATACTGTGCAAATAAAAAACATGCCAAGTGAATTTGAGAAAGCACTGCCAATCCTGCGAAAAATCGAAGCAGCAGGGTATGAAGCATATTTTGTGGGTGGTTCTGTAAGGGATACAATATTACAGCGGCCAATTCATGATGTTGATATTGCAACAAGTGCTTATCCAAGTGAGGTAAAGAGTCTTTTCAAAAGAACGGCCGATACCGGAATTGAACATGGAACCGTGATGATTTTGGATCATGGGACAGGATATGAAGTAACAACTTTCAGAACGGAATCCGGCTATCAGGATTATCGTCGTCCGGATAAGGTTACTTTCGTCAGATCACTAAAAGAAGATTTAAAACGACGGGATTTTACAATTAATGCATTAGCATTAAGCGAGAACGGTAAAATAACCGACTTGTTTGGTGGCTTGAATGATATGAGCAAAAAAATTATTCGAGCAGTAGGTGATCCAGAAGAACGTTTTAATGAAGATGCACTGCGAATGATGCGTGCAGTCCGTTTTGCCAGTCAATTAGACTTTAAAATCGAACAGCAAACATTAACCGGCATTTATGATCACAGTGAGTTACTGAAAAAAATTGCAGTGGAACGAATTCATTCGGAGTTTGTCAAAATGATGCTAGGTGTTGACGCTAAAAATGGTTTGAACTTAATGATAAAAAGCCAGCTATATCAATTTGTGCCAGATTTTTCCGAACATTTGACAGTACTTCAAAAGATTGTCGCTACTCATTTTGATTTGGATAACGAAGTTCAGGTTTGGGCATTGTTTACATCAATGTTTCAGTTCAATCGTGATCAGGTGATCTCTTTTTTAAAAAGATGGAAGACGGCCAATAAAATAATTAATGATGTTATACTTACAACTGAATTGATTTTTCAGATTAAGTCCCATAAAGTTGGCAATCTCGAATTATATAAAGCTGGAAAGCAAAATGTTCAAAATGCTGTTGCAATTATTTCCAACTATACAGATTTTGATTCAGCAAAATTGATTAAGGCCTATGATCAATTGCCGATTACGACCAAAAAGCAACTCAACGTTACCGGTGGTGACTTAATTAAGCGGGGGATTTTAAATCCGGGTCCAAAGTTGGGAGAAACGCTGGAGGCATTGGAAAAAGCAGTCATACTTGGTAAAATAAACAATCAGGATTCAGAACTAATTGCTGCGGCAATGGCATTAAATAAGGAATGATTAGTGAATGGAAACAATGCGAGTAGAAGGGCTGACAAAAACATATGGTGAAAAAACACTGTTTGACAGCCTTGATTTTTTAATTAACGAACAAGACCGGATTGGCTTGATTGGCACAAACGGAACTGGGAAAACATCGTTGCTAAATGCTATTTCAGGCCACGATCATGATTCAACTGGAGACATTATTACCTCTAGATCCTATACAATCGGTTATTTGACCCAGAATCCCAAATTGGATGATCGTTTATCAATCATGGATGCTGTTTTCTCCGGATCCCAAAAGGTTTACCAAACTATCCGAAATTATGAATCTGCCTTGGATAAATACTCAAAGTATCCAGAAGATCAGGATGCCTTGAAGCGGTTTACGAAGGCTGAAGCCAAGATGAACGAAGACGATGCTTGGAATGCACAAAGTGATGTCGAAACAATTTTAAGTCAATTAAAAATTACCGACTATCAGCAAAAGGTCGCTGAACTTTCAGGAGGTCAGCGCCGCCGAGTGGGCTTGGCACAAGTGCTTATCCAGTCACCTGATCTGTTGTTACTTGATGAACCAACCAACCATCTGGATTTTGATTCAATTGAATGGCTGGAAAAGTATTTAGCCGGTTACAAGGGTGCATTAATTGTTGTTACCCATGACCGTTACTTTCTCGATCGGGTTGCAAATAAAATCTGGGAACTTTCTTTTGGCAAGCTCTATCAATACGAAGGAAATTACCAAGATTATGTTGAACAAAAGGCAACTCGCGTGCAGGGCGCTATTGAATCGCAACACAAAACGCAACAACTATATAAATCTGAACTGGCATGGATGAAAACAGGAGCCAAGGCGCGCTCAACCAAGCAACAGGCCCGGATTAACCGATTTAACGATTTAAAGAAAAACGTTAATACGCTTCAAGTTGATCAGGATGTTGATATTTCTCTGGGTCAAACCCGACTTGGCAAGGAAGTTATTAACATTAAAGATGCCGACCTGGCTATCGATAACCAAACTATCCTAAAGAACTTTAATTTACTGGTTCAACCAAATGAACGAATCGGGATCAGCGGGGAAAACGGTGCCGGCAAAACGACACTTTTAAACGTGATCGCAGGACGAAAAAAGTTGGATTCGGGTATCATAAAAATTGGTGAAACGGTTAAATTAGCCTATTATACACAACTGACCGAACCAATTCCGGATGATAAACGAATGATCACCTATCTAAGCGAAGTTGGTCAACAAGTGACCGATAAAAACGGCCAGAAAATAAGTGTTGCCGAACTTTTGGAACAATTTCTTTTTTCAAGATTTATGCACGGTACGCTGATTCGTAAATTGTCCGGTGGTGAAAAACGGCGCTTGTATTTATTGAAATTACTGATGCAACAACCTAATGTTTTGTTGTTGGATGAGCCGACAAATGATTTAGATATTGCCACCTTAACGGTTTTGGAAGATTATATTTCTAAATTTCAGGGAACCGTTATTACCGTTTCCCATGATCGCTACTTCCTGGATAAAGTTGCGGATTGCTTATTGATCTTTAAGGGGAACGGTGTAATTGAAGAACACCGGGGTCGGTTTACGGATTATCTAAAGGCTGCGGAAGCTCAGTCTGCAAAACAAACGGCTGAAAAAAATCGCGTCAAAAAGAAATCATCCCCTCAGACAACTGAGCAGCAAGAACAAGCAAGTCAGTCAAAAAAGAAAAAACTCACTTATGCAGAAGAAATCGAATATTCCCATCTCGAAGATGATATTGATAAATTAGAATCTCAAAAGTCTTCCGTTGATGAGCAAATGCAACAAAGTGGTGATGACTACGATAAGTTGGCTGATTTACAACAGAAAAAAGACGATCTGGATTCACAAATTGACAAAAAAATGAAACGTTGGGAATATTTAAGCGATTACGCTGAATCATAATCTGAGGAGGACATCATGATGTTGGAAGATGCTTATTTAAACTTAGAAAAATATGTTCTTGAAAACGGCCATAAGAAGCCTGATCGAACCCATACCGGGACAATTAGTACATTTGGATACCAAATGCGGTTCGACCTTTCAAAGGGATTTCCATTACTAACAACCAAAAAAGTCCCTTTTGGGTTAATTAAAAGCGAATTATTGTGGTTTTTGCGTGGTGATACAAATATCAAATTTTTGTTGCAGCATAAGAATCATATTTGGGATGAATGGGCTTTTGAAAAATATGTTAAGTCCAATGATTATATTGGCCCGGACATGACTAACTTTTCCCATCGTGCACAGGAAAATCCTGATTTTAATGACCTTTATCAGGAACAAAAGAAACGCTTTTGTCAATTGGTGCTTGATGATGATACCTTTGCTCAAAAATATGGAGACCTCGGCTTGGTATACGGCAGTCAATGGCGAGCTTGGAAAACGTCGACAGGTGAAACAATCGATCAGATCCAAAACGTGATCGATATGATTAAAACCCACCCAGACTCCAGACGTCTCATTGTGTCTGCCTGGAACCCGGAAGATGTGCCGACTATGGCATTGCCACCCTGTCACACAATGTTTCAATTCTACGTTAACGATGGCAAACTCAGTTGTCAGTTGTATCAGCGTTCCGGTGATATTTTCCTTGGGATACCATTTAATATTGCCAGCTATGCCCTTCTAACATCTTTAATTGCCCGTGAATGTAATTTACAACCCGGTGAGTTTGTTCATACGCTTGGTGACGCACACATCTATTTGAATCATGTTAAACAGGTAAAGGAGCAATTGAGTCGAAAGCCCCACGATGCACCTCAACTGTGGTTGAATCCAGAAAAGAAACACTTAAGTGATTTTAATATGACCGATATCAAAGTAAAAAACTATGACCCTTATCCATCAATCAAAGCCCCGGTTGCCGTTTAAGACTGTAGTGGGCTAATCATTTTAAAAGTCGGAGGAAAGCAATGATTTCTTATATTTGGGCGGAAGATGAAAACGGCTTAATAGGTGCGTCAGGTAATTTACCGTGGCATTTACCTGATGACATGGCATTCTTTAAAAAAACGACGATGGGTCACCCAATTATTTCCGGCGCCCGTACTTTTCGAAGTTATAATCGGCCGCTACCGGGGAGGCAAAATATTGTCCTTTCCCGTCATGGAGACTTTCCAGATGGGGTATTGGTTATTTCATCAGTAGAACAGCTCTGTGAATTAGTTGACAAGAATCCGAAGGAAAATTATTTTGTCACGGGAGGAGCTAACCTATTTGGCCAGTTACTGGATAAGGTCGATCGACTTTACAGAACAAAGATTCATCATCAATTTACAGGTGACACCTATATGCCCGAAATCAAGTATGCCCAGTTTAATCAAGTGACATCAATTGACGGCATCGTTGATGAAAGGAACCGCTACCCACACACATTTGAAGTATTTGAGCGGATTCAATAGTAGGCATTCCTGCAAAGGCTATGTTTGTTTTGGAAAAACTTTGATATAATTGTAGCTGGTTAATTTCAAAATTTTAGATAATTATTTGAAGAAACGAGTGGCGCTAATGGCAAACGTGAAGATTGTAACAGATTCGTCCGCGCAGCTTACAGACGATGAAATAAGTAAATATGGCATTACCGTTGTTCCATTAACTGTGATGATCGATAATACAGTTTATGTGGAACGCGATACAATTAATAATGAAACTTTTGTTCCCAAGATGTTGGCCGCAAAGGATTTACCTAAAACCAGTCAGCCACCAGTTGGCAAATTTGTTGAAACTTTCAATAAACTTGGCGAAGATGGCAGTCAAATCTTATGTCTTAATATGCTCGAGGCAATTAGCGGCACTATCCATGCTGCTGAACAAGCAGCAACAATTAGTACAAGCGATGTAACGGTTGTCGATAGCCAAAGTACGGACAGGGGGTTGGCTTTCCAAGTCCTTGAAGCAGCCGAATTGGCTCAACAAGGTGCCGACATGCAAACTATTCTTAATAAGATTACAAAAGTCCGCGAAAACACCAGACTGTATTTGTGTGTGATGACATTGGACAATATTGTTAAGGGTGGTCGTCTTCATCCTGTTGCGGGAGCAATTACCAATTTTTTGAACATTAAGTTAGGGCTTCAGGTGACCGGCGGCAAACTGAAAATCGTTTCCAAGGGCCGGGGAGATAAATCTCTCCGTAAGTTCTTCGGACGAATTTTGGAAGATATGAAGAATACACCTGCACTAAAGAAAATTGGTATTTCCTATGTAACTGAAACCAATGTGCTCAAAGAGACCATGACTAAACTTAAAGAAGAGTTTCCGGATGTTCCTCTTTTATATCGGGTAACTTCACCGATTATCTCGACGCATACGGGTGAAGGTGCTTTTGCATTGATCTATTATAGTGATCCTGATTAAAACAGATTTGATAGTGCTGAAGGGCTGGGACAAAACTGATATTGTTTTGTCAACAACCCTTTTTGTGTTAGTGTGTGTAAAGTGTAGAAAGGTAGTCAAGCAGGTGATTGATTGAAACATCAAAAAAAACGGTCAAAAAGTAAACTGATTATTTGGAGTATCCTAATTTTAATTTTCGTTACAGTAGGTGTGTTTTGGGCGGTCGGTCATTTAGACTCCAACCAGCCGACTAAGCCCAAAACAGTCCGGCTCACAGCAATTGGTGATTCGCTAACATATGGCGTGGGTGATTCTTCCGGTAAGGGTGGTTATACAAACTTAATTCGAAAAAAAGTGAACCGAAGCCAGCACAATGTTGTTATGACGACCTCAAACTTTGGCATTTCAGGTGAAACAACCGATCAAATTAATCATCGGGTTATCACATCAAAAAAATTGCAGGCCAGCATTAAACAAGCTGATGTCATTACAGTTACTACCGGCGGAAACGATATGTTGCACTTTTTAAAGAGTAACATTGGTATCCAAAACGATAAATTACTGTCTCAACAGCTCAAAAAGTATTCGTTGGTTTATCAAAAGCGGGTGACGAGATTGCTGGAGAGTATTCGCCATTTAAACAAGCACGTTCAGTTGTTTGTCTTCGGAATTTATAATCCGGTTTACGTTTACTTCCCACAGGTATCGTTTATTAGTCGGTCTATTCAGGTCAATAATCAGATCACTAAACGGGTCGTTTTGGGTCAGTCCAACGTTCATTTTATTCCAATTGACAAAAAGCTTTCAGATGGTCAGTATCAAACTGCCCAGTCCAGGGCAAAATTAAGAAAACAGACAACCGTATTTAATCATAGTGATATGGCTGCCGGAGAGCTGGAAAAAATGTTGGGTGGTCAATCAACCGAATCAAATAAATATCTTTCTGACGAAGATCATTTTCATCCTAATAAACTCGGCTACGGGATTATGACTAATTTACTGTATAAAGAAATGCGCCAATATCTTAATTGGCTTAAGGAGTGATTAACATCAACAATCAACGAATGGGTCATCAACCAAAGAGAAGAAACCCTTGGAAAATGGCCTTTTTTACTATCATTGGATTAATTGTAATTGGCTTTTGCGGCTTTTTTATTGCCATTCACTTATCTTCTAATGAAACCATTTCAACCAAACAACCAACAACGTCTGATGAACGGTCGGTTTCAGTTTCACTGAATAAAGCACAATTAAATAATTTGTCTCAGTATTATTTAAATAAGGTTCAAACTCAAAATAATGGGCAAACCAAATATCATTTCGAAGTTGCTAATCAAGGAATTGTTTACGGTTCAATTAAATTATTGGGATCAGACGTCGACTACTCCATGTTTTTTACACCAAAAGTTTTGGCTAATGGGAATGTGGAATTACATGCCACGAAAATGTCATTGGGAAAATTCCCAGTACCAATCAGTTTTGTTCTCCTTAATGTTAAACATGCCTATAAATTGCCCAAATGGGTCAAACTGATTCCTGATAAGAAAATGATTGAGCTTGATATCGTTCATATGAATGGCAACCGTGGTTTGAATTATCGTGCTCGACAGATCAACTTAAACGGAAAAGGAAAATTCGCCTTTGACATCATTTTGCCAAAGGAAGCTCAAGGTGACTAATATGCTAAAAACTTTTTATCAATTTTTAATGACCAAGCGTAATCCAGGCAGTAGTGAACCAATTGCGGAATTTGCAAACAACGCATTTTATGATCAATCTTTTCCAAAACAGTTGACTGATTTTGATTCCTTATCAAAATATCTCGAAGAAAATGCTGATTATCTGCCAAGTATGGAAATCTTCGATGACGTTTGGAAACAATACGAGGAAGATATGTAAAGGAAGTGACAATATGGCTGTTACAATCCAGTGGTTTCCCGGACATATGGCAAAAGCCATTCGACAATTCGAAGAAAATATCGGCTTGGTTGATATTGTTTTCGAAGTTATCGATGCTCGAATTCCATATGCGTCACAAAACCCGGAAGTTGCCAGAATTACCGGTGAAAAACCGCATCTTTTCATTTTAACCAAAAAAGATTTAGCGGATCCGCGATTAACACAACGCTGGCTTGATTCCTTTAAATCGAAAGGACAACCGGCAATTGCAGTAGATGCAAAAACAAAATTTAATATTGGAAATGTGCTATCAGTCATTTCACCGCTATTAAGTGAAAAGTTAGCTCGAGAGGAACAAAAGGGCATGAAAAAACGTCCAATTCGTGCAATTAGCGTAGGCGTTCCTAACGTTGGAAAATCTACTGTACTTAATCGCTTGGTTAATAGGCGCGCCGCTCAAGTCGGTAATCGCCCGGGCGTTACCAAAGGCCAACAATGGTTGAAGGCTGGAAAAGAACTTGAGCTGCTAGATACCCCTGGAATTCTCTGGCCTAAATTCGAAAGCCAGGAAACAGCAAACAAATTAGCACTGACAGGCGCTATTAAAGACAGCGTCTTTGCCAGTGATGACATCGCCTTATTTGGGTTAAATCATTTTCGGGAAACAAATCCGGGCCAATTAAAAGAACGCTACCGACTTTCAGACAGCGACTTTGATTTATCTGATGTCGATTTATTACTTGTCATTACCGAAAAAATCGGCATGCGTGATGATTATGAACGGGCATCCAATCGCATCATCCAAGATATCCGAGGCAATAAACTTGGACGATTTACTCTGGATGATCCGGAGAAAGTTAATCAAAATGACGAAACAGACCATTAATCAGATTAAAGAAAAGCTGGCATTAATCAATAATTTGGATGACACTGTATTTAAAACACTTTCAGATGATCCACGAAAGGGCGTTCAACATTTGCTTCAGACGGCCACTGCTCGGATCAAAAAAAGGCAATTGGAAAAAGCTGAATTTCAAAGTCGTTTTAAATACGAACGGTCTTTCTGGCATCGTGGTGTTAACTATGTTGCCGGTGTGGACGAAGTAGGCCGTGGTCCCTTAGCTGGTCCCGTCGTAGCCTGTGCAACTATTCTGCCTCGAGATTTTGATTTGATTCAGGTCAATGACTCCAAGCAGTTAACACCCGAAATAAGGGCACGACTGGCGCCCCAAATTAAGAGGGAAGCAATCAGCATTGGTCTTGGACTAGTTGATAACAAAGGGATCGATAGGTTAAATATTTATGAAGCGACACGGGTTGCGATGAAACAGGCCGTTAATAATCTAACTCAACAACCGGACGAGATTATTGTAGATGCCATGCAAATTCCTGTTCCGATTCATCAAACCCGGTTGATTAAGGGGGATGCCAAAAGCATCAGTGTTTCTGCTGCCAGTATCGTTGCAAAAGTCTATCGGGATAACTTAATGGACCAATATGCACAACAGTATCCGGAATATGACTTTAGACATAATGCAGGATATGGAACAACTAAACATTTATCCGCCTTGAAAAAATACGGTGCGACTCCGATTCATCGAAAAACATTTGCGCCCATTAAAAATTTCTTGTAGATAAGTCTTCTTTTTTTTCGTAAGTATTCTTAAAGGGGATGGAACATGATGCTTTTAAGAGACTTTTTATTAAGAATTCACTTGTGTAATGGAATTGGAATTGTCGGTAAATCAAAAATTTATGATTGGATTCAATCACAGAAATCAACTCGTTTTGACGTACCATCTGTTGACTCATTAATTAAAATTGCCAATATTCGTGGGGGAAATGTCACACGCTTTTCATCAACCTACATACAATTAATGAACAATTCGGAGAGGGTTGATCAACTTGTTGATTCTGAAAAATGGCTGTGCATTTGTGATGAACACTATCCTTATCAATTAAAAGAAGCTTATACACCACCTCTGGTGATGTTTTATAGAGGAGACTTGAACCTTCTAAATGAGCAGATGCTTGGCATTGTGGGAGCAAGAGACGCGACACACTATTCCATGGAGATTTTGAAACAGTTACTTCCGGGACCGCTTTTAAACAAACTGGTCATTGTTTCTGGATTGGCGAAAGGTGTCGATACTTGGGCACACCAGTGCACTATCGCCAATCATGGTCGAACAATTGCCGTGATAGGTACAGGATTAAACATCGCTTATCCAAGTATGAATCAGCAGCTGCAGCAACAAATTGCAGAGGAACAGTTGCTTCTTAGTGAATATCCAAATGGCAGTCGTGGTTATAAGAATCATTTTCCAGAGCGAAACAGAATTATCGCGGGATTGGTTGAGAGTGTTCTCGTTACCGAAGCGAAACACCATTCCGGAAGTTTAATCACCGCAAATTTAGCACTCCAAAATAATCGAAATGTCTTAGCAGTTCCAGGCCGGATCAATCATTATTTATCAGCGGGTACCAACGAATTAATTGCTGCAGGGGCCAAACCAATTTTACGGTCAAATGATGTTTTGGAAGAATATATTAGTTGACACAAGAAAACACTTGCAATATGATGTGGTAGATTTGAACTCAAAAATAATAACAAAAAAGTCTACTATATTTATCCAGAAAGAAAGGAGAAAAAATGGCTACTTCAACAAAATCAAAACCTAAAGCAAAGCCAAAAGTAAAAACCAGGGCAAAACGACGTTCACCAAAAAAGAATTTGGTGATTGTTGAGTCCCCAGCTAAAGCCCGTACCATTGAAAAATATTTGGGCCATTCTTATAAAGTCGTTGCCAGTAAGGGACACGTTCGTGACTTACCAAAGAGTAAAATGGGCGTTGACATTGATAACGATTATGAACCACATTATATTTCAATTCGTGGAAAGGGCGACACTATTAAAGAATTGCGGTCAGCTGCTAAGAAAGCAAAAAAAGTTTATCTGGCAGCCGATCCGGATCGTGAGGGTGAGTCGATTGCGTGGCATTTGTCACATATTCTTGATCTTGACCCAAACGATGATAATCGTGTGGTCTTTCATGAAATTACTAAAGATGCCGTTAAAGAATCATTCAAGCATCCGAGAAATATTGATATGGACTTGGTTGACGCCCAACAAGCCCGTCGTATTTTGGATCGACTAGTTGGATACTCAATTTCACCACTTCTCTGGCAAAAAGTGAAGAAAGGTCTGAGTGCTGGACGGGTTCAGTCAATTGCACTTTGGCTGATTATTAAACGAGAAAAAGAAATTGAAAACTTTAAACCTCAAGAATACTGGTCAATTGATTCTGAATTTAAAAAGGGACGCAGTAAATTCAAAGCCAGTTTCTACGGACTAAAGGGAAAAAAGAAGGACCTACCGAACAACGATGCGGTTCAGGACATTTTAAAACAACTTGATCCAAAAGCCGACTTCGATATCACAAAAGTCATTCGTCGTGAGCGTAAACGTCAACCACAGCCACCATTTACAACCAGTACATTGCAACAGGAAGCCAACAGAAAACTAAATTATCGGACTCGAAAGACAATGATGGCAGCGCAACAATTATATGAGGGCATTAACATTGGTAAGGAAGGCAGTCAGGGACTGATTACCTATATGCGAACCGATTCAACTCGTATCGCAACGATTGCCAAACATGAAGCATCAACTTTCCTGCATGAAAAGTACGGAGCAGAATATGCGGCTACCAAACCAATTAAAGGAAAGCTTCCGGAAGGTGCCCAGGATGCCCACGAAGCGATCCGACCAACGTCCGTTTTTCGAACACCTCAAAGCCTTAAGCAATATCTTACAAGAGATCAGTTCAGACTTTATCAACTCATTTGGTCAAGATTTGTTGCCAGCCAAATGACGCCGGCATTAATGGATACTATGGCAGTCACGATTGAACAAAATAATGTGACATATAAAGCTAATGGATCCAAAATGAAATTTGACGGATTCTTGAAAATCTATGGTGATGGAAAAGAAAAAGATAATCTTCTTCCAGACTTAGAAACCGGCGATAAAGTCAAGCTAGTTTCTAATAAACCGGACCAACATTTTACACAACCACCAGCCCGCTTCAGTGAAGCAACGCTAATCAAAGCGTTGGAAGAAAACGGTGTGGGTCGGCCATCAACGTATTCACCAACGTTGGAAACCATTCAACGTCGATATTACGTTAAACTGGTTGGCCGCCGTTTTGAGCCAACTGAACTCGGAGAAATTGTTAACAAGATTATTGTTGAATACTTCCCGGACATTGTTAACATTGACTTTACAGCTAATTTAGAAGATAAATTAGATGACGTCGAAGAGGGCAAAGAAAATTGGATTCGTCTTGTTGACACATTTTACAAACCATTTTCCAGCGAGGTTGAATCTGCAACTGAAAATATGGAAAAGGTTCAGATAAAGGACGAACCTGCCGGCTTTAATTGTGACATTTGTGGTGCACCAATGGTCATTAAGATGGGGCGTTATGGTAAGTTTTATGCTTGCTCACGCTTTCCAGACTGCCGTAATACAAAAGCAATCGTTAAAAAGATTGGGGTTACCTGTCCAAAATGTCATATTGGTGAAGTCATTGAGCGTAAATCAAAGAAGAATAGAATCTTCTATGGTTGCTCACGTTTCCCAGACTGTGACTTTGTTTCATGGGACAAACCAATTGGCAGAAACTGTCCAAAAGATGGTCATTTCTTAGTCGAAAAGAAAGTTAAAGGCGGCACCCAAGTTGTCTGCCCAAATGGCGACTATGAAGAACCCGCACAAAAATAATGAATAGTGAGTAAAAGGAAGTTGAGGCGATGTAAATTGCCCAGCTTCCTTTTGTTTACCCGTACGTTTTTGATTGCGTCAAAAACATGGATGCCTCATACCTGTCAATATGTTGTAAAATCAAGTTAAGATAAAGTTAGGAGGAAAATTATGGATTATACAACTCATAGTACCTGCACTACTATTTTGGTGGGTAAAAATGCCAGTTACGATGGCTCAACCATTATTGCCAGAAATGAAGACGCAGGCGTCGCAGTCAATCCTAAAAAATTCGTTGTCGTTCAACCTGAAGATCAGCCAAGAAATTATCAATCAAAGCTCAGCAAATTTTCGATTAAGCTACCGGATAATCCGGTTCGCTATACATCTGTACCGGATGCTACTCCGGAAAAAGGGATTTGGGGTGAGGCCGGCGTAAATGCACATAATGTTGCAATGAGTGCGACCGAAACGATTACAACAAATCCGAGAATTTTAGGGGCGGACCCACTCGTTAAAAATGGGTTGGGTGAAGAAGACTTGTTAACCATTACTCTGCCTTATATCAAATCTGCAAAGGCAGGTGTAGAACGTGTCGGTAGTCTCTTGGAGAAGTACGGTACTTACGAATCCAACGGGATTATCTTTTCAGACGTAAATGACATTTGGTATATGGAAACAGCAGGTGGCCATCATTGGGTCGCTCAACGGATTCCAGATGACAGTTATGTGATTGCGCCAAATCAAACCGGTATTCAAGAAATTGATTTTGACGATCCGGATCATTTTATGTATGCAAGTGACTTAAAAAACTTTGTGGAACAACATCATTTAAATCTCTCGGATAATTTTAATTTCCGAAAAATCTTTGGGTCAGATACCCAACTTGATCACCATTACAACACGCCCCGAGCCTGGTATGGCCAACGATACTTTAACCCTGAAACGGTAAAAGACAAATCCCCAATGAGTCATGATCTATCATTTATATGCCATGCAAATCGAAAAATCACGATTGAAGATATCAAATTCGTTTTAAGCTCACATTACCAAGATACGCCATATGATCCCTTTACGCCTGGAAACGATTCTCAAAAGATGCCGTTCCGACCAATCGGCTTTAATCGAAATCAGGAATTATCTGTTATTCAATTGCGGCCATATGTACCATCAGACTATTCAGCAATTCAATGGCTGGCATTTGCGGCTAACCCGTCAAATACATTGGTCCCGTTCTTCACAAACGTGCAAGATACGCCGGATTGCTATCGAGACACAACAAAAATAGTGGACAGCCAAAATGCCTACTGGGAGAATCGGCTGATTTCATTAATTGCCGCGGACCATTATCATGCAGTGATGGATGATATCGAAGCTTACCAAGATCAATTAATGGGTTATGGTCATAAGCGAATTACCCATATTGACAACAAAGTTGAGGGACTATCAGGTTCCAAACTGACTGCTTCTCTTCAGGCCGCAAATGAAAAGACGGCCGATCATGTTGTTAAAGCAACCAGAAAATTGCTTACAACAATGCTGACAAAGACCAGTAATGGTGTCGCTGGTTCGTTTGATCGAAAACATTATTAATCAACAAAAAACACGAGTTACCCGAGAAATTGTCGGGCACTCGTGTTTTTATTAAGGGATCGGCCTATAAATTAACATCCTGCTTAAAATTAATTGGTGAAAGGTCAGTTGAAGCGGTGACCAATTCGCTAATGAGTTTATTATAGGCATTTAAACTGATTTCAGAATTTTTAAAGTTCACCTTTGTTAAATAATTGTCCAGCTCCGGACCATTCAGTTGAGCAGCGAGCGCAACAGCATCCGTCTGTTTGACAGCTTGTTGCAGCTTAACCCGCAATGCCGCTTTTGTATCATTTAATTTAGGACTCAGCTGAACATAGTGGGGATCTACCAATACACCAGCTAATTTGTACGTCCAGTAAGCCTCATCCGGTGCGTAGCAACCGTGTGCATTGTGATAGGCAGCCGGTGTATCGCTAGCGCCTGCATAGAAGGGCACAAATGTGCTTTGTGCAGCTACCCCCATTGCCAGCCACTGAATGCCTGCTAATCCAACCGGCATAGAAGGGCGTATTTGCAGGATATGGGCCTCTTGAGTCTTTGCCAAGCTAATTGGCCGAAAACGATGTTTGTCGTCTTCAGAGCCCTCTCCAATTGGATCGTAGGGGGTTCCCTGGTAATGACTGCTTAAGAAGTCCTGAACATCGAATACACTTAATTTTCGGTTTGCCTGATTGATAAACGGCATTTCCTGACTGGTAGGCTCAACGTCCAACTTGGGGGAAAATAGCTTTAAGCCATACCAGACACGCGGCGTATTATAATACATATCAGATAAATCCGCTGTTCCAAAAATTTTTCGGAAATTAAATGTTTTTCCCGTTGAATCGGGATTGAGATGGTTGGCTTCAACAAATTGCCGTAGGTCGGTCGACCACATAAAATGGTCTGGATCGTCGAAATCGATTTCTTGAATGGCGCTTTGATTGGCGATAACGACATAACTGTCATCCGGGATTCGTTGGGCAACCCAGCGATGACCGCCACCGGTTTCCATATACCAAGCTTCATCCTGGTCCGCAAACAAAATACCGTTTGATTCGGACGTGCCATAATGTTCAACAATCTGACCCAAACGTGCTACTCCCTCACGTGCTGTTTTAACGTAAGGTAAGACAACAGTTACCATTGCCTCCTCACCAATACCGTCTTTTTCCAAAGGGTCGGCACCCAGGGCAAGATCATTTGTATAGGTGCTTTCGGTCGCACTCATCGCAACGCCATATTCGTTAAAACCGTTTTCTTCGAATAGACCGAATTTATCAGTCCATTCGGGAGTGGCAGAATATTTGGCACGCATTTTTGGCAGCGGCATTTTAAATCCGTTATCATTTGAAGAAAAATTCTGGGGGTTGGAAAAATCTTTTCGAGCATGGATCACATAATTCTTTGGCCAAGACGATTTACTGTCCTCGTTTCGGGCAATCATGATGGACCCGTCGATGCTGGCATTTTTGCCAACGATCATACTGGTACATGCTGAATAATATTTTGTTGGAATCATGATGAATATCTCCAATCGTTAAGGATTTTGACTTCATTAATTGTACCATCTTTTTTCACGAAAAATGTTATAACGAATCCAAACTGTCCGCTCGAAATTTAATTGCAGGTCATCACAAATTACGGTATACTTTTTTCAATTAAAAAATTTGGAGGAACCTCATCATGCCAATCGTAAATATTCAACTTATTGCTGGCCGTTCACAAGATCAATTGAAAGCATTAG
The DNA here is from genome assembly GCF_000159315.1 of Lentilactobacillus hilgardii DSM 20176 = ATCC 8290. Classification (GTDB taxonomy): domain Bacteria; phylum Bacillota; class Bacilli; order Lactobacillales; family Lactobacillaceae; genus Lentilactobacillus; species Lentilactobacillus hilgardii. The sequence goes on from NZ_GG669993.1 coordinate 316,809, forward strand.
TCGCAGACGTTACTGCAGCTGTTGTTAAGGATACCGGTGCACCGGCAGAACATGTCCATGTGATTTTGGATGAAATGCAAAAGAATCGTTACAGTGTAGGCGGCGTTTTAAAAAGCGACGAAAAATAAAGATGACTAATCGAAAATATGCTATTGATCATGTCTAAACGGTCAAGCATAAAAGTGGCCTGGGTAAACGTTAAGTCTCCCAGGCTCTTATTTTTTGAACAGTGCATCCAACACGACCATTTGATTATTCTCAAAGAATTGTATTTAACGGTCACGGATTTCTCATTGGTTTGTTTGGGGTTATATTGTATACTAATTAGGTAGAATTCGAATAAATGCATTAATAACAAGAATGGAGACGTTTACATGGACGATCAACAATACATAATGGCGATTGACGAAGGTACCACCAGCACACGGGCGATCCTTTTCAATAGTAACGGTGAGATTGTTGGTAAGGCTCAAAGAGAATTTCATCAATATTTTCCTAAATCCGGTTGGGTCGAACATGATGCCAATGAGATTTGGAATGCGGTTCAGTCCGTTATTTCCGAAGCACTGATCAACGCTGAGGTTCCTCCTTATAAAGTCCGCGGTATCGGTGTAACCAACCAACGGGAAACAACGGTTATTTGGGATAAAAACACGGGCGAACCGATTTATCACGCGATTGTTTGGCAGTCAAAACAGACCGCAGACTTGGCCAATCAATTAAAAACAGATGGTTATGATGATTTGATTCACGAAAAAACCGGTTTAATTATCGACTCATACTTTTCGGCTACAAAGATTCAATGGCTTTTGGATCATGTAGAAGGCGCCCGTCAAAGAGCGGAGAATGGTGAGTTGTTATTCGGGACAATCGATACTTGGATACTCTGGAAATTGACAGGTGGTAAAGTCCACGCGACCGATTATACAAACGCCAGTCGAACAATGTTGTTTAATATCCATACTTTAGAGTGGGATAAAGATATTTTGAAGTTATTGAACATCCCTGAAAGTATTTTGCCGGAAGTCCATTCTTCATCGGAAATTTACGGTTATACGGCCGGCTATACTTTTTCAGGTGTCCAAGTGCCAATTGCCGGAATTGCCGGAGACCAACAGGCTGCTTTGTTTGGACAAATGGCCTATCAACGGGGAATGATTAAAAACACCTATGGTACCGGTGCTTTTATCGTGATGAATACCGGCGATCATCCGACGTTGTCCAAAAGGGGGCTTTTAACCACCATTGCGTATGGCATTAATGGTAAAGTCACCTATGCTTTGGAGGGAAGTATCTTTGTAGCCGGTTCGGCCATTCAGTGGCTGAGGGACGGTATGAAAATGGTTGCCAATTCACCTGAATCTGAACAAATGGCGATTGATGCCAAAAGCAGCGACGGTGTTTATGTGGTACCTGCATTCACTGGTTTAGGAGCACCATATTGGGATCAGGAAGCCCGTGGTGCCGTTTTTGGGCTTACAAGGGGCACGACAAAGGAGCAATTCGTCCGTGCCACATTAGAGTCTTTGGCATATCAAAGCCGGGATGTTATTGATACGATGATTTCAGAAACCGGTCTTGATTTAAAGACACTTGCCGTGGATGGTGGTGCCGCCAATAATAATTATTTAATGCAGTTTCAGGCAGATATTCTTGGTACGCCGATTCGAAGGGCGGCTATTTCGGAAACGACGGCTTTGGGCACTGCATATTTAGCTGGATTGGCAGTTGGCTTTTGGAATTCCTTGGATGACATCAAGAAAACGGCTAAGGTACGGGATGCTTTTGATCCTAAAATGAATGTAGATATTCGTGATGATCTTTACACGGGTTGGCAGCGTGCTGTTCACGCGACCATTCAATTTCACCCTACAGAAAATAACTAAAGTCAAAATATTTTTCAAGTCTATACAAAAAGCGAAAGCAACGATACGCCGTTACTTTCGCTTTTTTATTATCTGTCAAAAAAATTATCCCACGGCCAAATTTAAGTAGTCTTCCAAGTAACGGGCAACACCGTCTTGATCATTGGTGTATTGGGTTACCTCATCCGCGCTTTTCTTAATGGAATCGATCGCATTTTTCATGGCAACTCCTGTGCCTGCGTATTTCATCATAGTCGCGTCATTTGCTTCGTCTCCAAACGCAATAATATCTTTTTGTAAAATGCCATAGTAATCGGCCAAAAACTTTAAACCGGTTGATTTATGGATGCCTTTGGTCGCAATTTCGACAATTGGGTGTGGTCCACCCCAGGGAGAAACTTCAACTTGATCACCAAAATGATGTAAGACATAGTCCATTAATGCTTGCTTTTGTCCGGGCTGCTCAACTTGAACCGTAATACTAATTGGATTATCTTTAAGGCTTTTCTGATTTAAGATTTGGTTGGATTGTAATGTGCTTGGGAAAAATCCGAAGCCACTACTAATGCCACGATTGGCTAAAAACAGGTCCCGACCTTCAACTGCGATCAGATTTAACCCAAGCTTTTGGCTATTGGATAGAAGCTCCATCACAATTTCTTTATCAATTGTGTACTGGTATTCGCGCTCCCAATTTTTATGTGGTAAAATGCCTAAGTTACCATTGAAATTGATCATGGGTGTATTTAAATGAAGGTCGTCATAGAAACTTTCAGAAAGTCGGTTGGGACGGCCGGTTACAATACTGACCACACAACCTTCTTTGACTGCCTGGTTAATTACCGACCGTGTCCTGGAACTTAGTTGTGCATCGTCATTCAACGTTGTGCCGTCCAGGTCCAACGCGATCATTTTTTTAGAAATAATTATCACTCCTTAACCAGCATATTCATTAATACTATCGAAAAATAGGACGCTCGTCAATTTATTCGAACGTGCGATTGACTTGAAAATTAAATACCTTTAAGATATTTTAGAAGTTACGTACAAAAATAACTTACCGAATTCCAACTATAATAATTTGACATTTTATGATTAGAAAGGATCCATCATGCAGTTACCAGATGATTTTAAAAATAAATATACAAAATTACTTGGTCAACAAGAAGCATTGCAGTTTCTTGCTAGCTTTTCAAAAACAGCCAACCATGGTTTTCGACTTAATCCGTTAAAACAAAATCAGCCGGTTAATATCGACCTAAGTCATCCTACAGCCCATTGCCAATTGGGGTATTATGGGGACGTTAGCGGTAAAACCGTTGCCCACCAAAGCGGGGCCGTCTATAGCCAAGAACCCAGTGCTATGTATGTAGGCGAGGTTGCCGCTCCCAAGCCGGGTGAAAGGGTATTGGATCTCTGTGCTGCACCGGGCGGCAAAACAACTCACGTTGGCAGTTACATGGCAAATTTGGGACTGCTGATCGCAAATGAAATTGATCATAAACGCTCTAAAGTTTTGATGGAAAATGTGGAGCGGTTTGGGCTAACCAATACGATTGTAACTAACAGTACCCCTGAAATAATTGCTAAACAACTGCCAAACTTTTTTGATCGAATACTGGTAGATGCGCCTTGTTCCGGGGAAGGCATGTTTCGAAAAGATCCTGACGCGGTCTCTTATTGGAGCCTTGATTACCCAGAAGAATGTGCAACCAGACAACGCCAAATTTTAAATGAAACCGTTAAAAACTTGAAACCAGGTGGAGAATTGATCTATTCAACCTGCACGTTTGCACCCGAAGAGGATGAACAGATTATTGCTTGGCTTGTCAAACAATATCATTTTGACATCTTACCGGTTAAAAAATTCCCTGGAATGGATAGCGGTCGACCTGATTGGGCAGATGGCAATCCGGATTTGGTGAATTGTGTTCGCATTTTTCCAAACCATTTTAATGGTGAAGGCCACTTCATTGCCAAATTGAAGAAACCGAAAGAAAGTTCGAGTCCAATACCACATCCATCTAAGCAAAAGAAGCGTCGCCAACGCGATACCAAAAATACCACAACGTTATCCGCAGATCAAAGAACATTATGGGAAAATTTCGCAGCCGAAATGTTTAAGACACTTCCGATTGGAAATTTAAGAACTTTTAAAGAAACGTTGTATTCGGTACCATTAGAAACCCCTGACCTTGGAAAAATAAAGATTGTTAGAGATGGCTTGCAATTAGGCTTCTTCAAGAAAAATCGGTTTGAACCAAGTTATGCTCTTGCCTTAGCACTTCGACCGGATACGGCAAAACGGGTCATTGACATTTCAACTGATGATTGGAAAAAGTATGTCCACGGAGATACCTTTACAGTTAATAAGGAGTTGAAAAAGGGCTGGTATCTGTTAGCCTGTGAAGGCCAGTCAATCGGCTTTTCGAAGATTGTAAATGGAACGGCCAAGAATTTCTTTCCAAAGGGACTGCGGTTTCAGCCAACTAGTTCCATTAATGATGCTAAATAACGATTAATTATTCCAAACTCAAAAACGGCATTCAACCTTTAAATTCAAAGGGATGAATGCTGTTTTTATTTAGCCTTTTGTTCATTTGTTAGAACGATTTGTTTTCTCAATAAAAACCAATTTTTTATTCGTTGATCGTTTTAAATCAAAAACATAATTTGGAGAATCAAAGTGCTTGATGTCTTCAACCATCGTAAGTTGGTTTTCTGCAATAAATCGAACCATCTCTCCACGAGCCATTTTTGCCAACGTAGCCCTGGTTTTTAATTGCCCATTAACCAAATGACCAAACACAACATCTATAAATGTATCATTTGGCTTTAAAAAAGGAATAATTGCTTTTGAATATTCCCTGGAAGCTAAATTAATGATGGGCTCTTTATTAATGCTTAAGGATTGATATAAACGATTTCCCCAAAATGAATAAAGATTTTTCATGCCCATCACAGGAATGTGTGCCTGCATTTCCAGTCTGTAGGGAACAACTCCGTCAAATGGTTTAAGAATTCCGTAAAGTCCAGATAGAATCCGAAGATTTTCCTGAATATAATTAAGGGCCGGGGCCGTTAAAATATCCGGTGCCATATATTGATATTGGATGCCAGTAAAACTAATAACGGCAGGGGTCAGTCGACTAGTTAATTCCATCTTTTGTAGTTGATCATAATTAGTTTTGGTCAGCTTGTCACTGGTATGCCAGAGGGCTTGGGCATCTGCGTAAGACAAGTCTTGCATAGCTTTTAGAAGCTTTTGAGAGGCTCTTAAATATATTGGAAGGTCCTTTACCTCAAAATCATTTAAATTAGTGACCATTTTTTTAGCTGGGGAGATGATGAGTTTCATGAGATTAATTGATCGTTTCCTTTCATAGTCATTTTATCGAGTAAAAATAAGGACTAAATTTATTGTAACCGAAAATGTAGAACTCGTCAGATGGACAAATAATTCGTTTGAGTTTTAAGGAGGCAAAATAAACAAACACCACTAACATGTCACTTTGCGAGTGGTGTTTGTTTATTTTAAGAAAATGATCAATAAGTTAAATGCCTTTGTTCCAAGTATGACGCTAGGGACAGCGGTAAAATCAATTTCTTCTTTTGCAGTTCAGTAATATTCTTTGAGTTAGTCAGCATCATAATAGTCTTTAACCCATATTGCCATTGTTCAATAACCCTAATGACTTCATCAATATTTTCGTGGATAACCAGATGTAGAAACGTCCCGGCAACACCGACTGCATGACTTCCCAGCGCTAGGCATTTGGCAATATCAGAGGGAGATTTAATGCCACCAGAAGCCAGAACAGTCAAGCGGTCTTGGAAAGGCCGACTTTCCATTAAAGATTCCGGCGTTGTTAATCCCCAATTTTTAAGGTAAGCCATCTCTTTATCACGTCGCCGAAAGTTTTCAATTTCAGCAAAATCAGTTCCACCGTGGCCACTAACATTTACATAGCCAACACCCAGGTCAGCCAGTTGCTGGATAGTCTCACGGCTCATTCCAAAGCCGACTTCTTTAACAATAACCGGTACTGAAAGGCCCTCAACAATTTGCTTAATGTTGGTTAAAAAGTTAAATTGGCGGTCGCCTTCCGGCATAATGAGTTCCTGAGCAGGGTTAACGTGAAGTTCCAAAGCATCTGCATCAATCATAGCTACTGCATGCCTGGCGTCATCGACCGTTTTATCGGCACCTATATTGGCAAATAAAAGGCCGTCCGGATTAACCTCACGGGCAACCGTAAACGTTTCAACCAAAGAAGCGTCACCCAGAGCTACACTTTGAGAGCCAACCGCCATGGCAAGTCCTGTTTTTTTCGCGATTGTTGCCAATTTTTGATTAATATCCTTTGTATGCGGACTGCCACCCGAAATTGCTTCAATGTAGAAGGGAATTTGAAGGTTTATCGGCCCAATCTTAGTTGAAAGATCAATTTCAGATAGTGCATACTTTGGCAAACTTTGATGAACAAATCTAAGTGGGGCAAAAACATCGGTATCCTGATAAAACTTTTCAGCTAACGAAATATGTTCGTCTTTTCGATGTGAATGTTTTGATATCATTTTGTCTCCTTAGCAAGATCAATAACGGGGTGAACTCTTAAAGACAATCTGGTAATGCCATTTTCTTCCCAACGTTTAATAAGTGATTTAATATTTTGATTTTTATCGATAACGACAATGCCGCAATCACCGCCACCGGCTCCCGAAGATTTTGCTGCTGCTGAATGAGCAACCGCAATATCACACATTTTTTTGAGGGTCGGCGTTTCAATTTGAACCTTTGAGAAATCCGCCAAACGCTTAAGGATCTCACGATTTTTTTGAATGCCTGCTTGAATGGTCGATAAGCTTCCATTCTTGAAACCGTCGATCAAATCATTTAAACACCTCTTGCTGTCAATTAAGAATTGATTGTAAGTTTCATGCTGACGGCTTTTTGAAATGGCCACTTTGTCAACCAAATGCGAAGTTGAGGCAGGAGATCCTGTCCAACCGATAATCAATCGAAGATTTTCCGGTGGCGTTAATTGTGTAATTGTCAAATTAGGCCATGGCTGGTCAACTAATTCTGTCAGACTTTGTTGACGATGAGCAGCCATTAACCAATTACGGTCAAATGATTGGTAGGCGATCCAGCCCCCATAGACACTCGCGGCCACATCGCCCAAAGACCCGTTTCCCTGAACATCCAAGTGAGCGATTGCCGATAGTTTGAAAAGTTTACTCTTGGTCAAAGGAATCTGATAAAACTCACAAAGTGCTTTCACAGTTGCAACTGTCACAGCTGCTGATGATCCCAAACCATATTTTTTGCCATTCGGACTATCCAAATCGCTATTAACACGAAGATCATAAACTGCCATCCGTCGGCCAAGTGTCTGGGCATATTCTTCTGTTAACCGAATAGCAGAAATAATGTAATTAAATGTATTGTCCCGGTTATCGAGAATCATCTGATCCCCCTGACGCCGCCAGAAAACCGAATCTTCACGGTATTGTTTGGAGACAATGCTCCCAAAGGACTTGCTCCGAGAAATTTCAACAGTCACAAATTGATCCAAGGCGACAATAATTGACGGGTATCCGGTTTCAACCACGGCATATTCACCCGCAATGTATAATTTTCCTGGAGCCTTAGCGGTTATCAAGTGATCATTTCCTTTCAAAATTATAAATATTGAACTCCTGGTCCAGGCTTTGCAATAATAACGTTTTGATCACCTAAGACCTGTGCAAAGGTTGCGGAGATTTTTGCAACCGTTGACTGCTGACAAAGAACTTTAACGTTTGGACCGGCATCAATTGTGTAATAACACTCGGTTCCTTGGTGACGAAGCTGCTTGACCAAATTCATAATTGCCAATGTTTGACCATTGAAATATGTAAAACTGGGATCAGCGCTTAAAGTCAATGCATGCATTCGCATCGCGTTGAGTTCACTAATCTTACCAAAACGGGTAAAATCACCCTTTTCAATAGCCGATTTTAACTGAAGAAGATCGGCCTGACAGGTTTTTACCCAAGCCGGATAGTAGGGTGAAGTTGTCACAGACAGGTGCATCCCTTGTCGACTCGAAACAGCTTTTTGACCACGTTCGACGGTCAGTGCAACAACTCGAATATCATTTAAGCCGGTGTCTGGTAATGGCTTGGCGTATGAATCGGCATCATTTGTTCCTCGTTGCCATTCAACAAAATGACCAAACACAGACCGACATGCAGATCCGGAACCACGTCTGGCAAGTTTGGAAAGTTCAGTTGCATCCAGATGAAGCCCAGCTGCCTTACTGGCTGATGCTGCGAGTGCGGCAAAGGCCGAAGCCGATGATGCCAAGCCTGCAGCGGTAGGGACGTGGTTCGTAGAAGAAATTGATGCAGGTATGGCAATTTGTGCCTTGCCTCTCACAATTTCCAAGAAGTCACGAACCCGCTGACGACTTTTTTCAGAAGGTATCTGGCCATCGATTATGATCTGATCGGTTGATAACGATTCGTCGAACCGAACAGTAGTGTCCGTATAAAAATGATCCAGGGTCAACGATAAACTACTGGTGTAAGGGATGATTAACGATTCGTCCTTCTTCCCCCAATATTTAATGAGTGCGATATTAGTATGGGCCCGTGCAGTGACGGGATTATTTGACAAGGTTGCCATTGTTATCTCCAATTGAAAATTCATAATTTGTGAAAGATTGAATCCATGTTTGAGTGGCACCGGCCTTAAGCAACTCAGTCGCCACTCTTTGAGCGTCTACCTGATTTTCAACAATTGAAATCATACAACCACCAAGTCCGCTCCCGGTTAATTTGGCACCAAGTGCACCATTTTGAATTGCAATACGGCAAAAATTGTCCAATTTCCGAGTACTGACACCCAGTTTTGACAGATTATATTGGGACTGGGTCATCAAGCGGCCTAAGCGCTGCTCATCTGATATCTGCAATGCATGGCGGGCGTCCTTGGCAATTTGGGCCAACTGCTCAATTAAGGGTTTTGCAAATTCCGGTTGATCAAGTAAATTATCGTGAACCATCGACACTGCTTCGCCGGTTTTTCCCTTAATACCACTGTCAGCAATTACTAAAGAAGACTTGGATAAATTAAAGTCGATTTGTTCGTTAATTTCATTTCGAATGAACCACACCGGTGTATCGGAACTGGCCGTTGCAGTATCCAAACCGCTCGGATTACCATGAGTAATCTTTTCCTCAACTTCGGCCAATTCAAGAAGCCGGTCACGAGTTAGAGGGGCTTCAAAAAGGTTAAAGAATACCCGAACAATCGCAACAGCTGTTGCTGCTGAAGAACCCATCCCTCTTTCAGATGGAATTTTACTATCGATCTCAAGATGGAAATTCAAGTCGGTTGCATTGAAAATCGTTAACAATTCGTGAATAAGCACACTAACACCTTTTAAGTTATCAGCCATTTCACTTATGGGGCCATCAAAGTAACGGCAATTAATGGTCTGACCGGTAACATTGGTCTTAATACTGGTGTGGACATCTACGTTATATAGCGGCAGGGCAATAGCAGGCTTTCCATAAACCACACTATGTTCACCGAACCAAATTATTTTTGCATAGCTTTTCGCTTTCGCATTTTCTTTCAATCTTTATCCGCTCACTTTCAAACAGTTCAATTTTATCATAATTTAAGCGCAGAAAGAATCGTAACCATTTTTTTAAAATATTCATAAAAAATAGAGATTAAGTAATCATAAATAATCGGGGATGATGATTACTTAATCCACACTAAATTAAGTTGACAGCAATTGATTATTTTGAATTGTTTCTTAGTATATAAAAATATCAATCTCGTTCACGCTTATTTTCAGTAGCCTAACACATCTTGACTGTAGTAACATAGTAAATAGTGTATTGTTTAAGAATCATTATTAAAAATTAAACGATTTTGGTGAAACAATTATGAACTCAAAAACAACTTATGCGGTTGTTGATATAGAGACAACCGGAACAGATATGAGTGTTGACAATCGAATTATTCAGTTCAGCTGCACGTTGGTGGCTCACGGTAAAATTGTTGAAACGTATGTGAGTGATATTAATCCTCAGCGTGAGGTACCCGAACGAATTATTCAATTGACCGGCATTACGCCTGAACGATTAAAGAAGGCACCTACTTTTGATCAGGTATCTTCTAAATTATATAAACTTTTAAGTGGAACAGTCTTTGTTGCTCATAACGTTAATTTTGATTTTCCGTTTCTCAACGGTGAATTTCAACGCGTGGGGTATCCCGAATTGGACATCGAGGCTATTGATACCGTTACTTTAAGTCAAATTCTGTTACCGACACTCTCAAGCTATCGGCTTCAGGACCTTAGCACCTACTTTAATATTATTCACAATCATCCCCACACTGCTGATAGTGACGCACTGGCAACTGCCAAACTTCTGTTAATACTACTTCGACAGGTTAAGATGCTGCCTCGAAGAACGCTTGAACAAATCATTCAGATTAATCCTTCATTACCACTTGATACGATGAAAGTTTTTATACAGGTTAATGATGAAAATCGGTCAGAATCCTTAGCAGAAAAATTGCCAGATCAACTTAAATTATCGGCTGGATTGGTTTTACGAAAACGGGAGCCGGTTTTAAATGAACGTCAGAACAAAACGACGGAAGCCAAATTCCCAAAGACCCGAACTGCTAAATCCAAAATTTTACCGCCTCATTTGGAATCCCGAATTGAACAGAACAAGATGATGAACATGATTTACAACAACTATGCCAGCGATGGTCATCATCCTGCCAAGCCACTCGTTATCGAGGCACCAACCGGTATTGGAAAAAGTTTGGGTTATAGTTTACCTTTCAGTTATTTGGCAAGCGCGCAAAAGCCCGTTGTCATTAGTACAGCAACGACTTATCTGCAGTTTCAGCTTCAAAATCAAACACTGCCATTATTGAATCAGAGTCTGCCTTTCAAAATTAACAGTGTTATTTTGAAAGGGGCCAGTCACTACATTGATCTTAACAAGTTCCGTCATTTATTATTTGTTGCCGATAGTTCCGTTCAAACCGCATTCATTAAAGCGCAAATATTAGTTTGGCTGACAATGACGACTACTGGAGATCTTGACGAACTGCACTTGAACGTGGAACAAACGCCATTTGTTTGGACAATTCAACATTCCGGAGTAAAGTGGCTCGATGCGAATTCACCTTTTTATGATGAAGACTTTTTACGATATAATTTAAAAAAGGCTCAGAATGCCGACTTTATTATCGTAAATCACAGCTATTTGCTAAAAAACTGGCAGTTCTTTAGTGGCTTCCCAGTTAAACCATACTTATTAATTGATGAAACCCAGCAATTTGCTGAAACAGCGATCCGAAATAATCAAAAACAAATCAATCCTTTGACCGTTATGTCAGCGGTTAATCGGGTCCGAGGTGATATTCAGGAAGGCCATTATAAAAGTGCGAGGGATGCCTTTTCCGGCAACAGTGTTTTAAACAACTCTGCTGACGATCTTGATGAATCCCTAAATCAAATTAAAAGCCTGCTCAAGCAGTTGACCCATCGTCTATATAGCCAGATGATTGCTAATCAACAGCTCCACAAAAATGCCAGCTTCTTTGTGCGGCTCATTCCAATCAGCGACCTTAAGGCCATCATTAACGAAAATCGCGAAACCATTACCCGGCTTCAGGATAAACAGTCCGAAGTTGAAGACCTGTTAATTCGATTAAACTCTGAGATCGATCATTCTACTGATGCGTTCACTAATCGTGATTACTCCAGTATATATGACTTTTATGAGGACTTTAACGAGTTTGCTGAAAAACTGACATTTTTGCTCTCCACCATTGATATGGATGAATCAGCAATTAATCAAAATGTTGTTTGGGTAACTGTCAATCATGTAAAAGACATTAACAGTTTTACAATTAATCAAGGCATTTTAAAAACCGAAGATTACTTGAATCACCGCATCTATGCATCATTTGAGCCTCCAACTTTCACAGGCGCCACGATTTTTTCATCAAGACGATCCCAATTTATTTTCAACTTACTGGGAATCGATCGAAAGGCTGCCTCTGTTAGGAGGCTTCAAAGTGACTTTGATCCTAAAAATCAAGCGCGAATCTATCTAATTGATAAGCAGTCAAGGGAACACTTTATAACCAACTCTGATGATTATCTGCAACAGGTTGCACAGTCAATCGAAAAAATTTATCAAGCCTCGCCCCGGCAAACCCTAGTACTGTTTAATTCATTAAAAGCAATTGAAAAAACACATCAATTTCTTTCTAAAGACGGTTTTACGGCCACTCATCTGGTATTAGCTCAAGGCGTTAACGGTACCGCTGCCCGCTTAAGCAAGCAGTTTATTCATAATGAGCCGGCTATTTTATTGGGAGCCAACACATTCTGGGAGGGTGTCGATTTTCCCGCTCATTTATTGGAAAATTTGATTATTGCTCAGCTTCCATTCAATACGCCGGAAGATCCGTATAATCATGCGCTTTACTCAGTTGAACGTAGTAAGGGCAAGAATCCGTTCTATAGTTTGGCTTTGCCTAAGGCAACACTAAGGCTACGCCAGGGAATGGGACGACTATTACGAACAAAGGCTGATTATGGCACTATTTTTGTATTGGACCCAAGGTTAACAACCAAACGCTATGGACAAACAATTTTGACCAACTTAAAAAATGAGATTCCTGTGATGACCGGACAACTTGACGATTGTATTAATGACATGGTTAAGTTTTTTGAAAGCAGGAATTAAGGTTATCCCGATAAGTTGATTATTTGATATAATAAAAAATGTATGTGGAAACTAGTTAAAATCTGTTACCAGTATTCTTTTCAGCCACATGTTTTATGAGGTACCGTCAATCAAATTATTTGAAAGGAAAATGTCATGCAACGAGAACGGCGAATTAAGCGTGAGCCCAAAGTTAAACTCAGATGGATTATCATCTTGCTGATTTTTATTCTGGGTTTTACAACATTTATCATTATCCATCAGGCTGAAAAGCCGATGGCAACTGCACGAAGTCAGACGATTTCGATTGCAAAAAAATACGCTGATTTAAAATCAGCAAATACCTTTTACTCGGCTAACCTTGGTAAAACTTATTATTCGGTTGCCGGTAAGACTAATAAAAACAAGCCGGTGTATGTCATCGTTGCTAAAAAGGGTGGTAATGTAACGGTTGTTAATCAACGTGCAGGATTAAGCGAAACCCAGATTAGAAATCGGATTCAACAATTAAAGCGGCCAAAAAAGATTAACAATGTCGGCTTAACGCTGATCAACAACAAGCCTTACTGGGTTATCAGTTACATTAATTCCAGTAACAATTTGTGTTTTGCGACTTTGAACTTTAAATCAGGGTCAGTTAAAAAATTGATTGAAAATATTTAGACGTAGATTATGAAAGGGAAAAAACAATGAAATTTTCAAATCGGGCAATGCAAGTTAAGCCTTCGGCAACGGTTGGCGTGTCAAATAGAGCTAAAGCAATGATCAGAAATGGGATTGACGTTATTAACTTAGGCATTGGGGAACCAGATTTTACTACTCCAAAAGTTATTGCGACTGCTGCAATTGATGCCATTCAACATGGTAAGACCAGCTTTTATACGCCTGCAAGCGGGTTACCCGATCTAAAAAGGGCAATTGTCGACCGAATTCAAGCAGATTATCATGTTAATTACGCGCCTGAACAAATTAGTGTAACTAATGGTGCCAAGATGGCTCTTTACGTTATCATGCAGGCATTGGTTGACAACGGGGATGAAGTCTTAATGCCCAAACCCAGTTGGGTTAGTTACAGTCAGCAGGTCTCACTGGCAGGTGGGACACCAATCCTTGTTGATACAAATGCCGAATTTAAGATCACAACGGATAGCCTGAATAGAGTTGTTAATGATCATACACGGCTTCTGGTGATTAATTCACCTCAGAATCCAACCGGAACCGTCTATTCAAAAGCAGAGTTACAAACAATTGGCCAGTGGGCGGTTGATCATCATGTTCTTTTAATTGCCGATGACATTTACGGAAAACTGGTCTATAACGAAACCAAATTTTATTCACTGATTCAATGTGGTAAACAAATTGCGAAATCCACTATTCTAGTAAACGGTGTTTCCAAGGCATACTCAATGACCGGCTGGCGAATTGGATACGTGGCTGCTGTTCCCGAAATTATCAGCAAAATCAATGCGATTCTTTCACATTCAACCGGGAATCCGGCTACAGTTAGCCAGTACGCTGCAATTGCAGCATTTAGATCCGATCAAACAGAAGTTGAAACAATGCGTCAGGCGTTTGAAAAACGTTTAAATACGATTTATCCATTATTGCAACAAGTACCGGGATTTCATATTGAACAAAAACCGGAAGGGGCATTTTACCTCTTTCCAAACGTTGAAGAGGCCATGAACATTGTTGGTGTCGACACTTCATCACAATTAGTTGAACTCCTTTTAAATGAAGCTCACGTTGCTGTTGTGGACGGTGGTGCTTTTGGTATGTCCGATTACTTAAGATTAAGTTATGCAACCGGCATGGAAGACCTAAAAATTGCCGTTAAACGTATTAACACGTTCATGACCCATTATTTAGAAAAAAAAGTATCTGGAGGAATTTCCATTGAGACAAATTAACATGATTGACGCACCTAAATACGTCAATGAAAAAGTAAAGATTGGTGTTTGGCTTACCAATAAACGATCAAGCGGGAAAATTGCTTTTTTACAGTTACGAGACGGAACTGCTTATTTTCAAGGTGTCGTGGTTAAAAATAACGTTTCTGAGGAAACCTTTGAACTGGCAAAAGAAGTTAAGCAGGAAACTAGTATGTGGATTACCGGTATTATTCATGAAGACAACCGATCACATTTTGGTTATGAAATTGAAGTTGAATCTATCGAGGTTGTCAGTGAGTCACATGAGTATCCCATCACGCCCAAAGAGCACGGTGTCGATTTCTTAATGGATCATCGTCATCTTTGGCTTCGTTCAAGTCGGCCGCATGCCGTTATGCGTATCCGAAATGAAGTCATCAAAGCAACTTATGACTTCTTCAATGATGAAGGTTTCATCAAAATTGATGCACCAATTTTGACCGGCAGTGCTCCTGAAGGTACAACTGATCTTTTCCATACAACATATTTTGATAAAGACGCCTATCTTTCCCAAAGTGGTCAACTGTATGAAGAGGCAGGTGCTGAAGCCTTTGGCAAGGTCTTCTCATTTGGCCCGACTTTCCGTGCTGAAAAGTCTAAGACTCGCCGTCATTTAATTGAATTCTGGATGATCGAGCCTGAAATGGCTTTCATGCACCAAGAAGAAAGTTTAGATATTCAGGAACGCTATATCGCTTACCTTGTTCAACGTGTCATTGATAATTGTCAAATGGAGCTCAAGACACTCGGTCGTGATATTGAAACGCTAAAGAAATATACAATCCTTCCTTATCCACGAATCAGTTATGATGAAGCCATTGACCTCTTAAAGAAAAATGATTTCGATCTTGACTGGGGCGTAGATTTTGGCTCACCGGAAGAAACCTTCTTAGCCGATCAATTTGACCAACCCGTATTTGTTTTGAACTATCCGAAAGCCATTAAACCATTCTACATGAAGCCGCACCCCACCCGTGACGATGTTGTCATCTGTGCTGATTTACTTGCACCTGAAGGCTATGGTGAAATCATCGGCGGCTCCGAACGTGCTGTCGATTACGATTACCTTTACGATCAAATCGTTAAGGCCGGCTTAGATCCTAAGGAATATTCATGGTATCTTGATCTACGTAAATACGGCAGTGTGCCTCACTCAGGATTTGGTTTGGGGCTGGAAAGAGCGCTTACTTGGATTACCGGTGAAGATCACGTCCGGGAAGCTATTCCGTTTCCACGATTGCTTAACCGAATTTATCCATAATGCTGTCGTATAAAGAGGTGAGTCAACTTGGATAGGTATGCACACGATGTGCTTCAATACGGACAGACGTCTATTACGAATCTTTTGTTAAAAAATTATCGCAAGATAGGGATGTCCAATGAAGAACTGCTTCTTTATATTCTAATCAAACGCAACCGGACCTTAATTGTCCCAATGCCTGAAATTGGTGGTCTAACGGCTTTAACGGGATATAGCAAACAACAACTTTTTGAGATCTTTCATCAAATGATTCAAAAAAAGCTGGCTAAAATTACTCAGGTTAATGTTGATAATCAGCAGGTCGATGCCTATGACTTTAATTCATTATATGAAAAATTATCGCTTGTTGAACAAGTAGATTCTACTAATACCAGTGAAGAAAGGGAAGCCATTCCGTCAACTGCACCACAAGTCAGTGATCAGCAAAGACAAGAGATGTTTGAAAGCATTGAGAAAGAGTTTGGCAGAACACTTTCACCGTTAGAAATGGAATCTATTAGTCAGTGGATTGATTTGGATCACTATTCTCCCAAAATGGTTGAATTAGCTTTAAAAGAAGCCGTTTTAAGTCAAGTATATAATCTTAAATATATGGATCGTATTTTAAGAAATTGGGAAAAGCGACACTTGAAAACAGCCCAACAAATCGAGGAATACAATCGAAATCGTACTCGAAATAATTCAGAAACTGAAGAACCTTATAAAGGTCCTAAAATTCCATTTATCGATATTACTAATCCTAATAAAGATAAATAGGGATTATGACACAAACTAGAGAAGCTGGAACAATAGTCAAGAATCTATATTATAACGTTCCTACTCCAAAGTGAAAATCCCGTAAAATCAGCGCTTTTGTAAAGTGATTTTACGGGGTTTTTTGAAAAATAGTGTTTTTTTGGACTTATGTCCCAACCATACAAATAGAGGGCCAGCCATTGGCTGGTCCTCTATTTGTATTGACCTATTATTGATCATTTATATCATTGTTATTCGAGTCAGGCGAATTACTATCTTGGTTATTTGAAGAATCAGAGGTTGAACCACCACCATCACTCGAGGAACCCGTTCCCGGATTATTATCCGTTGAAGATGAACTGGTACTGGAACTGCTATTGTCCGTACCATCACCGGACGACGAACCACTACCGCTTGGTTGCTGTGTTGTTGGTGCGGTTTGTGAAGATTCTGTTGAACTGCCCCGATTTTCTTCATTGCTTCTAGGAGACGTCGTAATCGTCCCGTTTGAGCTCGAACTACTTTCTACTGAGTAACTCCCAGCAGATGTCGTAGTATTATCCGTTACAGTCCCGGGATAACCGGAAACGTAATATTCAGTGTTACCGCCACGATTAGTGGCAACAACGTCACTCGGCTGTGTCCAATCACTATTAGGCTTGTTTTGAGAAACATAGGACATAACCGACTTATAAATCTGCTGAGAAATTTCACTTTGTGGCTGTGTGATATACGAATTTGCTTTAAACTGATGATCATATCCTGTCCAAATTGCCAACGCATAATTTTTAGTATAACCGGAGAACCATGCATCCATTGATGAATTTGCAGGAACTTTATTTAAATAATCATCAGGATACTGAGTTGTTCCTGTTTTACCAGCTTCGTACAACCCGGAAATCTTTGCGGTGGTTCCCGAACCGTCAGAATCAGTCATAACACCCTTTAACATATTGGTTATCATAAATGCAGTTGCGGGCGACATTGCACGTTTTCCCTTTGGATGGAACCGTTTAGTAACGCCATTTGCTTGAACAATACGATTGATAATATAAGGCTTGTAGTAAGTACCGCCATTTGAAAACGCAGCGTAGGAAGCAGCAAGCTGTTCAGAAGAAATATATAACCCGATACCATTTTGAAGACTCAACGTTTTCTTAAATGGCATGCCCAACTTTTTCAGAAAAGTAGTGGCCTTGGAAATACCCACATTTTCCAAAGTTCGAATAGCAGGAATATTTCTAGATTCAACGATTGCCTTACGCATGGTTATTGTTCCTTGATATTTATCGTCAAAATCCATCACGTTTTTGTCAGTTCCGGGATAAACATAAGGGGTATCTTTCACTGGCTGATAGGTAGGATATTTAAGATACTCAATTGCAGGGCCATAATCCATAATCGGCTTGGCAGTCGACCCGGAAGAACGACCGGTTTGAACGGCTCGATTAAGGCCAAACGCTACTTTGGTTTTGCGACTGCCTTGCATTGCCATTACTTTACCATTGTTAACGTTAACCAATGTTGCCCCGACCTGGAACCGGTTATTGGGATAAACAATACTTGGATCATTATTTGAAACTTTATATAGTTTCTTTTGAGCATTCATATTTAAATTCGTGTAGACTTTCAACCCACTGTTAGCTTTGTACCCCTTGTCTTTTAGTTCTTCCAAGGTTTGTTTTAAATAGGAGTCAATGTATTTCGACGTTTTGGCGGATCCACTCGTTTGGGTATGTGTCTTCGCCAAACCGCTTTTTACACTGGTATTCTTGGCGCGTTGAGCTTGAGCGGAAGTAATGGCTTTATTTTTAACCATTGCGTTCAAGACTTCATTTCGACGCTCGGTTGCGTATTTGGGATAAATGTAAGGATTATAATATTTTGGAGATTGTGGCATCCCAGCAAGCAACGCTAACTGCGGCAGTGTTAAGTGACCCAATGTTTTATTGTAATAAAACTCGGCACCGGTCTGCATACCGTACACACCATTTCCCATATATACTTTATTAATATAGAATTCAAGGATCTGGGATTTGGAATAGCGATTTTCAACTTGAATTGCAAGCCAGGCTTCTTGAGCTTTTCGTTTCAATGTTCGATCACTTGCCGCTGTTGAAAAGACCGAAAGCTTAACCAACTGCTGGGTTAATGTACTGCCACCTTGCATGCCTAACGATGAACCGGTCAAATTGGAGAGGGCCGCGCCAACAATACGAATTGGATCAACACCATGATGTTTATAAAAGCGTCGATCTTCAATTGAGACCACCGCTTGTTTCAGAGTACCTGGTATTTTATTTGATTTGACATAATCTCGATTTTGACTTCCCAGCCGTGAAATAACTTTTCCATTTGTATCATAAATTTGAGTGGAATTATCGCTTGAAAGTGCGGATTGAGTGATCCGGGGTGAACTGGATGCGTAATAAGCAAATAAGCCGGCTCCAAACAAAATTAAAAGTAAGAATAGACTGAGTACAATCTTGATAAAGCGTTTAAACGGGCCCTTCTTTTTTTTCTTTGTGAATTGTCGACCTTGTCTCATATTCGCTCGTGAATTCTGAGGATTATTCTGTGACATAGATTTCTCCTTCGTGATTATTCAATGATCAAATCGACCGCACGTAGATAGGGAAGTAGTGGGTTAATTTGATAAGGAACAGCAACGCCGATTTCTTCAATAGTTTTTCGCGGAATTGACTTCCGCCCACCGACTTGCTGCTGATCCCAATAGTCGATTAGATCCGTTGCCTTAAGTAGGAAAACGGATTGATCATTGACAAATTTGATAATAGCAAAACAAATGCCTCTTTGCTTTAAACATTCCCGCATATGTTCAACTTGATGTTTATGAAAATTTTTTAAAGGAAAAGACGTTTTGTTCTTCGTTTCCTTGGCATCAAAATCAATGTAATGACCTTGATAAACACCGTTATAATCAGTTGTTGATGCCCTTCGAAAATAAGCCTCCTTAATTCTTGCGGCACTTCGTTTGGGATAGTCTACCGACACAATTTGGATTGGGGTAGGTTTCTTGTGAATCACCGCAATTTCATTATTTAAATAAAATTTATTACTTTCGTTAAGTTCAGCTTCAAGCGTCATTCCACGATTAGAAAAATCAATTGAATCATTATGTGACTGCTCGAAGCCGGACTGACGATGGAATTGATGACCATCTGGGTATTTAATTGTCATAAAACAAACTCCCCTTTAACATCAATATGTACATTGTACTGCAATTTCATTTAAAATAGTCTTAATAATGATATTATAGCAAGTGGGTATGTGATTGAAAAATGTTTTATGAATGGGTGATATTGTGAGCCGTCTATGGATAACCGGCTATCGAAGCTACGAACTGGGCGTATTTAAAGATGATGATCCAAAGCGCAAAGTCATTGATTACGTATTGACAAACGAACTCAGACAGGCGATCATTGACGGTACGGACTGGATAATTTCAGGCGGTCAACTCGGAGTGGAGCAGTGGGCTTTGGAGGCTGCCAATTATTTAAAAAGTGAGTATCCGGATGAATTCCAGACTTCAATGATGCTACCTTTTGCAGAATTTGGCAATAATTGGAATGAAAAAAACCAACTGAAATTGCAGAAATTAAGACAATCAGTTGATTTTTCTGCGTCTGTTAGCCAACAGCCATACCATTCTCCGCAACAGTTAAGAAATTATCAAGAATTCATGTTAAATCATACGGATCAAGTGATCATGATATATGATTTAGATAATCCAGGAAAATCGCAGTACGATTTCGATAAAATTAAAGAATTTGCAGATAGTCATCCGTATCCATACAGGCTGATCACATTTGATGATCTCCAAAATGCTGCAGATGAGTATCAAGAAAACCAAAATAATAGTTTTCAAGATGATTAATATATGATATCATTTTAGTGGTTTGTTGCAAATTAAGACGAGGTGTAACCAATAAAATGGAAAACATTAACTATACTCCAAAAGATATCCTCCAAAAAGAGTTTCGACAAAAGATGCGTGGGTATGATCCAAATGATGTTGACAGCTTCCTAGATAATATTATTAAAGACTATGAAGCCTTTAATAAACAATTACAGGAGCTAAGTGACGAAAATGATCGGTTGAAAGTTCAGGTTGATGAACTAAATAAGCAACTTGCTGTTTCTGGTAACCAACCGATGACAACAACCGGTGCAGCTAATCCGACACCAAGTCGGCAGACTGCCAGCCAGCCAATGTCCAGTGCAACAAACATGGACATTCTTAAACGCTTGTCAAACTTGGAACGACGGGTATTCGGATCGCAACTTGATAGTGGCTCAAATGAGTCGCATCGGTTGTAATTAGTTAACTTGTTGATTAACTTCAGTGCAGATCCTCAGTAATTGCGGTCGGCTTTATGCCGGCTGAGGAAAGTCCATTCTCGCACAGGCTGCGATGCCTGTAGTGTTCGTGCTCGGTGAAAAAATAAGCCGGGGAACTCTTTTTAAGAGTTACGGCGGATTCCAAGCTAAGGCTTAGCTATGCGGCAGAATCCTTAAGGTGCCACAGTGACGAATGTCCTGAGAAATCTCGACAATGGAACGCGGTAAACCCCTCGAGCGGGAAACCCAAACTTTGGTAGGGGAGCTTCACACACGGTAATTGAACCAAGTGTGGGGGAGAAATAGGTTCTATTTCTCAGATAGATAATTACTACTTCCTAATTTGTTCCTGGAAGTTAGGAAGCACAAAACATGGCTTATAGGGATTTGCACTAAACAGGAAAAAAGACGGGAGCTTGCTCCTGTCTTTTTTAATATCTTCATAAAAAACAATTCTTAGCCAATGTTTATTGTTGAAATACGGTATGATAGTCATGTAAAGTATTGAAAATGAATCATCATGTATATTATTAACGAGCATCACCCTGGAGCTTTATTAACCAAATAACATATAACAGGGCGGAATTAAAGAATGATTAAGTTTTAGAACCTAAAAAAGATAAGCGAGAGTGAATAAGTTGAAATTTAATTTAGTTGCGACATGTGCCGCCGGAATAGAAGCTTTGGTAGGTAAAGAATTACGAAATCTGGGTTATGATACCCAAGTTGAAAATGGCCGAGTTCGTTTTTCCGGAGACGAAAAAGATATTATTAAAACTAATCTTTGGCTACGGACTGCTGATCGAATCAAAATTATTGTTGATGAATTCGATGCTCAGACATTCGATGATTTGTTTGAAGCCACCGCTGCCAATCAGTGGGATAAACTATTGCCAATGGATGCTGAATTCCCGGTTGAAGGCCGTTCACGCAATTCTAAACTACATAGTGTTCCTGATGTTCAAGCAATTGTTAAAAAGGCGATTGTAAACTCCTTGAGTACATCCTATCATCGTCACACCCGGTTACCAGAAACGGGTGCGAAATTCCCATTGGAAATTGCAATAAACAAGGATCATGCGATGTTAACTTTGGACACAACCGGTTCAAGTCTATTTAAGCGGGGTTACAGAGTTGAAAAGGGCCCGGCACCGCTAAAGGAAAATATGGCTGCAGCTTTAATTTTACTGACTAGTTGGTATCCTGATATGCCGTTTATCGATCCAATGTGTGGTTCTGGAACTATCCCAATTGAAGCGGCTTTAATTGGTAGAAATATTGCACCTGGATTTAACCGTGATTTTATTTGTGAAAATTGGCCTTGGATTGATGCGGATATGGTTCAGAATGTGCGTGACGAAGCTGATTCAAAAGCAGATTACGATCGAGAATTGGATATTTCTGCTAGCGATATAGACGGTAATATGGTCGAAATTTCAAAAAGAAACGCTGAAGAAGTTGGGCTTCTGGATGATATTCACTTTAAACAGCTGGCGGTCGCTGATTTTAAAACCGATAAAGTTAACGGTGTCATGATTGCAAATCCACCTTATGGTGAACGGATGAGTGAAAAAGATCAGGTCCACGATTTATATAAGCAAATGGGCAAAGCATTTAAGCCGCTTTCAAGCTGGTCCAAATACTTCTTAACCTCTGATCTCGAATTTGAAAAATATTACGGGGAAAAGGCTACCAAACGACGAAAATTATATAACGGCGCTCTAAGAACGGACTATTTTCAATATTGGGGTAGAAAAGTTCGGAATATGAATAGTCTATCTAACTATTAAGGTCATTTCAAATTTTATTTATGCTAAAATAAGAACTATTGGTAGAAAGAAGTGAGTGAATGCAAAAAAGAATTGCTGTTATCGGCGGTGGCATCATTGGAGCAACAGCAGCCTTTTACCTTGGTTACTTAGATCAGACCCAATCATTATCGGTCACACTGTTTGACGATGACTTGGGGCAAGCGACAAAAGCCGCTTCCGGGATCATTTCTCCCTGGTTATCCAAACGCCGAAATAAACGTTGGTATACTTTGGCAAAAGAGGGCGCGTCTTTTTACAGAAAGTTAGTAACAGATGCTAACCTTGGGACAAACGTTTACCAACAAACCGGAACCATTGTGACTCGAAAAGACCCAAATGATCTTGACAGCCTTTTTCAAGAAGCTGAAATAAAGCTCCGTCACACACCGGCAATGCGGTCAGTGGCCCTTCTTTCCTCTCAAGACGTCGGTAAGCGCCTCCCTTTTTTAACCAACCCGCCTGCAGGCATCTTGGTCGAGGGTGGTGCTAAGATTGATGGCTTGCGTTTCGTTGAAGCTCTATTGGATCAGGCACAAAAAAGGCATGTTGAAATAAGCCGGCAGCGCGTCTTTTTTGATGAAAGTGGCAAATTAAGGACATCAAAAGGGTTAGAATCATTTGATAAAATTATTATTGCGACTGGTGCTTGGATGAAAGGGACTCTAAAGCCGCTTAATTACTTGGTTAAAGTTCGACCGCAAAAGGGGCAACTAATCGATTTAACAATTAAATCAAAACACTATGGGAGCCATTTACCTGTTTTAATGCCCGAGAGCAGTTCTGATATTATTCCATTCGAACACGACAAGCTGG
Source organism: Lentilactobacillus hilgardii DSM 20176 = ATCC 8290 (assembly GCF_000159315.1). GTDB lineage: Bacteria > Bacillota > Bacilli > Lactobacillales > Lactobacillaceae > Lentilactobacillus > Lentilactobacillus hilgardii. The sequence continues at coordinate 340,351 of NZ_GG669993.1, forward strand.
TTGTGGGTGCAACCCATGAAAACGATGGTGGATTTGATCTAAAACCCACTAGTGAAGCGCGTAATCGTTTACTGACAAATGCGAAGGCGTTCGATCAACATCTTCAGATGGATCAAATTGACCGCGTTCGTGTTGGTACAAGAGCGTATACCGATGATTTTGCGCCGTTCTTTGGACATCTACCAGATAACCCAAACATTTTACTTGGAGGAGGTCTGGGCTCATCTGGGCTCACGACAGGGCCACTTATCGGATACTTTCTGGCAAGGGCTGTCGTTGAAGGCCAGTTAGGTGTTTGGGATAAATATACCAAGCCGATTAGTCACTATATTATTTAGCATGGAGAGCTTGCATGGCAAGGTTATGAGCACCATGATTTTGAGTATCGGGAATCCATGTGTTAATAACAGTTGTAAAATGATTCTGCAATGTAATCAGTTGTTCTGTTTGTGTTTCAAAGTGTTTGGCATACGCTTTATTCAAACTGTCAATCACGATTTTGCTATCTGTATAGTAGAAAACAAACTCGGCTGGATCGATTCCCAGGCCAATTAATTTTTGAAATCCACCAATGGCTGCTTCAAATTCGGCATGATGATTATCCATCGACACAATTTTTTGGTTAAGCTGAATCTGATGGCCGTTTTGGATGATTAAAATGCCAATAGCAGCCTTACCGGATTGCTGATTAACTGCCGCATCCGTATATAATTTAATCATTTATATGCACCACTTTCTTTGTTA
>NZ_GG669993.1:342763-359102 GCF_000159315.1 Lentilactobacillus hilgardii DSM 20176 = ATCC 8290
ACTGGTCAATACTTGAATACATTTTTAATAATACGAGGAGTCTTATTAATGATAACGCAAAAACGACACTTCTTTTACCAGCCAAGCCCATTAAGCAGCATTATTTGTTGGAGCTGGACATTACTTATCTTTTTTATTGGTGTGATTATCTGGCTAGAAATCACCCATTTTCAATGGATTACATTATTTTTCTTTGTCTTGTTTGCCTTTCTAACCTGGGCAGAAATCCATTTTAGAAACATTAAAGTCTATGATAACCAACTCATTGTTAGTCGAATAACCAATCCCCACTGGCTGGTCATCGACTTGGATAAGATTTCACATGTGACAACATCAAAGTATCAACTGGGGTTCGTTGCAAACACCAAAATTTATAGTTTCATTTTGCCGGCTAATTCAGTCATCGAGGTTAATGAATTAATCTCAAAAAAATAATTTTTCAAACCATACTATGGTGAGAGTCGAGGAGGACTTTTAAATAATGAAAAGCGATGTTGAAATTTCCCAAGAAGCTAAAATGGCACCTATCACTACGATTACCGATCAGTTAGGGATTAACTATGATGATCTTGAACAATACGGTAAATATAAAACAAAAGTTAACTTTACCCCGTCAGATGCACATCAAGACGGCAAGTTAATTTTAGTGACTTCTATTAACCCAACTGCTGCAGGAGAAGGTAAAACAACGGTGACAATTGGGTTGGGCGATGCTTTCACCGAACTACATAAAAACGTTGTGCTTGCCTTAAGAGAACCTTCTTTAGGACCAGTCATGGGTATGAAAGGTGGTGCAACCGGTGGCGGTTACGCACAGGTTGTTCCAATGGAGGATATTAATCTTCACTTTACAGGTGACTTTGATGCCCTCACCGAAGCCCACAATACATTGGCTGCTCTAATTGACAATCATATTCAACACGGAAACCAATTGAATATTGATCCACGACAAATTGTTTGGAAACGAGTACTGGATGTCAATGATCGTGAATTACGACAAGTTGTTATCGGATTAGGAGGGCGAACTTCCGGTGTACCACGTCAAGACGGTTTTGATATCACAGTCGCCAGTGAACTAATGGCTATTTTATGTCTGGCAACCAGTTTGCAAGATTTAAAGCACCGAATCAGTAAAATATTAATCGGCTACACATATGATAGAAAACCTGTCTATGTTTCTGACCTACACGTCGAAGGCGCCCTGACTTTATTGCTTAAAGACGCGATCAAACCTAACTTGGTTCAAACATTGGAACACACGCCTGCATTCATTCACGGTGGTCCATTTGCCAATATAGCTCATGGCTGCAACAGTATTTTAGCTACCAAAGCTGCACTGACCTATGGTGATTATGCTATTACAGAAGCAGGGTTCGGTTCAGACCTTGGTGCCGAAAAGTTCATGGATATTGTGACACCTCGATTAAATAAAACACCGGATTGCGTTGTTGTTGTTGCAACTGTTCGTGCATTGAAACTAAATGGCGGTGCTGATAAGAAAACATTAAACGTTGAGAATCTTGACGCACTAAAAAAAGGTGTCATAAATCTAAAACGTCACGTTGATGGCATGCAACAATATGGAAAACCGGTTATTGTAGCAATCAACAAGTTTGCCAGCGATTCCATGGAGGAGTTAACTTACTTATCAAACTATGTACAAAACGACTTGAAGGTTACCGGTGAAATTATTAATAGTTGGGCAGAGGGTGGTAAGGGCGCCGTTGATCTTGCCCAAAAAGTGATTGCTGCCTGCAACAATTCTGATAAGTTTCACGAACTTTATGATCATGAAAATTCGAGTGTTTTAGAAAAAATGACAGCCATTGTCACTCGAATTTACGGCGGTTCAACTGTTGAACTTTCTCGAAAAGCCAAAAATGAATTAAAACGCATTGAAAAAATGGGCTATGGTAATTTACCGGTTTGCATGGCAAAAACACAATATTCTTTCACCGATAATGCAAAAGAATTGGGAGCTCCGGAAAACTTTACAATACACGTATCGGATCTACAGCTTAAACTAGGGGCTGGTTTTATTGTTGCACTTACTGGTAAAATATTAACGATGCCCGGCCTGCCAAGCCATCCGGCGGCATTGGACATGGATATTGATGAGAATGGCCGAATTACAGGACTATTCTAAAAGGAGATTTTTATTTGCCAGTTATATATATCGTCGGCATTCTATTGTTAATCGGCCTTGATCAGCTTGTTAAACACTGGGTCGTTAGCACATTAGCGCTTGGGCAATCGTCTTCGGTAGTCCCAGGCGTTTTGTCGATTACTCGAATTAACAATACTGGTGCTGCCTGGAGTATTTTATCAGGACATCAACTTGTTTTTGTATTGATTGCAATTGTTGCTGCAATTCTAATCGGTTATTTCTTGGTTCACTATTGGCCAAATCTATGGTATCGTTTTGGATTAAGCCTTTTACTTGCCGGCACAATCGGCAATGTTATTGATAGAATTGTTAATAACCACGTGGTTGATATGTTTCAATTAGATTTTATAAATTTTCCAATTTTTAATTGTGCTGATATGTACTTAACTGTCGGTATTTTGATTATTGGATTTGCGATTATTAAAGAGAAATAGAATGAGGGACAAAACAGATTGCCTAAAAAATTTAAAATAACAGATGAATTGGGGCGCTTGGATAAAATTGTCAGTAAGCTGGATCCTGAAATCAGTCGATCAAGAGCGAAGAAGATGATTGAGGATGGTGACGTTATTGTCAACGATTCAAAAAAGAAACCAAAATACGAAACAAAAGTTTCGGACACCATTTTAATTAAAGATGTTAAACCTGAAACCGTGAGCATTAAACCGGAAAATATGCCACTTGATATTGTTTACGAAGATGAAGATGTCATTGTTGTTAATAAACCTCAAGGAATGGTTGTTCATCCGTCAGCCGGCCATCCGAATCACACTTTGGTTAATGCGTTATTGTTCCACAGTCCATTATCATCCATTAATGGTGAATATCGCCCTGGAATAGTCCATCGCATAGACAAAGATACATCCGGACTATTAATGGTTGCAAAAAACGACATGGCCCATAAGGCGCTGTCCAAGCAATTAAAAGCTAAGAAAAATCTGCGAAAATACGTTGCATTGGTTCACGGACGAATTAAAGAGGACTCTGGTGTTATAAAAGCACCAATTGGCCGTTCACCAAAAGACCGAAAGAAACAAGCTATTGTTGCTGATGGCCGACCTGCCATTACCCATTTTGAGGTAATGGAACGATTTGAAGATTACACATTAATTGATTGTCGCTTAGAAACAGGACGGACACATCAAATCCGAGTTCACATGCAATATATTGGTCATCCGATTGTTGGCGATCCTTTATATGGCCCAAAGAAAACAATTAAGGGCCATGGGCAATTCTTACATGCTCAGGAATTAGGCTTTGAACATCCGAGGAACCATAAATTAATGATATTTTCGGCACCAATTCCAGAAATTTTCGAAAAAACACTTCGAACACTGAGAGTGAATAATTCACTTGAATCTTGACAACTTGGATTTACTCCCATATTCTGGAATGGATAAGCAATAAAACAACGGGATTCAATGAAAACAGAACTATTTAAGGAGAATTTAGTGATGGGCAAGATAATTTTAGACAAAATGGCCATGCAACGTGCATTAACGCGAATAACTTATGAAATTGTTGAAAAAAATAAAGGTGTTGAAGATCTTGTTCTGATTGGTATTAAAACAAGAGGAATCTTTTTAGCAAATCGAATTGCGGACCGACTTCAACAGCTGGAAAACGTGACAATTCCGGTTGGCGAACTTGATATTACAAATTATCGTGATGATATCGAACATGATTCAACAAGTAGTGACGTTAAAATGTCGAATAACAAAATTGATTTTTCCGTTGAAGGAAAACGAGTCATTTTAGTCGATGATGTTCTATATACTGGAAGAACAGTCAGGGCAGCATTATCAGCTGTCATGGATTTAGGTCGTCCAAAAAGTATCAACCTAGCCGTTCTTGTTGATCGAGGCCACCGTGAATTACCAATTCGCGCTGATTTCGTTGGTAAAAATATTCCAAGTTCACAAAAGGAAAAAATTAAAGTATATGTATCAGAAATTGATGACAAGGACGCAGTTGAACTCATTAAGTGATCCTTATCCTGGTAGTGAGGAGTCAACATGACGCAAAGATATTTGATATTGGAAGACGGCTCCGCATATGCGGGCAAGGCCTTCGGATCACTCGCCACAACGACGGGTGAACTTGTCGCTAACTCAACAATGAACGGTTATCAAGAGATTATCTCCAATCAAATTTACCATAACCAAATCATTGTATTCACACAAACTTCAATCGGTAATACAGGGCTCGCACAAAATGCGTACGAGTCCGTTTTGCCGACCGCTAAAGGTGTCATCGTCCGTGAATATGAAAACCTGGCAACAGATCATTTTAAGCGTATTTCTCTGGATAGATATTTAAAGAGACATAAGATTCCCGGAATATATGACGTTGATACTCGCCAGATTAGGCGACATCTTCAACAAAAGGGAAATATGAAGGCCAGTATCGTTGATGTGGCAGATGAACATGCATTTGACCAACTGCATGCAACTGTGCTGACAAATCAACAGGTAGCCCAAGTGGCGACGCCAAAACCATATCCCAACCCTGATGAAGGCGCTAACGTTATCGTCGTAGATTTTGGCTTAAAAAGCGGTATCCTTAGAGAATTATCCAAAAGAGATTGCAATATCACCGTTGTACCATGGAACTCTACAAGTGAAACAATTCTTGACTTGGATCCCGATGGCGTTGTCTTATCAACCGGGCCAGGTGCACCAGGAAATTTGCCAGAATCTGTTTTACAAATGATACGCGAGGTACAAACGCAGGTGCCGTTATTTGGAATTGGCTTGGGGCATGAACTCTTTGCCATGGCAAATGGTGCAAAAATCAGTCAATTACGGGTAGAACATCATGGAAGTAATCATCCAATCCGTGAAATCATTACAAACGAAATCTTTTTCTCGGGACAGGAGCAGGGATACGCCGTTGATTCAAAATCTATTGACCACGCAAAATTATTCATTACCCATATTGATTTGGTGAATGGAACGGTTCAAGGACTTAGACACCGTGACTATCCTGCATTCTCTGTTCAGTTTTCACCAGATGGTGCTCCGGGTCCGAAAGATAGTGTTGGTTTGTTTGATGATTTCACAGAATTTATGGCAAGAAGAAGGGACAACAATGGCGACGAATATTAAAAAGCTCCTTTTGCTTGGCGGTGGGCCAACAAACATCGGTCACGAAAATGAATTGGATGCCGCAGCATATGAACGCCTTTCAGCAATTAAAAGGACTGGTGCACAGGTTATTTACGTTGATAACAATCCATTCTCGTTTGCCAGTGAAGAAGTTCAGCCCGCCGACGTTTATGTTCAAGAAGTTAATTTTCAAAATGTCGTTAACATTATTGAAAAAGAAAAGCCGGATGCAATCATGCCTAAAATTGGTGGTTTAAATGCCATGCAGGTGGCTTGGCAGCTTGAAGAAAGCGATGTGTTAGCTAACAATAACATCCAGTTATTGGGAATTCGACCAATCGATCTCAAAAAGGTTTTGGATAATCAACAACTTCGCGAATTGTTGGATGAAACAGGCGAACCAATTATTGCCTCAAAGATTGTTGCTAGTGATGACGAGGCAATGGATTTTGTTCGTGATGTTGGTTTCCCAGTGATTGTAAAACCATTATCTGCGAGCCATGACACAAGTCGGTTTATTTGTAACAATACCGATGAAATGGAAGATGCGCTGGAAATTAGTTTTAAGCGAACTTATATTAAGTGGGTTTCGATTGAACAAAGCATCGTTGGTTATAAAGAAATTGAAATGGTTGCGATCCGAGACGAAAATGGTAATAAGTTATTAATTTCCGGGCTCGAAGACATGGATCCAATCGGTATTCATTCTGGAGACTCAATTATTTTTGCACCAACGCAAACCTTGATCAATCAAGAATATCAATCACTGAGAACCGCCACGTTTAGAATTATGGATGCAATCAACATCACAGGAACTTGTCACATACAATTTGCACAAAGTCGTACAGATTCAAATTATTTTGTGACGAAAGTCAGCCCTTTTTTTACCAGAAATGCGCTTTTAGCCGCAAAATCAACTGGGTATCCATTGTCATATGTATCTACGTTGCTGGAAATGGGATACGCGTTGCCAGAAATAAAACTGCCTGAAAAATACAGTAAATATCTACCGTTTATGGAACCAACAATGGATCATGTTGTCGTTAGAATTCCTTTATGGCCATTCAGAGATATTCCGGACGTGGATCAGCATCTTAACACTTTAATGAAATCTGTTGGATCAACAATTGGAATTGGGCGAACAGTTGAAGAAGCTATCATGAAAGCCATGCATAGTTCACAATTTTCACCTCGAGATATATTACCAAGTGTGTCCAAAATAAGTGACGATGATGTTATTAATCAATTAATCCATCCTTTAGCCAGTCGAATCCTAATTCTGATGGAGGCAATCAGAAGGGGATTTTCTATCGACGAACTGTCTGAATTAACCAAAATTGATCGATTTTATTTTTACAAAATGAACCAACTTTTACGTGCTCAGGATTTTGTAATCAATAATCCACTTTCACCAACGGCCGTTGAAGTTGGCCATAAATATGGTTTTGGTGATGGAATGCTTGCTGAATTATGGAATGTCAATATTTCTACAATTGAAAGAATGAACAGGAATTCGAAGACAAAAGTCACTTTTAAAGAAGTGGAACCGAGTGCTGGGGAGTTTTTGGAGACCACAAACGTTTTTTATAGCAGTTATGAATTGGAGAACGAAAGTCAGCCATGTGTTGGAAAAACTGCGTTGATTATCGGTCGCGGCGGGAATCAATTAGGACCAAATGCAGCTGCTGATTATTATACAGCTCAGGTTTTAGACACCGCCCATAAAGCAGGATACAAGACCATTATCATGAATACAAATCCGAATGCTATTTCCCTTGCACCTGCACTTAGTGATAAACAATATATTGAACCTATTCAACTTGGTAATATTCTAAATATCGTTAATTTAGAAAAACCGGATATTATTTTTCTCCCGGGGAACCGCCATTACCTTTCTAAAAAACTAAAAGAATTTGCAGACTTGAATATCGTTGTACTACCGCCAGATCAGAAAGTTGCTAAATACAATCAAAGAAAGGCTACTGATGCTGTCGATCTTTTTATTGATCATGACAGAATATTGCCTATTACAACTATTTCTTTCTATACAAACAGCCATCGAACGGAGCTGCGATATATCAATAATTATCAACAGCCAATGAATCATTGGCAAACGGACGAGCAGAAGTTAATTGATTTGGCCATTAATAAAATCGATACCAGTCAATGGCAAGGGCTGGTTCAAGTGTTATTTAATAGAATCGATGACCAATCAGGTTATCAATTTTCTGGCATTCGACCAATTCGAATTACAGAATCTGCTTTCTTAAATAAGACAACTGGTATTAATTGGATAGATGCACTTGTAAAAAAGTATTTAGGTATACTGGATATTGACCATCTTTCTGAATATTATCAACCTGGTACTCACAAACGTTATGCGATGATGGAAGCAGTATTTCCATTCAAAGAATTACAATCAAATCGAAAAGATGGGACCTCTACTCAAGAGGTTGGATCATCGCTTTCTTTTAAAAACATCGAATCTTAAGAGTTGATCTTTCAAGCAAAAAAGCCGAAACTGATCTTCGCATTAAAACGGAAGATCGTTTCGGCTTTTTATGTCAAATTATTTAGTTGTTTTCGATAATTTATTAATCATTTTTTCGTCAGGGGTTACCAATAATGTCTGTTGATTATCGTAGATAACATACCCAGGCTTTGTCCCGTTGGGCTTACGAACATTTTTGACCTTCGTATAATCAACTGGCACCTTGGATGAATCATGTGCCTTTGAAAAATAAGCGGCAAGATTGGCGGCTTCATCAATAGTCGTTTGTGACGGATCGAAGCTTCTGATAATAACATGTGAACCAGGGATATTCTTGGTGTGAAGCCACGTTTCCCGTTTGTCTGCCGTATGCATTGTTAACCGTTCATTTTGCAAATTATTTTTACCCACCAAAATTTCGGTTCCATCAGTTGAGACAAACTTTTCCGGTTTATTGATCTTTTGACGTTTATTTTTTTTCTTCTTGTGTTGCTCATGATCCCTTAGATAATGTCCCTGCTCCAGTTCATAACGAATATCAACCAAATCTTCGGGCTTAGCTAACTCAATTTGAGATTGAATATTCTCAAAATAATCGATTTCTTCTTGTGTTAAGCTGATTTGTTCGTTCAAAAATTTAACGGCACTCTTCAATTTTTGATATCGCTTAAAGTATTTTTGCGCATTTTCCGAAGGAGACTGTTGATTTGACAGCTTGATTTTAAGTGGGGCATTGTTTTCATAATAATTTGGCAGTTCAATTGACGTCATGCCTCTTTCAACTTTGTTAAGATAGGTTGTAAGGATTTCTCCCTTAATGCGATACTCATCTGCGTTTTCTGTTTCCTGAAGATCATGCTTTAAACGCTTTAACTTTGTCCGATTCTTCTTTAATTGTTTTTTAACAACTTGAATTAAGACGGCTCCTTGTTCACGAACCCGATCACGTTGGGCACGCGTAGCAAAATAGGCATCTAAAAGTTCACTTAAACTTGCATAATGATCATTTTTATCTGTATCTGGATAAGGAAATGCGGTAAAATTGATCTTGTTATTACCAATATGGCTCAAGGTTGGGGCTGGCGCATTAAACTTTGTAAAGAAACTCTCGAAGTTTTTCTCAACTTCGGTATTTTTGTGAAGGGTATTTGCTAACGCAGAAGCTGTGTCTTTGCCCAGCCCCTGAAAGGTCTTTTGGAGGCTTCCGGCCAAAACGTCAACATTAGGGTAATCTTTAATCAATTGCTTAACATCATCAAAAGATGTTTTAGTAAAGGGGTTCTGCAAATTTTGCTTAGGAGGATTGATATAAGTTGCCCCGGGCAATAACAAGCGATACCGGTTGACATCAGAACCAACATGTTTAATTGCGTCAATAATTTTATTATCCGGTTGGTTGACTAAAACAATATTGCTATGGCGTGCCATAATTTCAACAATTAGATTAAGCTTTGTTTGATCTCCCAATTCATTTCGGCCTGTAAAGCCAAAATGAAGCACACGATCATTTTCCAGCTGATTAACTTCGGTTAAAATAGCACCATTTAAGTGTTTTCGCATAATCATTGCGAAGTTTGTTGGCACTGCCGGATTCACATAAGGGATTTTGGTTACCTGAACCCTGGCGTAAGTTGGGTTGGCTGAAAGAAGTAACTGGTGGTTCTTCCCATGCGCTCTGATCGTTAAAATTAATTCGTTAGGATATGGTTGGTTAATTCTGCTTACCCGTCCAGTTTGGAGCAGGTCCGCTAGTTCTTGTTTCATTGAATGGATAAAGGATCCGTCGAATGACATCGTATCACTCACTTTCGTATATATAGCAATTACTAGTATACCTCACTTTATAAGCCGATGCTAAGGATAGTGTGTATAATGAACTATTGTCCCCGTTTCTTGAAAAAGCCTTTATAGCGGATATAACAACCTTTAGAGATTCATTTAAATGTTCATACTTTTTTGTAAGTCATTATCAAATAGCGTATACTATTTTTTCGGAGGTCTTTTCAGAATGAAAGATATTCTTGTTGCTTTAAATTCTGCTGCTAAAAATCATAATGCCAGGTTAATGAAAATTACGAAAGCCGAAAACCTGACTATTTCAGAATGGAAGCTTCTCAACCATGTTATTGATGGTCACTCAACTCAAGAAACACTATCTGCAGTGACTAAGTTGGACATTTCAACTTTATCAAGGCAGCTTAAACGACTGGTTGTCAAGGAAATGTTGTCAAAAACAGCCGTTGGAAAAGATAAACGACAACTCATTTATAGCGTAACGGAAAAAGGAACAAAATCCAGTCAGAATGTTGAGCAAAAAGTTGAAGACCTCCAGGATCAAGTGTTTAGTCATTGGACTAATGAAGAAAAAAATCTGTTAAAAATATTGATCAATCGTTTGGAACAAAGTCTTGATAGAATTTAGTTGAGCAGGTGAATTTAATGAAAATTGCGATAGTCACTGACAGTACAGCTTATCTGACTAAGGCAGAAGAAGAAAAATATCACATCAATGTTGTCCCAATACCAGTCATTATTGATGGCCATGAATACCAAGAGGGCGTTGATCTGACCACTGAGGACTTTTACGATAAATTGAAGAATTCGAATTCATTTCCAAGTACCTCCCAAGCTCCAATGGGTGAAATGATGAATTTATATAATTCTCTTGCGGATAAAGGCTACGATACCGTTATAAGTATCCATTTGGCCAGTACCATTTCAGGATTCTATCAATCCGTTGAGAATTTAGCACCTCAAATTGATCGTATCAAAGTCATTCCTTATGATTCCAAAATTACGGTTAAATTAATGGGCTATTTGGCAATCCAAGCCAGCAAAATGGCAAGTCTTGGTAGAGAGCCACAAGCAATTATTAAGTACTTAGACGGTCTAAGAGCAACCATCGACGAACTATTTGTGGTTGATGATCTACAAAACTTGGTTCGGGGTGGTCGTTTATCTAATGCTTCTGCATTTATTGGTGGCATTTTAAAAATTAAACCATTACTTACTTTTGATGATAAAAGTAACGAAATCGTTGCTTTTGATAAGGTTCGATCACGAAAGAAAGCATTAAAACGAGTTGAGGAATTATTTGCTCAAGCGCAACAAAAAGCCAATTATCCATTAAGAGCTTTAGTGATTAATGGTCATGATCCAAAAGCCGGTGAAGAATGGACGGAAAAGATTCATGGATTGTATCCGAATATGCCAATTGAACAAAGCTACTTCGGTCCCGTTGTTGGGACACATCTTGGGGACAAAGCTTTGGCACTCGCTTGGCTTCGCGACTTTGAGAAAGATCAACTATAAAGTAAAGCGTAAAGCTTAACGATTATTGTAACAATCACGAAAACGTTCGGATAATATTGAACGAAGTGATTGTTTTTTTTATCCAATATGATACACTTTAATAGTCGTAAAAAAAATATGGGGTAGGAAACAATGCGTTAAGTGTTGAAGGGACGGAATGTGACCTTCGAACGAAAACCAATCGGCTTCGACTTGCTGATTGGTTGCGGTGTTGTTTTCGCATTCGCCATTTTATTTAGTTCGTTTTTTTCTAAATATTGGTGAGCTCCTTTCGGGAGATGTCATTATTATGAAGTCATTGTCGTTAGGTTTTCATAAGCTTCGGACGTTAGATATTGCGGTGCTATCACTATTGCTGGCACTGGGACTCATTATTGACCGGTTTACCGTTGGTACAAAATCAATTCAAATTGGATTTGGTTTCGTTATTATAGCTTTGGCTAGTTATTTATACGGTCCGGTTTGGGCCTCAGCTGTTGCAGCACTTTCCGATATCATCGGAACACTAATTTCCGGTGGCGTTTATAACCCTGGATTCACAATTTCCGCAATTTTGGGGGCTGCCATATATGGTCTTTTTTTCTATAACCAAGAGATCACCTGGACAAAGGTAATCGTTTCTCAGTTGATTATTGCAGTGTTTGTAAACACTGTTTTAAACACACTTTGGTTGACTCTGATGTATAATACTCCGTTCATCGCGCTTTTACCGGCACGACTGCTAAAAGAGATTATTGTCACGCCACTGCAAATTGCGATTATTTACTTTGTCTTTAATTCGGCTCAATTCGAGCGCATTAAGAACAAGTTAATAGGTTAATTTAACCGGCGCGTCTACAATTTTCTTTTGTAGCGGGCCGGTTTTTGTCGTAAAAAAAGGAGCTTTGATTATGTACATCATCAGAATGCAAAATATGCAATTTCACAGTCACATCGGTGTCATGGCAGAAGAAAAAAAGGTCGGTCAAAACTTACAAGTCGACCTTGAAACAGCTGTTAATGCCACTCCAATAGACGATCATCTCGACAGCACCGTCAGCTATGGAACCTTTTACCCAGTTGTGAAAAAAATCATTAGTGAAAATCATGTAAATTTAATTGAAACCCTGGCACAAAAAATCATTGTTGCTATTAAAAACCTGGATAGTAGAATTGAAACTGTCACGATTCGAATCCGCAAGTTGAACTTACCGGTGGATGGTATTTTCAATAATGTAGAAATCGAGATGAAACAATAATGAAAGATGATATTGTATTAAGCCTGGGCAGTAATATTGGAAACCGAGAATTTTATATTAATAAGGCCATTCAACTATTAGGAAACGATGCCAATATTTTGATTGATAAAGTATCGAATTTCTATGAAACGTCTCCGGTCGGTAACGTTAAACAACGTCACTTTGTTAACATTGCACTCAAAATCGCTACAACCTATACTCCTGAAAAATTGTTGGCAGTCATTCATCAAGTAGAACTCAGTTTGCATCGTACTAGAGAAATTCACTGGGGACCGAGAACACTAGATATTGATATTATATTTTGGGGCGATAAGAAAATGTCAACTGATGATTTGACGATTCCACATCCGGAAACTTTTAACCGGTTATTTGTACTAGTCCCAATCCTTGAAATCATCAGTAAGCAATTTCCATTTTATCAACAAATCAGTAAGCAGATTCAGGTTCTCCAAAAAAAAGATCAGACTGTTTCATTGATTAAAAAAGATGCCCAACCCAAACGACTTGTTGAAAGTTCAATTCACAATATTTTATCCGCGATTGGTGACGATCCGGACAGGCCGGGACTTGTAGAAACACCGGACCGGGTTGCTCGCATGTATGATGAAATTTTTTCATCAGAGGGATTGGAGAACTTTGAGGATTATAAATTATTTAAAAGTAAAAGCTCAAATCATTCAAAAATGGTTTTAATGAAAAATATTCCGTTTTACTCAATGTGTGAACACCATATGATGCCGTTTTGGGGCAAAGCACATATTGCATATATTCCAGATCATGGCACGATTATAGGTTTAAGTAAAATCCCGAGATTAGTGGATTTTGTATCACACAAATTAAGTCTTCAAGAAAAATTAACGGATGATATTGTTGATCAGCTCAATAAAATTCTCGCTCCAAAGGGGGCCGCGGTTGTCATTGATGCACGACATATGTGTGTTGAGATGAGAGGTGTGAAAAAAACTGATTCATCAACCCGTACAATTCGTTTTTCAGGAATTTTTGATACTGATCAAGATTTACAAATGGCATTTTTAAATTCGATAGGTGATATTAATGGCAAATCAATCTGAGCTTAATCATGAAACGTTTCCTGCTTTTCTTTATGATCAGGGTGACCGTATCGGATTACTAAAAAAAATATTGCAATCACTTGGAAACCCGGATAAACGTTTTAACATCATCCATATTTGTGGCACTAATGGGAAAGGGTCAACTTCTTTGATGATTGCAGCTCTTCTGCGCAAGATGAACTATCACGTTGGCTTGTTCACGAGCCCATATATTGGAAACATTTATAATGGGATTCAAGTTGACTTTAAGAACATTTCCAACCAGCATTTCAATCAAAAAATTAGTTTAATTGAAAAAGTGCTCCAAAATCCAAAATTCAATGGAGTAAAGGTATCCGCATTTGAAGCTCAATTTTTAATTTCAATGTTATATTTTGCCGATCTGCATGTTGACTATGTTGTATTAGAATGTGGATTGGGTGGCGAATTGGATGCGACAAATGCCGTTTTTAACACGATGTATTCCATTTTCACCAAAATTAGTCTGGATCATGTCGGAATTTTGGGAAATAATATCACAGAGATCGCAACAACCAAATCAAAAATTATTCGCCAAATAATGTCACTATTTCAGCGCAGCACCAACCTGGGGAAGCCTTTCGCGTTCTGGAAAAAGAAGCACATTCCAAAAATGCGACTTTTTTAACCGCCAATCAAACCGTTATTTCGATGATTTTACAAACACCAAAATCAACAAGGGTTCACTATGTTAATAGTCAGAATGATGAGCACCAAAGTGGAACATTTAATTTTGGATTAGTGGCAACCTATCAACTAGAAAATTTAGCGACTGTGATTACTTGGCTGATTGACTTTTTGAATAGGAAAAAATTAGTGTACAATCTCAATCAGCTTCTAGAAGATACGTTATTAAACATTGTCGTACCTGGTCGCTTTGAGAAAATATCTCAACAACCCGTTATCATTTTGGATGGTGGTCATAATCCGGACGGTATTCAAGCGTTTGTTAAAACGGTTAACACATTGTATCCAGACTCAGAGAAATTGATTATTAATGGGTTTTTAAAAGACAAATCGTATGAATCATCTGTAAAAGAGCTGATTTCCCTGAAAAATGCGTCATTTATTATCACTGAACCTGATAATAAACAGCGAGAACTGCCACCTCAACAATTATCAGATGTTTATGTAAAGCTAACAAAGCAAACGTATCAAAGCTTCGATTCACCAACTGATGCCATCCAATATGCTGTATCACATGCAACTGCCAACACGATTATTTTTGTTATTGGTTCCTTTTATTTACTAAATCCCATTCGAGCTTATTTATTATCGAGGAGTGACCATCATGAACATTAACGAAATCAGTGATCATCAGCAAACATTTACCGGCAATGTGACAATTTCATTCAACGTAGCAGCGGACGAACAACCAAAGCTTATTAACCTGTTAACTAAATATACAGAAAAAATATTGGTCCAACAGACACTCGTTATTGCAGTCTTTAATCACGAAAACCTTAACGACGTTATTACAGAGTGGCCAACCGTTTTCGATTCTGAAAATGATCAGCGTCAATTACAACAAATTTCTGAAGCTTCAAGAATCCATTTTAAAGGCAAAGGTTTTGACTTTGATATTACTACGAAACCATTAATCTATTCAATTTTGAACCTGACACCGGATTCGTTTTACGACGGTGGCCGGAACGCTTCGATTGAGGGGGTATTGCATAGAATTGAAGTTGAAAGAAGCGAAGGGGCCTCAATATTTGAAGTTGGCGGAAAATCATCAAAACCAAATTTTGATGACATTACTGCAAAAGAAGAATGGGAAAGAATCGAACCATTTCTTGACGCAATTCATCAACGATTTCCAGACATTGTTTTGGCAATTGACTCCAATACCAATGACGTCATTGAAGAAGCGTTAAAAAATGGCATCCAAATCATCAATGATATTGATGGCTTTAATTCACAAGCTAAATTGGATTTAGTTGCTAAATACAAGCCTGCGGTCGTCACGATGTTTAACGGTCGTAACTTCAATGAACAACCGGAAACTCTAGTGGAAACAATGACCAACTTCTTTACACATACAATAAGTGATTTAACAGGTGTTGGATTGAATAAAGCCAACATTGTGATTGATCCGGGTATTGGCTTTTCCGATCATAATACACTGGAATTCGATATCATCAAAATGCGTTTAACAAAATTGATGGCTGAGTTTCAGACACCAATAATGATCGCAATTTCTAGGAAAAGCTTTTCTAAACGGTTATTCAACTTAGATTCTGCTGACGACAGACTAATCCCAACTTTATTATTTGAGTCATTTATGACTGTACTTGGTGGCCGAATTATCCGTGTTCATGATGTCAAAGAAACCCGTCAAATGATCGATGCATTTGAATTATTGAAAGATAACTTATTAAGCTGACCTTTATTAACAGTGATGGAGAAGATTAAATGGTAGCAGACATTTTTTTAAATATGCTGGTTAAGGAGTTGGATCACTTGCAAACAATCCATTTCCCCTGGCTAAACTCTAATAAAATCCAAAAATTGAAAATAAAGCTAATAGATCATGCGGGAGGTCTTAGAGACCGGAAATCCAAATTGCATTTATCAGCAAGTGCAATGGTATTTTCCGAGCAATATGGCTACTTTATCAGGCATCCTTATTTGAAAACGGTTTTATTGCCAGCTGGTCACGTTGAAAATAATGAAGTTCCCTTAAACTGCGCAGTGAGGGAGTTTCACGAAGAAACGGGATATCAAGTTAAACCCGATAGTGGCCGCCTCATTGATGTTAATTTAATCCAAATTCCTGCTAATCCGGCAAAATCAGAAGGAGCACATCAACATATTGACTTTCGTTTTGGCTTTCTCTTAGAAACCGGCAAGCGGGCCGACGCTGAGTTGCCGGTTTTCTTATTAACAAAGAATCAGGCACCAAATGAGTTTTCTAAATACTTTATTTTAAA
>NZ_GG669993.1:360019-363947 GCF_000159315.1 Lentilactobacillus hilgardii DSM 20176 = ATCC 8290
AATAAATCAGGTGACGAGTGGTGAAAAATTACCATATTTATAATGGAACACTTAATCGATTCCCAGTTGTGATAGATTTACCACATAGCGGTACAAGAATCACAAATGAAATGACAAAAGCTTTGCTGCCAAATGCCATCTTGGCTAACACGGATTGGTTTTTAAAAGAACTCTATCATTTTTTACCTGAAATGGAATTCACGGTAATTGAGAATAACTTAAACCGGTATTTAATTGACCCAAATCGTGATCCCAGTGAAGACTTGACTGGGGACTATTATCATCTTGTATATGCCAAGAACACATTCGGTCATCCATTATACAAACGACCTTTAACAAGTACCGAAATCAATAATCGACTTATAAGCTTTTATCAACCGTATCATGATCAGTTGCAACAACTTTTGGAAAACAAAAGAAACGTTTTTGGTAGTGCTTTATTAATCGATTTACACAGTTTTGCAGAATACACGCATCCATCACCAAATCCAACAGCCGATATTGTTTTAGGAAACGATTTTAATCGAACAACTTCAAAAAAGACGTTTAATTACTTTCAAAGGCTTTTTAACCAAAGGCAATATTCGGTTGCTAATAATTTTCCATTTCGCGGTGGTTATATTACTCGTCATTATGGTAGTCAAAAGGGTATTTTCTCAATTCAAATTGAGTTAAGATACAAGAAGTATATTGAGGATCGGTATTTTGATGAAGAAATCCTTACTCATTGGGACCCGATAATATTTAACCATGCCTAGCTACAACTCCAACAAGTTTTTAAAGCTTTGGCATCTGATCTGGATAACGGTCAATTATTCTTTAATTAATTGGGCTCAATAGCGAATTAACGAGTTAAATGGAAGGAATTGTGTAATTATAAAATGGCAGAAAAGGAAGATCAAGAGGATCAATTAGTTTGCATTCGTAAAATGGTTGCGGAGGATTATCCCGACGCATACAAACTTTGGCAAAAGACGCCAGGAATGAATTTACGTGATTTTGATGACAGTTTTGAGGAAATCAGTAGATTAATCAAATTCAATCCGGGCTTTTGCTTTGTCGCTGAGAAAGATAATCAATTAATTGGTACAATCCTCGGAGCAACTGATGGTCGTAGAGGTAGAATCTATCATTTGGCGGTTGCAAGAGAAGTTCAGCACACTGGAATTGCCACTAAATTAGTTAACTTGGTGATTAAACAATTAAAAGAGGTTGGTATTCAAAAAATATCAATTATTGTTATGAAAAATAATCATGAAGGTGAATTATTCTGGAAAAGTTTACAATTCAGTAAGCGTCTGGACGTTGACACCTATGACCGAATTATTTAAACATAATGATAATTTTTTAACCTTAATATTGATAACGCTTTGGGATTGAACAGTGCGAGTAGACGTGTTAAAATCATCGAAAATAATTTAATGAGGTGCCAAAATGATGAAAGCTGCTGTTTTAACCAACTATGGAAACGTTCCTGAATATCAAGATTTTGCTGAGCCAAAAGTGATGAACGATCATCAGCTCATGGTTTCACCAAAGGCGTCGTCTATTAAACAATTAGATATTAGCAAAGCTGCCGGTAAACATTATACGAACTTTGACCCGTTGCCGGCGGTAATGGGAATGGATGGTGTTGCCGAACTTGATGATGGCACTAGGATTTACGCAATGGGCCTCACGGGCATGATGGCAGAAAGGGCAATTATCGATAAACAAAATTTTATTAAATTGCCTAATGGATTAGATAGTGTCAAAGCCGCTGCTTTACCAAACGCTTTAATGGGTTCTGATCTTGCCTTAATTGAAAAAGGCAAAATAAAGCAGGGTGATGTTGTTTTTGTTAATGGTGCAACCGGCGCTACGGGTATGATGGCCGTTCAGTTAGCCAAATTTCACGGTGCCTCTAAAATTATTGCAACCGGTAGAAATAGTAAAATTCTTGACCACTTAAAAACAATTGGTGCCGATAAAACAATTTTAATTAATGAACCCGATGAACAAATTGTAAAAAATGTCGTTTCAGCATACAGCGAAGCACCATTTGATATCGTGATTGATTATCTTTGGGGACATCCAGCCGAAGTGATATTTGATGCGTTCAGGAAAATAAAACTGGCGAAACATTTAAAATATATTACAGTTGGTGGCATGGCAGGTTCGGATATCCAATTATCTTCGCAAATTTTTAGAAGTAAGGACATTGAGTTAATTGGATCCGGCATTGGCAGTTTTTCGTCCAATGTTTTTCAAAACTATTTAAGGAACAATTTACCATTAGTATTTGATTATGCAGCTAGTGGACACTTGGATATGAATTTATAGGGATTTTTTTGCTTTAATTTAAAGGGAGGTGGCATTTTAGAGAGTGGGATCTTTAAATTATATGCTACTTTACATAATATACATTATACGAAGTAAGTACTAAAACGAAAAGAAACGCCAAGATAGTCTTAAATGACTCAAAACTATCTGACGCTTCTAGAATATTTTTAACGTTAAGTCATCATTTCAAATTATATACTTAGCCAGCTTCAGCTTCAAATCCATTTGGCCGGATTTTCCGCTGGCCATCCGGCTCGTCCTCAGGCAAAACTTGTGGACCGTCAACCGATGCTCTTAAAATATGACGCTGAATGCGTTTCTCAACCGGTGGCAACTTCATATAGTTACCATACAAACGAGTCAAATATGAATCATACGCGGATAATACCGGAACTGTCAAATCCTCAAATTTCATTTTAGTAAATTGATGAATTTCGTTTGGCAGAATTCTTTCTTTACCATATTCATATGGTGATGATAGATTCACGTAAGTAAGATCCGGACGATCATCATATTTGGTCATTATTTGCAATCTTAGTTCATAAAGCTGTTCCAAAGTCATGGATGCATACTTTGTATCCAAAGACATATCTGGATACAAGTCCGGATAAAACCGCCGCCGAATTTCTTTTAAGATGCCTTGCAGTATCTGTTTTTGGGCAATTTGCTGACGTTTTCCCGCAGGCATTTTATCAAATGGAAAAACATCAATAAAAATGCCATTTTGAGATTTCGCTTCTTCACGGCCACGTTCCAAAATTCTTGTGCCTTTAGACATCACTTTAGCAAAATCATATTCGTAAATCGGATTTAAACGATTTTCTTCGACAAAATATTCTGTAGACTTTAATTCCGTTGGTGCAACTTGGAGAAACTTTTCAAAATCATGTCGAGTGAATCCAATATCAATATCGTCATCCCAAGGTATAAATCCTTGATGACGGACAGCACCGATTGCGGAGCCTCCAGTCATAAAATATTTGATATGGTGTTTGGAACTCAAATGTGCTACTTTCTTCAAAATGTCTAATTGAATTCCGTGAATTTGCTTCATATCAACCATCATATGAAAGCCCCCCCTTATTTTTTTGATCCTTATTTCATCTAAAAACCTCTTTTGACTATTTTTTGTTCGTCTATATTATTCTATTGAGTTTTGGGGTTGAGGTCAAACATTTGGTTTGTAAATATACAAAATAACGTAAAATTTGTGTTATAATATAACTTAATAAAACCGGTATTTTATTAAGTTATATAAATAAATAACGGGGGTACTCCTGTTAAATTCCGTGTTCTTACCAACTTAATAATGATCATGCGTTACCGTTTTTTACAAATATTTATCCGCCCTGTATGATTGATACACGGTCGACTGTCTGGTAATGCCCTTTTTATGTCACTTTATCCAATCACCGAGCAGTTGCTAACTAAACTCATTCGGGAGGTTCATTTAATGAAACTAAAAAGGATCCTCTTTATTAGTGGAACTATGGGTGTTAGTATATGCACCATTTGAAACGGTGCTCTTGTATGGGTCATGGATCAGCAACAGACCATTAATGATATCTTATCCGGCTTAACCGGTGACTATGACTTATACAATGCC
>NZ_GG669993.1:365176-376470 GCF_000159315.1 Lentilactobacillus hilgardii DSM 20176 = ATCC 8290
GCAACTCCCAGCGAATTGAAACGCCATTTTGAAAAAGACAGTCAAAACGGTATCAGAGAATTCAATGACTTGGCCGGTGCGCTTCGAAGACTGCCCATGTACCAAAAAATCAACTCAATAAAGATTTCAGTTACTAACTCAAGTTTGCAAGAATCAGCTAATCATCTTATTGCGCTACTTAACGCCAAACCAGAAAAGTAATATTTATGCAAAAAATTCTATTCATTTTCAGGAGAAGAAACATGAAAAAATCAAACTACATTGCTAACAACGATGTCCTTATCGCAGAGATGCCAACTTATGTTCAAGACTATTATTTGGAAAAATCAACCGTCCCCCTATCACCAGCGACACTATACCAGTATTTAAATGAGTTCCACCGCTTCTTTACATGGATAATGGATACCGGTATCACGAATGCTGTGAAAATCAAAGACATTCCACTATCCGATCTTGAAAAATTTAAAAAACAGGATATGGAACTCTATAAAGCCTTTTTACTTAACCGAGGTAAAGAAACAGCAAAAAAGCCTCAAGGAACATTGTCTCACAGAACCGTCAACCGTTCGTTAAACGCCCTTTCTGCGCTTTTCAGGTACCTAACAGAGGAATCTGAAAACGATGATGGAGAGCCCTATTTTTATCGAAACGTCATGAAAAAAATTGCTTTAGTGCCAGATAGTGAAACTTATCAAACGCGAGCAAGAAACATTAAAGACAAATTAATGCTGGGTGATGCTGACGTTAACTATTTAAATTACATTTTAAACGACTATTCTAAACAGATTAAAGGTAAACGACTGCTAAAAATGCATGAGCGTGATCGTGAACGCGACGTTGCAATTAATGCTTTAATGCTAGGTACCGGCATTCGGGTATCCGAGCTAACAAACGCAAACCTTAACGATTTAAATTTAAAAAAAGCAACTGTTTCCGTGCAGCGTAAAGGTGGTAAGCGCGATTCAGTTCCAATTGCAAATTGGGTAATCCCCTATATTAAGCCTTATTTACAAGTTCGAAATCAACGATACCATGCAACAGCCGCTACCCCTTCCCTCTTCTTGACAAAAGGGGCGAATGAGCCAAGACGAATTTCGACCGCAACGGTTGAACTATTAGTAGCAAAATACTCACAGGCATTTAACCATGTTCGAATCACACCACATAAATTACGTCATACCCTGGCATCAAAGCTTTATTTGGAAACCAATAATGAGCATTTGGTTGCAACTCAACTCGGCCAAACTTCTACGAAAGCGACCGGTCTATATACACATATCGTCGACACCAAACAAAAGAAGGCACTGGATGAGTTGCATAAAGACCACTAATTCGTTTGCGAAGTATACCTTTAAAAATCATTGTTCTTTTTGCTGCTGATAACGTTCCCACATTTTTGTTTGGACCTTAGTAAAGGCGATTTCTCGAAAGTCAGACTCAGAAATCCATTTACCCGGAAAATAGCTCAAATCACTGCTATTGTTTAATTCAGCTTCCAATAAAGTAATCTGCCATTTTTGATGAGTGAATGTATGGGTAACAGGACGACCACCGATTTTTTTAACATGTATCTCTAATTGATAAGTTGAAAGAAATTGGGCTTCCAGTGCCCGTAAAACATCATCTTCAGAAGCGTCTTTTTTAGTTTGAATATCATCGCCCTTGATTAACGGAAACATCCAAAAACGACTAAGAATACCACTGTTTGGACGTCTTTCAAATAAATAATCATCTTGAGAATGGATTAAAAGACCAAAGTAATTCACCGGAATCGGCCTCTTTTTCTTGGTCTTAACCGGATAGTTATCCTCTACGCCATCTAAATAAGCTTGGTTAAACAGTTTTACTGGTGAATTTTCCGAGTCATAATTTTTAGCACTCATATAGCTTGCACCTAAATCCATAATAGCCTGATTAAAGTCTCCGGGTCGATTCTTGGGCATTAGCTTCTTAATAATATTTTCAAATAATTTTCGTGTTTGTGGTTTTGCTATATCTTCGTTGATTTCCAGTAATCTTGCAAATACCCGAAGTGCATTCCCATCAACGGCGGGAACCGGTTTATTAAACGCAATGCTTGCAATCGCACCGGCTGTGTATGGCCCGATGCCACTTAGTTCCTGCAGCTCCTTTACTGTGGTTGGCCACTGCCCGTTATAATCATTCACTATCTGTTGAGCAGCTTTCTGCAGGTTGCGAGCCCTTGAATAGTATCCTAATCCTTCCCATACTTTCATGAGAATTGCTTCATCGGCATTTGCCAATGCCTGCACGGTTGGAAACAGCTTCATAAACCGCTCATAATATGGAATTACTGTCTGAACTTGAGTTTGTTGCAACATAATTTCTGAAATCCAAATATGGTATGGGTCATGATCACGACGCCATGGCAAATTCCGTTTGTTATTGTCATACCACTTCAGTAATGTTTCTTGAAAAGCGACTATCTTTTCGGGTGTCCATTCAACCATAATGATTTAATTACTCCTTGATTGGTATGAGGCGAGCTTTATAATTAAGAGGGTTTTATTTTTTACCCTACTTTCTTTAATGTGTCACCATTCTATATATAGCGATATTAACGATAGTATTGACGTTATCGGAATATTAATTTACAATTTTATGGATAGATTAATTATAACTTTGAGGGGGACTTTAGATTTGGGGCTAAAGCGGGTTTTTAAGCGGCGAGAATACAAATATTTACTCAACGCCGAAGAATACATCACTATTCGAAAATTGTTAATGGGACATATGTCCGAGGACCAATATGGACTGACAACTATCTTATCATTATATTTCGATACACCACAATACTATTTCATCAATCAAAGCATGAAAAAAGTACCATACAAATCAAAATTCCGGGTTCGAAGTTATGGGACACCTTTAATGGACGAACCGGTTTTTTTGGAGTTGAAAAAGAAAATTCAAGGCGTGGTATATAAACGCAGACTTCAGATTCCCTACGATGCGCTTGAAAATACACTTCAAACCGGATTAAGCTGTCTTGATCATCAACAATTGGTGTCTAATGAAAACCAGATCAAGCAGGAAATAAAATGGCTGTTTGATCGTTATGATATTAAACCCAAAGTGTTGATTTCCGATGATCGGGTTGCCCTTTCTACAGATGAAGATCCAGACTTTCGAGTGACATTCGACTTTAACATTCGCTTTCGTGACGAGGATCTTTCTCTTCACCATGGTGGTTACGGCACTAAAATTACACCGGACTTTGAAACCATCATGGAAGTTAAAGCCACAGGTGCCTATCCGGTCTGGTTTACTGATATCATTGCCAATCTTCACCTTGTCAAAGGACGGTTTTCAAAGTACGGGTATGTCTATCAGCACTATTTAAGTCAAACGGAGGATAACTATGTTACAGGAACTGTTTAAGGCACATAGTGTTTCCTACACACTACCTTCAATTGTGGGAAGCGTTGTCGCATCAATCATTTTAGGGCTGCTGGTTGCAACAGTCTACATGTATCGCAATACTTATTCAAAAAACTTTGTTATTACATTGGCAACACTGCCCCTTTTAGTTCAATTAATCATTATGCTGGTTAATATGAATGGTAACCTTGGAACAGGCATGGCTGTTTTGGGCGCTTTTAGCTTAATTAGATTTAGATCGGTAGCCGGAAATTCACGTGATATTGCGACCATCTTTTGGGCAATGGGTGTTGGACTCGCAGCTGGTATGGGATATATTTTTTACGCCATTTTCTTCTCGGTTGTCGTAACCATTTACCTATTAATATTAAATTCCTCATCATTTGGCAATCGGGGACACACTGCCGAGCGTGAATTAAAAATTACCATTCCGGAAGATCTGGACTTTCCCGGACTTTTTGATGATTTATTAAAGAAATATGGTTATGATTTTTCGTATGATTCAGTTAAAACAACCACCATGGGTTCAGTCTATGAGCTGTCTTACTACATCAAACTCAAAGACGTCAAGGATGAAAAACATTTAATTGATGAAATCAGAGTTAGAAATGGAAATATGCCGGTTGTTTCAAGTAAATTATCATCACAAACAAATGAATTATAGATTAATAAAAAATAGGTCATTTGTTTAGGAATTCCAACTCAAAAAAAGATCGGGCAACTTTTAATTGCCCGATCTTTTTTTGTTCAAACGGTTAATTTCCAGTATACCCAAAATGGTTGTCCAAGGTTTGAATGCGTTGTGTGACAACTTTTTGAAGTGCCGGTAAACCTTGTGTGTATTGATTAATCTCTAATGGATTAATATCTTGATCATAGGTGTAGTTATCATAACCAACCTTAGACATAAAATCAACGTACTGATTATTAATCGTGTCAGCACTAATCACGTCACTCTTTCGCAGCTGATCATATCGAGCTGTTATTTGAGGGCCAAATAGCTGTGCAACTCGTCTCAATAATGTATTGTGAGATGGGAAAAGTCCGCCCCGAGCAGCATTATAGTACATTGCGTAAGGTTCATTAATGCCAAGCCCAAAGATATAGTTTCCTAACGTCAAATCGTTATCATAAGCGGTCATCCGCCAAGTTTTACCGCCATCGTAAGAAAGGTAAGTGGCATTCTTTGCAATTTGGTCATAAGCCCCCAATATATTCACAAATAAATAGTAGTCAATGATACTATCTATATTTGCATAATGGCTAAGACCTTCTTTAAACGATTGGTCTGAGGAGTTACTGACAAAGGTGATGAAGTCATTCAAATTGTTCTTGGCACTATCACTGATTGTGTCGGAGTTCTCAGAACTAAAATCAGTATCATCCACTTTGGCATTTCCCTTATCGAACATTTCAGCGGGGGCACTGTTAACATTCCCCTGGATAGCAACTTGATCGGGGTTCTTCTTATCCATCCCCCAAAGATCGCCACTTTTATCAGTGGTTAACGTATAGAGGCCGCGTCCCTTACCGTTAACAAAAACCAGCATTGGGAATCCTTCGACAGATCCCAAATTTGGCGTACTCTTGAGCTCTTCCGGAACATTTTGTTCTGAGGAAACCATCGACTTCCAAATACCTGCATTGACTAAATTTCGAGCCATTGTTGGATCAGTTTCGTTTGCCTTTAGTTGATACGTGTTATCCTTTTTGGCATCCGCAAATAATTTAAGCTTCAATTTATCTGTAAGCTGCTGATCCTTGAAAAGCTTAACCTTGTAGCTTTTCTTAGGCAACAGCTGGGTAGAACTTCCCGACCAGTTAACTTCTGCATAACCCTTTTCATCTTTTCCGGTTTTTGGATCACTATAATCAAACGTCATCGTTGAATGATTTGATTTATCGGCAAGAAATTCATTCCCTGACAGCTTCATAATTGGTAATTTCGTAGAATTTTCCGGCACTTTATCTTCTGTTTTTGACTGTAAGCCGGTTAAATCAACCTTACCACCACTTTTACTAATATAACCTGTCACGTCTGAAACTACCGAACCAACGGCGGAAATACCAGTTGAGATAATGCCCATTGGAAATTGTGTATTAAATTGATCGATAATACTGGTTAACCCACGACTGAAATCACCCAATACGTCACTTGAACTTGTGACATTTCCCAGCATATTTAAAACCGTTTGCGGCAGCCCGATCGTAAGTGCACTAATCACATTGGGGCGTCCCTGAACCATTTTATCCAAAGAACCGTTAATAATGTCATTCACTGAATCAAGTAATGATTGAGCAGAGTTATCATTACCGGGATAAATGCTACTTAGATCAACATTCTTGGTAATCGTTTTGCCGTTCAAATTTGGATCATCACTATGGACAGTAACCGTGACTTGATTGCCTTCAACAGACTGTGTCTTAACCGGTAAATTGTCAACGGTTGTATTTTTGGCATAATCTCCGGTCGCTACAATCGTTGATTTTCCAATTCCAGCTGTCGTAGGTGTTACGCCTTGCCCCGGCTCCATGATTGAAGAACTGCCAATGTCTGCTTGTGTTGATACTGGTGTAAACGTTAATACTGCCAACGCCAGTCCTGTAATGCCAGCCCCCATAAATAATCGTTTGTTCAAAGAATACCCCTCCATGTTTATATGATGTAAATGATATGTATAGCTTACCACATTGCATTGTTGAAAATCTCATATCTATTTAGCTATAGGATTTTAAATAAATGTAATAATTAATAGATACTGGAATCAGATTATATCCGAGCAAATGATTCTTTTAATTACTGGAAAAGTATTAAAAAAACAACCTTAAATTAAACATCTTAAAGTTGCTTTCTTACTAAAAAATCAATTATTATCCATTTTTCGGACTAATTTGCTGTCGTACCACCATCTACAATAAATTCACTGCCCGTTGAATAAGAGGATTCATCCGAAGCAAGGTAAAGTACCATATTGGCGATTTCCTGCGGCTGTGCCATTCTTCTTAACGGCGTTTGATTAATAATATTTTCTTTTTGAGCTTGAGGAATACCTTTCAAAATAGGTGTTTCAGTAACCCCGGGATGAACGGAATTTACCCGAATATTAAATTGGGCACCGTAAGTGGCGGCGGACTTTGTCAGCAATCTAACGCCACCCTTACTTGCTGTGTAGGCAGCTGCATTGGGATCGCCTACGAGTCCGGCAAGTGATGACATATTGATAATTGATCCACCATGTGCCTGCATATTTAGAATACCATGTTTAGTTCCAAGAAAGACACCAGTCAGGTTCACATCGATGACTTTTTGCCAATCATCAAGGGACGTATGCGCGATGTCGCTCATGATTGCGATCCCGGCATTATTGACGAGAACATCAATTTTACCGAATTTATCAAGAACCCATGCGAATAATTCACGCCAATTACTTTCACTGGATACATCCAGTTGATAAAAATAGGCATTATCCAATTTGTCAGTGAAAGCTTGGCCGGATTTTTCGTTGACATCGGCCACTACCACTTTGGCGCCTTCTTTAACGAATCTTTCTGTAATCGCACGACCGATTCCCATAGCACCGCCAGTCACCACCGCAATTTTATGATTTAAACGACCTGCCATCATACCAACTTCCTTTCTAAATGAAGTTTACATTGTTATCGCTTTCACATTAAGACAACATCACCGTATTTGCAACGAATTTGGTCTTTTACAAGCAAACAACCACTTTAATACAAATTGTTTGACACCCTCATCAATCTAATCATTCCGATCCCAAGATATTAACGAACATCAACATAACAGCTATGTATCAATGAAGATTTTAAAACACATACAAAAACAGCTATCTCTCATTTAATAAAGATAGCTGCTCTTATAATTGTATTTCGATCAAAATAATCGTATTTGAGTCATTCAAATTCTCAATTAAACCAGATTGGCTTTTGTATGCCGAAATTGTTCCATGGTTATTTTCATCCTACCACCACGAACCCAGCCACAATTACCACCAAAGTGATCGTTATCAAACCAACCCCAGAAATAGCCTTCACCAAAAGAATCATTCCCCGGTGCATCCCAGTAAAGATGCGAACCACGATGAGTCAGCCCTGGAATCACCAGGCAAATCAGAATGGTCAGGAACAACCAGAAAGTTGCGACCGACCAACTGGGACCGTGCTTAATCGTCTTAACGGTGGCGACATGTTTGGTAATAAAAGTTTAGTAGCGATCAAAATAGGCCATTACACTTGTGGCTGATCCTTGTTGAGGTGTAGGATTACCGATCCTCATTCAAATAATCGGTTAAATAGAAACGCGCATTTTTCTGCAAAACAGCTTCGGTAAAACTTCGAAGTGACATGACGGCATTCTCATTTTGGGTCCCAAATATCGGATCATCCGTCACCTCACTTGGCAGTTTCTTTAACGTATAAATCCAGATAGCAGGCTGATGTCTTCGACGCTGCCAACGCTTATTTGCCTGAACAATCTGTTGCCGCTATTCTGTTGACAGTAAATGACGTTGATCATGAATCATGACTTGAGGTACTGATTTTGCGTGAACTGTCACAATTAACCCAAATAATACCCTTAACAAGTGTTGCAATCCCTTTTTACCAATGCCCTTATGCCCAAGAAATTGATGCCTTGATTATGTCACTCCTTATATATCAGACAATACCATTAGTGCGATTTAACTCAAAAAAATCAGTAATCGCGATTAATAAAAAAACCAAACCCACTACTGTTTTTTAGGACTTCTGAACTTAAATACTGGTGTAATAAGAATGACAAGACCGTTACCCGACACATCAATCTTAATCTATGGTACTTGGAATAAAAGATATGTTAGTCATCCCTGTATTCAAATAAGATGGTCTAACATATCTTTTTAGTTGGCACTTTTTGGTCAAGTACGATTTTTATTTAACAACCGTTGTTTCTTTTCTCCAAACGCTGTCGAACTGCAACGTAATCAGCTTAACAAGTACACCATCTAGGAAGATACTGGAAACAATTCGGGTCATTAGTAGCAGTAACAACATAACCAACCCATAGTGATTGTATCCGGAAACAAAGTAGTCCCAAATAAAACTTAAAAATGCCGCCCCGATTGCACCTAAAATACAACTCAACCATGTAAAAGCTTTGTAGTTATTGGGGAAGAAACCAACCTCGTTTCCGGCACCTTGAACAGTGCCATAAGCAAGGGTTAACGCACCCCATTGTCCACCCAGAAACATTTCCACGAGTGCAGCCAGTGTTTCACCAATCGTCGCTGATCCAATTGCGGGTACAAAATAGATACTTAATGGCGCAGCGATAAACCAAAGACCTGCAAAAACATTATCCACAAACGGGCTTAATCCCGTTGACCCTACTAATACTTTACAAACGTTATAAAGTGAATTCACGCCATATTGATAGATAACCCCACAAACAATTCCAATAAGTGTAACGAGAATAATCTGCTGAATGTGCCAATGTCCTGATCGAGTCATAATAAACCACTCCCGTCATTTTTAAATGCCAATTTGTCAAAATCTTCCCAAGTTAATTGCCTGCTTGCAGCATCCCAAAAATACCATTCCAATAAACAACTACGTAAAAATTGCTTTCTGACATAGGCTAATTGTGCTTGATCAGCTTTTTCAGCTTCTCGATCAATTATCGCCAAGAACTGATTCGAAATGCCACCAGGCCCTGCCAAATCTGGATCTTGAACGTCTTGAACCCAAGTATAGAAATTATTACCGCTTTTAATTTTACCAGTAGCTTCAAGATATTTTCCAAGTTCAATGTACATCCAGATTCCCGCTTCAAATGGCGCCAATACATTCAATAACGAACCTTCGCGCACTTGAGACAAAATGTGTTCACGATACAAAAAGGTAACTGGTTGAATCGTTTGGTTGCGTTGGTTAGACCAATCCTGCTTAACGTTTTTGGTTAATGCCTCAAACAAATCGCTAACCGTTCGCAAATGGGCACTTAACTGATCCGCAAAGAGACGTTGATCTTCAATTGTTTTGCTTTTAGTAATTAATTGGGTCTGAACAATTGTTTCAGCGTCCGCATATCGTAAATCCTGTTGAATATAGTAGTTCAAAACATCAGGAGATAGTCGATTGCTGATAACATCCTGGATAAAAGAATTGCGTTTATTTGCTTCCAAATAAGGTTGTGCATCTTTAATTAAAGACTGAGAAAATGACATTTTTAATCCCCCTGAGTGATCTTAGCAGTTGGAACTGGCAAGCCTAAATTGTCACGTAAAGTATGACCGGTATAATCTTTTCTGAATAACCCTCTCTTTTGCAGGATTGGGACGACGTAATGAATAAAATCGGCCAATGATTCTGGATAAGTCGGCGCCATGATATTAAATCCATCGGCTGCACCGCTTTCAAACCAATTTTGCATCATATCCGCTACTTCTTCCGGACTTCCCACAACTGTTGCGTGTCCGCCTCCAGCAGCTAAACGTTGAAAAAGTTGTCTGGCAGTTGGCTTTTCAGTGTCAATAATCCGCTTGATAACCTCATAACGTCCTTTAGGGCCTGAAAATTCCAAAATATCAGGTAATTCGGGGACCGGAGCATCCAAATCCCATCGTTTAACATCCTGGCCTAAAAAATCACCAAGTTGGGCAACTGAATCATCAAGGGGGCAGAAGCTCATCCAATTCGGACTGCCTTCGTCGCGCTTCTTCATGAGTACTCCCAACATAGGGAACCAGCCCTGGCAAGATAGCCGGTATTCCAGATGAGCGTTTAAACTCAGCCGCACGTTTTTTGATATCTTGATAATAAGCTTGTGACTCACGAATATCGCAGGCAACCGAATAAATAGCTTCAGCATATTTTGCACCAAGATTTTTACCTTGGTGTGAAGCGCCTGCTTGAAAAATGACAGGTCTTCCTTGTGGTCCTGAAGGAATGTTAAGCGGGCCTTTAACATCAAAAAAGTCACCATGATGATTAATCTCATGAATCAGGGATGAATCTAACCAACGATCGTGTTCGGCATCATTGATAATTGCACTAGCAGGAAATGAATCCCAAAGCTCGATCATGGTATGAATAAATTCATCGGCACGCAGGTAACGGTCAGCATGATTTGGCAACTTTGACAAGCCATGATTTTGTGCTTCTTCATCAAACATTGACGTAATCACGTTTACGCCCGCTCGACCATGACTGATATGGTCAAGACTACAAATTAATCGGGCCATATTATACGGATCATACAGCGTCGACGAGATAGTTGGCACAAGACCAATATGATGTGTCTTTCGAGCCATTGCAGTGACACAGGTAATTGGTTCCAAAAAATAAGAAACGCCTCCGTAATAACCACCCATAATCGATTGGCCATCTGCAAAAAAGATGGTGTCAAACTTCCCGCCTTCTGCTAACTGTGCAAGCTTCTCAAAATAGTCAATTTGACCAACTTGACTAACAGTAGATCCGGAGCGTCGCCAAGCAGCTCCATGATGACCTGAACTAAATAACAACGCACCTAAATGCATTTGTCTACTCATAATGTTATTTCCCTCCAATTTAGATTTAAACAAGTAAATCAGAAATCCGTTAACGTCTGTCATGATCACCTCGCTATTCATCTTGCTGGGGGGCATTATCGCATTACGAGCATTAAAAAAGTCCACTTTCAAAAAAACGAAAAGGTGACTTTCAGTCGTTTACTCATCAAAAAATGCTGAAAATGGTCTCCCTTCGGCAGTACTAACTGCATCAGGTTCCATGGGTTTGTCTCAGCTTAGTTAAAAGCACCCCAGACCACAAAATGATATTTAATTTTTCGTACATATTCATTTAAAGGGAGATTATAATAAATGTCAAGATTAATTGTGGCCAAGAATACATAA
>NZ_GG669993.1:377667-459258 GCF_000159315.1 Lentilactobacillus hilgardii DSM 20176 = ATCC 8290
GGTTTCCAGATGCTCAACAAAACAGATAAACGTCTAGTCGTTCAAATCATTAAAAAGTCCCCGGATTTAATGAACATTTTGAAAGCAATTGCACAACTGAACCTACCACAAGGCGTACTTGCGGCTGGAAGTATCCGAAATACCGTCTGGCAAGTGTTAAGCCATCAACCTATAGAACTGATTAATGACGTTGATGTTGTCTATTTCGACCCACAACGACCAAGGAATGATGACCAAATAATACAAGCATCTTTAATTAAAAGGATGCCTGATTACCAGTGGCAAGTAAAAAATGAAGCTTACATGCATCATTACGATTTTAAGGACGCCCCAAAATTCACGTCTATAGAGGATGCAATTTCACACTTTGTCGAAACACCAACGTGTATTGGTGCATACCTTAAGGGCGACGACATTGAAATCATTGCACCTTACGGCCTGACAGATTTAATTCAATTAAAGTGTCGGCCAATCCCGATGTTTCAAAATAACAAAACGTGCTTATCCATTTATCAAAATCGTATTCAAAGAAAGAATTGGAAGAAGCGATGGCCGAATTTGGCAATTATTAATAGTTAGCCGAAGTGCATGCGTTTAAAAACATGTGCTTTTTATTTGTACTTTATTAAAAACAAAAGCAATTTTTTAAACATAATGACTCATTATTCAATCTTTTACGATCTCTTATTTACCCAAGCCAATTAATTATCCGCAATTCAAGGATAGATAAATAATGATGCCAATTTAACGGCATCATTTCTTTTTACTATAATCATTTTGTTAACTAACCTATGCCGAGGATTTCGTTAGTTCAAAATAATGGCGACTATCTTTCGATTTATCAAAAAATCTCTTCTAATATAGGAAATGAATTAAACCAATCTTATTTTTGCTCTCCTCAAATTCATAACTAAGGATATATATATAAAGCTGACATTGATCTCATATTCTTTATTGATAATATTAATAATAATTGATAAGCGATATACGGTCATCGAAAAATAGGCATTGATTATCGATTTTCGATAATTTATAATCAAAGCACAGAAAAGAGGAGATGCGTCACATGCCAAAACTTTTGAATAGCGCATTACTTATCGTGTCATTTCTGGCACAAATATCATTTGTTATTTCTTGGATTGGTTTCTGCATTCCGGTGTATTTTATCTATCAGGCCTTAAAGGGTAACGTTGTATCTAACATTCTGGATAATAACGATTTTCAGGTGATCTCAAATCATGCCCACGTTTCGCTCACAGACATCAACCACTTTCCGGCGTACATATAACACTGCCTTAATGTCAATCGGTGTTATCTTAGCGATAATTGCTGTTCTGTACGAATTAAAAGCACTTGTTAAGATTACGGTTAACCTTAATCAAAAAAGGTACTTTACCACTGAAAATGTTAAACTGGTTTGGTTATTTATTGTATCTCAGCTTTATACCTTGGCAGCAGATCCGTTTCTTGCAGGTGCCAATCAACTGACAAGAACCTATTTAGACCGTATTAAAATTGGTGATTTCTCCGTGACATGGAGCGACATTCCCGAAGATTTAGTGGGACTTGTTATTATTAGTGCGATCTACATGCTATTTAAAATGGCTGAACAAATGAAACGGGAAAACGAGTTGACTGTCTAAAGACGCTTAAAGGATGTGAAGGATGTGATTGAATTTTGATTAAAATTACCCTAAACGTTGTCATGGCGCAACGAAACATTTCCACTGGTGAATTAGCCAAAATGGTTGGTATTACGCCAACTAACATTTCGATTTTAAAAACTGGCAAGGCAAAAGCAATTCGCTTCAGTACGCTGGAAAAAATTTGTAAAGTGCTAAAGTGTCAGCCAGGGGATATCTTAGAATACGTTGACGAAGAAAGTAACCCTACCACAAATTTGAGTGATTTTTGAATAGCACTTTTTTCAAACACAATCACTTCTTCAAAGAATTCGTCATTTGTAGCTATATACTAAAAAGGTTGAGGCAGAAGTCAAAAGCTTAGATAACTGACTCTTAATCCCAAAAAACAAAGGGCCTGTAAGTCAGTATTCCGTAAGCTGACTTTACAGGCCCTTTCAAATAATTTTTTTGGCCTTTTATCACAATCTTTTGTCTATAACCGGTTAATCAAAGAAGTCGTTATCTATTTCATACAACTTATAGTCGCTCTTTACTTGAACACCCACCTCGTATTCCAACATTAAGTCAGTAAGCTCGATACCGTCCACTAACACAATTCGAAAATTCTCCGCGTACTCACGTGCCGAACGACTAAAATCCGACGTTGTGATGAAAACACCGCTTTCGGCTCCTCTACCTTTAATCGCTCCGTAAAAGGATTGGATTTGAGGGCGTTGAACCCGATTATCCTTAGCATATCGTTTTGCTTGTACGTAAACAGTATTAGTCCCTAATGGGTCTTGGTTAATAATCCCGTCAATGCCATCATCCCCACTTGCAGGTGTCACAGTTGCACTGCCATTAGGACCTTTATAACCCATTTTGGATAGTAACCTGACAACCAGATGTTCAAAGAAGATGGGGTCGCTGTTCATAATCTGACGAAGCAGTTCCGTTTTAACCTCAATATTGTACTTATCAGACTTGTCTGCCAAAACTTCGGAAACGTCTGCCGTATCTTCTACATCATCAAGTGTATCCATTGAGATTTTACCTTTACGTTTTCGACGTTCCGCAACTTCTTTTTGGTGCTCTTGAAACATTGGTAAATTTGATACTTCAGCAAGGGTTAAATTCATCCCCCGCTCGGCAAGAAGCCTTTTACCCAGAGTTGTAATTCGATAAATTCCTTGTTGAGGACGTTCAATCGCTCCACTAATCGCCAAATCACTTAATGCCCAGCCAATCCTATTTTCAATAATTATATTTTTAGGATTTTTTGGATAGTTACGGTAGCGGACTTTATCAGGTAACTTAAAGTCATCTGCCACTTTTTTCCTCAACTCAACTCGATGCCAACTATCCCTTTCATTCACAACCGTCAGTGTCATTGCGACATTTTTATCCCAGTCTGGCATCCCGGAAATGTTTTGATTAACGACCATATTAACCACCTTAACTATTTTCTTTACTTTAATCTAAGTATATCATTGCTTTTCCAATTAATTTAACGCCAATTTCTTTATAATTCTGATCTCTTCAGCCATTTAAAAATGGTACTTTGCTTAAAATTAGTTATATTAATAATTCTAGTTTTTGCAATTCCATTTAAATTGTCTACAATGAAAGTAAGCTTTCTTAACATCGTTTATGGAAAGGATGACGCAATATGGCTCAAAAAGCTTCTGAACAATTAGTCGACGTTTTAATTGATTGGCATGTAAAACACGTTTATGGACTACCGGGGGATTCCATCGATACAACTGTCGATGCTTTACGCAAACAACAGGATCAGATCGGATTTGTCCAAGTCCGTCACGAAGAAGTTGCTTCCTTGGCAGCAGCGGCCGAGGCTAAGTTAACCGGTAAGCTTGGTGTCTGTCTTTCAATCGGTGGGCCAGGCGCAATTCATATGTTAAATGGCCTTTATGATGCCAAAATGGATCACGTGCCAGTACTGGCTTTACTTGGTCAGGTTGATACCCAGTTTTTAAACGAGGAATACTTCCAAGAAGTGAATACACCACAACTATTTGCGGACGTTGCGGTCTATAATAAACTAATTTCTGCCACTGACAATTTAGCTGAAATCGTTGATGAGGCCATTCGAACGGCTTATGAGAAACATGGAGTCGCAGTTTTAACCATTCCGGATAACCTTCCGGAACAAAGGGTCAGCGACCACTATATCAGTTCCGCTTCTTCTTTCCAATTGACATCACCACAAATAGATGACAATCGCCTTAATACAGCCGCTAAACTGATTCGCGATTCCAAGAAACCGCTTGCATTGATTGGCTTGGGGGCCAAAAAAGCCGGCAGCCAGGTTGCGGCCTTCTTAGAGCAAAACCATATTCCGTTTATTTCAACGTTGCCCGCAAAGGGGATCATTGGCGACAGTCATCCTAATTCGCTGGGAAATGTTGGTAAGTTGGGGACAAAGCCGGCTTATGAAGCCATGCAAAATACCGATCTGCTTCTAATGTTCGGCACAAATTATCCCTATACCGCGTACTTGCCCAAACCAGGGACGGCCAAAAGCATCCAAATCAATACCAGTGCGTCAGCAATCGGAAAACGTTATCCGGCTGATGTTGGATTGGTAGCCGATATCAAAGACGTTATAAAGCAACTTAATTCTTCTGAAACAACGATCCTCCATCCTGATGATGGTTTCTTAAAGGCCTGTCAGGAAAATGTTGCTAACTGGAATCGTTGGATGACCGGCAAACGTGAACTCGATTCCAAGCCAGTTGCACCCGAAGCATTATTTAACGATATTAATGAAACGGCACCGCTTAATACAATTTATTCAATTGATGTTGGAACAGCCACCTCTTGGAGCGCCCGTTTCTTAAACGTATCACCAACACAAAAATTTATCTTGTCCTCTTACTTAGGGACAATGGGATGTGCATTACCGGGAGCGATTGCAGCAAAAATAAATTATCCCGATCGACCGGTTATCTCGGTTAATGGTGATGGTGCGTTTGCAATGGTCATGCAGGATTTCATTACGGCAGTTAAATACAAGTTACCATTAATTAATATCGTACTCAATAATTCAAAGCTGGCCTTTATTGAATACGAACAACAGGCCGCCGGCCAATTAAATTATCAAATCGACTTACAGGATATGGATTACGCCAAATTTGCCGATGCGGCTGGCGGCGTTGGCATTACTGCTAAAACTTCCGAAGAATTTAAGAACGCATTGAACAGAGCCTATCGGGTCCAGAATATGCCGGTACTGATCAATGCTTATGTCAGTGATGATGCACCTTTGCCGGGCAAGATTGTCGGTCAGGAAGCTAAAGGATACATGAAATTTGGCAGCCAATATCTTAAAGAAGAAAAAAAATACCTGAACTACCACCACTAAAAGATATTTTGCGCCAATTTTTCTAAGCAAAACAAGTAGGCCACCGAATTCAAAGGAAAAAATCCCAATCACTATTTGAAGTGTCTTTTAACAAAAGCCTTTCGGCACTAATAGATATATTGCATAGTGATTTGTTGGTGCTGAAGGGCTTTTTGGTCTAAAACTCAGGATTCACCTAGAATTTATTGATAAATGATACCTGAAAAAGTTAATTTGAAATCTTCGTTTTTGACAGTTTTAAGATAGCCGTGATAATCTTTAATTAATATATGATATTTGTTTCTTTTCTAATAATGACCTAAATATTATATATAGTTGAGATATGAATGCTTTTAACTATATCCAGCTTGTCAGTGTCCAGTCATTTCATTGATACTTGAACTTAGGTCAGTAACAAATAACCATCATCACGTTAGGAGGAATTTATCATGGGCTTTATTTGGGCAATTATTGTTGGCGCCGTCATCGGTGCCTTGGCGGGCGCAATTACGAACAACGGCCAATCGATGGGTTGGATCGCTAATATTGTAGCTGGCTTAATTGGATCAGCCATCGGTCAAGCACTACTGGGGTCTTGGGGACCGAGTTTGGCCGGAATGGCACTTATTCCGTCAATTATCGGTGCCGTTATTTTAGTTCTGATTGTTTCCTTTGTTGTTAAACGATCCTAGAAAGCAGGTGAGTAACTATGGATGCATTAAAAGCTGTTTTTAAATTTATGATCGCTAGTACCCTCATTGTGAGCGGTGTCTTATTGGGTGGTACACTTTTCGCAACAAAAAAGATTGATATTTTCGGTGACAAGCTTCAGAATAAAATTTATGGTTCAAAGTCAAATTAAAAATTTGGGATTTAACAAAATGTTTATTCAGTACCCTTTATTGAAATAAAAAAGCTATCCGTTTTTTCCGGGTAGCTTTTTTATTATTTTAAGTCAAAACAATATATGATTGATCATCAAAAATATCCACGAAACCTATTTCTATAAATAAGATCAGAATCTGTTGGACTTGCTTCAATAGTTCCTCCAAAGCCCTTGACCGACTCGTATCAGTTTCATAGGATATTTGTAAAATAAAGTCGGTTAGTTCTTCGATACCAAAATGACCGCCCTACCAATATGACACATAAAATACGATGCAAATCCCAAAATATATTTTCCGATCTTTGGGTTAGTTGTAAAACTCATGCGATCAAAATGCTGATCCAAATAATTTAACCCCTCTTCAGCTTTGGGCATTTGAACTTCCCGATAATGTTTTAACCACATTCGTTGATCTTTGGATCGCCCGTTTTGATGTTCTTGGGTTGGCTGTGACGCTTTTTGATTCCCTTGCCGAAAAATATAGGATGTCTTTTTGCGTTTATCACTTTGAAATGGGACAACCCACTTTTGCCGCTTCCGTTTCATCTTCATAGATAATCTCCGGTTTTCGCAATCCTGTATGATTTTCCTATAAGGAACCAAACCAATGTCGATAAACGATAAAAACTCCGTACCATAACGAACGGCATCTCCTGACCGGCGTACGAACTCGATCAGTTCGTCACTTGGCTTATCGGTAGATAAAAATGTGTTAACTAAAATTTCGTCAATGCCGGTATTGATTTCTTGTAGGCCCTTCGCTACCTGCTTTGCGATATTTCCCGGCACGCCCATGTGTTCTTGGAAATGGTTAATGCCAAGCTTTTGCGTCTGCTTAGTCCTTTGGTCTTGAATGATATATTGATATTTCAGTGTTCGACCGCATCTGCATGTGAGTTTCCCAGAAACATTTGGATCTACCTTAAAATCATATAATTGCCATTTCTCACCATCGGATAAACTGGCATTTAAAAAATTACTCTGCATCCGATATCTTCGATGCTTAATCAAAAAAAGACGTTGCGGTTCAGTTAGTTTATTTGCCAGAAAGTTTCTCTTTTCACTGGTCAAATGGATTAGCTGATTTGTTTTCATTTTGGATCCTTTCAAAATATTTTCCACTTGAATGTATCATAGATTGATTGTGTTGTACACTACTTTTTTAACCATAGTTATATTGGTAAAAATCCGATCTTATCAGGCATTATTTCAAAAATATGTTTTTGGATTTGGCACCTTTTTAGTACTACCCTTCAAAACAGCACCGCTCCTTATAAGGGATAGATTCGAAAAACTCCAACCCAGGATTTCCAAAATCGACGTCTTATACCCCGGGTTCTAACCGTTTTGATCCGCACATTTGACTCTTATGGTCAACTTGGTATTTTCTGTGAGAATCTCATTTTAATTTTATTTATGAACACTAACCCCACCCGACCATTTTGATTACACTGAATATAATCAAGAACAATCGAGGTGGCATTTATGCAACTTACAAAGCGTCTTCAATTCAATTTATTTCAAATGCCGGAAAATTCGATTTTCTTTTGGCTTACCAGAATCATCATGACGGGACTTGGAAGTTGGATCGCCCTTGTCCTTTCTCAAACGATTTCCCAGTCAGCAACATTCTTAATTGCGGTAGTAATTTTGGTGCAATTAAGTCAACGAACCAAGAATCACGTTAACGCCCATTCACCGATATATTGGTTGTTAGTCGGGCTGACAGCCGTTGCTGGAACAACACTTGCCAATATCTTGAATATTGATTTTGGCATTAGCAGCCTTTTCTTCGTCTGCGGGTATGTTGCCAAAATCTATTCGGTTTATTATTTAAAGCACCATTTGACTGTCACTCAAAAACTATCGCACTTTTTATTGTTTGAAAGCAGATTAATCTATTGGTTGGATCTTGGTTTTGATTTTACCTTTGAATCCGCTATTGCTTCCTGGTTTAGCAATAGTCTCAATTTAACGGACCTGGGCACGTTACTTACTGCAGATTTACCAACACTTTTTACCGTTATTCGTCACCAATTCAACACAATTGGACTCAAATGATGGTTTTAACTATTAAACCACGTTTTATGCGTTAAGCTAGAAGATAATAAGTTATATTGCTAAACAATATCCTTAAGGGGGGAAAATGCTATGGCGAACACAATTCTATTAGTCGAAGATGAAGAAGGATTGAGCTCCTATCTCACAACTGAGTTACAATTCGAAAATTACACAATTATTCTAGCCACAGATGGTAAGCAGGCTTTGGACACGTATGAAAGTATGCGGGGGCAACTTAATTTAATTATTCTGGATTGGATGCTTCCCAAGCTGGACGGATTGGAAGTTTTAAGACGCATTCGGCAAAATGACGACATCCCCATTTTAATGATGACCGCTCGTGATTATGTCGGTGACAAAGTAGCCGGTCTTGATGCCGGTGCGGACGATTACATCACAAAACCATTTGAAATCGAAGAATTATTGGCTCGAATCCGGGTGATGTTGCGTCACTCTCAAAATCAAGCGACAAGTGATGATCTTTTCCGTATCGAAGACCTGACTTTAAATACAAAATCAAGACAGGTTACTCGTGGTAATTCGCTCATTCAACTCACACAACGCGAATACGAACTATTACTCACATTAATTAAGAATGCCGGTGAAACCATGACCCGAGACGAACTCCTTAATTTGGTTTGGGGCGTCGACTTTGAGGGTCAGCCTAACGTGGTCGACGTTTACATTCGCTACCTAAGAAATAAGGTCGACCGAAATTTTAAAAAGACACTGATCCATACCGTCCGTGGTGTCGGTTATGTATTGAGTGCCAATTATCAAGGTTAGAGGGGTAAAAATGAAACGTAAAACACCTCAAATGACGACCACCTCACAGGAAATTCAGCATAGTTTTCGAGTCTTGTTTATTTGGTTTGCCTTTCTAATGAGTTTGGCAGTTGTCGGTGTTGT
Source organism: Lentilactobacillus hilgardii DSM 20176 = ATCC 8290 (assembly GCF_000159315.1). Taxonomy (GTDB): domain Bacteria; phylum Bacillota; class Bacilli; order Lactobacillales; family Lactobacillaceae; genus Lentilactobacillus; species Lentilactobacillus hilgardii. Next base: position 386,510 of record NZ_GG669993.1, read on the forward strand.
TGGCGTCCAGCTTGTCCACCAGCGCCAAGCAGAATCCATTGAGTTATTGGGCAGTCTTAAACGATCCATTATCGATGATCGGCCTGATTGGGAACAGTGGCGAAAAAACAGCACGATCAACACACAGAATACTTACGTTAAGGTTAATGACCGTACCCGAAACATCCCGACAAAGTTTTATTCACATGGCACAAAAACATTTTTAAAAGCAAAACAAATCCATTTACCGTTTTTCCGCGCACTAACCTATGTTGACGGCTATGGTTTCATGTATTACAGATCAGGAAGTAAACTTGGAATTATGTCTCAAATCTGGTTAAGCTTAAATCCGGTTGTTAACGTCTTGTTATCAGTAATTATCGTTGTTTTCAGCCTTTTTCTACTAAGTTTATTATTCGGTTGGTACTTCATTTCATCCACCGCTAAACGACTGACGCAACCAATTAGCCAGTTGAGTCAGACTGCGCGAGACCAAAGTAAGTCCGAGCTGGAATATGAAACACTTTTACCGGTGCCAAAATCACCCATGGAAGTCAAACAGCTAACAACCAGTTTTAACGAACTGCTCACTTCCATTAATTATAAAAACCAGCAGGAAAAAACGTTTATTTCAAACGCCGCACACGAACTCCGCACACCGATTGCGGCAATCAGAGGACATATCCAGCTTGTCCAACGTCATGGCAGGGACCATCCGGAAATTGTTGATCGTTCCATTCAATTTATCAACAACGAATCTGCCAGAATGCAAACATTGGTTAATGATTTATTAGCACTTTCACGGGCTGATCGCGGAGACGTCAAATTGGATTACATTGACCTGACCAGCCTTTTAAACGAAACTGTTGAAGAACAGCGCGCGGTGTTAAAACAGACTATTAACGTAAATATTCCAACAAAAACCGTTGTTTATGCCAATGCTGACAACGTTCAACAGATTTTATCCGCCTTGTTGGATAATGCCGGTAAATATTCACCTGCTGACTCACAAATCACAGTGGCCTTGTCTCAACATGGCTCACAATATAGTCTCTCCGTTCAAAATACCGGACCAAGTATTCCCGATAACCAAAAAGATCAAATTTTCGAACGCTTCTACCGCGGTGATCAAGCTCACAATCATCAGGTATCAGGAACCGGATTAGGCTTGTCAATCGTTAAGCAACTTGCTGAATTAAATCATATCCAGATAACCGTTACAGACTTAAAACCACAGGGTAGTCGTTTCAATCTCCTTTTTAACAACCCTGAAAATCAAAATTAACGCGACTTATTAAAAAATGGCACCAAAGCAATCAAATTTTGCTTGGCGCCATTTTTTAAATGACCGTTTAGTCAATAGAAATTGTACTCTCAAACGTGATAACAGGTTTTGTGATTATCCTTGTCGTGTCGGTCGCAACACAATTTCATTAATGGCCGTGTCTGCAGGCAAATCAACGGCTGACAGGATGGCCGAAGCTACCCGCTGTGGGGACGAGGCAAATTGATCATAGTAGGCATTCATTGCTTTTTTCTGATCGGGATCGGTCACGTGATTCACCAACTCTGTCGCAATTGCTCCCGGCGAAACCACAGTGACACGAACGTTACTACCTGCCGCTGCTTCTTCCTGTCGCAATGCTTCGCTGATCATCCAAACACCGGCCTTGGTTGCACTATAGACACCTCCACCGGGATGAACGCTGTGGGCGGCGACTGATGCAACATTAATGAATTGACCTGCTTTTTGTTTTCTCATCGTTGGCAATGCTGAATTAATACCATACAAAACACCGCGTAAATTAACATCAATCATCCGGTTCCAATCATCAACCCTGCCTTTAATAAACTCGGAATGAGGCATTAGCCCAGCATTGTTCATCCATACATCGATTCGACCATATTGCTTTAATGCCAAATCAGCCAAAGATTGAACACTTTTTAAATCGGTCACGTCAACCGGTGCATATATTGATTGACTACCATCCGAGTTAATTGAATCTGTAATTTCCTGTAGTTTTTTCTCTCGACGTGCTCCCAGAACCAACCGGTGTCCCTTTTTAGCTAATAATTTAGCTGTTGCTTCACCGATTCCACTGGATGCACCAGTGATGACGATGACTTTACTTTTTGTTGTCATTATTTTTCTCCTCGTAAACTAATTTTTCTTTTTCGTAATTTAACGTATGATCCTCAAAATGATCGATTTTGAAGCTTAAATAAGCAACAGTTTTTTTGATTTCAGTCATTTTATCAATTAATTCCCGTCGCTGATCAATTAATAATGTTTTTCTAGCTTCAGAATTTTGCTGACCATCACGATATAGTTTAACAAATTCAATTAGTGCTTCAATTGACATGCCGGCTTTTCTTAACGCTTTAACGTAAAAGACCCAATTCATATCATATTCACTATAGTCCCGATAACCACTTCCATTTCGCTGGATCTCCGGTAATAATCCCAGTCGCTCCCAATACCGAAGCGTATCCTTGATTAAATCAAATTTCTGACTCACTTGATTAATCGTCGCCATTTTGATTTTTACTCCCTTCACTTCAACCTTATTACCAGTCTAAACCTTGGTCTGTACTTCAAGGCAAGCACTACTACAAAGAATCTCACAAATTAAAAATAATTTTCTAAACCATAAATCAAATCTGTGAAAATCTCATCTGGCTCTTTTTTCCCGCCTATTTCGACTAGGCAGGATTTTTTTTATTATAAAGACAATGATTTAACCGGTTATTTATCGACATCATCTCTACAAAAGGAAGGCACTTCTATGACACTTATTTCACTCGTTGTTCCCTGCTATAACGAACAGGCAAGTATCCCCATTTTTTACAAAACCGTTGAAAAAATTTTGACCCAATTTGCCAATCATTCCGGTCATTATCAGTGGGAATACTGGTTCATAAACGATGGCTCTACTGATAAAACGCTTGATGAACTGGAAATTCTAAACACAAAGGATCCCAACCGAGTTCATTACATTGACTTCACCCGTAATTTTGGCAAAGAAGCAGCCCTCCTTGCCGGTTTTACCCAAGCTGACGGCCAATACATCGGCGTTATGGACGTCGATTTGCAGGATCCACCGGAACTTCTGCCAAAGATGATCGAACTGTTAGATACCACCGATAATGATGTCATTGCCACCCAAAGGACCGGTCGGAATGGTGAGCCTAGAATTCGTTCCTGGTGTTCAGACAGATTTTACAGCCTTATTAACAAAATTTCAAAAGTAAAAATGCGCTCCGGTGTCCGTGATTATCGACTTATGCGACGTTCAGTCGTAACTGCAATCATTTCTCTTCCTGAATACAATCGATTTTCCAAGGGGATTTTTAGCTGGGTCGGTTTTAAAACAAAATACCTGACATTCCCCCACCATGATCGGGTTGCCGGAAAAACACACTGGTCATTTAGCCAATTAGTAGATTACTCATTAGATGGCATTATGGACTTTTCAGCCGTTCCACTCGCAATCGCTTCTTGGATTGGCATTATTTCATTCATACTAGCTATTTTTGGACTGATTTTTATCGTTGTTCGCGCCTTAATCTATGGGGACCCCACAATTGGCTGGCCCTCCTTGGTCACAATTATCCTAATGGTTGGCGGCATCCAACTTCTGTGTTTGGGCATTATTGGCAAATACATCAGTAAAATCTATTTGGAAACCAAGCACCGACCACTGTACCTGATTAAAAAAGAACGTTGAGGTGATTCGTATGCAAAAAAAAAATAATTATAACACGCAGATTTTGATTAGCTGGTGGGGACTTTTTGCACTTGTCGCCTTCATGGTTAAGCAACAGTCTTCCCATCTTTTTAATATTGATCAACTCGGATTAATTGATATTCATCGCTTTTTACAACCTTCACAACTGACTGCTTTTAAATGGATTACCCTTGCCGGAAGCCCGATTGTGACAACTCTTGGCGCCCTTATTCTCTCAGGGTGGCTGCTCCATCGAAAACAACCGTTTTTTTCACTGATCACATTAACAACAGTAATTGGCGGTGATCTTTTGGAATTATGTGTAAAAGAACTTATTCAAAGGCCACGGCCGGCTTTCGAGCTGGTCAGAGCAACAGGTTACAGCTTTCCAAGCGGCCATGTCTTTGGCACAACAATGTTGGCAGTTTTAATTTGGCATTTCGTTATTTCAAAAACAAATCGGAGTCAACATCAATTCTTTTTATTTAATCTATTGGGTTGGTTTAGTGGCCATTTCAAGAGTTTACCTACAGGTTCATTTTCCTTCGGACGTTTTAGGTGGGTTCATTCTAGCACAAGCTTGGTGGCAAACTGTTAACATCAGTTATTTACGACTCGAACAGCAAATTGCGTCTACCATCAATCAATTAACGGGTTCAGATCCTAAAAAAACGAGGTAAGAACTATGCTTACGAAATTTCGTCAAAGTATTGGATTAACAACGGCCATATCCGGGGTATTTGCGCTGCTCATCATAACCGGGGTCATGATTGCTTACCAAATTACGCCATTTGGTCGTCAAAACTTACTTTTTAGTGATAACGCAGCCCAATACGTCACGTTTCTGACCGCACTTCGGCATGCACTTGTCACACACCAATTTAGTCTATACTCATTCGGGCTTAGTCTTGGCAGTAATGCCGTGCCAACACTCGCATACTACCTCATGAGTCCATTTAATCTGGGACTTGTTTTCTTCTCAGCTGCTCAAGTGCCATCAGCAATCACATTGATGATTATTTTAAAAGTCGCTTGTATTTCTGCTGCAATGGCTTATTTTCTACAACGCCATTTTGAAATTGTCAGCGGATGGGCAGTTTTGTTTGGAGCTGCTTTTGGATTATGCGGCTTCGTTGCTGCCGACTATTTTGATATCATGTGGTTGGATAGTCTGATTTGTCTCCCACTCATTATTAATGGGCTGGATACAATTGTTCGGGGTGGCAAACCGACACGCTTTTTTGTCTGGCTGCTCTTCGGCGTCATTGTTAATTACTATTTAGGATATATGATCTGTATTTTTATCGTCTGTTATACCGTTTATATCATCTATGAAGACGGTCATGGTCAATTATCATTTAGCCAATTATTAAAGCAAAACAAGGATCATTTGTTAACGATCATTTTTTCAGGTTTCTTCAGTCTCATGAGTGCAATGGTCATTCTGGTGCCAACAGTTATTGGCATGATGCAGACTGCCAAACATGCCTATGTTTCCGCAAATTTTACGTTCAGATCCATGTTCAGTTTTTCCGTGCTCGCTCAACTGGGAATCGGTGGTGTAAGTTATGGCAACCATTTAATCCACGCACCTGCTATTTTCAGCTCATTAATTGTCACGCTTTTAGTGGGATGTTATTTTGTCCATCCTAATATCAGCAGATCTTCAAAGTGGCACGCTGCCATCTTTTTGCTTGGTTTGCTGTTAAGCATGAAGGTCTGTATCACAAATACGATCTGGCATCTGTTTCAGCAACCGTCCGGATTTCCGTTTCGACAAGCTTTTTTCTTTAGTTTTATGATGATAACCATCTCATACGGTGCTTGGTTGAAGAACGCCAAATTGGTTTCTCGTCACTGGAAAGTTGCTTTACCAGCAATTATTATGGGGTGCTTAATCCTTGGAACGTTTGGCCCCCACTTTTTAATGATGTCATCTGCTTCAAATCGGCTTTCCAGTACGCAATTGGGCATTTTAACGCTTAATTTAACTGTTATTGTACTTGGATCTCTCATCATTTTCACCACTGGTCGCCTTCTTCAGGCTTGCTTGATGATTGGGCTGTTTGCAGGAGAGCTTAGTGGTAATTTCCTGATAGCTATGGCTGGCTCACCTTTTGGTAATCAAATCCAATATCAACAACGTTACCAACGGGAAGCTGCCATACTCAAACCGATTACGAAAGATTCAGGACAACTTTATCGAACCAATAATCAAAGCCGACTCATTAATAACAGTTTTCAGAGATATTATAACTATAATGATGCGCTTTTATTTAATTATCGGGGGATTTCAGAATATAATTCAACGATTAACGATACTACCCGAAGAACATTAAATTCACTGGGACTTTTCAGCAAAAATGTTCGTAGAATCAGTGCTCAAGGATTAAATCCGGTTACTGAAATGCTCTTGGGCGTTAAATATAATGTTAGCCCATCCAATCGATTGACCCAAAATACCAGCTATGTCGGAATGGGATTTCCTACAAGTAAGTCCCTGACGACAATTCAGCTGCATCCAACTGATAAATTCACGAACCTCGAAAAAATATTGGTCTCAATTAATAAGGGAGAGGCCCCTTATTTCTATCCCGTCAGAAAAAACCGTGTTCAACTTGTACGAAACAAGTCCAAGCAGACTAATTACCGATATCATTTACAAATGACCGTTAACACAACCGGCCCCTTATATCTCAATGCGCGGCTTCGTGGTACAAATTACACCACTATTACGGTAAATGGCAAACACATTGCCAGTCCCAAGGTTCCTGCCAATCGATTTCGATTTTTGGATCGGCTAGGGTCATACACCAAAGGAACGAAACTTTCAGTTGCTCTTACGTCAACCAGTCCTTATCCTAAATCGTTGCAATTTGAAAGTATGAACCAGTGGAAATTCAAAAAGCTTGTTGCATCATTACAATTTCCGGGTTATGTGCCAAAGATTCAAGGAAATCAAATAAGCGGTGACATCATCGCCAACCGACATCAAAGATCGGCTTTTCTATCGATCCCATTTGATAAGGGCTGGCAAATCAAAGTGAATGGTCAACCAACCGCACCCGGGAAAGTGCTTAATGGATTGATGGCTGTTCCGATAAAGAGTGGACTTAATTATATTGTTTTAACCTACCACACACCGGGATTAATCATCGGATCAATATTTTCTATATTGGGGCTGGTATCATTTATTTGCCTTAGTATGGTATTAAAATTGAAAGAACCCTTGAAACACCGTAAAAGATCTTGAGGATTTCATTAAAAATAGTCACTAATATCTAAAAAAATCGGTATACTAGACAGCTTCAAATTGTCCAGCATACCGATTAGTGTTTAAACGTTATTTTTAAACCTCAAAACCCGGGGAATGCAAGGTCCTCCAACTAATAAACAGGGCGATTTTTGCCTTGCGTTGCGGGATCGGCCGAGCCCAAGCTATCATTGACACCCAATGATGGATCAGTGATCATTTTCAACACTAAATCAGCGACACTTTTACGGGAACCTGATACCCCGACAAATTGATCATTCTTATGCGTGATTTGGTACGAAACTTCATCACGGTCATTCAGCCAAGGTAAACGCAATGTCGTATAGGCCAAACCCGATTGGCTTAACAACGTATCTGATTGAGTTGCGGCCGCCAAGCCGCTTTTGACCATTGACCGATTCCAACGACCAAATTCTCCCGGTACTTCATCATAAATACCTAAAATATTGGTTGAAATAATTCGGCTGACGTTATGTGCTTTCATTGCCGAAATGATATTTCTGGTCATTTTATTATCAGGATCATGATCAACGACTGCCGTAAAAATCATATCCTGACCCGCAACTGCTTGGCTAACCGATTCTTGATTCTCCATGTCCACATCAAGAAGGCGGACTCGGGGGTTATTTGCCAAATCAGCTAATCGTTTTGGTTGACGCAAACCCAACGTCAACGAGACATCCTTGAATTTATCTTCGGAAAGAAGTCTTTTTTCAACAATTCTGGCAATTTGACCATTAGCAGCTAATATAAGTAAATTCATTAATAATTTCCTTCCTTACTATCAAATTGTTCCGTAGTACTTAACTAAAAACAACTATTTAATCCGGTGACCCACGATTTTCATTTGTGCTTCCGGATCCCGATGATCAAAGAACTGGCTTTCTTGTTTATCCAGTTTCTGAATCATCGTCATTTCTTCATCTGTGAGTTCAAAATCAAAAATGCTGATATTTTCAACCATTCGATTTTTATGAACCGACTTGGGGATTGTGACAATTCCACGTTGCAGTAACCATCTCAGAATAACCTGACCAATTGACTTATTGTACCTATGGCCGATTTGAGCCAAAACCGATGGCTCGAATCTTACCCTCTCGATACAGATCTTCCATCGCCCGCCAGGATCCATGAACATCGCCCCACGGTTGATGAATGAGGTAAAGATCAATGTAATCAAGTTGCAGTCTTTTTAATGATGCTTGAAAGGCTTTCTTGGTCGCATCATAACCTGTATCAGTCAGCCAAAGTTTAGTTGTAATAAACAGTTCTTTTCGATCAATGCCACTTTGCTTAATGGCCCGGCCAACCGCTTCCTCGTTACCGTATGCCTGTGCTGTGTCAATTAATCGATACCCTGATTTTATTGCATCAAGAACTGCCCGTTGTGCAACAGCCAAATCTGTTACCTGAAAGACCCCGAAACCAAGTATAGGCATCTCAACGCCATTGTTTAGTTTAACCATTTTCATCATGAACTGATTGCCTCCTCATATTTTTTAACAAGATCAGTGTAAACCTTGGTGTGGACTCCAAGGCAAGCCATATTATTTTTTAAATGACATTTTTTATAAGATACGCCCCATCAATTGTTTAACTGCCAGGTTAAAAATCAAAACTTTAAGGGTATAAAAAAACGGGCCACTTTTCCTTCGAAGAAAACAGCCCGGCACAATGCTCAATTATTTATTAAACAAACCTATCTGTTTAGTTATCATTACTTCTATCTGGCAAAAACGGCATCAATAAATTTACCAACCCCTCAATACTTCGAGTTTGAATCAAAACGGTTCCAATACCCTTAAAGTGGTTAACCAATCCTTCACCGGTCTTAAAACCAAATGTGCCGCTGCCGACTTCAATGTTATAGTCCAAGCTTTGACTCCAAGCAACAACATTACTGTTGTCAACAACGTATTCATCATTTCCCTGCAACTCGACGGACATAATATCAGCATATCCCGAAACCAGAAAAGTACCACTACCCTGCGTCTCCATGACAAACAACCCGCCGGTTCCGCCAAAGACAGCGCTTCCCAGCTTTTGTCGAATCATTTTATAATTGGTCCCTTCATCGGAAGCCAAGTATGCGCTGGTATTGAGACGCCACTGATGAGACTCATCCGTACGCAATTCCCGAATGGCCCCAGGATTGGCAGGCGCAATCAGCAGTTCCCCGTCGTCTGTGTTGCCTGTGGCAGTTGTAATGAAGAATCCCTCACCACTGGTTACAGAACGACCCAGCGCGCTTAATACACCCCCGAAGCCTTTTTTACCATTGCTGTTCATGTGCCCTTCCAAAGTCACTTGACCATTATGGGCAATCATTGATCCGCGTTCAATTTGAATCTGCTCGCCCTTGCGCAGTTTGAGCGTGACTGTGGGAAATGCAGTATCTTTTGAAATTGTAAAATCCATGATTCTTCATCCCCTAACCAAATTTGACTCCAGTATAACAGAGGATTAGTCGAAATTAATGCTTAATTGACTGAAAAGATCAGCTGTACAACAAAAGCCAATATCAACCTGAATGATATCAAAATCGACTAGATAATGGCTATCCACCAATCAATTATCGTATAATTAAACAAAATCAGAAAGTGATGGAAATATCTATGCAAATCATACCACTCGAATGCCATCGTCAATCGGCCATTCAATTATTTCAAAATCTATGGGGAACAACCAACATGGTTGTTTCGACGGGACAATATGATATTAAAGATTTAAAAGGCTTTATTGCAATGGAAAATGACCAAATCATCGGTTTATTAAGCTATGAATTAAAGGCGGATTATCTTGAAATTATTTCTATTGATAGTCTAAGGACGGGAATCGGTATCGGTTCTCAACTATTAAATATGGTTGAAGAGCTGGCATACGAAAAACGGTTGAACAAACTTGGGGTTATCACGACAAACGATAATCTGAATGCGCTTGGCTTTTATCAAAAAAGAGGGTTTCGGCTAACGGAAGTGATCCCAGACGCAGTTAGACTGGCCCGAAAAATCAAGCCGGAGATTCCGCTAAAAGCAGATAACGGCATCCCAATTTTTGATGAATTAAAACTGGTGAAACAGCTTATGGACTGACAACGACGACTAATTTCATTTTGCCAACCAAACCCACATTCCAAGCATTTTTGATAATCCGCCTGCACATTTTTGCCTGTTTAAATGCTGGTGCCAAGATTTCTGATTGTTGAACTCAACCGATTTATTTTTGAAAGTTAGTTATCTTTTAATAATTTTCATGAACCGTTAATCCTATTAATGGTTGGATGTGGTAAGATAATTTCTGTTATGAAAAAGGAAAATTTAATTTTAACTATTTCAACAATTGCTTTGGGGCTTTTTGTTGGTATGAGTTCACTTTTTTTGAGTTTGCTTTTAACTTTTATTGAGGAAGAATTTCTTCATTTTAAAGAAACGCCACTTCGACCAATTGTCACGGGAAGCCCAAACGATGCCAGACTGTTCTCGGTTTTTATCGGTGGTATCATTGCGGCAGTCATTTGGTGGATATTAAGGACAAAAGTAAAGCCACCTGTGACAATTGGAAAAGGGTTGGCTGGTGAAAACATGCCTGCTGTTCAAACCATTCTTCACGTTATAACCCAGATCTTTTACGTAGGAACTGGTGGCTCTATTGGTCGAGAACTGGCACCCCGAGAAGCCGGTGCCATGATTGCCCAAAAGTGGAATAACCTACTTAACAGGGTGCATTGGGGCCATTTATCTAAAGACGACGTTGTTTTGTTAATTGCTTCAGCTGCAGGTGCTGGTTTTGCCGGCGTTTATAACGCTCCTATAACGGGGATGTTCTTTTGTGTTGAAGTTCTATTTAAGAAAATATCAATGCGATCCGTTTGCGTTAGCCTACCAATGTCAGTGATTGCCGTGCTTGTTAGTTCCAGTGTCCGAGGAACAGAACCTTACTATTTAGTCGGCAAGGCCAAATTCGAGCCTAAATTCTTATTGATTGCTATTTTTATTTCCCTTCTTTGCGGCATTGTTGGCGCGCTTTTCCGAAAATCTTTTACATGGGCTGAAAGTGTAAAACCGGACAATTACCATATTTTATGGCAACTACCACTACTTTCTTTAGTTACAGGTTTAATTTCAATTAATTTCCCCCAGATAATGGGAAATGGTCGGGCCCTTGCCCAATTTTCGATCAGCACTACGGGTAAAAATTTACTGCTTGTATTGTTACTGGGAGCCATTGCAAAGTACGCCGTAACCGTCTTTACAATTCGGGCTGGTGCTTTTGGAGGGACTTTAACGCCTTCTGTTGCAATTGGAGCCGCTATTGGTGCATTCATAGGTATCATCATCTTTCCATACATTGGCATGCCAATTTGGCAGTGTGCATTGCTTGGCGGCTGTAGCCTATTAGCCGCTTCCCAGCAGGCTCCTTTGATGGCATTATTCATGGTTTTTGAAGTCTGCCATCTGAATTCTATAGCACTAATCCCACTGGGAATGGGAGTCGCAATCTCAGTTGCAATCTCAAGAGTTGTTTTAAGAAAAGTTATGTAAGTTAATGTATTTACACGTAAACCATCAAAATACCGCCATTGTTTTCGACGTTGATTAGTCAAAAACAATGACGGTCTTTTATTCACTAACAAAATAAATCTGATCATGTTTCATCAGCCTTTTATTACCGGATTCATCTTCTGTCCAAGTGTTGGTTCGGTTTGCTTTTTTACAGACTCATTTGAATCTTTATTTCCTTTTAACAATCTCAAACCATTCAAAATTACCAATAATGTACTTCCCTCGTGCATGAAGACGCCTAAGCCAATCGTCATCAGACCAAAGAAATTAAGTCCAACCAATACCATTACGACAACCAATGCGAAAATAATATTTTGCCAGACAACTTTTTTTAACCGTTTGGATACTTCATACGACGTCACAAATTTTGATAAATCATTTTTCATTAATACAACATCCGCGACATCGACTGCGACATCGGTACCATCTCCCATAGCGGTCCCAATATCTGCAGTCACCAATGCCGGTGCATCATTCACACCGTCACCGACCATTCCGGTTACTTTACCTTGACCCTTTTGTTGTTTAATCACGTCAACTTTTTGCTCAGGTAGAACATTGGTAATCACTTCATCAATTCCCAAAAATTGACCAATGGCTTCACCAGTCTGCTTTGAATCGCCCGTAATCATCATGGTGTGAATCCGTTGATCTTTCAAAAACTGAATTGTCTGCTTTGATTTTTCATTTGGTGTATCCATCAATGCAATCAAGCCAATTACCTTATCGTTTTCGGCGAGATAGACAACTGTCTTGCCTTCACCGGCAAACTGACGCATCTTCTTATCGATTAATGACGATACTTCCGAAAATAAGCTTGGCTTTTTAATGGCATACACCTTACTGCCATAAACAGCTTGAACCCCTTTACCAATTTCATTTGACACATCAACCTGAAGCCTTTCGGTTGGTACAAAATGACTTGCAATTGCAGAAGCCAGTGGATGATTGATTTGAGATTCAATGGCAAAAATAATGTTTGTTAACTTGTCTTTGTCTTTAGAATCAACTAAATAAAAGTCCGTGACTTCCGGTTCTCCTTTGGTGAGCGTTCCCGTTTTGTCAAAAGCAACCGTCTCTAATTCTGCTAAATTGGACAAATACGAACCACCCTTGAATAGAACACCCTTTTTAGCTAATTGCGATAGGGCAGAAAGTGTTGCCGGTACCGCTGCAGCTGCAAAAGCACATGGTGAAGCTGAAATCAGAAAAACAATACTTCTATATAAACTAACGCTTAACCCCCAGTTAAAGCCCCAATAACCAGCCGCCAAAACAAGTGGGAATAAAATTAAGACGGCCGTGACATATTTAGGTTCCAACAGTTTAATCCTGGTTGCAGTCTTACTTAAATGACTTTGAGACTGTTCGACCAATTTTAAAATTTTAGCAAGGACCGTTTCATCATTACTTTTCGTTGCTGTCATCATAAACGTGGCATTTCCGTTGACCGTACCCGCAAAAACATTATCACCAGGTCCTTTTTCTCTGGGAATACTCTCACCATTGATAGCTGATTCGTTAATGGCAGGTTGACCACTAATGATTTGACCGTCTATTGGTACCTGGTCACCATTTTGTACCTGAATTCGATCGCCAATTTTGACATCGTTAACCGAAATTTCCGAAGCCTTTCCGTCATCATCGATTCTCTTGGCCTTAACCGGTGTCATTTCCAATAAAGCTTTAATTTCCCGCCGGCTTTTGCCTTCAGCAAATTCTTCCAAGAAATGTGCACCGGCAAATATCAGAACCAGTAACGCTGCTTCTTCGTAACTCCCAATGAGAATGGCACCAACAGCACCTATTGACATTAATAAATGAATGTTAGGCATGAATCTGCCAGTTCTTTTGCTTTCCAAAATGGTCTTTTCAAAGCCTTCAAAAATAACGTGATATCCCGAAGAAACTGTCGCAATTAAAAATAAACTGGTGACAATAGCTGAGTTAAAACCAGAAAACATTAATACCAGACCAAGTAGATACAGGATCACCCCAAAAAAATATAATTTGGTTGTCATTTTCAATTTTTTCACGAGACTTACCTCCCTGTCTAATAATTGTCAATTTTAATCTAACGTACATTTGAATTTACGTTCATATGAGTAACTCCTCATATGAATATCTTATCATTTATTTTCAAAAATCTCAAGCATTCCTTCCTGCTTGACACAATGCGACTAAATTCGTACATTATAATTATTATAGATTTCCACGGAGGTAATCATTTGACTGAACAGGATCACAAACAAGCCTATGAACAAATGAAAGAAAATGGCATTCCGCTTTCCGAACATATTGATACGGTAACGACTGTTTTTAAAGTCATTGCCGATCAAACACGAATGAGAATTCTGTTGGCGTTGTCGGAAACATCGTTAAGTGTTAAAAATTGCCGATATCTTAACAATGAGTCAATCCAGCATCTCCCACCAACTTCGGGTGTTAAAGGACAATCGACTGGTAAAGGGAACACGGCTCGGGAAACAAATTCACTATCAATTAACTGATGATCATATTGTTCAAATATTCAAACAGATCATTGAACATATAGAAGAAAAGAAACAACATCATTTATCCTGATGCAACAAAAAATGATTTGACCGTTTGCCATTATGAGGCATTAGGTCAAATCATTTTTTGGTGACTATTTTGACAATTATCTCGTTGCACTCAAGCAGTGACCTTATCATTCTCATGGTCTCCTGCAATTTTAGATCTATTCAGAAGCAACGATGACGTCACCACCGAAACGGATGAGAAAGCCATTGCCAAGCCCGCTAATTCAGGGCTTAACTGAAGGCCGATACCAACTAGAATTCCTGCAGAGATTGGAATACCAATTAAATTGTAAATGAAAGCCCAAAACAGATTTAATTTAATTCGATTAAATGTCTTTTTGGCAATATCAAGTGCACGAACAACGCCCAGTAAATCATTTTGAATTAAAATAATTTCACCTGATTCAATGGCAATATCCGTTCCAGATCCCATTGCAATACCAACATTGGCAACGGTTAGTGCCGGTGCATCATTAATACCATCCCCAACGAAAGCGACTTTGCCTGACTGTTGTAAAGCTTTAACATGGTCAGCCTTTTCATTTGGCAAAACGCCGGCAATGACTTGATCGATGCCAACTTGTCTGCCAATCGCTTGAGCAACCCGTTGATTATCCCCGGTTAACATAACCGTTTTAAGTCCTCGGGAACGTAATTCGGTAATTGCTTCAGTAGCGGTTTTCTTAGGGGTATCTTGGATTGCAATCAACCCAATGATTTTTTCATTTAAGCCGACCAACACAACCGTTTTGGCATCATTCTGTAATTTAGCCATTTGCTTCTTCATTTCATCTGATAACAGATAATCATTTGATAGTTTATCACTGCCAACAAAGGCTTTTTGATTGTTAACAACTGCTTTAACACCTTTACCTTCAATATTTTTAAATTTTTTGGCCTTTTGATAAGTTATCTTGGCTTCACTCACTTTAGCCATAACCGCGGCTGCCAGTGGGTGCTCGGAATTCTCTTCCAAACTTGCAGCAACTTGAAGCACTTTTTCCTGATTACCTACGACATCGGTAACAACCGGCTTTCCCGCTGTAATTGTACCTGTTTTATCAAAAACAACTGTTTTAACGTCGTTGACCTCTTCAAGTGCCTGGCCATTTTTAATTAAGACGCCCATTTTTGCGGATCGACCGGTACCCACCATCAGAGCAGTCGGCGTTGCCAATCCCAAGGCACACGGGCAAGCAATGACAATAACAGATACGGCAAATAACATCGCCTGAACTGCCGGTGCACCTAAAAATACAAACCAAATCACAAAGGTCAAAATAGCAGCGATTAGAACTGCCGGAACAAAAATACCCGAGATCCGATCAGTCAGATTTTGAATAGGCGCATGACTGGTCTGGGCTTTTCTGACTAATTCGACAATTTGGGACAAAGCTGTGTCTTTGCCAACCTTGGTAGCCCGAAAAATAATCATACCGTCCGAATTAATCGTTGAACCGATAACGTTGTCGCCGATTTTTTTAACGACGGGCATACTTTCGCCCGTTACCATAGATTCGTTAATGTTAGTGACACCTTCAGTAACAACCCCGTCAACAGGTACCTTTTCGCCCGGACGAACCCGAATCATGTCTCCCACTTGAACTTGTTCAAGTGGCGTTTTAACATACTGTCCCTTGGATAAAACTTCCGCTTCCTTAACCTGCAAACTCATCAACTTACCTAGAGCATTAGAAGCACTGTGATGCATCCGTTCCTCCAAAGCGTCGCCAAGCAACACAAAAACAGTTACAAGCGCAGCGCTTTCGAAGTAAACCGCTCTTCCAGTCATCATTGCAAAAAGTGAGTAAAAATAAGCAACGGAAGTTCCTACGGCAACCAGTGTATTCATGTTGGCATTATGATGTTTAAATGCCGCCCATGCGCTTTTCCAATAAGAAACCGCTGAAACCAACATAACCATTGTGGTTGTAATGAAGGCAATCCAGTTGTATCCGGGCATCATCCAATGAAACGGCATCAGAACCATTTGAAGCAGCATTGGGCTTGCCAAAATTAACGAAAGCCAAAACTTTTTCATATTGGATAATTTCATTCGTTAACAATCACCTTTCCATGGAACATATTCATACCACATGCATAATTGAATTCACCGCTTTTATCAGTACTAACCGAAACCTCGACATTTTTATTTAACGGTAGGTTCTTTTTAAAAGACAATTCTTCAGATTGTACTTTAGCTAAACAGGACGAGTCGTTAATCCGATGAAAAATCAATTTCGCAGGAACACCTTGTTTAAGCGTGACCGTACTTGGTTCATATCCATGATCAACATTGATCTTAATGATTTGAGTATGACTATTAGTTGTTTCCGACTTGTCCTGACCACCAAAAAGTTTTTTAAAGTTCATCATTATTTCCTACTTACTATATTTAAAATTAGTTTTTAACAATTATTTTCCCATGGAACATATTCATACCACATGCATAATCAAATTCTTGTGCTTTATCGGTCGGAATTTCAATTTCGGTCACACTCTGTTTTGTTAAGTCTTTATCAATGCCCAACTTTTCAAACACAACGTGTGATAAACAAGCGGTTGAGTCATTCATTCGAAAACTCACTTTGGCTGGTATTCCTTTTTTTAAAAATAATGTACTTGGAGAATAACCTCCATCAACCAAAACAGTTGTTTCCTGTTTATTATCTGCAACCTGCGCATCAGCAACCGACCCTTCATGCTTACCAAAGAACCACCAGACAATAAATGCGATTAACAGGATTGCTACCATAAACGTTATCATCTGTACCATCAAACCTACTTCCCTTCATCAATATTCTTTAACAAAAGCAATCAGCTGATTTCTTGTTGGTCTTAGTCAAATTTACAAACGTAAACTTTCTATATTCATAATTTACACTTGTAAACTTAAAAAAGCAAGTATTTTCTGGAATATACTAAAAATAGTCGTCCTGATCATTAATTTTTTTAAGCATGAGCATTCTAAAACTAACACTTTATAGCTGATAAAAATTGTAAATCAAACAAGAATGACATGCGGGTTTAAGTACCATAATCAAAAAAACAGTATCTCCGGCATTGGCTTATTCCAATGCTGAAAATGCTGTTTTATATCCTCAGTTACACATTACACTTATCAAATTGATTTACTTTTGTGGTAATCAACTAATGAATCCCTAACTTTTAACGAGCTTTCTATTAAAGTGGTGTCAATTTTCATATTGTCATTTTCCAACATATTAATTAACCGCCGCGCAGATTTTTTCCCCATAACTTGGGGATTTTGCTGAATAGTTGTAATTTGTGGTTGAACAAGTTTGGCCCAGTCCCAATCGTCAAACGCCACAACCCCTAATTGTCCTGGTACGGCCACATGGTACTGGGAAAGAATTGCAATCACCCGCATTAAAATCGTTCCTTTAAGTGCATATACAGCAGTTCGATTTTCCAGATTATCACTAAGCGCCATTAATAAATTATAGATGTCACTATCACTGGTAGACCGATCAATCTCAATCAATTTGGCGCTTATACCTGCTTTGTTGACAATATCCTTGATAGCGCTATATCTTTCCGTTCGAGCAGAATTATCAATAATTTTCTCACCAATCATCACAATCCTTTGGTATCCCATTCGAACAATAAAGTTCCCAAGCAACTGGGAGTAACCATAATTATCGGTCGTAATCTCCGGCCATGATTGCGGTGTCAACTTGCGATCCACAATCACCATTGCTGTACCGGTATCTTTAATAAATTGATAATGTGAAGCCATTTCAGAAACAGGTTGGAGAATAATCCCGTCTACCCGAAGGCTCAGCAATCTTTCCAACTGCTTTTGTTCTTGATCGAGTGAATTATTCGAATTCATCAAAATAATTTGATAACCGGATTCTTGAAAAATTTGATCTGCTCCCTTAAAAAGCATTGAGGAAAATATATTTTCAATATCAGCCACCACCATACCGATAAGATGGGTTTGCTTATCCGTCAAGGCTTTTGCCTGTTGGTTAATTCGATAACCACTTGTCTTAATAATTTGATCAATTTTTGTGCGGGTATCCTCTGACATTCGTTCAAAATGACCATTTAGGAACCTCGAAATTGTCGCCTTGGAAACGCCTGCCATTTTTGCAATATCGTTAATCGTCATCTGCTTATCGCTCATTTTCTAATCACCTAAATGTATTTTACCCGCAATAATCCTAATTTGAAAGCTAAATCAGTATAACCGATTAATATTTATTCAAACTTTCAATTCGTTTTAATAGTGAATCAAACCCTAATTTAGAAAGTGTCTGATCATTATTCTCATGAATATTAAAGTTTTGATTTTCCAAGTCATTAAAATCGTCTATCAAATATTTAGCCATTAAAAATACTGTTAAACGGTCTTTTAACTGTCTTTCGTAATCACTGGATTCTCGGAAATGAATCGTATCAAGAACATGAAAAGCGAACTTTTCAGCATCAATAGTCGTTCTGTTTTCTGACATATTTAGTCACCTGTTTCAATCTTATTCACTGGCCATTTAGGATTATCCCCCGCCAGCACCCTGACCGCTTCACTTGCTGCGTCAACGGCCATTCGGGCCATGCATTCCTTGGTATTTGAAGCAATATGTGGTGTCAGCAAAACATTATCGAGTTGATAAAAATCACTTGTTAGGCGAAGGGGTTCTTCGTTAAAAACATCTAAAGCTGCACCGCCAATAGTATGCGTTCTTAAAGCATTAATCAAGGCAGTTTGATCAACCAGTGCGCCTCTTCCCAGATTAATTAAAACGGCAGAATTCTTCATCTCGTCAAACTCATTCTTGCCAATTCCCTGTTGATTATCAGGTGTTACCGCCATATGCAACGTGATAATATCCGACTCTTTCAAAAGCGTTTCGCGATCAACCAATTGGCCGTCCTCCGACTCTTTGACAAATGGATCGTAAATCATTATTTTCATATCTAATCCGGAAGCTTTTTTTGCAACCATTCTGCCAATCCGTCCATACCCCATAATGCCCAACGTTTTACCTGCCACATCGAATCCCATGTGAGTATTTTTATACTCAAAATGCCCCTTTCTCATTTCATCAGATATAGACGTTAAGTTTTTAGAAACATCAAGGATTTCAGCGAGTGTTGTTTCGGCGACCGTTGACGCATTTGCGTTTGGCGTAATTGTCACCCAAATCCCCGCTTTTGCCATGAAATTTTGATCAACATTATCGTACCCAACACCGTGTCTTGCAATCACCTTCAAATTTGGCAGTTGTTTAATCGTTTGATTTGGGAAGGGATCCGTCATCAAAATAAGGCCATCTGCATCACCGGCATTTTTTTCGATTGAGTCACTAGCCATACTGTCCAACTCAATAAGAGACAGCCCGTGATCCGTTAAATACCGCTTACCTTCCACTGAAAGACCCTTTGGAACTGCAACTTTTGTCATGTTTAACATCCTCACTTTCCTTAATCCGAGTCTTAACGAAGTAAATAACCGCCGTCAACCGGAATTGTCACACCCGTCACGTAATCTGACGCACTGCTTGCCAAAAAGACAATGGTTCCCATTAATTCTGATGGCTTTGCCCAATGGCCTGCAGGAATATGCGCTAAAATTTCTGTGTTTCGCTCTGAATTGTTTTGAAGTGCTTTAGTCATTGGCGTATCAATGTAGCCTGGTGCAATTGCATTGACTTGAATATTGTCAGGAGCCAACGCATCAGCATAGGCTTTTGTGAGTCCAACAACACCATGCTTGCTTGCAGTATACGGAAAAATAAATTTTCCTGCTCTGAAAGACTGCATTGAACCAACATTAATTATTTTGCCGTGTTTTTGTTCAGCCATCACTTTTGCGGCTTCATGAGATAAGTAATAGAGTCCGTTTAGGTTTGTATTAATGACCTTTCGCCAATCCTCATCATTGAAATGATCCCATTCATTTCGAATCTGAATGCCGGCGTTGTTAATTAAAATGTCAATTCCGCCAAATGATTTTTTAACCGCTTCAACAATTTTTTGAGCAGCACCTTCTTGGGTAATATCACTTTTTATGAAATCAATTTGACCGTTAACACTCTTTGCAAATTCGGCTGCTTCCTGCCAGCCCTTATCGCTATAGCTCGCAACAAATACCTTTGCTCCTGATAACAGCAAGGCTTTGGTATATGAAAAGCCAAGGCCGCTGGCGCCACCTGTAATCACTGCAACTCGATTATCCAAACGAAATTTATCTGTACTAAATT
Source organism: Lentilactobacillus hilgardii DSM 20176 = ATCC 8290 (assembly GCF_000159315.1). Classification (GTDB taxonomy): domain Bacteria; phylum Bacillota; class Bacilli; order Lactobacillales; family Lactobacillaceae; genus Lentilactobacillus; species Lentilactobacillus hilgardii. The sequence continues at coordinate 406,844 of NZ_GG669993.1, forward strand.
CAATGTTTTCTGACATTTTCCACCACTCCTTCTACTAAAAGTGACTATTTCCCACTACCTCAAGATCAGCCTCAAGTCCGGCAAGATCCGTTGGGTATTCCAGTCCAATAGGGATTTGTTTATCAAATTTTGCAATCAGTGACTGCCAATCCAAAAGTCCTTTAGAAAAGGGAACCGTTTCAGGTTCTCCTTTCTCATTGAGAACATAACTCTTTAGATGAATATATTTAGTGAAATCAAGTAATTGCTCTGTCACTTTCTTTGTATCATGATTTGTATAAATCCAGTTACCAAGATCATTAACAAATCCAATTTCAAGTCCATGACGTTTGGCCGTCTTAAAGAAGGTTGCTAATTTATCAGGATCACTATTCTCTGCTGTTTGGTCATTCTCAATATTCAGTTCAATCGTTTTGGGCAAAATTGAATTCAAAATTGCCAATTCTCCATCATTATCTTTATGAAAGTCACCTAATGTCATTTTTAAATATGAACTTCCCATCAACTGGGCTTCTGACAGATACAGCAGGATTCTTTCGTTAATTTTCCCATTAATAAAAAGATTATCCGGAATTGAATAAAAATATGTCAGTCTGTAGTTAAGCCGTAAACGCCCCAGTTGCATCAGTTCGCTCATTTTTTCTTGATTATATTCCCGTCTAAGTTCAATATTTGAAACACCTAATTGTCTTAATGACTGGACAAGTTGCAGCTGTGTTTGACCTATATCGTGATCATGTTGTAAAAGCAACGTATTTAAAACAAATCGATTCATATTCAACATGAAAAGTCACCTCGTTCAATATTTTGGTTAACCGGTTTCTCATTGAGATTACTATCATCATATTACAAGACCACAATAATCGTCAAGTCAAAAATAGATATTATTAAAAAGCCAACACCCGTCTCAGATTCGTTTCATTACTTATATCAAGTATTAATAGATAGCCTAAAATCGAAATAAGTTTGACATTTCACGATAATCATGTTTATAATGAAATCGCTTTTATGGTTAACCGGTTTCTCTTTTGGCAAACACACATGACAATTTAGGAGTGAACAACATGTCAAATATCATTATAGGAATTTTGCTATTTTTAACTTTCATTGGATTTATAGTGTTCGTAATGCGTGGCGGCAATATCATGATCGGCTTTTTGATTATGGCCGTTCTCTGGACCGTTATCGGTGGCATTCCGTATAAAGAAGCCATCAATGATATTTTTTCTCAACCGGCAATGGATTATGGATCCACGATTATGGTAATCATTTTTGGTTCGTGGTTTGGAAGAGTTCTAGTAGATACCGGTGTTGCAGGTGCTATCAGTGAACAGGCAGTAAAGGTAAGTTATAAACATCCTATTTCCGCTGCTATTTTAGTCTGCCTGATTACTGCCTTTATCTTCACAAGTTCATATGGTGTCGGTGCTGTCATTGCCATTGCTGTCATTCTTCTACCAATTTTGCAATCATTGGGTCTGTCCAAAAATGTCGCAGTTGTCGCTTTTGTTATGTCAATTGGCGCCCCAATGTACGTTAATATTGTCATCATTAAACAAATTCAATTATTCTTTCCGAAAGTTATTTATGGTGCCAAATACCTAACATATGGGTTCAGTGCAATGGCGGTCCAAATGATCATTGTTATCCTTTTCATTTTAGTTCATGCTAAATCCATCCACAAAAATGAAGTTACCAGCACTGATGTTAAAGATGTGAACATTCCAAGTGTTCCAAAGATTTCATACATTTTACCTGTTTTTCCTGTTTTAATGAACTTAATCTTTGGATGGCAGCCTATTCCGGCACTGATGCTGTCGATCTTCTTAGTTTTCTTGACTACCGGACACTTAAAGACATATAAAAATGCATTGAGCATGATTAATCAAACTGTCAGCAAAGCCATTTCGGATATCTCCGGTTTAATTGTCATGTTGCTTTTTCTAACCATGTTTAGTGCAGCGGCAGTCAAAAACACAGCTCGCTTTGGCACTATTTTAAAAAGTATTGTCCCTCATGATCCGTTTATTCTGGCAATTGCCTTTGGTGTTCTTGCCCCACTTGCACTATTTCGTGGCCCGCTTATGGTCTGGGGAGCTGGATCGGCAACAGCTGCTGTTTTGGCAGCAACCGGTTTTTTCAATCAGTATTTTGCCTTTTGCGCCATTATTGTACCGGCCGTTTCGATTGCAATTTCTACCTGCATTACCCAATCTTGGAACCTGTGGGTGGTTGAACACACGGAATTAAATGTTAAAGACTTTTTAAAAACCGGTGTGCCCTATGGGTGGTTGACAAGTATCATTAATCTGTTACTTGCGGCAATGATGTTCCATTAAGCTCATTAACTGTTTGTGCACGATTAACTGATAGCTTTTCATAAAAACATCAAAAAACACATGCTTAGCAAAGATTGAAACGTTACTCTGCTAAGCATGTGCTTTTTAAATAATCTTATATGAAAAATCATTTCATCAAATCAAGTGTTACTATCCAATATTTATATTGTTTGGTCATGTGCTTCACTTTTGTTTTCGAGCCACTATGTTTTTGTGCAATTGTCGCATACATGGTTGTATAGCCTTTTTGCAATCTGGTGATAATCATTTTAGTACCGCCATTCATCAAATACTCCTTTTCCCCTTTATTTTTGGAAATCGGATCAATATAGGCACCATGATATCCTCTTGGAACGTTAATTTTTAAAATAACGTGTTTGGAAAACGATAAAGCCACCATTCGCTTTAATGTCGTTGACGAATAAGCCATATCGGAATATTCACCACCGACTTTAACACCTTGATCATCAAGTGATTTTTTTAAGCCAAACATGGATGTCCCTCGAAAAACCGTTAATGGTGCTGATAATTTGAATTGATGAATGCCGGAATTAATATTCTTAACGTCCGAGCGAATTTTCTTAGAGGCCTTCTTTTCCGACCCCCTAAGTGCATCATTAATAGCTTCATAACCATCTCCGGTATAGTAACGAATCGCATGACGCTGATTACCGGTTAACTTTTTCGACCATTTTAAAGAAGAACGCGTTAATTTATCAATTTCATGCGCATTGTTTCGAATCGACTTATAAGAGTATAGCGAATCGTGAGTATCCTGGAAAAATAATTTATTCGGATTACCGGGAACCGTAATGATATAACCTGCATTCCCGGCTAATTTTTGCTGAACCGTCAATGCGGTATTTTTCGGAATTTGAACCGGATTTTGATAATCAGGCTGATCATTTTTCGTCTCGTAGGCTGTAATCGACCTCCTGGTTACAAAAGCCTGTTTACCAACGTTTGTTGCATGCGTATAAGTATTGATCATCAACAGGTTCGTCTCGCTTGCATGTTTATGAGCCGTTTTTGCGTATGTCGGGCTTTGCATTGAAATCCCCGCTAACAAAGCCACTGCAAAAATCCATCCCTTAACTTTCCTCAATATAATTCATTCCCTTCAAAATGATGAGTTTAATTCTACACTTTTTGCCTATTTATGGCCTCTTTAAAGCTGAAGGTTAATAAAAATAAAAACAAGTTAACTAATTCTTTGTAATAAATTTAAATAAATATCATTTTAATGACGTACTAGTATTGTAAAAATTAACCCCATCATTATGAATGGGATTTTAGAAGTAAGGGGTTAGCACTAAAAATACATTACAATCCGAGAAAATACACAACAAAAAAGAAGCAACTACAATTGCTTCAAATTTAAGTATGATTTTTTATTTAGACAAATTATTTTTATTTAAGGTTCTTCTCCAAAAAATTAGCAATATCCGTACCAACCTGATTATAAGTCGCTTGGGTTGGATGCAACTTACCATCTCCGAATATTGACGTGTCAATCGTTGTCGGTACAATATCTGGGTCAACCGATCTCCAATCTAAATATTTGACGCCATTATCCTCATAAACTTCAGCTTCGGCATCACATAATTGAGACAATGTATAATCGTGATACCCAACGGTACTATACGCATCTGATTGCTGATCTGTTCCAAATGCCGTGACATAACAGTTCAAAGGCAAAATCCCAAATAATTGGATAGTCGGATTTTGACGCTTTATTCCCTTAATCTGATCATCCAGAACTTGTGTCACATCCGTCAGAGAGGAATGGAAGTAGTCATTAACGCCATAAGCAATTGTCGCGATATCAACCTTTTTAAAATTTGTCGTAGTAACGTTTGATGTTAAATCCAAATTTGTATCACCAACAACCTTGCCATTATTTTGGCCAAGATTCGTATCCAACACATAAAGCTGTTGACTAACTAACTGAGGATAGGGACTTGTGGCATATGACGAGCCTGTCCACCCCTTTGTAATAGAATCTCCTAAACTCACCATTGTCATTTGTTGCAAATTCTTGGCATAAACCCAACCATAAACAGATGGCTTATTTGCAACTTGCACAAAGTCATATTTTAAACCGTTTTTCAAAGTAGCTGATTTTGTCACCATTAAAGATCTCTTAGCATAATTTTTAAGCCAGTGCGTCTTCTTAGCCAATTTATTTGAGCGATACGGATAAGTCCACATTGCCGTTTTTGACTTATAGTTAATGGCCTTTGTCCTTAAAGAAACCTTTTTTACCGATGTTATTCGATAATGGGCATCAACTACTGCAGCATGACTGCCTTGAATATTTATAAATTGCATAATCATAAAGCCAAAAAATAGCAAAAATAATTCTCTACTGCCTTTATTAAAATATGATTTCAAACTCATCAATTCTCCCTCTCAGTGTTCGATAATAGCAAATTAATCATAAACAAATTCCCTAAAAACAGTTACTTGAATTTCGAGAGTAATTTACTTCGTAATCTACTAACGATATTATAAATAACTTGGGGTGAAAGTAGGTTGCATAAATATTAAAACAACATTACGAATTAATGACTAAATCTATTATTTAATAATATTGATATTATAAGCATACTCATTTATGTCAACTTACAAATTTAAAATAATTCAATTAAAAAGACAAAAGCCTGAACCATATCCACAAAGAAAACGCGCGGTTACGGAACAGACTTTTAACAATGGTTAATGCCAAAAATACTTTGAATTAAGACTTTAACATCTGCAACTCAATTATGCACCATATCAGGTGCCGGCTGCCCATTTAAATCAATGGCAAATCGAACCAAGACCAAACTATCAGGCGTTACGGGCAGGCTATCAATATATACCTCCCGATGCTCGTTCTTTCGAATTCGTTGATAACCGCCTTCTTGAATTGCCTTATTCAGCACTTGAAAGGCTTGGCAGCCATCCTCTATCGGACCATGATTAATTGTTTGAACTTCAATGCCTTCAGCAAGTTGTTCAAAATGAAGCTCTTCTCGTTTTGTATTAACAAAGTGAATTTTTTCCAACGCAGCTTTGAATGCCTTTTCATCAACAAATAACGGTTGCTTAATCCAGATTTTAAAATCTTCAACATCGCCATTTCGCTTCCAAACAGTCTGCACCGGATAAGGTACATAAGGCTTAAATCCAGAAATTGGAATATCCCCCTCAGGACCACCACTGATTGTTTTGGCAATTCGAGCCGCAGCCTTTGCAATTCTTAAAAATTCGGGGTCATCTGTATGCTTAGTTGCTTGTCCTTGGGCCGTAATATAACTTCGAGTCGTTAGATCCACAAAGTGAGCATGTTCACTTTTACTATATTCATCTGGTTCATTTATTTCCCAATTAAACATTTTGTGTCCCTCCTCTTTGCCCCCAATTTAAACCCTAAACACGCCATGTAGCAAATAATGTGACTGAAAAATGTAATCGCTGACACATGTACAAATTATTGCAACGTAAGACAATTGAAATGATCCAATACTACTATTCACTACCAAAGCTGCTCACACTACATAATGATCATTTAGCAGCAAACAATTTAGTTCATAATTACTCAACTTTATAAAGTTGATAAAATTAAAAACAAATCTTACAATTCTAATTAATTTAGCATTTAACAGCTTAAAGAGAAGAGTCATTAATCACATGCGGTTTCCAGAAAGCGTGATATGGCTGAAAAAAGTGCACCAGAAAAATTAATGAAGATGAACTCTTAGCTTTGTTGGGGGTGAAAGCTGACAACACGATTTGGGTACGATATCGCTCAAGGATAACGTTTTAATTTAAAACAAAAGAATCCTGAGATAGTTCATTGAAACCATAGAAACGGGTGGTACCACGAAAAATCGTCCCTGTGCATTAAGCTGCACGGAGACGATTTTATTTTAGGATGCAATATTTTGAGTACTAATCATAAACCATTAAGCAAAAAACAACTTGAAGAAACACTTATTCAATACCGTCATCATTTTCACGAATATCTGGAACTTGCCAACCGAGAATTTAAAACAACAGAAACCATTAAAGCTATTTTGACCAAATGGGGAATTAAACTTCTACCCACAAATTTAAAAACAGGCGTGTTCGCCGAAATTGGTACAAGCGATGGTCCTACCGTTGCTTTAAGAGCCGACATTGATGCGCTTCCGATTCAGGAGGAATCCGGCGTTCCCTTCAGCTCTAAAGTTCCGGGTGTTATGCACGCTTGCGGACATGATACCCATATCGTATCGTTATTGGGAGGTGCCTACCTGTTAAAGCAACTTGAAGCCAGTCTTCCTGGAAAAGTTCGACTTCTTTTTCAATTATCCGAAGAAGATAGAGAAAGGGCTCTTCAATTGATTAACAATGGTCAATTAAAAGGCGTTAATGCTATCATCGGATTTCACAATACACCTCATCAGCCAATCGGCCATGTCGGCCTTACAACTGGTGCCATCGATAAATTCAAAGTCACCCTGACCGGTGTAGGAACCCATGCATCCGCACCGCAAAATGGTGAAGATCCGATCGCGGCGCTGGGTTATGAAATTACCGAACTGCAATCATTAATTTCCAGAAAATTAGATCCATTTAAAGCCGCTGTATTAAGTATTACACACCTAAGTGCCGGTAATACTTGGAACGTTATCCCAAGTAATGCATTTTTTGAAGGCACTGTTCGCACAGCCGACAAAAATGTCCGTCAAGAGATTAAGAACCTTTTTTTAAATTGTTAATTATACAGCTTTGGCACATAACGTTAAAGCTGATATTAACTGGTACGCTGGAAATCCATCCGTTGATAACGATCCAACATTAACTAAGATTGTTAAGGACGAAACTGCTAAATTTGCCCCAATCTATGTACAGGAACAACAACTTGGCAGTGACGACTTTTCCTGCTACCAGGACATTATCCCTGACGTCTATGCAAATATTGGAAACGGTGGACAAGTTAGTCTTCACAATTCACACTTTACAGCAAGTGATCATTTATTAATTGTCGGGGGGCAACTTTTTTCGAAAAAAATGCTGTCCGACTTTTAAAAAACCTAAAAACTAATCACCAGAGGGTCAACAATAATAATTCGTTATAATCCACGCCACTAACTGTGACAGGAGATTGAAAAAGCCGCCATAAATAATCTTTTTATCAACCCTACACCGGTTAATCGTTTAGTATGGTTTGGTATACAAATTCTAATTTATTCGACCACTATTCTCTAAGCATTAAAATAGTCATTAACGGTTTGTTTATAAATCTCAATAAAACGCTCAAAATTTTCCAGCTCAACAAACTCGTCAACTTGGTGTGCCGTCATATTACCTGGGCCGAAGACCGCAACCGTGATCGTTGGGTTTACTTTGACGAATTCTGCCGCATCCGTACCACCAGGATACCCACCCAATGGTAATTTTTGTTGGAGTTGCTGTTCACCATGCTTTCTAAGTAACTGAATCAATTTATTATTCGGATCGCTTACCACGGGATATTTGTTCCCAAGAAGTTTAAATGACAAGTCGGCTTCCGACTCCTGATTATTCTTAGAAATAATCCGTTTTAAATGGTCAATAATGGCATCGTTGGGTTCTTCTGGAATGGTTCTGATCTTAGCATAAACAGAGGCCGAAGCCGGAACGGAATTCAACTGATCACCACCATTAATTTTGGTGACCACAGGAATCGTTTTCCCTAAAATAGCATTTTTTTCATGAAGTGTCCTGAAATATTTAATTTCATTATCGTACGCCTTGATTAAAGGTGCAATGGCATTTATTCCTAATTGCGGCGATGAACTATGAGCCGTTTTCCCCTTTGCCAGTGTTTCATACGTAATGGAACCCTTGTGCGCAAAACTCAAAAGATATTGTTCGGTCGAATTGTTTTCTTTAACTAATTCCTTAATCTGTGCTTTTGAAAACTTAAATGGATTTAGCGGTGTATCCTGTGTTAGCCAATCTAAAGGTTCACTACTTGGTTCAGCAATGATTGCCGCTGAAACATCATCCAAATACCCATGTTTAGCAAAGTTCTGTGCACCTTGCATATGATTGACTGTACTAGACTCCTCACCAACTGTTGCCAATAAACGAATGGTTCCGTTTATCGGATTTCCGGACTGCTTCAGCTCGATCATTGTGATAATTTCGGCAGCAAGTCCGGATTTCATATCACTCGTGCCTCGACCGTACATGCGATCGCCAACAATTTCGGCCCCTAAGGGATTGTGCAGCCATTTTGACCGTTCGCCAATATCAACAACATCTTGATGCCCTTCAAAAACAATTACTGGTGACGTTTTATCACCAACTTCGGCAACTAAATTAAATCTCCCTGGTTCAACCTCAATTGTCTTACCGTGAATCCCATAACTTTCCAAATATCGAGAAAGATATTTGGCCGTTCCTTCTTCTCGACCACCAACTGTATTAATTTTAATTAAATCGCTCAGTAATTTAATCCGGTCTTTTCGATCCATAATATTAACAACTCCCGTTAAGTCAGCTTTTATAGATTGTTAAAAAGTAACTGTCGATGTTTTAAGCCTTTATACTATTATAAGGCATTGTTAACGAATTCGCTTTCTTTTCGGCCATTTCAGTTGAAAATTTCCTTAATCATCATAAAACACTCACGTCAAAATATTGATGCAAATGTGCCTAATCTAGTTTATACTGAAAATGCAGCTAGGGGAGCAATTTGCTGAGACCATTTTGGGGAACCCTTTGAACCTGTGAGTCAGTACTCGCGTAGGGAAGCTTAACAATATGAGTATGTTAATTTCTCTCCAAGCAATAATTCTTGGAGGTTTTATCATGGTTAAAACACATGCAATAGAAATTTTTGATGGTTATGCGACTGAATATGATCAGTGGTTTCTGGCCAATAAGCAGATATTTCTGAGTGAACTAAAACTTTTAAAATCTGTTTTAGACTTAGGCTCAACAAAACATGTCTTGTCAATCGGTTGTGGCAGCGGGTTATTTGAAGATACCCTCCACCGCCAATATGGCCTGCCACTTTTTGATGGTGTTGAACCATCTACCGATATGGCACAGATTGCAAAAAAGCGGGGATTAAACGTTCGCGTTGGAAAAGCAGAAAGTATTAATCTGCCCGCAAGACAGTATGATACCATTTACTTTAATGGCAGCTCCAGTTATATTAAGGACTTATTGGCGGCTTATCAAAATTGTATCAAAGCACTCAAGTCCGGCGGCCATTTTATTTTAATTGACGTGCCAAAAGAAAGTGCTTATGGATTAATGTATATGCTTGCCAAAATTCAGGGTAATTATCAATCAGAAGAATTGGCAAATGTTCTTCCGAAATGGCCATACCTAATTGAACTGGTTGATTCTGCATACTGGCATACCACCCTAGAAAAAAAGCACCTTTTAGAAAACGAGCTTCAGCTACGACATTTAAGGTTCAAACAAACCTTGGTAGCAAACCCACTCTACACAAACGATAGTGCTGAAGAACCTGAAGATGGCTTTTCAAAAGGTGGTTATGTCGCAATAATTGCCGAAAAGCCTTAAAACAAAATAAATAAGCTGACACCAATCCCTTGTTTATCAAGGAAATGATGTCAGCTTATTTAGGTTCTGCTGATTATTTTTGTTTTGACTGCCAGTGGTCTTTCACAAATTTTTCACGTCCGCCAGCTTCCTCCATTTGGAAACGAAATGGATTTTTTTTATAAAACTGTTGATGTTCCTCTTCTGCTGGATAAAAGGGTTTGGCATCTTCAATTTGAGTGACAATCGGCTGGTCAAACATACCGGTTTCCTCTAAAGCTTTTTTGGAAGCCTCCGCAATTTTTCGTTGCGCTTCATCTTTCACAAAGATCACTGGACGATAGTTATCTCCTCGATCCTGAAACTGTCCCATTGCATCTGTTGGATCTGTTTGTTGCCAATAAATTTGAACCAGTTGCTTATAACTAATAATATCTGGATCAAAATTAATTTTAACGGCTTCGGTATGTCCCGTTGTATGGCTGCTAACCTGTTCGTAGCTCGGATTTGCTACATGACCGCCCGTATATCCGGAAATAACTTTATTAATACCGGGCATGGTATCAAACGGTTTAACCATACACCAGAAACACCCACCGGCAAAAATTGCTGTATCTTCCATTAATGACACCTCTTTGACTTTATTATTAATATCATCTAAACATCAATTTTAACAGCTGTACATATCAGTTAAACATTGTTTTATACTGATCGTACCCTGCCTCTTCAAGCTCGTCTGCGGGGATGAACTTCAAGGCCGCGGAATTAATGCAATATCGTTGGCCGCCTGCTTCTTTGGGTCCATCGCCAAACACATGCCCTAGATGAGAATGAGCATCATTACTTTGAACTTCCTCTCTAATCATTCCGTGAGAAGTATCCAAATTCTTATGAATACTTGTTTGCTCAATTGGTTTGGTAAATGATGGCCATCCACACCCAGCGTCATATTTGTCCTTAGATGAAAACAAAGGTTCACCACTTACGACGTCAACATAAATACCCTCTTGATAAAAATGATCATATTGACCACTAAAGGGTGCCTCCGTAGCGGCCTCTTGGGTAACCGCATACTGTTCTGGTGTTAATCGATGTTTTAAATCTTTTTTCTCAACCATGCTTGACCTCCTGCCAAGGGTAAATAGATTGTGTGCAACTAATGCTTTCTACATTATAGGTCGTCATTGCTTTTATGTAAACAAAAAACGGCCTCAGTGATAAACTGTGGACCGAATTTAACATGCTATTTCAACTTAATCAAATATACGTACGAGTCATTAACTTAATGCATCAGTTAATGGTGGTACTACCTGTTTCTTTCGAGAAACAACACCTGGTAACGGCATTGTATTGTCACTAGCAAACTTTTCGTTGAAAGCTTTTTCAACGGCATCTAAAGATGATCCAACTGCAATCAACTTGGAATCACTATTCAAAACGTTCGTAACAAGTACTAAGAATAAATCGTATCCCTTATCGGAAGCTTCGGCTGACATTGCCTTTTTAATATCATCCTGACGCTTATCAATATCATCAAAGTCAACAACGTTGATTTGATCAATTCGAACACTCTTGCCACCCATTGTAAATGACTTTGCATCTGAGTCGATTAGTTCCTGATCACTTTTAGCTGCAACGTTAGTTCCAGCCTTGAGCATTTCAATACCATACTTTTCGTAATCAATATCAGCAATCTCCGCCAATGTCTTAACAGCAATTTTGTCATCATCAGTCGTTGTAGGAGACTTAAGCAATAACGTATCGGAAATAATTGCTGAAAGCATCAAGCCGGCAAGTTGAGCCGGAATTTCAATCTTGTTTTCGTCAAACATCTTAACCAAAATTGTACTGCAGCAACCTAATGGTTCTGCACGATAATATAATGGTAATTCTGTTTGGAAATTTGAAATACGGTGATGATCAACAACGTGGGTAATTTTAACATCTTTAATGTCGCTAACACTTTGTTGAAATTCATTATGATCAACCAACATAACTGAATCAACTTCATTACTAGCTGTCTTAATCACTCGTGGTGTTGTTTCATCAAAGTAATTCAAAACAAAATTGGTTTCCGGATTTGGTTGTCCCAAAGCGACGGCCTCAGTATCATAACCTAATTGGTTTTGAAGATACGAGTACGCTTTTGCGGCTACAATTGCATCTGTATCAGGGTTTTGGTGACCAAAAACTAATTCTTTACTCATTTACAAAATCTCCTTTAATTTTTAAAAATTAATCTGCTAATCGGGATAGATAATCCTTAGTATTCAAAAATTCGTCAAATTTAGACAAGAAACGACCGATTCTTGGAATTTCATTCTTATTTTTCCGATAAACAAACTTCAAATCAAATTTAATTTTAGGATCAAATTCAGAGACAAAAATATCATCATTTGTCAGATCCTTTAGATTAATATTGACCATGTATGATTTTGGTAATGCAGTATTTGTACCAGTGTTAATTGCAAACTTCAAAATCTGCTCAGGCATGGTATAACGAGCAGCTGCAGTTGGAAAGTCAACCATTTGGTTTTTAAACGTTTCCCGTAACGTCTGGTTCAAGTAATAATCTTGTGGATACATGACCCATGGTCGATCGTTAACATCTTTTAAATGAACTTTCTTTTTCTTAGAAAGATCTTGATTATGATGAATTAACAACAAATCATCCGAAATGATCTTTTTAGAACTGTACGGTTTCCAGTTTTTAATTGATTCATCCGGAAGATACATAATTGCCAGGTCAATTTTGTTATTTTCCAAACTCTCCCAAATCTCTTTTCGGGTTAACATATGGAAATTAACAACCAAATCTGGATTCTCATGATAAAGTTCCAAAGCAAAATCTTCAAACACTTTAGTCTCAATTGAAGCCAAAATACCAAGATTGATTTCACCAGTTGTTGAACTGGTTGCTTGTTGAATTTCATCGGTTGCATCATTCAGTAAATCATAGATTTGATGGGTCGTTTTTAGCATAATATAACCGGCATCCGTTAACCGTAACTTTTTACCTACTGAATAAAATAATGATGTTCCAACAGTGCGCTCCAGTTTTTTGATTTGCTGAGTCAACGCCGGCTGTGTGATACCTAAAATTTGTGCAGCCTGCGTATAATTCATTGTATCAGCCAACTGAAGAAAATACGATAACGTTTTTGATGAAAAAATACTTTCCTGAGTGGTTTTCATTCAGTCTCTCCTTAATGAAGTTAAGGTTAATAAGGTGTGAACCTTACTTCCATATATGATCACTAAACTAGTCCAAGACCGCTTTAAATCACCATTTCTGGTCGTTAATGGAAGCTGCCTTGCTTATAAGATAACTTATAATTAACCATTATGAATTATTATAATTCTAAATGAAATGACAATCAATTAAGAGAACACAAAATTTTAATTAATTGTCAATTCAGTCGGCTTTCGACGAATCTTAACCGGCGTTCCTTCGCTTTCCACATCAATGACAAACGATCCATTGGAATAACGCCCGCCAAGCGAGAATTCGTTTGGCAAAATATCATGAACCCGTTGATGATCCGTTAACACTTCAAGAGGGGTATCTTCATTATTAATGACCGTAAAATCAACAACACGGTGAGAATTCTGCTTTAATTCTCTCAGAATCATCACACCTTTGCGAGCACGAGAAGTCGCTGGAATTTCTTTAACAGCTAATTTTTTAAAGGCACCCCGTTGCGTGACAATTGCAATAACATCGTCATCGTTTACCAACTGCAGGTTTGTTATAACATCGCCATCCGCAAGGTTTTGGGACTTAACCCCCGTTGTTCTGGCACCATTAATAGGAACTTCATCAATTCCGTAACGTAATGCCAATCCAAGTTTAGAAATTAACAATAGCTTACCGCTTGCATCGAGATCTGCCAAGTAATCAATTGCAACAATTCTCGACTTGGGATCTTTTAGTTTTTCATACATATACGCATGCTTTTTGTACGTTCTCCCAGGAGCCAAATCAGTTAACTTGGTACGCTTGATATGCCCATCATCAGTGGCAATTAAGAAGAGCCCTTTTTCCTTCAATGAACTAAATGCAAATGTGCCAATAATTTCTTCATCATTATCCAACCCGATCGTTTGGGAAATATGTTCTCCTGTATCTTTCCATCGGACGTCGGCAATTTCAAAAATCGGTCGATAGATTAAATTACCCTTACTGGTAAACATGAATAAATGATCTCGAGCATTCATTTGTTTCATAAAGATTGGATAGTCTTCATCCTTGAGCCCGTTCTCGTTTCCAGAAGCTTTATATGAACGAATACTACTACGTTTGATGTAACCATCGTGGCTAACCATCACCACAACGTCCTCATCGGGAATAATGACATCAGTGCTAATTTTAATTGTAGCAACCTTATCTTGAATTTCTGTCCGTCGAGGGTTGCGGTAATTTTTAGCGATTGCCCGTAACTCACGAGCCAAAACTTTATTAAGCTCCTTAGGATCGGCTAAGATTTTTTTGAATCCGGTAATCTTATCAGATAATTCCTGAGATTCTTTTTCCAGCTGTGTGACATCGGTATTAGTCAAGCGATAGAGTTGTAAGGCAACGATTGCATCCGACTGCTTTTCGGAAAACTGATAAGTCTTTACCAGATTATCTCTGGCATCTTTACGATTTTTACTGGCTCGGATTGTCTTAATCACCTGATCCAAAATTGATAAGGCTTTAATCAGACCTTCCACAATGTGTTGACGATCCAATGCTTTTTGAAGATCAAACTGGGTTCTTTTTTTAATAACCTCTCGTTGAAATTCAAGATATGAGACCAATATTTGTTTTAGTGAAAGTCGTTCAGGCCGCATATGGTCGATTGCAACCATATTGAAGTTATATGAAATTTGTAAATCAGTATTCTTAAAGAGAAAATTCAAAATACCGGTTGAATCGACATCTCGTTTCAACTCGATCACAATACTCATACCCTCGCGGTCGCTTTGATCGCGGACCTCGGAAATCCCATCAACCCTTTTATTAAGACGAAGTTCATCGATTCGCTTAACAAGTTGTGCCTTATTAACCTCATACGGAATCTCAGAAACAACAATTTGAGCTTTATTTCCTTTGAGAGATTCGATCTTTGTTTTTGACCGAACAATCACTTTCCCTCTACCGGTCTCATAAGCTTTTTTAATACCGTCAATTCCTTGAACAATGGCGCCAGTCGGAAAGTCCGGCCCTTTCACAAACTGCATTAAATCATCCAGTGTTGCTTTAGGATGTTTTTGTAGATATAGAACTGCGTCAATAACTTCACCTAAATTATGGGGAGGAATATCCGTTGCGTAACCAGCAGAAATCCCAGTTGATCCATTGACCAGTAAATTAGGGAAACGTGATGGCAGAACAGTTGGCTCGTACTCAGTATCATCAAAATTCAAGACCCAATCAACGGTATCTTTATCGATATCCCGAAGCATTTCAGTTGAAATTTTACTTAATCTTGCTTCGGTATACCTCATTGCAGCAGGCGGATCACCATCCATTGAGCCGTTGTTCCCATGCATTTCAATTAAAGGTTCCCTGACTTTCCAATTCTGACTCATTCTAACGAGTGCTTCATAAATTGAACTATCTCCATGGGGATGGAAATTACCCATGACGTTTCCGACAGACTTTGCTGATTTTCGGAAAGCTTTATCGTAAGTGTTACCATCCTTATTCATCGCATAAAGAATACGTCGTTGAACAGGTTTTAAGCCATCACGAATATCAGGGAGCGCCCGCTCTTGAATAATCGAACGGGAGTATCGACTGAATCGTTCTCCCATGACGTCTTCAAGAGATAAATTCTCAATTTTACTCAATTTAAAATCTCCCCTATATGTTTATTTCGCAGTGTTATCGAGGATGCTTCCTTCTTCTTCAAGGTTAAATTTAACATTTTGCTCAATCCACTTTCTTCGTGGTTCAACTTTGTCTCCCATCAATGTTGTGACGCGACGCTCTGCCAAGGCAGCATCATCAATTCTAACCTTAATAAGTGTCCGGGTGGCAGGATCCATTGTTGTTTCCCATAGTTGGTCGGCATTCATCTCTCCCAGACCTTTAAACCGTTGTAGACTGTATCCTTTACCAAATGTTTTAGAAACTGAATCCAACTCTTCATTCGTCCAAGCATACTGAATTTTAGCTTTCTTGCCTGCACCCTTCTGAAGCTTATAAAGTGGTGGCAGTGCAATAAAAACTCGTCCCTTATCAATCATTGGCCGCATATATTTATAAAAGAACGTCAACAACAGAATTTGAATATGAGCGCCATCGTCATCTGCATCGGTCATAATAATAATCTTATCGTAGTTGGCATCCTCAATATTAAAATCGGCACCAACACCAGCCCCAATTGTATAAATCATTGTATTGATTTCTTCATTTTTCATGATTTCAGGAAGCTTGGCGCGTTCAGTATTCAAAACCTTGCCACGTAATGGCAAAATAGCTTGGTATCGTCTGTCACGGCCTTGTTTGGCAGATCCGCCGGCGGAATCACCTTCGACTAGAAATAATTCATTTCGGCTGTAATCCTTGGATTGAGCAGGCGTTAATTTCCCTGAAAGTAATCGCTCCTGCTTCTTATGCCGCTTACCATTTCTAGTTTCATCACGTGCCCGGCGAGCGGCTTGACGGGCTTGGCGAGCTCGAAGTGCTTTATGTACCAGCATTTGAGCAAATTCACCATTTTCCATTAAATAATAGCCAAGCTTTTCGCTCACAACATTATCAACAATTGATCGAGCCTCAGGTGTTCCAAGTTTTTCCTTTGTTTGACCCTCAAACTGTAAAATTTCCTCGGGAATTCGTAACGAAAGGACAACTGATAAGCCTTCACGAACGTCACTACCCTCCAGATTCTTATCCTTATCCTTTAAAAGGCCAACCTTCCGTGCATAATCATTAAAGGCTTTAGTCCAGGCATTACGCAATCCAGCTTCGTGAGTACCACCGTCTTTTGTCCGAACGTTATTAACAAAGGACATCATGGTTTCTGAATAACCGTCATTATATTGAGCGGCAACTTCTACTTCAACGCCATCCTTTGTTCCATCGAAATACATCACATCGCCTAGAGTGTGTTTATCTTCGTTAAGATACTGGACAAACTCCTTAATCCCGTCTTCATAATGAAACGTTTCTTCCTGTTCCTGACCGGGTCGTTCATCAATTAAAATAATTTTAGTGCCCTTTAACAAAAAGGCTGATTCACGTAGTCGTTCAGAAAGTGTTGAAAAATTATAAACCGTATTCGTGAAAATTGAAGAATCGGGTTTAAAACTAACGGTTGTCCCTGTATGCTCTTTCGTTTTTCCAAGCTTACGCAATGTTCCGACCGGATGACCGCCGTCTTTAAAGTCTTCTTCGTACTTGTATCCATCTCGGACAATTGTCACTTTTAACCAAGTCGAAAGCGCATTAACAACACTTGCGCCAACACCATGAAGGCCACCCGACGTTTTATAACCGCCCTGACCAAATTTACCACCTGCATGAAGCTGTGTAAGAATAACTTCGGGTGTTGGTTTACCTGAAGCGTGCATGCCAACCGGCATCCCACGGCCATGATCAACCACTGTAATACTATTATCTTTATGAATCGTCACACGGATCATATCCCCGTATCCGGCTAACACTTCATCGACACCATTATCAACTATTTCATAAACCAGATGATGCAAGCCACGATAATCGGTTGAACCGATATACATACCGGGGCGTTTTCGCACTGCCTCGAGTCCTTCAAGAATTTGAATCGAGGAATCATCATATTTTTGTTTCTGTTTTACCATTTTTTGTGACTCCTTCTTAAAACAATCTACTTCATCATAACCTAAATTAATGGCTTTGGAAAACAAATTTTGTTGGCGCATCGTCATTATCATGCTAATATTAAAGGTGCTATTGTATTAACAAAACATGACTGTAGTGGGGTTTAAAATGGATTCTAATACTGAAGAAATAATACTAATGTTAGTTACTGCTTATTTACTAGGATCTATTCCTAGTGGTGTATGGATTGGGAAGCTTTTTTTCCATATCGATATCAGAAGACATGGTTCTGGAAATATTGGAACAACCAATACCTACCGGGTTTTGGGACCAATTGCAGGATCCATCGTCATGGCAATGGATATTTCAAAAGGTGCAGTTGCAACACTATTACCTGTATTTTTTAACAACACAACTTTCAATCCGCTTTTATTTGGGTTAGCCGCCATTCTGGGGCATACCTTCTCGATTTTTGACAAGTTCAAAGGCGGAAAAGCAGTTGCAACAAGTGCAGGCATGTTACTTGCCTATAAACCGTCTTTCTTCTTCTTGGCTGCTGGGATTTGGATTTTGGTCATTCTCCTAACAAGTATGGTCAGTTTAGCAAGTATCATTGCGTTTCCTTGTGTGACAATTGCCATATTTTTTATTCATGACACGTACTTATTTATATTAGCAGCCGTTTTAACCGTGTTCATTTTTTATCGACACCGAACTAATATCAAACGAATCATAAACGGTACTGAAAATATGGTTCCCTTTGGCCTTGGTCATATTCTCCGAAATCGTCATTAAAAATGGACACTTGTTTTCGCAAAGTAAGTTTGATTTTATCATACTGTTTACTGATGAAACAACGCTGAGAAACAGATTTTTAACATTTTTGACTGGATAAGCCAATGAAAAGCGAGCGATTCACTACTGAATTGCTCGCTTTTTTGATTTTTATTTAATCAATCACAATTTTAGAAGAAACTGATTTGGTATCCAGCATCAAACTGTTGCTCCCCAAATAACCGATTAATCGCAAACTTATCTTCAAGCTTACCGTCAGCATCTACAGTGTCTGCAAGTCCCCACCAGGGTTCGATACAAATAAACGGTGCCTGTTTCGGATAGGGTGACCAAACACCAACATAAGGGGCATCCTTTAACGATAAAGCAATACCGTGATCATTGTGGGTGTTAGCAAGCATTAGCGTCGTTTGCTGTCCTTTTAAATCAAGAACCAATGCGTCACTATCAAAAAGATCGTGATTGAGTGCTAAAGGCTTGGTAAAATCCAGCTCTTGAAGGTCGTTAGGATCACTATAAGGGGGCTTCAACGGAATTCGTTGATAAGCCTTCTTTGGGGCAACCCGTATAAAGTAATCGTTAAATCCTCCTTCACCGGCGAATGGGACATTAAAGCCGGGATGAGCGCCTAGTGAAAACAGCATCGACTTATCACTTGAGTTTTTCACAGAAAAACGGACACCTAATTCGTGATCTTTGAGTTCAAAACGAACGCGTAATTGAAATTTAAAAGGATACTTGGTAAGTGTCTCGGCATTTTCAGTTAACAAAAGTGTTACCGATGTCTCTTGGTGATCTTCGATCTGAAACTGATTATCGCGTGCAAAACCATGTTGTGTCATCTCATAGGTGTTGCCCTGGTATGAATACTGATTATCTTTTAGTCGGCCAACAATCGGAAAAAGAACGGGTGCATGCCGTTTCCAATATGTCGGATCAGCCTGCCAAACGTACTCTGAACCATCTTCGGCCCTTACACTGGTTAATTCTGCACCAAATTCATTAACAAGAACCGTCAAATACTGATTCTTAAGGGTTATCATTTTTTACCTCCATCAACAATTTTTAAAGAATGTAACGTGAAAGATCTTTGTTACCAGCAAGCTTGCCAACCTTATCATCCACATACTTTTCCGTAATTGTGATATCACCCATCTGCATATCGGGGCCCTCATATAAAATATCCTCAAGCAGTTTTTCAAGGATCGTGTGTAGTCGACGAGCACCAATATTATCAGTATTGTGATTAACTTCAGTTGCAATCTCGGCAATGCGATTGATAGCTTCAATTGTGAAGGTAACTTTAATATTATCCGTTCCGATCAGTGCAATATATTGTTTGGTGAGCGAGTTGGTTGGTTCTGTCAAAATCTTGACAAAATCATCTTTGCTTAAATCATCCAATTCTACCCGAATTGGAAAGCGACCTTGTAATTCGGGAATCAAATCTGACGGTTTGCTTTCCGCAAAAGCACCCGAACCAATGAAAAGCATATGATCGGTGTTGACCGGACCGTACTTTGTATTGACTTGTGATCCTTCAACAATTGGTAAAATATCTCTTT
The DNA here is from genome assembly GCF_000159315.1 of Lentilactobacillus hilgardii DSM 20176 = ATCC 8290. Classification (GTDB taxonomy): domain Bacteria; phylum Bacillota; class Bacilli; order Lactobacillales; family Lactobacillaceae; genus Lentilactobacillus; species Lentilactobacillus hilgardii. Next base: position 426,871 of record NZ_GG669993.1, read on the forward strand.
GAACCCCTTCACGAGATACCTCACCTGAATTTTGAGCCTTACCGGGGGCAATTTTATCAATTTCGTCAATAAAGATGATACCCGTATTTTCGGCACGAATAATCGCATTATGGTATAAGTCAGCCTTATTAACAAGGTCCTCTGAAGCTTGACGAATCAAAATTTCACGCGCTTCACTCACTGGAACAGTCCTTTTAATCTTTTTCTTTGGCATTAAACCAGAGAGCGTATCATTTAAATCTATCCCCATCTGATTCATCATTGAATTTTGTCCGGAAGCTTGTTGTGAAGGATCATCCATCTCAATTTCAACTTCTTCATTTTCTAAAAGGCCGGCACGCAATTTATCAGAAACAGACATCCGCTTTTCTCGGATATCATCAGTAACTTCTTCTTGATCATCATTTTCAGAAGGCATCTGACCATTTTGCATTTGTGTAAACATGTTCATTAAATTCTGCATGTCGTTTTGACGGTTCTTTTTCTTTTGAGTTGGTACCAAGAGTTTAACCAATTGATTATTAGCCTGCTTTTCTGCATCGTTACGCACATCTTTATATTCATCATTTCGCTCAAGTAAAACGGCATTTTCAACTAGGTCACGGACCATTGATTCAACATCACCGCCGACATAGCCAACCTCGGTAAACTTTGTAGCTTCAACTTTAACAAAGGGTGCCTTGACTATTTTTGCAAGTCGCCGGGCAATTTCAGTTTTACCAACACCGGTAGGTCCGATCATCAAAAGGTTTTTCGGTGAAATCTCATCCTGCATGGATTTTGAAAGCTGCATTCGACGGTATCGATTACGCAAAGCAACCGCAACTGCCTTTTTAGCTTCATTCTGGCCAACAATGTACTGATCTAAAACTTCAACGATTTCCTTTGGGGTTTGTGTGGACTCTGTCAATTGAATCTCTCCTCTATATTTCTTCAGAAATGACATTTTGATTTGTAAAAATGTCAATATTTCCAGCAATGTGAATGGCAGCTTCGGCAATTTCTCTGGCACTCATGCTTTGCGCGTGATGCTTCATAGCAGTTGCAGCTGCCAGTGCAAAATTGCCACCAGATCCAATAGCAAGAATGTCATCATCTGGTTCAATGACTTCACCTTGTCCGGATACCAATAGTAAATCTTTATCATTCATTACAATGAGCAAAGCCTCAAGTTTTTGCAATTGCTGATCGCCCCGCCAATCTTGGGCAAGTTCAACTGCGGAACGCTTTAAGTCGCCATCATACTGACTTAACTTCTTCTCAAATCGTTCTTCAAGATTAAACGCATCTGCTACACTTCCGGCAAATCCGACCACAACCTTACCTCCGTATATCCGACGAACTTTATGAGCAGTTCCTTTCATAATGACCTTTTCACCCATTGTGACTTGACCATCGCCGGCCATTGCTAGATGGCCACTATGACGAACTGCTACAATTGTTGTTGCTTCAAATTTTATTGGCATAATAAGCTCCTTCATTTTTTTGGTTTTAAAGATTGATTGTTTCTTGGAAAATATTTCTGGTAATCATTCATCAAGTGAGACTTGGTCACATGCGTATATATTTGCGTCGTTGACAAACTGCTGTGACCAAGAAGTTCCTGCACCGAACGCATGTCGGCACCGTTATTTAACATTTCCGTTGCAAATGTATGTCGTAACATATGCGGATGAATATTAGTGGTCAAACTACTCTGCTTGATGATTCCATTTAAAATATACTCAATTCCTCTGGAAGTCAACGGTTTTCCGAAATGATTAACAAAGAGATAATCGTGCTTTTGATGATATTTGGTCATCAATGGTTCCCGTGATTCTTTAAGGTAACTTTCAACTGCCCGTTTAGCTGGTTCCCCAAACGGCACATATCGTTGTTTGCGACCTTTCCCAGTCACTAAAATCAGTTGGTTTTCCAAGTCAATATCCTTCAACTGAATCGTGACACCTTCGCTGACTCGGATTCCCGTTGAATAAAACACTTCTAAAATAGCGGAATTGCGAAAAGCAAGTTTACGTTCCCCTTTTTTGGCCGCAGAAAAGAGCGCTTGCATTTCGGTAGGATAAAAAAATCGCGGTAAACGGCGATTTTGATTTTTTAAATGAACGTACTCGAAAGGATTATTTTTGATAACCTCGTTTTTAATTAAAAAGCCGTAAAATGAACGTAACGCAGACACCTTCTGGGCAATACTATTGCGCGCATACTTCTTATCATAAAGCCCTGTTAAGTAGGACTCAACATCAAAAGAATCAATCTTTATCAAAGACGTATGATCCTTGGAAGTCTCATTTAAGAATTTAAGAAATTCAGTCAAATCATTTTGATAAGCCTGAACTGTGTCCTCAGAATAGTGCCGTTCACTTCGGAGATATTTTAAAAACCAATCCATATTTTTTCGATCATCCATTTTAACACCGACTTTCCAGCAAAAAACAATTCTCTTTGACAAGGTATCGACCCTTTTTATCATATCAAATTACCAATTAAATTTCTTATTAAACAGTCAAATATGGTTAATATTTTAAAAAATCTCAAACGTTTGTTCGGCAATATGCTCTTTCAACACAAAAACCGCATCCACTTGGGATACGGTTTGCTTTTTGTGATTAGCCACGTGGGCGAACAGATGCCTTAATACGAGCAGCTTTACCTTGCAATGCACGCAAGTAGTAAAGTTTAGCACGACGTACACGGCCGTGTCTGATAACTTCTAGTTTATCAACTCGTGGTGAATGAAGTGGGAAGATACGTTCAACACCAACACCGTTACTTACTTTACGAACGGTGTATGTAGCTTGAATGCCTGAACCCTTGCGTTTAATAACAACGCCTTCGAATAACTGGATACGTTCTCTGTTACCTTCAACAACCTTAACGTGGACACGAACAGTATCTCCTGCACGGAAATCTGGCATATCATTACGTAGTTGTTTTTCGTTGATCATATCGATCAATTTATTTTGTCGCATAAACAAATCTTCCTTTCACTAACATTCATTATCTTGTTTGACAGCGGAATGTTGTTTTGCGGCTCGCGCCAAAAGAAAGTTTAACACAAAGTTCAGTCCTCTGTAAAGGGCTTTTTCTTGTCAGCCTGCTTTTCCTCTTCTTCAATACGAACATCCGCAAATAATTTTTTTTGAATACTGGATAATTTTCGATGATCAATTAAATCCGGTCTTCGCAGATAGGTCCGTCGAAGCGCTTCTTTCTGATTCCATAAAGCAATTTTCTTATGATCACCATTCATTAATACTTCAGGTACTTTCATACCGCGAAAATCTGCTGGACGAGTATATTGTGGCTCTTCCAACAATCCCGTAGAAAATGATTCTTCAACCTTTGACTGATTATTACCCAAAACGCCCGGAATAAGTCGCGTAATTGCGTCAATCATCACCATCGCAGGCAACTCACCACCGGTTAAAACAAAATCTCCAAGAGAATATTCATCTGTAATAATTGATCGAATTCTCTCATCATAGCCCTCATAATGACCACAAACAAATGTTAAATGTTCATCTGAAGAAAGCTTTTCGGCATCTTGTTGTGTAAATGTTTTTCCAGCTGGATCCATTAAAATCACTTTTCCGGCTGGATAACCAGCTTTTTGTGACACGACTTTTGTATGATCATACGCATCAATAATTGGTTGTGCCTGCAAAAGCATCCCTGCTCCGCCACCAAATGGATAATCATCAACATGTCTATGCTTATCTTCCGTAAACTCACGAAAATTCGTGACTTCTAAATCAATTGTTTGATTCTCGATAGCCCTTCCAATAATCGAATCGTGCATAGGTACCGCAAACATTTCTGGAAACAAACTTAACGCATCAATTCGCATCGTCTAGGCCCTCCGGAATCTCTACATTAATTTTGTGATTTTTAAGATCGACTTCTTTAATAACGGAATCAATTTTAGGCAGTAATAAATCTTTTTTGGCCTTCCGTTGAACGACCCAGACATCATTGGCTCCGGGAGATAAGATTTCTTTTACCTGGCCAACCAGATTATCTCCTTCATAAACATCCAGTCCAATAATTTGGTGATAATAATATTCACCCGGTTTTAAATCATCATCTGAGAGACTGGTTGCGCCAATCAAAAGTGTCGATGGTTTTAAAAATTCAACATCATTAATTGTCGGGTAACCTTTAAAATGTAAAAGCACAAAACCTTTATGTTTTCGGACGCCATCTATTTCTAACGAAATTAAGGCCTTGGACTTTTCGGTTTGGGCAAAAATCGTGTTCCCTTTTTTAAATCTTTTTTCTGGAAAATCGGTAATTGCGATCACTCTTACTTCACCCTTGAGTCCCTGTGTGTTAACAATTTTTCCAACGTTATAGTAGTCCATTTAATCCTCCATCCAAATAATAAAAAAGCTCTCAAACAAAACATTCGTTTCGCTTAAGAACCACTTTACTGTTTTTCATCGTCAACGATTAAACGAGCTTTTTTAGGCCCATTAACTGGGACACTATAAACAACCGTTCGAATAGTCTGAATCACGTGACCATGTTTGCCAATGATTCGTCCAACATCCTCTTCGTTTAACTGAAGATGATATTCCATAAAACGATCAGACTCATTATGCGAAATTTGAATTTCGTCAGGATAATCGACTAACGGTGAAACAATCTTTTTAATTAATCTATCAACACTAACCATGATGACAAATCACTCACTTACTTTTTTGAGTATTTAGCGTCGTGATATTTCTTCATGATACCTGCATCTGATAATAAGTTACGAACAGTATCAGATGGTTGAGCACCATTGTTTAACCAGTTCATGATTGATTCCTCTTCAAGAGTAACCTTAGCTGGTTGAGTTAATGGGCTGTAAGTACCAACATTTTCGATGAAACGACCGTCACGAGGGCTACGTGAATCTGCAACTACGATACGGTAGTAAGGACGTTTCTTTGAACCCATGCGTTTTAAGCGAATCTTTACTGACATGCATTTTACCTCCTATAATCATTTAACGATTAATAATATACCAGTATTTTCAGTGCTTGTAAAGGTTTTTTTCTTTACACCGTTAAAACTCTTTAAAATATTGGTTTTTAATGCTTTTTACGTTTCTTTTTTAATCGCTTCTTTTTGTTCTTTTTCATTTTCCGACCAAACTGTTTCATTGCCAACTTGGAGAGCTTACCGCCCATCCCGGTCTGCCCCATCATATTTTCCATTCCGGACATGTTTCCCTTGGAAACTTTATTCATCATCGTCTTCATTTGACCAAATTGCTTAATCATCCGATTGACCTCTTGAATCGGCCGACCGGATCCCCGAGAAATCCGCCGTCTACGTGACGGATTCATAACATCTGGGTCTGTTCGTTCCTGTTCAGTCATTGAATAGATAATTGCTTTTAAATGATCCATGTCCTTTGGATTCATATTAACGTTTTGAAGGGCTGGGTTATTAGCCATCCCCGGAATCATCTTCATAATTTCATCCAAAGGGCCCATCTTTTGAATCTGATCCAACTGATCAAGAAAATCATTGAAATCAAACGTATTTTCTTTAATCTTTTCAGATAATTCTTCGGCCTGTTTTTGGTCATATTCTTTCTGGGTTTTCTCAATCAGGGAAAGCATATCACCCATTCCCAAAATACGAGAAGCCATCCGATCGGGGTGAAAGACATCCAAGTCTTCCATTTTCTCCCCTTGGCCGACAAATTTAATCGGTTTACCTGTAACCGCGCGGATTGAAAGCGCAGCACCACCCCGGGTGTCACCATCTAATTTTGTTAATACAACACCAGTAACATCAAGTGTCTTATCGAATCCCTCTGCCGTCGCAACAGCATTTTGCCCAGTCATTGCATCAATAACCAGCAAGATTTCATCAGGATTAACAGCCTTTTTTATGTTACCAAGTTCGTCCATCAACTTTTCATCAATTTGAAGACGACCTGCAGTATCAATAATCACATAGTCGTTATGATCTTCCTTGGCCTTTTCAAGACCTCGCTTGGCAATCTCAACCGGATCAACATCCGTTCCAAGCTGAAAGACCGGCACATCCACCTGTTGACCAACCGTTTGTAATTGTTCAATAGCTGCTGGTCGATAAACATCATCTGCAATTAATAACGGTCGGGCATTTTGCTCGTTCTTTAATTTAAGCGCCAGTTTACCAACTGTTGTCGTTTTACCGGCACCTTGAAGCCCCGACATCATGATCACCGTTGGAATTTTTTCGGATTTATTTAAGGGAACGGCTTCCTGGCCCATTGTCTTGGTTAACTCTTCGTCAACAATTTTAACAATTTGTTGAGATGGGTTTAATCCTTCAAGAACCTTGGCACCTTTTGCACGTTCTTCAACGGTTTTAACAAACGTTCGAACAACTTGGAAATTAACATCGGCTTCAAGCAATGCCAAACGAATTTCCCGCATGGTTGCACGAAGATCGGCTTCGCTAACCTTGCCCTTGCCACGGAGCTTTTTCATAGCGTTTTGTAAACGTTCAGTTAGTCCTTCAAAAGCCATTATTTCACCACTTTCATTCTTCTTCGGTAGTCTCTAAGCTACTGATCATTTTATTTAACTCGGCATCATGAGGATAGTGCTTTGCAGTATACGCTTGAATCTGATCCAATTTATCATTACGTTCAACAAAACTATGATATAAATTTAACTTATCTTCATACTGCTGCAATATTTTCTCCGATCGCCGAATATTATCGTACACTGCCTGACGGCTAATCTCATACTCTTCAGCAATTTCACCCAACGAAAAATCATCAGCATAATACAGTTGAATATAATTTGCCTGTTTTTTAGTTAATAAAGGCTCGTAAAATTCAAATAACGAATTGATATAATTAGTCTTTTCAAGTTCATTAGCCATACTTGAACTCCTCTGATTAAGTGATCTGCAAAAGCTAATGGTCCTTGGCTATAAATCAATATGCCGTTGAGTTAGCTTACACACTTACTTAGATTACCGACTTTTTTAAATGCCGTCAACTCCGGATTTAACAACCTTATTCTGAAATCAATCCTTTGAACAGCCCATAAACAAAATCATTTGGATCAAAGGGCTTCAGGTCAGTCACTTTTTCCCCAAGTCCAACGTACTTAACCGGCAAGTGAAGTTCGGAACGAATTGCTAAAACAATGCCACCTCGAGCAGTGCCATCCAGCTTGGTTAATACAATTCCAGTCACATCCGTTGTTTCTTTAAACATTTTTGCCTGTGTCATTGCGTTTTGGCCAGTAGTTGCATCAAGCACCAATAGTACCTCATGTGGTGCCTCGGGAATTTCTCGTGTCAAAATTTTCTTCATTTTGCTTAACTCGTTCATCAGGTTGACTTTATTTTGCAGCCGACCAGCTGTATCGACCATTAAAATATCATAGTGTTCATCACGCGCCTTTTTTACAGCGTCAAAAACAACTGATGATGGATCACTTTTGGGCTTACTTTTTACAATATCAACACCATCTCGTTGAGCCCAAACATTTAATTGTTCAATCGCACCCGCTCTAAACGTATCTGCTGCTGCAAGCACAACTTTCTTCCCCTGATCTTTATACATCTTGGCCATTTTGCCAATCGTTGTCGTTTTACCAACACCATTGACACCGACCATTAAAATAACAGTTGGTCCGCTCTTAGCCAAATTGATGGCGGGATTTTCGCCATTTCCAGCCTGATCATACATATCAATCAGCTTTTTCACAATAACATTTTGAACATCTTTAGGCTTCTTTGCATTCTGAAGCTTAACCTCTTCGCGCAAGTCGTCCGCAATCTTCATAGATGTTTCAAAACCGACATCAGACTCAATTAACATATCTTCAAGATCATCAAAGAAAGATTCATCCACGTGTCTAAAATTAGCCAATAACGCATTGAGCTTTTGACCAAATGATGAGCGGGACTTAGCTAATCCCTTCTCATATGATTGAGTTGCCCCACTTTCTGATGCGGTCTCAGAATCCATACCTGCTGTCTCGGGAGCTTCTGGTACTTTAGAATGGTCATCTACATCAGAAACCGGTTTTTCGTCGATTGTCTGTGCTTTGCCAGTAACGCCTGTATCCAAAGGTCCTTCTTGTTTCTTATCCTCATCATGCACATTGCTTTTCGAGGGATCAATAGTTGGCTTTCCCCCGGTTTCAACAGCTTCTGATACGTCTGGAGTCGATGCTTGAGCAACTGGCTTTGTCTTCTCGGCGTTCTGTGAATCTTTTGAAAATGAAACACTTGAATCCTTGGTTTCGTCAGCCTTTGAGTCCTCACTCTTACTTTTAGCAGCACTTTCCGGCTCATTCTGGTGAGATGATTCCTGTTTAACTTCCTGTTCAACCGATTTGGATTCTTCGGTAGCTTGTTGCTGATCTTGAACAGATTTGGTTTCTTGTTTTTCTTTTTCTTCGTCCTTGTTCTTCTTCGAACGACGTCTAAAGATATCAAATAAGCCCATTTAACTCACCTCTGTTTTTAAATTATCCAAATTAACACTTACAACTTTTGAAACGCCTGATTCTTGCATGGTAATGCCATAAAGCGTATCAGCATAAATCATTGTTTCCTTTCGGTGGGTAATAACAATGAATTGGGTCTCATCGCCAAATTTTTTCAAATACCTAGCAAATCTATCCGCATTAAAGGGATCCAGAGCAGCCTCTGCCTCGTCTAAAATGCAGAAAGGCACAGGTGACACCTTAATAATTGCAAAAAGCAGCGTGATTGCCGTTAATGCCTTTTCCCCACCCGAAAGTAGGCTCAAGCTCCGATAATTCTTACCAGGCGGTTTAACCATTATTTCAATGCCAGTTGTCAGCATATTGTCAGGATCCGTTAGGACTAATTTTGCTTCACCGCCACCGAACATCTCAACAAAAACCTTTGAAAAGGACTTTGCTACTTTATCAAAGGTTGTTTGGAATTTTTTGGAAATTGTTGTGTCCATTTCACCCATAGTAGACGTCAGATGATTTTTGGCATCTGTTAAATCCTGCTGTTGTTTCAATAAAAAGTCATAACGATCGGAAACATCTTGAAATTCCTGAATAGCTGAAATATTGACGGGACCAATCTCATTAATACCCGTTCTCAATAATTTTATTTGTCGAGAAATCGTTTCCAGATCCCAATTCCATTCGGTGTGGCTTAAATCTGATTTGAGGATCCCGAAATCATGAGATAGTTGATTAAGTGAGCTATCCAATGATTTTTGAAGATTTTGAAAATCCTCCCGATTATTTTTCAATTCATATGTGGCATTATTCAAATTCATTTGTTGATTTCGAATGTCATTTTGTAATTGATCGTATTGCTTATCTGACCGATCAACCAACTCCTTTTGTGTTTTCAAAGAAGTTGTTAATGCTCTTTGTTTGTCAGAGCTTTCTTTAATTAATTTTGTAATCTTTTCAGGATCGATCTGCTCAGAAAGATCCGCTTGAAGATTTTTTGATCGTGTCTCCAAATCCTGACGTTGATTTTTCAATTGATCAAACTGACTTGAGAGTCTTTTTTGATCGTCTTGATAATGCTGCAACTGTTCTTTCGAAATGACAATTTGGTCATGTAATGATTGCTTTTGTTTTTCAAAACTTTCAGCGTTTTTCTTTACATCACTAAGTAGTGACTGGTTCTTTTCTATGGCAGATGCCACTTGCTTAATTTCTTGGTCCAATTGTGATTTTTTTAAAACCAGATTTTGATCTGAAGAATCTTGGTTTTGCTGTTTAACGTTATGCAAAGATAGCTTTAACGCATCAAGTTCCCGTTTTTGACTGGTTTTGGAAGCTCTTAAAGAATCCAGCGCTGATTTTTGTGCATCAACCATCTGCCCTGACTGAAACACCAATTGTCTGCCGCGATCAAAGGAAGCCTGAATCTTCTGCAGCTCTTGTTTAGCAATTTGCAGTTGATGTTCTTTTTCAGTCAACTTGACTGACATCTCCTTGGTTGAAGCTTCAAGCTTCTCAAGTTCACTTTTTTGAACAAGAACGCCTTGCCCCTCTGATCTATTTGCGCCCCCGGTTAGTGACCCACCAGCATTAACAATCTGGCCATCCAAAGAAACAATACGCGTTCTATGATTGATTTGTTGAGACAGCTGAATGGCATCATCCAACGTTTCAGCAATCAGGGTTGTCCCCAAAAGGAAGTCAAGAATCGCTTGGAATTCTTCCGGCACGGAAACTAGATTGGAAGCAATCCCAACATATCCGGAAACTTGTTTTGCTGACGAAACTATGCCGGCATTTAAAAATCTAGATTTGATTGTTGAAACCGGCAATAATGTGACACGGCCATATCGATTCTTGGTCATAAATTTAATTGCCGCCGATGCACTTGTATTATCACGAACAATGATATGTTGTGCCTGACTGCCAAGTGCAGTTTCAATCGCTTTTACGAACCGATCATTTACCTTAACATAATCTGAAACCGGCCCATAGATACCCTCAAGAGCCGATCGATGTCTAAGCAGGTTAGCTGTTCCCCGATAAAAAGCCCTGTAGGAGTCATGCAAATTCTTCAATGAATTAACTTTAGCTTTAGCCTGTTCAGCAATTTTTAAAGCGGACAACCAGTTTGACTGCGTTTCATTGACAAGATCAGTCTTTTGTTTCAACAATCGTTTTAAGTCGGTTAATTTTTGTTGCTCATTTTGCAACTTTTTCACCGATCCCTGATAGGCTTCATCCTTATCTCGGATTTGACTTTCAAGATTTTCTAAGTCGCTGTTAGCACGTCCAATCCGCTGTTGCTGGGCGCCGGTTTGTTCATTAAATCGCTGTGCATCTTTTTGATTCATTAAGATTTGATTTTTTAAATCACTCTGTTGCTGTAAAAGGTCAAAGTATTGACTATGCCCTTTCTTAATTTTTTCTTCAATAACAGGAACACTGTTTTCGTCAGCAGTCTGTTGAACTTTTCGCAAGTTACTTCTATTAACCGTTAACGCGACTTGTGTCTGATTGACCAATTTAGACGATCGGGCCAATTTCTTTTCTAATTCTGAAAGTCGCTGATTAATGGTCTTAAGTTGATTTGAAACTCGCTTCATATCTGCATTCTTAAAACTACTTTCCTGAGAAGACAATTGTTGTTTGCTTTTCAAAGACTCAATACGTGTTGCAATTGATACCAACGTCGTATTGAGTTTATCAACCTGTTGGCGTCCAGAATTCAATGCTTTTTTCAGCTTATTACGCTGTTGCTCTTTTTGGTGGACCCGAGCCGTGAGCCGATCCACAACCAGCTGTGATCCACTCACTTTTTGAACCAATATTTGTTCTTGAAGGATCTGACCTTTAGCGGTCATTATTAACTGTTCTTTTTCCAACTCGTCAAGGCGTTTCTTTTGATCTAGATAATCAGTTGCTTGACTGCTTTGTTCTTCCAAAGGTTTTAATCGGACCTTCAGTTCATGAATAATGTCATTAACCCGATCAAGATTATCACTTGTCTGGACAATCTCAGCCTGCGCCGTCGTTTTCTGGCGCTTATACTTATAGACACCCGCAACGTTTTCAATGATTGAACGACGTTCGACCGATTTACTATTAAAAATTTTCTCAACATTCCCTTGAGAAATAATTGATAAACTACCTTGCCCAATTCCAGTGTCCATAAAGAGACTGGCAATGTCTTTCAAACGACATTGCTTTTCATTAATAAAATAAGAACTGTCCCCATTACGAAATAATTTTCGTGAAACCTTGATTTCTGAATATGGTGAGTCAAGATAATGGTCAGAATTATCCAATAGTAAAGTAACGGCCGCCATATTAAGCGACCGTCGATCAGCCGAACCGGAAAAAATAACATCAGGCATCCGAGAACCCCGCAAATTTTTGGCAGACTGCTCCCCCAGTACCCAACGAATGGCTTCGGCTATATTACTCTTTCCACTTCCATTAGGGCCAACGATTCCAGTCATTCCATTCGGAAAAGATATTTTTGTTTTTTCGGCGAATGATTTAAAGCCAATAATTTCAATGGATTTAAGTTGCACGATGTTTCTCCAATCTAAACTAAATTATCTTCCCGTTTACTAAAATGTTTTAAAGCTTCTTGGGCAGCTCGTTGTTCCGCATCCTTCTTAGAATGGCCAATACCGACTCCTAATAGTTTATCGTCAATTGCGACATTAACTTTAAAGAGTCGATCATTATCAGGGCCGTACTCATCAACCAATTCATAATCAATATCAACAGGGCCATCGGCTTGAGCCAACTCCTGTAGTTCAGTCTTATGATCAAAGAATTTAGCAAACATCCCTTCATCCAACTTGGGAAAGATCACTTGTTGAACAAAGCCCTCGACAACCTTTTTTCCTTGATCCAGATAGAGTGCGCCCACAAATGATTCGAAAATATCACATAAAAGCGAATCGCGGTCACGAGCGCCGGCCTTCTCTTCACCTTTCCCCAAACGGATATATTTATTAAAGTGGCATTCCCTGGCAAACGTACTGAAACTCTGCTCATTAACCATTGCAGCTCGCAATCTCGTTAGCCGACCCTGAGGAAGTTTAGGATAGCGTTTGAAAATATATTCTGACACAATCAACTGTAGAACAGCATCGCCTAAAAACTCCAGTCGCTCATAAAACTTTAGATGCTGATCACGATGTTCATTGACATATGATGCCTGTGTAAAAGCCTCATCAAGTAAATCCTGATCATCAATATGAATATTAAAGTCCTGCTTTAACATCTCATTTAATCCTGGTATCAAATAATTGCCTCCAAATTAATGTGCAAATTCGTTACATCAACAATTTCGACCATCAAAAGTTAATCTTTTTGATGACTCATAACATAATCAACAGCTTCGTCAATTGTATTTAGCTTTTCTGCATCGTCGTCAGAAATCTCTGCGTTAAATGTATCTTCAAGATCAAGAACGAATTCAACAAAATCAATTGAGTCAGCATCTAAATCCTTACGGAAATTCAAACTGCCGTTAATTTTTTCACGATCAATATCGAATTGATCCGCGACTAAGTCTGCAATTTTATTAAATACTTCATTTTTATCCATCATATTACACCTATTCCAATTTATTAATTCAAAAACTATTATATCAAACTATTTACTGTTTTTAATAGTCTCTTTAATCTCCTGAAGCTGATCGGTATGACTGTTTAAATAATTATTTAGATCAGAAATCATTTTAGAATCAATCATTTGCTTAATTTGACCAATTGTATTCTTAACAGTCGGCGCTTTGCTACTACCATGTGTTTTTACAACCGGCGCTTTGACACCCATTAAAACAGCACCGCCATATTGAGAATAATCCATTGATTTGGCAATTTGGCCAAAGGTCCCCTTTAGCATGGCCGCACCAAGTTTGGATGTCATACCTCCAGACATGATACTCCCTTTAATCAAATGAAGCATTGATAAAGCCGTACCTTCGATACTTTTAAGAACAGCATTGCCCGTAAAACCGTCCGTTACAACAACGTCAGCTGCGCCATTTAGTAATTCACGAGATTCAACATTCCCAATAAAGTGAATATCAGAGTCATCGGCTAAAAGATCATGCACTTTTCGATGATCCATATCTCCTTTGTCAGCCTCAGTACCATTATTTAACAAGCCAACACGCGGATTGTTAACCTTCATAACGTTTGAAGCATAATACTTACCCATTAAAGCATACTGATACATATTCAAAACCTTTGTATCCGCATTGGCACCAACGTCAAGCATCACAAAGTTTTTTTGATCATCCTTCGTAATAACTGGGAGCGTTGTTGCGAGCCCAGGACGATCAATGCCCTTAATTCGACCAATAATAAACAGGCCGGATGCTAAAATTGCCCCAGTATTACCGGCCGAGAAAAACGCATCCGCCTGCCCCTCTTTAACAGAAGTTGCTGCTAAAACCATGCTGGATTGTTTTTTGGTCCTAACAGCCTTAACAGGTTCATCACCCATTTCGATGACCTCGTCAGCCTGTTTGACCTCGATTCTGGTATCATCCTTTAAGTATTTTTGGATTTGATCAGTTAACCCAAATAGAAGAAACTCAATATCGGGATAGGCATCTCTGGCAAGCTCGATGCCCTCAACAATCTCTTTGGGCGCATAATCTCCACCCATTGCATCAACGGCAATTTTCATTTTTGAATCTCCTTAGTCATAATTAATAGTTTGATTAAATTGCAAATACTTTGCTAATTGTACATTCTCTGGCTTGTTTTTCCAATGCTTTTCGGCCGTAATATTTTGCGCTTCCTGATTAGCAACTGTCAAAATATTTAAATCACCAACAGGGTCGGCAACTTTAAAGTCGGGCATTCCCGACTGTTTTGCTCCGGTAATATCCCCTTGCCCTCTTAGTTCCAGATCCTTTTGGGATAGAAAAAAACCGTTAGTGCTACTGGCAACAGCTTTCATTCTTTCCTTGCCAACCTCATTTTTAGGATCAGCAATTAAGACACAATAGGATTGGGTTGAACCACGGCCAACTCTTCCACGAAGTTGATGCAGTTGAGCAAGGCCAAAATGATCAGCATCAAAAATTAACATCGTGTTTGCATTTGCAACATCGACCCCAACCTCAATTACCGTTGTTGCAACCAATACTTGAAATTGATTATTTTTAAAGCTGACCATTGTGTCATCTTTTTCCTGATTGGACATTTGGCCATGCAACAGCCCAACCTTAAATTGTGGTTCAAAAATTGTTTTAAAGCGCTCAAAAATGGCCACCGCGTTTTTCATATCAACAGCTTCCGATTCTTCAATAAGCGGTGTCACAACATATACTTGATTGCCATTGTCAAGTTGCTTTTTAACAAACCGAATCGCACTATTGGTCTTTGCCGATGTTATCCATGTTGTTTTAATCGGCTTTCTACCGGAGGGAAGCTGATTAATAATTGAAACATCCATATCACCATACATCGTAATCGCAAGCGTCCTGGGAATTGGTGTTGCAGTCATTGCCAACATATTGGTACTGGTTCCCTTTTGACGAAGTGCCTGTCTTTGATTAACACCAAATCGATGTTGTTCATCAATCACTGCCAACCCCAAATTGTCATATTGCACGTCATTTTGAAATAAGGCGTGAGTCCCAACTATCAGATCCACCTCACCGCTTTGAATGCTTGGCAGCATTGCTCGTCGAGCCGCCGCTGAAGTATCTCCGGTTAATAATGCAATATTGACATCTAAACCATCAAACATTTTTGCAAAATTATTTGCATGCTGTTCTGCTAAGATTTCGGTAGGTGCCATAATTGCAGCCTGCTTATGGGCACTGATTGTTGCTAGAATAGCCATTGCAGCAACAACCGTTTTGCCGCTTCCCACATCTCCCTGAAGCAGTCGATTCATCTGAATGGGACGATTTAAGTCAGCCAAAATCTCACGGGCAACTTTTTGTTGTGCCGGTGTTAAATCAAATGGTAAACTTTTTTGAAACTTCTCTAACAAACTCTGTTGATAATGAATTTGCGCGTGCGGATCCGTTTTTCGATGAGATTCCCTTAGAATTTGCACTTTCATTGCAAATAAGAAGAATTCCATAAATTTTGCGGTTCTGAAAGCACGCTGTGCAGCTTTGGGTGATTCTGGAAAATGGATATTTCGAATTGTGTCCGGAAAAGATTCCAATCGGTATTTTGCTCTTAATTTATCCGGAATCACATTTGTTAATTGAGTGTGATACATATCATATGCCATCTTAATTAACGATTTAATTGTGGCTTGTTTAACCTCTTTACTTGCCGGGTAAATTGAATCGAATGAATTAGAACTCTGATCAGTTAAAATTTTCATACCTTGAATTTGATTTCTGGATCGATTATAAGTCCCGAATACAATGATCTCATCATTTGAATTAACTTCCCTTTTCAGCCATGGCTGATTAAAAAAAGAAACCGTGTAGATATTGTCATTGATTTTCAGACGAAAGACTAAACGACTTTTTTTACGCCCGAAATAGGTAAGGGTTGGCGGCGCAATAACCATTCCCTTTACCGTTACTTTTTGACCATCAATGGCATTTGAAAGATCTTTAATTGATAAATCATCGTATCGGCGAGGGAAGTACGTCAGCAAGTCATTAATCGTGTTAATTCCCAGCTTATTGAGTGCAACCAAACGCTTAGTGCCTACTCCTTTTAGTACGGCCACCGAATCGTTTAAACTAGTCAAATTGACCGTTCCTTTCGTTTTAAAAATGTCTTGGTCATATCCAAAATCTACGAGTTTAAAAGACCAAAAGTCCTTAGAAGACAAGTCCCTTAATGACGGCAGAAAGAGGTTGGGAACCAAAGTATCATAACTTTTGTCCCAGCCTCTCTTCACTGCTTATACTATTCTACAGAAATTAAAAACGGATAAACCGGCTGATCGCCTTCATGAACTTCAACTTCGAGTTCGTCATCCAACTGAATGATCCCGGCTTGGACTTTATCAGCAAGTCTTTCATTGGCGTTATCTCCCCAAATGATTGTAATTGCTTCACTATCATCGTCCAACATCTTGCCGACCATTGAAACGGCTGTTTTAATCAAATCATCATCGACTGCTACAATTTCTCCATCTGCAATGCCCATATACTGATCTTTTTTAATTTCAAGACCATCAATATTGGAATCACGGATTGCCGTTGTGACTTGTCCGGATTTAACCGTTGGTAAATTATCTTCCATTGCCTTTTGATTCTCATCTAGCGCATTTTCCGGGTTAAAGCCCAGCATTGCCGTAATTCCCTGGGAAATTGTTTTAGAATGAACAATAGCCGTTGGTATATCAACAACTTCAGCCGCCTGTTCAGCAGCTAAGAAAATATTTTTATTGTTAGGCAGCACAATAACCTGTTTTGCATGCGTCTCTTGAATGGCATTCACAATATCAGCAGTGCTGGGATTCATTGTTTGTCCACCATTAACAATGTAATTGACACCCAAGCTCTTAAATAAATCATTAAGTCCCTTACCGGAAGAAATTGAGATAATGGCAGTATCGGAAGCCGGTTGGTCTGCTTTGGCGTCAATACTTTCTGCCTTTTGAATCGGTGAAGATATATCCTTTTCATCATCATTTTCGATAATTGTTTCTTGCTGCAAACGCATGTTATCAACTTTAACAGTTGCTAAATCGCCAAACTCCTGACCCCAGGCAAGGACCTTACCGGGATGCTCGGTGTGAACGTGAACCTTAACGATTTCCTCATCATTCACAACCAATAGTGAGTCGCCTAATTTAGCAAGATAATCATAAAAGGTTTGATAATCAAATTTGCGATCAACCTCTTTACCTTTTCCAATTCGAACCATTATTTGCGTACAATAACCATAAACGATATCATCAGGATCTAGTTTGCTTTGAACACTTTGGTGATGAGCTGCATCAATCATTTCTGTCATTTCCGCATCCGTTGGTTGATATTCACCCTTTTCAGCGTCTACACGGCCGTTTAGCACGTCATCAAAAGCCTCCAAGACAAACATGAGCCCCTGACCGCCAGAGTCAACGACACCCACCTGTTTAAGGACAGGCAAAAGATCCGGCGTCTTTTTTAACGCGATTTTTGAGTTTTTGTAAACAGCATCCATTACAGCTACAATATCATTTGTGGTTGCAGCTGTTTTTTTGCCGGCTTGTGCTGCCATTCTAATAACCGTTAAAATTGTTCCTTCTGTCGGCTTCATAACTGACTTGTAAGCCGTTTCGGTACCAGATACAAAGGCGTCAGCCAGATCCTGAGCGCTTAATGTTTCCTTATTTTCAGTTGATTTTGAAAATCCTCTAAAAATTTGAGAAAGAATCACACCGGAATTCCCTCTGGCACCCATTAGCAACCCTTTTGCCAAAGATGAGCAAAGACTGCCAACACTTGTACTAACGTCCTTATTAACATACTTATAACCGCTTGCCAGCGACAAGCTCATATTTGTCCCAGTATCCCCATCGGGAACCGGGAAAACGTTTAAAGAATTTATAAAGTCAGTATTTTTATTTAATTTATTAGATGCAGCTTGAACCATCGCCGTAAATTCGGTGTTGGTAATTTCCGTTACTTTCAACTACTTTTCCTCCTTGGTCAATTGTCGTAATTTTAGTCTTCGTTTGCTACTTGAACACCCTGAACAATTACATTGACCGAATTAGCGGTTACACCAAGCATGCTTTGTAAATCATATTTAACCTTTGCCTGAACGGCTTTGGCCACCTCAGAAATCTTATTGCCATAGGCGACAATAATATAAACATTGATGACGATTTCGTTGTTATGCTGTTTAACCTCGACACCTTTGAAATAGTTTTCCCTATTCAAAATATCATTCATATTATCACGAATTTGATTACGGCTTGCCATGCCAACGACACCATAATTGTCGGTAGCAGCACCGCCAACAACGTTAGCAATGACATCATTGTCAATATCCACTGTACCAAACTTTGTTTTTATTTTGACGGCCATGTGTAACAGCCTCCTTAAATTAGTCTATCAACATATTAACGATAATTAATATTACCACAATCCCGAGCAAAACCAAAGTAAGCACCATTAAGATTAAAAGCCGTGTCAAGTATAATTACTTGAAAGAAAAGTGTTGCAATATCAAGGCAACTATGATAAATTATTCAAGTGTAATGATTCAGAAATTCAGCACTAGAATTCTTATAGAAGGGAGATTTGTTACCCCATGGCTAAAGATTTTATCAGTGGCAAACGTACTCACTTTGGTAACAAACGTTCACACGCCTTGAACTCAAGCCGTCGCAGCTGGAAGCCAAACTTGCAAAAAGTTCGGATCCTTGTTGATGGCAAACCAAAAAAAGTTTGGATCTCTGCCCGTACACTTAAATCGGGTAAAGTGACTCGCGTTTAGTTAAAAAAAGATCGATTTTATCGGTCTTTTTTTTGTGGAAAAATAAAGAATCCGGAAAACCGAATAAACTGGTTTTCCGGATTCTTTAGTCTCTGTTGCACTTTACAATAACTTTATTCATAACAACTCTGCGACACCAATTTATAATACCGACTTAAACTTGAAATGTTAATCAAGCGTTTGCGTCTTGATTCGATCCATCGGAATATGACGCTGTTCATATTTTTCATCTGTTTGTCCCAAGACCAGACCTGCAACTGGTGTTTGACTCTCAGGCAGCTTCATTTCCTTTATAAGCGCTTTGTTTTGATTTAAGGCTGTAATGACGCCCCAAATATGGCATGCGCCAATCCCGAGTGCAACAGCCTCAATATTCATATTCTCAATGATAGTCGCTGCATTTGAATAAGCTGCATTATCTGCTGGTGTTTCTTGAAGTTTCGTTGACACTATAATAAATAGTGGTGCGCCATACAGCATTGACTGACTGACATTAAAAATTTGCTGTGCATTTTGATCCAAGCGATGAAGCCAATCTTGACTAGTAATCACCGTAAGCGATAAACTGTCATATTTTCCCATTGAAACCGGAGATGCATACGCGGTTGTCAAGATTTGATTTAGATCATTATCTGAAATCATTTCTCCGGTGTAAGTTCGAACGGATTTTCGATTAATAATGGCATCAATTGTCTTCAAAATAAAACTTCTTTCCCTGCTTCTTATATATAAATAAAAAAACAGTACTGACCGTAAGTTGGAAAACGTTTCAACATCCTCATTGTACCATGTTTTGAATCGGTGGAATTACCACCATTAAAACAAGCTTGTGCTCAAAAAAAGGTTGGACAAAATAACATTTGTCCAACCTCTTTTAGTATAATCACGCTTATGGCCAAGTAAGAATGTGAGAAAAACAACCTTAATTAAACCGATTAATATCCTTACTTTGAATCACACACATAACCCCACTGGCAAATTTAAATCGAGCCTTGTTACCGACAAACTCATTGCTGGCAAGAGAAACGGGGCGTTTAACCTGATAATCATTTAGTTTATATTTCTCATCAAACAGTGTTAAATGATCCATTGGTGTCAAAGCAACGAACGCCAAATATTTTTTATCGGGTTCCTTTTTGATGTCATATTCACCGGGTAAGAAAAAGGTGATCGTATTTTGCTTATCAATCATTCTGATTTTAGGCGCATATTTTTTAAATCGCGGTTCCAAGACCATCCATAAATTAGCGAGGAAATGATCCAAACGACCACCTGTGGCACCATAAATATCTAATCGATCCGCATGATGTTCTTCAATAGCCACTTTCAATCCCAATTGAGTGTCGGTGTCATCTTTTTCAGGAATTGACTGGCGGATATCTTTGATATGTGTCTTTACTAACTTTAATTCCTCAGGCTTTAATGAATCAAAATCGCCAATAGCCACAATTGGATCGATTCCCATATCAATTAAATATAGATTTCCACGATCAATACCGATCCAATCGCCATTCATTTTGCCCGCTTTCAATTCAGCAGGCCACAAGTCAATTGGCCCACCAACCAAAAGGTTTAAAACTTTCATTATCTAGTAGCATCCTTTAATGCTTTGATCTTTAAAACTGGATCGTCAGCATTAAAAATATATGAACCGGCAACGGCAACTGTAGCGCCAGCTTTGTATGCGCCAACAACAGTGGTTTCGTTAACGCCACCATCAATTTCAATATCAAAGTTCAATCCTTGTTCTTTTTTAATCTTATCTAATTCTGTAATCTTTTTAACTGTTTCAGGCAAGAACTTTTGACCACCAAATCCTGGATTAACAGTCATAACAAGAACTTGATCAACCATGTAAAGAACAGGTGTAATTGCTGATACGGGTGTTCCTGGATTAATGACCACTTCAGCCTTAACATTGCGATTTTTAATCATTTGAAGCGCACGGTGAATATGTGGTGTTGCTTCCTTATGAACACCAATAATATCAGCACCGGCATCTGCAAAGTCATCAATATAACGTTCTGGGTTTTGGACCATCATGTGAACATCCAACGTTAAGTTAGTAATCGGTTTAATTGCCTTAACCCAGCCCGGCCCATATGATAGTGCAGGCACAAAGGCACCATCCATGATATCAATATGAAGTAGCTCAGCACCACCTTTATCAACCTTTTCAATATCTCTTTGCAAATTTACATAGTCAGCACTCAAAATTGAAGGTGCAATCTTAATCATAATTAACTTCCTCACTTTTTATAATTTGGTTTACGGTTCTTAATATCAGTATACAACTGTAAATAATTTTCGTAACGGCTTTTCATAATTTGACCGGATTCAACTTGCCGTTTGACCTCGCAATCCGGCTCATTAACGTGCATACATCCACGAAAACGACATTTTGAAGATGCTCGCTTAAACTCAGGAAAATAGCCCGCAAGTTCTCGAAAATCTATATCAAGTGTATCATACGATGAGAACCCTGGGGTATCAGCAATCAACCCATCGTTGACATTTAATAATGCCACTCGACGTGTCGTATGTTTCCCACGATTCAATGCAGCCGAGATTTCACCGGTTTTTAAATCCAGATCAGGAGCCAGATGATTTAACAAAGTGGACTTCCCTGCACCGGTTTGGCCCATGATGACATTTTCTTTTTTTGAAAATAATTTACGGAGCCGATTCAAAGCTTCATCCGAAAATGCCGATTCCGGTAAAATAACTTCATATGGAATTCTTGCATAATCAGCAGCGATTGTTGCAAATACCTGTCGTTTGCTTTCGCTCAATAAATCGGTTTTGGTAAAGTAAATGATCGGCTGAATCTGGCTGATCTCTAATGCAATCAACTGCCGATCCAATAAATTACTCGAAAACTCCGGTTGCGTTGCCGCCGTTGTGACAATTGCCTGATCAATATTTGCAATTGGCGGTCGAACCAAAGAATTTTTCCTTGGCAATATTTCTAAAATATACCCCTTATCGCCATCCTCGATTTGAAACTCAACGTCGTCGCCCACTAAGGGCGTAATCTTTCGTTTCCGAAAGTTCCCCCGGGCACGAGTCCGATAAACTTTGTCATCAGCGGTATGAACATCGTAAAAACCGGCCAATGACTGATAAATTTTCCCCTTGGTCAATTAATCACCTCTGTCTTAGAATAAAAAAGTTACTTCGTCCCTATTATACAGACAAGTAACTTTCTTTTGCAGTTTTTATTTTTTTAATGAGAATCGTAAGTAATATTATTATCTCTTAAAATGGTTTTACCGTCACGAACCACCTTGTAACGGCCAACCTCATTCTTTGTTAATTTGAACGGCAATATCACGGTGGTATCCCGTGTAATCACCATTTGTTTATACACAGTTGAATAGTCATGATCATGATCTTTCAAGTAAATCAAAACAACATTTTCACCAGAAGCGGTCGTACTTGCCTCGGTTTCCGGAGCCGGCGTTTCACTTGAAGACGTTTGTGGTTGAACACTACTGCTAAACGCAGAACTTGATGATGACTGTGAATTGTTAGAATTACTAAAATATGGAATAGTAACTTTCACATTAAAGCTCTCCAGTTGATCCTTTGCTTTTGCTTGGGGACCTCTTGATAACCAAACAATAATATTACCGCCTTGCTGAATACTATTGTTAGCCGCCGGTGATTGACGAACAACCCGTCCCTTCTTTTGTTCGTTGGAGTAAACGTAATCAAAAGTTGGATTGATTTTTTCTTTATTTGCGTAACTGACAACCTGAGCCTTGGTCATATCAGTCAGGTCTTTTAGAATGACTTGTTGAATACCAGTGGACACAACGAATATTAACGTATGGCCCTTAGGATTTACCCGCTTTCCAGATGCAAAATCCTGTTGAAGAATTTTTCCCGACTGAAATGATCCCGAAGGAGCGTTTCTTCTACGAACTTTAAATCCTTGTGCTTCCAAACGGGACTTCACTTCGCCATAATCCTGGCCAACATAATTGTCCAAACGAACTTTTTTGATACCAGAGCTGACAATGAGTGCCACCCGGGTGTTTTTTTTGACTTTAGTATTCTCTTTTGGAGTAGACGTAATAACACGATTTCGATCGACCTTTTCACTATTTCGATAAGAAATTTTTCCCACTCTCAAATCAGCATCTTCAAGTTTTTCCGTCGCATCATTTCTTAAAGTACCACTAATGACCGGCACTGTTGTCCGGGCACTTGCGCTGACTATAAAAATAACGGCGAATATAAGAACTAAAAAACCAATAATACCACCGATTAGCCATCGACGACGCCTTTTGTGGCTTTTCCTTTTAGGCCGCTTTTCATCGCTTTGATTGGTCTCTTGTGCTTCACGTTGATCAGCATTAGCATTGTCCGTCATTGAATTTTCAGGAAAAGCAGAAAATGGCATCACTCGTGTTTTTTCATTCATTTCTGCGTTTTCTTCGGGAACAACGAATCTTGGTTCGTCTGCCCTGGATTTGTCCAGTGATGTATTTAAATCCGCTGCTAACGCATTAACATCCGGGTAACGATCATGTGGATTTTTGGTTGTTGCCTTTAAGACCACATTTTCCAGCGCTTGGGGAATCCGGGGATCAAAATCTCTGACAGATGGGATCGGCTGCTGTGAATGTTTAATTGCAATTGAGACGGCTGTATCACCGTTAAACGGTACTTTACCTGTCAATATTTCATAAAGAATAATTCCCAACGAATATATATCAGATTGCTTAGTTGCCATTTGGCCTTTAATCTGTTCTGGGGACAGGTAATGAATAGATCCGATGATTGATTTGGTCTGCGTCATTGTATCTTCACTTTCAAGTCGTGAAATACCAAAATCCGTAATCTTAATATAACCGTTTTTATCTACTAAAATATTCTGAGGCTTTAAATCCCGGTGAATAATATTATGATGATGAGCTTCACTAACAGCCGAACAAATTTGCTCCATGATGTTCACAACTTCGGCATATGGAATTGGAAAACGATCCTTAATATAATGTTTAAGGTCTTCCCCATCAACGTACTCCATTACCAAGTACTGCATACCCTCAACTTCATCAACATCATAAATGCCAACAATATGAGGATTGTCCAATTCAGTTGCGGCCATTGCTTCATGTTGAAATCGTTTTTTAGCTTTGGGATTATCCCGAAAATCAAGCCTCAGCAACTTGACGGCAACTTCTCGATTTAAAATTAAATCTTCAGCCAGATAAACATCGGCCATGCCACCTTCACCAAGCCGACTAATAATTTTATAACGGCCATTTAACACAAATCCCTTATTCATCCGGCATCACCTCCGAATCATAGCGGGCAACTAAAACCGTAATGTTATCGAGGCCGCCATTTTTATTCGCAAGCGATACCAGCAAATTGCATTTTGCTTGAATATCTTCATCCATCGACAGAATTTCTTCAATATCCGGATCATCTACCATGTTCGTCAGTCCATCCGTACAAAGAAGAATCTGGTCATTTTTTTGAATGCTGTACGCTTTAAAATCAGCCGAAGAATCATCGTTAATCCCCAAACTTTTAGTAATAATATTTTTATAGGGATTGTTTTTAGCCTGATCAGGTGTGATATCCCCATGTTTGACAAGTTCATTAACATAGGAATGGTCCTCTGTTATCTGAGTAAGCTTGCCACCTGAAAGAACATAGCCGCGACTATCTCCAATATTGGCAATGAGACTTTCATCACCATCGATAAGAGCAGCCACCATCGTTGTTCCCATTCCCTTCAGTCGCCTGTCCGAATTTGATTGATTAATAATTGCGGCATTTTCCTGAGCCAGCTTCTCTGTAAACCAGGATTTAATGTCGGAAAGACTGTTAATATCAGTTTTTTCAAAACTACTACCAATGTGAGTAACGACCATCTTGGAAGCAACTTCACCAGCATTATTGCCACCGATGCCATCGGTGATAAGGGCCAAAATTAATCCTTGCTTGTTCTCGAATTTTCCAACCGCATCCTCGTTCTTATCGCGAACTTTTCCGGTAGACGATTGATAGGCAATTTGCATATTGTATCAACTCCGTTACGATTTCCTAACCAAAGAGCAGACAAAGAATCCATCCGAGCCAAAATCATCGGGGTAAATATTAATCATCCCGTTTTCATCAGTTGTCAGATTCAGGTCAGTCTTGGTTGGTTCGATTTGAAAATCAGGATGTGCATCAAGAAACTGCTTAATCACTTCTTGATTTTCTTGTTGAACGATTGTACAGGTACTATATGTAATAGTACCACCAGTTTTTACTTTCGGTGCAACGGCTTCAAGAATTTGCAGCTGAATTTGTGATAAATGATTGATATCAGCTAACGTCTTATCATACCTGATTTCCGGCTTTCTACGCATCAAGCCAAATCCGGAGCATGGTGCATCAACTAAAATATGATCAAACATTTCATCAGAAAACTTCTCATCAACTTTTCGGGCATCCAACGCCTGGGTTTCAACCACACCATCTACTCCAAGTCGTTTAGCATTTCTAATCACATTTTTCAATTTATTTTGGTGAATATCCAGTGCAATGACGCGCCCATTTTTTAAATTAGCTGCAATTTGAGTCGTTTTTCCACCGGGTGCGCTACAAGCATCAAGAATCAAATCATCAGGCTGAATCGACATTGACTCAACCGGCAGCATAGCACTCTCATCCTGAATAGTTAATAAACCATTTTCAAAGAATGCACTATGAACCACTTGCCCTTTATCAACAATAATGCCTTCACCGGCAACAAGGCTATCTTCCGTTTGAAATCCAGCCTGCGTAAGTTGATCAGTCAATTTTGATTTGGTTGTTTTTGCTTTATTAAACCGAACGGATTGTTTAGGCGTTTGATTCAATGATTTAAAAACTTGATCCGCCTTTTGCTTGCCCAATTGGCCTTCAATAAGCGATACCAACCACTCAGGAACGCTATATTTAATCGAAATCTTTTTGACTGGATCTTTAATTTTGTCAGGTTCCCTGACACCCTTACGATCCATCTGGTGAAGAATACCGGTTACAAAACGCCGTGTGCCATCATGTCCCATTGACTTTGCAATTTTAATCGATTCGTCAAAAATTGCGCGTTTAGGAACACGGTCCAAATATTCGAGCTGATACATCGCTGTATATAAAAGTTCTTTCACCCAGTCTTCTGTTTTTTCCGAATCTTTCAAAAATGGCACCAATTGATATTCCAGTGTCATTCGATGTTGAATCACGCCATAAACAATATTCGTAAAAAGCGCTTTGTCTACATCACTCATTGACGTTGATTCAATAACCGCGTTAATCTGTAAATTTGAATAAGAACCACCACTGGTACGCAATAGTGTTCTGACAGCTAGTTCCCGTGGATTGTTCGTTTGATATTTCATTTAGTTAATCACCTTTTGGCCAACTTTTAAGGCCTGCCCTGCTCCGTTTAAATAATCTGTAATCGCTTGTCTTGGTTTACCAGCAGGTTGAAGCTCCAAAATTTCCAAGATTGAACCCCCACCGGCAGCAATTTGTAATTGATGCTTCGTTTTCTCAACAATCACTCCTGGTTTACGGGGGGTCTGCCCATCAACTACTGCTGATTTCCAAATCTTAGTTCGTTTACCATTCAAAGTCGTATACGCTGTTGGATCCGGTCGAAGTGCCCGAACCTTTGCATCTACCAAAAAAGCTGATTTAAAAAAATCCAATTTCTCTTCTTCAGGCTTAATTGTCGGCGAAAAAATGACCTTTTCTGGATCCTGTTTAATTGGGGTTATCTCACCGGAAATAACTTTAGGCAGCGTCTTTAAAAGCAGGTCCCTGCCGACAAGGCTCAATTTAGCAAACATTGAAGCCGTATCATCCGTATTATTAATTGGAATCGCCTGTTGCGCAAGAATGTCACCCGCATCCATTTTTTTCACCATATAAATAATACTGATCCCGGTTTCCTTATCACCATTTAAAATAGCATACTGGATGGGTGCACCGCCACGATATTTCGGTAGTAAAGAACCGTGAACATTCACAGCTGCAATTTTAACAGCATTGAGTAATTTGGTTGGTAAGAACTGGCCAAATGCGGCAGTGACAATAAGGTCGGGATGCATCTCAATTAATTGTTGCATCTCGTCACTGCCACTGATTTTTTCCGGTTGGAGAACCGGAATGTTCAATGCTTCAGCCTGCTGTTTAACTGGAGATTTTTGAATCTGATGTTTCCTGCCGACTGGTCGATCAGGTTGCGTAACTGCTGCCAATACTTGGTAGCCCTGATCTACCAATCCTTTCAAAACCGGAACGCCAAAACTTGGAGTTCCCATAAACACAACTGTTGTCAACACTATCGTTTCCTTTCCATTCTAAAGTTACATAAAGTCGAGCGGTTCATTATCAATTGAGATTAATAATCCTCCTTGCTGCTTTGTTTGAGACTTAACTAAAACGTCATCAAGTGCAGCTTTAAGTTTCGGCTCCTGACGATATTTAATAATGATTTGATAAAAATAACGATTATTAACCCTGGTAATTGTTTTAGGAGTTGGTCCCAATACAATCGCCTTATTCGTTAAATACCGGCGCAGGAAACCGGCAATTTGGTGCATTTCATATGCCGTCTGTTTTTCAGATGGTGAGCTGCCGGTAATTTTGATGGTGAAATAATAAGGCGGATACTTGCCAAGATGACGAATCCGCATTTCAGTATGATAAAACTTTTCGTAATCCTGTGTTTTAGCCAACTGAATAGCGTAATGATCGGGGTTAAATGTTTGTATCACAACTTCTCCCTGCTTATCAGCACGTCCGGAGCGTCCGGAAACTTGCGTTAATAGTTGAAATGTTCGCTCACTGGATCGAAAATCAGGAAACTGAAGCGCTGAATCAGCATTTAAAACCCCAACAAGTGTCACTTCCGGGAAATCAAGCCCCTTTGCAATCATTTGAGTTCCTAATAAAATATCGGCTTTGTGAGCACCGAATTTATTGATGATTGCCTCATGAGACCCCTTTTTCCGGGTTGTATCAACATCCATTCTCAAAACACGGGCAGTTGGAAATAGATCCTTAACCTGTTCTTCAAGCTGCTGGCTGCCAATCCCGTAATGCCGAATACGCTTACTGTGGCATTTGGGGCAAACCGTTGGGATCGGTTCCTTATGACCACATAAATGGCAGTTTAGTGTATGCGTATCTTTATGCATGGTTAAAGAGATGTCACAGTTTGGGCATTGAGGAACATAACCGCAATCCCTGCACATAATAAAAGAGGAGTAACCCCTGCGATTCAGTAACAGAATAATTTGCTCATGCTTTTCCAGCCGATCGGTAATCAAGTTTGAAAGTCGTTTGGACAAAATATGTCGATTATGAGCCATTTCATCTTTCATATCAACAATCGAAACGTGGGGCAGTGCATGGTTGTTGAAACGATGAGGCAACATGATCAGCTGATAGACCCCCTTCATTGCTCGCGCACGGGATTCCAACGATGGCGTTGCACTTCCCAATACAACAGGGCAATGATTGTACACTGCCCGCCATTTAGCCACGTCTCTGGTCTGGTAACGCGGCGTATCGGATTGCTTATAACTACTATCATGTTCTTCATCCATAATAATTAAACCAATATTCTTCAAAGGCGCGAAGATTGCCGAACGAACACCAACAACAACTTTTGCCTGACCGCTATTAATCCGTTGCCATTCGTCGTACCGTTCCCCACTTGACATTGCGCTGTGAAGCATCGCCACTTGGTCCCCAAACCTACTTCGAATTCTGCCAACAATCTGGGGGGTCAACGTAATCTCTGGAACCAGCATAAGCGCCGTCTTACCAATACTCAGTGCATGGGCCATCGCCTGTAAATAGACTTCCGTCTTCCCGGAACCGGTCACCCCTTCGAGCAGGAAAGTCGTGTCCGTTTGTTTTCCAATTGCATTATTAATCCGATTGACGGCAGTTTGCTGATCTTCATTCAGGTCAAGCGGATAACTCCTTGACACGGGCTGCAAAAATGGATTTCGAATTCTTCTAACCTGAGTTTCGGTTACCCATCCCTGCTTAACAGCTGTATCAAGTACCTGTCTACCGACACCCTCGTGCAAAAGCTTGGATTGAAGGAACGTTTGAGACGGTTGTTCATACAGCATCTTAAGTAATCGGCGTTGACCAACCGCACGTTTCTGAACATCTATCAGCACATGATCGATTTGCTGTTGATTAAGCTTACTTTTATAGGCTCTAGACAATATCGGTTTTGCATGACTGGATAATTCATAATGAACTTTAATCTGATTTGATTTTCGGAGTGCCAAAATTTCTGCAATTGTCTTGTTATTAAACTTTTGCCGATCATAGTCAATTTCGTTTTGACCATGAAAAATAGCCGGGTAGGTATCCCGTATTTGATCAGTCGCTAATAACTTCTTTTTAAATTTTGTCCGCATACCACCGGGTAACATTGTCTGCAAACAACTAATTTTAAAGGAAAAGGTTTTATCTGCCATCCACTCGGACAATTTTAACAATTCCGGTGTAATAACCGGCGAAAGATCAACGAGTGAACTGATTTTTTTAAGCTTGCCATCAAAGGATGTTTTATCTGAAAGGCCAATCACAAAACCAGTGACTCTTCTGCGGCCGAAGGGAACTTGTACCCGCATGCCGGGTTGAATCTGTTCTTCAAGGTTTTCAGGAATTAAATAGCTATATGGATTATTTGTTTGACGTGTTGGCACATCTACAATAATTTGTGCAACCTGCAAGAATTAGTCACCCCCTTTGTAAATCATTGTCGGCTTATTAAACGATGACTTAAGATGTGAATGAGTTGCTGGGCTACTTTTTGTTTGCTCTCAACTGATGTTTTTTGTTGATCTCCGTTGGCAAACAGGAAAGTGACTTGATTATTGTCTGCACTAAATCCAATCCCCTTTTGGGAAACATCATTAGCGACAATGAGATCAAGATGTTTTGCCTTGATCTTTTTTTCGGCATTCGTTATCAAATCATTTGTTTCGGCAGCAAAACCAATCACAATCTGTGAGGCTTTCTTAGTTGTCGCAACTTCTTTTAGAATATCCGGATTTCTGACCAAGTCTAAAGTCATCGTCTCATTGTGATCGTTTTTTTTGATTTTTCTATCTGAAACAGTTGCTGGGCGAAAATCAGCAACTGCCGCTGCCATTATTAAAACATCCGCATCCACAAACTGCTTCTGAACAGTTTGCAATAAATCTCGTGCGGTTTCTACTGGCAGGACCTTTACGCTTTCAGGCTTTGGTAACGTTGTATTTGCAGTAATTAAAGTCACCTCGGCGCCAGCCAGCTGCGCTGCCTTTGCAATTGCAAATCCCATCTTTCCAGATGAATGATTTGTCAAATAACGAACCGGGTCCAAAGGCTCGCGCGTTCCACCGGCCGTAATGACAATTCGTTTACCCTCGAGTTCCTTTGATCCCGAATTAAAGTGTTGATCCACCCAATCTAATATTTCTTCGGGCTCGGGAAATCGCCCCTTACCGGAATAACCTTCCGCCAAAAAGCCTTCGGCAGTGTCCATCACGTTGATACCGGCGCTAGTCAATGTCTGCAGATTTGTTTGGGTTGCAAAATTGTCCAGCATATGGACGTTCATCGCTGGTACAACATAAATCGGCGCGGTGGTTGCAAGTAGCGCCGCATTAACCACATTATCCGCAATGCCGTTAGACATCTTGGCAATTGTATCGGCCGTTGCAGGTGCAACAATTGCTAAATCTGACTGATCGGCAATCGCAACATGGGGAATTGTTTTAGGATCGTCTGTTGAAAAATCGTCTTTGACAACCCGATTCTTGCTTAGACTCTGAAAAGTCAGCGGGCTGACAAATCGTTGAGCCGACTCTGTCATGACAACATGCACATCGTTATGATTCTTCACTAACAATCGAGTCAGAATTAAAGATTTATAGACAGCAATACTACCGGTTACATACAGCGAAACGCGTTTATTTTGAAACAAATCAGTCACCACCATTTTTAAATTCACACTTAATTGTAACAAGGATGTATGCATTAGCAAAAGCCAAATGCTTTTATGACTTTTAATTATTCCCAAAAAAATGGCCTGGAACAACGATCTGCTTGTTCCGGCCACTTAATTGACATCATACTCATTTAATTAGTTAAAATCACGATTCTTGGGATCAATTTTCAAAACACCGGCAGCAATCTCTTCAAAAGCCTTACCAACCGATTTTCTGGACTTATAACTGTCCAACAATGGTTTTGCTCCAGCATCCAATTCATGTGCTCGCTTACTTGCAAGCATAATTAATGAATATCTGGAATCAATTTTATCAAGTAATTTATCAACAGATGGATAAAGTAACATTATTAATCGTCTCCTAACATTGATTCATAATCGGGCATCACTCTGGCAACCTTTAATCGTTCACTTCTGATAATTGATTTAATCCGATCAACGGCTAATGGCACTTTGTCATTTAGAACTGCGTAATCATAATTTCGCATCATACTAATTTCACCAACGGCTTTTTTGATACGCTTGTTAATAACATCCATTTTGTCGGTTCCACGACCAATTAAACGATGCTTTAACGCCATTAAGTCGGGCGGCGTCAAAAATACGAATACAGCATCCGGACAATTTGCACGAACTTGCATCGCACCATTTACTTCAATTTCAAGGAAAACATCCTTACCAGAATTCAAAGTCTCATTGACATATTTTAATGGGGTACCATAATAATTGTCAACGTATTTCGCGTATTCAAGCATTTCACCGTTTTGAATATTCTGTTCAAACTGCTCCTTTGAAACAAAATAATAGTCAACACCGTTTTTCTCACCAGGACGAGGTTTTCTGGTCGTCATTGACGTTGAGTACTCAAAGTCAACATCCGGTTCCTCAAAAAGTGCTTTTCTGACAGTTCCCTTACCAACGCCGGAAGGACCGGATAAAACAATTAACATTCCTCTTTTTGCCATCGTCAAAATCCCTTCAAATATTTGTAGTAACAACCATTATCGTTCATTTTTAAGATTTTTACAAGTCTAACATCTGTTTCGCAATAAATCATAAAAATTTTAATATTAGGGGTTGATATTTCGAACTGCCGTTCGTATAATAAAGTCACAAACAAATGTTCGGAGTGAAATAACATGCAAAGTAATCAATCATATTTAGCAGAAATTCGAGACACGGTTAAAAACAACTATCGCCGCTTTTTCGCAATCGATTCCACAAAGCCGATCTACAACGATCTTCCTCAGATGCCGGAATTTCAAATCCAACTTTTTCTTAGCCAAACACTAAAAGCTGGTTTTCCAATAAAAATCCAATTTAATAATCAATCACCGGAAATGAGTGGAAAACTCACAAAATTATCTAATGAAAGATACCTATTAGCAAACCAACAGCATAACATGACCCGAATTGTAAATATTTTAGAAATTCGATCCATTCAAAAGATAAAATAATAGCAGTAAATATATTTATCCACGTTAAAATGTTTCAAAAAGTGCAAATC
>NZ_GG669993.1:460134-557933 GCF_000159315.1 Lentilactobacillus hilgardii DSM 20176 = ATCC 8290
TCAATTTTTAAGCAAAAACTCAATTTAACTCAATAAGCCAAACACCCAAAAAGGTATTTGGCTTATTTGAGTGTGTTTCATGTTTTACCTACATAACCAATTTTCAACTCAAGTTCGAATTCGGGCTTTCTCTTCATCGGCCATTGATATGAGTTCACTCGCGTGTTCTTTAGTTAATTTGGTCACCGTCGTTCCTGAAAGCATTCTAGAAATTTCGTTAACGCTATCCTGCTTGTTCAGTTCCGTGATGGTAGTGGTTGTTCGACCGTCATGTATCTGCTTTTGAATAAAGTAGTGATGGTCACTCATTGCCGCAACCTGTGGTAAGTGAGTAATACATAAGACCTGGGACTTCGTTGAAATTGTATAAATTTTATTTCCCATTGCTTGGGCTACTCGGCCTGAAACTCCCGTATCAACCTCATCAAAAATGATCGAAGTGACACCGGCTGCTTTTGCAAACATCGTTTTTAGTGCCAACATAATCCGTGATAATTCCCCGCCGGATGCCGACTTAACCAATGGCAACATTTTTTCACCGGGATTAGTTTGAATATAAAATTCAACTTGATCCGCACCTAAACGATTCAAAGTTGTATTTTCCTTAAAGCGAACTTCAAAAACGGCTTTATCCATATAAAGATCACGCAATTGTTGATGAACTGCCCGCTCTAATTCCTTGGCAAAGCGCCTGCGAATATCACCGATCCTTTTAGCATTCTTAATTAAGGAAGTCTTGATTTCAGCAAGCTGCCGCTCTAAATTATCATCGTCATCCGCATCCCCAGACATGTCGCTTAATTCATTCTTTATTTTTTTTAGGTATTCTAAAATTTGAGTAACGGAGTCACCATATTTATGCTTTAACTGATATATTGTATTAAGTCGCTGTTCAACCTGATCTAACCGATCTTGATCAAATTCTAAATTACTTAGCTGATCGGAAATCTGACTTGCCACATCCTGCAACGTGTAAAATGCTCCAGATAAATCGTCGGAGATTTGTTTAAAATCCGGGTCCAACTCTTCAATTTCCTGCATTGAACTCATTGATGAACCAACAGAATCCAAAGAACTGGTATCTTCACCACTGATGCCTTCGTAACTATTAAGAAGAGCATCATGAATTTTTTGGAAATTATTCAATCGATCACGTTCAGCCGTCAATTCTTCATCCTCATGTTCATGAAGATCAGCCGCCTCAATTTCTTTTATCTGAAATTTTAACATATCGACACGTTGCGCCCATTCCTTCTCATTTTGATGCTTTTTTTCATTAATTGCCCGTAATTTTACAAATTGATCATAATCTTTTTGATACTTTACCAAAACCGGTTGAATGGTGTCCTCGGCAAAGTCATCCAACAATTCAATATGGCGTTCGGGCTTCATTAATTCTTGATGTTCATTTTGACCTTGAATATCAACCATTGTTTCACCAATTCGACGAAGCGTTGCAATATTAATCATCATGCCGTTAACACGACAGCTATTGCGACCACTGGCAAATATCTCTCTTTCAATGATGACATTCCCATCACTATGGTCAATCCCAAGTTCATCTAAAACTTCATATGTAGGATTATCATCACTTAAAATAAAGTTGCCTTGAATTACTGATTTTTTAGCACCAGTTCGTATTAAATCGTGGGATCCTCTTCCACCAACCAGTAAACCAACCGCGTCAATGATGATAGACTTCCCAGCACCTGTTTCTCCGGTCAAGACAGTCATCCCGGACTGAAATTCAATATCTAAATGTTCAATTATGGCAAAGTCGGTAATAGATAATTCAAGTAACATTTTTAAACCCTTTCAAATGATAATAAGTTGACTCAGCTTCCTAGCTGCTTACCATACTATTAATCCGCCCACGAAAATCAGCAGCGTCTTCATCTGTTTTGCAAACAATAAAAACGGTGCTGTCGTCGCCAATGGTCGCAAATATTTCACTATAATTCATTTGATAAAGCAGTGTTGAAATAACTGGACCACTCCCAGGCAACACCTTCATGAAAACAAATTTATCCTGAGAATCTACCGATACAAAAGAATCACGAATAGTTTGGATTAGCTTCTTTTCGGTATCAACATTTTTTTGAGTTGGTAAACTATATCGATAGCCCCCAGTAATCGAAGGAACCTTAACCAATTGCATATCTTTAATATCGCGTGAAACCGTTGCTTGGGTAACCTTGACACCTTGCTCGCTGAGCAAGGAAACGAAATCTTCCTGACGCTGAATATCGTTACTGACAAGCAGTTGTTTAATCAAGCGCTGCCTTTCCTTTTTACGCATGAGAACACCTCCAAAAATTAACGAGAAATCTTTTATTGCTTCTTTAACTCAGAATAAGCGTTTTCAATCACTTTTTCAATTGAAACATTTGGATTCATTCGAGGTTGCTCAACTGACTTTAATTCAACTAAAAACTCAATGTTGCCGGCCCCACCCTTAATCGGTGAAAAATCAAGGTTTTCAACAGAATAACCGGATGTGACCGCAAAATTCAATATTTTTTCAAGCACCATTTTGTGAACGGCCGGATCGTGAACAATACCATGTTTACCAACATTTTTCTTTCCTGCTTCAAATTGAGGCTTAATCAAAGCAACAACCTCTCCGTTGGGAATTAAAATCGCTTTCAATGGCGGTAGGATTAATTCAAGTGAAATGAACGAAACGTCAATTGAAGCAAACTGTGGCTGTCCCTGAGAAAAATCTGCCAATTTACTATATCTAAAATTGGTGTGCTCCATGACAACAACTCTTGGGTCTTGCCGCAGTTTCCACACAAGTTGGTTACTGCCAACATCCAAAGCATAACTGAGTTTGGCACCATTTTGCAGCATAACATCCGTAAATCCCCCCGTTGATGATCCGATATCAAGAACGGTTAAGTCTTTAACACTAATGCCGAAAACCTTAAGTGCTTTTTCTAGTTTCAATCCGCCACGACTCACGTATGGCATTGGTTTTCCCTTTAAATGCAACTCGGTATCCACCGAAATCTTCATGCCCGGCTTGTCTAAACGTTCTTCGTTATCGCCAAGTATCTCCCCGGCCATAACGGCCCTCTTTGCTTTTTCACGAGTGTCAAAGAGGCCTTGAGTTACTAGTAATACATCAACGCGTTGTTTTTCCATTATGCCTTTCATCCTTAATTACAAAATAACTGCAAAAGTCTAATAATAAAGAGGTATCGATATTCAACTCATGACCTGCTGTATTTAAAGCGTGACGGGCTTGATCAACCGTCCGCTGTAAAGCTTCATAAGCACCATCCAATCCCATAAGATTAGGATAGGTGTTTTTATCAGCATCCTGATGAACCGGTTTGCCAATTGCCTTTTCATCACCAACAATATCAAGAATATCATCATAGATTTGAAACGCTGCTCCAAAATTATTCGCAAACGCCAACAAATCTTTTTTCTGATCTTTAGGTACTTGTGCCATTATTAAACCGGCATTTACCGCATAAGAAATTAACGCTCCGGTTTTATTGCGATCAAGTTTCTGAAGTTCATGCAGCTTTAAACGTGTACCTTCGAATTCTATATCATCGGCTTGTCCGGAAGCCATACCACGTGGACCCGCTGCTTTTGCCAAA
The DNA here is from genome assembly GCF_000159315.1 of Lentilactobacillus hilgardii DSM 20176 = ATCC 8290. GTDB lineage: Bacteria > Bacillota > Bacilli > Lactobacillales > Lactobacillaceae > Lentilactobacillus > Lentilactobacillus hilgardii. The sequence continues at coordinate 463,749 of NZ_GG669993.1, forward strand.
GCTAAGGCCAACTGACAACGAGTGTCAGCAGTCAAATCATTATCAACAACCCATTGAAATGCAAGTGCCTGTAAACCGTCACCTGCCAATGTCGCCATTCCTGCACCATATATTGTATGATTAGTAGGTTTACCGCGACGAAGACCGTCATTATCCATTGCTGGAAGATCATCATGAATTAACGAATATGAATGCAATAATTCCAATGCACAAGTTGCCTTTAAAATTGAATCAGTTATTGCTTGATTGAAAGTTATTAAGGTTGCTATTGTTAAAAGCGGTCGTAATCTTTTTCCTCCCGCATTAACCGAATAACTCATTGACTCAAACAATTTTTGCTGATCGGTATCCTGCTCGATTTTACTTTCCAACACTTGGTTAATCCTGGGCGTCCATTCCTTTATGAACTCATTGAGCTTGGTTCCCATTATTATCATCCTTTGTATTATCTGGACTTTCAAATTGAACTTCGTTGCCATCTTTATCCATCATTTTGGCCATTGTATGCTCGGCTTTTGTCAAGGTTTCTTGAAGCTCTTCACTTAGTTTAATACCGGTTTTAAATTTATCCATGGATTCTTCAAGCGAAACGTTTCCTTGCTCGAGTTGATTTACAATTTGCTCCAATTTATCCATTTTTTGCTCAAATGTTTCGTTAGACTGACTATCTGCCATCATCTTCATCCTCTTTTCCTTTTGTCATTTTATTGATAGATGCATTGATAACACCATCAGAGAAGTGAACGTTAATCGTCTTCGCTTTTAAATCTGCCATTTTGCTAATGAAGTGATCATTTTCATCAGTTGTATACGTATATCCTCTACCTAAAATTTTCAAAGGACTTAGGTGATCAAGCGAGCCAACTAACATCAGATACTGTTGTTTGACTTTATTCAAATTCTGCAATTGACTCTGCTTAAGACGCAACTGCAACACATTCAAACGTTGTTTTTGCTCTTTAATCATATAAGTTGGCGCAACTAGGCGAAGTCTCATATGTAACTGAGACAAATTATTTTTTCGTGATGCAGTTACTTTATCTGCTTGATTTTCCAAACGTTGCCTTAGTAGGTCTAATTTTTGGGAAAAGGTCTCGTAAATCCGTTGGGGTGAAGTGAAAACCGTCGATTGTTGAAGCCGCTTCAATCTTAATTTAGCCTGTTCAATCAACTGATATTCCGCATTAATAATCCGATTTTGGGTTGTTTTTAATTCAACCAACACTTGATCTAAACGTGGAACCGCCAATTCCGCAGCCGCCGTTGGGGTCGCTGCTCGAACATCGGCCACCAGATCTGCAATGGTGGTATCCGTTTCATGACCAACAGATGAAATAACCGGAATTGTACTTGCAGAGATTGCTCGAGCCACATTTTCTTCATTAAATGGCCATAAATCTTCAATCGAACCGCCGCCACGACCAATAATCAAGGTATCAAAATGACCAAGTTGGTTCACCTTTACAATTTGCCTAACAATATCGGTGCTGGCCTCGTCACCTTGCACTAAAGCCGGAAACAGAACAATTTGAGCAATCGGATAACGCCGTCGAACTGTTGTAATAATATCTCGAACAACGGCACCGCTTGGAGAAGTCACCACAGCAATCCTTTTCGGAAACTGGACCAACTGCCTTTTAGGTTGACTAAATAAGCCTTCTTTATCAAGCCTCTTTTTTAGTTGCTCATAGGCCTGATAAAGTTGGCCAACGCCATCCGGTTCCATACTGTCAACATAGATTTGATAGCTGCCACTCGGTTCATATACCGAAATGTGGCCGGTTACCAAAACTTTCATCCCCTCTTCAGGAACAAACTTAATCCGATTAAATGCTGACTTAAACATAATCGCACTAATTTTAGCATGGTCATCTTTTAAGCTAAAATATTGATGCGCATTTGGTCGTAATCTGAAATTGGAAATTTCACCTGTCAAATAAACTTTCATAAGATAAGGATCAACATCAAATTTTCTTTTAATATATTTTGTTAACGCAGTTACTGATAGATACTCAGTTGTCACGATGAATGCTCCATTCTGCCAAATCAACACTTTGCTGCATTAGAGTCGCAATTGTCATTGGACCGACACCACCCGGTACCGGTGTGATATAAGCAACTTTGTCAAACAAATCATCGTAATCGACATCGCCAACCAAATGCCCCTCTTCATTAAGATTTTGACCAACATCAATTACGGTTGCCCCTACCTTTACGTCATTCTTGGTCAACGTATGTAGCTGCCCAGTTGCGGAAACAATGATATCTGCGTCTTTAGTATATTCTGTAATGTCTTTTGTTAATCGATGAAGAATCGACACACTTGCACCTTGGTTTAGCATTAGCGCTGCCATCGGCTTTCCTACAATAGCACTTCGTCCGAGCATAACCGCATTTTTACCCTTTAATTCAATATGGTATTCGGAAAACATTGTCATAATTCCCTTAGGCGTGCAAGAAACAGGATATTTGGTGGAATCATTTAAAAATAATTTACCCACATTAACTGGATGAAAGCCGTCAACATCTTTTTCAGGTAAAATTGCACGGGTAACATCTTTTTCATTGATTTGGTCAGGTAAGGGATCCTGAACCAAGATGCCATGAATTGTGGGGTCATTGTTATACTGATCGACCCACTTCAAAAGCTCTTTTTCAGAAACACTCTCAGGCAGCTGCTTCACAATTGAATTAATGCCTAAACGTTGTGCAGTCCGATGCTTGTTACGAACGTATCGCTGACTTGCCGGATCATCTCCAACAATGATCACAACCAGTCCTGGTGTGATGCCATCATTTTCCTGCATTTTTTGAACCCGTTCACTGGTTTGCTGATTAAGCTTCTTTGCTAATGCTCTTCCATCAATCACTGTAGCCATCTTTACAACTCTCTCCCTTGTGTTTTATGACAATGCTTAAGGCCGCTATGTTGCGGATAGATTATGTCAAAAGTCCTTTTTGTAATCATGAATGTAAAGAAAAAAATAGATTTACATTCATGTAAATCTATTTTACCAGTTCTTCGAGAGCATGTGACAAAATCCCATTAACAAATTTTCTTGAACGATCATCGCTATACTTTTTAGCCAGTTCAATCGCTTCGTTTATAGAAACTTTTGCAGGGAGATCATCAACATGCAGCATTTCATAAAGGGCAATCTCCAAAATAATCAGATCAGTTTTAGCGATCCGATTAATTGACCAACCACTTTTTAAATACTTCTCAATTAAGTTGTCAAGTTCTTCTTTGTGATCCACTACGCCAGTAGTCAATTCATCCAGATATTTCGGATACTCATCACCATACTTGCCATCAGTTAGAACTTCAAAGAAATTTTCCTTGTTTGTTTGTTTATTCGCATTTAGCGCAAATAAAGTTTGAAACGCGATTTCGCGAATTTGGTGTCGTGTTAATTCCACTATGCCTCACCATTCTCTTCGTCCGCAAAGGGGTTATTTGGATCAACAGAACTAGTTGTTTTTTCCGGAATAACGCCTTGCACATGAACGTTAACTTCATGAACCTGTAATCCAGTCATAAAAAAGGCCTGTTGTTCAACTTGTTCTTGAATTTCAAGAGCAACTTTGGGAACAGAAACTCCGTAATTTAAATAAACATAAATGTCAAAACTTAATTCTTCATTTTGATACGTCAGTTTAACACCTTTTCCATGCTCTTTTTTGCGTGAAAATAGTTCATTAACACTGGACGAGAAAGACCCCCTCATTCGATTAACCCCATCGACCTGTGAGGCAGCAATTCCCGCAATGATTTCCAAAACATTCGTGGCAAGTTCAATCTTACCTAATCCGGAATCATTCGCACGAAGAATAATGTTAGTGTCTTCAGCCATTCTAAAGCCTCCGTTTCTGTTCTAAAAAAGTTATGCTCGTGAAATGTAAGTACCATCAGTTGTGTTAATCACTAATTTATCACCTTGGTTAACAAAAAATGGTACTTGAAGTGTCAGACCTGTTGTCATTGTGGCCGGTTTTGAACCACCTGAAGCAGTGTCACCTTTAATTCCAGGCTCAGTTGAGGCAACCTCAAGAGTAACCGTATTGGGCAAGTCAACACCAAGCGTTTCGTTGCCATATTGAATGACATTAACTTCCATGTTTTCTTGAAGATAGTTTAATTCAGATTTAATTTGGGAAGCTGGAATAGAAATTTGATCATAAGTATCCATGTCCATAAAAACATGCATATCACCATCAGCGTAAAGATATTGCATTTTACGTTGTTCAATTTGAGCTTGTTCCATTTTGGCCCCAGATCTGAATGTCTTTTCCTGAACAGCACCAGTTCTAAGATTCTTTAATTTAGAACGAACAAATGCGCCACCCTTGCCGGGCTTTACATGTTGAAAACTCAAAATACGCCAAATTGCGCCATCAACTTCGATGGTTAATCCATTTTTAAAATCAGCAGTAGAAATTGCCATTAAATAGTTCCTCCTAAAAGTACATGTTTGTCAGCTTGAAATCAATAAATTATTGATTTTTAAAACTTCAAACAGCCTTATTGTAAAGTAGCATAACTTGATTATATAATATTTTGATCCTAAATAGCCAATTTTTCGTGAAACAAGTAAGGGTCTTAAAAATTATAACAATCAAAAAGCATAAAAAAAGGACCACTAGGCCCTCTTCATCAAAGTTAGTTGTTAATAAAATTACTTAGCAGCTTCAGTAACTGGGTAAACTGAAACTTGACGCTTGTCGCGACCTTTACGTTCAAAGCGAACAACACCGTCTACCAATGCAAATAATGTATCATCGTTACCACGACTAACATTAGCGCCTGGGTAAATGTGGGTTCCGCGTTGACGATAAAGGATTGAACCACTGTGAACTGAAGAACCATCAGCAGCCTTAGCGCCTAAACGACGACCAGCTGAGTTACGACCGTTGGCAGTTGATCCACCACCTTTATGGTGAGAGAAGAATTGTAAGTTCATTGCAAGCATATCTACACCTCCAGATTAAAGTTTAGTTTTCTACGTTCAACTTAATATATTTACTGTAGCTCGTTGCGATGTCAGCCATCCCATTCTCAAACGTCTTCAAAATGGCATCAGATTGAATTTGTTTGGTTGAATTAGCAATAACTGGTATTTCAACCGATAAGTAACCACCGTTTTTCTCATCACTATCGACATTAACATCCAAGCCCACAACTTCTTGTAAGCCATTAACTGTGGTGATGCTAAGAACCGAAACTGCTGAGCAAACGATATCTTGTCCATATTCACCAGCATCTGCATGCCCAGTGATCGTGATCCCTGACACATGCCCTTTATAATGGTGGATAGTAGCCTTAATCATCTTATCAGTACCTCGTCATTCGTAAATTAAGCCTTGATAGAATCGATAACAACCTTAGTATATGGTTGACGATGGCCCTTTTTAGAACGTGAGCCCTTCTTTGGTTTGTAACGGAAGATAATAATCTTCTTTTGACGACCTTGTTTTTCAACAGTGCCAGTTACTGATGCGCCATCAACTGTTGGCGTACCAAATTTAACTGAATCACCGCCGACCATAACAACTTGGTCAAAAGTAACCTTATCGCCTTCATTTGCGTCTAACTTTTCAACGTAAATAGCGTCACCTTCTGAAACCTTGTATTGCTTACCGCCTGTAGTAATAACTGCGTACATATTGTGCACCTCCTTATAGTTTTGCTTAGACTCGCCGAAACGAAGCGCCCCATAAAGGGGGCTTATAGCTTGAACCGAGCGGTTGTAGCTGTGGAAGCCACAATTACAACGTTCTAAGTATACATAAATGAGGTACGTTCGTCAAATTAATTGTTAGATAGAATAATAAAAAACAACCGACACCGCGGTTGCTTTAATTATGGCTATTTGCGCTGAGCCAAATGCTTTGCATTCCCCTTCATGGATGTTGGAGAACCGATAAAATACTGAATAAGTCCACAAATTGCGAAAATTAAAAAAATAAAAAGAACGAATCCCACAACTTCCACCTCCTAATATATAAGCAATATCAATACTGCTTAGTATAATTATCCAGCTGAAGCGCAAACTTTTCAAATGTTTTGCATGAGAGACATTTTCATTTAATGAAAAATAAACTTTCTTAAGAAAAACGTAATTAATTCCGGAAGTAACAAATTAAACCAATTTCGCATTGACTAGTTCCATCATATTTCCTATAATGGTTATTGTTGATTTGTCGCAATAGCTCAGCTGGATAGAGCAACGGTCTTCTAAACCGTAGGTCGAGAGTTCGAATCTCTCTTGCGACAGTAATACAGGTCTTAACCAATGTAGTCGGTTAAGATGAAAGCTTCTCAAGTCGTTGGTAATCTTCGATTTGAGAAGCTTTTTTACACTATAAAACCATCTCATTTTGGCTCTTCAAAATCATTTGCAATATAGTATCGCCAAATAAATGAGTGCCTGCCAGCATATTGATAGTTCCTTATTATTTTAAGGAAGAGTGATAGGTCTCTATATGCCAAAGAAATAAATATGCAAAAAAATCTGCTTCAAGCTAATATGAAGCAGACCTTTTAATCTTATGACTTAGAACTAAGTTCCCAACCATTATCTAGCATCTGATGATATTTCCGACCAACCGGAATCCAAATCTTTTCCTGTAATATTTTTTCCATCGATTCCCAGAATAGTGGGTCTTGGCTCTCCTTCTTTGATAAATTGAGTTTCCAATACTTCTGATTTTCAGTTTTTACAATAATGTATGGGAAGAAAACTTTTGTTAACTGAGCCGCCACAACATTTTTAATCAATTTTGTGTCATCTAATAATTTTTTCATTTGGAATTCCTTCCTAAACTTGTTTAAATTTATTAGTACGATCACAGTATGCCAAAAATAGGTTAAACGGACCTTAAAATCAGTTTAAGTTAGTTTAAATTATCTTACCTGTCCTTATATCACTAACACTCACAGTGTCCATTTAACTTTCCCAATAAAAAATGACTCTCGCCTGAATGGCCATTGATATCAAAATCTAGCTGCTTGCTAATAATCACTTCTTCAATAGAAAATAGTAAACTCCATAAAATACAAATTAACTTGAAAAGTCAATTACATTTTTTAATAATTATTATCCTGTCGTTTTAAATTAATCTTATTTTTATCATTAAAAGTATCTTGAATCTCTTGTTCAGTATAACCAAAATCAACTAAACCAAATTTTAGAAAAAGTCGCCAAGAATGATTGAAACTGTCTCCACTGTGATTAAAATAAGCATCAAACAACATGCGCTTCATTGCAAGATACTGTTTATCAAGGTTATCTTCTTTTTTTAAATGCTTGATCTTCTCAAAATCATCCTGCGACTTAAGAACAAAGTGATTCCAGTTTTTAAGATTCGAAATAAGAAGAAAGAAATCCAGTGCATCTACATATTCATAAAGAAGCGTTTCCCGAGGCGTCTTGCCCGCATCACTCTTTCCACGATGCGTTTTCCAAACTTTAAACCATTCCGATGTATTAGCCATTTCTGCCAATTCAACATCTAATGAAACAAAGGCATTTTTTAACCGGGCTTCGTTAGACCAGAAAATCTGTTTTTTTTGTTCAATTTGACGATTTAAATAAACTGATGAAGAAACTAATGCCTGCAGATCCATATTGACACCTCTTGTATTCTTAATAAATCATGTCGCTTTTAAATAAATAATCAAAATGCAAATCAGAATTGATCACATTTGAATTATTGAGTTTAAATGAATTTTACAACTTTTCATTCGCCCAAGAACACACTTGATTTTTTAAATAATCTACCCAAAAATAAATTGATTAGATAAAATTTCGAGTTGTTTTTGGTTATTTAAATACCATTTTTTGATAAATGGATAGTCTAACAATAAATATAACCAATTTTCATTTTGTTGGTCATCACGAATAGTCGCACCCCATTTTGGTCGATTACCATTTTGATTTGCATCATACACAGTCATCTTAGTACCATTTCCCAAAGTTAATGAAGCACCACCATTATCTTCAGCCATTAACACAAAATGATTCTCTGCTGATTTAACAAAAAGCTCATCCATGACATCCTCAGACAATGCACCGGCAGCAAACTGATAGAATTCACCATTAACACCGTCCAAAACATTAAAGTCAATCTTAAAACCAAAATTTTCTTTAAGAATAGCCGCAGCCTTTGTTAGTAATTCCAGTGCATTTTTAATGGCATCAATTTCGAGTCCTTCCAAGTCAACAACAAAATACTCAATTAAAGAAGCACCATGAAACATTAATTCTTTATTTTTTAAATTTAAATAAAAAAGTGGACGATTATTCAAAGTTGGTCCGAAAAAGAAGCCATCCGAATTCTTAGTTGATTTTGTAAATGTAAATGTTTGATCACCCAATGAATCGAATTTACATAGAAGTTTTTGAACTCTTTGTGGATTACTAATCCGAAAATTATTTTCAATTCCAGATAATGAAAGCAGCCGCTCAAAGAAAATAAGCTGCACATCCTCATCAGAAAACTGATGTGGAAAGGTTACAAAATCTGAATTCAACTTAAAATTCGTTAGCGAAACGGCCGCCGATAATAAACTCTGACCGTCAGTGGTTTCACTCAGCGTATGAAAAGCTTGTAAGTATTTAGAGCCATTATCCAACCCGTTTTGTACGGAATCACTATAGTTTGCCAGTAACTCGTTTGTGGTAATTGCTTTTTCTTCTGTTTCATTACTCACCATCACTCACCTGCGATTCCTTAGAAAGACTTTGGAGGTATTTTGTGTAAAGATTATTATTATTTTCAATGAAGGCATCGAAGCTTCCAAAGGTTGCTCTAATATTTTGCTTTTCCAAAGACAAAATAGTCTCTTCCTTCGATAATGCTAAAATTTTGTTTTCGTTTTCTTTGATTGTTGAACGACCGCCTGTTGCTTCCTCATCAATTTGAGTTAGTTTTAACATTTCATCATTTAAACGTTGTCGTTCCTCTTTTACTTTTCCTGCTTCCCAAGGCATCGGTGATTTTTCTTGGTTCTCTTTTAACTGTTCCCGAATCTCTTCCTTACGTTTATCACGTTGATCTTGTTCGCTTATTAATTTAGTAATTCTTTCATTCTCATCACCCAATTTTTGCATTGTATCGTCATTCACGCGACGGTTCTCAGCTTCAAGTTGAAATGATTTTGATAACATTTGATATGCATTGTCGTCGAAATTAAAACGAACATTAATTGGATCAAGTTCACCAAACATACGATGATCCCACCAATTCCCAAAATAAATGTGAAATTTACCTAATTCATACTCATGATAATAAAAGAATGGATATGTAGCCCCCAAATAATCAATCAGCTTATTACTCAAATGATGACTCAACTGAGCAGTTAAATCTGATGCTAGGCCAAAATGGTCCGTTTGAGATTTCTCAGTCTCTTCTGTCGCCAATTCATTTGCATAGCGGTTTGGATCCATTAATTGGTAAATTTGTAAATCATCACCATTTTTAACAGAATCATTTAAATCGTTTAGATACTGCATCTTCTCATTCAATGCAGAGGAGAGTATCGTATCATTTTGACTGAATTGATCCGTTTCCATTTGTCTTTCCATAATATAGCCTCGTTTTTCCCCGTTATTTATATAATCAATGTTATCTGAAAAATGTAGATAAATAAAGACCAAACGTAATTATTTCGTAATAATTTATAATTTTGAGATAAAAAATCCCAGAAATATGCATTCAGCATACTTCTGAGACTAAATTAACAGGTTAATTTTCGACAATATCATTCATTAACTAATACTTTTCAAGATATTGATCGCGTTCCCACTCTGAAACTTGAGTTCTATATGAATCGTATTCAAGATTCTTAGCTTCAATGAAACTGTTATAGAGACGTTCTCCAAGTGCACCTTTCATCACTTCATCGGCAGAAAGATCTTTCAATGCGTTATGCAAAGTGTCTGGCAAGTTTTTAATATGACTCTTTTGTAATTCATCAGCATTCATTCGGTAAATATTTCGGTCAACACTGTGTTCAGGTTCAATTTGATTTCTTAAACCATCAAGGCCAGCTTCCAAAACAGTTGCAATTGCCAAATATGGGTTAGCAGCCGGATCAACACTTCGCAATTCAAGACGAGTTGAATTGCCACGGGCGCTTGGAATTCGAATAAGAGGTGAGCGGTTTGAACCGGACCAAGCAACATAAACAGGTGCTTCAAATCCTGGTACTAATCGTTTGTATGAGTTAACGATTGGGTTACATACAGCAGTAAAGGAACGAGCGTGCTTTAAGAGACCGCCAAGAAAATAATAGGCTTCCTGTGATAATTCCAATTCACCATCCTTATCAAAGAAGGTGTTTCCAGAATCATTAAAGAGTGACATGTTGATATGCATACCAGAACCATTGATACCGCTTAATGGTTTTGGCATGAAAGTTGCGTATAAACCATATTTACGAGCAACAGTCTTAACAACCAGTTTAAAAGTTTGGATATTATCAGCAGCCGTCAATGCATCAGCATACTTGAAGTCAATTTCATGCTGACCAGGTGCAACTTCATGATGGGCAGCTTCAACATCAAAGCCCATTTCTTCAAGAGTAAGTACAATTTCACGACGACAATTTTCACCAAGATCCATCGGTGCCATGTCGAAGTAACTTCCCTTATCATTCAAATGTAATGTAGGATCACCATTTTCATTCATTTTGAATAAGAAAAACTCTGGTTCAGGTCCAATATTGAACGAGGTAAAGCCTGCCTTCTTCATGTCGGCAAGAACACGAATCAGGTTATTTCGAGGATCAGCTGCGAACGGTTCACCATCTGGAGTATAAACTTCACAGATCACACGGGCAATTTTACCGCGATCAGTACTCCATGGGAAGATCATCCAAGTTGACAAATCAGGATGCAAATACATGTCACTTTCTTCAATCCGAACAAATCCTTCAATTGAAGAACCATCAAACATCAACTTGTTATCCAATAATTTATCCAGTTGACCGATTGGAACTTCAACATTCTTAATTGTTCCGAATAAATCAGTGAACATCAGACGAAGAAACTTAACATCTTCATCTTTTACAATCTTGCGAATATCATCTTTTGAATAATTGTGTCTCGTGGCCATTTATAACGCTCCTATCACTCATTAAATTTGTGGAAATTATTTGGATTGTCAAACGTCGAAGAAGGCGGCTTCAGCCCACCGATATTCATAAATTCATCTTGCAGAATTTTCCTGACATCACTATCAGTGAGACCCTTTTGTAAATTCTTTTTCCGTTCATCTTCGAGTTGTTCTTGCTTCTTATAAACCTCTTTAATCCCAGAAATGTTCAGACCATCATCCAGGTAATCTTTGATTTCGAGAAGCCTGTCGACATCATTAAGCGAATACATCCGCCTGTTACCTTCATTACGAACAGGTTTAATTAAATCTTGCTGCTCATAATATCGGATTTGCCGCGCAGTCAGGTCGGTAAGTTTCATTACGGTTCCGATGGGCAAAACTGACATTGAACGCCGTAGTTCCTTCTCTCGCATGTTTCACCTCCTAAATTCTTGTAATCATAATACCATTCCCACAAACAAAGTCAAGAGCAAATGTCATGTTTTATGACATCATTTTTTCAATCCCTATTTTCAAGCCAGTTTTCAACGTCCACTTCTAGTCGTTTGACATAGTCAGGGAAGTCTAAAACATCGTACCAGTTTGGCTTTGTTTTATTTCGAAACCACGTCAACTGACGTTTAGCATAATGACGGGAATCTTTCTTTACAAGGTCAACCGCCTCAGTTAAACTGATTTGGCTTTTAAAATAATCATAAAATTCATGGTATCCAATTCCCTTTCCAGCTTGAAGCTTGTCGCCACCATTTTTATAGAGATAGTCTGCTTCTTTAAGCAATCCTTGTGTCATCATCAAATCAACGCGATGGTTAATTCTGTCGTACAATTTTTTTCTGTCAGTTGTCAAACCAATAATCAACGAATCATATTGATTAGGTTGATTCTCCTGATCTGAAAAACGATTGCCGGTTTTGATATACACTTCTAAAGCCCGAATGACGCGGCGAAGATTGTTTGCCGGAATTTTTTTTGCAGCTTGTGGGTCCACACGCTCAAGTTGTTCATGCAAAGCCGCGTTCCCATGTTCCTTAGCCTGATCAAGAAGCTGCTGGCGTAGCGTGTCATTTTCAAACCGATCCCCACCAAGATCAAGACCATCTAGCAATGCCTGCAAATAAAAACCGGTTCCCCCCACAATAATCGGCAAATTCCCCACTATGGATATTTCGTTAATTAACTTGGTTGCCTCACTCACAAAATCTGCAACTGAAAATCGTTGATCAATATCCCTAACATCAATGAGATGGTGGACGACCCCTTCCTTTTCTTCCTCAGTAATCTTAGCAGTGCCAATGTTAAGATTTCGGTATACCTGCATAGAATCCCCAGAAATAACTTCACCTTGAAACATTTTCGCTAACTTTATCGACATAGCAGTTTTACCAACTGCTGTCGGTCCTACAATTGCCAAAACCTTTTTCAAATCAAGCCACCTCGCATTTCTGAGCGTAATTGAACAGCCCTTCCCGGATAATCCGTAATAACGGCCGCCATATTCCGCTCAAAGCAATATTGCATGTCTTCGGTAGAGTTTACTACCCATGGTCTTAAATGCCGCGCAGGCGCATAGAAAGGATGTTGTTTAATCCATTTAATGTCAGGATGAAAATCTTCAACCACTTTACTGCGTTTTAATGTTTTTGCCTGCTTGGCTGCCGTTTTAAAGAGTCTGGCTTCATATGCTTTTGGGTCGATCTTATTCAAAATTTCCAGTGACTTGCCATTAAAGCTGGAATAGATTAATTGAAACGGATAACGCAACCCTGCAAAATATTCGTAAACTGCCCGCTCTAAACCAGGATAATGAATTTTATTGGTTTTTAATTCCAAATTAAAAATTCCAGTGAAATTTATTTTCATTAACATGTTGACCACTTCTTGAAGTGTTGGTACCTGGGTTCCCTTGAACTCCTCACTAAATCTAATACCTGCATCCAATTTTTTAATTTCTCCCAGTGTTTTATCCATAATCAAACCCGTTCCATTGGTCGTTCGATCAACTGTTTCGTCATGCATAATAATGAACTGCTTGTCCTTGGAAAAATGAACATCGGTTTCAATTCCTTCTGCTCCCTCATTAATTGCAGTTTGAAACGAAACGAGGGTGTTTTCGGGGCGGGTTCCCCGACTGCCACGATGAGCAATTATTTTGGTATCAATCTGCATCACAAATTAAGCTCCTTAATTTATATTTAAAACAATCAATTAACTAGAAATCTTTCTGTAAATAACGCATAATGAAAGTATAAAAGAATTTTTGGGAGGGATTGTAATGAAACATTTCACTAATGGTTTGATCGTTGGTGTTTTAGGAACCGTCGCCGCTGGCTTAGGCGCATTACTAACATTTAAGAAATCTGTTGTTGATCCTATTGAAGATCAGGAACAAAAATTTGAAGATAACCGTAAACGGGCTATGCGCAAAAGTCGAGCAGCTCACCATGGATAAAAATTAACCCAGTTTAATAACATTAACGTAAAAAAGCCGGAACAAAAGAAATTTTACTTTTGTGTCCGGCCTTTTATTTTAGTTTCACGTTATCTTAATGACTCTTTTTTTCCTTACCATCCCAGTTTTGATAGCCGGTTTTTAAAATAAAAATATTCTGATACCCTTTTTTACTCAAAAAAAGAGCGGCACGTTTACTGACTGTTTTACCTTGATCATACAGGTAAACCGGTAAATCTGGACGAAGTTGTTGATAAAAGTTCCGCATTGTTGAATATGGAACGTTTCGTGCACCAAGAATATGGCCATCCTTAAAGGTTTTCGGCTCACGCAAATCGACTACTTGTGCCTTACGCATACCTAATTGAAAATCCTTATTTGTCAGATACTTGGCTGCTTGCTTCACACGATAGTTTTGGACTAGTGTGTAGATAAGCCACCCCAACAAAATAACGATTAAAATAATTGACATCCAACCATTTGCATTCAACGCCCCAACAATCAATTTCAGCATCTCTCTTTCAAACTTTTATTTTTATTTCAAGGATTTAGCTATAACTACATAGCTTTATCATTTTTAAACTTTAAAGCCAATGAGGCTGCTCCAATAACACCAGCATCATTGCCCAACTGTGCTAATTTTAATTTGGTTGAATCACGAACCGATTTAAACGCATTTTCTTGGAAATAACGTGTTGTTGGTTGTAATAACGTATTTCCTGCATTTGAAACACCACCACCAATAATAATATTTTCAGGATTAAGTGTGTTTCCAACATGGGATAAAGCCAATCCGAGATATGAACAAACTTCATTGACAATTTGATTGGCCAAAATATCACCGTTGTCCGCCAAGAAGAAAACCATCTTCGACGTTAATTCTTCTTGACCTTCAATCAGTTCTTTAATGCGTGATTTACCAGTAAACCGCTTTGCCAAACTCTTAGCTACCTTCACAACGCCAGTTGCAGAAGCGTACTGTTCCAAGCAACCACGTTTACCACAAGTACATAAAAATCCGTTCTTTTGGACACAAATATGTCCAATTTCGCCAGCACCGTTATTAATACCATGGACAAGTTTACCGTTGGTGACAACACCACCGCCAACGCCGGTTCCAAGCGTCACGAAAACAACATCGTCAGCCTTATCGCCAGCACCTTTCCAATACTCACCTAATGCAGCGGAATTGGCGTCATTGTCAATTGCAATGGGTAATCCCAGTCCTTCAGTAATTGTCGGACCAACTTGTTGTACTTGATCCCAGCCAAGGTTGAATGCACCAACAACTGTCCCTTTTTCACGATTGACAGCACCTGGCGTCCCCATTCCAATACCGATAAAATCATCAGTATTATAATCTTCTCTTCTCATTTGATCGGCAATTGATTTAATCATATTTGGAACAATCTTGCTGCCACTATCGCTAATATCTGTTGGAATACTCCATTTTGTGAGAATATTTCCATCCTCGTCAATAAATGCGAACTTTGTGGTGGTTCCTCCAAGATCAATTCCAATTAGTCTCTTACTTGCCAAGATAAGTCCCCCTGCTTTCATGTTTTTCTTCAATACGGTGTTCATGAGTCAAAATGAGTTTGGCATGGATAAAGTCATCATGGCTAATTAAGTGCGCCTTATGCAAGTGATCAAGCTCCAATGCCATCACCTCTATGTCCCACAACCGTTTGCCAACATATACATATATGTTGAATTTTTTCAGTAACTGCTGAACATCATACAGCGTTTTCATTATCTCACATCCTCAGCCAAATTTCTTTCAATTTTAGAAATTTATCCTAAAAACTACTACGCATGCCCATTATAAACATTGCAATAATAATCACAACCAGCGTGATACCGGCCACAATCCGCTTTACCAAGCTGACCTTTCCAAAAGTAACGCCAGAAACATACGCAATTAAAAAGCCGCCTACCAAACCACCTAAATGACTGGCAATATCAATCCCGGATACAAAAATATCCGTTGCGATATTTAAGACAATAAATAAAAGAAACGTTCTAGCCATCGACACAATAGCTTGGTTTCTGGAAAAGCTTTCGCCAAGCATCATAAAAGCACCAAACAACCCAAAAATAGAGGTGCTTGCACCGGCAGATAAACTTGGACTGAAAGCAAAACTTGCTAAGTTACCGGCAATCCCAGAAACCAAAAAGATTAATAAAAATCGCCAATGGCCAAACAACGTCTCTACATATTGACCTATAAAATATAAAGTAATCCCGTTCATTAAGATGTGTGTAAAGCCGATATGGATGAAAATAGGTGTCAGTAGCCGCCAATATTCACCAGCACGGATAAGTGGATTATATTTAGCGCCAAAACGAACTAAATTGGCGACGTTTTCGGTTCCTCCGGAAATAGTCATCAGTAAATAAACAAGTACCATTATTCCGAGTAAGGCATAAGTCATATACGGTTTATCTCGTAATCTGCCCATAAAACTAATCTCTCCCTTTCCATTAATGGATAATTTTATCAATCTTTATATCAAAGGATTCAATTGGCCAGACCGGCTCATCAAAAAATTGAGGCGGTGTTGCAATTGAAATGGAAAGGCCATGAAAATCAGTAAGGAAGCGGTCATAATAACCACCACCAAAGCCAACCCGATAGTGATTACGAGAAAATGCCAGTCCAGGAACAACGAGGATATCAATTGCAGATTTAGATACCACAGATCCACCTATTGGTTCCCTGGTCCCAAACTTTGTGATTGCCAACTGTGTTGAATCATCGAATAACACAAATTCCATTTGACGGTGTGGAAGCGTTCGTGGAACCACGACTTTTTTGCCATTCGACAATGCAAAGTCAATCACTTTTTGGGTGGGAACTTCACCATCCATGCTTAATGTAATTCCTATTGTTTCAGCCCTTAAATAATCTGGATCAGTAAAAAGCTGTTGGTATAGTTGCTTAAGGAGCGTATTAGCATTTTTACATTGTAAAAAGTGATTTATCTTTTGCAATTGCTGTTTTCGCAGATTCATTTTTGCTTTATTTTGCATTCTCCAACCTACTTTAATTGACCTAACTATCGTGTGTTACGAGAAAAAAGAGACTGGACAAACTGATTACAGTTTGTTTCCGGCCTCTTCTGTTTAGGTTGCATCGTTGTAAAATGAATGCGGATAGGCCTTCGACTGTTTTAACTACCCAAAAATAATTAAATCGAAATTCCGCATCATTCAATTTACAACCTGACGCTCTTATTTTGTTTCTCGATGTAATGTCACTTTGCGTTCACGTGGGCAATACTTTTTAAGCTCCAAACGGTCAGGATTGTTTCGACGGTTTTTGCTTGATAAGTAAGTACGTTCATGGCATTCAGTACATTCCAATGTAATGTGTACTCGCATGGAATAGGACCTCCAAACTTTTTCTTTTTATAGCTAGTCTAATAGCATTAACTCTGAATATTTTATCATCAATCTTTATAAATTACTAGGATTAAATTGATAAATGTTAAGTATTTTTACTTAACAGTCGACGTTGACTGGACCTCTTTCCAATATGCCGCATAAATTCTCTTTGCCAACTGCATGTTATTGCTTTCGGCGTTTACGCCTAAATTAGGCATAGCCAAAGCAACAACAACCTGGGGATGAGTAGATGGCGCATAAGAAGCTAAACTAAGTGTAACTGTTTCATTACCATTGTAGAAGGTCTGAGCTGTACCGGTCTTAGCAGAGATTTCCGGTTTGATTGTATCCAATTCTCCACCGGTCTTATAGGTGTTTGTTCCATGAACAACGTCATAAAGGCCACGCTTAACAACCGCACGCTGCGCACTTGTCATATCAATATGATTGAGAACTTTTGGCATCACAGTTGCCTTCACAGCACCCAAACTTCCATTTTTGTTGGTCCCGCGAATTGATTGAACAACATGAGGTGCAATCCGATAGCCGCCATTAGCAATGGTCGACATGTACTGAGCAACCTGCATCGTTGTATAGGCATCATAGTTACCAAAGGCCTCATCAAGGGCACTTCCGATGTGTTGCCGCCCACTGGCACCCTTTAATCCGGTTGACTCTCCAGGAATATCGATACCGGTATCAACCCCTAAACCAAACTCATTAAAATAACCTCTAAGTTTGCTAAAAATTGATGGGCTCATGGTTAAAGCACCGCCCTCAACATACTTGAAGTGAGCCTCTTTCATGGCCAACTGCATCATATACGAGTTCGATGAAACTTCCAATGCCCCACTAGCATCAACAGAAATATTTGATCCACCGTTATGATTAAACCATGAAGATTTTTTTACGCCTCCGGTTGTAATTGGCTGATCTGTCAATGTACTATTTGTCGGTGTGATGACGCCATCCATTAAAGCACCAGAGACCATTGCACCCTTAACGACTGACCCCATAACAATCGGGCTGTTAATATTTCCAAGGACATTGTCAGTGATTTTAGAAGTCTTCGGATTACGATCTACACCAGCCATCCCAATAACAGCACCGTTGTTAGGATCCATTACAACTGCATACGTACCGGTTGAGTTACCACCGGCACCCTGTTCAGCTGATCGAACCAAAGATTGAAGGGTCTTCTGGAACTTGGCATTAATGGTTAATTGAAGGTTATCACCCTTTTGACCACCGTATTTTTTAATTTCCTTCTTAATCTCATTATCACTGTTTAAAACAACCTGAGTTTGTGATTTGGTACCACGCAAAACAGGTTCATATTGACGTTCCAAGTAACTTTGGCCAACGCTATCATTTCTAGAGTATCCTTCAGCCAGCAACTCATTTACCCGATCACTTGGCAAACCGGTCTTTTCATTTGAAACTGTTCCTGCAAGCCCTTGAATTGCCTTGCCGTTAGGATAATTACGGCTCCAGCTGGTTCCAACATTGACACCGGGCATTTCAGACAAATGCTCACCGACTTGCGCAATTTCAGTTTCGGAAACATTATCATCCTTAATGTTAACCGTTGACAGTTGATACGCACCACTCATTTTTGCAAAGATTTCGGCCGCATTTTTGGTTGCTTGACTAAATCTTGAATTTGGAATCTTTTCCACGTATTCAAGTGCCTTATTGTACTTTGCATCTTCACTATAGCTATCAAGACCACCTAATCTCTTCTCTACAGCAGTTAAACGATTAGTATTAGCCAAATAGTAATCGGCCAATTGACGCTTTGTTAGACTGCTCTTAGAAACTTTAACGTACTGAGAAAGCTTCGTAGCCGTCTGGTATAGATCACTGGACATTTCATTAACGCCCTTAGTGTAAATAATGGCCTGATGTGCTGAATTTCCAACCAACACCTTACCGGTCGAATCATAAATCATCCCTCGCTGAACGTTTCCAGAAACGACGGACGTATCTGATCGATTAACCTCTGCCTTAAATTTCGAGCCGTACATGACCTGAAGATAAGCCAGCTGGGTTAATAATGCAATAAATAAAATACCAACAACAATAAAAATAATGTTAATTCTAAAAGGCAATGACGCTGCCTTAGTTTTCTTGCTCTTCTTATTTCGTTTTTTAAAGATTTTCAAAGTCATTACTCCTTGCCATGAATTCAATTCTATCAAATTTCTATTACAAAAACTAGAACTGTTGGCCAATCTTTAACTTCTTATGATATTCTAAATATTGACATTTATTTTTTTGAGAAAAGGAAGTTCAAAAATGAAATCAAAGCGTTATCCTTTAATACTGTGCTTTTTGATTCCAATCATTGTCACAGTTGGGTACTTTATCTTCAGACATTTTGCACCGTTTGGTAATTCCTCAATATTGACAGTTGATATGGGGCAGCAATACATTGATTTTTTTGCTTACTACCGAGATACGTTACTCCATAATCCCAGCGGTATTTTGTATTCCTTCGCAAAGGGACTGGGCGGCGATATGTTTGGAACTTGGAGCTATTATCTGATGAGCCCGGTCAATCTGTTGATTTTACTATTCCCTATTTCAATGTTGCCAAGTGTTTTAGCACTTATGACAATTTTGAAATATGGATTGGCTGGCTTAAGTTTCGGTTATTTTCTTCAAAAAAAATATCAAGCAACCGACTGGCCTGTCATTGGCTTTTCAGCTTCATACGCATTAATGGGCTGGATGGTTGCCAACCAATTAAATATGCTTTGGATAGATGCAGTCATTTTGCTTCCAATCATTTTTCTTGGAATTGATAATATCCTCAAGCACCAATCAACTAAACTGTACATAATCAGTTTTACAGCCATGCTTATTATTAATTACTACATGGGCTGGATGGTTGCCATATTTGTGAGCGCATATATGGTGACTTTCGGTATCGCAAGGGCTTTACCTACTTCTTATTCATATGGAAAAATATTCTATAGATGGATCAAAGCCTCACTAATTAGTGGGATTTTATCAGCTTGGATCCTAATTCCAACTTTTTTCTCTTTATTGACGAGCAAAACCAATTATTCAAAAAATGAATTTCGAGTGCGTTTCGAATATAATCCGCTTGATATTCTCGGCAAATTTATAAATGGTTCATTTGATTTTAAACAACTGCCAAACGGTACCGCCAATATTTTTGTTGCCAGCATCATCATCATTTTGTTTGCTTATTACTACCTCTCACCAACAATTAAGGGACGGCTTAGAATCGCCAGCTTTGCCCTAACTGTCTTTTTTGTGCTTTCGATGTGTTTCCAGCCACTCGATCTTTTCTGGCACGGCATGCAGTTGCCGGTTTGGTACCCATATAGATTTTCATTTATTTTCTCATTCTGGATGATTTTAACCGCTGTTGAAGCTTTTAAAGACATTTTGACCAATGGTCTTCATTGGAAAACTTTTATTGGCAGTACACTGATTATTTTAATTGGCATGATTTACATTGGTACAAAAATAAAATCATTTGAATACTTAAAACCAGAAAACTATGTTTGGGGATGGATTTATTTAATCTTGAGCATCGGATTAATCGTCTTTTATGGTTTATATCGCAAAAATATACTGCTTTCAATCGCAATGGCTATTTTAATGACCGGTGAAATGAGCCTAAACTTTGTCAACTCGCTTAATAATATTTCGTACTTAAATAATAGTGATTACACAAAATTCGCCTCTATTACCAGACCACTTGTGGATAAAATTAAACAATCAGACAAGGGGTTTTATCGAACAGGAGAAACCTTCTCCAGGACCAAAAATGATGCCCTAACAGCCGGCTTTAACGGTGGTTCTATTTTCTCTTCGACATTGGAGTCGGCAACTTCAAATTTCTTTGGAAATATCGGCCAACCTAATGGAGATGCCTACGTATTCTATTCCAATGGCACAATGTTTACCGATTCGCTTTTATCCATGAAGTATTGGATGAATGAACGTCCGGTTACAATAAGAACAAGCCAAAAAACGATGCCTCAATTTTTAAGCACGCTCACAAGCAAACCGGATTTGAGTAAATACGACCTGACTTCTCAAACAAAGTTAACAAATACCTACAAGAATCCATATGCTCTTCCTCTAGGCTTCGTATCACCCGAAAACAGTCTAAAAACAACTGTTGTTCCAAATAATCCGATCACATATCAAAATCAATTGGCTCAGCAACTCGATCCTAAAATCGGCGACCTCTTCAAGTCAGCAAACTATACCAACGTTTCATATCATAATATTTATCCGGTTTTGGACTTGGATAATGCCGTCCTTCGAAAGAAAAATATGATGGAACAGTCTTACGTAACAATTAAGGTGCCAATCGAAAAGAACACTTCTTATTACATGACAATGGGGCCAAACATCTCAAACACGCAGTTATCAGTGTTGGTTAATGGTAATAGTCTGGTTCAGTTTAGGCCCGCTAAAAAAACCGTAGTCGCAAATATTGCCACTGGTGGTACTGCAAATGACACGATTAACGTTAAATTCTATGCAAACGCAAATGATGTTTGGTTACAAGATGTTAAACTTTACAAAGTAAATGATCAAAAGATTGCCAACTTTGCAAAAGATCTAAAAAAATCACCTTATAAAATCGACAGATGGTGTAATCATAAATTTACTGGCACTGTTAACGTTAAAGCAAAGCAACAAGCCCTCACAACAACTATTCCTTATTCGAAGGGATGGCATGTAAAAGTAGATAACCATTCGGTGACCCCCAAAAAATGGGCTAAAATGTTTATCTACGTACCAGTCTCAAAGGGAACCCATCATGTGACGTTTACCTATTGGCCACAAGGGCTGGGCATTGGTGTAACCATCTCTTTGATTGGCGTATGTTTAATCATCGGGGAATATTACTATAACAAGAACAAAAAAGTTATTTAAGTAAAGTAAAACTAAAGGAGCTAATACCGCCAATCAAAATCGGTATTAGCTCCTTAACTTTATTAAAATTATAATTCACCATTGGGTGTATAAGAATAAGTGACATTCTCAGGATCCTTCTTCGGATCAAAGTCGACTCCTAAATCATAGCCCTTAAAGAACCATTCATCGCCAGCATCCACAAAATATTTGATGCCATCTTTATCAGTTTCCGTATAAACCTCTTCAGGATTATCATCACGGGTAATCGCTAATGAGAAGCCATCGTGTACGGGAGTCTTGCCATAAACCTTTCCATAAAATCGAACGCCATTACCATCAGATAATCCCATTTCATCATGGAACCATTTACTTGCAGCATCGGTAATCTCAAGTTTCATTAATCGCACACTCCTTATAGATTTTCTCTGAATTCGCTTACAACACATTATATCATCGTTTGTGAAATTAACAAAGAAAGAGCAAAAGGCACCCGGTTAAGTATTTCACTAAACCGGGTGCCTTTAAAAAAATAGTCTATTTAACTTCCAAAATTTTTACTTTCATATCACCAGCGGGAATATGAATAACTACCTCTTCATTTAAGCGGTGTCCTAAAAGTCCCTTGGCAATTGGTGAATCATTTGAAATTTTGCCAGACATTGGATCAGCCTCAGCAGCCCCAACAATCGTATATGTTTCCGGTTCCTCATCAGGGAGTTCTTTAAATGTCACAGCTTTCCCAACAGTAACCTCGTCCTTGTCACTGTCATGAGAGTCAATAATCTGTGCATATTGAATCATATGCTCAATTGTCGTAATTCGACTCTCTAACATACTCTGCTCATCTTTTGCTGATTCATACTCGGAGTTTTCCGATAAATCACCATAACTTCGAGCAATTTTAATTCTTTCAACCACTTTTGGTCGTTGATTTACCTTCAAATCCTCCAATTCTTTTTGTAACTTGTCCCGACCTTCTGCGGTCATTGGATATGATTCTTGTTCAGCCATCTAAAAATTCTCCTTTATAAAAGATTAAATTGTTGAATCAAAATTCTGTTTGATTTGTTCACTGCCACGACTCTTTAAAATCGAGCGCATTTTGGTTGTTAACAGATCAATTGCAACTTGGTTCTCGCCACCCTCAGGCACAATGATATCTGCGTAACGCTTAGTCGGTTCAACAAACTGATGATACATTGGTTTAACCGTTGTCAAATACTGATGAATAATGCTGTCTAATGAACGGCCGCGTTTCTTAGTATCCCGCTCAATACGGCGAATCAGTCGAATATCATCGTCTGTATCGACAAATACTTTAATGTCCATTAAATCACGTAATCGCTCATCGTCAAGTATTAAAATGCCATCAAGAATAATAACTTCTCGAGGATCCTGATGAATGGTTTTTTTACTTCGAGTAAATTGATTATAATCGTATACCGGCGTATACCGGTTTTTCAATCGCTTGATACTTTAGAAGTGACTTCAGCTGTTTAACCAATAAATCATAGTCAAAAGCCATCGGATGATCGTAGTTAACCCGTTTTCGCTGCGCCATTGTCATCTCATCTTGATCTTTGTAATACGAATCCTGCTGCAAGATCATGATTGAATAGTTTGATAACTCATCAAATATTTTTCGGCTAACGGTTGTCTTACCACTTCCCGAGCCACCAGTGACACCAATCACAACCGGTTTTTTTGCTGGTTCTGTCATTAATCGAATTTCCTTTCGGTTATCAACTCTTAATTATTTGAAGCATGTTTAGCAATTTGCTGTTGATGTTCTTCGTACGTTTTCGAATAATATACTTTCCTGGTCTTGGTATTTGCAACAAAGTATAAATAATTTTTTGAACGATCAAGTGGATGAAGTAATGCTTGAACAGAGCTGATACTTGGACTATCAAAAGGTCCAGGGCCAAAGCCTGTATATTTATATAGATTATAAGGAGAGTTACTCTGAAGATCCTTAGTTGTCAGTTGTTTATTATTACGATGAATGGCATACAACACGGCGACATCAGACTGAAGCGGCATGTTAATGTCGATTCTGTTCAATAACACGCCTGACATCTTACGACGATCTGTCTGATTAACCCCTTCCCGCTCAATTAGAGAAGCCAGTGTCATAAATTGCTGAACGGTCAATTTAGTCTTTTTAATTTGTTGATAGTGAGGCGCTAATACTTGATTAGTTTTGGCAACCATCTGATTAACAAGAGACTTAAGTGACGTATTCTTCTTAACTTCATAAGTTGCTGGATACAAATATCCTTCAAGCCGGTATCTGACTTGCTTTGCTTTCATAGCAGAACCCAATAACTTAGGATAAGATTTTTCAAGCTGTTCCATAAATGCTTGATCTTTCATCACACTAATAAAGTTTTGCTTCGAAAAATCTGTCGTTAAAGAAACCTGAGTAGCAATTTGATCAATATTTGCTCCCTCGCGAACCAAAACCTTTCCTTTAGTACTTTGGATTGGCTGATCACTGCCACCTTTTTGAAGCTGTTTAGCAATTGTTTTCAAACTCATCGCTGGTTTCAACTGGTAATAGCCAGCACGAAACTCACTCATGTTATTGGATTTAACATAGTAATCAAAAACCATCCCACTCTTTACAACTTTCTTGTTCTGCAAGATTGAGCCAATCTGTTTATTGGATGCCCCAAGTGGGATATGAACCTGGGTAACGTTTGTATTCTGCGGATTCATTGGTTTCAGGGCCTCTTGAAAATACCGATAACCAAGAAAACTAATGGACACCGCCAGAATAATTAAAATCGCAATTACGGAAATAATGATTTTTCGCCCTAAACTACGGTTGGGTTTGGGGGTCCGTTCATTTGAGTTGTTACTCATTAGATGCTCCTCCTATATTCTCAGCTTTCATTATAAGTTTGAAACTACCTAATTTCCGCATTTAGTTCATCAGTTAACCGTTTTTTAATCTTTTCAAAAGCAGTTGTCACAACTTCATCCTTTAATGTCTCACGAGGATTGACATAATGTAACGAATAAGCCATTGATTTTTTACCGTCAGGAACATTTGCACCATCATAAATATCAAACAAACGAATATCATGAAGGAATGCACCACCACGTTTTTTCATTAAATTAACAATTTGATCATTAGTCACGTCACTGTCAACTAAGAATGAAATATCTCGTTCAACTGATGGATACTTCGAAATTGCCTGATATTGATCATCACTCTTTGGCAGATCGATTAATGTTTGCAGATTAAGTTCAAAAGCATAAGTTTCCTTAATCTTGAATTGTTTGGTGATCTTTGGATGAACTTGTCCAATAAATCCTACATAATGACCGTGGATATTAATATCTGCAGTTCTTCCGGGATGCATTTCCGGATACTTATTTGTTGACGTATACTCAATATCACCATTAATGCCAAGGTTCTCGATAAACTGATCAACAATTCCCTTTAAATCGTAAAAATCAACCGATTTAACATGATTATTCCATGAAGGATCTGTTAAATTACCAGTTACAACACCGGCAACATGTTCCACTTCATCTGGACGAACTTGATCATCGGTATCTTTGTAGAATACCCGACCAGTTTCATATAAGGCAACATCATTAACCTTATGAGCATGATTATAAGAAACATCATCCAACAAACCACTAAGTAGATTCATTCTTAATGTCGAATGATCCTGTGTCATCGGAGAAAGTAATTTTGTCAGTTTGCTCTCCCGCATCATGAATAGTTGCGCCTTTTCTTCCGTTGTCAATGAATATGAAATAGCTTGTGTTAATCCAAGCCCCTCCAGCACATGTCGAGCAACTCTTTGGACTTTTTGTGCCGACGTTAACACACCTATCGTTTGACGACCAGTCGGCAACGTTGCTGGCAAATTATCATAGCCATAAATTCGAGCAACCTCTTCAAATAAGTCAGCCTCAATATGAATATCCCAACGACGTGCTGGAATTGTAACGTTTAACCCATCGTTTTGTTTTTCACTGATAAATCCTAAACGATCAAAAATTGCTTTAATGTCTTCAATCTTAAGATCAGTACCAAGAACATGATTCGTTCTTGCAGCTGTTATAAAAATCGTTGGTAATTCGGGATGATATTCTGAAGCAGTCACGATTCCTTTAGCAACTTTGCCACCAGCAAGCTCTTGAATGAGATTAACAGCTTCATTAATGGCATCTTCAACGCCATCTGGATTAATACCACGTTCAAAGCGTTGTGATGCTTCGGAATGAAGGACGTGTCGTTGAGCTGTCTTCCGGATTCTAATAGAATCAAAAATAGCAGATTCTAAGACAACGTTTGTCGTCTGCTCATCAATTTGAGTATTGTAACCACCCATCACCCCTGCAAGTGCAATTGGATGATCATTATCGGCGATGACAATATCTTCGGGAGACAAATCATGGTCCTCTTCGTCAAGTGTTTTGATCTTTTCGCCCTTTTGCGCCAAGCGAACTTGGATATCGCCATCAATTTTATCCTCATCAAAAGAATGTAGTGGCTGCCCATATTTCATCAAAATATAATTAGTCACATCAACAACGTTATTTATAGGTCGAACACCGGCATTCCAAAGGATAATCTGTAACCATGACGGACTAGGTGCAATTTTTACATCCTTAATGACACGTAACTTATATGTTTTTGCGAGAGAATTATCTGCAGAAGCTTTAATTTCGTCATTAACATTTAATGCTGAATCTTCATGAACAATCGGTTTTTTAATATCAGGATGCTGATCGTAAATAGCGGCTAATTCATGAACAGTTCCTAAAATACTTAACATATCTCCGCGGTTGGGTGTGACATCCAAATCAATGATTGGATCATCCATTCCTAAATAATGATAAACGGGTTCACCGACTGGAACGCTATCATCAAAGACATAAATACCATCTGCCCATTCCTTTGGGACAACATCTTTGCTGAATCCAATTTCGTCCAGAGCGCAGATCATCCCTTCGGATTCAACGCCACGCATCTTCGAACGCTTAATTTTAACGTTGCCACCAATACGCGAACCGGGCAGAGCTACAATAACTTTTTGTCCTGCATCAACATTTGGCGCACCACAAACGATTTGGAGCGGCTCCTCTTCACCAACATCAACAGAGCAAACGTGTAAATGATCGGAGTCCGGATGGGAAGTCATTGATAAAACGTGGCCAATAACTAACTTTTTCAAGCCTTCCTCTGCGATGTCGACAGAATCAACTTCAACTGCAGTCCGTTCAATTTTTTCAGCTAAATCTTTAGCTGGAATATCTAAATTCAAGTATTTTTTTAACCATTTATATGATACTTTCATTCTTTAGTTACCCCTCTTATCAAATTGATCTAAGAATCGAACATCATCAAGATAGAAATCCCGAATATCATCGACGCCGTATTTCAACATTGCAAAACGGTCAGGGCCAACACCAAATGCAAAGCCACCATACACTTTCGAATCTACACCGGCCATTTCCAAAACATTTGGATGAACCATTCCGGCACCCAAAACTTCGATCCAACCGGTATGCTTGCAGACATCGCATCCCTTACCCATACAGTTAAAACAGGTAACATCAACTTCCACAGATGGCTCCGTGAATGGAAAGTAACTCGGCCGAAGGCGAATATCAAACTTATCACCGAAAATCTTTTGCGCCATTGTAATAAGTGTTCCTTTAAGATCAGCCATCGTCACGTGACGGTCGATGACCAATCCTTCAACTTGATGGAATTGATGCGAATGAGTAGGATCGTCAGTATCGCGACGATAGACGATTCCTGGTGAAATCATTTTCAAAGGACCCTTTGAAAAGTCATGCTTTTCAAGTGCCCTAGCCTGCATTGGAGATGTTTGAGATCGCATTAAAAACTCTTTACTTAAATAAAAAGTATCTTGCATATCACGAGCGGGATGGTTTTTAGGTAAGTTCATCATTTCAAAATTATATTTATCAGACTCAACCTCAGGGCCTTGCAGTACTTGATAGCCCATTCCTAAAAACAAATCAACAAACTCATCAATGATTTGCTGAATCACATGGGGCTGACCTTGTGCAACAGGCTTTCCCGGTAAGGTCACGTCAATTGTTTCAGCTGAAAGCTGCTTATTTAGTTCAGCATCTTCAAGCTTTTGACGACGTTCTGCAACCGCTTGAGTAATCGCATCACGAATTTTATTTGCATAACTACCAACTTCAGGACGGTCTTCCACAGGCAAGTCTTTAATGCCGCGCAAGGCAGCAGTGATTGGTCCTTTCTTACCAAGCAGATGAACCCGAATCTCGTTTAGCTTCTTAAGATCAACGGTTGAATCAATATCCGTTAAACCATTTTGTTTAATTTCTGTTAATTTATCGCGTAACGACATGGTTTCCCTCCAAATATTTTTTATTGCGTCAAAAACAAAGTCAATAACTATTTCGTCAGCAAAATAAAAGCACAAAAAAAGCCCCGTCCATCAAGGGACGAAGCTTCGCGGTACCACCCTAATTTGTCACTAAAAAATGACACACTTAAGAATCATTAACGGTGACTACCGGAAAATTTTTGTTAATATTAACTCCCATTTTCTGCTCGAAAAATGAATTCGTACAACCAATTTCTCTGTTCACACCAACCACAGAGTCTCTAAAAAAATTAATTGCCTACTGCCTTTTTCTCAAACGCATTTACTTAATGAATGATAATCTAAAATAAAAAAATGGTCAAGCTAACTTTCAGTGCTTGGATACCATTTTTCTGACCATGAGTGAATTGCATGCATAATTGGTGCCAACTCTTTGCCTTGATCCGTTAACGAATACTCAATAAGGGATGAGTTTGGATAATCTTTACGAATGACAACCCCGTCATCCTCAAGTTCACGCAATCGTTCTACCAATACCCGGTTGCTGCACTTTGGAATTTGTCTGGCAACTTCACGAAATCTCAAGGCACCTTCTTGCAATAAAACATCAATGATTAGACCGTTCCATTTCTTCCCCAGAAACGAAAATGTTTTTTCAAACTTCGGACAAAGAAAATAGTTGATGGGTTCACGTAATGCAATGTTTTCTTTCATAAGTTTCCCCTCCTTAAACTTACTTGGATTAATACGAAAATCAAAAAAATTATTTAGTCGTTGCAATTCTGTCAATTTGGTTCTTAACTTTGGTTCTAAATGGATTCATAAACTCTCTAACCGCTTCGTAGTCATCAACTAGCGAAACAATCACACTCTCTTCATACTTCGGACGGGCAAGGGTAAGTCCCCACATGTGCTTTAAAATAATATCCTTTTCAACTGGTGAAAGCGTTGTAATCTTTTCTGCGTTTCTAAGTGCTACACGTGGGTGAACAAATGCATGTGACCCCAAGTCAAACTTAGTTGTCCGCCAATCGTAAAAGAACAGGTCGTGAAGAAGACCGGCTCGAGCGACCGCCCGATAATCCAAATCTCGCTTTTTTGCAATTCGATAACTATCAAATGAAACAGCTAAAGAATGTTCAAGTCTGGTAGAATGATGGTGTTGTTTATAGTTGGCTAATTTTTGAACAGTTGGGTTCTTAATCAGATCGCCAACAATTTGAACGTATTCAGAATCATTTTTCCATTCATCTTTGCGCATATTATACCCCTTTGCCCTTTATTACAAGACATCATACTAGATATCACCAAAAATATCAACAAAAACGAACATTACTTTACAAAATGAAATATTAAGATTCCTGTCGCAACCGCGACATTCAATGATTCGGCTTCTCCATTCATTGGAATATACAAATTTTGATCCGTTTTGTCAAGTAGATCTGCTGAAACGCCGTTTCCTTCATTTCCCATCACCAAAGCAAACTGTTTGGTAGGCTCAACATCATCATATGAAATAGCCTGATCATTCAATTCCGTTCCATACACTGGTACATTATGCTTGTTAAACGCTGCCATCCACACTGCCAAATCACCCGAGTATAGTCGAACATGGAACTGACTTCCCTGCATAGATCTAACGACTTTTGGATTATATATATCAGCAGTTCCTTTTCCAAAAATAACACCATTCATTCCAGCAGCGTCTGCTGTCCTCACCATCGTTCCGATATTACCGGGATCCTGAATATTATCGAGCATTAACCACGACCCGCCCAATTTTTCTGGAATTGATTCATGGTAGTTTTCTGTTGTCAAAACCGCAAAAACGCCCTGGGGCGTCTCAGTGGCAGAAATATGTTTGGCAACTTCAGGTGTAATTAAATACGTATCAGTCACTGCAGGATCAACTTCCAACTGATCCAAAAAATTGGCATCCGTTACAATAACCGCATCAATTTGCTGATCATGTTTGATTGCTTCATCCACAATATGCCATCCCTCAATGATATATTGGCCCGAACTCAATCGTCCTTTCTTAGATTGCATCTTACGCCATTCTTTAACTCGATTATTTTGATTAGAAGTAATTGATTGCATTAAGCTCTTCCTTTTATAATTAATTTATTAGTATAAAGTGAGGTGACTTTTAAAATATGGATAAAGAAATCAAAACAACTGAACTGACTATTTTTGGAATCGTCCAAGGAGTGGGATTTCGTTGGGCAACCATTCAAGTTGCAAAAGAAATGGGCATTTCCGGATGGGTCCAAAACAAGCCAGACGGTTCCGTGAAAATCATTGCCCAAGGAAAACCAATTCCCCTGGCACAGTTTATTATGAAAATAAAAAATTCACCAACACCATACGCTCATATCAGATCTGTCTCTACTAAGTATATAACGAATCCAACGTTAAAGGGCTTCAATGTCAAATATTAATAAAGATTAATAAGTTTCGTCAAGATTAAATTGAAAACTTTCCCAGTATCGAGTAAGATTTACTTTGTCTATGTATAAATAAAGAAAGGTCTTAATCGATGAAAAAACTTAAGCGCATAACGACATTCGGAATGCTTTCCGGGATGGCGTTACTACTCAGTGGTTGTGTTCAGACCACCAAATCAGGTAAACCATATGGCCTGGTATACGATTATCTTGCTCGACCGGCTCAATCAATTATGGAGGCAATTGCACAAATTGTCGGAAGTTATGGATGGGCAATTGTTGTATTGACCGTCATTGTTAGAATGTTTCTTTTGCCAATTATGGTTCGTCAAATGAAGAGTTCGACAATTCAACAGGAACGCATGCAAATGATTCGTCCACAAATGCGTGAATTGCAACAACGGCAAAAAGCAGCAAAAACGACCGAGGAACAAACGGCTGCCAGCCAAGCAATGATGGCACTATATCGACAGAATAATATTTCAATGACGGGTGGCATTGGATGTCTGCCGCTCATCATACAAATGCCGATCTTTACTGCCTTGTATGCCGCAATTCGATATTCGCCCGAACTATCCCATACGGTCTTTATGGGGATTCGGCTTGGTCAATCCAGTTGGCTTCTGGCTGTTCTTTCATTTTTGTCTTACTTACTACAGGGATATTTAATGATGTTAGGAACGCCTAAAGCACAGAAAAAGCAAATGGGTGCCATGATGCTCATGAGTCCTATTATGATTTTGCTGTTCACTATTTCTGCCCCGGCCGGCCTGGGGATTTACTTCTTTATCGGCGGATTGTTTGCTTGTCTCCAAACAATTATTATGAATTTATATCGTCCTGGCATTCGAAAAAAGATTGCCAAAGAGATGGAAGGCAAGAAGCCTGTCACTGTCGAAGACTTAATGCCGAAAGCACCTATAAATAAATCAAACGGCACTGATACCAAGGAAAATATTCATAATCGAAATCGGCAACGAAATGCTGGAAAGCAACAAACTGGTGAAACACAGCAGATAATCAAACCGGTTGAAGATGTTAATCCTGAAAAAACACAAACCAAGAAGCAACCTCACAAGAATGACAAACGGCGAAATGCCGGTAAGCAACAAAGGCATCGTTAAAAAAATAAATTTTACCAAAAAAGAAGCGTCGGGGGATCTTTTTCCCGGCACTTCTTTTTTAATGATCATTTTTTTGATTAGATTGATCCGGTTCCTTGGAATCTGAACTATTAAGGTTAAGTAGTGTATCTCCTTCACCGCTGCCATTATCATCCTCTTGAGACATATTCTTCAAAATTGGTAAATTAATTTGAAAAATTGATCCATATCCTAAGGAACTTTCGATTGAAATATTACCATGATAAGCTTCAATCAATCGGTGAGCAATTGATAGTCCCAATCCATTGCCACCTTTGTCTCGGCTTCTAGCCTTATCAACTCTATAAAACCGATTAAACACCTTATTAATATCTTCTTGGGAGATTCCTTCGCCAAAATCTTGAATAGCAATGTTTACCATTGACATTGAAGTAGAAAGCGACATATGAACCTCTTTACGTTTTTCGGAATACTTAATCGCATTATCCAATAAAATGACTAATACCTGTTCTAAATGATTACGATAAATTTGAACATATACATGGTCATCAGTATCATCATCAAAGGTAAACGTAAAATCTGGATGAATCATTTTGAAATCATTATAAACCTGCTCAAAGACTTCAGTAACATTAGTAATCTCTTCGCCATAATTTAATTCAATCTGTTCTGCCCGTGATAAATCCAACATTTCGGACACTAAACTCTTCATCCGCTTCGTTTCTTGAAGTGATGCTTTTAACGATTCTTCCAGCACTTCAGGATCATCTTTCCCCCACCGCAGCAACATGTCTATATGCCCCTGAATGACTGCAACAGGTGTTCTTAATTCGTGCGATACATCTTCAACGAACTGCTGCTGCTGATCAATGTAACGACGGGTCTGATCCAGCATGCTGTTAAGCAAGTCCGCTAAATCGGAAAGCTCATCGTGAGTCTTAAGATCTGGTACCCGGGCGTCAGAATCCGGATCAGTTTTAACCTTATTAATCGTTTCTTGAATCTGATTAATGGGACGCAATAATTCAGCCACCAATACATAGGCAAGAATCATTGATATCAAAACCGAAATTAAAACAAGAATTGCTAAAATAGCAGCCAATTTTCGAGCTGTTGCCCGATAGCTACTTAATTCATCGATAACTTGGGCATAGCCAATAAGCGATCCATTCTTCTTGGAAAGCAATGGTTCAATACCGATTAAAATATTTTTGCCATTCTGCCTAGAAGTTATGATTTTTCGTTTTGAAGAAGACGCAAGTTTGGAATCATTTTTCTTTGACTCAAAAAGCCGCTTGCCATTAACACTATATACATTAACAAGAATGCTATCGCGTGAAAAATTAACAACTAACGAGTCCGAATAAATGTTTCTGTCATCGCTTTGAGAGTCACCACTATTAAGTTGTGGTCTTAAACAACGTTCAACGTCACCCTTCCCCAAAGTCGAAGAATAATTCGTTAGTCTCGAAGAAACTGTTGATAACGTATTATCGATATGCATTCTTTCTTGTTCAAGTAAAACATTTGTAAAGCGATTAAAAATCAACACTGAAAAAGCAACCACAATTGCCAAAACACCGATCGAGGTAAAAAAGGCCCATTTCCATTTTAACGAAATCTT
Source organism: Lentilactobacillus hilgardii DSM 20176 = ATCC 8290 (assembly GCF_000159315.1). Classification (GTDB taxonomy): domain Bacteria; phylum Bacillota; class Bacilli; order Lactobacillales; family Lactobacillaceae; genus Lentilactobacillus; species Lentilactobacillus hilgardii. The sequence continues at coordinate 497,147 of NZ_GG669993.1, forward strand.
GCGTTTCCCAGATTTGTTATTGGCTTGACTCATGACCTCATCACATACCCGGTCCCTCTAACAGTTTGGATATAGCTATTTTCACCTGGACGATTGATCTTATTACGAAGATATCTGATATACACATCAACAACGTTTGTTTCGACTTCAGAATCATATCCCCAAACCTTTGTTAACAGAACATCCCGTGCCAACACAACGTCAACATTTTCCATCAACGTTAATAACAACTCATATTCACGTTTGGTCAAGTTAATCACTTCGTCGCCTCTGCGAACAATGCGACTTTCTTTTTCGATTGTAAGGTCTTTAAAAGTAACGGATTTCTTGCTACTCTTTTGCTGATCGTTTTCAATCTGAATGCGTCGCAATAGTGCCCGAATCCTTGCAAGCAATTCTTCGATTGCAAACGGCTTCACAATATAATCATCGGCGCCGTGATCAAATCCGGAAACACGATCGATAACAGAGTCCCTGGCGGTCATCATAATAATTGGTGTGTTCTTCTTTTCACGAAGGCGTCGTGCAACTTCCATCCCGTTAAGCTCTGGAAGCATTAAGTCAAGCAATATCACATCAAAATTTTCATCCAATGCAGCTTGTAGACCTGTTCGTCCATTCAACTCAACTTGGGTGTCATATCCTTCGTGTTTTAATTCAAGTTCGACGAAACGCGCCAAATTCTTTTCATCCTCAATTATCAAAATTCGACTCATAAATAATCAGCTCTCCTAAAGTATCTTAATTTATTTATTATTGTACCTTAAAACATTTTAACATAATTCTCATTTTAACATAGTTATGAGAAAATTAGTGTAGTAGTTTAAGAATTCGAAAGAATCTTAAATTTTGGAAATATTTTTCACTTTATTCATTTATGTGCATTTTTTCACTTGAATCATTTTCCTTTCTTGCTTATAATGAACTTGTTTGAAAATAAATTACAAAAAAGGATGATCTATTAAATGAAAGCTGCAGTTGTTAGAGACCCAGTTGATGGTTACGTTGATATTAAAGATGTTCAGTTACGACCAATTCACCAAGGGGAAGCACTTGTAAAAGTTGAGTATTGTGGATTATGTCACACAGATCTCCACGTTGCTGCCGGCGATTTTGGTAAGGTTCCGGGGAGAATTATTGGACACGAAGGCGTTGGAAAAGTTATTCAAGTTGCTGATGACGTCGACAGTTTAAAAATAGGCGATCGTGTATCTATCGCTTGGTTTTACAGAGGCTGTGGTCACTGTGAATACTGTACTACCGGCCGTGAAACACTTTGCCGAAATGTTCAAAATTCCGGTTTTTCTGTTGATGGCGCAATGGCCGAACAAGTTATTGTACCGGCAGATTATGCCGTTAAGGTGCCAGAGGGTTTAGATCCTGTTGAAGCAACTTCCTTGACTTGTGCAGGTGTTACAATGTACAAAGCGTTGAAGGTTGGCGAAACTCGTCCCGGACAATGGGTAGAGGTTGTTGGTGCTGGTGGTCTTGGGAATTTAGCCGTTCAATTTGCTCACAATGTTTTCGGTGCAAACGTCATCGCTGTTGATGGCAATGAAGACAAGCTCAATGCTGCTAAGGAAAACGGTGCTGATATTACCATTAACCGTCATGACCCTGATGTTGCTGAACAAATCCAGAAAAAGGTTGGCGGTGTGCATAATGCTCAAATCACTGCTGTTACAACTGAAGCATTCACTACTTCAGTAAATGCCCTTCGTCCAGATGGTCGTTTAGTTGCTGTTGCCCTTCCAAAGGGTGATATGGCACTTAATATTGACAAGACCGTCCTAGATGGCATTCAAGTCGCCGGTTCATTGGTTGGAACTCGACAAGATCTGGCAGAAACTTTCCAATTTGGTTCAGAAGGAAAAGTTAAACCAATTGTTAAAACCCGTCGTTTAGACGAAGTTAATGATATCATTGATGAAATGAAACAAAACAAAATCGTTGGTCGCATGGTTGTTGACTTTACCAAATAAAGAGTTCCATAATTCATAAAAACTACGTTATAAAAAGGAATGTGAGGGGATTCGTCTCCCTTATCGCATTCCTTTTACATTCGGTCAATTCATTTCTAAGTAAAAATTGTACACTTTTACACAAGAAAAAGGCGAAAATTTTTTCTAAAATAATTCTTACTACAAAACATCGGTTACTCAAACCATGAATAAGTGATTCCGATCTTTAAAATTTAGACAGAAAAAAGCAATTTAGAATCCATGGCGTTCTAAATTGCTTTTTGTTTTACTTATTCTTTAAAACCTTACGGCCTTTGTACATGCCAGATAATGAAACGTGATGTGGTAATGTATATTCGCCGGTTCTTGGGTCGAGACTCAAATTAGGAGTCTGTAACTTAATGTGACCGCGACGCATCCCTTTTCTAGCTTTTGAAGTTCTACGTGCTGGTGTTGCCATGTCTTTCCCTCCTCGTAACTAAAATATCCACTAGTGAATTTTTAAGCCCAGCTAATTAGAGCCCTTATCTTTGAAAAAGTTCTTTAATTTTGCCAGACGTGGATCAACTGTTTTTAATTCTGCCTTCTGATCTTCGTAATCATCAACTGAAAGTACGTTCCAATCGTGTCCGCTTGGCATTGTTTTGCCAGCTTCCTCTTCAGGAGACAAAATGTGCATAGGAATATGCAAAATCACGTTATCAACGACCGCAGAACGATTATCAACTTCGTCCTCTTCACCAAGTATAAAAACGACATCGTCCTTACCATATCTTGATTCAGCAGCTTTTGACGGAACATAATACTCTTCAACCGTAAAATCCAACGGTAAATCAACAGGTGTTAATGACCTCGAAGAAGGAACCACCAACTTACCAACAATATGAGTATCAATGATCACATCACCACGATCAGAGAATGCAGCCCCGTCTATTTTAAAAGTGCTTGCATCGATCACTTCATCAGCGTAACGACTCAACAAGTCACTTTTAATATCAAGGGTTTCATTGAACGTGAACGGATCTGTATCGGAGTACTTTTGCAAATCCTTAAAAAACCATTTCACTGTAATTCCTCCAATGCAACAAAATTCATTATACCGGCAACAAAAACGCTTGTCAAGGTGATTTGCTTGATAGTATTAACTCATTAATGAAGAATGATTGGGTGTTTATAAAAATCCTGATGTGCGCCATTAACCATCTCGATTAACATCCCAGCCTTAAAGTCCAAATAAACAAACTTTTTTGCAACTTCCTGATTCACCTTGGAGATCATTGGCAACTCTAAATCATTTTTAATTTGATTCAAATATCGTCTCCCTTGACGCGTACACCCTAGCAAACGAATATACTGAGGATTAACCAGCATTTCAGATGAAGTTACATGTAACAGCACGTAACAGCACAAACGCTGAATCCTAGTGTAAGTATAACGCTTTGTTTTCACAAATTGTAAAAATTGCGAGAATGTTTCAGATTCAATTGCCGCTTGTTTCAGGCGATATTCAATTCCCTCAGTCATTTGATATATCGAATGCAGTGTATCAATAGGTGCTTCAATAAGTTCAAATCTTAACAACGGCCAAAATTGTTCCCAATCAATCACTTTAGCTGTTGAAAAGGTTTGCCAGGAAGATTCAGGTACAAATTTTCGAACAATATCGAAATTCCCATTTCTCAGCTGATCCCTAATTGCAGAAGCGCTAGATATTAAACCCGAACTTAGTTGATGATCGTTATGTGCACTTCCAACTCTTTTAATGGGCACCAGATGCAATGGAGAGCCTATCAACATGTTTGCATTAGCATATCCAAAAGCCAATATATCATTGGGTTTATCAATTCGAATACCGGTTCTGTTATATAAATATTCTTGAAAAATTGAGGCATATGGCCGATTAAACTGTTTAAAGGAGTCGTCTTTCTTAGGTTGGTTATTAATTAATTTTTGATAATCAATCTCCGGTGTTTCAGCCCCAAAGGCCAGCCAATCACATTTCATAGCGGCTACAAGTCTAACGGCCCCTGCCGAAAAAATATGTGATGGCTGAACAGCCGCATAAAACGGCAATTCAATCACCACGTCCACTCCCGTTTCAAGTGCAGCTAGTGCTCGAGTCCATTTGTCATACATAGCCGGTTCACCTCGTTGCAGCCAGTTACCACTCATTACCGCAACGGTGACATCTGCACCGGTTTTTTTCTTTGCTTGTGTCATCTGGTAAAGGTGCCCATTATGAAACGGATTGTATTCTGAAATAATGCCGACTGCTTTAAGCAAATTAATTTACCTTCTTACACTCAAATAACCATCGCTTAACGTCATTTTTAAAAGAATCTTCCCCAAAATTTGTCGTTATTTGGATTTCAGAGAAACCTGCACCAGTTAACATTTGAGAATAACGGTCTACCGGATAAGTACGCTCTTTATGAAGCTCATTATAAGCATCGTAGGCATTCTTATCTCCGTCATAAAGGAAGAATGTCAGCTCATGCTCCACAGCGTGAGAAACGCTCTCAGAGGCATAACTTGACCACATAAATGCCCGATCTTCATCCTGATAATTGTACATATATCCAGGATAAACCTCATCGGTTTGATATGGCGTAATCACATCAAATAAGAAACTACCGCCAGTTTTTAAGTGAGTGCTAACCTGGGAAAAAGTTTGTCGTAAATCAGACTCTGATGACAAGTAACACAAAGAATCATCAAAGCATGTAATGTTATCATAAGATGGCAATTCGCTTAAATTTCGCATATCCAACTGAAAGAAGTTAATTTGTTGATCAGCTTCCCGCGCTCGCTGATCGGCCATTGTGAGCATATCTTCAGATAAATCAGCACCATCCACATTGTATCCAGCTCTGGAAAGTCTTACTGCAAGCCGTCCGGTACCACATGCAAGGTCCAATATTTTATCCGACCGATTCGTACGCCTAAGCGTATACTCAAGCCATTTATCGTATAACGTTTCATCAAATAAGTCATCATAAAACTTGGCAAATTCGTGGTAAATCATACCTCAACCCATGAATCAATGTTAACAATTGGTGCATCTGACCATAATTTTTCCAAATTATAGAAATCACGGGTATCCTTTTGGAACACATGAACAATGACATCGCCTAGATCAATTAAAATCCAGTTAGACGATTCTTTGCCAGAAACACTGTAAACATGGATATCATTTGCCTCAACCTGATCGATAACTTCCTCAGCAATAGCTTTTACCTGCCGGTTTGAATTAGCATCGGCAATGACAAAATAATCGGCCATCAAACTGACTTTTTCCATATCCAGGACAACAATGTCGTGAGCTCGCTTACTGTCAGCAGCACGTACAACAATCTGTGAAATCTCTTTACTATCCATAAAATTCTCCTTATTTCAAATCAAACTTTGGTACCCAGCTATTATAAGTGATGATAGTTTGTGGAAAAACTGGTTTATTATGTGCCACCAAATAACTTAGCGTCTGCTTAGTTTGATAGGCAACGCCTTTCTGTAAATTAGAAAAGGTAATTTTCCTCGCGTCATCAACTCCCGGAAAGTCACGACCAGGTTCAATATAGTCAGCCATATAAACGATTTGTTCCAAAGGGGTCATATATTGATGGCCTACTGTATGGTATCTAACAGCATTCAAAACTTCAATATCATTAATTTGAAGTTCATTTTTAACAAATAGCCAGCCAACCACACCATGCCAAATTGAATTACCGTAATTCAACAAAATTGGATTTAGTTGATACTCATGAATTGCTTTAATAAAATCTTTATCAGGTCGTTGTTTGGCATAATCATGAACCAAACCGGCAATGCTTGCCCGTTCAATATCAACATTATTTTTCTCAGCCAAATCCATTGCAGTTTGTTCTACCCTCAGAACATGCTGATAACGACTATCCGTTAAGGCATCTTTCAATTTTTTAACTAATTTTTTTCGAGAATATGGCACAATTTGTTCATGATACGTCATTTGACTATTTTTCATACAACTGATTCTCCTTTATATATTTCAAAACAGCATCCGGTGCTAGATAACGAATAGACTGATGCTGGCGAATTTTAGACCTGATCAGTGTCGAAGAAATATCAATGTACGGTACGTCTACCCAAATTATAGGATATTTTGATGATGGTGTATAACCATCACGTTTGACCCCTACAAAGGAAACCAACTTAACTAAATCATCAATTCGATGCCACTTTGATAAATAATTTACCATATCACCACCGATAATAAAATAGTACTGATTCTCCGGGTGTCGACGCGTTAAATCCAGCATTGTATCGTACGAATAACTAACCCCACCCCTGAAAATTTCAGTCATTTCAATCGCAAATTTAGAGTTTCCAGTAATTGCTAAGTTAACCATTGCAACTCTATCCTTGGCGTCAATCGCAAATTTAGGATCTACGTGAGGTGGATTTGCATCCGGCATAAAATAAACCCGATCTAATCCAAGTTGGTCACGCACCTGTTCGGCAATAATTAAATGACCATTATGAATAGGATTAAAAGTACCACCCAAGATTCCAACCCGCTTACGCTTTCCCTGAGTGACAACCTTTGTTTTGGGTAAAGTTTGTACTGTTTGACTGACATTAACCATTTTGAAATACCTCGATACTAATTAGATTGAAAAAACGTTGCTTGATAGATCACGATTATCCTTATTTGCGGATTGCTTAAACAGCACTAGCGTCTTCCCCAACTTCTGGACTACTGTAATATCGCTGTTTCCTTCGATAAAGCCTTGAACATCATCAGTGGTAACAGCTGCATTTTGCAAAATATTAATTTTGATCAGCTCTCGAGTATCAAGTGCTTTTACAACCTCTTCAAGCCATATCTTTGAAAGACCATTTTTACCAATTTCAAAAATAGGTCTCATCCGATTAGCTGATGCTCGTAAATAGCGTTTTTGCTTCCCTGTTAATTCCATAAATACCCCTTTAGTCTTCTAAATCATTGCTGGTCGAATCAAAACTGAAACGCCCTTCGGTGCCCATCCTGAAACAACAACATCACTTGGAACCGTTACCCAACCCAAGCCTTCAATCACTACATCACTTTTTTGCGAGGTTTTAAATTCGTGACGTTCCAATGGCGGAAAGTCATCTTTTCGATTTTCACTTGGAGGTGATAATAAGTCTCCCAAATGCTTTTCATAAAAGGCTTCGGCGTTCTCCAACTTTGTTCTGTGAATATATAAGTTGTTTTCAGCATATACCGTAAATCCATGTTTTCCATCACCTGAATCGTAATCAAAACGGGCAACACCGCCAAAAAATAACGTCTGCTCAGGGTTCAATTGATAAATCTTTGGCTTAATTGTTTTCTGAGGCGTTACCAAATTCAGCTCTTTACCGACCAAATGATGTGCCATCTGTTCAGGTTGAATAATCCCAGGAGTATCAACAATTGAGTGCCCATCGTTTAATGGAATATCAATTCGATCCAATGTTGTTCCCGGAAAGCGAGACGTCGTGATTAATTCCTTAATACCGGTAGACTGACGAATAACCGCGTTGATTAAAGTAGATTTGCCTACGTTAGTAACCCCAACAACGTAAACGTCCTTGCCATCTCGATACTTTTCAATTTGATCAAGCAGATGATCAACGTCAAAATTAGTCTTAGCTGAAATTAATTCAACGTCAATTGGTCGAATACCGGCCGAATTAGCGCGTTGACGCAGCCAATCACGCACCTTGCGTTCCTTAATAGAAGCCGGTAAGACATCCAACTTGTTACCCACAAGTAAAACTGGATTATCCCCAACAAATCGATGCAGTCCCGGAATCAAACTCCCGTTAACATCAAAAATATCAACAACATAAACGATCAAGGAGTCTGTGCCGGAAATACTGGTTAACAACTTCAGAAAGTCATCATCAGACAAGCTGACCGGTGCGATTTCGTTGTAATGGCGTAATCTAAAACATCTTTGGCAATATACCTCACCATTTTGCAGTCCCTTTTCCAAAGCTGATTTTGGTGTATACCCCAATGCATCTTTATTCGTTGTTTGGACCTTTGCACCACAACCAATACAGTGAACAACCTCACCATCAACTACAACTTCATTTTCTGACATGCTCTCCTCCTATTCCCAATGTAAATTAGGATACTTTTTAATCAGTTTATTCCAAATGATCTTTTCTAGACAACGATTAAGTGTCGTGTTCCAAGCGTCATTGTCAACCAACGGTTTAACAAGAATACTTCGAACATGACAACTGTTTGCAGCGACAACATCTGTTAAAAGTTGATCACCAATCATAACCGTATTTTTTTTATTCAAATTAAACGACTTTAATGCATGACGAATGCCAATTGTTAAAGGCTTCATCGCACGTGGAACGAATGGCAGCTCATAATCTTGAACAGCTTTTTGAATTCTTTTATGACTATTGTTTGAAACGACGATGACTTTAATCCCATACTTTTTGACTTCATGAAGCCAGGATCTTAATTCTTCCGACCCTTTTTTAGAATTCCAGGGAACTAAAGTATTGTCCAGATCGGTTAGAACACAGTTGATATTATTTTCCAACAAGAACTGAGGAGATACATTATAAATACTCTCAATCATCCAAGTTGGTCTAAATTTTGACAACATATGCTCCTCCTTAGTTTTAATAGTTTTTATTTAAAAAACTTCCACCAAAATTATCGGTGAAAGTTAATTTTAGCATATCGAAATTACTTAAGAGCCTTTTTTGCTTCATCAGTTAGTGCTTTAAAAGCATCAGCATCATTGACAGCTAATTCAGCAAGCATCTTGCGGTTCATGTCAATGTTGGCAAGCTTAAGTCCATGCATCAATTTGCTGTAGCTAAGATCGTTTAAACGAGCAGCAGCGTTAATTCGGGCAATCCAGATTTTACGGAAGTTACCCTTATTGGCACGACGGTCACGGAAAGCATAAACCTGTGACTTCATAACTTGGTCTTTAGCAGTCTTGAATAAACGTGACTTACCACCGCGATAACCTTTTGCTAATTTCAAAACACGTTTACGACGTGCGTGTGTAACTGTTCCACCTTTTACTCGTGGCATTTTGAATTCCTCCTATGATAAATATCAATATAATTAATCTAGTTGCATGATGTTACAAGAAAATTACTTTGCAAGCAGTTTCTTATAAGTCTTAAGATTAGTGTGATCCATCATATGTGTACCACGAAGTTGGCGACGTTGCTTCTTTGTCTTACCGTGAAAACGGTGACTTGTATATGCATGGGCACTCTTGATTCCACCGTTTGCAGTTTTCTTGAAACGCTTTGCTGCGGCACGGTTTGTTTTTTGTTTAGGCATTGGTAAAAATCCTCCTCAAAATTTAAATAATTATTTATTATCGGGTTCCTTTGGCGAAAGCATTAAGAACATACTTCTTCCGTCCATTTTCGGCCGCTGGGTAACAGTTGCAACATCATCTGTTTCCTTAGCCATTCTTTCGAGAACGTTTCGACCAATTTCCTTATGTGTAATGGCACGTCCTTTAAAACGAATTAAAACTCGAACCTTTTCGCCCTTTGCCAAAAACTTCTTAGCATTCTTTAGTTTGGTGTTAAAATCATTAACATCTATTGTTGGGCTTAATCGTACTTCTTTGACACTGATGACTTTTTGTTTCTTACGAGATTCTCGTTCCTTCTTTTGAAGCTCAAAACGATATTTCCCATAATCAAGAATCTTAGCAACTGGTGGTTTTGCTTTCGGAGCAACAAGAACTAAGTCCAATTCAGCGTCTTCAGCCAATTTAAGTGCCTCGGACTTTGACTTAACACCTAGTTGATCACCATTAGGACCGATCAAACGAACCTCGCGTGCGCGGATTCCTTCATTAACCATCATATCTTTAGCTATGGTGCTTCACCTCCAAATAATTTGAAAAAGCAGAAAAGTGGCGGGTACGCAATGCACCCGCCACCATTAAAGAACCTAGTTGAACAGGTTCTTACTCGATATCATGCCCAGCAAAATAATTTTACTAAGGCGAGAAGCGGGTTGCCTCTGCTTTCATGTCAACTTAAATATAATATCATTGATTAATAATCGTGTCAACAATCATTAACTGTTTGCGATTAATCATTACGCGAATACGATGCAATGTCCTTTTGAATTTCATCAACAAACGTATCTAATGATTCTGCTTGTGTCTCTTTTTCACCATAACGACGAACAGAAACGCTCTTGCCATTGACTTCTTCATCACCAACAACCAGTGTATACGGAATCTTGTGTGTTTGAGCATCCCGAATCAGATATCCCATCTTTTCAGCTCGGGTATCAACGGACGAACGGATCTTCAATCGACGCAACTGATCATTAATCTGCTTAGCATAATCCCCATGTTTATCCTGTGAAACCGGAATAATCTTAACTTGATGCGGTGCCAACCATGTCGGAAAAGCACCCTTATAAATTTCAGTCAGGTAAGCAACAAATCGTTCCATTGTTGAAACCAGGCCACGATGAATCATGACCGGACGATGTTGCTTACCATCTTCTCCAACATAATGAAGATCGAATCGTTCCGGCAACATAAAGTCTAGTTGAATTGTCGACAATGTTTCTTCATTGCCAAGCGCAGTTTTAGTTTGGACATCCAACTTGGGACCATAGAATGCAGCCTCACCTTCCGCTTCGACATAATCCAAGCCAAGCTCATCCATAGCACCCTTTAACATGCTTTGAGCACGATTCCACATTTCATCGTCATCGAAGTACTTTTCAGTATTCTCAGGATCACGATAACTCAAACGGAACGTATAATCATTTATATCAAAATCATGGTAAACTTCAACCATTAATTTCAAAATGTTTTGGAACTCTTCTTGAATCTGGTCAAGAGCAACAAATGTGTGGCCATCATTAAGTGTCATTTCACGAACCCGTTGTAGGCCACTTAAAGCACCAGACTTTTCATATCGATGCATCATCCCTAATTCAGCAATTCTCAACGGGAGCTCACGATATGACCGAATATGGTGATTGTAAATTTGAATATGACTGGGGCAGTTCATAGGACGCAGCTCAAGTTCCTCACCGTCGCCCATGTCCATTGGTGGAAACATATCTTCACGATAATGCTCCCAGTGACCTGATTGTTTATACAGGTCAAGATTTGCCAAGACAGGTGTGTAAACATGTTCATAGCCATTAGCAACTTCTTTATCGACAATATAACGTTCGATTGTTCGTCGAATAGTCGCACCATTTGGCATCCAATATGGCAGCCCTGCGCCGACTTTAGGATCAACAAAGAATAAGTCGAGTTGGTTACCGATTACTCGATGATCACGTTCATGAGCCTCCTGACGCTTCTTTAAATCTTCATCAAGTTCAGATTGTTTGTTAAAGGCAGTTGCGTAAATCCGCTGAAGCATTGGATTTGACGACTTGCCTTGCCAATAAGCACCGGCAACAGATAATAATTTAAAGATCTTTACTTTACCAGTCGATGGTAAAACAGCACCTTCAGCAACAGACTTGAAATCACCAATTTCGAAGAACTTAACCTGATTACCATCAGCAATTTCGTTAATAAGTTCAGTCTGATATGGGTCCCCAACAACTTGTTTCAGTGCATCGTCTTTACTTAAGAACGTGACCTTAATAGGTAAATCTTTGCTGATAATTTGTTGCATCGATTTTGTTAAACTGTCTAATTGATCAACACTGATTTGAGTCTCAGGCTTATCGGTATCAACAAAGAAGCCATCATCATCGGCTGCACTTTCACCAAAACGAATATCCTTGAAATTTGAAGCAATTGCAGCTTTAAGTACTTGAGCCGCAGTTTCTCGAAGAACATTCAGGCCATCTTGACTGTCGCCTGTGACGATTTCGACTTTACCACCCTTATGTAAAGGCTCGTTATCATTTACAAACTGACCGTCAACCTTTCCGGCAACAGCCTTTTTCCCTAAACTAATTGAAATCGATTTTGCAATGTCTTCAGCGGTAACGCCGTCGTCAAATTCTTTTACACTACCGTCTGGAAATTCAAATGAAAGTTTTGACATATCCTCTAACTCCTTTTTTCTTTCTAGAACCACAAAAAATCCCTAGTACACAATTGTATACTAGGGACGTTATTAGCGCGGTTCCACCCTTTTGGATTTTGGAAAAGTATCCACTTCACCAAAAAGCTCTCAAGTGGTTGCTAACGGGACCATCCGGGATAGCATTATCCGCAATCCGATTATCAAAAAGTGGTAACAACCATTTTCTAAACAAACAGCCTTTCAGTTTAGAGCCGTCCTCCCTTTGATGAGAAATGATTATCATATCTTCTTGATTCATTGCTTTTAAGTATAGGATTCCTTCTTAAAGTTGTCAATCTAAATTAAACAATTTACATTGGCCGACGATTTTGACCCGGCATTTCTACCTCGCGAGATAGGAACCTAATTCGTTGCATGAGCCGTTGTGCCTTTAACGGTTCAGCGTCACCGTGATTGTTAAATGTCAGCCACTCTTCTTCCAATTGCTCCATGGACAAATTTGAACTGAAGAACATCGGTAGTTGCTGCTGCATTCGATATTCAAGGATAACGCCCAGAACTTCATCACGTACCCACGATGACAACGAACCGGCACCAACATCATCCAACATTAAAATCTGTGATTTTTTGACAGCATCAATTTTGTCTAGATAACTGTTATCTGAAATTGACGCCTTCATTTCACTTTCAAAACTGGGAAAATGAACCAACGTTGTCAATACGCCACTATCCGCCAAATCATTAGCAAGTGCACCTAATAAATAAGTTTTACCAACACCGAAAGGCCCGTAAATATAGTAACCAGGTTCAAACTGGTCTTTGGCCATATACTTTGAAGTAAAGTGAACGGCTTTTGCAAATGCCCGATATCGACAGTCGGTTTGATCAAAATTATCAAGCGATGCATTGCGAATATCTTTGGGCATTGAAATAGTCGTAACACGTCGTGCCAGTCGTTCGGCCTTTTGCTTATTAAGCGTCTCAGCCGATGGTGCGTAAGAAACTTCGATCAAATGATCGCTGACAACAAGCTTTGGCACATATCCCGGTACAAATGATTTTTGTTTTTTCTTCAATGTATCACGAACCATTAAATATTCACGAAGCTTTGCTATAGATCGTTGAGCTGCATCCTCTGCCAACTTCGACTTATTTTCTTTTAGAAACTGTTGAATTTCAGGATCCGTTTCAATTTGCCTAACAGCGACCTGAAAGCTTTTTCTTGCGCCCTTTCCGTTAATTGTTCGTTCCTTCAAAAACTGCTGAATATATTTGCTAACCGGTTCCATCAGTTCTCACCTCGTTTCTCTTTTCTCTTCCGCAACTCTGCCAACTCTTCATTAACTCGCTTTCGTTCTGCTTCATCAGGACCTGTTTTCTGTTGCTCAGCCGACTGCTTTGCCTTTTTTGATGCTTCCTTAGTCTGCTGCTTTTCTTTCTTTGCCCAGTCAGGAAGTGTTTCTGTAATCTGTCGGCGGCCACCGGATGAATATCGTCGTCGCGATCGTTGTGTCTCTTTTTCCTGCTTTTCTTCAGCTCGTTTTTGAACCTGTAAAATAGCTTTTTCTGCATTCGTTACATGATGTTGAGCCCAATTATCCGCAATTGTATTAACCAAGTTTTGATTGAGGGTTGAGTTTCCAATTCCGATGAGAACATAGTAAATAAGAACGTTAATAACTTCACGCGGAAGCAATCCCTTCGAAACCAGTTCTCGAATCATTCGTTGCTCACCAGCAGTTACCATACCGCCCTTTTGGTCCTTGATTTGCTTTAAAAAGCTAATCGGCGCATTTTCTTTACTAATCTGGATAACTTGTTGAGTGGGCTGATCAAATTGTTGTACCAGTTGTTGAGCATCCGCATCATCTTCAGGATTCTTGTTTATTGAATCCGTCACCCTAACTTGTGGTTGTGTAAAGTCGCGTGCAATAATGAATTTCAAACTTTTCTGATTCAATTTATTCGTGTTTAGATTTGTCGCTTTTTTGATCAATTCACCCATTTTAATTTCATCTATACCATAAAGTGAATACTCAGACAAAATCAATGGCTGTGCCGCCTTAACACTGGCAGCATCAACGTATGAATTTTCTAAAATATCCAAAAGAAGATTGAAATCAAACTCCTCTTTTGAAGCTTCCAAATAAAGATGATTCAGTTCAGCAGAATTCCCTGAGATGGTTTGCTTGGCAATATTAACCGGACCAGGAATATTTTTAACAGAATTTTCTGGGATCTGAAAAACATCAAGGAGCGAAGCCGAGACATTCTTAACCTGACCAACATCCGGCATTGGAATAAACAGCCGAGCAACAATTCGGTTATAGGTATCCTCACCCACTCTTCCCAAAAGTAAAATCGACAAAATATCAGTTTTTAAAAACTCGGTTGCCGTGCATGGCTCTCTCATGGAATAAACATAACTATCAGGTGAAGTAAGTGAGACGGATGTGACTAATAAATTAACTGCTTCGAGCTTACGGCGATACCGTAATAATTTGTCAATACCAATATCCAAAATACTTTGGAGTTCAAAATGTTTATGAAGAATCAATCGATTATGATCGCTCACACTCAATGACCAAAGTAAATTATAAAGCTGCACTGCACCCCGCCCAATAATTGGTAAATACAAGTTGGTAAGAACACTTTGATCTACACTTTTGTTTGCACTGGCATTCAAAACAAGATATTTCGAATCGGGAGTTAATTTATTTTCCGAATTTAACATTACTTCTCCTCAGGATGCTGTTTAGCAGCATTCTTTTTCTTATCCTTCTCCATAACTTCTTTGAGTTCTTTATAAAAAACAGACATATCCTTAAATTGACGATAAACACTGGCAAACCTGATATACGCAATCTCATCCAGATTCACCAGTTCCTCCATCACATACTCTCCGATTTGACGACTGGTAACTTCATTTTCACCTGAAGAACGAACTTTATTTTCAACCCGATCAACCAAATCAGTAATCGCATCCATTGAAATCGGCCGCTTTTCAGCCGACCTCACGACACCTTTAAGAATTTTTTCGCGGTTAAACTCTTCTCGATTGCCATTTTTTTTGATAACCAGAAGTGGTGTTGCTTCGACCCGTTCAAACGTCGTGAATCTAAAGCCACAGTGTTCACATTCTCTACGGCGCCGAATGACACGACCATCATCGGTTGGTCGACTATCGACAACCTTTGACCCGTTATATCCACAATGAGGACATTGCATGGCTTTCACCTCTAATATTTCTTTTCTTGTTGTAACCAATCTTCTACTTGCATATTTGTATTTTCTAAACTACCTGAATTATAAATAATTGTATCAGCCAAATCACATTTTGTCTGCAGTGACCACTGGCTTTTAATTCTGGCAGACGCCTGACTAATTGTTAAATCATCTCTGCGTCTTAAACGTTTCATTTGAGTCACTGGATCACAATATACAACAACAATTGAATCTGTCAAATAAGTATACCCGTTTTCAAATAAAGTTGGGGCGTCTAGGACCGTTAATTGCTTATCACGGTAACGATCAATTTCATGAATGATTTTTTCTCTGATGAAGGGATCCATCACTTGAACAAGTCGTTTTAATTTTTGAGGATGTTGAAAAACAATTTCCCCGAGTCTGGTTCGATCAAGGCAACCGCTTGGCGCTAATACTTCCTGACCGAATTCCGCTATGATTGCTTTTAAACCGTTCTCACCGGGCTCTTGAACCTGACGTGCCACGATGTCTGCATCAATTATCGGAATGCCTTTCCTGCCAAGAAAAGTGCTCACTGCCGATTTTCCCGTTGCAATACCACCTGTTAATCCAATCACTTTATTCATGACGATCACCGTGAATCACCTGACAATTTGGGCAAAAATGTGTCCCCCTTTGGGCCAGTTTGATTTTTTCAATAGGTGTACCACACCTAAGACAAGGTTCTCCCTGTCGACCATAGACGTTTAAATGATTTTGAAAATTGCCAGCTTCGCCATAAGCATTGGAGTAGGAATGAACAGTAGTCCCGTGACCATCAATTGCCCTTTTGATTTCATCAATAATACTTTTACGGAGTAATTTGAGTTCTACCACTGATAGTGTATTGACAGGCTGCTTAGGGTTGATTTTGCTTAACCAAAGCACCTCATCGGCATAAATGTTTCCCAAGCCGGCAATATTACTCTGATCCAAAAGAAACGGCTTGACCAGCTTTTTACTTTTACCAAATATTTTTCTCATGTAATCTAAGGTTAAGTCCCTTTCAGTCGGCTCAGGACCTATTGTTTTTAATCCAGCCACAGTCAGTTCATGCCCGGTGTCAACCAAGTTCATTCTACCGAATTTTCGCGTATCATTATATCGAAGCTGACGCCCATCGGTTAAATGAAAAACAATATGAGTGTGCTTGCTTAGAGGTGTTCCTTCAGGCTCAACATCGTACTTTCCTTCCATTCGAAGGTGGGATACAATTGTTAATCCATTGTTAATCCGAATAAATAAATATTTACCCCGGCGATCAATTTTTTTAATGATCTGATTTTTGAGTGCGTTTGTGAAATCCTCAGGTGGTAAATTAATCATTTTAGGATATAACACATCTACCGTCCGAATTTGACTTCCTGCAACCAGTTCGGTCAGGCCCCTTCGAACAGTTTCAACTTCTGGTAATTCAGGCATAATCTATCTCCTTGATTCTACTTAATTAAACGCTTAAAAATTGTTGCCTAAATAAAGCAATAATCTGTCAATCAAACAATAATATCTTGCTTCATTTAGCCTCATACCAAGTCTTTCCCCAATGACTCTCTACTTTTAATGGAATGTTAAGCCTGATTGCAGAATCCATCACTTTTGGAATTAACTTTTCGACAGTTTCCATTTCATCATTAGGAACCTCAAAAATTAATTCATCATGAACTTGAAGCAGCATGCGCGTTTTTAAAGGCTTCAATGCCTCATCCATATTAATCATCGCAATTTTAATGATATCTGCTGCACTCCCTTGAATGGGTGTGTTCATTGCTGTTCGTTCCGCAAAGGACCTTAAATTGAAATTCCTTGAATGAATATCAGGTAAATAACGACGTCGATGAGCAATGGTTTCAACATAACCATGATTTTTAGCGAATTCAACAATATCTTCTGTATATTTTTTGACACCCGGATATTCCTCAAAATACCTTTGAATAAATTGATGAGCCTGTTTTCGACTAATACCAGTGTTATTAGCCAATCCGTAATCACTAATGCCATAAACAATTCCGAAATTAACTGCCTTTGCCTGCCGCCTTAACTCAGGTGTCACATCATCATTTGAAGCCAACCCAAAAATTCTTCGGGCCGTTGTTGCATGAATATCTTCTCCCTCCCGAAAGGCTTCCTGCATATTCTTGTCTCCGGTAATGGATGCCAAAACACGCAATTCAATCTGCGAATAATCAGATGACCAAATCTGCCAATTTTCATGGGAAGGAATAAATGCTTGACGAATTAAACGTCCCTCTTCGGAGCGAACCGGGATATTCTGCAAATTCGGATCCACGGAAGACAAACGGCCGGTCTGCGTCAATGTTTGTAAATATCTTGTATGAACTTTTGAATCATTCCTATGAATCACTTTTAACAAACCATCAATGTAAGTCGATTGTAATTTCGAAATTTGACGATAATTTAAAACATTTTGCACGATAGGCGCATCGGGTGCTAACTTTTCCAATACATCAACTGAAGTTGAATAACCGGTCTTGGTTTTCTTTAGAATCGGCAACCGCATCTTTTCAAAAAGAATATGACCGAGTTGTTTAGGAGAACCGATATTAAATTCTTCACCAGCCTCTTGAAAAATGGTTTGTTCAATTTCAGCCAAGCGTTCTTTAAATTTGCTTCCCATCTGTTCAAGCGTCTCTGGATTTACTTTGATTCCCGCAATCTCCATTTTAGCCAACACAAAAGCAATCTTAATTTCAATATCCCGATACAAGGTTGTTTGATTATGTTCATCAAGTGCTTTAAACATATCATTATGCAATTGATCAATCGCTTTTGCCTTGTGAACAATATGATCAAAGAATTCGGGTACTTCAGGATCGATTTTCTTCTTCGCACCTTTTCCGTAAACTTCTTCATCAGTTTTAATGTTTGCAAACCCATGAAGCTTTGCGACTGTGCCAACATCATTACTATTATTAGTTGTATTAAGCAAATATGAAACCAGCAACATATCAAAATCAACATTTTGTAGCGTGATTGAAGACCGATAAAGCCCAACGTAAGTCCGTTTGGCATCAAACACATTTTTTTGAACAGTTGAACTTTCGAGAATCGCTTTAACCTGTTTAGTGTTCAATAAAGAAATATCATTTGACGCAAACCACTGAGCCTCATGCCCAAGCACAAACCCCATCAAATTGGCCGTATGATAATTTTCATCATCCATTTCTAAGTAAAAGGATACTTCATCCTTAAATTGGTTTAACTGATCAAGATTATCTGAAGTTAATTTCGTATATTGAATGTTTTCAATTTCATTTTTATCTGTTGCGTCAACACCAAGATTTGACAGAAAAGATTTGAAGCCCATTCGTTCATAAAAATCGGTCAGCTTATCTAGGTTGTCGCCCTCATATTTTAAGTCATCCAAGGACACTTTAATCGGTGCGTCTCGTTTAATCGTTGCTAAAACTTTACCACGTTCTGCTTTATCCTTATCGTTTAGCAAATGTTCCTTAAGCATTTTCCCCGAAACATGATCAATATTTGAATAAATATTTTCGATTGAGCCAAACTGCTGAACCAATTTCATTGCAGTTTTATCACCAACTTTTGTGACGCCAGGGTAATTATCAGAATTATCTCCCTTTAGTCCTTTAAAATCGATGATTTGTGAAGGTTTAACACCCAACTTTTCTTCTACATGTTGAGGTGTATATTTTTCAAGATCCGTTGTCCCCTTTTTTGAAATTTGAACAGTTGTTTTGTCAGAAGTTAATTGTGTCAGGTCCCGATCACCTGTCAAAATGACAACTTGATAATCTCCCTTGTCCTCTGCCTCTTTTGCCAAGGTACCGATAATATCATCGGCTTCGTAATCAGGTAGTTCATAAGATGAAATTCCTCGAGCTTTGACCAATTCTCGGATAAAAGGAAACTGTTCCGATAGTTCGGTTGGCGTTTTTGCCCTGTTTGCCTTATAGTCAGAAAACATTTTAGTTCGAAAAGTTGTTTTGCCAGCGTCAAAGGCCACCAAAATATCCGTTGGTTTCTCTTCTTGGAGAACTTTGTCTAACATTCGATTAAATCCATAAATAGCAGATGTATGTAATCCGGATGAATTGGTAAAGCGCTCCAATGAATTATAAAGTGCATAAAACGCTTTAAACGCAATACTGTTGCCATCGATTAATAATAATTTTTTAGTCATTAAATTCTCCTCACAAGATAGTCTTATAAGTTAATTTTACCACTCGTAACAGGCAATAATAAGACCTTGACAAACGAAAATCCAAGCATGAAAAAAACCGGGGAAAATTCCCCGGTCCATCGATTTTAAATCATATATTAGCGTTCGTCACCCATACCAAAAATCTGCAATAATTGTAAGAATAGGTTAACAAAATCCAAGTATAGTTGAAGGGCACCAAACACGGCCAGCCCACTAACAGAAACTTGACCAGTGCTACCCGCCTGATTGTACATTTGCTTCATCTTTTGCGTATCATATGCCGTCAGCGCTGTAAAAATAACAACGGCAATAATTGAAAAGACAAACGTAATTAGGCTGCTTCTCAAGAAGATATTAATAATCATCGCAATAACAAGTGCAATTAACGCGGCAATTGCCTGCCGACCAATTTTATCCAGGTTCTTTCTAGTCACTAATCCGAAAACTGTCATTGTGATAAAGATTGCCGACGCTGACACAAAGGCCGCCGCAATTGAAGCACCTGTATAACGATAAGCAAGGGTTGAAAAGACGAACCCGCTTAAAACAGCGTACCCCATTAACGCAGCGAAAGCCAACGATGGTCGCTTTAAGGCCTGAAAAGACACAACAAACGGTAAAATAAACCAGGCGATTATTGCGATCCACATACCTCCGCCGTTCAAAACATCTCTTGAAACTGTCGTAACAGTCAGAAAAGCCGTTGCAGCTGATACCAATACAGCTAAACTCATCCAACCATACATTTTAGTTAAAAAAGCATTTAAACCAGCAGCATTGTTAACAACTCGCCGCTCGTTTCGTTCATTTGAAAAATTGTCCATTAATTTCGCTCCTTCTTTCGAATCCCTGCCTTAATTTTACAACAAATAAATCAAAACAGTTGCGGAATTTACTCCATCTCTTAATAAGTAATCTTAACAAACAAAAACCATTAATCAAGCAAAATATCTCGATCAATGGCTTTTCCTAAGAAATCTTAATTATTATTCTTGCTAAGATGACTTAGAAGGTCTTCATAAGTCTTTTCGTATTTTTGAATATCGCCGGCACCCATAAAAATAATCACATCGTTATCATAATCCAATAAAGGTGACATATTATCGGAAGACAAGATTCTGCCGCCCTTTGTGATTTTCCTTGAAAGATCCTCGCTTGAAACTTTACCAGAGCTTTCACGCGGTGAACTGTAAATCTGGGTCAAGAAAACTTCATCTGCCAAGTTCAAACTCTTCGCAAAATCATCCATTAACGCGATGGTACGACTAAACGTATGTGGCTGAAAAACCACCGCAATTTTTTTGCTTGGGTATTCTTGTCTGGCAGCATCAATCGTTGCTTTAATTTCAGTTGGATGATGAGCATAATCATCAATAATTGTCATTCCGGAAATTTTACGTTCTGAAAAGCGTCTCTTAACGCCATCAAACGTTTTCAGCTCTCTTCGAATTTCTTCAAGATCTACATCCTCAGAGTATGCAACGGCAATTACCGCTAACGAATTAAAGATGTTATGTTCACCAAATAATGGAACTGTGAATTCCCCCAAGTCCTTACCTTTAAATCTCACATGGAAACTTGATCCCTTGGTCGTTCGCTTAACATCAAAGGCTTGAAAATCATCGGTATCATTAAGTCCATAATAATAAATCGGAACCTTGGCTTTTAATTTACGAAGACGCTTATCGTCGCCCCAAGCAAAAATTCCTTTCTTCGTTTGGTTGGCAAACGTCTGAAAAGCATCTTGGACATCGTCAATGTTCTTATAGTAGTCAGGGTGATCAAAATCAATGTTAGTCATGATGGCATAATCAGGTTCGGTCGCCAAGAAATGACGTCGATATTCATCCGCTTCATAAACGAAGAAACGAGCATTTGGCACACCCCTACCAGAGCCATCACCAATTAAGTAATCGGTTGGTGCAATTCCGGACAAAACATGTGAAAGCAATCCGGTTGTACTTGTTTTACCATGAGCACCAGATACACCAATACTTGTTTTACCCTTAATTATCTTTCCAAGAAATTCGTGATAACGGTATACCGTCAAGCCCATCTCTCGAGCTTTCTTAATTTCTGGATGATCATCAGTGAAGGAGTTCCCCGCAATGACAGTTAAACCCTCGTGAATATTATTGGCATCAAAGGGTAATATTTTAATACCTGCCTGTTCCAATCCACGTTGCGTAAATGTGTACTGTTCAATATCAGAGCCCTGAACTTTTTCACCTCGATCATGAAGGATTAAAGCCATCGCACTCATTCCTGTTCCTTTAATACCTACAAAGTGATACACCGTATCTGAATTCATATTGCATCCTACCTATCCCATCTAATTTAGATTTACTCTTTCTCGTCTTTTGATTCATCGCTTGTTTCATCATCCGGATGATAGTAAACCGTCCGAGGTTTTGAACCACGTTGTTCAGAAATCAAATTCCGATCCTGCAAACTGTCAATTATGTTTGCAGCTCTATTATACCCGATTGAAAATACTCGTTGAAGCTTTGAAGTAGAAATTGTGTCTTCTTGAGCAATAAATTTCATTATCTGTGGCATTAAATCATCTTGTGACTCGTTATTATCAACAGCAGCCTTTAATGAATCCGGTGTAAATAAATAATGAGGTTGCCCCTGTTGACGAACAAAATCAACCACATTTTCCAATTCTTTGTTATTGACAAACGCGCCTTGAAGACGAATTGGTTGACTAGCTCCATTTCCAAGATACAACATATCCCCACGTCCTAACAATCGCTCTGCGCCAGCGGTATCCAGAATTGTCCTGGAGTCCACTTGACTTGAAACCATAAAAGCAATTCGTGATGGAATATTATTTTTAATCGTTCCAGTCACAATATCAACACTCGGTCGTTGAGTCGCAACAATCAAGTGAATCCCAGCGGCACGCGCTTTTTGTGTAATTCGGACTATGTAGTCTTCAACCTCACTGGAAGCAGCCATCATCAAATCAGCTAATTCATCAATGATGACTAGTATATATGGCATCTTCAAGCCATATTCCTCGGCATCACTTGCTTTTTTATTGAATTGCTCGATATTTCGAACACCGGCAGCAGATAACTTTTCGTATCGTTGGTCCATTTCCTTTGTAACCCAATGCAATGCGGCAGCAGCTGATTTGGGATCCGAAATAACTGGTGATAAAAGATGCGGAATGCCATCGTAAGGGGCCAGCTCAACAGCTTTAGGGTCAATCAGCAATAGTTTCAATTCTGCTGGTGTTGCTTTATACAGTAAAGAAACCAATAAACTATTAATAAAGACACTTTTTCCTGAACCCGTGGCACCGGCAATCAAGCCATGCGGCATTTTCCGAACATCCGCAATTCTTGGTGTCCCGGAAAGGTCAACTCCCATTGCGGTAGTCAGTGGTGAACGACTATTAGTGAAGTTACTAGTAGAAATAATCTCAGAAAGGACAACTGGTCTTGGTTTGGGGTTTGGAATTTCAATGCCCACCGTTGATTTGCCAGGGATTGGTGCTTCAATACGAATATCTTTAGCCGCTAGTGCAAGTTTAAGGTCATCGGTTAAATTGGTAATTCGACTTACCTTAACGCCTAAAGCCAACTTAACCTGAAATTGGGTAACGGTCGGTCCATCCGTCCAATCAACAACTTGAGCATTCACCTTAAACGCATGAAAGGTTTTGTCTAAAGTCTCTATCTGGTTTTCTATCCAGTCATCCATTGCATTTTCATCAGTTGGTTGGGGCTTTTTTAATAAGCCCAAAGAGGGAAAATGATACCCATCAGTTGACGTAGATGATTGAGATTGGATTGTAGCTGTCTCCGTTGGCAAACCGGAAGTTTCAACAGCCAATTTTTCAACAACTGGCTGTCGCTTTTGATCATCTTTCGCAGAGATTTCTTTAGTGTCGGACAAACCATCTTTTGTCTGCTCATGAAATAAAGACAAATCAGGTTTTGCAGCACGTTCACTATCAACAATTGAAACCAGCGATTGTCCCAATCCGTGCTTAATTGGATGTGAAACTTCCGGTCTCGAATTTGTGGATTTCGAGCTATCAATCACATGATGATTCAACTCATTCTCAAGATCATCTTTTTCATAATTGCCAACGTTCTCTTTTAAATCGCCCTCATCGGTTTGGTTAACTCGGTCAGTGTCAGTATTATGATTCAAATCAGAATCAGATAGAGGAGCTTCGAGCTGTTCCGTGTTTGGTGTAATGTTGTGATGCTCTAAAATATGGTCATCAGTCTTTTTTAATGTTCCTTTTTCACTCTGAGTCACTGAATTCAAAGGATCTTCAAGAACAATTAAATCATCATCAGATGTCCTCAACTGATCCATTAATTTTGAATAATATGTTGATCGTCGATTCTTCTGACTAACAAAATAATTTGTCTCAATTTGTTTCTTTTGCTTTCTTCTTTTTGCATTCACATCACGCTGATTCGGTACAAAATTACGAATTTCTTTCAAAAAAGCAGGTGTTGTATCATCACTAACTCTATTATCTGTAAAATGCGTATCCTCTTTTTTTAAATCACGAGTCGGCTTGCGAGAATAATCAGGTGCTGATTGGTATTTATTTTTCCCCTTTTTAGGCGTTCGCGACTTGATTAAATCTCGACGACGAAAAAAGGCGGGTCCGTCATAATACTTCATACTTTCTCACCTTTTGTTTTCTATAATTAACTGAATAAATGTTGTGCTTTTTTGAAATCGAACGGTTCTCCCACCGCTTGATAATCATCCGGTAAAATTAATGCTCCTGGAACTTGTGGTGCATGAGGAATCTGAAGTTCTCGTCCTGAACAAATCATACCATCGCTTTCAACACCCCGAAGTTCTCCAGGCCAAATAATTAATCCGTTGGGCATCATTGCACCAATTTTTGCAACAACAACTTTAATGCTGGCCTGCATATTTGGCGATCCACTAACGATTTGCAATTCCTGACCGTTATCAACTTCCGTCGTTGTTATTTTTAAATGATCAGACCGTGGATGATCTGTCATTGTTTTGACATACCCCACGACAAACCGTGCTTCTTCATCCGCTTTAAGGTCACCCGGAAAACCATGTGCAGTCAAAAATTGATTTAACTTTTGAACTTGCCCTTCTGTTAAATCAATCTGACCGTTTTGATCAATAACTTCAGGAAGAATTTGACTTGCTTTTAAGAAGTTGTACCCCAATGTTTGATCGGTTTTTGAATCATAGATACGAGCAACGTTGTCGTGAACAACCGTTTCCTGATTATTCACATCCTGATTTATAATTACCACCATCGTGTCACCCGTGTTCTTAGGGTTATAACTCGCAATTAACATTATTTTATCCTTCCCTATCCATCTTTATTTATTTAATGAATCAATAAATTTTTCAACTTCTTGTTTAGTCTTGCGATCAGGATTTGAAAAACGACCAATCTCCTGGCCATTATCATAGGCAACAAAGCTTGGAATCCCCATAACATCCATTTCACCAGCTAAATCAATATTTTCATCTCGATCAACTTTTAAAAATGTATAGTCTTGATACTTTTGCTCGATTTCAGGCATTGCAGGTTTAATGAACCGGCAATCAGGGCACCATCCCGCTGTAAAGAACAACATATATTTACCTTCAGGAATTTGAGATTCCAAGGTAGCTAAATCGGTTTTAGGTAACTCTTTCATGACTTTATCATCCCTTCAAACTTTTTGCTTTCATTTAGTAAGCAACCAAATTATATCGCATAAATCCAAATTATTATGTGCTTTTGCTCAATGCCTTGTTCCTAAAAGCGTATACTTAAGTTTAAACAACTATCGCTAAAGAGGTGAACACCTATGGAAACTAAATCATTTTATCAAAGTGTCATGTTCGCAAGTATTGTTACAAGCGTTTACGCAATATTTAATCTGAATAAAGATTACCAGAAATCACGAATTCGCGAAAGCCTTTTAAATAAAATGATTAAACAACATCGTGATTTGACTATTGACGGAAAATATCTCGGGCATTGGAGCGTTTCTTTTGAAAAAGCAAAGTCAACGTCCCCTATTTTCCACTTTGGTTATAATTATCAAACCAATGACGGTAACGTTGAAGTTCACGCGTTCTGGGTCAATTACTTAACTAATAAAACGTTAAAAGAAGAAGTCTATGAATTAAAATGAGCAACTAATTTATAAATTGGCCCATTCGGACTAAACTTTTCCTCATACTCAGTTTCAATGTTAGTCTCATTTTCTGGTGATTGATGAAGATCAAGAAATACATCATCAAAAATCATCGGAAAATTGTTCATTGTCACTAGTGTGTACTCAAAGAGACCCCGATTATCGGTCTTAAATTCGATGTCTCCGTTTGAAGCAAGTACTTTTTGATACGTTTTAAGAAAGCCAGGCGATGTCAATCGCCTTTTTGCGTGTCTTTTTTTGGGCCATGGATCTGAAAAATTCAGAAATATTTTTTGAATTTCACCCGCCAAAAATAATTCGTCCAAGTTAGCACCATCGGTCAAAACAAATTGTAGATTTGGCAATGGATCTTCCATGAATTTTCGAAGTGCAGTTGCAATCACCGATTTCTGAAGTTCAATGCCAATGTAATTAACTTCCGGATGGGCCCTTGCATTTTCTATAATAAATTGTCCCTTGCCGGTACCAATTTCAACGTTTAATGGTTGCTTACTTTCGAACCGTTCCTGCCACTTGCCAAGCCAATTTTTGGGCTCTGTTACAATATAATCCGCATGATCTTTAATGTAACTATCTGCCCAAGGTTTATTTCTTACACGCAAACTTTTCACCTCTTCATTTAATTTATCAAATTTATCGTTATCTACTAAATTCACTTTTTTTAATTCTTCTTGGTACGTACATAAAAATAAACAAGCCAACTTCTATCGCTTCACCAATGAGCACGCCAATAACCGTAACGGGCGTTGTTAAGTTCACGGCAATGACCGCAATTGCAAAAATGACCGCAACAGTCCCCATCATCATTAACAGCACTCTTTGGAAATTCTTTAATTGAAACTCAGTTGTAACTGGATAAATGTGAACAAACGCATTGTCATCAAAATGAAAGTAGAACGGGATCATTTGGAAGCCAATTAAATAGAGAAACAGTAAACACAAAACAATTGGTAAGACTTCCCCTTTAATAAAAACCAGGAGTAACGTACCAATAACTGTTAATCTTACATATAAACCGCTCATCTCATTATCACGAATAATGCCATGTGCATAAAGGTACAAATAGGTGTTGTCCGGCAAAAGCTTAATTTTGTGTAGCAGCCAGTCCAAATATCTCCTTCGTTTTACAGAACCCCTTAGCGATGGCACATCAGTAAATAAATTAAAGAATTGGTAAATTGAATGCATGCGACTATTTTCATCGGCAATCAGTGTTTGCCAATCTACAGAGCGTTTTTTCCAAGCATTTTGAGTAAACAATCCACCAATCATGACGATCGCAGCTAAGATGACCCCTATAAAGTAATTAACATAGATAGAGATTGCCAGCACAACAACTGGAATGATCAATCGAAAGAGCCATCGATTTCCCATCCATTTATGCTGCAAATGATATTTCCTGGCAAAATCGGCATTCATCCAAGCTACTTTTAAGAATATGATGGTGCCCAATAAGGAAAATAGTTGAGGCGCAGAAGCAGAAACTGTAACTTGTATAAAGGGCATCAAAACTATCCAGAATAATAGTTGCATCAAAGCTGCAAGTATTGTGCTATACCAAAAAGCACGTTTGAGATAGCCGATCAACTCGGCCTCTTTCGGCAATAAAAAAACATAATCCGGATCCTCAATCAGTGTTGCCATCCTACCTGTCTGGACACTGATCAGAAGCACAATGATAATAAGAAGTGGTGCCCACCAAAGACCGGTTGTCAGTTGTTTAAGCGCATTAGAATAATAATACCCTAATCCACCAATCATGAAAACAAGTGCTAAAACAAAGTAATCATTAAAAACAAGTCTCAAATACTTCGTTAACTCAGTTAAATGAGCACCCAAGCGTTTTTTAAACAATGTTTTCATGAAGCCTCGCCTTCCCTTGCTAGCGTCAGGTAGATATCATTGAGTGACTTGCCGGCTTCTGGAAAAAGCGCTTGTAATTGGGCTAAAGTACCCTCTGTTCTGACCTTGCCATCATGTAATAAGACAAAGCGATCACAGTAACGTTGCGCGGTGTCTAAAACATGCGTTGACATTAAAATGCTTGCCCCTTGCCTCTTTCTTTCGGAAATCAAGTTCAACAAATCGTTAACGGCTAACGGATCAAGTCCAAGAAACGGTTCGTCAATAATAAATAATTTGGCATTTGTCAAAAATGCACAAACAATCATGACCTTTTGTCGCATCCCTTTTGAAAAATTATCAGGAAACCAGTTTAATTTATTTTCCAATCGGAATGTTTTTAATAGTTTATCCGCTCGTTTCCATGCCTCATTCTGATCCAAATTATAAGCAAGCATGGTCATTTCTAAATGTTCTTTTAGTGTCAATTCTTTATAAACAATCGGTTGTTCGGGAATGTATGCAATCTGCTGTTTATATTTTTTTACATCGTCATCAATTGCCACACCATTAATTTTAACTGATCCCTTAAACGGTGTTAACAAACCGATAATATGATTAATTGTTGTGGATTTGCCGGCACCATTAAGTCCGATCAACCCGACTAATTCCCCATCCTTAACATCAAAGGTAACATCCTTCAAAACGGGAACTTGGGAATATCCACCAACAAGATTGGAAATTTGTAAGGTCATTATTTCACTCCACAATTCTAATAGTTTAGTCTTTCAATCAACAAAAACAGATACAAAACAAATTATAACATAGAAAATTAGTCTTTGAATTAGTTCGGGTCGACATTGATGTTATAATGATTGTTAGCATTGACAGAAAGAAGGTAAAACATTTGAAAGATTGTATTTTTTGTAAAATTGTCAGAAATGAAATTCCAAGTTACACTATTTACGAGGATGATGTTGTAAAAGCTTTCCTCGATATTTCTCAAGGAACCCCTGGTCATACTTTGGTTATTCCCAAAAAACATATCGCAAATATTTTTGAGTACGACCCGGAACTCGCTGCAGCAGTTTTTTCAAGAATTCCAAAGATTGCCAGAGCTGTTAAAGACTCCAATCCGGATATAAAAGGTATGAACATTCTTAATAATAATGGACAGGTTGCCTATCAATCGGTATTTCATTCTCACTTCCATTTGGTACCACGATATACCAACCATGACGACTTCTCAATGACCTTTAAAGATAACTCCAATAAGTATACGCCAGATGATTTGAAGAAAATTCAGGATTCAATCGTAGCACATATAGGAGATTAATTATGAAAACCGGATTGAAAATGGCTGGTGCAGCTGCGTTTTTATTTGGTGTTTACTTATATACCAATAAAGAAACGCCTGAAGCTTTCGCAAAACGAGTAAGAAAAAGTTTTCGAGTAAAAAAACAGGCCTATTCTGATTGGAAAGTCGCCTACGAAGATTTTAAGCAGGCCCTTAATAAGTTTAAAGATCAAATTCCTGAACTTGAAAAAGTTTTAATTGCATTGCAAAGAGATATTGACGAAGCGCAGTTTCAAATTCAGCCGAGAATTGATGAGATTAACAAATACAGTTCAAAAATAAATAAACCATAATCACAATTTTATGAATTTTTGTTTAAGTTCAACGGTGGCTTAGGTATGTTGCCAAGAATATGTTATTATTGTACGGAACGTTTGCTTTACAAACGAATACTATATGTAGAAATGGATGTGTTTTTGTATGAAAAAATGGCTAATCGTTTTAGCCGGAGTACTCATGAGTTTTACGCTTGCAGCTTGTGGTAGCAAATCAGTTGCAACTACTAACGGCGGTAAGATTACTGAAAGTGCTTATTACAGCAGCTTGAAGGGTACATCAAGTGGTAAGCAGGTATTCCAACAAATGATTCTTAACAAAGTATTGGAAAAACAATACGGCAAAAAGGTTAAGGACTCTGCTGTTAACAAAGACTTCAACAAGTATAAGAAGCAATACGGCTCATCATTTAACGCTGTTCTTCAGCAAAATGGTATGACTGCTTCACAGTTGAAAGATTCGATTCGTTCAAATCTTTTATTACAACAAGCAGTGCGGGATAACACCAAATTTACCGATGCTCAGTTGAAAGCACAATTCAAGTCTTATCAACCAAAAGTAACTGTTAATCAAATCTTGGTTTCAAAGAAATCAACTGCTGAAACGGTTATCAAACAACTTAAAGCTGGTAAGAGCTTCTCAAGCTTAGCTAAGAAGTACTCAACTGATACTGCTACCAAGAATAAGGGCGGTCGAATTTCGGCATTTGACAACACAAACACTTCTCTTGATTCAAACTTCAAGAAGGCTGCTTTCAAGTTGAAGAATGGCGAATACACCAAGACACCTGTTAAGACTCAATATGGTTATCAAGTTATTCAAATGGTTAACCACCCTGCAAAGGGAACTTACAAAGACCATGAAAGCGAATTGAAGACTCAACTCGTCGACAAGCGCTTAGCAGACAGCGATACGTTACATTCAGTTGTTTCTAAGGTCCTTAAAAAAGGTAAGGTTACAATTCAAGACAAAGATCTTCAAAACGTCTTATCTGACTACCTTTCAAGCTCTTCGAAGAAGAAGTAAGCTCTAATTAATTGTATGATTAAAACGGCTGGGAGTTTAAAACTCTCAGCCGTTTTTTTAGTGCCTAAAATAAACTACTTGGATCTTTTCCGCTATCTTGTAAATGATTTGGTATGCGCGGCTTATAAAAGCGCCGGTTATCCAATCCAAAAATTCTATCGGAATAATCACCGGGAACAACATTTGTCAGCGCACCTTGAATCATCATGATTGAGGCATCCAGTTCGTCAAGGTCATGAAGTATCTCCGCTTCTAATAATTTTGGACGTTCAGGTGACCCATACTCAAGTAATCCATGGTGGGACAGAACCATATGTCGCAATAAAAGTAAATCTTCATTTTGCCCATCAATGCCCAATTTGTCCGCCGCTTCAACAATTTCAGCATCAATAATACTTAAATGACCTAAAAGATTCCCTGCCAAAGTATATTCCGTTCCAACCGGTCCCGATAATTCAACCGTTTTGCCTAGATCGTGTAAAACAGCCCCAGCATAAAGCAACGGTGCATCAATATCCGGATACTGTTTAACAACAGAATGAGCAAGTCGCAGAATTGAAATTGTGTGAAACGCCAGTCCTCCTGCAAAATCGTGATGATTACTTTTTGCTGCTGGATAACTGAAAAATGATTTTGCATGTCTATTAAGTAGCGCTCGAACAATTCGATTATATGTTGCGTTAGTAATTTCAAAAACCGTTTGGTTAATGTAGTCTTTCATTTCTTGACTTGTCATAGGAGCACGTTTAACAAACATAAGTGGATCATGTGGCTCATTGGCTTTAGTCAAGCGCATCTCATATATTTTAATCTGAGGCGTATCTTTGTAGTTTTCTCGTTTTCCCTTTAGATAAACCACTCTTCCGGGAACAAATTGTTGCGCATCCTGTTCACTTGCGTCCCAATACATACCGGCGATTTGACCGGATTGATCTTGAAATGTAATAGAAAGAAATGACTTCCCGTTTTTTGCGACCCGTTTGTCAGCATTTTTAATCAAAACATATATCTCAAAATCTTCTTCTAAAGAAAAATCCATCAAGTGTTTTGCCATTTTAAACCACCCTCCTATATCCTTGTTAAATCAATCGTATTTAAATTACCTGATAAATCACGGTGAGCTGAAAAATACAATACCTGTGTATGTTTACTAATTGTTTTCATCACATCAAAGGCCGCTTTTTTTCGAGTTGCGTCAAAACTCATAAAGCCATCATCAATGATGATAGGCAACGGATAGTCATCACTAAATCCAACAGCCATCGAAAATACTAACGATAAATAAAGCTGTTCCAAAGTTCCTTTTGATAACTCGTTAACATTAAATTGTTCCCCATCCGCTCTAGTAACCATAATATGATCACCGAACCGGACATCTGAATAATTTCCCTGTGTCATCACGCTAAAATATGCTTTAGCGCCCTTTATCGCTTTTGGTAAACGTCCCTTAGTTGCGATATCAAGCACTCTTTGGAGCCATTGATAGCTCAGTGAAATTGCCAAGAATTTGTGAACATTCTCCAAGATTTCCGATTCCTGATTGGCCAATTCCTGCTTTAAATCGTAATAACGACCATTACTAATAAGATCATTCATTTGAATAGTCAGTTTTGTCTGCTTTTGAGTTAAGTTATCAATTTGTTCATGGAGCTGACTCAATTCATTTTCTAATGCCCTTGATTGCCTTTGAAAACCGTCTCGATCCATCTCTTGAAAATCAGACATACCTGCCGATTTCAATTGGTCAAACAGCTCTTTTTTTCTTTCCAATTTTGCCTGAATATGTTTTTGTCTATTCAGCACATCGTAAAAACCATCTTCAGACTTTAAATGACGTTTAGAAAGGAAATCAATTAGTTTTCCCTGTTCGCTGCTGAGCTGATCTCGAAGGTGCGCAATAGTCTGTTCATAGGCTCGAGACCCTGCCTTCCTACTTTGATAATTGTCCTGCTGCCTTCGCCATTGAGAAACTGTTTGATCAATAATAGCAAGATGCGTCAAAACGTCGTCATTAGATGGAATCCAGTGACTCGCAAACTGCCACTTTGCTAAAAAATGATTTATTTGTTGAAGATAAGACGTCTGTTGACTTTTCAGTTTATTTTCTTGATCAATTAAATCCAACAAACGTCTCAGACCGGGTTGAATTGACAACCACTGACTTTGTGAAATCCCTTCTAATCGGTATTTCGACACAAGAGTCGTTAATTGGTCGTCAAACCTTCCTACCTGCGCGTACTGCGACTGGACACTCCGATCACGACCGGTCTGCTGCTGACTAAAACCATACCAGGCTACAAAGCCGGCCGCAAAGTATCCCATCCAACTAAAAGCAAAACGGTGTAGCAAAATAGTCAGCAACACAATTATACCGGCAATTAAGTAGATCAGATAATTTGATCGATCATTTGACCGCCCCCGTTGTTGACGTCGACTTCCAGCTTTCGTTTCAACGTTTTGACTTTGATTTAACATTGTTGTTACCAATATCAGATCAGCATCATTAAAAGGAGTTGGAAATTGACCACTTTTATTCCTTGGCAGGTCATTTTGAGTTTTAGTGAGTTGTTGCTGATTATCTGCCAATTGTTCATCTACAAATCGAAACTGTGGCAATTTATTTTTAATTTCAACTAACTGAGCTGTCAGCTCATCAATTTTCACTTTGTTTTGTTCATAAAATCTTTGTGATGGCGATTCATTGATTTCTGATGCTATCTCTTCCATTTGTTTTTTATTAGCTTTTAACTGGTCCTGGTAGGATGAAATACGGGAGTTCAAGGTTTGAAATGTCAAAACGTCTGCATCGGAAAATCCCTCTTGAAGTTGCGATTCGTTAACCAACTGCAATTCATTATATTTTGCCAGAAGTGGAAATGATGAGGCAATTCGCTGATTTTCCTGACTTCTGTCTTGAAGCTTCTTCAAATTACGCCGAGCAGTTTGCAACTGATTACTTGTATTTACAGCTTCCTTTTTTAGCGCCTGAAAATTTAGATAATCTTGTCGCGCTGATTGTACTTTATCTTCAAGTTCTTGATAACGTTTTAGCTGAAGATTAAGTTCAGGCTTTCGTCCACGCTCTGAATAAATTGACTTCGCTTGTTTCTCCAGCTCTTTTTGAAGACCAAACCACTGGTCTGAATTGGTAATCCCAATCTGTTGAATACGCGTACGCAATTCATCTTCACTCATTTGATACGCAGCTTGTTGATCTTCTCCATCAAAATAAAAAAGTTGTTGGTAGGCGTTTCGATCCAAAGGAGAAATGATTTTATGATAATCATCTTCACTTAGTTCGGTATGTTGATTTTCATCAAAAAATCGAACCGTCCCGCCTTTTGGTCCTTTAGTCCGAATCAACCGGTAACGGTGGCCTTTATATCTAAAGATAATCTCACCGCCATACATATCTTGATGATTTTTGGGAATATATTGGCCATGAATTGCCTGCCGTTTACTTTGAAACCCGAATAAGACAGAAATGATGAAGTCAATAATCGTGCTTTTACCAGCTTCATTTGGACCATATATCATCTCTAACGATTGATTAAAAGGAATTTCCGTATCAATCCACTTACCATACCCATATATTTTCAAATAGTCGATCATCATTATGAATCACCCTCTTCATGATCAATATTCTCCTGAAGAATCGCTGTTGAACGATTAAAAATATCGTTTAACGTATCTTGAGCATTCAAATCATCATTAATAAAGCTTAATGCCTTCAGAGAACCAGCCAAGTCGAATAATGTTTCTTTCGTAAATGTCTCCGACTTTGCTTGATCAAAATAGGCTTGGTCCAGACGACTGATTATCACTGGTTTAGATTGGTGAACTTTGATTGATGTTATCCAGCAATTTAACTGCTGCCAGTTTTGAGTGTTTAAATTCTGAAGTGCTGTCAAAAATGTACCGTCAAAAATGGCCTTTAGTATGTCCGATGGAATCGTTATATGACTATCTAGAACCACTTTAAGAAAACTTAATTTATAAAAATTAAGTGACGCCAAATGGCTAAAAATGGTTTCCGGTAGTTCACCAACGGATTCACCATTGAATTCAATTTGGATTGTTTGCCAAATGATTGGCGCTGTTGCAACAAATTTTGGCTTTAAAACATGTTGCGCTGCTTCCACCATTAAATAACCTTTTTCACCAGATTCATTAATGTGTCGCCCCTGCGTGTTCCCAGAGTAATTAATCGTTTTTTGGGGATTTAGCGACTGCCTTTTATGAATATGCCCCAGTGCCCAATAATCATATCCTTTCTCTTGTAACTGATTTAAATTAAATGGGGCATAATTGGCCTCCGGAGAGTTTAAAGTGGCCAAGCTACCATGTAACATACCAATATTCCAATCTGCGTTACTTGCTTGAGGATAATCCTGTATGATTGGATCCTTAATCCATTGACTGCCAAAACTAAATCCTGAAATCGCTACCCGTTGGCCATCCTTTAATAATAAAGTGGTAGTTGCCACTTTATTGCTAAAAGCATATGTGTTCTCCGGATAACCCAGTTGATTAACACGACCACTAAAATAGTCATGATTTCCAAATGAGATCAAAACGGGAATTTGATGATCATTAAGCCGATTCAGTTGTTGAACCAAAAAAGTTTCAGCATGAACACTATGATCATTTCGATCAAATAGATCTCCTACAAGCAACACAAAGTCAACATTCTGTTCAATTGCATCATTAACGATTCTTTCAAAAGAAGTAAACGTTGAATTTCGAATTTTATCCCAAAGATCCCTGGGAATCGTATGGTTTTGTAAGCCTAAAAAGGGACTATCCAAATGGAGATCTGCTGCATGAATAAATTTCATTTCAAAAACCGTTCCCTTCTATATAATTATGTACGTAAAAAATGCCGAATTTAG
This sequence comes from Lentilactobacillus hilgardii DSM 20176 = ATCC 8290, assembly GCF_000159315.1. GTDB lineage: Bacteria > Bacillota > Bacilli > Lactobacillales > Lactobacillaceae > Lentilactobacillus > Lentilactobacillus hilgardii. The sequence goes on from NZ_GG669993.1 coordinate 532,144, forward strand.
TTTTCAATCACTAAATTCGGCATTCTATTAATCACGATATAAGTCAATAATTGGCTGGGTTACAACTCTATTAACATCATTCAAGAGGTCATTTAATGCCTTTTCTTTAGTCATCAAATTGGAAATCGACTCATTTTCTTTAACCTGATTGGCCATATTCTGAGCTCGTTTAATATCAGTCTCAGCAGGTTGTTGACCTTGCATCTGCTGTTGTTGTAATTGTAATTGCAGCTTTTGAAAAGCTGTAAATAACTTAAAAGTATCCGGATCAGCTTTGATCTTCTCAAACGCTGCCTTTAAATCAGCAAACTGAGCAGCGTCTTTTAATTCGCTTTGAAGTTGGGATGCGGTATCCATTAATTTATCAGACATAAAAATCTCCTTAATTGTTATAGTCAGTTAATTTTAACATACAAATACTGATGTTCACACTTTTTCTCTATTGGCCAAACCATTTCTTAGCATCATCAATAAAACGCTTTGCTTTTTGTCCAATTGAATCAGAATACTGTTCCGTTTTCTTTTGAATCGTATCCCAGAGATTGTTATGACTATTTTGTTGGTCCTGAACAATTGTCTGCGCATCCTTGGTGTTAAAGCTGGAATTTCTAGTATAAGGCAGCATTGTTTGCATTTCGTTTCTAAAGAGTGGCCCCATACCGGTACCGCTTAAGTTTTCCAAATGATGTGCTTGACTGGTACTGTCAAAACCTTCCCAAGTTGCAACAACCAAGTCCGGTGTGTATCCGATAATCCATTTATCCTTTGTCGCATCTGAAGAACCGGTATTATCTGCTTCAGTACTACCAGTTTTTCCAGCAACGGAATATCCGTAAGGTTTAGCATCTGCACCTGTCCCATTATTAAAGACACCCAACATCATACTGGTCATCTGTTTTGAGACAGAGGCGGGCATGATTTGTCGTCCCTGTTGCTTGGCCGTATTATCAACGATCACCTTGCCGGTTGAATCCACAATTTTGCGAATGTAGAAAGGCTTCATGATTTTTCCACCATTGGCAAACGCTGTATAAGCTCCGGCCATCTGTTGTGGGGATACACCTGATGACAGCCCACCTAAGGCCAATGCAAGGTTCTTGTCTTTTTTTGTAACCGGAATATTGAAGTCCTTAACAGACTGATAGCCACGATCAACCCCAATCTGGTTAAGCAACCAAACTGCAGGGGCATTCATACTTTGAGCAAGCGCCTCATACATTGGGACTTTTCCCTGATACACATTATTGTAGTTTTTTGGTGTGTAATGATTGGTTCCGTATGATTTTTTCTTATCAACCAATTCCGAGTCAAATTTATACCCCGCCTCTAGTGCAGGTGTATAAACCGCCAGCGGTTTCATTGCCGATCCCGGTTGGCGTTTGATTTGGGTTGCCCGATTGTAACCACGGAAGACATGCTGCCCACGACCACCAACAACGGCGGTAACACCTCCGGTAGTTGGCGAAACCCCAATAGAAGCGGCTTGTACCTCCGTCCCATCTGAAGCATTCGCAGGAAACAAGGTGTTATTTTTAAAGGTTGCCTGCATTTGTTGCTGTTGAGATTGATTTAAATTGGTATAAATTCGATATCCTCGATTCATAATCTCAGATTCCGTCAAGCCATATTTACTAATCGCTTCATCAATAACAGCATCAAAGTAATACGGGTATTTGTATCCATCCTTTCGAACGTAAGTATCTCTGACCTCAATGGGCATTTTTTTATAATAGTTAGCCTGAGCTTGCGTTAACTTGTGATTCTCAACCATCAATTGAAGAACAACATTCCGTCGCCACTTGGCCGCTTTCGGATGATCAATCGGATTAAATGCACTTGGCGACGTCAGCATCCCTGCTAAGACTGCAGCATCAGGAACAGATAGTTGGCTGGCATTCTCGCCAAAATATTTTTGAGAAGCATCTTGGACACCCCAAACACCATTTCCAAAGTAAGCATTGTTCAAATACATCGTTAAAATTTCATTCTTTGAGTAAACATTCTCAACTTGAATCGCCAAGAACAATTCCTTGAATTTTCGGGTCATAGTTTGCTCTTGTGATAAATAAGCATTCTTTACCAATTGTTGGGTTAATGTACTTCCACCGCCACTAATATAGTTATGATGAAGCAATTTATTCTTTAGAAGCAAAAAGAAGGCCCGTCCGATCCCTTTAATAGAAAACCCATGTTCATGATAGAAGTTTCGGTCCTCAGTTGAAAGAACCGCCTTAGGAATATTTCGAGATACCCTATTCAAATGAACATATGTCCCCTTTTGGGCATATAATTCACCCGCTTTTTGATTACTGGCATCAAAAATTTCAGTCGTCTTTGACAAAGATGATTCCAGATTTTGAACGTGGGCCGTTTTCGCAAGAAAAGTTAAGTAAATGCTTCCAACCAGTGTCACCGTTAGAAAAAAGACAACCAGCCATTTAATAAGATGAAATTTTCTACAAAACCGATTAAATTTCCTGATAAGTGATCCCAACCACCTTCGGGAAGATTTAGTTGAATTGTTGTTATTCATTAGTCTCTCCTTTGTAGATACAACACATTGTATCACAAGTGTTAATTTCAAAAACTGAAGTGTTGTAAATTTTAAGGGGGATTTAAAAAACAGTTCGCCTGCCGGACAAAAGGCAAACATTGCAAAGCCCAAAGATGGCGTACTCAATCTTAAACAAAAAAAGGCAGGGCAAACTGATCATTGTCCCAACCTCACGTTTATTTTTAAAATTACATTGCGTCTGGTGCTTTAACACCCAACAGATTCAAAGATTCCTTAAGCACGATCGAAACTGATTTGACTAATGCCAAACGGGCACCTAATTTGTCATCTTCAACCAATACCTTTGAATGAGCATAATACTTATTAAAGGCTTTTGCCAACTTCAGTGAGTATTTAGCAACTTCAGAAGGCTCAAAGTCTTTACATGCACTTTCCACAACATGTGGGAATTCATTCAAAGCTGTGACAGTTTCCCATGCAGCAGGATCGTCCAGTTCTTTGTCAGTGGTGTGGAAGTCAATGGATGAGGCCTTCTTAAGAATGCTCTCAGCACGCGCATGCGAGTATTGAACATAAGGACCAGTCTCACCTTCAAATTTAAGTTGATCCTCCAAAACAAAATCAATATTGTTAGTTCGTTCATTCTTTAAATCGCCAAAGATAATAGCGCCAACGCCAACTTCCTTGGCAACTTCATCTTTATCTTCCAAATCAGGGTTTTTGGCCTCAATTTGTTTTTTCGCAAGATTAATTGCATCGTCAAGAACTTCATCTAAAAGAATGATTCTTCCAGAACGAGTCGATAATTTTTTGCCATTGACTGTAATCAAACCAAATGGGATATGATGAAGGTTTTCAGCTGACTGTAATCCCATTTCGAGTAAAACGGCCTTTAATTGCTTAAAGTAATAGGTTTGTTCTGAACCAACCACATATAAATTCATGGCTGGTTTGTATGTGCGGTCACGATAAATAGCAGTCGCAATATCACGGGTGATATAAAGTGTTGCCCCATCACTCTTAAGGATCAAAGCAGGATTTAACTTATACTTATCCAGCTTGACAACCTGGGCGCCTTGTGACTCAACTAAAAGACCCTTATCCTTCAAGATTTGGATACCCTCATCCATTTTATCGTTATAAAAAGCTTCCCCATTAAACGTATCGAAAGTAACACCTAATTTGTCATAAATTTTATTAAATGACTCCAAAGATACTCGACGGAACCATTTCCAAAGCTCGGTTTCCTCTTCATTGCCATCTTCCAATTTCTTGAAAGTTTCCCGAGCTTCGTCATCGAGTTCTGGATGTTCCTTATCTTCTTTATGGAATTTGACATAATACTTAACCAAATTATTGATAGGGTCCCTTTTGACATCGTCTTCATTGCCCCACTTCTTATAAGCAACAATCAACTTACCAAATTGCGTTCCCCAATCCCCCAAATGGTTATCCTTGATTGGATGATATCCATTTTTAACAAGTAATTTTGCAATTGAATTACCGATAACGGTAGAACGTAAGTGTCCCATTGAAATAGGCTTTGCAATATTAGGCGATGACATGTCAATCGGCACATTACCGCCCTTACCATTATCATTTTGGCCATAAGTTGAGCCTTCTTCAATGATAGTTGTTAAAACCTGTCCGCTAAACTTACCCTTATCCAAAAAGAAGTTAATGTAGGCGCCCTTTGCTTCAACTTTTTCATAAGATGTTTGGTCAATTTTTGAAACCAAATCCGCAGCTATCTGGTTTGGTGCTTTATGAAAAACTTTAGCCAGCGAAAAGGCTGGGAATGCTAAATCGCCCATCGATAGTGACTTCGGTTGTGCCAACTTTTCGTACACTTCTGCTGATGAAAGTTCATCGTTTAAAACGCTAAGAATTGAATTAGTAACTTGTGCTTTGTAATCCATTGCTGTTCCCTCCATAGATATCTATACAAAAAAAGCCCTTACAACAAAAAATTGTAAGAGACGAGTAACCCCGCGGTACCACTCTAATTGATATAAATATCCGCTCAATTTATTTTAATTTAGTATTCTAAAAAGCACGCTTCGTTGGATAAGTATCCCGGCTTTCACCATCCCGGAATCGCTCATTACTTAATTAACCAACTACTCCTCTTTTATTATTGAATAATCATCATGTACCAGATGTATGTTAACTTGTTGTCACTAACTTGTCAACAAATACAACAACCACCTGGATCGTACATCATACTTTGTACGAAGCGGGTAACGGGAATCGGACCCGCGACACAAGCTTGGGAAGCTTGGATTTTACCACTAAACTATACCCGCATGGCAAGAATAACTAATAAATATTATATCATGCCAGCGTGCCTTTGTCATAAACATTTTTATAAACATTTTTTATCTATAAAGAAAATAAAAAACAATTGCAATTTTCTTACAAATTAAAGATACTTAATATTGAAAGGGTGATCGCGGAATGTGGATTACACTCAATTACATGTGTTGGGCAATTTTACTTATTAATTTTATTTGGGGACTTACTCGAAATATAAAAAAACGGGTCATCGATTCTATGATGATCTCTCGGTTATTTTATTGGATGATTGTTATCAGCCAAGTTGTCATTGGACTGCGCTCATTCCATCGCCATTCACTATTAGTTGGAATTGGTGCCATAATAACGCTGATTATCATTGCTTTATCCGAAACAGCATATGGCAGAAAACAGGAAATTAATTACACACCCCGCCTACTTTGGATTCTCATCATTTTGGGAATCATCGGTGCGGGCATACAAACAACGGTCAACTTTTAAAAAGCTGACCGTTTTACTTTTGCATAAACTATGCAATTAATTAATTTGTGAAACTATTGCAGCCGATTTTTGGAGTCTTTTTAATCTAGTTGCTTATCAGCAATTCCTCGATTCTTTAGTGCCAATTCAATTGTTCGCTTTACTAATACCGTTTGTGCGTCAATCACTGGAAATGAGTGGTCGCCTGCCCGCTGTTGGGCAACGGATAGTTCAGTACAACCAAGAATAACAACATCACAGGAAAACTTATTAACCATTGTCGACAGGATTTGATGATACAGATCACCGTCAACCTGATTCTTTTCTTTGATATCATCGTAGATCAATTCCATTGTCTGATTAGCCGTTTTTTCGTCAGGCTTTACCAAATCATAGCCCGCATGGCGAATCTCCTGATCATATATACCATCATGAAGAGTTCCACGTGTCGCAATCAGCCCAACTCGCTTTGCACTGGGAACATCATGCTTAATCTCTTTCACAGTCTCCCTGGGCATATGCAAAATCGGAACACTGGTCAACGCCTGAAGATCGTCAAACGAGTAATGAGCAGTATTACATGGAATAACGAAAAAGTCTGGATCTAATTGACTCTGCTGCTTAATATCTTCGGCCAACGGAATAAACGGGTTGGGCTTACTATGATCCAAGATATAGTCAGTTCGATCAGGAATGGTTGAATGATTAACCAATATATAATTTAAATACTCCTGGTCTTTTTTGGCAGGTGTTCGTTCATTTAGAATATGAATAAAAAGTTCTGTAGCCTCAGTTCCCATTCCACCAATAATTGTAAAAAAGTTTTTCATTTAATTTCAGTCCTTATTTGGCGACAAAGTAACGTTTATAGTCTTTAACATAGTTATGCATCATCCATTTGTATAACGCAAATCTCTTTAAACTTTTATCCTTAGCGTACCAAAATGTATCACCATAGCGACCTTCATCAATTAATTGCATGGCATGTTTTTTTACGTCATTTTCCTTTGCATACTTTTCAAAAATCTTTGGTGTTACGCCTAACCAAAGGAAGTAATGCTGTTTATCTTTATTTGCATAAACTGTTTGTTGATCTGCCAATGAATCATAAACATAGTCCTGTACAACCCAATCGGCAAGGTGATAGCCGTTAAGGGTCACAAAGAAACTGCTTCTTCCGGTCCGCAAATTAATTTCAAACAACTTATAAGATTGATCACGTGTATCAAATTTGATATCGAAATTGCAATAACCGGTAAACTCAATCTCTTCCAAAAATTTCTGAACCCGATTATAGATATCTTGATTATATTCAGGAATAATTGCAACATAATTCCCAATTGCTGCCGGTGCAGGATCTTCCAACAGCGGGTGCCCCAAACACATCAACTTGACTTGATGTTTCCTATCAACATAAACGTTTAATGTCCGCATATGACTGTCATCCCCAGGAATGAAATCTTGAAGAATGAAATCCGACGTATAACCGTTAGTATAACTTTTTGCGACAACGTCTTTAAATTCTGCTTCATTTTGAATAATAAATGCCTTTTTACGTCCTTCAAAATGAATATCAAGCCACTCAACACTATTTGCAGGTTTGAGCGCAACTGGATATCCAAAGGGTTGTGTTATTTCCTCACCAGACTCATACATCGCTTTTGTGATGATCTTTGTCTTTGGATATGGCAAGTCATACTTATCACACATCTTGTAAAAATTCTCTTTATTGTTCAAATTCCGAAGCATTTCATAATCAACATATGGGCATACAAAAACATCTTCGAGTTCTGCCTTATGTTTTGAAATAAGTTCAGCATAACCATCACCACAACCAATTAAAATAACAGGTTCCTTATGATCAGCATATCGTTTTTTGATTTTCTTCATCTCATCAATCCAAACCGGATCTTCACTGAATCCAGGAATCAATTCCAAATCAACAATTTTCGTATACCGGGTTGGTGCCAAACTTACCTCAGCAAACGCTTTAACCGGTTTGCCATAAATATCGTACAAGCTTCGAGCCATACCATAGACATTAAAATCACTGCCTAATAAAACTGGGGTGAAGTCGGTGCTTTGATTAGTCATTTAAAGTCATAGTCCTTTCACTAAATTTGCTACTATTGTCGCATCGCCCGCATACGGCACATTTTTTCCATTAATTTTTTGAAAGGCATCATGACCCTTGCCAGCCACAACAACCAGATCCCCCTGTTTACTTTCCAAAACGGCTTTTTGTATAGCAGACGTTCTGTCAGCAATGTAACTTGTTTTAACGCGTGCTGGATCAATATAAGCCGCAATTTCATCCGCAATTACTTTGGGGTCTTCAGTTGCCGGGTCATCCGTTGTTAGATAAGCTACGTTGGCTGATTCATTAATTGCTTTTCCCAGCCCCTCACGACGGTCAATTCCCTTGTCTCCTGTACTTCCCGTAATAACAATCACGTTTCCATCCGGCGATTGCTTTTTAAGAAAATCCAGAACTGAATGCAAACTGCCATAGTTATGCGCATAATCAACATAAATTGTGCCATGTTGCTTTGTTGAATAAATTTCCATTCGACCCGGAACCGTCGTATGAGACAATCCATATTCAATCTCTGTTGGGTGCGCTCCCATCATAGCACTTGTAATAGCTGCAGAAACGGCATTACCCTCGTTATAATCACCGGCAATGCTGATTTCATAAGTACCATCTATTCCAAGTTGTTTTGCTTTATCACTAACAGAAATAAGTTGAATTTTATTCTCACTTAAGGAATCAGCGAGCGACTGATATTCAAAATCTTTAGGCAATTGTTCGTTCATTGTCGACCCTTTACGATGATATACAAAAATATCTTCGGGCTGACTGGTAGCTTTTGCAGTATAGTAAACGTCCACCATATGATCACTGTCAGCATTGATGACACACTTTTTTGAATTAACCAACAATTGTTCCTTACAATGTAAATAGTCGGCAAACGTCGGATGTTCATTTCGACCAATATGGTCTGGTGAGATATTCAAGAAAACGCCGACATCATAACGAAGATTATAAACTCGCTGCTTTTTATATGCCTGTGAAGAAACTTCCATAATCAAATGGGTCATGTTGTTCTGAACTGCTTTATTCATGTTTGTAAACAAATCTAAAGACTCCGGTGTTGTCAAACTGGATTTAATCACATCTTCAGACTTATTTCCAACAACCGTATTAATTGTGGAGAACAATGCCACTTTTCGATCATAAACCTTATCCAGTATCGATTTGGTAAAGTAGGCAGATGTCGTCTTACCTTTTGTTCCAGTGTATGCAATCGTTGGTAAGCTATTCTGCGGAAACCCAAAAAATGCCGCACTTAGCAGCGACATTGATTTTTGAATATTTTTAACGATGATTCCTGGAATAGTGACATTATGATATTGCTTTTCTGAAACATATCCACTGGCACCACGTTGCTGGGCGTCTGCCAAATACGCTTCTCGAAAGTTTCCCTTACAAAAAAACAAACAATTATCAGAAACAACTTTAGAATTGTAGGCAACTGATTGGAAACTTTGGTCCAAGCGACTAAATTGACTCTTGACTAGTAAATCATGTTCCTTAAGAAGCATTAACACTTCATCAACAGTAATTTGTGCCAATATATGCACCTTCCATTCTAATCAAATTCTAAATCTTGGTACGGTGAACCAATTTAACTGTGTCTTCAGTGGTATCTTCAGGGAAGTAAATCTGATACCACAAGATAAACGTATAGATCGTAAAAATCTTTTGCATATTGGACTTACCCTCGGCATGCTGCTTAAGCAGGAAATCCAGCTGATCAACGTTAAAGAACTTTTTGGCTGTATCTGAATGGAATTCATGAACAATCCGTTCATGATATTTCGGATCATTAATCCAACTGGCAATTGGTGAAGGGAAGCCTAGTTTTTCCTTTAAAGCAGTCTTTTTAGGCATCTCTCGCTCAGCAGCCGTTCTCAACGCAATCTTAGTCTCTTCAGGTGTAATTCGAGTCTTAACCGGCATTGTAGAAGCAAACTCAGCAACCTTTTTATCAACCAAAGGTACTCGAACCTCTAATGAATTACACATACTCATTCGGTCAGCCTTGTGTAAAATATCGTATGGCAACCAGGTATTAATATCAAAGTACTGCATCTGTGTCATCTCATCCTTACCAGCGACATCATCAAAAATATGCTTGGTATAGGAACCGGAATCAACATTAATTGAAGGATCTTTAAGCACTTTGCTGCGATCGTCATAATTAAAGACGTAATTAACCCGATAGTATCGTTCGCTCAAGGGTTGTGCCCCTCTGACCAAGAAACGTTTACCATGGAAACGAGGCAATTTACGGGCAACAGCAGCTAGTCCCTTTCTAACCGGTTTCGGTACATATTTTTGATAACGGTCAAAAGGAATCGATTCCAAATACGTATTGTAGCCACCGAAGAACTCATCGGCGCCTTCACCTGACAATGCAACTTTAACGTGTTTAGAAGTTTCTTTTGACAAATAATAAAGTTGAATTGCTGCTGGATTAGACAGTGGCTCATCCATGTAATACATCATGGTTGGCAGGAAATTAAAGTAATCATCGCCATCCATGTAAATCGGGGTGTTTTTTTGTTTAATTGTCTTGGCAAATTCTGTCGACCATGCCAATTCACTATATTTAGAATGATGGAACCCAATTGAAAATGATTGAATTGGCTTAAGCTTTGCTGCTTCATTTAATACATAACTTGAATCAATTCCGCTTGATAAGAAGCTACCGACTTCAACATCCGCAATCATGTGGGCCTTAACTGAATCATCAACAATCTTTTGGATTTTATCAGCATCGCCTTCAATTGTTTGGCTGTTATCAATATGATCATAATTGAATTTATAGTAACGATGTGTTTCGGTCTTGCCATCTTTATGAAGGAAATATTGACCGGGGAGCAATTTATAAACGTTCTTAAACATCGTTTCTCTTGAAGGAATAAACTCAAAGCTCAAATGGATTGGTAAGAGGCGTAAATTGAGTTCTTTTTTAAAATTTGGATGCTCGAGAAAAGCTTTTATTTCAGATCCCCAAAGGAATGTGTCTCCATCGTCATAGTAATAAAGCGGTTTAATGCCAAAATGATCTCTTGCGCCAAATACTTCATTATTTTTTTTATCATAAATAACGAACGCGAACATTCCTCTTAATTTATCAAGAAGTGCCGGTCCCCATTCTTCATACCCATAAACTAAAACTTCAGAATCAACATCGGTCTTGAATTCGTATCCAAGATCACGAAGTTCTTCTCGAATTTCTTTGTAATTGTATATTTCACCATTAAAAGTTAGTACCTTTGTCTGGTCAGCATTGAACATCGGCTGACGACCGTGGGCTAAATCAATGATGGAAAGTCGTCGAAATCCCATTGATACGTTTTCGTCTGCAAAATAAGCCTCGTCATCCGGACCACGATGCTTAATTCTGTCTGCCATGTCATTAATTGTACCTTCAGGAACATCTTTTTGGTTAACATAACCAACAAATCCACACATAATCAATTCCCCTTTTGTTGTAAATCTAACTTTGTTAGCCTTAAATACCGAACATAACGGTTTTTATTTTATCAGATAACGGCCACAGCTACCAGTAGTATAATGTTTTCTTAAAAAACCGGCGTCACAGTGCAAACAAACCGGCTTTGAATTTCATTTTACCACCAATATAAGTTATACTGGTTTTAAGAGTATGAAAAAGCATTGAAGGGAGCGGTACCTATGGATGAAATAGTATTCTTTAACCCGGGGGACTCAATTGGTAATTTTCACGACCACAATGAAGCTGTGAAAACTGCCCAAATTTATAAACAAAAACAAGAAGCTGACAAAAAAGTGTTGGTTGTTCACGGTGCGAACAACCAATCATTTGATATTTTTCTTGCTGATGACGCGATTACGCACAGTAATGAAACCAATACAGATTCCAAATCAAATGAAAAACCATACCGTGTTTCTGATAAACTTTAATTGTTCACTTGAAATCCTTTCGTTTTTAAATAAAGAGCATCTATCAAACATTTTTCATTCAAGTGTTTGATAGATGCTCTTTATTTAAAACATTCAATAAGCCGCTCTTAAATGAACCGCATTGTCAATCTGACTAGTCTTTAGTGTTAACAACCAACACTTTGGTTGTTGCATTTCTGACAACGTAAGCAGTCGTTGAACCAATTAGTAATCGGTTTAAAGCATCAACCCCTGACTTGCCAATCACAATCAGGTCAATCCCATGCTGATCAGGATAAATATGGGCAATAATGTTTTTTGGATTACCAACATCTGCTGATGTTTCATATGAGACTCCTTGCTCATCAACATACTTTTTAGCGTCACTTAATATCTTATCAGCCATCTTCTTCTGATCATCATACATGCTGGGTGGCATTCCCGCTGCACCTGCACCATAATAAAAGTTTGTATTATTAATAACTGTTAACAAACTCAGCTTTGAATCAAACTTTTTTGCCAAACTAATTGCTTCTTCTAGTGCCTGCTTCGAGTTACGACTACCATCAAGTGGTATAAGAATGTGTTCATACATCGTGTCTCATCCTTTCTGTGTAAGCGTAATCAACGTCTCTACAATTATTATAATGCTGTTTTTATTAAATAAAAGCAATTAGTAGGGCTTAAATTATACAATTAATCACAATAGAAGACGATTATTCATTTTTCTAGAAAAATGGTATTGTTAATCATTAAGAAGTCTTTAAGTATGACTAAAGAATTAAAAATAAATACAATAACATGATATTCTATCAAATAATTGTCGCTAAAGCGAGACATCAATATTTAGAAAAACTTTTTAAATGGCAATAGAGTATTAGTTAAAAGTAATTTACGAAAGAGGAGAATACAACATGCGTTTCGATACTTCAAAATATCCAGAAGGAGAAAAAGCCCTTAATCCTAATCATGTCAAAAAGATCAAACTATTAGGCAAAATAGCAACCTTCACCTGCATTTCGATGTATGTTTCTTATATCCCAGAAATCATAGCTAACTTTTCTGGTCATCCGGTTTCTCCGATTCAGCCGCTTGTAGCCATGGTAAATGCCATTTTATGGGTCGGATATGGTTGGTTTAAAACTTATAAAGATTGGCCAGTCATTATATCTAACGTCCCTGGCGTCATTTTCGGAATGATAACAGTACTGACAGTCTACATTCATTAATAAGCATGATGGAGTGGTTGTGACAAGCCTAAATTTTGTCCAACCGCTCTTTTTATGTTTTCTAGTGTTAGTTACAAAAAAGAGACCTCGCTAAACGTTAGTTTAACGGGATCTCTTTTAAAAGAATCTTCAATACGTTATCAATATGCCCCAAGCAGGATTCGAACCTGTACTTGATTACTCAAACAGCGACCTGAACGCTGCGCGTCTGCCAGTTCCGCCATTGGGGCAACAAAACAACATATCTTATTTTACACTAAAAGTTGTAACTTGAAAAGATATTTTGACGTTTTGATCGAAATACCAAGAATCGGCTTGCATTAGGATCTCTCTTCATCAAAAGATATCCAATAACTGCCATTAACAGTGCCCCAACTACATCTGAAATCAAATCAGTCATTGTATCCATAAGTGCTGCTCTACCAATCAGCATCCGACCTGCAGCTTCATACCGCTGGAGATTCAATCCGGCAAGGCCATCTGCTGTAAATTCATAAAATTCCCAAAAGACACCGCATGTAACGCCAAATGTAAATGAAAACAGACTCATCAAAAATGGCATATCCCAAGCATTCCTTCTTGATCGAGAAATACCCTGAAAAATAGCATATCCTAAACCAGCCAGCATAATTGCGGACAAGATATGTTCATACTTATCCCAATATTGAACACCATAGAATTGCAGACCTGACCCTAGAAAGATAGACATGTATAGGAAAATGTAAAAGAAAATTAATTCCACTTGTGGAAAATAAAAATGGCCAACCCATTCAATGAAGAAGGGTAACATTGCAATTATAATTCCAATGCCAACCTCAATTAGCAGCAGTGATTGGTTTGAAAACTTTGGCTGACCTCTAAAAAGCCAGTACCCATAATAACCTAAATATCCAATCATAGAAATAACGCTAATAACACAAAGCCATGTACTGAATCTAATTTTGCTCATTTGCATTATGTAAAAATCCCCCTTAACCAAGTTAGATAATCGACTACAATTTAATCGTTGTTAAAATAAATGCCTTGCTTTTAAAACAAAATAATTTACAATGTTATTATACACTACGCGAACGGAGTTGAACCAAATGCCAGAAACACAACCAATCAGACTTGACACCCAGTTATGTTTTCAGATCTATACTGCCAATAAAAAATTCAATAAGTTTTACCAAGACGCCTTAAAACCTTTTAACTTGACCTACCCACAGTACATTGCTTTGTTAACCCTTTGGGAAAACGCACCAATGTCCGTTAAGAAGATCGGTAAACATCTTCATCTGGATAGTGGCACTTTAACACCTTTGTTAAAACGACTTGAAAGTCATGGATGGATCACTCGGACTAGAAGCCCTCAAGATGAAAGAACAGTTATCATTCAATTAACCGATAAGGCACTGGAGCAACGAGATACTGTCTATGATCGTGTTAACAGTTGTCAAGATTTACTGCAACTGTCCAATGAACAAATTGAAGATTGTACAACTGCCCTAACAATGCTGGATGAACATCTTGATTCATACAACAATGCAGACAAATAATTAAGTTTAATATTTTTACCAATAAAAACGTTTCGAATCGGTTCATTCCTACTACTAGCAGGGACTGCCATTCGAAACGTTTTTTAGCTATTTTGCTATTTACAAACAATGTCTAGTGTTCATACCATCCCACTGGTCCAGGATTTAAATTGATATTAATTTGTTTTGTTTCTTGATACTCTAGAAGACCATCTTCACCCAATTCACGACCAATACCACTCATTTTATAGCCACCCCAAGGAGCTTCGTTAAATGTTGGGTTGTAACAATTTATCCATGTAATGCCTGCACGGATTTCCTTAATCACTCGAAGTGCCTTGGCACCATCTTTTGTGTGAACTACTCGGACATGAATGGCCGAGCTTCCGGGAACACGAAGTAGTATTTAGGCTGTTACATCGGTATGCCGAAACCCCAACTTACAGAACTTCGCTCTTTTACCACGGCTAGTTCCTAACCAATAGCTTTCAGTCCGCAATTAAGGATATTAACTGCCGCATTAATATCTCTGTCATGATGAGTCCGGCATTTAGAACACGTCCACTCCCGAATAGTTAAGGGTTTAGCGCCGTCATTCTGACCGCACGCTGAACAGATTTGGGACGTGTTCCTGGCGCTCACCACCAGTAACTGCTTACTGTACCAGGCACACTTGTATTCAAGCATGTTGATACCAACTGGCATTAGCGATTGACTTGGCTAGATGGTGATTGTCATCAGATTTTTGGTTTTCAAATCCTCAATCACAATCATAGTTTCTAACTAAGTCCGTCGTCAGTTTATGCAGGTAATCTTTGCGCTGGTTGGCAATTTTAGCTTGATAACGCGCTTTGGTCATTTTAGCCCGTTGCCAAATGGTTGCCACAACTGACCGGTTTGTTCCTAATTGGGGTTATAAGTGCAGCTTAACCCCTTTAACCACCGTGGTCATACAAGACCTCCTCTCGTTTGCGTTGATCGTCAAGGCTCTTAGTAACTGCCTGTTCATTGACAGGATGATTTCGACATCGTCACTCGGCGACCACCAGTGGTGATCCTTTGGTTGCCAATCATTAGTAGGTAGCTGCGAACACTGACAGAATAGTTGAAAAACCGTCATGCCCTTTAGCCATCAAACCAGGTCAGTGACTGATCGTTTAGATGGTGCGCCTAACTAGTAGGAGGGCAGAGATTTCAAAACATATTCATCAGCGATTTCGTCAGCCATGCGTTTAAAAGCCCTTTCAACGTGCCCAGTTAAAGTCACGTTTTGATACTTGGTTCCCCCGTGTGTAATGGCAAATCGGATTATGCAACCAGATTTGGCCATACACTAATCTATTTGTACTTTTTAAATAATTGTTATAGCATATTAAAAAATGTTACCGTACACGTAAATTCATAAAATAAGGAAATTTATTGGCAGGTAATGATGATAAGCGTTCATTGGACGTAAAAAAGGAGGTTGGGAAAATAGTTAAAAATCAATACCACAACGTTCCTACCTTAAAGTGAAGATCCCGTGAAATCAGCTTAAAAAACGCTGATTTCACGGGATCTTTTTAAAAAGTAATGTTTTTTGGACTTATGTCCCAGCCACTGCCACTATATCAAAAACAGACGAGTAAAGAACAATCAAACTAACGGCTAAGGAAGTCTGCACCCAGCTTTCCAACGTCATTAAACAACCGGATTGTGTTCATTCTACTTCTTGATCCAAATGTCAATAATGCAATGGAAATCACCTTATTGCCATATACAAATTCTGCTACATCATGATCAATCTGATAACCTTCACCGGTTTTATTATAAACTTGAATGCCATTACCTGTCTCATCAAAATCACCGGGTAGCTTATATCGGAATTGTTGATTCAAAAACCAGGTCTTTGTCATTGGATGATTAGCAATGGCCATTTCTAACAGCCTTTGACTTTCGGCAGGTGTTGTATAGTTATCTTTTCCATTTTCTAAAGCATTTGTATCCATCAAATACCTATTAAGACGGGTTTTATAAAATCCCATTTTAGATAAATATTGATTAACATGATCCATTCCAATAAGGTCAATAACCAAATTAGTAGCCGAATTATCAGAAACACTGATCATCAAAGCCAGAAGATCTTTCAGTTGGAATATTCTTTCGGAAAGGAGCTGTAAAACACCGGCCCCGCCAACTAATTTATCCCTCCGTACATGAACTTCTTTATCCAAATCAAAATGACTATCCAATACATCATTTAAGATAGCCAGCTTAATCAAAGAAGCCGACCGAAATGCTTTATTTGCATTAACAGCCAGCTTTTGCTCATGATTAACTTTGATAATCAAACCAATTGTTTCAGGAGCTTTTGAAACTAAATTTTGAATTAGCTGAAACTCATCTTTACTCATCGCCAATATCTCCGAAAGCCTGCAAATTCAGAAGCAAATTTGGGCTCAGTGAGGCTTGCAATATCAATCGTTTTTCCAGGTGTCCGTGATTCAATCATTTTACCTTCACCTATATACATGCCCACATGATGGACATAGCCACGCCCATGATCATATCCAAAGAATACTAAGTCTCCCGGTAAAATAGCTTCTGGTGCAACCGGCATTCCGCCATCATGTTGATCATCAGCATCTCTTGGAATATCAAATCCTAAGACCCGATGCATACTATAAACCAGTCCCGAGCAATCAAATCCGTAAGAACTGATGCCACCCCAAAGATAACGCATGCCGAGAAATTGACGAGCCATTTCAACCATTGTTTCACCAGAATTTTGACCCGAAACAGGTAAAACTGATGCTTGTTTATCAAGGTACGCCTTGCCTAAAGGTGTTGCGACCTCAAGATAATCACCATCAATGCCTACTTCAGGTAAAATTGTCCCTAAACTAATTTCTATCAACGGTTTTTTGTTTGCATCATACAATTGTGCAGACTTGGCAGCAACCCGAACCGTTGACGTAACTGGCGGGTAGGTAATTTGCTGGTCACTCAACAGTTTTGTTGGAACCCATCCCGGATATCCTCTTGAATCAGAGTCATCCTTCTGATTGCTGACAAAGACCTTTGCCCAATCGCCATCAAAATGATCAATAATCAATTCATCATTAAACAATGCTTGGGTCTCCAAAAGATCATCGTCACTGAGTTTTACAGATTGTTCATTACTCATTTGAGTAACCCATTTCTTGCCATCACCATTTAAGGCCGGTTCATCGACCGGACGCGGTGCGCTTTTTGACTTCCAGATAGTTGCCACAGGCACTTTAACACGTCTTGTTTCCACCGTGACACCCCCATTCGTTTTTTATTATGATACCACGAATTTGACTTTCAATAAATAAGTTCGACTTCCTGGACCAATTGACCCTGTTTTATCCAAATAGATAATCATAAGCAAGTGAACTACTCGGCCATGAATGACTGAGCTTCTGGGAACACGAAGTAGTATTTAGGCTGTTACATCGGTATACCGAAAACCTAACTTACAGAACTTCGCTCTTTTACCATGGCTAGTTCCTGACCAATAGCTTTTAGTCCGCAATTAAGGATATTAACTGCCGCATTAATATCTCGGTCGTGATGCGTTCGGCATTCAGAACACGTCCATTCTCGAATAGCTAAAGGCTTGGGTCCATCATTCTGACCGCACGCTGAACAGATTCGGGAAGTGTTCCTGGCGCTCACCACCACTAATTGCTTACCGTACCAGGCACACTTATATTCAAGCATGGTCCGGAATTGAGACCAACTGGCGTTTGCGATGGACTGGGCTAGATGGTGATTGCGCATCAGATTTTTGGTTTTCAAATCCTCAATCACAATCACATCATAGTTTCTAACTAAGGCCGTCGTCAGTTTATGGAGGTAGTCTTTGCGCTGGTTGGCAATTTTCGCTTGATAACGCGCTTTGGTCATTTTAGCCCGTTGCCAATTTTGATAATCATTGAGTGCCAGCTTGGATAATTGATGGTGATGATTCCATTGACGCATCGCCACGGTTGCCCGCTGCTTGCGCCGGCTAAACTTGGATTGCCAACGCGTCGCTTGCTTTTCGAACCACTTAGCCTTGAAGGTCCCGTACTTAACCCCGTTAGAGTCAATCGCTAAATCGGCAACGCCCATATCCAAGCCCACCATTTGGTGAGTCTTCGGCAAGTCGTGAACTTCGGTTTCGACCTGCAGGGAAAGGTAGTAGCGCCCCGTTGCGTCATGACTAATCGTGTAGCGCTTAATTTTGGCGTCGGCTAATTGGTTAGTCTTGCTGGTCCGAATACTCCCGAGTTTGGGCAATCTTAAACGCTGCTTAGCCTCTACGACGCAGATTGATTGCCCGGTATAGGCTTGCTTAGCGCTATGGCGGGACTTAAACCGGGGATGACCACCCCGATGTTGAAACAAGTTCTTAAAGGCAATCGCAAGGTTATGGTTAACCACAAATAAGCTGGTGGAATCACTCGCTTTGAGGAAAGGGTACTCTTGCTTAAACCGTTTAAGCAGATAATTCATATCGTATTCACCAACAAACTGACTTTTCGGGTTATTTTCATAACGTTTATTAGCCGTCGCTAACATTTGATTCCAAACAAACCGATCGTTGCCAAATAGTTGCCATAATTGATTGATTTGTGCTTAGTTAGGGTATAAGCGCAGTTTAACCCCTTTAACCAACGTGGTCATACGATACCTCCTCTTGTTATTTTTCTCGTTTGCGTTGATCGTCAAGGGACTTAGCGATTGCCTATTGATTGACAGCCCCGATCCTTTGGTTGCCCCACTTGTCGACAACTTCGGACACTGATGTCAGTCATGCTGTTTAGGCACGCTCACTAGTAGTTGAACCTGACCATCTTGACCATCTTCAGATGAACAATTTAAAAACCGGGTTCATCGGCGGTTCCGTCAACCAGGAGTTTGAAAACTTTCCCACTGTGTCTGGTTAAAAACTGCTACTCTTATGCGTTATGGTAATTCACGTTATGCAACGAGATTTGGTCATATATTAATCTATTGTACTTTTTTTAATAAAAATTATAGCATATAAAGAACGTTACTGTGTACGTAAATTCATAAAACAAGGAAATTTATTGCAGGTAATTATCGTTTATTAGCCGTAAAAACGGGACAAGAAAACACGTCCTTAAAAGAACGTGTTTTCTGGCCCTATCTCATAAAAAATTGGATCAAAAAATAATTTCGACCCAACTTCCCATAAAAAAATCAATGATTTATCCGTATAGAAACACGCGATTACAGCTAAATCATTCAATAGTTAAATTAAATGAACAATTTTACCCTTTATATTTTGATATAAATTGATTCAAAATTTTTTGCCGTTAAAAACCAATTATTTTGACAGTTGTGCAAATCCAAGTCCAGCAAAATGTGGCAAAAAAATTTGATTAGCTTTATTGGATATACCACCCTTAACGGGATTGCTGGAAAACATCATTGAGGCATCAAGATCCACATATTTCACATTTTCCTTTGCAGCGGCTAAATGTGCAGCAGCCGTTACCGAAACAGATGACTCGATCATACTACCAACCATGCAGGGTATACCGGCTGTCTCGGCAAGCGTATTGATTTTCAGGGCATTATCGATGCCTCCAGCCTTCATTAACTTTAAATTAATCAAATCGCAGCCGTTCATTGAAATCAAACGCTGTGCATCCTGAACGGAAAAAATACTTTCATCTGCCATGATTAATGTTTGCGTATTCTGAGTGACGTAAGCCATCCCTTCGAAATCCGTAGCAGCAACCGGCTGTTCCACCAACTGAATATCCAAGCCCAGCTTCGCCATTTGATTAATCGCCGACACAGCCTGTTTATAATGCCATCCTTGATTTGCATCCAACCGAATATTGACCGATGGGCCAACTGCTTTTCGAATGGCCGCAACCTTTTCAACATCTGAAGATTCCGAGTCACTGCCAACCTTAATTTTTAAAGTTGAAAAACTGGCATTCATTAATTCTTTAGCCTGCGCAATCATTTTGTCGGTTGTCCCGACACTGACTGTGTAATCTGTTTGAATTTTGTCGGCATATCCTCCCAACAGTTGATACAAAGGAACCTGATAGTGCTGGGCAATTAAATCATTAACCGCAATGTTTAATGCAGCCTTCGGACTTGAGTTATGAACCATCGATTGGTCAATTGTTGCCTTAATGTCCTCGGAATTCACCAAAGATTTTCCAATTAGTTTTGGTCCAATGATTTCATTAACTGCTTCTTTAATACTCGACACACTATCACCAGTGATAACAGGTGTCGGTGATGCCTCTCCTAAGCCTATCAGGCCGCTACTGTCTTCCACCTTTACAATGAGTGTCCGAGCAGTTGTAACCGTCCTTAGAGCGGTTACAAACGGTCTTTTTAGAGGAACTGCAGCCTCACTGATCTCAATCTTTTTAATGACCGGTGTCACGAATAGCTACCTCCTTACTTGATATAAGCATTTTTAAAGTTATAGTTTGCGCCGGCCGTATTGTAAACGACATCCTTTACGCTTGATTTAATCATCCATTTTTCACCAGATTGATAAAGTGGGATTATAGCCTGATCATTCAATGCAAGGTTTTGGGCCTTGACCATATCATCCCAACGCGCTTGTGCATTCCCACCATCATCATTATTACTTGCATCGATTAATTTATCGTATTCCGAATTCTTCCAGCGCGAAATATTACTTGGATTAGTCGACGTTAAAATATTCAGGAACGTAATTGGATCCGAAAAATCCGCAAACCAATTAGCAACCGTAGCTTGGAATTGATGATCCGCTTGTCGTGATAGGATGACACGTCCCGGAATATTATTTAATGTCACATGAAGTCCCGGCAATTTTTCAAGTGCACTTTGTAAATATTCACTTAATTGTTTTTGATCATAAGTATCAGAGTTTAATAACGTAAAGTGAAGTGACTTGAGACCTACCTCCTGCAAACCTTGTTTAAAGAGTTGCTTGGCTTTGGTTGGATTATATTTCATAGAAGCCGGAGCAGTGACGTCTTTCGTAAAATCAGTCCCATCTTTAGGTGATACTGCCAGTCCCTTAGACACGAAGCTATCATTACTGATGGCACCACCTGAAACAACTTTATCAGCTAACATTGGTCGATTAATAATCATTGACATGGCCTGACGAATTTTCAGGTTCTTGAAAGCTTTAATTTTTTGATTAAAGGCAATGTAATAATTAGAAGATTGCTGACGTGAAACAAGATCCTTTTTATTATTCATTTGCTTAGATTGGGTTGCGGACAACTGAGCCATATCCAGCTTGCCTTCGTTAAACAAATTCAATCCGGTTGATGGATCCTTAACAACGCTGAACTTCACATTATCAAGTTTGACATTTTTCTTATCCCAATAATGATTGTTTTTCTTTAGTGTCCAACTTAGATTTGTTCCCGTCCATTTAGTTAAGGTAAACGGACCATTGTAAACCTGCGTCTTGGATGAAGTCCCGTATTTATTTCCATATTTATTAACCGTTTTCGAATCTTGTGGGAAAAAGACTGGAAATCCCATTAACAATTTAAAGTATGGAATTCGTTGCTCTAATGTCACCGTCAGCTTATATTTCCCGTTAGCTTTAATGCCAAGTGACGAAACGGCAGCTTTTTTATCTTGAATTTTATCCGCGTTCTTAATGCCCGAAAATAGATAGCCATACTGTGAAGCCGTCTTAGGGTTAAGCGTTCTTCGCCACGAATAAACAAAGTCTTGGGCAGTGACAGGATCACCGTTACTCCACTTAGCATTTTTCCGAAGGTTAAACGTATACGTCTTCCCATCCTTTGAAACAGTAGAGGACGTTGCAATTCCGGGTTCGACCTTACTGTCTTTACCCAAACGGAATAACCCTTCATCAACGTTATTCAAAACGTTGAAAGTCCCAACAGCCGTGGTTTTGGAAGGGTCAACCGTTGTCAATTCAGAATCAGTAGACGTTGTAATCGTCTTCTTTTGTTGACTAGAATTTTGACCACATCCAACAAGAATCAGTGAAATGCCAGCGACACTCGCTAACACCGATATGTTACGAGATATATGCATTATAAATCACTCCTCAAAATATGTGAGATTCTTAACGAACCTAACTTAAAGTCTAATTTAGCATAAATATTATAAAAAAACAGGCTTTTTTAATGAATTTTTCATCAAGCCTGGTTTTGTTACATATTTATTTAGTTAGCGAAACCGCCATTTTACGGGAATAGTAGATTGTCTCAAATTTTTCTTTGGCCATCCAATATTTTCCATCAATTGGATCACTCACATGAACCCGATTTTGATCAAAACCATCTAAAATGACCGCGTGATTATTCACAGGTACCAGCCCAAAAGGATATTTTTCCCATTTTGGCTGTTCAAAATGGACCGTTACATATGTTAAAACAGGATAGCCCCTTTGGACCTCGTCAAATAACCAACTGGAATTAGCGCCACTTAAATCCCTGAGCATCCCATATTTTCGACCCCATTCAATCAAAGGACAGGTAAAAATTGCTTCAAACTTTCCAGACTGGTTTTTGAAGGGAGAGCCGCCAAAGCCATGATAAGGATTACCATCCTGACTGATTGGCATATCCAATAAAAATTCACCATAACTAACTTCCACGGCTTCCTGGTTAAAATGAAACCCTTCTAACAAGCTGGCCGCTTCGCAACCGTTAATTGCGCCCCACGACAGCTGGCTGATGTTTTCTACCCCAAGTAAAACTTGCTGAGTCATTTTGCCACCCCTAATTGCTTGAACATAATATCGAGCATATCTGTATATCGAGGCTGGCTTTCCTCTAGTTTTTTTGCTGCATCAATCAAACTTAGACGCAAGCGTCCCTTTCGGTCTACAATGGATTTTGCATGTACCAAGGAACTTAAAACGGACTCATCAACAGCAGCAGCCGTTGCTCTAAAAAATAAGTCAATTTTATTGTCATTAAATCGAATCACTTTATCAAACTGGTTCTCAGAAAAATGTTCAACCAAATTGGTCGTCGAAAAGGCAAAAACAATTTCACCGCTACCGTTTCCAATAAAACCACCCGTTCTGTTGATACCGACAGTTGCCCGTTTGGCCATCCGCTTTAGTTGACGTGAATTTAGTGGTGCATCCGTTGCAAGAATGGTAATAATCGATCCCTTTTCTTCTTTTTCTTTATCGGCTGCAAGCATCTGCGCAAGTGGTTGCCCTACCGAAGCACCATTCACAACGAAGTCCGTTAAATAACCATAGTTTGTCATCACCAAAGCGCCAACCGTATATTGATGTTGATCATCAATTTTAACAATTCTTGATGATGATCCTATGCCACCTTTCAAGTCATAACACATCATACCCCGGCCTGCTCCAACAGCCCCCTCCTCAAATTGATCGGCTGCCGCGTCCAACGCACTATACACATCATCTTCACTCAAATACATTTTTCGAATATTTGATACATCACCATCATTGCATTCTGCCACAACCGGATTCACCGTACTAGTAGTATCTCCGATTTCAATATTTTGAGTCAGCATCCGCTTCGTTAAAGCGTTAATTGCAGTTCCAACGCCAAATGTGTTTGTCAATACAATTGGTGTTTCAATTGTGCCCAGTTCATCAATTTGAACCAAACCAACACTTTTGCCAAAGCCGTTAATCACATATGACGCCGCCGGAACTTTACTTCGAAACATATTACCTGTATGTGGCAATATGGCGGTAACTCCAGTGTGGACATCGCCATCATTAATGGTAATCTGGCCCACTTTTACACCGGAAACATCCGTTATTAAATTAAGGTTTCCCTTGATTCCTTGCGATACATCATTTAAAAGCGGCACTTGAAGTCCCATTTTAGTTACCTCCCATTAAACTCAACGACTATTTAGTACAATTTGCACCAGCATCATGCCCATTGCAATCAAATTATTTAAAAAATGTAACCCGATTGGTACTTTTATGTTCTTAGTTCTAACGTACAAATACGCTAAGGTGCCGCCTAATATTGCATATGTCAAGAAACTGATCACATTGAAATCTTCCATATGTGGAAAGGCAAATAAAACACCACTGACAATTACTGCAGCAACCCGGGTATTTGCTGTAAACATTGAACCGATTAAAAAACCACGAAATACTAATTCCTCCAGAATCGGTGAACAAAAGACCGCAGTGAACCCCATCAAAATTAATGTCAGATGGTTTGTATTCATATATTGATAAATAATCTTGTTATTAGCTGTTGAACTTTGATGATAAATTGCCTGATTTAATAGCCCTAAGCCAATTTGCACAACAAAGAAAGACACGTAAGCAATAAAGATCATCGAAATATCTCGGCTTGTTAATGACATTTTTTGGGGGTGCGCATATTTTCGATAAAAATATCCAGCAACCGCAATTGCAAGGACGAACCCTAATATATATACCACTGCAATGATATTGTTAACCAAGTGTGAAAAATCTCCCATCATAATAAATGATAGTGGGAATTGCACGAATATCACAATAATCACTAATCCAACAAAGATACCGATACGTTCAAAATAATCTCCTGCTTTTAATCTTTTATTCTCGTCCATACAATCCTCCCAGATTTTTATGAATTAAATAGTTTATCTAATTTACTGAAATCAGCCGTTCCCAAACCCGTTGCCTGGTTATATCGTTTACCGGGCTGACCTGTATAGTACAAGTTTGTGTTATTTGTCCGACTATCCAACACTGTAAAAGGAGAGTTGGATTGAGACGCAAATCGATAAATTTGAGGGTTCCAAAAGCCAAGTCTACCAGCCGAATTATTTGACATTAAAATGCTTGCGGCTGCGATTTGTGGCGCTACGACACTGGTACCACCTGATATTTCCCATTCACCTGTCGCTGAAGAATCTTTTTTAGGCGTAATAAAGATAGAGTACCCCGTATTAGGATCGGCATTTGCCGACAAATCAGGTACATTTCGCCCCTTGCTCTTACCACTTATATTAACAGGCGTATCGAGAAGTTTTGCTTTACCATTTTTAAAAGACCACAGCCTAGTCGCATCATAGGTTCCGATACCACTGAACCCTGATTGATATTTAGGCACTGCATTATACTTACTAAACCCGCCACCTCCTCCGGCAAAGAAGGTTTCTACCCAATCTTCAAACCCCAAAAATTTTTGACTTTTATAATTAGGATATAGAAACTCAGACGCCCAAGCGCGTTCTTTTTCAATTTTTACCGTTTGCTTATTAACTGTATACGTCCGAGGCAACGTTGTCCCACCGACGGCAGTAACATACGGCGAATTGGCGGGTGTATCGACGCTAAGAGATGTATTACCGCTGGAAATCCCATCATACGCACCATTATCACCACTAGCCGCAAAAACACTAATGCCTTGAGCGGCAGCCTGCTCAAACAGCAGGTTCATAATTTGATTATATTTTGCTGGTGTGACTCCCTGCTTAATTTCATAAGCAACCTGAGCTTCACTTTGCCCCCAGCTGAGGGATAAAACGTCAACAACATTTTGTCCAACAGCGGCAGCAAGTGAATTCACCATTCCTGTGATATCCGATTTACCTATGTATGTTCGAATATTACTATCTGGTGCAATTGCCCCTGCCTGTTCAACGTCAATCGTTGTTTCGTTATACCCGTTCCATGACCCCTTATAGCCATTAGTCCGATAATTACTTAGCCTGCTTGATTTGACATCAATCCCCATGCCGTTCCAATACCGATAAGCATCACTTGGATGATAGTTGGCAAACGAAAT
>NZ_GG669993.1:557983-581360 GCF_000159315.1 Lentilactobacillus hilgardii DSM 20176 = ATCC 8290
AATGCCAATCGTCTTGCTCCGACCGGTTGACCCATTGTTATAAAGCTGTGAAATACCATAACGATTAACGAATTTTGAAGGAGAATAATGTTTTGCAATTTCTCCCTGGCTAAGAGTCGTTGCAGACCTATTGTATAAAGACGTCGGCCGAAATTCACGTGAACTATTTGAAACTGTCGAATAACTTGACAATCCCATAATCGCAAGTATTGATTTGGAAACTGATTTCGGTACAGTCGGCTTTTTAGTTGTTTTTTGATATCTGATCTTGTTTTTAGATACCATCACAAGTTTCACTTTAAAAGCTTTTTGAACATTTCTGGTCGATCCCTTAACAGCCATTACCAGATTCCCTCGGTATACTTCAGTCCTCAAATGATATTTTTTTAAGTATTGACGAAGTTTTTGCATATTTTTTGTTGATTGTCCAAACTTTGAAGCAAATTGACCGGAACTAACGAATTTTCGATAATTGCTACTCGTCGGATCAACCGACTGATACACAAACTGATCTAATTTTTTTTGACTTTTAGGTTTCAATACAATGTCAACTAATTGTTGTTTAGAACCAGAAACATTTGTTGTTGAGGATTTTGCTGATACAGGAGTCCCATTGGTAACACCAATCAGTACAGTAAATGCCAACACAAAAGTAACCATGGCTATTAATTTTTTCAGCGTTTGTTTTTGCATCTGTTTCTCCTTGATTCAGACAGTTTCAATTAATCTTTGGAAATATTGCCTGATTGTTGTTTGGCAGCTTCTTCCTCGGCTGCTTTTCTTTGATCCCTCGCACGAACAATCGAAATAACTAAAGGTGTAATGACCACATGCATTGCAATAATTGCACCGACCCATATCATGACAAATTCAAGTGATGACCATGTCATACTGCGAGTCAAATAAAAAGCTCCTGCTAAGATTAAGACAATAAACACTAAAATAATGCTAATACTTTTTTTTATGTTCAAATTAAACATCCTCATTTATAAAATTGACCGTTTCCGTAGCCATAGTTTGTGCACGTGTCCTTGGTCAAGTATAATTGATGTAAATACAATAACACAAGCTTAACCTGGAGGTGAAGGAATTGTTGAAAGAATTTAAGGCATTTATTTCTCGTGGAAACGTTATTGACTTAGCTGTCGGTGTCATTATTGGCGGTGCTTTTACTGCTATTGTGACGTCACTGACAACCAATTTAATCAATCCATTTATCGGCCTATTCTTGGGCCAAATCGATCTATCCAATCTAATGATTAAAGTTGGAGGGGCTACTTTCAAATATGGGGCCTTTATTAATTCGGTTATCAACTTTTTAATCATTGCTTTTGTTGTCTTCGTAATCATCAAAATCATCAACCGAGTTATTAAAAAAGAACCGGCTAAAGTTGTTCCTGACAAGAAAGAACTTCTTCTTGAAGAAATTAGAGATCTACTAAAGAATGAAAACCGAGAGATTAAATAAAGGCTTAGAGGCTCCCATGTGCAGAATTGAGCAAATTCGCAAACGACTTTGAAACGCCAATTTATTGCGCTTCAAGCCCCGTTGTTCTAGAATTAAGTTATTAGAAAAGCTTTATACTGTCAAAAATTCGAGAAGAGGTTTTGTTATGAGAACGTTTGCTATTAGGGCCCGTGATGGGGTCATGGAATTAAATTATTCTGAGGATTCCAACAAGCCGCCCTTCAGAAAGTTCATGATCACATACAACCCTAAATTTTCAATTGGAGATAATCTTGAGAACATTAAAGTGGCGTTAACTGGATTACCGGTTGACGCTGCAATCATTGAAAATTCACTTAATTATGAATTTTCAGACACAATTATTGGTATCAATCATCAAAAAATTGATATTGGTTTAGCAATTGCTAACATGATGAATGTTCCGGTTGTGAATCTGAATAAAGTTAAGGAAGTTGGTTTGCAGAAAGCCGTTTCCGACGAGTCCAATTACTTAAAGTGGCATTTGGACTATTACGGTGAATACAGCGGTAAGCGTAACTACGGTCAAGAAGCCATGCTAACTATTGGAAACGGCTATTTTGGCTTGCGCGGCGCTTATGTCGAAGCAAATGCAGACCAAGATAATTATCCGGGTACGTATGTTGCCGGCGTTTATAACCAGCTTACAACCAAGATTAATGATCGTGATGTTGTCAATGAAGACCTAGTCAACCTGCCCAACTCACAATTTATCAGTTTTGGTGTTGACCACCAACAACCGTTTAAAATCAAAAAAGAAGATATTCAGGATATCTACCGGAGTTTAAACTTAAAAACCGGTGTCCTGACGACAACGCTTCATATTCAGTTATCTACTGGGCATATCCTGGAAGTTCGGGCAACAAAAGTTGCAAATATGACTAACTGGCATCGATATGCAATTAAATATGAATTAAAACCTATCAACTTTTCAGGAAGCCTACAAATATATTCGGAAATTGACGGCAGCGTGCTTAATGGTAATGTTGAAAGATATTCTGACTTTAATCAACATCACTTGGACATTATTGGCATGTCGGCGCATGACAACCAAATTTCAATGAGTGGCCAAACAAAGACTTCAAAAGTTGCCTTTGTCATCAATTCCAAACTTGACAGTCAAGATTTTGATACCACCAGTTCAATCAACACAGATACTGAAAATCAATTAATTCGGCAAACCTTAAGTTTGGACGTTGAACCAGAAAAAAGTTACGAATTTGAAAAGTGTGTTTCGATTTTTACTGGTAACGCCGATGATGATACTCTTGAAAGTGCTGCTCAAAGTGAATTAAACGACTCATCTTTTAACGACACACTTAACGATAGTCAAAAATTCTGGAAAAACGTTTGGAATAAATCTGATATCAAGATCACTAATGATATTACCAGTCAAAAATTGACCCGAGTTAATATTTATCACATGTTGGTCACAAGTGCAGCGCTTGCTTCAGGTGAATTAGATGCCTCAGTTGGCGCCCGTGGTCTTCACGGAGAGGCATATCGTGGTCATATTTTTTGGGATGTCACATTTGATTTACCGTTTTACGCAATCCACTACCCTGCCATCGCAAAACAGTGTTTGCTTTATCGTTACAATAGAATTGACGAAGCAAGAAAATATGCAAAATCAGAGGGTAAAGATGGTGCCATGTATCCTTGGCAGTCAGGAATGTATGGGGATGAACAATCCCAATTTGTTCATTTAAATCCAGTTAGTGGTGAATGGGATCCGGACAACAGCAGATTGCAACGTCATGTTTCGATCTCTGTTGCTTATGATGTTCTTAAATACGTTCAAATTACCGGTGATCGTGATTTCATGGAAAAATATGGTTTGGAGATGCTCCTCTCAATTTGTAAATTCTGGGTAAGCATGGTTTCTTATGACAAAGACGCCGATCGCTACGATATTCATAATGTCATGGGACCGGATGAATTTCATGAAGAATATCCAAACGCTGACGAACAAGGTCTAACCAATAATGCGTATACGAATATTATGGTTTCATGGTTATTTGATAAAGTTGCAACTGTTGTGTCAAAACAAAAGGCAGACGTTTTAAAAGCTGCCAATAGTAAATCAGGAACAGACAGTAATTTATTAACCCAGATGTCCGACATCGCTCACAAATTACGATTAGACATCAACGATGAGGGTATCATTGGTCAATTTTCCGGTTACTTCAATCTTTCCAAACTAAACTTTGATTCGTATCGTAAAAGGTATGGCGATATTTCACGAATTGACCGTTTGCTAAAGGGTGAAGGAAAGTCACCGGATTCTTATCAAGTTGCCAAACAGGCGGATACATTAATGGCTTATTATGAATTACCATTTTCTGAAGTTGAAGATGTTATTAATCGCTTGGGTTATAAGCTTCCCGCTAACTATTTCACAAGTAACCTAAGGTTTTACCTGGACAGAACTACCCATGGATCAACGCTCTCAAGAATCGTTTACTCTGTATTAGACGAAATGGACGGTAATATGGATCAATCGTGGCAGCTGTTTTCAACGGCATTATTTTCAGATTACTACGACATTCAAGGCGGTACAACTGCCGAGGGCATTCACCTTGGTGTAATGGGAGCGACACTTCAAATTGAAACCGGATGTTACGGTGGCGTTCGCTTTGATACCGATGAAGTTTCAGTTAATCCCCACTTACCACAAAATTGGAAGAAGATCTCGTTTAAGCAAGCCTACCAAGGGATTAAGTATCAATTTGAAATTACACATCACAACATCACTGTTACTGCTGATGCGGAAACTCACATTAAAGTCGCAGAAAAAGATTATTCCCTAAACAAAAACAAAGCAACAACAATTTCTTATAAATAGTTTTGAGGAGTGAATTTTAATGGCAAAATTTTCTGATATTAAAGGATTTGTATTTGATTTAGATGGTGTTATCACAGATACATCAGTCTTTCATAGTCAAGCCTGGCATCAAGTTGCTGATAAAGTCGGTGCCCCATGGTCAAAAGAACTGGAAGATGGCCTTAAAGGAATCAGTCGAATGGATTCGTTGGAAATGATTTTAAAGGCTGGTAACTTGTCTGATCAATATACAGAAGATCAAAAAATTGCTTTGGCAACCGAAAAAAATACAAACTACTTGAAGTTGGTTGATCAGATGACGCCCGACAACATTCTTCCGGGTATCAAAGACTTTTTAGATGATATCCAAAGCCATGGTTATCTCTTATCGCTAGCTTCTGCTTCAAAAAATGCTCCAAAAGTTCTCGAAAAATTACAGTTAACAACTTACTTCCCTAAAATCGTTGACCCTAAAACCTTGTCAAAGGGTAAACCCGATCCCGAAATTTATCTAAAGGGTGCAGAATTAATTAATTTGAAGCCTGAGCAATGCATTGGTGTTGAAGACGCTGGTGCGGGTGTTGAATCAATTAACGCTGCCGGAGAAACCTCAATTGGTATCGGCGATAAGCAGATTCTAAAAGATGCCGACATTAATTTTGAAGATACGGGTGAAATGACTTTAACCAATATTCAAAAACAAATGGCATAGTTAACAACTATTTTAAATCATCTATCATGATTGTTTGATGTAAAAAGATAAGGGCTGAGACAAAAGTAATTTTGTCCAGTCCTTTTTAATTTCATCACGACTATTACCGAGAAAAAACGTGCAAAAAAGGCGGTTAACTTCCTGCTATGCAATCGGAAGTTAACCGCCTTTTGTCCCACTCTCTATTTTTTGTATGGACCAATCTACAGAAGAAATCAAAAAATAATCATTTCTATACGTTATTTAATCAATCCATAATGTCTTAGGCCATTCACGATACCGTGGTTAATATTAGAGGTTGTCACAAACGAGGCCTTTGCCTTAACATCTGGATGACCATTTCCCATCGCAACCGGATAATCAACTTCTTCAAACATTTGAAGATCATTTAACTGATCCCCAAAAGCATATGACGGAATACCCGCCAAATTAGCTTTCGATAACATTGCCTGAATCCCGGTTTGTTTAGAAACACCCCACTTCATTGTATCCAGACAGCGTGGATTATTTCGAACCAAAGATAATTTCCCTTTAAATTGATCTTGGTAAAGTTTATCTTTATCATAATTAAAAACATTCAAGAAATTAACTTCATGTGATTTATAAAACGTCGGCTCAACGTGAGGCGTCAATCTCAATAATCGATAATTAACCTTGGTTAAATCGTTTTCAGCAGTTAAAGCAAATCCTTCATTGTTATAGAATGAAATGACGTCACCCTGCTTTTTAGCAAAAGCCAGAATTTCTTCAATAACTTCATCACTAATTTCTTCAGCTTTTAATTTTTTTCCTTCATACTGAACATAGCTGCCATTCGCACTAACTAAAGAATTAATACCGGTCTCGTCAATCACATATTGAATTTCGAAAATATTTCGTCCGGTTGAAATGATTGGTAAAATATTATTTTCACGTAATTCATTAACTGCCGCTATGTTTTCTTTAGAAACGTTTTTCTCATTATCAAAAAAAGTGCCATCGAGGTCAAAAAATACAACCGCTTTATACATTAGGTTCCCTCCATTCGATTCTTTAACCTTATTGTACTACTTATTTAAATTCCCTCAGTGAAAAGGAGCCCGAAAATTTCCAACTTATATATATTGTGGTGATACAATCTGTGGTACACTATATATCGTAATTTTATTAAAAGAGGGGCTATCATGGTGATAATAACAGCAGGAATGATCGGCGTTGGCAAAACAACGTTAACAGGAAAAATTGCAGCACATTTAGGAACGAAAGCTTTTTTTGAGCCAGTTGGTGACAACCCTGTCCTACCGCTCTATTATTCAAACCCAAAGCAGTATGGCTTTCTACTTCAGATTTATTTTTTAAATAAACGCTTCTCAATGATTAAGAAGGCCCTAAGTGATGATAATAACGTCTTAGACCGTTCTATTTACGAAGACGCTCTCTTTACCCGAGAAAATAATGCGGACGGTAATATCAGCGATACAGAGCTCTCAGTTTACCTTAAACTTTTGGATAATATGATGACTGAATTAAACCAGCTTCCCAAGAAGGCTCCAGATCTATTAGTTTATGCAGATAGTGATTTTGATACCATCAAATACCGTATCAAAAAACGGGGACGTGATACGGGGACGTGATTATGAACAGTTCGATAATAATCCAGGCTTGGAAAATTATTATTACAAAATGTGGAAAGCCTATCAAAAATGGTTTGATGACTATTCCGTTAGTCCTAAAATCAAGATCGATCTCCAACAACATGATCTATCCTTCCAAAAAAACATTGATTTTGTCCTTGGCATGATCGATGATGAATTGGCAAAAATTCGTCAACCTCAAAGAGAAGCCATGTAAGCTTTAAAATTAGGCTGATCCTAGGCCTTGGCTGATCGGATAAGTCGTCAAGTCAATGAACTCAATACACAAAATAAACGAGGTGAGACAAAAACCAATTTGTCCCAGCCTCGTTTTTGTAATCACAACCATTATCTATTAAACAGTTTATCGAAATTCAACTATCCTACTACCCAAGTCTTCGTCTTAGAATCTGATCGAACTTATCCTTATTTTATTCTCAGCTTAATATAACCGGCTGACTGCCTCACTGGTTCTTCATACCAAAGTGCCCGTTTGGAAATTAAATAATCAATTCGATGGCGATACCACCAATCCGGTACGCCACTCGGCCCATCCCCAATCGTCTGACCAATCACCTGCAAAATATTTGTAAAAACTGTTGGACTCACGTGCGAAAGAAGAAAACGATCGTAAAAGTTAATCGGCTGACTCATTAAATGGCCATTAATCATAATTCTAAGAGGCGTATTATCCTTGCGCAGATCTCGCCAAAGATAACTATGCGAAATACGGGCATCCCTTCCCAAAGATTGTTCATAATCAAAAAGATGATATTTATTTAAATCATCAGTGACCAATTCTCCAAGATTATTAAGTTCATATAAAAAGCGAGAGTGGCTAAGGGTTAGCGGCACATGAACAGATGAAATCTGATTACCGATATCCTTCAAATAATCACACAACCAGGCAAAGCCACAACTATCATCCGGCAAATCCGTCCACCAGATCCGAAGAGATTTTTGTTCAAAAACAACTTTATCCAGTTTTTTTAACCCCAAAAGAATCGACTGATACCATTCATCAGTATCGTCACGTCTTTCATGAGTATTTCGAATTTTCAATAACGTTTTCCGGGTTTCTAGCAGGTTGACTTGGGCAATATCCCCGAGCCCTAATAATAACGGTAATACAATGACCTGTCGATCAATGCGATGAGTCATGTAATAGCGTTTTAAAGTCCTGGCAAAACTGTCATTGAACACAATATCAACCACACTAATCCCTCATTTTTCCAAATTTTTGATACATAACTCGAAAATGACAACTCTGAAAATTATAAACGTTCCCGATACATAATTGCAAATCAAATCGAATTAAAACAGCGTAATTGTTATAAAAACCGTCTTCAGTCAAATCATCGGTAATAATAACATCAAAAGATCCCGCAAGACCAGCAGATATTTGCAGCTACTGACTTTACGAGACCTTTATTGTTTTATAGATATCAAAAGCTCAGACTTAATGCATTAATCGTGATCACCTTTTTTGGGCCTATGCACAATAAATACATCGCAAGGTGCGTGAGCAATGACGAACGCGGCAGTAGATCCTAACGTGAGCCGAGTAAAAAAGTTCACACCCGTAGCGCCAATTACGATTGCATCAATTTTTTTATCAGCGACAATTTCAGTTGCCAACTCGGTTTTGGGATCACCAAAAGTTACAAACGCTTCAACACTCGTCAAACCTGCATCCTTTGCCTGTTTAGCATAGCCATTAACCAGTTTCTCAAAATTCTCTTTTAGGCTTTCAATTGTTGAAGGATCAATGTTGCCAAACCCAATTGAGGCCGATTTTGAAACACCAATAAAATCACGATTATTGATAACTGCGACAATAAAAAGTTTTGCCGAATTACGATGTGCGACTGCAATTGCTTTTTTAACCGCCTTTGCGGCTGTCTTTGAACCATCAACCCCAACAAGGATATTATGATAATTAAATTCCAACATCGTAAGCCCTCCAATCAATTACTATTTTGCCGTCAATTCATAAATTGATTGTCCATATATTGCCATTGCCTTTAATAGATCATTAATCGGTTGAAATTCGTTGGCTTGATGCATTGTATCCTGTGTGCCTGGGAACAATGCCCCGAAAGCAACACCGCGTTTCATCATCCTGGCATACGTACCACCGCCAACTACTTCCGGTTTTGCATCTGTATCACCGGTTTGTTGTGAATAGACACGAAGTAACGTTTTAACAATTGGATCGCTCGGATCAACGTAGTGCGGTACCATATGGCCGACCTCTTTAACCCGGCCTGCTAGTTTATCCGCTACTTTTAATAGATACTGAAGAATTTTGGTATCATCAGTCCCCTTAGGATAACGGAAGTTTGTATTAACCAATCCGCCCTTTCTAAAATCAAATTTCATAATACCAACATTCATCGTTAAGTCTCCCATAACGTCATCGACGTAATCTGCCCCGATCTTATGGGCCCGTGTATCATCATGTAAATAGTTCGCAATAAACGAAAGAAATTTTTGGGCATCTTTTTCGAAATTAAACTGATTTAAAAAGGCTGCCAGGTACGTACCAGCATTAACACCATTCTCCGGTGCCATAGCATGAGCCTGTTTTCCAATCAAGTGAACGGCAATCCCATCACCCGTTGCTTTAATATCCCCGGATAATGGATTCTTATCCAAAAAATCGGTAAATGCATCGACAAACTTTTCATTATCATCGGTTTCAACTAAAGCAGTAGCGTTTCCAGGCACCATATTTAGTCGCAAACCCGAGTCAAATTCTTTTAGCGTATACTCAGAACCATTCGAGCTGCCAAAAGTCGTTTCATACGTTGCATTTCCTTTTTCACCATTGATTAATGGAAATTCAGCGTCTGGTGAAAATCCAAGTGTTGGCTGAGGTTCAACATCGAAATAATGTTTCATCCCAGTCCAATCACTTTCCTCATCGGTGCCAATGATTAACCGAATCTTCATGTTAGGAACAATTCCATTGTCCTTTAAAATCCGTAAACCATAGTAGGCAGCCAAACCTGGACCCTTGTCATCCGAAGTCCCACGGCCATAAAGATTACCATCTTTTTCGGTCATAACAAATGGATTAGTTTCCCAGCCATCGCCAGCTGGCATAACATCCGCATGCGATTGCATCGCAAAAGTTTCTTCACCGGCACCATATTCAATGTAACCGACAATATTATCCAAATTTTTAGTAACAAAGCCATCCCGCTTACCAAATGATAAAAATTTTAGGAGTGCTTTTGTTGGACCTTCGCCCAATGGGTACTCATCCGTTTTATGATCATCATCACGCACACTTGGAATACTGATTAGTTCCTTTAGATCTTTTAAATATTGATTACGATACTTTTTAGCTTGTTCTTGCCAATCGATTGTCATTAATTCTCACTCCCGTCATCTTATGTGACTATTTTAGCACATATAACAGGTCTTGCAGGTCATGAGCAATGGTATACTGGGATTGAAAAGATCTTTAAGATAGGAGCTTTTAATGATGAAAGAAATCACAAAAAATATTTTAACAAAAGTTATTCGCAAACGGCCAGCCGACAGTTTTAAGGGAACTTATGGCAAGATTGTTTTGATTGGCGGTAACCGAAACTTTGGCGGTGCAATCATCATGGCCTCTTTGGCAGCCGTTTGTTCCGGAGCCGGATTAGTCACGACAATAACCGATCCGACCAACCAAACCAGTTTGCATGACTGGTTGCCCGAAGCAATGTTTGTTGACTATAATGACTTTGAAACGGCTTCACCAATTATTAAAGGTGCGGATGTCATCGTCATTGGGCCAGGATTGGGAACGGATAACATTGCACTATCTTTATTAACAAAGACATTTGAGGTAGCTCATACAAATCAAACACTGATTATCGATGGTTCGGCTCTGACTTTGCTCGCTCACAATCACCTATCATTACCTAAATCATCCCTCAACATTCTGACCCCTCATCAGATGGAATGGCAGCGGGTTTCTGGCATTGAAATTGCTGATCAAAACCCAACCGCCAACCAAAGAATTGCGGATCAGCTAAAGGCAATTATTGTTGTTAAGTCACATAGAACCGAAGTCTATGCAAATGGAAAAGTTTATCAAAACACTGGAGGAACACCTGCACAAGCTACTGGTGGAATGGGCGATACCCTTGCTGGCTTAATTGGCGGGTTTACCGCACAATTTGAAAATAAAACGGCTGCAACGTTAGCCGCCGTTTATACCCATAGCGCAATTGCTGATAAACTTGCAAAAAAACAATACGTTGTACTGCCACATCAAATTAGTGAAGCACTTCCTAAATTTATGTTTAAAAATCAGGAAAGCAAAAACGATAATTAAAGGCAATCTGCCAACTTATTTCATAAGTAAGCCAAAACGGATTTGACTAGTTGGATAGTATCTCCAATTTGTCGAATCCGTTTTTAGTGCCTTTTATTTAATTCTCAATAGTTGCCTAAATCGTGCACTCCTCGGTCCCAAAACCATATCTGCGACTCTGCTTTTAAGGCAGAAATAAGCGTAAACGTATCCACCGAAAGCAACCCCTATGACCGTCACAACAAGACTGGCAATTCTACCAAAGGGCGTTGAAACCAACCCTACCAGGTAATTTACACCATATACAGCTGCAAGTGTCACTACATACATGAACAGTGAATAAAGGCCAATTTTTCTAAAAGCCCAATTTAAATTTTTCCTTTCGAATCCAAACTGACGATTTAACGACCTGATAATCAGCCAGTCGGAAATCGTCAGCCCGATCGCCGTTGATAATAATGGACCAAACGCACCAAGATAGTAAACACAAGGCCATTGAATAATGAATTTAATTAATGTTCCAACTGCAAAAAACTTAACAGCCCGTCTATTTTGGGAAAGTCCTTGCATAACAGCCGAGATGACCACAAACATCCCCATTGGAATCGAAATCATTGATGAAAACGTCAGGATATTTGCTCCTAACGCTTCCTCATTAACACCATAGAACAAACGATTCAGAGGGCCGGCAATGGCAGCCATTCCAAGAGCCGCCGGTATCATGACAAACATAAATAAAACCATAATTGATGAATTTTGCTTGGCAATTTCTTTTTTATCGCCATTTGTCAACGCAACGGATAACATTGGCACAGCGGTAATAGCGAGTGCGGAAGACAGCGATATGGTAATCATAATCAACTTATTTGAATTTACGGCAAACATTGCGTAAAGATCCGATAACATGTCATTGGAATAATTTGTCGCCATTCTCATAATTTTAAAAAAGGTAAATTGGTCAATCAACATAAAAATTGTAATGCCCGCACCTAAAATAATAAACGGAACCGCTTGGGTAATGATTTCATGGTAAAGTGTCCTGGGCTCCACATGTACTTTATTACTGCTGTTCAAAACCAGAGAGCGGAATGTATCACGTCGACTGGCATAATACCAGACTAACGTCAACAGGCCTGCAACCGCACCGATAAAAGCCGCAAAAGTCGATTGAGAGACTGCGGTTACCCAATTGCCATTGAACACTCTCATAATTAGAAAAGCCGTTATTAACATGTAGGCAACCCGAGCCAGCTGTTCAACAAATTGTGAAATTGCAGAAGGCGCCATTTGTTGGTAACCTTGAAAATATCCCCTGGTTAAACTCATCGTTGGGATAATTAAAATTGCCCAAGCTAAGGAATGAAGGACCGGAACAACATTGGCATTTCCGCCATCTATCAACGGTGCACCAAAATAAAGTGCTGCAGCACAAATAACACCGGTGCCGATCGCTAATACCAAGCCCCGTTTATATAGTTGAACGCCAATACTGTACTCATTCAAAGCGTTATAATGCGCAACCTGCTTCGCGATTGCCGAAGGAATACCGGCAATCGCTGCAGTCAGGAAGAAGCTGTATATGTTGTACCCTAAGCCATATAGTGCATTTCCCCGAAAAAAATAATCGCCAAACCATATTCCCCACGGAATAATATAAACGGCGCCTAAAAATCTGCTTAAAATACTGCCAGCGGTCATCCAAGCCGATCCGGACAACATTTGTTCCCTGGAATTATCCGAGTGGCTTTGATTATTATCAATCATGATTGTTCCTGCTTTCGTCTGCTTTACTACACTCGTTATATTCTAATAAAGATTAAGATCAATAGCAATCTGGCATTAACATATTAAAAATTACTTAAGCATCGGCCGATTTATGGAACTGTAATCAAAAAGTATTGTCATTAAGGCTCTAAATGCACTAAAATATTGCTATATGTGTTAAAAAAACGTAGAGGTGAAAAGTTTGTGAGTAAAAAGAGAATCGAATGGATTGACGTTGCCAAAGCAATCGGTATTGTTGCAGTTGTCTTTGGTCACGCCATGACACGCCACGGTACAATGTTTCATTTTTTATATTGGTGGCATATGCCGATCTTCTTCATTATGGGGGGATTTTTCTTAAAGCCGATTATCAATAATAATTGGTGGGGGTTTTTCAAAAAACGGATTCTACCGCTATTAATTTCTTATTTGATTTGTGGTGGCGGTTTAATCCTACTATCCCATTTTGTTAGGGGAGAGAGCTGGTCGTATACAACATTTTATTTTGTGAGACTGCTTTGGGGCGGCCGAACACTCAATCACTACCTGAGTGTCTTCTGGTATATTAATGTTTACTTATTGGCTTTGGTACTTACATCGATCGTAATTACATACGTTAAGACTCGCGAATACCAAATTATCATTGCCTTTATTTCATTAATTATTTTGACCAGTTACAAACATGTCTGGTTCTTTAAATGGAAGTACATTCCATGGGATTTTGATGTTGCTTTCATTGCATTATTCTTCATGTTATTTGGCTATTTGTACTTCCATAAAATTCAACAATTTGTCAAAGATTTATGGATTATGATCCCATGTGCGCTAATTACACTTTGGATTTTCTGGATGCAGCATATGGACCGGTTCAATTTTGCACTCTTTCTGAAATCCAAAATTATCCATGCGACATTCCATCATATTCCAATTTCCCGTGTTTCTTACATTCTGTTTATTCCAATTTTAGTCTGCATGGTCGTCTTTAGCTTTAGTTACTACTTCTGCAGATTCTTCCCACAGTTTATTATTAAGCCGGTTCAATTACTTGGACAACAGACACTCGGCATTATGTATCTGCATAAAGCAGTCATTGATATTATTGACGAAATGGGCTATAAAAGTGCTATCATGGAAACTATTTTGGCAGTTATTATCTCGTTCATTTTATCATTACTTTACGGTTATATTAAACGAAAAGTTAAGGGAACTTCAAATAAGGCGGTCAGTTAAATTCAATGATGTTTAACAAATGATCAAGACATAATTGCATTTTGTATTTCATCATCGATTAAATGAGCTTGAACAATAGTCAATAAAAAAATGATGCATGACTTTACGGCATATGCCCCAAGAAGTCATGCATCACTTTTTTATATTGACTTGTTGTTATTGACCTTGGCTCTACTTGAC
Organism: Lentilactobacillus hilgardii DSM 20176 = ATCC 8290; assembly: GCF_000159315.1. Lineage (GTDB taxonomy): Bacteria > Bacillota > Bacilli > Lactobacillales > Lactobacillaceae > Lentilactobacillus > Lentilactobacillus hilgardii. The sequence goes on from NZ_GG669993.1 coordinate 572,108, forward strand.
AACGATATTGACAATTTTATTTGGAACAACAATCACTTTGCGCACTGTTTTACCATCCAAATAACGTTTAACATTCTCATCATTTTTCGCAGCCGTCTCAACTTTGTCTTTAGCTGCGTCACGAGCAATCTTTAGATGTGAACGAACCTTACCATTCACTTGAATAACCATTTGAACGGTATTCTCAACCAATTCACTTGCGTCATAGGTCGGCCACTTCTCATAAGTAATAGTGCCATCATGTCCTAATAGGCTCCACAATTCTTCGGCAATATGCGGTGCCAACGGCGAAAGCATCTTAACGAACCCTTCCATATATTGAATTGGAAGTGCATCTGCCTTATAAGCATCGTTTACGAAAACCATCATTTGTGAAATGCCGACATTAAATCGCATGTGGGCAAAATCATTTGTCACAACCTTAACGGTTTGATTATAAACTTTGTCAAGATGGCCGTCATTAATCGTTGTCACTCTGTCTCGCAAGTGATTGTTATCATCAATCATGAGACGCCATACCCGATCCAACCAATGATGGGCACCATTGATACCTTCAGTACTCCATGGCTTGGCAGCATCAATTGGACCCATAAACATTTCGTAAACTCGGAGGGTATCAGCACCGTATTCATCGACAATATCATCAGGATTAATGACATTCCCCTTTGATTTAGACATCTTTTCGTGGTTAGTACCCAAAATCATCCCTTGGTTGACCAATTTTTGGAATGGTTCCGGTGTTGGAACTACGCCCAGATCGTACAGGAATTTGTGCCAGAATCTTGCGTATAGCAGATGCAAAACGGCATGCTCAGCACCACCAACGTAAAGGTCAACGGGTGACCAATACTTCAATTTCTCCGGATCTGCAATGGCATGATCATTATGTGGATCAATATAACGTAACCAGTACCATGAACTTCCTGCCCATTGTGGCATCGTATTGGTTTCCCGCTTACCTTTACGACCATTTTTATCAACAACGTTAACCCAATCTGTCAAGTTGGCAAGTGGACTTTCTTTCCCACCGGAAGTTTGAATGTCCTTTGCTTTTGGCAATCGAAGTGGTAATTCATCTTCGGGAACCAAGGTTGTTTCACCATCTTCCCAATGAATAACAGGAATTGGTTCACCCCAGTATCTTTGACGACTAAAGATCCAGTCTCGAAGTCGATAATTAACTCTCTCTTTGCCGGCATCATGGTCCTTAAGCCAGTCAATTGCCGCCTTAATGGCATTTTTTTTGTTCATGCCGTCCATAAACCCTGAATTAAAGTGAGGACCGTCACCTGTATAAGCAGCGTCAGCTACATCGCCACCCTCAATAACCGGCACAATTGATAAGCCGAACTTCTTGGCAAACTCATAATCACGGTCATCATGAGCCGGAACGGCCATAATTGCACCTGTACCATATGATTCAAGCACATAATCACCAATCCAGATTGGTACTTCTTTTCCGTTAATAGGATTGATCCCATAAGCACCCGTAAAGACACCACTTTTATCTTTATTTAAATCGGTTCGTTCCAGATCGGATTTACGTGAAACCTTTTCCTTGTATGCATCAACCTCTGCCTTCTGATCGGGAGTTGTAATTTGGTCAACCAATTCGTGTTCAGGAGCCAGCACCATATATGTAGCACCAAATAAAGTATCAGGCCGGGTTGTGAAAACTTCGATTTGATCGTCGTCGTGACCTTTTACCTTAAAGAAGACACTTGCCCCACGCGAACGACCAATCCAATTTCTTTGTTGTTCTTTAATGCTTTCAGGCCAGTCTACGGTATCCAGATCATCAATTAAACGATCAGCGTAAGCAGTAATCTTCAATACCCACTGGCGCATCGGCACGCGGTATACCGGATAGCCACCACGTTCTGTTTTGCCATCTACAACTTCTTCATTGGCGACAACCGTACCGCCCATAAAATCCGGAGCCCAGTTGACTTCTATGTTGTCCTCGTACGCAAGCCCTTTTTTATAAAGCTGTTCAAAAATCCATTGCGTCCACTTATAATAGGCCGGGTCAGTCGTATTAATTTCGCGATCCCAATCATATGAAAAACCCAGCGAGCGAATTTGACGTTTAAATGTTTTAATATTTTGAGCAGTAAAACTACGAGGATTGTGCCCCGTCTTCAGCGCATATTGTTCCGCAGGCAGTCCGAAAGCGTCCCACCCCATAGGATGAAGAACATTCTTCCCCTGCATCCGAGCCATCCTGGCCATAATATCTGTTGCCGTATAGCCTTCGGGATGTCCAACATGTAACCCCTGTCCAGACGGATAAGGAAACATATCCAAAACGTAGTACTTATCTTTACTGGTATCATCCAACGTTTTAAATGTTTTATGTTCGTTCCAGTAATGTTGCCATTTTCGCTCAATTACTTCATGATTGTATGCCATTTTTACAACTTCCACCTTTCAAAATTCTTCAAATTAACGAAAAAATGTCCTATAAGAAGCCATATTTAACTTCCTATAGGACGATTAATCGCGGTACCACCTATATTCTTAACGTCGACTACGGACATTAAGCACTTAATGATCGATAACGGCGATTAACCGACCTGACTTACTGAATTCAATCAAGCATTCGACGATGAGTTCGTCACAAATTAATCCGAATTCTCAACAACCATCCGGTTTCTGAAATCAACTTGTCATTACTAATTCGTCTCTTCATTTTCACTAATATTGAGATTATTGCCTATTATCATAACAAATCATTATGCAAAAAACAATACGTGTGCGTGCTATAATAATGGTATTCCAGCTAAAAACGAAAGTAGAGAAAGTCATGATCCTAAAAGTACGGAATAAATCATTTTTATTAGGCATTAGTGCTTTCATTGTTTTCTTGATCTTTATGAGCGGCGTCTTAACCCACGCTGATTGGATAAGTAACTTTGACAGTCAAGTAAGTCAGCTTGTAAGAAGTGATCTCACACCTAAATTAACCTTGTTAACCATTCATTTTACACAACTAGCCAATGTCATACCGGTCATTTCATTCACACTTGGCATGACGCTGATCTTAACTTTAACAGACCATTTCCGGGCTGCGGTCTTTCTAGTCATCAACAGTCTGGGGCTGTCTGGCCCTGTCAACATGTTAGTCAAACACTATGTGAATCGCCCACGCCCTACCTTTCATCATTTAGTAACCGTTCACTCCACCAGCTTTCCAAGTGGGCATTCGATGAGCGCTATGATGATTGGAGGAAGCCTCATCATTATCGCAAATCACTTGTTAAAAAAGCGAAGTTACCGAGTGATCTTTGATATCCTAATTGGATTACTTATTTTCTTCATTGGTATTAGTCGAATTTACGTCGGTGTTCATTTTGCCAGTGATGTTGTAGGCGGTTGGTCGTTAGGACTATGCCTATTATTACTAAGTCAATTTGTCTTTAATCGATTTTTGGGAGGGACAGCATGAACCAATTACCAAACGCGCTTCAATTTAGTCATCTGCTTTTAAAAGAAGCTGTATCAACCGGTGATCAAGTGATAGACGGAACCATTGGGAACGGAAATGACACATTATTGTTGGCCAAATTAGTAGGCGAAAATGGGACCGTGTATGGTTTTGATATTCAGCAACAAGCCTTACAACATACTATTAGCTTACTCGAAAAAAATCTTTCCGGTCTCCAAAATGTTCAACTATATAAAAAAAGCCATGCTGAAATTGACAACGTTTTAGATAACAACGTTAGAATTTCAGCCGCTATCTTCAATTTAGGTTACTTACCGGGTGGCGATAAATCAATTATCACAAAAAGTACATCCACATTAACAGCATTGACAACGTGTTTAAAAAAATTACAGGTAGGTGGACTGGTTGTGATAGTGGTTTATTACGGCCATCCAGGTGGCAAAAAAGAGGAAGAATCTGTTGTCGATTTTTGCCAGAATTTACCACAAAAAAACTTTGCTGTCTTGAATTACAGTTTTGTGAATCAGGCACATGAACCACCATTTGTTCTCGCCATTCAAAAATTAAAATAATTTCATAACGCCTTATTTTCAGCCACTTCTTCACTTGATTGGAAATAAGGCGTTTTTATGGCCTTTGATCCTGTACATCTGTCTTTTTTCGATCAAACCAATTAATGGCGTATGCGGTTAAAATCAATATTAATCCTACAACGAAAACGTTGTGAAGCGAATTATATAAAATCATCCTTAATTTTGGTAGGATCGCGCCGGACAGTTCATTAGCGGTTTGCGGATTAATGAGCTTATCCATCATTTTTAGCGTTGCACCATCTGTTTGACGGACACCTCGAAGCATTGTCATATTCATCACAATTCCAAAAACAGAAATCATTAACGTCTGCCCAAGCGTCCGGCAAAGCGTATTAAAAGAAGTTGCAACTCCGATTTCAGTCGGTTTAACAACGTTTTGGACACTGATAATAGACGTGGTGGTGGTTAATCCAAATCCTATACCACAAATAGTCGATATCAATAAAAATGCTGTAAATGGCGTGTATGCGGGTATCACTACCATCGTAATGGCACCGATCAAAATAAAAGCCAAACTAATATTAATGATTTGAGAGGGTGATAATTTTACCAATAATTTTCCCGCTATAAATGATCCAACGATCCACATCAAGGAACTTGGTGTCACAGCAAATCCTGCCATTGATGCCCGAAGTCCCAAGATTCCCTGCGTCCAGTCCGGTAAATAAACTTCGTAAGCAATCAAAAAGCCACTCATTAAAGCAATTACCAAATTTTGAACAACAAAAGTCCGATTCCCAAAAAGTTCCATTGGAATTAATGGGTCGGATGCCAGTCGCTCTTTTCTGATAAACATCATTGCCGACACAATTGTCAGTATTGTACAGCCTGCTACGATTTCCCAGCGAATCGGCGTTTGTCCAATCACTTGAAAAGCGTACATGACAGCTAACAACATAATTGTCAGCCAAGCCGTTCCGCCAATATCCATTTTGCTTTCAATTTTTCTCTTTTCCTCATGTAAGAAAAATTGAATCATTAATAATACAATTATCCCGATTGGCAGGTTAATAAAAAAAATCCAGTGCCAGCTGAGATTATCGACAATAAATCCACCAAGCAATGGTGCGATAACGGAAGCAATGCCCCAAGCCGAACTATTTAACCCTAATACTTGGGCCCTTTTTTCAAGAGGATATATATCAGCAATAATCGTATTAGCGACCGGTAAGATTGCGTCTCCCCCAATACCTTGAATTGCACGCCAAAAAATGAGTATGATCATTGAGTTAGAAAGCCCCGACATAACCGATCCAATAATAAATATAGTTGTCCCAATCATAAAGATTGGTTTACGGCCAATGCTATCGGCTAATTTACCGTAGATGGGTGTTGCAATTGCATTGGTTAGAAGAAAGATAGAAAAAACCCAGTTCATCAAAGCGACCCCGCGTAAATCTCCGACAATTGTCGGCATCGCGGTTGAAACGATTGTTCCTTCGATTGCACACATAAAAGTGGCAACAAAAAGTGCGATTGTCACCAAAAAATATTTCTTTTAGAAGCTGTTGCAGTCATTAAATGACCCCTTTCATTATTATAAAATGATTAAAATCAAATCCAATTTTGAGACAGAAAAAGAGCCGGTACAAAATAATCTTTTGTACCAGCCCCATCCCACGTAATTAAATACGTAATTAAAATATTTAGTTATTAAAATATTCTTTCAGAGCGTCAACCTTGTCGGTATGTTCCCAAGGCAAGTCAACATCTGTTCGACCAAAATGACCGTACGCTGCGGTTTGTTCGTAAATCGGTCGCTTTAAATTGAGCATCTTAATGATACCAGCTGGGCGTAAATCAAACAGTGTCCGAGTTGCCTCAATCAACTTTTCTTCAGATACCTTTCCGGTCCCAAACGTATTAATATCAATTGACACTGGTTCAGCAACACCAATTGCATAAGCAAGCTGAATCTCTACTTGATCAGCCAAATGAGCCGCAACAATATTCTTAGCAATGTATCTGGCAGCATAGCTCGCTGAACGATCGACCTTTGTCGCATCTTTTCCAGAAAAGGCTCCACCGCCATGATGAGCATAGCCACCATAAGTATCAACAATAATCTTTCGACCAGTTAAGCCGGCATCACCTTCTGGGCCGCCAATAACAAAGCGTCCGGTTGGGTTAACCAGGTATCTGGTTTTATCGTCTAAGTACTTTTCCGGTATCACTTGCTTAATGATTTTTTCAATGACATCTTTACGAACTTGGTCCAGCTCAACGCCATCCGCGTGCTGCGTGCTCAATACAACTGTGTCAACGCGAAACGGTTTGTCATCATCATTATATTCAACCGTTACCTCAGCTTTTGCATCAGGGCCAAGGTAGCCAATAGTCCCATTTTTTCGAAGTTCAGCCTGCTTCCGCATTAACTTATGCGAAAGGGAGATCGGTAATGGCATCAACTCAGGTGTTTCGTTAATGGCATAGCCAAACATCAGTCCTTGATCTCCGGCACCAATCTTATCAAATGGATCGGTATTGCCGTTTCTTTCCTCAAGTGCTTTGTCGACACCTTGCGCAATATCAGGCGATTGTTCATCTAATGCGACAATCACCGCACAAGAATCCCCATCGAAACCATACTTTCCATTACAATAGCCAATTCGTTTGATTGTGTCACGAACGACTTTTTGAATATCAACGTAGGCTTTGGTAGAAATTTCACCAAATACGAGTACTAATCCAGTTGTTACTGAAGTTTCACAAGCTACTCGAGCGTCAGGGTCTTTAGTTAACAAGGCATCCAAAATTGCATCACTGATTTGGTCAGCAATCTTATCCGGATGGCCTTCTGATACAGATTCCGAAGTAAATAAATGTTTTTCGCGCATTTTATTTCCCCCTATATATTTTTTAGGTTACAAGGCTTCTTCACGTCTGGCGTGAATCCTATCGGGAACTCATAACCTACCCATGTTATCATAATTTTTTTATTTTTGGAAGCTAATTTAAAGACTTCGTTGACCGAATCCAAAAAAACAATTAGGATTAATTTTAAAGACTTTTAAACGAAGGTGAAACTTTGACTACCAAACGTTCAGCTTTGACTCAGTTATCAATTCGGATTCTGATCCCACTTTTTGTGTGGATGCTTTTTTCCAACGTTGGGCTAAAAAATTTTTTTATCAACTACCACTTGCTGTATCTCTTTTTTCTCGGATTAGGATTCTCCGGTCTGTTGAGTCAAGTTATCTCTAAAAATAAAAATGCTATTATTTTCATCATATGCGATGCCATCGTTATACTAATGGGAATTAAAATACTATTGAGTGACCATTCTTTTAACGGCTGGTTGCTGCTGTTGGATTTCATTTTAGCCAATGTATTAATTCTAACAAGCATTGTCAACGAGCCACATTGTCAGTGGATTATTTATGGAATCATCAATGGTAGTGGTATTGTTTTTTTATTTAACATTACTTACCATCACTACTTTTCTTTAATGTCATTAATGAGTATTACCCTATTGATTTTTGCAAATATCTTTTTTTCTTTTCCTGTGTTTATGAAAAAGGGGAATAGACTGTCACTATTAATTATATTAGTGTTAATTTTGGCGATTTGTATCACATTAGAATTAACTTTTCTCAAAATTATTTTCATCAGCCTGATTTTAGGGTTCTATTTATTTTTCGAATGGAAAGTTAACAATAATAAATATGACAAACGTAATAATACCTCTTTAATTTGTTTACTTTTATTTTCTTTAGCTGCTTGTCTCTAACCAAATATTAAGCTTTTCTTTACTTACTTTAATTTTATTCAAAGTCATCTGACCAAGCGGATTTTACTCCATCGAAAGTGTTAACATACCAGTTGATCAATAAACGACGGGGGATAAAATTCATTGAATATTAGAGTAATTGGAGACATTCGAACCGGCAAAATACAGCCTTCGTTAACCGGGAATGCCATTGTGGACGATGCGTTAATTCAAAATTTTTGTGATGAATTAAAAAATAGTGTTAATCATGCCAGCGTACCAGTCAATATCATTGCCGAGCATTTTTTCAGTCCAGCCATTCACACAGATGATCTTATTTTGATGGATCAACGAATATCAAGGCTTCTTCCCGATGAAATTCGCTCAAAATATTGTATTATCGATGTCGATCACAATGATCTCGTACGTGGAAACGTTCTAAAGGTACTAGATATCTTGAAACGACTAAACAAAGATTCACAAGAAATTTAATTAACCCGTTGAAATAAGCATTAAAAAGCTTGCAAGATAAAAAAAGGTATATTGAACAATACAATATACCTTTTTTTATCTTGCGAGCCTTTTTAGCTCTTTAATTAATGCGGGTTAGTTACTGTTTCTTATTTCTGCCTATATAAACCAACAACATGACAACCATTAGTCCGACTGTCAATACAAGTGTATCGAACCATGCTTCCGATCTATCGGCAAAGGGCAATTTAACATTCATTCCGTAAAATCCCGAAACGATTGGCGGAACAGCTAGAACCAATGACCAAACCGTCAAAAATTTCATTGTCTGATTTAATCTGTTATTTAATATATTTCCGAAAGCAGATTCGGTCTCATTAACAACATTGCCCTGAACATCGAACATAGCCTGACACTGTTTATATTCAATCACCAGATCCGAAATCTGCTGAGTTACCCGTTGCTCGACATCAGCAGTTAACCGCAGTTTTTGCTTTAAATCCCCTTGCAACTCCTCTAAAGCGACCAAATTTCCGGCAGTAGCCGATCGTAAATAAACTAACCGGGTCTTCAAAATGGTCAATTCATCCAATCTTCTATTAGTAATAATGCCCAGACGATGACCGGCAAATTTATCCGCACGTTGACTCACTTCGTCCAACATCTCAAAATATGGCACAAGTATTGCACCAAGAATCGCAAAAATATGGTCACTAATAAGTAAAAAATCTTGATTGGACTGCTGATTGATTAGTTTAGCCTGATCTTCACCGTGACAGGAAGTAATCATCACATCATCATTAAATCCAAGAAATACCGGAACCGTTGTGGCGTTCGTGTCAAGACCATTTGCCAAGGCACGAATCACCAACACATTTGTATCACTGAGCGCATCATAAGTTGCCCGTGGTTGTTCGTGACGATCCAACATATAGCCCTCAAATTTTTGCGGCAATCGATATTTGGAGATGACGTCATTAAGTTCGTCAGTTCGTGGGTCAATCACTTCGATCCACGTATAAGTTTTGAATT
>NZ_GG669993.1:582244-603179 GCF_000159315.1 Lentilactobacillus hilgardii DSM 20176 = ATCC 8290
TGAATAGTTATCATTTATGAATTCCTCACAAAATCTATCATCAAGCATTACCACCAAATTGTAAGGTAAGTATCGTCAAAATTCAATGTGCGTGTGACTAAGTTTAATTTAATGACGGCTGGGCTGTTTAGCGTTAATCAAGTGATATGCCAACAGCATGATTAAAACAGACACAATCGAAATGATCATTGCAACCCTAGTAGATGCACTTACCAACAGGAAACCAAGGATAAAAATAAAGAATGCCAAACTCAGATAATCTGTTATTGGATAGCCTGGCATCTTAAACCGGCTAATTCCCTTAGGATGCGCGCGGCGGTACTTAATATGGACAATTAAGAGAACAACCCAAACCACCACAAAATTGATTGTTGAAACACTTGATACCAAATTAAAGACGCCTGCCGGAATAAAATAATTTAAAATGACGATAATCAATAAAAATGCGGTTGAAAAATTAAGTGCAATATTTGGCACGCCATTTCGACCAAGTTTTGTTAAGAAATTCGACGCATTACCACCCATACTTAACGCATACATTGTTCGACTCGTACTGAATAAACAACTGTTTGTTGCGGAAATTGCGGCCGTTAAAACAACAAAATTTAATATACCTGCTGCTCCAACAATGCCAACTCCGGAAAAGACCTGTACAAACGGACTCGAAGTTGTTGTAATTTCATTCCAAGGGTAAACGCTCATAACCGCGATCATAGAACCAATATAAAATAAGCCAATTCGAATGGGTAAACTATTAATTGCTTTTGGCAAATTGTCTTCCGGATCATCAGTTTCACCGGCTGTTAATCCAACCATCTCAATCCCAACAAAGGCAAAGACAACCATTTGAAATGATAGCAGGAACCCATGAGCACCCTTTGGAAAAAGCCCACCATGACTAAACAAATTGCCAAAGGAAGCCGTTGAATTTCCTACTTTAACTGAAAAAATGGCCAGCCCAAAACCAACAATGACCAACAAAATAATTGCAACTACTTTAATCATTGAAAACCATGACTCCAGTTCTCCAAATAGACCAACGTTAACTAGGTTTGCCGCAAATAAGCAAAGTAAAATAATCAGAGGAGGAATCCATTGTGGAACGCCTGGAAACCAGTATTTAATATAAATACCAGTTGCCGTTAAATCAGCCATTGCTAAACTAATCCAGCAAAACCAATAAGTCCAGCCGGTAACGAATTCCCACCGGTCACCTAAATATTCTTTTACAAAATCTAAAAATGAATGTTTTGTCGTATCAGATAATAATAGCTCTCCAATGGCACGCATCAAAAGAAAACAAAAAATGCCAACAACCAAGTATGAAATAATAATGGACGGTCCAGAAGTATGAATGGCACTCCCTGAACCTAAAAACAACCCGGTGCCAATTGCACCACCAATTGCAATCATTTGAATATGTCGACTTTTCAACGAACGCGATAAGCTATTTGCACCTTTACTCTTTTCCATAATTTTCCTCCAAACAAGTTTTATAGACAGCAAAAAAACGCCCCTTAATACTTACAAAATAAGTACTAGGGGCGTCTCTTTAGACGCGGTTCCACCCAAATTCTACAATCCAACTCAGAATTGCCTCTTATTGCAGATAAAGGATGCAGCCTTTGTCATTCGCCATAATCCTGATATCGACTTTCAGCAGTTGCCGACTCTCTTTTCATTAGTTACCAAGTATACGGATTCGCAAACAATTGTCAAGGGTGCATAGACAAGTAGTCAAAAAAGTGATCATTTATTTGAAGTTTTCTTTGAATCAGTGTACCTTAGATTCAATAAAAGTAAAAGCTACTTTTAGTTTTCGATTAATGGAGGTTGATTTAAATGGCATCCCATACTGCTCTTTTAATTATTGATTATACAAACGATTTTGTCGCCGATAAAGGTGCATTGTCTTGTGGTATAACAGGCCAAAAGCTGGCGCCAAGAATTATCGAACTCGCTAATGAATTTGTATCCAACGGCGACTGGGTGATTCTTCCAACTGACGTCCACACACCAAACGACCCATACCATCCAGAAACTAAACTGTTTCCCTCCCACAATGTCCGCGGTACCTGGGGTCGTGAATTTTATGGCGATGTTGCCAAATGGTATGATCAAAATAAAAACCAAGATAAAGTTTATATGTATGATAAAACCCGTTACAGTGCCTTTGCCGGTACTGATTTAGATATACGGATGCGCGAACGTCATGTAGATACACTTCATCTGGTTGGCGTCTGCACCGATATCTGTGTCCTACACACTGCCGTTGACGCCTATAACTTAAATTATAATTTGGTCATTCACGAAAAAGGTGTTGCTGCTCTCAGTTCGGCGGGACAGTCGTGGGCATTGGATCACTTTAAACACGTTTTAGGTGCTTCTGTTATTGACTGAAAGTCCATCTATCTTTGCAATATTTCTCTTTTTATTGTTTAATTGTTTTCGAAGAGATTTTTCGACCTTGATGATCAGAAATCGGGAAAACAATTTTCTTCTCCACAACGCTGGTTAAGCATTTCTTATTTAACGTTGTGTGGATAAGGAGGAACATGAATGAGTGAAAAATTACCAACTTATAATCATGACCAATGGCAGAAAGCCAAGGATGCTGTTTTGGAAGAGTATGAAGACTATAAACAGCTTTTAAGACAACAGGGCGTCGATTACACGATAAAAAATGCTCGTAGACTGCTGATTTATCAAGACTTGGTTGCTGAATGGCAGCACAAATTGGATACAGTTATTACGGATTTGGAAGATAATGTGTTCGCTCTCAGTATCTTTAGGGACTTAAAGACTCGAAAAGTCAGTTCTTTATTGGAACGAGGTTACACACATATTTCAAATTGGCCTGACTTTAACCCGAGTGCGCTAGCGCTTTGGCTTGAACTTGAAGAGGACGAAGCTATGGCGTAGCTTGATATGATAAGGTAGTCGTAAACATAAGTAAGCCTGTAATTTATCATTACTTTTAAATTTGCATTTTAAAAATCAAAAACACTCAAAATCGAGATCGGTGATAAGAATGAAATTTCTTATCACCGATCTCGATTTGCTTTAAAATGCCACATGTTTTTTCTGAACTCAGATTAAACACTTTGGTTTAATCCTTGTCTTTTTTCTTCTCCCCTTTTTCAGCTTTACGATTCTTCTTAACATACTCTTCTCTGGTTTGAAGGTCTTTGATGTTAATCTTAATTTCAACCGGCGTTAAATCAGTCATGTCATTTAACGCTTGACATAACTTTGCCGTGATTTTGTCAAACACTGTTGGAATACTTTTTCCATATTCCAAGGTAGCATCCATAGAGAGCTTCACTTTCTTCTCATCATTATCCAAATCAACTTTAACACCCGTTGTAGGGTCGACACCATCTGAAAAACGATCTGTCATTGAATCTATCAGATTACCTTCGAGTGCCAAAACACCATCAACGTCTCGAACCGTATTTCCAGCGATCTTTGCTAAAACATCGTCATTATAAGTCAATACCCTTTCTAAACTTGTATTTTCTTGAGCCATGTCAGCTTCCTCCTAAAAATTAGTTGTTCATATATCTATCCCAAATAACTTAATTATTTAACTCGTTCATCATGAACCGAGTTTGCAATCTCGTCCTTTTGACTGTTACTTTGCTGCTCCCATTCTTTTTTAGTCAAAACATCATTGATATTTAAATTAAGTTCTACAACATCTAATCCAGTATAGTTTTTGATCGCGTTTTGTGTCCTTGTACATATTTCATCAAAAATTTTTCGTGCATCGGATCCATATTCAATTGTCGCATCCATATCCAATGCAACCTGTTTATCACCTACCTCCGCGTCTATGCCTTTAGTTGGATCCGTTTTTTTAGAAAATCTTCCCGCAAGCTCACTAATCATACCGCCATCTAATGACAATACGCCATCAACGTTGCGACAGACAAGACCAGCAATTTTTTCGATCACCGCATTATTAAACGTTAGTTTTCGAGTTAATTCAGTGTCTTGGGTTACTTTTGTGTCCATTAAGCTCAGCTCCTTTTTATAATTTCAAACATCTGCTTTAATCATCGTTAACTAGTTGAATAATTAAACTTTTAATGCCACCAAATTTGCCAACAACAGCGCCAATCAGAGCACCTGCAATTCCCAAGGCCAATACAAGCATGACTCCGTTAAAACCGCTGAAAGTCCAAACAACGCCGCACACCATACCAATAATGCCACCATACACAATTGAGTTCATGTTGCTCCCTCCTAAACCACTCGAGGCTGACGCGTTCGCTTATTTTTTATAGAATCGCGAGGCCTTACCTTTACGCTTACCTTTTTTACCGGAATGTCCATTATTCGACCAACTTCTTTAACCACGATCATTTGAATCTCTTCTCCTATTTTTACCAAGCCCTCATTGTCACGACCGACTGAGGAAATTCTTACCCGTGTCTTTCTCTTTCTCCCAGTAATCTTGATATTGGCCTTTACATCGGTAACAGATCCTTGAGATAGAATCGCTTCCTGCAAGACTTTCTCAACCGCTCGTTGAGAGATACTTAATTTCCCATTTGGTGAGTGAAACTCAAGGCTCTTCACCTTGGTTGGTGCCAATAATGAAAAAAGTATACCGATTATGCAGGTTAACCCAATCAGGATGCTAAAACCAAATGCCGCCAATTCAATCCAGATATCAGATGTTTGGGTAGTCCCAATCACAACTTTTGATAGATAGTCAATTGGAACCACCAATCCGATAAACCACAAACTTTGGACCAGCCCAATGACACTAAAAATCAGAATCGCAACTTTTGAAAAATGACGCATGGGTTCTCCTCCTTTCAAGGGGTCAGCCCTAACTGGCCAATCCGCGAGTTAATAAGGAAACCAGGAATACCAGGATTACTGCCCCAACAACTGCCGGAACAATTGCGATTTCAGCCAGTTGCGGTCCCCAAGAACCCAGTAGTGCTTGGCCAAGCCATGCCCCAACGAGCCCGGCAACAATGTTGCCAATCCATCCAAGCGGTAAATTGCGACTGGTAATTGCCCCTGCGATTGCTCCAATAACACCACCAATGATCAGTGTCCAAATTAAACTAAGCATCATCATCATCCTTTCCGCTATAGAGATAAAAAACGTCATAGCATTTTTGCTATGACTTAAGTTTACAATAATTTATTTCTTATTGTGTGAATAAGTTATGAAAAAAGATAGGCTTTTTTAAGAATTAATTTGGTCAATAAAGTGCCCTTTACAAAACAAGAATTTTTATAAATGTTATCATTAATGACCATATCATAAGGCTAAAAGCTACCTACTTAATAATCAATGATGAAACGCCCGCCAATAACGCAACCACAAAAATCAAACTCATCATTGCGATATGAAATCGTTTATGCATCACAAACAACGCCAGGTACTCTCGGATAACCGCATTTGGTAAATAATAAAAAGGTGTTTTGGCACCGATTCCAGTTGCTGGAATACCTAATTTACCAGCCAGAATACCACCACGCAACGTATGAAAATTATTTGTAACAAAGACAATTTTACTATCATCACGACCACTATCGTTTTTAATGATCCGGTCGGAAAAAATCAAATTTTGTCTCGTGTTAATCGATTTATCTTCAACAAGTGTATCGGTTTCCGGAACCCCTTGATCTAAGGCGTACTTTTTCATAGCAACACCCTCGGGAATTTTCTCATCTCCACCTTGACCACCAGAAAAAATCAATTTAGCGTGTTTGGACGTTTTTTTCAGTTGCAAATGGTAAAATTCAATTCCTTTATTAATACGGTTTCCAAGTAGCCTGCCAACTTTGTAACCATCAATTAAGCCACTTCCTAAAACAATAATATAATCCTTGTCATATTTTGGAAAATACAGGTTATAAACAATCATCGAAACCATCGTATTCCAAACCGTTAAAAGAATATAAAAAATAAACAATGTCAAAAACATGGTAATAAAATTTTGAATTGGTTTTGGTGCATTTATTGGATCAAACAAGAAGAATATATCAACTAAAATGACACCTATTCCAAGAATCAAGGTCAGAGAACTGCTAAGACTTCGTCCTTCTCTTTTCCACGCAAAATAAGCGTTAATAAATAAAAATACAAAACTGAAAATTAATCCGCCACCAACTATAACCACAACCGTCATAAGCAAAATCGCAAAGATTGCTGCAAGCAACACATTTTGAATCACTACCAACGCTTCAAACAAAAGCGCCATAAAACATAGAAGATTCAAATTAATCAGCCAGCCAATAACAGATGTGTTTCTTTTTTTAATTAGATATGTTGCCAGGACTACAAGCAAAACAACTTGAATACCCAGCATCGTTAATAATCCCGATAACATCGTAAGTTCCCCTTTCCCAATACAAAATAAATCTAGCTAAGAATCTGTTTCAATCTTAATTCTAGTCTTTCATACTTAAATACATCTTATTAATATAATTTATACCAAAACAAAAGAGCTGGAAATAACCGTTCATCCAGCCCTTAATAAATGATTCAGTCAGGTACTCCAATCTTCCCAGTTACTTAAGACTGACATCATGGATTACTATCTTTCCTTACACCAAACATAGTATTGATAATTTGAATTTAAGTTTAAGCACGAAACTAAATAGTTGGTCGCTGCTTTCATCGCGATGATAGATCGTCGCTTTTAACAACGCCATTATCAATCCCCCATAATGATAACAGCGACACTGTTTCAATACTTCATTGATTAGATTGCTTTGAATTATTAAAGTCATTCATCTCTTGTGAAGAAAAGTCTTTAACAAAGTCCAAAATATCTCTGACTTTATCTTCACCATAATGTGTAATCCATTCATCAAACCTAGCAGTAGTTAAGTCAGTCACTTTGCTTTCAACCTTTTCACCACTTTTAGTCAGATGAAGGTATAATCTTCGTCGATCGCTTTCTGCCGGCTTTTGATAAATATAATCATGTTGTAATAGAACCTTGATTTGCCGTGAAATTGCACTTCGCGTTACCTTTCGTTCACTCGCAATGTCCATTAATGAAACATGTTCGCGATCAGCGATTGTATGCAATATCAAATACTGTTCAAAAGACAATCCGTACTTCGTCGCCGGCTCTGAAACAAAATTATCCAGATACTTAAGCGATGACAGATACACATTAATTGCCTCTTGCAATAATTCTTCGTGCGCTTTTGTCATTTCCCTCACCATTCCCCAATAATTATTAATATCAATACTGCACTAATTATATATTGTCTGTACTGTTGTATCAACAATATACCGCTAGTTTTGGGAATTTTTTGGGTATCTGCCTTATAATTGATACTAGAAAAAGATTATTGGAGGTCACATGTCAGATATTTTAACTCAGACCATTCATCAAATTGAATTAGGGATTTTTAACCGTTTTGTCCAAATTGCGACCAAGCATCACCTTCATTACGTTGCAACTGGTGGCACTCTTTTGGGCGCCATTCGGCATCACGGATTTATTCCCTGGGACGATGATATGGATATTGCCATGTTAAGAGACGACTATCAACGTTTTTTGGAAGTTGCGCCAAAAGAATTTAAAAATGACCACTATTTTTTACAAACCCCATGGAGTGATCATAATTTCGCACTAAGTTATGCTAAAATTTTAGATCAAAATACTTTTATAGAAGAACACAATAATATTAATAATGCTCGAAAGGGTGTTTTTCTAGATATCTTTCCACTCGATAAAATTCCAACTTCAGATGCAAAACGTCGACGACAAATAGTCGATATCAAAAGACTCGATAGCCGAATTTACCTTAAATTGCGTTATAATATCATTGATAACCCAATTAGAAGGTTTTATGGTGCTCTCTCTACAGAACAAATAGACACAGCAAATGACTTTAAAAAAGCCCGACAGAATATGATGACTGCTTATAATGACCGTGCAAACCTAAATCAGGTCAAGAATCTAGCGTCTCAATATGCCTATGAAAAAGAAATCTTTTCACTTGAGCAGCTTCAAGAAACTGAAATCGTTCCCTTTGAAGATACGCAAATTATCGTTCCAAGTGACTTTGATGTTATTTTGAAACAAATGTATGGTGATTATTTAAAGCTGCCGCCAGAAAATCATCGCTCGGAAAAACACATTATCAAGCTTATTTATAATAATCAGGAATTCGAAAGATAACGAGTTACTTGCATTCGGGCATCATTTTTGGTAGTTTATTGGCAATTAGTTATTAATAGATTGAAGGTGTTATTATGTTTGATCCTAACCAATCACGTTTCGCTAGCTTTAGTATTGTTTCAACCTTGCCCGACCAAGCAATCGACAATGTTTGGTTTATTATCGACAATGATTTACAAAATGTCTTTCCATTATCAAATTTAATCAAGTTTAATCTAGTTAATAGTGATGGAAAGCTTTCATATGATTTTATCCAAGGAAATGAATTGGTCGCTACGTTTGACTCACCTTATCCATACGATAACAGCTACCCCAAGTCATTAGTTGTCTATGACAGCGGCAACCGCCAAATCATCGCAACACCATCGGAAATTAACATTTAAGTACAAAGAGCTGGTCAACATTAAATTGTTGGCCAGCTCTTTGTTTATAAAAACAAAAAGCGATAACCATTTAAAAATTGGCTATCACTTTTGTAAACCTCTGACTGCTCCGGCTGGGTTCGAACCAGCGACCTCTTGATTAACAGTCAATTATTCTACCACTGAACTACGGAGCAAAAATATATTTTGTATCAAACGCAATATAATATTTATATCATATTTAACACGGAAATGCAATAAAAAATGAATAAAAAAAGATTTTGCTTAGAGACTCATTTGAGAAAATCCCTAACTGCTCCGGCTGGGTTCGAACCAGCGACCTCTTGATTAACAGTCAATTATTCTACCACTGAACTACGGAGCAAAAATGTTTTTCTAAAAACAACATATATATTTATAACATAAATTCTCATATCATGCAAACCTAAATTAGTTTTTTTATCAGGCAATATGATTTTCTTTTAAAATGATACTGATTTCTTCTTTCATTTCAGGTGTTTTCTGCCATTCCTCAAAATGATCCATATCTTCGGTTGGCATCACGTAATTTTCATTAATATAACGCTCATATTTCTGCACGTGAGGTGAATGAGGGATATTTAGTTGTAATATCCTAACCTGCTTAATAAAACCTCTCTCGGCGGCTAATTCGGCCCTTCCATTTTGAACCATATTACTTATTTCAATATATTTTGTCCCATCATTTCGGGTAATTTCTTCAATCAATGTCAAAACCTCATGGCTTTTCATCTGTTAAGCTCCAATCCTATTTTGTTCCACCAAATCATTATACACAAAAAAACTGATGGCATAAAGTGTCCATCAGCTTTTCTAAGAGAGAAAGAGAATTGATTAGAAGGTATTTATTTAGTACCCATAAACAATATAGCTTTTTTGTAAGCGCTGTCAACTTATTTTTAAAAATACGTCGGCATTTCCATTTTTCATCAAAATGTCGTCGTATTTACAACGTTATGATCAACTACTTCACATCCGGCAAATGCAACACATCCGATGGATGCATCAATAAGGATGGATCATTCAGCACATGCCCGACAGAATACCCTGAAATATTAACAAGGCAGAAGAAAATGACGACTAACAAAACAGCCCATGTCAGTAATTGATTCCCAACTGACATTTTTTCACTAATAACTGAACTGTAAAATAGCCTGTGGACTTTTGAATGAACATTTTTCTCTTGAGGTGCCGCCTTCTGCATCTCTTCGGTAACTTGTTTTTGATAATTTTGAATACTGAAGTTCTTCTGTACATTTTTCCGTTCAGTTTCAAAATCATGCTTTTCCTTTTTACTCAGTTTCTTAAACCATTTTGTGAACTCACGGTATTTAGTGGTGACTTCTTTCGTTTCACCAACCATTTTTAATTCACCATAATTAATCCAAGCAACTTTGTCGCACAACATTTCAATTTGTTTTAAAGAATGGCTGACGAAAATAATCGTCTTACCCTCCTGCTTAAATTCCGTTATCTTATCAACACATTTTTGATAAAATGTATCATCACCTACGGAAAGGGCTTCATCGATGATTAAAATATCCGGATTAATATGAACAGCAATTGCGAACCCAAGTCTCGAACGCATTCCGCTTGAATAGCTTTTAACCGGTTGATCAACGAAATCCCCAATATCGGCAAACGCAATAATATCGGGCATCATTTCATCAATTTCTTCATTGGTAAGCCCCTGCATGAGTGACTTCAGTCGAATGTTCTCACGACCGGTTAAATTATTACGCAAACCTGCGTGAATGGCAACAATTGACGTATCTCCACGAACATCCACATATCCCGTCGTTTGCGGTATAATTCCGGAAATAATGTTAGATAATGTTGATTTCCCGGAACCGTTAACGCCTATCAATCCCAACGTTTCACCAGGTTGAATGGTCAATGAGATGCCCATAAGTGACCAGAAATGAGGAATTTGATGCTTTGAGATCGCAAAGAACGACCGTAACTTTTCAGATTGAGTTTTAAAAAGATCATATTCCTTGGTAACATTTTGTACTTTTACTTTATAATTTTCTTCCATGATTGTGTCTCCTACTTCAGAGATTAAACTTTTCGTCAAATATTATAACAGATATCCAAATAAAAATAAGAGGCCGAGAGAAAAGCTTAATCTTTTGCTCCCAACCCTTAGTAACTTAATGTATTCTTTTTGTATTCCCATTTTTTATAATTTTTTCAAGCGATAAATTTAATTGCAACGTATATTCGTTATCTGCAGATGATTGCGCTTTACGCGGTTCAAACACTGAGCGTGGAATAATTCGTTCAGGGATACTGGTGATCTTAGAACGAACTTGGCCAGTTTGATTAGTTCTTCCAGATTGACGAGTAGAAGCCGACGCGCCCAATTCCTTTTTTAATGACTGTTCAATTTGTTCATTAATATTACCAGCGGTCCCAATTGTTGAGTCACCATTATGCGCATCCAATTCGTCCAAGTGGTACTTCACAATAATTGCGTTTAACTTATTACCGTAGTTCATATCGGTGGCATAGGTTGTTGCCAAAGCCATCGCTGCGTCACTGGCAGTAACCGCATTAGTCGTCCATGTTCCTGAATAATAATTAGGATCCACCAACGTACCATGACGCAATAAACTAGCATTGTCACGAATAGAAGCAACGATGCTTGGATATTTTTTAAATTGAGCAGCCGTCATATAATGTTTCCCTTTGGAGGTATATTCACCAGTACTCATTGTCACGGATTGTCCATTATAAGTCCCTTTAATTCCAAAATAATTATTTGCCTCAGTTGAAAGAGTTGAACGACCAAAATCACTTTCGACAATTGCCTGAGCCATCATTACTGAAGGATATAAGTGATTCTCTCGACTAACTTTTTGAACCGGTACTTTCAGACGATTAATAAAATCGCTTGATACACTAGCACCGGCTGAATGACCGTTGAAAAACAAAAAGCCAGTAGCTACTAGAAGGCAAACAACCCCCTTGGCCAATAATTTTGTTAAATGAGATTTGATTCAAAAAACCTCCCCTGCTTTTTCTAATCCATATGCCAAAAAATAATTATACCTTAAAATGGTATGGAATCAATGGTCTGCTGTCAATTATGATAAAAACTTTGAAGATACCCAATATTTAGCATCCGACCCGGGGCAAGCAATTCGATACCATATTGACTTATCATTAATACGATAACCCATTTTATCAACTTTAACTTTTGTACCGACAGTTAACTTTACTTGAGCTAATTTATAATGCTTCATAAATTGACCGGAAGCACTAAAATCGGTGTACAAATAATTTGCCTTAGCAGCAGATGAAATAACCTTGTTTGCAGTAAAATCAACTTTTGCTACTTTTTCTGGGAAAGTAGCGACATTGACCCCCTCAATCCAGCTTTTGTTCTTGCCAATTTTAATTCGATACCATACATTCTGCCCTGTAGCTGTTTTGACAAGTGCCGTTTGATCTACACTGTATTTAGTCTTTGATTTTAAAGAACTGATTTTAGCGGTCTTCTTGGCTAATAACGGTGACCCCAATACATGATTATAAAGAAGCCCGTTTGTTGCCTTATTTGGTACAAGGCTACCACTTGTTGCCCCTGTATAAATTGTTGAAAACTGAAGTGCGGGTGCATAAACCCAAAAACGTTTGGATTTGCTATTTGGATAAAATCTGAACCGGTACCAATTTCCTGATGATTCCTTTTTGACCCCACGCATGTCTAAATAAACCGTTACTCGTTTCTTGACACCCAACGACTTCCAACTATAACGCTTCTCATTTGCACTGGATCCCTTTATATGATTATAAACATAATAGTTGGCATATTTTTTAGATAGCGGTACCGATTGTGCTGCACTGGCTTTGTAATATTTGACGCTGGAAAGTGTAGGTGTTGCATCTTGAGTTGTTGTGGTTACCGAGTTTGAACTATCACTACTGGAGGTACTACTACTCGAACTTGTAGAATCTGTCGCATTTGAAGAAGTAGACGCATCTGATGAGGATGATGAAGACTGATCAGTTGTTTCGCCAAAAGTTTTATCCAAACCATACTGTTGAATAATCTTAATTAAAGAAGCCCCATAATCAGGCGCTGTCGCGTATTTCCCCGTTAACGCATTAGCGGCATCCGAATAGGTTGTTGCATTCTCTTTCCAAGTACCTGAATAGTATTTCGAATCCCAACTGGTGCCATTACGCAAAGTAGACCCGTTATCTGCAAAAGATGCATAGGCAGTTGGATACTTTTTAAAGCTGGCAGTCGTGTTTTCCATTTGGCCGTTACTATTATACTCAACGGTTGGCATCGACACAGACTGCCCATTATAAGCGCCTTTAATCCCAAAAAAATTGTTGGCCTGCTGTGTAAGCTGACTTTGACCCCAACCGCTTTCAAGAGCCGCCTGTGCCATCATTACTGATCCGTAAAGATTATATTTGGCGGCTGCTTTTTTAACATCACCCTGATAGTCACTTATAAAACTGGTTGCTGATGACGCCTGCGCCGTTAAATATGTACAATGACCAGGAAAAGCTAATGCAAATATTGCGGATGCAGAAATCACTAGTGCAACCATTGCTAATTTAATAAATCTTCTCAACATTTCCACCCCTTGATTGACACTTCACCCTTATCATATTAGAAAATTGATGAAAAATGAAGCGTTTTAACCGTTAACTTTTGTATTTTCTTGACTGGCAACTTTATATAGTTTTCTAATAACTGCATATTACATGTCATTTTAACACAAAATAATTGCCCAAAGCTTAAAACAACGTGTACGAAAATAAAATAATTTGGTCGATTCAAGAAATGTTTTAAGTATTCTAAGGGGTAAATGATATATGGAAGACCTCCTAATTTTTGCTAACATCAATAGTTGTTCACAATAAAAAGAGCCGAATCAAATTTGCCTTTGATTCGACCTCTTAAATTAAACTTGTGGGGAAGTGAAGACTTTGTTACTAACCACTTCTCTAAATTTTAAAAAAATTATTCCACTGTGACACTTTTTGCCAAATTACGCGGGCGATCGACGTCCAAGCCCTTATTTAAACTTGTAAAGTATGCGATCAACTGTGCCGGAACAACACTCAGCAACGGTGTAATCATCTCATCTACGTCTGGAATGGTAATCGTATCATCCTCAAGTGCAAGCCCACTACGAACAATTGTGAAGGTCGAGGCACCACGAGACATTGTTTCTTGAAGGTTACTTCGCGTTAAATTAGCTGTTTTTTCTTGCGTAATAATGCCAACAACAGGTGTCCCTTCTTCAATTAAAGCAATCGTCCCATGCTTTAATTCACCAGAGGCAAATCCTTCTGCTTGTACATAAGAAATTTCTTTTAATTTTAGCGCAGCTTCCAGTGATACAGTCTGATCAATTCCTCGACCGATATAAAATGCACGGGGAGCAGGAACAAAATACTTTTTGGCCAAGTCTTCGATAATATCTTTTTCATCAATAATGGCCTGCATGCCTGTGGCAACTAATCCTAATTGCTGCCGAATATCAAAATCTTCGGCAATTGTTTGTTCCTTGGCTTCACCCAACGCTTTTGCCAGAATTGCTTCAACCGCAATCTGAGCTGTATACGCTTTAGTAGATGCAACTGAAATCTCAGGGCCGGCATGAAGCAGCATCGTATAAGTTGCTTCGCGGAAAAGCGTTGAGTTTTCAACATTGGTGATGGTCAAGCTCTTATAATCATGGGCATTTACATTCACCAAGACTTCACGACTGTCCGCAGTTTCCCCACTTTGAGATAAAAAGATAAAGAATGGCTTTTTTGAAAGTAACGGATCATCGTACGCAAATTCCGAAGCAATATGAACTTCGGTTGGCACATGAGCCAACTTCTCAAATAATTTTTTACCAACCAGACCGGCATGATAACTTGTACCAGCACCAACGATATAAATTCGATCAGCGTCATTTAACGCGTCAATTAAATTATCGTCAATATTTGGCTTGCCGGACTCCTGGGTATAAAGCGCCGCCAACTTTCTCATCACATTAGGCTGCTCATCAATTTCCTTTAACATGTAATATGGATAAGGGCCCTTGTCGGTCTCACTGGCATCCATATCAACGTGGAACGGTTTGCGCTCAACCTTGTTGTGGTCAGCATCTTCAATCTCAACCGAATCCGGCTTAACTGTGACAACTTCTCCATCATGAAGTTCGAGGAAATCATGAGTAACATTCAGCATAGCTGGAGCATCTGAACACACAACATTGCACCCGTCACCAAGTCCAATTAACAGTGGGCTCTTGTTTTTCGCAACATACAGTGTCTCAGGATCAGTACTGTCAATCAACAGAAATGCATATGAAGATCCTTTTAACAAACTCAACGTCTTCAAAAAGGCCTGCTTGGTTGATAAGCCTTCTGTTTGAACAAAATGGTCTACCAGCTGAACAACGACTTCAGTATCTGTTTGACTCGCAAAAGTTGTATTGCTTAAATATTCTGATTTTAATTCTTTATAATTTTCAATAACGCCATTATGAACGAGATAAAATCTATGATCCTCGGAAAATTGAGGATGCGCATTTGCTTCGCTGACAACACCATGCGTTGCCCAACGTGTATGCCCAATTCCAACGGACCCATGAACGTCTGGTCCAACGGCGGCTTCTAACTCGGAGATACGGCCTTTTCGTTTGATTAAATAGTCTTTACCATTTAAGTCATTTACGTAGATTCCAGCAGAATCATAGCCACGATACTCAAGTTTTTCAAGGCCTTCCAACAAAATTGAAACTGCATTATCATTCCCGGTTACGCCAACAATTCCACACATTTTATATTCTCCTCAACAATCAAAATTGGTATATACACCATTAACTGTTATCCTTTTTCTATAACACGTATAATCTACACAATTACGAACAAAAAGTCAACTAATAGTTACAAATGGTATAGGACAATTATTCTTTTAAATAAAACCTAAGACTATCAGTATTTTTAAAATAAAATGAAAAGACTACCAATCGTTTACGATAGTCTTTTCATTTAAAATGATTTAATTTTATTTAATCAATCCCAATTTCTTCACGGACTACATCTGCAATTTTTTGAGTGTACTCATCAACCAAATCTTGAGTTGGTGCTTCAGTCATAACACGTAGCAACGGCTCTGTTCCGCTCGGTCGAACAAGGACCCGACCGTCACCATGCATCTCTTCTTCAACTTCTTTAATAGCTGCTTGAATTTTTTCGTTTTGAAGACCATCTTTTTTATCGCGAACTTTTACATTAATCAGTCTTTGTGGATATTTTTTAATTTCGCTTGCCAGCTCAGAAAGCTTTTTACCAGTAGATTTCATGACTGATAACAACTGAATGCTTGTCAGCATCCCATCTCCGGTTGTATTAAAATCAAGAAAAACAATGTGCCCAGATTGTTCACCACCAAGGTTATAACCGTCAGCATTCATCTTTTCAACCACGTAACGGTCACCAACCTGAGTTTTAACACTTGTCATACCAGCACGTTCCATTGCTTTATACATTCCAAGATTACTCATGATCGTCGTCACAATCGTATTTTTCTTAAGTCGTCCACGCTCAGCCATATATTTTCCGCAAATATACATAATGGCATCACCGTCAACTAATTGGCCATTTTCATCCACAGCAATACAGCGGTCACCATCACCATCAAAGGCAATCCCAGCTTGAACACCCTTTTCAACAACCATTTTTTGTAGGTTTTCAGGATGAGTCGATCCAACATGATCGTTAATATTTAGACCGTCAGGTGTCGTCGCCAACGTCTCAAAATCAATTCCCAAATCAGCATATAATGTCGTCACAAGTTTGCTTGTGGAACCATTTGCCGAATCAACACATACTTTTATCCCGGATAAATCCTCCGAAATTGTTTGTTCAAGAAAATGAATGTATTTTTGGCTGCCTTCAAAATAATCGCCAACAACACCAAGCCCTTCAGCTGCTGGTCTTGGTAAAATATCTTCTTGACGTTCAAGAATTGTTTCAATTTCTTCTTCCATTTCATCGGAAAGTTTATAGCCGTCAGCGCCAAAAAATTTAATGCCATTATATTCGACTGGATTATGAGAAGCAGTAATCATCACACCTGCATCGGCGCCTTGATTACGTACTAAATAAGCAACACCGGGCGTTGTAATAATCCCTAAATTCAAAACCTCGATGCCGACAGATAATAAACCGGCAATCAAAGCTTCTTGGAGCATTTGCCCAGAAATCCGGGTATCACGTGCGACTAACACTTGGGGCTGCTTTCTTTCCGAATGATGGGTCAAAACATAACCACCTGCTCGACCACACTGAAAAGCCAACTCTGGGGTAAGTTCTTTGTTGGCAATACCACGCACACCATCAGTACCAAAATACTTCATGAAAATTTCCTCATTTCAAATAAATTATTAGTTATTCCTATTAACCTTGACTGAAATCCGATCCGGATCAAAGCCCTTCACATTGTTAAGTTTCGAATCCAGTTCAACATCTTTGGTTTTTGTCGTTCTAACATCACTGGTATCAACTTCGACTTTAATAGAATCCAGTTTTTTAAGCTGAGCCTGTGTGCCAAAGACCCGAACACGCTTAGTAGCAGAGGTCAGCGTAAAGCTCTCGTTATCATCGGTGATTCCCTTTGGTTCCAACTTTATAGGAAGTTCTTTGCTATTGCCGGGGGTAATTGGTAAAGTAACGTCGGCAGTAGCCGGTGTAATCACAACATTAACCGTATTCTGCTTACTATCGAGTGCTTCAACAATTGCCTGGCTATTAATCGATGATTTGGCGTTTTGGGGAACATTAAGCTGGGCAACAACTGTTTTGATTCGGTTAATTTGATCAGAAGTGCCGGTAATTTTAACATTCTTTACATCTGCCGAAGCGTTACCAGGCTGATATCCTGAAGCAATATTTTCTTTATTATATTTAACCTGTAACGGATAAGTAACCGTCTTTCTTGGTTGAATGTCAACTTTAATTGTAGCCGGTTCAAAACGATATCTCAAATCATTATTTAAACCCTCCTGCTGAATACGCACCCGATGTGTCCCAACGCCAAGCTTGGAAAGGTCAGCATACACTTTAAAATTCTGAGTGTTGGCTGTTGTCGTAACTAAAGCCGAAGGACCAGTTATATGAAGTTGAACTTTTTCAGGATAACCGGTCACAAAATATTTATTACTATTTACAGTCAAAGAAAGCTGTGAAGAGATCGTTGTAGATCGATTAGATGTCAATGACGTTGAATTACTGTTATTCTTAACTGAAGAGGTCGTGCTAGGCTGACTGCTGCCAACATACAAAAAGAGCAGAATTGCGAATACCAATGCAAGAAGCCGATAAGCCCAGTTATTAAGTAAAAATTTTTTCAAGATTACCGACCTCCCCAAAAATGACTGTCAATAAAGCTGATAACTGTATTGATAAATGTTCGATGATCCTGTTGGTCTGTATTGGTTAGAAGCTGATTTTGTAAATATTTTAGGTAATCATCCTGGGTCATTCCCCTTAACAGCTCGTTATTCTGGGTAATTGAAACTTCGCCGGTTTCTTCAGAAATAACAATAGTTAACGCATCTGTTAATTCGGAAATCCCAACCGCAGCTCGATGTCGTGTTCCAAGCTCTTTGGGAATTAAATTGCTTTGGGAAAGCGGCAGATATGCTGCAGCAACGGCAACACGATTATCTTTAATAATGACTGCACCATCATGCAAAGGTGTATTGGGAATAAAAATGTTAATCAGTAATTCACCACTCACGTCGGCATCCACATCAATACCGGTTTCAATATATTCCTCAAGGCCGGTATTCATCTGAATTGTAATCAGCGCACCAATTCGCCTTTTGGACATGTATTGAATGGCCCTGTCAAGTGCCCTAATTAGTTTCTTTGCTGCTTCATTCTCCTTTTTACCTTTAACAAGCAGCGATCCACGACCAAGGTGCTCAAGACCTCGGCGAATTTCAGGTTGAAAAATAATCACCATCGCAATCACTCCCCAATTGATCACCTGATCCATAATCCATGAGACAGTTGAGAGACCGACATAAACACTTACAATTTTAATAAGTGCAATGATGACAATTCCTCGAAGCAATTGAACCGCCTTAGTTCCTCGAATCATCAAAATTAAATTATAAATAATGAACCAAACGACTAAAATGTCAATTAGATTCGTCAAATTGTGGAGCGTAAAAAAGTCTGACCAGTTCATGGCGGTCTCCCCTCAAAATTTTTTCAAAAACATTATATCATTCAAATTGACTGAACAACTAATCATACCAAATTCTGCGATATGTTTAAATAAATTATAAAAAGTACTTATTTAACAAATTTCCGATAGCATTTATCCGTAAAAAATAGTTTAATTATTATTGTGATAGGAGGTTGTGAAGTTGAGTAATTTGAATAAATGGGTTGTTCGGACATGCTTTATTGTCTGGATCACTTTACTATACTTGTATTTAAAAACGCCTCCGTTTAACTTTTTGGTATTAAATACTTTTCTAGCCTATATTCCAATTGAATTAAGCTTCCACATCTCGATTGCAAAGCCTAAAAACGCGTTCATCTTTTGGTTATTTGTCATCATCTGGCTGCTTTTTTATCCCAATACCCCTTACTTATTAACGGATCTATTCCACCTATCCTTATTGGAACCGTATGGGGTTAATGGCCTTTTGAGATTAAACAATGTCATGTGGCTAAAATTTTCATTATTGCTTATATCAACACTATTTTCGACTTTGCTGGGTATGTGGGGATTAGAAAGAATTGCCGAAGCAGTTTCAGACAGGCTTCGAGTTCATAATACCATTTTTAAACATCTGCTCATCATCGGATTAACATTTGTGACATCCGTAGGTATCTTCATTGGTCGCTTTCTACGAATTCATACAATTTATTTAATCTTAACACCGGAAATGTTCATTAGGCCACTGCTAAACATGTGGAGTAAAGATGCAATCGTTTTTATCGGATTACTAACAATTGTCCAGCTGGTCTTCTTCTATACTCTAAAACTCGTGGTAGCATCGTCAACAAGCAAACAAAACTCACTAAATAAGTAAAGCCTGTGAAAAGCTAAAACGCTTTGACCACAGGCTTTTTTGAATACAGAATAGGAAATGACACTTTTTAAAACTTCTGAAAAACATTTTTAATAGCTTTTTAAAATAACTCGGCTCAACTTAATCTGCATTTTGATAATCCATTATCAACACTGTTTCAGAATAATTAATATACTGTCTTAAATGCGCTGCCATTGCCCAATCAATGTGCCCCTGCTCCAATAATACCTGGACACCTTCTCGTTCAGCGGCTAACGCCTTGATTCGTAAATGTTGATATTGCATCGTGTGATCTTTAATCTGACGTTTACTGTGTTCCTTTGCTAGTTCAATTTGATTACGATAATGAATGATCAAATGGTAAACAGATTGACTATCGAAACGATTATTATCAATATCATCCCGAGCAAAGTAACTTGACAATTCTTTAATAGCGCCCTTCGCTTGCTCACGTTGAACCAACGCCAGCTCATCGGTAATATCATCCTTACTCTTACGTTGAATACGCCATAAGGAAACCTTATTTTTTAAACGAACCATTTGCTGAATTGACCCGCGACCCATGCGAGTTCTTTTACCAATCGAATGAATCATGCGACGTTCAAGCCGCTGAAGACGTTCGTTGGCGACTAAAAAAGTTTCTCGAGAAATCTCTTTGGCATCAAATAATCTCTGAATGGCTGAACGTTCGCCCCGCAGTGCCACCCTTCTTAATGCCAGCTCGTCGGCAATAATCGAATCCATTTCTTTTTTATTTTGAAGTTTAAGTTCTAATCGCCTAATCAAGAATTGATAATCCAAGATTAAATCATAAGCCTCCTTTTGATTGTTGGGCCGTCTCTCCTCTTCGATTCGTTGAACAGCTAATTTCATAATATAAAGCTGAGCCTCATCATCAGAAATGTAATGAGAGCCATCATCTTCATCAGCTGCAGCAGCGTCAAGATCATCATCCCCGGCAAAGTTTGCCCGAGTTAATAGAGGTGCCTTATTTTCAGAAATCAATGGCAGCATAATGGTTGCGACCACTAAACTTATAATAATGACGCTTGCTGCGACAAACAATGCCAAGGAGCGCGATGGAAAGGGTTGTCCGGTTGAAACGACGACGGGGATAGACAATACCCCAGCCATTGTTACCGCTCCTCTAACACCTGATAAACCGGCTAACAAGGCGGCTTTAAATGAATGCATTTGATTCTTAGTTTCGCCATGGCGTTTCCTGGTACGTAAACCACTTACAAATTGATATCCGTAAATCCAAATAACACGAATAGCCAGC
>NZ_GG669993.1:604471-607868 GCF_000159315.1 Lentilactobacillus hilgardii DSM 20176 = ATCC 8290
AACAATTAAATTACTTGCATTTCCAATAACTGTAACGGGAATACCATATTGATTTGCATAGTCTAACAGCTCCTGCGTTTGCCTGACAGATTCAGGAAAAGCTAATATATCGGCCGGCCCACCGGTCAATGTATGTGTGTATTTAGAAAGTGGTTCATTAAATAAAATATCGATATTTGGATAAATATCTGCTATTTCTTTATAATCGTTCATAATTAAATTCCTTACCTTCAAAATAGTTCATGATGATTTTTTAAGATTTTTCAAAACGTATAATTTTATTCTACCACGATTCAACTTTTCGATGTTACTCGGGAAAATGATGGGTTAAAGAAGTCTTTAGTTGCGATTGATGACGAACGTTTGTAAAATGGTAATCAGCAAATGAGGTGAAATAAAAATGAACTTCGCAGCAATGGACTTTGAAACCGCAAACGCCAAGCGGGCCAGTGCCTGCTCACTAGCCTTGGTAATCGTTAGAAACAATCAGGTCACCCATGAATTTTATTCGCTAATTAATCCGGAAACAGATTTTAGTTGGCGCAATATCAACGTCCATGGGATTCACAAACAAGATGTTGCCAATGCCCCTACTTTTCCTGAACTCTGGGATCATATTGCCCCATTGTTCACTGCAAACAAGTTGGTTGTTGCTCACAATGCATCATTCGACAATAGCGTTTTAAAACGCACACTTGAGCGTTATGACCTATTACTGCCACATTATTTGACGTTGGACACACTCAAAACGTCAAAACAATTTTATCCACAAATGGTTAATCATAAATTAAACACGGTTTGTGATGAGTTGCATATCGAATTGGAACATCATCATAATGCGCTTGATGATAGTGTTGCATGTGCCAACATTTTGCTCACACAACAGCAACAATTTGGAAATAGCGTTTTGAGAAACTTTGTAAAGGCCATTTAAAAATATCGAATGCGGGCAAAAATGATGCACTGCATTCGATATTTTTATTTCTTGTCATCCTTAACAGGTAATGACATGATTAAAATGGTTTGATTTTTGGATTCTTTACGACTGGCAACACTAAATCCCAGCTTTCGATAAATATGAACAGCCGCCTGATTATTTTCAAAAACTGCCAGCGTCAACGTACTTAACCTACTATACGAACGAGCCCAATCAACCGCCAAATCCATTAAATTAGTGCCAATGGTAAAGCCCTGATACTCCCTTAGTACGGCTACCCCGATTTCACCAGACTGCTCATCAATCCCATCTACTGTTACAATTCCAATAGGCATATTATCTAAAACAGCCAGTGCCATCAAATTTGTGTATGATTGATTAATCAGTCTAATTTGCTGAGATTCTAACTCTGCCGTAATTTCACCCAAATCCGAATCCACCATAAACGTATTGGATTCTTTTTGAAGCCGACTTAATAAAGTCAAAACATTTTGGGCATCACTGGGTTCAGCTAATCTGAAACTCACTTCATCCGACATTAAATCTCTCCTAAAAGTTTGGTCGTCAATTCTTCAAAACGATTCCCCTTTGGTTCAAAAATCATTGTTCTGACATTATCTCCTTTAGCATCATCCCGCTTAAAAATAATTCTCAAATAATCAGCAGGGATCTCGTCAGAAACAAATTTTGACCATTCAACAACATTAACACCATCACCATTAAAATACTCATCCAACCCAAGGTCATCACCGCCACCCTGCTCAAGGCGATAAACATCCATATGATAAAGTGGTATTCGGCCACTTTGATATTCTCGAATAATAGTAAAAGTCGGACTCTTAATAGGGCGCTCAATACCAAGGCCCTTACCCAATCCCTTTGTAAAAGTTGTTTTTCCGGCACCTAAATCGCCATCAAGTAAAATAAGATCTCTCGGCTGAAGAAATTGGGCAAGTTTTTCGCCAACTTCAATTGTTTGTTCGGCAGAGTTTACCGTTACCGTTTTTTTCAATCGATCATCACTTCCACTTTTAAATAATTATCTAAACCGTTTTATATAATACCACACACAATCAGTCAATTTTAAAATTGTGACTAAATCGATAAATCCTGCTAAACGCAAAAAGCTGGGGCAATTTACTATTGTCCCGGCCTTTTTTCTCATATTAGGTTTATTGGATCAGTTTTCTAAATTAATTAAGACAACGTCTGAGCAGCCGTAATGATCGAAACCTTGTAGATATCTTCTTCATTACTACCACGGGATAAATCCGAAACCGGTTTATTTAACCCTTGTAAAATTGGTCCAATTGCTTCAAATCCACCAAAACGCTGTGCAATCTTATAACCGATATTTCCTGATTGTAGTTCTGGGAAAATAAAGACGGTTGCATGTCCCGCTACATTTGAACCTGGTGCTTTCTTATCAGCAACACTTGGCACAAAGGCAGCATCAAATTGCAACTCGCCATCGATTGGAATATCCGGCGCCTGTTGCTTAGCCAATTCAGTTGCTTCTTGAACTTTTGTAACCATATCACCCTTAGCTGAACCTTTAGTTGAAAAACTAAGTAAAGCAACTTTAGGATCAATATCAAATGTCTTAGCCACTTTAGCACTCTCAACGGCTACTTCTGCCAATCCAGCAGCATCCAAATCAATATTAATGGCACAATCAGCAAACAGATAACGTTGATCACCCTTTTGCATAATAAAAGAACCACTGATTAATTTAACGCCTGGCTTTGTTTTAATAATCTGTAAGGCCGGGCGAACCGTGTCACCTGTTGGGTGATTTGCACCTGAAACCATTCCGTCTATCTTGTCCATGTATACCAATGTCGTTCCAAAATAATTAGGATCTTTCAACCATTCACGAGCTTTGGCCTCATCAGTTTTGCCCTTTCGCCTTTCAACGATTGCCGAGACCATTGCATCAATTTGATCTTGAGGCTGATTTAGGTAATCAATAATTTGAACATCATTCAAATCAACGTTTGCGTCACCTGCAACCTGCTCAACCTCATTTTTATCACCTAAAATAACCGGTTTGATAAGACCATCCTTAGCCAGCCGGCTTGCAGCACCGAGTACACGAACATCGTTACCTTCAGGAAAAACAATACTAATATTTTTCCCGTTGATTTTTTGCTTGAGACTTTCAAATAGTTCCATGACAAAATCCTCCAATTCATGCAAAAATTACTTGTATTAAGGTGTTTGGGTTACCTTTTCCGGTAATTGCCAATTAATCGGTTCTTCCCCCATCGCAATCAAAGCTTCGTTTGTTTTGGAAAATGGTTTAGAACCAAAGAAACCTCGATTTGCAGATAATGGACTTGGATGAGCAGATTGCAAAACAACATTGGTATTGGTATCAATCAACGCTATTTTATTACGGGCTGCTCTTCCCCACAAAATGAAGACCACCGGTTCTTCTCGAGCCGATAATTTTTGAAT
>NZ_GG669993.1:607918-625199 GCF_000159315.1 Lentilactobacillus hilgardii DSM 20176 = ATCC 8290
AGCGGCGTCTGTTAGTTGTTCCCAGCCTTTACCCTTATGAGAAAATGCTTGACCATTTCTCACAGTCAATACTGAGTTCAATAACAAAACACCCTGCTTCGCCCAACTTGTCAGACAACCATGATGAACAGGCTTAATTCCTAGATCAGACTGAAGCTCCTTATAAATATTTTGTAACGACGGCGGTATTCTCACGCCCGGCATTACTGAAAAGCTTAGACCGTGAGCTTGATGCGGTTCATGATATGGGTCTTGTCCCAAAATCACAACTTTAACCTTGCTAAACGGCGTCAACTGAAACGCTTCAAAAATATGATTCATATCAGGATGAATATATTGTGTTTTATATTCAGAGATCAAAAATTGGCGCAACTGTTGATAGTATGCTTTTTCAAATTCCGGTTGTAAAACATCCCACCAATCATTTTTTATAAACGGTTTCATTCCCAACACCTCACGTTTTATTCTACCATATCCCTTTTCAAATAACATTAGCAACTATTTTTCCAATCCGTGGTAGAATGTTCTTAATAAACGAAAGGGAAATGTCTCTATGAGTCGAAAAATTCAGATCAATCTGTCCGAACTGGACCATACAAGATCATGCAGAATCATTGATGAATATAAAGACACGAAATATTTAATCGTTGGTAAGTGGGGGCTGGTTTCCGACACTTTCTCGGTTTACTCATTAACAGGGGACGTTCTGGCAGAGGTAAGACAACAGTCCCTTGGCGTAACACCTCGCTTTGACCTTTTTTGTTTCAATCAATTTGTTGGAAGTTCAGTTCTGCATTTTTCAATGCATTATACAACTTTGTTCATCAACGGCATTAATTGGCTGGTCGTTGGCAATCAGGAAAAACAATCATATACAATTACCCATGGTCGACAAAAAATTGCCTCTATCAAATCATATGCACAAGCCGATCAAGTCATCCGACTATTGAATGTTGAAAATATTGAGCATGAACCAATGGTGGCACTTATTGCAGCAATTCTAAATCACCCATCGCTGGTTCACACATCGAAGCTAAAGTTACGGTCATTGGATAAATACCCTAAGGGTGCTAAACCCCAGTGGGGTGAATGTCATTTTTTAAAGAAATAAAAGATTGTGAATTTTATTTAGGTTGTGATAACAAAAAAGGAGATCCAGGCAAATATTGCCTTGGTTCTCCTTTTTTGGTTACTAAAACATATTTCTTAAAAAGCTTTCACACCGACTCATTTAAAATCGCTTCATAACCCGCTCGATGGTTCGTTGTTCATCACGGCGCTTAATCGTTTCACGTTTATCATACTCACGCTTACCTTTTGCAACACCAATTAAAACCTTGGCAAATCCACTTTTCAGATAAACCTTGAGTGGCACAATTGTGACACCTTTATCTTGTGTCGCCTGTCCTAATTTACGAATTTCTTTTTTGTGCAATAAAAGTTTACGATTTCGAAGCGGATCATGATTAAATTGGTTTCCTTGTGCATATTCACTAATGTGAACATTCACCATGTAGGCCTCACCATTTCGAATCTGCACGAATCCATCTTTTAAATTAATTCGACGATCTCGGATTGATTTAATTTCAGTCCCGGTGAGGACAATGCCAGCTTCATAAGTCTCAAGTATTGAATAGTCGTGACGGGCTTTCTTGTTTTGCGCCATCAAATTATCATTATTTTGCTTATGTTTTCGTTTGGCCATATAATCTCACCTGCTTTTTCAAAACAATTAGTGTTTTTTACGACCATATTGTTTCTTAGATTTTGAATTCTTATTAGAACGATGATTATTTCGATTATTATTGTTGTTGCTAAAATGAATATTAGCACCGCCACCGTGATTACTGTTGTTACTATGACGTTGATTATTGTTATGACGATGATATGATTCTTTTGGTAAATAGTTACTGGTTGGCGTATCTTCCGGGTTGACAACATCAAAATCAACCGCACTCTGTTCAACATCAACATTGATAACTTTTACCCGGATTGGCTGTCCCATTTTATAGGTTCTATGAGTTCTGCGACCAACAAGTGCCATAAACTGCTCAACATACTGATAGTAGTCATCACTCATTCGGCTGATATGAACCAATCCTTCAACAGTGTTTGGTAATTCAATAAATAAACCGAATTTCATAACAGAGCTAACGACACCATCAAACTCTTCACCGATATGATCATTCATGTACTCGGCTTTCTTCATAGCATCCGTATCACGTTCTGCATCCACCGCACGGCGCTCGTATTCAGAAGTAGTTGTCGCAATTTCATCCAACACATTTGCGTACTTCTTCTTGGTTTCATCATTGATACCATTATCTTCATAATAATGGATCATCCGATGAACCATTGTATCAGGATAACGACGAATTGGTGATGTGAAATGCGTGTAGAATGGTGCTGCCAAACCAAAATGTCCTAAAGACTGATCGGCATATCTCGCTTGCTTTAAACTCCTCAGCAACATTACCGAAACCATCATCTCTTCCGGTTTACCAGCAACCTTCTTCAAAATGTTTTGAAGTGTCTTTGGCGTAATATGCTTAGGATCTCCTTTGACATTAATTCCAAAAGCCGTTAACGTCTCAAAGAAAGTCTTAATTCGATCTGCATCCGGCTGTTCATGGACCCGGTAAATAAATGGAACATGAGCCTCGTAATAATTTTTGGCGACCGTTTCGTTAGCTGCCAGCATAAATGATTCAATCATCTTTTCAGCAAGCCCACGGATCCTTAACTTAATATCAATTGGATGCCCTTTTTCGTCAACAATGATTTCTGCTTCATTATCATCAAAATCAATTGCCCCACGCGCATGACGTTGTTTATACAAGATCCTGTGAAGTTCTCCCATTGTCTCAAACATTGGAACCAGTTCATTATATTCGTCCATAGTCTTTTGATCATGGGATTCCAAAATTTTGTTAACTGCGGTATAAGTCATTCTAGCTTTGGACCGCATTAAGCTTGGGTGAATCCGATGCTTGACAACATTTCCCGACTGATCAATCTCCATCTCACAACTCATACAAAGTCGCAATTCACCTTCGTTTAACGAGCAAATGCCATTAGATAGTCGTCGAGGCAGCATTGGAATAACCCGGTCAGTCAAATAGACGGAGGTCCCCCGTCTATATGCCTCCTTGTCAATTAGCCCACCAGCCTTTACATAGTGACTGACATCTGCAATATGAACACCAAGATGGTAGTTCCCGTTAGGTAGTTTCCAAGCTGTTACCGCATCATCCAAATCCTTTGACGACTCACCATCAATCGTCACTAAATCCTGATCGGTAATATCTTCACGACCAGCCTTTTCCTCTTCGGTTATGTGATCTGGAATAGCATCAGCGGCCTGAAGAACGTCTTCTGGAAACTCTGCAGGAATATCGTGAGAATAAACAATTTGTAAAATATCGATACCCGGGTCGTCGACTGCACCAATAACTTCATCCGCAATACCAACCATATAATCTGGATGATCTTCATTGGGATACTCGGTAATTTGAGCAGTAATAACTTCACCTGGTGTTGGTTTTAAGCCAATATCGTTAATATAAAACTTATATTTTGCAATTTTTTTATCGGTTAATTTAATCTCACCAAAATAGTGACGATTTTCGGATTTTGAAAATGGTCCAACGACTCGTTTATACTTTCGATCAGTAATCGATGTGACTTTGCCTTCCGGGCCCCGATCAGATCCAGGCTCCGCCGGCTTAACAATTTCCATTTCAACGGTATCGCCGTTTAATGCATTCATCGTGTTATCAGGTGCAATGTAGGCATCAGGTGCGATATCATCATAAGCAACAAACCCGAATCCTTTATCATTAGCATGGAAAATGCCGGACAACTTTTGCTTATCAGGGTTCATTTGAAACTTGCCATCTTGTGTGACCACCGCAATACCGTCACGCTCCAAGCCCGCCAATTCCTGAACAATCAGCTTAAAAGACTCTGATCCATGGTATCTTAAAACATCGGCAATTTTTTCTACTGAAAATTCATTATCGGGATATGTTCTAAGGACGTTCTCAATTTCTGTTTTTAAATCATTATCTTGCAATCTTTATTCCTCGTATTATTCATAAATTTTAGTTAAAAAGTTACTTAAATCAATTTCGAGCTGCTGATGAGCTGAATTAACAGTAATCATATGACTGGCATTTGGGTATTCATGATAACTCACTTTACTATTAACAAGCTGATCACGCACTAATTGACTACTTTCAGGGTTCACTATTTCATCGCTCATTCCCTGACCTATGAAATATGGTTGATGAATTTTAGGAAGATCAGAAGCAACGACTGCACTAAAGTCGGAAATTCTTTTTAGTAAGTCGTCAATATGCTCATCCAGCCACTGCAATTTATCGGCCATGACCTTCGGATCTGTTTTATAGCGAAGATAGTTAGCCCTTGCCATCTGCATAAAGGTATTATGAACACTAAACTGTCGCTTTCGAACTATTGGAGAACCAAATGAACCACCACCGACTAACTCTGGATGTAATTCAAGCGCTCTGGCAGAAAAAATGCCTCCCAACGAGATTCCAAAGATACTAATATCTTCAAAACCTTGATGCTTCATAAACTGGATTGCCTGTTGCGTATCTTCCAGCCAAATTTCAGGAGACCCCTGAAGAATAATATCTTTAAAGTCCGGAGTCCCATGCCCGGTTAACAACGGTGCGTATATTGAATAATTACTTCGCTCAAGGCGTCGGGCCAGCAGCCTAACATCAACTGGACCACTCGCAAATGCATGCATTAAAATAATGGCCTTGGGACCATGTTCGAAATAAAACGACTTATTTGGTGCTTGCATATTCTTTCATTCCCCTCTACAGTATAGCAGCTGTAATTATTTAGAATGACATCATTAACTGCGCACATCAGTCAATCTTGATGCTCGCAGCAACTTCTTTTTAGCTTGGATTTAACATAACTTCTTTTACCCTAACACTAATTATAATAAAAATCCCCCTGTATTTAAACAGGAGGAGTAAATACTAATGAGATGATAACCAAACCAGTCCTAAGGATAATACAAAAAAGATTATTCCCAAAACAACGGTTGTTTTTTGCATGAATGCTTCAAAACCACGTGGCTTCTGCTTGGCAAACAAGTCATCTGCACCACCGGTTAAGGCAGACATCGCATCATTAGTCTTTGATGGTTGCATTAATACCGCGATTGTAATTAATACACAGTCGATCAATAGTAATGTTATCAATAAGTTGTACACGTTACAGCCTCCCACCGTAAAATCGGCTCAATACTACTCATACTAAGTTAACACATTATCAACGTTTATTCCACACCTAGCCATCAACTTTCTGAACTAAGTTTTGTCAAATCAGCTGTTATTTCATGCTGTTTATTTGTCGAAACATTAATATAAAGCGTGTCGCCCCATCGAAGCATTGTATGGCCTGAAGGGACAATTTCAATGCCATCTCTCAAAATCTTTGTCAATAAAGATCCATTTGGCCATGGTATCTGACTTACAATTTTTCCATCCATGTAGGCACCTGCAAATATGGGCGTTACTATTTGTGCGGTTCGACAAAGATGAAACTGCCGTTTAACCTTTAACAACTGTTGAAGCATCGCATAATAAACCGGTTTGCCGTTCAAGGCGTCTAAAACACTATATGCAATTAGGCAAACCGTTGCCAATCCAAGTAGGTGCGTCAATGTACCAACCATCTCTGTGATCAAGAGAATTGCTGTAAAAGGCGCCTTGCTGATAGCTGCAAAATAACCAGCCATCCCCATAATAATAAAACTTGAAAAGTATGTTTGCGAGATAAACCCATATTGAATTGCAATATTGCCAATAATCGCACCAATCAAGCCTCCCAGACAAAGGATTGGTAAGAAGATTCCTCCAGGAAGACCACTGCCATATGAAATCATTGAAAAAGCGAATCGGATCAGGAAGAAAGCGCAAAGCACCAACGTTGAATAGCCGGCGCCCGTCAACTTAAGGATGATATAATTGCCACCACCCAACAAATTCGGGAAATAAGCCCCCAAACCAATAATCAACAGTAACGGAATAATACCCTGATAGTACCACGGTAGTTTGCTAATCCGATGATACCAACCGTCCATTCTTAAAATGATAAGCTGATAAAATCGACCAAGCAATCCCAACGCAATTCCAAGGATAACGACCCAGATAAAATACCGAAGCGGAAGCGGCTGGCTTTTCATATACAGAACAGGTTTTAGACCAAAAACATAAGTTGCAACCATATCGGATGTGATTGCAGAAGTTAATGAAACAATCCAAATATTTGTTGAAAAATTATGATAAATTTCTTCAAGAACAAATAACGTACTGGCAATTGGAGCATTAAACGCGGCACTTAAGCCGGCAGCAGCACCACTTGAAATCAGCACCTGCCGGTCAAACCCTACCTGCTTGGTTAAGTGTGCCAGCCCCTGTCCAAGCGTTGACCCCAATTGAATTGAAGGCCCTTCACGTCCCAAGTATAAGCCACTGCCAATTGCAAGAATACCACCGACAAATTTACGCCAGAGCACAGACCACCATGGATAATCAAGCTCGTCTCGTAGTTGTCCTTCAACCTGTGGAATTCCTGATCCTTTGATATCGGGTTGTTGTCGTAACAGCATACCTATAATGAGACCAACACTCAAATTAATGGCAAGACACAACAACATCAGTATTGGTTTCTTAAATATACCCGTGTACAGGATCTGCATTATCGTCATCATGTGTTGGATGGACCATCTAAAAAGAGAGACCACAATTCCGGCTAAAATACCGATAATAAGACCATTAAAGATAAATTTTAGCTGAGACAATTTATAGTTACCCTGAACCTGCACGTTTTTCATCCCTTAATCATTTCTAACACTTATCATATCACAACCACTTAAATCCATTTCTTTAGCTTGGGAACAAATAGTGAAATAAGTAATCCCAAGCCAATGATAATCCCCCTTTTAGAATCAGCATCCCCAGTTTGCGGCAATCGATTAGAAGATCGACCCGCTTTTGAAGAATGGGTGGTCTCACTGTTTGAAGATTCAGATACCTGCTGTGCCGGTGATTTTGGATCAGTGGCCTTTTTAGATAAGACAACATGTTTATTTTTGGAACGTCCCCTAGTTGACCTGCCAGTCTCTTGGGTCACTTGATTATTTTGTTTTTTATCTTCTGCCTTATCATTGACCTCTTTGGAAACACCTTGATCGCTTAATACCACGTTTTGGTTTTTCGTGTCTTCGAACACATCTTTGGGCATATTTTCCAAAGACCTTTCCTTATTTGTTACCGGAAGTTCAGAATGATTGACCTGCAAATCCATTTTCTTGTCATTATCTTTTACATAATTAATTTTAACATTAGACGGTGTCATTGTTGATAGCGTTATTTGTTTATCGGTAATAATAGACCGATAGCCATCAATTGAGATTGGCACATAATGCAACTTTTCTCCGAATTTTCCTGAAAGGGTGCTTTTTGAAAGTTGGTGGCCGTTTTCATCGACATTAACAATGGTCACTGTAACATCATTTCTTTGATATTGAAGCAAGTAAAGATCTTTCTGTTTGTCATACGTCGTGAATTGCCACTCATAGCCATAGAATTCGATATTTTCATGAAAAATATCTGCTACCTTGGGCCTATCAATCACTCTCAAAAACAAATCATTGCCATTTTCGTCAAGTCCTTGTATTTTAATCATATTAGTCTTAGAGACCACTTTATTTTGTCCCTTGCCAATAGTTTTTGCTATTGGTGATTGAACTTGAGCACTTGTTGAATCTGCATCTTTTTTCGCTACCACTTGTTTTTTCTTCTGATTAAGATGGTTTAAATGATCAACATATTTTTGATGCTTTTCATGGGCTACATGTACATCGGGCTCATTAGACTCGCACTCCTCAGAGCCCAAAACTTTATCCTGCGAATCTTCTTGAAAGCTTTCTGAATGGTTGAGTTGTTTTGACGAAGATAATTCGGCTTGAGTACTCGGATCACTTTTTGTACTTGATTGCTGTCTGGACTTTTCATTTTTGGGTTCAGCACTTAGTGACTCTTTAGATTCTTGAGGCGCTTTTATTTCCTCTGATTTGCTCTTATCAATATATGGTTGAACAGGTGCAACTTCTTTGGCTTTGATTCTATCAGCTGGGTCTGGTTGAAGGCCTAAATTTGAAAAATCAATTTTCTCTTTTTGATTTTTCAAATTTTGAGAATCTGATTGTTGACTGTTCGTACTCAAATGGGATTGATTTTCAGAAACCTTCTTAAATTCAAGTTCATATTCAGTACCATCATTATTGACCCGCTTAGGCTTCCCAATCGCTATATAACCCGGAATATCCTCAATTGGAATCTTTTTATCGCCTTTTAAGCCAATCTGTACTTTGTAAGAACTAAGCTCCCCTTTCATAGGATTTTTACCGCCTTCAAGAGCCTTCTTTTCTTTCCTAAAAACAGTAATTTCCTTTTGACTATCATTTTTATTGTCCGCCGCCCGACTTACAATCGGCGCTGCCAAACTCATCAAACCTACTGAAAACAAAATAACCTTTTTCAAAATAAAAACCTCCATTTAGTGTGTAATATTAATTACGCAAAATGAAGGTTTCTTTATTTTATTAAGTCAAAATTATTTTGTAAGAGATATAAAAAAAACGCATTTCTGCGATCTTTTTATCAATTACTACTTGCTTTGAATGTCATCACGAGCTTGTTCTGATAAATTGTAGAATGAGTGAATACCTTTGTATTCGGAAACATCACCAAGTTGATCTTCAATTCTCATCAATTGATTGTACTTAGCAATACGTTCGCCACGGCTCATTGAACCAGTCTTGATTTGACCTGCATTAAGAGCCACAACAAGGTCAGCAATCGTTGTATCTTCAGTTTCACCGGAACGGTGTGAAATGATAGCAGTGTATCCTGCTTCACGAGCCATTTCAACAGCTTCAACAGTTTCAGTTAAAGTACCAATTTGGTTAAGCTTGATTAAGATAGCATTGGCAACGCCCATCTTGATACCTTTTTTAAGGTAGTCAGTGTTAGTAACAAACAAATCATCACCAACAATTTGAACCTTCTTGCCAAGACGTTGGGTAGCCATTTGCCAATCTGCCCATTCATTTTCATCAAGTGGATCCTCAATTGAAATAACTGGGTATTTGTCAACGATACCTTCAAGCAATGAAACAAATTCATCAGCAGTGTATGACTTTCCGTCACCCTTCAAATCATACTTCTTAGTTTCAGTGTTATAGAATTCTGAAGCGGCGCAGTCAAAAGCAATCGCAATATCCTTGCCTGGTTTGTAGCCGGCACGTTGGATAGCTTCAACAAGGATTTCAAATGGTTCCTCATTGTTCTTAAGATCTGGTGCGAAACCACCTTCGTCACCAACAGCGGTTGAATAACCACGTTCGTTTAACAAGTTCTTCAAATTATGGAAAGTTTCTGAACTCCAACGAATAGCTTCTTTGATGCTAGGGGCACCAACAGGCATAATCATGAATTCCTGGAAATCGACCTTGTTGTTTGCATGCTTACCACCATTAATAACGTTTAGCATTGGTGTTGGAAGCAAGTGGGCATTGAAACCACCGAGGTAGTTATATAGTGGCATCTCTAATTCATCAGCGGCAGCACGTGCGGCAGCAAGTGATACACCAAGAATGGCATTTGCACCCAACTTACCTTTATTTGGCGTACCGTCCAATTGAATCATAGCCTTATCAATAGCTAATTGGTCAGTTACATCGTAGCCAACAATTTCTTTGGCGATGATGTTGTTTACATTATCAACGGCTTTGGTAACGCCCTTACCCATGTAACGGTCTTTGTCACCATCACGGAGTTCAACGGCTTCGTGTTCACCGGTTGAAGCACCTGAAGGCACGATTCCGCGACCCATTGCACCTGCTTCAGTATATAATTCAACTTCAACAGTTGGGTTACCACGAGAGTCAAGAACCTCACGGGCATAAATATCAGAAATAATTGACATATTTTTTCTCTCCTTAGCGAAAGTTGTGACCTTTTGTACAAGGTTCAACTTAATTTTATTAGTTTAACGCTCAAGTTTCAATATAAAACTGCGAATCTTAGCTATTTTTGTAAGAAATTTGCAAGTTTCAAGAATGAATCAGCCTTTAAACTGGCACCACCAGCCAAAACACCATCAATATCGGTTTGAGCTAAAATGTCATCGGCATTATTATCGTTAACACTTCCACCGTACAACACACGAACCTGATTGGCAACATCATCAGAATACAAATCGGCAATTGTTTGTCGAATTAAGTAGCATCCTTCTTCTGCTTCATCAGTGCTGGCAGTTTTGCCGCTCCCAATTGCCCAACTTGGCTCATAAGCTAAAATAATGCTTTTAGCCTGATCTGCAGTGACAGATTTAAGTGCATTGGTGACTTGGCTGACAACCCACGAAATTCGTTCTGCAGATTGACGTCGGCTCATCGTCTCGTCACAACAAATGATCGGTGTCAAATGATTTCGAAAAGCAGCATGAACCTTTTTGTTAATAATGTCATCGGTCTCATTGAAATACTTCCGCCGTTCCGAGTGGCCGATAATAACATGGGTAACTCCCATTTCATTCAGCGCTTCCGGACTGGTTTCTCCAGTATAAGCACCCTCGTCTTCATAAAAACAGTTTTCGGCCGCAATAATTAGCGGTGAATCTGCATTATGCTTAATCATACTTTCCAAAAATAGTGGTGAAGCAGCAATGCAGGTTTCAGTAACTTTCGGGTCAGGAAGCTTTCCTTTGATTGTTTCCAGAAACTTAACAGACTCATCTACCGATAAATTCATTTTCCAATTACCGGCAACAAACGGAATTCTCATAATCAAATCATTCCTTTACAATTAATTGCTTAAAATTATTGTAACAAAAGAAACCCCAAAAGCCACGAATAACACTATACCAATTTTAAAATAATATGTGCCTGAACCCTATTGTGAACTACTCGGTCATGAATGACTGAGCTTCTGGGAACACGAAGTAGTATTTAGGATGTTGTATCGGTATGCCGAAGACCTAACCTACAGAACTTTGCTCTTTTACCACGGCTAGTTCCTAGCCAATAGCTTTTAATCCGCAATTAAAAATATTAACTGCCGCATTAATATCTCGATCATGGTGGGTCCAGCATTCAGATAAAAAAATCCCGACAAAGCGGGATTTTAAACTTATTTATTGTCGATTGCAGCAATGCCGGGAAGTGTCTTGCCTTCAAGGTATTGAAGTGAAGCGCCGCCACCGGTTGAAATATGAGTTAATTTGTCAGCAACACCAAGCTGCTTAACAGCAGCAGTTGAATCGCCACCACCAA
This sequence comes from Lentilactobacillus hilgardii DSM 20176 = ATCC 8290, assembly GCF_000159315.1. Taxonomy (GTDB): domain Bacteria; phylum Bacillota; class Bacilli; order Lactobacillales; family Lactobacillaceae; genus Lentilactobacillus; species Lentilactobacillus hilgardii. The sequence continues at coordinate 619,308 of NZ_GG669993.1, forward strand.
CAATGGTCGTTGCGTCAGTCAATGAGCCTAAGAATTCACCAACTTTAAGTGTTCCTTGAGCAAAGTTGGACATTTCGAACACACCCATTGGGCCATTCCAAACAACTGTCTTTGCATCTTTAAGAACTTTTTCAAAATTATCAATTGACTTAGGACCAATATCCAGTGCCATCCAGCCATCATCAATGTCGCCTTCGACGACTTTATGTTCTGCATCGTTATTGAAGCTCTTAGCAACAATATTATCGACAGGAAGGACGATCTTGTCGCCACCCTTTTCAAGGATGCTCTTAGCAACATCAATTTTGTCTTTTTCAACTAATGAGTCGCCAACTTTGATACCCTTGGCAGCGTAAAATGTATAAGTCATACCACCACCGATGATAATCTTGTCAGCTTTGCTCAATAGGTTATCAATAACACCAATCTTGTCAGAAACTTTTGCACCACCAAGGATTGCAACGAATGGACGTTGTGGATTATTGACAGCTTCACCCAAGAATTGGATTTCTTTTTCCATCAAGAAGCCAGCAGCAACAGGCTTGCCTGATTTGTGCATTGCTTCAGCAATACCAACGTTTGAAGCATGTTGACGGTGAGCAGTACCGAATGCATCATTGATGTATTCATCACCCAAAGATGCCCAGTATTCGCCAAGTTTAGGATCATTGCCTGATTCGCGTTTGACGTATTCGCCATTTACAACATCTTCATAACGTGTGTTTTCAACAAGAAGAACGTTACCGTTTTCCAACTTGTTAATTGCATCTTCCAGTTGTTTACCTTCTGTTACAGGAACAAAAGTAACCGGTTTGTTCAACAAGTTTGAGAGTCGTTCGGCAACAGGACGTAATGAAAGGCCCTTTTTGTCTTCTTCTTTTTTAATTCGGCCTAAATGAGAGAATAAGATTGCCTTACCCTTATGATCCAAAACAAATTTAATAGTTGGTAAAGCAGCCTGAATTCGGTTGTCATCACCAATCACACCATCTTTGATTGGAACATTAAAGTCAACACGCATTAATACTTTTTTACCTTCAAGATCCAAATCAGAAACTGTTAATTTTGCCAATTTAGAAGCCTCCTATACTCAAGATTGTTTGTGATTATTAGAACATATACTTAGATAACAAAAGACGGAGAAGACGCCCTCTCCGCCGATTGTATAACTTAATATTAAAGTGAAGCAAACTTCAACAAGGTGCGAACCATGTTGCAAGTGAAGCCCCATTCATTGTCATACCAAGCAACGGTCTTAACAAGTTGGTCATCACCGGCACTAGTAACCTCAGTTTGAGTAGGATCAAATACTGAACCGTGTGGATCATCAATGATGTCTGATGAAACAATTTCGTCAGCATTGTAACCAAATGCTTCGTTACCTTCAGTGTGTTTCTTGATAGCTTCGTTAACTTCGTCTGCAGTTACTTTTTTGTCAAGAATTGCAATTAATTCAGTTAATGAACCATCAACAACAGCAACACGTTGTGCATGTCCTTGTAATTTGCCAGCAAGTTCTGGAATAACAAGACCAATAGCCTTAGCAGCACCTGTTGAATGAGGAATCGTGTTTGCAGATGCAGTACGGTTATTACGCTTCTTCTTAGTCTTAGGACCATCAAGAATTTGTTGTGATGCAGTGAACGCATGAACAGTAGTCATTGTACCAACTTTGATGCCAAATTCTTTGTTAATAAAGTATGCCATTGGAGCCAAGCAGTTAGTTGTGCATGAACCAGCTGAAACAATAACATCGTTTGAGTTAAGTGTGTCCAAGTTAACACCAGGAACAACAGTCTTAATTTGACCAGCAGGAGCTGAAATCAAGACACGCTTTGCACCAGCTTTGATGTGAGCTTGTGATTTTTCTTCGGATGTGTAAAAACCAGTACATTCAAGAACGAAATCAACGCCATCGTTTTTAACCCAAGGAAGGTTAGAAGCATCTTTTTCAGCGTATACAGGAATTTCCTTACCATCAACAACGATACCCTTATCAGTTGAAGAAACATCTCCAGGGAAACGTCCATGTGTTGAATCATATTTCAAAAGATATGCCAACATTGATGGAGTGGTTAAATCGTTAATTGCGGCAACTTCGATTTCATCGGAGTGTAATTCGTGAATTCGTTTGAATGCCAAACGACCAATTCGGCCAAAACCATTAATACCAATCTTTACAGTCATACTGTGTTTTCCTCCTTTAGGAAATAAGAAAATATTAAATATTATCAGATAGTACGAAACTAATCGTACCACTAACTGAAAACAAAGTCAGCACCTTGTGAATAAAATCTCAATTAAGGTGCATCGAGTAAATTGAAATATTACCCAAGTACGAGTATAGCAGACCACTGAATAATTGCAATGAGTTCTACGCTAGTAACCGCTTTCACTAATTCGATTTTTCTTTGTCTTGAAAAATCCATTAAATTCTAGTATATTGGTATAGTGAGTTGCGTTAGAAAACTTTTTTGCGCCCGTAGTGTAATGGATCGCACGTAAGATTCCGGTTCTTGAAATGAGGGTTCGATTCCCCCCGGGCGCATTAAACTATTCTTCAAAAGTAAAAGAGACCAAACCAAAGTTAATCTTTGATTTAGTCTCTTTTTTAATCATCATCAAACATCATTCAAATCTGTGAAGCAATCGTCTACTTGTAAACAACTCGAGACGAACGCTTCAAACCTTTTCATACGAATTAATCATCAACGTCATGAAAATCAACACCTTGTTTGGCATAAAAGTCAATAATAGATTGTTTTTGATCCATGAACTTTGGCGGCAATGAAAGCTGAGATCCCATCGTCAAAATCGATTCCTCTAAACCAAATCCTGGTGCAGTTGTCGCTAATTCGATCCGGTTATCCCCAGGATCACGAACATATATACTCTTGAACCAACCACGATCAGCGTACTCTTCTCGATTAAGGTTCATTTTTTCTGCCTTATCCCAAAAATCGAACAATACCTTTTCACTCGGAACCTGCAACGCAATATGGTCAATACTTCCCCAGCCAAACCGTGTTCTTACCTCGGGCTGTTGGCTCTTAAATAAGTCGATTGATTCATGGCCTTCCAACTCAACTACATTGTCTTTAACTGTAATACCCAGCCAATCATGAAAGAACGATGCGGTAGCTGTCGGGTCCGGCACATGTAATTCTGTCCCCAGGAAGCGGGCAATTTGATTTTCTGCTGGAATCCCATTATTTGGCACTACCCGCCAATCAGTCAGACGTTCGGTTGTTTCTAACATTTTAATCTCAATATTATCCGGATCGTTGAATTTAAGACCATTCCCAATTTCGGTTACTTCAATACCTTGATCATCCAAACGATGATGCCAATAATCCGTACTTCCCTGTGGAATTGCTAATTTAATATTATTAAAGAAATGTTTCCCATCCGTTCTTCTGCCAAGTAATGGCAAAACAAAAAATGTCACAACTGTCCCCGGCGTCCCTAAATAATCGCCATAAAATAAATGCCTAATTCTGATGTTTTCTTGATTAACACTATTTTTGACAAGTCGCATCCCTAAAACTTTCGTATAGAAATGAACATTTTGTTCTGCATCTCGGGTTAATAATGAAATATGATGTGTTTGCATATTATATGCCTCCCGGCTAGTAAATCATTCTAATATAATTGTATCATGAATGTATCCGCTTTCTAAGCATTGTGACGTTTAAGAATACCACCGATTGCAAGTTACAAAACCTTTGATTTTAACCTATAACCCGTTTTCCATAAACAAGATAAGCAAACTATTTGACCTTTTTTGACCAATCAACTAAACTGTAATCATGAACTTGGCAAAGGCCATCTTTCATAAAATTGATAAGGAGGCATATTCAATGAATTTAGTGCCAACCGTTATTGAACAATCCGCTAATGGCGAACGTGCTTATGATATTTATTCACGTTTGTTAAAAGACCGTATCATCATGTTGTCAGGACCAATCGAGGATGACATGGCAAATGCAATCATTGCACAATTGCTATTCTTGGATGCTCAAGACTCTGAAAAAGATATTTATCTCTACATCAACTCACCTGGTGGTGTCATCACATCAGGTATGGCAATTTTCGATACAATGAACTTTGTAAAAGCAGATGTTCAAACTATCGTTATGGGTATGGCTGCCTCAATGGCTTCCGTTCTTGCTTCTTCTGGAGCAAAGGGCAAGCGTTTTGCATTGCCACACGCCCAAGTTTTGATTCACCAACCTTCTGGTGGTGCCCAAGGTCAACAAACTGAAATTGAGATCGCCGCTGAAGAAATTCTCAAAGCTCGTAAAATGATTAATGAACTCTTAGCAAAGAATTCTGGTCAGCCAATTGAAAAAATCAATAAGGATACTGAACGTGATAACTACTTGACCGCTCAGGAAGCTGTTGATTACGGTTTGTTGGACGGCATCATGACAAACAGTTCTGAGAAAAAATAAATTTTTAACAACGGATCGAAATTGATCCAACTATTTCCGAGGCCAATTTTAGGGCCTCGGTTTTTTTATGCTTTTTTATTCTGACGTTGGCTCAGAAAAATGAGTGTTCCGAAATTCTCATTGCGTGCTGTACTCTTATCATTATCAAGTAACGATCATTGATAAATCACATTTTAGGACCTAAAATGTATTTGTACAAGTTAAATAAGTAACAAGTTCAAACGATAGTTACTTAAAACGAATTATTAGTGATAGATAATTCGAATAAATCTCTTGTGTTCTAACGCTTAATCAATGAATAGAGGCTAATAAGATGAAAAATACAATGACTTCGGATAAAACAAAAGTAATTGAATCATCTGAAAAAGATGAAACGATTCCTACCGAAATGAAAGCTTGGGAAGTTGTTAAGCCAGGACCGCTTGATGCCAATCCATCGCCACTGAAGTTTACAACCAAACCAGTTCCAACTCCAAAGCGGGGCGAAGTTTTGGTACACATTATTGCTTGTGGTGTTTGTCACACCGACTTACACGTTACTGAAGGCGACTTACCTGTTCATCAGGAACACGTCACTCCTGGACATGAAATTGTCGGAAAGGTTGTTAAGAACGGCCCGGGAACCAGCCGATTCGAGCTTGGAGATAGAATTGGCGTGCCTTGGTTACGTTGGACCTGTGGCGTTTGTGAATATTGCCGAGCAGGTAAAGAAAACCTCTGCCCCAATTCGTTATACACCGGCTGGGACCACGACGGCGGATACGCTGAATATGTGACAGTTCCAGAAGGGTTTGCTTATCGAATTCCCGAAAGATTTGATTCAATGACTGCCGCACCGCTTTTATGCGCCGGCATTATCGGGTATCGCGCTTTTGAACGTGCAAATGTACCTGCCGGTGGCCGATTGGGGTTATATGGGTTTGGCGGTTCCGCACATTTAACTGCTCAATTGGCGATGGCCCAAGGAATCGAGGTTCATGTTCTAACTCGAGGTAAGGATGCTCGAAAATTTGCATTGGAACTTGGCGCTGCATCTGCCAATGGCGCCTATGATCTTCCTCCGGTAAAATTGGATTCAGCTATTATCTACGCCCCCGTTGGCGATATTGTGCCAAAAGCACTTGAAGCTTTAAAACCAGGTGGTACGTTGGCAATGGCTGGCATTCATTCAACTGACATTCCACAACTGACCTACACTGAACATATTTTCCATGAAAAAAACTTAACCAGTGTTGAAAGTAATACCCGCCGAGATGGTGAAGAATTTCTAACATTGGCCGACAGACTGAATATCCATCCAGAAATTCATGAATATCCGCTTGCCAAAGCTGATGAAGCGCTAAAATATGTAGCTGCTGGAGACATTAAGGGTGCTTGTGTATTAAGAGTAAGTGAAGGATAAAAAATAGTTAACGATTATCTTAGTCACAAAACAGGT
>NZ_GG669993.1:626774-655432 GCF_000159315.1 Lentilactobacillus hilgardii DSM 20176 = ATCC 8290
GCTTTTATCAAAAAATGCCCATTCTCAAAAATTTAAAATCAAAAGAAACCGTCTTGACTACGCAATCTGGTCTTCAGCTAGCTTGGTGGCAAATTCATTAATCTTTCTTAATCGATGATTAACACCTGATTTTGAGATTGGCCCACCTTCAACTAATTCTCCAAGCTCTTTCAAACTTACTTCTGGGTGCTTCAAACGCGCCCTGGCAACTTGAGCCAACTTAGGTGCTAATTTGTTAATTCCCATAACATCATCAATTAATTTAATATTTTCGATTTGTTTGCTGGCAGCATTAGCTACCTTATTTAAATTTGCGTTTTCGCAGTTAACCAATCTGTTTACCGAGTTCCGCATGTCACGAACAATTCGAATATCTTCAAATTTTAACATTGAACTGGTTGCTCCGATTAATTGAAGAAAATCCGCAATCTTCTCGGCCTCTTTCAAATAAGTAATGTATCCACTTCGCCGCTGTGTTGACCTGGCTTTTAAATGATACTTATTCATCATTTCCGCGATCATTTCATTGTGGCTTTCATACAAAGAATAGATTTCCAAATGGTATCGTGACGTTTCCGGATTATTAACTGAACCACTAGCTAAAAAGGCTCCTCGTAAATATGAACGAATCTGTGCATCGTTAGTTAATAATTTTTGCGGCACCCGTTCAACAATTTGAATACCATCAAAGATTCCCAGGTCATTTAAGACTTCAGTCGCTTTATTTTCAACACGTAGAATATACAAATTATTTTTCTTCAACTTCATCTTTCGACGAACACTCAATTCGCTGGTAATACCGTAAAACTTAGAAAGCAATTGATACATTCTTCTTGCAATTGCTGGATTTTCCGATGAAACATTTAAAACAAAATGATGATTGGAAATTGACAGGGATCCGTTGATTCGAATCAGCGCCATTAATTCTGCTTTGGCATTATCTCTGTGAACTGTTAAAGATGTTAGTTCCTTTTTAACTTCGCTTGCGTATGACATTGGAACAACTCCTTACTCTTCGTCAGTCGATCGACCAATTAAATTCAGTAACTCCTCGGCAACTTCTTGGCCATTATGAAAGGCACCATGGTCCTTAAGCTCCAAGAAGTCAGCGGAAATAACCCGACATCCCATTGCCCGCAAACCTGCAAAATCATGTTTAACAGGTTGGGAAACTTCATTCCATTTTTTGTAATCGATGTATTCAGAAGGAACTTCTTTCATATTAACTAAAACGGTGTTGATGAAATTCTTTCCGAGATGTTGATTAAGTACCCGAACATGATCGGCTTCCGTAAAATTCTCGGTTTCACCTTTTTGCGTCATAATATTGCAAATATAAACAATATCAGCAGTTGTCCTCTTTAAGGCATTTCCAACATTTTCAATCATCAAATTAGGCAAAATACTTGTAAATAGACTTCCCGTCCCTAATACAATCTGATCTGCATTCATGATTGCATCTACCACTTCATCAACCGCTTCAGGTTTGTGGGAGTCATCATTGGTTTCAACCCAAACCCGCCTAATTAATTTACCGGCCGCAGTAATCTCTGATTCACCACTCATATGACTACCATCACTAAATTCTGCATTTAATTCAAGCGGCTCATTTGCAGCAGGGAAAATATGCCCGTCAACTTTCATCATCCTACTAAGAATCTGAACGGCATCAAAAATGCCACCACGCTTTTCAGACAACGCAGCAATAATAAGATTTCCAATCGCATGACCGGCAAAGAACTGATCACTGCTCTTAAAACGGTATTGGAACAAATCCAATTCCAGCTGGGGTAAATCAGAAAGTGCCACCATTACATTTCGAATATCTCCAGGTGGCACAACGTTAATATAATTTCTTAGGATTCCGGATGATCCACCATCATCAGCAACAGTTACAATTGCTGTGATGTCAACATGCCGGTTTTTTAAATTTTTTAAGATAACCGGAAGGCCGGTACCCCCACCGATCACGACAATTCTTGGTCGGTGCGTGTGCAATGCGTCAATCATCTTAGTTTTCCCCCTTCCCTTTATGGCGGTCAATGTCTCGATGCGTAATATTAACCGGATACTGTGGATATTGTTTTTGTAAATCTTTACTTAGTCGTTGGGCAATGGCAACTGAGCGGTGTTGACCGCCAGTACAGCCAATGGCAATTGTTAAACTCGCTTTGCCTTCTTTCTCATATCCAGGCAATGTGAAATTAAGGATATCAAGTAGTTTATCATAAAATGCCTTTGCGCCTTCAGAATGCATAACATAATCAAAGACAGACTTGTCCAGTCCGGTTTTAAACCGCATCTTAGGATCATAATATGGATTTGGCAGAAACCGAACGTCCATGACAATGTCAGCATCCAGTGGCAGCCCATACTTAAATCCAAATGACATCACTTCAACATGGAAAGTGTGGGTTGTATCAGTAGATTCAAAATTATGAAAAACCTCTTCACGCAATCGTCTAGGTGACATATTTGTGGTATCAACGACCAAATCAGCAGCCTTTTTAACATTCTCAAGTAGTTCACGCTCTTTTTGAATGCCATCAATCACCCGACCATTTCTGGCAAGTGGATGTGCCCTTCGAGTTTCTTTATATCGTGAAACCAGCTTGGTATCCGAAGAATCAAGAAAAATAATATCGACATCGTCATTCTTTTTGAGATCATCAAACATTCCGATAATTTCATCATAAAAAACTTGTGAACGCAAATCGATTACAAGCGCGATTTTATTAATATCCCGCTCCATCCTTACTAACTCTTTAAACTTCGGCAAAAGTGTCGGTGGCATATTATCAACGCAAAAATATCCTAAATCTTCAAAGCTTTGCATTGCAACTGTTTTACCAGCACCACTCATTCCAGTAATAATGACGAATTGATTATTCATAGCCATGTTGAATGATGTCCTTTCGTATAACAAACTCATTTGAGTATAACATACCGGGCGTATCATTTTAAGCATTAAATTTTTGCATGACCATCCCAGCCTATCTAAACGCTTTGACTACAGCATTCAAACAAAAAAGGAGCTGACAAAAAGATTGTTCAGTCCCTTTTAATTTTATCATGACTATTACTGAGCAAAGACGTACGAAAAAAGGCAACTTCCAGCCGTGTAATTGGAAGTTAACCGCCTTTTGTCCCACTCTCTATTCAAAATAATCACTCATATGACATCATTAATGGTTTGCTGCTTTAGCAGCCAACTTTTGTTTCGCTCGTTCCGTCAACGCCTTATCCCGTTCCAAAACAGGTTTAAGATATTGTCCGGTATAACTTTTTGTGACTTCAGCAACCTGTTCTGGTGTGCCGGTCGCCACAATTTGGCCGCCACCATCACCGCCTTCTGGACCAAGATCAATCAAATGATCGGCATTTTTAACCACATCAAGGTTATGTTCAATGATGAGTACCGTATTACCATTATCAACCAGCTTTTGCAGGACACCGAGTAATTTACGAATATCCTCACTATGAAGACCGGTGGTCGGCTCATCTAGAATATAAAAATTTTTCCCGCTGGCTTTTTTATATAATTCAGAAGCCAGTTTCATTCGTTGCGCTTCACCACCAGAAAGTGTCGTCGCCGGCTGTCCAAGTGATACATAGCCCAAACCAACATCTTTAATTGTCTGAAGTTTACGCGTAATCTTTGGAATGGCACTAAAGAAATCGAGTGCTTCTTCAACTGTCATATCAAGAACATCGGAAATATTCTTACCCTTGTATTCTACTTCAAGTGTTTCAGCATTATATCGCTTTCCATGACAAACTTCACATGGCACATAAACGTCTGGCAAAAAGTTCATTTCAATTTTTAAGATGCCATCTCCATGGCAGGTTTCACACCGACCACCCTTGACGTTAAAACTAAAACGGCCCTTTTTAAAGCCACGTAGTTTCGCATCATTTGTGTTGGCAAATAAATCACGAATATCATCGAAGACACCGGTATATGTTGCCGGATTACTCCTAGGTGTTCGGCCAATAGGTGTTTGATCGATATTAACGATCTTTTCAATATTCTTATAACCCGATATGGATTTATATTTTCCGGGACGTTCCGAATTATGGTTTAGCTTCTGAGCTAACGCCTTTTTGAGAATATCGTTAACCAATGTTGATTTTCCAGAACCGGAAACTCCGGTTACAACAATCAATTCACCAAGCGGAAAATCAACCGTAATATCTTTCAAATTATTTTGAGCAGCTCCGGTTACACGGACTTTTTTGCCATTGCCAGTCCGCCTTTTTTCAGGAACAGGAATAAATCGTTTTCCAGCCAAGTATTGACCGGTAATTGATTGAGGAGCAGCAGCAATTTGATCCGGTGTTCCAACAGCCATGACTTTCCCACCATCACGACCGGCACCCGGTCCAATATCAACAATGTAATCAGCTGCACGCATTGTATCTTCATCATGTTCGACAACAATCAATGTATTTCCCAAATCACGCATCTTTTTAAGTGACGCAATTAGTCGATCATTATCGCGCTGATGAAGGCCAATCGATGGTTCATCCAAAATATAGAGGACGCCGGATAGGTTGGAGCCAATCTGGGTAGCAAGCCGAATTCGCTGTGCTTCACCTCCGGAAAGAGTCCTAGCTGATCTTGACAGAGTTAAATAATCCAGACCAACATTTCTTAGAAAGGTCAGCCGATCAACAATCTCTTTGATAATCGGTTTTGCAATCATCGTATCTTGCGGGCCAAATTTTAGGCTTTCGAAAAAATTGAGTTCCGCAGATACATCCAATGCAGAAATTTCAGCAATATTTTTGCCATCAACTTTAACAGCTAGTGCCTTGCGATTTAACCGATAACCATGACAAGTCTGACAAGTCAGTTCCGTCATATAACCGCTCAAATTATTTCTGGTAAAATCACTGCTGGTATTGTGATAACGGCGATCAACATTATTGATAACACCTTCAAAGGGACCGTCAACATCTCGAATACCACCAAAGTCACTTTCCAAAGTAAAGTGAAATGACTTTGTCTTAGATCCATAAAGGACAAAATCGCGCTGTTTCTTTGATAACTTGTTAAATGGTGTATCCATGTCAACACCCTCAGCCTTGCACGCTTGTGCTAACATATTCGGATACCATTTGGACCCAGTCGGACTCCAAGGGGCAAGCGCACCTTCGTTCAACGTTTTTGTCTTATCAGGGACAACCAAATCCGGATCAACCTCTAGTTTCATTCCGAGACCGTCACAATCCGGGCAAGCACCAATGGGCGAATTAAACGAAAACAAACGCGGCTCGAGTTCTCCAACAGTAAACCCACAAATTGGACAGGAATAATGTTCAGAAAAAATCATCTGATCCCGTTCGCCTAAAAAGTCTGCAATTGCATATCCACCACTTAATCTAAGGGCAGCTTCCAGAGAATCGGATAACCGATTATTAATACCATCTTTAATGACAATTCGATCGATAACAATGTTAATATCATGCTTTTTATTTTTGTCCAATTCAATGGAATCATCCACATCGAGTGTGTCTCCATCAACCTGAACTCGAACAAATCCTTCACGTTTGATTTTTTCAAATACCTTTTTATGCTGGCCTTTTCGTCCGCGCACAATTGGTGAAAAAATCTGCATCTTTGTCCGTTCCGGAAGCTGCATAATTTGGGCAATCATCTGGTCAACAGACTGACTGGTGATCACTGTCCCATCATTAGGACAAATCGGTATCCCAACTCTGGCCCAAAGGAGTCGAAAGTAATCATTGATTTCAGTAACCGTTCCGACTGTTGACCTTGGATTCTTCGAAGTTGTCTTTTGATCAATTGAAATTGCCGGGCTCAACCCCTCAATCGAATCGACATCGGGTTTATCCATCTGGCCAAGGAATTGACGGGCGTAAGAAGACAAACTTTCTACATATCGACGCTGCCCTTCCGCATATAATGTGTCAAATGCCAACGAACTTTTTCCTGACCCGGATAAGCCGGTCATCACAACCAGTTTATTCTTAGGAATCGTCACGTTAACGTTCTGTAAATTATGTGCACGCGCACCTCGAATTATAATCTTATCATTCACCAAATTTTTTCTCCTTTAGCTGATCTGCGCCTTTAATTCCATAATCGTGTCACGTAGCGTTGCCGCTTGTTCAAAATCAAGCTTTTTAGCGGCTTCACGCATTTCATCCGTCAAACGGGCCAACATATTCTTTTGATCTTTGGTACTCATTTGTTCAAAGTCACTTTCGACAAAGTCATCTTTTTTACCCGCATCACTACTGGATTTAGTAATCGAGATAGCATCACGAACCGGTTTGATAATGGTTTTCGGTGTAATGCCATGCTCTTTATTATATTTAATCTGAATTGCCCGACGACGCGCAGTTTCATCAATAGCCGCCTTCATTGAGTCTGTGACAGAATCCGCATACATAATAACGGCACCATGTTCATTTCGAGAGGCTCGGCCAATCGTTTGAATCAAAGATCGTTCATTTCTCAGAAATCCTTCTTTATCCGCATCCAAAATCGCCACAAGGGAAACTTCCGGAACATCAATCCCTTCACGCAACAAATTGATACCGACTAAAACATCGAATTTGCCGAGTCTCAGGTCGCGAATAATTTGAGTTCTCTCGAGAGTTTTAATATCCGAATGAAGATATTTGACTTTAATGCCCAAATCCTTTAAATAGTCCGTTAAATCTTCAGCCATTTTTTTAGTCAAAGTGGTGACAAAAACCCGTTCATGTTTATCAACGCGTTTATTAATTTCACCGACCAAATCGTCCATTTGACCCATAATCGGTCGGACATCTATTGTAGGATCAAGCAAACCGGTTGGTCGAATAATTTGTTGCACAACATCTTTGGTTTGATCCATTTCATATGGGCCAGGCGTTGCTGACATATAAATGACCTGGTGAACCCGCTTTTCAAATTCCGGCAATCTTAACGGCCGATTATCAAGTGCACTCGGTAATCGAAATCCATATTTGACCAGTTGCTCTTTTCGAGCCTTATCACCATTATACATACCCCTGATTTGAGGCATTGTTTGATGGGATTCGTCAACTACAAGCAGGTAATCATCGGGAAAAAAGTCAAGAAGCGTAAATGGTGGTTGTCCCGGCTTTCTTCGATCCATAAAACGAGAGTAGTTTTCAATACCACTGGTATATCCCATCTCACGCATCATCTCAATATCATACGTCGTCCTTTGCTTAAGCCGTTGAGCCTCTAACAATTTTCCTTCTTTTTCGAATTTAGAAACCTGACTATCCATTTCCTGCTGAATTTCAGGAAGAGCCAACTTCATAACATCATCATTTGTTAAAAAGTGGGTGGCCGGAAAAATCGCAATGTGCTCCCGATCACCAATGACTTCACCCGTCAAAGTATCGACTTCTCGAATTCGATCAATCTCATCGCCAAAAAACTCAATTCGAAAAGCATGCTCATCCCAAGAAGCCGGAAAAACCTCAACTACGTCTCCGTGAACCCTGAAACGGCCACGTTGAAAATCGATATCGTTTCGATCATATTGAATATCAACCAATTGACGCAATAGATGGTCCCTTTCAATATTTTGTCCAACTCTTAGTGAAACAACGTGGTTTCGATACTCTGTTGGATCTCCTAAACCAAAGATTGACGAAACTGAGGCTACAACAATCACATCATTACGTTCCAAAAGAGAACTGGTCGCTGAATGTCGTAATTGATCAATCTCATCATTAATCGAAGAATCTTTTTCAATATACGTATCACTTGAAGGCACGTAGGCTTCTGGCTGATAATAATCATAATAACTAACAAAATATTCTACCGCATTATGTGGAAAAAATTCTTTGAACTCACCATACAATTGTCCGGCCAATGTTTTATTATGTGATAAAACCAGTGTTGGCTTGTTAACCTGTGCGATAACATTTGAAATCGTAAATGTCTTACCGGTCCCAGTTGCCCCAAGTAAAATCTGTGCTTTTTTTCCATCATCAACACCGTTTACTAACTTTTTTATTGCTTGTGGTTGATCACCCGTTGGTTGGTAACTAGATACTAAATCAAATTTATGGTTATTTTCTCTTTCGATCAATCAAATTTCCCCCTGACTGAACTTCGGAATACTTAAAAAGATTAAAAAAGGCACGGACAATTTCAGGTTACGCCCGCCCTTGAGATAACTGTACAAAAAACAAATACAACAACTTGCTTTGATACTTGCTCAATCAAATCAACATTGATACTTCTTCATAAGACATTTTACCATACGAACATACTTTCGCAAACCATTATTTACCGGAATTTTCACTTTTTAGAACCCGCCTGGTTAATTTTCTCAATTTCTCTTGAGTCGTAAAATTTTCATCCAGCATCTCCGGAATGACTTTTGAAACAACGTATTGGACACAGTGCATATCGCGATACTGCAGCATCGTTGATAAACTTTCTTTATACATTTCAGGATAAACCTCTTCAGGATTCCCCTTTTGAATTTCACCAAATGACTCATAGAGTAAATCCACTTTATCGGCAACCGCTAAAACCCTGCCTTCTAAAGTATCATCTTTACCTTCTGAAAGTCGACGACGGTATGCATCTTGGAATTCAGATGGAATTTCATTTTGAATAAAGTTTTCGGTTAGCTTATCATCCACATCTGCCAGCATTGAACGAAGCACTGGCGTTGCATACTTAACGGGTGTCTTAATATCACCAATAAAGCGTTCGGTATAATCATGATTCAATGCTTTTTCATACAATAAACGCCAATTGACCGTTTCACCTGCATTTTCTTCAACATCTCCAAGAAATTGTGCAATCTCAGCTACCTTAAAAGAGTGGGCCGCCACCGAGTGTTGTTCAAACTTAAAATATCCAGGTGCCCGATTAATCAATTCCAATTCAGCTAAACTTTCCAAATATTGATGCATTCCCATAAGTCAATTGCCTCCATCCAGTTCATTTATTTTTCTTTATACCAAAGAAGGTCGAGAAAATTATCCCGGCCTCCTTTCTGTTCATATATAAATCATATCTCATTTAAACACGAATTCAAAATGAAACGAAATCTTAATGCGATACTTCTGTTTGTCCCTTTGAACTAAGTGCTTCTACATATTTAAAGGCTTGTTGGCCAGCAATACCGCCTTCACCAACAGCCGTTGTAATTTGGCGTAAATCCTTTTGTCGAACATCGCCAATCGCATAAATGCCCGGAACCGAAGTTGCCATCTGATCGTTTGTCTTAATCCAACCATCAGCATCCGTAATATCCAAGTTAGCAAACGGTTCAGTCATCGGTAATAAACCAACATAAATAAAGACACCGGAAGTTTTGATTTCAGACTCTTCATTAGTTTTATTATTGACAGTTTTAACTGCGGTGACCTTTTTATCATCACCAAGAACTTCAGTCACATTAGTATCCCAAACAAAATCAATTTTATCGTTTGCAAATGCTCGATCCTGGATCACCTGCTGTGCTCGAAGTTGTTCTCGACGATGAATAACCGTTACATGATTAACAATGCCAGCTAGATACGTTGCTTCCTCAATGGCAGAATCTCCACCACCGACGACCACGACGTTTTTATTCCTGAAAAAAGCACCGTCACACACGGCGCAGTATGACACACCTTTACCACCGTATTCATGTTCACCGGGAATGCCTAATTTCTTATACTCTGAACCGGTCGCAATAATGACAACCTTTGCTTCAATCTCTTCACTATCTGTCTTGACAATTTTGACATTGCCTTTATCCTCAATAGATTCAACTGAACCATAAACATATTCGGCACCAAAATTAACCGAACTGTCGTACATCTGTTGAGCGAGATCCGGACCCATGATTGATTTAAAGCCGGGATAGTTTTCAATTGCCGCCGTATTGTTCATTTGACCACCATAAATGCCGCGGTCAATCATTGCGACTGATAAATTTGCTCGGGATGCATAAAGCGCGGCGGTCATCCCACCAGGCCCAGCACCAATCACAACGACATCATAATTTTTAGCCATTTGGATCCTCCTTGTCTTTCAATGAATTACAACTATCAATTTACTATGAAAAAGTAAGTCTGTCCAGTAGAAAGATTTTACTTTTTCTGTTTCATATCTTCTTCACTTAATTGTTTACCAAGATCCTTCAAATAAGTACGTAATCCACTTGAAATCTCTGGATGCTGCAGACCAAAAATAATGTTAGTCTTTAACCAACTTAACTTATTACCGGTATCGTAACGTCGACCTTTAAATTCATGTGCAAATACCCGCTGTGTCTTGTTTAGCGTATCAATCGCCGAGGTCAATTGGATTTCCCCACTGGCATCAGGTTTAGCATTTTCCAAAATACCAAAAATTTCCGGAGTTAATAGATATCGGCCAATAATTGCCAGATCACTTGGTGCCTTTTCCGGCGATGGCTTTTCAACAAACTTTTTAACATTGAACAACCCTGGCTGCACTTCTTCGGATGGATCAATAACACCATATTTTGAAATATCTTTATGGGCTACCCGTTTAACAGCCAAAGTCGATGCACCGGTTTCCTGATAGCTATCCATGAGCTGCTTGGTTAAAGGCACCTTATCTTCCATCACATCATCGCCCAACATTACAACAAACGGTTCGTTGCTGATAAAACTTCGAGCGGTATAAATTGCATCTCCCAGCCCCCGTGGATGTGATTGGCGAATAAAATAGATGTTCATATCATTCGTTTTACGAATGCTCTCTAGCATGTCCGTCTTATGACGTTCCTCAAGATTTTGCTCAAGTTCAGGATTAGCATCGAAATGATCTTCAATTGATCGTTTACCCTTACCAATCACAATCACAATATCTCTAATACCGGATTTCTTTGCTTCTTCCACAATAAACTGAATTGTCGGCGTATCAACAATTGGCAGCATTTCCTTTGGAAGAGCCTTGGTTTCCGGTAAAAACCGAGTTCCTAATCCAGCAGCCGGAATAACAGCTTTGGTTACTTTCTTTTGCATTTATATACCTCAACCTTTCTAAAAATTAGTCTTTTTAATTATTCTATTTCTGAACGACCTTCCCGCGTCATTAATTGATTGATTGTTTCTTTAATATCGGCACCATCATATAAAACGTGGTAAATGGCACTTGTAATCGGCATTTCAACGCCGCGTTTCTTGGAAAGTTGATACGCTGCCCGCGTTGTTGCAATGCCTTCAATCACCATTCCCATGTTTTTGATAACCTGGTCCAGTGATTCACCACGGCCTAATTCATTACCAGCACGCCAATTTCGAGAATTTGTACTTGTAGCGGTTACAATAATATCACCAACACCTGATAAACCGATAAAGGTAAGCGGATTAGCGCCAAATGATGTTCCCAGTCGAGAAATTTCCGCTAATCCTCGGGTCATCAAGGCCGCTTTTGCATTGTCTTTATACCCTAATCCATATAATGCACCGGCACCTAACGCAATAATATTCTTAAGAGCAGCTCCGATTTCGACACCAATAACATCATCACTTGTATAAACCCGGAAATAATGATTCATAAATAAATCCTGAATCTCTTTTGCTGCCCTTTGATTATCGCTGGCAACCGTGACTAGTGTAATGTCCTTAGTAACAACGTCTTCAGCCTGACTTGGACCCGATAAAACGGAAATCGATTGACGATTTTCCGGGGCAATCTCCTGTGCGAGCACCTGTGAAAGGCGCAGATATGTTTTCTCTTCAATTCCCTTTGAAGCATGAATAATATTAACCCATTGATGACGTTCCTTTAAGATTTCTGCCACTTGGTGGGCAACCGATCTGGTTACCTGAGTTGGCACAACAAACAAAATATAGTCAACGTCTTCAATCGCTTCGCCTAAATCATTGTATGCTTTGATTGAATCAGAGAAAGTAAAGTTTTTAATGTATTTGGTATTGGTATGGGATTCATTGAACTCCTTAACCTGTTCCTTATTATATGACCATAATTTTACATTTGATCCATTTTCATCAAGGATACTTGCCAAAACGCTTCCCCATGATCCAGCTCCAAGAACCGCAATTTCTTTAGTCATCATTATTCTCCTTTTTTATTGGTAAATTAAAAATCAACATTCAGCGTATTCCCTTCCAGGTACCATGGATTCACCTGATCACGACGTCGATAGATCGCTAGAATAATCGCGCCAACGAACAGGAAGATCGACAGTATTTGTGAAACCCGTAAGTTGAACAACATCAAACTGTCTGTCCGCATTCCCTCGATAAAGAACCGTCCAAATGAATACCACATCACATAACCCAAGAAAACTTCACCCTGCTTAAATAAATGAGGGTTATGCCGTAGCGTTATTAACACTAAAAATCCTAAAAAGCTCCACACCGACTCATATAAAAATGTCGGTTGTCGATATGCGCCGCTGATATACATTTGTGAAATAATGAAATGCGGCAGGTGAAGACCTTGAAGATACGCTAAAGAGGTTATTTTCCCAAATGCCTCTTGGTTCATAAAGTTTCCCCAACGCCCAATTGACTGAGCCAAAATAACCGTTGGTGCAGCAACGTCAAGCATTAACCAAACAGGGATAAAACGTCGACGGCAGAACCAAATAACCACGATCATTGCACCAATCAAGGAACCATAAATGGCAATACCGCCATCCCAAATTTGAATGATTTCTCCGGGATTATCTTTGTAATACGACCACTGAAAGATAACGTAGTATAGCCGAGCACAGATTAAAGCAGCCGGTAATGCCCACAAAATCATATCATAAATATCATCGGGCTTGATACCACGTTTTTTACCTTCCCTGACAGCCAAGTAGACCGCTAAAATAACACCACAGGCAATAATAATGCCATACCAATGGACTTCAATCGGTCCTAAATGGAAAGCAATTGGGTTTAAAGCCAAACTTTTAAAACTAAACAATATGGGCACTCCTATTTCTTCGAATCAGGTTTTTTTGATGTTTTCCCGATTAGATCCTTATTCTTCTCTTCAACATTCTTTTCTTCGGCTTTTTCTTTTGCATCACTGACACTATTAGCCTTAATTAAATTATTCAAATTACGATCAAAGGTTTCAGTTGCGTCATAACCCATCGATTGCGCACGAAAGTTCATTGCAGCTGCTTCAATAATAATAGCCAAATTACGACCGGTTTTAACCGGAATAGTAATTTTTGGCACATTCACATCAAAAATATGAACATTTTGTGTGCCATTTCCAAGTCGATCAAATTTTGCATCTTTTGTGTAATTTGCCAGATGAATAATTAAATCAACCTTGGTCTGGCTTCTGACCGCACCTGTTCCAAAAAGCGTCATAACATCGATAATCCCAATTCCCCGAATTTCAAGAAGGTGGCGTAAAATAGCCGGTGCCGTTCCTACCAGCGTTTGCTCATCCTGCTGATACACTTCTACCCTATCGTCAGCAATCAACCGATGTCCACGTTTAACAAGTTCCAGGGCCGTTTCACTTTTGCCTATACCACTATCACCGGTAATTAAAATCCCCAAGCCATAGACGTCGACTAAAACACCATGAAGGGATTTTCTTTCAGCCAATTTATCTTCCAGATAATTGGTCATATTGCTTAAAACCCGTGACGTTGTCAGTTTCGATCCCAACACCGGAATATGCTCTAATTCAGCAGCCTCAAGCAATTCTTCCGGTGGGTCAAGCTGCGTGGAAATAACGAAAGCCGGCGTTTGCGGTTGACACATTTTTTTCATAACGTCTAACAGGTTTTTGTGAGACATTCCTTTAGAATACGAAATTTCAGTTATTCCAAGTAGTTGAATTCGGTTTGCAGGATAATAGTTAAAAAAACCTGTTAATTCCAGACCAGGCCTGGATATATCACTGGTAGAAATTGACTTACTTTCCAAATATTCCTTACCATAATATACATCCAGTCGGGTATTGGCAACTAAATCCGCTACACTAACACTTTCAGTCAAGAACATCCCTCCTCAAATAATCACTATAATTTTATCACTTTTATATACGCCACGTCTTTAAGAGAATGAGGAAAACAACAAAATGTTTTAGTTAATCAGCTACGATTTATCAAAATAACTAGCGATAATAACACTCACAACCGACATTAAAATAGCAATAAGCATCGCTGTCCAAAACGAGGAAAACTGAAAGCCTGCTCCAACAATCCTCGAGGTTAGTTCCAACATCAATCCATTAATCACAATGCCAAATACCCCCAGCGTTAAAAAATTAATTGGTAAAGACAAAATAATGATGATAGGTTTAACCAACCAGTTTAATACCCCCAATACCAATGCCGCAATGACCGCAATTTCAACGCTCGAAACATATAAGCTGCTAGGAAAGAAACCGCTAATTGCCATAAACAATAAAGCATCAATTAAGACAGTTGATAGGAATCTCACAGTTAGCCTCTTTTCTTGTCGTGATTAATATCTTCTTCCTCAACACCGTGAATCACTTTTCGTGATTTTTTAGAAGAATTCTGATTTTTGTAAGTTGATTTAAGCTGATTAAAAAATGATACGGGCGCATTTTCAGCCGGAATAATCGCAATCATAACAATATAAGCCAGAATTGCCACCAGACCAACACCTGGAGTAAACATCAAAATAATGTATAGAATACGTACCAATGTTGAATTCCAATCAAAGTAAGCGGAAATGCCACCAAGTACACCAGCTATCCACCGATCCTCAGACGATCGGTAAAGCTTCTTTTTATCACTCATCGAAAAGCCTCCATTATAAATTGACTCTTAAATTAAGCGTATCAAAAAAAACGCCGCAATCAAGTATGCCGCGTAAAAAAATATGCTTTTTTAATTTAATTCGATAATTTTTCCGGTTGCCAGATAAATTGTCCATTCACAAATGTTGGTACTGTAATCGCTCACTCTCGAAAGATCCTTGGCAACATTAAGGTAGATAATCGCAGAGTTAACAATTTCAGAATCCTTTGCCATCGCCTGATAACTTGGAGCGGCAATATCATTATAATGTTTTTCGATAACTTTATCGTATCTCTTAGCAGTTTCCTTTGCCTTATCTTGATCTGCCTCACCGTAAGAACTGATAGAATCATCATATTGTTCACTTACATCCTTAGACATTGACGCAATAATAGATTCAACTGTTGCAATTCGCGGTTGACCTTTAATACTGAGCGTTGACCGCGCAATATTTCGTGCATGATCCCCAGCCCGCTCCAAGTCTGTCACTGCTTTTAAAATACCGACAACTTCACGCAAATCACCCGTGACCGGTTGATAAAGGGCAATCATTTCAAAAGAGCGTTTTTCAATATGGATCTGTAAATGGTTAATCGCATGATCATTTGTAATTACTGTTTCAGCTTTATGGGTATCATGGTCGATAAAAGCCTGCCCCGCATTAGCAACAGCCTCTCCAACCAATGCCCCAAGTTTCATAAAATCTGCCTTTAAAGTAACTATTTCTTCGTCAAAAACCTTTCCCATTAGGTCATCCCCTATCCAAATCGACCACTCACATAATCCTCTGTTTGCTTCTCATCAGGATTAACAAATATTTTCGTCGTATCATCATACTCAATGATTCGACCTTCCATAAAGAATGCTGTTTTATCAGAAATTCTGGAAGCTTGCTGAAGATTGTGAGTCACGATTATAATTGTATAGTTCTTTTTTAGTTCAAGTAGCGTATTTTCAATATTTGCACTGGAAATCGGATCAAGTGCACTGGTCGGCTCATCCATTAAAATAACTGACGGTGAAACTGCCAAAACCCTGGCGATACAGATTCGCTGTTGCTGCCCTCCTGAAAATGAAAGTGCATTATCATACAAATGATCCTTAACCTCATCCCAAACTGCAGCCTGTTTCAAACTTCGTTCAACAATTTCGTCAAGTTTTTGTTTATCCTTAACACCTGCAATTCTAAGTCCATAAGTAATATTATCATAAACTGAGAATGGAAATGGGTTTGGTTGTTGAAAAACCATTCCAATTTCTTTTCTTAAATCAACCAAATTTGTTTGCGGTGAATAAATGTTTTGCTCATGAAACTTAACAGTCCCTGTAATTGTGACACCATCTATCATATCGTTCATTCGATTTAAGCATCGCAAAAAGGTTGACTTTCCACATCCAGATGGTCCAATTAGTGCAGAAATCTGGTTGGGATTAAAATCTAAATGAATATTGTGCAGCGCTTGGAAATCACCATAAAACAAATCAAGATTATTTGCTGAAATAATTGGCTCAGACATCAAATTGCCTCCTATCCAAAGTTGCCAGAAACATAATCATCGGTTAACTTAATTTTTGGTCTGGTAAAAATCTTCCTGGTCTTGTTATACTCAATTGCCTCTCCCAAATTAAAGAAGACCGTGTAATCACTTAAACGCGCAGCCTGTTGCATGTTATGGGTCACAATGATAATGGTATAGTTTGGTTTTAATTCTCGGAGTGTCTGTTCAAGTTGTGATGTCGACACCGGATCAAGTGCGCTTGCCGGCTCGTCCAAAAGTAAGACATCCGGTTTAACAGCCAGTGCCCGCGCGATACATACCCGCTGCGCTTGACCACCGGATAATGATTGTGCACTTTTATGAAGACTGTCTTTAACCTGATCCCAAACCGCAGCCTGCTTCAAAGTTGTTTCAACGACCTCGTCCAATACTTTTTTATCATGAATCCCTCTTCTTTGCAGGGCAAATGTCACATTATCATAAATTGATTTAGCAAAAGGATTAGGACGTTGAAACACCATTCCTATTCGACGACGAACCTCGTAGACGTCAATTCCGGGTTGATTAATATTAACACCCTTATACAGGATTTCTCCCTTAACCGTTGCAACATCATCATTCATCCGGTTTAAAGAACGTAAGAAGGTGGATTTACCCGACCCTGACGGACCTATTAAAGCCGTGATGGTGTTCTTTTTAAACTGAATGTCAGCGTGATGCATTGCTAAATTCTTACCATAGTAGATTTCAAGATCCTTAGTTTGCATGTCAATATCATTTTCTTCGGGGTCAAAGTGATAGATAAACCGTTCATGATTGTTTGTATCAAATTGCATATTGAATTCTCCTAGTTCATCGAAGTCATTTTCTCGAATACCTTTCGGCCAATATAACGTGCTGAAAGATTAAAAATTAAAATTGCCAAAACCAAGACCGCGGCAGAACCGGATGAAACCTGGGTTAGGTCAGGCATAATCCCTTCAGAATTAATTTTCCAAATGTGTACGGCTAGTGTTTCAGCTGGACGCAAAGGACTTAACGGACTGTCAATGTTGAATGGATTCCAATCGCCAAAATTCAATGCGGGTGCGCTCTGCCCAGCCGTGTAAATTAGAGCAGCGGCTTCGCCAAAGACTCGTCCAGAACAAA
This sequence comes from Lentilactobacillus hilgardii DSM 20176 = ATCC 8290, assembly GCF_000159315.1. Taxonomy (GTDB): domain Bacteria; phylum Bacillota; class Bacilli; order Lactobacillales; family Lactobacillaceae; genus Lentilactobacillus; species Lentilactobacillus hilgardii. The sequence goes on from NZ_GG669993.1 coordinate 644,143, forward strand.
GGATGACCCCACTAATAATCCCCGGTAAGGCAGCAGGAACAACGATATGGATAATCGTTTCGTATTTTGATAGTCCAAGTCCCAAACCACCCTGTCTCTGATCATCAGCAACGCTTGCCAATGATTCTTCAATATTCCTGGTAAGCAAAGGTAGATTAAAAATGGTGAGTGTTAACGCACCTGAAATAATCGAAAACCCGAAATTATAATGAACAACAAATAATAGGAACCCGAACAATCCTACAACAACGGATGGTAACGAACTTAAAATCTCAATTGATGTCCGAATCATTGATGTAAACCAATTATCTTTTGCATACTCGTTTAAATATATTGAAGCCCCCAACGCGATCGGCAGTGAAATCAACATTGCCAAAATTAACAAGTAAAAAGAATTAAACAATTGAACACCGATGCCCCCACCGGAACTAAATGCCTTGGCCGGAGATGTTAAAAATTTCCAACTAACGTTTGGCAAACCTGTGATAAAAATGTATCCAATCAAAAATGCCAAGATCAAAACCACAAAACCTGCAATTGCTTTTAGAATAATTATTGCAACCTGACTTTGTTTCTGCACTCGATTCATTTACTAAACGCTCCTTTCCGACCAATAAAGTGTACCAGTAAATTAAACAGCAACGACATCACCAGCAATACAAGAGCAAGCGACCAAAGCGCGTCATTCTGCATGGACCCCATCACCGTATTTCCCATTCCTGCGGTTAAAACAGAAGTCAACGTTGAAGCTGGTGAAATCAGGTTATGTGGCATTAACGACGCATTTCCGATAACCATTTGCACTGCTAAAGCCTCGCCAAACGCTCTGGCCATTCCAAAAACAACAGCAGTCAAAATTCCTGGTGTTGCGGCTCTTAGGACAACTTTCCAAATTGTCTGCCACTTCGTTGCTCCGAGTGCTAAAGATGCCTGACGATAGTATGTTGGTACCGATTTAAGGGAATCAACAGTCATAGACACGATGGTCGGTAAAATCATAACAAACAGGACAAACGTTCCTGAAAGGATTCCGAAACCACTGCCACCAAACACATTTCGTACAAACGGAACGACCACGGACAAGCCGATAAATCCATAGACAACCGATGGAATACCAACCAGCAATTCAGTAACCGGCTGAAGAATTTTAGCGCCCCTCTTCGGCGAAATTTCAGTCATATAAACAGCCGTTCCAATCGCAAATGGTGTTGAAATGACAGCAGCCAAAATAGTGACTAGAAATGAGCCGAGAATCATTGGTAAAGCGCCAACTGCGGCGTGACCGTCAGGTGTTTTTGTTCCGGGGTTCCATAAGGTGCCAGTAAAGAAATCCTTCATACTGATATGATCTTTTAGAAAGGTCGACATACCCTTTGTTGCAATAAACAAAATAATCCCAATGACAATCACCATAATTAACAAAAGTGCACAGAAACATAAAAAACGGCCAAAGTGTTCATAACGTGCTGTTTTGGACTTTTTAAATAATTGTTTTGCCAACTTTTGATCTTGCATTATTCTACCCCCGATCTCTTTGAAATCTTACCCTGCCATGTTCGTTGATACTGCATATCCTTTACAGAAATATAGCCAAGCTTATTAAACAGTGTTTTTTGAATATGATCGTTCTGAAGGTAATGAAGAAATTTCTTAGTTAGACCGGTTGGTTGGCCATTTGTATAAATATGTTCATAAGACCAAATTTTCCAATCATTATCCATAACATTTCGCTCAGTCGGTTTAATGCCGTTAATCGTAATTGGCTGAACATCCTTGTTTACATAGCCGAAAGACACGTAGCTAATCGCGCCAGGCGTCGACGAAACGATTTGACGAACGGTACCGGATGAATCCTGCTCTTGGGCTACCGCACTTTCACGGCCATTTAGACCGTATTCTTCAAAAGTCACCCGCGTACCGCTTCCCTGGGTTCGGTTAATAAGCGTAATTGGCAGGTTCTTCCCACCAACCTGCTGCCAATTTTTGACTTTTCCTGTAAAAATCGCAATCAACTGCTTGGATGTCAATCGATGGATACCGACCTTTTTATTAACAATTGGCGTCACACCAACCACGGCTATTTTATGATCAACTAATTTTTGGGGATTAATACCAGCTTTTTCCTGGGCAAATAAATCCGAATTACCCATTTGGACCGCGCCTGATTCAATTTGACTCAATCCCGTCCCAGAACCGCCACCTTGCACATTAATAAAAATGCCACTATGTTCGGCCGAGTATTCTTCACTGGCAGCTTCTACTAATGGCTGCAATGCTGTTGATCCAACCGCGGTAATTGATTGTTGGTTAGTTGCCTGCTTACTTCGGGTAGTGTACGATCCAATACCTGCAAGGATAACCACTGCCACTAGTAACCATTTAATCATTCTTCGTTTCTGCATCCGCATTTCCTCCTCAAATCTCCACTACTAATTGTATTAAATCAATGTAAAAATTTGATATTTGAAATGTAAAAGTTTTGTAAATAAATCACGGGGTGTCTTGTCTAAAAAAGCAGGTCTGTCAAAGCCCGTCATAATCGAAAAAGATTAGTTTATGGCATATGTATGAATTACCAAAACTAATCTTTTTTATAAATAATCTTTAACTTGATTTGATAAACGGACAAAAAGGCTTATGTGTTATAGTCAAATTACTTATCGACTTGCGCAGTTTGTGACTCATCGTTTATCGGGAATTCGACTGTAAAAGTCGATCCGACACCACGCTGACTTTTCACATGAATCACGCCCCCGATAGAATCAACTAACTCTTTAACAATTGCCAAGCCCAGACCGGTTCCGCTCACCTTTTGCTTGGTTCTGGAATCGTCTGCCCGATAAAACCGTTCAAACAATCTGGAAATATCTTTTTGCGCAATTCCGATTCCCGTATCCACCACTTGAAGCTGCCAAAAGCTATCATTGGCAGAATATTTAACAGTCACACTTCCACCAGACCGGTTATATTTAATTGCATTACTAACAAGATTTTGTAAAATTCTGGTCAACATCTGCGAATCAACACTTACAACTGCATCTTGTGGTACCTCATCAACTAACGTGATATCACGAACCTTTGCCATTGAAGAATATCCTGTCAATTTTGTGTCAACAAACTTCCTCAACTCTAATGCCTGTGAATGATGTGGCGTTCCGTTCTGAATATGTGAAATCGTCAGAACATCTTGAATCAATGAAGTCAGTTGTGTACTTTGTTGATCAATAATTTTTAAAAACTCAACCAACGTTTTTCGGTCATCCATTGCACCACCCAAAAGTGTTTTCGCAAAACCGGAAATAGCCGTAACTGGCGTTTTTAATTCGTGACTGGCATTACGCAAGAAATCAATCTGCATTTGTTTAACGTTTATAATGTCTGAAATATCATACATAATCACTGAGATATGGTAATCATTTTCTAACTGATTATAGACAACGCTCGTGTCCCAAGTCGAAGAATGATCCCCGACACTTCTAATTTCAGTCTGTTGAGATTCATGATCTTCAAAAACCCGTTCAATGAGTGAAAGTAACTGATAATTTCTAATATCCTGTGAGTACGAATGTGGCTGATTCATAATACTCCTTTGAAGCATTGAGGCCATTTTATGATTTGCAAATATCACGTCTTGACTGGAATCAATGACCATAATTCCAACAGGTAAGCTTGAAAGAATTGTGACAAGTTCCGTATTACTATTTTTAATCGTTTTACTTTCGTCCTGTTGACGAGATTGAAGTTCAGTTAACTGGTCAGCAATTTGTTTATAAGGATTACCCGGACGAATAAATAACGGTGCTACAGGTTGATGGGAAACAATACTTTTTGTCATATATTCCAGTTGTTTGCGAATTTTCTCGTTCTTTCGAAAATCCAATGTCGCGGTCACAATTGCTACTGTTAAGCAAAAAGAAAAAACAAATGCCAAAAAAATAAGGTCACGGTTATCTCTAGCAAACCCAAAAAAGAGCATTAAAAAAGTAACACTACTCAGCCCTAAAATAATTAGGATTTGTCGATACGCTTTACTCAGCGTCATCGCCTCCTGTTGAGAACTCATAACCAAACCCACGAATAGTTTTTAGATACTTGGGACGTTTAGGATCCGATTCGATTTTTTCACGAAGATGTGCAATTTGAATATCTACCATACGGCTTTGACCCGAATAATCAAATCCCCAAACACCTTGCAACAATTGATCCCTACTTAGTACTTGATTTTCGTGACCGACAAGATATTGCATTAGTTCGAATTCTTTTGGTGTTAATTTCAGATTTTGATCATTGACACTCACTTTGTACTGCTTATGATCAATTGTAAACGGACCAGTTGTTTCTATGTCTCCACTTTTAATTGGTGCAGCATTCTGTTGGTTTGAAGGCTCGCTTTTTTCATATCTTCTCAAGACAGCATTAATTCGGGCAATGACCTCCCGAGGGCTGAATGGCTTTGGTACATAGTCGTCGGCTCCCATTTCCAAGCCAAAAACCTTATCAAATTCAGTATCTTTTGCAGTTAAAACAATGACTGGCGTATCGTTTCTGTCCATCCGAATTCGTTTTAAAACTTCTTCACCACTCATCTCTGGTAACATTAAATCAAGTAAAACAATGTCATAATGATTATTTTCAATCATTGATAACGCGTCAGCACCATTAGTTGCGCTTTGAACGTCAAAACTTGCTTGCTTCAAATTATATTCAAGTAAAGTTACAATTGCCGGTTCATCATCAACTACTAATACTTTTTTCAAGGGAAGATCCTCCTACTGTGTGTTTACTCAACAGACTGCGTATACGTTTTAACCCCGATTTCATGAGGCGAATTCTTAAAAATTGCCGATTCCGTCATTTTTAATTGATCATGACGATCCCGAACCTTAAAACGACAATATGTCGGACTCGTGGATAGTGCCCGATAAAATTGATCATCATTAGAAACTTGGATATCATTAACCGTCAAAATAACATCTCCAACCGATAAATTCATTTTTGCTGCCGGGGTTCCAGGCTGAATGCCAATAATTCGGATGCCATCCATAACTTCACTGTACTCAAATTGTTGCTTTCGATCCCGATGCTTCACAATCAAAATAACACCATAGTAACAAATCATTAAAAAGATCATCGCTGGCAGAACGAGTTTATGATTAAAAGCAGCTCCGATAACCATTAAAATGCCCAAACCGGCGACTAACATCATTAACTTTCCCAAGTTCCTAAAGAATTCCCGAGGGGTGCTTTTTCGCACTGTTAATTTTAAACCAATTAAAATCGGCACAATTAAAATCACAAATGAATGGTGATTAATTTGAAATACCGGAAGAAAGCCCAACCCAATTTTAAACCAGTCTCCAGGGAGCAACAATAGTAGCGGAAAAATAGTTAATTCGTTAAATGGATAAACGGCAACTTTGTTATTTCGTTTGTTTCGCGAAATGGCTGGCGAATCAAATCGACCGGCGTTTGCTCGTACAAATAATCCTGTTGCAAAAATGACTACTGCCAGAATTGCTAAATAGTTTACCGGGTTAACTTGGTGACTTGAAATTCCCATATTCACAAACCACTTTTCAATAAAATTAAATTGTGTCATTTGCGGTAATAAAAGTGATAAAATGCCTGCAGCTCCAATTAAAGTAACGCCTAAGAATTGCCACGGAATCAGTATGAGTGCGATTAAGCAGAGTCCCTCATAGAGAATTAGCCATTGAAGAGATGTCATTAATAAGGAACCGAAAACGACAGAAAAAATAACGCCAATCATTAAACCATTTCTGACAAAATGGCGTCCTTCGTAAAAGTCCTCGTAAATAGCAGAATTAAAAATTCTGCGTTCTCGTTTAACACGATTCGTATGTATCAAATAAGCTCGAACAACTCCAACCCACAACATAGGTTGAAGAACATAGAAACAAATTGCCAATAGAAATTTCATAAATTTTTCCCTCATCCGTTATTATGGTATAAGTATAGCATTGATTAATTAAAATTTGAAAGCCAGCTAAGTAAAAACAATCCACTGAAAAGATCGGTTAGGTATAGATAACAGTTGTTAAAAAGGTCTGGGCAAAATATGTCTTTGCCCAGACCCTTTCGAATCTAATTTAACTCTATATTAAGTCGATATTATTTTAACAATGCGCATTTATTCCGGGTTGTCCTTACTTAACTGCCATTGCAGGTAAGCATTAATAAATGGATCGAGATCACCATCCATCACACCATTGACGTTGGCCGTTTCATAATTTGTTCGATGATCTTTTACCATTGAATAAGGATGGAAGACATACGACCGAATTTGAGATCCCCAGCCGATATCCAACTGCTCTCCTTCAATTTTTGCCTTTTCTTCCGCCTTTTTCTGTTCCTCTAATTCATAAAGTTTTGACTTCAACATGTTTAAAGCCGTTTGTCTATTTTGCAATTGGGATCGTTGTGCCTGGCTGGCAACGACAATACCAGTCGGAATATGAGTAATTCGCACAGCGGATGACGTTTTGTTAACATGCTGACCACCGGCACCACTCGCACGATAAACATCGACTTTTAATTCATCCGGACTAATTTTGATAGAAACATCATCATCTAGTTCCGGCATCACATCCACTGAAGCAAAAGAAGTATGTCTTCTTCCGGCAGAGTCAAATGGTGAAATTCTAACTAATCGATGGACACCCTTTTCAGATCGAAGATAACCATATGCATTTTCACCACTAATCAGTATTGAGACACTGTTAATACCTGCGACTTCACCAACTTGATAATCAAGTACATCAACCTTAAAATTGTGTGATTCGGCCCAACGAGTATACATCCTCAACAACATCGAACCCCAATCTTGAGCTTCTGTACCGCCTGCTCCAGGGTGAATTTCCAAAATGGCATTATTATGATCGTACTTGCCATTCAATAATAATCCCAACTGATACCTATCAAGTTGCTTTTTTAGTTTATCTGCTTCGCCAATAAACTCATCTTGCATTCCGGAATCCGGATCTTCGGAAATCAATTCTAATGTAACCTTTAAATCATCAAGCTCTTTGGTTAGTGTGTTAAACCTGTCACGCTTTGTTTTTAATTGATTCGTCTCGTCAATCATTTTTTGAGCCGCTTGCTGGTCATCCCAAAACCCGGGTTCAGCCATCTTTGCTTCATTGATACTTATACTTTCACTCAGCGCATCAAAGTCAAAGAGACCCCCTAAAGCCATCGATGGCTTTTTGCATATCTGCGATTTGTTTTTTTGCTTCACTTAATTCAAATACCATATTTATGCCTCATTTCAAATTAAAACTTTTTTACCGAACAATCGCCACAATTGCAAAAGAAGTTGAGACAAAAATGAATTTTTGCCTCAACCTCATCGCTTAATTTCGGACAATCACAACTCTTAACCGCCATTTGAGCGGATAGTCTTGTTTGCAAACCGAAACAATTTGTCATTATCTTTGCATATTTTGACGAATTTCTGCCTTCATGAAGAGACGGGTTGCATCATAGTCAATATCTGCAATCATTTCTTCAAACATTTTATATCCTTCACGTTGATACTCAACTAATGGATTTAATTGACCATATCCACGAAGACCGATTGACTGACGAAGTTGATCCATCATGTCAATGTGATCGGTCCAGTGAGAATCAACAACTCGAAGAATAACAACCTTTTCAAACTCAAGCATTTGAGATTCATCATAAAGCTGTTTTTGTTTTTCTTTATAAACCGAATTTGCAAGATCCATTAACATCTTCTTGATTTCATCGGCCGTCTTATTTTGAAAATCCTCAAGTGAAATTTTATCAGGACTTACCATTGCGCTAATCGCAAAGTCAAGAATTGTTTGGAGATCCCAGTCTTCTTTTTCACCTTGAGTATGCAAATCAACAATTCGGTTAACAGTCCGTTCAATCATCGGTATAATAACCCACTTAAGGTCTTTATTTTCCTCAATGACTTCTTGACGTTCACCATAAATAACTTCACGCTGTTGACGCATAACATCATCATACTGAAGAACGTTCTTACGAGAATCATAGTTGTTACCTTCAACTCGTTTCTGAGCCGACTCAACTTGCTTGGTGATCATCTTGGAACGAATAACAGCATCTTCACCTTCAACGTTTAAATGCTCCAAGAAGTTCTTGATTTTATCAGAACCAAAGCGGCGCATTAAATCGTCTTCAAGTGACAAATAAAATTGTGACAAGCCAGGATCACCCTGACGACCAGAACGGCCACGAAGCTGATTATCAATACGACGTGATTCATGTCGTTCAGTCCCAATAACCGCTAGACCACCTAGTTCCACAACCCCGGGTCCAAGTTTGATATCGGTACCACGTCCAGCCATGTTGGTAGCAATTGTAACAGCTCCCTTTTGACCGGCATTCATAACAATATCAGCTTCTTTTGCATGATTCTTAGCGTTTAAAACAACATGAGGAATTTGTTCCTCATCAAGTCGCTTTGAAAGGTATTCGGAAGTTTCAACCGCAACCGTACCAATTAACATCGGCTGGCCCTTTTTATGGAGTTGCTTGATTTCTTTAACAACTGCATCGAACTTTGCGTCCAAAGTTGGGTATAAAACATCTGGATGGTCGACTCGGACAACCGGTTTGTTGGTTGGCACAGAGATAACCTCCATGTTATAAATCTCACGGAATTCCTCAGCTTCGGTTTTGGCAGTACCTGTCATACCAGCAAGCTTCTTATACATACGGAACATGTTTTGATAAGTAATTGTTGCCATGGTCTTACTTTCCTCTTGGATTTCAACGCCTTCTTTGGCTTCAATTGCTTGGTGAAGACCATCAGAAAAACGACGACCCTGCATAATCCGTCCGGTAAACGAGTCAACAATTAACACTTCACCGTCCTGAACCACGTAATCCTTATCCCGCAGCATAATGAAGTTAGCACGTAATGCTTGATCCAAATGATGGGTCAAGGCTGTATTATCTGTATCATACAAGTTTTTTAAGTTAAAGTATTTTTCGGCTTTTTCAATTCCCTTATCAGTTAATGAAACCGTCTTAGTCTCCAAATCAATCTTAAAATCATCTTTTTCGTGAAGCGTCTTAGCAAATCGATCTGTTCGTTGATACAACTCGGAAGTTCCGGTTGATTGACCAGAAATAATCAACGGTGTTCGTGCCTCATCAATTAAAATAGAATCAACCTCATCTACAATCGCAAAATTAAGTGGACGTTGAACCATCTCTTCTTTGTACGCTACCATGTTATCACGCAGGTAGTCAAACCCAATTTCACTATTGGTCGAGTAAGTAATGTCACATGCATAGGCTTCACGTTTTTGATCTGGTGTCATTTCAGCTAAATTGGCACCTACAGTTAATCCCAGCCAATTGTACAGCTCACCCATTTCAGTCGCATCACGTTGAGATAGGTACTCGTTAACCGTGACAACGTGAACGCCTTCTCCTGCGAGAGCATTCAAATAAACAGGCATTGTCGCAGTTAACGTCTTACCTTCACCAGTCTTCATTTCAGCAATATTACCTTCGTGAAGCACGATTCCACCCATAATTTGAACGTGGAATGGGTAAAGCCCAAGAACCCGACGAGCACCCTCCCGAGCAACAGCAAATGCCTCAGGAAGTAAATCGTCGAGTGTTTCACCATTTTTATAGCGTTCTTTAAACGCCGGTGTCTTGGCTTGTAATTCTTCATCGCTGAGTTGACGATACTCGTCTGCATATACCCCAACTTCATCAGCAATTTTGCTTAATCGTTTGAGTTCATGCTTGTCGCTTTCAACCCATTTTTTTAAAAGATTAGCCATTGAAAGATTCCCTTCTAAATCAGTTATTCATTTTAATGTCTTTATCGTATTAATCAACTACATACTTGTTTATTGTAACATTCAAGGCCATCAATGAAAACACCTTGATAACATTTACAGCATTCGTTTATCATAATACTTTTCAAATCAATAGGAAAGAGTGAACTTTGAAACTATCAATTTTTTAATAAATAGACAAAAAGACTTCCCTTTAGTCGGCTGGCTTTATCATCCAGTTCGCCTAAAGGGAAGTCTCTCATTATTTATTCTTCGCCGGTTTCAATCAAACCATAGCGACCATCATTACGACGGTAAACAATATCGATGTTTGATGTATCGGCATCTTCATAAATAAAGAAATCGTGCCCCAACATGTCCATTTGAAGAATTGCTTCCTCATTGTCCATTGGTTTTAAGGCCAAACGCTTTGTTCGCACAACATCGAACTGTGACTGATTATCATCCGAATCAGAAGTCGTTTGATCATCATTTGGGACGAATTCCAAATTCTTGAAGCCCTTCTCACGAGATTTACGATTAACCTTTGTCTTGTATTTTCGAATTTGACGTTCGAGTTTGTCAGTTACCAAATCAACGCTGGCATACAAGTCATTGGAAAGCTCTTCAGCTCGTAATGTTAGGAATGGTAAAGGAATCGTTACCTCAACTTTAGCTTGTTTATCTGGATAAACCCTCAGATTGACATGAGCAGTATTCTTCATGTCCTTTTCAAAGTATTTTTCCAGTTTGCTGACTCGCTTTTCGACATAATCACGAATCGCTTGAGTTACCTCAATATTTTCTCCACGAATGTTAAAAATTAGCATAACGTTCTCTCCCTTCACCATTAATGGTTTAATGGTCCAGTAATGAAAGTGATTTCACTGCTGGCTACAACTTTAGTATAAATGAAAGTTCGTCTTTTAACAATCATCAGGTCCGATTAATTTATCGAGCAAACGTGAGGCCCTTAACGCATCGAGCTCCTGCACGATATAACAAAGCTGCAGCATGTCGAATTGTTGTTCCGGTTGTGTACACATCATCAACGACTACAATCGTCTTTTGCCTGATTAATTCACTCTCGTGATCAATCAATTCAAACGGCTGATCAGCATTAAGCCTCTGCAATCGATTCTTTTCGGATTGGCGGCTTTCTTTTTTTTCCTTGTCGTGTACGGAGGCAGTTAACTGGTTGAACACCTTCACACAATCCCAAGACCTGATTAAAGCCGCGTTCTTGAAAGGTGCTTTCATTAACCGGAATGACAACAATCGGGCAACGCATTGCCTTTAATTCAGAAACGATTAACCGATTAAATACGTTTCTTAATCGATAATCTCCAAGAAATTTGTACTGCTTCATGTATGCTCTCATCGCATCGTTATATTCAAAAAGTGCCCGATTAGCAAACGGCTTTTTAAAATAATGCTGCCACTTTATGCAATCCTGACATGGGTCATTCAAGTTACCAAAA
>NZ_GG669993.1:656610-659211 GCF_000159315.1 Lentilactobacillus hilgardii DSM 20176 = ATCC 8290
AAGACCATGCAAAACGGTTAATTGCAGAAGTTAGCAAAACAAATGCAAAGGCAACCCATAATTGTTATGCCTACCTTCTTGGTGACGACGATCACATTCAACGCGAAAGTGACAATGGTGAACCATCCGGAACTGCTGGCGTGCCAATTCTCGAAGCTTTAAAAATGAATCAAATCCATAATGTTTTATCTGTCGTCACAAGATACTTTGGCGGCATCAAGTTGGGGGCTGGTGGCTTAATTCGGGCTTATAGTAATGCAACCTCAAGTACTATTGATTCAGTCGGAATTGTAAAGCTGGTTTTAAAGAGGGAACTCACTATCACAATCGACTATAATCAATTCGACTCCCTTAAATATTATTTGAATACCAATGAGGTCCCAATCGAAAGAACGGACTATGGAGCTCAGGTCCAGGTCACGGTACCTGTGGCCGAAAATGGCCTAAAGGAATTTCAGGAAGAAGTCATAAATTTACTCAGTGGCAGTGTCACATTCAAAATTGGAAATGATAAAATCTTTGAAGAACCCTTTTCTCGAGACAAACGAGAGAAAACGGAGCACAAAAAATAAGCAGGCTTTCTGGTCATTCCTATGTGGTGTATCATCACTCTGAACGATTAGAAAGCCTGCTTATTTTTTACCAACTAGTTTTTAACGTATGTAAGTACAATAAAAATTAGGGCTTATTTTCTTCTTTTCCATGATTTTCTTTACTGGTCGTATCCTTAACCAACTTCTTAATACCATTCAATAATGGCTGACGATCTTCTCCAACCAAACCTATTGTTTCGACAAATAACTCTAACCCAATTAAAACGGCAATTGTTAACAGGATTGATCCCCATAAAGTAGAAATTGGATATAGTAACGAAATAAACGAAAAAATCAACGCAATCCCATAAATAACCAACACGGTCTGACGATGAGTTAAGCCAATCTGCATTAACCGATGATGTAAATGTCTCTTATCAGCATGTGAAATCGGTTCGCGATTCAACAAGCGTCTAAATATAGCATAAACCGTGTCAGTGATTGGTACACCCAAAATCATCACAGGAATCAAAAGTGTAATAAAAGTGGCATTTTTCAATCCGAATAGTGAGAAAACAGACATCATAAATCCGATAAATAGTGCACCTGTATCGCCCAAATAAATACGTGCCGGGAAGAAATTATATGGCAAAAAGCCAACACAGGAAGCAACCAATGCAAAAATCATAATTGAGACAAAAATATTACCAACATTCAAGAAAAACATACCTGTGATTCCCATCGTGGTCAACGCAATAATTGACACACCAGTTGCTAAACCATCTAGCCCATCAATTAAATTAACCGCATTTGTAATTGCCAAAATCCAAATCCAAGTGACCGGTAAGCTCATCCATCCTAGGTGAAGCGTAAAAAAAGGTAGCGTAATAGTCGTCATCTTGACGCCGGCAAAAAAATAAACCCACAAGGCAGCAATTGAAATCCCCAACACTTTTTGACGTGGTCGCAATACAAAAATGTCGTCAATAATTCCCGTCAGAATTATAATCGTTTCTCCACCATAAATTCCCCAGAGAATTCTGGTTGGAAACTGATTACGTAAAAGAACCATTGTACAAAACGTGTACGCAATAAAAATAGAAAGTCCACCAATTGTTGGCATTGGAATCTTGTTAACCCGACGTTTGTTTGGTCGGTCTTCGGCTCCCACTGCAAAAGCCAGTTTTCTAATAAATGGTGTTAAAACAGCTGAAATTATCATAGTAGCAAATAAAGACACAATGATTTCGAATTTCAAATTTGAAACCTCGCTTACTTCCTTACATTTCTTATCAAATCAATTATACAGACGCAGTTTCATAAAAACAACCCGAGATGATTTAAGACCAATATAGGAACTCATTTTCCAACGACGCTCAAAGATTGCGAAATTCTTCACATTTCAAATTGATAAAAAGACCTTTTTTGTCAAATTTCCTAATAGAATTTAATATATGTACAAATATAGAATGGAAAAGGGTATTTGGCGGACTATAACGTAATGCATGAAATCATCGTTAAGCTCTTGTAAACGCTGTCAATATTTCTTCGCCCATACTGGCACTTGTATTTTGTTTAACAATTTCTGTTGAAAAATACCCAAATTCTATTTCCATGTGTTAAGATAAAATGTGAAAGCAAGTTCATAAAATTAGTGCTTTCGAAATGAAAGAAGGGAAGTATTATGGAAAATAGTAGCAAAGGAACAACTAACCGTTGGTTAATTATTTTCGGAACGATCCTTATTCAAGTATCTGCTGGATCATTCTACGCTTGGTCAATTTTTAACAATGGATTTATGATGAAATCCGGTGGCGTTGTTCAGGTCGTTAATGGGGTGAAAAAGATCGTCGGGGGCCTCCCTGCAGGATCTGTCAGCTTTACCTTTACACTTGGCATGCTTTGCCTGTCATTGGCAACGTTGGCTGGAATTCCACTTGCCAAGAAGTATGGCATTAAAGTGGTTAGCCTTTGTGCATCCATTATTTATGGCCTATCTATTTTAGGTTTAATGACGATTGGTAAAGGCTCGTCAATTTGGATGTTATGGCTGTTTGGTGGTGTTTTG
>NZ_GG669993.1:659834-661593 GCF_000159315.1 Lentilactobacillus hilgardii DSM 20176 = ATCC 8290
TGTTACCAATATGGCAGCTGCTTGGACACAAGCTCCTAATGAAGTTGCCGTTTGGGGTGGTACAAGTGCCGCTGCAACATTTGTAGCGATCGTGGCACTTGCTAATACCATTGGCCGATTCTTCATGGGCTGGTTATCTGATATCACTGGTCGAAAAACCGTGTTCTTCATCACTTATATCATTCAATTGCTTTCGCTGATTGCTTTGTTGATGACGAAACCCGGCTCAATGAGCATGGCGATGATGTACATTGTTGTTATCGCAATGGCCTTCTGCTTTGGTGGTAATATTACGGTATTTCCAACTTATGTCTCCGATTACTTTGGATTAAAAAATACGTCACGCAATTATTCAATGATCTACCAAGGATTCGGAATCGGTGCCATTATCATTGGCTTCTTAATGGCTTCCGGTAATCCACTGGATCCAAAGAAGGTTACGTTATCCAACGGGGCTGTTTTAACCCAAAACTTTACTTTAACCTACTGGGTACTTCTGATTATGGTAGTTATTTCATTAGCGATTTTTGCATTTATTAAAAAACCAATTAAAAAGTAATTTATAATTAACTCAACTACTCATATTTTCAAAAGAATTAAAATGGAATTCAATTTCTTTTTTATCACCTAAAGTATAAAGATCCTGCCAAGTCAGCCTTAATCGCTGATTTAGCAGGATCTTTATTTTTTTACATTATTATTGAACACAAAAGAGGACATTCCTTGTTTATTCGTTAAAATTAACTACCAAGTGATTACTAGGCATAAAAGATATATCATAAAAGTTGCGGGTAGCACCAGACAAAACGATGAGGTTATTCGTCCGAATGGTCGTTTAAGATGATTAGCCAAACTAGCATTATCTACCAAAAATCTTCTTGATCTTCTTGATAGAGGGCATTAACAGCACAAAACTATTCATGGATGCCCTACATAAATTAATTGACCTGTTGCCGTTTCATCAATTAAAGAAATACTTTTACCGGTTTGATTCAGACTACTAGAGAATGTGACGGAGTTATCGTGACTGACATGAATTATACCTATCTTAAACTGGTTAAAATAGTATTCCCCAACACCATCCTAGTTGTGGATAAATTCCATATCATCAACGCGCTTAACCGCGCCTTTAATAAAACCGGAGTTAGATTAGTTTGCGACATCTTCTAGTGAGTTTCACGCTCAAGCGCTACTTGAAGCTACTACTGGTTTCTTCTGAACAAATGGATTTGAATATTTTCATAAATGTACCAATTTTTCTTACTGGCTTACTGCCACCGAAATCGTCCACAACCTATTTGCCCTCGACTCCGAACTGAATCAAACTTACGAGGCCCTAAACCACGTGCGAACCGCTGCTATTCAACGCGGAGACTAGACTACTAACTACAATGCGGCCTTCTGGAACATGGCAGACTATTCTAAGGAAATGGCCAACACGTCTGAATTTCTTTAAACTCATTACGAGGAAATCCATCATACTTTTATCACTCAATATTCCAACAGTCTTTTATAGAGAACTAATAATAGAATCAAAGTCATTTTTCGGTTTAAAACTCCTGTATGCTTTTATAATTAAAACAAAAAAGCCCTAATCACAAAGTGATTAGGGCTTTAATCTTCAAATTTACCAACAACAGTTCTAATATGATGTCAAGTATCAACTTATTTAAAAAAGAGTACACTAAACAGTGATAGCTTTTTGACAGAAAAAAGCTGTCATAAATATCAACTATACTGGTATTTAAATAGTCTGCTT
>NZ_GG669992.1:0-6149 GCF_000159315.1 Lentilactobacillus hilgardii DSM 20176 = ATCC 8290
GATTGGCTTCGATTAAAATCGAAGCACCCTACACAATTTGTTTGTCGAAAATTTTATTCAGTTTTCAAAGGTCTACCTGCAAAACAACATTTAAATTTTAAAAGGATTTAAATGATTCAATTTGATGAATCGCTGTTGTCCTGCGCTTCAAGCAACGAAATTAATTATATATCATCGAATCTTTTAAGTCAAGAAAAACTTTTTTGGAAGCGATTGGTATATGTTGTTCGTATCGAAGCAACGAATAATATATTACCAGCTATTTTAGAGAAGGTCAACAGTTTTTCCAAATTAATTTCAACTTTTCTTGAAAAAACTAAGAAAGCAGTAAAGTAAAGTCACATAACCACCTAAAAAAGCCTGCTATATGTATACTAACACTTGAATACGGAAAAGGAGCCATGAATCATTGGAAAAAATCGTAATCATTAATGCCAAACGAACACCTATCGGAAAATTAAACGGTGCGTTAAAAGATAAAAGCGCCGTTGAACTTGCTACCGAAGTCTCCAAAGCATTAATTAAAACTGCAAAGATACCAATTGAAGATATTAATCAGGTTATATTTGGCAATGCAATTCAAGCTGGCAATGGTCAAAACATTGCCCGACAGATCGGACTAAACAGTGGCCTTTCTGCTAAGACAACAGCTTTTACAATCAACCAAGTGTGTGGATCGGGTTTGAAAGCAATCCGCCAAGCTCAAATCGAACTTTTAATAGGAGAACACAAAACCATTTTAGCGGGTGGTACCGAAAGCATGTCCAACGTGCCATTCTTGAATATGAATCAACGGCAGCCAACCAAATTCGGTTCGTTCACCGTTTACGATGGTTTGGAACGTGATGGATTAACTGACGCATTCTCCAATCGTCCAATGGGAATAACAGCAGAAAACGTTGCTAAAATCTATCACGTCAGCAGAAAACAACAAGATCAATTTGCACTTGATTCACATCTTAAAGCCCAAGATGCCATTAATCACCATTATTTTGACGAAGAGCTCGTGCCGATTCAAACGACTAATAAGAAGAAAAGCACCCTCGTTAGTCAAGATGAATCCGTTCGCTTTGATACAAGTCTCGAAAAACTGTCAACACTTCCCCCTTCTTTTGAAACAAACGGCACGGTAACTGCGGGAAATGCTGCAGGGTTAAACGATGGTGCTTCAGCACTGCTGCTAACCACCGAATCGCATGCCAAACGGTTGAATCTGACACCATTGGCAGAAATCATTGATTACGCCGAGCGGGGAATTGATCCTAATATTATGGGATATGCCCCTTATTACGCAATTAAGAAACTACTCACTAACCAAGAAATGCAGGTTACCGATATTGACCTCTTTGAAATCAACGAAGCTTTCGCATCACAATGTATTGCCGTTTCAAGAGACCTATCTATTCCTGAATACAAATTAAATATTAGCGGCGGTGCCATTGCGCTTGGACATCCGTTAGGTGATTCGGGAGCACGCATCGTGACTACCCTAATCAATAATTTAAACCGTACAGGTCAAACATACGGGATTGCTTCCTTATGCATGGGCGGCGGCATGGGTTCAGCAATGCTAATTAAAAAGTATTAATCAGAAACCTCAGTTTTACACAAAAGACGACACTGACTTAAAAAATTTAAGTCACGCCGTCTTTTTAATTTTGTCATTCTTTTCCTATTACAACCTAACACGTTCACTTTCCGGCAATTCTTTAAAGAAAGAACTCTGATATAGCCAATAAAGCACTTTCTTTGTACTTTTAGACCGCAAGTCGTATGCCGAATCCAGTGATCGAAAGACCGGATCAGCTTTCATAAGGTGGCTAAACGTGCTCAGACTGTCTGCCTGCGTTAAGTTGGTATGATTGGCCATCCCTCTACCAATCAGCCCGGAGAAGTGCGCTACGTGGACGACAGCAATGTATTCAACGTGTTCTGTTAATGTTGTCGGCTTAACAGGGATCGTATCTGCCAGTGATGTTAAGTCAAAGGATAAATGTTGTCGGGCAAACAAAAGTGCCCGATTTCTGGCAAATGAGTAGTTTAGTAATAGAGGCAAAAACAATTTTTTTAACATTCCGGTAAAGAGTTGATCAAAGGTTCCGTAATCGATTTCAATTTTTTGATGAAAATCATTAATAATCGGCTTGTGTAATGGTCCGAGGACATAGGAAAAAATCTGTTGGAAGTTTTGATTGTCAGCATTTCTCGTATGGGCAACATCACTTAAATCAAGAATTGCCATCTTTTCAGCACTTTTGACAATCGTTGCCGGTATCCCCATTTTTAAAAAAATAATTGTCTCGTTCATTTCAAGACTTGATGCAATAGCTGTCCGGTCGGTTGACGTCATCAGAGCTGGTATGCCAAGCAAATCATAGTTGTCTACAGTCAACTGTTCCCTGCAGATCGCATACAACACTACTGATACCATCAAATCAATTAAACCTGTAACATCTCGCTTAATAAACCGCCTGACTGCATCCTTCAAGTGGTTATCAGCAAGCGAGCGGACAATTATCGGCGGCAAATCATGCTGGTAACTGAAATCAGGGCCATCGTCGCTACTATACTGAAATAAAGTTCGCCCACCGATTTGGTATTGGGTCAAAAAACCGGAATCGTACTCATTAATCATGCCCTTAACAATATGACTATCAGAAGTTGCTGTTAATTTCTTATAGGGAGAGACGTCCCTTAAATAACGATTAATGTGGGAAAACCAGGCGTCTGCCATCTGGGAAGCCTCTTCAATTGAGAATCCTGCAAGTCGATCCATAATGGTCGGCAAAAAACCACCTTCACCAGAAATTGCCTGGACAAAATGGATCACTGCGGTTTGATAGCCCAATGTGAATTGTCGTTCATCCCGGCTTTCTCCAAGGTAGGCCGCATAATTTCTCCCCGTAGCCTGATTCACAATTTCCGGCGTCTCCTCGCCGGTTGCCCATGCTATCATGAAAGAAAATTGATTAAAATTAATTGTCATTAAATCTTTAACAGCTGCCAAATAGCCCAATTGACTTGACTTTGCCATTTTAAATTCAGCAAGTGATAAGCCTGCGTTCAATGGGTGATTCAAGGAACTGTGTGCGCCCCTTATGATACGTTCGGAATAGATCGCACTTTTTGCGTATGTATTTTCGCCAAGCAGTTTAGACACAACAGAACCCAAGAAGCTGAAAGTCTTTTTTACCCCGGCAAGCTGATCAGATTTATGAGACTTGATTGAAGCATCATCTTTAACCATTTTTTCCTCCTTGCAAATTCAATTTATTCTAACACAAAGCGCTCCCTCAAAAAACAATCTTAAAAATTGCAAAATCCCCTCTTAATTAGTTATGATAAACATAAGGAATACGAAAGGATGTGTCAAAATGGGCAAATTAAAAAACGAATCTGATAAAGTAGTTGGCAAAACAAAAGAAGGACTTGGTGAAGCAAGCGGCGATGACAAGATGAAGTTAAAAGGTAAGCTCCAAAATGCATCCGGTAAAGCAAAGGAAAAGCTTGAAGATGCCAAAGACAAAGTCGCCGAAAAAGCAAACGAATTCTTGGATAAGCATGAGAAGAAGAATAAAGAAGACAACTAATTCTAGTTGTGAAGGTTGAAAGACGGCATCGATTGCCGCTTTCAACCTTTTTTCTTTTCTCACCCGTTTCTTCTTGCAATTAAAAAATCGATGCTCTATAATGCTCTTTCGTGCTAAGCAAATCTAATCATTCAGATTAGAAATAACAAAGAGGATGTGAGCATTGATGTCTGCAACATATTTACGTCAAGCAACGAATCGAGACCTTCCAGAAATCAGAAAAATTATTACGGATGCTAAAGCCTTTCTAAAGAAACAGGGAATCGACCAATGGCAGGACGGTTATCCAACCGATGAAGATTTGGAAACCGATGTTAAATTCGGCATTACCTACGTTCTAATTATCGACGGAAAAATTGCAGCAACCGCAGCCCTTCACCAAGGCCTCGATGTGAGCTACTTACAAATCCACGACGGTGAATGGTTAAACGGCGTTCACGGCAGATACACCGCAATTCATCGGATTGCTATGTCGTCAGATTTTCGTGGACAGCATTTATCAGAAAAAATGATTACCGGTTTAATTACCATTTCAAGTGTCCTAGGTTATAAAGACGTTCGAATCGATACACATCCCGATAATAAGGGCATGCAACATGTTATCACGACAAATGGCTTCACTAAACGGGGAACGATTTACATGGAAGAAAAGGATCATGAAGCATCCCCACGTTACGCCTATCAACTAATCATTGAATAATCGAAGCCGTTTCTTTTCTCTGTGTTTGCCTTGATGTACAATAATTTTATTGAGGTGATTTAATGGCGCTTTCAGATGCAGATGTTAAAACAGCTTTAATTACAATGTATATTATTGGCATTATTTGTTTGGGAATCACTTTCTTCTTACTCGATAAGGTCAACGGACAATTCTTCACCAAGTTTTCAACAGGATTAATTGCCATTGTTTTAATAATGGGTGTTATTCTTGTGAACTTGTTTAGTTTAAGTTAATTTTAAAGTTAAAAACCGAGTCGGTAAATTACCGACTCGGTTTTTTGATTACTATTTTGGACTACTTTACTAGTCGGTTTGTTCCGCACACTTGTTCTAGGAATGCTCCTCAAAGCAGTATTCTGCACATAAGGGATTCATTTCAAAAATCCAAACCCGGGATTCCCGAAATAAACGCCTTATGCTCCGAACATTAACCGCTTTGTTCCGCACACTATATTTTTTTAAACGCCTGATCCAAATCCGCAATTAAATCATCCGCGTCTTCCAAACCAACTGATAAACGGATCAATTCATCTTTGATACCCATTGCCAAACGATCCGGCTTTGGAATTTCAAAATGCGACATAAATGCCGGTACTTCTACTAAACTTTCAGCAGCACCTAAACTAACCGCCAGAATAATTAATTGGAGACTGTTAACAAATTTAGCAGCGTCCAACCCATCTTTCAATTCAAACGACAGGACACCACCGGCACCTTTTGTTTCGTCCTTAATAATAGCGTAATCAATACTATTTTTATCAACGGTTGGATAATAAACCCTACCGACTTTATCGCTTCGCTCCAAATACTTAATAATCTTTTTAGTATTTGAAATATGGCGATCCATTCGTAAGTTAAGAGTCTGAATCCCACGTCGAAGCAGGTTTGCTTCCTGCGGTGCCAGAATAGCTCCAATACTATTTTGAAGGGCGTAAACTTTATCACTTAGCTCCTTGGTCCTCGTAACAATAATACCAGCAGTCATATCAGAGTGGCCGCCCAGGTATTTGGTTGCCGAATGAAGGACCAAATCAGCCCCCAAGTCCAATGGTTTTTGAAGATACGGCGTTAGAAAGGTATTATCCACGATAACCATTGCAGCATGTTCATGGGCAAGCTTTGAAATCTGCCTCACACTGGAAACTTTTAACAATGGATTAGTGACTGTTTCAAAATAAACCGCCTTGGTTTCCGGCGTGAACGCCTCTTCAAGTGCCTGAATATTTTGCGTATCCACTTCAGAAAACTTAATACCGCGTGGTCTCAAGAAATCATTCACCAACCGAAAGGTCCCACCGTAAATATTATCGCCAATAATGATGTGATCTCCTGGCTTAAACAATGAAAGTGCCGCATGAATGGCCGCCATCCCACTTGAAAAGGCAAATCCCCGATCACCATTTTCAAGTTCCGCACACACATTTTCAACATTATCCCGAGTTGGATTTCCAGAGCGCTCATAGTCCCAACGTACATCTGAACCCAATTTAGGGTAACGATAAGTTGAAGAATTGTAAATCGGCACATTAACAGCACCAGTATGGTTATCGTCCGGCTTGCCGCCACGGACTAATAATGTATTAAATTTAGTCAAAAAAGCACCTCTACATATTGAATTATCTTGTTAAGTTGATTTATTCTGAGTCACTTGGTCTACTCCGAACGTTAACCGCTTTGCTCCGCACACTCTTTTAGGACTGCTCCAAAAGACTGATCCCTGCCATACAAGGAACTAAATCCCACCTTCCAAATTCGGGAATGTTGAATTTAGTTTCTTGTACTCTGGGACCAACGCGTCTTTTTCCGCACACTCTTTTAGGACTGCCCCGCCAAGCAGTA
>NZ_GG669992.1:6441-38057 GCF_000159315.1 Lentilactobacillus hilgardii DSM 20176 = ATCC 8290
TTCCGGGCACTAACCGCTTAACTTCGCACACTAATCTATAACGACCTTCGTTCCCATCGGCACTGTCCGGTTAATCCACTTTGCATCAGGAATTGAAAGTCGGATACAACCGTGTGAGTTTGCCTTTTTACCCAAATGCTGAGCTTCCGATTTTATATACTGCCCCTCTGCATTGGTCGGTACAGTATGAAACAGGTAAATCCCGTGATCTTTCCATGATGTCCAATAATGAGCACCTTCACGTGAATTACCATTATAGAAGAAATTGCCTCGTTCCTGCTGGATGTGATAGGTTCCCTTCGGGGTAGAATGATGAATTCCAGTTGATGCATACATCGTATATAGGATTCGGTGTTTTGGACTCATGACATAGACGCGCTGCTTTTTCAACGAAACTTGTAAAAAGCGTCCATTATTAGTCGTAATCTTAGGATACGGCTTGTTTTGAGACGGCTTTTTCCAATTAATCACTTTTACGCTTCTATTTTTTTCCGAGTCGGTCCGATGATGACTATCAGCGTGATCACTGCCACAACCGGTAAGCAAGAGGGCCAAAACTATTGCGGTAATGATTTGTAAATATTTTCGCATCATATCTCACTCTCAATAACAGTCTGAGTTCATTATATCATCATCCATTTTTTCGGTTATGAAGTCGCTCTTTAATTTACTCATGCTTAATAATTAGCCAACCTGAACAGCCTGGTTTGCGGAAAGTAAATACAGATATTTATGCGTAATCGGCCGCCCTAGAATCTTTGAAAGCGCTAGTCCGTAAAGTTCCAGCTGACCCCGATACCGATCGACAATATCCGAAATTGTCGTTTTTGGTGTTATATGATCCGTCTTATAATCAAACAAATAAACAGCTTCATTAGTAGCAACATAACCATCAATAATTCCATGAATTAAAATCGTCTGCTCATCATTATCTTGAAAATCTTTAAATACATCCCTGGCTTTCATCAATAATGAAAACGGTGCTTCACGATGTGTGTTTTCCGGATTTGCCAACACATATTTGCCAACTTCGCTTTGATAAAATCGTAACACTTCGTCCACGTTGATTTGTGAGGCAACTTCAGGAGAAATAACTTGTTGTTTCACCAAATTGGCAATCAAAGCCTCAATACGTTCAATCGTTGGAACCGTCGTTAAATCAATTTGTTGAAGCACCAAATGCGTAGCCGTACCGATTTCTGTCGGGGCAGGCTTTCCGCCACCCTCAGAAATAAACTGGGGTACTTCAAAATCAGTTTTCAAATAGCGACCGGTCTTTGCAAGTTTATTGACATCCAGTGTTGAGTAGCCCGACAGCTGTGTATTATCCGGATCATCAAACAGTCGCTTGATCTCTGAAACCGATTGGTACGCCGTTGTTTTGGTTGCCGCAGTGTGAGGGTACTTAAAGGTCATCACTTGGGAAATGGCTGCCTTTGTTGGTTGAGCGACTGTAAGCTTCTTCTGTGCCAACTGATCGATAAAGTCATTTGGTGATGTCTGATTGGCTTTCTGCCTTCCTGACTCCTTCGTTATTCTCTCATCGTCGTAAAAATCAAGATTAAACAACGTCGGATCGCCCGCCAACACATTGGAATGAATGCTGTCCCCAAACCGGTCTAAGACATTTGGATGCCTGGAAATGGCCGGTCCAATCCAGCCCAAATAACTTTTAGCCGCATTGCGAACCGCCGCCGGAAGTACCAACTCGTTAGCGTCGGTCAACCCCTGCCAACCTTGAATTAACTGTTGATTGTCGCCGCTTTTTTCACCCTTAACCTTTGCGACCAGATACAAACGTTGCTCGGCTCGGGTCATTGCGACATACAATTTTCGCATTTCTTCGGACAAGCCGGCATTTTTTGTCATATCCAGGATTGCCTGCTTCTGAAGTGGTGACCTAAATTCCCTGGTCTGATTATTCAGGTAGTCAATCCCAATGCCCCAATGATCATTTAGGACGTATTTGCCGATTGTATCCTGCATATTGAACTGCTTGCCAACATCATTCAAAAACACAATTGGAAATTGAAGCCCTTTACTTCCGTGAATCGTCATCACGTGAACCGTATTTTCAGACGTAGTCGGGTTGGCATTAGCTAAATCGTTATCTCTTTCCTGCATCCTCTGAATGAATTTTACAAATTGAAAGAGGCCTTTAAAGCCATTCTTTTCGTAATCAGCTGCACGATCATACAACGCATGCAAATTGGTTTGACGCTGAAGACCTGCAGGCATCCCGCCGACATAATCCAAATAGCCGGTCTGATCATAAATATCCCAAATCAGTGAGACCAGGCCATCCTGCTGCGCAACATCTTTGAAACGGCGCAGTTGTTTCATAAACCGGTCAACTTTTTGATAAATCCGGGTTGCGTAATCATTAGGCTCCAAGCGGTCAAATCCACGATAGAAATCCAATACCGCCTGATAATAATTACCGGTATTGCGATTGATTCGTAAAAAGGCCAATTGATTCTCATCAAGACCAACAATTGGTGAACGAAGGACGGCCACCAGAGCAATATCTTGAAACGGGTTATCAATAATAGATAATAACGACATCATAATTTGAATTTCAGTTGTTTTAAAATAACTTTTTGCACCAGTAATTTCGGCAGGAATGCCATACTGGGTAAAAATATCCGAAAGTGTCAATTCATTATTATGGGTTGGCGAAATAATCGCGATGTCACCAAAAGTAACCGGACGCATTTCTTCCAATTTTTTATCATAAATCAGCTGTTTGTCATCAACTAAAGTCCGAATCTTTTGAGCGATAATCTCTGCCTGACCACTGTCACTGTCTTCAATCTGATCACCGGCCCCCAAGTCTTCATTCGAAGTTGCAGCAGCTGATGATTTGGTTCGATAGATAATCAATGATACGTCAGCCTTCATGTCATCCGGATAATAAGTCGCACCAAATTGGAGCTTTGATTTGCCGGTATACGCAATATCACCCACTTGATGATCCATTGTTTGTTCAAAAACCAAATTTGTAAAATCATCAATATTCTTTGCCGATCGAAAGTTCTCTGACAGACTAATCAATTCATTGTCATTATCCTGTTCGATATACTGCGCCTGCTTCTTAATAAACATTGTCGGATCGGCTAGCCGGAACCGGTAAATTGACTGCTTAACATCGCCTACCATAAATCGATTGCCACGATCGCTTCGAGCAATCTTGTTTAAAATGGCATCCTGAAGACGGTTATTATCCTGATACTCATCGGTCATAATCTCATAGTATTGATCCTGAAGCCTTTGGCGAACCTGTTTAGCCTGCTCACTGACATCATTTAAAATATCGTAAGCCGCATGTTCAATATCAATGAACTGCATCAAATGACGCCGAGCCTTGGCCTGCTTATACGCAGCCCTAAAGGTTCGCACAACGGTCACTAATTTTTCAATACGTGCTTTGGCGGCATTCATTAAGTCAACGTTGTCCTGTTCATTCCAAGCAAAGTAGCCGGTCACCAATTTTTGCCACTGCTTTTTCATCTGGTCATTTGTTCCCTTAACCAGTTTGTGAACCTGCTTTTGATGTTCATCGGCATCCTTTGTCAATTTTGCTTTTGTCATCGACTCAAAATCAAAACCGGTGATCAACTGCCGAAGGCCATCCCAGTCAGCAGCTTCGATAACGCCCTTTTGAAGCTGTGTAACCGACTCCAGCTGCTTCGTAAATAAGGCCTCATCCTTCTCTAATTCAGCCTTTTGCGCCATTTTGATAATCGCCTGGTGAGAAATAACCAGCCGTTTGACTGCATCAGAAACTTCCCGTGAAATTAATGCCGTGTACAACTCACTATGAATAAGCCCCTGATCGCTGATCTCATAAAATGACGTAGCGTCGTTTAGCCACTTATCAGGGTCCTCATTAACATTAGCAAACTCGTCCATCTGAAAAATAACGTTTGTTAATCCCTCATCACTTCTGTCATTTGAAAAGTTTTCGGTTAAATCGGCAAACGTATGATCTTCATCTTGACCATACAATGCTTCACGGACGTTATCCCAGACTTGTTCCTTCAGTAATTGGATTTCAGTATTATCTGAGAGTACCCGAAAATTGGGATCGATTCCTAAAATATAGTAGTAACGTGACACCAACTTTTGACAATAAGCATCCATGGTCGTGATATCGGCAACTGCAACCTTACGAATTTGCGTCAATAAATGTTTTTTACTTTCAGGATCGGTCGCCTTTGAAAATTCGGACTGAAGCGACCCTCTCAATCGTTCACGCATTTCCTTTGCAGCGGCATTTGTAAATGTCACAACCAGTAATTGATCAATGTTGATACCTTGATTTTTCACCATATCAATGATCCGATCCACCAACACCCTGGTTTTACCCGATCCGGCTGATGCAGAGACCAGAACATTGCCGTCGGGACGATCTTTAATAGCCCTTTGTTGATCCGGTGTATATTGCATTATTTTTCTCCTCTCAGCTTTGAAATAATGTCCTTTTTATCATAGTGGGGCACTAGTCGATAATTATTTTCAGGCAACAGTGGATCAAAATTCATAATCGATTGATACGACGTAAATTGTAAGGGCGTAACATTATCAATTTTAACAGGGGCAAGTGACGTATCCCCGTCAAAGATCCGTTCGGAAGCATCGATAATCAATTTTTCGGTCCGATCCAAAAACGCGTTTAAATCATTTTCGGTAATTGTCGAAGAATTCTTGCCAACATTGCCATTCGCTAATTTATTAAACGGATAGACAAGTGAATGACCATGGTCCTTGGCTAAATCGGTATCCAAATGATCGACCAAATCGACATCGTCCACCAAAATCCCTTTATATTTATGCTGGGTCAATAATGATTTTTCCAAGCCTTTCTTAAAATCATCCGGCTTAAAAGTCGCGTTGTAAATATGCATGTAAAGCGCACCGGCCAATAACGCATCACTTGAATCGGGATTCAAGGTGGATAGATTATAGCGCAATACGTCCAAATACGTCAGTAACTGCATTGACGTGCCAATGTATGCCTGATTGAAATCGAATTTTTTATCAGCAGATTTATAATCAACAATCCCGAAGTAGCGCTTATCGTTGACTTTCATCGAATCAATCCGATCGATTCTTCCCCGGACATTGACCTTTTTTTGATTTGGAAGCTCAAAACTAAGGCCCTTTAAGCCCTTTGAAGACGGTTGACCAAAAATCAACTCGGTATTTTGTGGCCGCATCGGCGTTATTCGTTGCTGATCACGCATAGTGCGGATCATTTGCTGAATGGTTGCCTGAAGCTGTAGCGTGATGTAATGCATCCGATTGGAACTGTTTAAAATAATATATTGGAAATTATCAGGATCATTCACCATGGCTTCAACATTTTCAGCCACCAAGTCATCAACGTCACGGTCACTCAGTCCTGCCAGATCAATTTTCTGCTCATGAACCATCGAAATGATTCGATCCAACGCTTCATGAAAAAATTGACCCGTAGAAGCCGGTGATAATTCGAATTGTTCCCGTTCCTGTAAGCGCAGCCCATATTTCAGAAAATATTCATACGGGTTTTCATAAAATGATTCCAACTGTGAAATCGAAATATTCAACGCACTCCCGTACAACTTTTCAGCAATTTCCCGACTTAACGGTACCGGCACATTTTTGTAATCAATACTGCCAAGTAATTGGTTAGTTAAGGGAGCTGCATCCGGGTCCTGCTTTAACTGATTAAAAATAAACGCCCAGGTATCATTCAGCTGTCCTTTATTCTTATAGGTATCCTGAATAACCTGAATCAAGTGATGAAGCGTTGCCCGCTTAGACCCGATATACACATTGACGGCCCTTTGATTGTCCGGAACGGCAGCATAATTCACAACTTTCAAATTAAAATGAGCCGCAATTCTTGATACATAGGGGGATAAATTAATCCCCGATTCATCATTCACATGATTGGTGTAGGAAAAAATCAAACGGGAAGACGGACTGGTAAAGGCTAAATAATTCAGGTATGGTTCGGCTGCCATCTGCTCATCTGCCGGATCATTTAAATACTGGCTGTCACTTAAATTGTCCTGAATTTGTAAAACATCGTCATCACCAAAAAGGCTTTCATTGACAATTCTTTCCGGCATTGTTTCATCGTTTGAACCAATCATCATCGTTACTTTGCGATTATTCATCTGAACCATACCGCTTTCGGAAATTTGAACCTGATCCAGTGTTGACGGAATCTGAGAATAGGTTGCCCCTTCAAAGCCCGCGTAAATCAGGGCCCAGAAATCTTGAGCAACAAATGGCTTATCACCTAATATTCGGACGTTTTCATCCAGTAATGAGCAAAAAGTCCGCCAAACCTGTTCGATTTCATCGGAACGGTTGATGTCTTGGCGATCAACAGCCGCATTCCGCCAATCCTGCAAACGATTCACAACACCGTTTTCAACCAGGAATCGGTACAAAATCCCAGCCGCATCAGCATTGGTCTTCGCTTTATAAAAACGGTTATAAAAATTGGGCAATGCATTTTTTATCAAATGCCGAATTACATTAATCTGCTGCGTGATCCGCTTGTCTTTTTCGGTTAAAACCGTACCGTCATCATCGTCAGCCACCCAAACATACTGCCAATCGTCATCCTGGGTCCACTTTTTACCCTCAAATCCGTTTTTCAACACTAAATTTTCCGTCAATGAAACGGCCTGCCGATAATCGTCAATCTTCATTGCCGTTCCATCGGTAGCTTGCGGCAAAACAAGTTCGGACTTTAAAAAACGCATGACATCATCATATCGATAATTGCGTGGTCGATCTGGATCATACATATCGAACAGGGCCCCTAATAATTCAACCAGGGGGTGATCAACCATCGATTTTTGAATATCTCTGAAATAAGGGATTTGCTGCATCGTAAAAATTGGGCCCAAAATTGTTTCATAACTGTCCAAATGTCGGGTCAAAATCAAGAAATCCGAATACCGATACTTCCCGGTTGACACCATCTGGCGAATTCTGGTTGCCATCTGATCCAATTCTGAGTATTGATTGTCCGCTTGATAAACCTGGATTGACTTCGATACTGTGATGGGATTGTCATCAATTGCGCCCAACCCACTCGACTGAATCCAAAATTTCTCTAATTTCAGCAAATCAGCACTGATTCGTGGCTGATCGGCAGTGATAATGGGAAGATACGGAATTTGGTTATCTGCAGCAAATTTATAAAATCGTAAAAATAATTTGGCTGATTGATAGAACAGGTTGGGTTGGTCAGGCAGCGCCGTCCGATAAGGTTTATCCAAAATCAACGACATGGTCATACTGGCACCGCCTTGAGTCAGTGTCTCAACCAAACGGCATTCCTGTGCGGTAAACTTCGAAAAATCGGAAATATAAAAATGATAATGTGACAGATCCTGCCTCTGCAAATAATCGCTTAACAGGTTTAACACATTGTGATTATCAAAATACTGGTCATCAATTCTTTTTTCATATTCCGCATAAATAATTGAAAAGTCATGCAGTTTATCCCGCAGATCATTTGAAAGCCTTGATTCCTGATTTTCGTTCATTTTCATTAGGTCTTCCGGTAAGACGTTTCCAGCTTGCATGACTGAAATTTGATGGGCAATTTGGTCAATGAAGCCGGGTAGTCCGGCTTCTTGACTAAATAGAATCAAGTCATCCTGATGCTCTGTCATAATTTGATACAAGAGCATGTTGATCCCTGCAGGACTGATCCGTTGTTTTTGATACTGAGACGTCGTTCGCAAAAAATACCATGCCAGCCTTGTAAACGATAGGACCTGAACGCTGCTTTGGGCCGTCACATCATCGTTTGCCCCGGCCAACCGCTTTAAGATGCCAACTTCTGATTCAAATTTAATATGATTGGGTACCAAATAGAAGAACTGATCATCGGGATGAGCAGACTTTTGCTTTTTTAAAATGTCAATCATCTTTTCCTGATGATCATACCCGTTTGTTCCCAGTACAAATTGTAAAGTCACGGCTTGTCCTCCTTCAAAATTTACATCAATTTTAGCATATCTTCCTACGAAACAGTTATTCGCTAAAAATTAAACATTTAGTTATCAAACACAAGCGTTTTTCGTTGAACATTGTGAAAAATAGGCTATTATTATAAGTGGATGTAACGATGCATCCATTATTTGACCTAAATGAAAGCTTTATGCTTGCATTGATCTTGTTTACGAGGACTTTCCGACCGCTACGATTTAATATCGGAAGCAAGAATTTACGATCTACCCCCAATATATCTTTCAAGTTCAAAAAGGTCGGTTCGTCCTCTCTCCTAATAACGCCTGGATCCAACCAGGCGGTACATACTATTAGTTACATTCCCTTGAAAGTGAAATGAAAGCCCATTATCTACTTTCATTTCACTTTTAATTAATAAAAGAAGTTGAGGCTGCAGCAAATGTACAATGTACATGAGTTGCAGCCTCTTTTAATTTGATTATACAAGCACCGACCCCACTCATTTAATCGTTAATTATTCCCGCTTGCTTCAGCGCTTCGAACCTTATTTTCCGACATCACTTTATTCGTATAGAACTCCAGGTCATCAACGACTTTTTCACTTTGTTGCCCCTGTGTCTGAGCCGTATGCAAATTTTGTTGCGCAACGGCCCAATAAACGAGATTGTCAGTAATCGGCAAAATGTCTCGAATCACGTGAAAGTCAAATTTGTCTGAATTGGTTGTTTTCATATTTAAATAATTATTCCAATCAGTGACCATCTTAACGCTGGTATTCTCCTGCTTTGAAATCGCCACGATGA
This sequence comes from Lentilactobacillus hilgardii DSM 20176 = ATCC 8290, assembly GCF_000159315.1. Classification (GTDB taxonomy): domain Bacteria; phylum Bacillota; class Bacilli; order Lactobacillales; family Lactobacillaceae; genus Lentilactobacillus; species Lentilactobacillus hilgardii. Next base: position 15,231 of record NZ_GG669992.1, read on the forward strand.
TAACAAAATGTGAACTGCGGTTTGCCGTATAAAGTTGTTCTTTCAGTTGTTTGATTTGTTCCGGGTCCAGTTTAATTGCCATATATAGGATCACACTCCTAACATTCCTTCAAATTTTTCAAAAATTAGTTTAATCATTACCAGAATCCATTATACCGACGGAATGGTTAATGAACTTTTGATTGACGAAAGCATTAAAAATCAAATCAGCAACATTTTTAGCCGAAACACTGCCTACCGACATTTTGTTGCCTTCATTAAAGAGTTGATAATCCGAACGTTTTCCATCCGTCAGTGAACTCATTCTAATTATAGAATACGGAATTTCGGATTCGTCAACAATCTTTATGGCATATCTTTGTTGTTTTATAAATTCTTGGCGATTTTTTACCTCTGGAAATACCATCGGTGACTTTAACTCATCATCAATGCCGGCATAGGAAAGCATGACAAAATGCTGAATTTTCGGAGCAGCCTGATCAATTGCATCAAATAATTCTTCAAAGTCCAAATCAACGTCTTCCGGCCCCAATGCGGAAAGAAGCCAATCAACGTCACTTAAAGCCGTTACGTAATCTCCGGCCGATTGAATATCCCCCTGAAAAATCCGATAAGAGATTTCATCGCTTTCATCAAGCAACGGTAACAGCTCGGAGACAACCGGACTATGTTGATTTAAAATTAATAATTTTTTCACGTTTTTTACTTCCTAGTCGAAATTATTTATGATTAACTTAATATGTAACATAGTATAGAAGGAAAATCAAAGGAGGATTTTGCAATATGGCAAAAAACGTCACAATTGGTCAATCTAAAGTCACCACTACGCCATTGGGTCTGGGAACAAACGCTGTCGGCGGTCATAACCTTTTTCCGAATCTCGATGAACAAACCGGAATGGCCACCGTTAAAGCGGCACTTGACAGTGGCATCACAATGCTTGACACTGCCTATGCTTATGGGCTCGGACGTTCAGAAGAACTCATCGGTCAAGTGATCAAAAACTACGATCGTTCAAAGCTCACCATTGCGACCAAGGGTGCCCAACTTGTTAAAGATGGTCAATCAACAATCAGTAATGCCCCGGATGATTTAAAGCGTTTCGTTGAATCAAGCCTGAAGCGCCTCCAAACAGACTATCTGAATATATTCTACATCCATTTTCCGGATGAAAACACTGCTAAAGACAAAGCAGTTGCTGCCTTACAGGAATTAAAAGATCAGGGATTGATTCGGGCTATCGGTGTTTCCAACTTTTCACCGGCACAACTTAAAGAAGCCAATAAAAATCACCAGGTAGACGTCATTGAAAATCAGTATAGTTTGATCCACCGTGATCCGGAAAATCATCTATTCCCTTATCTACATCAGGAACATATTTCATTTGTCCCCTTCTTTCCGCTAGCATCCGGCCTGCTAACAGGTAAATACGATGAGACACCAAGAAAGTTTCCAGAAGATGACCTTAGAAGCCAGGATCCAAACTTTTCCGGCAGCCGATTTAAAGCCATTGTTGAATCCGTTAACAGCCTGCAGCCGATTGCGGATAATCACGATGCCACGATTGCCCAAATCGTTTTGGCATGGTATATCAAAAATCCAGCAGTCAGTGTCGTGATTCCGGGTGCAAAATCACCAGAACAGGTCCAAAGCAATGTCAAAGCGCTGAATATCGTGTTATCTGACGAAGAATTCAATACGATTGATAATGCGTTTAAGTCATTTGAATAAGTGTGCGGAACAAAGCGGTTAGTATTCGAAGCATAAGGCGTTTATTTCGAAAATCCCGGGTTTGGATTTTTGAAATAAATCCCTTATGTGCAGAATACTGCTTTGAGGAGCAGTCCTAATCCGTGTGCGGAACACCACTCACTTCCCCGAATCACGCGTTGCCTGATCATTAATACTAAATTGAGGATCAACCTGCAACTTGCTGATTCGTTCTTCTCCCCATTGATACATCTGATTTAAAATCGGCATAAGTGAACGCCCAAGGTCGGTTATTGAATAAACCACTTTGGATTGTGTTCCGGGGATCACTGTTCTGGTAATCAACTGGTCTTCTTCCATTTCACGAAGCTGGTTCGTTAATACTTTATGCGTGATTTTGGTTAATAATCGCATTAATTGATTAAACCGATAGGCGCCATCCGTGCCAAGATGAAACAGAATAACAATTTTCCATTTGCCGCTAAACATCGATAGGGTTAATTCTTTCGAACAACTGTAATCACCATTTTCAAGCCGTTCTTTGACGTCTTTTCGAATGACATCTGTCATGATTATCCCTCACTTTTTAGATACGCACTTCAAGGTGCGTTATTGTCATTAACGACTTCCAAGTATAAAATAGATACCACATTGAGACAAGAAGGGAGCATACAATGAGTAAAATTGCTGTAATCGTTACAAACGATGTTGAAGATATTGAATACACGTCACCAGTCGATGCCCTTAAAAATGCAGGTCACGAGGTTGTCACTATCGAAAATAAAGCCGGTAATCCGATTAATGGTAAACACGGTCTTGCCATTACTGCTGATAAAGGAATCGCTGATGTTTCCACAGACGACTTCGACGGTCTTTTAATCCCTGGTGGTTTTTCACCGGATCAGTTACGAGCAGACGAACGTTTTGTTGATTTCGTTAAGGCATTCCTGCTGGGTGACAAACCTGTCTTCGCGATCTGCCATGGCCCTCAACTATTTATCCAAACCGGTTTAACCAAAGGCCGAACCATGACTGCCTACACAACGGTTCGTCCAGATTTGTATTATGCAGGTGCCGTTGTTAAAGACCAACCCGTTGTCGTCGATCAAAATTTAGTTACCAGCAGAACCCCGGACGATTTGGATGCCTTTAATGGTTCAATGTTGGAGACATTGAAAAGAAGCGCTTAATTTTTTGAAAATCACTAACTGAAAAACGGTTTGTTTTTGATTACTATTTAAAACTTAATCATGAGACTGGTCATCTTCCTAAATCATCTATTGGATTAGCTTAGATAATGGCCAGTCTTTTTATGTAGTTTTAAAAGAAAACGCTTTATAAAGTAAATAATCTTCACCTTTTATGATATTTAATTCGGTTATTGAAGATAATCAGCTATAATGATAATATAAAATACGTTGTTTTTATTTCATATCCGAACGATAAGGGGAGCTATTATTTTATGCTAAATTCAATTGCAAAGTTTTTCGATTTCGAAGGTCGAAACACGAACTTCCGAAAAGAAACAATTGCCGGCATTACGACTTTTGTTTCAATGGTGTACATTCTGTTCGTTAATCCTAACGTGCTGGGTGTTACCGGGATGGATAAAGGGGCAATTTTCACTGCAACTGCCCTCGCTTCGGCATTTGGCTGTTTCTTGATGGGGTTACTTGCCAACTATCCGATCGCAATTTCCGCCAGTCTGGGAATTAACGCTTTCTTCGCCTATTCAGTTGTCATTGGCATGAAGGTTTCCTGGCAGACCGCATTGGCAGGGGTCTTCGTTGCATCAGTTATTTTTATTATTTTAACCGCCTTGAAATTACGGCAGAAAATCATCGATTCAATCCCTGCGGATTTCAAAGCAGCTATCGGTGGCGGCATTGGGCTATTCATTGCTTTTATCGGTATGAATGACGGTGGCTTGATTCAATCAAGCAAAGACACGCTGGTTAGTTTGGGGTCTCTTCACGTTGGTACGACATGGCTCACAATCTTTGGCCTGTTGGTTTCCGTTATTCTTATGAGTATGAAAGTTCCGGGTGCCATTTTTATCGGAATGGTTTTAAATGCCATCTTGGGAATGGTAACTGGATTAATCCCGCTTCCACATCAATGGGTAGCGGGCATTCCAAGCCTGGCACCAACATTTGGTGTTGCACTTTCGCATATCGGTGATATCAACTCACTTCAATTGGTAGTGGTTGTTCTCACGTTCTTGCTGGTAACTTTCTTTGATACGGCCGGTACCTTGGTTGGATTAGCAGAACAAGCCGGGTTCATCAAAAATAATCGTATTCCAAGAATTGGCCGGGCTTTAATCGCCGATTCTTCAACAATGGCAGTTGGTTCAATTTTGGGAACTTCTCCAATGGGCGCCTTCGTTGAATCCTCAGCCGGGATTGCGGTTGGTGGCCGAACCGGTTTTACAGCCGTTGTCGTGGGTATTTTATTTGTTCTCGGAACCTTCTTTTCACCATTACTGACGGTCATTACCAGCCAGGTAACTGCACCCGCCTTGATTATCGTTGGTGTCTTAATGGCACAATCATTGAAAAATGTTCATTGGGAAAAATTCGAAATTGCCGCACCGGCTTTCATCACTTTGGTCGGTATGCCTTTTACTTACAGTATCGCCGACGGCATTGCCCTTGGCTTTATTACCTCCCCGATTACAATGATTGCCGCAAAACGTGGTAAAGAAGTCAGTGCCATGATGTATGGTTTGGCAGTCGTCTTCGTTATTTTCCTTTGGATTTTAAACAGCTAATCCATCCAGTCTCCGTTCCAAGGAATCGGCAGCCAAGTTGAAATATAGAAAGAAAAGCTGTAAAGTTAATGGGTTACAAATAACTAAATAATTTACAAGGAAGGAATTTGTTATGAATTCTAAGACTAATGTTCTCGGCATCGACAGTGTATTGGACTTAACCAAAGCTGCCGTTGTCGCTGCACTCTACATCGCGTTAACGATGGTCTTTGCAGCCGTAAGTTATGGGCCCATTCAATTCCGTTTTTCAGAAGGATTGAATAACCTCGTCCCATTCAATAAGCACTATATTGTCGCAATCACGCTGGCATGCTTTATCACTAATATCATGTCTCCAAACGGCGCAATCGATATGGTGGTTGGGACTGCAGAAACATTAATCAACTTAGTGACAATTTACCTGGTTACCAAGCATATGAAATCAGTTGTTTCTAAGTTGATTGCATCGGTTCTGATTGGGACATTCTATATGTTCATTATTGGTTTTGAAATTGCCATTATTGGTCACAGTGCTTTTTGGCCAACATTCTGGAGTACCTATCTCACTGCCTGCATTGGTGAATTTGTTACCATGACGATCGGGGCAATTGTGATCTATCTGATTAATTTGAGATACAATTTAAGCGATTAGCTATTAGTAGGCAGTTGGGGAAAAATCGAAAAAACATTTTTAAAGGGCTTGTAATATCAGTGTATGCTGAAGTTACAAGCTTTTTTGATTTAATAGGGGGGGATTAGAATAAATATGAAAGTAACCGAAAGACTTATTAGTGAATCCATAAGGTTTGTATGTATTTTAATCTTGGGGACTACGTTATGGATTACGAAACAGACAGGAGTTGTTTTTTGGGGGAGTTGGTTTGATTTTTAGCCTGGTCGCCGTTTTCTTTTCTCCCGGATATATTCTAAACAAGATTGTTTTTAATTATTTCAAAAAACAGCACTATCAGAAGAAGGACAAATGAATTCAATTTTTAACACTATTTTCACAATAAATAGGACAAAGACAACATTAAAAAGTTATTTTTTTATTCTGCATCAAGTCAGCTAAATATGCTATGCTAATAACAGCTAGGGGAGCAATTTGCTGAGACCTTTATCGGAACCCTTTGAACCTGAGAGTTAGCACTCGCGTAGGAAAGCCGTTATTAACGTGAACACTAAATTCAATTCAAAGAAACTGCAGTCTTAATAACTTCTCTAGCGATGGTTCAAAATCAATTGCTGGGAAGTTATTTTAGATTGGAGAGAATAATAAATATGGCAAGTATCAAAGAACAGCTCTTAACTGCAATCGATCAATATCAGGGGGATTTGTTGAAACAGCTCGACCGGATTGTGGCCTTTAACACCGTTTCACCTCCTGCCCGCAACACCGCTAAGCTGCAACAGTTTATTCACGATGAACTGGAAGAATACGGGTTTGATGCAAAGCAACAGGATTTTTATGATGGCGATCAATTATTATCCGCCACCAAAAGCGGAACCCATTCCGATAATCATCACAGCTTGATCCTTAATGGTCACGTAGATGTCGCCGCATTGGAAAATCGTGACGAATGGCAGACAGATCCCTTTAAGCTCGTCAAGCGTGGTGACACTTTAATCGGTCGTGGCGTAAGTGATATGAAAGGTGCTGTGGCAGCTTATCTATTTATTTTTCAACTGCTTAAAAAGCTTAATATCGAGTTACCTGGTGATCTGAAATTTCAATCGGTCGTCGGTGAGGAATTGGGGGAAGCCGGTACTAAAACATTGCTCAAACAAGGCGAAAAAGCTGATTTTGCGATTGTCGGCGATACATCCGGTACCCATTTTCAAGGACAAGGCGGTGTGATTACCGGCTGGATCACCCTAAAAAGTCCCCATACCTATCACGACGGTAACCGAATTTCAATGGTTCAAACCGGCGGTGGCCTCAAAGCCGCCAGCATGGTTGAAAAAATGGTGGTCGTCATTTCCGCACTTCAAACGCTTGAACGCTACTGGGGCATTACCAAAAGTTACCCCGGCTTTAAACCCGGAACCGACACAATCAATCCCGCCTATATCAAGGGCGGTATTCATCCGGCCTTCGTTGCAGATGAATGCCGCTTATGGATCACTGTTCACTTCTATCCAAACGAAACTGTTGAAGGCATCGAAAAAGAAGTCGAAGACGAAGTGATTGCGGCCGCCAAGGCGGATCCTTGGTTACGCGACAATCTGCCTACCTTTAACTGGGGTGGTGACTCAATGTTAGTGGACAAAGGAGAGGTCTTTCCATCCCTTGAATTAGATAAAAGCAGTGCAGCCATGAAATTACTGAATATGTCCTATCAATCTTCATTTGGTCAAAAACCGGTTATCGGTATGTCAACTTCCGTTTCGGATGGCGGTTGGTTTGGCTATTATCACATCCCCGCCGTTATTTATGGACCGGGCGAATTGGTTCAAGCCCATAGTGATAACGAAAGTACCAGTTTTGATCAGTTATTAAACTATACAAAATCAATTGCCGGTTTTGTGGTAGATTGGTGTCAATCAGAAAAATAACGATTTAAAGAAGGCTTTTATTTTGGAATTAAAAAATCTTGACCACTTTGTCCTGACCGTCAAAAACATCAATGCAATTTGTGATTTTTACCACAATGTATTGGGCATGCACGTCATAACCTTTAATCATGGTCGCAAAGCATTGCGCTTCGCCAACATGAAGATCAATCTTCACGAGGTTGGTCATGAGTTTGAACCAAAAGCGCTTCACCCAACTCCCGGATCCGCTGATCTGTGCCTGATTACGAAAACTCCGTTATCAAAAGTGGTTGATGAATTGCACGCCAAACATATTCAAATCGAGCAGGGACCTATTGCTAAAAGTGGCGCATTGGGCCCGATTAAGTCGGTTTACTTCAGGGATCCTGATCGTAACCTGGTTGAGGTTTCAACTTATTAATTCCAACGAACTTCCGAAATTCTTCCATTTCAATGTTCAATCGAATATAATATATATGTGAAATAAATCACGTATTTTATAGGAGGCTTTTCTTATGACACAAGTATTTGCAAGTCCCAGCACCTATATCCAAGGTCCAGGAGAATTATTTAACAGTGCCCAATATATCAAAAAATATGGTCAAAAAGTGCTGCTGCTTTCAGACCCAACCGTTTTAAAAATTGTTGGTAACCAATTCATTGACTATTTAAAGAAAAATGATTTTGATGTCAACCTCGCAACATTTGAAGGCGAAGCATCCGAATCCGAAATTAACCGGGTAACTGAGATCGGCAAACAAAGCCAAGACCAAATCATTATCGGTTTGGGTGGTGGTAAAACCGCCGATTCTGCAAAAGCCATTGCGGACAACCTCAATATCGCCGCAATGATTGCTCCTACAATTGCGTCAACCGATGCACCTTGTTCACGACTTTCGGTTATTTATACTGACGATGGTCAATTTGATCACTATCGATTCTATAAAAAGAATCCGGAAATTGTTTTACTAGACACCAAGATCATCGCCGGTGCGCCGGTTCACTTACTGATTTCAGGAATTGCGGATGCTTTGGCAACCAACGTTGAAGCAATTGATGTTCGCAGAGCCAACGCCGACAATATGTTGGGTGCAAAGCAGACAATTGTTGCCGGTTCGATTGGTCAGGCCTGTGAAGATAATTTATTTGAGTATGCCGAATTGGCTGTTGCCGCAAACCGGGCTCATGTTGCAACCGAAGCGCTAAACCACATTGTTGAAGCCAACACCCTTTTAAGCGGTCTTGGCTTTGAAAGTGGCGGATTAGCTGCTGCCCACGCCATTCATAACGGTTTTACCGCGCTATCAGGGGAAATTCATCACCTGACACATGGTGAAAAGGTTGCATATGGCACTTTGGTTGAATTAATCTTGAACGGCAGTGATCAAAAACGTTTCGAAAAGTTCTTGAAATTCGATTTAAAGCTTGGCCTGCCAACAACTCTTGCCCGACTCCATTTGGCCGATGCCTCTGATGAAGACTTAATGAAAGTCGCTACTCAGGCATGTGATGAAAATGACACCATGAAATATATGCCAACTGATATCACACCGGAAGATGTTTTTGCCGCTATCAAAGCAGTTGACGAATATAGTCGTGATTTCCAAGGCAGATCAGTTATGGAACTAGACTAATCCTGCTTTAAAACAACTAAAAAACGACTTGGTCAGTGAGGCTTCTCTCTAAAAGTGCCTCAATACCCGTTTTTTATGTTGATCGATCATCCGTCGATCCAGACAACAGATCATTACATTTTTTTATGGTTAACTTCATCAACCGCATGCATCCCTAAATAGACAATCGCTAAAACAGCTGCCACACCAATGACAATAATAATCCACCAATTCACGCTGTACATTGGCGGTGTTGAAATAAGAGCGGCAGAAAGGTTAACTGCCAATATCACAACACATAGCCAGAAAATATAGGATTTATAAAAGTTCTTATTAAATCTCATTTTCTCACCCTCTTAGAAACGCAAAACAAAAGATTTTCCTCCACCTAAATCATATCATCTTGAGAGATATTCTGTTAGTAATTGACGTTTTATTTGAAAAAATCATATTTATAATCGCTTTAGGGTAGACAATGACCATCATTTAAAAGACAACTATATTAAGGATTAACGAATTAAAATTAAAATATTTTCATTTTTTTATTTACTTTTCATTTTTAATCTGGTAAGATTCTATCAACCTAAAAAAAACGAGGAATAAACTTATGAAAACCAATTCTACTTTCAATTTAGCCATTATTGCCGTCCGTGTCGTCATTATTTAATCTGCGGGCGCAATTTTGCATGCCCGCAAGAAGCGGGCAGAGTTGGTTTTTAAGCCAAGAACTGTCAATTCGGTTCTTGGCCTTTTTTTATCCTTAAAGGAGCTGATAGATCCAATTAATTGAACAATCATAAAATATTGACAAAAAACGCTATTGACAACGTTGCTTGATATTAATCATCCAGGCCTGCTTGGTTGAGACTACCCAATATCTAGTAGCCCACAAATGAAAGAGAGTTGACCTCAAATGGAAAATACCACACCAACATATGATTCAGCCGTTAAATCCGAAACCTTGCAACGAGACCCGGTGAAAACCGTTATTTTGGCCTCAATGATTGGTACCGCTATTGAATTCTTCGATTTTTATGCTTATGGCACTGCCTCAGCTACATACTTTCCCAACGTTTTCTTCCCATCACTAACGCCGACAATTGCAATGATTTTAAGCCTTCTAACATTTGGTGTTGCCTTCGTTGCCCGGCCGCTGGGTTCCCTGCTTTTCGGCCATTTTGGGGATAAATTAGGTCGTAAACGGGCATTGGTTGTTTCATTACTGCTCATGGGTGTTTCAACCGTCATCATCGGCCTATTACCCGGTTACAAAACACTCGGAATTTCTGCCATTCTATTACTCTGTCTAGCAAGATTTATCCAAGGAATCGGCCTTGGCGGCGAATGGTCCGGTGCCGTTTTGGTTGCTACAGAAAATGCTCCAAAAGGAAAACGAGCGCTTTATGGTGCCTTTCCTGAATTAGGTGCACCAATCGGCTTCTTCCTCAGTAATGGACTCTTCTTCCTACTTGAATCATTCCTGACACCGGCTCAAATGAACACCTTTGGCTGGCGGATCCCGTTCCTGGCCTCAGCTGTTCTTGTTATTGTCGGTCTCTGGGTACGTCGGAAAATGCAGGAAACCCCACTATTCCGTCTGGCACAACAGCAAAATAACGTTCAAAAGGCCCCACTAGTTGAGGTTTTCCGCAAAAACTGGCGCCAAGTTATCCAGGGAACCCTGACAATGGGTGTTGCTTATACATTTTTCTTCCTGCTTTCAACTTGGTCATTAAGTTATGCCACAACCTCGCTTGGATTTAACAATAAAGAATGGCTGTTGCTTCTCATGGCTGCTATTATCGTTTTTGCACTTATGATCGTTTATTCATCAGTACTGGCCGATAAATTTGGCCGTAAGAAGGTCCTCATTACAGGAACGATTTCAATTATTACCTTTGCTTTTGTCTTCCCGTTCTTCTTCCAAGGACAACATAACTTGCTTGGGAGCCTGTTCTTCCTCTTCGTTGGTTTCTTCAAGATGGGGATTGTGTATGGGCCAATCGGTGCGCTGCTTCCCGAACTTTTCCCAACCAGTACCCGCTATTCCGGAGCCGGAATTGCTTATAATATGTCCGCAATTGTCGGTGCCGCTTTTGCACCAACCATTGCGTCATTCCTAGTTGACGAATGGGGCATTCATGCCGTTGGAATCTACTTGGCAGTGATGGCAACCATTTCACTGATTGCACTGATCACCACAAAAGAAACAAAATCGGTTGATTACACTAAATAACCTTGATAGTCAACGAGGTCGGACTTTGATGTCCAACCTTTTTTTATTGCTTCTATATATGTATATTACTATGTAGGCAATAGCGACAGATCATTTTCAGAAACCTTGGACAATAAAAAGGAACGCCCCTTCATCCTCTAGATGACGGCACGCTCTTTTGAAATGGTATCCTTCTGAAAGGTATTAGACCAATCATTGACCAATGTTAGCTGGTCGGGTATTGTGTTTCGTTAAATATCTCTGTTGTAAGGAAGCAAACTACGCGGATCTAGGCTCGATGACCTAGCGCCTTATTTATATTTCTGCATTTATCCCTCGTTTGCCAAACAGGTGATTAGTCCATTCACCTTTCACCATTATTATATGCTAATTCATCAGGTACTTACAAATAATTTGTCTTATATTCAAAGAACCATTTTTGCTTTTCAACTTTAAAGAATTGGCGATAGCAGTCGACTAAACGTTTGCTTGAATTTAAGCCATAGTGGTTGTTTGTCAAACATCTCCGGTGTCTGCAATTCACTGACAGAAATGTCATTTAAATAAATATCACGCATTTGAGTGGCGAATTTCTCATCATAAATAAAAGAATTAATTTCAAAGTTTAGTTTAAAACTCCGATAATCCAAATTAGCAGAACCCACCGAAGCAATTTCGTCGTCAATCACCATCGTTTTGGCATGCATAAAACCGTTCCCATAATAATAAATCTTAACACCCTGTTCGGCTAATTGTCGGGCGTAATATTGCGTGGCCCGGTAAACAAACGGGTGATCCGGCATACTTGGAATCATTATGCGCACATCAACTCCCGACATTGCCGCAATTCGCAGGGCATCTAAAACACTATCATCAGGGATTAAATACGGTGATTGAATCCAACAATATTTAGTTGCCATTGTAATTAATTTAATATAACCCATCTTGATCTGTTGCAAATCCGAATCCGGCCCGCTTGAGACAATCTGCATATTCACATTACCCTTAGTCGTGGTGACCGGAAAATATTTAGCTTGAACCTCGTCTTCATCAATCTGTCCACGTGGACTGGTCGCATTCCAATCCAAAATGAACCGAGCTTGAAGGCCAAACACGCCCGATCCGATGATTCGAATATGGGTATCACGCCAATTGCCAAACTTTTTCTTACGGCCCAAATATTGATCCCCAATGTTAAAGCCGCCTGTGTATCCAATGATGCCATCAATCACAACAATCTTTCTATGGTCACGAAAGTTAATACGGAAGTCCAATAAAACTGATCGGGTATTCAAGAACGGATAAGCATGGCCGCCGGCTTCTGTCAGTGGTTTAAAAAACCGTCGGGTAGTTCCCATCGAACCCCAGGAATCATAAATCACCCGAACTTCAATACCCTGCTTGGCCTTTTGAATGAGCAAATCCCTGATTTCATTACCGATTTTATCGTTGTAAAACGTGTAAAATTCGATATGAATACTTTTCTTTGCACTTTCAATATCTTCAATGATACGATGAAACAGCTCATTACCATTTGTAAAAATGTGGACTTTGTTTTGCCGAGCCAGGAAAGCAGAATCCGTCGTCATAAACATGTCAACCGCGTTTCGATTTCGGCGGACAACATCATCTGCAGGTGTCTTATCATCGTGTCCCAGCTGGCTTCTCTGTTCGTTTAGCCGCTCATCCAGTTGCATCTGAACGTGCTTATGTAATTTAAATAACCGATTTTTAGGTAACTTTCGACCCAAGAAAGCATACGCAATAAAACCAACCAGTGGTAGGAAAACCAATACCAGCAGCCATGCCCATATTGCCGCAATATCCCGTTTTTCTCTAAAAACCGTTAAGACGGCAAAAATCGCGTTAATAACGACAATTGCATTAAAAATAGAAGATGCATCAATAGTCATATTTTCCTCCTGATGCAGAAATTAGTTTAGTATTAGAATAAAACAGAAATAGATTTTAAACAAATCTCCCACTTTAATTCTGCTTAATCAGAATACTCACATTAGTTAGTATACTAGAAAGAAGCTAAATGTTATGAATATTTTTAATTTTTTTCCAGCAGCCCTTCACGGATTTCACTCGGTTCGCTTCATCCACTTTATTTTTAACGAACAGCCGATGATTGGCATTGCATTGATTGTTGCGTTGGTACTGTATATGATTTATAAGATAATGAATCGCTAAAAGACAAAGGGGCAGCTCAATTGATTCTTGAGTTGCCCTTTGTCTTTTATTCATCAACTATTAACGAAGTTGATGACATAGTGCCCTGTTCCAGCTAAGGTCATATGCTTTTTTAGTGTACAACTAATTTTAACTACTTCTCTATAGATGCTTGATTTTCTTCAAGAATCCGTCTTGTTAAGAGCCAAAATAGAATTGATTGAACCGCAGTATACTGCATAAGTGTCGCGTTAGTCGCTACTTCCAAATTAATACTGGTTATATGTGTTGTTTCTAGCTGTTTTTGAGATGCCTGTTCATTAAACATCTTGACAAAGTTATCGTATCCTTCTGCAGGCGAGGCGTCTACCAAAAGCCAGCTCAATCCTTGCCTTATTTCAGATAGCGAAAACACATTTTTAAGCAGCCCCACAATAATAGCCCCTGCCAACTGCTTTCGTTGATATTTTTTCTTTATCGGTGCGTCAATAATGCTTGCTTTAAAATAATTATGCATCATTGTTTTCGTAATTCTTTCTTCAGTTATCGGTTCAAGAAAGGCATTAGTAATGTCCAATAATTGATCCAAATGCAGATTGAAGCTCGGCAATTCACGCCACAACGGTAATTTTTGAAACCCTTTTTCATTGTGAGACAATTTTTGCCATTCCTCCTTACGAAAAAATGTTAGTTAGTTTGGACTGCAATCCCAATCAGTCCCGGCCCTGTGTGTACACCTAACGCTGGAGAAACATCACCAGTATAAATTTGATGGTTTGGAAAATTATTTCTAAGCTCGTTTAGTACCTGAGCTAAAATCTTCTTGTCGTTACCTTGAGCAACGGCAATTCGAAAATGATCGCTTGTATGAGCAGCTCCAACTGCCAAATTTAATAGTTTAGAAATTGCTTTCTTTTCGGAACGTGCTTTGGCTATTGGATAATATATGCCATCCGAATTGCATGATATCACCGGCTTAATATTTAAAACCGACCCTACCATTCCAGCCACTTTTCCAATTCTACCACCAATTTTAAGATATTTTAAAGTGGAAATATAAAAATAAACATGACTTTTCAGCACCGACCGCTGAACACGTTCAATAATCTCTGGATAATCATAATTAGCGTTAATCAAATCTTCAGCATATGCCGCAATTAATCCACTACCAATTCCGATGCTCTTAGAATCAATAACCGTTACTTTCATCCCATCCGTATCATCGGACGCCTGTTTGAACCCTTGATTTGTCACTGATAAACCACTAGAAATTGTAATCGCGATTATTTTTCTATAACCTCGATGTCTCAATTTTTCAATATGTTGCGACACCATCCCAAGGGTTGCACTGGCAGTCTTAGGAATATTGCCTTCTTCAATCAATTGATAAACTTCTTGGGGCTGAATGGTTACGCGATCCAGATACTCTTGACCGTTCGCAACAACTACTAAGGGCACAACCTCAACATTCGCCTGATCCTTTATTTCAGTGGGAACATCTGATGCAGAATCAACTAGTAATCCAATTTTTTCTACCATTTTTCCTCCATGTAGTTTTTAATACAGTTCGCGTAGTATTATAAACTATATAAAATAGTTGTCAATGCTATATGGATGGTATGCTAAGGGGAGGTTCCGCTTGTACGAACAATTTTTTAGCAGAGCCTTTCTAAATTTTATTCCACTGGTATTGTGAAATGTCATCAATAAGATTTAACCATTTCATCATTAATCCCTCTTCGTATCACCATCAATATTCCATATAAATATTCAATCTTTGTGAAAAATTGCTTGCATAATATGTCGAAGCGACCTATTATAGATAAGTCGCTTCGACATATTAGGAGGAAAATTTTGTACGAATTATTAATTTTAGGTGTCCTGACGTCACGGGATATGTCCGGTTATAAATTACGGATCATACTGGAAAGCAGTTTGGTCCCCAGGCGGGAGATCTCAAACGGCGTGATGTATCCTCTACTGCGAAAATTAGCCAATAAGGGATTCATTGAATTCATTGAAGACTATCATAATCCCAGAAATAAAAAAATGGCTCATATCACTTCCGCGGGAATTGAACGTTTTCGCCAGCTAATGAACGACACCGTCTCACGTGATGCCAAGCGGGAATCAATTTTTCGCTTTAAGTTTCGCGGCATGGCCGGTGTCGATTCAACGACGCAGAACCAAATTTTAGATGACTTCGAGGCTGCTGAACACAGTGATCTTAAGGTCTATCAGGAAGTCCTTCATCATTTACACGCCAAACTCGACGATCCAACCGCCAATCATCCCTATATCATTTGGGCGATTCGTTCCTTGGACCTTAGTCTATCGATTTGCCGAGCAAAGATTAAATGGATTAAAAATTGTCGTCAGAAAATCAATGAAGATAGGAAGCGTTTAAATGGACAAACAAAGTAAATCAAAGCAATGGATCGCACTACTTGCGATGGGTCTCGGTGTCTTCATGGGGCTGTTGGACGTAACGGTTGTCAACGTAGCGCTCCCAACAATGGCACGTGGCTTCAACACAACTTTTACAAATCTCCAATTGGTGTTAAACGCCTATACCCTGGTTTACGCCGTTACTTTAATGATCATGTCAAAATTAGGCGATATGTATGGTCGAAAAAAGGTTTTCTTAGGGTCACTGATCCTGTTCGTGATTGCCTCGGCAATTAACGGAATGGCACCCAGCCTGTTTATCCTGGACATAGGTCGAGGAATTCAAGCAATCGGTGGTGCCGGAATGATGTCACTTTCAATGGCACTGGTTGCGTCCAACTTTGAAGGTAAGCAACGCGGCTTGGCCCTTGGGATCCTTGGTTCAATCATTGGTGTTTCATCAGCGTCCGGTCCTTTAATAGGTGGCTATCTGGTTGAACACTTCGGTTGGCCGGCCATCTTTTACGTCAATGTGCCCTTTGGAATCATTGCGGTCATTCTGACCATCTTCTACGTTGCTGAAACACCGAGTTACGGGAAAAATCATAAAATCGATTTAGTCGGAATGGTCCTTTCCGCAATCGGATTATTCGCAATTATTTATGGATTGATTGTCAAAGAAAGTCATCCCCACTGGTCATGGCTTGATTTTCGGGTAAGTGGTCTCCTCATCGGCGGTGTAATTGTCATGGTTATTTTTGTTTTAGTCGAGTTACGGGTTGAAGATCCCATGATGGATATCAAAATGTTTAAGCGGCCCCATTTTCTCGGTACAATTGCCGTGGCTTTTGCTTTAGGTGCCGGAATTTACGCTTACAACGCATTTTTAACTGCTTTAATGCAAAATTATATCGGTTATTCAGCCGTTCAAACCGGAGTCAGACAACTGACAATCAGTGCCTGGTCACTTATTCTGGGTCCGGTTGCCGGGATTCTCAGTGCGCGATATTCGAAGAAATGGATGATTGTGGTCAGTTTACTGATAGGTGGTCTCGGCTTCTTCTCGATGGCAAAGGCAATCAGCCCCACCGTTAGTTTCGTTGAACTCTGGCCGGGAATGGTCCTGATGGGACTGGCCAACGGGATGGTCAATCCATTGCTAAATACAGCCGGAATGGAAGGCGCTTTGCCAAATGAAATGGGAATGGTTTCCGGATTATTGAATGTCTTTCGTCAATTTGGAACAACTGTTGGCGTTGTTGGTCTGGGACTCATTCAAGATGCCCAATTCGAAAATTATTTAAACGCCAACCTTCACCACATTTCAATGCCGACTCAGGCACTTAATGGTATTAAAGAGGCTTTAATTAATGCCGGTCCATTCTCCGGCCACAGCATTGCCTTTTCATCCCGAATCGAGAAAGCACCATTTGCCCATGCATTACAACAGGTTGTTATCAAAGCCTATGATAATGGCATGGCGGCCGTAGCCATTACGTCAGGGGTCATTGTTATCCTTGGTGCAATCGGTGCCGCATTCCTCATGAGAAATCAAATGGCGACTCAAGATATCAAATTGAAACAACCCAAATAGGAAATCATTCTTTATGGAATTTGGAGTTTAAACCCATTCTAATTTTCACTGATTAAAAAGATCCATCAACCATCACTTCGGCCCAGCAAAAGATAATCGCCTTATTCACTGCTTAGCAGAGCTACTTGCTTGCCCTTGGCTGTGTTTCCGCTTACAATAGCCACGTTATCAACAGTTATGAGGAGGCGGAGATTTATGAAAGCATTTGGGTATGATCATCATGGTGCTCCGGACGTATTTCAAACTTATGACATCCCGACACCATCTCCTGCAGCAGATCAATTGTTAATTCGGACAATCGCAATCGGTCTTAACAACCGTGAAAGAGCAGAACGGGCTGGTGGTTATGGTAATATCGGTTCACCGGTTATTCCGGGACGTGATGTCGTCGGCGAAGTTACCATCGTTGGTGGGCGTGTTTCTGGCTTCTCAAAAGGAGATTTAGTCCTAACCCACACCGAACACGGCTATGCAGAGTTTGTCCTTGCAGACCTGGACGCTACTGTTAAAGTACCGGATGGCATTACACCAACCAGAGCCGCCGGTATGATTACCCCTGGTTTAACAGCTTATAAAGCCGTTAAGTTTTTTGGAAACGTTAAGGCCGGTCAAACCGTCATTGTAAAAGGCGCTTCCGGCGGTGTTGGCTCGATTTCCGTTCAGATTGCAGCTGATCTCGGTGCAAATGTGATCGGAATTGCATCCAGTCACAATGAAGATTTTGTAAAGTCAATTGGAGCCAGTCAATTTGTTGCCTATGATCAAAGCGATCCAGCAACTGTATTAGCTGATCAGGGAGACGTTGTCATTAACAGTGCCATGAATGGTGCCGGAACGGATGACGATATCGCAATGGTTAAACCAAACGGCACTATTGCCAGCGTTGCGCATGAATCACCAACGACAGATAAGCCCTTAAAATTTGTCCACATTCATCCAACAAATGACATGACGGATCGGGAAGCTTTACAAGCCATCGTTGATTTGATGAGGGATGGTAAATTAACCGTCAACATTGGCTATACGCTGCCATTTTCCCGTGACGGATTCGTCAAGGGCCATCAACTATTGGAAGAAAAACATGACGGTCGCGTCATCATTGTAAATGAATAATAGCTTTTCATTTAAAAAGCACCTTATAACGGTTATTCTGAACGAAAAATAACTGAAATTAGGTGTTTTTTTGTCTGTCTTATGACAGTTAACGCTGATTGCTTAAAAGTTGCTATCAAATGATAAAAAAATAATTTTTTGATAATTACCGCTTTTGTGATGCGGGTAACATAGAAAGCTCAATTGACTGCCAGGCTTAATTCGTCATGATAAAATAATAGTGTGGCTATCCCCCTAGCCACATCTCCCCGCGTGCAGTTTGCATGCAATAGTTGCTCCCCGCGTTTTTTATCGTGGGGAGTTTTTAACTCTACAGTGATAGCGTTAATGTTTTCAATATAAACAACACGGCATAAATCAACACCAGCATTTTCCATTTTGAGAAAACAACTTCTTTGAGTGACAACCACCAGTTAACATAAAATGATTGTGTATGATTGTACTGCAGCCGGTACTTATAAGTATCCTTTAGTCTGCCAACCAGTAAGAGAAGTGCCACTTGAAGCACAGCCAGCATAACGCAGTACAATACATAAATGGTAAAAGGAAACCAATCATTCATTTGGATAGGAACCTTCATTATCGTAGCCGCCAACGGCATGACTCCGACCGTTAATTGTCCGGAGCCGATCACTGAAAGAAAGAGTCCGGAAAACAGATAGGTCGGCAATAGACTTAAAATCAAAGTTGGGATAATGAGTTTAATATTCCAGGCAAACCAGGAAAGCAATCCATAAAGTAAATAGGTAACACTAATCTTTTGCTCACCTGGTAACACTTGAACACTCGCCTGATCCAGAAAAACCACAGTGATTTGAATGACGGAAAGTATAAACCATAAAATTATAAATGGATTTCTTCTTGCTTTGGCAAACAACTGTGAAAACATCCCAATCCCCCCTTGTATCAAAAAAGCTTGATAACGCCAACTTGTTAAAAAGACAATCAAATACAGCTTCAACATGAAGCTTTAACAGTCAAAATATTCAGACGATAAATCATCTCGTCTATATAATGTGTTCAGCAAAATTAAAAACAACATACTTTTGAACTTTAAAATCATAGACTTCGTATGAACCGTCAGATGATGGGTAACCATATCGACTCTGAATAGAATAAGCCGGTTTTCTAAAATATTTTTCAGACTTAGAAAAATACTTGGGATGACATTTCAGTGCAGTAATCGGATGCCCATCTATAGTAATCCGTAACCGAACAGATTCTTTGGGAGACAAAGACAGGATCATGATACAAATAACAAGGATAAAGAACACGCCAGCTAAAAACTTTCTCAACAATACATTAACAATCACACAAAGAACGACGAGGTCAAAAACAATGGCGATCCAGTAACGTCCTTTCACTACTCGTACCAGATCAACTCCCATATATACTAGTGCAATGCAAAAGAAGGGTATATAGAATTTAGGAACCAATAAATACAATACAAAAAGGATAACTGCAATTAAGCCTCGATAGACTTCGAACCCGTTTCGTATTTTCTTGATAATTCAAATCACCCGCTTAAATCAATAGTTGAATGGCATCTAACCTTAGATAACTTATTTTATTTGCGATGATTAAGCAGCATCATTTCGTCCATTTCCACGTTGGATTCCACCCCACCCCTTTACTTGGGTAATGGAAATGATTAATTTTTGCAAGGTAATAAGAATTATCGTCATAATACTGAATCACAAATTGTTCCTTCTTTTTCGGAACATAATAACTATAGGTCGCATCTAATGTATCGCGGAAACTGTTGTTGACTATTCTAGTCGTATGAGCTTTTACTACTACCGCCTTCTTTGGACGCTGAACAACGTCATCATAAAATCGATATCCCGTTATATTTGCAAACCAAAGTTTTGAAAAATAGAAACGCACATTATAGTCACTATTATTTTGAATTTTAGTATCATAAACAGCTACACTGCCAAAATATTCATGATATTTTTTTGAAACACGGGTAAGCTTTTTATTAAATCGAAAATAAAAATTAATATGATCATCCTTATTGGATCTTGCAAACACACCATAATTAACGGTAGTTGCCGCAAAAGTTGTTGGAATTTCATATGACACTCCCAACATTAATCCAAAAATCAATAATCCCCTTTGAATCCCCTTCATCAATATCCCCCAAAAAGTGTGATCAGAGATACGACATCCCTGTGAAACATCCTTAATTATGTTGTAATCCAATCGTCCCTATTCGTCAACACGGTTTTGTAATGATAATGCGCATTGACAATTAATATCATATTATGATTTATATCTGTTTTATATCACTCATAGTGAGTTTATGACACTAGGAACCTATGTATACAAAATGGGGAGTGGTGCTATTTTTTCCTTACCAAGAATTACTTTTTAAACAATTACGTTCATGGTTGACCACAAATGTAACACTCAGCTTTATTCAACGACAATGAAGAGAAAACAACATAAATAACTGCGCATCCGGTATCAATTCATATAAGAAACTCCCTAACCTGTTGTTTATCAGAGCACTAAAAAACATCTGCGTAACAGTTAGTCCTATTTACCAAGAAATAGCTGTTATCCAGATGCTTTAACTAATTAAAGCTAACTACTACCGCCATACCGAGGACAAGGCGATACTTTCAAAACGTCTGAAAGTATCGCCTTGTCCTCGTTCACCAGCAGAATAATTTTCTCAACTGTTCTTTAGTCAAAAATTTTACCAACTTCGACGTTAATTTAACAACTATCTATACAATTCCGGTCGTCGATCAGCAAACACCGGCATAAACCCACGAGCATTATCGGTCTCGTTTGTGTCTATCGTAAACGTCTTCAGCTGGGGTTGATCATTTAACGTCAGTAATTCATCTCCCAATGGATTATAAATCCCGGAATGACCACCGAAATCATTATCGGGATCACTGCCAACCCGATTGACGGCTACCACAAAGCTCTGATTTTCAATTGCCCGGGCGGCTAACAAGCGTCGCCATTGAGGCATTCTAACGGTCGGCCATTCGGCTGGTACAAAAATGATTCGACTATCATCCAAACTCAGTGTTCGTAGCCATTCCGGAAAACGAATGTCATAACAAATCACGCTTGTTGCATTAATACCCTTAATTTGAAAATGATCTTCTTCATGTCCGGCAGACAAATATTTGTCTTCACGCATCAAGCCAAATAGATGAACCTTTTGGTAACTGGTTAACTGTTTTCCATCCGGACCAAATATATATGTTGTATTATAATAAGCGCCGTTATGTGCTGTAGCCACAGAGCCACCGTGAACAATCAATTGATATTTTTTTGCAAGTTTTGCCAGTAACGTTTTGGCTCGCTGCCCATCGGGATCCGCGATTTGTGCAAATCTCGTCAAGTCATATCCGGTATTCCACATTTCCGGAAATACCACAATATCAGCATGTTCTTCAGCAGCCTGTTTAACTGCCGGCTCAATTTGAGCAAAGTTCTTGTCCGGTTCCCCAAAGTAAATATCAAGTTGTGCGAACGAAATTGTCAGTTTCATGAAGTGCCTCCTGCCTTTCAAAAAATGCCACATCATTCATTTAGTTCAATCAATAGGTTAACTAACCCAATCATGATCATTATTTAATTCATTATATGCCAAAAATCCGTTTATAACATAAGATCTTTTCGTCACTACAGGCCCTGCCTGTGATATAATCATTTTTGTCACAAAGCAAAAACAGGTAACGAGCTACTAAAAACGGGGGACTATTATGAGCATCAGTATATTATTAGCACTCATTCCACCAATTACATGGGGTGCAACCGGTATCATTGGAACTAAAATGGGTGGATCTGCCGCACAACAAACTTTTGGTGAATCATGCGGCGCATTAATTTTGGCACTTGGTGTCTACTTATTCTTTGTTATACCAAACGGTATCACTGTCGACGGCAAAATCTGGTTAGTCGGACTTTGCTCAGGCCTATTCTGGTCCGTTGGTACCGTCGGTCAATTTTTTGCCTATAAGAAGATGGGTGTATCAGCCGCATTTCCACTTTCTACGGCCGGTCAAATCGTATGTAACGCCTTAATGGCCGCTGCCGTTCTGGGAGAATGGACGACTTTAAACATGTGGTTCTTCGGCATTATCTCAATCGCTCTGGTTACGGTTGGTGCCCTCTTAACAGCCGCACGTTCAAAAGCGGAAAAGAAAACAGCAAAGAAACGCCCAAGCACTTACATGCAGGGACTATTCGCACTTCTTTTATCAACCATCGGCTTCATGCTTTACTTCGTCTTTCCAAACCTGCTCGTAAAAGTCGGCTTCATCAGCGAAAGAATCCATAACGCAAATAATGGTATCAATTACATGACCGCTATTGTCACCCCACAGGCAGTTGGTCAGGTTATTGGATCAGCATTGATTGGCTATTTTATTCTGCATGAAAAGCAATTATTGGGAAAACCAACTTTCAAAAATCTTGTAACCGGAATCAATTGGGGAATCGGAAACTTATTTATGTTTATTTCAGCCGCCAACCCCGCTATTGGCCAAGCAACCGCCACAACACTTTCGCAATTAGGAATCGTGGTCGGCACATTTGGCGGTATTTACATTCTTCATGAACGTAAAACCCCTGATCAAATGGTCAAAATTGTCCTTGGGTCAGTATTAGTCATTATTGGTAGTATTTTAATTACGAATTTAAAGTTACTGAGTTTGTAATCTAAACATATTGTTTAATTCTGTTGATTAGTTAAAAATGGCTC
>NZ_GG669992.1:39618-41509 GCF_000159315.1 Lentilactobacillus hilgardii DSM 20176 = ATCC 8290
CTGAGGTTGATATCAGCTTATATAGCAAATCCGAAGGGATTTGCTTTTTCTTTTGCATTAATTGAATTAAGCAAATAATTCCATTTGAATCCTAGTTCGATAATGGTCAAAATTCCGATAACCGTAAGCAGTTCTACCAATAGCTTTAATATTGCGGTTAACTCCCTCAAGAGGTCCATTGGAGTAAGCATATTTCAAGGAATTGGTAACTGCTTTTAAGTTTTGTTTTAGGCTACGAATAGCGGTATCCATTGAACAATTGAGTTTTCGATAGTCACAGATCGTCTTGGCAAGTAAATCCTGGTCATGTCTTTGAACAGCCGTTAAAATATCCTGATAAACCAAGTAAACACTGGTAAATTTAGGGCTAAGGGCAACGGTATCTGTCACAATTCGTAACGGTACCCGATAATAGAGTCGTTTAGCTTCCCGCTTATCAAAGGGCTTATCGAATAAACACCAATATTTCTTAATCATTCGATATTTACGCGGGAAATGAAGTTGCTTTTTCGCGACTGACAAGCGTACCTCATTTAGTGACCTTTGAGTCATTTGAATGATGTGGAAGCGGTCAATTATAATTTTGGCTTTAGGGAAAAGCTCTGGGATTAGGTGAACGTAGCCAGCGTTTAGATCGACAGAAATGGTTTTAACGCGAGCTCGTTCTTTTTGTGAGTACTGCATGAAGTAGCTCCTGAGGAACGCCTTACGGCGGCCATACAGAATAACGACTCGATTGTGATGATCGGCATCTTGAAAGATAAACCGCATGCGCCGATTTTGGTGCGAAGAGGTAAACTCATCAAAACTGAGATGTTTCGGTAAGCGAACAAACCGATTACTGATCATTTGCGCTGCTTGCGGATATGCTCGATTGACGGTACCGGCAGAAACCCCGTTTTGTTTAGCAATCAGTGTTGCTGCCATATTATCATGAAAGTCCATCACCACTGATTGCCAAACGTTCTTGGAAATTTGGCAGTTAGGCTTAACAGTATCCGTTTGCGAAGTAATGATTGAACCGCAGTGTTTACAAAGAAACCGTTGCTTAGCTAACCGGAGAATTAATAAGTGGAATCTCTGTGGGGATAATTTTAATTTAACGGTCTTATGACCGTCTTTTACAAGGCAATCAGCAAACCCGCAATTTGGACACCGTGAAATCTTTTTAAGCAATTTAGCATTGATAAATAATGCCGGATGACCGTAATATAGCCCGGTTTGGGTTTTAGCATCAGCCTCGAAGTGAATGTGGGGGTCTTTTAAACCAACTAAATTTAAGATAAGCTTGTCTTGGGACATCGTTTTTACTTCTTTCTATCTGAATTATTGGCTAATTCAATAGTAGGGCGATGCCCTATTTATATGCAAAAAAAGATTGATACCTTACGGTATCAACCCCAAAAATTTTAGACCCAAAAATATTTTAAATTTAGACCCAAAAATATTTTAAATAATGATCGTCCATTTCTCTCTTCACATCATGGCCGTCAACGCTGCCAATACGCCAAAAACAACACCTGGAAAACTTGCGATGATCAACCGCCAGTCTTTCTTAGGCTTCAACCAGCCATAGCTAACCCATAACGTAGCGTTTAATGCGGCAAATAACGGCTGGATGGGTGAAATTGGATTACCGTTTAAATTACTGATAATCTCACCGATATATGAAACATACATAATAAAGTTGGCAATCGTCGCAAAATCCCCGATTAACTTAATTTCATCAATGCGCTTCTTATGTAGTGCGTCCTGAACTTGATTTCTAAACTGTCCCTGTGTGGGCCTTAATTGACTTTGCATGCCGATCGCTTCCAAATCTTCCCCGATTTATTCTTTCTTTCACCACTAGTATTACCACTTCCCTACTCTAAAAGCTAGATATTTTTAC
>NZ_GG669992.1:42608-64109 GCF_000159315.1 Lentilactobacillus hilgardii DSM 20176 = ATCC 8290
CTTTTCTAAGAATCGGCAAAAATTAATCATCTGATAACTATTATTCCAAAAAAAATTTGCGTTTCAAATCCAATTGCTCATTCAGATATTAAAGTCACTAAATCCCTTGATACGTATTGAATCAATTCAAGTCAATTTTAAAAAGTCATGGTGTTTTTCTCTACTTTTAACACACATTTAAGATCATAACCAAAAAAAGATCATTAAAATCATTGACATTTTTATGAAAAGCCTCTAATATACAAAGCAACAATTAATAATTCGTCCATGAGAAAAACCAATGAAGTGGAGATCAAGGTCATTGTGCACGTAAAGAGAGTTGCCGGTGCTGAGAGTGCAATCGAACGCAGATGATTAAATGGACCACTGAGGGTTCTCCCGAAAGAGTTCGAGTACGGAGAAACGTGAAGGCATACGTCAGTTGTCGGAGGGATGTTGGTCCCTCGCTAAGAGTGATTAATTGGGAATTTCATACAAATCAAGTTATATTATTTGTAGAAGACCCGGTTAATTGAACTAAGGTGGCACCGCGGAATAATCCGTCCTTAACTTATCAAAGTTATGGACGGATTTTTTGTATAAACGGAGGTCTTGGACATGAGTCAAACAAACGAGATTAAACGATGGCAATTTTCATAATAACTTTCAGTCACTTAAAACAAACAACTATCTAAGGTCAAAACACAATTTGGAGGAATTTATGATGATTAAACAAGCCATTGAAAAAGTCGTTAACCACGAAAACCTAACATTTGAAGAAAGCCAAGCCGTATTAGACGAAATCATGAACGGTGAAGCATCCGAAGTTCAAACAGCCAGCTTATTGACCGCTTTAACTGCCAAAAACCCAACGATTGATGAAATTGCCGGTGCTGCTGCTTCCATGAGAAGCCACGCGCTTGCCTTTCCCGAAACAAAGGACGTTCTGGAAATTGTCGGAACTGGTGGTGATCATTCCAACACCTTCAACATTTCAACGACCAGCGCCATTGTCGTTGCTGCAACGGGCACCAAAGTTGCCAAACATGGCAATCGCGCAGCTTCATCCAAGAGTGGTGCTGCTGATGTCCTTGAAGCTTTGGGACTGGATATCAACGAAACACCAGCTGTCAGTTACGAAAGCCTACAGGAAAATAACTTAGCCTTCCTGTTTGCACAAGAATATCACAAATCAATGAAGTACGTTGCCCCAGTTAGAAAGCAGCTTGGCTTCCGAACTATCTTCAACATCCTCGGACCACTGGCAAATCCGGCTCATCCAACCCGTCAACTGCTTGGTGTTTATGACGAGTCCCTACTCGAACCATTGGCCAATGTATTGAAAAAGCTCGGTGTCAAAGACGCCATGGTTATTCACGGTCGCGACGGTCTCGATGAAATGACAACCGCCGATGAAACCGCAGTGGTTGAATTACGAGACGGGCACTTGACTAAATACACGTTAACCCCGGAACAATTCGGTTTGAAACGCAGTCAACGTGCCGATCTTGTCGGTGGTACTCCTGAAGATAACGGCCAAATCACCCGTAACATTTTGGCCGGCAAAAAAGGGCCACAGCGAGACATCGTTTTACTGAATGCTGGTTCGGCCCTTCACTTGGCTCATCCGGAACTATCCATTCAAGAAGGCATTGATCTGGCTGCAAAAACCATTGATGATGGTAAGGCCCTTGAAGAACTCAATCGACTGCTGGCTTTTTCCAACAAGCGTAAGGACGTGGTGGCATGATCCTGGACGATCTGGTAGCTGTTACCAAAACCCGATTGGCCCGCCATCAACGACAGCAGTCATTCACTGATTTAAAACAAGCTGTTGCCAAGATGCCGGCCAATCCTAAACCGGATTTCCTTACTATATTAGAACAACCCGGTTTACACGTTATCTCGGAGGTCAAAAAAGCTTCACCATCAAAGGGGACGATCGTTTCGAATTTTCCCTACTTGGAAATCGCCAAATCATACGATCAGGCTGGAGCCGATGCAATTTCAGTATTAACCGAGCCGGATTACTTCAATGGCCATCTCCATTATTTAAGAGAAATCAGCCAAACCGTTTCGGCGCCTGTTCTTCGCAAGGACTTCACGATTGATCCTTACATGATCTATGAAGCAAAGGCAAACGGCGCTTCTATTATCCTTTTAATCGTCGCCATCCTTGACGATCAGCAATTACGTGACTATCGCCGATTGGCCGAAAGCCTCGGCATGCAGGCAATCGTTGAAGCCTATACCGCTGACGAAGTGACTCGGGCATTAAGATCCGATGCAAAGATTATCGGCATTAACAACCGAAATCTTAAGGACTTTAAAGTTGATTTTAACAATAGTTTAAAACTAAGGGCCATGGTGCCTGAGGGCATTCCCGTTGTCGCAGAGAGCGGCATCAAGACCCAAGAGGATGTTAAAAAACTGGCAGGAGCCGGCTTTAACGCCATTCTCATGGGTGAAACGTTAATGAGATCCAATAAAAAGAAACAATTAATTGAGGCATTTAAGGAGGCTTAAAATATGGTACAGGTTAAAATCTGTGGGCTCATGAAGCCCGACGACATTTTGGCAGTAGACGCAGCTGAAGCTGATTTTGCCGGCTTTGTCTTCGCTCCCAGCCGTCATCAAGTATCGCTTGCAAGGGCATTAACTTTAAAAAAGTTGTTAAATCCCAAAATCAAGACCGTTGGCGTTTTCGTTAATGAGTCCATGGATGAAATCCTTGCCATTTATAAAGCCGGCGTCATTGATATCGCTCAACTCCATGGAAAAAGCACGCCGGGTGACATTACCCGACTGCAACGTGCCGGCCTAAAGGTCATTCAGGTTTTTGAACGCCAATCAATCGACTTAGCTTCAACAGCTGATTACCTGATGGTTGACAGCGGAAAGGGCAGTGGTCAACTACTTGATTTAAAAGCCATCCCGCATATCAATCGACCACTCATTCTAGCCGGCGGTTTAACCCCACAAAATGTCAGACAAGCTGTTCAACTTGTTCAGCCCGATATTGTCGACGTATCCAGCGGTGTTGAATCCGATGGTCATAAAGATGCCGATAAAATCATTCAATTCATTAAAAACGCGAAAGAGGAAGTCTTACTATGAAAACATTAAATGAAGAAAAACAACAAAAGAAACGTGCCGGTCGCTATGGAAAAGACTACGGCGGTCAATATATTCCGGAAACATTAATGACCGAACTTGAAAAAGTAACTAAAGTTTTTAATGATTTAAAAGATGATCCGGCATTTAAAACCGAATTAAATGATTTATTGGTAAATTACGCCAACCGTCCATCCCTACTCTACTATGCCAAGAATATGACCGAAGACCTCGGTGGTGCCAAAATCTACCTGAAACGTGAAGATTTAAACCATACCGGCGCTCACAAGATCAATAATGTGATCGGTCAGGCATTACTTGCCAAACACTTAGGCAAAAAGCGATTGATTGCGGAAACGGGTGCCGGCCAACATGGTGTCGCAACCGCAACGATCGCAGCATTGATGGGGATGGATTGTGAAATCTTCATGGGTAAAGAAGATACTGATCGTCAAAAGCTGAACGTCTATCGAATGGAATTACTTGGCGCAAAGGTTCATCCGGTAACAAGCGGATCAATGGTTCTAAAAGATGCCGTTAACGCAACCCTTCAAGAGTGGGCCAGTCGAAGCGAAGATACCTTCTATGTGATGGGATCAGCCGTTGGCCCTGCACCATTCCCAGCAATCGTTAAGCACTTCCAAAGTGTCATTTCAAAAGAGTCCAAGCAACAACTTCAAGCAAAAGAAGGTCAATTACCTGACATGGTAGTTGCCTGTGTGGGTGGCGGCAGTAATGCAATCGGTAGTTTTGCGGATTACATCGACGACCCTTCCGTTAAATTGGTTGGCGTTGAGGCCGCAGGTAAAGGAGTTGATACTGACAGAACCGCCGCAACCATTGAACGGGGCACCGTTGGTATTTTCCACGGTATGAAATCATTATTCATGCAAAATGATGACGGTCAAATCGATCCGGTTTATTCCATTTCTGCCGGCCTTGATTACCCGGGCGTTGGGCCGGAACATGCCGCCCTCGCACAGGAAGGCCGCGCACAGTACGTTGGCATTACCGATGATGAAGCCGTTCAGGCATTTGAATACATTGCTAAACAGGAAGGTATTGTTGCCGCAATTGAAAGTTGCCATGCGGTAGCGTACGTTGAAAAAATTGCACCAAAGATGTCCAAAGATCAAATCATTGTCTGCACCCTTTCCGGACGTGGTGATAAGGATGTCGCAAGTATTGCCAAATACAAAGGAGTGGACATTGATGAGTAATTTATCAGACGTTTTTAAAAATCACAAAGCTTTTATTCCGTTCGTCGTTGCCGATGATCCGGATTTTGCAACCACCGTTAAAAATGTGGTTGCACTTGCCAATGGTGGTGCTGACATCGTTGAATTAGGCATCCCCTTTTCCGATCCGGTAGCGGATGGTCCCGTTATTCAGGCGGCAGACTTAAGAGCATTTGACGCCAAGGTTCGAACCAAGACCGTTTTTGAAATTGTTGAAGCCGCCCGAAAAGAAACCAATGTCCCAATGGTATTCTTAACTTACTTAAACATCGTTTTCAAATACGGCTATGAGGCCTTTTTGAAACGTTGTGCAGATTTAAACGTTTCCGGTTTGGTTATTCCGGATCTACCATATGAAAGTCGTGATGAAATTGTCCCAATTGCCGAAAAATACGGTGTCGATATTATTCCATTGATCACACCAACCTCCGGCCACCGAATTGAAAAGATCGCCAAAAGTGCTTCAGGATTTATCTACGTGGTTTCCTCAATGGGCATTACCGGTGAGCGAAACGAATTCTTTAACGGCTTAAAGGACTTGGTGACTGAAATCAAAAAGTATACCGACGTCCCAACCGCTATCGGTTTTGGTGTTCATACGCCTGAACAGGCTCAAGCAATGGCAGGAATCGCTGATGGTGTCATTATTGGCAGTGCCATTGTTGATATTGTTGCTAAGGAAAAGCAAAACGCACCGACTGCTATTGAGAAGTTTACAAAGCAGATTCGAGAAGCAGTCGATTCTAAAAAACAGGTTCCGGTTAAATAACAGCTTTATCAAAAAAATAGGCATCGCTTCACTTTCCGGTCCTTTGGATAGGTTAAGTGAAACGGTGCCTATTTCATTTTTATCGTTGTTTCAACTTTTTATTTAATTGAAAGCCAAAATTCCGATTAAATTAATCAGTCGTCTTTTCGTCCTGAAAACGTCCATATAGTTTTTCATAATTAATGGTTCCCAGACCGGTTGCCTGATTATACAGTTTACCCGGCTGTCCCGTGTAGTATAGATTGTTATTTTGATCGGCATCATCTAATACATTAAATGGTGTATCCTGCTGGGCCGCAAACTTGTAAATTTGTGGGTTCCAAAACCCGATTCTGGTTTGAAGGCCGCTACCCATGACAGCGTTAGCTGCAGCCACCTGTGGCGCAGCGTAACTAGTCCCGCCACCAATCATCCAGATCTTGGTTTGCGCTGTTTTGATCTTTTTCTTTGAATTACTTATTACTTTTGGACCCGAAAGATAAGTTGCATAGCCGGTTTGAATGTCCGCATTGCTTGAAACATCCGGTAGGTTTCTTGAATGTCCGGTCCCATAAATGACACGTGGGTGTTTATTAATAAGGTACCCACCCTTTTTATATTTTAAAAGTTCAATGGCTCTAAATGTATTAATACCCGAGAAGCCCTGCTGGTACCTTGGTGTTGGGTTTAAAGCGGAAAATCCGCCACCGCCACCGGGAAAATTGGCGGGCTGATTCTTACTTGGAACGGCTGAATAGGTATCACCCCAGGCTCGTTCCTGTTTGACACTGACAACCCGATGATTGATGATCTTTTGATAAGGTAAAGTTGTTCCGCCGACAATAACCTGATAAGGAGAAGTCGTGACCGAATGATTTTCAACTTTGCCGGGCATGTCCCGAGGCCCATTGTCCCCGCTGGCCCTAAAAACCGTAATCCCTTGAGCAGCTGCCTGTTCAAGCAGTAAATTAAATGCATGATTATATTGACGCAACGTTGAACTATGATCATCCCATTGTCCGGGTAGTTCAACGGTCGGTGCGAAGCTCGTTGAAATCTGTTGATCTTGATTGTCAGAAATTGCTTGTGCAAACGTCGTAAAATAAACGGCTGAATCATTGGTCGCCTGATTGGCCGAACTCCCGATATAGAAGTCAATATCAGCATCGGGAGCGATCGCACTTGCGGATTGGACATCCAAAGTTGCTTCAATTTGAGCTTCCGACAAAGAATGATTCATATCCTTGGTGACCGTTTTAGCGTTATCAATTGTGTAAATCTTATGAATTTGGTTTAAATGATCGGCAACACCGGCCTGTCGCCAATATGTTTGTAGATCACTTTTGCGAAAATCACCATAGGACACAATTCCAATTCGCTGATTTTGTCCAGTTAACCCCTTGTCGTAAAGAGAACTCAGTTGATAATGATCAGCAAACTTGGCAGCACCATATTGCTTTGAAAATTGATTGCCGGATATATCGGTCTGAGGCTTTTCACCACTTGTTGGAACAGCGGCGTTGCTGATCTTGGCACTTTTTTTCGACGCAAATTTGCCATCTGCCCTTTTGGCATATAGGCCGATGACCGCAACCACATTTTTCGACAATTTACCAGGCAGGTGATACGTTGTCCGTGACGGTTTTCCTTTGACATACCTTGCCTTAAACGCTTTATTCAAATCAGACCTATGCCCTTTAACTTTGATAGCCAGGTTTCCTGCAAACGTTGACGTTGTCAAATGGTACTTATTCAGATACGTTTTGACTGAATTGACATAGGCGGTTGATTGCCCGAATTTTTCTGCAAACTGACTTGGCGTTAAATATTGATGATAGGACGTTGATGAAGGATCCACCGTATCATAAACGTCATTTGTTAAGTTCGTTTCGCTGGTTGGCTTAAAAACAACACTGGCTGTCATGACATGATTATCTGATTTCTTAGTCTTTCCCTTAGCACCGGCAGTCCCGCTGGTGGTCAAAACCAACAAGGCACTTAAAGCACCAATTAAAATCTGCTTTCCCCTCATAGAATCCCCCGTCTTTCTAAAAGCTTTTAACATGGTGATAAATGACTTCAAATACATAGTGTATTATAACAGTTTAACTAAGTCATCCTTATTATTAATGCTTCAAAAAAGGCTGCCTAACAATTTTTTGTTGGTAGCCCACTTCATTTTTTGATCTTTTTCTCCCCAAAATCAACTTCAATTACACTTAACTATTTTTGAGGACCTGTAGTCTCCATAGCGTCCGGCTTGAAAAACTGATTCATCTTAATTGACTTATGTCTGATAAAAAACAAATAAGCAATATTAGTGATACCCAAAATCCCCCAAGATTTCCAACCACTGCTTTTATCCTTTATTCGCATAAAGATGGATAAGTCTTTCATCATCTCATCGACCAATTCATGAGTGAATCTGAAAAAGTTCAAATCGTTATTGAACTTACTATTTAACAATAGTGTAAACAAAAACACTAAAAGCCAGCCAATTAGATATGATCTTCCACCCCTGGCATATAAAGCCTTTTGATAGATGTTAACTTCTTTACCATTATCATCAATAAAAAAATATTTAGACGTTGATAGCTCTTTGATTTTAAAATTAACACTTTGATAAAATCCTACGACAATTGAGAAAATAAGAATAACGATCAACATGACAATATCATGAACACTATTAATATTCAGTTTAGAAAAAAATTGATATAAACAGAAAATAGGTAAAAATAACAGCCTCGTCTTGGTTACTTTAGAAAACTCAAACTGATCTTTAACGAAATATATGATGATTAATAAAGAAACGACTGAAGAATATATCATCAAATCCCCCCTACTTTTAAAATGTTAATTTAATCAATTATCAAGAAAAATATTGAGATCAAGCTCTTCAATGAACGCTTCTATACTTTATTCAAAATGCTTGTATCTAAAATAACGATACCCAATCTTTTTTTCAAACACACGCTTGGATAGTCCGGTTGCGTTTGCCAATGCCAAGTATATTAACAGAGCCACCAGTCCAAAAATAGCGGCGTAAATAAATGCAGAAATCTTGGTTAACGGTAAATAGACCCGATTCATCCCTGTCGCTGCCAATCCAACAACAATTGCGAAGCAGGCGTTCACGATCACGTTGAGTGTCAACCTAGATAATTTCACGTTAAATTCCTTTCGGACCTCTCTGATACTTAAGACGCAGACCAATCCAAACGAAATGGCAGTCGCCAGAATGGCACCAAATCCTTGAAGCCAGGTAACAAGCGGTATTTGTAGCACCAGCTTCACAATAAGACCGCCAATCATGTAAAACATCGCTTTTTTACTGTAATGCAGTGCCTGAAGCAACGTCAAACTATTAATTGCCAATCCAAGGATTAAGCTTTGAATGATATTCCAAAATAGGTACTTACCGCCTAAAAAGCTGAATGGGAAGAAAACACCATTAATTTCAAAAGACAGGGCACTTAAAATCGTCACAATCGGTACCAACGTAAAAATCAACATATTTAAATTTTGAAGAACCAAATCACCAATATCCTTTTTACCGGCTGCCCGACTACTTGCCAAGATCGGCAGCGTTGTCTCAGCAACCGCCAACGCCAATGAAACAACAACCGTCGTAATTTTAGTCGGGTTGGCAGAAAACATGGTAAAAATGTTCTGCGTGTATAACGCCGTCTTATGTAAGACGTTTTCCATGACCTGCTTGAAAACCAGTTGATCAACCAGTTGTGTCAATGAAATGCCTGAGCCAACGACGACAAACGGGATCGACTCATAAGCGATCATTTTAAAAGTCCGGCCAAGTCCTTGTAGATCGTAAGGCTTACTTTGCTTTGCTCTTTCTATATAATCAGCATTTTGTTTCTTATAATAGAGCGCCAAATATAGATAACTGGCTAATGCCCCAACCAGTGCCGCCATAACACTTAAATAGACAGCGTGGATAAATGACTTGTGAAAAATAAAAATTACAACATAGGTGGCGGCCAACATAAAGACCACTCTGATAAATTGTTCCCATAATTGGGACACGCCATATGGTTTTAAATCCTGATTCCCTTGAAACCAGCCACGAACGGCACTCATAGAAGGCAAAATAACAATCGCAGGAACCAGAAAACGAATTGCTGTTGTCGAAATTTGTGGTGATACAACAGGACTGTTTGCTGATAAAAGTGGTGCCAGTATGTACAATAAAATACCGCAAACCACACCAGAAACCAACATTAATCCGAAGCCAACTTTAGCCAACCGTTTAGAATTCAAAAATTTATTTTCACCATTATAATAGGCAACCCGTCGTGCAATTGCAGAAGGAAAGCCAGCCGTTCCAAGGGAGATGAACAGGGCATATGGTGTGTATGAAGTATTAAACAGCGCTTGCGCTGCATTTTGATGTGCGGCACTTCCCATCATTGCCAGCCAAGGGATTAAGTAAATCACGCCGAGAACTCGTGAAAAAATACTCCCAAATGATAGCCAGAATGAGCCGGACATAATTTTTTTATTCAAAGAAAACACACTTTCTAGTTAAATGTCTAAAAGGATATTGTACCGTATTTTAACGGGTTACAGACACCTAATTTTGGAATACTTTTCAAGGTTTACTTCCCTATTTTTGAATCATCACTGTTTACGTGATTAATCAGCCCAAATTCTACAAAATCCCGGTATTCACCGTGGAAATAAATCTGCTCTTTAAATACCGCTTCTTTAGAAAAGCCAAGCCTTTTGGGAATAGCATCACTCTTATGATTTCCCGAATCCACCTGAATCAAGATCTTATGTAATCCCATCGACTTGAACCCATGATCAATCATAAGCTTCAGCGAACGTGTCATAATGCCTCTTCCCTGAACCCTACTGGAAAGCCAGTATCCCACTTCGGCGTGTCGATCAGCGTGATCGATATTATGAAAATCGATCATGCCAACCGGTACACCATCCATAGCAATGGTTAACATAAATACTTTTCCTTCAACCATCCGTCCCTGTATATATTTGATGAATTTAGCTTCTGCGCGCTCAGACTTGGTGTCATCAGTCCATGGCATCCACTTTCTTAATTCATCGCGATCCGCTTCAACAACCTGGAAAAGGGCATGTGCCTGATCCTTTTCCGGCAACAGCAAACTGATACGATGATCGTCAACATTAAAATGATTAAAGACAAACATGGTTTAATTCCTTTCAAAAATAATGGTCGTTGACACTTAACTTCTATTATAACCTATATTTTGAACACAAAAACCCGACTTGGCAAAGTGCCAAATCGGATTTTTCTTTCTATATTATACGATCACACGTTGTTATTTTGTATAATCAATTGATTTCGTTTCCTTGGTTGTCAATAAAGCAATTAATGAAACACAAGCCATCAATGCCAAATAGAAACCAACAGAATGGATTCCCCATTTATCAACAAGGAACGCTGCAATTGTTGGCGCAAACGCGGCACCAATGATAGCTGCCAGGTTGTAGGCAATTCCGGAACCGGAATAACGGGTACTGGTTGGGAATAATTCTGGCAATAATGCACCAACCGGTCCATAGATAATACCATAAATAAAGAAACCAACAAAGATGAAGAACAAACCGCCAGCAAGGTTATGTTGTCCCTGGAAAAAGAATGGGAAGATCAATGCAAAGGCAATAATCATCACAGTTCCTGTGACCAAAACCTTTTTTCGACCAATTCGATCGGCAAACAATGAGGCCACAACAATCATAACACCGAACAAAACAACGCCAAGCATTAGCAGCAACAACCACTCACGGTTATTAAAGCTCATTGCGGTTGTGACGTAACTTAATGACCAAGTTGTCAACAGGTAGAAGAAGGTATAGGCAACACCCATAATGAAAGTTCCCTTAAGGATTTCAGCCCAATTATGTTTAAAGACTTGAGCCAATGGGGACTTTTGAACCTTGGACTTATCCATTGCCAAACGGAATAGTGGTGTTTCCTGCATCTTTTCACGAACAACCAATCCAACAATAACCAGGACAGCTGATGCAAGAAACGGAATGCGCCAACCAAAGGCTTGCATTTGTGCCGGCCTCAAGGTGGACTCAAGAACAAAGTAAAGTCCGTTACTTAAGAAGAAACCAATTGGGGCACCTAATTCAGGAAAGGCTCCATAAAGGGCACGCTTATTAGCTGGTGCGTTTTCAGTCGCAACTAAAACGGCACCGGACCATTCACCACCAAGCCCAATTCCTTGAATGAAGCGAGCCAGGCAAAGTAATAAGACTGATAGGATGCCCAATGTTGCATAACTTGGTAACAATCCAATCACAACGGTTGCGGTACCCATTGTCAATAGTGACACAACCAAGGTTTTCTTTCTTCCCATTTTATCACCAAAGTGACCAAATACTAGTGAACCTAAGGGTCTTGCAATAAAGGCAACACCAAATGTTAGAAGGCTCAAAATAAGGGCAATTGCTGGGGTCACTTTCGGGAAATATGTAGCTGCTGCGGTACCATAAGCATAAAAATCAAAAAATTCAATTGCAGTTCCGATCATTGAAGCTAAAATAACTGTTTTTACAGGATCTCTTTGCAAAGTGACAGTCGATTCTTGTGTGGAATCAACTGCTGTCGTAGGCGTATCTTCCATAAAACTATTCACTCTCCTCTATTATTACGTATTGTGAAAGACAATACAATCACTCATTACCAGCCAACATTTTCAACCATTTTCATAAACCACCTCCTTTCCTGAAATAAAAAACGCCAAGAACTGTATTGACAGTTCTTGGCGAAATGCACCAACCCTGCCCGCATTTGCTTGCGGGCACTCTAATTAGCCCGCAGTATTAATAATAATCACAATGCGAGAAATTAGGCTATTTAAGTTTAAAGATGAGTTAGTGTTTTTCATTTCATGTGATCCCCTTTTCATAAATTGGTTTTATCTTATCAGAAGAAAAATTAAAAGTAAATGAAATTTCCGAAATTAAGGGTTAACACCTATATAATCAGATGTTAACCCTTTTAATGATATTCTAATGTTATAACGTCACTTATCATGACTAACTATCGCATGATCTACTGAAAAACGTTTATTAGTCGGTACTCATCGTCGCATACTTCTGAATTTCCGGAGATAGATCGAATATCTTGGCTGCTTCGGATAACATTGCATGATATGGATATGAGCCATCACGGTAAGGTTCAATCACCACTTCCTCTGAAATCTTGGAAAGTGGTTTTTTACCATCCTTAACCTGTAACTTGTCTAAATCCGCAATGATTCTTTTCTCAACTTCCGCATAGCTTCCCACCAGCGGTTTTGTCTGCAAATTGCCTTGAACTGAAATTTTCATAAAAATCCCTCCGCAATCTATCGTTTTTTTTGAGAAAATACATCCATAATGAACGATTCAGATATATTTAGTTACATGATACCAGCTATTATCGATTTAGTTGAGGTGAACTACTCGGTCATGAATGACCAAGCTTTTGGGAACACGAAGTAGTATTTAGGCTGTTACATCGGTATGCCGAAAACCTAACTTACAGAACTCCGTTCTTTTACCACGGCTAGTTCCTAGCCAATAGCTTTTAGTCCGCAATTAAGGATATTAACTGCCGCATTAATATCTCTGTCGTGATGAGTCCGGCATTCAGAACACGTCCACTTCCGAATATCTAACGTTTTAGCGCCGTCATTGTGACCGCACGCTGAACAGATTCGGGAAGTGTTTTTGGCGCTCACCACCACTAATTGCTTACCGTACCATTCACACTTGTATTCAAGCATGGTCCGGAATTGATACCAACTGGCGTTAGCGATTGACTTGGCCAAGTGGTGATTGTGCATCAGATTTTTGGTTTTCAAATCCTCAATCACAATCACATCATAGTTTCTAACTAAGTCCGTCGTCAGTTTATGGAGATAGTCCTTGCGCTGGTTGGCGATTTTGGCTTGATAACGCGCTTTGGTCATTTTAGCCCGTTGCCAATTTTGGTAGTCGTTAAGCTCCAGCTTGGATAATTTATGGTGATGATTCCATTGGCGCATCGCAACGGTGGCCTGACGCTTGCGCCGGCTAAACTTTGATTGCCAACACGTCGCTTGCTTTTCGAACCACTTAGCCTTGAAGGTCCCGTACTTAACCCCGTTAGAGTCAATTGCTAAATTGGTAATCCCCATATCCAAGCCCACCCTTTGGTGAGTCTTCGGCAAGTCGTGAACTTCGGTTTCGACCTGCAGGGAAAGATAGTAGTGCCCCGTTGCATCATGACTCACCGTGTACCGCTTAATTTTGGCGTCGGTTAATTGGTTGGTCTTACTGGTCCGAATACTCCCAAGCTTGGTCAGTCTTAAACGCCGCTTAGCCTCCACGACGCAGATTGATTGCCCGGTATAGGCTTGTTTGGCGCTATGGCGTGACTTGAACCGCGGATGACCACCTTGATGTTGAAATAAGTTCTTAAAAGCAAGCGCGAGGTTACGGTTAACCACAAATAAGCTGGTGGAATCACTGGATTTGAGGAATGGGTATTCTTGCTTAAGCGGTTTAAGCAGATAATTCATATCGTATTCACCAATAAAATGACTTTTCGGGTTGTTTTCATAACGTTTATTAGCCATGGCTAACATCTGATTCCAAACAAACCGATCATTGCCAAATAGTTGCCATAATTGATCGATTTGTGCTTGGTTAGGATATAGGCGCAGCTTAACCCCTTTAACCACGGTGGTCATGGTGATGCCTCCTCTCTATTATTTCTTCTGGTACTGATCACCAGCGACGTTCCTTTGGTTGCCAATCAATTGTTGATAACTCTTGGACACTGATGACAGTCATGCTGCTTAAGCACGCTCACTAGCAGTTGAACCTAATCATCTTGACCAGCCTCATATAATCACTTCCAAAACCGGGTTCATCGGCAATTTCGTCAACCAAACGTTTAAAAATTTCTCAGCGTGTCTGGTTAAAGCCTGCTATCCCTATGTGTTATGGTAATTCGAGTTATGCAACAAATTTTGGTTATATGTTAATCTGCTTGTACTTTTTACGATAAATATTATAGCATGTTAAGAGTGCTACTGTATACATAGATTCATAAAATAGTTCCCTTCTCCTCGATCAGCCCTTCAGTCCTCGAGCCTGGCGATCCATATCTTCAACCACAATATCAAAGATTTCACCCAATGAAGCACAGTACTCCAAGATTTCCCATGGTTTGTTAGTGTGAAAATGAATTTTAATCAGTGTGTCATCACCAACTGCAATTAAGCTGTCACCCTCGAAATGGCCTTTAATATAAGCATCGATTGCGTCTTCATCCAGATCATGACCATCGATTAGATATTGGACGTCATATTTATATTCAATCATTATTTTTCCCTCCATAGTTGCATTAAAAACTATTTTCAAGTTGTTATTTAATACATTATAGCTGTATTAGCCCAACTAGCATACGAATAAACGTGACAAAATAAAAAGAAATCGACTGTTCAGCCGACTCCTGTCATGCATCTACGATTCTGATATCTGTGTATTCTTGACTTCACTACTTTTTAGTTGATTATACATCATTCCCCATTGCTCCATCGCTGAAACAACCGGCTTCAATGTCCGTCCAAATTCGGTTAACGAATACGTCGTTTTAACGGGAACCGTTGGATAAACCTCCTTTGAAATTACACCGTCTGCCAATAATTCCTTTAACTGTAAAGCAAGCATTCTTCTGGAACAAGTAGACATTAATTTTTGTAAATCACTAAAGCGTTTCGTACCATCCAGTAAATGATAAACAATCACGCTTTTCCATTTTCCGGCAATAATCTGCAAGGTACTTTCAACGGGACAACCTTCTTGGCAATCATAAATCTTTCTCTTCAATTTAATTCCTCCCTGAACGATTAGATATCGTCACTTTCATGTTAATTCCCGAGAGTAATCGTTTCAATCAGAAACGCTTACTCTGGAAAAATTTGTAACATAGTCCAAAAAAATTCACCTCTTGTTTCGATTCTGAATCGTTCTACACTAAAACTAACAAGAGAGGAGTCATTTATATGAAAGCTATTGGATTCACCAAACCTTTACCAATCTCGGATCCAAAAAGTCTGGAAACGTTCGAATTAGACAGACCATCACCTAAGGGGCGTGATTTATTAGTTCAGATTATATCAACTTCGGTTAATCCGGTCGATGTACAGGTACGGGGCAATGGGCATCATACTTTGAAAAAGCCAAAAGTGATTGGCTGGGACGCCTATGGTCAAGTCGTTGAGGTTGGCAGCGATGTATCAATTTTCAACATTGGTGATAAGGTATTCTACGCTGGGTCATTTATTCGATCAGGATCAGATAGCGAGTACCAATTGGTTGATGAGCGACTTGTCGGCCATGCGCCAAAGAAACTCACAGCAGCCCAAATCGGCGGCATGCCGTTAACAAGCCTGACTGCGTGGGAAGTACTCTTTGAGCGTTTGCAAATCAATCCTGATCAACCAGACAAGAATGCTGATAAAACAATTTTAATTATCAACGGTTCCGGCGGTGTCGGCTCAATTGCAACCCAACTCGCACATATGGCAGGACTCAGAGTCATTGCGAGTGCATCTCGTCCTGAAACAATTAACTGGGTTAAAAAGAACGGTGCAGATAAGACCGTAAATCATCACCACAATTTAGTTTCCGAAGTTCGCAAACTTGGTTTTCATTATGTGGACTATATTTTAAATTTAAATGATCTTGATGGTCACTGGGATGAAATTGCTGAACTTATCAAGCCTAGCGGTAAAGTTGGCGCAATTACCGAAAATAAACACGGTATTGATTTGCAAAAACTAACAAAAAAGTGTGCATCGTTTCACTGGGAATGGATGTATTCGAAGTCCTACTATCACACCGACGATATGGTGACACAACACCAGATTCTTGATCGGGTTGCAACACTGTTGGATAACGGTGTGATCCATTCAACGGTCACCAAAACGTTAACCCCCATTAATGTTGATAACTTAAAACGGGCTCACCAAGAAGTCGAGACAAACCATATGATCGGCAAAATTGCGATTTCT
Organism: Lentilactobacillus hilgardii DSM 20176 = ATCC 8290; assembly: GCF_000159315.1. GTDB lineage: Bacteria > Bacillota > Bacilli > Lactobacillales > Lactobacillaceae > Lentilactobacillus > Lentilactobacillus hilgardii. Next base: position 58,748 of record NZ_GG669992.1, read on the forward strand.
AACGAATCGTAACAAAAAACGCTTTTCCGGTAGAATCGCTAACCGGAAAGGCGCTTTTTTGATTCTAGTATCGATATACTTTTGGAATAACCACATGGCGCTTGGTCTTAAACGGTAAATATGCCATCTGCCTATCTAGTAAAATTGACCGATAATAATGTCCATTTACCAGAACTCTCGCAGGATGGTAAAGGCCAAAGCAGCCATCTTTAACCCGTTTATCGAAGAACGAATATTGATAATGGTCCTCTAACTTGATTCTCTGCATGATCAGGTTCTTACCGAAAACTTTGTGTTCCCCCTGCTGAACTGAATTTGCTGTTATTTTCATATTTTCAAACTGATGATGATCTTGATCGTAGAAATGCCAAGAACCGATAAATGACGATGGCATTGTATGTGATTGAACAACTTTGGGACCATCTTGGGCATTGGCCTGTACTCAAAACGCGACTGTTATCATCGTTATCATCGTTATCCCAGCTATCAACAGTAATTGTTTTTTATTAAAAATGCTTTTCACTTCCAAAAATTTCTTTCTGATCGGTCTTCACTTTATGGTCAAAATAATGTTGCGCCCATTGTCCATAGCCAACACTGCACACTGCCAATAAAACAATGTATAAAACCAGCTTCGCTACCGAAATAAATAAGAGTGGCACGCCAAAAAGCAATATGAAAAAAACAAAGAAAGTCCAGCCAAAAAGTCTTTTAACGCCATTCTGCCGATGCCAGCCTGACTTATCTTTAAATCACCAGTAGAGCACGAGCCCCATAATACCAAACCGCCAATTGACTTGCCAAAACAGACGCCTTGTATAATCCTTTGTAGACCTTCTCAAAAAATCTCCTTTCAATTATTTATAAAATAGTCAACTTTACGTAAATTGATTAATAAAAGATTATTTGAACCCTTTACAGCGTCAAATCCGCCTTTTTCCAGTAATCCATGTAATGCCAAACCACATAAGTCGTTGCAATGATAACAATCATCATTGCACTCACGTTGATAATGACTGGTGGAAATGCGTTAAGCATCGCTGCATAGAGTCCGACCACCATCGCGCCAACAATCATGGTTCCCAGAATAACAAATCCAATCAGCATATTACCACCACCCCGATTAAACAGCTGAGTCGCATTTGTCCACGTTAGGTCAAGCAGTCGCCAGTCACGAGTGTAGTTGTACATACTGCTTAAAATATTGCCGAGGACAACCCCCAGGCAAAGCGTCAGCACATTGAGCCACAGCAATTTTGCAAAAAAACCAAACCCAATGGCCAAACAAATCAAAACCAAGGATTGAACAATCACAATCAATTTGAATTTTAACCAAAGATAGCCTTTGAAATCAATTGGCAATGACTTAATGAACGCCAAGTTTTGTCGATCCAGTGAAATCATCACACTTGAAAGAGAACCCTGATTAACCGTAATAATAGCTACCATAATCCCAGCCACAAACATCACACCAGCGTATTTAGCGGTAAGGTTCGCCAATGAAAAGCCATTTTGAACAAACATGGCAATGCTGTAAATCACTACCGGGAATATTGTGATCGATATGGACTGGGTTAACAACGTTGGATTTCCAAGCAAGCCAAGATTATAACGGATAAATTGGCGTGCCATCCCCTGACCTTGTCGATGTTTGCGTTTTACGGTTCTCGTTTGGGCATTTGCACCGCTCATAACCTTTGGCAGTAACCACTTCTGTAATAGGACACCCATGACAAATACTGATATCAAAAGGACGGCAACCGTTACAAGGCTGACCAGACTAGTCGGATCAACAACGATCTGATGTAATTGCGCAAACCCCGGAATAGCCTTAAGACTTGTGGAATTATCGTTGTTTGCCATATTCATCACAAATACTGCAACAGCCATTGCAACCATTGTGATACCCGTCATCAGGAATGTCATTAATTTTTGATGGTGTCGATAAATCCCCGTTTGAGCAAAACTAAAAATTGCGATTGAACAAAATAGAAATAAAAATATGTAGTAGAGAATAAATAATAATGTCCCGACTGTAAATCCGATGCCAATGAATCGTCCCGTTTGAATGCCTGCAATCACAAACATCATCCACACAGGCAATGCGGTTGGCAAAATGGTTAAGCCGACTACCGAAAATTTGGCAGCAAAAACTGCCCATTGACTCAATGGTAACGGCAAATAATCTTTTAGGTCCTTACTTTCAAAAAAGACGTTATCAATCGTCGTCACACTTTGAGATAACCCAATAATCGTAAACAAACCGACAATATTGGTAAATTCGCCAATATCCTTGACCAAATTCGTTGTGAGCAGTAATGCCCCATATATAAACGCGAACAGCGCGCCCAAGAGAAGATATTGATAAATGAGTGATCGATACAGTGCCGCACCCGTCTTGCCGTTTTCACGCTGCTTTCGAGTTTGTTGAGGATTAACATACAGAATATTGATTTTAATCAGTTGCATTAATTGCCGATTAATCATGTTTGTCCTCCCCCTCGAGTTGATTGATCATTTCATTGTCACCTTGACGCCCGGCCATCTTTAAGTAGATCGTTTCAAGAGTCGCGTTTGGCATAGTACTTAGAAGCTGATTAACAGAACCATTATAAATTAACTGCCCATGACGTAAAATTGCCAATTCATCGCATAATTCTTGCGCAGTTGCCAACACATGGGTTGAAAATACAACGGTTTTTCCCTTTGCAGCATGAGAACGCATTAACGTTTTTAAATCATAAATTGCTTGGGGATCCAATCCCGTCATTGGTTCATCCAACACCCAAATATCAGGATCGGGTAAGAGTGCACCAATCACAATCGTCTTTTGTCGCATGCCATGTGAGAAATCACCAATCGCTTCATCTGCATGTGAATCCATATCAAATAACCGAGCCAGTTCGGTTTGACGCTGTTCCCGGGTCTCCTTGGGAATCTCATAGGCAGAAGCGATTAAATCCCAGTAATCATTAGCAGTTAGTTCGAGAAACATATCCGGAGAGTCAGGCACATACCCGATCTTTTTCTTAATAGATAAACGATGTTCGGCCAAATTATAGCCGTCCACGTTAATTGTCCCCGACGTTGGTTCAATAATACTGACCAGACTTTTTAATGCTGTTGATTTACCAGCACCGTTATGACCTAGAAAGCCAAAAATCTTACCGCTTGGAATGGTCAAAGAAAGATCTCTTAATGCTTCAGTTGAAGGATACACTTTTCTTAGATGGTTAAATTCAATCATGTTATACACGCCCCTATCCCGAATTTTGTTTCATTATACACCGGACGCCTATCGTAACAAATCGCAAACTGAAACACAACCGCGATAAACACTGATAAATCAAGATTGCCATCATTTAAAGCATCCATTCAAGCCACTAATCAAGTATTAGGTTATACCGATTTTTGTGAAATAAACATGAATTTTTTATGGATAAATAATGAATTTACAATGGTTAAATGGTTGAAACCATTCTTTAGGTCAACAAGCTTATACACCAAATAATGCAAAACGATAACCTTGGTTTGCATTATTTGGCATGTGCCATCACGTAAGGTATTCAAGCGATAATAGCAAAAGGCCAAGTTTTACACGCGGCCAGTTTCTACGTTGCTAACCTGTTATCAATCGCTTTGTTATTAATGATTCTTTTTGGATTAACGGCCAAGGAAATTCTACCATTCTTAATACATGCTTTATTTATTACGCCTTTCGGTCATAAAGTAACCGGTCCAAAAATTGCTGGACGGATGCTTATATACCAAAAACATTATCTAGGTTCGTTGATAGTACCCTTTATTATTACGTCAATTCTATTGACTAATACCCTTTTTATGACGCTTGGCATACCAGGAAACAATGGCGTTCAAAATTCTAGTGGAACACTGGTTACGTTTATTGTATATGTATTCGCTCCCTTAATCATAGTTCTTGCTAACATTTTTTCTGTGATGCTAATGGTTACAAATAAAGAACAGCAAATAAATCATCAGTTGCGTATTTTAGGCACAAACACGACTCAACTTGTTGCAACTGTCTTTTATAAAGCCTTTATTTGCGGAATAGTTACAGTTATTTGGGGAGCCCTATTTAATAGCATACTTTATCTAGCTTTGTATAAGATCAGTTTACTAGTCCGATCACCTGCTAAGCTAAATATATGGTCAATCCTTTATTTCCCCGTTGCTAGTTCTATCTTATCCTTTTCATTTATTTTAATGATAGGTTGTTATTCAATTACCAAGAGTCATCATTTAAGAGAATAGAAATAATGCAATTGTCTTATCAATGTACAGGGGTGTTGGTACCGTTATTTCTGCTCGTTCAAAAGATTGGTTTCAATCTCCATCATCCCATAAACGTTTCACTCTGTACGATCACTTATTGGCCGACAATCTCATTTTTGATTATTTTGATTTTTATCATAACAGTCGATGTCGCCCGGATAATCAAAGTACAGCCATCGAACAATATGTCTTAACTCCAATATTGTATTAAAAAAACACCCCGTCGTGTCATGACCTTTTCGCATCTATCCGGAGCGGTAGAAATCGAGGCACCACAATTGACTGGTAACGATATTCTGTTTGGGATTGAGCAAGGCCCATCCGGTAATAAAACTCATTATATTTACAGTGTTAAAAAATCTATTTTCTAGATGAAAAAGCCCTTCCCGAATAAGGAAGGGATACATATTATTTACTTTATTTGGGAATTCCCAATTGAATTGAGCACGCTCCATAATCTCGCATGTCCCGAAAGTCTGGTAAGGTAACTGGATATCGGTACTGATTAGCTAAGTTAAAGCCCCTTTGGTCATCATAAGAGTCCGCATAGCCGACAATGTCTAAGCCAATGTCGTAATTAGACATGCTATTTCTCTTGTCTTGATCGTACCCCAGCTCTGTAAGCCTTTGGTCAATCAGTTTAACGGCTTTAGAGGGTGCCATACGTTCATAGTAAGTATAATTCCCCTCGCTATTAAAGAAATTCAAATCTATAGCTTTAGTACTTGTAAATCCGTTCAATAAATAAGTCTTTTGGGGTAAAGAAACATACAGGCTCTTAGACAAATTTAGATTAATTTTGGAATTAGGAAACAGCTTAGCAACCAGTCGAGTTAACTTTAGCGCTTTATTGCTATTTAGGTCGTTAAGATAGGCTTGTTGGCTATTAAAGAGAACCGGCAACTTAATAATGCTTTTTTTGAAATAACCGTACCAGGCAATCCCTTTAACTTTTTGTTGTATGCCGAATATAACTTGTAATACACTTCGTTTTTACCTTTAACAGGCTTCACGAATGCCTTGGAAACCAACCAGACAGTGTTAGGATAGTTTTTTAAATTATGAATTC
>NZ_GG669992.1:64159-110501 GCF_000159315.1 Lentilactobacillus hilgardii DSM 20176 = ATCC 8290
GTTTGGTTTGGGTATTATTCCAAATATAAGCTTTTTGGCTTTTAGTACTTGAATAATACGGAATTGGTCCCGTAAATTTGGAGCCATCGAAAGAATAGTTGCTTGGAATGGTGTTGGCAGATACCGAGCCAACACTTGCTAGACTAAGAAAAATAGCCCCTAACAGTAACAGAAACGACAAACTCTTTTTTAGCATATTAAATACCTCCACTACATGCATTATAACAAAAATCCTATTAAACTGATCTTTTAATCTTCAAGACTGGTTTAATAGGATTTTTTGATTGAACGGTCAAGAACCTCAGTTATATGGCTCTTCTACCCGACCAATTTTAATATGAATAACCAAAACGTGACATTTTATTTATAGGATGGATCAGCTTTAGGATTAATCAGGATCTGAGGGGCTCCTTCTTTGCCCACAACAACCTCATTAACCGCATTTAAAAACAAACCGTGTTCAACCACGCCAACCGTGTTAATTAAGGTATCGGCCAGTTTATCGGGGTTGTTAATTTCATGCAGGTGAAGATCCAAAATGATGTTATTTGAATCCGTTTTAAAGACCTTGCCGTCCTTATCAGTCCTGACAACCGGATTGAATCCGGCATCGGAAAACTTTTTCAAAACATGATGACTGCCGAAAGGCTCTACGTCAACAGCTAGTGGAAAGGCACCAATTCGGTCAACAACTTTGGATTTGTCTACGATCCAAATAAGCTTTTTAGAATTGGCAGCCACAATTTTTTCCCAAAGCAGGTTTCCACCACCGCCTTTAATACCATTAAAATCGCTGTCAACCTGGTCGGCACCATCAATGGTTAAATCGATTGTGTCAATCGAATCCAAATCAACAATTTTTATTCCCAATGATTCAGCCTGCTTCGCTGTTGAAATTGACGTGGAAACGCCCGTAAATTTCAGGCCTTTTTCCTGAACCCGTCGTCCCAACTCATCGACCAGCATTGTAACCGTTGAGCCACTTCCAAGACCAACAATCATACCGTCTTTAACATAATCTGCAGCTTTAACCGCCGCAGCCTTTTTTAACTTGTTCTGAAGCTCTGAATTGATCGTACTCATGAATCTCCCATCTCCTTATTTTTAAGGCCAACTTGACGTTTTTCTATTTCCAACTCCATCAATGTCAAAACACCTTTATAGCAACACGATATTGATAACTTTTATAAAAAAGGCGAAAAAATTTCTACTTGGATTGCTAAGCAGAAGTTGACCTCATTTTAACTGATTGGTCTCACAACACAAGAAATAAAATTTGTCCGGTTTTACAAGCCTTTTTAAAAATGGCTGTTTTCGGATTTTTGTCTTGCAATTTTCAATACATATAGCAGATCAACTTTATACCATTGATTTTACCCCAAATTTAAGCGGCAAAACAAAAACACCACTGTTATAAGCGATGCTTTCATTAAACCATTCATTTACAGTCTCAACCTATTTTGGATTTGTGGCAGTCAATGATAGATTACTCCAGAACTCGTTGGTTCCCTCTGTTGTGACACTATATCCCTTAACCCGTGTATTAACCGGTGTCCAAGATAAGTTGAATTCTTCTGGTGCATAAGCAGCTTGATCATTCATATACTGTTGCCACTTTTTAAACTGCTGAGCCCGATATTTTGCATTCCAGGCTTTTTCATTATTCAAACTATTGAGCAACTGGGTATTCTTCTTAGTCGCAAAATGTCCATAATTATAAGGTGCATCAGCTCCATAAATCTGAGTTGGTGTTGGTTCCGATGACGTAGACCATGCAGCATTCCAAATATCAATTGCATCTTGCTTTGGCTTTTGAATAGTTGAATAAAAACTGTTCATTTCCATCGGCTTACCAGTTGTATACTTAACATTTAACCCCAATTTATGCCACTGTTGTACATAATATTGATAAGTTGCCTCCGTAGCAGATGAACTTTGCATAGCCCCGAAATGAATGATAAGCTTCTTTCCCTTCGGATCTGTGCGCCATTTACCGTGCTTTTTATAGCCAGCCTTATTCAAAAGTGACTTAGCCTTTTTCATATTATAAGGGAAACCGGCTGCTTTTGAATTATAGACATTTTTAAAGACAGGTGGAATTAATACATTAGCACGCCATGTCAATCCATTACCAAACTTTTTACTTACTTGATTGATATCGATTGCATACATCATTGCTTTTCGAAGGTTCTTATTGGCCATCTTAGCATTCTTATTCATTTCGTTTAAACCTGTCTTGGTATTCATTTGACCAAGGTTAAAGCCAAAGTACGAATAATTCATTGATGGTGTTCCAACTTCGGCATAGTCTTTCAAAGTCTTAAGCTTAGGATATTGACTTGATGGCATAACGATATTTTGCTGACCATTCGCGAAATCATATTTTTTGGATTTAAAAGCCGCAACAATGTTGTTTGACGAAACCACTTGAATTGTAATGTGCTTAATCTGAGCCTTTTTACCATAATAATAAGAGTTGGGTGACCAACTAGTCGATTCTCCCTGGACAATCTTATCTAACTTATATGGGCCGGTAAAAATCGGATTCTTTCGTACTTTTGGTGATGCAGCCAGCTTAGAAATAGGGGTTTTACCATAATATTCATATGGCTCAACAGTCTGCCACAAGAATGAACTTCCAAGATACTGCATTGAAGGCGACATTCTAGTGTAATGAATAGTAGCAGTTCTGCCCTTTTGACCATCTGGATATGTAATTCCTGAAATTGTTTTTGCTTTACCTGCGTGATAAGCGGCCATTCCTTTAATTGCAGCATAGTCAGATGAGTACTGCTGTGAAGCTGTCTTTTTGTTACCAATGATTTCATATGGATATTCAATATCCTTCGCTGTCACTTTCGCACCATTCGACCAACGGGCATTTTTGCGCAACGTGATTGTGGCAGTCTTCGCTTTACGGTTCAATCGCAAATTAGCTAACCCGCCATCAATGATTTTATAATTCTTTGTAACATTAAAAAGACTGTCACCACCACCAGGAGAAAAAACATCACTATCTTCTGCATTAGTCAATAGTGTTGGTGACGAAATTCCAGCAAACGGTGCATCATTAACTTCAGCGACCCTTAAAGTGCTATTATTTCCTGCCGTAGTTGCTTTACCGGATCCACTATACGTTTCCGGCATTGATACATGTTTAGTTGTTCCTGAATTGCTACTTTTGTTATTACCACAAGCAGCCAGCGTCAAAGCTGACAAACCAACCAATCCGGCCATCAGCCATTTTTTCTTGCTCATAAACATCCCTATTGAAACTCGCCATTAAAACTCCCTCAATACTATATAAAAAGCATCATCTCCCTCAATAATTGTAAATACACAGATTCTCTACGACTTATCTTTACCGCGCCGCTGAGCCGCGTTCGTGGTGCGCCTCATTACCTGACCGATGTAACTGATTGCTAAACAAAGAATAATAATTTCGACCGCTGCGGGTAACCAAGTCCACCAATAACCGGTAATATTCTCAGGATCGTTTGCGTTAGCGATTAATGTCCCAAGCGATGGTGTGCCTAGTGGAAGTCCAAATCCTAAAAAGGAAAGCCCAGTTTCAACTCCGATATTTTCAGCAAACGATAAAGTTGTATCAACAATAATCAACGATGAAATATTCGGCATAATTTCTCGAAAAATAATTTTAAAATTGCCGGTTCCTGAGGTTTTTGACGCTGCTACATAATCCTTTTGCGATTCTGAAAGAGTTCGTGAGCGAATCAAACGAGATGTCCCCATCCAATAAAAAATCGATAAAATCAATGTTAAGGTAATGGCATTGTAATGAGGCACAATTGTCACAATGACAATAATCGTCATGAGCATTGGAATAATCATCATAAAATCATATACTCGTTGCATGCCCAAATCGATCATTCCGCCAAAGTATCCTGAAATCAACCCCCAGCAAATTCCGAACGTTGAGGAAATGACGGTTAGTCCAATTGCAATACAGATTGAGTTTCGTGAACCAACAACTAATTCCTTTGCTATTGACGACCACCGGCATCAGCTCCCAACCAATACTCAGAAGAAAAAGGCTTGGCATAATACCCCATAATATTGGTTTCCATCATTTTAGGCACATCAATAAACATGGATGAAATGATGACAAATAAAATGAACGCAACCAAAATAAATAAGGAAATCAATGCCGGCTTATCAGCCACGAATTCACGCCACATAATTTTAGCCGCCGATGGTGTTGCTTCCTGACTTGCTTCTTTGGTTAATCTATCCAAATCCTTTTCAGAAATTGTCGTAACGTCTTCAACATCTTTCTTGACCATTTCGATCCCCCCTATTCAACTCGAACACGTGGGTCGACAATACTTAACGCAATATCAGAAAGTAACGTTCCCATCAGGTTCAGAAACCCATACAACAGAACCAACGCCGTAATAACGGTATAATCCCGGAAATTTATCGCATTTAAAAACAACAGGCCCATCCCAGGATATGAGAAAACCATTTCGGTAAAAATCGATCCACCAAGCAAACCGGTAATTGAATATCCTGCAAAGGCAGCAATTGGTAACAGCGAGTTTCTAAAGATATGGTGCCGGTAAATATCTTTCATTGGAACGCCCTTTGCTCGAGCAGTTCTGACATAATCCGAATGCTTGGCATCAATAACTTCCGAACGGAGGTATTGAACAATATTAACCGTCCCAAAAAGAGCTCCCAGCAGTCCAGGTAAAATAATATGGCCGAGACGTGATATGAGAGAACCGCCAAAACCGCTAGCCTGCGATGAGATAGATCCACTTGTCGGAAACCAATTGAGCGTATAACCGAAAACCCAGATTCCGATAACCAACACTACGAAAAATGGAATTGACATCGTAACATATGTATAAATTCGAACCAGAGTATCCTGCAGCTTTCCTTCATGCCGACCAGCATAAATTCCCAATGGCAAACCGATGACATACGTCAAAGCCATCGTGAAAAGTGCTAACCATAAAGTATTCGTGCCCCGTTGTTTAATTAAATCAATAACCGGTTCCTGATATTCGTAACTGATTCCAAGGTTCCCATGGAATAAATGAACGACCCAGTTCCAATATTGCTGATACCAAGGGTCATAAAGGCCATGAATAACCATTAGATGGTGAATTTGAGCCTGACTGGCTCGCGGATTGATCGTTCCGGTAAATGGATCTCCCGGCATCGCTTTTGCCAATAGGAAAACCAAAATACTTAATATAACCAATTCCGGAATCATAATTAAAAGTCGTCGTAAAATTGTCTTCCACATTAGATAGTCGCTCCCTCATCATTCATTTTCTGACGATATTGCCGCGCTTCATCAGGTGGTAGCGCAACTGAATGCGTCAGCGATACTTTGGTTAGTGGAAAGGCCATATTCTCTTTATCGTAGTATTTTTGGTGTTGCTCTTGATAGACTCTTTCGATTTTTAGGCGATTTTGCCGGTGCTCCTCACGATGAGTAACGTTTGTTTCAGGAATTGCAGCAAGTAATCGTTTAGTGTAAATATGCATTGGGTGGCTATATATGTCTTCACGACTCCCCATTTCAACAATTCGTCCCCGATTCATAATCGCAATATTCTTACACATATGCCGGACAACACCTAAATCATGTGAAATAAATAAATACGAAATGCCAAACTCCCGTTGAATCTTCTTCATAAAGTTAAGCACCTGTGCCTGAACGGAAAGATCCAATGCCGAAACCGGTTCATCTGCAATAATCAATCGTGGATGAGTTGCGACAGCTCTGGCAACCCCTATCCGTTGTCGTTGACCACCGGAAAATTGATGAGGATACTTATACAAAGCATCCGGATCCAAACCAACAATATCAAGCAGTTGCAACACCCTTAATTTTTCAGCATCTTTACTTAAGTGCTCAAAGTTTCTTAAAGGTTCGGCAATAATATCCTCAATCCTTTTTCGAGGATTCAAACTAGATAAGGAATCCTGAAAAATCATTTGAACATCATGATTGTAATTTAATCTCCGCCGATTTTCGGCTTCGATGACGTTTTTTCCTTTATATGTAACGGTTCCCGAAGTGGCCTTTTCCAATCCGATAATGGCTTTGGCTGTTGTTGATTTACCAGATCCTGATTCACCAACCAAGCCATATGTCTCTCCCTCTTCGATATTAAATGTGACACCATCAACCGCCTTTACGTTATCGACAATCCGGTTCCAGAAGCCACCCCGAATTGGATAATGTACTTTTAAATTATTAATTTCAATCAAGCTCATCAATGAAGTCCCTCTTTCTCCACTTGATCCGGAAAATAAAAATGTTTGTAACAAGTACACCTAACCAGATGATCTTCCCCTAAATCATGCATAATAGGATTTTTTTCATGATCAGAAGCAGAAATCCATGGAATACGGGGTGCAAACCGATCGCCACTCTTTGGCATTCTCTGCAGTGATGGAACCATCCCGGAAATGACATAGAGTTCATCGCCTTCGTCATTACGTTGCGGCATCGATCTTAGTAATGATCGTGTATACGGATGCTTTGGGTCATCAAAAATCTGTTCAACACTACCTTGTTCAACAATTTGACCTGCGTACATAACTGCTACCCGATCGGCTGTTTCGGCAACCACTCCCAAATCATGAGTAATCAAGATAATCCCGGCATGATTTTCCCTTTGGATTTCCCTTAGAACATCCAAAATTTGGGCTTGAATCGTGACATCCAAAGCCGTAGTAGGTTCATCAGCAATAATTAAATCCGGCTTACATGCAATAGCAATCGCAATAATAATCCGTTGTCTCATACCACCGGACAGTTGATGCGGGAACTGATGAGCAGTTCGATCGGGATTATCGATTCCCACTTCATTTAGCAATTCAATCACGCGATCATGACGTTGCTTCTCAGTCATTTTGGTATGATAAACCATAACTTCCTGAATTTGATCTTCAATCCGTTTCAAAGGATTAAGTGCGGATAAAGGATCTTGAAAAATCATTCCAATTTTCAAGCCGCGAACTTTGCTATATCCGCTTTCATCAAGAGTTAATAGATCGGTCCCTTCAAAGTTGACTTTACCCGATATCTTAGTTTCTTCGGGATCATGGAGTCCCATAATCGTGGTAGCAAGCGTACTCTTTCCACAGCCTGATTCCCCTACAATTGCTAAAATTTCATCATGCTGTACTTGTAAGCTTACATCAGAAACCGCGTCATAATAGGCATTATTAATCTTAAAGGCCGTGCTAACATTTTCAACGTCCAAAAGTGAATTTTTATTTTCACTGGCCATATTCAATCTCCCTTTTAACAAAAATATGAAACGTTCTCATTTGTTTTTTGTGAAAAACTTATTGTACTTACTCAAAATTAGATAATCTCATTGTATTCTCATTTCGAAATTTGTTAAAGTATTTTCAGAAAAAAATAAAAAAAAAAAGTCAGAATACACTGACTCCTTTTATAACAAGTAACAAAATAATGCTATTAATTTTATATATCAGTTACTTAATTACTAGAAAATTAACGTTTCTCTTTGTGTTTAAGATCTCACGAACTCTTTAACAAAGTTAATTAAATTAACACTGGTTGCACTTATTAAAAACTTCTATAACATCAACAATTACTGATGTTGACTTTACTTACTTCAATATTTACATTTTTGAGAAGTCTCAATTTGCACCAAAGCTTTAAAAAGACAACAAAACGTTTGCCTTATTTATTAACCACCGTAAACCGCTCATTCCGATGTGTAGGATTAACAATTTCATCAACGATGGCTTTTCCAACCGTTCCAGATGTTACCTCGGACTTACCCGCATCATTTCTTAAAAGATCATTGTGTCCAAGCTCATAATCGGCAAGGTCTCCGGGCACAAAGTTTGAGCTCGGTGAAATAGCTACCCAATTAACATCTTTAACGTTGGACAAAAATTCATATTCCTTGGACTGTGCCCGCGGTGTCGCAATAAACTGCTCTTTGTTGGGCAGCCCTTCAAGACGCTCAATCAACCGGTGACCACTGCCAATGTAAAGACTGGCTGCACCAAGAATAAAGAATAGCCGCGGCTTATCCTGCCCTTTGACAAGGTCCACCAAATGCTCCGCTAATTCAATGTGTTGTTGAGCCTTGCTGGGATCATGACCAGGTGAAAAGGCATCAACAACCACATCCAAGTCAGCGATATCAGGCTTTTGAATATCAAATACATCAATGACACTATAAGTTGTTTGATCGCCAAACATGTCTCTGGCCTTGCTCTCATTTCGAACAAATGCTTTAACATTCAGCCCCTGCTTAAGTGCCTCTTTTGTAATTGCACTGCCGGCCATACTGGTGGCGCCAATTACACCAATCGAAAGTGCCATAAAAATCCCTCCAATTTATCAGATCATGTCAAAATTGACTAGAAGAATAACTTTATTAATCACTACTAGTATCTGATATTCAGATAACCAGGTCAATTGATTCGACTAGTTGTTATACATCAAAAAAAGAGAATCAAGATAGTCTCTATCCCAATTCCCCTTAAAAACTATTTAGTTAACTTCAATGCCTTGCCGGCCACATCAATCGTAATCGGGTCTCCCTCAATCAGTTTAAATTGAGCACCTTTTTGATCAACGTTAACCTCAATCAAACGGCCGCGGAAGACCTGTCTGAATGAATAACGATGCCACTTCTTAGGTAGAAATGGTGCATAGTGCAACTGACCGTCACGAACCCGCATCCCGGCAAATCCTTGAACAACGGCGATCCAACCACCGGTCATAGCCGTTACGTGCAGGCCGTCATCGGTATCGTTGTTATAATTGTCCAAATCCAATCGAGACGTCCGTTCATATAATTCAACGGCTTTATCTTCATAATGCAAATCCGCAGCAAGTACGGAATGAATTGCGGCAGATAAGCTGGATTCATGAACGGTTAATGGTTCATAGAAATCATAGTTGGCTTTTTTCTGCTCTGGTGTGTAATCATCAATAAAGTCCCAAATTCCCTGAAGGACATCACCTTGCTTGATATATGGTGAACGGAGGATCTTATCCCATGACCAGTGCTGGTTGATCGGCAATTGATCGGCAGGAATAGCCGAAACCGGTTGAATATCTTTATCAAGAAAGCCATCATGTTGCACAAAGATATTCAATTCTTTGTCATAAGGCAGATACATTCTGTCCACAATATCCTGCCAGTGTTTCTTTTCCTTATCGGTCACCGCTAATTTTTCGGCTTGTTCCGGCGAAACCTTTTTTAAGATTTCCAACGTATATTTCAGTGTCCATTGAGCCAAAATGTTGGTATACCAATTATTATCAACGTTATTTTCATACTCATCCGGTCCGGTGACACCATGAATCATGTATTGCTGTTTTCGTTGGCTGAAGTGAACCCGATCAGCCCAGAATTTAGAAATTTCGGTCAATACCTTGGATCCCTCATTCAACACGTAAGACTCGTCACCGGTATAACGTGTGTAATTGTAAATCGCAAAGGCAATGTCGCCATTTCGATGAATTTCTTCAAAGGTAATTTCCCACTCATTATGACATTCAATACCATCGAAGGTCACCATTGGGAATAAGGCACCTTTAAGTCCCTGTTGTTTGGCATTATGGTAGGCACCATCCAGTTGTTTATAGCGATACATCAACAGATTTCGTGTCACTTTTGGATCCGTAATCCCAAGGTAAACCGGAACTGCAAAAGCTTCCGTATCCCAATATGTGGCACCACCGTACTTCTCGCCGGTAAATCCCTTTGGTCCGATATTTAAACGGGCATCTTCACCATAATAGGTTGAGAACAGTTCAAACATATTAAACCGGATACCCTGCTGTGCGGCAGTATCACCGTCAATTTCGATATCAGATTTATTCCAACGTTCTTCCCAAATTTTGGCATGGGCATCAAATAAATCTTCATATGTTTTTTCGGCAACCCGATCACTCAATTGATGCATGGCAGCAATCAGGTCATCGTTTGTTTGATAATCCCGTGAAGTCGTTACAATAACGCGTTTTTCCAACTTGGCACTTTGGTCCGGTGCCAGTTCACCCGTAAATTCGTTAACAACTTCCTTATCGTTGGGTTGCGCCACGGAAACCGTCTCTAAATCGGAAACATGACGCATTTCCATTGCAGACGTGAATTGTGGTGTCCCAAAAGGATTAGGTGTGGTTTGTGCAATCACATTTCCGAAATCCGGTTTCTGTTCGGTAGAAACCACGTTCCAAAATCGCTCGTCATAGTTTGCGTCTTCGTTCTTAACATCGGCATCAATCGCAGAATCTACCGTAACAGTTACTTTTGTTGTGCCAACATTCTTTAACATCAGCCTTTGAACGGATAATTCCTGTTGCGCCACACTTAGAAAGCGCTCGAACGTAACGGCAACTTTAGCATCACCTTTTGTAACCGTGAACGAACGTGTCAGAATAGAATGCTGCATGTCCAGATCTAATTTAAAATCGCTAAACTTGTCTTTTGCCAAATCAATTTTGTCACCATTGATTTTAACATTCATCTTAATGAAATTAACTGCGTTGACAACTTTTCCAAAATAGTCCGGATAACCGTTCTTCCACCAGCCGACCCGGGTCTTGTCAGGATACCAGACACCACCCAAGTACAAGCCGGCCAAACTATCGCCGCTATAGTCCTCTTCAAAGAATCCCCGCATCCCCATATAACCGTTTCCAAGACTGGTCATTGACTCTTGAAGGCGTTTATTATCGGGATTAAACTCATTCGTTACAATGTGCCAAGGTTGAACGTCAAAAATTCTCTTCATTTGTATGAATCCTTTCTTAATTAAGCTTTATAAGTTTCTTTAATTAAACCGACTGACAATGCCCCAATTGCCATAACTACTCCGGCAAATAAGAACATGTTTTCCTGTGCGTTTCCAAGTAACGGGAATAATCCAAAGCTGGCAAGTGAAGCAACAATCTGTGGTAAACAAATTGAACCGTTAAACAAGCCAAGATAAGTGCCCATGTGTTCACCGGACAACGCGTTGGTGATCATAGTTAATGGATAAGTGTTCATTGCTGCCCAAGCCATTCCAACCAAGACAAACGAAACGATTAATGCGGATTGCGAATGGATAAAGAAGACGGACAAGAAACCGACGGCACCCAGACCAAGACTGAGTGCATAACCCAATTTATGATGATTATTGGGTACTTTGGCCAAAACGTATGACCAAACAACGGCAGCAATTGACTGAACGGCAGCCAGAACACCATACCAGTTACCAGCAGCCTGATAGCCGGTTGATGCAGCGTTGGTTGTGTTCCAAACGTTGTGGGCAATCGCACCGGCCGCATAAGTCCATAAGTACTGGAAAGCAACCCAGCAGAAGAATTGAACCAGTGTCACGGTCCAAAAAACCTTTGGTGCTTTCTTCAAAAGTGCAAACCAGTTACCACCGGTTGTGTTGGCTTCTTCAGAAATACCATGATACTTGGCATAGGTTTTAGGATCATACTCGTGAACCTTAAAAATCGTTAGTAAACTCGTCAATAACAGGATAACCGCACCAACATAGAATGAAATGACAACTGATTGTGGCACAACACCCTTTTTAGCGGTATTGGCAATACCGAATGCGGTAAACAGAAATGGGAAAATTGCGGCGATAACCGCACCACCATTTGATAAGAAACTTTGAATACCATATGCGTAACTCTTCTGATCATCATTTACCATATCACCCACCATCATCTTAAATGGCTGCATGGCAATGTTTGATGAAACATCTAAAAGAGCAACTGTAACGGCCCCGAATAATAGGGCAGTAATTGACGCATATCCGAATCCAAAACTACCGGAATTAGGAAGCAGACACATCACAATAATCGCGATTAACGTGCCTAATGCCAAATATGGCAAGCGACGACCACCCAATCTCGGTGTCCATGTTCTGTCTGAATAATACCCGATAATTGGCTGAACAATTAACCCGGCCAGTGGCGGTAAAATGAAAAACCAACCAAGTTTATTTGGATCCGCACCAATTGTTTGAAAAATTCGGCTCATTTGAGAGCTTTGCAGCGTAAAGGCCATCTGAACACCCAAAAAGCCAAAGTTGATCATCCAAATGGTACTGGCAGGAAGTTTTGGTAACCCAGACTTCTTAGTTGCAGCTTCTGCACTTCGTTCCTCCATGATTTGTTCCTCCAAGTCTTAATCTTAAAAATCAATAATTGCTTTAACGATGATATTATGACACCGTTTTCGGTTTAATGCAACCGGTTGCACACTTGTTTTTAATGATAGCAACGCTTTCATGCTGTTATTAAGCCAATGGTAGCGATTAATAAAGTTTGTGAAAGTTTTTTTCATACCGCTTTCAAAACTTGTGTGAATAGCAAAATAAAAACACTGAAATAATCATATATGGCGTGTATTACCCACTTAGAAAAAAATTTACAAAAAAAGTTTTGCCCGTTTTTTTCACTTATTTTTCCGGTTTGGTCTAGACCTAAAAGGTTTTAATGAAAATAAGTCTCTTTCAAGTTGATCTTATTTTCATTTACATCTTAAAAAATTGTGTTATATTGAATTGTGATTCACAAGGGAATCATTTGAGGATTAAATTAAAGGTGGTGACAATTAATGTTACTTGGAAGTATTGAAGCTGGTGGTACTAAATTCGTTTGTGCCGTTGGTAATGAAGATTATCGAATTATCGACAGTGTGCACATCAAAACAACAACACCAGAGGAGACCTTACAAAAAACTGTCGATTACTTTAAACAATTTAAAGACTTACAAGCAATCGCAGTTTCATCGTTCGGTCCCATTGAGCTTCGTAAAAATTCACCAAAGTATGGTTACATTACCAACACACCTAAACCGGGTTGGGCCAATACCGATTTTGTTGGCCGATTAAAGGAAGATTTCGATCTCCCAATTTCCTGGACTACTGATGTTAATGGCTCTGCATATGGCGAGTACGTCATGGCAACACTCTTTAACGAAAAGATTGAGTCATTGGTTTACTTTACGATTGGAACGGGTGTTGGTGCCGGTGAAATTGTTAACGGACATTTTGTTGGTGACCTTGGTCATCCAGAAGTTGGCCACGTTCGCTTGAAACGTCATCCAGACGACATGGACTTCAAGGGGATTTGTCCATATCACGGGGATTGTCTAGAAGGTTTGGTCAGTGGACCTACTTTCGAAGCACGGACCGGTAAAAAGGGACAGGATATCCCACTTACCGATCACGTCTGGGACATCATGGCTTTCTACGTTGCTCAAGCTGCTATTCAAGAAACACTGTTATTCCGTCCAGCTAAAATTGTATTTGGTGGCGGTGTTGTCAGTGAACCCTTCCTGAAGAAAGTCCGGGCACAATTCAAAGACCTATTGAATGACTACGTTGATGTTGGCGACTTAGACAAATATATCGTCATGCCATTGGTTAAAAACAACGGTTCCGCAACTGTTGGCGACTTCGCTTTAGCAGTTGAAGAATTGAACAAATAATTTTTTTACCGGAAAACACAAACGTTTGTGTTAACGCTTTATATTTAAAGGAGATTATATTTCATGAAAGCACTTGTATTTACTGATGTTAAAAAAATGGAAATCGAAGATATTGATACACCAAAGGTAAAACCTAACGAAGTTCGTATCAATACCGCATACGCAGGTATCTGTGGAACCGACCATGCTTTGTACAACGGCCTTCCAGGATCTGCCGATGCCGTTCCTCCAATTGTTTTCGGACACGAAAACTCGGGAATTGTCGCTGAAGTCGGTGCCGATGTCACCAATGTTAAAGTTGGCGACCGAGTAACTGTTGACCCTAACATTTACTGTGGTCAATGCTTCTACTGCCATACTGATCGTCCCGAACTCTGTGAGAACCTATCAGCCGTTGGTGTTACTCGAAATGGTGGTTTGGAGAAGTCATTCACCGCTCCAGCAACTGTTGTTTACCCAATTCCTGATGATGTTTCGTTAAAAGCTGCTGCTACGGTTGAACCAATTTCATGTGCCGTTCATGGTATCAAATTACTTCACCTCACACCTTATCAACGTGCCTTGGTTATTGGTGACGGCTTCATGGGTCAATTATTTGCTCAAATTCTTCAAGCATATGGTGTTCACCAAGTTGACCTTGCCGGAATCGTTGACGAAAAATTAAAGCGTAACAAAGAACAATTCGGTGTTAAGAACACTTATAACACAACTCGTGATGCCATTCCTGCAAACTACGACGTTGTTATTGAAGCCGTTGGTTTACCACAAACTCAGGAACAAGCCGTTGAAGCAACCCGTAAAGGTGCCCAAGTATTGATGTTCGGTGTTGGTAAGCCTGACGCTCACTTTGAAATGAACACTTACGAAGTTTACCAAAAACAATTAACTATCCAAGGATCATTCATCAACCCTAACTCATTTGAAGACTCAATTGCATTACTTCAAAGCGGTAAATTGGATGTTGAATCATTAATCACCGATGAATTATCTCTTGACCAAGTCGAAGGCGTTCTTCAAGGTAAGACTAAAGTTGCCTCAAAAGCTGTCGTTAAAGTAGGTGACTAGTTACCCATGCAAAACAACGAGGAGGCTGAGATGAACGATTCTCAAGTATTAAATGGCCGAACGATATCGATGACCACATCGATTATTTACTTCGTCATTTCCTTGGTAATTAACTCTGCCGGAAACGTTCTGACACTTGTTACCAGCGCAAAAATCCACCCCTCCTATTTAGGATCGGCCTATTGGACAGCCGCCGAAGCCAACTTAAGTGTTGCCTTTGGTTGGAACCTGTTCTGGGCATTCCTGATTTTAGGAGTTGTCATTACAATTCTAAATGCCATTCTGGTTGGTCATTGGAGCTGGCGACGGGCTCTCGGAAATTTAATCTTCATGGTTCCCTTCTCCGCATTGATTCAAATCTTTGAAGATTTCTTTATTGGTAAATACTCATTCTTCAAAGGGCTTCCGGACGCTAATTCAACCGGAATGATTATCTTCTACATTCTGCTTAACTTCTTTGGCGTTGCGCTCATTGGAACAGCGATCTCAATCTATCAACGGGTCAATTTAGTCTTGCACCCTGCTGATGATTTAATGCAGATTCTACGTTTCAAATATTTTAAGGGAAATGCCAATATTGCAATGTGGGCTTCTTATATTCCGCCTACAATTATGGCAATTATCGCCTTCATCATTACCAAACAATTCACAAACTTTGGTATCGGAACCATTTTTGCATTCCTATTCCAGGGTGGTATCACCGGAATCGCGGATACAAGAGTCTTTCCAAGCTTGAAACATCAGGCACTGGATGTTGGAAAATCAGATGAATAAGTGAACGTTGATTTGAAAGGAAGCTTATCATGGCTATCAAAGATGATATTACAGGAATTCAACACGTTGGAATTCCTTCAAAAGATTTAGATAAAACAATTGCTTTTTATGAATCACTTGGTTTCGACCAGGCCGGTTTGTTCCACAACGGTGAAAATCGTTGTGCATTCATGAGATTTGGCAACCTGACCATCGAAACATGGGAAGGCGATCCGGTGGCAATGAAGGCCGGCGCTATTAACCATATTTCATTGAATACGCCGGATGTTGAAAAAGCCTTTGCCGATGCCAAAGCACAAGGTTTGGACTTGGTTGATCATGAAATTCAATCAATTCCTTCCTTCTGGGAAAAGGGCATTCGTTATTTCAATATTCTTGGACCAAATCAAGAAACCATCGAATTTTGTCAAATTCTGTAAATAAAAGAATATTTTGAGCAATAAGCGTTTAATTTGACGATAATATTAAGTTAAGCGCTTATGTTTTCAGAGGAGGAAATTATAGTGGCACATATTTCATTTGACAGTTCAAAATTATCAAAATTCGTCCATGATAACGAGTTGGGCGAAATGCAGGCTATGGTCACCGCTGCTGATGCCGAGGTTCGTCAAGGCACCGGTGCCGGCAGTGATTTTCGGGATTGGTTGACCCTGCCCAAAGACTATGACAAAGCCGAATTTGCCCGTATCAAACAGGCAGCTAAAAAGATTCAGGGCGACTCCAAGGTTTTAGTTGTCATCGGAATTGGCGGTTCCTATCTGGGAGCCAAGATGGCCGTTGATTTTCTCAACGATACCTTCTTCAACTACCTGCCCGACGACCAGCGTGAATTCCCTCAGGTCTTCTTTGCCGGTAATTCACTCAGCCCGTCGTACGTCTATGACCTGCTTCATCTCATTGGCGACCGGGACTTCTCCGTTAACGTTATTTCCAAGTCCGGTACCACCACGGAACCTTCCATTGCCTTTCGAATCTTCAAGGATAAGCTGATTCAAAAGTATGGTGCCGAAGGGGCCAAGGAACGAATTTATGCGACAACGGATAAAGCTCATGGCGCTTTGCGCCAAGAAGCCGATGCCAACGGTTATGAAACCTTCATCATTCCTGATGGTGTCGGTGGCCGTTACTCCGTACTAACACCAGTCGGCCTCCTGCCAATCGCTGTTTCTGGTGCCAGCATCGATGACCTGATGAAGGGCGCCGCTGACGCTGCCGACGCTTATACCGATCCGGATTTGACCAAAAACGAAGCCTATCAGTACGCTGCCTACCGGAATATTTTATACCGCAAGGGCTTCACAACCGAATTGCTGGAAAACTATGAACCCAACATGCAGTACCTGGCTGAATGGTGGAAGCAATTAATGGGTGAGTCCGAAGGTAAGGATCAAAAGGGTATCTACCCATCATCCGCCAACTTCACGACTGATCTGCATTCCTTAGGTCAATACATCCAGGAAGGTCTGCGAAACTTAATGGAGACCGTTGTTAAGGTTGATCATCCCAACCACGATGAGGATATTCCCAAGGAAGCGGATAACCTGGACGGCTTGAAGTATTTGGAAGGCAGAACCATGGACTTTGCCAATACCAAAGCTTTTGAAGGCGTGGTCCTGGCCCATACCGATGGTAACGTTCCGAATATGAGTGTTCATATTCCGGACCAAACCCCTTACACCCTGGGATACTTGATCTACTTCTTCGAAATTGCCGTTTCAATTTCCGGCTACTTGAATGGCATCAACCCATTCAATCAACCCGGCGTTGAAGCTTACAAGACCAACATGTTTGCCTTGTTGGGCAAGCCCGGTTACGAAAAATTGGGTAAGGAATTAAATGATCGTCTCTAATTAAACATGACTAAAAATGGTAGGTAAGACAAACGTCCTTTTTGTCTCAACTACCATTTTTTTGTACTTTATTTTTTATTGGCGTTCCAGGTAAAATCGAATCCCCCTGGTAATCAGAACCCTGGATAAAATTCCCAGGGCAATTGCAGCCAACAGGAACTTCGGCATCAATAAACTAACACCTATGTAAACAATGCTGATGGCAACCATCACTTTAACCGAGCGAAACTCTTCTACATCGTGTTCGATTATCCTTTGGCCATCATAACGATTCTGCTCAATGACCAGATGAAAAAGCCATAACTGTGAAACATTCACAATAAACATCAGAATGGCAAAACCAATTGCACTTTCACTGGAGATAAAGCTGCTGCTCAGCCAGGTTGTCGCAAATGGGACCAGACAAATCGGACACAGGTAATAGATATTGGCAACCATGATTTTGAAAGTTGTTGTTTTTAACGTTGTAAACAATTCTTGATGCAGTACCCAATACTGGGCAACCACACCGAAACTAATCAGGTAGGATAATAGTTGCATCATCAGACGCTGAATTTCATAGTCGGAAATATTTGCCATGGGCGCTTTAATATCCAGCACCATAATGGTTAAAACAACCGCAAACACCCCGTCAGAGATTGCTTCCATCCTGGATTTGGAATTCCTAAACATGTCGATCATCACCTATCCGATTCCAATCAATTGGCTGCCTGTGGGTGCCATCCGGATTAATCAGTAAGGTCCCTAAATTTTCCCTTTTTAATCCAGACTTAAATTGTATTTCCGCTCTGCCGATCTGGTCAAAAATCTTTTTTTCCTGTGCTTCCACAAACTGATCATCAAAGAAAATTCGACTGGCGATGCCGGTTGATTTAATAATCGGAGACGGTCCTTCAATAGCATCGTAAACATCGAGAAGCGTCATCCGATTAATATCATAGGAGAGAGAAAAGCCACCGCCTTTTCCAGCCTCAGAGCTAATCAGACCGCCTACCACCATTTGGTGCAACACCTTCTTTAGATATGAATCCGAAACACCCAACCGATTACTGATGACAACACTTTTTAACGGCATATGGTCCTTGCTTAACGCCAACATTAATAAAATACAGACTGCCTGTTCAAAACTACTTTTTAATTTCAAAATGACTATTGTCCCTTCATAACGATTTACTACCTATAGACATTTTATATCTATAGATGTATATTATCGATGTATCAACTTAAAATCAAGTTTAAAGAATCATTCATAATACTAAGAGAAGGTGAACCCGTTGTTTAAAATTAAAAGTCATATTCACTTATCAGACGTCGGTCAGGACGCCAAAATCAGATTGGGTAATCTAGTCGATAAATTTCAAAATGCTGGCTGGATGCATTTTCAAGAGCTTCAAAAACGATTACCCAGCATGGATCCCTGCCTACTTTACTTTGTCGTTTCGCAGAAAGTTGATATCCATACAGTCCCTTCGCTTAACGAACCGGTTGTACTCCAATCATTCATCACAGATGCAAACCGATTTAAAATAACCCGTTTGGTTGAAATCCGTGATGCTGCAAAGAAATTGATTGCCAGCCAAATTGAAGATGCTTTTGTTGTTAATAAACTAACCGGGAAAATTGCCAGACTGCCGGAAAACTACCCCATTCACTTAATGGTAGACGATCTCAGGAAACTAACTTTTCACCGTGATAAGATCGATGTGCCGGCAGGCGGACACCAAATTAAGTCAAACTTCCGGGTGCTGCCACGAGATGTCGATAATTATGGGCATATGAATAATGCCCGATATTTGGATCTCATTGCCGAGCATTCTGATCGTATCAGGGAAGTCTCCATCAATTATCTTCATCCGGCAAAATTAGGCATGGAGCTTGAGTACCTTCGAATACAAGTGGATCAGTCCGTCTTTTATACCATTCGTAATGGCAAACAGATAATGTCCAAAATTAAATTAGCCCTTAAATAACCAAAAACACGCTGTCGGTTGCCTAAAGCAATCACAGCGTGTTTCTTTGACTAAGTCCGTTGCTTTCTTCTTAATACAATACCCAGTAAAATAATCGCGGTCAAAATTAATCCCAGTGAAAAGGCATAGGCATAATGCATGCCGAATACAAACCAGTTGGGATGCATATCTGGATAAGTGGTCATCCGTTGGCCGGCTTTCAAGCTTATGCCATGATAAAGTAACGATGTTGCTAGTGCCAGTCCCATTGACATGCCAAGATTTCGACCCAATGCCGCAATCGATCCGGCAATGCCTTGAAATTCCGGTGCCGCATTTCCCATAATCATTGGATTATTCTGAAAAGCACCGTTTGCACGCCCAAAGAGTGCCAGTCCAACCACCAACCAGAGAATTGACCATTGTGGCGTCACTAAAATAAAGATGATCTCCGGTACAATGAAAATAAACAAGGCAAAAAAGGAGACTTTTTCCGCACCAATATAGTCGGAAATTGCACCTCCGGTTGGTGCACTAACAATGTTAACAATTGGCACAGCCATTAAAATCAATCCTGCAATGCCGGAGGACAGCAACAAGCGATCCTGCAAATAAAACGGCATAATAACGTTATTAAAATAACCGCACATGTATACCAACATCGCTGATAAAATACCAAAACTAAACCCCAGGTTGTGAAAAATGCTAAGATTAATAAGCGGTTCTTTCTGATGTCGTTCGATCAGAATAAAGATTACCAGAAAAATCACTGTTAAACCCATCAGGCCGATAATTTTCCAGTGACCGAACCCAATCATTTGTCCAAAAAAGGCCACGACAAAAAAGCTGAGAATCATGCCGGCATATGTTAAAAATCCCGGCACATCTATCTTGGGATGTCCGTGAACCGGCTTTGGCCGTGGAAAGAAATGATGTCCCAAGAAAAACGCGATAATACCAATCGGAACGTTGACAAAAAAGATATAGTGCCAATTGGCAAAACTAAGAATCAAACCGCCAATACCGGGGCCGGCAATATTACCAACCTGTACAAACGAACTGTTAACGCCCAACGCCAGTCCATGACGGCTTAAAGGAAAAATATCAGTAATGATACCAAAATTGGTCGACATCGTCATTGACGCACCAAGTGCTTGTAACACCCGTGATGCAAGAATAGTTGGCAGGTTAACGCTCAATCCACAGGCCAACGACCCCAACACAAAGATAATCGTTCCGATTTGAAAAATCCGAATTCGTCCTACCTGGTCTGATAACTTACCAAAGAAGATCAGTAAGACACATATCAAAACCAAATAAACCGATACGACCCACTCGGCCTGATTGTTGGGAATCTGCAAATCTCGGGACATTTTTGGAACCGCAATATTAACAATACTGGCGTCAATCGTTGACATGAAGGATACAATTGAGGTCGACATTAATAGAACCCATTGATTCTGTCGCTGCACAAAATCCCCTCCGATCCGATTTATTCAATAAATGATAAGAGTGATTGAGACAAAATCATCTTCGCCCAGCTTCTCTTTGGTGTATTTAATTTAGAAATAGGACCAGTTACCCGATCAGTCCCTATGATTCTCTAAATACTGTGTTCCACAATTGTGTGTTTTAAACGAGTTTCAGTGCAATTCTCAAATAGTAATTGAACGGCAGCCTGACCCATTTCCTTTGGATGCAGGTCAACAGAATGAAAATGTTGATCCGTTAACTCATTGGGTAACGATTTATTATAACCGACAACCTCAATTTCTTTATCCGGATGAAGCACTTTAAATCGATGATAAATCTTCAATCCCGTATAATCATCGGTTGCAACCACACCGTCCATTTGCGGGTTTTCCTTAATCAGCTGATCCAATTGATGTTCATCTTCATCGGGAACCGCAAAAATAACTGGTTTGCGATTTTTTTGCGCCATTTCGCGAAGATACCCCTCCCGTCGATCTAGTTCATAGGGCCATCCATTAGGTGATTCCGCAAAAATAGGGTTGGAAACATGGAACCGTTTCATAAGAAAATGGGTACCGTCCGCACCTGCCCTGACGTTATTGTTATCAACGTACAGCCATTTCTGGCCAGCCGCAGGTTTTCCAATTGTCACGAAAGTTACCGGTTGTTTACGTAACAGTTCAATAACCGGATCATTAATATGCGAATAAAGTAGAATAAACCGTTTAATTTGGGCTCTGGTAATCATTGATTTAACGTTTTCAAGAACCTGTTCCGTTGAATTCCCGATCGCAACAGAAAGTACATAATTTTTAGATATCAGTTCCTCATTGATTCCCCGTAGCAAACCGACATAGAAAATGTTATCAACCACCCGATTATTCACCGGAAAGACAACTCCTACCGCATTAGCCTCCTGATTTGTTAAATTTCTGGCATTATAGTTTGGCTGATAGCCAAGTTCCTGTGCCATTTTTTTAACGCGTTTTCGAGTGTCAATACTAATTCTTTGAT
The DNA here is from genome assembly GCF_000159315.1 of Lentilactobacillus hilgardii DSM 20176 = ATCC 8290. Classification (GTDB taxonomy): domain Bacteria; phylum Bacillota; class Bacilli; order Lactobacillales; family Lactobacillaceae; genus Lentilactobacillus; species Lentilactobacillus hilgardii. The sequence goes on from NZ_GG669992.1 coordinate 85,769, forward strand.
TATCATTAAGTGCCCGAGAGACGGTGGAAACTGATAATCCCATCTTCTTGGCAATATCACGAATGGTTGCCATAACTACCTTCCTATCTACATTAATTTGTATACTATATTTCTAAATTGCGAACGTGTTAAGATTTCGTTTCTTTTATTAATATTCGAACATACGACTAGATTTTGCAAGTATTGTGTGATAATTTCATCTATATGAGGTGATTACGAATATGAAAACAAGCAAATCATTAGCTGTGATTCTGATAACAACCGCAGGATTAGGACTTGTCTTAGCAGGTTGCGGCAAATCTTCTAATAAGGGCTCAAATCCAACAAGTAAAACCAGTATGCAAAACCCGACTAAGGATAAAACCGCTAAGGAAGCATTAACTTCCAACGATAATCTTTGGTATATGAACGGCTCAATTAATTATAAAAGTAAAACCGGTATTGATGCTTATAAATTTGATGATGATCACAATACCGTCACAATTTATAGTGTCGGTAAGATGTACAAAACCTATGATGATGCTAAAAAAGCAAATGACTTGGATAAACAAGGAACACTGAAATATTCCTTTAAGAATGATTCCGCAGAAAATCCGATTATTTATATGAAAGGAAAGCTTTCGGATATCCCAATGGATCAAACCATTTCTGTTAAGGGAAAGGTTTCCGGAAAGTATCACGCATCTGATTTGAAGGTTTCCGGTTTTAAAGTTGTCCGTAATCTGGATAATGATGACGCTAAACAAGTCTTGGTAACACCAGGTAATTAAACAGCATCATTTATATTTAAATAAGGCGGCTGGGACAATAATCAAAAATCAATACTAAAACGTTCCTACCTCAAAGTGAAACTCCTGTGAAATCAGTATTTTTGTAAACTGATTTCACGGGAGTTTTTTTAAAGCAATGTTCTTTGGACTTATGTCCCAGTCACTTTGCTTTTATCCTTAGAAATCCCCTGCCTAAAAGCTGCTCTTAGCCAAAAGCCAACCAACCGATGGCTTATTCTTAAAAGTTATTACTAAAAAAGGCACTACCAACAAGATATGACCTTAATTTTCAATGTCAATATCCCCAAGTAGTGACTTCTATTAGTGTCATGTTCTATTTGAAACTAGGCCAAAGAATCCCAAGCCGGCAGTTCAACCGGCGCTGTCTCAAGTGTTGCTTGTTGTGCCTTTGTTAAGTACTTCTTGTGGACAACAACTTCATATACATAATCATTCATCCAGCTATCGGCCATTGTAAAATATCCTTTTTCACCATTCTTATCGCCCCAGGAATTTTCAACCTTCCATTTAGTCGGTTGATCCTGTTCATCTAAATCAACGCCCGTCAGCGTCATCGCATGTGATACAGCTGCCTGGTGATAAGCCATTCTCTTGGCTTTATCCATTTCCAGGTTCACATCAAATAATTCGGAATAACGGTATAGGTGACTATCCAGATAACCTTTCTTACGATCCATCTGTTCCAAAACGTCGTTGCCGAACCAAACGGCTTCACCATCTTTTAGTTGGGCAATGGCTGTTTGCTTTAAAGCGGCCATTGGCAGATTCAAAAATTGAATCTGCTTTCCACCTGCGACATTGTCCTGGCTTGGCAGTGAATATAATCGATCAAAATCCTTATCCGGCGAATTGGAAATGACTACGTAATCGTCCAGATCAACCCCAAAATATTGATCATAAAATTGTTGTGGCGTTAATCCTGAAATTCTATGATAGGCTCTATCATCATCCCTATAAGAAAAGTTGACCGTGGTTGGCGGTTCACCAAATGAGTACGATGCTATTCGATAAACTTCGCTTAACATTTTCTGACGGGCAGCAGCAATTTCATCATCGGATTTACCGGCATTCACCAAATCGCGAAGTACCATTCCGTCAATCCGTAACTTACGATCCATAACGGCATCGAATGCACCGGTATTCTCAACGTTACTGGTTTCGGGATAGGCGCTTACCGGCACAACCCCGTATTTTTGAACCAATGCAGCTGCCATTGCCCACTGACCGCCGTCTTCACCGGGCATCCCCAAATAAAAAGCAACCTCACGGTCATTTGTCGGCCGGTCAGCAGTCGCAATCATACGACTGTAATAAATATTGGCCCGTTCGATTTTATCCCAAAAGAATAAGTATTTTTGAGACAGGTTAAAGTCCTTAATTTTGTACTTTTTAGCAAAACCGTGTCTCAGTGTATTCACTAATGAAAACAACCAACAACGTCCGCTCTGCTTTTGATTGGTAACCGATCCAGTCTGCAAATCAACTGAAAATACCGGATCCAGCCGTACCTGAGCGTCTGGATCCTGAGCGGCCTGATTAATGCCGTTCTGTGTGATCACCCGAGAGAGTACGTCACTTTTAGGTGTCTTTATAAAGTCTTCATGCAGCTGGGCAAAGTCTGCTTTCCCCAGTGAATCGTCAATTTTAGCCATTAATAAAGCCTCCCGTAAAAAATTTGAATTGTTAATATTGTAGTGCTTTTACGCCAATTCGGCAATTAAGCGCATCAATGGTTATTTGAGACACCCTATCGAAAAAATCGGCAACCTCTTACGGTTACCGATTTATGAAAATCAACTATGAATTCTCTTTCGTAAAAACGGTGTAACAGCCAGGGCGATGACCGCACCAACCAATCCTTGAATGGTGTTGGTAAATATCCCTAAAAAGCCGGCTGAAAAAGTATATAAGATACTATCAGCGAAGAAATAACCGACCACCATAACGACAGCCGCAACCAAAACGGCAATCACATCAACGACCTTTTTTGTACTGCGGTTCTTAATCCAACCGGCAATCAGTCCCTCAAGACCGTGAACAATAAATGAAAAAATAGCATAATTACTATATCCAGAAAGAATATCCAATAAAAAGCCGCTCAATGCGCCAACTGTTCCGCCCACTTTAGGGCCTAAGAGTAAGGCGCTGATTAAAATACCGCCATCACATAAATTAATGTTTCCATGGGTTCCGGGAATCGGAATCGGTGGAATCCCCATACTGACTGCCAGAGTAACTGCGACAAACATCGCCGTTAAAATGATCGTTCTAAACTGTGTTCGTTGGCCAACACTTTTATTATCCATTATTTCGACTCCCTTCTAAAAGATAATCTTTGGTGTTCTCCTCGGTAAAATCATACCGAGCACGTTCTCCGCCAATCAATTTTGGCCTTGACGACAAACATACCACATTGGCTGCTCCGACCTTTCTGTGAGCCATCCGTACAGGAATTTGAACAAACTTCACGTGCATGCCGATTTCGGTTCCGCCAATATCAATGCCGCCAAAAGCGGTAATATGTTCTACCTCAACCGGATCGGTCATTCGTTGATAAGCAGCTACTTGTGTCCCACCGCCCGCGTGAATGGCCGGCATAACGGAAACAACCTCCAAGCGATGCTGTTCGGCCACGTCACGTTCAACTAATAGTGCCCGGTTAATGTGTTCACAGCCTTGGATGGCCATGTGAATACCACGGGGTAAAAGGAATTCCTCCAATGTTTCCACGACTGCTTTGCCAACATCCAAGCGTGAATTGGTGCCTTTCCAATCACCACTGATTTCACTGGTACTGCAGCCGACAACAAAAATGCCATTTTTAGGAAACGTTACTTTGTCAAAGTATTCAGTTAGTACTTCACTCAAATTATGTTTGATCGTTGTCAATTCCATTTTTAGAGTTCCCCTCTCTTCTGCCCCAATGTGAACTTGGTCACATCATTCAAAGTCTTTGTTAAATCCAGTCCATATTTGCGCCTGTCGACATTCAACTTGGCTGTTTGGGCCACGGCTTCATATGTGCCAAAGACCGAACGTTGGACAGCACTTTCAAATCCAACACCAAAGTTAAGGTAACCGCTCAGTAAGGCAGAAAATAGATCACCGGTCCCATAAAAGTGGCCTGACATAAAAGGTGAACCATTCCATACCAACCTACCATTATGGCTGAAACACGATCCCATCCCAGCATCCCTGCGAATACCGGTCACCACAACCCGGATAGGATGAACAACGGTCTTTTTAAAAACAGCAAATGCCGATAAAATGTCCCGATCACTGGAATCCGGTGTTAACCGTGTCCCGGTCAAAAGCCCCAGTTCCGTTGCATTAGGCGTAATGACAGTCGCCGTTTCGATCAGTCCCCTTATGGCATCAAGATAATGATCATCAAAACCGTCATACATCGTTCCTCGGTCTCCAAGGACTGGATCGATTACAACGTGGTTCATTTTCGATGTCCGCAAAAGGGTTGTCAGTAAGTCAACCGTTGCCGAGTTACCAACGTATCCCACCAGAGCAGCATTCAGATTTAAATCTGGAATTGTCTGCCAGTGTTTTACCGTCTGCTCAATCCAGTCATCGGATTTCGAAACAACGGGTTTACCAAAACCTTCAGTCTGAGTGGAAAGCACCTCCGTGGGGATGGCTGCTGTTTGAATTCCAAATCCTGAAAGCACTGAGATTGCTGCCGTCATTGACATCCTCCCAACCGCAGAGAAATCTTCAGCTACTAAAATACTTGATTCAGAAATCATCATCAGCCCCCATTTATTATTTCTGACGCTTATTGTACCGCAAAAAACTTAGAAATTAATATTTCACACAGAAAATGTCATATTTTCTCACGAAAAGTAGATTCATTATACCAAGTTTTCGGAGAAAGTGAGAGAATTAATTCATCATTTAATTTTTAAGGATAAAAATACATCGTCAGGGGGGGCATTTATTTCATAACTTTTTCAACCAAAATAGTCTGACTACTTTACGGATCGATGTTCACCTCAATCAATGAATTAAACATGCTTTTTACCCTGGGATTATTTTCGGGGTACGAACTGACAGTTTTTAATAAGATCGGTGGAACCAGCGTTAATAATGCTATTATGACCGGCAACCTAAAAAAACTTTTCAAACAACGTTTACGAAGCACTATTTAGTCGTGATCATGCGGCGTTGATTAAAACGGGGCAATTTCTAAGCGGTATCTGTATGTTTATATTGGGCATTCTATTCAGTACGTATGCTTTAAAAGCCACCGGTACAAACGTATTCCTGTGTGCTCTGGTTATTAATATCATATTATTAATTATCGTCACTATTATAAAAGAAAAGAAGCCTCAACAAGATTAGGATTCTTTTAGGACAAACATCATTCCTACCGATAGGCACATGCCAAACGCCTAAATAACCGTATGCTGGATATATTCCATATCTAAAAATCTGAAAAAGTAGCTGTTCCTTCTTCTGCATCAATCACAGCCTGGGCTCCCAAAGGCGTTGTCATCATCGGAGTTGTATGACAAGAATCATAGTCATAAATGATAGGAAGCCGCTGATTATTTAATACTTCCAGCAAAATATCAATTGGTCGACGCTGAGTACCAAGATCATCAAACAAAGCATGTTTTCCAAGGATAACGCCACGAACCCTATCAAAAGCGCCAGCGTCGCGAATCATCGCAAAGTTCTTTTCAACAGTTGCCGCATCCTTTTCGGCATCTTCAATAAATAACAAATCTCCAGAAGCCAATTTTGGAAAATACTTCGACGCTAAAATCCCATAAATAGTGTTCAAATTACCACCTATGAGTCGACCGGATAGCCGCGTCTCGCCAATTGCGCGCCATTGATTGGGATGCTGCTTTTTAGGTCGGTCAAAATCATTCCAGTTAATTGCTTCGTCGTCCCAATACCCGGGTGCTTTAACGGTCACAGCCTCCCCGGGACGTGTCTGGATTATTTTTTCAAAATCTGTCCAAGTCTCATCCACAAAAGGCGGCCATTCACCAAATGATGCTACCAACGCCGGTCCATACAACGTCCGATAATTGGGAGCCTGCGTTCGAACCGCAAGCAACAATGCGGTTGCGTCTGAATATCCGACAATCGTTTTGGGATGTTGATTAAGATACTCATAATCAAGATAAGGCAAAACAGCATTGGTGTTTGTTCCGCCAATTGTTGCCATGATAATGTCTACCTCATCATTGTGGATCAACTGATTGACCTCAATCGCCCGATCAAGAATGCTGCCGGAACGATAATAATCCCTTTTACCGGATAACGATCCGGCTACCAAACGAATGCCCTTGGTTTTTAAAAATGCCTTTGCCCGCTCAAAGCGTTTTGGCGATATTGCAGTAATAGGTGTTGATGTTGAGCAGAATCCAATAGTTGTCATAAAATCGCCTCTATAATCAATATGTCAGTTGATTTGATTGTAGCATTTATTTGGGACCGCAAAAAAGGTCACTCAAATCATCTCTTCTCTTCGAGTAAATCTCATAATCATGCAGCAGTCTTAAAAACATGGTTCAATTAAGGCAGTGAATTCGTCTCTAATACCCTCTTGCATCCCGAAAAAATGATGTTAATTAACGAATTAATGATTGGCATCATACTGATAAGAACTGGTTTCCTTTTAAATCAGAGCCGTCAAATTTTAGAAAGGACATTTATTTATGGACATAACAGCAGCTCAAAATACACCTGAAGGCTATTCAATAGCCCAATCAGGCAGCTTTCGGTTTAATACGACCTGCAAGGTGCGGGAAAAACCTTTGATGAGCGATACCGGACGAACAAGTTACAGCGATGGTCAATCCGTCACCTATTCCGGAAAGGAAAAACGAGACGGCCATTTTTGGCTGTCATTTATGGGAAAAGGCGGTGTAACTTTCTTTGTCCCTTACGCCAACCTATCAACCGGGATTTACTTCGGTACCGATTCCAACGCTGTTGATCCCATTAAGATAGAAGACGATCAGCCAACGCCAATGATTGGCGTTGATACCGGCGTTCCAAAGCTCAGTGGTGTTATCCCTGAATCAACACTTGCCGACTATGACTTTCCAATGTCCGGTTGGGTGACAATGTCGGAGGATGGCGCTCAAGTCCGCAGTAAACCAACATTCTTTGATAATTTAACTGACGAACGTTTTCCTAAAGATCATACTCACAAAATCAGATATGTTGGAAAGACTGCCGGATCCGACCGCATGTGGGTTAAGCTTGGTCCCAGCCGCTACCTGCCAATTGGCAAATTATCAACTCTTGGTAATGTGATCAAAATGTCCAAGGGCGGCCGCTTTGAAAAAGCAGGCTATGTCACTGACCAAAACAGTGCCCAGCCCTGGGAACAAATCTGGCCATACACTAAAACCATTGGCGGCAACAAAACGGATAAAGAATGGCACGTTATTGGTGATGTTGGTAGTCCAAACACTGCTTCTTGGGAAACCATCGATCAGCCAATTAAAAAAGAAATCCCAAGCACAGATTTTCAACCTTCAAGCGCTGAATTAAAGGCCTTAAAAACCTTTAACAAACAGGTCACGAAGAATGCTCCTTTCGATGCTGTTTATATTGCGTATATTGCCGATACCCATATTGACAGTTATCAAACACCGGCCTCTGCCGAAGTATTGCACAGCATGATGCTCATGAGTGACTATGCCAAAAAGTATGGCGTTGACCTCATGATTCATGGTGGAGACTTGAACGACGGCGCCAAGCCGCATGATCTGAGTAAAATCGATATCCAACTAGGGGTAGATGCAATGAAGCTGGGGCAACGTCCCTACATCATTTTGCAGGGAAACCACGATGATAATTCCGGATATGTTCGTGACCAGGCAGGTTATCAACTTGATCAATTAATGACAAATGAGGAAGCATGGTGCCTAAGAGCTGGTGCTCTGAATCGACCGGATAATGGCAACAATGCCGTTTATGGCACGTACAATATACCAAACAGTCAGGTAACCATCATTGTTCTAGACGGTTTTGATCAGCCGGATATTGAAACCCGACGAACCACTCTTGGTGATGGAAACGTCCATTTTGATAGTTTCCGCCACGGTTATAGCCGTTACAGCGATCAACAATTAAATTGGTTAAAGAACGAGGCACTACCACATGTGCCGGAGGGTAATAAAGTCCTTTTTCTCAATCACATTGCGTTGGGTGGCATTAAGACCTGGCAAAATACCTGGTCTAAAGAAAATCAATTGAGTATCGATGAATACGCTAGAAATCTATTCGAGAATAACGTTGTAACCAATCGGCCCGGTTTTATAGAAAATCAACAGGTTCTAAAGGATATTATTAACTATCAGAATGCCACTCATAACGTCATCGGTTATATTTCCGGTCATACCCATCAAGATAATCAGGCACTTTATCACGGCATCCAATTTGTGACAACCACCTGTGCGATTGCGGATCGTGGTGACGGTTCAGAGAAGAACTTTAATCCAGAAAATTCGGCTCGAAACCTGACCGATTTAACCGGCAATGCCTGGTCAATTTTTCGAATTAGCGCTCATTCTGGTGAAGTGGTCCAATTTAGATTCGGATGGAAAAATGATCGGTATTTTTTGCCCGGTTGGCACTTTTAAAGATCGCCATGACTGTGAAAAGGTCAATCTTCGCGTAAACCCATTTTAAGATATATAAAGACAGCACCCAAAAAACAACTAGTGTTTGGACTTCATTATATGTAGAAGATATTTTAAAATTCGGATGTATGAGCTGCCTTAGCAACTCAATAAATAATAATTATCAGGAGCTGACGTATATATGGCATGGCAAGTCGCACAACTAACACAAGAAAACGCATTGATAGTCGCTAATGATTGGCATTACGACGGAAAATATGCTTTTTATGACATGACAGCCGATCCGGAAGATTATCAGGAAATCATTAGTCCGGTATTAAGGAAAGACCATTACTATCAGGTCTTAAACGAAAATAAAACACTTGTGGGTGTTTTTGCAATTGAACCTATTGACACTGAAAAGGACACTTATGAACTGGGATTGGGTTTGGCACCCCGACTAACAGGACAGGGACTTGGTCAAAACTTCTTAGACTTTATCCTTGATGATATTCAAAAGAACTTTTCTGTCAGTACGATTATCTTGGATGTTGCTGAATTTAATGTCAGAGCACAAAAAGTCTACCAAAAGCTTGGATTCAAAGCGGTGCGGCGGCATAGCCAAAAAACGAATTGTTCGACTTATCCTTTTATTGAAATGCGCCGAGATTTCAGAAATTAACCATCATTCATCATTCAACCTCAAAGTCTAACTCACTGCTTACATTAAAAAAGATCCAGACATAAAATTACCGAGACAATGATTAATAGAATAAATAACACTCTGCATCCGCCTAATTGACTTTTCCCCTCATATAGTTTATTCTAGATTAAAATTTGATTAGTCTACGAATTAAAAAGACGAAGAGAAGAGTAAACGTTCATTGCATCTAAGAGAATCCCGCCGGTGAGAAGGGATATGCAGGCCACGTTGAAGATGAGCTCTGATAAGTCACTGTGTTGTTCACGCAAGGCAGTCGGTAGGAACCGTTAACTTCCCGGGTATCAATCGGTACCGTTGAGGCATTATTTGTAAGAATAGTGTAAATAAGGGTGGTAACGCGAGCATTCGCCCCTTGTTTGTCGAAATGACATTCGGGGGCGGATGCTTTTTTCGTAGACTTAAGTCAATTCATAATTTTTAGGAGGATTTTCAAAATGACAGATACAGCAACCAAAATCAAATTTCCATATCGCTACGATGTAGTAGGAAGCCTACTTAGAACCCAAGCTTTAAAAGATGCTCATGAGAAATTCAAGAAAGGTGACATCACCGCTGACCAATTGCAGCAGGTTCAACACGATGAAACCCGAAAGATCGTAAAAAAACAAGTTGAATTGGGCTTAAAAGATGTAACCGATGGTGAGTTCAACCGCTCCTGGTGGCATTTAGACTTTTTATGGGGCCTTACCGGTGTTGGTCATTACGATTATCATCAAAGCTACAAATTTCATGGTAGTAAAACCCGAACCGACAATGCAGACTTGGTCGGCCGAATTGCCTACAACCCGGACCATCCTTTCTTTGACAGCTTCAAATTTTTAAAGTCAATCACCCCGGATGGCGTCACACCCAAACAAACCATTCCATCCCCTTCCATGCTCTTTCGGGATAATCGAAGCGACAACTGGTCAAAGTTCTACACATCATGGGAAGCATACTTGGACGATCTCGCTACCGCCTACCACCAAACCATTCAGCACTTTTATGATCTCGGCTGTCGTTACATCCAACTGGACGACACAACTTGGGCGTTCTTAATTACAAAATTAAACGAAACCGCCGACGATAAAGATGAACACCAACGCTACGTTCAAATGGCAGAAGACGCCGTTCAAGTTATTAATCAGTTACTAAAAGGACTTCCGGACGATTTAACCGTGACAACCCATATTTGCCGTGGGAATTTCAAGTCAACCTACCTCTTTTCCGGCAGCTACGACGATGTTGCGGATTACCTTGGCCAACTCAATTACGACGGCCTCTTCCTTGAGTACGATAATCAGCGTTCTGGAAGCTTTGCGCCACTTGATCGAATTTGGAACGGCAACAAGAACAAGCGCATTGTCCTTGGCCTGATCACCTCCAAATCACCCGAATTAGAGGATGAAGATCAAATTATCAATCGGATTAAGGAAGCTGAGGAAAAAGTGCCATTGGATAATTTGGCTCTTTCAACACAATGCGGTTTTGCATCAACCGAAGAAGGCAACAAACTTACCGAAGATCAGCAGTGGGACAAACTGAGCTTGGTTAAGCGAATTGCCGAGAAAGTTTGGGGTGCATAAACTGTCCATCGACTATTAATTATTCAATAAACAAACAGGGTGCCTGCAAAGTAACTGATGATTTACTTTGCAGGCACCCTGTTTTTGACTTATTCCTGATTTTTCAATGATTTTAATGTCACCATGACGTTAAACCAACTAGCATTCGTCCACCCAACGTTGTGATTAAAGACTGCACAATGCTAAGCCCCAGACCGACACTCTGGTTGGTTCTTGCCTGATCTGCTGTATAGAACCGGTTCATTAACCTAGTCGGATCCTTGGGTAGATTTCTGCCCCGATTGGAAAACGTCAATTTAACATGTGCGTCATCAACGCGCACTAATTCAACCCGAACTTCCTTTTCTCCATATTTTAGAATATTGCCAATCAAATTTTGACAGACCCTTGTCAGCAAAGTTGCATCGGTCTGCAAAATAAGATTTGGACTAATTGTTGGCGTGACCTTTAATCCGCGTTGATTAAACTCATCGTAATAGTTAAACAATTCATTTTCCAACAACGCTGAAACGTTTATTTTCTTTACTTTCAACGCAATACTTTTTTCCTGCATCAAATTAAAATCCATTAGGTAGCGTAAATAATAATTAACAGCGTCAAGGTTTCGTCCAATTCGCTTTAGCTTAGGCTGTTGCGCTGTATCCATTGACCGCATCAGCAATTGAACATACCCCATTGATACTGTCAGCGGCGTCTTGATATCATGGGTTAAATTCGTCAGCATTCTTCGAACCTGATCGTCCTGTCGAACTTGGGATTGCTGCAGTTCCCGACTGACCCTCAGGCTGGCATTACTCGCATTGATCAGCTTTTGAATAAGCGGTAAACCGGTATTAGCCGTTACAAAACCATTTGTCGTGTGCGCCTTTATATAAACCAATTCGGCCGTTACTCGCTTAATATCAATGATTATTAATAATAATAAAACTGCTAAAACAAGACAAACGATACTCAACATAATTACCATGGTTTCTCCCCTTAATCGAATCGCACACCAATTCCCCAAATTGAGTTAACGTATTGGACATTTGTACTTAGCACACTTATTTATTGTCACACCAAGGAGGCGGAAAACATGATTAATCAACTATGCGCTGATTTTTATCGGCAAACCCATACGTTGGGGCACTACCTACTATTGATATTAGTTATTCTCTTCAGTATCGTCGTTGTCTATTCCAAGCAAGTCGGGGGTGTAATGGTCAGTGCACCGGTTGATGTTCTTGAACGGTTATCGACTGTTCCTTGGACACTGCTATCTGGCATCCATGGGCTGACGATATCATCGAGCGTTTTAATGTACGCATTCATCAGCATCTTCGTTATGGTGATCGGTTACGAATTCAGCCAACAAACCTATAAAAATACATTGGTTTCCGGGATTTCGCGCTCTGGCTTTATTATTGCAAAGCTTGTCACGATGTTATTGGATATTTTCATGCAGATCGTCATTTTTTCCTTGCCGGAATTTTAACGGGAATGGCCCTAGGGCGAAATGTCGGTACCAGTTAGGCAAACCTGTTCGGCACAACTTTACTGACCGCGCTGATCGTGGCTTTCTTCATTGGCGTTGTATTCAGCATGGCCATTGTTATTTTGATGCTGACAGGATCACTAATCGGCAGCGCCGTTTTCATCATTATTTTTCCGCTGCTTGTTTCAATTATCAGTATGATTTCTAAATGGGATTGGTTAAAGTATGTTGATTTCTTCGGCGTTTCCGTCAAAATCAGCTTAAAGCAGTTCTCGGTTAGTCAGTTTCAACCTTACATCTGGTTTAGTGTCGCCATTTTAATTATCTGTTTTGGTTTATCGTTGATATTAATCAGAAGAAAGGAATTATAGAGCAGAAAACGCGCACTCTCATTATAAAAGAGGTGCGCGTTTTTTATTTTACAAATTGGCAATATCCCCCATAACATTCACTAAGAAATCATCGTTATCCTTTTCTCGGTTTCAACTGACCAGCATTTTATAATTTGATCATACTCAGGACTCCGATTAATTGCAATCACATTTTAATATGCATCTCTGCCTTGCACTTTTCCTGTCAATTCACTACACTAATTCATAATTATATTGATTATTTCTCGAGGTGAAACTAATGCTGGCTTGGATTACATTAAAACACTGCATCATACAGGTAACAACACTCTAGTGACCGCATAAAAATAAAACCAGACAACTCTCTATATACCCGGGTTGTCAACTCACTGGAGTGTTTATCTAATGAAAACTAATTATCCAACTAATATCAACACAGGTTATGCCTATACATTTTTCTCCTTTTTCGGGATTACCGGTTTATGGGTTATCTACCTGCAGATGCAAGGGTTAAGCCTTGTCGAAATCGGCCTGTGCGAAAGTATTTTTCACGTTGCCAGCTTTTTGTTTGAAGTGCCAACCGGCGTTTTGGCCGATCGCTTTTCCTACAAATCCATTTTAATCGGCGGCCGGATCGCATCAATTCTGTCCGCAGTTATCATGCTGACAAGTCATACATTTCTAATGTTTGCTTTCAGCTTTGTGTTAAGTGCCTTATCCTATAACCTACAGTCTGGCACAATCGATGCCCTGATGTACGATTCACTTATTGAGACAAGGCAAACAAAGGCCTATCCCAAAATCATCAGTACAGTCAACGTGCTGTATGAATTTGGCGACACTGCCGGGGTTGTCATCGCAGGTTTTTTCGTTCATTGGCACTTTGAATTAACCTATGTTATCTCTATCCTAATCGGATTCTTCGCGCTCATTTCAATCTTAATGATGAAAGAACCCCACGTCACACCATCAAAGGTATCAGCCCAAGCCCCCGAAACCATTGGGTCGATTCTAAGAACTTCCTATCGGGTTCTTAAAACCAATCGCGTATTGAGAAACCTGATGTTTTTTCAGGCTGTTTTTGCCGGAATTTGCACCTCATACTATTTTTATTTTCAATCGTTGATGGAGAAAGCCCATTTTTCGGGATGGATGATCTCACTTTTAATGGTGACTTCAGCGGCTGTCAATATTGTCGGCATCCACTTTACCCCTATTATCCAAAAACGTTTTCCAAAAGCTGTTTTGGTCAATAGCCTCAGTTGGTGCCTGATTGCCCTTTTACTGGTCAGCTGGCTTGATTGGATTCCTATGCTAATGATGCTTTTTCTCACCTCACAGCTCCTCTCATCCCTTGTGGAGCCGATTTTCAGCAGCTACTACAACGAAATGATTGATTCGAAGCAGCGGGCCACTCTCCTGAGTATCGCAAGCGTGCTGTTCTCCTTTGTGATGATCGGCCTATTTCCACTTGTCGGTTGGCTAATTGAGCACTATAATTTCTCATTTGCATTTGGAACAATCGGCGGCATTATACTAATCCTATATATAACAACCCGTATTAAAAGCCGAACCGTCTTAAAGTAACCTTAGTACCAAACTAACCAATCAAAAATCCTCTTCCGATCCATGGTATTCAACCCAAGGTATCGAAAGAGGATTTTATTGTAGGTGTAGCTCATTTTAACCGTTTCGTGCATGAATCAATGACTGACGCAACAATGCATCATTGTCAGCCGTCAGATTTTCAATTCATTATTTAGCGTACTTTGCGTAAGCCTTGTTCAAGTTAGCTTGGGCAGCCTTGTATGCCTTAAGGTATTTAGCCTTGTTGGCAGCAGTCTTGGCTTTCTTGTAGTTGGCTTTAGCTTTGGCTACTTTAGCCTTAGCGTTCTTTACAGCAGTTGGGTGTTGTAAAGTAGCCAGCTTAGCTTGGGCACTCTTGTAGCTGGCAAAAGCCTTCTTGTAAGCTTTAAGGTATTTAGCCTTAGTAGCTGACTTCTTAGCTTTTTTGTAAGCTGCTTGGTACTTCTTAGCAGTTGCTTTAGCTTTAGCAACCTTAGCCTTAGCTGATTTAACGGCTTTAGCATGCTTTGAAACAGTTGGTGTCTTAGTTGAAGATGATGATTCAGTTGGTGTCAAAGTTGATGACGAAGAAACTGATGTTGAGCTGCTTGAAACTGCTGAACCACTGGTTGCGGTTGCAGTTACGTTGTCAGTGTTGTTGGTATGTAAGCTTGCTGAAGCTACACTGCCAACGGAAAAGAGTGTGACCGCTGCTGTTAGATATAGTAAAGTTTTTTCATGTATAATACCCTCCGAGTTATGTTTTACCAATTTAGTCATTATCTATGACCGAAACAATAGTTGAGCGGTTAAAATGTTCAAGCCCTACACCCTTAGTTACATATAATAATATGTATTTAATCTTTTGTTAAGATCTACTATACTATTTTTATAAAAAACTTTTTAGAATTGAGTGATGATTGTGTTTTCGAAGATCAAAATTTGGCTGTCAAATAAATCCTACCTGATACTTTTTCTATTAATCAGTGTCTGGTTTATGGGATTTGCCAGCTATACGTCTCCGCTGTTTTATTTTGACTATTCACCGGATAACAACTGCTTTTTTACGGTTGGAAAGGCATTGATGCATGGTATTCTGCCTTATAAGGACGTTTTTGAACAAAAGGGCCCCTATGTTTACTTAATGCACGGAATCGCCTATTTATTGAGCAGCCGTTCATTACTCGGCATGTTTCCGTTTGAAGTTCTCAGTTTATTTCTTTCAATGTACATAGTCTACAAGATTGCGCGTATGTATACTTTTCAACTCGCAGCCTGTGCAATTGCGATTTTAATTCCTTTTTTTCAGCTGTTTCACCCATACTATAACTATGGTGATACGGTTGAATCACTTCTATTTCCGGCAATACTTGGACTGATCTATACCCTGCTGAAGGGCGACCGAAACCACTTTGTCATCTCCCGTTGGCTTTGGAGCCTTCAGGGATTTTTGGTCGGGCTGACATTTTTCATGAAATACACCCTGCTTGGCGGCTGGATCATCTTCTACCTGGCAATGTTTGCTTATTATCTTAAGCACAAGTCATGGAAAGAAGTCTCCAAAATGATTCGTTGGAGTTTGCTCGGTTTCTTAGTAGCGATTGTGCCATGGCTGATTTTCTTTTTGGCTACCCATTCATTATCCGCCTTTTTCCACGTTTATTTTTATGAGAATATGCATATCTACATGTTATCCGACAACTCGGTCTTCGCTAAGTTCATTGAATCCTTAACGATTTACAGTAGTTTTCTTCGTCAGGATCCCCTGATTTTTGTGTGTGGCTTTATCGGATACATCTATTTGCTATTCAGCAAGTCCGCTTTCAAAACCACATGGGGAAAAATGTTATTTGTCATGATGATGGTGGTTAACGCTGCTTTTATCGTCTATGGCTACCATCCCAATCAGGTCTACCAATATTACGAATTGGCCTTCTTTCCATACCTGGTTATTCCGAGTATTTTTGCGTTCGTTAATGCCATCAAAAAATTTGATGTGAAAATTAACGATCAAAACGAATCAATCGTCCTTTTAAGTTGCGCACTGCTAAGCTTTTTCTTAGTTTTAGGGGTTAACGATAATATTTTAAGTTCAAAGATTTTTCCCAATAACGGCTCCGTAACACTCAATCAAACCAACAAGCCACAACAACCCGCACAAGTCGAATTCGGCAACATTATGCGTGCACAGAGTAACGGTCGCCCAACCATGCTCAATTATGGGTCAATCGATATGGGCTTCTACACAACTTCTGGAGCATTGCCGAACACCTACTACTTCCAAAACTATAATATCGAGTATGATAAGGCGCCCCAAATTTTAAATGGCCAGTTGAATGTCATTAAAAATCATAAGGTCCAATGGATTGTCTTGAACACGCCGGCAGGTAAGCAGATTAATAAGTGGAGTGGCTACTCTGGCGCTAAAGGAAAAATAACAAGCGGCAACCTCAATCCAGGAACCAAAAAAATGTCCAAAACATTGTTCAAGCATTACAGGATCGTCACTAACCATACGCAAAACTTCGAAAGTGCTAACGTTACTTACTGGTTACTCAAGCGAAAAGATTAATCAGTTGAAAGGAAAAACAGTTTGAAAAATAGTATCCAACAAACACCTTTAGCCCCTACACCATCACCTATCAAAACTTTTTTTAAAACTAATCGGCTTGTTCTCGTCTCTTTTTTGGCCCTTAGTATCTTTAACGTCATTTTATTTCTAAGATACGGATGGTTGTTTGGTGCCCAAGACTTTCAATTCCATCTACAACGAATTGAAGAGCTATATCAAAATAGTCAACACTTTAATTTCTTCCCGTCAATAGCGACCTTTGCTTTTAACCAAAATGGTTCGGCTGTCATGAGTATGTATCCCAAGTTGCCGCTATATTTATTT
The DNA here is from genome assembly GCF_000159315.1 of Lentilactobacillus hilgardii DSM 20176 = ATCC 8290. Taxonomy (GTDB): domain Bacteria; phylum Bacillota; class Bacilli; order Lactobacillales; family Lactobacillaceae; genus Lentilactobacillus; species Lentilactobacillus hilgardii. Next base: position 102,736 of record NZ_GG669992.1, read on the forward strand.
GCGGCTTGTCGACTAGTAATTCGCCAACCGATCATCAGCTATTATATCGGCATTATCTTAATGACATTTATCGGAATGGTTACCGCCTACTTCAGTTACCTATCAATAGAACAAGGCAAGACAATCGGTGCGTACACTTTTGCAGTTGCCTACATGATGTCAGGACTGTTAATTAACACAAATTTCACCGCGGCGGATTTGGGAATCAGTTTTAGCCTTCTTTTCTTACCCCTGGTATTCGCAGGACTTTATCACTGGCTGACCAGTAATCACTATAAAATGTTAACCGTAGGTATTTCGTTGATATGTCTTTCTCATGTGCTAAATTTTATTTTCGTTATAGTAACCTTGGTGCTTCTAACCATCATTAACTTCAAGAAAGTAACTAAAAACAAACTCATTAATCTAGTCAAGGCTATTGTTTTAACAGTCTTAGTCACTAGTTCTTTTTGGTTACCTGCTTATAGTTTTGGTACGAGTGTCAAAATGGCATCACCGCAGAAATTTCCTTTGGCCGGTATTAATTTACCTAAATATTTATTTTTAACACTCACTAACAGCACATGGTCCAGCATTTCAATTGTTGCATTATTGGGCTTGATATTGGGATTTGTTTTTTATCGAACACTGCCAAAATACCTCAAACAGATACTATGGATTTCTATCTTTTACATCGTCGTAATCAGTAACATTTTCCCTTGGTATCTACTGCAGGACACAAAGATTTCAATCATCCAATTCACATGGCGCTTTTTAATCTTCCCTCAATGCTTTTTGATCCTTATTTTTAGCTACTGTTTAAATGATATTATCCAACGATTTTCAAAGAAAAATGTTCGAAGACTGGTTTTTAGCGTTTTCATTCTTGTCTTTCTTGTTCTGTCACTTCACTCACAATTCCGAATTACGCACTTTGAAATCAACGCCCCGGAAGTTGCTTCTCCTTTAACAAAAGATCAAAACCTTCAATATAAAGATGGCATTGTCTGGTTCAAAGCTACAAATTCTTACGAATACCAAAATATCTTAGGATTCATAGGTACAAAAGATTACTATCCCAAGAACACTCTTCCTGTATTCGACAAGATTGGATATCCCGAACATCATGCATTCATAAATAACACGGCTATTACCGTACCAACTAAAAATAAAGCCGGCAGCAATCAATCTGACATTTCCTTTCATTCAAGTCACACTGCATCTATTGAGCTTCCTTTCGTCATCTACAATCACCATTACCAAATAAAATTAGACAGCAAAAAAATCCCGCTCAACATCAGTAAGCATCAACTTCTGCTGATAAAAAACGTTAAAGCCGGAACTCATACTGTTCATGTTCAATACAAGAATAACGCAATAACCATTGCCGTTGCTTTAATGACAGTGGCAGGATTCATTGCTATTATCTATGTTCCAAAAAAACATCACTCAGTTTAGTTGCTATTTTTCCCGCAATGCTTTTAACTGATTTAAACCAGTAATAATTGATTGCTTGGAGAAGTTCCCTTCAACTAATTGATCATCACTGTATTCATTCAGCTCCGAATAAGACCAGATACCAAGCTTCATAAATTGGGCTTCGGTCATGGCATATTGTAAACTCAGTAATCGTTTTGCCGCATCAGCGTACCGTTTTTTATCGATCAGTCCCTGCAGCTCATTTTGATAGGGCAGTTTCTGTTCCTGCTTTTCGGGGAAAACAATTTCAGCTTCCGATTGGCCGCCCTTTCCGTGTGACAGAATATATCCAAGCCCTTCAGCGAATGCCCGAATTTGACGAAGAATAAAATCATTTTCATCTCGCACTTCGATCCCTCATTTCAGCCTAAGTCCTTATATAGATAATCTCTTTAATCTCCTACGAATAATTATTCGGTTTCAACTATAAGGATACCATATATAATGCATATTAATTGCCTTCTACTTCTATCTGAATTATGATAAAGTTAGCGATTGTAAATTAGGTAATTTAGCAACTAATAGAGTGGATGATGTGATGACTTTTAATCATAATTTTTATAAAACGTTTCCGTTCTGGTGCGGTCTCGTTATTCTAAGTAACCTCTTATTGATGAGCGATTGTCCGGTATTCGGTGCATTTTGGTGGTATCACGTTATTTGCACATTGATTGGTTTTATCATGATTTTGTATTCATTTGTTGCTTCCAGTTCTGAATGACAGTTAAGCTTTTCTCTTTGATATAGACATTCAATTGTATATTATTCATCGACGAATAAAGGGATCGAATCAAAAGTACCGACTGATTTGATCCCTTTGATTTCGGCCAACTTTCTAATCTTCCATTAAGCTTACCCTTTGAATTAGCAAAGTAGTTCATTTATTCATGGATTATGTTATATAATGACGGTGTTTGCTACATCCAATTCAGAAAGGATTTTGTTGATGAGAAAACGCATTTTTACGGTCGTCGGATTGGGGCTCTTAGCCACCATAACCGGTTTTATAACAGAACAGCCTGTTCAGGCTAAAAGTCAAAACAGCTATCAAGTCGTTAAATCAAAGGATTACTCCCACGTTTATAGCGATAAAAAACACGCCGTTCGCTTACCATTTCATACCAAAACAACTCATACGGCCTATATGTGGAATGCCCATCATACAAAGAAACTGCATAACCTTAAAAATTACCAGGCAACGACCTGGTTTCTTGCTAAAAGCGTTGTATTAAAACACGGCAATCATAAACGTGTTTATTATCAAGTCAAGAATACTACTCAATCCATGAGCGGATATGTTTGGAAGGGCTATTTAGCCAAAGGATACAGTCCCAAGGGTTATCAAATCGTCCAACAAAAATGGGCCAACCAATCCGGTTCCTATTACCCAAGATATTACGGTCAGGATGTCAAAATGTGGAATTATAATCACAGCAAGGTTCGGGTTCATTTAAAGAACTTTCCGGGAATGAATTGGTATCGAACCGAAACGGTTGTGATGCGCCACGGCAATAAGCGGGCTATCTATTATTACCTGAGTGGTACCCTCAGAGGGAACGGTCGAACAGTCGGCGGGTATGTTTGGCGCGGTTATTTAAAACGCGGTATCAATCCAAACCACACCGGTCAAAATTACGTTCCCATTGATGATTTCTTGGGCGATACAGACTATAACCAGTACGTTCAAACTGCTAAATACCAAAAACTGGCCAAACAGATTGCGGCTTTATTTCCATACAGCAAAATCGACTATGGCCTGTCAAGAATCGCCGCTTACAATTACGATGCTGCCAATCAATCCATTATGAGTGACGAAGATGTTAAACCGATCGGAACGGGTGGTTATAGTAACATTAAGGCATTCCCGGACATTGACCGATACCTGCTAAAACACTCGGCATGGTCGGATGCTAAAAAACTCAATGCCGTTAAAACCATGCTGGACGAAGCTGGTTATGATTCAGATAAACGAGCCTCAATGGCCGGTTATCAAATCGGCATTCAAATCATTGATAACATCCCCGACATTTTAGGTCAAATTGTTGCCAGTGACGGCAATGGCTATGCCAACGGATATGCGATCGTCATCGGTCAGCAGGATCCGACCGGTAATTCGGAAAATAACGACAAATCATTTTTCTACTACGATTAAGACCCATAAAACAGCTTTCGACAATGCTTAAAGGCGTTGTCGGAAGCTGTTTTTGTATGATAACATCATTTTAATCAGCTAATCCACTTAGAAACACTTGGCCAACTGCTTGAATTAATAATTACTCTTGGCGTTTGTTTTAAGTCACTGTGATCAGTCACAATACCATTGTTTAACGTCAAAATAGCTTTTAAACCGGGACGGTCGGCGAGAAACTTTTGAATTTGCGGTGTCCCACTACCATATGGATATGTGAAGATCGGCGATTGATAACCAACTTTTTGTTTGAGGACAGTTTGACTAACGGCGTAGTCCCGCTTAAATCGAACAAAGTTACTTGGGATATTGAATACAGGTGTGCCATGGTCAACCAGATAATGCATTCGATTTGTATGAACGGCGAACGTCACCAATTTTCCAGCGCGTTTCCTCATTCTTAAAATGGCCGGCCAGGTTGCCAGCTTGGTACCAGATTTATACCAACCGGTATTTCCCGTAATAATGGAATCCGTAAAGGGATAGTGGTGCTTCTGCAAAACCGGAAACGCATTGTCAATCATCGTACGGTCAATATCATCAAACGTCAAAACAACGTATTTCCCGTGAATTGGCTGATGCGTATCCATTATTTTAATTAATTTTGGTAATGAAATGACTTTAATATGGTTCACCTGCAGCGCATTCATTTGGCGTTTAAATGCCGGCAGATTAACATTAAAATCATGGAACTGGCTGTTAGGCGAGACGTTCTCATCAAATTTAACCATATCATTATTGTTTAATACCCGGTGGTAGCAAAAAACCATCACACCGTTTTTAATGTGCTGATCCCGAGCAGAAATGGCATAACTCGGTCGATTTCCCAATTCGTATTTGATATTGTGATGAACGCTGATCGCCAAGGCAATTAGGAAAAGGACAATAACGCTGCTTAAAATAATTTTACGGGTTGTTTTATTCACGATTTTTCGCCTGCCGTTTCAGTTTTCTAATTCGCAGCCATCCAAAAATAATCATCAGACTGGCAATCACCACAACCAGCAACGCAAATATGGCATATGAACGAAACGATAAATTTAAAACCAGATAATCCGAAACCAGCGCGTCTGAATAGATATTTAAAAGAAAACAAATATTGATATACACAATATATCCAGTACCCATCCAAAGGCCAATTAAAATAATGGCTCTTCGAAGCATCGTTAACAGCGATGACCTTTTTCGAATAATCAACTTAGAAGGTTGTCTTTTCTTCATCATCAAAGCCCCCGATCCGGACTACGCCAGCTGCCAACATGCTTGGGGTCCAAAAAGAACGACCCAAGTGCCGTCAAACAACTAATTAAATTAATGAACCAGTAGAAAACAACGTATAGCGGCAATAACAGCAAATCCTGCCAACTGATGAAATCCGATTTTTTGGAATCAGTGTATCCAATAATAAATTGCACCAAACTGATTAATAATAACAGAAATAGAATAACACCATCCATAATCAGATCACCGGTAAACGCGACCATCATCAGGTAAAAGAGGGTTACAAAGGCACAGCTGATTGCCCACAAATCGCTTAAAATCATATCCAGCAATAACCACTGCTCGCTTAAACGGCCTGTGACCAGCATTCCCCGATTTCTAAACAACACTTCAAAACCACCGCGTGCCCAGCGCCGTCTCTGATGAATCAAATCTTTAATATGTTCCGGCACTAAAATCCACGCAACCGACTGTGGGCAATAAACGACCTGCCATTGATGATGGTATAGACGCCACGTCACGTCAATGTCTTCGGTAATCGCATCGGTATTCCACCACCCAACATCGGCTAACGCTTCTTTTCGATAGGCAACCACTACTCCAGAAACAGTGGTGATATGCCCGGTCACGAACGCCTGACCACGCTTAATAATATCAATAACACCCACGTATTCCAATAATTCGAGCCGACCCAGGATACTGGTCCGATTTCTGACAATCGGTTTTCCACCAACGGCACCGACACGTGGATTGTTATAGAATTGTGCAAGCATTGGCTCCAATACATGACGATCAACGTAGCAATCTGCATCCAGGCAAAGTAGAAATTTACCATGTGCAATTTGAGCGCCCTGATTAAGTGCGTTTGCTTTCCCTTTATTTGGTTGTACATCAACGATTTTAACTGGAAACTGCTGCTTGTATTTTTGAACTAAGCGACGCATAACCGAAAGCGTTGCATCCTGACTGCCGTCATTGATCAAAATCAACTCGATCTTTAAATACGCCATGTCAGCTACCGACGTCACAACGTTTTCCAACGTATCAGCTTCATTATGAGCCGGAATCAGTACAGAAACTAAATCGGCAGGCTTGCCCTCATGCAGATTAATAAGTGGTACCTGCCGGCGCTGAATTGAAAAGAACACCGACCCAATGATCCAAACCATTGATACGATGACCGGATACAAAATCACAAATGAACTAAGCGTACGCATAGTCTTCCCTTCCCCTCTAAGCACGATATTTCCCTCAAATATCGTTTATAATGACTTTCGTGTAAGCACCAGAAAGTTCTTAATGAAGCCTTTCCCTGCTTGATAAATTTGCTGATCAGACACGTTTCCGGCGGAATCAGCCCAGAAAGAAACACTGCTGCCAACAATTCCCTTAAGCGATTTTAAGTGAGTGGCATCATCATTGTGCCACAGTGTTGGTTTCCAATATCGCTTCATGTCGCTACTCATGTACGAAACATTGCTCTTTGAAAGATTCTTCTTGGAAATATTAAAATATAAGTAGTAATCGTTGTAGTTAAAGACTTTAAAGTGATGACGAATCAAATTCGGCATCGAGGACCAGGCTTTTCTTCTGGCAGCACCCAATTTTCCGTATTGATCAGCGGTCCAATTCCAGTAAGTAACTTGAATATGATGATTCAACGCAGTCAAACTGCTGTTTAGGAAACCGTCATTCCAAGCTTCCGGAATAAACCCAAGTTTTTGAATAGTTGCACTGGTCGCGTTTAGGTAGTTAATGTATGCTGAATTCTTGGTTAATTTATCAGTAAATTCATCCCCGCCTAAGTGAAACCGGGCATCTTTTTGTCCCGCAAAATCCGCGGCAACTTCAGTATCAACTTTTTCAACGAACTTAATGCTGGCTTTACTTAAATGTAATTCGTCACCATAACTGTTGGAATGCCAACTCAATGCTTTAACCAGCTTTGATTGACCGGCTGCCTTTAGTGTATTCACAAGACCGGTTACGTGAGCAGGTGTATCAATTTCCGGAATCAATGTGACGTTATATTTTTTGGCGTTATTAACCAAAAAGTGAATTTGCTGTCGACTGTAAAACGCCTGATGCGTTTTTTTATTTCGCCAAATACCGCCTTGTTCAACAGCCCGATCCCTCGTCTGACCGACAACCTGATTTTCAATGGCAAAATCCTTATCATCACTAAGATGAAGCTGAATAAATTGACCGTGGTTCGTACTAACCAACTTGATAAATTTAACTAACGTGGCCACCCGATAATGATGCCGGGATACATCCAGTGTGACACCATTAAACCGGCCGTATTGGCTTTGAGTTGATTTTTGAACCGATTTTGTCGTTAAACTACACCCCATTAACAAAATAACCAACGGCATCAATAACAACCAGCGTTTATGCATATGATCTCCCCCCCTAAAAACCTTTTTAACGTATGTAATAATCGACTTTTAAAGTCAAATCTATACTAGCAAAGATACCTCAAAATGGTATTAACGTGACTTGTGAATGATGAATCGTTAACTATCTTTAAGAACTTGATTTCAAACCACCATTTTTAGCCGTAATGATGACCACCTCTGCCAAAAAATCGAGTTATAATGAAATAGCATTTATTTTCAGAAAAAAGCTATTTTGAAAACAAGGAAGTGATCCTGTGGCACTCGGTCAACTGACTAATCAAATTGTTCTGATGTTTGTTTTAATGCTGGTCGGCGTTTTGATTAACAAACTCGGCTTTATGCAGGCTCAAACATCAAATGATCTGACTAATATTCTGCTTTACATCGTTTCACCCTGTTTAATCATCGGAGCTTTCGAACAACACTATTCCGCTAGTCGCATGCAGCAGTTAATGCTGGTTTGTGTTGGCATTTTTATCTTCTACATAATTGAAATTTTT
>NZ_GG669992.1:111702-148674 GCF_000159315.1 Lentilactobacillus hilgardii DSM 20176 = ATCC 8290
ATTTCAAAGATTGCGTTTGGTAGGATCAGCAACATCAACTTACGCAGAATCACCCAATATGGCAGTATTTATTCCAATGCAGGATTTATGGGTGTGCCACTAACCAGTGCTTTATTTGGGAACAGTGGTGTCTTTTTTGCGGTTGCTTCACTAGCCGGTTTTAACATTTTTAGTTGGACACACGGCGTGTCGTTATTCAAAACCGGTAAGAAAACGACCGATCGTTGGCAAAATTTTCGGGAGATTATTTTAAATCCAAATATTGTCGCTATTTTTGTCGGGCTACTCTTTTTCGTGGCCTCCTTTCAATTACCCGGTCCGGCAAATGAAGTAGTCAAATACATTAGTTCCATCAACACACCATTATCAATGATCGTTATCGGCAACAGCTTGGGCAATATTAAAATCAATCGTCAATTAGTTGATTGGCACCTATGGCTGGCACTTTTCTTTAGAAACGTCCTGTTTCCAATGATTGCCATTATGGTTCTCCAACTACTAACCATTTCCGGCGTTGCTTTATACACGACAGTTCTGATGGCCGCCTGTCCTGCTGCCGGCCTGGTGGTTTTATTCACCCTGCAGGCGTACGGAGATACAAGCCCGGCGGTTGCACTAATGAGTTTATCAACAATTTTGAGTCTTGTGACGATTCCGTTGGTATTCGCTTTGATGAAAATATAGTTTTTCTTTTTCCAGCCGTGAGAAAACAGACGGCAAACAAAAATGGCAGCCAATCGAGGCTGTCATTTTTGTTTTTATCAGCTATTTTATTAATCTGTTTCCACTATAACAGTGACTCGCCACGATTATAATTAGCCCGTCTTTCACTTCCCGGCATCATATTGCCACCGGTTGCCCAAACAATGTGTGTGGCGTTTTCACTGTTAAACGCCGGAACATTGTTAATGACGGGTGCGATCGCCGTAAAGCCGGCCGCTGCTGAAGGTTCCACGGTGATTTGCTGTGAATCCATCAGCTGGGCGACGTTGCGATAAATCTCATCATCCTGAAAGGTCACACTGCCAAATAGCAGTGTCCGCATCACCTTTCCGGCTAATCGGGACGGTCGCCCGACTGCCAGACCGTCTGCTGCCGTCAATCCATCCAGACCGATGTCGTAAACGGAAATTTGATTATTCAACCCGGTCATCATCCCCAAAGTCACGGACGGTACATGGGTTGGCTCACAAAAGACTGCGTGAATATATGGCCCGATAATGGTTTTTAGACCAAAAGCCACGCCACTGGGGCTTCCGCCAACGCCCGCCGGTAAATAAACCAGAACCGGGTGTTTACGGTCAACACTGATATGCTGCTTCTTTAGCTGATTTTGCAAACGAACAGCCGCAACCGCATATCCCAAAAATAAGTCAGAAGAGCCTTCATCATCCACAAAATGGATATTGGGATCCAGACTTGCATCCTTTCTGGCTTGTGGGATAACATGCGAAAAATCGGTATTGAATTCCTTAACAGTGACACCGTTGGCTCGCAACTTGTCCTTTTTCCATTGACGCGCGTCATGAGACATATAAACGGTGGTTTTAAATCCAAACGTTGCTGCAACAATCCCAACACTTAGTGCCAAGTTGCCGGTTGACGCCACAATAACACCGTAGTTCGAGAAGATTCTTCGATATCTGTCAGTTGCTAAAACCCGGTAATCATCCATATAAACCAGGTCTGATTGTGTCATTGCCACATGTTCTGCAAATTTAAGCACTTCATAAATTCCGCCACGGGATTTAATTGATCCCGAAATTGGCAGTTGACTGTCTGCTTTTAAAAACAACTTTCCGGTTAAATTTTGATGATACATTTTATTCCACGAATCCTGCATCTGATCCAGTTTAATTAATGGTGATTCAATAATACCGTTCATACCTGCTGTTTCAGGAAACGCTGTGGCCAAGTACGGCGCAAAACGTTCCCAGCGAGCGACGGCATCAAATATATCCGCTTTTGAAAAGGGTAATTCGGTTTGCTGACCGTAATCCGGATTGCGCCAAAATATCGGTTGTTCCGCCATCAGATCTTTTACTTGCGGGTACTCTGTAATCAACGACGTATCGTCCATGCCCATCAGTCCTCTCAGTTTATTTTCAAGGATAGTATAAGGCAAAACGTTGATGTTAGATTTTGTGACGTTAATCTTTTAAAAAGGCTTAATCATGGTATCAACGTGGTGTCAGTCATCAAAGAGACGTTTGGCATGATATGAATCCCTGTTAAAGCTTCCCGTCCATATAAAGTATCCGCATAAAAAGTTGATCGAGTAGTCAATCCCAAGTGCCATGATGACTGGATTAAAATTGATTGTCCATGCGTACGCTCTCTCAAAAGCATCATATTCACTAAAGAAGTTGATCCTGCTTAATATAAGCATCTACTAAACTAGTAGCACTCTCTTTTTTGAGGAATTCAGAAGGTGAACCGGAAAATTGAATTTGACCTGCCTTCAGAAACAAAAGATGGTAGTCATCATTATTAATATTTTGAAACTGATGAGAGGTCATAATCACTTTTTTGCCCCGTTGATTAATCCCTTGAATCTTCTGCATGACCTGCTTTGCCGTTTTTGGATCAAGCCCACTTTCTGGTTCATCAAATAAATATAACTCTCGGTCAAGCCGTGAAATTGCATCAATCATGACTAATCGGCGCTGACCTCCGGAAAGCTCGCCATACTTAATATCGGCAATCGTTTTTAACTCTGCCGGTAAATCAGTATGTCGAAGCCTCCCCTTAAAGCCACTGACCCCCATAACCATCTTCATTGTCTGAAAAACGGTTGCTTCATAAATAAACGGCACGCTCTGTGGCTGATATGCAATCCTAGCAAAATTAGGAAAGCCGTGAAAATAAGTCGGTTCCCGTTTATTAACGGTCGAAATAAAATCCAGCAGGGTCGTTTTCCCCACTCCATTCGGCCCCAATAAGACATTGACTTTGTCGTCAAGAAAATCAGCATTTAATGACTGGAATAATGATCTGCCACTCGACAATCTGTATGTAAAATCTTTTATTTTCATTTTTCCTCCGGTTAACGATTCGTTCTTGATGTCAGGCTCATTTTAGAAATAATCACATTGCCTAAAATGATGTAAGCCACCCCAACGATGGTTAATAACAAGACGATAAATACGATATGCGGTTGATAAGCAAAAAGTGAATAGGTGTTCTGTTGAAAATCAACAGGGTTAATTATCGTCACCATTGTATTTAATACTGGTGATTTAAAATAGACCGCTCCCAACGACAATGTTGCAAAAATATATCCGGTTAGATAAATCGTTAATGTTTTTGATTTTATCGGAAGTACCAAAATAATGCTTGTAAAGAACGAAATAATCGGAATAAGAACGAAGTTGAGCAGCCAACAAACACCGATCAGGCTCAACACCCTGGTTGATGGTCGATAAACAATAATTGCCAACAGATCAAACAGTGCAACTTCAATTTGCAAAATAACCATTTGTGGGATTAAGTTGGCGTAATAAATCAACCGTTTATCACCGGAAATAAATGTATACATCTTCAAGAAATTATTCTCCCGCATCTGAAACATCGTAATTGTAATTTGATTAAGGACACCTACTATCACAATGTATGACCAGAACCCGAAGAGATTATTAACCATATCAGTGTTTGATGTGGTACGCCCTGCTGCAAAGTCATTCCAGGACATCACCAGAAAGTACGCCGCTGGAAACACGAGTGTGTATAAGAAAACAACTTTATCTTCTAATGCCAATCGAAGTTCAAATTCAATAAGGCTAATCAATTTACGGAACACTTGTACCACCTCTTAGGTTGCATTTTCTTATAATATTAAAAGGTAGTGAGAACAATTGCGAGGTGACATTTGTCATAACTTAAGCGAATCAAACAAAATAGGAATGGCTTTTCGTCATTCCCAATCAAATTAGTCTTATTTTTTAGTTGCTTCAATAACGTAACTTGCCATCCAAGGTCCGGTCCACCAACCGTTAAAACCCGTATTTTCACTTGAAACATCAGCAAACTCAGAACCTTTTTCCAAACAATTGATATATTGCGTTTTGTGATTACCCGTATCGACAATAATCAACTTTCCACCCGGCTTTAAAACGCGATGTGCTTCGCTTAAAGCTTCAAACCGTTTTTTATTCGGCTTAATATTATGAAAGGCAAAGCTGGAAGTCACTAAATCAAAACGATCATCCTCAAAGGGCAGCTTTGCCATATCAGCCGTAACAAGTTCAGTGTGGTCGGCAACTTTGGCAATTTCCAAATTTCTTTTAGTCTCCTCTAACGAATTATGAGACTTATCGGCATTTTTCCACAAATCAACACCCACTGCTTTTCCAAATGGTCCCAAGAGCTTCGAAAGAGCAATCAAAACAGCACCGTGACCGCATCCCAGATCCAAAACCGTTGCGTCATCCGAAATATCTGTTTTGGCTAAGATCTTATCCCAAATAATAAATTTCCCCCGAAATGACGTATGGAAAAAAATGAGGCCTCCGGCAATCAAAAGCAAAGCGTACAGTAATACAAACCCGGCAGTTGCATATTGATGGAAGAAGACCCAATTAATTAAAATGCCCAGACCAATTACTAAATAAGAAATGGGAACGAGCGGCGCATCCAATCCATAATGAACTTTTTTCATCATTATCCTCCAATAATATTTGGACTTATATTATCATATAATCAATTTGTTGCAAAACCGGCAACCAGGTTAACAAACTGTTTGTAAACCTAGAGCATCATCAGTTTTCAACCGTTCCGTATCAGATTTAATCAATAAATGACCAATGGTTGTAACAGATCCAAATAAGAACTGTGATTAAATCAATTTTTAAGCGTCATTATCCATCTCGAATGCCATTACACGGCTCTTAATGATTTATCGGCGCCTCACCGTCATTGGAAAACCGGTTCGTGCTCGATTGTGAACCTGTTTGTGCACCTGTTTACACCGCGATTGCAGTCATTAATCCGGTTGAATCGGATGATACCCCAACTACCTTCAATCAGGCGCATGATATGAGTGGTACTGTTTCAGTGATTCAACAGACCGCCAGCTGTTTAATCATATGCCTGATCCCAAAGTCCCATTCCATTTCGCAACTCTTGGGAAACGCCTCCCTTCATAAAAATCCAAAGCACACTTTAATTGTTAATAAATATGTAAGCGATTACAATGTAGCTGTGGAGACAGTTAGTCACTAGACACGGAAAGGACGTGTTCGGTATGGCAAGATTCGATAATAAAGTTGCCATCGTAACAGGTGGCGCATCCGGTATCGGTTTGGAAACCGTCAAATTATTCTTAAACGAAGGTGCCAAGGTCGTTATTGGTGACTTTTCAGATAAGGGCGACGACGTTGTTGCCGGTCTAAATGCAGGTGGTAACGCCTTATTCGTTAAAACCAATGTGACCAACGAAGACGACGTTAAGAACCTAATCAATAAAACAGTTGATGCATTCGGTCATTTGGATATTATGTTTGCCAACGCCGGTATCGCAAACGACGCTAACATTACAGAATTGCCACTGGATAAATGGCAAAATACCATCAACATTAATTTAACCGGTGTTTTCCTTTCAGATAAGTACGCTTTGGAACAAATGCTCAAACAAGGAACCGGTGGCGCCATTGTCAATGCGGGTTCTATTCACAGTTTGGTTGGGCTTCCTAACGTAACGGCCTATGGCGCAGCTAAGGGTGGCGTTAAGATTCTCACTCAAACATTGGCTGCAACCTATGCAAAGCAGGGTATCCGGGTTAATGCAATCGCCCCTGGATACATTGACACCCCGCTGCTGAGCAAAATCAACCCCGGACTAAAGGAAAAATTGGCGCAGCTTCATCCACTCGGACGTTTAGGAAAACCTGAAGAAATTGCCAAAGCTGTGGCATTCCTGGCAAGTGACGATGCATCGTTTGTGATCGGCGCAACGTTGGTAGCGGATGGCGGCTATACGTCAGTATAGGAACTGAGTTTCATAAGAAACCTATCATGGCACAAGCATTTCAATCAGGTAAATATGACGACAGGGAAAGACCGAGACACATATTCTATTTGTGTCTCGGCCTTTTACTATATCAAAAACACTCTTCCACCCCAAAAGGCTCGACGTCTCTCAACGAGCGTGATAATGTTATCTATAACCATTTCTATTTAAGGAAGTGAAATCAAATCAAAGCACTTTATTTCGACCGTTTCGGCGGTCCCGAAGTCTTACAGTACGGGACTTTGCCAGACCCGTCTTTATCAGATAACGATGTCTTGGTTAAAATGTCCTATATAGGCCTTAATTTCGCTGACATTTATCGAAGAAAGGGAACCTATCATATCGAAAAAAGAGTCTCATCCCCTTACATCGATGGCTACGAAGGACTGGGAATGGTGATTGCAGTTGGTAAAAAGGTTACAAAGCATCAGCTTGGAGAAAAGGTCTTTTTCGTAGATGTACCGTTTGCGAACGCTGAATTAGTGGCAGTTCCGGAAGATCACGCTATTGAAGTCCCAAACGATCTCGATAATAAAGTAATCGCGTGTGCAGGATTGCAGGGACTGACCGCCGACTTTCTGGCTCATGATTTGGGCAGGAATCGACCGGGACAAAACGTTTTTATCCATGGCATTAGTGGTGGAGTGGGCCAAATTTTATCGCAGATGCTCACAGCAGATGGTATCAACGTTTATGGTGTGACTTCAACTAAGGCAAAACAAAAAGTCGCACTTGACCAGGGGGCCAAAGCCGTTTTTCTCAGAACGGATCCCTGGCTTCAGAATTGGCTCGAAAGATTCGATACCGTTTATGATGGCGTTGGCATTACTTTGGAGCAAAATATTGAATTGCTTAAACATCGCGGAAATTTGGTTTTCTTTGGCATGGCAGGCGGTAATCCTCCAAGAGTCGATTTGGTGACGTTATTATCTCAATCCAAAAGCATCTTAACCGGTGATCTGTGGGATTATCTAACCGATTATTGGGAAAGAATTGCACGCAGTAAACGCCTATTCAACTACTTTACCGATGAAAAAATCAAAGTCAGTGAACCCACGGTTTTCCCTTTGAAAGACGGTATTCTTGCCCACAAGTTACTGGAATCAGGAAATAATGTTGGAAAAATTTTGTTAAAACCTTAATTAAGCAGCTTGGCATTATCATTAATGCAAGCTGTTTTTTATTTCAAATATATTCTTGACATGTTTTAAAAGAACTTTATTATAATAACTATGGTCAAATATAATGAACACCGTCATTATAATTGTTAAAATTTTATAACACTTAAATGACTTTTGTTCATCTGGGACATAGATTTTTAGCAATTCATTTGACAAGCATACATAAACCAACTACCTTGCAATTAGCAGAAATCCTGTTAATAACTGCTTATCATCCATCATTAACCACAGAAGGGGTTTAAAAATTGAGTCTTGCAATCGACATTTTTATCACACTCTATGCTCTACTCACCATGGCTGCAGCCATTGCGCATCTTCTCAGTAAAGACATCTCGATTACCCTCATTGTTGGGTTATTTCTTTCCGCCTTCATTACTTTGACCAGCTTGATGATTTCTTCCAAGCTGCTTTCACTTGATACCCTTCTACTCGGATTACTTGGTATTTCAGTTTTTACACTGGCAAATGGCTACCATCTTTATGGTCGGCCACACTGGTCACATCATCTGATTCGATTAGTGGTCCACATTGCCATCTTCGTCATTGCACTCATGACATGGTAGAACCACCAGAACCAACCTGATTCAAAGATCCATTGTCAAGTTGCGTGGTTCAAATAATGAGTGTTATCCTGTTTTATAGTGACATATATTCTGATGGGGAACTTTAAATCATTTGATGAAAGGAGCTTCCTCTTGAAGATTCAATGGCGCTACGGCTTGATTAACAATGCCTATTTGCTTGTCACTATTGCCACCGGGTCACTTATTTATCCATTGTCAGACAAGGGACTTTGGTTTCTTCTAACCATTCTTATCCTATTTATCATTTCATGGTTAACCTATAGTTTGATATTTCAGCGGTCATATTTAAGACAACATCCTGAAGATAAAGCAAGTCACCATGAATTGAGAGGTCTTGGTATGATCATGACCGTCATTGTCACTCTCTTAGCATTACTGTTGATGTTAACAACCAATGCGTCAACATTAACCTTCTGCTGGATCATTTTCACATTGCCATTTATTAGGGATTGCTTATCGGTCCTAAAAACAGATTAACGTTTAGCATGTATTTTAGAAAGAAGTCGACTTATTTTTATGAAGATTGAATGGCGTTACAGCCTGGTTAACAACCTACCGCTTATTGCATTGTGGCTTACGTTCTTGGCATTTAACGGATTAAGTCCCCGGGGATGGGATCGGGTTTCGGTTCCACTCGTTGTCCTTGGCGGATTTTGGTTGGTTTATTACTTGTTATTTGAGCGATCATACTTTAAACGGCATCCGGAGCAACGACCGGGAAACCACGTTATTTCCGGGCTTGGCTGGATTATGACCTTTTTAATTGTCATGATTGCCGTTATCGTATTACTTAAGTTTAACGATTCAATGATCGCAAGCCCTGCCATTTTACTGGGTGGGTTTGCTTTAATCAGTCTGATACGGGATTCATTATCCGTCAAAAAGCTTTCAGTTGAAAAATAATATAGCAGCTAAACACTGCAAAATAGCCTATGGTCGATTCAAGTTGACCATAGGCTATTAATTTAACGGCTATATTCTCTGAAACAACGGTAACTTCTCCAAATAAAGAATGTCGTCACGTTTGGCGGCATCCCCTTCTGCCAAAATAGCACATTTAACCAAAATGGTTGCGCCTGCTTTTTTAAGAAGCTTCTCAGCAGCTTCAAGCGAGCCGCCGGTTGAAATAACATCATCAACTAACACAACCCGTTTGCCACGAAGATAATCGGCATCATGACCATCCAGTACCAGGTTCTGCTGACTTACAGTCGTGATTGAATCGACGGAAACTTCAAGCGGTGACGCCATATAAGCCTTGACACTTTTTCGTAACACAATGAACTTGGGGTGATCACTCACCCGGCTCAACTCCTCTGCCAACGGAATTCCTTTGCTCTCCAGCGTAACGATACAGTCAAACGGTTCCGAAATCTTGTCTGCCAATTTAGCTGCAGCATAATGGGCCAACTCGGAATCCCCCAACAGGACGAACGACGCAATCGCAGTCGTTTCATTAATTGGGATAATCGGTAATGTTCGTTTTAGTTTTCCAATAGTTAATTCGTATGTTTGTTGCATCATTTAGACCCCCAAGCCAATCAACGGCAAAACAAATTTCAACACGGCACCCGTCATCAACCCGGCAAACGGGTCAATGATCGCTGTCACAACCAACGTCAACGCTGCTATAACACTATCTGATCCCTGCATGGCAGCCGCAGCATTTTCAGGAAAAATAACAACCGCTCCCAAAATCAGCAGGAAACCGACAATTGATGCCGCCGGCACATACTTACCAATTTTAGGCAGCCAACCGGCAAATAAAATAACGGCCATGATTAACATCATCATCACACCTGCGATAACAGGTTTGGGTGCGCTGGCAGTCGCGGAAATAATCGTTTCAACCGGTGCTCCACCCAGTAAGCTGGTTCCCATATCCGCAAATGCCTGTGTACCGGTCAACAAATTCAAGTTAACCGGATTTGGTTTAATCCCCGTCATCTGACCGGTAATTAGGCCATACGAAATATTGGCACCAACATTCAAACAAGCCAGACTCAATGCCCCTCGAACCACTCGAGGGTTCAAAATCGGTTTTAAAAACCGGAATCTGCGTTCAACGACGTTTGCCGGCAATTCTGCCCGATAATGGATACCGAAAACAGCCGCTAAACTTGACCCAATCACCGAGAGGGCAATTGTCCAGACCAAATCTTTAGTGAACAAATAAGTCAAAATGGCAATCGCAATGGACGACAATCCAGCGATCCGTTCCTTTCGAGCCATATTAACAGCGATCTTAGCCAACATGATACCAACACCTGCCATCATCCCAGCCATAATACTGTTCCCAAGTACGTCCACGATTTTTGTTAAGGTACCGGTTACCCCAATAACCGCCATAATCAATGATCCGCCAAAGATAATCGAGGTACGTTCACGGGTTGTCTCACCCAAATTTCCCGTTAATGCCAAAGACTCCGCTTGAAACGAAATGGGTGCGACCGAGCCGAACGCTCCGTTAACTGCTGAAGCAAAAACAAACGAAAATGTTGTGGGAAAAACCGCAAATCCCAAAGTCATCGCCATAATTCCCTGAGGAATGCCGTTTAGCACCACACCAATTGCGGCGAGAAAATCTGCCAGCCAATGCATCGAATTCATCCTCCTAAATGCGAATAATTATTGTGTTTGTTTACATATAGTTCGTTTATATCTATTATAATAACTTATTTCAAGGCTATAATCCAACTATTTTTAGTAAAGCATGAACTTTTCTCCCCATATCCTTTTTAAAGTTCGGTCATTTAACCATGTCCACAAAAAGATCCCAGTCCATCCCCATATCCCATGTAGCACGATCATCTGATTAGGGTTACCATAAGCATATATTCAATTAGCAAGCACATTACCAAGGAAGGGACGACTTAAATGAAAGAATACCGAAACAAATACTTCGACGGTGAACGGCCGCTCTTTGCCGAACATGATGCCAATATTATCGGGACAACGTTCGGTAAAGGTGAATCCCCACTTAAAGAAAGTCGCAATATTAACCTTAAAGATGTCATTTTTAAATGGAAATACCCACTCTGGTACACGAACCACGCCAAAGTCGACCATACTATTTTGGAAAAAATCGCTCATGCCGGTATCTGGTACACACACGATATCGAAATGACCAACTGTTCAATTCAGGCAACCAAAACTTTTCGGCGCAGCAGTCACATTAAATTAGTCGATGATCATTTTTCAAACGCTGCCGAAACCCTTTGGAACTGCGATCACATTACGATCGACCACGTTCAGGCCAATGGGAGTTATTTTGGGATGAACAGCAGTGATATCTATATTGATCACCTCGATCTTATTGGCAACTACTGTTTCGACGGCGCAAAAAACGTTGAAGTTCATCATTCTACCCTGGTTTCAAAAGACGCATTTTGGAACTGTGAAAACGTCACGGTTTATGATTCTGTCATTAATGGTGAATATTTAGGGTGGAACACGAAGAATCTGACACTGATCAACTGTACAATCGAAAGTGATCAGGGCTTGTGCTACATTGATCACTTGACCATGCGCAACTGTCGTTTGATGGAAACCGATCTGGCCTTCGAGTATTGTTCCAACATCGATGCAGAAATCAACTCAACTATCGTGAGTGTTAAAAATCCAATCAGTGGTAAAATTCACGCGCATTCAATTGGAGAAATCATTATGGATCCAACCAAAATCGATCCAAGTAAAACAACCATCACAACCGACACTAAAATCACAAAAAGGAAGTCAGCATAATGTATGATTTTAAATCAATTATCCCCCGCCGTAACACCGATTCGGTCAAATGGGACGTCAAACCCAACGAATTGCCGATGTGGGTAGCCGACATGGATTTCAAGGCAGCGCCGGAAATCATTGATGCCATGCAGAAGAAGGTTGCTTTTGGTATTTTTGGTTATGAAGAACCCCATGCCGACTATTTCAATGCCGTTGCCGACTGGTACACTACCGAACATCACGCCCGGCCCAAAACGGCGTGGATGCTATTCTGTACAGGTGTCGTCCCATCCATTTCATCAACGGTTCGCCGTGTCAGTAACGTCGGTGATAACGTTGTTGTCCAAGCACCGGTTTATAATATTTTCTACAATTCAATCATTAATAACGGCCGTCACATTCTATCAAGCGACTTGCTTTATGATTCCGCCAACCACCAATACAGCATTAATTGGCAGGATCTGGAAGCCAAGTTGGCTGAACCGTTAAGTACCATGATGATTCTATGTAATCCACATAATCCGGTCGGCAAAGTCTGGTCCCGCGATGAACTGATTAAAATCAGCAGGCTTTGTATGAAATACCACGTCACGTTATTCAGTGATGAAATTCATGGTGACTTGGTGTGCGGCAGCCCTAAATACACCCCTGTTTTCTCTTTGCCGGATGATTTGATTCAGAATACCATTGTCAGCGTTTCTCCAAGCAAAACGTTCAACGTGGCCGCACTGCACGCAGCTACCATCATTGTCCCCAACGAAGGACTGCGAAACATTGTCAATCGTGGTATCAACACCGATGAACTTGGTGAGCCCAACTTATTGGCAATCCCCGGTACCATTGCCGCTTATACAAAGGGATATCAATGGTTGGCCGAATTGAAACAGCAGCTTACCCGAAATCGCGATATTTTTACAAATTATTGTGAACAGTTCATACCGCAGATCAAAGTGATTGCGTCGAATGCGACTTATTTGGTTTGGATAGACTGTAGTACTATTACCCGAGACTCATCCCAACTGGAAGACTTTATCCGTCAGGACACCGGTCTCTATATTTCTGCTGGCTCTGTGTATGGCGGCAACGGCAATCAATTCTTAAGAGTTAATATTGCCTGCCCCGAAACAACGCTTCAGGATGGTTTAAAACGTCTTAAAAAGGGAATTGAAACGTATATCAATCAGAAATAAGTAAAATCACTCATAACCGGAAGGGGCTGAGACAAAAGTCATTTTGTCCAGTCCTTTTTAATTTCATCACGATGATGACCGAGCAAAAATAGCTATGCAATTTTCCGTCATTCTTATCCAATAGCGCTTATTTTTGCCTTGTTTCCTTGCGAAAAAATCGGTAAGATGGATGTTGCACGTATTTAGTTAAATCAATCATTTTGATTGATACGGTAAACAAAACAATCCGTTGGCTACACCAGATATCGTTGTGGTCAACCCATTGAAAACACAATACTTATGGAAAATCCATTAAATAACAGATAGTTGTTTTAAGACAACGGAGCGTTAAATTTTTTTCGATGGCCGTCAGCCCTTGCCAGTACAAGGTTGGCGCACTCATCTGCTGAATTTTTCCGGACACAATATATTGATTATCCTCTCTCGTCGAGATACTATATATAGTGTTAACTCGAACGAAATACGAGAATCAAGCGTACGGGAGGAATCGTTATGCAAGCAATGAAACTTTCATCAGTTTCACTCTCTGATGAATTTATAAACCAAATTAAAAACGAAGTCACACCGCACTGGGGCGAACTAGGCTGGGTTACATACAAAAGAACTTATGCTCGTTGGATCCCAAAAAAGCAGCGGACAGAAAATTGGGACGAGACGGTTAAACGGGTAGTTGAAGGAAACATCAACCTTGACCCGCGTCTTCACCAAAACAATGTTGATCCACAAGTGATCAGCGAATTAACCGATGAAGCCAAGAAACTTTATAAACTGATTTACGGATTGGCCGCAACACCTTCGGGCCGTAACCTTTGGATTTCAGGTACACCTTATGAAGCACGTAACGGTGACGCATTAAATAACTGTTGGTTTATTGCTGTACGGCCACAGCCATACGGTGACAGCCACATCGTGCCCGAATACCTTAAAAAAGATCAACCAGCTGTTTCAATGCCCTACTCATTCATGTTTGATCAATTAATGAAGGGCGGCGGTGTCGGTTTTTCTGTCACTAAAGAAAATGTCCACAAGATTCCGCTGGTTGACAACAAAGTCAACCTGACTGTTGTCATCGATAAAGACAGTGAGTCATACGCTGATTCACTTAAGATGGGAGCCGTTGATAAGGACGACTACTTCAAGAACCACTCAATCACGGATGCCGCTTATTATCGTCTACCCGATACGCGTGAAGGTTGGGTATTATCAAACGCTCATCTAATCGATTTACACTTTAAATCAACCAATCCCAAGAACCAACAAAATCTGGTCCTTGATATGAGTGATATTCGACCAAAGGGCGCTAAAATCAAAGGATTCGGCGGTACCGCTTCAGGGCCAATGCCTTTGATTGAGATGCTCTTTGATATTAATGGCGTCCTCAATAATCGTGCCCGTCGTCGCCTTTCATCAGTTGATATGACCGATATTGGTAATATGATCGGGAAAACGGTTGTTGCCGGAAACGTTCGTCGTTCGGCCGAATTAGCATTAGGCTCTGCCGACGACGAAGATTTCATTACAATGAAACAAGATAAAGAAAAATTGTATCATCACCGTTGGGCTTCCAACAACAGTGTTGCTGTTGATTCCCAATTCAGCAACTACGGTCCGATTGCCGATTCTATTCGTCACAATGGCGAGCCGGGAATCGTTAACTTGGAACTTTCCAAGAATTATGGTCGTAAAATTGACGGCATTCAAAAAGATATTGATCCAAACGTCGAAGGGACGAACCCTTGTGGTGAGATTTCACTTTCAAACGGTGAACCCTGCAACTTGTTTGAAGTCTTCCCTTACGTTGCCAGCCAACAAAATTGGGATCTTGATGAAGCCTTTACTTTAGGCACTCGTTTCTCCAAGCGGGTTACTTTCAGTCCATATGACTGGGAAGTTTCTCGAAAGGCGATCAACAAGAATCGTCGAATCGGTATCTCAATGTCCGGTATTCAAGATTGGATTCTAAGTGAATTGGGCAACCGGGTTGTTACCGGCTACCAAGATGCCAAAGATCCGGAAACCGGTGAAACCATCAAGAAGCCAATTTATGATCAACGTGCTATCGATAAAGTAGATGGTCTGTATAAGGCAGTTGTTAAAGCCGATAAGGATTACTCCGATGAACTCGGCTGCAACACGTCAATTAAGCATACAACCGTTAAACCATCCGGTACTGTTGCCAAATTAGCAGGTGTTTCGGAAGGGATGCATTTCCATTACGCCCCATACTTGATTCAACGAATTCGATTCCAGGATTCAGATCCGTTATTACCAGCCTTAAAGGCATGCGGCTACCACGTAGAAAAGGATATTTACTCAAAGAATACAATGGTTGCCGAATTCCCAATTCGTGCGGCCCATGCTGACAGTAAGAAATTTGCTTCAGCAGGTAACGTTTCAATTGCCGAACAATTTGCAACTCAAGCTTTCTTACAAACCTATTGGTCCGATAATGCGGTTAGCTGTACTGTTACCTTCCAGCCCGAAGAGGGAGACCAGATTGCCCCGCTAATGCACCAATATCGTTTCACTACCAAGTCAACATCTCTTTTGCCGTACGTTGGTAATGAATTTAAACAGGCACCCAAAGAACCAATCGATACCAAATCCTACGAAAAGAAGGTTATGCAGATCCATGGTGATGTTCAGCGTGTCTTCAATCAGTTGAATGATAACCACGATCAAAAAGGTGCCGAAATCATTGGCCAAACCGACTGCGCAGGCGGCGCTTGCCCAATCAAGTAAGCTGTTAAAGTGATATCAAGTCATTTTTGACCCACGAAACAAACCCGAATTTTAAATGATCAATTCTAAACTGATCATAAAAAAACGGAAACCCGCATCAAGGTTTCCGTTTTTACATACCCATATCGGTTTTACTGAAAGTTTACAATGATTAACCGTTGGTTTCTTGTCGGATTATCCAACTCGCGTTATCGTATAAGTATTATTTGTATAAAGCCAGGAGGATTATTTTGCACCCATTTAAAAAATCAGAAAAAGAACGTGAAGACTTTTTAAGAAATATCCGCTTTATTGATCGCCGTGATTTTCAACGATTTGAACCGGATCCGAATGAAGAACCGCTTAAAGAACTGGTTCGAATTAAGCGGGTTCGCCGAGAGTATCATCACGAAATCAGGAGGGAAAAAGGAGAAATGCGCATTCTTCACCTTAAACTCTTCTTGCTGGGACATGAAGGATTTATCAAGTTTATCCGCCATCTCATTACAGGGAGGAGCCTTCCCTAACCTTCCTTTGGCAATTTTTAAAAAAGGTTCGCCAATTCATCGAATTTCGCTTATTATTAAATTACTTACTTTTCACTAAAGGAGCATTTCTCAAGATGGTTAAAATCTACACCAAGGTTGGTGACCATGGTCAAACCAAACAAGTAACCGGAAAAATGGTGCCCAAGTATGATTTACAAATTGAAGCTCTGGGCGCAATCGACGAACTCGATTCATGGGTTGGTTATGTTATTTCAATTCTGTCACCAAAAGCCCAATCCTTAGCACCAAAGCTCAAAACGATTCAGCGAAATCTGTACGAACTCCAAGCTGATATTACCGTCAAACGCCATCATAACATTTCAACATCGGATACCAAACAACTTGAAACGGAAATCGACGACATTATGGCAAAACTTCCCATTATTAAAGCCTTTATCCTTCCAGGTGGCAATCCTTCGGGGGCTGCATTACAGTATGCACGGGCTTTGGCACGAAAAGCAGAACGTTTAGTCGTTGAATTAAACGATAAGAAGCAGCCTTTAAACGGCGACATTTTAGAATATCTAAATCGCCTTTCTGACTATCTATTTGCATTAGCTCGTTATGCTAACCTTCTGGAAGGCTATGACGAAGAGAAAAGCAAACTGTAACGGGGTGTGATACAGTGCCAGTTAAAGATCATAAACAATTTAAACCACTTAGTCTTGTTGACCAGGTTTCTCAACAAATCCAAGAAGACATTTTAACCCATCAATTGGCCATTGGTGACCGTCTTCCAACGGAGCCCAAATTAATGGCCCGTTTTAACGTTGGTCGCTCAACCGTTCGTGAAGCGATTAAAGTTTTGGTTAATCTCGGCTTAATCGAAGTGAAGCAGGGTAAGGGGACGACCATTATCAATGATACCCTGCCCGATCAGACAATTTCATCGACATTGAAAAATGCACCGGTTATTGAAGCCTACGAGGCACGAAAAGCTTTGGAAGTCGGCATTGTCGACTTAGCATGCCATAATCGTAACGCAACGGATCTCAAAGCCATGAACTACTATTTAGAGATCCGTTCAGCAGCCGCAAAGCTTCATTCACTCGATGCGTACCGCCATGCTGATGAGCAATTTCATGAAGCTATTACTGAAGCTACTCACAATTCCGTCATCACAGATATCTACACTGATTTTTGGAACTCATTTAAGGATCGCTTCGGTGCAGGCTTCACCAAAACAGAACTTTATCACGAGCAGTCCATTATTCATCAAAACATTTTGGAGGCTATCAAACAGCAAGATCCCCACCAAGCAGTTTACTGGATTGAAAAAAATATTACTTTATTGAAACAAACGGTTAATGATTGACCATTTGTTTTAAAGTAAACATCAGATGATACGATGTTTAAAGTGAAAAAAATTTGGAGGTCATCAATTGAATACGAAACGGCAAGGTATCAATTTTACATTCGAGGTCTTCCTGCTGGCCGCAAACCTGCGACTGGCAATCATCGGAATTCCACCGATCGTCACAAAAATTCAATCATATTTTCACCTGACAACTGCTCAGACAGGTGTCCTGACAACTATTCCACTACTTTGTTTCGGTTTTTTATCAGCCACAACCGCACCGATTATTCGAAAACTCGGTACAAAACGGACGATTGAATATGCGTTACTCATGCTGGCAATTGCAAATCTGCTTCGTACATATGTCAATTGGGGCATGTTTCTTGGAACAATCTTTGTCGGTGCCGGGATTACTATGCTAAATGTCTCATTACCGGCATTGATTGTTGAACGCCATCCTGAGCAATCAACTAAATTAAACGGTGTTTATACCGCATCGATCAATCTTCTTTCAGCAATTGTAGGTGGCATCGCTGTCCCTGTTGCCAACGCCATTGGTTGGCAATTCACCGTTCAGTTATTTTCTATTCCCGCACTGATTGCTTTTCTTGGGACACTTATGTTGCCACATCAAGCAACGAGACCCCGGAAAAGAACTGCCACTGATCACCAGGAAGTAACCGGAAAAGCAGCTGCGACACCTATTTGGAAACGGGGACATGTCTGGCTATTGGCAATCTTCATGGGGCTTCAATCCCTCATTTTTTACACCATTGTTGCCT
This sequence comes from Lentilactobacillus hilgardii DSM 20176 = ATCC 8290, assembly GCF_000159315.1. Lineage (GTDB taxonomy): Bacteria > Bacillota > Bacilli > Lactobacillales > Lactobacillaceae > Lentilactobacillus > Lentilactobacillus hilgardii. The sequence continues at coordinate 129,739 of NZ_GG669992.1, forward strand.
GGTTGCCAAGTGTTCTAACTTCGCATGGCTTATCAGCCACAACGGCCGGTCTGTTATTTTCAATCTTCCAAATCATCGGTGCACCGTTCGCTTATCTTGTCCCACGGGCAACTACCAAGGCATCAAACTTAAAATTGCTGATGATTTCCTTACTGATCGGCTACTTATCCGGTATCGGTATTCTGATTATGTTCAACGCCACTTGGCTGCTGATTCTTGCCTGCATTATTGTCGGCATCACAACAGCATCTATTTTCACGCTCTCACTATCAATGATTACCACTATCTCTACCACACCACAAGAAGCAGGTTCCGTCGGCGGCATTGTTCAATCGATTGGCTACCTGATTGCCAGTGTTGGTCCAACGATGTTCGGTGTCATTGAATCGACGCTTGGAAACTGGTCACAAACACTCATTATTTTAATAACCATTTCGATTATTAATATTTTAGTTGGCTTTGTTCTGATTAAAATTGTTCAAAAAAATCATTTTGTTTACTAGATAAGTTTAAGGAACGCCATTACGGGTTCCTTTTTATGGTTACATCGTTATTTAGATATTATCTGTTATTTTGAAGTATGCTAAGAATAGCCTCTAATTTTAAAGAAGGAATCAAAATGACAGCTAAAAATAAGTCTCTTAAAATATGGTGGATCTTTACCGCAATTTCCATTTTTTCATTTATGTCTACACTGACCAGCAGTGTCGTCAACATCGCCATGCCGGTCATGAGTCGTGCAATGGATGTCACGACCACCCAGATCAACTGGGTAGCTTCAAGCTACTTGGTTATGACCTGCATGTTGTTACTGCCATTTGGAAAGCTCGGCGACCTATATGGAAAAGTATCCGTTTTTAAAATCGGCACAGTCATTTTTACAATTAGCTCACTTCTTTGCGGCATAAACTTCGGCTTTGCTTTCTTACTGATCTGTCGGGGACTTCAAGCCATAGGTGCCAGCATGACACTAAGCAATAACGCCGGCATTATTACGGAAATCTTTCCACCGAAAAAACGCGGTTTGGCACTTGGTAGCTTTTCTTCGGTTGTTGCTCTTGGAGGGATTGTTGGGCCGGGATTGGGCGGCCTCATTTTAGCGCATTTATCATGGAACTATATTTTTTGGATTAATATTCCCCTGGGAATTTTTGCAATTATTATCGGTCAATTGTTTTTGCCCAAAACAGCTAATCGGCAGAACCAGCAAATTGATTATTTAGGGTTGATTTCATTTGGCATTATGATGGGCACACTTTTTATTGGTTTGTTATGGGGGCAGGAAATCGGATTTGCCAGTTTACCGTTTATTTTGCTCATGATTGCAACCATCATTTTATTGACCGTCTTCATCTTTACAGAAAGGCGCTTTAAAACACCGGCAGTTAATCTTGATTTATTCAGAAACGTCAATTTCTCATTGAATTTAATTGCGACAATTTTGGTTTATGCACTAAACTTTGTTGTCAATATCATTGAGCCCCTTTATTTACAGGAAAATCGATTAATTTCGCCGGAAGTAACCGGCTTAATTATGATGAGTTTTCCAATTATTCAAATCATTATTGCACCTTTGGCAGGCACCCTGTCCGACCATATGGGTGATTGGCAGGTTTACATCGCCGGCATTATCATCCTGATCATCGGGCAGGTCGGGTTGGCAACTGTTTCCCATGAAACATCCATCAGCACTTTATGTATCTGGTTGGGATTCATTGGTTTGGGCAACGGTATTTTCCAAGCACCCAACAACGTCATGGTCATGGAAGCCGTTCCTAAAAACCAACTGGGAGTCACCAGCGGATTATTGGGATTATCCAGGAATATCGGTATGACAGTCGGCACTATTTTTTCAAGCGTTTTGCTGTTTGCCGGCATTAATCACACACTTGGCTATACGGTTCATAATTATCCAACTCATGCGCCCACAGCTTTTATCACGGGCATGCAACTAACATTTATTGCAACAGCCATCGTCTTCCTCATTTTTTTAATCGGAAACGTTACCGCAAGAATTGTGCACAAATAACGACCGTTCACTGCTTGACCTTGTCACTTTAAGGTAGAATAAATTAACATGCTTTTAATAACGAGGAGTGATTGACGTGTCTAATATTTTATTATCTTCACGAGCATTTAAAACAGCCGCAATAACGGATGCTTTTCACAATCTATTAATTCATTCTGCTAATAACGACCCTTCCATTACCGTTATTGTTAATTCTGTAAAAGAAGGGAAAATGCACCCTAAGATTATTGAGCTTCAACAAAGATTAAAGCAATTGGGATTCAATAACGTCGCATTATTGGATGTTCTTCATGACGACCTATCCATTTTAAATCAGACTTCTTTAGTTATCCTGAATGGTGGTTATCAATTCTACCTGCTTCATTGTTTGAAAAAATCTGGAGCCTTCAATCTCCTTAAGGAAAGAATCAAAGATGGTATGCCGGTCTACGGTATAAGTGCCGGTGCGCTTGTATTGGGATCGGATATTAATATGTACCAGTACCTCTATCCAGAAGATAATTGGTTTGCTGATACCGACTTATCCGCAATTGGTGCGACCAAAATTCGCATCTATCCGCACTTTGATCAACACATCCAACTTGATCCGCAGTTAGCTAATAAGCTCCGTCATTGGGAAATAGTCAAAAACCAAACAATTACTCGACTAACCAATCAAGAGGCCCTGCTAATCGAAAATGACCGGGTGATTAAGCTATAAAAACTCTCTAAATATCCATATTCAGCCACTCACTGGTTTGCTTAAATCCAAATTTTTCGTACACCGGCCGACCAAGTTTCGAAGTCCCAAGCCATAATTTCGTGACACCTTTCTTTTTGGCCTCATTCACTAATTGATGGAGTAACCGTGTCGCAAGTCCTTTACCGCGATAGCTGTCCGCCGTATACATATTGGTAATATACCCCTTGACACCGGATTGATTACTATAGGTTGGCGGAAACTGCTGAAAGTAGATTGCGGCCGTCGCAATAATTTGCTGCCCATCCAGAATGAGATATTCAATCAGGGAACCCTCCGCAATCGTTTTCTTAAAAAAAGATGCCAGTTGGGAATCAATCGAAACATCCGGTTCAATTCCTTCATCAATTAATTGCTGTTTACGAATTTGGCTTATTGTTTTAATATCTGCCAAAGTTGCCTTACGAATATCCATCTTGGCACGCTCCTCTCAACTCGTCTTATATGATTATTATAGAATAAGTTATCCTTATTTGTGATTATGCCGACAAGTTTAATGTCAAACTGTCCGCCGAAAATAAGAAATAATCGGCACAAAAAAACAACTCAAGATTAAAGCAACGGGAATGATACAACCAATTTTCCCGATCTGCTCTATTCTTGAGTTATTTTCATTTAAATCACTTTTGGCTAAGTAGAAATCAAGTTACCCCAGTCAAACAATATCCCTGTTATTTCTTATAGAAATAGCCAACGTCCAACCTTGGTTTACCATATTCCCTGTCAATATGATATTTATACAATGCCGATTTACCATGACGTTTAACCGGTTTGAAATAAAGTGATTCTTTAGATTCCAAGAGTTTCAAATCCCAATAGCCATGTTTGTTCGCTTGCTTGGAGACAGTAAATAACGCGTATTTATTTTTGGCGGATATAGCTGTTTTTACATGGAATGTCATTGGTTTTGACTTCCAATGACCGTCAACTGTCGCACCTTCCTGCAATGTATATTTGGTCAACTTATACATAACCGGTACATGCTGATACTTTCCATACCAAGACCCACGCAGAACTTGTGGAATTGGGTTAACCTCGGTTGCAGCCTGAGCATTTCCCAACGTGAGGACCGTAACCCCCACACCAAACGTTGCAGCCACCAGCAAAACAGATTTTGTTAATGTCATTCAATAAACCTTCTTTCACTTGAGCTGGTTTCATGGTAACGCAGGATTAAGACAACAAGAAAGGATTCCTTGACATTGGGGGGGGTACATACCGGCAACAAAGCGATCGTTTCCAGTTATACGTTTTCGATTACCAAAAAGCCATTTAAGCTATGTGACATTTAACGACAAAAAAGCCGAGGCTGCTTTGAGTCTCGGCTTTTTCGTATCGATGTGATGGTTCGAGTCACATTTTGATTTTAATTACTTATCTCCAAATGCCTTTGCAGTTCTGATCATATTGGCAACAAAGCCATATTCGTTGTCATACCATGTAGCGGTCTTAACAACTTGGAACTCACCATTGGTTGTAACTTCGGTTTGAGTTGGATCATAAACGGCCCCGTGGGTATCGCCAATGATATCGGATGACACATTTTCATCTTCATTCCAGCCGAATGCCGGGTTATCCTTGGTGTAAGGCTTGATTGCTTCATTAACTTGGTCGGCAGTCACGTCTTTAGTTTTCAAAACGGAAACCAATTCGCAAACCGAACCGTCAACAACTGCTACCCGTTGTGCGTGACCATTCAAATGACCATCGAGTTCTGGAATGACCAGCCCAATCGCTTTAGCAGCACCAGTTGAATGAGGAATAGTATTTGCCGAAGCGGTACGATTTGGACGAGCTTTCTTTCCTTTAGGCCCATCAAGAATCATTTGGGAACTGGTGAAAGCATGGATAGTCGTCATTGTACCGACTTCAATACCAAATTCTTTATTCAGGTAATATGCCATAGGTGCCAGCGCATTTGTCGTACATGACCCTGCAGAAACGATTTGATCACTTGCGTCCAATGTGTCATCGTTGACATTATAAACAATTGTTTTAATTGAACCAGCTGGTGCGGAAATCAAAACTTTCTTAACGCCGGCATCCAAGTGGGCCTGAGATTTTTCTTTAGAAGTGTAGAATCCGGTACATTCAAGAACTAATTCAACACCATCGTCCTTAGCCCAAGGAATTTGTGATGCATCACGTTCAGCATATACGTGAAATTCATGACCGTTGACAATAATCGAATCATCGGTCGAACTAACGTCATATGGTAAAGTGCCATGGGTTGAGTCATATTTGAACAAATAGGCAAGCATTGAAGGTGTCGTCAAATCATTGATGGCTGTTACTTCAATGTCAGGATCGTTAATCTCCAAAATTCGGCGGAGTGCTAACCGACCAATGCGTCCAAAACCATTAATCCCAATTTTAACCATATTTTTCCCTCCTAGAATAACTAAACAGGCACAATTAAACCGTGCCCCAACTTTTAACATTTAAAAGTATATGCCGGTTTCAGTTTTTATCAAGCAATTAGACTCTTCATCTAATAACGCCAAATATGCCAATCAACTTGTCCAAACTGTCGCAATAAAAGGTGATGCATGGCCGTTAAAAAATCGGTCTGAATATAAAAACAGAGATGTCACAAAAACAAACTGTGTCATCTCTGTTTTATTGAATTTACCGATCGTTATTTTTGATCAAGTTCACGTTGAGCTTTTTGTGCTGCAACATTAATAATATTCCATGGACGATCAAACCCGGGTTGGAAGAAGAAATCTGCATAAGCCAGATCATTAACCGTCAATTTTTGTTGGATAGCTAAGGAAATGACATTCATGTTTGCCGTAACATCAGCTTTTGACATGATTTGAGCGCCTAAAACCCGACCATCCTTTGGATCAAACGTTAATTTGAACTGGACCTTTGGATTTTGATCTGCCGGCACAAATGGTGGCCGATACGTATCTTCAACGTAAACCGATTGCGTTTCAACTCCGAATTTGTCTGCAGTACCTTCTTTAATACCGGTTGAGGCAAAATGATAATCAAATACGCTTAACGCAGAAGAACCTGATACTGCCGGTGTCGGATTCTTTGCGTCGGTCAGGTTTTTCACTGCGTAACGTCCCTGGCGACGACCATTTGTGGCCAACGCGATTTGAGCGGGCTTATCAGTCGGTGCGAACTTAATCTTAGTTGCATCACCAACCGCAAAGATATCGGGTTGACTTGTTCGTTGGTAGTCGTCTGTTTTGATTGTTCCATTACTGTTCAAATCAAGTGTATCGGCAAGCCACTTGGTATTTGGCTTGACACCAACAGCCTCAACAACCAATTCAGCAGGATATTCGGCCTGATCAGTGACAACCTTTGTCACCTTGCCATTCTTGCCCACAATTTCTTTAACCGTTTCACCCGTAGCGGCATGAATACCATTCGCCTGCATTTCATCTGTTAAAACGCTGGTAAATTCTTTATCCAGGTAAACACTTAACAAGCGTGGCAAAATATCAACAACCGTAACATTCTTACCGGCTTTGGCAAAGACTTCTGCTGCTTCAATGCCAATGTAGCCCGAACCGATCACAACGACATTCTTAATAGTCGGTTCAACCGTTGCTCTCTTTAGCTTCATTGCCCAGTCACGACCACGCATGTAATAGACATTTTGTAAATCATTACCGGGAATCGGTAATGCGACCGGAACCGCACCAACACTTAGAATTAACTTATCATAGCTTTCATCGCGTTCTGACCCATCAGCCAAATTTTTAACATGGACTTCATGCTTGTCCGGCGAGATTGACGCGATTTCTTGTTGTACAAAAACATGGACACCTTGGGCACGCATCCCCTCAGCAGTCGCATAACGAACGTTGTTAACGTCCTTGACAACGCCTTCAAGGTATAATTGCATCCCACATGAAAGGAAAGAAACAAAATCTCCTTTTTCATACCATTGAATTTCTGCATCCGGATGAGTTGCTAATAACTCGCGAACTGCTTCGTAACCACCGTGTGATGAACCAACAACAATAACTTTCACTATAAATCCCTCCTGTTATTTAACTGCCTCTACATTGTAACAATTCTAAAGTAAAAATTCAACCTAATTTAGAATAATTCTAAACAAGAAGTGAGAATAGATCACTTTTACTTAATAGTAACAATCTCCAATTTCAAAGCCAAGTTCAAACATTGTAAATTTTGTCAATCTCATCAATATGACAAAATAAATCAAACTGTAAACTAATTGTGTCTTGTCTTAATACCAAAAATCAATTATAGTAACATTAATTAACGATAAGCCTTGTAAAATACAATAACGCACTCAACCATTACTGGAGGTGGTATCCATGTTAAAACAACTGATTTCCCGCTTTGTTAATTCCCTACTGTTATCAGCAGTTTCGTTGGGAACGGTTCTCTTTATCGTTAAAGGGATCGTCGATCTATCCTATACCGGGACATATGCATGGGCGCAATATACCACTTATTTTGTGACCGGGATGATTGGTGTCAGTATCATCATGTTCGCATTTGAAATGATCGAAATTTTGGCTTCAAGAAACCGAAGATGACCAACAACATCCTTCTGGGCATTTAAGCCTCCCAAGTAACCCTTATCTTTCACCAAAAACATCCGACTGTCTAAACGATCATTGTGTCCAAGAATCATTTAGGCAAACCGGATGTTTTTTGGCATCTCACAGTCAGCAAACTTATCGCTTCTATTGCGTCACGGCACCCTTTGCAAATTCTTCGATTTCTGTCTTCTGATGACCGCTAATATTACCCATTTTAGGCATAACGCCATGGAGAAATAGGTGTTCATCGGAAACCGGGATCCGTTTCTTTTTTAGTACCTTGGTCAATTGCTTCTCTATTGTGAATACGCTTCCAGAAGTACCAAATAAAAAGACTTCCTTAACAGTTGCAGGATCTAAATCTGCGGCATAGGCCTTCAAACGTTTATCGGCACTCATATTATAAACACCGCCACCAAGAAATAGACGATCAACCGGCTCGCTAATCGGTGAATCAATTGATTCGGCCTTTACGTTTAATTGCTCGCTTAATAAGTTAGCTACTTTTTCAGTATTCCCTGTTCTTGAATAAAATCGAATGGCATCCATATTCTGACCTCCCCAAATTATTTTGCGTTCGGTACTTACACCTTTAATTATAGTTCTGAATCCGCTTTCTTTCAAAGATTAGTTCGCCATCAACCTAATTGGTCATAAAAAAAGACTGAACAATACGATGTCGATCAGCCTCTTGAATCAGTTAAAATCATGCTTTCAGCGTTACTCTTTATTAATTGCTAACTTCTGTTTGGTCTTTTCTGACAATTCATCATTTATACGGCCACTTTTAAAGCCTCAGTCAATACTGGTTAATGGTGCCGCCACAAATCCAATGATTGAAGACCCAGACGGCATCGATTGGATAATACAGTAGACAATCTTAGTTAAAGACACAGTCTCCCTTTCTTCCAGACAAACATTGCTTAATGCTTCAAATTTGTGACGTATTTATACGACTGCTCGCCTGCCTGACGGCCAAAGATAGCCGTTTCGGCAATTGAATTGCCGCCAATTCGGTTATTACCATGAAGCCCACCGGCAACTTCTCCACCGGCAAATAGTCCTTTAATCGGGTGACCATTGTCAGTCAATACTTGAGCTTTCCGATTAATCTTGACACCACCCATTGTGTAATGAACGGCTGGTGCGATATGAATGGCATAGAACGGGGCTTGTGAAATATCCCGATCCATCCCTGTCGAACGGCCAAATTCAGTATCGTTTTTATCAGCAACGTAACCGTTCCAGTCGGAAACCGTCTTTCCCAAATTGGCTGCATCAACATTAATAGTCTTAGCTAATTCATCGATTGAATCACCGTGAACAACCAGGCCGATGTGATCATAAAACTCAATGGCTTTAACATGGGCTCGAATTCCAGTATCCAAAATCAGATAGGCACTCTTTTCAGGCAACTGATTAATGGCGTTCGTCACGTTCTTTCGGGTATCCAGTTCGTTAACAAATCGCTTACCTTCACCATTCACTAGAATGGCACCTTCACCACGGGTTGCTTCACCAATTAAAAAGGCATGATCGGTATCCTGCTGAACGGTTGGATGAACCTGGATTTGATCCATATCCACCAACCCCGCACCCACACTCTGAGCCAATTTAATACCGTCGCCGGTTGCCCCTGGTTGGTTTGTCGTGTTGTAATCAACCAGATCCGGCCGATATTTTTGAATGATATCCTTGCTGGCACCAAAACCACCCGTGGCCAAAACCACTGCATCGGCTTTAATTTGCTTTTGCGCACCATCACCTAAAGTGACGCTGACAGCGCTAATTACCTTGTCGGTTTCTTCTAATTTATCAACGTGAACGTTATTGAAAACCGGGATTTCTTCCTTTTCAATAAGTTTAAGCAATTCTGTAACCAGGAAATTGCCAATCGGTGCCATACTGTTAGGACGGTGCGTCCGCTTAATCTTCATTCCGCCGGTAATCGTCACGTCATCCAAATGAATACCGTGATCTGCCAGCCAATCAATTGCCAATGCCCCGTGAGTGGTGAAGTATTGCAGCATTTCTTTATTGTTTAATTCACCGCCGCCACGATAAGTATCTTCATAAAATTCTTCATAACTGTCCACAATGTGATGCTTGAGTTGAACGTTGGTTTCAGCCGCATTCATCCCTGAAGAGGCCCGGTTGGTATTACCGCCAAAGTTAGCCATCTTTTCAAAGATCACCGGATTCAATCCCAGCTCATGAGCCTGAAGTGCAGCGGTCATTCCGGTTGAGCCGGACCCAATCACGACTAAATCGTATTGGTCTTTTAATTCTTTAATATCAGTTGGTTGAAAGACATATTTTGCCATCTCGCGCTTATTTCCTCTCTGTTCATTAGGTTGCTATTTTTGAAAAATCCCAACCAATAATTTCCTAAGTCGACGTTTTATACTCCGAGTGCTAAACGCTTTGTTACGCACACTCTTAGGACTCCAGCTTGTCCCGATTAGCTTCGCGCACTATCAATATTTGTCATCTTCAATGGGTCAACCCATTTATCAAACTGTTCCGCCGTTACCTTTCCCGATTTAATAGCGGCTTCACGCAGTGTCGTGCCGGCTCTATCAGCGGCCTGGGCAATTTTGGCACTATCGTGATAACCAATATGTGGTGACAGTGCTGTAACGGTCATTAATGACTGAGCAACTAATTCGGTCATTCGATCAGCATTAACAGTCAATCCGTGAATCATCTTGTCTGCAAATCCGGTCATTGTGCCGGCTAATAAGTCCGCTGATTCCAGAAAAGCATCGATCAGGACCGGTTTATAAACGTTCATTTCAAAATTACCTTGTGAAGCGGCCATATCAACAACCACGTCATTTCCCATCACCCGAACAGCAGCCATCGTAACGGCTTCGGCCTGAGTCGGGTTAACCTTTCCGGGCATAATGGAGGACCCCGGTTCGTTTGCCGGAATATTCAACTCATCATACCCGGCACGAGGACCACTTGCCAAAAAACGGACATCATTCGCAATTTTCATCAGATCAGCAGCTAAGGTCTTCATGGCACCATGGACAACGTTTAATCCCGAATGAGCTGCCAAGCCGTCAAATTTATTGGTATCAGCTGTGAATTTAAGCCCGTAAACTTTACTCATTCGTTCAGCAATGTCATCCGCAAAATGCGGTGCAGCATTTAATCCGGTTCCAACTGCCGTGCCACCCATTGCTAATTCAAGCAGTGTGCCGTCCAACCCCTTTAAATAGGAAAGATCATGTTCAACCATGCTGACCCAGCCACTTACTTCTTGGCCAAATGTCAGTGGCGTTGCATCCTGAAGATGGGTTCGTCCGATTTTAACCGTTCGCCAATAGGTTTCCTGCTTAATCTTTAATTCATCAATTAGATGTTGGGCAGACTCTTCCAGTTTCTGGATGGCTTCACTAGCCGTAATATTCATGGCAGTCGGAAAAATATCGTTTGAACTCTGACCATGGTTCACATCATCATTAGGTAAAATGTCAACGTTGCTGTCGATTTGAGCAGCCCTATGTGCAACAACTTCGTTAACGTTCATATTTGTTTGGGTTCCTGATCCGGTTTGGTAAACTTTCAGCGGGAAGTCTTTTCGGAGATCCTCATCGGATAACGACAGCAGTGAATCAATTGCTTTAACGATCAAGTCGCCTTTTTCTTGACTCAATGCGCCCTCCTCAGTATTTGATTGTGCGGCGGCTTTCTTGATTTGCAGCAAGGCTTTAATGATTGGTAAGGGCATAAACTGACCGGTTGGAAAATTGTTTCGACTCCTCTCAGTTTGTGGTCCCCATAACGCACTTGCAGGAATTTCAACAGGGCCTATCGTATCCTCTTCAATTCGTACACCTTTGTCTGACATATTGGTTACCTCCATTATGAATAATAGTTAAAGTAAACAGCTAATATTATACAATGCGTTTAATTGTTACATTGATCACAATATAAATAAAAATAGTCGCCTTTTTTAAAGCATTTACAGATCACTACCTGATCATCTTACTATCCCTCGTCAGTTATAGTCAATCTCCTGGTAGGGCATTAATAATATTAATATGAACAAAGCCTTAAAAATCAATCACCTATGTCATATTCAACTACGTGTTTGGGCTACCTTTCTAATGGTAGGAACAAATTAGGCTTTCATCCTGATTTTCAAAGGAATCAACTGATGATTGACCTTTTTTCACAATGCAATCAATTTCACGACACCTTTCATTTCACAATTATTCCCTTTATTAATGAGCCAAAACATCTATGGTAATAGGATTTATAGTCTGATTTTCAACGTTTTTCTTTAAAATTCACTAACTGAAAAATGAAAAAAGCTAAATTAAAGCGTTTACATTTCACAATCATGCAACTATACTCGAGTAAGTGAAGGGCAATTTACAAAATAATTTTAGGAGGCTTAATTTATGGTTGAAAAGATTAGTGGTTCTGATGCTGTATTAAAGGTGCTGGAACAATGGGGCGTTAACCACATCTATGGCCTGCCAGGTGGCTCATTTGACTCGACCATGAATGCAATTCATAATCAAAAAGATAAAATCAACTATGTTCAAGTACGTCACGAGGAAGCGGGTGCGATTGCTGCATCGGCAACCGCAAAGTTAACCGGTAAGGTCGATGTCTGCTTCGGTTCAGCCGGCCCCGGTGCGGTCCATTTACTTAATGGCCTATACGATGCTAAAAGTGATGGCGTTCCGGTTGTTGCTTTAGTTGCCCAAGTGCCTACCAGTAATATGAACATGGACTTCTTCCAAGCCATGGATGAAGAACCTATCTTTGATGATGTAGCGGTCTGGAATCGAACGGCAATGACTGCCGATGCCTTGCCGCGAATGACTGATGAAGCCATCCGTCAAGCGTATATGAAGCACGGTGTTGCTGTATTAACGATTCCAAAAGATCTTGGCTGGGCTCAAATTGATGATACTTACGAACCAAATTTGAAGTCACATACCGCACCGGCATATCCGGATCCACGTCCTGAAGACGTTTCCGAAGCCGTCAAGTTAATCAAAGATGCCAAATCACCAATGATTTACTTCGGTCTTGGTGCTAAAGACGCCGCTGATGAATTAAAAGCCGTTTCCGAAAAGTTTAAGATGCCATTAGTCTCATCCGTTTTGGCTAAGGGCATTATTGATGACGATTATCCAGCTTATCTGGGATCTACCGGCCGGGTTGCACCTAAGCCGGGGGCTGAAATCGGATTTAGTACCGACCTGATTCTTTGGGTTGGCAATGATGTGCCATTCAGTGTTTTCCTGTTCAATAAAAAAGCAAAAGTCATTCAAATTGATATCGAAAGTGAAAAGTTGGGTAAACGTCGTCACAACGATGTTTCCATGCTGACAGACTCCAAGAAGGCCCTGAAGGCTATTTTGGATGCCGGTGAAGAAAGAAAGCCATCCGCATTCTATCAAGCTGCTTTGGCCGATAAAACCAACTGGCTCGATTGGCAAAACAGCTTCAAAGATGTCACCGAAAAGCCGGTTCGTCCGGAACCAATATTTGACGTTATTAATAAGACTGCTAGTGACAAAGCCGTCTTCGCCGTGGATGTCGGAAACGTCAATATTAACTTTGAACGTTTAATTTCAATGCATGGCGATCAAAAGTGGGCAACTTCAGGTATTTACGCAACCATGGGCTTTGCACTGCCAACTTCAATCGCTGCCAAGATGGAATATCCAGACCGCGACGTTTATAGTCTGAGTGGTGACGGTGGCTTCGCAATGCTGATGGAAGAGGTTATGACTCAGGTCAAATATGGCTTACATGTCGTTAACGTTATCTTCAGTAATGAAACACTCGGCTATATTGAGGCCGAACAAACAGATGATACCCACCAGCCACTGTCCGGTGTTGACCTGCCGGATACCAACTGGGCAGAAGTTGCTGAAGGCATGGGTGCCGTTAGCTATACCGTTCGAACCAAGGATGATATGAAGAAAGCCCTTGAAGATGCTGATAGTACCGACAAACCAGTTGTGATCGATGTCAAGTTGACTCACGATATGCCACTCACAACCCAACACATGTTCATTGACCCTGCATGGCAAGATCAAAAGAAGATTGATGCATTCGTCAAGAAGTATCAAGCTCAAGATTTGAAGCCATTCAGCTACTTCTTAAAGGAAGCACAGGAAGGCCAACTTCAAACTAACTAGACAAAATTAAGATGGTTACTTTCGGAATAAAGACGATTAGTTAACCCGCTTCGAGTTAACCTCTTATGCCGATATTGATACAGACCACCATTATTTAACCATAATCAAAAAAGCTGGGACGACAAAACTTTTATTTTGTGCCCAGCTTTTGTTTTGCTGAAAGATGACCTTTATAAAATAGATTATGGTTGAGCCGTCATCTTTAATACCTTATGATTAGAGTTAAGTGTTTACATTAATTTATTAGATCAAATTCGGGGAGAAACCCGCTCATGCAAGTTATTTATCTTGATTCACGTCAACAATCATTCATCCCGTCAAAAAAGCCGATTGTTCTCGCCCTCGGCTTTTTTGACGGCGTCCACAAGGGACATCAATTTGTGATCCAAACAGCTGGAAAAATTGCGAATCAGCGTGGCCTTCCGCTTGCCGTCATGACGTTTAACCGCCACGCATCACGAAGTTTTCATCATGATTCATCATCGACATTTCGCTATTTGACCACACTAAAACAGAAAGCCGAACTAATCGAAAAATTACACGCTGATATCCTATACGTTGTCGATTTTAATCAGCACTTTGCCGGCCTCTCTCCAAAGACATTTATCGAAAAATATGTCATCGGACTGAATGCCAAGATTGTGGTAGCCGGTTTCGATTATACTTTCGGACAAGGTGGGACAACTACCATTGATTCAATGGCAGCTATCAGCAATCATCGTATTCAAACCGTCACGGTTAGAGAATTGGATAGCCAACGGTTAAAAATCGGTTCCAGCCGGATCAGAAAATTGATTGGTCAGGGTAGGATTAAAGAAGCCAACAAATTATTAGGACATCCTTACGAAACAACCGGTAAACTGATCCATGCTCAAATTGACGGCTTATCAATCGTCAATCCTTCAAGCCGCCTGCAGCAGCTTCCCCAAACCGGCAGTTATCTCTGCGATGTGACCGTTTCTAAAGAAAAGCAAAAGATAATTGTTCGGGTTCGCCAACCTAAGAAAGGGCACGCAACGGCCGTCATTTACATCAATCGAAAAGCTTTTCACCATCTGCCACACATTAGTTCACTGCCGGTGTCAATTAAGTGGTTGAGTGAGTAAAGCCACTTTTAATGTAGGGGGTATCATAAATGTCATTAACCTTAGTTCCTTTATCTTATAATGTCTTACAAGAAATTGCACGACATGATACACCGATCTAAAAAATCACACTAAGTCAAAAATAGAACTACTCACATCCGTAACAGTTACGTAGGCATCACGATCCAAGATTAATGCAGGATTGTGATACTTTTTTATCTGTTGGCAGTTAGATAAAATCACTAATGTTTTTGTAGTTATTCCAAGTCTTGTTTTTAAACGGATAGCTCAGTAACCAATACATATCTAACTACAGACAAAATAAAATTCCTCTCAAAACATTATTTGACAAATTTATATTCCTCCTTATTCAATAGACTGGATATAACCAAGTAAACTCCTGCGATAAACAGCAATAAATCAATAATCCACAAAAGATTTAAGATCGAAACATGAATAAAAATGTTCCTGTTCAAATAGGCAATTATAAGCCCAATCTAAAAATGAGCGTTCTTAAAAAAATATTTATTAAACATTACAATCCACTCCTCCTATTAAACTAAGTTAAAAGGCTTTGTTCTCCACTCTTGACATCAACTACTTTGATTTCGAGAACTAATAAGCAACTACAGTATCTTACCAACTAACTATAATGCCTAGCTGTAAATCAAAGACATTGATCTGACAGTACTGTCCGTGTATCTAAACACTAATTAGTTTTTGACATTAGTGACACTAAGTTTCCGTTTTTGCGAACTCATCCATAAGTACCAATCACCGCACAAACAAGGAGGCCGGGGAAAAGCCCTCGGTCTCTTATCGTCTTAAATTTTAATTAGTCATCCTCTGAAAGCCCATCAAAATTACCATTTACTACTTAACACATTAGATTTTCAATTTTTATTAAACTCGCTTACGGTTAAAAAGGATAAGCGAGATTGCAAGGCCGATCAACATTAAAATCACTGTGATAGCTAAAGCCACGCCATATTCACCAAGGCTCTGCTTCCCCTGCAGAAACTGCATATTTTGGTTGATTAGTGAAAATGGATTAATCTTTTTAAAACCTGTAAAAACGGTCGAAAACATTCCCAAAGCATAAAAACCGCCAGTGATTAGTAAGCCTTTCATGCCGCTAGCCGAAACAGTCGACCCGGTAACGACAACTGTCATTAGCAACAATCCAAATAGCCATAAGGCAAAGACCGCCAGAAATAAATGACGGCTAAGATGATCATTAAAATAATAGTTTGTGTAACCCACTGTCACCAGAAAAGTCGTTATCAGACTAATTGTCCAAACAAACCAGACTAGAAGCTGCTTACTCAAAACAACCACCCAACGGGATAATCCCTTGGTCAGAAAATTAATCAAGTAACCGTTTGCCAGTTCATGAGAAACGATGTCGCAAAACAAAATGACTAATATAATGAGTCCAAGCTGTGTCATATTTTTGAAGAATTGGGTCCATGAATCTAACGAAGTTGGCGCTGGAATAGCAGCGGAAGCACCTTTAGGAAGTGTTGATCCTATAATTTTTGGCATTAATTTGGCAAGTAGCGGATTCATCAAACCAAAAAGGACAAAAATGATTTCGGCAATTAGAAAGCGTTTCGTTTTAATACTTTCAATAAACTCTTTCTTAATCCAGATCATTAACTGATTCATTTAATGGCCTCCAAAAAAACATCTTCTAAAGAAGGTTCAAATCTTTGAAATCGTTTTGGAACAATCCGAGCTTTTGACAAATCTGCTAACAAGTCGTCTCCTATAGACTGACCGGGTTGTTCTTGGATGGTGAGCATTGTTCTGGTTTGTTTATCACTTTCTTTT
Organism: Lentilactobacillus hilgardii DSM 20176 = ATCC 8290; assembly: GCF_000159315.1. GTDB lineage: Bacteria > Bacillota > Bacilli > Lactobacillales > Lactobacillaceae > Lentilactobacillus > Lentilactobacillus hilgardii. Next base: position 146,139 of record NZ_GG669992.1, read on the forward strand.
GGAAGGTCCGTTTGGATCAGAAACCTTTCCAGATCAGTTGAATCTACAAACTCAATTTGGAAACTTCTTTTGGCATGATTTTGTGTCAGCGTGCTGATCTTTCCTAAAACTTGAATACGGCCATCATGGAGAATCGCAACCCGATCGCAAACCCGTTCAATATCAGATAAGATGTGGCTCGAAAATATAACGGTTGTTTTGCCGCTAAGACTTGCCAAAATATCTAAAAACGCTTTTCTTCCCAATGGATCAAGTGCTGACGTCGGCTCATCACAAATCAGAATATCAGGTTGATTCAGCATTGCTACCGCCATTCCGAGACGTTGCTTCATCCCCCGCGAATAACCGCTTATTTTCGTTCGATCGTCTTTAAGCTGTACAAGTTTGAGGACAGATGTCACTTGTCGATCAACCTGTGATGAAGCCATTCCAGAAACGGCCGCGGTTAGTTGAAGGTATTGTCGGGCTGTCATGTAAGGATAAAATGCCGGTACATCAGGTAGGTAACCAATGAAACGGTTAGTAACGGAGTGACCATATCTGACCTGCTGACCATTAATAATGATTTGACCATGATCTGATTTCAATAGGCCCAAAATCATTTTCATCGTTGTCGTTTTACCAACACCGTTTTCACCGGCGAACCCAAAGATACTGCCTTGGGGAACAGAAAAGGTAACATCTTTGAGAATAGATTTTGATCCGAACGATTTCTGAAAATGGCTGATTGTAATTGCATCCATTAGTAATCTTTCCTTCCAAAAACAAAATAGATAACTGGGCCGAATATCGAAATTAATAAGACCATCGGTATCCAAAAATACCGGTTACCAATCTTGTACTGTTGATGGCGAAAAATATCGACTAAAGCCCAGACGGCTAAACCGAACTGTAGAATAATCAATGGTATGAGAATAGGAAGCGTATCATGTACTGACATTTTATTTCACGTCCTTTTTAATTTGAGAAACGATCGCTTGATACTTTTCATTATCTTTTAATGGGTCAAAAATCGGATTTTCCAATATAAATTGCTCGAGTTCCCGTTTAACAACCCGTTCATCACGTGGCATCTGATTTCCAATCATTAACTGATTAATCCAATCATCAACCTTGTCGAAGAAATGGTTGCCTTTAAGAACAATCGGAAATGTTAGTTTGGATTGTAGATCCGCAAATTTTTCGAGAAATTTGATGGCGTTAGCTTGATCATCATATTTCATAAATCCTGTCGCAATTCCCATATAAAGATTCAAAACGATCATTGGATGGAAACTGGTGATTTCAAATACACCAATGAACTGATCGGCTTTGGTTACCAACTCGGTAAACTTTTTTTGATTGTTATCCAGCAGATTCAAGTAATTGGCAAAGGTACTAACCATGATAACCAAATATTGATACAGTGCTGTTTGCATAGTTGCTTCGGCACGCTCCGAATTTCCTTGAAGGTGATAGGCCGAGGCAATGATACTTTCCGGCGGAACAAGTTGTGGTACGGTGGTTCCCAACAGGTCTAACACTTTTTTAGTTTGGCCATTATTTAAATAAAGAACGCTTAACATTATTTTGGCCTGATTTTGAATATTTATATCATCAGATTTTTGGTAAACATGGGTTAGAAGTTCGCGAACCTCATCTGATCCTTTTTTAATTGTTGCCGGATTGCTTTTACCCACTACAGTTAAATGGTTAAGCAATAGGTTCGCCATTGAAAAAACAAATGGATAACAGGACCAATAACGCTTAACAAGTTTGCGAACCTGATCCAATCCGGTTTTCGGTGAGTCGGTAATCGCCTCTTTTAGTGTTTTATATAAGCGTTCGATCTCGCTTTTGGATAGTTGTGCATCATACCCGAGAAGATGATCAATCGATGTATCAAAGTAAGCAGCAATCAACGGTAACGAACTGATGTCCGGGCTTGTCTGGCCGTTTTCCCATTTAGATACTGAAGCCTTGGTAATTCCAAGAAAATCAGCGAGTTGCTGTTGTGATTTATGATTCTGCTTACGAAGATTAGCAATGTTGAGATGAATGATTGTGTTCATTTTAAGATCCCCCTTTTAATCTTAGTTTACGGGGCATTAGTGGTTAAAACAATAGCGTAGACGTTTACTTATAAGAAACAAAGTATCGTCTTACGATCCACATCTTGGTAAAACCATTGATTCTTCAAAACAAAAAGCTGCGGCAGAAATTCTCTGCCACAGCCATGTGCTAAACAATTAATCATTTTCTTTTTTCTTTCTGGATCCTTTAATGGCCAGCCAAAACGCCACAATCCAGCAAACACTTGCCATTAAAAAAATTAACATCGTGTATTTAACTGCAAAAATATGTAATGAAAGTGCGGTCATTAGAACCCCAAAGATCAGCATCAGACCAGATATATTAATTTTACTGATTGATGATCTTCTCCGATTTTTCCAAACCCATAATAAATAAAAAGTAACCGTTATAATGGCCCCCTGAAAAACGAAACCATTAACTGAGTCCATCTTATTTTGATAAGTAATTAATTGAATAATTGTAT
>NZ_GG669992.1:149683-173204 GCF_000159315.1 Lentilactobacillus hilgardii DSM 20176 = ATCC 8290
TGAATAATTGTATTGATACTAACACCAATCATAAATATCATCCATACTGTAATGATAGCATGTTTGCTGATACCCCTTGCGAATTTATCAGTCACTGAATACCTCCTACTCTAATGCTTATTCAAAACAATCACACTGTCCATAATTTACTTATTGATACAATAATGAAGACCATCAAACTCATTTAGCAGTACTCTTCAAGATGGCTACAATCTTCTCCTGGGCCTCACTAAAGACCATTCCCCGCCGCAGAGCCAATCCGATCTTAAACATCGGTTGCAACGGATCATCAAGCCGCAGTCGAACAATGTTTGGATTCTTAATTTTAATGGCGTTGGTTAAAAAGCCAATGCCAATTCCCTGAGCAACCATATTCACAATACTCTGGGCAGCGTTGGTTCGAAAAATGACTTTCGGCCGTACATGGTTGGTGTTTGACAGCTGGCGAAAGACACGGTCATGAACGAAACTGTCCTTAAACAAAATGAAGTTTTGATTTTTCAAATCAGCAAAGTTCACGCGCTGTTGCTTCGCCAATTGACTGTTAATTGCCACCAAAATCGAAAAAGATTGTTGATCAATTTGATGAACGTCAATCATTTGATCGGTAATTTGATCAATGTAGCCTAAAAATGATATATCAAGCGTCCCGTTCTTCAAATCATTCATCGTTGAGATAGACCCTTCTTCAACCGTTTGAATACTTGTTAGATCTTCTGGAGACAAGCGCTGGGCAATTTTTGGAAAATAATTTGTTTCAATAATTGGCGGCATCCCCACAACCAAGCGTCTTTTTTCACTATTTTTGATTTCCGTTTTTGCCAGCTGATAATGATACAGGATCTCCTGGGCATGTCCCAGCAGTTGCTCACCAGTATGTGTCAGCGCAATGGTCCGATGAGGGTTACCCCGCACCAATAATTGACTGCCAAATTCATCCTCCAACCGTTTAATCGCTGCTGAAACCGTCGGCTGGCTCACACGGTACTTTTTAGCCACGTTCGAAAAACTTTTTTCTTCAGATAGTGAAACATAATATGCTGCCTCTCTAATATTCACTATGTATCCCCCATTTAAAAGCAGTTTTGTTCGCTACTATAAATAATCATAATCGAATCCACTGTATTTGACTATAGTTAAAATCAAAGCATACACTGACGGCAATAATATTAAAAAGGAAGTCAGTGATTAAATGTCTACTCAAACTATTTTAAACGATCCATTTAAAAACAAAGGAACCGCTTTTACAAAGGAAGAACGTCAACAACTTGGACTAACGGGCATGCTGCCGCCAAGGATTCAAACACTGAACCAACAGGTAGCTCAAGTTTACGCGCAATACCAAGAGAAATCATCCAGCCTTGAAAAACGGATTTTTCTAATGAGCATCTTTAACGAAAATCGAGTTCTTTTCTACAAAGTATTCAGCCAACACGTCGCCGAATTCATGCCGATTGTTTACGATCCAACCATCGCCACAACCGTCGAAAACTACAGTCACCTGTTTGTTCAACCTCAAAACGCGGCTTTTCTTTCCATTGATGATCCGGATACAATCGAAGAAAGTCTTAAGAATGCCGCGGCTGGCCGAAATATCCGCCTTCTGGTCGTGACCGATGGTGAAGGTATCCTGGGCATTGGCGACTGGGGCACACAAGGTGTTGATATTGCCGTTGGTAAATTAATGGTTTACACGGCGGCCGCCGGAATTGATCCCCGGCAGGTATTACCGGTCGTCCTCGATGTCGGCACAAATAATCAACAGCTTCTCCATGACCCAATGTATTTGGGCAATCAACACCCCCGCATTCAGGGCGTTAAATACGATGCCTTTGTTAATAGATTTGTTAAAGCCGTTGAAAACAACTTCCCACACGTTTACCTTCATTTCGAAGATTTTGGTCGCGACAATGCGGCTGACATTTTGAATCGTTTCAAAGATAATAACTTGGTTTTCAACGATGATATTCAAGGAACCGGCATTATTGTGTTGGCCGGAATTCTGGGTGCGTTGAATATTTCCAAACAAAAACTAATTGATCAACGATACTTGTGCTTTGGTGCCGGAACAGCCGGTGCCGGTATTACCCAACGAATATTTGAAGAAATGGTTAACCTCGGATTGAGTCCGCAAGAAGCTCGTAAGCACTTCTACATGGTTGACAAGCAAGGGCTCCTATTCGATGATACGCCTGACCTAACACCGGAGCAGAAACCCTTTGCCCGCTCACGAAGCGAATTCAACAATGCCGATGACTTAACCGATCTGCTCAGTATCGTTAAAGCTGTCCACCCGACAATCATGGTTGGCACATCAACTCAAGCCGGCGCGTTTACCGAAGACATTGTAAAAGAAATGGCAGCTCATACCGAACGACCGATTATCTTCCCAATTTCAAATCCGACTAAACTAATTGAAGCCCATGCGGACGATTTAATCAAATGGACCGATGGGAAGGCTTTGGTTGCCACCGGAATCCCCTCAAAAAACGTTGACTACCAGGGTGTTTCATACGAAATTGGTCAAGCCAACAATGCTTTGATTTATCCCGGACTTGGTTTAGGTGCGATTGCCAGTACTGCCAGCGTCCTCAATGATAAGATGATTTCGGCAGCCGCCCACTCACTCGGAGGTATCGTTGACGTCAAGAAACCTGGGGCTGCCGTATTACCACCAGTCTCAAAATTATATGAGTTTTCGGAAACAGTCGCTGAAGCCGTTGCGCAAAGTGCCGTCGATCAAAAATTAAATCAACAGCCCATTAAGTCAGTTGTGAAAGCAATCGAAGCCACCAAATGGGAACCTCAGTATTAATTTAACAGAATAGAAGGAAACTCCCAGCAATCGAACTGCTGGGAGTTTTTGGCCATATAACTTACAATCCAAATCTTAAAAATTCGAAATTAGTTTAAAAATAAGTAGACCCAAACCAATGATTCCTATTAATAGAATTAACATGACATATTCAGTCAGATTACCAAAATCAATAAACGAGCCCAGAAACTTCCCTAACTTTTTCTGAGTAGCCATAGTAAGACGATCACTTAAATTTGTCGTGAAAAGCAATATTTTATAAAAGACGCTCATCAAAATCCAATTTAATTAGAAAAGATTAATATATATCTATTAATCTTTTCTAAAGAACAAATAAGATCCATCCAAATCAATCTCTTAACCCCATTTAACGTGTTACAACTAACATCAATGAAAATTATTCGGGGGAATTTTTGATGAAACATCGCAAACTTATTTTTTGGAGCGTGGGCATTGTTGCATTTATCGGTATTGGATTGGTCTTTGCAAAGGCGACTTGGAGTCCAAACGAGGTACCAACTTCTGTCACCGAGGTTAAACAGACCGTGGCGCCAAATCACATTTACCAATCATATCGGTTTCCATATAAATTAACTATTTCGACCCCAAAGGCCAAACTATACTCTGCACCTGCCGGAACCAAAGGAGCCCAATACTTGGGGACAGCCGGTTCCAACCATCTCCAAAATCATATTAAGGGTAGCGTAAGAGCTGATTTGAATTACAATCAGCGTGCCGGTTATATCAAGTTCAAGCAAGGTAAACATACCTACTGGATCAGCGCACAGCAAACTCAATTTCGCGATTTAAATGCACTCAAAGGACATAACAAACCGGTTGAAACAGCCATTAGCGCCGGTTTAAAACTCGTAGGCCATTCTAAATACGACTACGGTGGCGGACGAAATTTAACCGATATCCGTCACCATCGCTTTGACTGCTCATCCTTTGTCAGATATTGCTACGGCAAGGCCGGTATCACGCTCGGAAATCTGGATAGCGTGACAACTTTCACGCTTGTTACAATGGGCAAGCCCGTTAGTTTTAATCACATGAAACGTGGCGATTTGTTCTTCTTCACAAATGCAAAAGGACAGGTCAACTCACACGTTGCCATTTATTTAGGTGATCATTTATTCTTGCATGACCATGGTCAATCAGATACCGGTGGGGTCGGCATTACCTCACTTAATGCGCCCAGCTGGCGAAAGGAAACAAACGGAACGGTTAGACGAATTGTTAATTAACTGTTAACGTCGCAAACATCAAGAATACTAAAATGATTTGTCCTTTCGAAAAGTCATTCACCAATTTCGCATGACTCTCTCAATCCTTTTTGTTTTCATTCATTTCAGTCTTGAATTAAACTGAGTGTAAACCTGTTGGAGGGAAAGTATCGATCAACATGAGAAAAGTATTATTAGTAATGGCTGGAATTTTTTTACTTATTTTTATCGGTATCTTCAGTTATGACATTGTTAATCATAACTCAATCCTGGTTATTGGTTATAATCGGCCACAAGGCTTACTTGGCTGGTCATTTGTTTTAACCATCATTTTATTTGGCTGTTCTTTTATTTTTCGTCCTACAGATAAAAAATAGGCATAATGTTAACTTGGCAACTTTAATTTATGGCAATAAGAAAATGGCTGCGATCAATAATGATCCAGCCATTTTTATTACCGAGCATTAATAAGGGGGAAGACAGGTACATTTTTACCTGTCAGTAATTATATACGTAAGCCTAACGGTTATGTTTTTTAAATTAATGATCTTCTTTTTATTGGTCACCCCGCTATCCCTTTATTAATTAACATAGCCTTATCATTTAACTTAGTTGCAATAGTGCCCTTCATGAATCACAATGAGCATCATTAATCGGTTTATTGACTTCTCATAAATTATCGAAAGAGGTGTCACTATGAACAAATCCTTACTGGCATTCAAATTGGAATGCTCGCTGATTGGTATCATTACCGTTATCTTTTTTATTTTGTCACCCGCATTGTCAATAACATTTGGAAACCTGGTCTTTGGCATTTTAACAGCTGTTTTGGGGCTTTTAATTACCACCAAAACAATCATGAAAAAGTCTTATTTACAAGTTATCGACAATTTGGCAAAAATGCTGTTGGTCCTCACTTTTCCAGCAACCTTACTCACCAGTATTTGTTTGTCTTTTTCTTCAATAATGACCGCAAATACATATGTGAAATGGGGGATCCTCGCGGCCATATTGGCCATATTCGGGGTATTGCTGCTGCCATTTATCAAAATTATCCTAATGCCACAGTCACAAATTGGCTGGCAAATCGCCAGTAGTATTCTATTGATGACCGTTTTCTTCTCAACATCCTTAAATGCTTTTCAATATCTAAAGATTCCCTTTTCTCTCAACTTGGGTTCGCCCATTATCTGGATTCTCATTATTGGAAACTTTACGATTGCCATTTATTTAATGATTTATTGGGGCTATCGGCTGCCAAGGCTAAAGATCAATACCAGTGTCAACTACTGGTGGCTTTTACTGGCGGTTGTCACGTTGCTTTTAAATATGGGATTATCCGCTGGTAGTTGGATGCGCCTGCTGACACATTTTGACCTTACCTTGGCTCAGAACTCATTACTAATCGTTCTTTTTACCATTATTTGGACAGGCTTAAAAGAAGAATTTATGTTTCGTTATTTATTCTTGTGGCCGTTAGCATCCATAAAAAGAATTTCCATTGAATCCAGAGTTTTCTGGTCCAGTCTGATCAGTGCTATCTTTTTCGGACTTTGTCACGCTCAAAATCTAACTGAGCAAGGCGTTTTACAAACTTTCTTACAAATATTTGCGGCATTTGGTATTGGTTTCCTGTTTAGTGTTATTGCCCTATACACCGGCACAATATGGATTTCAGTGGTTATTCACTGCATGATTGACCTAATTGGTTTTCCAATCAATAATGGTGGTGCCTTTTCGGGCAACACATCTTGGTTTCTGATCGAATTCATTCTCCTAACCAGAATCATTGAACTGATTGTTGCGTTTTTGCTTATTAAAAATAAAAATAATCAACGTGCTTTTAGCGAAACGCTCAGTCGACTTAGAAGCGATGAGTAAAAACCCTTATAATAAGCACCAAAACTGCCACCTTGAAATGATATGCAGTATATTGATAAATTTTGGATAAAATCCTTTAAACTATTATTTTTTTATTTAATTCAGTACAATAGATTTAGGACAATTATATGAAAGGAATCTACTATGCTGAATAAATCGATTAAAACAATGTCCATTACTTTAATTGCTCTAATTATCGGAATCTTGACATTGTCAATTCGCAGTCAGGCCAAATTGATAACACTGAGTACTTATCATCGCGATTCTTGGATAGCCTATGGTATTAATTCAAAAACGGTTAAGTCCCACAACGCTTATATATGGAACTTACAACATACTAAACGTCTTCATAATCTAAATAATTATAAAAATACTACTTGGTATGCAATGTCAGCTTTCACAAGAACTAATACTTCCAAGGGACCGGTATACTATAAAGTTTCCAACGGGACCAATATAACGGGGATTGTGTATGGCAAATATCTTAGTAAGTATTATGTTAAGCCGTTAAACAGCTTTCAAACGGATCAACAGTACGTTAACTATTTAAAAACTGCTCAATCCCAAAAGTTGGCACGTGGTGTAATGAGATTGTTTCCAAATAGCTCGGTTAGTTTAAAGCTTTCTCAAGCCGCCTTGAATCAGTATAATTATGGTTCTAATTCTATAAGCCGTAACTATACTGACGTACAGAGCAGTGTTTATAATCACGCTTATGTGTTATCCCAGTGGTTGACTAAAAAAACGGCAACTCAACGGGTAGCTGTCTTCGAAAAAACTCTTGACTCGATTGGTTATAATGCTGAAAAAAGAGCTTCAATGGGTGATTATGAATTGGGAATATATATTCGTGACAATATTGGTATCGGTAAACCTTCTACACAGCTTCCAATAGCTAAAACTATTGATGATCAAGTAGCTTTAAATTATCAAGTTGTGTTAGCTAAAGAAAAATAGGTATGTACAGAAAAAGGCACTCAAAATGAGTGCTTTTTCTATTCTAAAATACTGATTTAGGCACAGAATAAATACAATTTGTATAATCTGGACTCGTATGGAAAACAAGTGTTACATATACATAATCTGCAGATGTATTACCATCCGGATTACTAATACTTCCTTCGCCAAGTTGTGGTGCTTCCGTTTTGACTATTGAATTCAGTTGAATGACTCATAGCTAATCTACTGCCACCTTTAAAATATTTGATGAGGCAAGCACCCTCACAGTTATTGGCAAAGGATTCTCACTCTCCCTGAAACTGCTTATCCCCACGAATATCTTTAAGAATCAATCTCAAAAATCCTATGACATAACCAAGCATCATCACGCCGCTAACCGCAATCACAAGCGCACCACTGAGTTGACTCTGAAACAAGAACGTATAGATAAGTGTGCCAATTGGCATGATTGCCGTTACCGACGTCATGAGTGTTGAATTTACTCTTCCCAAAAGATGACTTGGGACGGTTGTTTGCAGTCGAATATTAGTTGAGACGTTCATCACGCCACTCATTGATCCAGCCACAAACATAATGACAGCCCCGGCCAGCGTTAGTTGAACCGGCTGGGTAACGGTTGCCAAGAGAAGCCCCAACAACGCCATGCAAGCTCCCATAACGATAATCGGCGGTACAATTTTTAATGAAAAATACACGTTGTTCGGTATGATCGACATGATGATACTCCCGATAAAAATGCCGGCGGAAAACCCAGTTTCAATATACCCGATCGGCATGTTTCCAGCGTGAAGCTGGGCCGTAATCACAAACGGAAGACCGATTGTAATCGCTGTAAACAGGAAATTAACAACGATGGCAACTAAAATAAGATCGCGAATCAAAGGCCGGTGCCGAATATACTGTAACCCCGTCTTAAACCCCGACAGTTGGGAAGCAAGCGTCTTGGAAATATTTTTAACTGAACTGACAGCGTCACTGTAGTGAAACTGCATTGAAAGCAGTAACATCAAAGCCGCAAAGGTTGCGATAATTTCAACAACAATAAAAGTTTCAAATCCGATCAGTGCATATACAGCCACACCAATCGCCGGTGACAAAACCGAAGAAAGTGCTGAAGCCGCTTGCGTCAGGGAACTTAACAATTGAATCTTCTGATCGTTGACAAGCTCGTGAACTGAAGCCGAATAAGCAGTGGTATTAAAATTAGTTGAAATGGCGTTAGTAACAACAAAACCAGCAACCGGAACCAATTTATAAATCCCGGTGAAAAGGGGATAGATCAACGCAAAAATAACCAAGCCAACCAGTCGTGCAATCAAACTGACAACCAGAATAATTTTATGATGATATTGATCAACAATGTTTCCGACAGGAATCAAAAAGATCAGCCCGACAATCGGAACAATTGCCGTTTCCAGTCCAAAACTTAACGGGGAATGCGTATCATGCAATAACATTAATCCCATGGCAAGTGAAAACATGCCACCGCTGAGAGAACTAATAAAATTACTGGCGACATCTTTCATAATTTGATGATTTGATTGTCGATTCGTGATTGGCGCGAATTGAGACTTTTTTTCAGGTAAGATGATTGCTTTATTTTCAACCATAAAGGAAGACCTCAAATCTATTTTCAACTTGGCAGGGGCAAACAATAATTAAATTTATTTAATCGACTAAATTAATTTAATAGGCAAATAAAATATAGCCGGTTGAACAAACTTTGTCAAGCGCTTATCATAGTTATGAGGTGAAAGAAATGGCGAAAAATGCAGTTTCCAAATTGGCAAAGCTCATGGCAGACGAAAAAGTCATCGCAATCTTGAAAGCCACCAAAGGCAAGGAGGGATTAACGTCAAAGGAAATCTCACAAAGGGTTAATATTCCGACCAATCAGCTCTACTATACTGTCAAGAAAATGACGGACCAAGGGCTGTTAGAAGTGACGCAAAAGAAGAATATTAAGAATTTTCAGGAATTCTACTACTCCAGTTATCCAATGACGCACCATGATCCCAAACTTGGTCCGGAAGATCCTGAGTTAACCAAAAAGGGCGTTAATATTTCCGCTGAATGGGTTGAAAAGCACAGTCAGGAAGTCGCTCAGATGATTCTTTTTCAAACCCAACAGTTTCTGAGCGCCATGCAGACCGACATTAAAAACTATGCCCAAAATCCTGATATTGATAACATTCACGCAGGTTCAATCCATAGTACGTGGAAGTTATCACCGGAAAATGAAAAGAAGCTTTGGCAAAAGATCATTAAATTGATTAACGATACCGAAGAAGAGAGTAAGGGACAAGACACGCATGATGTCCACCTTTTAATCGAAAAATGGGTTCAGGAACCAAGTGAAGAATCACAAACAGAGCATAAAGAAGAGGACTTGTAAGCAAACAATTGCTTCAAGTCCCCTTTTTAATTGGCTCTGGCTAAATTAAACCATTGTTATTCCTTCAATTAGACGTCCCAGATTAATTAAATTCACGTTTAGTGCGTGTTTAGAAATCGGTGCCAATAACTTGAGCGGCAATTTGGTTTCTGAGTCGTCGATAATTAACTCTTCTTGAATTTGTAAATGGTTATCGCTTTCCAATAACGTGAACACAAGGTCATAATTCAAACGCCCCTGTCTACTGTGATAGATGATTGTTGAATCTGTCAACTCAACGATAATCACTTCCACTTGGTTTAAAGCCTCTTGGGATCGGGTAATGGTAAAGGAATCTCGACTTTGATCAACCGCGTTGATTTCCGGCACCCATTTCAATAATTGAGATGGATTTGTCAGAATTTGTCGTGCCGCTGCCGCCTTTGCATTAATTGTCACGCTGTTGGTAAATAATTTGTCATTCATGATGAAGCCTCCTCTTATTTAATAGCTTCACTTTACCAATCTCGATCAACAATCAAAAATCAGTATACTGATATTTCAGAAATTTTCATATGGTTTCTCGTGAAACAATTCCGTAAAGATCTTGGCACGCTCCTGTGCGTCGTCATGTATATCTAATTGTACTTCAACTTCAGCCGTTCTTGCCAACAAATAATACAGATTCGCTAACATATAATGTGAATCGTGACCGGTAGCGAAGTCAATGCCCCTCAACACCCAGTTGGCTGTCTTGGCATAATGTTCTGACTCAAAACAAATCAATCCTGCCAAATAGAAAACAATATTTAAATTTTCTTCATACTCTGCCGTTTCAATATCAGAAACAGCTTGAGCAAGTAACTTTTCGGATGATCGCAGCTGTCCCAACTGTGTCCTTACCATTGCCAAAGACATCATCCCAAGGCGTGTTAGTACCGACAAATGGGTTGGCTGCGCACTCGCCAGCGATAGTTGAAAATCTGCCGCAACATCCTGAAGGCCTTGCTGGAGGTGCCACTTGGAAACCCCAAGATAGTAATAGTATGCCTGCGTCTGCCCATTGGTTTCAATTGCATCAAGAACGGATGGCTTCTGCAAAAAGTCAAACAATTTTTGATACTGATGTTGATTACATAATCGATCCAATTTTTGATTAAAGTCGCGTTTCCGCCCAATAGAAAAATTACTGGATAAGCTAATATCGTCCAAACTGATCTTCAATCGCCTACAAAGTGCAATTAATAAGTTGGCATTTGGTGTATATTGTCCCTTCTCAATAGCCGAAAGCATCGATTGTGAACAGATTCCTTCTGCCAATTGTTTTTGGGTCATGTGCTGTGCCTGACGCGTTTGCTTTAAAATATCGCCAAGTTTAATTGTCATTATGATTCCCCCCCCCAAGCGTGGCCGTCAACCTATACAAACAGAAAAATCGCCGTATCCCAGACACAATGCAGAATTGTACTTGGCCACAAGTTTCTTGATCGATAGAAAATCCAGCCAAAAACAATTCCTAACGGTAGCACGGTTGCGACATTGGCAACCCACCCCATCAACGACAATCCTTCAGCCCAATAAATCGGAAAATGAATTGCCTGAAACAGGAGTGCCTGAATCATAATAGCTGTCAGCATATCGTATTTTGTAAGTAAGAAATTACAGAAAAAACCGCGAAAAACCAGTTCTTCAATTAACCCCGCTGCCAACGTGACGCTAAGAAAATTGCCACCCTCTTTGGTAAAAGGATGGGTTGTGATGTAAAAGCCATGATGTCTGATCCACATTGACATGAATAAATAGCCGATAAAAATAACAAGTGCCAGCCAAAACTCAATCGGAAAACGGCTATTATAAAGTTTCTTTTTTGATAGCCAAAGCTGATTTTGCGTTCTACTAAACCAAAACAGCCCCAATGAAATCCATATGACAGCTTTAACCACAACATTGATCAAATCATTGGCCATCCCCGTCGTATATTGGGTTTGAATGCCCTTTAAGTATCCCTGAACGACCAGCCAAATCAACCAAAAAATAAGATAGTTTCCATAAACTGTTTTGAGTGACCATTGTTTACGCATTTAAATTGTCCCCCATACTGATAGTTTAATTTGGCATATGATCATTTCCAGTCAAATGGTCGCGGAGATATCTGATAATCTCCGCTCTTAAACGACCGTGTTTTTTCGGATCATATTGATATAGCGGTGCTGACCAGTGATCAAGACTGTATAACCAAACGGGCTTGCCAAGGCGTTCAGGCGGTTCACTGACATATCTGGGAAACACATGGGCATGCAAAAATTGATCCGTATTTCCTAAAATATCATCATTAATTCTTAACGCACCGGTTGCTTGAAGAACTGCATCACCCAAAATGCTCATATCCTTAAGAAACTCGGTCCGTTCCGACAGTGATAAATCGTTTAATGACGTAACCTCCCGCTTTGGTAATAACACGGCATATCCGGGCAGAAATTGGGTATCGCCCATCACCGCAAAACCACCGGAAAGTCTTGCCATTACCATCGGATTAGTACCATTAATCGCTGAGTAAATGCGATTTTGCTGCCAAGTCTGCATACCATTCACCTTCGATGCATTTCCTCCTATTATCTCGCGTCATTTTTATTTGTCTAGGAGAAATCTACCTATCATTTTTATAGGTTATCCTTGCATGATCGAGTATTTTGTTATACTGTATTAGTTGAATAGTACAGTAGTATAAAAAGAAGGGGATTATTATGAAGCATATCATCAATAAAGAATCCGCCGGTTTATCAGCACTATTGTTAACCCTGATAATTGTGCCATTTCTTTCAGGATGCAGCGGAAGCCAATCCAAGTTTCTAAACAAATTAATGTCCAGCACGAAAAAAGCCCGTCAATATCCTTTTAGAAAATATGACTGGGTTAAGGTTTCAACTGCCAATGGCAAAGAAGTTGCCCAAATCACTAATCGCAGGGATGTTATCTATATTTCCGATATTGTTGGCGATGCTGCCAATGTTGATCAGGTCGGCCTTGGTAAAAAGTATCTTAACAAAGCCCATCTCAATTATCGTTACACTTTCTACCAAGCAAAACCCAAAGTTGCCATTCATATGTCCGTCTATTCGGATTCCAAGCACGCGCAGGTGACGAACATCCCTGTTATTCGCGCCGTTCACTATAAGTTATCGGAAACCAATTATCAAAAATTGAACCATCCGTTTCAATATTTAAATGCGGTTCATGCAAATTAATACGATTTAAGCTTTAAGTTATTCTGACAGTATTTCGAAAGGTAACTTTCGTCACAGATAGTTGGCTGCTTTCGCTTGATGTTGAACATTAGGGAGGCCTTTTTATGAGTGAAACGATACTGAAGGTTCAGAAGTTAAATAAGTCCTTTGGATCAAAACAAGTTTTACATGATATATCTTTAAATGGTCAAAAGGGCCATGTTATCGGTTTGGTTGGCGCAAACGGTGCCGGAAAAACAACTTTGATGAAATCCATTTTGGGATTAACCTCGGCGCAGGGAACTATCACCATTGACGGTCAGTTAAGCTCGTTTGATCACCATGAAATCTTGAAAAGAGTGGGCGCTTTAATTGAATATCCAAGCATTTATCCATTTATTAGCGGTAGG
The DNA here is from genome assembly GCF_000159315.1 of Lentilactobacillus hilgardii DSM 20176 = ATCC 8290. Classification (GTDB taxonomy): domain Bacteria; phylum Bacillota; class Bacilli; order Lactobacillales; family Lactobacillaceae; genus Lentilactobacillus; species Lentilactobacillus hilgardii. The sequence goes on from NZ_GG669992.1 coordinate 162,574, forward strand.
GATCATTTGACATTATTTGCTAAGGGACCCGACCGAAAACAACACATTCAAAAGACTATTAAAGAGTTGCACCTAACCAAGTATATTGACAGACCCGCCAAAAAATATTCATTAGGGATGAAAAAAAATGGGAATTGCCATGGCGATGGTCAATGAACCCCCAGCTGGTCATTCTAGATGAGCCGATGAACGGATTAGATCCTCAAGCAAATAAGGAACTGCGTCTTTTGATTAAGGCCAAAAGCCAATCAGGAACGACTTTCTTAATTTCAAGCCATATTCTTAGTGAGTTACAAAAAGTGGCAGATGAACTATTAATCCTCGATCACGGACGAATCATTCAAGAAACAACGATGAAAGATTTACTGGCAGCCAGTGATCATTACCTGATATTGTCAACAAGCAATGATCCTTTAGCCCGAAAAGTATTAACACAAGCCGGCTATCACTTAGTCAGCGATTCTGAATTAAAAATCCATGTGGCGGCTAAAGTTAACCTGGAGCCAATTCCTAAAGCCCTTGATCATCAAAAAATAACCGTTTTGGATATTCAACATCAAGATGGCGGCTTGGAAGAGTCGGTTTTAAAGTTGTTAAACGAAGATCAACTTGAAACGGAGGGACAAAAATGAAAACACTCCTATAGCAGGAAGGATTTAAGTTACTGAGGAAGAAGAGTACTTATTGGGTAACTATCGTATTGGCCGGACTGGTTTTTGGCTCTGCCCTCCTGAGCAGAATATATCCCAAGACTTTTCCCGCACAGTTATTTTTCACATCCAGCTTTGGCGCAACGACGTGGGTTGTGTTTGTGATGATTGCGGCTTGTGCAACATCACTTTCAATGGAGTTTCAGTATGGCACCATTAAAGAGCTGATTTATCAACAATATTCCCGTGAGACTATTTTGATAAGCAAGTGGTTGATCATGCTTGCCTATTCAATCTATTTGTATGCCATGACTGGCGTTGTTGCTTTATTGGGAAAAATTGTGCTCGTGAATGATAAATTCTCGCTGGGAGATACCGGCACATACACTTATCATCTAACTTTTCTAGAACAATGGCTGGCCACAATCGGCAGCAGCTTCATCACTTTGTGGTTTATATTAAGCATCGTGTTCTTATTTGCAACACTTTTCAGAACCTCAACAACAGCCGTTACAGTGGGCACTGTCATGTTTTTCACGTTTAACATTATCAGCACGCTAATGTTCAAATTAATTGATAAGTATCACTGGTTCAAATGGAATCCGTTCAATTTCTTGAATTACTCAAATCAAATCGTAGATCCGACTCGGCATACATTAACGCTCTTGTCTGATAATCAATTATTCTTTGGCAGTCTCGTTTACACACTCTTCTTTCTGTGTATTGGGTTACTATTCTTTCGAAGACGAAATGTTTAAACCATTTAAAAATGATAGTCAATTCTAAGTCCCGGCAAAATGCAATTTCAGTTACAGTCATCCCTTTAAGACTGCAATTGAGATTGTATTTTTTGTGCTCAAGCATTGAATAAATTATAGATAGTGTTGCTATCCAAAAAAGGTCAAAAAAATTGGAACAAAATTGCTTTTGCCCCAATCCAGATAAATCTTATTTTTTAAAGGATAAACACCTTAATTATTTATCACCAAACGACTTAGCGGTTCTGATCATATTGGAAACAAAACCGTATTCATTGTCAAACCAAGTTGCGGTCTTAACAACCTGGAAGTCGCCATTTGTAGTAACCTCAGTTTGTGTCGGATCAAAGACACCACCATGTGTATCACCAATAATATCGGATGAAACAATTTCGTCTTCATTCCAACCAAATGCCGGGTTATCTTTGGTATATGGCTTAATAGCACTGTTAATCTTGTCAGCTGTAACGCCTTTCGTCTTTAAAACAGAAACCAATTCGCATACAGATCCATCCACAACGGCAACTCGTTGCGCATGACCATTCAAATGACCGTCAAGTTCCGGAATAACCAAGCCGATTGCTTTAGCGGCACCTGTTGAATGAGGAATTGTATTCGCTGAAGCGGTACGGTTTGGACGGAACTTCTTACCCTTAGGCCCGTCAAGAATCATCTGCGAACTGGTAAAGGCATGAATAACCGTCATCGTGCCGACTTCAATGCCAAATTCCTTGTTCAACGTGTAGGCCATTGGTGCCAACGCATTGGTTGTGCAGGAACCGGCAGAGATAATTTGGTCATTCGCGTTAAGAATATCTTGATTAACACCATAAACAACCGTCTTCATTGGACCAGCTGGTGCTGAAATCAAAACCTTCTTAACACCGGCATCCAAGTGAGCTTGTGATTTCTCTTTTGATGTGTAGAAACCGGTACACTCAAGTACCAATTGAACACCGTCATTTTTTATCCAGGGAATCTTTGAGGCATCACGTTCTGCGTATACGTGAAATTCATGACCATTAATAATGATTGAATGATCGGTTGAACTAACATCATACGGTGCGGTGCCGTGAGTTGAGTCATATTTAAACAAATAGGCAAGCATTGAGGGAGTGGTTAAATCATTAATCGCTGTAACTTCAATGTCAGGATCTTTAATTTCCAAAATACGACGAAGTGCTAACCGGCCAATTCGACCAAAACCATTAATCCCAATTTTAACCAATGTAACTGCCTCCTATAATAATTAGTAAACGAAATACATAAATTTTTATAGTCCGATCTCACCTCAGCCTATTCGAATTTTGGACACTTAGCAATGATTTGGTTTGGCAAATGATGCCTTGATTTCAATAAATAATCGACAGTCGTATTGAGGGCGCTTTAAGTGTTAATTCTGATCTTTTTTGCCTATTATGGAACAACCATGAACCTACTATCTGATCCGCACTGTCACCTACTCTAAAGCTTGCTAATCATCTTCAAAGCTTCTTCAAGCTTCTCATCATGTTGCGTGCCGTCTTCATCTAAGCAACGGCGCAGGTTTTCGGCAACAACCAGTCCCATAACCTTATCAACACTAGAACGCACTGCCATTAATTGAGGCATGATTTCACGGCAGGATTTATCATCGTCCATCATTTTCAGGATTCCTCTGATTTGGCCTTCTGCCCGTTTAAGTCGGTTGGCAATTTTTGGATCACATGCCATTTCTAATGTCCTCCTGTGTGCTGGATTCGTTGCGGATAAGCCGCACTGTATATTAGAAATGCGCCATCCAGGTTTTTGACCTTAAAGCCATCGTTTTTTAAAATTCGTTCGGCAATATAACTTCTTTGTCCACTTCGGCAGCTGACAATAATTTGACGATCTTTCGGCAAGTCATTTAAACGATTTCTCAAATCATCCAATGGAATGTTTACTGCATTTGGTAAACGACCATCCCGATCCAGTTCTTCTGGATTTCGAACATCGACCAGGTAAGCACCGGCCTTAACCGCATCATCAACCTCGTCGAATTGAATATTCTCGGACAGTCCTTCTACCAAATTCTCTGCCGCATATCCAATCATATTAACCGGATCCTTCGCCGAACCGAATGGTGGTGCATAGCTTAATTCAAATTCTGGTAAATCAAAAACGGTCATTCGATGCTTAATCGCTACCGATAAGACATCAATTCGCTTGTCAGCACTTGCTTTACCCACGGCCTGAGCGCCATAAAGCCTGCCGCTTTTCGGGTCAAACATTAATTTCAATGAAAGTGGTGTGCCCCCCGGATAATAAGCTGCGTGACTCTGACCGGTGATATGAACTGCCTGATAATGAATGCCGGCCTGCTTTAACTGTTCGGTATTCAGTCCGGTTGCAGCTGCAGCAATATCAAATGAACGAACAATTGCAGTCCCAATACCGCCTTGGTTACGCCGATTTTCACCCATAATCACATCAGCCACTTGTCTGCCCTGCCTGTTAGCGGGTGACGCCAATGGAATTGAGGTTAGTTCACCGGTTAATTGCTGTCTGATGAGAATTGCATCCCCAACAGCGTATACATCATCAGCCGATGTTTGATAACGACCGTCCACAAGAATGCCACCATGCTTACCAGTTTTAATTCCCGCCTCCGAAACGAGCTTTGTATCCGGCTTCACACCAGCAGCCACAATAATAATGTCAGCTTGAAGGGTTGAACCATCATCCAACTCAAGCCGGTGATCGGCAATTTTACTAACCTTAGTATTTAATTTCAACGCCACACCGTGTTCGGTTGTTTCACGTGAAACGATTGCGGCCATTTCGTTATCCATAAAGGGTAGGATGTGGTCGCCTGCCTCGACTAATGTCGTCTTTAACCCACGCTTCGTCAGGTTTTCAACAGCTTCAACGCCAACAGATCCCGCTCCGATAACCGCTGCCGTTTTAAGCCCCTGACCCAATTCAGCCATGATTTTGTCAACATCAGGAATACTGCGCAGGGTAAAGACATTGTCCGCTTCCTTTAATCCAACAATGTCAGGAACAATTGCCTTAGAACCCGGAGATAAAATCAGCCGATCATAATCAAGCGTCTCAGACTGGCCGTCATGGACAGCAGTTACCTGATGACGCCCCGGATTAATTTTAACAACTTCGGTGTTTGGTCGGACATCAATATTGAACCGTTCCTTCAGATGGTCAGGCGATTCGACAATTAATGACGAGCGTTGGCTAATCTCTCCAGACATATAATATGGCAACGCACAGTTCGCAAAGGAAACGTAAGGTCCTTTATCCAACACAATAATCCGACATACCACCTGCAACACCACCAACAATCACAACGCGCATGCTATTTCCTCCTCTGAGTCAAAGGTCCTCGTTTTCTAAAACCAACTGGTTTATCCCTAACGCTTAATCGGTCCATTCCAAGCGTTCATGCCACCTTTAACATTAATCACATCGTACCCGGCTTTACTTAAAAATGTCACTGCCCGTTTGCTTCGGGCACCTGATCGACAAATCAGGTACCACGGTTGTGGCTTGGAAACTTGAGTCATCGTATTTGCCAAACCTGATAATGGTAAATTAATTGCTGAAAGAATATGACCGACACGATATTCAAAATCTTCCCGAACATCAATAATGGTTGGCCGATTGATCAGCTTTTCCTTTAATTGATCGGTCGTAATTGACTTGAATTTAGCAGCTAATAATTAATCGTCTCCTCTTATACCCCGTGGGGTATTTCTTCTTTATCATAACAACTTTAATGTCACTTGTGAATAACAAAAATGCCCCCCGCCGAAAATACAGACGGGGACATTTTTAAAAACTATTTAGAAGTATGACGCTTAGCTTCTTTGATAATCTTTAACGCTCTCTTGCGAATCTTAATACTTGAACTCTTTAAACGACGATAGGCACTTGCCAAATCTTGTTTTTCCATTTAAGTCACTTCTTTCAAGAAAACAATTACCAACTAGCCTTATGGACACCAGGAATTTGGCCGAGGTGCGCATATTTTCTAAAATTCAAACGTGACATGTCAAACTTACGCATATAGCCACGGGGACGGCCGTCAATGTGGTCACGCCGACGCATTCTAATCGGGTTCGAATCTTTTGGCAACTTGGCCAAAGCCACGTAATCGCCCTTCGCTTTCAATTCACGACGTAAGTCAGCATATTTAGCAACTAATTTTTGCTGCTTTTCGTACTTAACAACTTTTGATTTTTTTGCCATAAAATAATCTCCTTTACTTAGTCTCTCTAAAAATCGCGCGTCTTCTTAATTTTGGTGAATACTTTTTCAATTCCAGTCTATCCGGATTATTCCGCACATTTTTGCTGGTCAAATAAATCCGTTCACCGGTCTCAACACATTCCAAAACAATATTTTTTCTCATTATTTTCAACTCCACTTTTTAATTAACAGTCACAATTAACGTCGCAATGATCAAATTCTTGAAGATACATGCCTGCACTCCGATACATCACGGTTATTCGCGGATTAATTTCAATCCCGATTCGTCTTAAAACCGTTTCGGCAAGCGGCGCAAATCGTTGCCGGTATTTATACACATAGCACGGGTCAGCATCTCCGTGTTGAACCTGGGGTCCCAGCATAAAAACGTTGGGTAAGATCGTTGATTCATCATGCTCATCAAGCACCGGCCTATTATCTTTATTAATAAACAGTTTCTCGGCTAACGGGCTCAAAATATTAGCAAAACCAGTCGCAAAGATGGGTTGATTCTCCGTTTTGGTAATGGAACCGTCTTTAAACAAGATGACATAATCATCGCCATCATGATCATGCTTAATTGCTAAAACTGACTTCCCAACGTTCAAGTTTATCAGGTCTGCGTGGGCCATATAACGCTCATAGGTGTAGGTCGATAACCGATGGCCGGGGTCCGGGTCATTGGAGTTAAACGCACTCTCAGTTGAAAATAAATCATTAACAATATTCTTTTTAGCCAAATTGATGGCTAAATCAAACGCCGACTCGTTCCCACCAATGATAACCTGTTCTTTCCCAGATTTAAAATGATTGTAATCCTTAATGTCAACATAGTGAATTCTATAAGCAAAACCCGGAATTTTGGGTACATAGGGATAGGCATAGTCTCCAATCGCGACAAACACATAATCAGTCACAAGTGGCGACTGTCCAACAAGCCGTAATTCATAAGTCGTTGATTTGATAGCCGGATTGACGGCCAAACCATCTTTGGCTAATCGACCAAATTACTATGTATCAGTTATTCAAGTTGATTAATCAGTAAAAGAATAAACGTTAGCGATTGACATACAAGGTTTAAATAGTAACTGTTACGATTTAATATTATGACAACTATTTGAAAATTTGTCAAGAAAAAAAGAAGCCTTTTTCAGCCTCCTTAACAAATCTTCTTCAAGTAGTTAAAACTTACCAGTTTGTCGTTTCAACCCAGTTTCTTAATAAATAAACGTTAACTGCAGATTCTAGACCTGCCACTACCAATAATGCCAATGAACTAAGATATATTTGATAATAAGAATTATCGTTCACCATGCCATAGAATATATCACCGATTGGATTAACAATCTTTCCCAAGATGTACAAAATCGCAGCAATAACAACCACATAAAGAATGAATCGATACAGACGTGAACGACTATCAGGCAGAAAAGCGGTTAATGCACTTGTTGTCAAATGAATCAAACTGATGGAAGCCCATGCAAAAATTGTAGACACAATCATCAGAATTACCAGGCCAATTAATGCACCGATAATCTCACTTCTACTATTCATTGATCCCGGTGTAGGAGAGGAATGTTCAAATGCCTGACCAAGCGTTGTCATCACTTGTTGAAAGTTCATCGCCGCTGCAATCATGCTGAAAATAATTTGCGTAACGCCCAGATAAATCATACTGATAAATGCTGAAAGTAGGTTTGCGGAATATAAGCCGGTGTCACTAGTTGGCACCAGACGATATGAATCGTTGACGAAGATTCGCTCGTTATGTCGTGCTATCAGAATGAATGCAACAAAGAAGACAACTAACGAGTAAGACATCGTATATATCAGTGGATCAGCCGCACTCAAATCTCCTTGATAAACCGCGTATAAGATAGTTAGTAAAATTGCAATAATATCGAGTACCAGAAGATGGTTGATCACTTGTATCTTTCGTCGCGTAAGCGCGTTTGTTAATGCTCCAAAACTAGTCATGTAATTCAGTCCCTTCATAAACTTTTTCGTAGTATTCTTCGATTCCTTCACCAAATTTTTCACGGATTTCTTCAGTACTCTTTTGAGCGAAAACCGTTTTGTCTTTAATGATGACAATTTCATCCAGAACACTGGCAATTTCAGAGACATAGTGATCACTTATCAGGATTGTCGCATTATCGGGTTTCCAGCGAATAATACTATTAATAATCTTCTTTCGGGACATACTGTCAATCCCACCGAAGGGCTCATCCAGCAAGTAAACTTTTGCCCGTCTGGATAATGCAAGCCCAATAATCAACTTTTCACGCATGCCTTTTGATAATTGTGATAACTTTTGGTCTTCGTTAATTTGTAGAAATCCGGCCATTTGATTATACTTATCTTCTGAAAAGTCGGGATAAACATCCTCATAAAAACGAACGATTCGCTCGATTTTCATATTTTGATTAAAACCGGACAATTGTTCACTAAAACTAACAATCGCTTTTTTAGCTGCTATCTTACTTTCATCTACAACGCTAATCTGCCCCTGGTACCCTTTGGCAACTCCTGCAATTAACCGCATAAGCGTCGTTTTGCCGGCACCGTTTTCACCTAACAGGCCAACTATTTTTCCAGACGCTATCGTTAAATTAACGTTCGATAGAATCGGTTTCATATTTTTTCGATAGTTCAAATTTTTAATTTCAATTGAATTTGTCATTTTTGATCACGCTCCTGTTTATTTATATATTGACTCACATAATCCAAGATCTCTTGATCACTCACATTTAATTTTCGTAAACTATCATACATTTGTTTAAGTTGTTCCATAATCAATTTACCCTTCAACTCTTTTACCTTATTAATATCTTCAGTGACAAAGTTCCCTCTCCCACGTTTTGATTCGATCATTTTTTCCGTAACCAACTCGCTTAAGGCCCGTTGGATTGTGTTAACGTTAACGGTTAGGTCAACTGCTAACTGCCGAACTGCCGGGATTTTCTCACCAGGTTCAAGCTTGCCGGTAATAATTTGCCTGTAAATATATTCCTTAATCTGGTAATAGATTGGAATCTTATCATCGAAATTCATTGTACCACCTCACTAGTGTTATATTCGTCTATTACACTATAGCATATTTACACTAAAAGTCTAGCAAAATGTGTTAACTAATTATTTTTGCGTCTGTTCTTCAACAGATAGTAATCTTGTGAAGTCATTATTTCATCATTCAAAAGGCATTTTCATTGATTTTCACAAGGCTTCTGATATATTTAAGGTGATGATCGTTGGAACCGTTTACAGTGTTATAAGGGGGATTTATCATGGCTATCAAAAAAGTGACCGTTGCAGGCAGCGGTGTTTTAGGAAGTCAGATTGCATTTCAAAGCGCTTTTAAGGGTTTTGATGTGACCGTTTATGATATTAATCAGGAAGCCGTTAATAAGGCAAAGGATCGGATTAAGAATTTACGTCATGCTTATCATCGTGATATTGCAGCAAGTGATGAAGAATTCAACGCCGGTATCAGTCGGCTAAAATATACGGATGATTTGGCACAAGCCGTTTCAGATGCTGATCTGGTCATTGAAGCCGTCCCGGAACGTCCGGATATCAAGCATGACTTTTACAAAAAGATCAGCACACTTGCCCCTGCTAAAACGATTTTTGCAAGTAATTCATCAACACTGGTCCCAAGCATGTTCGCAGCTGACACAGGCCGGCCTAAGCAATTTTTAAATATGCACTTTTCAAATCAGGTTTGGTTAAACAATACTGCTGAAATTATGGGTTCTCCCGAAACTGATCCGGCAATCTACAATGAAATTGTTCAATATGCAAGAGATATCGGCATGGTGCCGATTCAATTGAAGAAGGAACAACCGGGATACATCCTGAATTCATTGTTAATTCCATTTCTTGATGCCGCAGAGAAACTCTGGATTAACGGTGTTGCCGATCCACATACTATCGACAGAACCTGGATTGTCGCAACAGGTGCACCATTCGGGCCATTTGGAATCTTAGATGCCGTTGGGATCAGAACCGCTTATAACATTACAGCGGCCAGCTTACCTGACAATCCGGGACTTCAGCCAATTCTTGATAAGTTAAAGGAATTATTAGATGAGGGAAAGCTTGGACAGGAGTCCGGTGAAGGCTTCTATAAATATCCAAATCCCGAATTTAAGCAAAAAGACTTTTTGAAGGGCTAATAAAACTATTTTTAAAAGATCAGATTTCAAAATAATAGTTAACTTAAACTAAAGGGACACAAGGCAAAAGATTATTTTGTCTTGTATCCCGTTTTTTATGCTTTAAGTTTAAATAATTTCGTAAAGAACCAAAAGTTAACGGTTCCCACTAATAGAATCAGACCAAAGGCAATCTGACTGCCGACCGCAACGTTTTGTGCATTTGTTAAATGAGGAACCGTGATTGAACTCATTAAAACCGCCATCACAGTCGTCCCGATTGATCCTGCAACCTGTTGGCCGGTGCTGTAAACCGCATTCGCGTCATTCCTCACATCAGCACTGAGAATCTTCAGTCCATAGGTCATACTATTTCCAAATGCCATTGACCGTCCCATCGCAAACACCAAATATAATAGGATAATAGCGATGATCGTTAAATGACGACCCAACACGGTAAACCCGAGCGCTGTAATAAAGAACAACGCATTACCCAGATATGATGGTAATTTGCCACCATAGCGATCCAACATCCAGCCATAAATCGGCTGTCCCAATCCATTTAAAATACTCCCAGGCAATAACACAAGGCCACCGATAAAGGCGCTGGCACCGTCAACAACTTGCACGTAGTTGGGTAATAGAAAGTTAATACCGATATTTGAAGCTTGAAGCAGAATGTATGGCAGGAAACTGTAAATAAAAGATGGGTGCTTGAAAACAGACAATTTAAAAAGGGCTTTATGACTGTATTTGGAACGCCAGCCAAACAGGCCAAAAGTGATAATCGTCACAGCAAAGTACCATAGACAATTAATCAAACCATGAGGATCACCCAT
>NZ_GG669992.1:173479-174982 GCF_000159315.1 Lentilactobacillus hilgardii DSM 20176 = ATCC 8290
AATATTAAGTCCCATAATTAAACTGGTAAGCGTCACCGATAGTAACGCAAACCGCAACCAATCAAATTCATATTTGCGAGTTGGTGAATACTGTTTGATTTTGAAAACACCTAATATAAGTAAAAGTGCGGTTATGGGCAATGTTATCCAAAAAATCATCCGCCAGCTGGCAAAGTAGGCAACGGTTCCGCCAAAGGTTGGTCCCAAAGCCGGTGCGATTAAGATAATGAGGTTTGCCATCCCCATATACGTTCCGAATTTTGTTGCAGGCACGGTATCCATAATAATATTGACCATCAGTGGGCCAGTGAGGCCAACACAGCCGGCCTGAATTAATCTTCCCAGCAGCAATACCCAGTAGCTGGTCGCAATACCCCCTAAAATATCTCCGGTCATAAACAACAACGCTGCGCAAACAAATAATTGTTTATTCGTGAAACGTCGTTTTAAAAATGCGGATGCCAACATTAACAACGCAACCGTCAATAAATAACCAGTTGTTACCCACTGAACGGTTGTTAACGACACATGAAATTGTTTCATTAACGTTGGAAAAGTAACATTCATTGACGTTTCAGTTAAAACACCCATAAATGTCATTAAGGAAATAATCGAAATGACGAAGAATGGATGCTTTTTGTTTTCATCTTGAATCGTTGTTTGCGTTTCTGCCACAGTTTAGAAGCTCCCATATCAGTAATTTATTGTTAAGTGCGCATTCAATTATGATAAACCCATAGAGGGAAAACAAACAAGGATAATTTTAGTAAAAGTTGGAATTGTTTTCCGGTTACTTTATTAACATGAATCTGAGAATTACTTCTAAAAAGCAATTAGTACCAGGATGATTCCCCGAAGTCGTTTTTTTCACTATTCAAAACCACTATTAATTAATTTTCTTATCATTCATAATAACCCAAAGCGAGTATGTTATACGGACTTGATTACTATATGTGACTACTTGAATCCAGCAGAAGTTCGGCCGATTTTTAATTGCATGGTGTAGAAATAATAATCTTTCAAGCATCATGACAATTTTTCTTGAAATTCAAGTTAATTAGATATAGGGTCTTGTTTAAATATCTTTTTAAGAAGGAAAGTGATTAAATGAGCGGTCTAACATCGAGTATTGCTATTTTAGTTTTACTATTATTATTCTGTATCGCCTACATCGTTAATCCCATAAAAAGCCCTTCTAATTACATTGGATACCGCACAAAATTAAGTCGGTCATCCAATGCAAATTGGCAATTATCCCAAAAATTATTTTACTGTTTATCAATTTCTTGTCAGTTGATTTTAGTGATCGCAAATGCTTTCATAGACATTTCTGTTTCAACTAACAGTCTCATTCTCTTAGGATACATGTTCATTATTTTCGTAATGATTCAATCAATTTTATACAATCGGTCAAAAATACGGTAATTCAAAAGGGTTTGTAGTAAAAATAATTTTACCGCAAACCCTTTTATCTTATTCACTTTATCATTCAATTAATAATTG
>NZ_GG669992.1:176213-185108 GCF_000159315.1 Lentilactobacillus hilgardii DSM 20176 = ATCC 8290
AATAATTGTCATAAATGAATCATTCGTAATATGTGTCAGGCAACTCTATGCCTGGTTCCAATCAAACTTTAGATTGCGTTGGTCACTATGTTGGTTTGATGATTAGTTTCTACTTACACTGGAAACCGATTCCGAAATTGTTTCTTTGATTGCATCCCCTAATCGCTTAATGCCTGTCTTAATATGATCCTCAGACATATTTGAGTAATTCAATCTGAACGTACCAGGGGTAACAGCATCGGGGTAGAATGGTTCCCCGGGAACAAACGCCACATTGTGCTTGATACAGGTGTCAAACAACGCCTTGGTATCAACATCACCGGGAACCTCAACCCAAATGAATAAACCACCTTCAGGATGACTATAATGAACGTTCTTAGGGAAGAATGCTTCAATTGCATTCATCATAACTCGTTCACGTTTTCGATAAACCTGCTTAATTTTGTCAATATGATCGTCAATATCATATTCCGACATAAATTTGGCTACGATATGTTGCGTTAAATTATCAGAGTGAACGTCTGCAGATTGCTTCATTAACGTAAACTTCTTAATAAGAGATTTTTCAGCAACAATCCAGCCCAACCTTAACCCGGGTGCCAAAATCTTGGAAAAAGTACTTAAGTAAATCACCCGCTCGTGATCATCATAAAATTTAATCGGCTCAATATCGTCTCCAGCAAAACGAATCGCTCCATATGGATCATCTTCCACAATCATGATGTCATAGTTATCAGCGATTTCAATCATTCGTTCACGACGATCTGCGGACATTGTACGTCCGGTCGGATTTTGGAAATTTGGAATTGTATAGATAAACTTCGTATTGGGATTTTCAGCTACTGCTTTCTCTAACTGATCAATCTTCATGCCGTTCTCATCCATATCAACACCAACAATGTGAGCACCATAACTACGAAAAACATCCAGTGCACATAAATAAGTCGGCTTTTCGACAATTACTGTATCACCGGGATTTACAAACATCTTGGCGGTCAGGTCGATGGATTGCTGCGACCCGGTTGAAATCATAATGTTATCAATCGTCGTTTTAACGCCCTGGTGAGCCATTCGTTTAACAATCTGCTCGCGTAACTGGGGATAACCGATTGCGGTACTGTACTGCAAAGCTTGACGACCGCTTTCATCATAAACTTCATCGGTAACCCTCTTTAATTCTGCCACCGGAAATAATTCCGGGGCTGGTAGACCTCCTGCAAATGAAATTACGTCCGGACTGCCGGCAACCTTCAAAATATTTCCGACTGGATCCTCATCACTTTCTGGTACACGATCTGAAAATTGATATGTCATTGTCGAACACCTTCCTTTTGAATATTATTATCCGCAACATTTTCTTGTGGTTTGTGATACTTTCTCATCATTTCAGCCATATGAACTTCATGAACAACAAACTCATGCGTTCGGCAAATGTAATCATGTTCCCGACCGATTTTAGCGATATAGCCATTAATATAATCGACTTCTGTGGGACGACCTTTTGAAAAATCCTGATACATTGATGGGTAATGATACTTGTATTCTTGACTGACGGTAATAACTGAATCAACTTGCTGTTGACGGGTTGGAATTAAATAAATTCCGGCACGTTCACACGCATCATATGCTTCATCAAATAATTGTCGTGCCATTGCTCGAACGCCCTCATACTCAATAAATTGCCCCATCTGCATTTCAAACATCGTACACAGTGTGTTTGTAACGGCATTGAAAACAACTTTAGACATACACATTTCCATCCAATCATCCGCAAAAATTGGATTTAACTTAGCCTTTTTAAAATCATCAGCAATCGCTTTTGTTTTTTCATCAGGTTTTTCATTTGTATATCTGGCCATATGCATCACTTCAGTACCTTCAGCGCCCATAAAATCAACATTCGCTGGTCCATCCATTCGAGTTGCAATCATCGCCGTGCCACAAATGATATGGTTCTTGGGAAAATACTTTGCGATTTTTTCAAAATGTCCCATACCATTCATTGCTGAAAAAACGTATTGATCATCGTGAAAAATTCCTGCTGCATTATCGCGATCCAATTCTTCAGCTAATTGCATTTGTTTTTTAAAAATAATCCAAACATCCGGATGACCTGAATACTCTTCCGGGTAGAAAATATTGATCGGAATAATACGACGATTCTTGTGGTCACGAGCAACTGAGACACCGCCTTGTTCGCGAACTTTCTCAACATTTGGCTCCCAGGTGTCGATGAAGTCAACATCAACGCCGGCATTCTTTTGTAACATAACACCATACCTATATCCCATTGCTCCTGCGCCTATAATGCCGTACTTCATATTGACCACTCCTCGTATTTTATTTTTTAAATACAACTAAAAAACGTCCTTTGGTTATCAAAACCAAAGGACGTTAAATTAACGCGGTACCACCTTAATTTGAGTTGTTCTCACAAACAACTTCTCATAACGTGCACGGAAAATTTATGATTTAAAAATCATAGACCTCACTGACACGCTGCACAATAATGGGTGCTACCAGTTCACCTCGAAAAGTGACGTTATCAAATTCAGTCTTTCGAATCACAGTCTTAATGCACTCTCACCAAACGGCACTCTCTTAATAAGGCTGTGGCTTTAAATCCACTGAATCAAATCAATTAGTCGTATTTAAATGTTGTATGAAGTGTAAGACATTTATCAGGACAATGTCAACCACCTTTTTTAGATTTTTCTGTTTTTTTCTCATCAAAATGCCATAATATCAATGCTTCTACAAACAAAAAACTTTTTTACAAAGCTCTGTGATCATTTGCTGAAATTGTGGTCCGTACGTTATAGTTAGATTGAAAGAAGGCAGTGGCTATGAGGTTATTAATCGGAATTGGGGGACTTATTTCACTGCTGCTTTGTATCGGCGCCATAGCGCTTCTTTTCTTAGGAAATGAAGCACTGGCCCTACCGCTCGTCATTGTCGGAACGATTATCATGATACTTAGCTGGCTATTATCCGGTCTCATAAGTCGAAAATCAAAAAAGAAATAAATCGGGTTGGTCGCTCAACTCATTGAATGGAGATGTTTAGGTGCAAATCAGGACTGTTCGAAAAGAAGACTATTCAGCTATTTCGGATCTTATTTTAACCGCGTTCTCAAAATCATCCAACGGCTATGGTGGTGAAGCAGAGCTGGTAGAAAAGATTCGATTGGATCCAACTTACCATAAAACGCTTGAAGTGGTAGCCGATCAATCGGGCCAAATTATCGGGCACGGCCTACTCAGCGAGGTTCAAGTTAAAAACGCAAACAAATCGAAAACCGGTTTGTGCTTGGCACCGTTAGAAGTCTCGCCATCTTTTCAAAAGCAAGGTATTGGGCAAGCCATACTCGCAGAATTAGAGCAACGGGCTAAACGGGCCAAGTACAACTTTATCAGTATTCTTGGGTGGCCGGATTACTACTCAAGGTTTGGTTATAAAAAAGCCAGCCTGTTTAATATTAAAGCACCATTCCCTGCACCGGACGATGCATACATGATAAAGGCATTGGTTCCTAAAGGACTTGAAGGCGTTACCGGTACTGTTAATTATCTATCCGCATTCAATATTTAGCAATATTCTGTCGAAACCTATCTTTCCTGTGGTACCTTGATTTTTTCTGTTGACTGATAAAACCATCGTTTTTGAAGTCATTCGGATTATCCTAAATAAGAGAACTAATATAACCGGGAAAGGAGAAAAACAATGAAAAAGAGATTTTTTTTAATATTGATAATGAGTATCTTTGCCATTGGAATAGTGCTGCCTTCAATGACATCACCGGTAGCCGCTCAAAATAAAATTGTTCTTAAGTCAGGTTGGAAGGTTATCAAGGGAGCTGCTTATCCTGGGGTTCCATATCATGCCAAAACCCCCAAGCAAAGTGCTATTCTTTGGACAACACCAACAGTAAGCAAACATACAAACCTAAATAAGTACCCTTATGAAACTTGGAATGTGGTTGGTGTTTGGGTACTTCAAAGGGGGGCAAAGAAGCGGGTATATTATCAAGTTGATGGTGAACATGACACTGGCTGGGTATGGCGTGGTTATTTAACTAAAGGGAAGAACCCAAATGCTGCAAAAGCGAATGATAATCCTAATCGATTACCAGAAGATGACTAGCTAATAATTGAGAACCGCATAAAAAGAAACTTAAGGCAATCCTGAATAGGATCTTGTCCGATTTCCCTTTTAGTTAAGAGCATTTTAAATCGTATGTATCATCTATCACTCGGGCACCCCATTATGAATAAACAATTTATAATTACCAAAAAGCGGAAACCGCATTAAAGGTTTCCGCTTTTTACTTTTTATCAGCCTAATCAACGCTCACTTTAAATGTTCCGCAAAATCGCGGACATTTTTTTGTACAAAATCGACCTGTGAAATATCCAGTCCTGTATCGGTATAAATGTTTTGGATCAGCGCGTGACCCAAAATCAAAGTAATATAATTTGTGGCAGTAATCTCAATATTAACCAACCCATTAATTTCCCCTGAATGTTTCATTTCCGTCATCCAGAACACTAAGATTTTTTTGAGTTTCATCGGTAATTGGATAATCATTTCTTTTAACTTGGGAAATTGAAACGAATCCCGCATACCAATTAGAAATAACGCTTTATGAGCTTCAACAAAATGATTATACAAGTCGGCAACCCGCATTAAATCAGTTACAATATCGCCACTCGGTATAAACCCTGCGTTGACTGTATCAATATCGCTCATGTATTTCTGAACCAACTCTTTAACAAGCTGTTCTTTATCCTTGAAGTGGCGAAACAAGGTACTCTCATTGACGCCTGCAGCTTGCGCGATTTTCTTCGTTGTTGTTTCCGTATAACCATTTTCTTCCAGAAGCTTGGAAAAAGCATTCAAAATTTTTTCATCTGTCGTTATTTTTTGGGCCATTTATCAGCAACCCTACCTTTCAGAATCAACTTGTTAAGCCCATTATATCCGATTAACTTAGTTGATGAAAATCAAGGATTGGCTGATGCTTTCTAAAGGTCACAATAACGATATTTACTATCAAGATTCCAAGTGCCAAAAGAACCAATTGTCCCAAATACATGCCGGCCTGACTACCGCCAAACATAATATTAAAATCTGCTTGAATACTGTAAAACATCGGTGAAATATAATGAGCACCCTTGAAAAACGAATTGAGTGTTACCAATGGGATCATCCCTGCACCTGAAACAACCTGGATCATTGTTAGAAAAATATTTAACGCGGTGCCAATCTGACCAAGCAGTAAAACCAGAATTAAATTAAAATTCAATGATCCGAAAATTTCTAATCCGTGATTTAACCATAAGTTTGCGAACTGCGAACCTCCAAGCCCCATAAACCCGGTGATGCTCCATGATGTGAACAATGAACCAATAATAGATAATAAGATTGCTGCTGTTTCCAGAAACGCGAATGATTTGAATCGACCAACTATCGGTACAAACTTTGCATATGTGCCATAGAGAAGAAGAGCACCAATTAATGTTCCGAGGTAAACGGCAATATTTGCAATAAATGGAGCCAGTGCATGATTCATTCCCGTCTTAACCGGATGGACCCGAACAAGATTTGTTCCAACGGAGTGATCAACATCTTGATACGTATCGGATACCCGGTTGCGAATGGCTTTGGATTGTTGCTTGACTTGAGCCTCAAGTTTTTGTTTTGCGTTCAACTCCTGATGCTTAAGAAGCGCCTCTAGTTTTGGCTGCTGAGCTTCTGGAGCTTGGGCAATCTGTTGTTTTTTGGCCTGTAATTGATTTTGAAGTTGAGCCTGTTTTGTTTGAACTGTTTTTTCCAAGCCCGTCATTGGCTCTTTTAACAACATCGCCTTACCTTTTTCTATAATCACTTGTTGATTAACGGTATAACCAATCTTTTGAGAGACTGTTTTTAATGCACTCACCTGTGAATAAGGGGTTGCTTCATCGATATAGAAATTCAAATTGGTTTTAGAATTACTACTAATCCTTGATTTAAAGTTCCAAGGAATCTCAATAATCATTGCCGTTTTTTTATTGTTTAACTGCTTTTTAGCGGTTCTTAGATTAGAAACTTTCTTGATATGCTTAAACGGCAACCCTTTTTCAATTTGATCTGCCAACGTCCGAGTATTCTTATTTCGGTTAACCACCGTTACTGTTAGTTCATCAACATGTTTAGGCATTGCCTGATATCCCGTAAAATATATCGTAAAAATCAAGCAACCATACAAAACTGACACAATCGTTGCCAGGATGACACCACGACTCGTTATAAACTTTTTTAAATTCATTTTAATCACGCCTACTTCCTTTATTCGATGTCAAAAGAATAACAGCATTTTTAAATGAATGCAAGTGCTTGCGCGCATTTAATTTAATAAATAAGTGGCTGGGACATAATTCCAAAGAACATTACTTTTAAAAAAACTCCCGTGAAATCAGTTTACAAAAATACTGATTTCACGGGAGTTTCACTTTGAGGTAGGAACGTTGTCGTATTGATTTTTGCCTATTGTCCCAGCTTCTTTATTAAGACATTAAAATACACTTTCAGCAACCTGCTCAATATCCACAGGCGTTGTCCGACAACAGCCACCCACGATCTTGGCACCGGCAGCCAACCATTTAGGCGTTAATTCCGCAAAGGTCGTTGCATTGGGATTAGGTGTCCAAGTTTTCGTTTTAGGATCATAAATATCACCATTGTTAGGATAAACAATGATAGGTTTGTTCGTATTTGAAGCAATTGTTTTAATGCTGTCCTCAATTAAATTCATGGACGTACAATTCACACCAACTGCACTAATTTGTGGATTATCTTCAAAGTAGGATACCGCTTTTGCTAAAGATGTACCATCACAAAGATGCTCCGGATCCTTAATACTAAACGTTAGCCATGCAAAGCGATCAGAGAATTTTTCTCTCAGCAAATCAGCTAATGCCTTTGTCTCTTCAAAATTTGGCTGAGTTTCAAATGCAAAGACATCCACGCCCGCCTCATCCATTAACCGCATTCTTCTTTGATGAAACGTTTGATATGCCTCATTAGTCAGTTGATAATGACCCGTATACTCACTACCATCAGCCAAGTAGGCACCATATGGACCAACACTTCCGGCAACCAGTGGATAAAAGGCTCGTTTGGCTCGTTCTGCCGTGGGTAACGTTGCGTAAAAATCATCCCTGGATTCCAGTGCCAAGCGGACTGCTTCGGTGATCAACTTTTCACTTTGATCCTCGGTAAAACCAACTTTTTTAAAAGCTTCTACATTTGCTTGGTAGGTATCAGTAATTGTAATATCTGCACCCGCTTCAAAATAACTTGTATGAACAGCTTTAACAGCATCAGGGTCATTAATTAGTGCAGTTGCCGACCATAAATCATTACTTGTATCCACGCCGTGCTTTTCAAGTTCGGTTGCCATTGCGCCATCAAGCACCAGTGCTCGTTTGCTATCTAAATTTTCTTTAATTAAGTCCATCATGATTTACCTCCGACATATTTCGGGTTGTAACTTCCTCTAATTTAGTGCATTCTTTTATGTATTGGATTCTAATCATTTTATCTCAAAATGAGAAAAAAGCAATTGTTTGGAGGATAACTTTTTATGAAAGAAAAACCGCATATTGCACTTGAACGCAAAATGGAATCACGGCATCTTCTAATGATTTCACTAGGCGGTGTCATTGGAACCGGTCTTTTTCTGAGCTCTGGATATACCATCCACGAAGCCGGTCCGGTCGGCACAATTTTGGCCTATGGTATTGGCGCAATTATCGTTTATTTAGTCATGCTTTGTCTGGGGGAACTCTCCGTCGCAATGCCGCAAACCGGATCATTCCATGTTTATGCAGATAAATTTATCGGCCCGGGGACCGGGTTCACTGTTGCCATTCTTTATTGGCTGACATGGACCGTTGCGTTAGGATCAGAATTCACGGCAGCTGGATTAATTATGCGCACCTGGTTTCCAAAATCTCCTACTTGGATCTGGAGCCTGCTGTTTATGATCGTTATTTTCACTTCAAATGCATTGTCTGTCCGGTTTTTTGCGGAAACCGAATTTTGGTTCTCAAGTATTAAAGTGATTGCAATTATTCTTTTTATTATTCTTGGTGGCCTGGCAATTTTTGGGGTCATCCCGATTAAGGGTTATGCTCATGCCCCACTATTTCATAATTTGGTCAAAGACGGCCTTTTTCCAAACGGCTTCAAAGGCGTTTTTACAACTATGTTGACAGTTAACTTTGCCTTTTCAGGAACTGAATTGATTGGGGTAACAGCCGGTGAAACCAAGAATCCCGAAAAAAATATTCCTAAAGCTATCCATACAACTCTGTTCATACTTGTGATCTTCTTCATCGGAAGCATCACCGTTATGGCCTCACTAATCCCATGGCAAAAAGCCGGCGTTAATCAAAGTCCATTTGTTTTGGTATTCAACAGTATTGGGTTACCCTTTGCGGGCGATTTAATGAATTTCGTTGTGTTAACTGCCATTTTATCCGCTGCCAACTCAGGACTGTATGCTTCAACAAGAATGCTCTGGTCACTGGCCCACGAGGGTGTGATACCATTAAAATACGCTAAAACCAATTCCCGAGATGTGCCGATAATCGCACTTGTCCTTAGTATGCTGGGTGGTGTGTTGGCACTTGTCTCAAGCGTAGTTGCCGCCTCAACCGTTTATCTGGTACTGGTTTCGATTTCAGGATTAGCAGTCGTGATTGTTTGGATGGCTATTGCCTATTCAGAAATTAATTTTAGAAAAGCATGGCTTAAAGCCGGTCATACTAAATCTGAATTAAAGTTTAAAACACCATGGTATCCGTTTATTCCTTGGGCCGCATTTATCCTAAGTTTTTTATCATGCAT
>NZ_GG669992.1:185158-189058 GCF_000159315.1 Lentilactobacillus hilgardii DSM 20176 = ATCC 8290
CCTTATCATTTTTGACCCCACTCAACGACCAGCATTATTCTACATGATACCATTTTTAATTGGCTGTTATCTGGTCTACTACGGGAAAACCAAATTCAAAAAATCAAAAAGCCGGAGCAAGTTATAGCTTGCTTCCGGTTAGTCATTCATGTTATTTAGTGAGTGTTTCTTCTTGAGAAGCGCTCGCTTTTTGATTTTCCGAAGATTGTTCGGCTAATTGCACTAGGAAGAGGCTGTAACGCACAAGCACGAAGATGACCATACAAGTTGCAATGGTTATTTCCACATTTGCTATGATACCGACCAGGTTACTTAACCCATTGACAAGATGAAAGGTATGATGCCATAAATTAAGTGCTGTTGCGGAAATGACAAGTGGGAAGGTAAAGGCACCAAAACTTGGATAAAATGATAAGCGAACGTACTTAATAATCTTTACGAATGTACCCCAATACAGTGTTTGTGCCAGTAACACCATAATTAGTGAAAACGGCCAGGACGGTGTTGGGCTCATATTTAAGTAGCCTGTCAAACAAAGCGAAGCTGGTGCCGCCATAATTGCTAGTAAGGGCAAGGTTGCTTCAAACATGAGCTCGCGGCGCAACAGACGGATACAAACAATTGGCAATAAAATAGCA
This sequence comes from Lentilactobacillus hilgardii DSM 20176 = ATCC 8290, assembly GCF_000159315.1. Classification (GTDB taxonomy): domain Bacteria; phylum Bacillota; class Bacilli; order Lactobacillales; family Lactobacillaceae; genus Lentilactobacillus; species Lentilactobacillus hilgardii. The sequence goes on from NZ_GG669992.1 coordinate 185,797, forward strand.
TACAATCCAAGCGATAGCCATAAAATCGGTGTGCCGATTGCAGGAATAAAATTAGGCGCCGTTACCGGAATGACGCCGATACCAACAAAAGTGACAAACCAGCTTGGATAAACATTATCCAAGTGGACGGAAGGTTTTAGAAGGTGACTATAAACAAAATAACCCATTATCAGAAATTGCAGGCCAACTGCAAATACCCAAACAACCATTGGCATCATCGGTATCTGCCATGATTTTAGAAAAGTACTCAAAATCATCAATGACATTGTAAAAGTCGGTGCAACCGATGCGATAACCGGATCTTGTAGGTCGGCAAAACTGTGTTTAAAGTGAATCACGATTTTAGCAATAACTAATAAAATCAACCCTAAACCAATAATGCCCCATAGATTGCCAATCAGCGTCAGCCCAATGGCCTTGAATAAATTTCCTAAAGACACAATTCCCAATATTAAGCCACAAATCGGTAATGGTAATTTTTTCAAAAATAATCTCATTCATTTTCCCTCCGTTCTTTGATGGGTTTTATTATACGTGCTATGTTAGAATAAATAAAATTGATAATATCTATATTTATTATAGACAAACTTTATGGGTGGTGAGATGATGTTTAAATTCTTAGAAACATTTATGACTGTTTACAAAACCAGAAGTTTTTCACTGGCGGCTCAACAACTTTTTATCACACAACCAACCGTTTCAAATCAAATTAAGCAAATTGAAATGCAGTTACATATTACCCTGTTCGAACGTAAAAGCCGTCGTGAGATCATCCCAACTCCTGCTGCGGATCTCCTCTATCAACAGTCAGGAAAAATTTTAAATGATTGGCAGGCAGTTCATGATCAAATCGGACATCTTGAAAATGATAACGTCCGTTATGTTCATTTTGGCATTTCACAAACTATTTCACGAATCTTGTTTTCCAAAACCGCTAGTCGCCTTCTAACCGATTTTACCAATGTTAACTTCGACATCACCGTTTCAAATTCTGAAAATGTCTTAAACCAGGTAGAAACTTATAAGGTTGATATCGGCATCATCGAAAAACCATTGGTAACCGAAACCATTAGACGACTATCCATTGGTAAGGATCAACTAGTGAAGGCTGGTAAAGATACCGGCACTTGGATAACAAGAGAAGCCGGCTCCGGTATTGGTTACTACACCGAACAATACTTTCGTGAAGCTGACATTCAACCCCAAAAATTAATACGGGTTAACAATAGCGGCTTGATTCGAAGAATTATTTCCCAAGGAGTTGGCCAAGCACTGCTTTCAAGTCAGGATGTACCCCAAGGAATCCCCATTGAAAGCCTAGGGAATCATTTTAAACGTGATTTTTATTTATTAGTAAAAGAGGAAAGGGTAAAGGATCCTTTTATCAATCAATTTTTAGAATTGATTAAATCTGTTATGCCAACTAACATTTAAGGCACAATAAACCGGAAGATAAAAGCAAATGACCTTTTTTTATCCCCTGTTTATTGTATAGGTGTAATTAGTCAAACATTAGTCGTTATTTTTCATGCCGACACATGCTCCAGATAACATAACACAGGCAATAGAAAATGCGTTGACAATCCCAGTTAAATATAACAATGATTTAATACATGAAAAGCCCGCCTTCATTAACGAAAGACGAGCTTTTCATGGCAATTCATTTAAATTCAACTTATTGGCAATTCAGTATCAATCATCTAGATTGCCATTCTTAATTTTTTTTCATTCAAACTCACATTTCGATAAATCTTTTCAATGGTTTTTTCATAATCTTTATTGGCAACGCCAAACACTAATTTGATATCACTACTTTCTTGAATCACCAAATGAATTTTAATTTGACTGTTATCCAAGATATCCAAAATTTTTCCGGCAACCGCTGGTCGTTTTCCAAGTTGATCGGAAACCACTGCAACTAACGAAATATCCTTTTCCAATTGAACACTGTCCAGATCGGACTCTTCCTCAAGGGCACTAATAATTGCCTGTACCTTATTAGAAACGGCTGCCCGCTTCGCAATAAAGCTGAATGAATCAGTTCCAGACGGTAAATAGTCAAAGGAAACGTCAAATCGTTGAATAATAGAGAAGACTTTCGACAAAATGTCCAGTCGCTTACTGAGCTGGTACTTATTAATGGAAATAATCACATAATCTTTTTTACCGGCAATACCCGTAATTAAATTTGCGGTATTTTCCCGCACCTGATCAACTACCAGCGTACCGTCTTCTTCGGGATGATTAGTGTTCAAAATAGCAATCGGAATCCGTTTTGCCCTCACAGGCTGAACAGCTTCTTCCTGAAAAACACTAATGCCCATGTAGGAAAGTTCCTGTAATTCTTCATATGTTAATTCATTAATTTTTCGAGACTGGTCAATAATACGCGGATCTGCCATCTTTATCCCGGAAACATCAGTCCAGTTTTCATAAAGATCTGCATCCAACAAGTTAGCTAAAATCGAACCGGAAATATCAGATCCACCCCGAGGCATCAAATGGGTTCTCCCACTTTCATCCACACCATAAAAACCGGGAACCACAATTCGCGAACTATCTGCAACAATTGATTTTAAAAGGTTCCTGGACTTTGAATAATCAAATTGATCGTCATTAAAAATCATGAATCGCTTGGCATCCACAAACCGGAAACCAAGGAAATCCGCCATTAACTTTGCCGTCAAGAACTCACCGCGTGACACTAAATAATCATGACTAGCTTGAGCAATTTGAGACTTGATTACCCTCAAATCGTCTTCTATTGCCACATTCAATCCCAGATCATCACGTATTGAAACAAATCGTTCTGCAATATGATTAAACACCGGTAGATAATCCTGACCTGCATCCCGCAATTGCTCGATTTTAATCAAGAGATCCGTCACTTTAACCGGCTCATTCTCACTTCTACCGGCAGCACTAACAACCACTGCCTTTCTATCCGCGTTACCCATTACGATGGCTTTTACTTTTTTAAATTGATCCGAGTCGGCAACCGAACTACCACCAAATTTTGCTACTTTCATTTCGATTCACCCTCTTTGCTTGGCAAACTTGCCATAAAGGCCGTTTCGTCTTTTTCAAGTACTTTTCTCATCAATCGATGCATCTCACCAACCGGAATCTGTTGAACCAAAAGATAATCGCCTCTGGTACATGGATTAAACTTGGCAAATAAATGTGCACAATCAGTCTCTGAACGAACAATATAATTACTTCTGGTTAAATCCGATCGATACTTTAATTTGCTCTTGAATTC
>NZ_GG669992.1:189108-205616 GCF_000159315.1 Lentilactobacillus hilgardii DSM 20176 = ATCC 8290
ACGTTTTAAATGTTCTTTATTTTGGAAAATGTCCAGAATATCTTGAATAACTGCATTAGCAGTAGGGAGTTGCCCGGCTCCTTGCCCCATAAACTTCAAGTTGCCGATGGTTTCACCATGCAGCGAGATCAAGTTGTAGTTATCACAGGTATTAGCTTCAAGCGTATCGCCGTGATATAAGGTAGGTTCGACCACATAGTCAAATTCGTTACCGTGTTGATGACTTTTTCCCATTAACTTAACGGTGTAACCCTCTTTTGAGAAATGAGAAATGTCATCTTCCGTAATATTTCGAATGCCAAAGATTGGCAATTCGGCTGTCGGTTTCACAAAATAATCATAAGCAATATCACAACTGATACATAATTTGTTGGCAACATCCAACCCGTCAATGTCTGCGCTTGGATCTGCTTCGGCGTAACCTAAAGCCTGTGCCTTCAATAAAACATCGTTGAAAGTTTCACCACTGCGCTTCATCTGGTCAAGAATGAAATTACTGGTACCATTGAAAATTCCTTGAATTTTATTAACATCATCGACCCGTAATGCCCGTTCCAATCCTTGAATCCAAGGAATACCGCCACCCACACTGGATTCAAAATAGAATTTAACGCCGTTTTCGTCGGCAACTTTTGTAAATTCGTCCATATAACGGGCAATCACCGCTTTGTTTGCAGTAATAACGTGTTTTTTATGTTTAAGCGCCTCAAGTATGTATTGGTGCGCTGGTTCGATACCGCCAATTACCTCAACAACCACATCTAAATCTTTATCATTTAAAATTTCATCGAAGCTGTCAGTCATTTCCGGTAAATCAGGTTTTTTATTTTTTCTAATCAAAATATGCTTAACATGGAGGTTTTGGGTTAGACGGTTTGCCTTCTTTATAATTTTATAAACGCCTGTTCCGACCGTTCCAAACCCTAGTATTGCAATATTCACAGCTGTAACCTCCCGATTCTCTCTTTTGTTCATTAATAATAAACACTTGTTTTTTAACTGAAAACAGATTATCATAATAGTCACAGAAATGCAAGGAGTAAAAGTCGATGAATAAAAATTATACGAGTACCAGAAATGATTCAGTATCCATATCAGCCAAAGAAGCAATCAAAAAAGGATTCGCCGATGACAAGGGATTATTCGTTTATCCGGATCTTGGTAATGATCAATTGGATTTAGAAAAAATCCTTACCTTGGATTATAAGAATATTGCCAAAACCGTCCTAGCCAAATTGTTACCGGATTTTTCCAAAGGTGAAATCAACGACAGTGTTGATAACGCGTATAGTTCAAGCTTTGACTCTGACAAAATCACCCCAGTAGCGGCCGTTGATAATTTCCATATTTTGGAACTTTTCCATGGCCCAACCAGCGCATTTAAAGATGTCGGCCTTCAACTATTGCCCCAGTTGATGAAGCACGTTTTAACCGATGACAATAAGGTCATGATTTTAACTGCAACTAGTGGCGATACCGGAAAAGCTGCTTTAGAGGGGTTTAAGGATCTTAAAAATATGGGAATCATCGTCTTTTATCCCGATGGCGGCGTCAGCAAGATCCAAAAACTACAAATGATTACAACTGGTGGTAATAATACTAAAGTGGCCGCCATTAAGGGTAATTTTGATGATGCTCAAACAAATGTTAAATTAATTTTCAATGATAAAACACTAAAAGAACAATTAGGAAGCACTGTTAGTCTTTCAAGTGCCAATTCAATCAACATTGGCCGGTTGATTCCTCAGGTCGTTTATTATTTTGATTCTTATAAGCAGCTTGTAGAAGATGGCACCATCAAAACAGGTAATAAAGTCAATTTCACTGTTCCAACCGGCAACTTTGGTGATGTTTTGGCAGGTTACTACGCTAAACTATTAGGATTACCGGTTAACAAATTTGTTGTCGCATGTAACGAAAACAATGTCCTGGCAACCTTCTTCGAACATGGTATTTATGATCGAAATCGACCATTCTTCCAAACCATTGCGCCAAGTATGGACATTCAAATTTCAAGTAACTTTGAACGATTGCTTTATTATAAGAGCGGCGAAAATAGTCAATACGTTAAGCAGCTAATGGACGATCTCGAAAATAATGGTAAGTACGAAGTATCAAAGGACGTTCTCAAAGCCATTCAGGAAGATTTCTATTGCGGCTACAGTACCGATAAAGAAATTGAGGAATCCATTAAAGAGGTGTACGAAAAAGACGGCTATCTGATGGATCCGCATACCGCCGCCGGTTATAAAGTGATGCGTGACTATCAAAAACTTGACGATACACCAATGATTTTATTAAGTACCGCAAGTCCTTATAAATTTGTAAATGCCGTAGCAACGGCCGTTTTACCCGAAGAAGCAAACTCGGATAACGTTCTTCAAACAATGAAAGACCTGGCCGCAAAGACCAATGCGCCTATTCCCGAAAATCTTCAAAAGGTTTGGGACCTTCCGGTTAGACATGAAAGTGTTATTCAAAAATCAGATATGGAAAAATACGTCAAAGAACAGGTGGAGGCAGTATTCTATGATAAAGATCAAAGTTCCAGCAACTAGTGCAAATGTCGGCGTCGGATTCGATTGTATGGGTTTGGCAGTGTCTTTTTACTCAACCATCAGCTTTGAAGAAAGCTCGGAAAGATTAGAGATTGTTGGCTGTCCAAAAGAATTCCAAACTGAGGATAATTTAGTTTACGAAGCCTTCGTTAAGGGCTGCGATTATCTAGACAAGCCTGTTCCAAACGTTAAAATTTCAATTGACACAGACGTCCCCGTTGCCCGTGGCTTGGGCAGTTCTTCTGTTTGTGTTGTAGCCGGACTAAAAGCAGCAAGTGCCTGGTTTGATAACGCCATTTCAACTGACCAGCTTTTAGTACTTGCAACTGAAATGGAAGGTCACCCCGACAATGTAACACCGGCAATCCTCGGTGGACTCTGTGTTTCTTTCCTAGACGAGCAAAATCGACCAGTCGTTGTAAAATACGACGTTAATGAAAAGTTAAACTTCGTCGCTTTAATTCCAAATTACGAAGTTAGTACTCATAAAGCACGCAAGGTTTTACCAAAGACAATGAGTTATGCGGACGCCATTCATCAGGTAAGTCGATGTGCCGTTATGACAAAGGCATTGGAATTAGGTGATGCCCATTTAATTCATGAAGCCTGTGATGATCGTATGCATGAACCTTACCGGGCAAAATTAATTCCTGATTATGCGCAAGCAAAGGCCATTTCCGAGCAATCAAATGGTACTATGTATATTAGTGGTAGTGGTTCTACAATGATGGCGATCACTCCAGACGAAAAATCAGCAGATGATATTTTAAAAAATGCCAAAGACGCTTTTCCCGACTGGAAAATTCGGAAAATGGCCGTTGATCTGACTGGTGTGCAGAGTGAGGTAATTGAACGTGGAAAAGTACTACATCGTTGATAGTTCGATTTTGTCCGAATCTTTTGACAAGGTTATTCAGGCAAGACAACTGCTTGAAAGTGGCAAGGTCAGACAGGTCAGCGAGGCCGTAAAGATCGTTGGCATTAGCCGTGGTACGTATTATAAATATAAAGATTTGGTTTTTCTGCCGGAAGAAAATATGATCGATAGAAAAGCGGTCATTTCTCTCATGCTTGAAAATCGTCGTGGCATGCTTTCAAAGATTTTACAAACTGTGTCCGAATCAAGTGCCAGTGTCCTAACAATTAACCAAAACATCCCAATTCATAACATTGCCAGTATCGTGATTTCACTGGATCTAAGTCATCTAACCGGTACGGTTGATGATCTCCTGAATAATTTGAAACAGGTCAGCGGTGCAAGCAATGTCCAATTGGTTTCAATCGAATAAACGTCATTAAGGAAACTTGATAACAATAAAAAAGCAGCGATCAAATGATTAAAATCAATGATCGCTGCTTTTATGCGATTAACCCCCACTAATTGATCTTTAAGCCGGCGTCAACATTATTTTGAATAAAAAGTATAGTAAAACAAGCACAATAACAACCCAAATGACTTTTCCCAAAGGATTGTTAGGATTAATTGTAATCCCAACACCCATTGACTTTGGTACAAATAGATCCTTAGAATCCCCATGGTAAAATGATTTCACTTTGAAGTAGCTTAAGGGCACCAATATCAATGTTAATACCATGATTAAAATGCCGATCATCTTCGCCTGCTCGGCCGAATGTAGATTCGTAATCGTGATTGATAGAATGATAATGAGTGCCAGAATGGCCAAAAGTGCGCCATCCAACCAAGGATTTTTTGATGATTTGTTGGTTTTTTGATCCAGATTCCTGTCTTGCTTCATCATAACCATCACCTTTTCCCAATTGATTTTAAAAGCGAATCGTTTTAAAACCAATCATTGTTTTATCAAATACTAAAACTAATTTAATTATCAAAATAAGTATATTCCGGACGTTAAAGAAATAACAGAAAACCAACTTTTCCTGGGAACCTTTATTTGGATACTGTATTTTATATGATTAAATCACCCTACATAATTAATATATGATTAGTAATTCGATCACGACCCCACCAATGATTTTTATGATGTATCTGTGTAGATAGCCATTGATTAAACCGTTGATATATCAAGCGTTTAACAACATAATTATCAATTAACGGAAACCTGATTTCATTTCGGTTTGCGATGATTATTTTAAAATAATTTGACAAATACTAAATTGCCTGCTATTTTTAATGGTGTTAATTTCATTAAATTTTAATACTGTTATCTAAACAAGTTGATTCGGAAAGTAGTTTCTAAACATTGTTCAGAGAGTTGGCAGCTGATGGGAGCCAATCTTTGTGAGGGAACGAAAATGGCCGATGATTGGTTGATGTGATCTTAATTGAAAGCATCAAACGGGCTGGTCTTCGTTATTAGACACACCATTTCTTACGAGAGATGGTTGACGAGACTTTTTTAGGTAACTGATTAAGTGAACTCAGAATGGCATCGCGTTTAAGCGCTTCTGTATCTTTATGACAGGAGCGCTTTTTTAGTACCTAAATTTTAGAGGAGTGATTTAAATGACAAAATTAGCAATCGTAACAGGGGCAGGACAAGGAATCGGTGAAGGTATCGCCAATCGTTTGGCAAAAGAAGGTTACGCAATTGCGGTGGCAGATATTAACCAACGAACCGCTAAGAAAGTTGCTAAACAGTTAAAGGATGACGGCTACAAGGCAAAAGCTTATTACGTAGATGTTGCTCACCGCAGTGAGGTTTTCGATTTGGTGAAAACAGCCGTTGACGACTTTGGTGATTTGGCCGTCTTTGTAAACAATGCCGGCGTTGCGTTTATTGATTCTTTTGTAGACTCACAACCGACCGATGTCGAGCGTCTATTCGATGTCAACCTAAAAGGAACCTACTGGGGAATTCAAGCTGCTGCCAAGCAATTCATTAAACAAGGCAAGGGCGGTCGAATCGTCAACGCTGCTTCACTCGCCGGCTTTGAAGCCTAGGCGCTTCAAAGCACCTATTCAGCTTCCAAGTTCGGAATCCGTGGATTAACTCAAGCTGCTTCAAAAGAATTAGCCAAATATAAAATCACCGTCAATGCTTATAATCCAGGCGTTGTCCGGACACCGCTACGGGATGGCATTGACAAAAGAACTGCTGAAATCAAGAAAATTCCAATTAAAGAACAGCAAGCAAACGTTTTGACCGAAATCTCACTTGGAAGAGAAGCCACACCGGAAGACGTTGCGGACGTTGTGTCATGGTTTGTATCGCCACACGCAAAATATATTACCGGCCAATCTGTTCAGGTAGACGGCGGCATGAGATATCAATAATAAAAAACAATTTTAAGGGAAGTGTAAACATGGCAGAATCGACTCACCCAATTATCAGTCTTCAAGACGTCAGTGTTACTTTTCAATCAAACGGGAAGCCGCTAAACGCCGTGGATAAAGTTAATTTACAAATCCGTCAGGGAGATATTTACGGAATCATCGGTTACTCGGGAGCGGGAAAAAGTACTTTGGTCCGAACTATTAATTTATTGCAAAAGCCAACTACAGGAACTGTAACAGTGAGTGATCAAGATCTTCAAAAATTATCTACGCCAAAATTAAGAAACGCCAGAAAAAAAATCGGCATGATCTTTCAGCATTTCAATCTTTTAAATTCAAGAACGGTTTTAAACAATGTTGAATACCCACTGCTCAGTCAACCTATTGGTAAGCCTAAACGTCAAGCCAAAGCAAAGAAGTTACTTGAACTGGTCGGTTTACGGGAATTTGAAAACTCATATCCCGATCAACTCTCCGGTGGCCAAAAACAGCGGGTCGCAATTGCGAGGGCGCTTGCCAACGATCCCGATATTTTAATTAGTGATGAGGCAACCAGTGCCTTGGATCCCAAAACAACCAATGATATTTTGAAGCTATTAAAACATTTAAATGAAACACTCGGATTAACGATTGTCCTGATTACTCATGAAATGCAAGTGATCAAATCTGTTTGCCGGCACGTAGCGGTTATGGATGAAGGCAAAATTATTGAAAGGGGAGACGTAGCCGACGTCTTTTCAAATCCGCAACAACCGCTCACCCAAAACTTTGTGGATTCCTCTGCCAACGTTACCGAAGCACTGGAACAAATCAAAGCTGATAAGAGTCTACAAAACCTTTCTAAAAATGAACGACTGCTATTCTTGAAATTCAAAGGCCAGGCAACCAAGCAATCATTGATTTCCGATCTGACCGAGCTTTATCATCTCAGTGCAAATATTCTATTTGGCAATATTGAAAGAATTGGTGCTACATCAATTGGCTACTTAATTATTATTCTTTCCGGTGAGACCAAACAGCTCGCAGATGGTATCAATTTACTGAACAAAAACGGTGTGCAGGTTCGCTTAATCGCAACTGGGAAGAAAGGGGGAGAAAAATAATGCTCAAGCAAATATTTCCTAACGTGATTAATATTTGGCCGCAATTTTTACAGTCAATTTGGGAAACAATCTATATGACATTTTGGTCTTCCCTTATTGCGGGAATAATCGGTTTAGTAATCGGCATTGTACTGGTTATCACCCAAAAGGGCGGCATTGCAGAAGATCCATATGTGTATAGTCTGACTGATAAAATTGTCAATTTTTTGCGGTCAATCCCATTTATTATTCTACTAGCTGTGATGTTTCCAATCACCAACTTCATTGTCCACACCACCGTTGGAACAACCGCCGCATTAGTACCTTTGGTGGTAGGTATTTTCCCATTTTACGCCCGTCAAGTTCAAAATGCGCTCTTGGAAATCGATCCCCAGGTCATCGAAGCTGCTCGCTCAATGGGCTCCAGTACAACTGAAATTATTTTTCGAATTTACCTGAGAGAGGGCCTTCCTGATCTGATTCGCGCGTCGATTGTAACTGTTATCAGTTTAATCGGATTAACCACAATGGCCGGTGCAATCGGATCGGGCGGCCTTGGAGATATAGCCATCAGTATCGGTTATGCCCGTTTTGAAAATGATGTAACAGTTGCGGCCATGTTAGTTATTTTAGTATTAGTGTTCCTAGTTCAAATTATCGGCGATTGGTTCGCTAAAAAAACAATTCATTTATAAAACTAATAGTATAGGAGAAACACAATGAAAAAAGGCAAAGGAATTATCATTACCATTATTAGTATCATTGTTATTATCGGTATTATATTTGGTATTCATACCCTAACAGGCAACTCGGCAAAATCTTCAAATGCAACAATTACCGTTGGCTCGCAAGGATCAGATTACGATATTTGGAATCACATCGCTACAAGTAAACAGGCAAAAGAATTAGGACTAAAAATTAAAACCAAACAAATTACCGATGGCGTTCAGCTAAACAACGCAACCGCGCAGGGAAGCGTGGACGTGAATGCCTTTCAATCCTACTCATATTTGGAAGCATATAATAAAGAACACAAAAACAGTCAATTAGTTGCCCTAGGCACCACTTACTTGGAACCACTCGGTATTTATTCAGATAAATATAAGCGCATTAGTAAAATCCCCAATGGCGCAACAGTTGCTATTGCTAACAACCCCGCAAACACAGCCAGAGGACTCCTACTGCTGCAAAGTGCCGGTTTAATTAAATTGAAGAAAAATTTTGGTGCCCTTGGCAATACAAACGACATTGCGTCAAATCCAAAACATCTCAAATTTAAAGAAATCGATGATACTACCGGTCCGCGTGTCCTACATACGGTCGACGTTGTCCTAATCTCAAACACCGTTGCACTTGAAGGTCACTTAAACGTCTTAAAGGATTCTATTTTCCACGAAAAAATCGACATCAGCACACGAAGTAACATCAATGTGCTTGCAACTGCTAAAAAGAATAAAGACAACAAGAACTACAAAAAACTGGTTAAGCTCTATCATGAACCAGCTATTCAGAAATATATCAAAGATAAATATGACGGCACTAAAGTAGAGGTTCAAAAACCACTGTCGTATCTAAAATAGTCAAACGCAAAAACCGCAACCGGGAAAACAATCTCGATTGCGGTTTTTATTTTAAAAATAATTGCGAACGAAGTCATAGAATGCCATTAACGGCCAAACTGCCACCAGTGTTTCTTTTTACGCGGTGCAGCTTGATAACTGCTGCCATCACTTGAAAGAACCTGATCTGGACGGTAGTTATCAGAAACTTTTGTTGCCTGCTGGGTATTTTCGGATTGTTTTTGGTTGTCACTTGGTTGATTGGTTACGTTTTCTTCGATTGTCTTGGTTTCCGATGAATTCCCCATCTTGTTCTGAAGCTGTTTTAACTTATTTTGAACATCAAGCTGTAAGCGTTGTGATTGATCCAATAATTGATGCAATTCGCGAATTTGCTTATCCTTTTCCTCAATCTGTTTACGTTGATCTTCAAGCGTCTCAGCTAACAACGCCGTGGTATCTTTACTATTCTTAGAATCTGCCGAAGCAGTTGCGTTACTTTCAGCCGAGTTTTCAGTACTGGATTCCGAATTCTTGAATTGTTCTTTCAAGACATCGACACCCTCATCTTTAATCAGGATTTTATTTCCCTGTTTAATGGTATATGTACTTCGAAACTTGTCATCCATATGTTTCCGGATTGCGGTTTTGGAAACTGCCAACTCATCTGCGAGTTCTTTGATAGTCAACGACATAACATCGCCCCCTACTACTTAATTTTTTGAATAAATATCTTTCAAAGTGACACACATATCATTATAGTGATTTAACCATAATTGAGCAAATAAAAATCGCAAACGCACTTGATGAGATTATACCAAATTTTATTGTAAAATTAAATTCGGATTAGAGCAACAATTGACAATCTCATCATTTTTGAGGTACACTACTCGCAGCGTCTGACGTTATTTAACACTATTTTATGTGAATTTGATAAAATTCTACATAATATACTTTTAAAAAATATTTCAAATTATTCCTTAATTTAGACACAGAATTTGTTATTCTTAGACAATCGAAATTAGTGTTATTCGCCAGGCTAGACATGCTTAGAAAATATAGGAGTGAGTTCAATGAGCAATGTTTTTGCAAAGATGTTCCGTAAAGAGGATCCCTTGGTATACCAGGATAAGGATTCTCATCTTATTCGAAGTCTGACAACTAAAGACTTTTTAGCACTCGGTGTTGGAACAATTGTTTCTACATCAATCTTTACTTTACCCGGTGTTGTTGCCGCACAACACGCCGGCCCCGCTGTTGCACTATCGTTCTTATGTGCCGCAATTGTTGCGGGTATGGTCGCGTTTGCTTACGCTGAAATGGCTGCTGCCATGCCATTTGCCGGGTCCGCCTATTCATGGATCAACGTGGTTTTGGGTGAATTTTGGGGTTGGATTGCCGGCTGGGCATTACTAGCCGAATACTTCATTGCCGTCGCGTTTGTTGCTTCCGGGCTTTCTGCAAACTTTCAAGGTTTGATCTCGCCGCTGGGATTTAAATTACCCGCCACATTATCGACAGCCTCGACCGGTTCCAATGGTGGATTGATGGATTTGTTTGCGATCATCGTTATTCTATTGGTTACTACCTTGCTCTCACGAGGTGCATCGCAAACCGCACGTGTCGAAAACACATTGGTTGTTTTGAAAGTTATTGCTATTCTAGTCTTTATTTTCATTGGTGCAACCGCAATTAAAACCAAGAACTATACACCATTTATTCCGAAATATCATGTCAATGCAGATGGTTCTGCCTTTGGTGATTGGCAGGGTATTTATGCCGGCGTTGCGGAAATCTTCCTGGCATATATCGGATTTGATTCAATTGCTGCCAACTCGGCTGAAGCTAAGAACCCACAGAAAACAATGCCTCGTGGTATTTTAGGCTCACTGTTCATTGCCGTGTTCCTGTTCGTTGCCGTTGCATTAGTACTTGTCGGTATGTTCCGTTACTCTGATTACGCAAATAATGCGGAACCGGTTGGCTGGGCACTGCGTCAAAGCGGTCACGAGATTATCGCAACTGTTGTTCAGGCTGTTGCTGTTGTGGGTATGTTCACCGCCCTGATTGGCATGATGCTTGCAGGTTCACGACTTCTTTATTCATTTGGTCGTGATGGCTTGCTTCCAAAGGCCCTCGGTAAGTTAAGCAATAATTTACCCAACCGTGCTTTAATCGTTCTGACAATTATTGGAATTGCACTGGGTGCTTTCTTTCCATTTACTTTCTTAGCTCAGTTGATTTCAGCCGGAACCTTAATCGCGTTCATGTTCGTATCAATCGGAATCTATGCACTTCGTCCTCGCGAAGGAAAAGACATCCCGGAACCAAGTTTTAAGATGCCGCTTTATCCGGTTCTACCTGCCCTTGGATTTTTAGGCGCTTTGGCCATCTTTTGGGGACTTGACATTCAGGCTAAAACCTATGCACTAGGCTGGTTTATCTTCGGAATGATTATCTACTTTGGTTATGGTATGAAACATTCCACTGCAACTATTGATAAAGAAAATGAAGAAGTAAGAAAAGATTAACCTTATTTTTAAACACAGCATGCGTTACTACAGGAAATCGCTATCATTTCCTGTATACTTAAAATAGACGTGATTAAAAATCATTGGCATCTCGCAACTTTTTGCACATTGTGTTTGAATTGTTCGCAATGCCAATGTTTTTTACATATATACTACTAAGGGGACGTGATTTTCATGAGTAATTTAGAGAAAGCATCTCGCTTGATTGATGAAGAAAACAATTACTATGCCCGCTCTGCAAGAATTAATTATTATAATTTAGTCATTGACCATGCTCACGGTGCAACGCTTGTAGACGTTGATGGCAACAAATACATCGACCTGCTGGCAAGTGCCTCCGCAATTAATGTTGGCCATACAAATGAACGAGTAGTCAAGGCCATCAGTGACCAAGCCCAAAAATTAATTCATTATACACCGGCATATTTTCACCACGTACCGGGAATTGAATTATCAAAAAGATTAGCCGAAATTGCACCTGGAAATTCACCTAAGATGGTTAGTTTCGGTAACTCCGGTTCGGATGCCAATGATGCCATTATCAAATTTTCCCGTGCCTATACCGGACGACAATATATCGTTTCCTACATGGGATCCTATCATGGATCAACCTATGGCTCACAAACCTTGTCAGGTACCAGTTTAAATATGACGCGAAAGATTGGCCCAATGCTTCCTGGGGTTGTCCACGTTCCGTACCCAGATCTTTATCGCCGTTATAAAGGTGAGAGCGAACACGACGTTGCTATGCGTTACTTTGATTCTTTTAAAGCACCCTTTGAATCTTTTCTTCCTGCGGATGAAACTGCTTGTGTGTTAATTGAACCCATTCAGGGTGACGGTGGTATTGTCAAGGCCCCGGAAGAATACATGCAACTGGTTTATAAATTCTGCCACGATAATGGCATTTTATTTGCTATCGATGAAGTCAATCAAGGGCTTGGTCGAACCGGTAAAATGTGGGGTATTCAACAATATAAGAATATTGAACCTGATTTAATGTCTGTTGGAAAATCACTGGCTTCAGGAATGCCTCTCAGTGCCGTTATCGGCAAGAAAGACGTCATGCAGAGCTTGGATGCCCCTGCCCATCTATTTACCACCTCTGGTAATCCCGTATGCTCTGCGGCTTCTTTAGCCACCTTAGACGTCATTAAGGATGATCACCTGGTCGAAAAATCAGCTAAGGACGGCGAATATGCAAAACAACGTTTCCTTGACATGCAAAAACGCCACCCAATGATTGGTGACGTTCGAATGTGGGGGCTTAACGGCGGTATTGAACTTGTCAAAGATCCCGAAACAAAGGAACCAGACAATGACGCAGCCACGAAAGTCATCTACTACGCTTTTGCCCATGGCGTTGTTATTATCACGCTGGCAGGCAATATCTTGAGGTTCCAACCACCTTTGGTCATTCCCCGTGCACAATTGGATCAGGCGCTTCAAGTCCTTGACGATGCATTTACTGCTGTTGAAAGCGGAAACGTCACGGTTCCAAAAAATACAGGTAAAATTGGCTGGTAATTAATGGTCGTTTAAATTTAAAAACATGCCTTTAAATCAATTGACTGATTTGAAAGCATGTTTTTTAGTATTTTCATATAGATTAAACTTTAATTTGATTCCTTAATCCCCTAAGTGTGACATATAATCCTATCGCACACAATACATTAATGACAATATCAATAATTGCGATGATGAGAACCGGCCAATGGTTTGCAAATGAAACAACTACCATGCCAATACTTCCCATAATAGTACCACCCGCACTATAAAGTGATGAAGCCGATCCATTATCGTTTTCTTGTTGTTTTAAGATAAGATAAGTCGCAGGTGGTCTACTGGCCGAGCTGGCTAACGTTGCAGGAAGTTCAGTAATCGCAAACAGATATGGATTATTCAGACCAAATCCCAGAATTAAAATACCACCAATAATCCCAAGGAAAAAGCAGGCATATAAAATAACCATCCGATCAATGTACTTTGATAACCGAATATAAAGTAAAGGTCCTACCAACATCCCAATCGCATTGAAGGCAAAAAAATAGCTAAATGCTTGGCTGCTTAAGCCAAAGTGTACTTGAAAAATATAGGATGAGGATGAAATAAAACTTAACGAAATAATCGAAACAGCTGAGAAGTTAATCAACATTGCCGAAAAAGGAGGGTTTTTCATCAAAGCACCCAGTCGACCCAAGGAATGGAGAACACTGATACTTTCTTTTGACGTATCATGTGTTTCTTGAAAAATAACGGCGCCTAAAACCACTATCAATCCTAATAAGGCTTGGGTAAAAAAAATTCCCCGCCAAGAAATAAACGTTAGGAGCAGCGATCCAAGCACAGGAGCCAATGCCGGAGAAATAACCACCATCGATTGAACAATTGCCAGCGTTGTTTCCTGCTTCCGCCCAGTATAAACATCCTTAATAACAGCTGTGGCAATGGTTGTTGCCACGCCACCTCCAATAGCCTGAAGAACTCGAAATAAAATGATTTCAAACGCTGAAGTTGCAACTCCGCACAAAATACCAGCCAGCATATAAATTGTTAATCCGATAAGCAAAATCGGCCGCCGACCATATCGATCACTTAGAGGTCCCCAAATTAAAGTTGCGACACTATAGAAGACAAAAAATAGAATCAAGGTTAGATTCATTGTGATTTCTGAAACATTAAAAAACGTTGTCATTGTCGGTAATGCTGGTAAATATAAATCGGTTGATAATGGTACAAAAGCACTTAATAAAGCCAGAAAAATAATGAAGCCCACATTACCCATTCGTGGTTGAACTTTTTCAGAACTCATTTGAAACGCCCCCTATGATTGGCTTTTTGCCATTCCATATTAAAAACTGTTTCCCCCGTTGCACCGTCAATTTCCGTAGATGTTTTAATGAATCCCTGATGGATATAAAAATGAGAGGCAGCTTTATTCTTCTCATAGACAGATAAAGATAATTTGGATCGACTCCTTTTTGCCGTGTCTAACAATTGACGGCCAATTCCACGGGACCTAAATCGCTTATCAACAAATAACCCAGCTACATAAGTCCCGGAAATACCTAAAAAGCCGGTAATCGTTTGCCCTTGGGTTGCGATAAACAGCTCCGCTTCACCCAGCTGTTTCTTGACCGCAACATAGTTTGACAGCCAATAATCCTTGTTAATGAATGAATGTGCCTCCAAATTGGCTGTCAGCCAAATTTCAGCAATTTTATCCAGTTCTTTTCCAGTCATCCCGGTTCGATGAATCACCATGATTTAATACTCGCTTCCAGTTAGTCATTATCGTTTATTGTACAACGGAACGAAGGGATTTTGGTTCATAAAGCAATTTATGAAAATTATTCAAAAATAAACCATCTTTGTTCGGATTTCGTGTACAATATGACTAAATAGGAACTTTTTAATTGAAAGGATGACTACTTATGGCTACTCATCAAAACTCTGTATATTTGGCTTCCCCGTTCTTCAGCGACGGTCAAAAAGATCGTATCGCAACAGTCGTTTCATTGCTCAAACAAAACCCAACTATTGATTCTGATCGCATTTTTATCCCTCAAGATCATCAATTTGAGCAGGAACCATTTGGAAGTTTTAAATGGCAGGATGCCGTTTTTGCTTCAGATATGCGTCAGGTTCGCAAAGCAGATGTCGTCGTTGCAATTCTTGATTACCAACTTGAAGAAGGATTGACGGAACCGGATTCCGGTACGATATTTGAATTTGGTGCCGCTTACCAGGACAATGTACCGGTCATCATGGTTCAATTTGGCAATAACGGCCAACTGAATCTTATGCTTGCTCGAAGCTATACCGCTTTCTTTAATGGCAAAGATGATGTTACTGATATCAAAAACTATGATTTCAATAACTTGGAAACCAGATACACAGACAAAAAGGTATTGTAATAGAAGTTTATATCATATACAAAGGGATGGTTTGCGAGTATGGTTCGCAAACCATCCCTTTGTACTAAATACCTCTTAAGCCAAAAAGATCCGACCAGATATCTGAGCAAACTCAGTTATCTAATCGGATCCGGTTTAAGATTATGTGTAGTGTATAAAACACTGATGATACATTATGCTATATAAAAAAATGAAAGTTTAAATTAAAATGATTGGTATTTTCAAATTAATTATTATGAATTGAGCTTTCTGAACTTGGAATTGGCTCTTTAGCAAACTTGGAAATTGCCCAGCTGCCAAGAAGACCAATAATCATGAACGGCAAGAAATCAAGTCCAACACTATAGAGTGGAATTGTATTTGAAGCCCATGAATCAATATTTGCAAATAATGACATCTTTGCGAATACGGGTGGCAAATTATGAATCAAATCAAGAATGGCCGGAATCATCGTCAAAGAAATGGTGCTTCTATAAATTAGCTTTCGCCGACCAATAAGTGGACGCATAATTCCTAAGATAATCAAAGCAATGGCTAGTGGATACAAAAAACTTAGGATTGGTGAGGAATATAGAATGATTTGATCCAAACCAAAGTTTGCAATTGAGAAAGAAACAATTGTCGCAAAAATCAAAAACTTATGATAGCCGATTCTTGGAAAACGACGGCCCCAGTCTTGCGAAAGTGACGTAATAAGTCCGATTGACGTTGTTAGGCAGGCCATCAGTGTTAAAGCAGCCAGAATTGATGCACCAGCCATACCCGTATAGTGTTGCATAATCGTTGTAAATGCAATACCCCCATCGGCACTCAATTTAGTGTATGACAAACTCGAAGCACCCAGTGCAATCAGGAAAATATAGATTAAAGCTTCAAATCCCATTGTTAAGGCACCGATTTTAGCAACTGATTTTGAACGATCATGATTATTATTTTGACCAAATAATTTCAGAGCGGTAACGATAGTAACTCCGAATCCTAACCCAGCTAATGCATCCATCGTATTGTAACCTTGTAAGAACCCATTAATTAATGATCCGGTACCTTTTCCGGCTGTTGGAAGAAGATTCATGCTGCGCATATCGTTGCCCTTCAAAAAGAATGCAACAAAGAACAAAAATGCTAACAAGAGAACCAGGATAGGATTTAAAATCTTACCAACATTTCTGGTAATTTTATTTTGATTATAGGCGAGTGCTAAGGTAGCACCAAAAAATAACAGTGAGAAGATCAGCAAACTCATTTGCGTCCATGCTTTTGGGATAAACGGCTGAATCCCCATTGAAAATGTAACCGTAGCGGTACGTGGTGAGGCAATAAGCAAGCCCAGTGAAGAATGGGTTAAGATCAGGAATGCCAACGCAAAAATTTTTCCTGCGGGCAAGGCCAAATCGTACATGCTATTACTCTCAGTCATGCTGATTGATAAAATCGATAATAATGGCAAACAAATTGCGGAAACCAAAAAACCAATTGCGGCCGGTAACCAGTTTGTACCAGCCATTTGCCCTAGATGAATCGGAAAAATCAAGTTTCCGGCACCAAAGAACATACCAAACAATAAAGATGCTGTAATAATATATTGCTTACGCGTTAAATTAATTC
>NZ_GG669992.1:206366-239120 GCF_000159315.1 Lentilactobacillus hilgardii DSM 20176 = ATCC 8290
AATAATCTTTCACCAATTTGCATTAAATAAGGCACGATCCACTTTACCATCAAATAGGTTATACCAAAGAAACCGATTTGCTCAACAAAAACAAAGATCAGGTTATCTGCGGACTGGCCCGTTCTAACGCCATGCGTTCCCATGATACTAATCATAATCGACAGTAAAATAACACCAATAATGTCATCAGCAACTGCTGCCCCCAGAATAGTTGCCCCTTCTTTTGTGTTCAGTGAATGATAGTCTCTCAGAACCTCAACGGAAATCGATGCCGCTGTTGCGCTGAAAACCACGCCAATAAAAGTTGCCTCCAGTGGTTCAAAAGAAAAGGCCAAACTAGCCGCTCCAATCATCACCACGGGAAAAATAACGCCAATAATGGCGACAATGACTGCAGGCTGTAAATATTTTCGCAATAATGCCAAGTTACTTTCAAGACCACCGATAAACCTTAGAATGATGACCCCAATCCCTGAAAATGTGTTTAATAGCAAATCAAGGTGAATCCAATTCAAAATTGCGGGTCCAGCAACAACGCCAACTAATATCTGACCAATAACAGATGGCGTACCCAGTCGATTGGACAAATGTCCTGCAAAAGTTGTCAGAAATAAAAGCAAGCACAATGTCCCGATAAAAACCATGTCCACACGCCCCCTTCTCACAGAAGGATTCAAGAAATATCATGGCTTAATGATTATATGTACAATAAATCCCTTGAAATCATCTGATCTCAAGGGATTTATTTAAAAGTCGTTATTATTTAACCATTTCAATAGCCAGCATATCCCGAGAAACATTGACAACTCGTTTTTTATGACATTGTCAATTGAACTCAATATAGACTGGATAATTTCCAAAGTCAAACAAAACCGGAGAATCGGAAACTGGTTTGCAAACCATCATGATACAATTATTGAACGACTTTTACCGCTTTATTTGAATAAACAACATGAGCCCCTTTGCCAAATCCGTGAAGCGTAACATGGTCAAATTCACCAACACGTTTATTAAAGGTTAATACAGTACCATGTATATTAGATTTCCCATCGAGAACCAATTTTCCATTTAAATGAGCCGTGCCGTCAATATGTGCCTTATCACCAGCGTTCAATTGGAGAACACCGTTATTGCCTTGCGTGTAATTGCCATTAACCGTAACGTTCTTAGAACTCAATGTAACGGTACCACTATCAAGCTTAACAGCACCCTTTCCTAAAGCTTGATTATTATCAACAACTAAGGAACCTGCTTTAACAGTGGTTCCACCACTGTAGGAATTATCCCCAAGAACTGTCAACTTTCCGGAACCTTCCTTAATTAATCCACCTTTACCGGAAATGGCATTTTTCCAAGTATCATTCGCATTAAATCCACCTTTTGAAGCGTCCAGATTAACAGTGGTATTGGTTAAAAACTCACCGAATCCGTTGGCTGCTTTAAATAAATTCAAACGGCCCCAACCTTCTGGATCATCAAGCATTGGGTAACCGGAAGGCAACCCGGTTGTATAAAGAATTTCTCTTCTTTGTGTGTCAGACAAGTATGGGAATCTGGTTTTCAAAAGCACTTCAGCACCCTTAGGAACAACCATCGGTTTATTTGTGCTGCTAATCGGTTTAAATCCATAAGTAAGTCGATAAGTGTTATCTTTAAGGTTTTGCTCGTAGTTTGCAAAAGTATCCTTCACAGTTGAATCACTAGCTTTGCCTAGATCTTTTTGGGCATCCTGATAAGCTTGATTAATTAACTGTTTGTTTGCGGGATCATTTAATGTTGAAGCTGTCATGGCCGTGCCTAAAACTCGACCACCCATAACGGCAAACGGCGAGTGTCGTCCAGCGAGAACCCGGTCATAACCGACTTCTGAGGAACGGGTTATCAATTGCTGGAATCGTTGCGGGAAAACATAGGCTAAACTCTCACCAGTCTCAAAAGCAGCTGTTGTATGACCGCTCGGGAAATCATAGTCGTTTTGAGCTGCTGAGGCCATCACATTTGTCAAATAAGGGTTAACCTTGACCTGGCTGCTTAAACGGTATGGACGAACATATTTAATATATGCTTTAGGTGTTCCGGTGCTGGACCAATCGGATGCCTCATTAAGATCAACTAGCTTCACCACTGACCCTAGCTTAGAATTTTCATCCGCCCATTTCATCGAACTATACGGTGAATTTGCAGGCAATGGAGAGCTTGGAACGGAATTAAAGTCAGTTTGTGCATTTGCGTCCTTAATGAATGCAGTTGCATAAGGCCCGAATCCACTAATTAAATTATATCGAAGATCCCGCCGATCGGTTAAGTACGATCGGTCAATTTCGGTCTGCGTTTCGTGGTTGGTAATTTGAATTGATTTATTCAAATTTTCCTGCAATAGATCAGCATTTTTTTTGGTGCCATCCGGAGACCAGTAACTCAAAAATGTATTGTTAAAAATAGAAATCGCTGGATTATTATCCGGCGTAGTATTTGCTTTTACATTTTCCTTATAATGATCAATGAAATAACCGTAAGGTCCCTTCACAGGAGTTAGCGCTTGTTTAAGCGACTGGGTTTCCGAACCCTTATCACTTGCAGCATGAGTTTCTGATTCACCACCCATAAACGCAGCTCCGACGACTGATAAAACAAATGCACATTTTAAAACGTTTTTTAACAATGACTTCGATCTACTTCCCATCAACAAAACCCTCCAAACAATAATATAATGACTAAGAAATTCTTATCAGAATCACAATAATGGTCAAAACAACAAGTGAGATAATCCAGCCAATTTTAGGCGTTTGTCTCATTTCGTTAAGTACCGTCGACATGATTTTCACCGTCCCTCAAAAATTTCCTGATAATCATTCACCCTTCATCTACAAGGGTAAAGGTATTGTGTAAATCGTCAGCCAATAATATGTAAAAAAAGCGTAAAAAATCAGAAGCCAAATCGGAAACTGACCTGTAAACTATTCGCAAACCGGTTTCTGATTTGGTTCTTGATTTGGTTTCCGATGTTATTGTCAACTATTTCTCTGGTTGTCTGGCACCCATCACTCCAGAATACAACCTCCGAACCAATTCCGGATTTGCTTTTCCGGGATTCAATTCGACAATTTTACCGCTTGCACTATAGACAATCCATTCTGCCAAATTTACAATATGATCTCCTATCCGTTCAAGGAGACGAATAACCATAAAATAACTTGCACTTGACTGAACTGTTTCAGTATCATTATGAACTGCCTTTGTAATTTCATCCCGAATCAGTAGATATTGCTTGTCAACATCGACATCTACTTTGGACAAGTTTCTAGCCGCCAGCTCATCATTTTTTGAATAAGCATCAAGCGCCTTTTCCAACATATCACGAACTTGATCGGTCATCTGAGCAATTTCTTTTTCGACATTCGGAATTCGAGCTTGACCTTTCATTCTAATTGTTTCACGGGCAATACTAACGGCATGGTCCCCTACCCGTTCCAAATCCGAACTGGCTTTTAAAATACTGATGATAACTCGAAAATCTGTCGCTACCGGTTGTTGAAGTGCAATCAACTTCAAGGCCTGTTTTTCAAGATCCATTTCTTCGCCATTAGTATTGTTATCAGCATCGATCACTTCTTGAGCAAGTTTTTTATCATGTTCGATAAATGCCTGCGTGGAATTATAAATCTGCTCACTAATATTTAACCCCATTTCAACAAATCGACCATGCAACTTTTTTAGTTCGTCGCCAAATAATGCTCTCATTCTAGCATCCTCCTATCCAAACTTTCCGTTAAGATAATCACTGGTTTCTTCTTTTTCAGGATTCATAAATAATTTTTCGGTTTTATCATATTCAACTAGATTTCCATTTAACAAAAATGCTGTTCGATCGGAAATTCGTGATGCCTGTTGCATATTATGCGTCACAATAATAACGGTATATTTGTCATGAATATTTAACAGCGTGTCTTCGATTTTTGCACTGGAAATTGGGTCCAGAGCACTGGTTGGTTCATCAAGTAGGATAACTTCGGGTTGAACTGCCAAAACCCGGGCAACACAAATCCGCTGTTGCTGACCACCGGAAAATGAAAGTGCACTATCATACAGATTATCTTTAACCTCATCCCAAATGGCTGCCTGTTTCAAACTGGTTTCTACTCGCTCATCCAAAATACTCTTATCACGAATACCTGCCAAACGTAAGCCGTAAGCAACATTTTCATAGACGTTGAACGGAAACGGATTGGGCTGTTGAAAAACCATTCCAACACGCTTTCTTAATTCAACAACGTCAACCTTTGGTGCGTAAATATCCTTACCTTCCAACTGAATCGACCCATTAATCGTCACGCCTGGAATCAGGTCATTCATTCGATTAAGGCATCGCAGATAGGTTGATTTCCCACATCCTGACGGGCCAATCAGTGCTGTTATTTCATGTTCTGCAAAATCCAAACTAATACCATGAAGCGCTTCAAATGAGCCATAATACAAATGAACGTCTTCAGAAGTGATCATTTGTTTTGTCGTTGTTTTAATTGTTGTCTTTTCCATATGAGGACGCTCCTTTTTAACCAAAATTCCCTGAAATATAATCCTCGGTTGCTTTTATCTGTGGATTTGTAAAAATTTTCTCTGTCTTATCATATTCAAGCACATGCCCCATATGAAAGAATGCTGTGTAATCAGCGATCCGAGAAGCCTGTTGCATGTTGTGAGTCACAATGATAATGGTGTAACTCTTACGCAACTCCTTGAGGGTTTCCTCAATCTTAGCGGTTGAAATGGGATCAAGGGCACTAGCTGGTTCATCAAGTAACAAAATATCTGGCTTCATTGCAACACAGCGAGCAATGCAGAGTCGCTGTTGTTGACCACCGGATAACGCCAAAGCACTCTTGTCGAGGTCATCCTTTACTTCATCCCAAAGGGCGGCTGATTTCAAACTATTTTCAACTCGATATGCTAATTCTTGTTTATCTTTAATGCCATTTCTCTTTAAAGCGAAGGTGATATTTTCCCGAATTGATTTTGCAAATGGATTAGGTCGCTGAAATACCATGCTAATGTGTTTACGGACTTCATAAACGTTAATCTTCTTACTATTAATATCAGTATCTCGATAAATGATTTTACCTTTAACGGTGGCAATCGCATCATTCATCCGATTTAAGCATCGCAGATAAGTCGATTTGCCGGATCCGGAAGCTCCAATCAAAGCTGTAATCCGGTATCTGGGAAATTCCAGAGTTGCATCATGCATGGCATGGTTGTCACCGTAAAACACTTGCAAGTTTTCAGTTGTCAACGCCTTTTCGGTTGGAATATTAATAATGTGTTTTTGATCAAATGAATAAGTTTGCATAATTTCCTCCTACTTGGCTGCCGTCATCTTTTTAAACATCCAGTTTCCCAAGTATCGAGCACCTAAATTAAATAGTAAAATCACAACAATCAAAACCGCTGAAGCACCACTTGAAATTTGAAGGGCATCTGGTGTGACACCTTCAGTGTTCACTTTCCAGATATGCACGGCTAATGTTTCCGCAGGACGCATTGGATTTAGAAAACTGGTTGGACTAAACGGATTCCAGTTCGAGTAGCTGACAATCGGTGCGCTTTGACCAGCGGTATAAATTAAGGCGGCAGCTTCACCAAATACTCTTCCGGCACTTAGAATAATGCCAGTCAGAATTCCCGGAAGCGCAGCCGGAAAAACAATACCTGTAATCGTCTTCCATCGCGATAAACCAAGTGACAGCCCAGCCTCACGTTGCAAATCCGGTACGTCTTCCAGAGACTCTTCAATACTCCGCGTTAACAACGGCAAATTAAAGAAGGTTAAGGCAATTGCCCCAGCAAGAATTGAAAAACCCACATCAAATTTAATAACAAATACTAAATAACCAAACAAACCAACAACCACTGATGGTAAAGAACTTAGTACTTCAATTGCGGTCCGAATTAAACTGGTAAACCAGTTATTTGGTGCATATTCGGAAAGATAGATTCCTGAACCGAGTGCAATTGGAAATGAAATGATTAATGTTAGGACCAGCAAGTATAATGAGTTGAAAAGTTGATCACGGATACCACCGCCCGCTTTAAATGATTGGGCTGCAGAAGTTAAAAAATGCATCGAGACATGGGGGATACCTGTTACCAAAATATATCCTAATAAGAAAACCAAGATGCCAACGACTGCAGTAACGAGTAAGTAGATGACGCCGGTTGCAACATTATTCGCAGCTTTTGAGTTCATTTTTTCAAGCTACCTCGCTTTCCAATGAATCGAACCAATACGTTAAAGACCAAAGACATAAGCAACAGGATAAGCGCCAACGACCACAAGGCATTATTAGGTAATGTGCCCATTGTCGTATTCCCAATCCCAGTAGTAAGCTGACTGGTTAGAGTTGATGATGGGGTTAACAGCCCATGTGGCATCAGGGTTGCATTCCCAATAACCATTTGAACAGCCAACGCTTCACCAAAAGCTCTTGCCATCCCAAAAATAATAGCCGTCAAGATTCCAGGCGTTGCTGCTCGTAACACAACTTTATAAATTGTTTGCCATCTGGTAGCACCAAGTGCAAGGGAAGCGGATCGATAATACATTGGAACCGAGCGAATACTATCAATTGAAAGCGATGTAATGGTTGGTAACACCATGACAAAGAGGACAATCGTACCAGCAAGAATCCCAAATCCGGTTCCACCAAATGCGTGTCGAATCAACGGCACAATCACTGATAAACCAATGAATCCATAAACAACAGATGGAATTCCAACCAATAATTCAATAACCGGTTGTAAAAACTTGGTGCCTCTTTTGGGCGAAATTTCAGTCATAAACAAGGCAACACCAAGTGCAAACGGTGTTGCAACCAATGCAGCAAGGACTGTGACGCAGAAAGATGTTACGATCATTGGCAATGCGCCGACTTCCGGCTGACCATGAGAGTCAAGCATCCCCGGATTCCAGTTAGTTCCGGACAAGAATGCCCATAAATTAACATGGTTCTCCGTGAATGTCGCCATACCACGAGTCGTTATAAAGTATAAAATTGAGAGTACTAAGAATCCCACAAACGCAATACAGATATAGCTGATTGTTTTACCGAAGTAATCTTGATGAGTGGCTTTAGATGGATTACGCAATTCCTTCTTGATCCCGTCCATTTTAAGCTTATCCTCAGTTCCAGGCTTAATCCCTTCCATAAATTGATACCTCCTAATTTGAAAACAGTTCTGTCATAAGTCTCTTTAAAACGGATAGAGGCCAGAGACAACAACACAGGTTTGCCTCCAGCCTCCACGTGATGAATCACTATTTAAGTTAGCTCATTATTATAAAATTAATTTACTTAGTTGTTACTGCGCCGCTGGCATTCTTTTGAACTTTCATGTCATGAATGCTGATGTACCCAAGTTTTTGAACCAGACTATCTTGAACCTTACTTGAATTCATGTAGTTTAAGAATTTCTTGGTTGCAGCATTTGGTTGACCTTTAGTGTACATGTGCTCGTATGACCAAATCTTCCACTTGTTATTTTCAACGTTTTGATCAGTTGGCTTAACGTTGTTAACAGATGGTGCTTCAATTTTACTATTAACATAAGAGAAAGCTAAATAACTAATCGTACCCGGTGTGCTTGAAACAATTTTTTGAACCGTTCCGTTAGAATCCTGTTCCTGAGTCTTGATAGCTTTAGCACCTTCAAGAACGGCGCCTTCAAATGTTGCTCGTGTACCACTTCCGGAAACACGGTTCACAACGTTGATTTTTTCGTTCTTACCACCAACTTGGTTCCAGTTCTTGTACTTTCCAGTGAAGATACCTTTTAATTGGGCCATTGTCAGGTTTTTAACACCAACACCTTTATTAACAACTGGAGTCATACCAACAACCGCAACTTTATGATCAACTAACTTATTGGCCTTAATTCCTGATTGCTGTTCTGCGAAGATATCCGAGTTACCAATTGTAACGGCACCTTCTTGAACTTGACTAAGTCCAGTACCGGAACCCCCACCTTGAACAGAAATGTTAACTTTGCTGTTGTCTTTTTGATAATCACTTGCTGCCTGTTCAACTAATGGTTGAAGTGCAGTTGAACCAACGGCCGTAATTTTAACGTTTGAGCTAGAAGATGATTTCTTTGATGAGCTTGCGCTGTTTGAACCACATCCGGCAAGTAAAACCCCCATGGCAGATAAAGCAACGATTGCTGAAAAAAAGGATCTTTTTTTCATGATATGATTTCCTCCTAATTTGAAACCCGTTTTTTTGGTACTCATTTAAGTACAGCCTTAATATATCAACGTCATGTAAATATCGAGTTTCGTTTATGTAAAAGTATCGTAAATGTCTCCGATTTTAGTCAAAAGTATGGCATAACTTAAGATGTAATCAATTTAACTAAAATGGAGGAAGAACAGATGCCATTGGAAATTCTACTAATCAGCCAAGATTTACAGCTAGCCAACAAGCTCGAAAAAATGTTGAATTCCTTTAATATCAAAATGCGGGTATCTTTTGAACCACTAGAACATCTCCTACAGCAAATTTCCGGTGTCGTCTGGGATTTAAGTAGCATTTCACTTCCAAACAACGCCTCAGAAATTCAGATTATGAGAAGCCAAGTGGCCGGCCCAATTTTACTTTTGGATAAAACCGACGAACCTGTTGAAACAATTTGCCGTTACTTTTTAAGTTATCATTTAGATGATTACATCCAAAAATCTTCTATTAAAGAAGTAGCTGCCAGAATTGTTCAAAAATTATGGGTCTATCAAAATAAGGATCGCTTGCAAATTAACAAACAGGGACAGGCCAACAGTAATCTAACTGCCGGACACTTAAAAATCGATTTGAATAAATTTCAAGTTAACAACGGTCATAATCGGCTGAGCCTAAGCCCCATTGAATATAAATTGCTATTATTCTTTATCAGCCATTCAAATACTGTACTTAGTCGTACTCAAATTGCTTCGGCTGTTTGGGGGAATACCGGTGGTGCAACCTTACGAATTATTGACACCCACATTAGTAATTTAAGAAAAAAGATTGAAAAACAACCTAAAAACCCACAGATGCTAAAAACAATACGGGGATTTGGTTATCTCTTTAAAGTTGAAAATAAAACCGCTGACGCGAGTCACGTAAAATAATAAATAAGCTGAACCAAGTCTAAGACGTTGCTGTCTCGAACTTGATTCAGCTTATTTTAATTGATACTGGCAATGGAGAAGGACGTAAAGCTTAATCATTCTTCCGATTATAAGAACAATTTCATTTAATGAAACTTTGTCCTTAAAATAGCAGAAAACTTAGGGCATAGCAAAACGCTATAATACCAACAACAAGCCAGCGGAACCGATTTGTTTTGATGTGAAGACTGAAAAACATCAAGTAACCAAAAAGCAATGTTGGCAGACAATTCGCCATAAAACAAACTAAGCAAATCCATTATGATTAAACAAATGCCAACGTTAACGGCCATTGAAACAATCATCCAATCACGAAGATTGAGATCTTTATTTTTAATGAATTTATGTAGTCGTTTAATTTTAATGATCTCTCCTTTGATAAACAACTTATTAATGACCTATTTTTATTAATGATATAGGTAATAATAGCCAGAACAATGAAAAAGAAAAAATGGCAGCTCAAAAAACGAAATGACTTTGAACAATCAGAATACGTCGGAAACACAATAACGATCGCATCATTTTATGAAAAAGATCTCTATAATCTATAGTTTGAAAATTAAACGTCCGTACTTTTACGTGAGCTCAGATTATATTAAAAATGTCTATCCATATTGGGGAAAGCGTTATGAAAATACATGGGATTTTAGCTAGGCACAATTACATAAACTTTCGAATTAATAATTGAATTTATTTTAACCGTTTTTAAAATTTTCACATATTCATACTGGTATGAAAAAGGGCATGAAATCTTTACAGATAAAGAATCAACCATTATATTGTTTGTCTAAGATCACTTAATAAAATTAAAAAATAAACATTTTATGCTTAATGTTTCAGAAAAATATATGGTGTTTACTGTCGATGAGCTGTAAAATGTTCAATAATTGGTCAAAGCTATTTTCAAAAATTGAAAATAATTCAAGAGAGGAGATTAATTATAATGAACAGCGTAAAAATGATGTCACAACCTACCCTGCTTATTTAGCTGGAAAGTGGCAAACGAGGTAATAGTGAGAAGCCATCGCGATTACCTCGCCTTGGAAACATGACGTGATCGGTAAGGTTCAAGCCATTACTCAATCAGAAGCCGACCAAAGCATTAAAGCATCAAAAAAGTGCAACACGCTTGGACATCCCGTTCCCTCGGTGATCGTGAACAATATCTTAACCAGTGGGCAAATGAGCTCGAGAAAAACAAGGAAGCTATTGCCACTTAAATGATGACTGAAGTTGGAAAAAACTATGATGATGTTGAAAAGGAGGTCACTCGGACAATCGATTTGATTCGTTACACTGTGCAGGAAGCGTTGCACATGCGCGGAAAGAGCGTGCGCGGTGACGGATTTCCGGGTGGATCTAAAGAAAAACTTGGAATCATTGAACGGATACTGCTTGTCATTGTTCTCGCAATTTCACCGTTTAATTATCCTGTCAACCTGGCAGCCTCAAAAATCGCCCCAGCGTTAATGGCTGGAAATAGTGTTATTTTTAAACCTGCAACCCAAGGATCAATTAGCGGCATTAAAATGATTCAAACGTTGGATCGTATTGGTCTGCCAACTGGATTGCTAAGTTTGATTACCGATCATTTCGATAACAAATCACCTTTGATTAAATTAATTATGAAAATAGTCATTTAATCACTAGCCAAATTTTCATTTTTAAAGGCTTGCTTTTACAGCTGATTTGATTGTTTTTTTATCTCATCAAAACACAGTTTTACAAAGTCACTGCCATAAGCTTCTTTCAATTTATACTGCCAATTTTCCGGAACATCTGTTTCGGAAACGATCGGCTGTAACCATTGATTTGTTGGTAATAGTTTAAGTAACTGGTGCTTTGTAAATTGTGAAAATAATAAGTTTTGACCGAAAAGCTGAGCTATCTTTCGCTGAAATTCTGGATGATCCATTCTGATCAACAAATGATTTGCATTATTTCTATCACCCAGCATTAACGTTGCTTTCGGGAAATCTGACACTAAATCAAACCGTTGCAATTTATGAGCTTGCGCAATATCAGGTGTCATTCTAATATACCAAATCAATTGATGACGTTCTAATTCGACTAAAAGCTTTAGTATACTAAGATCGGTCTCGCTCATTTGAAAAAAGGATGCTTTCATTTCTGTTTGATTTAAATGAGTTTGCAAAAGATTTTTAAGCAGATCAAAATGATGTGGATCTCCCCACAATATTTCCAATTGCTGAGCATGTTTCAGCCAAACTGGATGTGTTGCAATTCTAAGCGTTAGCCATTGAGGGCCTCGTTTCGTTGTTTTTCTCAACAGCCAATAGGAACTTGCAGTTGAACGCGCAAAGTTTCGTGCTAATAATTTTATGCCAACCGGCATCGAATCAGTCACTATTTTTTCAAGCTGATTTCGATAATCTGGTGTTGTTGTAAATGAAAAATCAGGAATAGATGGACGTAGCTTAACCATAACCATCCTTCTTTCGTTAACTCGTTAAGTATATTTAAGTACCATTCTAACATATCAACAACGCGCACAAGTAACATCGATAGATGGACATAAAAAAGTTGAGGCAGGTATTCTCTTGTCTCAACTTTCTTCTTATAAATGTTTCATGTGTAACTATTATGATTGAAGCGCCTTAATATTCAAGAAATCCCGAATTCCTTCAGAAGGAATCGACTTGATAGCCGGCCCTCCAATTTGATGTAAGTATATTAAGTTCAAATGACCAGCGTGGTTCTTTTTGTCATTTTTAATCTTATCAAAAACATCATCAGAATCCAACAAGGGTGACGTAATCGGTAGTCCAACAGCTTGCAGCCGATCAATCAATTTTTGGTTCACGCCGGCTTGGGTTAATCCCTTTTCTTCAAAGATTCGTGTAATTGCAACCATTCCGATACTGACAGCCTCTCCATGTCGAAGATCTCCATCAGCTAATGCTTCAATTGCATGACCAATCGTATGACCAAAGTTAAGAACTTGTCTTAAACCGCCTTCTTTTTCATCTCCCATGACAACATCTGCCTTGTATTGAATTGAGAGACGGCTTAGTTCTTCTGCATTAGCAAGGATATCCTCTGGTGAATTAATATCTTGCACTAAATCCCAGAGCTTACCATCGGTGAGAGCCGCTACCTTAACAATTTCACCATAACCCTCAACCAAATCACGCCGATCCAAAGTATTTAAAGTCTCCGGATCAATGATAACCAAATCAGGTTGGTAAAAGGAACCAATAACATTCTTCGTCGTATCCAAATCAACCGCTGTCTTGCCGCCAACTGAACTATCGACTTGTGCCAATAAAGAGGTTGGTATTTGAATTAAACTAATCCCGCGCATGTAAGTTGCAGCAAGAAATCCTGCCAAATCGCCGGTTACACCGCCACCAAGGGCAATAACACCATCATCACGAGTAAAGCCATCAGCCGCCATATCTCGCGTTAAATCAGCCAATACGCCAAGCGATTTTGATGCTTCACCAGCTGGAAATTGATAATTATGAACCGTAAAACCAACACTTTCCAGTGCACCGGCAACTCTTTCCTGGTACAAAGGGGCAACATTGCTGTCACTAACCAGTGCAATTTTTCGTTCTGACCAAACACTTGAAACCAATTGACCCGTGCAGTTTAAGATGCCAGTCTCAATTTCAACATTGTATGAGTGATCTGGTAAATTAACTTCGATAATTTTCATAATTCAACCTCACTTTTTTCTTGGACGAGTGTCTTGAGAGCATCACGAATGGCGTAGGCTTTTTGGATCATTTCAAGGTATTCACCCGGCTTGAGTGCTTGAGCACCATCAGAAAAGGCATGGGCCGGATCATCATGAATTTCCACTACCAAGCCGCTGGCACCAACTGCAACACCTGCAAGTGCTTCTGGGATAACAAATTCGGTATGTCCCGCAGCGTGACTTGGGTCAACAATGACTGGGTAGTGAGTTAACTTCTGAAGAACCGGAACGGCACCAACATCTAATGTATTACGAGTGTATTTATTATCAAAAGTTCGAATCCCTCGTTCAGTAATGATGATGTTATGATTACCACCGGCTGCAATATATTCGGCTGCATTTAAAATATCATCAATGGTTGCTGACATGCCACGTTTGAGCATAACCGGAATATTGGTCTTACCAACTGCCTTAAGCAACGAGAAGTTTTGCATGTTCCGAGCACCGATTTGGAAAATATCAGTATATTGCGCAATCATACCAACATGATCCTGATCCATGACTTCCGTTAACACATCTAAATCATAAGCATCCGCAGCTGCGCGTAAGTATTTCAACCCATCTTCGCCCAATCCCTGGAAAGAGTATGGGGAAGTTCGTGGTTTAAATGCGCCACCACGCAGTACTGTTGCGCCCCCCTCCTTTGCAACGGCAGCCATTTTCATCACATGTTCGGCGGATTCAACAGAGCATGGACCTGCCATCATTGTGAAATGATCGCCACCAATTTTACTATGCGCAGTCTCAACAATCGTATCTTCCGGATGAAACAAGCGGCTACCTTGAACTGCTTTTGGTGGGTTATCAATAATTTGTTCTGCAGCTGCACGTTCATCTGGATTTAATTCATCTTCGGTGATTCCCTCCAGTGCCACTCGATTATGATGAGTGAATACATCATGAGTACCACCGAATCGTTGCTGAAGCTCATCAATAATATGTTCCTGTCCTGCTTTAATAATAATAATCATGTTAACATCCTCTTTTCATTTTTTTCAAATTATAGAACTGAAATATGCATAAAATAAAACTCCCGTAGTGTCCAAAACACCGCGGGAGTTCTTTCGTGTATTATAAGATTCTTCTCGAATCGGTCCCGCAGTATTTTGATAATTTACTGTGTGACCGGTTTAATCATGCTGAAAAACTATTGGTCGCACAGGATTGCTGACAAGTGCCCGCATCCTGTACGATGTGGACACTACCCGAACCAATAGTAATAAAATCGATTTATTTTGCGATTTATTTTCTCCATGATTAGAATCTCCTTAAAAAGTTAAATTTTGATTGTTGCTAGCATATAATTTATTTCTTTGCTTGTCAACAGAAAAAAGTAAAATTCGTAAATTACCGCTGATTTTGTCTTTGAATGTTCACAAAAAAATAAGCTAAAAAACGATCTGAATAATTGAAATGACTTATGTATCAGTATTTTCAGTACATAAATAACCGATTGGATTTTAAGAATAAAATAATAAGAAAAAATGATCTTTCGTTTTTTATCCTGTTATATGATGTCTAGTCAGATTATTTAGCAAATTAAAGACTCTAAGCCTCTTGACATTTTATGAGAAGTGCCCTATTCTATTAGCAATAAAATATTCGTCCTAAATAAACCATTGATGTGGAGATCAAGATTGTTGTGCACGTAAAGAGAGTCATCGTTGCTGAAAATATGGCCGAACGCAAACAGTTAAATGGACCACAGAGGGTTCTCCTGAAAGTTCAACAAGTATGGAGAAACGTTCAGACATACGTCAGTTGTCGGAAGTGTGTTGGCACTTCGCTAAGTGTGATGAGATCATTGATTGTATAAAGATACAGTTGACTCGTCGAATTTAAGGTGGCACCGCGGAAAATCCGTCCTTACAAGTTAAAGCTTGTTTGGGGCG
Source organism: Lentilactobacillus hilgardii DSM 20176 = ATCC 8290 (assembly GCF_000159315.1). Taxonomy (GTDB): domain Bacteria; phylum Bacillota; class Bacilli; order Lactobacillales; family Lactobacillaceae; genus Lentilactobacillus; species Lentilactobacillus hilgardii. The sequence goes on from NZ_GG669992.1 coordinate 221,179, forward strand.
GATTTTTTGTTTTTAAAATTTATTCACTAGGAGGAATCATTCATGAAATATTTATCTAAACGATGGCAGCTTTCAAATTTTAATTAATTAAAAACTAAAATTTGGAGGCTCATCATAATGACAATCGAACAATTAAAGCAATATGCAGATGCCTATCCGGCAATTCCTATTACACAACAATTTCAGGTTGAATCCTTTGATCCGATCGCTATCACACAAGCATTTGACAATCCAAAACATCCCTGCTTTTTGTTAACAGGAAAGCCAAAGAAAACCGAAGATGGTTATTCGTTTATTGGCTTTAACCCTGTTGAATCATTCACTTACCGAAACGGTATCCTCACAACCACACTGAATGACGGTTCTGTTTCACATGAAACAACCAAGCTTCAACCTGTTATTGAAAACATTTTGCGGACAAATCAAACACCGAAACTTAAAGATCTTCCACCATTTTTAGGTGGTTTGGCTGGCTATTTCAGCTATGATTACGCAAAATATGCAACCACTGCCCAACTGCCAGCAGTTGCCGATCCAATGAATCTTAACGATGCCGATTTAGTCTTGGTTAATCGGGTTATTGCTTACAATCATGCAACAAAAACCGTAACTTTAAGCCAAATTATCCCTTCAAAATTGTTAATTAAAAAATACAATAGCGTTTGTCTGAAATTAGAAGACTTAAAGCAACAAATATTAACCATCACAGGTGAGCAACCATTGCCATCGTTTTCAATGACACCTTTAAAACTTCAATTTTCATTACAGGAATTCACCGAGAAGGTTGCCGAAACCAAACAACATATTGTTGACGGCGACATTTTTCAATTAATTTTATCTAATCCGCAACACGCCAAAATGACAGGCTCACTATTTTCGGTAACCCCAACTTTATTTAAAGAAAGTCCATCTCCTTATCAATTTTATTTTCGCCATGATGATTTCGAAACAATTGGTGCTTCGCCGGAAACCTTGATCACCAAACGTGACCGTACACTTTTTACCTACCCGCTTGCGGGAACACGTCGACGTGGCAAAAATCAACAGGAAGATGACCAGTTTGCCTACGAATTACAACACAGCCCTAAGGAATTATCCGAGCATAATATGCTAATTGATCTGGGAAGAAACGATCTTGGAAGTGTGAGCGAATTTGGTTCTGTTAAGGTGACCGCTTATCGACACTTGCTAAAGTTTGCCAACGTCATGCATATGGGATCAGTCGTGGAAAGTACAGCTAAAAAAGACGTTTCTGCGATTGACATTATTAACGCCGTTTTACCTGCCGGAACTTTATCCGGTGCTCCAAAAATCTCAGCAATGCAAATCATCGGAAACTTGGAAAATAGAAAGCGGGGCGTTTATGGCGGATGTATTGGCTACCTGGGTTTCGATGGTGATTTGGATCTATGTATCGGCATTCGTTTAGCTTACCGGAAAAACGACCAACTCGTTGTTCATTCCGGAGCCGGGATTGTTGCGGACAGTATTGCCAAGTACGAATATCAGGAATTTAACAACAAAGCCAGTGCCGTCGTCAATGCATTGAAGGAAACGGCCGCTAAGGGAGGCGTTGAACATGCACTATCTGATTGATAATTATGATAGCTTTACCTATAACCTGTATCAGTTAATTGGTGAAATTTCTAAAGATCCAATTACCGTGATTAAAAATGATGCCATTACCGCAGAACAATTAGCCCTTCTCAATCCTGAAAGTATCATTCTTTCCCCAGGTCCGGGACGCCCGGAAGATGCTGGAAAGATGCCAGACATCCTAAAAACGTTTCTCGGAAAAGTACCCATCCTGGGTGTTTGCCTTGGACATCAGGCAATCGCTGAAGCGTATGGCGCCAAAATTATTCATGCGCCAAAATTGATGCATGGAAAACCTTCTGAAGTAACCATCACCAAAAAAACGGTGCTTTTTAAGCATTGCCCAAAAAAATTTGAAGCTGCGCGTTATCATTCACTTATTATCGATCCACAAACAATGCCGGATACTTTAACGGTGACTGCCGAAACCGCGGATAAAGAAATTATGGCAGTAGCAGACGATTCTAAAAAAGTTTATGGCGTTCAATTTCACCCTGAGTCAATCATGACAGACTCAAAGGTGGGTGCACAGATTATCAAAAACTTCATAGCCGTTGTTAGTGCACAAAAAAAGATGACTTCTCCAGCCATCTGATCTCTTAATCTAGTTTCAAATTCGACTTAAAAATAAACCCACAGTTTGGACAACGATTTAAACCGTAGTTAATCATCATTGGCCGGTTGCAACGTGGACAACGCCCATGAATCGGTTTACGGATCTTGAGAGGATCGGATTGCTTTTCGGGTTGTTTATCAGCCATGATTGTCATACCTCCAAACGGGAACTCTAATTTTGAACTCGCTCTAAAAACTGTGCCGGCATTGCATCAACCAACCAGATGCCACTTTTCGTCGGGTAAAATAAAACATTACTTTTAGCAGCGTTCTTTGCAGCAACTCGAAACACAACGGGACGTGGATCACGACGCCGACCAACTTGAATTGCCATTTGTTGATTGGCCGATAGATGAACAAAATCACGGTCCATTTTCTTTAAACCTTCAGTTTCAATCAATCTGGCTGCAGAGTGAGTTGTCCCATGATATAGGTACTCAGGTGGCATTTTCGGCAGCGTTAATGGCTTAACAGGGATGCTATGTCCATACAAAGCTCGAATAGTATTTCCCTCTATAGCGTAGCGCTGCTTATCACTTTGCTGCATAATTGCTGTAATGATTGATTGACTAATAGGCGTTCCATAATGTTGGTTAAAATGCCTTATTAAAACATTCAAATTTGTCCGGCCATATTGGTCAAGCTTAATGTCAATTTTTTCCGGATGATGACGCAAAACAAACGACAGCCGCTTACTCAGTCTTATTAATTGGCGATCCAATGAACCGCACCTTTCTTTCGTTAAATTGAACATTTACTCCCAGCTAACCAAATACACTTACATTATAAAGCCGATTCTAAAAATTGAACAGTTAATGAGGAATGGCTTAAAGGACATCTTTCATTTACGTCTTAATGTTAAAATAAGCGATAGAGATATTTACTACCTCAATCGCTTATTTTACTTCTGATCGATCTAGATAAATATTCCTGTGGCTACTTATTGAATATTAACGACAAAAAAATGTCAATTGTCTAGAATACAGGCTGAACAAAAAAAGATAAGAAAAGCCCGTCATTTCTGCCGGGTTACACCATTTACAATTGGAGGGTATATATATTGAGGGGTATGAAGATTGTTGCACCTACATCAGAAACAAACTATCAAAATCAATTTGGGTTGTTAAATTGATTATTTATAGAATACTCATTTCACCTTAAACAAGGCTTAAAAATGATTATTTTAGAAATTTATTGAAATAATTAAAGCTTGGACATCAATTACTATCACCATTCCCCTTTCTAAATGATGACAAAAATAGTAAAGTCTTATTGTAAAGATAACCTAATAAGGAGTCAGAATTTTGAAAAAAATATACTTTGTTCGCCACGGCCAAACACTTTTAAATCAATTTCGCCGAATGCAGGGTTGGGTAGATTCACCTTTAACTGAAAAGGGAGAGAAACAGGCAGCTGATGCCGGAAAAAAGCTGCAGAATATTAAATTTGACCTCGCTGTTAGCTCAGATATGATGAGAGCAATTCATACACTTGATATTGTTTTGAAAAATAATCATTATTCTGAAAATATTCATCGGGAGATAAATAAGGATGTTCGAGAAATTTATTTTGGTTCCTTCGAAGCCATAGACAGTGTGACAACATGGAATGTGATTGGCGGACCACTTGGTCATTTCAAACAGGCCGACTTAATAAAAGAGTACGGTTTACTCAAAGTTCGAGATTTCATGCATGATGCTGATCCATTTCATTATGCTGAAACCTCTGATCAATTGGAAACACGTATCCGAAAAGCAGTCGCAACTATCCAAACACAATTGAGTGATGATCAAACTGCCATTGTTGTTTCACATGGAACATATTTAAGAAATTTGGCAACCCTTTTCTCTAAAAATCAGGTTGTTCGAGAACAGCCTAAAAACGGTAGCATCATGACGCTGGATGTCACTAATGATCCCAAGGTGTTGACTTATAACCAGTAGCAACAAATCTCTGTATAAGCATAACTTTACCCTTGATCACTAATCGAAAAACAAAAACCAAATGATCCCCCTAAACTGGATAAAGCCAGTTTTAGGGGGATCATTTTCCCTTATCAAAAAGATTAATAGGCCAATTTGTTAACGTTATTCCGCTTTGTCTTATCAGTTCCCCAGAAGAAGGTCTTTGCAACACCGGTAATTTTCTTTTTAGGAACAAATCCCCAATACCTGCCATCGTTTGAGACACTACGATGATCGCCCAGTACAAAATAGTTTCCTTTTGGAACTTTTACAGAATTTGGATGTTTTGCCCAACTCTTCGAAAGTGTTTGCAAATCCCAGTTACCAGTTCCGGTTGTTCGCTGATAATTGCTGATAAAACTTTGATTAACCTTTTTACCATTAACGTATAAGTTGCCATTGTTACTAGAAACTGTATCGCCAGGAAGACCAATAACACGCTTAACATAATCTGTGTTTGGTTTTGATGCACTTGGATCTTCACCATGTGCATCAAAAACAATAACACTTAAGTGCTTGATTTTGGCATGGCGCCAAACCAATAAACGTTCATTATTAACTAAATTTGGCTCCATTGATGGGCCGTCAACTCTTGCAACCGTGACGACGGTTGCCTTAATAACAAGTGCAAGTGCAAGTCCGATTGCAATCGGAATAACAATTCCCAGCAATCCCTTTAAAAATTTCATCCTTTTACTCCTTCATGGACTTTTAACATAAAAGTCACTGTGTTTATCAATCCGTTATTTTTAAATAAAGCCATTAATGGACACAATCGAATTATATTTTAGCATATTTTACTATCAACACAACATTTTAAGAACATAATTAACATATCCATAATTAGTTGCGCTTAACTTGCTAAACCGCTATCATTATTTGAGGCAGCATATGATTTAGAAATGGGTGATTAAATGGCAACAACTCCCAGTTTAGGTAAACGTATCTGGCTGGTATTTATTTTGGGCACCATCAGTGCAACTGGTCCACTTTCCATCGATTTATACTTACCCGCATTACCCGAAATGACGCGCGATTTACAGACACATGCTTCTTTAATTCAACTAAGTTTAAGTGCGTGTCTTTTAGGATTAGCAATCGGCCAACTAATCTCAGGTCCACTTAGCGATAAATATGGTCGAAAGGGGCCTTTGATAGTTGGTTTTTTAAGCTTTGGCCTGGTCTCGCTTCTTACTTGCAAGTAGTCATTCTGTCTACTTACTGATTGGTTTGCGATTTATACAGGGATTAGCAGGCGCTAGCGGTCAAGTGCTATCACGAGCTATTACCTCAGATTTGTTTTCAGGACCACTACTGACAAAATTTTATTCAATGCTCTCTGCTGTTAATGGTATATTTCCGGTCATTTCCCCAATTATTGGCGGGTACATTATTAAATACGTCGAGTGGCAGGGTGTTTTCATTTTATTAGCGTTAATTGGTTTCATTGTCTCGCTTGCGATCTGGCTGGGAATCAAAGAAACGTTGCCGTTTGCCTCAAGAATTTCTGGAAGTCCGATTAACTCCATCATTGAAATGTTTAGCCTTTTAAAGAATACTAAATTTGTAAAATTAGTCATTGCCAGCGGCTTAGTTTATGGGGGACTTTTCAGTTATATTTCAGCCTCCTCATTTGTTTTTCAAAATTACTTTCACATGAACGTTGCAAATTTTGGATTTCTCTATGCAATGAATGGTATCGGTATTGCAATTGGATCGGCAATTCCGGGCCTATTAGCAACTCGTGTTTCGGAATCTCAACAAATCCGTTTCGTTTTAGGATCAACATTTATGACAGCTTTGGCCTTAATCTCAAGTTGGTTTTTATTTAACAGCCTGTTAACAGTCACAATTTTAGTTCTGTTAATGGTCTTTCAATTTGGTATGTTGTTTACACTGACAACATCTGTCATCATGAATCTTTCACTTAAAAACAGTGGCGGTATTTCGGCTTTATTAGGCCTCTCCCAAAATGCAATTGGTGGTATTATGTCACCAGTTGTTGGTGTTATGGGCAGTCAGACCTACCTACCAATGGCAATTTCCATCGCGGGTTGTATCGGATTAAGCCTCATTCTATTTTTAAAAATCAATTCTTCAAATCAACTCAAACAATAAAAGAACCGGACAAATCACGTGAAATGATTTGTCCAGTTCTTTTAGCTCTTGATCAATATTCCAAATGATATAACGTCTTAAATCAGACGCTCTTCTTTAGCTTGGCAATTTTTCCTTGTTGAATATAAACACTTAGTATTGCAATATCTGCTGGATTAACACCACTAATTCGAGATGCCTGGGCAATTGTTTCTGGATGAATTTTTTGAAGCTTCTGACGTGCCTCTGTGGCAATACCATCAATTGCTTCATAATCAATCCGATTAGGAATTTTCTTTGCTTCCATACGTTTCATTTTTTCGACACTTGACTCTGCCTTAGCAATATAGCCAGCATATTTGGTCTGAATCTCAACCTGTTCAATAACGTGTCGGTCCAAATGCTGTTCAGGATCTGAAATGAACTGTAACAATGTCTGATAGTCAACATATGGCCGTCTAAGAAAGACCGAGGCAATTACGCCATCCTTTAATGGCTTGTCCCCATGCGCTTCAACGAACTTATTAACAACATCTGAGGGCTTAATTCGAATACTATTTAATCGATCAATTTCAGACTCAATCGCTTTTTTCTTTGAAAGAAATTGCGCATAGCGTTCATCAGAAATCAAACCAATTTCATGACCCTTTTCTGTTAACCGCATATCAGCATTATCTGTTCGAAGTAATAGTCGGTATTCAGCACGACTTGTCAAGAGACGATATGGTTCTTTAGTTCCCTTAGTCACCAAATCATCGATCATAACGCCGATATAAGCTTCGTTTCTTTTTAAAACAAATGGTCCTTGGCCAAGCGCACGGCGCCCAGCATTGATCCCGGCAATAATTCCCTGACCAGCAGCTTCTTCATAGCCGGAGGTCCCATTTGTCTGACCAGCCGTAAATAGGTTTTTTACAATTTTCGTTTCCAGTGTTGGCTTCAACTGGTAAGGAGCGACAACATCATATTCAATAGCATATCCGGGTCGCATCATTTCAGCATTTTCTAATCCTGAAATAGTATGCAGCATCTGCTGTTGTACTTCCTCAGGCATTGACGTAGACAGCCCATCGACATACCATTCTTCAGTTTTGCGACCTTCAGGTTCCAAGAACAATTGGTGTCTGCTCTTATCGGCGAATCGAACAATTTTGTCCTCGATTGATGGACAATAACGAGGACCCACTCCTTCAATCACACCGGTAAACATCGGTGCACGATCCAAATTTTCCCGAATGATTTTATGAGTTGTTTCGTTTGTATAAGTTAACCAGCAAGAAAGCTGATCTTTTACAGCCAAATAATCTTTGTCAGATGATTCAAAGCTAAAATGATGAGGCTTCTCATCCCCTGGTTGTTCTTCAGTTTTAGAATAATCAATTGTTGTACCATCAACACGTGGAGGCGTTCCGGTTTTAAATCTTTCCAAGTCAAAACCAAGTTCTTCAAGACTTCCAGACAACTTTTCTGCTGGTTGAGAATTGTTGGGGCCGGAAGCATACATTAACTCACCAATGATAATTTTACCGCGAGCGGCCGTTCCAGCTGCAATCACAACGGATTTTGCAAAATATTTCGCACCGGTATTGGTTATGACACCCTTACAAACACCATCTTCAACAATCAAAGAATCAACAATTGCTTGTCGAAGCGTTAAATTAGGTTCATTTTCCATTGTGTGCTTCATTTCAGCATGATAGGCATGTTTATCAGCTTGTGCACGCAATGCTTGAACGGCGGGTCCTTTACCGGTATTTAACATCCTCATTTGTACATAGGTCTTGTCAATGTTACGTCCCATTTCACCGCCAAGCGCGTCTACTTCACGCACAACGGTCCCTTTTGCTGGACCGCCAACCGATGGGTTACATGGCATAAAAGCTACCATATCCAAATTAATGGTTAAAACAAGTGTCTTATTACCCATTCGTGCAGCAGCTAAAGCCGCCTCACAACCAGCATGTCCTGCACCAACAACAATGACATCATAATTTTTGCCGCGATATTTCTGCTTCACATCGCTAACTCGTAAACTTTTCAACTGTATTTTCCTCCAAATGTTTCACATGAAACAGATTATTTTCCCAAGCAGAACTGACTGAACAGTTGATCAATCAATTCATCTTGATAACTATCGCCGGTAATTTCACCAAGAAAATCCCAACACCTTGTCATATCAATTTGTACCAAATCAACCGGCATACCCTCATCAAGCCCCTTAAGGACATCTTCGAGTGCGCTTTTAGCTTGATTTAATAATCCAATATGCCGTGCATTTGTTACAACAACGTCATTTTGACTACTTGCAATACCCTCATTAAAGAACATTGTTGAGATTAATTCCTCTAATCCTTTTAAACCGTCTGCTTTGATGGCAGATGTTGAAATAATATTTTGGGCTTTAGTTAATCGCTTTATTTCACTTAAATTTAGTTTGATGGGTAAATCAGTTTTATTCAAAACAACGATTCGTTTTTTCTTATTAGTTGCATCAATTAATTGTCGATCTTCTTCGGTTAAAGGTTCACTCGCATTTAAAACCAGTAAAACTAAATCAGCACTATTAATTGCTTTTCTGGAGCGATCAACACCAATTTTTTCAACTTTATCATTGGTATCTCTAATACCCGCCGTATCAATAAGCTTTAAAGGAACCCCAGAAACATTTGCATACTCTTCCAAGACATCTCTGGTCGTCCCGGGTACATCTGTCACGATTGCTTTATCTTCATGCAATAAATGGTTCAAAAGGCTGGACTTGCCGACGTTAGGACGCCCAATAATGGATGTCGCCAACCCGTCTCGAAGAATCTTACCTTGCTTGGCAGTCTGTAGTAATTGTACGATTCGTTTATGAACATCAGTTGCTTTTTCACGAAGCAGCTTACTGGTCATTGTTTCAACATCGTCATATTCCGGGTAGTCAATATTAACCTCAACTTGAGCTAATACATCCAAAATATCTTTCCGAAGATGTTTAATTAGATGGGACAAATTACCATCCAATTGACTAATAGCGGCTTTCATCGATCGATCCGTTTTAGCTTCAATCAAATCCATAACAGCTTCAGATTGTGACAAATCAATCCGTCCATTTAGGAATGCACGTTTTGTAAATTCGCCGGGTTCTGCCATTCGAGCACCGTTACTCAAAACCAATTGCAAAATCCGATTAGTTGCAACAATGCCACCATGGCAATTGATTTCAATGATATCTTCTTTTGTGTAGGTATGGGGAGCCCGCATAATCGATAACATGACTTCATCTACTTCTTGATTTGTAGAAGGATCAACAATATGACCGTAATTAATTGTATTGCTGGCTACTTTATCAAGATTCTTGCCTCGATAAACATTCTTTGCAACATCCAATGCTTCTTCACCACTGATTCGAACAATTGAAATTCCGCCTTCACCAGGCGGTGTAGAAATAGCCGCAATTGTGTCAAATTCTGTTGTTGTTAAAACCATACTTCAGTTTCCTCCCACATAAAAATACAATAACGTCACACTATTAAACCACAAAATACATTTAAACGCACAAAAAAAGTGCCCACTCCATGCGTAAAAAGCATGGATAAAGCACTTTGACTACTTTACCTAGTTAAGATAAGAATGATTACTTTCATCATATTTTAAAGTACACGTTTTGTCAACGAAAAATTTGAAACAGCTTCCAATTTATTTTGGAGCCACGACAATGACCCGATGCGGTTCTTTGCCCGTAGAGTAAGTGATAACGTGGTCATTATCTGCAAGTGCATTATGAATCTGTTTGCGTTCAAAAGAAGGCATTGGATTGAGATAAACAGGCTTGCCATTTGCGATTGCATTGCGTGCAGTCTTATCGGCCAATTGAATCAATGCTTCACTCCTCCGATTTCGATAGTCAGCTGTATCCAGTTCCACATTCACATTATTTGCTCCTGATCGATTAACAAAAATTTGAACCAGATTTTGAAGCGCATTAATTGTCCGACCATGACGACCAATTAATCGACTTTCCTGCTCCGTATCAATGTCAATGTAGACTGAATGCTTATTTTTTAAATCGAGTTTTAGGGTAAACGAAAAGCCCATCGCTTCTAAGACATCATTAAGATAGTCTGCCAGATCCTGTGCGATTTTATCTAGATCAAGATCATCCTCTGACCTCGCTTCTTTCACAATTTCTGATGGATTAACGATTCCCTGATTATTAGCAGATTCTGTATGTGGTTGATTATTTAAACCGGTTTTTATTTGTGTTTGGTTTGTGTTTTCTTTTCTTAATAGTTCAATCTTAGCTTGTTTTCGACCGATGCCAAAGAAACCATTCCTTGGTTGTTGAATCACTTTAACTTCAACTTGGTCCTTATTGAGTGATAATTCAGCTAAGGCTTGCTTCACTGCGTCTTGGATAGTTTTGCCAGAGTAAATTGTCATAATAAACTCCCTTTAATGGATTTAACTGATTTATAATAGCATAAATCATTACATTAATAAATGGTTTAGCAAAAAAACGCAAACTAAACGCAAACCTTAATTATTTTGTGATATTTGCAATCACCATTTAACATTATTTTGATAAAGCCGATATAATTAAGCTTGATGGCTCTATTATTAATCGAATGAGATCATTAACCATCTAAAATGATCGTCAGGTTTTCGTTTTTAGGAAGTGAGCATATTGGCAAATATAAATCAGTACGATGCCGGTCGGAATATTATCATTGATCGTCAGCATCGCTTAAATAAATTACAGGAAGCGCAGAAGATTACATATGCCAATCTAAGCGCCTATGCGGTTATTATGACAGCGGAACTAGTTATTGGATACTGGAACCATATTACCGTTTTGATTGCTGATGGGTTAAATAACCTGACAGGCGTTTGCGGCGCCGCCATTATCATAACGGGCTTAAAAATTTCAAGACGGCCTCCAGATTCTAATCATGTGATGGGTCACTGGCAATACGAGAATATCGCTGCCTTTTTATCAGCAACTATTATGTTTGCAATTAGTATTCAAATTCTTGTGGATGGCGTTTTTGCCGTTCGTAGATTTTTTCAGGGGGTTGCCGTTCAGCCAAATTTCTGGTCGCTGGGTGTTAGTTTAGTTTCTGCGGCCACTATTTCTATACTTGCCAAATATAACGCTGTGAAAGGAAACCAGTTAAATAATCAGGCCCTTATTGCCTCTGGACAAGACCTAAAAAGTGATGCATGGACAAGTTTCGGTACTTTTTTATCAATCGGAGGTGCCTATCTTGGAGCTCAGTGGCTGGATGGCGTTGCAACTATTATCGTTGGCTTTTTAATACTTCATGCGTCTATCTTAATTTTTCGAACAACTATTATGAGACTAACAGAGGGTTTCAGTCCTAAAGCCATTGACAAATATTCAAAAACCATTAATGAAATCCCCGGAGTATTGGGTGTTCAAGGAATTGAGCCTCGGTGGCTTGGTGACCAAATTGTCATGAAGGTCGGCGTTTATCTGGCTGATGATACCCGCCTAACAAGGGCATATTCAATTGGTAAAAAAGTAGAACACGCACTTATGAAAAAGTATGATATTTTGGATGCAGATGTAATGGCCTATCCGGTAAGCCTAAAGAACGATCCTAACCACGTTGACTAACAAGGAATGGAGTTCAATCACTATCCTTAGGTGAGTTTTTATTAGGTCGCCATGTTTTAATCAAGTTTTCTGTATTATTCAGCATATTTAACTTGTAGGTTCCCGCTTTTTCGAGAACTAAGTCTGACAACTTCTTGTTGTTTATTCTAGATTAATTGCGTATACTAAATGCAAGAATAATCTCAGTAAGAATTATTAATTTATGTTATAAAGTATAATTAGCACGCTTGGGAGCCCGCTATGATTCAACGGGAAGCAATAGTCAATCATCACAGGCTTCTGGTCTCTGGTGATTTTTTCTTTACGTAGCTTATGCCCTAATAAATCGCTAACTGGGCTTACACAAGAGAAAAATGGCATTTACTAATTTAAGATTTTATCAACAATTAATAATTCGACTAATTCAGGGAGGTCTTTAAATGTCTAGAAAAATTGGAATTATCGGAATGGGTAATGTTGGTGCCGCAGCAGCTCATTATATCGTATCAACCGGCATTGCTGATGACTTAGTATTAATTGATTTACGTGAGGATAAGGTAACCGCTGACGCGTTGGATTTCCGTGACGCATTAGTTAATCTTCCTTGGCACATTAACATTACGACGAATGATTATGCTGCTTTAAAGGATGCTGATGTGATTATTTCAGCTATTGGTAATATCAAGTTACAAGACAACGCTAATGATGACCGATTTGCTGAATTACCATTTACAAGTAAGCAAGTACCATTGGTTGCTAAACAAATTAAAGACTCTGGATTCAACGGTAAAATTGTTGTAATCACCAATCCTGTTGACGTCATTACATCCATCTATCAAGAAGTTACTGGTTTACCCAAAAAACATGTTATTGGAACAGGAACCCTCTTAGACTCAGCTCGTATGAGAGCATCTGTTGCCGACAAATTAGGAATCGATTCTCGTTCTGTTATTGGCTACAATTTAGGTGAACATGGTAATTCACAGTTTACTGCCTGGTCAACTGTCCGTGTACTTGGTAAACCAATTACTGATATCGCAAAAGAAAAGGGACTGGATTTGGATGCGCTTGACCAAGAAGCCCGCACTGGTGGATACACGGTCTTTCATGCCAAAAAATACACGAATTACGGTGTTTCAACAGCTGCTGTTCGCCTAGCTTATACGATTATGAGTGATGCTAGGACAGAACTACCTGTCTCAAACTACAGGGAAGAATATGGCACCTATTTATCCTACCCAGCTATTGTTGGTCGTGACGGAATTTTAGAGCAACTTCAATTGAATCTAACTGATGATGAGCTAAAGAAGCTCCAAACCTCTGCCAATTATATTAAAACAAAATATGCAGAAAGTCGTCAAAAGTAGTCATCGCTATAAAAGTTAACGCAAAACCCCCACCTTGGAAAAATCCAAGGTGGGGGTTTTTATAAACTATTTACGTTTGCTTCGTTTAGCCTTTTTAATCGCTCGTTGAACTGCGCGTTTGTGTTCACGTTCTTCTTTTTGCTTTTGCTCGCGTTCACGCCGAATTTTCCAAGGATTTTGAATCACTAATGTTTGACCAACTTGGAAAGCATTAGTGATTACCCAGTAAAGAGATAAAGCTGAAGGTAAACTGACCGCCATAATTAAAATGAAGATCGGCATCCCAATAGTCATCATAGTTGTCATAGAATTTGATTCAGGCTGCCCCTTCATCGCCAGCCAAGACGAAATGAAAGTAAATAATGCCGCTAAAACCGGTAAAACAAAGATTGGATCAGGATGACCCAGTTGTAACCAGAAAAATGTACCACTTCTCAAAATATCAGTTCGCCAAATTGCTTGATACAAGGCAAACAAAATTGGCATTTGAACAATCATTGGCAAGCATCCAGCAAGTGGATTAATACCTGCCTCCGCATACAACTTCTTTTGTTCAGCCTGTAGCTTTTGCATTGTTTCAGCATCTCGTGAAGAATACTTCTTTTGCAATGCCTTAAGTTGTGGTTGGACTTCCTGTGTTTTACGCATGCTACGAGTTTGATAAATCATTAAAGGCAAAATAACAATTCGAACAAGAATTGTAAATATGATAATTCCCATTCCATAGTTATCACTGAAAAACTTAGATAACCAAATGATTGCTCGAGAAAAGTTTAAAACAACCCAGCCATCCCAAATTCCAGTACTGTGTTCAGTAATTGGGCTATTACTACAAGCAGACAAAACAACCGTTAAACTTAGTAGTGATAATAGTACCGATATTTTCTTTATTCTTTTTTTCAATGTTTTTCCCCACCATCATAGTTGGAATCAAGCAGCCTTGCCAGCTTAAAAACGTGAATCAAGCTGGACTTAACATCTCGCATCGACATCTGATCAGTAGATGGACGTGCTATTACAATGAAGTCGACATCTTGACGTAAATCAGGTTTTAACTCAAAAATTGCCTGTCTAATTCGTCTTTTGACCCAATTTCTATGTACTGCATTCCCAATTTTTTTCCCAACAGAAATCCCGACGCGAAAATGTAATTGATCCGGTTTGTCCAACGTATATACAACAAATTGACGATTAGCAACCGAGTTATGAGTTTCAAACACTTTCTGAAACTCAGCCTCTTTTTTTACACGATACGATTTTCGCATGATCCATCTCCACATAATTAAAAATAATGAAAAAGACCACTGAATGGTCAGTGGTCTATGCAGACAATACTTTTCTACCTTTTTGACGTCGGCGTGCTAACACTTTACGACCATTGCTGGTACTCATTCGTTTACGGAAGCCATGAACGCGAGCGCGATGACGCTTCTTTGGTTGATATGTTCTTTTCATCAGAAACCCTCCTTTATAATTCAAAGAAATTAGCGTTTAAGCATTTAATATAGGATGTTCAAATGCATTTCCTTAACATATTAACATAGTTTGTCTATAAATGAAATATACTTTTTAATCTCAAAAAAATTTCTAAAAAAGAAAAATTTGTTTCATGCACAAAAACTGTGGATAACCCCCTTGTTTAATATAATGAACTTTACTAAACTCCACAGGTTTATCCACAGAATCACAGCTTGTTTTCAATCTTATCCACAGCCTGTGGATAAGATTGATCATCTTTTTCAAAAAAGCTGATAATATCGGCTTTAGTTATCCACACTCACCTGTTAATTATCTATTCTTTTCTTTAGTTTTTTCACTTATCCACAGGCAGGTTATACCCTCTGTCCACCCCTGTGAAACAATTATGCACAGGCCGTTTTTGCCTGTGGAAAACTTTTGCTTGGAATGCTAGAATTAATTTGCATTTCTTATAACGACTATTTAATTAGGGGGGACTTCAAAGTGTTAGATAAAGATTCACTGTGGCAAAAATTAAGCACAGAATTTCGAAAAAATACCACTGATCTTACATATGATACGTGGATTAAACCTGTCACACCCGTTGATTTTGATGGATCAACTCTTACTTTATCCCTTCCTTCTGAATTACACCGAGATTATTGGAAAGAACAACTGGCTCCTAATTTAATTGAATATGCCTTTGTCATTACAAAGGGAAACATTGAACCAAAATTTATTCTAGACTCGGATATCAAAAAGGAAGCACAAAAAAAAGAACCGGCCAAAGCCGACTCTACAGCTGACGATCAAGATGAAACTTTTTCATTTAGTAAGGAAACTCATCTCAACCCAAATTATACATTTGATAACTTTATTATCGGTAAAGGAAATCAGATGGCACACGCAGCCGCACTAATTGTTTCTGAAGAACCTGGAAAATTATATAATCCACTTTTCTTTTACGGAGGCGTTGGACTTGGAAAAACCCACTTAATGCAAGCCATCGGTAATAAACGACTTGAGGACCATCCAGAAACAAACGTCAAATATGTTACAAGTGAAGCATTCACCAACGATTTTATTAATGCCATTCAAACCAATAGAACAGAAGAGTTCAGACGTGAATATCGGAACGTTGATTTATTAATGGTTGATGATATTCAATTCTTCGCCCAAAAAGAAGGAACCCAAGAAGAATTTTTCCACACTTTTAATGATCTATATAATAACGACAAACAAATCGTTTTAACATCAGATCGGGTACCACAAGAAATTCCTAAGCTTCAGGAACGCTTGGTATCACGGTTTGCATGGGGACTACCTGTAGATATTACGCCCCCAGATTTAGAAACCCGGATTGCTATTCTAAAAAGTAAGGCTAAACTTGATAACTTAACCATCCCAAACGAAACACTGTCATACATTGCTGGCCAAATTAATTCCAATGTCCGTGAACTCGAGGGCGCGCTTTCAAGGGTACAAGCTTATTCGAAACTAAAAAATGAACCAATCACCACGGACTTAGTTTATGAAGCACTTAAAGGATTAAAGCTTGCAAAAGCAAATAACGAATTATCAATTATGGACATTCAAAACAAAGTTGCAAGTTATTTTCATGTGACTATTAGTGATTTAAAAGGAAAAAAAAGAATGAAGTCCATCGTTATTCCAAGACAAATCGCAATGTATCTTTCACGGGAGATGACAAGCAATTCCCTTCCTAAAATTGGAAAAGAATTTGGTGGTAAAGATCATACAACCGTTATTCATGCGTGTGACAAAATTGCAGAAGTCATCAAAATCGATGCTGACATTCGTAAAGAAATCTCAGATATCAAAACCGCACTAAGCTAAATGGTATAATGGGTTGTGGATAATTTTTGTAAAAGTTTATAAGTTATCCACAACTTTATCCACAGGATCATTCTCAATAGCATCAGCAGAATTAATAGTTATCCACAAATCCACAGGGACTACTATTACTGCTTTTTTGTTTATTGCTTTATTAATTTAATTAATATAACTTTCCAGGAGGTTAACTACCAGTATGAAATTTACAATTAGCAGAACCGAATTTACAAAGGCATTAAACACAGTTTCCAGGGCAATCTCCACAAAAACAACCATTCCCATCTTAACGGGTTTAAAATTACAAGCTACACAAACAGGACTTATCTTAACTGGAAGTGACGCTGATATTTCTATCGAAACAACCATTAAAACAGACAATCCTGATAATTTATTAGCTGTTGAATCGGAAGGTGCCATTGTGTTGCCTGCAAGATTTTTCACCGATATCGTTAAAAAACTTCCTGAAGAAACACTCACAATAGAAGTAGGTGAGAATTTTCAGACAATGATTACATCAGGTCCTTCATCATTTACGATTAACGGTCTTGATGCTAACAATTATCCACACCTACCTGAAATAGAAACAACAAATTCAATCCCATTAGCTGGCGACTTGCTAAAACAAATCATCAGCCAAACAGTTATTGCTGTTTCAAATCAAGAAAGCCGTCCCATTCTAACTGGTGTTCACTTTATATTATCGGACACCAACTTTTTAGCAGTCGCTACAGATAGTCATCGATTAAGTCAACGTAAAGTTATCTTGGAAACCCCAATCAATGGTTCATTCGACTTTGTCATTCCTGGAAAAAGTTTGATTGAATTATCTAGAATGATTGACGACAATAAAGAAGACATCATTTTATCTGTCACAGAGAACCAGGTATTATTTACAATTGGAGATACTTTATTTTACTCCCGTTTGCTTGAGGGCAATTATCCTGATACATCGCGACTCATTCCAGATTCACACGATACAAGGATCTCTTTCGATGCACCAGAATTACTTGCGTCAATTGAACGTGCTTCACTGCTATCACATGCTTCCAGGAATAATGTCGTTAAGATTACAGTTAAACCTGAAACAAAGACAGTTACTATTTATGGTAATTCGCCAGATGTCGGTAACGTTGAAGAAGATATGGAACCAAAGAGTGTGGAAGGAAATGAACTAGAAATTTCTTTCAATCCAGATTATATGAAAGATGCATTACGGTCCTTCAGTCAAGCAACAATTAATCTAGATTTCACTTCATCGTTACGTCCATTTACCCTAACACCAACTGAAGATAGTGATAGCTTTGTACAATTAATTACACCTATCCGGACATTTTAATCATCAATATCTAAAAGTTGTTTTATAGTTTTTAATATAGGGACGCAGAAAAT
>NZ_GG669992.1:240367-283856 GCF_000159315.1 Lentilactobacillus hilgardii DSM 20176 = ATCC 8290
TTTTTTTTCTTCTAAAACAAGTTGAAACGTGCTTTAGAAATACATTATCAACTAATAAATTCAATCTTTATTTAATGCTCATAATCACTTTATCTCGGTCAAAATAAAAAAACACATAATTTCAACATATTTGCTCATATACGTGTTTTTTAGAAGCTTTTACGCTTTTTTGACAAAAGTGCCTAAAAATCAAAAAAACAGCTCAGAGTGCGTATAAACAGCCGCAGTCGTATACTTTTACGTAAAAATGGCGTATAATATGTATGTGTAAAAGGTGGGTGAAATTGTGAAAAAAGAAATTTTCATTGATAGACCTTATATTACTCTGGGCCAATTACTTAAAGAGGAATCGATTATCAGTAGTGGTGGTCAAGCCAAGTGGTATTTAAGGGAACATACTGTAAATATCAATGACGAGCCTGATAATCGCCGTGGTCGCAAGCTATACGCTGGAGATAACGTTGAGGTTCCAGATGTTGGCTTATTTTTTATTCGCTCAAAGCAGGATTCTGAATGAGGTTGAAAGATATTGCGCTGCATAATTTTCGGAATTACATTGATCAAACACTGCAATTTTCAGACGGAATTAATGTATTTCTTGGCGAAAATGCACAGGGGAAAACAAATTTACTTGAGGCCATTTACGTTTTAGCACTTACAAGGAGTCATAGAACGTCAAATGAGAAAGAATTAATTAATTGGCAAAGCCAAACTGCTCAATTAAAAGGTACAATTCAGAAACAATTAGGAAAAGTTCCAATAGAACTGGATTTAGGAACAAAGGGCAAACGTGCCAAGATTAATCACTTAGAACAAGCAAAATTATCAAGCTATGTTGGTCAATTGAACGTTATTTTGTTTGCTCCTGAAGATCTTTCAATAGTAAAGGGTGCACCACAAGTGCGACGTAAGTTTATGGATATGGAATTTGGCCAGATGAGTAATCGTTATCTATACAATTCCACCCAATATAAAAAAATTTTAAGACAACGAAATCGATATCTACGGGATCTTCAACATAAAATTCAGTCAGATAGGGTATATTTAGATGTTTTGTCGGATCAATTATCAGCATATGGTGCTGAAATTATTTATCAGCGGATACAGCTATTAAAAAAACTTGAAGGATTTGCAAAAAATGTTCATACAGAGATCTCTCAAGGAAAAGAAGCACTGACGTTTCTTTACCAGACTGTCGTACCTGACGAACAATTAACATCTATTGAAAATATTTATCAAAATCTACTAAAACAATTTGCAGATATCAAAGAAAAGGAAATTCAGCGCGGTACCACTCTCTTGGGGCCACATCGAGATGACCTTAAGTTTGCTATCAATAAAAAAGAAGTTCAGTCATTTGGCTCACAGGGGCAACAGAGGACAACCGCACTTTCAGTTAAACTTGCAGAAATTGATCTTATGAAAGAACAAACAAATGAATATCCAATTTTGCTATTGGATGATGTTTTGTCTGAATTAGACGATTATCGACAAACACATTTATTAACAGCAATCCAAGACAAGGTACAAACATTTTTGACAACGACAAGTTTAAGTGGTGTTCAACAGGAACTTCTTAGCAACCCAAAGATATTTAGAATTGCAAACGGCAAAGTAAATTTAGAAGAATCGTAAAGGAGACAGAACATGGCTGATCAAAAAGAAACAAAAAAAGAACTTGCAAATGAATATGATGCCAGTCAAATTCAAGTTCTTGAAGGACTGGAAGCTGTTCGTAAGCGTCCAGGTATGTATATTGGAACCACATCTTCTCAAGGTCTTCACCATCTTGTTTGGGAAATCGTCGATAACGGAATTGATGAGGCTCTAGCTGGATTTGCGACAAAGATTACTGTAACAGTTGAAAAAGATAATAGTATTACCGTGACTGATGACGGTCGTGGAATTCCTGTGGATATCCAAAAGAAAACAGGCAAACCTGCTCTGGAAACGGTGTATACGATTTTGCATGCCGGTGGGAAATTCGGCGGAGGCGGGTATAAAGTTTCAGGTGGTCTACACGGTGTTGGTGCTTCCGTTGTTAATGCCCTTTCAGAAGAATTGGACGTTGCTGTTACACGAAATGGGAAAGTCTATTATATGGACTTTTCACGTGGACATGTTACCACTCCAATGAAAGTGATCGATCATGTGTCAGATGATTTACATGGTACTAAGGTTCATTTTTTGCCGGATCCTGATATTTTTAGGGAAACAACGACTTTTGATATCAAAGTATTAACAGCCCGTCTTCGCGAACTGGCGTTTTTAAATAAAGGACTTCGGATTATTGTCCGAGACATGCGGCCTGAAAAACCAACAGAACAAGATTTCCTTTATGAGGGAGGTATTCGACACTATGTCGAGTATCTTGATAAAGATAAAGAAACATTGCTTAAAGAACCAATTTACGTTGAAGGCATGGATAATGGGATTACCGTTGAAGTGGCCATTGATTATTCTGAAGATTATCATAGTACACTTATGACCTTTACAAACAATATCCATACTTATGAGGGAGGTACTCATGAGGAAGGATTTAAGCGTGCTTTAACACGAGTTATCAATGATTATGCTCGTAAAAACAATTTGCTTAAAGACAATGAAGCCAACCTTTCTGGGGAAGATGTTCGTGAAGGAACAACTGCCGTTGTCAGCATTAAGCATCCTGATCCTCAATTTGAAGGACAAACTAAAACTAAGCTAGGAAATTCAGATGCTAGGACTGTTACAGATCGAATCTTTAGCGATCATTTTTCAAAGTTCTTAATGGAAAATCCGAAGTTGGCACGAAAGATTATTGACCGTGGGCTTTTAGCTTCTAAAGCGAGATCTGCTGCAAAGCGCGCTCGTGAAGTCACTCGTCGTAAAAGTGGCCTTGAAATTAGTAGTTTGCCCGGTAAGTTAGCTGACAATACCAGTAAGGATCCGAAAATATCCGAGTTGTTCATCGTCGAGGGTGATTCTGCCGGCGGTTCAGCTAAGCAGGGGCGTGCACGATTAACGCAGGCAATTTTACCAATTCGAGGGAAAATTTTAAATGTTGAAAAAGCAAGTATGGATCGAATTCTTGCTAACGAAGAAATCCGCTCCTTGTTTACTGCAATGGGAACTGGATTTGGTGACGATTTTGATTTATCAAAAATAAATTATCATAAGTTAATTATTATGACCGATGCGGATGTTGACGGTGCGCATATTCAGACGTTGTTATTAACCTTGATCTATCGTTATATGAGACCATTAATTGACGCAGGGTATGTATATGTTGCGCAGCCGCCATTGTATCAGGTGCGTCAAGGAAAAATGCAACGTTATATTGATTCAGATGACGATCTGAATCAATTCTTAGGAACCCTACAGCCATCACCTAAACCAGTTATTCAGCGATATAAAGGATTAGGCGAAATGGATGCTGAACAACTTTGGGATACGACAATGAATCCCGAAAATCGTCACCTTCTAAGAGTTGAGTCTTCGGACGCAGCAGAAGCCAACCACGTATTCTCAATGTTGATGGGAGATAAGGTTGAACCACGACGCGAGTTTATTGAAGATAATGCAACGTTTGTTGAAAATCTTGATATTTAATTAATCATAGAAATGTACGTTCTTAACGATGATTGCGTGACATTTACTAAGATAATGTTTCATGTGGAACATTACTGCTCTTAATTTTGAATGGAGGTAAAAAGTTTGGCTAACGAAACTAACCAAGGTGGGGATTTTCCGGGGAGAATCACGAATGTTGATTTGTCCAAAAAGATGCGAACATCATTTTTGGACTATGCAATGAGTGTTATTGTTGCCCGGGCACTTCCGGATGTCCGTGATGGATTGAAGCCTGTTCATCGAAGAATTCTTTACGATATGAATGAATTAGGCGTTACTCCTGATAAGCCATACAAAAAATCAGCCAGAATTGTTGGAGATGTTTTGGGTAAATATCATCCCCATGGTGATACGGCTGTTTATGAATCAATGGTCCGAATGGCACAAACTTTTAGTTATCGATATATGTTGGTTAATGGTCATGGAAACTTCGGTTCTGTTGACGGCGATGGTGCTGCGGCTATGCGTTATACTGAAGCCCGGTTAAGTAAAATCGCAATGGAAATGCTACGCGACATTAATAAAAATACAATCGATTTTGTTCCAAATTATGATGGTACCGAAAGAGAACCAAGTGTTTTGCCATCACGTTTTCCGAACCTCCTTGTAAATGGTGCCTCCGGAATTGCAGTGGGAATGGCAACGAATATTCCGCCACATAATCTTTCTGAAGTTATCAGTGCTATTCATGTATTAATGGATAATCCGGATGCTACAACAGCAGATTTAATGGAAGTGCTGCCAGGACCTGATTTTCCTACTGGCGGAGTTGTCATGGGTAAGTCTGGTATTCGAAAAGCTTATGAAACTGGCCGAGGTTCAATTATTTTACGTGCAAAGGTTGAAATTGAAGGTGAGGCGAGTGGCAAACAACGGATTATCGCTACTGAGTTGCCTTATATGGTTAATAAAGCCAAATTAATTGAACGAATTGCTGAATTAGCAAGAGATAAGCGAATTGAAGGTATTACAGATATCAATGATGAATCTGACCGAGAAGGAATGCGGGTTGTGATTGATGTTCGAAGGGATGCCAGTGCCGAAGTTATTTTAAATAATTTATATAAATTAACGTTGATGCAGACATCTTTTAGTTTTAATATGCTTGCAATTGTTAAAGGGACACCAAGAATCCTGAGCCTAAAAGAAATTCTTCAGTATTATCTGGAACACCAAGTTGAGGTTATTACAAGGCGAACAAAATATGAATTGCAAAAGGCCCAAGCAAGAGCTCATATTCTGGAAGGATTACGAATTGCCCTTGACCATATTGATGAAATCATCAAAATCATTCGAGGATCTCAGACTGGTGAAGTTGCTAAAAATCAATTAATTACGGGTTTTGGCTTAAGTGATAAGCAGGCCCAGGCTATTTTGGATATGCGATTGGTTCGTTTGACTGGCTTGGAACGCGAAAAAATTGATAAAGAATACAATCAGTTAATGAAAGATATCGAAGATTTTAAAGCGATTTTATCCAGTCGTGATAGAGTTAACCAAATTATTTATGAAGAATTGTTAGAAATTCAGAAGAAATTCGGTGACGAACGTCGAACCGAACTCTTAGTGGGTGAAGTTCTTAGTCTTGAAGATGAAGACTTGATCGAGGAAGAAGACGTCATTGTTTCGCTCACTCATAACGGATATATCAAACGATTACCAACGACAGAGTTTAAAGCTCAAAATCGCGGTGGTCGTGGTGTTCAAGGAATGGGTGTTCATGATGATGATTTTGTTGAACAGTTGGTTTCAACTTCGACACATGACGTACTGTTGTTCTTTACCGATGCAGGTAAAGTTTACCGTATGAAAGGGTATGAAATCCCTGAATATGGTCGTTCTGCAAAAGGAATCCCAATTGTTAATTTATTGAATATTAATTCTGGAGAAAAGATCGAAGCGGTTATTAATGTTTCTGATCGCAAAAATGATGTCCAAAAAGATCTTCTCTTTGTGACATTGTATGGAACAGTTAAGCGTACGCCTGTTTCTGATTTTGCAAATATTAGAAGTAATGGTTTAATTGCTATTCACCTTAAAGAGGGTGATCAATTAATTAATGCTTTGATTATTGATCAAAATCAAAACGTCATTATTGGAACCCATCTTGGATATGCAATGAGCTTTAATGCATCTGATGTTCGCTCAATGGGTCGTTCAGCTACTGGGGTTCGGGGTATTCGCTTGCGTGAAAATGATTACGTTGTCGGTGCCGATGTTTTGAATCCTGACAGTGAAGTCTTTATTATTTCTGAAAAAGGGTTTGGTAAACGAACGCCAGCTGCAGACTATCCGATTAAGGGTCGTGGCGGAAAGGGTGTCAAAACTGCCAATATCACAGAAAAGAACGGACCTCTTTCAGGATTAACAACTGTTAGTGGCAACGAGGATATTATGTTGATCACTGATAAAGGGGTTATGATTCGATTTGGAATAGAAGATGTTTCACAAACCGGCCGTTCTACTTTGGGGGTTCATTTAATCAGAATTGATGAAGATTCAAAAGTATCAACGATGGCCAAGGTGGAGAAACAAGAAGACGAAGCTAGCAGCGATGCTTCGAAAGGCAACCTTATGAGTAGCAATGGTGATACATCTGAAGATTCAGATTCAACTAACTAAATTAATAGACCGTTTTTAAGAAAGCAAAGTAAGTATTGGGATAATTCCATTATTTACTTTGTTTTTTTAGATAAAAATCTTTGACTTACTTTTTGTAAGTGATATTCTGAAATCAATCACTTTACGAAAAAGCTGAGGATTTTAAAATGGTCGTTGTAAATGGATACAAACAAAATGAAAATGAAAAGAAACTGAATGTTTTGAATTTAGATCAGTTGGAAAAACAGGCAAAGGAAATAATTCCAACCGGTGGTTTTGGTTATATATCCGGTGGCTCTGAAGATGAATGGACATTACGAGAAAATCGTCGTGCATTTACACATAAGCAAATTGTGCCACGAGCATTGACAAATATTGAGAAACCGGAACTGGAAACAAATGTATTTGGAATTCCACTAAAGACACCTCTTTTCATGGTACCGGCAGCTGCTCAGGGCCTTGCACATGTAAAAGGAGAAGTTGATACTGCTAAGGGTGTTGCTGCTGTGGGTGGACTAATGGCGCAGAGTACCTACTCTTCAACCTCAATTGCTGATACTGCCGCGAGTGGAACTGGTGCGCCTCAGTTTTTCCAGCTGTACATGAGTAAGGATTGGGATTTTAACGAGGCGCTTTTGGATGAGGCGAAAAGAGCAGGGGTTAAAGGCATTATTTTGACAGTAGATGCAACTGTCGATGGGTATCGAGAAGCTGACATTATCAATAACTTCCAATTTCCAATTCCTATGGCTAACCTTACTAAATACAGTGAAGATGATGGTCAAGGTAAAGGCATTGCTGAAATTTATGCTTCAGCTGCTCAGAAAATCGGTTCGGATGATGTTGCACGAATCGCAAATTATACGGATTTGCCTGTTATTGTTAAGGGAATCGAGTCACCAGAGGATGCACTTTATGCAATTGGTGCAGGTGCATCGGGCATTTACGTTTCTAATCATGGTGGCCGCCAATTAAATGGTGGTCCGGCATCGTTTGATGTATTGGAAGATGTTGCCAAAGCAGTTAATGGGAAAGTACCTGTTATTTTTGATTCCGGTATTCGTCGTGGATCCGATGTTTTTAAGGCGCTTGCTTCCGGTGCAGATTTGGTTGGAATTGGGAGACCAGTTATCTATGGATTAGCACTTGGTGGTGCTCAGGGCGTTCAGTCTGTATTTGAACATTTGGATCATGAGTTAGAGATTATTATGCAGTTGGCGGGTACCAAAACGATTTCTGATGTTAAAAATGCTAAATTGTTAAATATTCGATATTAACTCAACAAAATAAAAATGAATTCAAGTTCACATCTGACTTGAATTCATTTTTATTTATTTGAAGAAACAAATTCATTATTGCCGTATATAATTAATGTATCGTAAATCAATTTAGGCATATTGATCTTTTATCGGAAACATGTTACTATTCTTATTTGTGAGTATCTGAGTAAAAACAGAAACTCTCCTTGCTCTCGGGAAGGGAGCCATAAGTCCATAAGGAGGTGCAATCATGGAAGAAAAGAAATACGAAATCACTTACATCATCCGTCCTGATATCGAAGAAGCAGCAAAGTCTTCACTTATCGAACGATTTGACAAAATCGTTACTGACAATGGTGCTAAGATTCTTGACTCAAAAGACTGGTCAAAACGCCGTTTCGCATACGAAATCGGTGGCTACAATGAGGGAACTTATCATATTATCACATTAACAAGTGATAATGATACTGCCTTGAATGAATTTGACCGTTTATCAAAGATTAATGACGATATTTTACGTCATATGATCGTTGTTCGCGATGACTAATAAATCATTCTAACTATGAGAGGAGCAGATTCAGCATGCTTAATCGTGCAGTTTTAACGGGACGCCTAACCCGTGATGTTGATTTACGATACACACAGAGCGGAACGGCTGTTGGTACTTTCTCGTTAGCAGTAGATCGGCAATTCACTAACCAAAAAGGTGAACGTGATGCCGATTTCATTAACTGTGTAATCTGGCGTAAATCCGCTGAGAATTTTGCCAACTTTGTTCATAAAGGATCTCTTGTTGGAATTGATGGTCGTATCCAAACTCGGAATTACGAAAATCAACAAGGACAACGGGTCTATGTGACTGAAGTTGTTGTAGAGAACTTTGCTTTGCTTGAACCGCGTTCAGCACGGAACAACAATGCAAGTAATCAGCAAAACGGTAATGCTCCTCAACAAAATAACGGAAATAGTAATCCATTCGATAATAATAATTCGAACCCTAATAGTAGCAGTAACAATAATGGTGGCAATAAGAGTAATCCTAATGACCCATTTGCTAACTCAGGGGACTCGATTGATATTTCCGATGATGATTTGCCATTCTAAACTAGAAATGGTGAAGAGACTTTCATGAGGAGGAACTAACATGGCTCAACAAAGACGTGGCGGCCGTCGTCGCCGTAAGGTCGATTTTATCGCTGCTAATCACATCGAATACATCGACTATAAAGATGTTGATTTGTTGAAGCGTTTTGTTTCAGAACGAGGAAAAATTCTTCCTCGTCGTGTAACTGGAACTAGCGCTAAGAATCAACGTAAGCTTACAATTGCTATTAAACGAGCACGAATCATGGGCTTAATGTCCTTCGTTGCTGAAGACTAATAGTGTTTTATTAGGAGGTCTGGATAAAACTTCGGTTTTATTTGGACCTCTCTTTTATATTCATAAAGAAATACCATGCAACCATTATTGAAGATAAATGCAATAGATAATTGTATTTTGAAATTCTTCAGAAAAATTTAATCTTTATTTTATGGTAAAATAAAAACATTAAGCATAGTAATTCAAGAGGATAAAAAATGAAAAATTGGTTTTCTCGTAATAGTGGTGAACTACCACCATTTGTTCATAATCGCCGTTTGCGACGAATAATGTTATTTATCGCACTTATCGTAATCTATGGTGTGGTTATCTCGTTTTTATATAATATCGTGGCTTCAGTTATTCTTGTTATCATTAGTATTATGGGACTTATCTATACAATTGTGATGATGAATGAGATGAGTACGGATACAAATAGATACATTTCGGACTTGTCCTATCGGATTCATCGCGGTGAACAGGAAAGTTTGTTGGAAATGCCTATCGGTGTCATGATTTTAAATGAAAATGGATTGGTAGAGTGGACAAACCCATATTTTACTAGATATTTTAATAATGAAAATATTCTTGGAAAACGAATTGAAGATGTAGATCATGACCTACAACAGTTAATTATGAAGTATGGAGATTCTGATGAATTTCATACTGTTACTTGGCGTGACCATAAATTTACAATGCTGATTCAAAGTGAGTATCATTCCATTTATATGCTTGATATCACTCGGTATGCAAATTTGGAAGAAAGATATGAAGAAGAACAGATTTCAGTTGGGCAAATATTTTTAGATAATTATGATGAAATAACTCAGTCAATGACTGATCAGGAAATTTCTAATTTGAGTAATTATGTGACAAACGAATTAGCAACCTGGTCTAAAAAATACGGTATGTATTTGAAACAAATTGATGATGATCATTTTTTCTTATTGGCGTATGCCAAATCGTTGACCCAGATTGAAAATGATAAATTTAATATTTTGGATATCGTTCGTGAAAGTACATCTAAGCAAAATTTCCCATTAACACTTAGTATCGGAATCTCGTATGGAGAAGATGACTTAAATAGTTTAGCTGATCAAGCACAAAGCAATTTGGACTTGGCACTTGGCCGTGGTGGTGACCAAGTTGTCGTCAAATCTTTGGATGGTACGGCTAGATTTTATGGTGGTAAAACCAACCCAATGGAAAAACGGACTCGTGTCCGCGCACGAATGATTTCTCAAGCGTTAAATGAATTAATGGGGGATGCTGACCAGATATTCGTTCAAGGCCATACACGCCCCGATATGGACTCTTTAGGTGCTTGTATGGGGATTCGCCGAATTGCTCAAATGAATAATAAAAAATGCTGGATTGTTTTGGATAAAGAAAAAGTTCATTCTGATATTCAGCGACTTCTTGAGGCAGCAAAAAAATATCCGGAAATCAGTGACGCCATCATCACGCCAGCGGAAGCACTTTCCAAGGTAACAGATAGTAGTCTGTTAATTATGGTTGATCATTCCAAACCATCAATTAGTATTTCTCCGGATCTGTATCAGCGTATGACCCAGAAAGTGGTTATCATTGATCATCATAGGCGGGGAGAAGAATTCCCTGAAAACCCAATGCTGGTTTACATTGAACCTTACGCTTCTTCAACTTGTGAATTGATTACCGAAATGTTTGAATATCAACCACACGAGGAAGAACCCATTAACCGTATTGAAGCAACGGCTATGTTGACTGGGATCTTTATTGATACGCAATCATTCTCAATGAGAACTGGTACCAGAACATTTGACGCTGCTAGTTATCTTCGTTCAGCTGGAGCTGACTCAGTGGAAATGCAGCAATTAATGAAAGAAAACATTGATAACTATTTGCAGCGTAATCACCTTATTTCAATGGTTGAATTCTTCCATAAAGATATGGCCATGATTGTGGGTGAAGAAGATCGGGTTTATGATCCGGTAACGGCTGCTCAAGCTTGTGATTCATTGCTTACGATGTCAGGTGTTGATGCATCATTTATTATCACTAAGCGTTCAGACGATAAAATTGGTGTTTCAGCTCGGAGTACCGGCTCAATAAACGTTCAAATCATTATGGAACGAATGGGCGGGGGTGGCCATCTTTCAAGTGGAGCTACCCAAATTGAAGATAAGTCGATTGCGGAAGTCAAACAATTACTGCTTGAAACGATCGACTATATCGATGATAATGAATAGAGAAACCAAATTTTGAGGATAGTAGGAGTGATCTGTTGTGAAAGTTATTTTTCTAGAAGACGTCCGTGGTAAAGGTAAACGCGGTGAAGTTAAAGAAGTTCCAGACGGCTATGCTCAAAACTTTCTGATTAAAAATGGCAAAGCAAAAGCAGCTTCCCGTCAGGCAATGAGTCAGTTGAAGGGTCAGCAACGGGCTGAACAAAAGCGTGAAGAAGAAGAGCTTGAAGAGGCTAAGGCCGTTAAAACAAAGTTGGAAGATGACAAGACAGTCGTTGAATTAAAAGCCAAGTCGGGAACCGATGGCCGTTTATTTGGTTCAATTCCAAGTAAGCAGATTGCATCGGCTTTGGATAAACAGTATGGCATTAAGCTCGATAAACGAAAAATTGAGTTGGGCGAACCAATCAAGGTTGCCGGATATACTAATGTGCCGGTAAAATTACATTCTGAAGTAACTGCACGAATCAGAGTTCATGTATCAGAAAAATAATTGATAGGTTTGCAAAATGGGCTGGAAGCAAAACGATTAACATCATTTGTCTCCAGTCCCTTTTGTTTGGACAGTATTTAATTTTTATGTTAGAACAGTATGATTGATGTTTTTAAAACTACTAGAAAACCTGGGTTTAAGATTAAATTGGTGACTATTAATGAACAATGATTTAGTAAATCAGGTGCCACCTCAAAATATTGAAGCTGAAAAAGCGGTACTGGGATCAATCTTTCTGAGTACCGACGCTTTAATAGATGCGATGGAATACCTTGATCCAAATGATTTTTACAAGCATTCCCACCAGATTATCTTTCAGGCAATGGTTAAGCTAAATGATGATGACCAAGCCGTAGATGGTATTACGGTGACGGATATGCTTAAAGATCAAAACAATTTAGATGATGTTGGTGGATACCAATACATTACAGAGCTGGCAAATGCGGTGCCAACAGCGGCAAACGTCACTTATTATGCAAAGATTGTCAAGGACAAAGCCATTTTAAGACGTTTGATTCAGACGGCTACAAATATTGTGACAGATGGTTATAATACCGATGAAGACGTTACAACTGTTTTGGATAACGCTGAACGTGATATTATGAATGTCGCGGAGGATCGTAATCAGTCTGGTTTTAAAGCGATTAAGGATGTTTTGAACTCGGCGTTTAATAAGATTGATGAATTATCGCAGGAAGGTGAAACCGTAACTGGGCTTTCTACCGGATATCCTGAACTTGATAAAATTACGACCGGACTGCACAATGATGAATTAGTCATTTTAGCTGCTCGGCCGGCCGTTGGTAAAACGGCGTTTGCTTTAAATGTGGCTCAAAATGTCGGAACCAAAACAGATAAAACCGTTGCTATTTTTAGTTTGGAAATGAGTGCGGAATCCTTGGTAGACCGGATGTTATGTTCTGAAGGCAGTATTAATGCAAACCATTTGAGAACAGGTCAATTAACCGAAGATGAATGGCAAAACCTTGTTGTTGCAATGGGGAGTTTATCACGAGCCAACATTTTTATCGATGATACTGCAGGCATTAAAATGTCCGAAATTCGCGCTAAGTGTCGTCGGCTGGCTAAAGAAAATGGTAACTTAGGACTTATTGTAATTGATTATCTTCAGTTAATTGAAGGCGGTCAACAAGAAAACAGACAACAAGAAGTTTCATATATTTCTCGACAACTAAAAAAATTGGCTAAAGAATTACACGTGCCGGTTATTTCTTTGTCACAGCTCTCTCGCGGTGTCGAGCAGCGTCAGGATAAGCGACCAGTACTATCGGATATTCGTGAATCGGGTTCTATCGAACAAGATGCCGATATTGTTGCTTTTCTTTATCGTGATGATTATTATGAGCGAGATGATGACGATGATAGTGATTCTCAGGGTGCTGACGATGAAAATGATGTTGGTGAAGTTGAGGTCATTATTGAAAAAAACAGATCAGGTCCACGGGGAACGGTTAAACTATTGTTTGTAAAATCTTATAATAAATTTTCTTCCATCTCTTATGCACAAGATGGTGGATAGTTATTTTGTCGTTGTTAGTCAAAAACAAAGAAAGACCGGGGCAAGCGTCCCAGTCTTTCTTTATCATCAGTATAAAAAATAACAACCACGGCATTGAAGCGGCGTGGTTGTTATTTAGTGGTTTATGTAATATAGTGGGCAGTCAGGGTATTGAACCCAACTTTTTAGAAACCTGCTATCTTACAGTGTTCATGCGACTTTTCGCCAAAATAATTCTTAAAATGCTTACCGATTTGCTTACCATTGACTAAAAATCGAGGTAATTTGCTAACTTTTCGGCTGCTTGATTATCTTGTTTTTTGGTAACGTGGGTATAAATATTTAAAGTAGTTTGAGCATCCTCATGACCTAATCGAGTTTGAACTTCTTTAATGGTTGCCCCGGCCTCAAATAACATACTTGCAGAAGTGTGCCGGAAACCGTGAACGGTTATCTTTTTCAGGTTGTGGGCTTTAATAATCTTATTCAACCATTTAGCGGGTGTGTTTAGTGATTTAAACCCGTTATTACTGTTAGCAAAGATCAATTGACCACGTTGAATCGTATTGAATCCCAGCATTAAATATTCGCGCCTTTGTCGGGCACGCCATTGTTTTAGGTAATTAAGCGTAATTTTGTCTAAAGCAATGACCCGCTGACCTTTCTTGGTTTTCGGTGGTTGAATGATCTGCTTACCACGCATTCCTTGAGTTAATGTTTTGTTGATACTTAGTGTTGATTTGCTAAAATTAACATCATTCCAAGTTAAGGCTAAACATTCACCACGGCGGACACCCGCAAAGGCTAGAACTCGAAATAGCGTGTATTTCTCTAATTCCTCTTTAGGATCAATGTAACTAAAGAATTGGGCAAGTTGCTGTTTATCCCAGAAGTTTTCCGGCTTTTCACCCCAAGTTTCTTTACGTTTAGGGATGGTAATCATCTTAGCGGGATTATCACCGTGCATATAGCCGTGTTTTAGGGCGTAATCAAAAATAGCCATTGTATATTCATACCACCGCTTATAGTTGTAAGTTGCCTGCTTGAACCACTTATTAACTGCTCGTTGAACTTGAGCAATGGTAATAGTACGAATCCTTTTATTTCCCAGTTCTGGTAAAATGTGATTCTCAAACATCCCTGCTGTTCGACAATATGTGCTAACTCGGACAGTGTTAATATATCCTTGATACCATTGTTCATAAACTTGTCTAAACAGAATATTACTTTCTTGATGGAAGTCACCTTGACTAATTGATAATTCCAATTGATTAGCTGCTAAGGTGGCTTCTTTTTTTGTTCTAAAGCCTCTTTTCATGATTCGCTTTGGTTTACCCGTTTGAGGATCTAAACCAGCGTAGACCTGAAATAAATAACGTTTGTTGCCATTCTTTAAGGTGTAACCCTTGATACTTGCCATAATTACCGTTCCTTTCAGCGCCAGCTCGTGAACGGTATGTAAACTGAAAGCTATTTACCTTTATGCTGTTTATCTGATAACTTTGTTAAATTTGGATGCGTTATTTGTCGAAAAGTATCATCCTCAATTGTATGTTCTTGTTCATATTGCTGTTCGATTCCGTCTGACTCGTCATCCATGGAAATAACCATTCCAGAGAACGCCATGTATTCAAAGTGGTATTTTTCGGGATTTAGTGCGCTTTCTGTTCCAAGGTTCCAATTAATTATTATTTGGTATCGTGTTTTACTATCAATGTCAATATTGGAATTACTAATAAAATTCATTATTATTTGTTTTCCAATATAGGCCATTAGACTTTTTTTGAGGCTTTTAAACAGGCCAACTGTTTCACCAAAATTCATTAACATATTGTTAACTCTTATTTCGTGCAGTACCGATTGATTGATTTTGTTTTTCAACAAATCAATATCCTGTTTATTAACCCATTCGAGCGAGAAAGATAAATTCTTTTTAAGCAGGTTGTTTTTAGATGTATTTAACCCCTCTGTTAATCTTTCAGATTCGATTTTATTGAAACTCACAATAAATATGGCAACTTCTAAGTCAGTTTTATTGTTAAGGGTTCTTTCGTATTGGATACCAACAATTCTATTTTCGTCCGTATTTATTTTTTCCCCGCTTAATTCAATAAATTGAAATTTCTCTGTAGGTATTGTCCTTGATATTAATTCAGAAATCCCGATGTTAAAAAAAGTACATAAAGTCTCAAGGGTATCAAATTGAATTCCCTTGCTTTTCCCATTGTATATATTCGTTAATGTTGGTCTTGAAATCCCTGTTATCTTTGACAATCGGTTGATGCTAATTTTTGAAGCGTCAACATATCTCTTTAAATTAACAGTTATCAAACAATTACCTCCAAATTGCAAACTATATGTTCACCAAATATCATACAACTTGTTATTATTATTGACAATGGAAAATAATCAATATAGCATGTAGTTATTAATTACAATAAAACGTAATTATGTGAATATATAATTTACAATAAGGGGCGAAAATGCCAGCAAATAAAAAAATTAGAGAGGAAATTCAAAGAAACGATTTACTGAATTGGGCAGTTGCTACCCAAATAGGAATTGCAGACACAACACTTTCAAGATGGTTAAGAACTCCATTAAATCAAGAAAGACGTAAACGTGTTGAAAAGGCAATCAAGGAACTTACTAAAGCAAAGGAGTGACAGCATGCAGGAACCGTTAAAAGTAACCTTAACCAGTGAAGACAGTGAACAGCTAAGACGTGAGGTGTTTGCGGTGATGTCGGAAGCTGTTCAACAGGTCAGAAACAATGCGATTCAAGCACCAGAATGGTTGAAAGGAAAATCCGGTGTGGCCAAGTACCTTTCAGTTGGAACAGATACGGTTACCGGGATGGTTAAGTTGGGGTTGCCGGAACATCATACAAAAGCATCCCCCAATATCGCCTTCTTTAAGAAGGCGGAAGTTGATAGTTTTCTCTTGAATGACGGTTTAATCAAATAAAAACACAAGTCGCCAGCTCGTGAACAATCGTCAAGAAAGAATGTAACACATACAAAAAGCCCGCTGAAATTAATCAACGGGCGGTAGTGGGTAAGTTTTCTATGTTTAGTTTTGAAAGGAATGATGCCATTCCCCTTGTGGAACAAGTCTATTATATCGCAATATCATGCTACTAACACGTTGAAAGAAGGTTAATCAGATGAAAAAGGAAATTGTGTTTCTAAGCAGTCAGGCTGTTTATGCTGACACTTTTACAACTAGTGATGTGATTGCAAAATATGCCGGTTCATCGCACAAGACGGTGAATGAATTAATTCGTAGGTATAAGAACGACCTTGAAGAATTAGGGGTACTTCCATTCTCAATGGAGTTACCCCTCAAAGGAAGTAAAGGTGGTCATCCTCGTAAAGTGTGGCGTTTAAATGAAGAACAAGCAACGCTGTTAATTACCTATATGGGAAATACAAAACTAGTTAGACAGTTTAAAAAAGTATTGGTTCATCAATTCTTTGCAATGAAACGGGTACTTTATAAAAAACAAGTGCAATTCGAATTGGGTAAACATTTTTCCAAAGATCTACATCAAGCGATTGCTGAAAGTCCCCATTTGGATGAACATCATCACTTGTATGGAAATGTTAACAAATTAATCTACAAGCAGGCGCTCGGCGTTTCAACGAAGACGTTAAGGCAACAGCGGGACATCCCTAAAGATGAACCCATTACCCATTACCTTAATAGCAATGAAGCCGGTGCGGTTAAACGAGTTAAGCAACAAGTCCAGATCTTGTTAGGGATGCATTTAGATTATCAGCAAATTAAAGACGCTTTGCAGGTTCAGGGCATTGTTTATCAAATAACCTTACCGGCTAAGCAACTTATGAAAGAAGGTCATTAGGATGTTAATTGCCGAGATTGGCGCATGGATTTTGTTTTTGGTGAAGTTTTTAACTGCTTTTGGTTTAGGAGTCGTGGCCAAGAGTATGTACGATCATCCCCACGACTGGTTTGATTAAGAAATGAGGTTACGGAAATGACCAACGAGGGCACAAAAATAGACCGTTCAACTTTGGCGAGTAACGGTCTAACACATTCCCATATTTTTGTGCCCTTTTATTTTAACAAAGTAAAGGGAGTAATTAAAGATGAAACAACTAGATTTTAGAATGGTAGAAGCCCAAATGAATCAATTAAACACGGATACACTCGGTTACATAGCAACCGTTAAGCTTATTCAAGATGCTTTGGCGCGCTACTTAGAAACCCATAATATGGATTCAAAGCATTATGACAAAACCAGCTAAGCTTATCAATTGAAGAAGTACAGAAAGTGGGGTAATGGCATGCGTAACCGGCAACAGGAACTATTAAACGAGTCTTTACAAGAACTCACTAATTTAAAAGCAGAACTTAAATTATTAACCGCAGAAGTCAATACCTTAAACCAGACCCCGCCTTGTAAGCGGGCTGATGTCCGATATTTACTTAACAGTCTCGTGATTAATGTTGAACATGCTGAACAGGCTGTCCAAACCACCCAGCAGTTAACTGTCGGGATTCCCATTTTAGGCACTGTGGATTAGAGAGGAGTTAGCAAGATGAAAGATGATCGCATTATTTACCCGGAGTTAGTGGAGCAATCCCATGCTTATTTGTTATCACGGGGCGTGGATGTTTCTAAGGATGTCGTTTACCGCCATATGATCAAGAGTCATTTGATCGACCAGAACGGTCAGCCGACCAAAAAAGCGATTGATGAAGGACTGGTATCAGAAGCCAATGACCCGAATTCGTTAGCCCTCTTCAAAGCCCAGAATCCATTATTCTTACCCTATGATGATCGTCACTTTATTTGGGTGGCCGAATCACAGGAATGGGCAGCCGATTTATTTGTCGCCAAAGATGTTTCTAAACGGATTATAGATGGGCGGGCAATTGGAAATAAACACCATGCACAAGCCGTTTTGAAATATCTTGAGAAGCAAGAAGGTGATAACCATGAATGAGTTAACTAGTATCGCCCATAAGCTAGCCAAACAAGGCCTAAAGGCTTCCCTTTACAAGCTAACAGCAAGCGCCCAGTGACCGCCCACGGTTATTTGGACGCTACTGATAACCTAATCCAACTTGGTGAATGGTTTGATAATGACCGGCAGTATAATCTTGGCTTGCGGTTGGCTGATACAGGCATAGTTGTGGTGGATATTGACCATCACACCCAAATAGACGGCCGCAAGGTGTTAAAGCAGTGGCAAGCCAAGGGGATGACCCTCATCCCCCAATATGCTGAACAAACGCCCCACGATGGCTTACATTACTTCTTTAAGACTAATCAAAAGCTACCGGATAAAGTGATTGTTCCTAGTATTGAACTCAAAACCAAACAAATTATGATGGCGCCTAGTCAGCTTGACGGCAAGCCCTATCAAACGATTAAGGGCACTGATTTGACTCGTTTAAGCCCATTGCCGGCGTGGTTGGTTAATCTGTTAACAAGTCAGCAAACCGCTCACAAGACCTTACAGCATCGTTTATATAAGTCGTGGACAGGTAAGCTATTAGATCAGCTAGTAACCGGAACTGATCAAGGACAACGCAACATCTATTTAACATCCCTGTTAGGTAAATTATTGCATACCGGTTGTGATGGTGATACTGCGTACAGCTTGTTGGTTTTTGCTAACGAACATTTAACGCCGCCGTTACCCGATCAAGAAGTTAATACAATTTTTAAATCCCTTTTAAAACGGGCATTAAAGTAAGTGAGGTGATCAATTTTGGACAGTGAGGCGCAAATGTTAGCCCAGCAATATGATCAGACAGTCAATCATCCGCATACTCTAAAAGACAAATTAATGATGGATGTCCAGACATGGCAACTTGATCATCAAACCAAAGCCCAAGCGAAGAATGACACCTTGCCTCGTTTAACAACATTAGCCGGTTCGCAAATTATGCAACGTCATTTTATAACCTGTTTATTTTCTGATAATGAAAGTGCTCGGTTAGCCATTTACTTACCGCACGAAGGTATTTATACCCAGAATTACCGATACATTAAACGGTTGATCGGTATGATGTATGCTCCCTTTAATGAGCGAGAGGCCGAGGAAGTTATTTATCATTTGATTAATTGGGCGAAGGTTAAAGAACCAACCGTTGACCGCTATTTAATTCCGGTGGCCAATGGAATTTGGAATCTCCACAGACATGAGTTAATCCCCTTTAGCCCTGATTATGTGTTTACTACTAAGATAGCAACGAAGTATGTCAATAATCCAGTTCCACCAAACATTAACGGCTGGACAGTGGATGGCTGGTTAAATGAGATTGCTAATCATGACCCCGAAATTGTTAAATTGCTTTGGGAAATTATTAACGACAGCTTAAACGGTAATTTCACTCGCAAGAAAGCCATCTTTTTATATAGCGAAAAGGGAAATACTGGTAAAGGAACGTTTCAACAGTTGATCCAAAATTTAGTTGGCAAAAGTAATGTGGGGTCTTTGAAAGTTAACCAGTTTGATGAACGGTTTAAGCTAGCGCTATTAGTTGGTAAAACGGTTTGTATTGGGGATGATACCCCACCGGATATTTATATCAAGGATAGCAGTAGTTTTAATTCTGTGGTAACCGGGGATTTAGTCACAATTGAGTATAAGGGCCAAGATGGTTTTACAACAACCTTAAGGTGTACGGTCATTCAATCTTGCAACGGATTACCAAACTTCCATAACAAGGGTGGCACAATGCGGCGCATGATCATTGTCCCGTTTAATAACCACTTTGAAGGGAGTAATGACAATTGGGATATTCGGGACGATTACATGAGCCGTCAAGATGTCTTACAGTACGTTTTGTATCGGGCTTTACAGCTTGATTTTAAAAAGTTTGATGTCCCAACGGTTTCTAAGCAGGCATTAAGTGAGTTTGAGAAAGACAATGACCCATTAATCGGGTTCCGAGAATTCTTTTTGAGTTTAGAGGTTGATAAGATTCCAACATACTACGTGTACGAATACTACAAGAAATATTGTCAGATCAATGGACTAAAAGCTTTAGGACAGAATAAATTTATTCGCCGACTATTACCACTCATTCCGGATTATACCAAAAGGAAAGCTAAAGCTACTCACGAGGTTTTTCAACAAGCTAATCGGTTTAAAACACAAGACGAAATAACAGTGTATGTTAGGATGCCTGAAATTGGTAAAGGGTATCAATGTTTAATCAAAAAAGTAAAAAAGTAGAAGTGAGTTAGGGTCAAATGTGGAACTCTGGAACCAATCATGGCTAATCCCTTTAGTATCAACGGATTCAGCGGTTCCACATTTGAAATAAAAGTGGAACCAAAAGTGGAACTAATCACGGCTAATCCCTACGGCCTCTAAGGATGATCTACGGTTCCAGAAAGTTCCAGATATTTATGGAACTTTGAAAAAAGTACCAGAACTGACTTAAAATGTGGAACCTGACCAGCAATCGAGGAAAATGTTGTTGTATCAACGTTTAAACGCCTTAAATCATCAAAAGTTCCATAATTGGTTCCATTTTGTTTTTAAAAGTGGAACCATGAGATGCCTTGGGGCACAAGCGATACAGCCGAAAAGTTCCAGAGTTCCACATTTACCCCTACTTTACTTTTATATTTATATGTTTTTTAGTCATTTATTTGCCAAAAAGGAGTGATGATTGATGAACGAATTAGAATTTAAACAAACCAAATTGCTTAAAAGAATCCAGAATCATGAAATGATGTTATCACCGTCATGTGTTAGCGGTTATTATAATCGGACGACTGATAATAACCCGCTAGATTTTACCAAGTTATCGGATAACGAAAAAATAACTTTAGTAAATTGGATTGTTACCGTTTTTAAACCAATTAAAACGGTTAACAAATGGCACAGTTCTTACGGATTGAAACACTTGTTTGAACATGCTCCGTTGGGCTTCTATGTTAAAAATGGGGCGTTTAAAGGAGCAATGCTGATTGCTGGTTTTGAACCGGTTGACCCTAATGAACTTAATTGGCGCTTTAAAATTTCAGAGGTCAGCATTGATAATTCAGAAATAGCGAAAGCATGGGATTTTACCAGCAAAGGGGACAACTAACATGCGTAAATTAACCGAAACCGATATTCAAGTATTGCGGTTGTTGAAAAAAGGCGCTGATAATAAAGTAACCAAACGCCAATTAATGGATAAAGCCAAAATAACCGCTCGTAACTTGTATGATGCCATTGAAGCGTTACGTTCGTTAGGTATTCCCATCATGGCTAGTCGTAACGTCAAGGATCCCGGATACTACATTGCCCAGACCAAAGATGAAAAGATTAACGGGATTGCCCAGTATAAGAAACAAATTGCTACGGAACGGCACAACTTAGCTTTACTTGAAAAGGCTAGCATTGACGACTATTTGAATAATGCCATTAAAAGCCCTGATTTTTGGCGGTTGTATGGTCATGATTTAATCAAGGTAACCAATATTACAGATCATTCAGTAACGTTTAAAATTAAAAGTACACTGTGAGGGGATGAAACATGAAGAATAATGAGTTAATGCCATATTTTGCTGAACTATTGGAACAGCGAAACACCTTGATTCATCAGAATAGAATTTTGAACCGTCTCAACCGAACCATTGAGATTAACCGGCAAGCCCTTTATCAATTAGATGCTAATATCGATCAGTTATTGGCCAAAGATTGGCAAATGACCATGCGCTACCACCGGTTGTATGACCATCTAAAAAGCAATTGGGTAGAGTTGAACGATGAATTAGAGCAAGTCACCCGTGACTTATGGTGCCTCACACAAGACCAAGTTCCCCTTGATTATTCAAAGGTGACTCCCAAACAGCACCAGTTAATTAAGCAAGAGTTTGCCAAATATCATCGATAGTCGCAAGCTAAAAGCATCCGTCAGTAAACGGGTGTTTTTTTATGCTGACATTTCTGACACCTTAAAAAGAAAAAATCTTAATTTCTCGGCGCTTACAATTCCATCAGTGGTGTTTTACATCTACTTGTGATGTAACGATATCTCTTTTACTATCAAAATGAACTCATAAATGGTTTTGATCATGCAATAAAATCACAACTTCGAGAACTTTTATTTGGGGATGCGTAACAGTTATAGACCTTGATGTTATAATATTTGCCAACCTTTCGGCTTAAGCAATTAGCAGTTAAAAATTGAATGATTTAATTTGGTAAAAATGACAAGGTTTTGGCAAGGTAAAAACCTTATAAAACCCCATATTTTTTTGAGAGTCATGCACCTAAAACACTGCACCCTAAAATGCAACGTGTTGCACCCTTTTTTATTGTGTTGCATATACTTAAACCCTTGGTAATACTGGTATTAGGTTGCTTTATATGTTGCTTTTTTACATCAAGAATTGGTAAGATTTGTCGAGAGAATTGTTGAGATATGTCCACGTTATGGTGCAACGTTATTCTAAATTACTTTTCGGTACTAACAGATTAATTTTTCACCAAGCTAATGACTTTCACTAGCTGATTTTTCAGCCACGAGATTAGCTAGACTATCCAAAATTGGACACACCCTTATTTAATCAAATTCCGAAAACCTGAAATACAATTCGTTTAATAATTAATCAACAGCTATGATATAATGAAGTTGTCAAATAATTAACATCAATCTAGGCAACCGGAAGCGGTGCAAAGAGGTCACTGGAAACAGTGATTTTTTTGTTGCCTGTAATGAAGCGCTGCATCCCTTTATGGTATAAAGCACCTCACAATTAGGGATGATTCATAGATTACAATTAATTATGAACGTGTCGAATATTATTAAATACATTTATGATCAACGGGTCTCTTTTCGTAGATTGCCCATCTGCTTGAACGAGGTGAACTATATTCACCTAGTAATTTATTGAAGGTTTGGTTTTACTGGAAAATAAGTAGAACTAAGACCATTAGATTACCGACTGTAGTTAATTAACGTTGAAATGTAGCACAACAGTTGGTTAATGCCTCCGCGAAGCCAGTTTAAATGCTTTGATAGTGTACTCACTAGTGTTTAGTTCATGGTGCTGGTTATTATTAGTGAGATTGTTACCAGTTACATAAGCATAGGTGTATCGATAGCGGTAATGTACATATTTGTACGAAATGAATAAAGCAAAAACTTTCAATTTAATTATCTTGGACATTTTAGACATTTTTGACAAAAACGCCAGCCAAGCGCTTCGTGATGCGAAAAACTAGGATTATTTAGAAATTATAAATGGTGGAAAATGGTGGAACTTTTGCGTTAACAAAGTTAGGTGTCGAAGCTATGCAACGTTTTAGACTAAGAATAACTCAGATTTCCTAGGCTTTTACTCGTTTGTTGATTAGCATATACGATAGCAAAAGCTTATTTAACAAGCGATTTCACCTTGCACCTAATTATGAGGGTGCACCCATTTTGTGTGCACCCTAAAATGAAAAAGGGTGCACTACGTTGCAAGGATAAATGACGCTACAAACTAGGTATTGCAAGAGTTTATGATGACATTAACCAAAGAAACGACTTTGAGAGAATTGTTGAGGTTTATTAGGGTCTTGGTGCAACGAATGTTGGCTAATGTTGACGTTGGAATGGGATTAGTAAAAGGTGGTCAGTGCCCGTACTCGTCCATTTTAAAAATTGAATATTTTCCCCAAGCTAAACGCTAGGGATGCTAGTCATTGCTGTGTTTGCGAAGATACGTTGTCGGGAGTGACACGCTTTTTTGCTTCAATTCTTGGACACCGATAGAGGGATGATACACTGAACAACATTATCTGTTTAGAACAAGAAATATCCCGACATTTCCGACGCCCTAAAGAAAAAAGATCCAATTTCTCGGCGCTTGCAATTCGGTAATGGTTTACTTGAAGAAGTGTAATAACATCCCTTTGAGTTTAAATAATTAGAAGTTAAGAAATGTTAAGGCTTTGGCTAGGTAAAAGCTCTATATAGAAGTGCTGAACCAAGTCGAAATATTCGACCTGCTTAGCGATCGGCTTTGGCTTGCGGACTATCAGATTGGTAATTTTACTAATGGGATGATTGCCGATATTTTTGTGTGCAATGTTAAGGATTACTTTTTTTATTGGTAAATGTGTATGAAATCCATTGATACATAAAGCATAGAGACGATTAAAAACTGACAGAAAATAATGGAAAATACTGGAATTTGTTTTAATGAAGTTAGGTACCAAAAAAGGCCACCATTGCCGGTGACCAGCTTTGAACTTCAGTATAACAATCACTAAGACTATATTCTTAGTGTTATTTGAAGGACAATTCCTTCATGCTTGTATTATAGCATGTCAAAACATGACATTTAATTAGGTTAAAAAAGGCTACAAATTAACTTGTTGAAGTTGGAACACCTTATCAATTAGTCCGATTTTAAAAGTAGCTTAATCCGTTGGCACACAAATGATTTCGGCTTTCACTCGTTTAATTATCGGACGCCGGTAGAGGGGTTAGGGATGCAACAAACTGAATGCCATGTTGTTCAATTATTAAGATTGTTTTTCCAGATAGAAAGCTTCCACTGACACCAATCAATAAAATCTTTTTCAGTAATGTGCTTGATATCAGGGATGTCTAGTTTGCGGGTGGTCAATGGTTCACCAATGGTCTTATGAATGGCACCAACCACCAAGTAATTAGTTTGTTGGGTAACCTGTGCTTTAGGAAGCGCACCAAAAGCACTAGCAACAGCAAATGCTTGCTTACGTGGCATACTCGCTAATTTACCTGTAAAGACAATTTCCATGTCCGTTAAATCAATCATTAAACATCCCTCAATTAAAATAAATTTAATAGACTAACTAAGCACGCAAAAGTTTACGTTGTTTTTTTATTTAGGCATACTAACCATAATCGGATCAAAGAAATAAGTTTATGTGAAAGGGTTGAAGTCATGATAATTTGGTTTACAGTGGTTTTACTTTTTCTCTTTTGGTTCATTGGGGTATTCATCCATAATAAAAATAACATCCCTGATCAAAGGGATGTAGACCAATTCATGGCTGGCGCATTAGATATATTAAAATATGCTTCGTGCTTACCAAAATGCTTACCATTGATTTCGTCTAAATCGAATTGAATCGAAGTGTTAAAAAGTAAAAAAACAGCAACCACGGCGTTTTAAGGCTGCATGGCTACTGTTTGAATTGCGTTAGTGGGCAGTCAGGGGCTCGAACCCTGGACCCACGGATTAAGAGTCCGTTGCTCTACCAACTGAGCTAACTGCCCATCACTAACCGACTTAAATATAATAACATGGTGAAAAAACTTTTGCAATAGCAATTTTAAAAATTTACTTACAAGGTAGCGGTAATATTGATTTAAAGGCAGAGTTGTTTGGTCTTTTGAACCAATCCAGCCCACTTCATACACTGTGTTATAATAACATCATGTTGGCGTGTGCAAATTTTGAAATAATAACAATATTAAAATCCATGTTAGGAGAAATTGTTAATGGCTAAAAAAATATTGGTAGTAGACGACGAAAAACCGATCGTCGACATAGAGAAGTTCAATTTAACCAAAGAGGGTTATGAAGTTTTTGTAGCCTATGATGGTGAGGAAGCTTTAAAACAAGTAAATGAAGTTGATCCAGATCTCATCATTCTGGATTTAATGTTACCGAAGATTGATGGTCTCGAGGTTGCTCGAGAAGTTCGTAAAACAAAAGATACCCCAATTATTATGGTAACTGCAAAGGATTCTGAACTCGATAAAGTTCTTGGACTTGAATTGGGAGCTGATGATTATGTTACCAAACCGTTCTCTAACCGTGAATTAGTAGCGAGAGTAAAGGCTAATTTACGTCGTCAGGGCACTT
This sequence comes from Lentilactobacillus hilgardii DSM 20176 = ATCC 8290, assembly GCF_000159315.1. Taxonomy (GTDB): domain Bacteria; phylum Bacillota; class Bacilli; order Lactobacillales; family Lactobacillaceae; genus Lentilactobacillus; species Lentilactobacillus hilgardii. The sequence goes on from NZ_GG669992.1 coordinate 266,269, forward strand.
CAAGCGGAAACTCAAGTGAAGGTGACGAAAATAAAGATATTAAGATTGGCGATTTAGTTATTCATCCAGAGGCATACTCAGTTTCTAAACGCGGTGAAAATATTGAATTAACACATCGTGAATTTGAGCTTTTGCATTATTTAGCTCAACACATCGGTCAGGTTATGACGCGGGAACATCTTTTGCAAACTGTTTGGGGTTATGACTATTTTGGCGATGTTCGAACCGTTGATGTAACGGTCCGAAGACTTCGTGAAAAAGTTGAGGATAGTCCTAGTCACCCAACTTGGTTAGTGACACGACGTGGTGTAGGGTACTACCTTAGGAATCCTGAAAGTGATCAACAGTAAGTTTGAGAGAAGATAAGAATGTAAGGGGTATTAACTGGTTGTGAATAACCGAATCAAATTTTACCAATCAATTAAATTTAAAATAGCGCTGGTTTTCGCCCTCGTTTTGTTAGTAACTCTGGAAATTGTTGGTGCCGTATTTGTGAGGCAATTGGAACACCAAAACCTCTCAACCTTTACCAACCAGGTGCAGTTACAGTCTTACGTGAAGAACTCATTGATCACTGAACTTTCCCGTTCCAATAAGACGTTGGCTAATAGGCGGATCAAAACAATTTTAAATGATTCTGACAGTAGCAACGCTGCACAAATTCAGGTTATTGATAATAAAGGAACCATTCGTGGAACCAATCAAGTTAATAATCAAGCAGTAGTTGGTCAAAAAACGACTGATAACGATGTTAAGAATGCAATTTATAACAGTCATAAAATTGAAAAGAACACTTATGATTCATCGAGTAATACGAGATATTACACGTTGATCTCACCTTTGATAAAAAGTTCGGGAAATAGCAGTACGCTTGTGGGTGTCGTTTATACTAAAGCCAATTTGGACACAGTATACCGAAACATTAATAGCATTACTGTCATCTACTTGTTTGCGGCCTCAATTGCGATTATCTTGGGCCTTTTAATTTCAATCGTGATTTCTCGAGCAATTACGCGACCGATTGAAGAAATGAAAAAGCAAACGATTCGAATTGCACGTGGTGATTATTCAGGTCAGGTTCATGTTTACGGAAATGATGAATTGGGCCAACTTGCCAGTGCCGTCAATAATTTGTCCGTTAGGGTTGAAGAATCCCATGAATCAACAGAATCCGAGCGTCGCCGTTTGGACTCTGTTTTGGCTAATATGACAGATGGCGTTCTGGCAACGGATCGTTGGGGTAACGTCATTATTATTAATGAAACGGCTGCTAGTTTCCTTGATCTTGATGAAAATCAGGCAATGGGAAAATCAATTTTAGATGTTTTGGATATTCGTAAAGATTATAGTCTGCGGGATTTGCTTGAAAAGCCGGATGAACTGATTCTTGATTTTTCAAGTGATGATCACAGTCTCATTTTGCATGCCCATTTTTCATTAATTCAAAGAGAATCAGGATTTATCAGTGGATTAGTCTGTGTTCTGCGGGATATTACCGAACAACAGCGAATTGACCAAGACCGGAAACAATTTGTTTCCAATGTTTCCCATGAGCTGAGAACGCCGTTAACAAGTGTTCGATCATACATCGAAGCATTGCACGATGGTGCTTGGAAAGATCCTAAGTTGGCACCCAAGTTTCTAAAAGTCACCCAGGATGAAACTGATCGAATGATTCGAATGATCAATGATCTATTGACATTATCACGAATGGATTCAGGCACTCAAAAAATGGAAGTTGAACTTGTTAATATTAACGAGTTGTTCAATTACGTATTAAATCGATTCGATATGATTCTTAAAAAAGATGAACATCCTGAAAAAATGTACACCATTAAACGCTATTTTACCAAAAGAGATCTATGGGTCGATCTGGATACGGATAGATTCACGCAAGTTCTTGATAATCTAATGAATAATGCGATTAAATATTCTCCAGATGGCGGTGTGATTACCTGTCGGTTGTATGAGACACGTAATAAGGTCATTTTAAGCGTCAGTGATCAAGGCCTTGGAATTCCACGTAAAGATATTCCACATATTTTTGATCGTTTCTACAGGGTTGATAAAGCCCGTTCTCGCCAACAAGGCGGAAGTGGTCTTGGCTTAGCAATTTCTAAAGAAGTTGTTGAAGCGTTGCATGGTCAATTATGGGCGGAAAGTGTCGAAGGAAAGGGATCGACTTTCTATATTGCGTTGCCATATGAACCGCTAGAAGAGGAGGACTTATGGGATGAGGTTTAGTAAATACTTGATACCAATCGCACTAACCATTGCGGTGATCATTAGTCTGACGCTTTCAGTTGTCATTTGGACAAACCCTGCCAATTATAAAAATCGACAGAATTCATCACAAAATACGCAAAATGAAGAAATTACTAAGCCGAAGCGTTATGTTTACGCACCAACTCAGGCTATCCATACTGATAGTAATGGTAATCAAACCATTTTAGTTAATCGATTGGTTAATTCGGTATCTGAAATTCAAAAAACGATGCATGGTTATAAAAATGTTCATTTAAAAACACTGAGCACTAAGTCTCAGGATAAGTATTTTCAGATTGCTAATCGGCCCAACTCGATTATGTTAAATTACGTAAGTCCGGTTTCGATTAGAGTTATTAGTGATGTTACAAACAAATATTTTGAAAAATTGCCAAATCATCAAGTTTCACGAATTGTCTTGCCGACAAATGATTCAACGAGGATCTATCTACTGAATGATAAAAATTTTGCAGTTTATCAAATTAAAGTTAAAAAACATAGTTTGAAAAACTTAAACAAGGTTTTGAATATGAATATTCGACGAGTACCTGCCTCTCTTCAACTATTTAACGGACAGCCAATGATTTACGTTAAAAGTCAAATTCAGATGCAACCCTATAAGTACCTAATTGATCGTCAGTCTGAAGATTATTATGTAAGCCGACTATTAAATAATAGAGATTCACAAAGTAACGTCACCGTTAAACGCCGGAAAAACCTAGTCACCTATAGTGATCAGAATACGCTTCAATTGGCATTTAATTCGAGAACCAGAATGGGAACCTTTTCTGATTTTAGAAATAATAGTGATCAGCAAAGTGTGACTTCAGTACTTGATGATTCATACGAGCAATTAGTGGATTTGGGATTGCCATTGGACAGTGTTCGATTTTTCAATTATGATACAAATTCGCGAACCGTTTCGTATAGAACCTTTGTTGAAGGATTTCCCATTTTTAGAGCAAATGGGTTTGGGACAATTTCCACTCAGACTTTGAATGCCAACGCTAAACGGTTGCAGTTTTCATTGGATAACCCGGAAGTACCAATTCCAAGTAAACAGGGGTATAGCACATTACCAGCAACTGAGACTGCTATTCGGCGTTTAATTGCAAAGGGATATCATGCAAAAGATATTCGTGATTTACGAATTGGATATGGTTGGCAAAAAGATAAATCATCACAATTGCTGATTAATTTGATACCGGATTGGTACGTTAATTATAAAGGCACTTGGCGCAGTTATTCATCGTTGATTAACCGATATTGATAGTGAAAGGAGGGGGAGTCGTTTGAATTTTAGGCGAATAGAGATCATTTTCTTGGTAACGTTTATTGCAATTGATATTTTTTTGTTTGGAATGTTTGAGCAGAATATGAATATGCAAGCCGAAAACGTATCTCAGGGTGATTCTGATTCAAAAATTATCAAAGAAATGAAAGATGACCAGATTAAAGTGGGCAGCCTTTCTAAAAAGAAAAATTTTGCGTATTACCTTTCCGGTACGCAAAACGATACCTTACGTAACCAGATGGGTCAGCTGTTAAATCAGACTCCCCACTATGTTGGCTATGAACTGGATAGTGAATTTAAGGATCCTGTTAAAGTTAATAAGGATAATCCACAGCAATCTATTAATAAGTTATTGATGGACCCAACTTTCGTTGCTTTTGGCGATCAATATCAATATAGTAAAGACCTATCGACACCGCGAAGTATCGTTTATATTCAAAAGGCAATGGGTGGTTTAATGTATTCGACTGAAGCGCAAATCAGGTTTACGCTGAATGGTCGTTATCAAATCGTGAGTTACACACAGTCTTACTTGCAGGATATTAAAAGTTTACGTGAAAAATCGGAGACGATTTCGGAAACTCGTGCTTTAATATGGTTATACCAATACAATGAGATTCCAAATAACACAAAGGTATCCTGGGCAAAACTAGGTTATACTAAATTGTTATCCATTGACGATGATCGCGTTTTTATTCCGACTTGGATTATCGCAATCAAGCCCCAAAACTCACCACAGGTTCAGCTTAAAAAGATTAATGCCTTTACCGGTGGTATCATAAAAGAAACGAATGAAAACTTGAAAAACAGTCAAAGTATCTCTGGAGTTAATTAATGTTGGAAAGAAGAAGCACTATGGAAAATGATGATATGCAAATCAGTGTACTTGCCAGTGGAAGCACCGGCAACGTTACATATGTTGAGACTCCGCAGCATAAAATTCTTTTAGATGCGGGATTGAGTGGTAAAAAAATTGCAAACCTGATGTGTTCAATTGGGCGTGACATTAATGATGTCGATACACTTTTGGTAACTCATGAACACTCGGATCATCGACAAAGTGTCGGTGTTTTAGCACGAAAATATGATTTGAATGTGTATGCTAATCAAGGCACATGGGATGCTATGCGATCACGAATAGGTAAAATTCCAGAAGAAGAAATTAATATTTTTCCACCAGATACGGTTATGGATTTTGGTGATATTGATATTGAGAGTTTTTCAGTGTCGCATGATGCAGCTGAACCACAGTTTTATGTTTTTCATCATCGTAACAAGTCATTTGTTGTCTTAACCGATACCGGATACGTTTCAGATCGGATGGAGGGGGTTATCAAAGATGCAGATGGTTATCTTTTGGAGTGTAATCACGACATCGAGATGCTAGAGAATGGTGAATATTCATGGCCGTTAAAACAGCGGATTTTGGGTGATCAGGGTCATCTTTCAAATGAAGATGGTGCCAATACGATGCTGGATGTGATTGGTCATCGAACAAAGAAGATCTTTCTGGGACATCGAAGTCAGCATAATAATATGAAATCACTTTGTCATTTAACTGTTGCGTCAATTCTGGCTGATCATGATTATGGTGTAGGTAAAGATTTTAAATTGTATGATACGGAACCGGAAACGGCATCTTCTTTAATGATTATTTAGATTTCCTTTAGAATTTTATAACTTTGAGAACACACTTTTTTCAAGAAAAAAGTATATACTTTAAAGAAAACGAAGGGGGAACACTCATTGGCACAAAAAAATGGTTTTGGAAAAATTATTGTAACAGCTGTTATCGCCGGTGCTCTTGGCGGTGGAATAACTTATGGTGGTATGTCATACTTCAACAATAGTGATAGTGGCACTGGCACATCTTTGGTTTCGACCAATAAAAATGGCAATACCAAGATCAGTAATGTAAAGGTGAACCTCAATACACAAGCAGAGAAAGCTTTTAATGCAACTAAAAACACGGTTGTTTCCGTTATTAATCTTCAAAGAGAAAGCTCAAGCGATAATACGCTGGCCGGTATTCTTGGTGGCCTTGAGGATGGATCAGGAAGCAGTGGAAGTAGTAGTAAGAAGAGTGGTGAACTTGAGGCTTCTAGTGAAGGATCAGGTGTCATTTACAAAAAGAGTGGCAACACAGTTTACATTGTGACTAATAACCACGTTGTTTCCGGTGCAAACGCATTGGAGATTATTCTGAGTGATGGTTCAAAAGCGTCAGCTAAAGTGGTTGGTAAGGATGCTGTTACTGATTTAGCAGTTATTAAGATTACTTCGAACAAGGTCAAAGATGTCGCTCAATTTGGAGATTCTGATAACATTAAAGTTGCTGAACCTGTTCTTGCAATTGGCTCACCACTTGGTTCTCAATATGCAACTTCTGTTACTCAGGGTATTATTTCTGCTAAGAAGCGTGAAGTACCACAAACTTCAGAATCTGGTGCTCAAGTTGGCAATGCAACGGTTATTCAAACGGATGCGGCAATTAACCCCGGAAACTCAGGTGGTCCTTTAATTAATTTTGCGGGTCAGGTTGTTGGTATTAACTCTATGAAATTAGCACAGGATCAACAAGGAACCAGCGTCGAAGGAATGGGATTTGCCATTCCAAGTAATGAAGTTGTTACAATTATTAATCAATTAATCAAGAGCGGTCAAGTTGTTCGTCCAGCTTTGGGAATTGGCTACACTGATCTTTCCAATATTTCAGAAGAGCAACAACGCTCAGTTCTAAAATTACCAAAGAGTGTTACCCAAGGTGCGGTAGTCTTGAAAGTGAATAGTGGCTCGCCTGCTCAACGTGCCGGTATTAAGAAGTATGATGTTATCACCGAATTGGATGGCACTAAGATCACACAACAGAGCCAATTACGTGATGTCTTGTACAAGCATAAGATTGGTGATAAAATTTCTGTTACGTATTATCACAAAGGAAATAAGGAAACAGGATCCATTACTTTAAGCCAAAAGGCAACGAATAAAGTGTTAAGTGAAGCAAGTAAATAGGAACAATCTCTAGCTAACAACACCGATAGTTAAAGATGTTATCTATTGTATGAAAAGAGCGAGTAATCGTAAGGTTGCTCGCTCTTTTGTTAAATACTGGTTAGAAGGATACACAGATAAACTGAACGATGACTTAAAGTAAATTAGTGGGTTTAATGGGTTTCCGAACGGTAAGCGAGTTAAATAAGAAAAATAAGGATAGTTAACGGATAAATACGAACTTCATGAAGATTATTTTTTAAAAGATTCAGTACTGATAAAAACAAACCAATTTTGTACACATTTCTCCTGTGGATAAACCTGTGGACAATCCACAAGGTGAATTGAATTCACTGGTATATTACTGTTAATAAGTTATCCCCAGATTTTAAAAGTTATCCACATTTTCTGTGGATAACTTTTTTTAGAAATAAATTCTTGTTTGTTCGGTTTCCAAAATACTGATATAATAGGGTTTGCGAAGTGGATTTGCGAACGGGTGTTGTCCACAATTATGTGGACAACTAAAAGGGTACTTGACATATTTAAAAAAAATGCTGTGGTAGAAGAAAACGGTTTAAGTTATCAACCTGTGGATAACTATGTGGACAACTTGTTTATAAGCCTCTTTTTTTACACAGGCTAAAAATGGAATTAGGAGAAGATGAGATTGAATATTAAATTAGTCGTTGTAGGAAAATTAAAGGAGAAATATTTTAAGCAAGGGATTGCTGAATATGCAAAACGTTTATCCCGTTTTTGTAAGTTTCAAATTATAGAAGTTTCCGATGAAAAGGCACCTGAGTCGTTAAGCCAAGCCGAAATGAATGAAGTTATGAATAAAGAAGGTTCGCGAATTCTAGATAAAATAAAAGATCGTGAGTACGTCTATGCGCTTGCGATTTTAGGAAAAGAGCGATCTTCCGAACAGTTTGCAAAGGAAATTGCTGATCTGACGACCTATGGTCATTCCGATATTACGTTTGTGATCGGAGGCTCTTTAGGGTTATCCAAGCATGTTTTGGATCGCGCAAACACGCAAATTTCGTTTGGAAAGTTTACGTTACCTCATCAATTGATGAGATTGGTTTTGACTGAACAAATTTATCGAGCATTTATGATTAATGAGGGAAGTCCGTACCATAAATAAGCGTTATCGAAAGAAGGCTATAGAATGCAAACGGCAATCGATATTTTCAATGCTATCCAACGTGATCCGCAAAATAAGATTTATACTGACAAGGGTGTGTTTCCGCTTTATCATATTGAGTCAAACGCCAAGATCCTTATTATTAGTCAGGCACCAAGTCGGAAAGCACAGGAATCGATGGTCTTTTGGAATGATCCAAGCGGCGATCGGTTACGTGACTGGATGGGGATTGATAAGGATCGGTTTTATCATTCAGGTAAAATTGCCGTGATGCCTTTGGATTTTTACTATCCAGGTAAGGGAATACATGGTGATTTGCCACCCAGAAAAGGGTTTGCGGATAAATGGCATCAACCCTTATTATCTTTGATGCCACACGTCCAGTTAAAATTGTTAATTGGTCAGTATGCGCAAAAGTACTATCTTCAAAAAAATCGACAAAAAAATTTAACAGAAACCGTTCGCTGTTTTGAAGATTATTTACCGGAGTATTTTCCATTGGTGCATCCCTCACCTTTAAACTATGGGTGGATGAAACAGCATCCCTGGTTTATAAAAGAAGTCGTGCCGGAATTGCAAATTCGAGTTAAGAAATTGATGAATTAACCGGTTTATTATAGTGTTAAACAGGGATGCCATAATGTATAACTTGATTCTTTTGATTATTAAATTGCGATTACGCTGTTTAGCCGGTTTAACATGAACACTTAATAATCAACTTGCTTTTCTTCACCATTTAAGTAATAATTAAGATGTCAAAATCGAATATTGTCTGGGGTGCCTTTTTGGCTGAGAAATACCCATTGAACCTGATGCAGTTCGTACTGTCGGAGGAAGACAACAAGCAATTACCTATCTCGTGCACAGTTAACTATGTAGGTAAAAACTCCTCTCTCTGTAATTTCAGGGAAAGGAGTTTTTTTGTTGTTTCACAGATAATTCCCTTTTGAATACTTTAGATGTTGATCATCATATGGAAAGGAAGAAATATTGTGAAAAAGAAATTTCATTTGCAGGATGTTATTTTGATCGCATTAATTGCGATTGCGTTTGGTGCTATTTTTGTTGGAACGGACTGGATATATAATGCTTTATATCTGGTAATCGGGCCCTTTGCCAATGAAGCTTTATTTGGGCTTTGGATCATGGCTGGACCGTTGACGATGTATTTAGTACGGGTTCCCGGTTCCGCGATTATCGGTGAAACCTTGGGAGCTGCCGCTGAGGTTTTATTTGGAGGCACGTTTGGTGCTGCAGCGCTAATTTCCGGGATTGTTCAAGGCTTTGGCAGTGAGTTGGGCTTTACCTTTTTACGCTATCGCAATTGGGGATGGGCAAGTCTTCTGACATCTTCCATTACGACAACCGTTGTGGCTTTTGGCTACGAGCTGTTTAGGTTAGGCTATGTTAAATATTCGGTTCCGATGATTATTGCATTATTTACTGTTCGTTTGATCTCTGATATTGTTTTTGGTGCGGTTTTGGTCAAAATGATTTTCTCACTTGTTGAGCGATCATCAGTCCTGCATTTTAACGTTTCAAAGTAAAAGCTTAATAAAGATGTCTGGGGTGCTTTTATAGCTGAGATGATACCCATTGAACCTGATACAGTTTGAACTGTCGAAGGGAGACTAAGCCGGTTATTCTGAATAAGAAGCCGTTTGATCTTTTCTTCGACTGTTTTGAAGGAAGGATTTTTTTATGGAATATTCGTTAGTCATTACAAATGGTCATATTGTGACACCAACTAAAGTTGTAAACGCTGATTTAGCGATCAAGGGCGGAAAAATTGCCGCCATCGGAAGTGGTTTGGCCGATCAAGCGGATAAAGTAATCGATGCCAATGGCCAAATCGTGTTACCGGGGATGATTGATTCACACGTTCACATTAATGAACCCGGAAGAAGTGACTGGGAGAACTATCATACCGGTTCACAAGCATTAGCGGCCGGTGGGACGACCACAATGTTGGTTATGCCTTTGAATGCCTTACCAGCTCGGACCACAGGGCAAGAATTTAAACGACAAAAAGAAATTGCCGAGCATAAATCCTATGTCGATTTTGGATTATATGGCGGCCTGGTTCCGGGGAATCTGACTGAAATTCAGAAAATGGCAGACGAAGGTGCAATGGGTTTTAAAGCATTTATGGCAACGACTGGATCAGATCTTCCCGGAGATTTTAAAAACGTTGATGATTATCAGTTACTAAAAGGGATGCAGGCTATTGGTAAAACGGGATTGCCTATCCTAGTACACGCTGAAAATGCATCCATTACTGATGGTTTAACTGCTGAGAAGATTGCCGAGGGGAAAACAGACATTCAGGAATACGTCGATTCAAGACCACCATTTGTTGAAGTCGAAGCAGTTCGTCGAGCCATTTATCTTGCCAAACAGACTAATGTTCATTTGCACTTTGTCCATTTGTCTACACCTAAATCCGTTGATCAAGTGACCCAGGCTCGACAGAACGGGCAGAATGTGACGTGTGAAACTTGTCCACATTACCTGATATTGGATTGTAATCAATTTGAAAAAATTGGACCGTTGGCTAAATGTTCACCGACACTGAGAGATCCTGAAATTGTTAAAGGACTTTGGAAGAAAGTGTTTGCGGGCCAAGTTGATACAATTGGTTCCGATCATTCGCTGGCACCAATGTCGATGAAAGAAAGTCCAGATCATAATATTTTTGATATTTGGGGTGGTGTGAGCGGCTGTCAAAATAATGTCGATTTGCTTTATGATGAAGCAGTTAAGAAACGGGGATTGCCTGTTACAGATCTCGTGAAACTCACTGCCGAAACGCCAGCAACATTATTTGGAATTGCCAATAAGGGAAAGTTGCAGGTTGGCTATGATGCTGATATCACGCTTTTAGATCCTAATCAAAGCTATGTTTTGAAAACAAAAGATTTGTATTATGAAAACAAAATTAGTGCTTATACTGGTTTTAAAATTAACGATCGAGTCACAATGACCATCCTTCGGGGCCAGATTATTTACACTTTGAAACAAGGCTTTGTGGGGCAACCAACCGGCAGGTTTTTAACAAAACAACGTGCTGGAGTTGAGTCATTATGAACACATCAAAGTCGCTTTCAATTTCACCCGATTTAAAGCCTCGAACCCAATCTGATAGACATATTGGTCAACTTTCGTATATGGCAATGTGGCTGGGGGACGGGTTTAATATTGGTAACGTCACTTTAGGTTCATCGATTGTTGTAGCTGGTGTTGCAACGATGAATCTACTACAAACGATTCTTGCTACAGGAATGGCGATCGCAATTATCACCATTATTTTTGTACTGAACGATCATTTTGGATACTATACCGGTTCGCCATATGTGATACAGTTACGAATGACATTTGGCATTTTAGGATCAAAATTAGCCAGTTTATTAAGAGGGATTCCCGCAATTGTATGGTATGGGTTTCAGAGTTGGACCGGTGGGTTAGCATTAAATCAAATTTTTAAAATTACTAGTGGTTATGATAATCCTGCTACATTTTTTGTGGCGTTATTAGTTGTGCAGACTTTAATTTCCATACGAGGGTTTAAGTCAATCAAGGTTGTTGCAACCTGGATCTCTTTAGTCATGGCTGTTTTATTGATCGGAATGCTAATTTATTTAGTTACTCAGAGGACAGCAGCTTTTTCCAATCGGATGATTAACGTCAAAGGCACTTGGGGCCCAACTTTTTGGGGATTCGTAGTTGCATTTTTAGGAAATTATACGGCTGTGTTTGAGTCTGCGGCTGACTATTCACGAGAATTACAAGCGGGTTTGTCAAACAAGCGCCGGGCAGCACTTTATTTTCTGCCAATTTTTATTGCTTATGGCATTACAGTTTTAACCGGAGCATTATTGGCTGTTGTAACCGGTATTTCAAGCCCGGTTCATGCAATGGCGCATCTATTTAACAATAATCTGGTTACCGTTGTGGTGTCTGCATTCATTGTTTTAGGAACAATTACGATAAATTTGGTTGCAAATATTATTCCGCCGACTTATGTATTAAATTCATGGTTTAATTTGTCGGAGCGTAAATCGTTAATTATTGTGGCACTATTAGCTAGTTTGAGTTTCCCTTGGTTATTGGTTCAAGATAGCTCCTCTACAGGATTGACTATTTTTATTAAAACGTATTCTGCGTTTCTGGGTCCAATGACGGCAATTATTTTGAACGAGTATTATGTCAAACGACGTAAAAGGGTTGATGTGGCTGATTTATATAATAATCAAAAGGTAAAGGCCTCAATCCAGCCTATTATCGCACTGTTTGTTGGAGCAGCTCTGGCATTGATGGGAGTGAATCTTAGTTGGCCGATTGGGTTCATGATGTCATGGTTACTATTATGGCTATTAGGATATGATAAGACACGAACACAGGTGTGAGACTTCGAAAAAGGTTGGACAAAAATTATTTTTGCCCAACCTTTTATAGATGATGTGATGTATTGTTTATCTGGGATATAAGTTAAGAGCCATTTTTAGATGGTGTTTGGTTCAGCGTTTTAAAATTATGCTTAAGACCCGGCCAAATATATTTATCTGCAGTTTGAATGATTAAGCCGTTAAAAAGTATTGAAAAAATTGTGCCAATATTAACTGCGTACAAATTCTTTGTGACAGCAAATGAAATAATTATTGCGGCAATAGGAGGCACAAAGTCGAGCAATTGAGCTGCAACCGCACTTTTACGTAAATAAAAGAATCTCAAGATGTTAGTGGTATCGTCATTTGGATGCATAAGAATGTTTGCTCGTTGATACAGTGAAATAGCTGTGCAGAAGAATACAATTCCCAGACATGATAAAACGGCCCGAATCACAATTGGCAGAGTCCCGATTCCAAGTGAATTAAGTAGGTTAACAAAGAGGCTTACAAAATAACTAAAAAAACAAACATAAGCGATTTCACCAATAAATCGTGGCCAATCCCAGTATTTGATTAGAATCTGGTTTGTGACTGTATTAAGAAATCCAATAATGAATAGCAGGACCCCGACATTTACGTTGAACCAATGGCTGTAGTTAACCGCAGAAGCAGTCCAGACCGCACTTCCCATGTTTGCTGAAATAGTTAGTGCGTTTCCGAAAGCGTTTAATATAAGACCTGATATGAGACCCATCCAGCGTTGCTTGAGTGAATTTTTGATAGTAATGCCCCCTTAACACCATTAGTGTATCATAGTTATTTATATTGAATCATGAAAATAATTGAAAATCAGAATTGTGCTCTTTCATCATTTTTGATATACTTTCTTTAATTAATATGGCGATGACGTTCGCCTATACTCGTTTAATAAAAGAGTTGATGACGTCTACCTTTATTTGGAAAGGTAGGCGTTTTTTCGTCGAGAGGAGGAAAGATCATGAAAGTGGATTGGTATAGAATAGGGCAATTTTCTTCGGTTTTTATTGGTGGCATGATTGGAGGGGTTGCCAGATATGAGGTTGGTAACTGGTTAAGCGCGAATACATTTGCAGGGACAACTTTTGTGAATGTTGTCGGGTGTTTCTTTTTGACAGTCACCATTTATGGGTTGGACTTAGTGATTGATCTTCCAGAATGGATAATCTTAGGATTTGGAACGGGGGTTATAGGAGCGTTTACGACCTTTTCAACTTTTGCACTGTTGTTTGCTCAAAATATTCAGCAACAACCTATTGAAACATTATGGTTTTTAGCGATTAATTTGATTGGTGGTTTTATAACAGCCATTCTCGGTTATTTGACAGCACGGCTAATGGATCGAGGTAAAAAGATATGGTAATTGTATGGGTGGCACTGGGTGCTGGAATTGGTGCAATAGTACGATACTTGATTACAATAATTGGTAAACACTATTGGCCAAAATTACCTCTTGCGACATTGATCATTAATGTAGTCGGGGCTGTGATTGCCGGCTTCTTGGGTGGTATTCAAATTTCGGGAACCGGTTCATTATTCTTGTTAACGGGGATCTGTGGTGGTTTCACAACTTTCTCGACGTTTACAACCGATACATTTGTTTTATTACGAAATAGGCGCTGGCTGACTGTGTGCGCGTATTACTTTGGGACGATTGGACTTGGCTTTTTAGCCGTTTACTTGGGATTGTGGTTGGGCCAGCTTATGGTCTCTTAGGGCTTTCACTTAAAGTGCGTTAAAATAAATAAGTTACGTTTGTAGGTCGTATATTTGAAAGGAACGATTTTAATTACATCTAAACAATTAGTGATTTTAAAAAATGGCAGCTTGATTATACTTGGCGCTTTTATATACGCAATTGCAATTAATGATTTTCTGATCCCGCATCAAATTGGTGAGGGCGGTGTGACAGGATTAACGACGATTGGTTACTATGCATTACATATACCACCATTTTTGACTAATTTGTTTTTAAACGGTTTCCTGCTTGTAATCGGGTTTCGATTTCTGGATCAAAAAACGGTCTGGTATTCACTGTGGGCTGTATTATGGATTTCGATCTTTTTGAAATTACCAAGATTATTGCAATATCATACATCACAAACAATTATTCCGGCAGTCGCTGGCGGTGTCTTAATGGGGGTTGCCATGGGGATTATTTTTCGCGGCGAAGGCACAATTGCCGGCAGTACTATTTTGGCAAAAATTATGAATCGTTATTTTGGTATGATGACCGGGACTGCAATGCTACTGTTTGATTTAATTGTCGCAATTCCCTCCGGCTTCGTTATTGGATTACAAAATATGATCTTAACGGTCATTGAACTATATGTAAGCGCAGTTGTCCTAAATAACCTTCTATCCCGATTCGGGGCTAAAAAATCGGTCACGATTATAACGAATCAAACTGACAGAGTAACAGCTATCCTGTCGGAAAGGCTCAAACAGGGTATTACCCTTGTTGATGCGAAGGGATATTATCATCAAGAAAAACGGTCAATGATTTATATCATTTGTACAAAATCCCAATTAGCTGAAATCGTACCTTTGATCTCTGAAATTGATCCAAAAGCTTTTGTTGTAGTTGAGGATGTTCATAGTGTGAACGGCAAATTATTGGATAAAATCTTGTAGATTGGGCATTATAAATGTTTCACGTGTAACATTTAAGCTAATGACGATAAAATTAATGTAGACCATTGTAAAATAAAACGCGTGATAGGAAGTATATCCATGACTTCTTACCACACGTTTTTTATTAATTTTTAAAGCTTGCTTTTGTTTCCCCTAATTTTATTGAGCTGTATAACCGCCATCTACAACGAACTCGCTTCCGGTTGAAAATGATGATTCATCGGATGCTAAATAGAGTGCCATATTAGTGATTTCTTCCGGTTATCCTAGTCTGCCAACCGGATGAAGTGCTTCCAGAGAATGTCTCATTTCTGGGTACTTATCAACCATTGGTGTGTGGACATAACCTGGGTGAATTGAATTGATACGAATCTTATAGCCTTTTTCCGCACAATACAAAGCGGCAGATTTAGTCAGCATCCGAACGCCACCCTTTGCGGCATTATAGGCATAAAGATTTGGAATCCCAATTAAACCTGCGATTGAAGAAATATTGACGATTGAACCACCATTTTTTTCATTGCTGGAATTGCTTGCTTAACGCCCCACATAACGCCGTCTAAATCGACCGATAGGATTTTATGCCACATATCCCCGTCTATTTTTTCGGCATTATTAAATTCAAGAATCCCCGCATTATTCACAAGGATGTCGACTTTACCAAAACGTTTTTCAGCTTCCGCAAATACTTTTTTCCATTCTTCTTCTTTTGAAACATCGTGACGAATAAAGATAGCATTATCCCCGAGTTTGGAAATGTTTTCTCTCCCCGTTTCTTCATCAACGTCGGTTCCAATCACTCTGGCACCTTCATTAACAAATCGTTGGGCACAGGATAAACCGATTCCTTTTGCAGCTCCAGTAATAATAGCAACTTTGTTGTCCAGACGACCCATAAGTCATTTCCCCTTTCATAAGTTCAAAGTGAAGAAGCAATTATCTATACTTTAAGTATAACGCTATGTGAAAAAAATAACAGCATAAATCAGTTATTTTTGTTTGCGCTTACAAGTGTTGAAAAACATTGGTTTAATTCGTGAATGAAAGGTCTTTATTTGATATAATGTTAGTAGTATTTGTTCTGAAATTCACAATCAGTATGGAGGTAAATGATGACTCAAAAACTGACTAAAATTGGTAAAACTGATATTTTATCTACGCCGCTTGGATTGGGAACTAATGCCGTGGGTGGCTACAACCTTTTTCCGGATTTAAAGGATGAAACCGGGGTGGAAATTGTCAGAGCAGGATTGGAAAACGGTATTACGTTACTGGACACAGCTTATGTATATGGATTAGGACATTCCGAAGAATTGGTTGGACAGGCGATGAAAGATTTTGATCGTAGTCATATTATTTTGGCAACCAAGGGTGCCCATGATTTTTCGACAGGTGAAGAAGTCATTAAGAATGATCCGAAGTTTTTGACTGAACAGGTTGAAGCCAGTCTTAAACGGTTGAAAACGGATTATCTTGATATTTATTATATTCATTTTCCGGATAAGACAACACCTAAAGCTGAAGCAGTGGGTGCGCTTCAAAGGCTTCGTGAGCAAGGGAAAATCAAAGCAATCGGGTTATCAAATTTCAGTTTGGATCAAATTAAGGAAGCTAATGCGGATGGGTACGTTGATGTTGTTGAAGATGAATTTAGTTTACTCCATCAGGATAATGCTCAAACAATGATGCCTTATCTAAAGGCAAACCAAATCAGCTTTGTGCCATATTTTCCACTTGCATCGGGACTACTCACCGGCAAATATGACCAAGCAGTTTCGTTTGCAGGTGATGATATTAGAAGCCAAATTGCAGATTTTAAGAAACCGCGTTTTGATGAGGCGTTAAAAGCGATTGATAGAATTCGACCAGTTGCACAAGCATATGACGCAACGGTCACACAAATTGTGTTGGCATGGTATATGCAGAATCCACTTATTAGTGTTGTTATTCCGGGAGCCAAACGCCCCACACAAGTTATCAACAATGCAAAGGCAATGGCGATTGATCTTACAAAAGATGATTATCAAAAAATCGATGATGCTTTTTCTTGGTTCAAAGATGAAGACAGCGGTAAATCCTTGGCAGATCCTGACTAACTGTTTAATAACCTCTTTTGA
Source organism: Lentilactobacillus hilgardii DSM 20176 = ATCC 8290 (assembly GCF_000159315.1). Taxonomy (GTDB): domain Bacteria; phylum Bacillota; class Bacilli; order Lactobacillales; family Lactobacillaceae; genus Lentilactobacillus; species Lentilactobacillus hilgardii. The sequence goes on from NZ_GG669992.1 coordinate 283,144, forward strand.
CTGATCCTTCATGTTACTTGAAATAACCTGGACAATCAAGTTATGCTGTTGGTAACTTAAGATTAGTCGAGAGGAAGGGTTGGACGAAATGAAAATTGGATTTATTGGATCGGGGAATATTGGCCGTAATCTTGCTAGGTTAGCCGTTAAAAATGGTTATGATGTTATCATGAGCAATTCTCGGGATCCAGAGACACTTAATGATTTGGTTTCAGAGCTTGGTCCCCACGCAAAGGCTGCTTGGGCAAAAGATGCTGCAGAGCAGGGAGACCTTGTTGTCGTCACAATTCCGTTGAAAAATTATCGTCAGGTACCCGTTGGGCCACTAAAAGGCAAAACGGTTATTGATACAATGAACTATTATCCTTCCAGAGACGGGCATATTTCAGAGCTCGATAGTGGCAGTACAACCACAAGTGAACTTTTACAGGCTCATTTGCCCGAATCAAAAGTTGTCAAAGCGTTTAATTCGATCATTGCCGGTGAATTGATTTCAACGTCGTTGCCGAAGAGTAACCCAAATAGGCGGGCGTTACCAATTGCTGGCAATGATTCAAAGGCAAAAGAAACGGTAGCATCATTAATCAATCAGTTTGGATTTGATGTTTACGATGCCGGGTCATTGCACGAAGGCTTTCGTTTTCAAAACGGGACACCTGCTTATGTTATCAGGGCAAATAAGAATCAGCTGATTGCAGCTTTAGAGAAAGCAT
>NZ_GG669992.1:284355-286441 GCF_000159315.1 Lentilactobacillus hilgardii DSM 20176 = ATCC 8290
CTTTTTAAATTTTAATAACGCATTTTTCTTTATGCTCGCCATTTCCATGCACCCACAATTTCAACAATTGCAGTTACAACCAACATAGCACCAAAGAGTTGTAAGACAAACAGGACAGTACCAAATGGATGAAATACCAGCACGCTTCCCAGAACGATTAGAACAAGGCCATACATGATAAATGGTAATGGGGAAACATTGACAAATTCGCGATGCCCGATTGCGTCAATAACTTGGATAAGCCCAACTAAGATAAGGACAATTCCAATGACTAATGGTAATGCTGCCAAAATTGGTTTTGCAAAAATTAATATTAGAATTGCCAAAATAAGCTGAAAGATACCAACGGGTAAACTATAATCGAGTTCGTCTCCTTTATGACGTTGAACAAACCATGAAATGAGATTAATAATACCAAATAACGCAAAAAAGCTTGAAAGAACAGCAATGAAAACGTTAATCGTCGCTTCCGGTTCAAATAGGAAGAATAAGCCAAAAATAATATAAACGATACTCTCAAGCCAGATATATTTACGAATTTGACTAATAAATTGATACATACGATCACCCTCACAAAACAGATTAGTAGAATGATAAACCTATCTTTATCATACAAGGAGAAATGCCAAAGCAACAGTATTTGAACAGATATTTGGTAAATACATTAAAATAGCGTGTTTTATGACTAATGATGTATGTTAAGATGTCAAAAAAAGGATAATAATTAATTTTGAAGGGAAGGTATTCCGATGCAATATCCAAATTTTCATCTTGCACGTTTTATTGACCGGCCTAATAGATTCATTGCTCATTGTCGACTAATTGAGACCGGTGAAATTGTGACAGTGCATGTTAAGAATACCGGGCGGACAACCATCTTACAGCCGAATGTGACAACATCCTTGGTTGAAAGCCATAATCATGCTCGGAAAACAAAGTATGATTTAGTGGCAGCCAAAAAGTATGACCGATTTTGGATCAACATCGATTCCCAAGCACCTAATAAAATAGTTAAAGATGGATTGGCCAACAATGATATTAAATTACCCGGAATTAATCAGATTACACAAGTTACGCCCGAAGTGCCGTTTTTAGATTCAAGATTGGACTTTTCAGGAATTGGTGATCATCAAAAAAACTTTTTCTTAGAGGTGAAAGGCGTTACATTGGAAAACGGTGGTATAGCAGCATTTCCAGACGCACCCACAACTCGGGGACTAAAACATGTGAAAACTTTGCAAAAAGCGCTTGACAAAGGGTACCTTTCCTATCTATTATTTATTATTCAGATGGAGAAAATAAAAGCTATGACAATTGACATAGATATTTTTGAACCCCTCGCGTTTGAGATTTTCAAGGCTCAAAAAAGAGGGGTTCATGTTATAGCCTATGATTGCAGGATAACGCCGGATTCATTGACGCTGAACCAACCGGTTCCATTTGATTTAAACCAAAAATTCATTAGTGACGGATTGCCATCGTCAATCCAAAAAAGAACTTGAAACTATAAGAGGTAATAAATTAATGCTCCAAACATCAAAACAAGAACCAATTGATAGCCCATTTAATCGTACAACCACTGCTGAAAGAGTTATGAAGGGCGTTGATCTTAAAGGGAAAAACGTGATTGTAACGGGTGGCTATAGTGGCATCGGATTAAAAGTAACGGAAATGCTGACACAGGCGGGTGCACATGTTATTGTACCGGCCAGAACTGTATCAAAAGCATTACCTGTCGTAGAACATCTAAAGAATGCCGAACTCGGATTATTGGATTTAATGGATCCTGATTCGATTGATCGTTTTGCCAAGGGTTTTTTAGCTTCTAATCGACAGTTGGACTTGTTGGTTGAATGTGCTGGTATCATGTTTCCACCATTAAAGCGTGACAGTCGTGGAAATGAATCCCAGTTTTCAACTAATTTTCTGGGACATTTTCAATTAACTGCTAAACTGTATCCGGCTTTAAAGAAAGCCGGTCATTCGCGTGTCATTTTAATGTCGTCACGGGCACAGAGTTGGAATGGCGTTGACTTTGGGGATCCAAACTTTAATCGGCGTAAATATGATCCCCGTACAGCCTATG
>NZ_GG669992.1:286683-330333 GCF_000159315.1 Lentilactobacillus hilgardii DSM 20176 = ATCC 8290
CCCAATCAAAGGCGGCTGATGCGCTCTTTGCCGTGGAACTTAATAAGCGCGGTCAAAAAAATGGCATACATGCTTTTGCGGTTCACCCAGGACTAGTCCCAGGAACTGAACTCAGTCGATATGTTAATCACGAGCCTTTGAAAAGAGCCTCTTCTTTTGCATTGAATCAACTTGAATTAACACACATTATTAATGCAGGACACTCCATTAAAGCACGTTTTCACCGCCAGTCCGAATATGATTATTTCAAAACGGTTAGTCAGGGCGCCGCAAGTACATTATGGGCAGCCACCAGTGATCAGTTGACTGAGCGGGGCGGCGTCTTCATAGAAGATTGCAATATTAGTCACGCTGTTTCTGCTGACAGTCAATCAAAAGTCGGTGTCCGACCATGGTCGATTGACACCGATGATGCTGCTAAACTCTGGCATTTGGGTGAGAAATTAACCGAAACGGTTTTTCCCATTTAAATCTGTTCATTTGTTATAATTAGTAAACAAAATGTTACAAACAAATGCTTATTTAAACTTGAAACTTTCAGATAAGGTGCTAACATGTACCGTAACAACGTGAAAATCTATGAAAATGATTAATAAAACTTGTTTTTGGAAGGAAGCAAATTATAAATACTATGTTAAAGAAAACATTGATCTTCGGTCACCGTGGCTATCCCCACAAATTCCCGGAAAATTCATTAGCCGGGTTTAAATATGCGATTAACCATGGAATTGATGGGTTGGAATTTGATGTCCATTTAACCAAGGACAACGTTCCTGTCATTATGCACGATGAAAAGATTGACCGGACCACAAACGGTACCGGTGAAATTCGCTCATATACATTCTCTGAATTACGTCAGTTCCAACTTAGTGATGGTCAACGGGTTCCAACTTTAAAAGAGTTGTTGGATATTGCTGATAAGCAACCGGTTCATCTCAACTTGGAATTTAAGACCAATGAAATTCATTATGAAAACATTGAAAAGATCGTGTTGGATATGGTGAAAAACTATGATTTGGTATATCCGGTTATTTATTCATCGTTTAACTTGGATTCACTTAAAATCGCTTATAAGATTGATCCAACTCAGCAGTATTGCTTTTTGTCAGAACATGACATCAAGAATCCTCGTGAGCTGGTCACTAAGGAACACTTGGTGGGTCTTCATTTAAGCCATTATGTGCCAATGAAAAATATTAAAGAGCGGATCTGGACTGTTGATGATCCAAAGATTCAAAAGCATTTGTTCGCGCAAAACGTTGCCGGGATTTTTACCAACAACTTTGAAGCTGCTGAAAAAGTACAATCGGGCTCACTTGCTTAATTGAATAATGATTTTAAAAAAGCTAAGGCAAATTAGATTTTTGCTTTAGCTTTTTTGTGTCATTTGTTTTGCTCCACATACTGGATTAGGACTGCTCCAAAAGACTGATTCCTGCCATACAAGGAGCTAAATCCAAGTTCAGGATTTCCCAATTTGACGCCTTATGCTCCGGATGCTAACCACTTTGATCCGCATACTTGTATATTTACATCACTTTTACACTCCTTCAACACAGGTTTTACATTGAACTGCCACAATAGCTGTGTAGTCAAAATAACTAAGTTGAGGTGAGCGGATGTGTCAATTTCGTTAAGAAATGTTCGAAAGGATTATGATCAACAAACCAAGGTGTTGGAAAATGTTTCAGCTGAAGTACAGACCGGCGAGTTCTTCGTGATCGTTGGTCCCTCCGGCTGTGGTAAAAGTACATTGTTACGGATGGTTGCCGGGTTAACCCCAATCACGGATGGTGAGGTTCGAATAAACGATCAAGTTGTCAATGAATTACCACCGAAGGCTCGTAAATTAACGATGGTTTTTCAAAACTACGCATTATATCCATTTTTGAGTGTCTGGGACAATGTTGCTTTTGGGTTAAAAGCCCGTAAGCTTAGTCAATCCGATATTCAGCATCGAGTCGATAATGCCTTAAAAATGGTTAGTCTATCTGATTTTAGTAAGCGTAAGCCACGTGAATTATCCGGTGGGCAACGACAGCGTGTTGCCTTGGCCCGTGCGGTTGCCAGTGATGCAGATATTTGTTTAATGGATGAACCATTATCAAACTTGGACGCACAACTAAGAATTAAGATGCGTCAGGAAATTTACAATTTACAACGCAAATTAGGTCTCACATTGATCTATGTTACCCATGATCAAGTTGAAGCAATGACCATGGCTGATCACATTATGGTTTTAAACGACCAGCATGTTCAGCAAATTGGTACGCCGTCTGAGATTTATCAACATCCCGCCAATGAATTCGTAGCACAATTTTTTGGAACACCGCAAATTAATATTCTGCCCGCAAAACGTTCCACTCAAAACAATCATATTTTGACCTTTGCGACAAATAATATGCAAGTTGCTTTAAACGAAGAGATCCCGATTGACAGTCTGCGGATCGGTGTTCGCCCTGATGAACTAACCGTTGCGCGAGCAGAATCCGTTGATTCAAATGCAGTTGTTAAAAATACTGAATTTTTGGGTAATGAAACAATTATTTACGCAACTTTAAATAGTGGGGATGATGTTCGAGCCGTCTTGTCCGGGCAGGTTAATTTCAGAGGATATGAACCAATTAAAATTGGGATTGGGTCGCATCTCTTATTCTTTGATAATGATGGGAAACAAATTGCTTTAACAAAGGAGGAAGCTGTCCATGCTTAAATCACCAGCAACGCACTCTTCCACGGCGCCAGTCGCTGCAGATCATACAAAGTCAAAAGCTGAAAAAAGCGAAGCCGGTTTTTGGTTAAATGCAAAAGATAAATACTATGCTTGGATTTTTCTTGGTCCGTCATTATTGATTCTGAGTGTTTTCATTTTTTATCCAATGTTTCGGACACTCTACCTAAGTTTATTTTTAACAAATACGGTCGGTAAGCCAACAGTGTTTGTTGGCTTGTCAAATTATATCAATCTGCTTACTTCAGCTGACTATCTCTCCAGTCTAGGGGTAACGATGGTTTATGTATTAGCAGTGACGGCTATTACCATTGTACTGGGATTGGTTTTAGCTAATTACGCTAGTAAACAATTGGCAGGAATTGGTATTTTTCGAACGTTATTCTCGGCTACAATGGGTGTCTCGGTATCGGTTGCCGCAATCTTTTGGTTGTTTATTTTCAATCCTTCTACTGGATTCCTATCACTTGTCAGCACCTGGCTTCATCTACCACAGATTAATTGGTTGACGGATCCTATTTGGGCCATGCTGGCTGTGATTATTACGACTGTTTGGATGAACCTGGGCTTTACCTTCTTAATTCTACTGGGCGCGATGCAGTCGGTTCCGACAACTTTATATGAAGCGGCCAGCATTGAGGGTGCGACACCTCGCTATCAGCTATTTCACATTACGATTCCAATGATTTCACCAACGCTATTCTTTGTATCAATTATTACTTTAATTGAAGGGTTTAAGAGTTTTGGATTAATTGACTTGATGACTAAAGGTGGTCCAACCAACGCTACCAACATGCTGGTTTACCGAATTTATAAAGATGCCTTTTACAGTGGTAACTATGCACAAGCAAGTGCCGAATCACTCATACTAACGGTTATCATTGCAATTTTCACCTTGATTCAATTTAAAGTATTGGAAAAGCGGGTGAACTACTAATGGAAATTGTTGCCAAACAAAAATTGTCACACAAAATTTTAAATTATGTTTTGCTAATTATTTTGACCGTGGTCGTGTTAGGACCGTTCTTAATCGGGCCTTGGACCAGTCTGCTGCCGACGATGGATATTGCAAAAGGGAATTTCCTAAGCCTACACATTTCCCTGACAAATTACGTTGACGCATTCACACAAACACCGATTTTACAATATTTGGGAAATAGTTTATGGATTTCAATTGTGACAACCATTGCGCAATTAATTTTTTGCTCAATGAGTGCCTATGCTTTTGTTTTTTTGAAATTTAAAGGCCGAAAAGTATTATTTATTCTGTTTTTGGCAACCATGATGCTGCCGTTTGAAGCCGAAATTATTCCTAACTTTATGACCATTAAGGCGATGGGCCTTCTAAATACGTATTCTGCTATGATCGTCCCCTTCCTGACATCGGCATTTGGTACGTTCATGCTTCGCCAATCTTTTATGCAGATGCCTGATGAATTAAAGGAAGCGGCCGACATTGAAGGATTGGGACATTTTCAATTCTATTGGAAAATTGTCATGCCATATAATCGAATCAGTCTCATTACTTTAGGAGCCTATAGCTTTTTGGGAGCTTGGAATCAGTACTTATGGCCAATGTTAACCACGTTCAGCAATGCCTTTCGACCGGTTCAAAATGGGCTTCGGCAGTTGCAATCAGAAGAAACTTTTAATGATTGGGGCATGATTCAGGCAACAGCTGCAATCGTCGTGATTCCAACTTTGATTGTGTTATTTGTTGGTCAACACTACTTCAAATCCGGTATGAATGAAGGTGCTGTTAAATGATTAAGAAACTCGCAGCCTTTTTACGCGCTCACATTTTACCGGTTGTTGCAGTTGTGGTGGTTGTGATTGGCGCAGTTGTTTTCACATCTGCTCATAAACAAACCTCAGCCAAAGCCGGAAGGACCCCCGTTGTTTTATGGCACGAAATGGGCGGGCCTGCAGAGGTTGCTTTGGATCAAATGGTGGATAAGTTTAACAAATCGCAAAGTAAGTACGAAGTTATTCCGCAGTATCAGGGTGCCTATGATGAAGCGGTTCAAAAAATCATTCAAAGTCATGGCTCCAGTGCATCACCCGCGTTGTTCCAGTCCTTTGATATTTCAACCGCTCAGATGATGCACAGCAAGTACACAACACCTGTCCAGAAATTTATCGATGAAGATAACTATGATGTTAGTGATATTTCACCGGTTGCTCGTTCCTTCTATTCTAATAAGGGGAAACAACTGGCAATGCCGTTTAATACATCACAACCGGTTCTTTATTACAATGCCAGTTTGCTGAAGAAATATCATATTACCCCACCTGCCAAATCACCAAGTTATAGTGATGTCACTCGGGTAGCTGAACAGCTATACAAACGATCACATCACCAGGTAAAGGGAATGACAATGGAAATTTATGGCTGGTTAATGGAAGAAGCGTTAGCCAATGCTAAAACGTCATTGGTTAATCACGGGGATGGCCATGTCGGTAACCCAACTAAAATTGATTTAAACAATCCGACAACTGTTAAATATCTAAAATGGATCCGAGCGAATATTAAGTCTGGTGATTTTGTTAACTATGGTTCCGGTGCAAGTGCCGAGACAAATGAGATTGCGGCATTTTTGGCCGGTAAATTGGGTATCTTTGTTCAGTCATCAGCCTATATTGGTCAATTAACAACCGGCAACAAAAATAAGTTGGGTATTTCATACTTCCCACATCCAAATGGTCAAAAAGCCAATGGTGTGGGAATCGGAGGAGCCGCATTATGGATTTCCAATGATAAACCGACAAAAGTCCAAAAGGGCGCATTTGAATTTATTAAATACGCTGAGAGGCCGGATAGCCAGGCCAACTGGCAAAAAGCGACCGGGTATTTAGCGTTGAACAGTCAATCTCAGAGTCAGCCTGCTTTGAAGAGTTTATATGCGAAACAGCCTGAAGCCAAAGTGCCCGGCGAGCAGTTGGCTGCTGCCAAGCCAAATGATACAAACTCGGGAATCTTAATGGAGGGGATGCAACTTACTCGGGAAATGGAAGAAACAGCGATGGAGACGGTTTATGACGGCGGTAGTATTCCAAAGGCTTTATCAACAGCGAGTCAAGGGATGAATACAAACCTGAAGACAACAAATAGAGCAAACGGGGATTATAAGTAGTGTGCGAACCAAAGCGGTTTACGTTCGGAGTGTAAGAGAGAAATTGAGTAAAGGTTGATTAGAAAAGGAGTATCCTCAAAATGACAAACGAAACTTTGATTTTTGGACATCGTGGTTATCCATATAAATTTCCGGAAAATTCGTTGAGTGGTTTTGAATATGCGATCGAACATGGCGTAGATGGACTGGAATTTGATGTTCATTTAACAAAAGACAATGTGCCTGTTGTGATACATGATGAAAAAATTAATCGAACAACTAACGGTCGGGGAAAGATCCGGGAATATACCTACCAAGAATTACAACAGTTCCAATTGGAAAATGGTGAAGCCATTCCTAGTTTGAAAGACTTGTTGTCATTGGCAAGACAGAAACCGGTTTATTTGAATCTGGAATTTAAAACCAACAAGATTCATTATCCAAATATTGAACAAATTGTTTTAGATATGGTCGGTAATTATGACTTGGTCCATCCGGTGATTTATTCCTCCTTTTCTCTACAAACCTTAAAGGACGCTTATCGAATTGATCCCAACCAACAATATTGCCTGCTTTCCAACCATATTCTGAGACATCCAAGGGAACTCATGATTGATGCTCACCTATCAGGCCTGCATCTTAGTCACTACCAACCACTGAGAAATATCAAAGAGCGAATTTGGACGATTGACGATCCTAAAAAGCAGCGTGCGCTTTTAGCGGACCACGTTGCTGGAATTATTACTGATAATTTTGAAATGGCCCGGGATGTTAAATCTAGTGTGTTGGTTTAGAAATTGATAATTAGGTGTTGAGTTTTTGTTAATTTTAAATTCCCTGTCAAAAATCTGATGTAGAAAAACTCATTCTTCTTAGTGTAGGAGGTCTGGACAAAAGTAAAAACAGTATTATAATATTCTTACTCCAAAGCGAAAATCCGATAAAATCAGCGTTCTCTGTAAACTGATTTTATTGGATTTTTTTAAAATAATGTTTTTTCGACTTATATTTCAGTCTGTTTTGCTATACTGTTGAATCTGAGCCATCAAAAGCATATTCTAAAACAAAAGAGCGCTTTTAATTGTATAAAATTAATAAGTTTGACAAAATAAAGGGCTTTTATAGGAGTTCAGAGGATGGAAAGCAATTTTCATACTACCTACAAACGGAACTACAAAAGCAGTTAAAGAAACATGCTACCATGGAGGACAAATCATTTAGCAAAGCTTTAGAAGACCTATTGCTAGATCACTACTTAATTGATCAGGAAATTAAGCAAGCGTACAATGAAGGTTATGATAAACGTAATTTGTTGAAGTGATAAAAACATTGATAACACTGGTGTTTTAGTGGTCAGGGAGAATGAAAATGCCAAATAAAGAACAGTTGAAAACAGTTAGAATTGTCAGTTCTATCCTTAAGGATATCAAGATCATTGCAGTAAATGATCATAAAACAATTCAAGAAGTAGTTGAAAAAGCATTAACTAGATATATTAAAGAGAATGGATATTAAATTTCTAACAAAAATAATCATGAATCTACATTTAAAACACATTAGTCGCTATAGTCCCAAAAGATGGAGAAAAATAATGAAAAAACTTTTTTTGTTAATAATTGGCCTAATTATTGGAAGTGGTATTTACGCTAGTTCTCCTGCGGTTGCAAGTTCTTCATATAAGCTAGTCAATATTAAATATGATAACCAGAAAACGCCAAAACATAACGGCCCGCTATATTATGCCAAAAATCCAAAACATTCAGCTGCGGTTTGGAATTTAAACCATAGTAAAATACGACATCATTTAAAAAATTATCCGAACACGACTTGGCTCAGAAATGCGGTTGCAATTTTTGAACATAATGGCAAAAAGTCCGTTTATTATCATGTGAGTCAAGTTGTTGCTGACAATAAGCCTGTAAAGGCAATTGGCTATGTTTGGCATGGTTACTTGAAACAGGGACATAATCCAAATTTTCAGAGCATCCGTACAGTCGATATTTTGAACTTCTACAATAATCACGAGTATCAGCGATATGTTAAATTATCCCCTTCGCAAGTACTAACTCGCAAAGTAATGGCTCTATTCCCAAATAGTACCGTTTCACTTGATTTAGCCAAAGCTGGTTTAGGGTTAAATTCAGCTACGTATAATATAAGTAATATTGCTTTACCATACGATAAAATAAGTAAGTTAAATGACTTTTTGAATATGCATTCTGATCATCTCTCAATTAATCAAAAATATGTAAGGATTGAGCAACTTCTAAATGCGAATGGTTATGGTGCTGCAACGCGCCGTCATAAACTTATCATCGGGATATACCTATCAAATAAATATCTGCCAATTAGCGATGGGCTTAAAGGGCAGGTGCTTGTCATTGGAAAATCTAAGTAACTAAAAATCTAAGCAATCCTAAAATCAATTACTAAAAGATCTCGTAGCGTTAGTTGTTTTTTCAAAACTAATGCTACGAGATCTTTAATTTACCTGAATAATCCTGGTTTTAATTTTTTAAAGATTAATCTGGATACGCACATCATACCGTAAATTCATTCTTTTTAAATACTTGAACTGTATGCTTAGCTTCACCAGTACCATTTTCGTGAAATTCTACACCAACATATACATTATCTCCATAAAGTTGTACCCCCTCTGTTTCTGCATATTGCACATTATCAACTTGTAAGGCAACCGCTTCATATTTACTCCAGTCCCAATTTCCTTTCAAAATATGAGGTGCTTCAACTTTTCCTCCTGCAGTCCATTGCCCCCCGGTAAGATAAACTTTGAGATCATTTGAGAATTCCATTCCTTGCATAGAATCCCACGGAAAATGGTGTGTAAAATCGACCGAACTGACCAAAGCACCACCATCGGCGCCATGTCTGGTCCGCATTTCGGTTTGTCCACAACTAATATAATTTGTCGTTGATTGATTTAATAACTCATCAATAACATTAGTTTCATAGCATGTAATTTGCCATTTGTCCCCTCTGCAAGGATTGTTAAGTAGCGACCATTACTGGAAAGAGCAGCATCCACTCGCCGTAATGAGAAACGTGCCTTATCTTTATCAGCAAGCTTTCCGGCATGACTGATACTAGCTAATCGTTTTAGAGAAGTAAAACTAACGGGACCACTGTTTGGATCAAATTGTAATTTCCCAATCTGAGTTCCCCAATAATCACCTTTGTAAGTGCTATCTGACGCATGCGTTGTAATCCAGAAAGTTGGATTAACACCACTGTTAGGAATCATATCTAAAGTTTCCCCATGACCAAAATCTGATAGAATCATTTTTTCAGCACCATGTTGAAAATCGATAGTTCCTTCTGAAATATGAGCACGGGAAAGCACTGCTTGCTTTGTTGGACGCTCTCCATATAACTGCAAAGCATATACAAAGTTATTTGGGATATCAAAGTAAGCTTTTTGGACTACATGCGTGCTTGGTAAATTGATAAATGTATACTGCTTTTCAGGTGTTACATTCTTTACTGCCATAATAATTACCTCTTTCTAAATTTAATTTTTTGGATTTAAATCTTCTAATTCCAGAATTAAAAGATTTTCTGTATCAAATCGATTTGACGCTTATAGCTTATCGTGAAATTCAATATAAAAACTGCCACTTAGCTGTCAATTAAGTGCCAATTTACTGACAGGTTGTCAATACAAAAGTCCCATTAATCTTTAACACTAAGATTAATGGGACTCTTGTGTTGTTTTTTGGTGGCTTCTTATGATTAACGATAAATAGGCAGTAATGTGGCAGTGAATTGGCGGTTTTTATCCTTTAATTTGTTTTAGACTAACTCTACAAAATTGATGACCTTGGTCGATTTACAGAAAGAAGAGATAACCGTGTTTAGCCAAGTTTTAAAATGGATCCATTGGGCGGATGCTAATGGACTTTTTACTTTTCTAGCGATGTTGCTACTGGCAATTTATCGATTAATTCGTCCGCTGATTAAGGAAAAAATCAAAACCGAACAAAATCATGAAAAGCTTCAGGCTTTGGCACTAGCTGATCAGTTGGCGGCAACCATTATTCCGGAACTAGTAGTTCTTAGTGAATTAACGGGTGATCAGCGAAAAAAAGAAGCCATTAAGTTTGTTAATAGAAAGTTAAAAGTGCTGGGCCTGTCACTAACCGATGAAACGATTGCGGCAAAAGTTGAGAAGGCTTATTCAGTTTATAAAAATGAGCAGAAAGGCAAGCAAACGTCACGTGTCAAAGAATCTTCAATGATAAATAAACGGCATTAAAGAGTAGTTGTAGTCAAATTATGTGAATCGATAACTATAGTTTTCTACGTAAAGTCAAGTATATTAGGACTCTAAAGTTTTAACTTCTGACATATTTGGCATTATTGCTTTAATTGAGGCGTTTTATTTCTAAATTAGGAGCATCACAAAAGGCTTCAAAGAATTTACTTCTTTGAAGTTAACTTAGGCTATAATGAACCTGATCAATTAATTGCGACAAAAGTCTTTTTGATTATTGTTGGCTACGTTGTAATCATACATTTGATCAGTGATAATCAAAATATAGACCGTTCTAAGCAGTTTATGGATTGAAGCAATGGCAATTTTCTTGAACCCCTTCGTTTGAGAAAATTGCTTTTTTCGTTCATAGTAATCTGCTATATGACATGGACTAGTCTTAGCCGCTAGATCGATTTGTCCAATTGCACGATAAAGAATCTTCCGCGCAACGGCATTGCCGTGCTTAGAGATCCTTAAATTAGAATCTTTTTCCCCTGATTGATATCTACCTGGATCAATACCAACAAAAGCATTTATCTTGTTTGGATTACTGAATCTTCTAATGTCGCCTAATTCGGCTAGAATTCGGACAGCAGTTATTTCAGCGATACCAGGAATGCTCATTAAGATTTCTAGATCGCGATTAGGCAAAGTCTTAGCTAATTTAATCATTGCCTCTGATCTCCGCTCGCGATCAGCTGTAAGCCGTAATAATCTATTGGCGTAATAAACCACTTCATCACGCTCCGGGTCGTCTTGATCAACTGCTGGATAAGCTAAATCCGCGAGATGCTTAAGTTTAATAGCTAGTTTTTGAGCACGGTTAATACCATAACCTTTAAAATCTTTAATTTGCTTAGCGATGGTTGATACTTCAAGATTTCTAACATCTTGGCAGTGCGGAAAGAGCTCAACTAAATACCAGTAATTAACACCTCTAGAGTTATTGAAAATGGTTTCTAATTCTGGAAAAGTTAACTGTAAATATTTATGAAGTCGATTCTTGGAAGAAATAATATCGTGAGTTAATTCCTCATAAGCCCGACTTAAAGACTGCAATTGATGATAAACCTCAGGCTCTTTTCGATTAGGTTGATGCTGATTTCGATCTTGAGCTAGTGCCAAATGGTAAGCATCATTGCGATCGGTTTTATTGCGACGTAAGCCCTGATTAATTTCTTTCTTAGCCTTTAAAGGATTAAGAAGAACATAATCATAATCGTATTCATCTAAAAATCTAGTAATTCTGCGTGAATAAACTCCAGTTGCTTCTAAGATGATTTGTGGATGTTCGGCGTATTCTTTTAGATCTATCAACAGAGTTTTAAAGCCGATAGTATCGTTAGTGATCTTATATTCTCGTGTGGCGCCACTCTGAAGTACACAAACACTGGAATCACGACTACTTACATCTATGCCAAAGACAATGCTCATTTTTAAACCCTCCTAAATAGCTGTTAGTGGTTGGAACGTATTTACTAAGGTAATTATTTCTAATTTTCTAAACTGGACATCAAGTGTCGACATTCTTCGAAGAGAATACTAATTACTAAGTAAAACTGCCTGTTTTAAGGACGACGTCAAGCGTCTAAACTTCTTACGGCATATAGTTTCACCACTATTTAAAGTTTAGAACAAAACTAAAATAGTGAATCAAATATCCCGTCGGATAATCGATTCACTATAAAGCTTAGAATGTTTTAAGGGCTTTATACGGAATTTAACTTGCATAAACGAACGAACGTTTGTACAATCAAAAGCAACGAACAAACGTTCAGAAAAAAGGGGGATTATTTTGAGTACTGAAACAATCAATCATCAGATTAATCAGGGAGCAACTATAAAAAAAGCCAAACAATTTTTGAAAGAGTACGACTCATGGCACTTAACAACCCTTAGATTAAGGCAAGCGTCACAAATCAGAGTTTTAAGTCCTGTAGAGGAAAAACAGTTGGCCAAAGCATCTTTTGAATGCCAAGTTCGTCAGAAGACTTTGGATGTCATGCGTGAAACAGATGATGTCAGTAGTCTTTTGGCAGACTTATTAAGGTGGCGTTATTTATGTCATTGGACAGTTCCTAAAATCTGTCAGCAGTTAGCTGACAAGTATCAATTGGGCTATCTTTCAGAAAGGACATATATGCGTTACCAGAATCATGCGATTCTTAATTTTGCCATTCTTTGTCCAATAGATTTGTTAATACAGAAAAACTAAGCATTCTTTTATATGGTTAATTTAGGGAACTATGGAACCTTCCTCACAAAAACAGTGGTAGGAAATCAAAAAAATCAGAAACGCTGATTTAACATGGATATAATTTAGATATATTTAATTTTTGTATCTTACTCTTCAATAGCTTACAATTAAAGAGTGAATTAATTGTGTGCAATAGAATGGTACTTATATCTGATTGATTTCTAATTTTAAGACTGGAGGCAATTTTATGGCAAATCAATACGATTATGATGTTTTATATCTCGGCAGTGGTCACGGGACTTTTGATGGAGCGATCCCCCTTGCGCATTCCGGTGTCAAGGTTGGTATCATTGAAGAAGATATGATTGGCGGTACCTGTCCGAATTATGGATGTAACGCAAAAATCACATTGGATGCACCTGTGGCATTGACTAGGGAAGTTGAACGGCTTCAGGGCGTTGTTGAAGGACAATTATCCATCAATTGGACCAAGAGTGAGGCTCACAAGCAGGATGTCATTAAGGGCTTGCCAGGAATGATTGGCGGCTTACTTAAGGATTCCGGTATTGACGTGATTCATGGGAAAGGGACCTTTAAGGATAATCATACGGTATTAGTTGACGGGCAACCGAAGACAGCTGAAAAAATTGTCATTTCAACCGGATTGCGTCCACACCGTTTGGATATTCCAGGAACCGAATTGGCTCATGATAGTCGTGCATTTATGAGTTTAACCAAATTGCCGAAACAGATTGCTATTATTGGTTCCGGGTACATTAGTATGGAATTTGCGACTATTGCCAATGCCGCGGGAGCCGATGTTGCAGTTCTCATGCATGGTGACCGAGCACTTCGAAACTTCTATCACCCTTATGTTGCCCAAGTTGTCAAAGATTTGGAGAAACGAGGGGTTAAGTTCGTAAAAAATGCCGGCGTTTCTTCGTTTAAGAAATCCGGTGATCAAGTTGAAGTCCATTACGGGGATGATCATGCCTTAACTGTTGATTGGATTCTGGATGCAACCGGCCGAATGCCAAATGTTGAAAAAATTGGTTTGGACGAAATCGGGGTTAAATACAACCGACACGGAATTGAAGTCAATGATTATTTACAAACCAGCGTTGATAACATCTATGCTTCAGGAGACGTGATTGATAAAGCACAACCTAAGTTAACGCCAACGGCCATTTTTGAATCGACTTACTTATCTAAGCGTTTTTCAGGGCAAAGCAATGATCCGATTAACTATCCGGTTATTCCATCCGTTGTCTTCACGTCACCGCGAATTGCCAAGGCAGGCCTTTCCGTAGAAGATGGTAAGGAAAAGGGTTATCAAATTGAAACTAACTACCTACCGGATGATTGGTATCGTCAAGTTGATAATGAGACCATGGGTGATAATTCATTGGTCTTTGATAAGCAACATCATTTGGTGGGCGTGACAGAGGTTAGCGAACAGGCTGAAAATGTCATTAATACGTTATTGCCGGCAATTGAATTTAAGTTTGGACCGGCAGAACTGGGTAGACTGGTCTACTTGTTCCCATCAATTGGTTCCTCTGCATGGGCACAATTGTAATGAGATTGATGTCAACTACAAGAGGGATTAGTTAGGTCTTTTTCTTAACTTGGAAAGGAAGTTGTGGCGATGGCACTATTTGATAATCGTAGGGTTGATGGGATCATGGCAGATCGTGGATTAAGCGACCTGAGTGAAGAAACTAAAACCCATGTTGAAGCGATTTTAAGCGAACTTGATAGTAAAAAATTATTGCGAGACAGTGACACTGCTAATTTTACCGATCGCTCAAATCAAGAAAAAATTGGTTTTTTACGTGCAATTATGGAACAAAACTGGATTTTGATTGCGCAGAACGAAAAGCTTTTGAAAGTATTGAATAAGGGTAAAACAAGTTAATAAAACCAGAACAAAAAGCTGCCGGTGATTAACGCCAGCAGTTTTTTGATTGAAAGACTGATGATTATAAGAAATAGTGGTTATTAGCGGACTTCTTTAATGACATATAATAGTTTCCGCCCTTTGATAGTAAATTAAACTTAGAGATAAAATATGACGGGCAAAGTAAGGGATTACCCTCAACCTCTTTTCTTTTGTTTAAGCCTATAGGCAGTTCTCGCAATATGCGGTACGCTTCTTTTAACTTATTATAGAGGGAGTTGGCAAGTCTTGGCACAAAAAGTGTGGTTTATAACCGGAACTTCAACCGGTTTTGGAAAGAGTCTGGTGGATGAGTTGATTGCTCAAAATGAATTGGTTGTAGCGACTGCTCGAAATAGTCAAAAAATCGATCAGTGGTAGGGTAATTCAAATGTTTTAATCGCTCAATATGATGTTGAAACGTGGCGACAGTTATCTGCCAGTTTGGATTATGATCACGAGGATGATTGGAAATAAAATTTTTTCGATTCGTGGGTTAATGGGTTACGACTAGAGGCAATTATTTTGCGGCCCTTTTTGTAACCTCAAATCAGTTTGAATAAGAAAATACTGTTATTTGTTTCTTAATTAATCACAAAAGCGATAAAATTTAAGCAAGTAAATTAGAAAAGAATGTGACTCGTAGTGAAAAAGCAGAATTGGGTTAACATCATCATTATAATCGGGTTGACGTCATTAATAATAATCGCTTTACCAATATTAACTCGGCCGTTAATGCACCAACTTCAAGCGTTGGACTGGTTTTGGGTGGTTGGTTTACAGGAGTTACCGACAGTTGTTATTGCGTGGATACTTAACTCCTTCTACATAAAACAGGCTGTTTTTTATCGGCCTTCCGGGTCCTTTAAAAGTCTTGCTTTTATTTCAAGTCCCATTTTGATCCTTCTTCTGGCCATTACTTGGTCAATCACGTTTTTCTATCAAATATCTTTTAAGTCCTTAATAGCATTGTGGCATATTCTAATCGGGACCACCTTTATTGGTATTTCTGAAGAATATCTCTTTAGAGGACTCATTTTTCCCCAAATTCTTAAGGCAATCGGCACTTGGACACATAAGGATCTCTATTCAGCCATTGGTATCTCCAGCCTCTTGTTTGCCCTTATCCACGTTTTGAATTTAACGGGTCAGGATCTAACTGCCACGGTTATTCAGATGGTTAATGTTTTTTCGATAGGGTGTCTGTTTTGTGCCATCTATATTCGATCGGGTTCACTATTATTGCCGATTGTTTTTCACAGTCTTTGGAATTTTGGTATTTTCGGTTTAGACGGCGCGATATTGACACCGAGATCTATTTTCTGGATGATTATCTTTAACACTATTTTATTAGCAATTACGACATATGATTTGCGTGAACAAAAGTTAAGTCAACGTGATATCTGGATTGAAAAACTGGTGAGTTAATGATTCTTTATATGATAAGGCTTAATATCTTCAGAAAACTGATCCAATAAGCGGTCATGATACTGTTTGGACCCTGTAGAATGTTTAACGTGATGCCAAAGAATGGCTGCAACTTTCATTTTTCTATTAAGTTCATGGCTTTTCGGGCTGTTACAGAAGCCCTTAACAAAATTATTCCATTGATAAGTCTGTTCTTCTGGAAGGTCCTTTAACCAAGTTTGTTTTGAATCCGTCATTTCTTTAGCCCGATTAATCAGGTCACCTACTGTGATTGATAAATTCTGATCGGCTTCGGCTTTTCGTTTAATAACAGCCATTTCTTTTGTGAACGAAAATTTTTTGACATTAAAGTAGGTCGCAAAAAATTGTCGAGCCTCATTGTTAAATGAAAATCCGGACCCAACCAGTGGTGTATCCAGGCTGATTTCAGACATTTTAAGCGAAGGCGCTTTTTGATAAGTTCTTGCTGGCTTTATCTGGTTAGCAGGGATGCCGGATAAGAAGCAATCAATGTAGTGATTTAGTTCAGCCTTAGTTCCTTGGGTCGGCAACCCGTAGTTTCGACAGATCTTCACTAAATCAGTTTTATAAAAATAAGTTTCTTTAAATGTTTTTTGTGTGAGTTTGGTCATAATATCCTTTCAACTAATGATTGGCTTAACAGTGTTGATACCCTATTATAGCTTTTTCAACAGCACAAAAAACCAGGAATCCGAATAAAACGGGTCCCTGGTTTTAACACAAACAATAGAGAAGAGAATGGAGTTTCCCTTCTTATTTGGCTCTCGTTAAACTAACTGTTAACACATTATTTTTAGTCGTATTGTAACTTGCCAATATACCGTTAACGACATCGGATGCCGGTCCATGGGTCGAAGTTGAACGGTGATACGTATTAATCCAAGTTCCCAATGCATCAAGTCCAAACTCGAATCCTTCGAAGACCTGCATGTAGGTTGAAGATTGAGGAGCAGGTGTGATAATCGTGATCTTTTCAACCCGTTGTTCTTTAATTTCCATAGTAAGATTGATTTCATCCGTATCAAAGAAAATTATTTCCCCATCACCGGACGTGGTTGGCAATTTATAATTTTCAAGCCGCATGTTTTCATTATAAACACGTGAAACGTAGTCGTAAGTTCCGAGGTCGGTTGTTCCTAATTCCTGTGCCATTATAAAGGCCCCCTTTTGGTGATTATTATAAGGGAGCTAAGACAAATTAAGGGATAAATCGACTTCTATTCAAACTCTTCATAGACATTTGGATCTTGTCCGTCAACTCGACCGTCCTGCTTATTCAGACCATTGATTTCCTTGACTTCTGCAGGTGTTAATTCGAAATCAAAGATAGCCAAATTAGCGCGTTGATGGTTTAAATTTGTTGATTTTGGAATTGGCACAATTCCCCGCTGAACGTGCCATCTTAAAATGATTTGACCAACATTTTTATTGTATTTTTGAGCTAATTTTTGAATGATTGGTTCCTTTAGAGCGGCACTGCCACGACCTAACGGACTCCATGCCTCAGTGAGAATACCGCGTTTTTTATCTTCTGCAAGCATTCTTTCCTGAACCCAGTAAGGATGAATTTCAATTTGATTAACCGCCGGTGTGACACCTGTTTCCTTGATAACACGATCAAGATGTTCCGGCTCAAAGTTTGAGACGCCGATTGAGCGAATCAAGCCCCGCTTTTTTGCATCGATCATTGCTTGGAAGGCTTCAACGTAATGATCACGTTTAGGTAGTGGCCAATGAATCACATACAGATCAAGATAGCCAACGCCTAAGCGATAAATTGATTCCTGGATTGCCTTGGTGGCCTCATCATATTCATGGTACTTGCCCGGAAGTTTTGATGTGACAATGAATTGCGAACGGGGAATACCGGATTCACGGATCGCTTCACCGACAACGCCTTCGTTATCGTAATTAGTAGCTGTATCCAAAGCACGGTAACCGTCTTTAATTGCGGTAAGAATCTGTTGGACGCCTTCACCGCCACGGATTTGGTACG
This sequence comes from Lentilactobacillus hilgardii DSM 20176 = ATCC 8290, assembly GCF_000159315.1. GTDB lineage: Bacteria > Bacillota > Bacilli > Lactobacillales > Lactobacillaceae > Lentilactobacillus > Lentilactobacillus hilgardii. The sequence continues at coordinate 304,382 of NZ_GG669992.1, forward strand.
TTCCCAATCCAAGTGCCGGAAGCTTGTAGCCATCGTTTAATGTAATATCTGGAATTTTAGCCATAAATGATTTTCCTCCTAATAAGTTAATGTGTGTTTTTTGGATGATTATTCGAATTTGGATCGTTGTGGTCTTCTGATGACTGATCGTCTTTTGATGGATCGGCTATTTTTCTAACAGTCAAATACCAGCCAACCTGCATCGATTGGTTTGGATTAATGTATTCAGCGCTCAAGTGATAGTATTTGGCATATGGGCTTTGATCTTCTAATAAGCGTTTAACGGTTAGCGCATCTGAGCGACTATCGAAACGTAATTCGCTATTAGTGCTGTAATTACTATGCTTATCGGGTTCGTTATAAGCCTTGTTAAAAAAGTCCAGGAACTGTTCGGATTTATTCACAATTGATCACGTCCCCCCTCTATATCTACCATTGTACTCAACAATTCAGGTGAATGCGATGGATAAGTCATGATTCTTGAAAACAATCTTGGAAATTTTCACTTCCCGGCTAAAATAAAATTGTAATCGTTTTTGCTTAAGCATAGAATTCAAGTATGCAATAGAATTCATAAAAGCGTGTTGAAGCAGTACCACTTATACTATACGAAAGGGGCGTTTGATAATGGTTAAAAAGGGGTTGCTATTGGTAAACTTGGGATCACCGGTTTCGCCCTTGAATAAGGACGTTAAAGCCTATTTACAGGAATTTTTAAGTGACCAGCACGTTGTTGAATTGCCGAAATGGTTTTGGCAGCCTTTATTAAGGGGGATTATTTTACCAACCAGGACTTGGCGTTCAGCTACCTTTTATCAGCACATGTGGCGAAAAGGCGGGTCGCCGTTAGTGATTTATACAAAGATAATGTGTGAGAAAATTCAAAAAGAGCTTACTGATTGGGATGTTCAGTATGCGATGACGTATGGAAAACCGGATATTGGTCAGCAGTTACATAAAATGAAAGAAGCCGGTGATGACCAGATCGTCGTCCTGCCGTTGTTCCCCCAATATACAAAAAGTACGCATGGCGGCATTATTCAACAAGTGGCCGATTCTGGGATTAAAGCAACAATTATCAAGAGCTTTTATCAATATCCGCAATATCAAAAGCTATTGGCCCATCAAATCGATCAATCCTATCAGCAAAAAAATTACGATGCAGTGATTTTCAGCTATCATGGCATTCCTACAGCCATGGTTAAACATGGAGATCCCTATTTAAAAGAGTGTCGTGAAACAACGGCGGCAGTTACAAAATTTTTACAGTTACCTCATGAAAAAATCAGGATGACTTTTCAGTCCAAATTCGGACCAATGCCGTGGCTAAAACCATACCTCAAAAATACGTTGATGCAACTAGCGGCGATGGGAAAGCGAAACGTTTTGATTGTGACACCGTCATTTGTTGAAGACTGTTTGGAAACAATCGAAGAAAACAATGTTCAGAACTATCAAACCTTTCGGGCAAGCGGCGGTCGGGTATTTGATGCGGTGCCACCCATGAATGCCAGCGATGCATTTTGTAGCTTCCTTGCAGAAATCAGTAAGAATCAGTTAGTGCAGGATGGGGGTGGCTATGATGAACGAGCAAAAGAAAAAGAGTCTTGATGAAATTAATGAAAGTGTCGATGTCCCTAGTGTTTATGAAACATCTTTTGTGCAAAAGTTTTTGGCGTATAGTGGTCCCGGCGCGTTGGTTGCGGTTGGTTATATGGATCCCGGTAATTGGCTGACCTCATTGTCAGGAGGTAGCCAGTATCGATACAAACTGCTGTCTGTCCTATTGTTATCAATTTTAGTGGCGATGTTTATGCAAACGCTGGCCATAAAACTTGGTGTCGTAGCTCGGCAGGATTTGGCACAGGCTATTGCGGTAAAAGTACCGAAGCTTGTCAGATACGTTCTATGGATTATTAACGAAATTGCCATGATGGCCACTGATATGACCGGAGTCGTCGGAACTTCAATTGCGTTACGGCTTCTTTTCGGCCTGCCATTAGTTTATGGTATTTTATTGACTATTTTGGACGTTTTAATGGTCTTGTTATTTTTAAGGTTTGGTATTCGACGGATCGAATTTATTGTGCTGACAGCTATCATGATTGTCGGTGTTATTTTTGGTATTGATGTTTTTCGGGCGCATCCGGCGTTTGCTGGCATTTTAAATGGTCTGATTCCAAGTCCACAAATTTTAACAACTCACCGTGAACTGATCTTAAGTCTTGGTATTATTGGGGCAACGATCATGCCCCATAATATTTATCTGCATTCGTCACTGGCTCAGAGTCGCCGTTACGATCACAATAACCCTAAACAGGTTAATGAAGCATTACGGTTTGCAAAATGGGATTCCAATGTTCATTTGGTAGCCGCCTTTTTAATTAATGCTCTGTTGCTAATACTGGGAGGGACGTTATTCTTTAATAAAGGTAATCAGTTGACTGCTTTTCGCGATGTTTATGAGGGGTTAAAAAATTCAGCTATTGTCGGTTCACTGGCCAGTCCACTGATGAGTACCTTGTTTGCGTTTGCGCTTTTAATTACCGGAATGATTTCTTCGATTACCAGTACGTTATCAGGCCAAATTGTTATGGAAGGCTATTTAAACATTCGCTTGCCGCTGTGGGAAAGACGGTTAATTACCCGATTTGTGACATTAATTCCGATTTTGGTGATTGGTTTTATTGTAGGGTTCAGTGAACAAACTTTTGAGGCAATGATTGTATTTGCCCAAATTGCATTATCGATTGCACTGCCATTCACGCTTTATCCAATGGTGGCATTAACGAGCAATCGAAACCTTATGGGAAGCCATCGTAATCCGGCATGGATAACAATATCAGGATATGTATTAACAACGATCATCATGGTTCTAAACGTTGAGTTTATGTTCAGTATCTAACAGGTTTACTTTGTAATTGGAAACTGAGAGAATTGAAATAAGTGACTGGGGGGATTGTTTTTTGAAAGTGTTAGGAATTCTGGGTGCCCATCGAAAGGATGGTATTACCGAGAAAATGTTGGCGACTGTATTGGCTGGTGTTGAGGCCCCGAACCAAACAGACATTATTTACTTAGAAGATTACCCGTTTAAACCGGATCGAAAGGACCAGCAGGATCCGGTATTAAATGAGTTGGAACAAAAAATGCTCAATAGTGATGTCTGGGTTTTGGCGGCACCGACTTATTGGGGTGGCCTGGCAGGAAAAATGAAAGATTTCTTTGATTGTATGAGAGAACGACTGGTTCGGATTGATCATTTAGGCGGGACGCATCCTGACCGATTTAAGGACAAACATTATTTAAACATAACGGATTGTTACACCGGCGCATTCGAAAATTGGGTAACAGGTGTGACCGATCAAAGTTTTCGGACAATTGACAAGGTCATGTCGGCGGCCGGTGTCATTAAATTACATGAACTGGTGCTGACAAACACGTATGGCATGTCAGAACTGCCTGAAAGTAAAAAACAGACATGTCTCGAATGGGGCAAACGTCTGAATTCTGTTAGAAAAAGAGATGATAGCACTGTGAAAAGATACATTGAATTATTCTTTATGATTGCATTTATGGCATTTGTCACAATGGGGATCCAGTTTGGGTTTCATTTAGTTCCACGTCAGGGCTTTTGGATAAGTTATCTGTCATTTGTGTTGATTTTCTATGTTTTGTTAGGATCAATTCTGCATTTCTTCACGGTCGTTAAGCATCGGCGCCGATAACAATAAGTTAACTGTATGAACGGTTACATTCAGCTTGAGAACTGTTAGTGGGGGCAGACGATGCTTTCAAAAATAACAGATTCTCAGGCTATTTATTTATCGCTTGGAAACTGGGCATAGGATAAGGTATGATTCTCATAACGGGATGTTACTGGATTTAACAACTAGGAGGGGTTCTTTTGAAAAATGTTTATTTTGATCATGACGGTAATGTTGACGACCTTGTTTCACTATTGCTATTGCTTCAGATGCCGGATGTTCATCTGACCGGTGTTGGTGTAATCGATGCAGATGGTTATATCGAACCGGCTGTTGACGCTTCTAGAAAAATAATTTCCAAATTTGGCCGTCATTCAAACGTTAAGGTGGCGGCTTCGAATTCTCGAGCGGTACACCAATTTCCAAAAGAGTGGCGGTTGAGTTCATTTTCATTTGATGCGTTTCCGATTTTAAATGAACATGGTTCTGATAAGGCACCGATTGCCGATAAGCCTGCACATCTGGACATGATCGATAAGATTCAGCAGGAAGATGAAAAAACAACTTTAGTTATGACTGGACCGTTAACGGACTTGGCTCGGGCTTTGGAAGTTGATCCAACAATTGTTGATAAGATTGAGCGACTTTATTGGATGGGCGGCACAATGAGAACCCAAGGAAATGTTTTGGAGCCTAAGCACGACGGCAGCGCAGAATGGAACGCTTACTGGGACCCTTATGCTGTCAAAACAGTCTGGGATTCAAGGATTAAGATGCAGATGGTAGGTCTCGAGAGTACCAATCAGGTGCCACTGAATGCCGATGTGCAGCAACACTGGGCTAATTTGCGTCGATATCCGATGATGGACTTGATTGGTCAAGGATATGCACTGGTTTCGTCTTATGAAGCTAATTCAACTTATTATCTATGGGATGTTTTGACAGCCATTGCCAGTCAATATCCTGAAATTGTCCAGACTAAAGATGTTAAGGGCGACGTAATTGTTAATGGACCAAGTGCGGGTAAAACGTATGAAAGCCAAAACGGCCGACCGATTAATTTAGTAACCGAGGTTAAAGCCAAAAAGTTTTTTGATAAGATTGATGCCTTGTTAACACGGGAAGCGTAATGTTAATGAACTATTTACAAGTATCAAAAGTCATTACCTTACCGTGTGGTGTAACGATTAAAAATAGATTTGTAAAAACTGCTTTAAGCGAGACAATGGCAACGGATGACCATCAGCCTAATCACCTATTTAATCGTCTATATCGTCAGTGGGCTATTGGTGGTGCCGGTATCGTTATCACAGGAAATGTTATGGTCGACCGGCATGCATTAGCAGAACCGGGAAATATCGTGGTAGATAGTGACCGGGTATTACCCAAATTGCGTCAATGGGCGGCAGATGGAACGATCAATGATACACAATTATGGATGTAGCTAAATCATCCAGGACGGCAATCTCCTAAGATGTTTTCAAGCCGGCCGGTTGCTCCAAGTGCCATTCCCATTACCGGAAAGAACCGGCGTGCGTTTGAGTCGCCGCGGGCGTTAACAGCAAATGAGATAAAAGAACTGGTTCAAAAATTTGTTAAAAGTGCTGTTATTGCACAAAAAGCGGGTTTTACCGGTGTTCAACTTCACGGTGCATTTGGGTACCTGATTAATCAGTTTTTATCGTCAAAGATGAATCATCGAACGGATGATTATGGTGGTTCAATTGAAAATAGAATGCGATTTTTGACCGACATCTATCAGGGGATCCGTGAGACCTGTGGTCCAAAGTTTCCTATCAGTCTCAAGCTGAGTTTAACGGATATTGATGTGACCGGTTTTACTCAAAGGCAATTCGAAATGGTCATTAAGAAGATGGCAACTTTGGGAATTGATATGATTGAAATTGCCGGTGATGACTATGAAAATTCTCAAATTGGGTTTTCCGGTCAGGTCCACTTTATTAATCAGTTGGTAAATGTGCCGATCGCATTAAGTGGTGGCTTTCGGCACATCTCGGCAATGGAGGAAGCATTGGGGAGACAAGATGCCTCATTAATTGGTGTATGTACACCGATGGCCTTTATGACGGATATGCCAAATCAAATCCTAAGGTCAAGGTATCAGCCATTTGTGCTGCCGCTGTCAACGGGAAGTAATTGGCTGGATGATAAATTAAAGTCCATAATTGTGACCAGTTATTGTGAAGAGCAAATTAGACGCATTGCTGAAGGAAAGCAACCGAAACTTTATCGAAATGCTTGGTTATCAATGTTGGCTGGTATTCAATTACACGGAATAAAAGGATTGAAGCCAAGACGCGCACAATAAACGACTATCAATGACTTTGAAGATCGCGAAAAATAGACTGCATACGAATTTCAATATCGTTTAATTCCTTTGCATAATCTTTTAAGTTATTAGCATGTTCTTTAACTTTTTTAGGATCGGCATCTGTTTTATAGCTGAGTTGGTGCTCCAAACTTGCCCACATATCCATACCGATCGTTCGAAACTGAATTTCAACCGGTACGTCAAAGACACCTTTGGATTGGAAAACCGGTACAGAAACAACAAGATGCAAACTTCGGTAGCCGCTTTCCTTTGGGTTTTCAATATAATCTTTGCGTTTTAAAACCGTTACATCAGACTGTTCGGACAGTGCTTCTTCAACGGTGTAGATGTCGTCAATGTAATTGGTAACAACTCGAATACCGGCAATGTCGCGAATGTGGTCGCGAACGTTTTCGATTGTGAGCGTGTACCCTTTGCGCTTTAATTTTTCAAATAAACTCCCTGTTGATTTCATGCGTTCTTCCATGTGATGAATGGGATTATGATCGTAGTTCATTGAATATTCGTCGTCAAGGTTTTCCAGTTTGGTACCAATCTCATTTGCCCCGGAATGGCAAAGCTGATAGATGTTGACCAACTTTTTTAAGTCAGGAATCTGGTCTTCGAATTTGGTTTGTTTGAGCTGTGCTTCAATTTGTTTAACATCCATAAAATTTCGTCGTTCAAGAATCATTTGTAGACCACCTCATTCATTTATAGTTAGTATTTATTTATTAGTTAAACAGTTGATATGACAGAAGCGAGGCTGGACAAAAGTAAATTTTGTCCAGCCTCGCTCTTTTGTCATTATGGATTTATAAATTTAGAACTGTTTAAATAATTGGTCGATTTGTTTGAACTCATCATCGCTTATTGTAATGTCCATGGCTTGAGCGTTGCTGTGAACCTGATCAGCTACTCTGGCACCGGGGATGACGACACTGATATTCTGATTCTTAATGTACCAAGCCAATATCGTTTGTGCAACCGTTGCCTGGTGGGCAACCGCAATTGCCTTTACTTTTTCCAATGCAGCCATGATGGCTGTATATTGCTTGCTTGAGAATCGACTGAATTTGCTGTTATCGGCCGGTGTATATTTACCAGTTAGTAGACCGGATGACAATGGAAAGTAAGGAACAAACGAAATTTGATGTTCCTTTAGATATGGGAATTCTTCCTTTTCAGCTTCGCGATGAACGAGGCTGTAGTTATCTTCGACGATATCTACTTGATTGTCGGCATTAGCTTCTTTAATTTGATCCAATGAAAAATTTGAAACGCCAATTGCTTTAATCTTACCGGCTTTTTTCTCTTCAGCCAATGCTTGAACAGCCTCAGCCTTGGGTGTCTTGTCATCCGGAAAATGAATATAGAAAATATCAATATAGTCTGTTTGCAGGCGCTGCAATGCATCATCAACCGACTTCTTTAAGAACTTTGGATCATTGTTGGGTTTTAAATCATTATTCGGATCTTGAGCAGCTTTGGTTGCGATCACGAATTTTGAACGATCGTAATCTTGTGTAACGTTGCCGATAATCTCTTCTGATTTGCCGAGTCCATACATATAAGCCGTGTCCAATAAGGAAATACCATCTTCCAAAGCGGCTTTAACGACTTCAACACCATCTTCGTCCTTTAAACCGTCAAATAAATTATGACCGCCGACTTTGTTGGTACCTAAGCCAAGGGGCGTTGTGGTAACTGTACTTTTACCGATTTTAATTCTTTGAGCCATTTTGGTTCCTCCTAATTTATCTGAAGAATTAAAAATAAAGAGACCACATTTGAAAATGCCAGTCTCTCTAAATTGTAAGCCAAATTGATATTAATAGCCAAAATTATTAATAGTTTCTGCTAATTATGATCATTCGAAACGGAATTTATTCATCGTAAGGCCCCTTGCCCAAATAAGCATTAATCATCCAAATATTTTTATCAATCGCTTCTTTAAACCCATTTAACATATCTTGAGTTGGAAAGTCTTTTTCAATGTCAGTTATTTCGATTCCCTTTTGATACTGATCACGCAGGTACTTAAACTGATCTGATAGTCGTTGCATAAAGTCACGCATCGTTAATTGATCCCAAGTGACTTTCTCGTCAGGAAGGCCGGTGTGTTCAATAAATTCATGGGTGGTTGAATAGGGTGATCCGTTAATTGCAATTAATCTTTCAGCGATATTGTCCAATTGGTCAGCTAACTGATCATTATAATCGTCCATTAAAGGATGTAACCTGAAGAAATTTTCGCCACGCATATACCAATGGGTTTGCTGAATATTGGTTTGTAACTGACTTAAATCAGCTACCAATTGATTGAGTTGTTCACGGGTCTTTGGAAAATCGTAATTGCTTGCCATAGATAAAAACCTCCTATAAAAGTAAGTCAATAATAAATCCGTTTACATACCTAGTTTATCTATTATTGGAAGTGTTATGCAAGTGAAGTGATTACCAATTTTAAATCGCTTATGATCAATGCCGCTAGTGCCGGTTTATAGCGTTAGAATTAATCAGTAATGTGTTCAGAGTCATTGCTGGTTTCTGCCGGTTGTTTAGTTGGTTCATTCAAAGTTGAATGCTTTGAAGTTTCCAACATTCGAACATAGACCAATAGGCTGACAAAAGCTGCCGCCGAGAAGTAGTAAAAGAACCAATTTTCATGGCTGATATTTTTTAACCAGAGGGCAACGTATTCAACGGTTCCACCAAAAATTGCGACTGTTAATCCATAAGGGAAGCCAACACCCAACGCACGGATTTCAGTCGGAAAAAGTTCTGCTTTAACAACGGCGTTAATTGAGGTATAGCCGCTTACGATTAATAACCCGGCCATCATGAGCAGAAAAGCACTGAATTCATTGTCAAAGTATTGAAGCCCCAGAAAGATTGGAACTGTGAGCAGGGTTCCACCAATCCCAAACCAGTAAAGTAATGGTTTGCGGCCTATCTTGTCTGAAATATGACCAAATAATGGTTGCAGCCCCATAAAAATCAGTAGTGCCAAAAAGTTGATCAGGGTAACAGATTTCGTTGGTAGCCCTAACGTGTTGATCATGTATTTTTGCATGTAGGTTGTATAAGTGTAAAAGGCAATTGTGCCGCCAAAGGTAAGTCCCATTACGGTTAAAACCTGGCCGGGATACTTTGCCAATTTACGAAGCGTACCACGGGTGGTATTTGTTTTTTCAGCACGTTTGAATTGGTTTGTCTCATCCATTGACAATCGAAGATAGAGCACAATCAAGGCACCAACAGCACCAAGTCCAAATGGTATTCGCCAACCAAAGCTTCGGAGTTGAGAATCCGTTAGAATGGCTTGAAGACCGATTTGAATAATCAAGGCCAGTAATTGCCCACTAATCAGCGTGACATATTGAAATGAAGCATAGTAGCCGCGTCGATTGGATGTTGCCATTTCGGAAAGGTAAGTTGCCGAAATACCGTATTCACCGCCAAGTGACAACCCTTGAACCATACGAATCACGATTAATAATAACGGAGAGAAAATGCCAATGGTGGCATAGGTTGGGATCAATGCAATTAGTAACGAACCACCGGCCATGATACTGACGGATAAGGTCAAAGCGGCTCTTCTACCGCGTTGATCGGCGTATTTTCCCATAATAAAGCTTCCAAATGGTCGCATTAAAAAACCAACCGCAAAGACGGCCGCGGTGCTTAGGAGCTCGACAGTCTGATTACCATCAGGAAAGAATGAACCAGCGAAATAAATTGCAAATGATGCATAGATATACCAATCGAACCATTCGACCATATTACCAAGTGACCCTTTTATAATATTGCTTGTGATTCGCCTTTGGTTTAATTCCTGCATAAAAAATCAACTCCCTTAATGGTAATGTAACGTCATGATAGCGTTATCAATGATTTCAATGCTATATCATAATCAATAAATTTGAATTAAAAATCGTTATTAGCATAAAGCTTGTGAAAATCTCATTGTTCTCATATTATAATTTAATGAAATCTTGTGTGCAAATATTATTGTTATTTATTTTGACCACAAGTTAAAAAACCGCCAATCAGGCAACGTGTCTGATTGGCGGTCATATCGTATTTAAATTAGGTATTAAAGGGGATTAAGTTAATTCACAATTGTTTTCAGTGTCGTCAGTGAATCAATTTCAAAGGTGGGTTCAGCAGGTGTTGAATTATGAAGATGTGCCGGATTGAACCACACAGAATCCAGTCCGTAAGTATTTGCTCCGAGAATTTGATCATGCCCTTCGGCTAGGAAACTTCGGTATTGCTTTTCGATTGATGCACCGTCGATATCTTCACCAAAATGTCGAAAAAGCAGTGTAAAACGGTTGTTTAATAACTGATTTCTAGTTACGTTACCCTTTTCGTAATGTTGCCAAAGAGTCGCGTTTAATTGACGGTAATAATCAGCAATCTCTGATGTTAATGGTCTGTTCAGGTGCATGAACAGTTTTTCTAAAGCCCGTTTTTCAGATGCCTGAAAATCCAAAATGGTATCGTCTATATCAAATAATAGTGTTGTGTAGGGCAAAACGATCACTCTAAACTTTCACTTACAATTGAATTAACGACTTTTTCTATGGCAGAAATGAGTGGGCTGTCAGGCTTGATTCCTGTTTCACTAAACCGGGTTTCCCACCATTGTTTACGGATATTTTGAATAACGGGTACAATTTTTTGCCCAGTATCCGTCAAGTTTAAAATGATTGATTTACCAACACCAGCTGTTTTTGTAAGATAACCTAAATTCTGCATTTTTTTTATTTCGCGAGCTGCAAGCCCTTTATCGATGACTAAAGATTTTGCGACTTGATTTTGGTTAATGTACTGGTTGTCTTTAATTGTTAGTAGAATACAAGCCGCCGTCGGATTCAACTGATGTTTTTTAAATAATTCACCGGTATCTTTATAATACTGTCGATGGAGTATTGAAATGTCTTGTGCAAGGTAACCGATATCTTTCAATGTTTTTATCCTTTCAAACAAAATGATCTATTCAAAGTGAAACTTTAGCATTTTTTAGTTGACAATTCAACGTAAGGGCATTAACCTTTGAAAGTAAGTTGAATTGTCAACATAGAAAAATGAAGAGGTGTCAAGCTATGGCTACTAAAAAACGTGGTTCTCAAGCTTTAATTCAATCAATGATCAATCAAGGAATCAAGTATGTTTTTGGTATTCCTGGTGCAAAAGTCGACCAGTTATTTGAAGATTTACAATATAGTGATGATCCAAATGCACCAAAGTTAGTGGTTGCCCGGCACGAACAGAATGCTGCATTCATCGCGGCAGGTATTGGCCGTCTTACTGGTAAACCGGGAGTTGTCGCAACAACCTCCGGCCCCGGTGTTTCCAACTTAACGACTGCTTTAATGACGGCTACTGCTGAGGGGGATCCGGTTATTGGGCTTGGCGGTCAAGTGCCCCGGGATGATCTTTCCAGATTGACACATCAAAGCATTCCCAGTAAAGAACTGATGAGTTTTGCAGCAAAAAGCAGCGTTGAGGTTCAGGATGCTAATAATTTATCTGAGGCATTCATGAATGCTTATACAGCTGCTGTTTCTCCAAAAGCGGGCGCTGCTTTTATTTCTTTACCTGCAGATGTTTTAAGCGATGATGTTGATCGGCCGGTCATTAAGACTTTAACAACGCCGCAAGCCAGTCAGGCATCTGAAAAAACACTGGATAAAATTGTCACGTTGCTAAAAGCTGCAAAGTTACCGGTTATTTTAGCTGGCATGAGAGCCTCTTCCGAAGAAGTAACAACGGCCTTGCATCAATTATTGGCAAAGGTCTCACTGCCAGTGGTTGAAACCTATCAGGGAGCCGGGATTATTTCCCATGAATTTGAAAAGGATTTCTTCGGTCGGGTTGGTTTGTTTAGAAATCAAATTGGCGATACATTATTAAAGCAGAGCGATCTGGTTTTGGCGATTGGCTATGACCCTGTGGAATATGAGGCCAGAAACTGGAATATTGAGCATAATGATGCCGTTATTAATTTAGACAGTGTAGCACCGGAATTAAGTAATGATTATCAACCCGACATGGTCATTGAAGCAGATATTGCAGAAACGATTACGGCTTTAACAAATAAGATTCCTGATGATTATCGACTCTCAGATCAATCAGTTGCACATTTAAACACGTTAAAGGAAGAATTCGAAGATGAGAAGTTGGTTGAAACGGAAGCAAAACCCGGCACGGTCCATCCACTTTCGATTATTAATGAATTGCAACAACGAGTTGATGATGCAACAACGGTTACGGTTGATGTTGGCAGTCACTATATTTGGATGGCGCGCCATTTTAGGAGTTATCGCCCACGTCATTTACTATTTAGTAACGGTATGCAAACGCTGGGTGTTTCACTTCCCTGGGCAATTGCCGCAAAACTTGTTCGTCCAAACGAAAAAGTGGTTTCCGTTTCTGGTGATGGTGGTTTTCTTTTTTCCGGTCAGGAACTTGAAACTGCGGTTCGGTTAAATCTGAATATTGTACAATTAATCTGGAACGACGGTTATTATGATATGGTCAAGTTTCAAGAAGAGGCCAAGTATGGTCGATATGCAGGGGTTGAGTTTGGACCGGTAGATTATGTGAAATATGCAGAAAGTTTTGGCGCTACCGGATTGCGGGTTTCCGATCCAACTGAGTTGGGAAAGACGCTTGATCAGGCGTTTTCGACAGAGGGACCGGTAATTGTTGACATTCCAGTGGATTATAGTGATAACATTAAGTTGAAGTCTGCGTTATTAAAAGATATTTTAAACTAGGAATAAGGAAGTTATAATATGGCGAAACATACAACTTTATACCAGCATGGAACGCTGGCATTACTGGTTCCCGGCCTTTTAAAAGGAACAATGACGATGGGGGAACTTTTAAAACACGGTGATACCGGAATTGGTACAGGTGAGGGACTCGATGGTGAGTTGATTATTTTGGATGGCAAACCTTATCAAATAGATGCCAGTGGGAGAGTTAATGTCGTTTCCAACTCATTTACGATGCCTTTTGCAAACATTCATTACGCACGTTATTCACCATTGGCCGAGTTGGAAAATGTTTCCCAAGATGATCTCAATGAACAAATTGTTTCTCTGAGTAAAGCGGAAAATACTTTCTTTTCGGTTAAAATTACCGGTACTTTTTCAAATATTAAAACCAGAGCTGTCAGAAAGTCGGAACCACCATTTTACACACTTGCTCAAACGGCCAGTCATCAAAGTATCTTTACAAGGGATCAAGTTGATGGAACTTTAATCAGCTATTATTCTCCCGAACTGTTTGATGGTGCAGCCGTGGCCGGCTTTCATCATCATTTTCTGTCCAATGATCATCAATTTGGCGGTCACGTCTTGGATTTCCAATTGGATAAGGGTGATGTTTCCTATCAGCTGTTTGACACGTTTGAACAACACCTGCCTGTTAATGATAAGGAATACATGCAGCACGATTTTTCGTCCGACGATATTGTTGGTAGTATTCATACAGCTGAGTAGAATCGGCTATGGTCATCAATCTGACTACTTGATTATTAAAGTGAGTCACTCGATTAATGATTACTAAAACGCACTAAAAATTATACTAATATTACTAAAAAATAGTTTTTGCCTTAAACGTTGAGGTGAAAGCTTTTTTTCTATATCAAATAAAATATTTGTCAGATAATAATATCTTATGGTTGATTTATCCGTATAAATGTTATAATATACCAACGTGTAAACGCCACAAGTTTATTAAATGCATAAGAGAGACGCAATGATCAAATTTGTAAACGTTGTTATAATAAGATCCGCTTCAGAAAGCCTATTATAAAAATAGTTAACAATTTGTTTGATTCGTTATGTAACCCCTTTCGCCATTTGAGATGGGTTGGGATTGCTAATTAAGGAATTTATATGTTAAGGAGAATGGAAAATGCTGCTACAGAAAAGAAGATCTCAAGCAAGTTCATCTATTTCTTTGGTTCGTTTGGTGGAATCTTGTTTGGCTACGATATTGGTGTGATGACGGGGGCGTTACCATTCCTACAGATTGATTGGGGGCTTCAAAATGAAGCCGGATCGTTGGATGGATCACTTCTTCGGTTATGCTTGGTGCTATTTTTGGTGGTGCAATCGCCGGTCAGTTGTCGGATAAGCTTGGTCGTCGAAAGATGATTTTGCTTTCAGCTATTGTTTTCACGATTGGTTCATTACTTTCCGGTATTTCTCCAAATCATCAAGGTGAGTATTATTTAATTGCCGTTCGGGTATTTCTCGGATTGGCCGTTGGAGCTGCTTCGGCACTGGTACCGGCTTATAGGAAATGGCACCTGCCAAGGCACGAGGAAGCTTGTCCGGCCTTAATCAGACGATGATTGTGAGTGGTATGCTTCTATCTTATGTGATCGACTTCCTGCTAAAGGATTTACCTGAGAATTGGGCATGGCGATTAATGCTAGGGCTCGCTGCAGTACCGGCCATTATTTTATTTTTTGGTGTTTATAAGTTACCAGAATCACCACGTTTCCTTGTTAAATCAGGACGCACGGCGTGTTTTAAGCTATATTAGAACAAACAATGATGAAATTGATGAATTAAATCAAATTAAGCAAACTGCAAATGAAGAAAAAATGGCTGCAAAGTCAACTTCATGAGCAACTGTTTTCAGTGGTAAGTATCGTTACTTGGCGATTGCCGGTATTGGAGTTGCTGCCTTCCGGCAATTCCAAGGTGCCAACGCAATCTTCTACTACATCTCATTAATTGTTGAAAAAGCAATCGGTAAAGCCGCCAGTTCTGCATTGTTGTGGCTAATTATTCAAGGTACTATCCTAGTTATCGGCTCATTGGTTTACATTGCAATAACTGAAAAGTTCAACAGAAGAACCTTGCTTGTTCTTGGTGGATCTGCAATGGGGCTTTCATTCCTGTTGCCAACGATCATTTACTTATTAATGCCTAATGCAAGCCCAATGATGATTGTTGTCTTCCTGAGTATCTACGTTGCCGCTTACTCATTCACATGGGCACCGTTAACCTGGGTACTTGTTGGTGAAGTTTTTCCATTAGCAATTCGTAGTCGCGCTTCAGGTGCAGCATTATCCGCTAACTGGATTGGTTCCAGTTAACTTTATTTTTTTCTTTGGGAGAATATAAAAACCGAGAATAAATAAAAGATACCAATGATAATTGCCAAGATACTGATAATGATTGAAATCACTAAGTCATAGAATGGTTGGATCAGGAAATAAACGCCTAGTCCATTAGAAAGTAGGCCGATAAGTGCCAGGACAATGATTAGAAAATAATATAAAATTTGATGATTAAAATAACTGACTCTTTTAAGAAGACCCCAAAGAATAAAGCCAACAACAGTTATTCCTATCAATAAAAAGAAGTGGTGATCATTCCAAATAGTCACAAGAATACCCCCTGGTTCCGGTTATTTGAGCAGGTCTTTAATAACGGCTTCGCCAACAGCAGTTGCGGAATTTGGATTTTGACCGGTGATTAAATTTCCGTCGATAACGACATTTGGTTTGAAAGGATCACCCTTTATAAAGTTTGCGCCAGCTTTCTTCAGCTCATCTTCCGGTAAAAACTTTACTTCGCTGGTTAACCCGTTTAAGGCTTCTTCGTCATTAGAAAAGCTGGTTAACTTTTTGCCGGCTGTAAAGCGTTTGCCGTCTTTTGTGCGCATTGCAAGAAGTGCGGTAGTGCCCACGCAGTTTGCTGATACAATGCCATTATTTGCGATGATTTGCTGTGCAATTTTAGCAAGATTCTTATTTTCAGGGAAGTCCCACATGGCACCGTGGCCGCCTGCAAAATAAATAACTTGATAATCTTCGGCAGTGACTTCTTTCGGGCTTAATGAGGTTGCCAAGTAGTGATTTCGAAAATGATTATCCAGATAAAAATCCCAATCAATATTGTCCATACTATCACCTGAAAGGCATAACGGATCAAGGGGGATATAACCACCTGTCGGGCTTACATAGTCGATGTCGATTTCGTTATCCTGTATCACCTTATGAAAATGGGTTGCTTCGCGTAACCAAAGGCCTGTCGCTCGATTCACATTATTAAACTTAGGTACATTTGTTGCTACAATTAAAGCTTTTGTCATAAATTATGATTACCTCACTTTGGAATGGTAATAATGAATTTGAACATATCACATATGTATTTTAGACCTTCTGAGTAATAGAGCAAGGATAGTTTGTCTACAACCAAATTACGAAAGGGCATTGGCGATTCTTGTGAAGATATGTTACTATCAACACAGCTTGTCGTGATTGATTATAGAAAGTTAACTAATAATCAATCACGGTGAGCCAATATTATACTATCTAGGTGCGTGTATAAGTATGATCTTGATTGGAGGATAACATGGCAGATACAATTTTAGATGTTGAGGGACTTACAAAGAACTTTGGATCCAAAAAAGTCTTAAAAAATGTCTCTTTTTCTGTTGAAAAGGGACATATTGTTGGGTTGGTTGGACCTAACGGTGCCGGAAAGTCAACGATTATGAAGGCAATTTTGGGGCTGTTTAATTATCCAAGCGGTAAAATTACGCTTGATGGCCAACCGGTTTCACAAACAAGTCATCAAGCTTTGGAAAAAGTTGGTGCGCTAATTGAATATCCGGGTATTTATCCATTTTTAAGCGGGCTACAACATCTTGAACTTTTTTCAAATGACGGCGTTTCTAAACAACAGATTATGGACGTTGTTGATAAGATGAAAATGGGGTCGTACATAAAGAGAAAAGCTAAAACGTATTCTCTTGGAATGAAGCAAAAGTTGGGAATCGCATTGGCCTTGGTGAATCATCCTGCCTTAATTATTTTGGATGAACCAATGAACGGTCTTGATCCGCAAGCGAACAAAGATCTACGAACGATTATTTTGGATTTAGCCAAACAAGGAACGACGTTCTTAATTTCCAGTCATATTCTAAGCGAATTGGAAAAATTAATCGATGATTTAATTGTCATTGATAAGGGACAAATCGTTTATCGTGGTGATATGGCGACTTTGGAAAGCGGCAGCACGAGATCAATGGTTCTTCAGACCTCTGATGATGCTAAAGCCAAGGATATCCTATCTCAAAACGGATACAAGTTAATCGATTCTGATCATGTTAGTGTTGTTGAGGATGAAACGACCAAAATGGCCGATATTATTAAATTATTGTCAACTAATAATATCGAAATCGAGGATGTTAAACACGTTCATAGTGATCTTGAGACTTCACTGCTTGATTTATTGAAGAATGACAAAGTGAAGGAGGGCTAATCTGATATGGTAACGTTAGTTAGACAAGAAATATTTAAATTGGTGCATAAAAAAAGTACGTGGGCAACATCAATTATCCTGCTGGTGATAATGACTATCTTTGCTGTGATTAGTCGGAATCATCCAAACACAATTGACCCCAAGGCAATATTTGTCAGTTTATTTACTGGTTTTGACTGGATTGTATTATTTATGATTGCTGCTGCCAGTTCAATTATTTCGATGGAGTTTCAGTATGGCACAATTAAAGAATTGCTTTATCGAAAGTATTATCGGGGAGAAATTCTCGTTAGCAAATGGCTTGCAATGGTTCTTTACTCAATCTACTTTATTGCGTTGGCATTTGTTTATTCGTTGATTTTAAAATTGATTCTTTTTAATGGAACATTTCAGCTCAGCGAAACATACGGCAATAAGCATAGTATCTTAGTTACGGCTCTTTACACGTCTTTATCAGGATTTGTTGCATTGTGGTTGGTTTTAAGTCTGGTTTTGCTGTTGGCAAATCTGTTTAAGAGTTCTGCCGCAGCTATTTCAGTTGGTATTATTGGCTACTTTGCAATTAATGTGGTTTCTTCAATGTTAATCATAGCTATTAAGAAGTGGACTTGGTTAAAGTGGAATCCGTTAAACATGATGAATTATCCTAATCAGGTTATTAGCCCAAGTCTAAAACACATGACGCTTTTATCAACAAATGAATTGCTCATTGGCAGTCTGGTTTATATGGTGATCTTTTTGGGAATAAGCTACTCTGTCTTTAAGCGTCGAAACGTTTAGTCAAAGAAATTGGCCGATAAAAATTAATAATTAATTGAGCATTTAAACCGTCAGACATGTCCTTGAGATGTGTCTGACGGTTTTATTATGAAATTGTTGGCAATTTTATGGCACAGCATGTAGTGTATTGGTAATACATAACACATATATATTGTGCTTTAAAGTCTTTTTTTCAAATAATTTTCAGCTATACTAAACAATGTTAACTATATTTTCGAGTTTACCCAAAGGAAGGGATTCTATGGATTACATTAAGACTGAAGCAACAAATCAAAACGATACTAAACTTCGCAGTCTAACTGTGATCAAGGCTGACGGGGAAAAGTGTTCTTTTTACCCGTATAAAATTAATTTGGTCATTGAAGCACTTACCGATGAGACGGATGTGCAGGAAAAATTAAAACAGCAAATTTTTGAACGACTTTCATCCTTCGAAGAAGAACTGACGTCAAAGGATATCAGAGATAGTTTTAAAGCAGTTCTTTCAGAAATGGACCGTGGTGATTTGGTTGCCAGTTATGACCAATATCGCTTAAAAGATGAAGCCAAGTGGCAGGCAGCGATTAATCCTTCAACCAAGCTTAACCAGTTGTTTGATAAAAGTGACACTGTTGTTCACGAAAACGCAAACAAGGACAGTAATGTGTTCAGCACCAGGCGAGACTTGACTGCCGGAATGGTCGGTAAATCTCTTGGTCTCACGATGATGCCTGAAACTGTTGGTAAGGCGCATTTGCGAGGGGATATCCATTATCACGATCTGGATTACTCACCGATGACTGAAATGACTAATTGTTGTTTGATTGATTTTAAAGGCATGCTGAACAACGGATTTAAAATCGGAAATGCCGATGTCGAGCCACCTAAGTCGATTCAGACAGCAACCGCGCAAATGTCTCAAATTATTGCGAACGTTGCTTCCAGTCAATATGGTGGCTGCTCAGCAGACAGGACAGATGAGCTGCTGGCACCATTTGCTAAATTGAATTTTGAAAAACATCTGGCAGATGCCAAACACTGGATTGCCCCTGATAAGCAGGAGGCTTTTGCAAAAGAAAAAACTAAAAAAGATATTTATGATGCTATGCAGGCACTGGAATATGAAATCAATACATTATTCTCATCGAATGGTCAGACGCCGTTCACAACGGTTGGATTTGGTCTTGGAAGATCATGGATTGAACGCGAAATTCAAAGTGCTATTTTGAAAGTCCGGATTAAAGGGCTGGGGAAGCAGCATCGGACAGCTATTTTTCCGAAATTGATTTATACCCTAAAAAAAGGATTGAACCTCAAACCCGATGATCCCAATTATGATATAAAGCAACTCGCCATTGAATGTGCCACCAAACGGATGTATCCGGATATCTTGATGTATGACAAGATTATTGAATTAACAGGTAGTTTTAAAGCGCCGATGGGCTGTCGAAGCTTTTTGCAGGGATGGCATGATGAGAACGGAAAAGAAGTTAACAGTGGCCGAATGAATTTAGGCGTTGTCACAATCAATTTACCAAGAATTGCGATTGAATCCCATGGGGATAAAGCTGTTTTCTGGGAAATCCTGCAAGACCGATTGGAAATTGCTAAAAAGGCTCTTCTTAATAAAGTTGATCGTTGTAAGCAGGCAAAGCCCAAAAATGCGCCCATTTTGTATCAGTACGGTGCCTTTGGTAAACGGTTAAAAGATACGGATTCCGTGGATGAGTTATTCACGCATCGGCGGGCTACGGTGTCATTGGGTTACATTGGATTATACGAAGTCGGAACTGAATTTTATGGACCGGATTGGGAACATAATCAAACAGCCCACAAGTTTACCGTATCGATTGTAAAATGCCTACATGATTATTGTGCAAAGTGGGAAGATCAATACGACTATCATTTCAGCGTCTATTCAACACCGGCTGAATCATTGACAGATACCTTCTGTGAGCTGGACACTAAAAAATTTGGGAAGATCAATGACATTACATCTAAAGAGTACTACACAAATAGTTTTCATTATGATGTACGAAAGAATCCAACACCGTTTGAAAAGTTGGCTTTTGAAGAGGCTTATCCAAAATATGCGGCCGGTGGTTTTATCCATTACTGTGAATACCCTAATTTGAAACAGAATCCGGCTGCTTTGGAGGCCGTTTGGGATTGGGCATACGATCATGTTGGCTACCTTGGAACCAATACGTCAATTGACCACTGCTATAAATGTGGATTTGATGGTGATTTTAAACCAACCGCCAAGGGATTTGAATGTCCGGAATGCGGAAATCGTGATCCCAAGACCTGTGATGTTGTTAAGAGAACCTGTGGCTACCTTGGTAATCCGCAAATTCGACCAATGGTGCACGGCCGACACGAAGAAATTGCATCCCGAGTTAAAAATATGAGGTTAGGTGATATGAACGATGGCGGAAACTCGAAAAATTAGGTTACCAAATGACCCGAAGCCCAAGCAGTGGTTGGCAAAGGATCGCAGCCATCAGTACATCGCCAGTTACAAGCCCTTTAATATGGTGGATGGTGAAGGCGTTCGCTGCAGCCTGTATGTTTCCGGCTGTCTATTCAACTGTCCCGGTTGTTATAATAAAGTCGCCCAAAACTTTCACTATGGTCACCCGTATACTAAGGAATTGGAAAATCAAATCATTAAGGATATGTCTGAAAGTTATGTTCAGGGATTGACATTACTTGGTGGAGAACCCTTTTTAAATACTCAGGTCTGCATTAAGTTAGCAAAAAGGATTCGAGCAGAATTCGGGCATACAAAGGATATTTGGTCCTGGACAGGCTATAAATGGGATGAATTAATGAAGGAATCTGATGACAAGCTGGAATTGCTAAGCTATTTGGATATCTTGGTTGATGGGCGTTTCTTATTGGCTAAGAAAGACCTGACACTTCAATTTCGTGGCAGTTCAAATCAGCGAATCATCGATGTACCCAAATCATTAGCAGAAAAGAAAGTTATGATTTGGGAAAAATTAGTTAAATAAAAGCAGCAATCGGTCAAAAACGCCATATGATGATCAACACTATTCGTTGATGCTCATATGGCGTTTTATTTTCTATGATAAATGATCATCTATTTGAGATAATCCCGTTTTCTTTCAAATAAGAAGACAGAAAGTGCGGCAATCATGGTAAAAGGAAGTGCCATTTTGTATCCTTTCGTAAAGGCATCCGTCATGTGTTGTTTAGTATCTGACCTAATGACTTTAGCAACTGCTTTGATTTGAGTATTTTGTTTCGCAACTGCTCTTTTAACAAGTTTAGAGATTTTAGCATGAATCAAGGCTTTTTGCTTTTGCGGCATCAGTTTGGTATTTGGCATTTTTGCAATCGTTTTTTGATAATTAGCTTGAATCAGTTGATTGGTTTTTGCAGGAGTAATCCCCTGTTTACTGGTTGAATCGGTTGTTTTTCCATTGTCCGAAATGGCTTTTCTAACATTAATCGCAACATCCGTTTTTGCTTTGGCTGATAGCTGGGTTGTCTCTATTCTGGTGTTTGCCTGAATAATGGACTGATGTCTTGCGGTAGCCAGGTTAGCCGTGAGGGCAGAGACAAATATCGCTACTGCCAGCAACGTACCGATTTGACGAAATACGCCAAGGACGCTTTGGGATGCAGAAAGCAGCTTTCCGGTAAAGTTTGATGCACCCAAAACAACGAGTGGTCCGGCGATAATTCCAAAGCCA
This sequence comes from Lentilactobacillus hilgardii DSM 20176 = ATCC 8290, assembly GCF_000159315.1. Classification (GTDB taxonomy): domain Bacteria; phylum Bacillota; class Bacilli; order Lactobacillales; family Lactobacillaceae; genus Lentilactobacillus; species Lentilactobacillus hilgardii. Next base: position 326,211 of record NZ_GG669992.1, read on the forward strand.
CCACCGATTAATAGTAAACTGATAATGGTTTGGCCATAATGGGCGGGGTTAACAATCGAAAGAATCATATAGCCGGCAATTATTTGAAGGAACCCCACGGAAACAAGTAGTCGTGGCCCAATTTTATCATTTAATATACCGCCAATTGGTGAAAAGATGAAAATCATAAACGAGGTTGGCGTGATCATAAAAGCAGCAGTTAGTTCAGATTTATTGAGGATATTAGTGAAGAAGGAGGGCATTATGACTAAGACAGCTACCAAGAAGATTTCTGTCAAAATAGTAACTAAGGAAGCACCGGTGAATTGACGACTTTTGAATAAGCCTAATGGCACCATCGGATCTTTAGTGACGTGTTCAGCGACAATAAAACAGGCAAGTGACACGATAGCTGTCGTGAATAGTCCAATGATAAGGCGGCTGGACCATCCCCAGTCATTACCCTTAACCAAGGCTAAAGTTAAAGCTAATAATGTGCTCATTGAAAAGAGCATGCCCCAAAGATCAATTCGAGCTTTAAAGCGATGTTCATTTTTTAGTGGCAATAATCCGCAGCAGAGAATGAGGACAATTAAAATTAAAGGCAAGTTAATTAAGAAAACATAACGCCACCCCAAATATTGAGTGACAATACCACCGATGGTTGGCCCAAAGGCTGAAGCAAATCCTTGAGTCACACCCAAGGCGGCCAAGACACCGGTCCGGTGTTTAACATCGGCTGTTGAAATACCGATGGTCATACTTGCGGGAAAAATAATTGCTGCGCCCAGGCTTTGAATCCCTCGGCCGATAATTAAGAATTCAGCACTGTTGGCTGACCCGGATAGTAGGGATCCCAGTGCAAAAAGCACTAGTCCAACTAAGTATGTCTTGTTTCTCCCGATAATATCGGCAATTCTCCCAAACGGGATGGTAAAAACCGCAAATGTGATGGTATAGATATTTAAAGCCCATGATAAAGTTCCCAAATTTACATTTAGACCGCTTTGGATTGCAGGCAGTGCGATATTCATGACGGTCGTATCCAGCATACATAAGAAGATACCGATCATCATGGAAAAGATGATTAATTTTTGTTTGATACGCATGATAAAAACTCCTTTTTTAGTTTAAAATAACAATATGGGTAATTATGTTGGGCTTGGTTATTGTCGACAAATAACCTGGGCCCAGATGTTTTCATTACCCTTCAATCGCTTGCTTTGTAGATTATCATGGGGTATCTTAATTAAGAATCTTTTGTTGACAAAAGGAGGGATTTTGTAAACGATGTCACCTAAGGAGTTAAAGGACCAGAAATTGACCGATATCTTTAAAGCTTTAATGGGCTTGCTAAAAGATCAGTCATTCGAGGAAATTTCAATTACGGAACTCGCAAAACGAGCAGGCGTGTCCAGAGCGTATTACTACAAAAATTTTGTGACACTGGAGGATATTGTTAGCCAATATGAAATGTTGCGAATCATTAGCTACTTACGTCAGCTTCCGGATGGATCGAGATTAACGCTGCAAACGTTAATGACACATTATTTTCAGCTTGTTTTGGATGATCAGAGGGATCAGTTAATCTTAATTTCTGCCGGTAAAGAACAAGTTTTAATTAAAACATTTCATACCGTTTTGGTATATCTACTTAAAAATAAACTGATTCCATTGACTGATCGAACGACTGATTCTTATTGGGGTGACTACTTTTCCGGTGCAGTTATTAACTTATCAATTAGCTGGCTTAAGCAGGGAGCAGTAGAACCACCAGAGTATATGGGTAAAAAGGTTGAAAACTTTGCCAATTAAATTAAAAGAGGTTTCTAGGGGGATTTTTCAAAGATGATTTTTTATACTTATGATTATTTACATACATCACAAAATACTTGGCAGTATGCGCGGATTGTGATCACATGTGTACTGGTTTTGGCTTTTCTCTTATTTTTGATTCAGTATTGGCGGCATCGATTTGATATAAAATATAAGGATTTAAGTATCATTTTTGGGACGTTGTTACTGTTGATTTTGGGGATGCAATATAACGATTTTAGTAATATTCAAAATTCGATTAAGCAATCGGGCCAAATGACAACAGTTGTTAAAGAAATTGCTAAACAATTAAGAGTATCTAAACAGTCCATCAGTGTTAATTCAACAACACCAAATGATAATGTGTTGGTGAAAACACCCAAAGGATTCTTTCGAGTTGACTATAATACCGATGGTTCTCAATTCGTTTTAGAGCAGGTAATTCTGCATGATTCAGATGCTGTTAAGGTTGAGGGGGAAAAATAATGTTTACGTATTCTGATGTTATGTTGAAATTAATAGTTGGTTTTGTTTTTATTACGCTACTGATTAATTTGACTGGAAAAGGGAATTTAGCACCTACTTCGGCAATGGATCAGCTTCAGAACTATGTATTAGGTGGTATTGTCGGAGGCGTTATTTACAACCCGGCAATTACAATAGCCCAGTTTATTGTTATTTTGTTGCTGTGGTCATTATTGATCATGGTTACCCGATATTTAAAAACACATATTCACTGGTTCGGTAAGTTTGTGGAAGGTGATCCGATTACAATTGTGAGAAATGGGAAATTACTTGTTGAAAATTGTTTGAGGGCAAATCTGTCAGCAAAAGAAGTCGACTTTAAATTAAGGACCGCTGGTGTATATGATATCGCTGAGGTTAAACGGGCAATTGTGGAACAAAACGGCTCTGTCACGGTCCTAAGATTTGGGGCGGGAAGCATTCGATATCCTGTGATTATTGACGGTCAGGTTGATCCGGATGTACTTGATATTATGGATAAGGATCAGTCTTGGTTGGATACTGAATTGAAGCAACATGGGATTGATAACATTAAAGATGTGTATATGGCGACGTTTCGGAATAGTAAGTTGGAAATTGTTAAATATGATCAAAAGGATGAGTGAACGTGACAATCAGTTGCTTTAACTCTAGGTGTTTCACATGAAACAGCGAAGAAAGCATTTATTAAATAAGGAACGGAGCGCTTTAACAAATAAAACGCTCTGTTCCTTTTTTGAATAGTGACTAGATCTTATTGGATATTTAGTTAAGAAAAATAATTAAAAACTCAACTATTACACGTTATAGTTGATGATAATCAAGAAAAAGAGACGTGAATTTAGTTGATGTAACAGGACGGTTGCTCGACAAAAGGATATTCCCACATTAAATTTAAGTGTATAGACGAAAGGAGAATTAAATGGATTTTGGAGAGCAGCTTCAAATACGACGCAAACAATTAAATTTAACTCAGGCACAATTAGCACAAAATTACATGTTACCAGACAAACGGTTTCACGTTGGGAGAACAATGCAACGTATCCTAATTTGGATATTTTAGTTGAAATGAGTGACTTTTTGGACCTTTCGCTTGATAAATTATTGAAGGGATCTGATTCAAAAATGGTTGATACGATAAGTAAGGATGTCAGGCTGAAACAACGTTACCGGAAATGGTTGATCAGTATTGGAATCTTGCTTTTGCTACTTCTAGTGTTTCTCGGTGTATTAAGCTGGGGTCGTCATAGTCAAAATGAAATGATCGACCGGTTTAATCCATTTTTGAAAACAACATATGGATATGCATTGTTACCGGAGAAAACGCTAACTAAACGGGAAAAATTAACAATAACAGAGTCAGATGGAAAAAAACACCAAAAGTGGATGAACGTTCCACAACCTGTTAATGATCGTGTAGTAACAAATCCATTTGGTGACGGTGAATGGCTGAAATTTCAAGTAGGGGCGATTCCGGAAAAGGGATGAATTACGCTGTGGTCTTGCACAAAGGATCATATGTAAAGTGGGCAAGGCTGGTAACCAGGTCGGACATTCCGAGTCTGATTCGATCAATCATTGGACAGAATGATCAGTATATGCCATATACTTATAAACTGTTCGGCCCCAAAGGTTCTTGGAACTTATTTCACTAGGATGGTTAACTGATACTAGGAATCAAATTGAACCAATGATGACTTACAGTCAAATAAATTAAGAGCATACTAAGGATAATTGAAATTGCTAAGGAAATAAGGCTTGACCACCAAAGAGGACTTTTGAACGTTCTGTGCGATTGCTGCCATATCGCGAAAAGGGATGTCAT
>NZ_GG669992.1:330383-349728 GCF_000159315.1 Lentilactobacillus hilgardii DSM 20176 = ATCC 8290
AGTCCCCAAAATGGGAATTAATCCAAGTATCATGATGATAATCGAGAGGTACAGATCTATTCTTTTTATTTTTTCAAGTTCTTTTTGTTGAAGAAGATTAAAAAAACGAAGAAATTCTTCTCGATCTGATTCGATTTGTAGATCAAAAGAATGATTATCTTTTACAAAATTATCAAGGGGTTCATCATAAACTTTACTTAAAAGGGTTAAGTTGTAAAGATCAGGACGGGAATGACCGTTTTCCCAGCTGGAAATCGATTGGCGTGTGACCTGTAATTCATCAGCGACCTTCTGTTGTGAATATCCTTTTTTTATGCGAGCTTTTTTAAGTTGGGTTGAGAGTTGATCCATGAAATCGTCTCCTCTTTTAGTTATTCAGGACGGGTTATTGTCCCCACGAAGAATGTATGGTTTATAAATGCCCTAGTGTCCCTACAAGTATGTATATACGAAATTTATGTTTGATTTTTTGGACATTTTTTAAATTGGGCGAAAGAAAATAGAAGAGGGGCCAGACCAAAGCTTGTCTTGATCTGGTCCCTTAATTTGGTTGCAATTTATAAAAATTGTATCAACTGAATTGTTATTTTGCTGAAGCATTAATGATTTTGACGTTGGCGAATGCTTTGAAGGATATAGCTGGCTATTCCAAATAAAACTGTCCATAGCATTAATGCCTCGATACCATGATTGTAATTGATCTGATAGTTTGAAGCATCATGCGCCATTCGGTTTGGTAGAATGTTAACACCATTAAAATAACTTGTTGGTAGATACTGAGCAATTCTAGAAATTGGTTCTACAAATGGGGTTAAAAGGTTCGTACCAATCAGCAATAACATATTGAAAAATAACGTTGTTAAGGTTTTTTTGGTTAAGACTGCGAAAAAGAAGATAAATGTCACAACGAAAAAGGAACTTAAAATTCTAAGAACGATTGTTGGCAAGATAATTTGGCTTTGGGGAATGTAGATTTTGTAGGAGAGTTGTTTTGAAAATAACTCAAACGGGTATCGAGTGTCTCCAATTCCAGAAATTATTGAAGCTGCGAGAAAACCTAAACCCAGTATTATCAAAAGCAGAGCTAACGAAATGAACCAACCGGTCATAATGTTACAACTGACATTGGCAGTTGATGTTATTGGAAGTAGAGAATTCTTATCAAGTCGTCCAATAAATCTTTTTGTATGTAATTGTGAACAAATGAAAACAATGGTTAGAACAATCAAAATGGGTGCAATCCATTGTTCAACGTAGAGCAGAAATGAAATACCTGTTGCGGGAGATTCTTCAGATTGCTGGGGGATATTTAAGCGAGACAAAGCTCTATAAAGATTGGATTCTGATTTAAGAGAATTGGTCATTTCCGGATCGCTACCACTAACTTGTTTTTCGCTTTTTAGTATTTGACTGTTTACAGCAATTTGGGTTCGATAAGCTCTTCGCCACTGCTTATTGTGAATTGCCTTTAAAATCCGTTTATTAACAATAAGGTCACTCTTTACCTCGGGTGCAACCCCCCGATTGTGCTTTTGATATATCCTCATTTGTTTTGTATCCATTGAGATTTGACTCTCCGCCATGCCTTTAAGTGTGTCAGCGTGTTGGTTTTTAATGTTAAATCCCAAACAGATAAAGACGACTAACAAAGAAATGCAAATAGCAATCCAAGACAGTTTTCCTTTGTAAGCTTTTTTTGTTAGAAAATGAAAATAAGTCATAATAATGCTTCTTTCTTTGTTTTAATTTTGAAGGGGAGTGGTTAATTTCGCGTATGTTGGCGAATATATTGAACACTAAAAGCAGCTACTCCAAAAAAAATCGTCCAGATAATCAGGGCTTCAATGCCATGAGCTTCATTAATCTGGGGATTTTTGGCAAGAAAGGATAGCCGGCCTGATGAAACACTGACACCATTAAAATAGCTTGTGGGTAAGTATTGACCAATTTTCGAAAGTAATTTAACAGAAGAAGTCAGTTGATTGGTACCGATTAGAATTAAAAGATTTAGTAAGAGGGTAGTAAGGGATTTTTTAGTTAAAACGGCAAAGAAATAAACACATGTTACGACAAAACACGAACTTAACATTCGAAGGACAATGGTAGGAATTACAAATTCGCTTTGAGGTCTATAGATGTTGAAAGGAACCTGAGATGTGTAGTAGGGAAATGGATAATGCCAGTTACCAATTCCAGAAATGCTGGTTGCAGTTATGAAGCTGAAGCCGATTGCTAATACTGAAAGTGCGACAGCCAGAGTGTAGCCAGTGAAAAGATTTGACAGGATATTTTTTCCTGTATCGATTGGCGGTAATGTGTCTTTATCTAAGAGATTTGCAAACCTTTTTGTATAAAGCTGAGAACAGATAAAGATAACCAGCAGAATAATTAAAACTGATGAAACAAGATCATCAATATACAGAAAGAAACTGGTTCCTGTGGTAGGAGAATCCTCTGATTGGTCAGCAAGGTTGAGCCTAATTAATGCCTTACAAAGTAAAATTTGGCTGATAAGAGACTCTTTGAAATATTTGCTAGTTTCTGTTCCGTTATTTGGGGATGACTTAAGTTGCGTATTATTGTACGCAATTTGTTTTTTATAAGCCTGTCGCCATTTCCTTTTGTGTAGCAATTTCTGAATTTTTTTATTCACTTGTATGTCCGAATCAATTAATGATACAGCATCATGAGGGTCTTGCTTGATTTCTTTAGGTGTATAATGCTTTTTTTGTCTAATATCAAACAAGATTTGTTCCTGTGCACGACTTTCAAAAGTTTGCACATGTTGATTACGCAAATCAAAAAAAAGACAAGTTGAAACGACAATAATTGTCAAAACAACAGATAATAAGGCTAATTTAGATTTCAGTCCTTTTTTTAATAGAAAAATCAGATAATTCAAACTTACTCCCTCCTTTGTAGTAAACGTAAGTTTGGGCCAACTAGATAATTAACTAGTTCAAAACCAATTAAGATTCTTCAGTCAGTTTTTGATTTTCCAGATGGAGAATATGATTTGCGATAGTTGCAACGTCCGATTTGTAATGAGACGATATAATAATGCATTTTTTCTCCTTAACAGCAGTTTCTTTAATACGTTTATATAGCTGTTTTCGACTCTCCTCGTCCAATCCATTGCTAATTTCATCCATAATTAAGTAAGTAGCGTTACTACAGAAATACATTGCGATTACTAAGCGTTGCTTCATTCCCAGCGAATATTTTTTTATAGGAAGTTTAATATAATCGTCCATTTTCCAAAAATTGATTTCGTCATTTAAATCATGAGACGATTGCCACTGTTTTTGAACGAACTTAAGATAATCCAATCCGGATAGGTTACCATCCATCCAGTCCGGGGTCTCGTAAAAGAAAACAGCCCTTTTTTCTTTCTCAAATGGTTTACCATCAAAAGAAATGTTTCCGTGTTTACGCCTAATAAGGTTTGTAAGCGCACGGAAGAAAGTTGTTTTTCCAGAACCGTTGACTGCAGAAATTAAATAGATATTACCTTTTTCAAATTGGTAATTGAAATCATTGAGGATGGGAATCCTTGTTACTAGCGTTAATTTTTTTATTGTTAACATTTTTTCTCCTTAGTTTAAATAACAAGAAAGACCCCATCGGAAAAAAGATTTTTACCAAATGGGGTCAGACTTGTTTATAACAAGTTGAATATTACCTTTTAATATCCACCTGAGTAGTAGTTCACGTGTTGATAACGGTTGTAGTTCCACCCCCCACCAATTTTAGAATTCCTATAGCTTGTTTCATGTGAACTACTTGGAATTCTTTCGTAACGATAGTCAGAAAAATCACTGTCGTTTCCGGTAAATTTGTTTCTGTTAAAGCGATAGGATTTTACAACATTCATCCAACCTGAACGAACTGGTACAGGATTAGAAATACCGGCTGCTTGGTTATCAGGATCGGGATTGTTTCGATCAACTGTAACAATACCAGTTGAGGAATCTGAATTCGAAGGGGTGACTTGAGATGTTGAATTTGTGTCCGTTGCCCCATTTTGAACAGAGTCTGCAGAAACGGTTAATCCTGCAGAACTAGTCAATAACATAGTTGCTGCTAAGCTACTCAAAAGTAGTTTTTTTAACATGTGTATATCATTTCTTTTATGACTTCAATACGTAATGATGAATTTGTTAACAGCTATAATTTAACAAATTTTACATGTTCTTAGTAGCATGGAATTATTGACACCCGCTTTACATTCTAGTGTTATCAAAGAATTCTAAAGTTAGAAAAGATAGATGTGTGGCTGGAAATTTCCCTTTGGTTTTCAGATATCGCAAACTGGTTTGCAAAATAAAATCGGTTCCTTGTAGATAAATATTATCCACAAGGAACCGGTTTGGTCACATTTTTAATTTGTTAGAATCATTAAATTTTTTCGTTATCTGAGGTAGGAATGGTGGCAGATGATTTTTCCCTTGCCGACCAAAGGCCAAATCCAATACACCAGATTAAGCCAGCGATTGCCGGTATGGTGCCATCGCCATTGAAGAACAGGCTTAAATAGATGATAACAAAGAAGCTGATTAATGCCGGATCAATCCATTTATAGCCCTTTAGAACAAATCCATTGGGGTCGAAGTCGATGGATTGACGATATTTGTAATGGGCGATCACCGTTAGAAGATAAACAACCAGTGCCAAGTCACTTGTCGCCGAACAAATGAGGGTAAAGGCATTTTCAATTCCCGGGATACTACTGATAACCGGAGCCAACATGATTAGAGCAGCCGAGAAAACAATAGCTTTTGCCGGTACGCCACTTTTTGAGACAGATTTGAATTTTGGCATTAGCGTTCCTTGGGACTCCGAAGCGAGTTGATAAAAATGTCGACCTGCTGAATAAAGAAAACTATTTAACGAAGAGGAAGCAGACGTTAACACGACGAAGTTAATGACGCCTGCCGCTGCCTTTAAGCCAGCCAATGCGAAAACCTGAACAAATGGGCTTTGATTGGCACTTAAACTTTGCCAAGGATAAATCGCCATGATCACGATGATGGCACCAATATAAAATAATAATATTCGATAAATTGTCTCATTAATAGCTTTTGGGAGTACTTTATGAGGATCTTTTGTTTCAGCCGTGGTAATGCCCACAAATTCCATTCCTTGAAAAGCGAAGAAAACCATCGGAAAGGCACCGATAAAGTTTACGATCCCATTAGGAAAGAATTTAAAGCCTTCGAAAATATTATTTAGACCGGCGTGTCCAATCGGTGTTTTAAAGCTGGTTGTTACCATAATAATTCCGGTCACAATCATCGCAATGATGGCAATAATCTTAATCATCGCAAACCAAAACTCTGCTTCGCCGAATAGTTTCACGGCAATAAGATTGACGGCAGCCAGAATCACCAAAATAGCGATTTGAATCATCCATGCATCAATATTTGGAAACCAAAACCGAACATACGTGGAAATGGCAGTTAGTTCAGCCATTCCAATGAATATTAATTCCAGCCAATATGACCAACCGGCAAAATATCCAATTTTAGGGCCCAGGTATCGACTGATGAACGCGATAAAAGTATGTTCTGATGGATCCTTGTATAACATTTCACCAATTGCTCGCATCATTAGAAAAAAGAAGATACCAATAATCGCATAAATAAAGATAATTGATGGGCCGGTTTTTGTGATGGAAGTTCCTGCACCTAGAAATAAGCCGGTTCCAATCGTGCCACCCAACGCAATCATTTGAACATGGCGGTTGGATAATTCCCGCTTTGTGCCATCGGCATTCATTCGGATCTTAGATTTTTCTTTCATACAACATAATTTCCTTTCTTTGACCACTTATGTCAGTGACGCTTTGCAAACTGAATGTTAATGAATAACATATAAATAAGTGCTTAACCTTATTAAAAGTGACAATTTCATGTCAATATGCGAACCTTAACAGCAACTATTAATTGGATTGTTTTGATATAAAGCTTTGTTATAATTTATGCCATAATTAAATAAAATGCAAGTGGAAGATTAAAATTATCTCATAAATTATTAATTATAAAGCAGCCTTATAGGTTGCTTTAACACTGCTTTGTTAGAATTACACAATATTTATTCAGGCGGTCCAATATTATTAATTGACTTCTCATAAAATTGTTATATTATTAACAATAACATTCACTCAACTGGATGCTGATTTTTAATCGAGTGTTGGTTGTTGAAAGACTGTCACACTTTTAAACTTCTCGGAGGTGTACCATCATGGAATTAAACGATATTAATCCAAATGTGTTAAACGTCAAACCCTCTTCTATGCGAGAGTTTGACCATGAAATTAGTGCTGACCCGCAAATTGTTAAACTAACTTTGGGTGAGCCAAACTTTGATGTGCCTGCCCATATTAAGCAGGCTGCTATAGATGCGATTAACGATAATTATTCGCACTACCCATACTTTTGGGGCTATGCGGAACTCCGAGAAGCCGCGGCGAAATATTATCAAGAAAAGTTTGGCTATCACTATACTGCAGATCAAATTGTTGTGACGGTCGGTGCAACTGAAGCTGTTGCTGATGCGGTTGCAACCCTGTTTCAGCCAGGTGATGCGGTTATTTTACCATCACCTGCCTACCCGTTATATGATGCTTCAATTGCAATGCATGGCTTAAAGCAGGTTCGCATTGATACCAGCAAAACGGATTATATTTTAACACCTGAAGCTGTTCAGCAAGCAATTGATGACAATCCCGGTTTAAACATTCGGGGGTTGATTATCACTGATCCAAACAATCCAACGGGGGTTGCCTATACTGAAGAACAACTCAAGGCCTTGGTACCGGTTTTGAAAGAGAATCGGATTTGGGTCATTAGTGATGAGATTTATGGTGAATTGACGTATGGGCAAAAACACTATACGCTTTCAACGTGGTTACCAGATCAGACTGTTATTGTGAACGGGCTTTCGAAGTCCCACGCGATGACTGGATGGCGGTTGGGTTATGTCTTTGGACCAAAAGGGTTTATCGACGAAATTGCCAAAGTTCATCAATTTACAGTAACAACACCGACCTCAACTGTTCAATATGCAGCTATTGAAGCAATGAAGCATGGCCAAAATGATGCAGAAGTCATGCGGAAGCAATATGAAAAGCGTCGGGACTTTGTCGTTAAGAATATGAGAGAAGCCGGTTTTGATGTCGTTCATCCAGGCGGTGCCTTTTATGTTTATGCTAAAATTCCAGCCAGCTTGCACATGGATAGTTGGACCTGCGCACGTACGTTGGCTAAAGACTACCATATTGGTTTATTCCCGGGTGCCTCGTTTGGCGACGATGCGTCTATTCGAATTAGCTATGCTGCCAGTGATGAGGCCCTGAAAGCAGCTATGACGGCTATTAAGAAATTAGTGGCTGATAAGAGTGTTGTTGGCGATAAATAAAAAGAAAATTCTTAAAAAAGTAAGCAAGATTTAAGCTCTCAATTTTAATTTTGAGGGCTTTTTATTATGGTATGATGAATTTAAATCATTAATTGGATTACGAAAGGTTGTTGACTATTATGCCATCCGAAGAACAAAGAATGCTTTCCGGTAAACTATATAATGTCTATGATAAAGAGCTTGGCAAAAAATATGAGCGAAAGGATCAACTGCTTCATCAAATTAATTTCCCGATACCTGATGTGGACCCGCAAGCTAAATTGACGGAATTGATTGGAAAAATGGGGCAAAACTGTTACATTGAACCACCGTTTTTCTGCGATTTTGGTGACAATATCACATTGGGTGACGATGTTTATTGTAATACAAACTGTATTTTTCTTGACTCTGGCAAAATTAGTATTGGCAGTCGAGTTTTAATTGGACCACGGGTAAACTTATTTGCGGCCGGTCATCCCATTGATGCCGGTGTTCGAAATAAATGGTTGGGATTTGGCAAACCGATTACAATTGGCGATAACGTTTGGATTGGTGGCGGCACAACGGTCAACCCTGGTATGACGATTGGTAATAATGTTGTTATTGGATCGGGATCTGTTGTAACAACGGATATTCCGAATAATGTCGTTGCTGTTGGTAATCCTTGCCATGTTTTACGTAAAATCACCGAGCAGGATAAAATTTATTGGCAGGCTGAAGAAACCGATTATGTAGAAGATAGAGGGCCACTTGGAAGCCCGGATATTCAATGATTATAAAAAACGAAAGAAAAGTTGGACAAAAAAGTTTCCCAGCTTCTCTTTCGTTTTTTAGTTAGTTTCAGCGAAAAAAAGACTAATTTATTTTTCTTTCCTTCATCGTTAATGACAATAATAAAGCTGCAACCGCAATAATCAAGGTAAAAATAAACCCTAAATGAACGCCATTGGTAAAAGCAATTTGATGAGTCGTTGCAGACAACTGTTGGCCAAATCCCAACAAGGCTGTGGCGATTGCAGTGGCAATGGCGCCAACAATTTGTTGGAAGGTGTTCATGATTGTACTGCCGTCGCTGGAAGTGCGTTGATCAAGCGCACTTAAGCCAAATGTTTGAGATGGTGACATCGAAAGCGGCACCCCAATCATCATCACGATGTGTGCTAGAATGACATACCAGATCGGTGATGTTGAATTGGCGAATAAGAATAGGACAATTCCAATGATTGTCATTGCGAATCCGGAAACGCTTAACAGACGTTTACTGATTAAATCGGAATAACGGCCCGCAATGGCTGAAACAGCTGCATTGACGATACCACCGGGCAGCATAACGATACCGGTTAATGCAACCGGTATTGCAAGGCCATTTTGCCAGAACATTGGGAGCAGGTACATAGATGATAAAATGATACCGAAATCCATCATCACTAAAATGGCTCCGGTCCGATACTGGCGAATTGCAAAAATGTGAAAATTTAAAATGGGCTCAGTCGCTGATAGCTGACGTTTAATGTACCAAGCTAATAAGATGATTGCTGCAATTAACGTCGCAATAACGGTTGGCGATCCCCATCCCTGATCACTGGCAAGGCTGACACCGGTAACCAACCCACCAAAACCTAAAGTCGAAAGGATAATCGAAAAGACGTCAATTTTGGGTTTTGTGATGTGACCAACGTTTGGTAAATATTTTATGACAAGAATCAAGGCAACAATTAGAAATGGGACGAACATCCAAAAAATCCATTGCCAAGATAAAATACCTAGAATCATACCGGACAGCGTTGGACCGATTGCCGGTGCAAACATGATCACTAAGCCAATTAATCCCATTGCTGCACCAAGTTTATATGGGGGGAAGATTAAAGTGGCTACTGTGAACATCAATGGTAGGATCAAACCGGTTCCAATTCCCTGAATCATGCGACCGATTAATAAAACTGGGAAACTACTTGCTAAAGCTGAAATAATGGCACCGACAATAAAAGCAATGATTGCAAAAACAATGATCTGCCGCGTTGAAAAAATACGAGACAGTAAACTTGAGAGTGGTAATACAATTCCGATAATAAGCATATAACCGGTTACCAGCCATTGAATGGTACCAATATTTACGTGCAAGGCAGTCATTAAGCTTGGCAGTGCAATATTCAAGGAAGTTTCGCTTAACATTCCGACAAAGCCGCCAATGAGCATACCCAGCATTGCAATAAACGGATGTGTGACGGGTTTGGCAGCCTGATCTTTCTTTTCTTGCGCCAAAGCGTCACGAGTTTCTAAAGATTTTTCCATAAATAAAAAACGCTCCTAATTCTAATTCTCTATATTGTTATCGTGTCAACAACCCCTTCGGGCATTTGATCATGGTAGCATAAATAAAAGATTCTCGTAAGTTTTATTTTCAAACATAGAGGAATTAACAAATAATTTAGAAAGTAAATAATCGATTTTTTTCGTGCTTAAAGTAGTTCTCATAAATCAAAAACGAAAAGGCCGTTTATTGATTGGGTGATATGTTTAAAAGTAATAAAATATTTTATAATAATTTCATAAAATGTGACCATTTATCATTAAACTTCTGGTAGAATGTAACATAACGATGTAATTTTAAACAGCTTTTCTGGTGCTGGGTGGATTTATATCAAAAAAATATTTTGACAGAAAGCGGGTCGTTTTTGTGAGTAACGCAAAATCTTACATTGAATCAGTGAAGGATACAATTCAACGTCGTGATCCAAACCAAACAGAGTTTCAGGAAGCGGCTTTTACCGTTTTGGATACTTTAGAGCCGGTTTTAGATAAACATCCGGAGTACATCAAAGCCAATTTATTGGAAAGATTGGTTGAACCTGAAAGGGCAATTCAATTTCGGGTGCCTTGGCAATCTGATGATGGTCAATTTCATGTTAACCGCGGTTTTAGAGTTCAATTCAATTCTGCAATTGGTCCTTATAAGGGCGGCCTAAGATTACACCCTAGTGTTAGTTTAGATGTTGTAAAATTTTTGGGATTCGAACAGGTTTTGAAAAACAGCCTGACTGGTTTGCCAATTGGTGGTGCTAAGGGTGGCAGCGATTTTAATCCGAAGGGCAAATCCGACTCCGAGGTGATGCGATTTTGTCAAAGCTTCATGACCGAATTGCAGCGCCATATTGGTCCGGATTTGGATGTGCCGGCTGGTGATATTGGCGTTGGCGGACGCGAAATCGGTTTCTTATTTGGTGCCTATAAACGTTTAAACGGTTACCAAAATGGTGTTTTAACAGGTAAAGGACTGACTTTTGGTGGGAGCCTTGCCCGACCAGAAGCAACCGGATTTGGCCTTCTGTATTACACGCATGCGATGCTTAAGGCGTTGGGAGACACGCTAACTAATAAGAAAATTAAAGTGTCTGGCGCTGGAAATGTTGCGACCTATGCAATTCAAAAGGCAACTGAATATGGGGCAACCGTTATTACCTGCTCCGATTCTGATGGCTATGTGTACGATCCAAACGGTATCGACTTTAAGCTTGTTAAGCAAATCAAAGAGGTAGAAAGAGGGCGCATCAAGGAATATGCGCAACGGGTTGAAACGGCTGAGTATCACGATGGATCTGTCTGGGACTTTGATATCAACTATGACATTGCCCTGCCTTGTGCAACTCAAAATGAAATCAGTAAAGATCAGGCAAAATTAATTGCCAAGGATCGGGTAAAGTATGTCTGTGAAGGTGCAAATATGCCAAGTGTTCCCGATGCAATTGCAACATATCGTGATAATAATATTTATTACGGGCCGGCAAAGGCTGCTAATGCGGGTGGTGTTGCTGTTTCAGCTTTGGAAATGAGTCAGAACAGTGAACGGCTCTCGTGGAGCTTTGAAACCGTTGATAATCGGCTTCATGATATTATGGACAATATCTTCGAAATATCTGAAGCTGCAGATAAAGAATATCAATTAAATCAGGATTACCAAGCAGGTGCGAACATTGCCGGCTTTGAAAAAGTGGCACAAACAATGATGGCTCAGGGGCTTGTTTAAGGGTACTTTTCCTGCTTTCAAAGTTTGGTGCGATAAAATAATAGCGGTCAGGCAAGTTTACTATTTGCCTGACCGCTATTATTTCGCTGACTATTTAGTTAAGATAGGCTATCGCGACTTGTTTGAATAGTTGTTGCATATTTAAGAATGTTGCAATTTCAACTTATTCGTTTGATTGATGGGCAGTTGTGTTACCGGGACCAATAATTAAGAATTCGCCAGTTGAATTATGCCGGCGGAACTCTGAAGCATCAGTACCCATTGATGATCCAATAGTTGGTAAAGGGAGTGCTTCACGAAGCGTGGCTTTTGCGTGTGCTTGCAGTATAGTCACTAACTGGTTCGTGCCCCTGTTTGCAACGGGGTTTTCGCTTTGCTCCACGTCCAGCTTCAAATCAAAGTTAGGCTTCTTATTGAGTTCACGAACAAGTTCTTGAAGTTTGTGAACCAACTTTTCGTTTGGTAGTTCTGGAATTGTTCGAACCTTAACTTTTTCGTAAGCAAGATCCGGAATACTATTTACCTGCTTGCCGCCTATAAAAACATCGGGTGCATAAACTGTTTTTCCCAAGTTTGGATTTCGTTCGGTTAGGGAATGATAAAGGGCTTTTTCCGCAATATAGTATTGAACTAGATTGTCAATTGCGTTAATGCCCAGTTTTGGCATTGAACTATGTGCCGCTTTTCCGTGAGAAGTAACCGTATAACTCATCCATCCCTTATGGGCGTTTATAATGAAGTGCTGTTCAGGTGCACTTGAATCTTCAAGCGCCGTGTATAACTCATCAAGCTTTTTGGGAGAGATTATGGCAGCACCGCTCGAAAAATAAGTATCCAACTGATCAGTCGGGACACCGGTTGGTTCTGAAAAAAGCATGGCATCGAGATCATCGCCATATCCTTCATCAGATAAAAAAGCGGCCC
Organism: Lentilactobacillus hilgardii DSM 20176 = ATCC 8290; assembly: GCF_000159315.1. Classification (GTDB taxonomy): domain Bacteria; phylum Bacillota; class Bacilli; order Lactobacillales; family Lactobacillaceae; genus Lentilactobacillus; species Lentilactobacillus hilgardii. The sequence goes on from NZ_GG669992.1 coordinate 342,730, forward strand.
CTTCTTCGGTTAATTCTTCTGAAATTGTTGCAAGAAGTCGCAGTGTTCCGTTCTTAGGAAGGTTCTGATCGTGAAGGTCAATCATTGTGATGATAAATTGAGCCAGCCCGGCCTTCATATCAGAAGTGCCCCGCCCGTAAATCCGTCCGTCCTTAAGTGTTGCCTCAAAAGGCGGTGTTTTCCAAGTACTTAATTGGCCTTCGTGAACAGTATCCAAATGACCACTGAAACCTAATTTAGGATGTTGACCATCACCAATTTCGGCGACAACGTTGCTTCGCCCAGGGAATTGGATAATTGATTTGGCGGCGATTCCGTGTTTATGAAGCAGGCTAACTAAATAATCAGCTGCTTGTTGTTCATTATCATTAACAGTGCGAATGGCAATCAGGTCACGGACAATTTGAATCTTATCTTTTTCTTTCATAAAAATATCGACTCCATGCTTTCTATGATATGTGTCATCGTTAAGTGGCATATAATATTAGGTGTCATTAGGCATAAAAATCTTAGAATTTGATTAGAGAACAGCTTTCGATCATTGTCCCAATTTCTAACCGGAATGTCAATTAAGAAAGTCAGACAAAGACCATGCGGCGTTTAAATAAATGTAACAATCGTCCGTGCAACGTTGCATTCTGGTTAGGGTATGGTATGTTTATTAGCAAACAAACACAAGGAGGAATTGCGATGACATGGATTATACTGGGTGTCATTTTAATCATTATTATTTTAATGATTGTAGTTTTATATAACGGCATCGTTTCTCAGCGAAACTTGGTCGATGAAGCAGCAAGTCAAATTGATGTTCAATTACAACGACGAGCCGACTTACTACCCAATCTGCTTGAAACGGTTAAAGGTTATGCTAAACATGAACGGGAAACGTTAGCAACAGTTACTCAAATGCGAGCTGCTATTTCGGATCCAAGTGCCAGCTTGTCAGATAAAGTTAAAGCTGACAATCAATTAACCGGTGCTTTGAATCATTTGTTTGCGGTCTCTGAAAATTATCCGGACTTAAAAGCAAATCAAAACTTCCTATCGTTACAGGAAGAATTAACGAATACCGAGAACAAAGTTGCCTTTTCTCGTCAAAACTATAACAGTAACGTGATGACCTATAACAATAAACTACAGACTTTTCCAAGCAACTTGGTTTCCAAATTTGGAAACTTCCCAGTTCGTGATTATTTGGAAGCACCAGAGGGCTCTAAAGAAGTTCCTAAGATGAAATTCTAGGTTTTAAGAGGGGTTTCATAAAATGGAAACGATTAATCAACAAATTATACAAAACCGAAGACGCACTTGGCTGGTACTCGCAGGGTTTATCTTTTTAATTGCTGTGATTGGCTTTTTACTTGGCTTGATTTTTGCTTACCAAAGCGATCAAGCCGATATAATGGTGCCAATATATACCATGATGGGGTTTCTGGTCGCTGCTGCCATTTATACATTTTTTGTGTATATGAGTGTCACAAATATTTTGATGAGATCCAGTAAAGCCCGTCAGCTTCAGGAGTCAGACGATCCAACGTTGTTTAACATTGTTAGCGATCTTTCATTGGCTGCTCATATTCCGACACCTGATATCTACATGATGGATGAACAAGCGCCTAATGCGTTTGCGACCGGTCGTGATCCGCAGCACGCTGCCGTAGCTGTGACAAGCGGATTGAGAGAAATGATGAATCGAGAGGAACTTGAAGGCGTTTTGGCGCATGAAATTTCTCATATCAAAAATTATGATATTCGAGTTTCATCGATTACAGTTGCATTGACGACTTTCATTGCCGGTGCCGGTGCCGTTATGATCATTGCCGGCATTAGTATGATGCGGGGTGGCAATTGGCTTGGATTCTTTGGAGGTGGTAGTCGTGATCGGGATTCCAAAGATTCCAGTTATTTTTGGTTGGCTGTTTTGGCGTTTGGATTTATCGTGTGGCTTGGTGGTTGGATTGTTAAAATCATTGGGGTTCCAATTGCTCAAATCATGCAATTCGCAGTTTCCAGACAGCGAGAATCGTTGGCCGATGTTTCAGGCGTCAACCTTACCCGGGATCCTCAAGGATTAATTGACGCTTTAGAGGCGTTAAAGGATGATTCAACACCGATGAAAAACCCCGAAGCCAAAGGTGCCGCTCTTTATATCAATGAACCAACCAATAAACATGGGCAAACACCATTTTTAGTTAAACTATTTGATACCCATCCGCCACTAGATGAGCGGATTGATCGGCTTAAGCGGCTATTAGGTGAACATTAACTCGATTTTATTTTTAAATCTTTTTTCAATTTATCTTGACAGTCTCTCTTTGACGCGGTAATATTCATGGCAAGAAATTTAATTAAATTCTAATATTTACTTGCGACGAAGAGAAGAGTAGAGAAATTAGTAGTGTTGTAGAGCGGCCACCGTTGGTGAAAGGGTGGACAGGAACATTTCTTGAAGATGAACTCTGAGCAATTATCAAAAGTGAAAGCTTGTGGTACGTGGGAAACACGATAAAATTCCGGGCATGTTTGTGCCTTAGAGGCAGCGATAGTAACATCGATGCGAATAAACGGGTGGTAACACGATTAAAAGTCGTCCCTGTGCAGATTATTCTGTACGGGGACGACTTTTTTGTTTGGAAAGCGAGGAAATCATATGTCTGAATTCGATACAAAGTTAGTTCACGGTCAATCGCAGCATGATAATCAAACCGGTGCGGTTAATGTGCCAATATACAATTCATCTACTTATATTTTTCCAAAGGTTGATTCTAAAATAACCTGGGATTATGCACGCTCTGGCAATCCAACACGAAACTACCTGGAGGATCAGTTGGCAGCACTTGAGAATGGTACTCAGGGATTTGCATTTTCATCTGGTTTGTCGGCAATTCATGCCGTTCTGTCAATCTTTTCTCCTGGGGATCATATTATTATTGGTAACACGATTTATGGCGGTACATTTCGGTTAATTAACCAGTTTTTTAAACGTTGGGATTTGAAGTTTACCGAAGTTGACACGCAAAATTTGGATGAGGTTGAAAAAGCGATTCAGCCGAATACCAAAGCAATTTATTTTGAAACATTTACAAATCCATTATTGAAAGTTACTAGCGTAAAGGCTATTTCCAAGGTTGCCAAGGCACATCATCTGCTGACGATTGTTGACAACACATTTCTAACTCCTTACCTACAGCGTCCATTGGATCTTGGTGCCGATATCGTGGTTCATTCTGCTACAAAATATTTAGGTGGCCATTCGGATGTGGTTGCGGGAATCGCGGTTGCTAAAGATAAAGCCATTGCCGATCGGATTTACTTTAACCAAAACGGGGTTGGCGCTGTGCTTTCCCCTGAAGATTCGAATTTAATCCGGCGAGGGATCCAAACCTTGGCCGTTCGATTGGACCGCCATTTGAGTAATGCTGCCAAAATTGTTGCGTTTCTTCAAAATCGGCCAGAAGTTTCTAAGATTTATTATCCAGGGATTGAAGGGTCAAAAGATTATGAAATTGCGACCGCTGAAACGAATGGTTATGGTGGGATTGTGTCGTTTGAATTGGAAAAGGGACTAAAGACTACTGAGTTTGTCGAGAATCTGGATTTAATTCAACTAGCTGTTAGTTTGGGCGCTGTTGAAAGCTTAATTGAGCTTCCTTACAAAATGACCCATGCGGAATTATCGCCGGAAGAACAGTTGGAGGCGGGTATTACCCATCAACTGGTCAGACTATCTGTTGGTATTGAAGATCCAAAGGATTTAATTCACGACTTATCACAAAGCCTTGATCAGCTGTCAAAAGACAAAGTCATCGAAGAATCATCCGGTAGATAGTTGATGCTATTTTGCAGAAAAGATTGATTGACGTGTTGAGCGAATGAGTAAGTTTTTATTGGTTTTAAGAGAGCCGGAGTTGCTGAAAACCGGTATCTGATAATGACTGAATATGGTTCGTGAGCGTATACACCATATCGACTAGTTTGGGTATGATCGGCTGCCGCCGTTATCCGGTTTGAGAAAGTTAATTTCTTACTGAGGGGTTTCTTTGTGAAAAGGAACCCGAACAAAGGTGGCAACACGTGAAAAACGTCCTTATGTCGTGAAGACAGAGGGCGTTTTTTAAACATAAGATGAGTTGGGGAGATCGTTAGTCATGAATTACAAGAAAGTATTGGGAAGTATCGTTGGTGTATTGGCAGTTACATTAACTTTGGCAGGATGTGGGAGCAATTCTGCTAAACAACAGGCAACTAAAGATTACAAATATGGATCAGTGACGATTCCTGCAAAGGACGGGTCTATCTGTAATGCACCAAATTACATTGCTTATGAAAAGGGATTTTTCAAGAAGAATGGATTAAAAGCAAATTTGGTTGCCAATCCTCGAGATATTAGTGATCTTGAAGCTGGTTTTGCCAGTGGTAAGTATGATGCTCAAAATGGCGATTTTCAGTATTTGCCGGCTATTCAAAATGGTGCCCAGATTAAGGCTGCCGGCGGGATTCATCAAGGTTGTATTAAATTATTGGTACCAAAGAATTCCAATATTAAAAGTGTCAAGGATTTAAAGGGAAAAACCATTGGGATTCCGGCACAAGGATCAACACCACAATATGTGACATCGATTGCACTACAGCATGCGGGACTTGATCCTAAAAAGGATGTGACATGGAAGGTCTTTAGTACCGATTTGTTGGCGAAGGCTGCCCAAAAAGGTGAGGTTGATGCCATCGGAACAGTTGATCCATATGCTTATCAAGCACAAAAACAAGATGGATTCAAAACCATTGTCGACAACAATAATGATAACGGCAATAATGCTATGGCCAAAATGGGTATGAAGAAAAAAGGGTCTTGCTGTTATTTGTATCTCTCTAATAAATTAATTCAATCCAATAGCAAAAAAGCCAAGGCAATTGTGAAGTCATATCAGGAAGCTGCGGCATGGATTAACAAACATCCGGAAGAAACAGCCAAAATTGAATTGAATAAGGGATATGTTTCAAAAACGAAATTCATTAACGTCGCCAACGTATCACAAATCATTAAAGACGAACATTTCGATTTAAATTTAACCAAAGGTAAATCGGATTTGAATTATTATATCAGTCAGTTAAAAAAGGCGGGTTACCTGAAAAAAGATACCAAAAATGCACAATTAGTGAAACAAGCTTACTGGAATCCAAAATTAGGAAACTAGATTGGGGGATAAATGATGTTAGATGCTGTCACGTTATCTAAAAAGCAGCGCAGTAAAGCTGTTAAACAGGATAAAGCAGAAACTAAATATTGGAAGCCATGGCGAACCAGCTGGAATATTTTGAGTTTGGCCGCCGTTATAGCTGCCTATGTTGAAAACCAATTGGTACCATCCCAGGAGTTGGTTAATAACGGCGTGTACAAATGGTTTCTGATTGCTTACTTTATTTAGTTGCCGTCTATGCTATTGGGGCCGTTGTTCATGGCAGGATTAGAGTGTATGGCGGACATTTTGCACAGCTAAATGCAGTTTTGGGTCTCTTGCTCATTGGGCAAGACTTATTAACAGAGAAATTTGCAGTCATTAAATTACCATTTTTTGTTAGTTTTGCTCAAATTCTTGATCAGATAAAAACAGATCAAAAGCTATTGATCGAGTCAACGTGGTCGTCACTTGGATTATGGCTGATTAGTTTTATTATCGGGACGTTGATTGGTGTTGTCCTGGGGCTCTTTATGGGACGTTATAGACAGTTTAATTACTGGTCATTTCCCTTCCTGAAAGTTATTGGGATTATTCCGGCGGCTGCCTGGATGCCCCTAACGATGGTCATTTTTCCGACCAGTTATATGGCAGAAATCTTTTTAATTGCGTTTGCGGTTTGGTTTCCGGTTGCGTTTATGACGATTGGAGGCGTTCAGAGTATTTCAACGGATTATTTTGAATCTGCTAAGACATTGGGCTTTTCAGAATTTCAAATTCTTCGAAAAGTCGTAATCCCCGGTGCGTTACCAAATATCTTTATTGGTATCTTCACAGCGATGGGCCTTTCGTTTACGATGTTGGTTATTTCTGAAATGATTGGCGCAAAAGTTGGGCTTGGCTGGTACATCAACTGGGCTAAAGGTGTCGGTAACTATACGCAGGTGTACGCAGCCATTGTCATTATGGCGGTGTTGTTCTCAGTTATTTTTAGCTTTTTAAATAAATTACAAGAGTACGCACTTCGTTGGCGTCAACGATCAAATTAAGAAGGGAAGATGTCCTATGGTTCAACTCTCTGTCCAAAACGTTAATCGAATCCTGCATGATAATGCCGGTCAGCGGATTAATGTTTTGGAAGACATTAATCTAAGTGTCGGATCTGGTGAATTCATTTCAATCATTGGTCCGTCTGGTTGCGGGAAAACGACATTGCTACGACTTATTTCAGGATTGGATCGGCCGGAGGAAGGCAAAGTAACAATTGATGACCAGTTGATTACCCGTCCCGATGTATCAAGAGGTTACGTCTTTCAACATGGTAGCCTTTTTCCTTGGGAAACAATCAGGGAAAATATTAGTTCAGGTTTAAAGGCTGTCCATGGTAGGCATTATGATAAAAAATTGGTGGACCACTACATTGAGTTAATGGGATTGAAAGGGTTTGAGTCGGCTTATCCCCATCAAGTTTCAGGAGGAATGGCACAGCGGGCAGCTCTGGCAAGGTCAATTGTCTTAAGACCGGAATTATTATTACTCGATGAGCCGATGGGAGCATTGGATGCTTTCACAAGGGCCGATGTTCAGGACGTTATTCAGCGGGTATGGAAGCAGACTAAAACAACAATGATTTTGGTTACACATGATATTGATGAAGCGATTTATTTAGGGACCCGCATTGTTGTCATGACACCGAGACCTGGCAGAATTAAGGAAATCGTTAGCAATCCGCTTACCTTTCCAAGAGATCGAACAAGTAATCAGTTTTTGGAATTTAGAAGAGAAATTCAAGATAAATTGAATTTTGGGGTTGCAGAGAACT
>NZ_GG669992.1:350585-364310 GCF_000159315.1 Lentilactobacillus hilgardii DSM 20176 = ATCC 8290
TACATTATTTGAGGAGTGGCGTATTTGAAAGTAAAACATATCATTATCAGTGCATTAGGGTTGTTACTGGTTGCCGGTGGTCTTGCAGGCTGTGGCAATAAACAAAGTGCTGATTCAACGAAGGGTTATAAGAACGGAACAATTACAATTCCGGCAAAGAATGGATCTATTTGTGGTGCTCCTAACTATATTGCCTACGAAAAAGGGTTTTTCAAGAAAAACGGCATTAAAGCAAATCTGGTTGCCAAGCCAACCAATATTGCTGATTTGGAAGCTGGTTTTGCCAGTGGTAAATATGATGCACTAAATGGAGATTTTCAATATTTGCCGGCAATTCAAAATGGTGCTCAAATTCAAGCTGCAGGTGGTATTCATCAAGGTTGTATTCAGGTACTGGTCCCAAAGAACTCGTCTATTAAATCCGTTAAAGATTTGAAAGACAAAACCATTGCGACTCCAGGGCAGGGATCAACACCTCAATTTGTTGCTTCGATTGCGCTCCAGCATGCAGGAATTGATCCTAAAACAGGTGTCACATGGAAAACTTACGATTATGACTTATTAGCCAAGGCAGCCCAAAAGGGTCAAGTAGATGCAATTGGAAACGTTGATCCATACGCCTATCAAGCAATCAAAGAAGATCATTTCCGGGTAATTGTTGATAATAACAATCATGCCGGAAATAATGAAATGGCAAAAATGGGCATGAAAAAGGATGGTTCCTGTTGTTACTTATACCTTGCTGATAAACTGACCAAACAAAATCCGAAGAAAGCTAAAGCGATTGTTAAAGCTTATCAGGAGGCTGCTGACTGGATCAACAAGCATCCACAGCAAACCGCTTCAATTTTATTAAACAAGAAATATGTTTCATCCAGTAAATTTGTTAATCAGAAAAATGTATCTAATTTGATTGCCAGCTACCATTTTGGGTTGAAAAAATCAAAGGGTAAAGCCGACGTGACTTACTATGCAAATCAATTAAAGCAAGCAGGATTTTTAAAATCCGATACAAATGTTAAGCAACTGGTAAATAAAGCATATTACGATGGCTAAATATTGATGGAGGTGACCAGTGTGAGAATAAAAGTGTCAAAAGAAAAACAGTTTATTGAACGGATATACAACGGTTATGGCTTTTCACGCAAAGACAGTGCTTTAATTGCCGATACCCTGGTTGATGCCGATTTACGCGGCATTACATCGCATGGGGTCCAACGGCTTGCCATGTATGACCGAAAAATCAGATCAAAGTATATTATCCCTTACAATAAATGGACGGTGCTCAATCAAACGAAAACCAGTGTTTTAGTAGATGCCAATCACACAATGGGTCAGCTCGTATCAGTATTTGTGATGGATCATATCATTAATAAGGCACAGCGTCATGGCCTTGCAATTGGAATTGTACGGAACTCTAATCATTTTGGTGCTGCTGGGTATTACGCCAGAATGGCTGCCAAGAAAGGACTGATCGGGATTACATCTACAAATACTAACCCGTTACTGGTACCGCCACATGCAAGGCAACCATTCTTGGGTAGTAATCCACTTGCGTTTGCGTTTCCGACCAGGACGGGGTCGTTTGTATTTGATGCGGCAACGTCAACCGTTTCTCTTGGGAAAATCGAGGTTTTGCTGAAAAATAACCGACAGGTACCCGGAGAATGGGCGATTGATGGGAACCGTGAACAGCAAAATGATCCGCAGACAATTCTTGATGAACTTTCACGAGCGCATCGACTGGGTGGCATTTTGCCATTGGGAGGACTTGATGAGGCCAATTCAAACTATAAGGGATTTGGTATTTCTTTAATCGTTGAGTGTTTAACATCGATTTTGGCTCAAGGGTCGATTTCTGCCGATCTTGGGAATAAGAATCATGATATTAGTCATTTTTTTCTGGCACTTGATCCGACGTTATTTGGGAGTCTTGATGATATTGAAGGATCTTTATCAGACATGCTGGAAAGAATGCGTCATTTAGACCATTTACCTGACGACGAGATTACAATTCCCGGAGATAAAGAAATTCAAAACTATGATAAAAATCAGACTAACGGTGTTGTTGACGAAAAAACGTTAAACGAAGTGAATGAAATTGCTGATCGGCTTGGTGTTTCCGAGTTGGTAACTTCAAATACAATCAGGGAGTGATCAGGTTTGACTGAAGAAAAATTTGATACATTACGAATTCACGGCGGATATGATCCGGCCAAGCATAACAATTCCGCAACGGTTCCAATTTATCAGAATGTCGCTTTTGCACTGGGTTCCGCAGGAAGAGGCGAAGCCGTCGCTCAGGGAACCGTTCCTGATGCTTATATGTATTCTCGGGTTGGCAATCCAACGGTTGGCGTCCTTGAAAGACGACTGGCGGCATTGGATGGTGGCACGGAGGCAGTTGCTGTTGGCTCAGGCATGGCCGCAATTACTTATGCCATTTTAAACGTTGCAGAAGGCGGTGGTAGAATTATTGCACCATATGACATTTATGGTGCGGCACTGGATGAATTTGAAACACTTTTTCCAAAATATGGCATTAATTTTGATTTGGTTGGCAATATTAATGATTTTGACGAGGTAAAATCATTGATTCAACCTGATACAAGGGCAATTTATGTAGAAAGTGTTGCAAACCCGACAACAGAGATTTCGGATGTGGAAAAATTGGCCCGAATTGCTCATGAGGCTCATATTCCACTCATTGTTGATAATACTTTTTCAACGCCTTATTTGTTCAAACCAATTCAGTATGGTGCAGATATTGTCGTTTATTCATCTACAAAAGGAATCAGTGGGCATGGCAACGTTGTGTCAGGTGTGATTATTGATGGTGGGCATTTTGACTGGGAAAATAGTCAATTTCCACAGTTCCAGGAAAATGAATTTATTTTGAAAAGTGCGGAACATCCAGAAAATTACAGTTATACGACCGTCTTTAAAAAACAAGCGTTTATCAAACGAATTCGGATGAAGTATCTTCGCTTAATGGGCGCGGTTTTAGGACCATTCGATGCTTATCTGGAGTTGGTCGGGTTGGAAACAATTTCCGAACGGCTGGATAAGGAAGTGGCAACCAGCTTAAAAATTGCCAACTATTTGGAGAAAAATCCACATGTAAAAGCGGTTTATTATACCGGATTACCTGATTCATCCCAGTATTCTTTGGCTAAAAAGTACTTTCCAAAAGGAATCGGAACTGTGCTGTCCTTTGAGTTGAACGGGACAGCTGAGCAGACAAAGAAAGTTGTCGATGCGGTTAAGTTATTTCTGTATTTACCAAATGTAGGAGATAGTCGGTCACTGATTGTCAACCCAATTAAAATTACGCATCGAGAAGTGCCCGAGGATCGTCGAGCAGCCAGTCACATTACGGATCAATTGCTTAGATTGTCAATTGGACTTGAGGATAGTGACGATTTAATCAACGACTTGGATCAAGCAATTAAAACAGCATTTGAATGAGGTGAATCTTTTGACGATTGACACAAAGACCAATATTCTACCAGAAATTATTAACCTGAGACATCAATTCCATCGTCATCCAGAACTGTCCAATCAGGAATTTGAAACAACCAAGCAGATTGCGGCAATTCTTTCAAATTGGGGAATTTCAATTGTTCCAACGGATTTGGATACCGGTTTATTGGCTGAAATAAAAGGCGGTCAACCCGGACCAATGATTGCGCTGCGTGCCGACATTGATGCGTTACCGATTCAGGAACAAACCGATTTGTCCTTTAAGTCTGAAAATCCCGGTGTCATGCATGCTTGTGGTCACGATCTTCACTTTTCAAGTTTACTCGGTGCTGCTTATGTTTTAAATGCACAAAAAGAAACGTTGAAGGGAACGGTCAGATTATTGTTTCAGCCGGCTGAAGAAGCTGGTCATGGTGGTGATCAGGTATTGGCCAAGCATGTTTTGGATGGTGTACGGGGGATTGTTGGGTTTCATAACAACCCTAATCTGCCGGTAGGACAAATTGCGTTGCAGGCCGGTCCTTTGATGGCGGGATGCTATCGATTCCTAGTGACCATTCATGGTGCGGGTTCACATGGTGCCAGACCTGAAAAAGGAAAGGATCCAATTATTACTCAAGCGGCAATTATTTCTCAGCTGCAGACCATTGTTAGTCGAAGTAATAATCCCTTTGATGCAGTGGTCGTGAGTGTGACAAAAGTTCGCGCCGGTAAAACCTGGAATGTACTACCCGGCGTTGCAACACTTGAGGGGACAGTCCGGACATTCTCAGATGAAAATACGGCATTGGTAAAAAAACGATTTTATTCAATTGTAAATGGTATCGTTGATGCCTATGAGCAAACGGCTGATATTGATTGGAGTGTTGGCGCTTACCCAATTAAAAATGATCCTACAATTACAGCCGTTGTTAAGAGTGGGTTAAAAGCTAAGGTCATTAAGCCCGAGTTGACAATGACAGGTGAGGATTTTGCAACGTTTGAAGCACCAATCCCCGGAACCTTTGCATTTATCGGGTCAAACGGCCGTCCAAATGCTTCGGATTTACATGATCCGGGTTTTGTTGGCGAAGATGAAACCATTTCTGCTGCAATTGATTATTTTGTCCAAAGTGCAAACAGTTTATTGACTTACTTTAATTCAAAATGAGGTGGTTGGATGATTGATATTTCATCCTTAATTAAAAATGATCTGCATAAGGTTGCACCATCACTGATTCGGCAAATTAACAATCGGTTCGGACAAATTCCCGATATCGTTAATTTAACAATTGGTGAACCGGATTTTCAAACGCCGGACCATATTAAACTGGCGGCGGTCCAGAGTATTTTAAATAATCGCACCCACTATGCGCCCAATCGGGGGACCAAAGAACTACTGACAGCGATTAGTAATTACCTGGCAAGCCGATTTGGATTGGATTACGATCCTGATGATCAAATTGTTGTCACTAACGGTGCTAGTGAGGCTATTAGTACCGTTTTTAACGGTATTATCGGGCCTGGGGATGCTGTGCTTATTAGTTCCCCGGCGTTTAGTTTATATCATACATTGACATTGTTGAACGGCGGAATTCCGATTGAAGTTGATGTTTCATCAACCGGTTTTAAATTGACACCTGATGTTTTGGACCGTTATTTGACACAGTATGGCGACAAAATAAAAATGGTAGTTCTCAATTATCCAAACAATCCGACGGGTGTTACGTACACACCAAATGAAGTTCGCGAACTGGCAGCTGTTTTGCGGAATTACCAAGTGGCTATTTTGAGTGATGAGGTATACAGTGAATTAGCTTATTTTGATGAACACGTTTCGATCGCAACCTATCTTCCGGAGCAAACCCTTTTGGTGAATAGCGTGTCCAAATCATATGCAATGACCGGGTGGCGAATCGGTTACCTATGTGGGGACAAGACAGTTATTAAAGAACTCGCCAAGGTTCATCAGGCTAATGTTGCTACCGTTGGCACACCGAATATGGATGCAGCAACCGAAGCCTTTCTGTTTGGCGATCAGGATATTCGACGAATGAAAGGTGTCTACGATCGGAAACGGGATTATTTATGCAAAGCACTTGAAAAAATTGGCTATGAGTTTGTTTCTCCTAGAGGGGCGTTCTATATTTACGTTCAAGTACCGAAGACGTTTCAAGGAACGGCGATGGCATATGCTGAACAGTTGGCTCAAGATGCACTTGTTGCCGTAGTGCCGGGTGAAGCTTTTGAAAACGGTCATTCGACCTACTTTAGAATTAGTTATGCGACAAGTATGAAAAACCTTCAGCTGGCAGTCCAAAGGTTAGCCGAATATGTCAAACGGCAGTCAGAAAAGGAGGTATTAAAACCATGACAAAAATTCTTGCTTACCACGTTCGGGATGATGAGCAATTCTTTATTGATGAATGGGCAAATCAGCATCATATTCAAGTTGACAGTGTGCCATATGAATTACATGACGATACGGTTGATCGGGCAAAAGGTTATGACGGTATCGACTATAAGCAGCGAAGTATTCTGAGTAGTCGACCGGATTTATATCGAAAATTACATGATTTTGGCATCAAACAACTATCAACCCGATCTGCAGGCATTGACTCAGCTAACTTAAATTGGGCAAAGCAAAATAATCTGCGGGTGACAAACGTGCCGTCTTATTCACCGCCGGCCGTGGCGGAACTGGTGCTAACCCAAGTGATGCAGTTGATTCGTCATATTCCCCAATTTAATCAACGGCTTAACCGTAACGATTATGTGGTAAACGGGTTACGGTCACGCGAATTATCTGAATTAACGATTGGCATTATCGGGGTGGGTCGAATTGGCGGTACAGTTGCCAGAATCTTTCATGCGTTGGGCGCAACGGTACTTGGAAATGATATCGCGTCTCCAAGAGATGATTTAAAAGGCATTTTAACGTATACCTCGAAAGAAGACCTTTATCGTAAATCGGATATTGTAACGGTTCACGTTTACTATGCCAAACAAAATTACCACTTGATTGGTGAAGAACAATTTGACCTGATGCGGGATACAACATTCTTTATTAATGATTCAAGGGGGCTTGTCGTAAATACAAACGCCCTGTTAGCTGCCCTTCATGAAAAACAGCTCGCAGGAGCAGCACTTGATGTCGTTGAGAATGAAACTAATATTTTTAATTTAAAGTTTGACGAGAAAACGCCGGAACCATTATATAACGCGTTAAAAGAACTACCCAACGTGTTATTAACGCCTCATATCGGTTTCTTTACGGATAAAGCCGTTGAAAATATGGTCAAGCAGTCATTGGATGACACACTTGCTATTATTGAGGGTCGACATAGTGAACACGAAATCTTGCTTTAGGATTGGAGTTAAAGAAATGGTTCAAATTAGAAAAATGAAGGTGACGGATTATGCTGCAGCATATGCACTTTGGGAGTCGGTACCGGGGATGAATTTGGCCTCACTTGATAATTCAGAGCAGGGCATTGCTCGAGTTATTAACAAGAATCGCGATCTGTGTTTTGTCGCAGTTGATGATGAGAAGGTTATCGGGACCGCTTTGGGGGCAACTGATGGCCGAAAGGGATATCTGTACCATGTTGCAGTTGCAAAATCCTATCAAGGTCAGCATCTCTCAACCCAATTAATTGATCGGGTCACAACGGGATTTAAGAATAAAGGCATTGATAAAATCGGCTTATTTGTTGTCATTGGTAATGAAGAGGGCAAAAACTTTTGGAAGCATCAGGGATTTAAGGAACGACCAGATATAAAATACTTAGATTTGGACTTATAAGGTTGATACTTAAAAAATCGAAATAGTCAACTTGACAATTAAAATTCAATGAGTTACATTAAAACCACATTAAATTGATGGAAAAAATGCATTGAAAAGGAAAGTAGAATTGTGGTTGTAATCAAGTGAATTCCGTTAAGTGTGAAGGAACAGTGCAAAGCAATTTGAAAATCACCTTTGAGCAGTAAATCCGAACAGTGAAGATTTACGGAAACGCACGCCTTATTGTGCCAACGTATCGTTCAGATAATGAACCGTACGCATAAAGGCAACTTTTAAAGTTGCGAATAAAAGGTGGTACAGTGCAAAAGCGCCCTTGGCTTTGAATAGAAGCCAAGGGCGCTTTTTTCTTTCAAAATAATAGTAAACGGAGGATGATTGATATGAAATTTGTAATGGTTGGTGCAGGCGCTATGGGACTACGATATGGTGTTTTGCTTCAAGAAGCTGGTAACGATGTAACATTTGTAGATACGTGGCAGCAGCATATTGATAAGGTCCGCCAGCAAGGGGGCGTTTATGTTATGCGTGATCATAAAGACCGTCATCTAGTGAAAATCAAATTGGAAACACCGGAAACTTACCATGGTGATCCGGACATTGTGGTTTTCTTTGTAAAACAAATGCAATTAAACGATTATTTAAAGCGCTGTGCCCACTTTTTTAATGACCGTCAATACGCCTTTACTTGTATGAATGGCATGGGACACATTGAAAAACTCCAGAAGTATTTTGCCGACGACAAGATCATTGGTGGGACCGCTTTAATTGCAACCGTCCTTCCAGGCCCTGGTGAAGTTGATTTTATGGGCAAGAGGGGTGCTGGCATGATGAATATGTGCCCACTCAACGAAAAGCCTGACGAGATGTGTCAGCGCCTTTACAATGAATTGGAAAAAGCTCAAATGAATCCGACACTTACAAAAGATTTCACTGGAACATTAATGACGAAGGTGATTTTCAATTCGGTAATGAACTCGCTTTGCACCATGTTTGAAATTCCAATGGGGGAATTCGGTAACTTCTCCGGTGCCCGTGAAATGGCGCGTCAATTAATTGATGAGGCTTATGATATCTGTGCCCGTGCAGACATTAAGCTGGTATCGACACGGGAACAGGAATTAGCTTCTTTGGATCATAACTCACGAATTGATATGCCTTTACATTATCCATCAATGTGCCAGGACATGTTTAAGGATCGTCCAACCGAAGTAGATTACATAAACGGCTACATTGCTAAATTAGGCCGGAAGTATCATTATGAAGCCCACACACATTTATTTGTCACTCAAGAAGTTCATTTGGCTGAATATCATCGGCAAAATGAAGCAAAAAAGCGTCAAATGAAAGAATCAACACAAGCAAGTGTGAAATCTGCGTAAGTTTTGAGAAGAAAAGCATAGAAAATAATTAATCTGTTGAGTCTAAACATGAGATAAACGAAATGAATTTTTATGCATTTTTAACAAATCTCATGAAAATAAAATCTGATCTTGACACCTTTACTATAAAACTGTTAGTATCACTCTGTATATATAATCAATGTGTTGATGAGAAGAGTAGGCTAGTTGTTCTTGGATCAGGGACCATCGGTAAATGAGAAGATGGCTGAGAAACTAATCGAAGATGAGCTCGGAGCAGATTATCAAGGGTGCAAGCTCAAGATACGTGGGAATCACGATACCATTCCGGACATTAAAAAGTGTCTTAAGGTATTGATGACAACATCAATATAAATTCGGGTGGTAACACGGCTAATATAAAAGGGTCGTCCCTCTGCATGTTTATATGCAAAGGGACGGCTCTTTTGTGATATCATAGAATGCCGTTATTATTGGTCTGGTCATAGTGTCAGAAGTAAACTTCATTTTTAAAGGAGGAAATAGTTAATATGTGGCATATTATTCAAACGTCAACGCCTCAGCTGTTGGAAGCAGGCTTTAAATACACGATTCCAATCGCCATTATTTCTTTTGTTATTGGCTTAATCATTGCTCTATTTACAGCATTGATTCGTCTTTCGTCAAAACGAGGTGCTTTTTTAATGCTAAAAGCAATTTTTCGCTTTTACGTTTGGCTTTTCCGAAGCACGCCATTATTGGTTCAATTATTTATTGTTTACTTTGGACTCCCATATTTAAAAATTAAGGGAATCTTCCCGAATGGCATCCAGCTAAATCCGGTTATTGCTGGGATCATTACATTTTCATTGAATACAGGTGCATACTGTTCGGAGACGATCCGGGCGTCCATTTTATCGATTCCAGAAGGCCAGTGGGAAGCCGCATATTCAATTGGGATGACTAAATCCGTTGTTTTAAGAAGAATTATTTTACCACAAGCAATCCGGATCTCATTACCGCCATTGGCAAATAGTTTCATTAGTTTGGTGAAGGATACATCATTGGCAGCTTCGATTACGATTGTTGAAATGTTTGAAGTGAGTCAACAAATTGCTGCCCAAAATTATCAGCCATTAATTATGTATAGTTTGGTTGCTGTTTATTATGCTGTCTTTTGTACCGTACTGACTTGGCTGCAGGGGTATTTGGAAAAGGTAACGTCACGCTATGTAACGACAACCAGATAGGGGGGGGTGGATTGTATGTTAAAACTCGAAAACCTAACGAAAACATTCGGAAACCATCAGGCATTAAAGAATATTTCAACAACTTTTCCAGAAAATCAAACAACGGTCATTGTTGGGCCTTCAGGTTCGGGGAAATCAACTTTATTGCGATCGTTGAATTTTCTTGAAAAACCCGAGTCCGGTCATTATTATTTTGATGATTTGGACATCGATTTATCCAAACCGATTTCCAATCAAACAATTTTAAATATTCGGCGTCATACTGAAATGGTGTTTCAAGGCTATAACCTGTTTCCACATTTGTCCGTCATCAAGAACGTTATGGAAGGGCCGGTTCAAGTTCTGCACAAGAATAAAATTGAGGCAAGAAAACAGGCGGCTGAACTATTGGCAAAAGTTGGCCTGGAAGAGAAGGCGGATGTTTATCCTGCTCAGTTGTCGGGCGGACAAGCACAGCGAGTTGCGATTGCCCGTTCATTAGCAATGCACCCCGACTATATCTTTCTTGATGAACCCACCAGTGCGCTTGATCCGGAGCTTGAACTGGAAGTATTGAAAGTATTACTGCAAATTGCCAAAGAAAAGCAGTCCATGATTATTGTGACGCATAATTTGGCATTTGCTAGACAGGTTGCTGATAAAATGATTTTTGTTGAAGATGGTCGAATCTTGTTTGACGGTTCGGAGCATGATTTCTTTGCTACTGATAATAAACGAATTTTAGATTTTATTTCGGCAATGACATTTTCTGATTTGGAGGAGGATTCATAATGAAAATAGGAAAAGGAATTAAACGGTTTGCATTAACATTAGGGGTTGTCGCAACAGGGGTATTATTGACTGCCTGCGGATCAAGCAACTCATCAAGTAAGGGTGGTTATACATCAGAATTAAAGCAGAGTAAGCAACTAACGATCGGATTGGAAGGCACCTACGCACCCTATTCATATCGACAAGGTGGAAAGCTAACTGGATTTGAAGTTGATTTAGGTAAGGCGGTTGCCAAGAAGATGAACTTGAAAGCCAACTTCGTGCCAACCAAATGGGATAGTTTAATTGCCGGTCTTGGAAGCAGTAAATACGACGTTGTGTTGAACAATATTGCCGAAACGCCTGAACGTAAAAAATCATATATTTTCTCTACACCGTATATTTATTCACGATATGCCTTAATTACTAAAGCCAGTGACAAGTCGATTCAGAAGCTTTCAGATGTCAAAGGCAAGAAGCTCGCCGAAGGAACGGGAACTAATAACGAAGCTCAGGCTAAAAAGCTTGGTGCCAAAATAGTTCCCTCAGGAGACTTTACCACAACCTTGGCATTGATTCGTCAAGGTCGGGTTCAGGGAACTATCAATGCACGCGAGGCATGGTTCGCTTACGCAAAGAGTAATTCTACCAAGGGATTAACCTATCATAAGATTTCTGATTCCCAAGCAGAGCCGGTTAACATTTCTGCAATGTTTAACCAAAAGGATACCAAGATAAAGGCTAAGTTCAATAAAGTCCTACAACAATTGCGTAAGGATGGCACCTTGACTAAATTATCACAGAAGTATTTCGGCGCAGATATTACCAAGGAGTGAAATAATTTTGAACTTTGTGTTGACAATTAGAATTATGTGCGCTAGATTAAAGGCACATTAAAATTTCGATTGAAAATGCAATGAAGAGGAGAGTAGTTTCGCCAAGTCATTTCAGGGAATCCCGGTAAGTGAGAAGGGATAATGATCACCGAAACGAAAGTAGCCTTTGAGCAGTAAATGCGAAGTAATGAGTGTTTACGGAGAGCACGCCTTAAAGTGCCAGTGTATCGTTGAGTAAAATCAGCCGTACATGATAAGGTAATTTGTGAGAACAAATTATAAATTAAGGTGGTACAGTGCTAAAGCACCCTTGATCTTTTATAAAAAGATCAAGGGTGCTTTTTTAATCGAAATGATTAATGGCTTTATGAAATGGTAATCAATGATAGTCAAAATTGGAGGATGATTGATATGAAATTTGCAATGATTGGTGCAGGCGCTATGGGACTTCGTTATGGGATTTTGCTTCAAGAGGCAGGAAATGACGTTACATTTATTGATACTTGGCAGCCACATATTGATAGAATCCGTGAACAAGGTGGCGTTTATGTCATGCGTGACCATAAGGATCGTCAGTTAACCAAAATTAAGTTGGAAACGCCCGAAAGCTACAACGGCGATCCTGACATGTTCATTTTCTTTGTTAAACAAATGCAATTAGATGGCTATCTTAAGCGATGTGCGCACTTCTTCAACGATCGTCAATACGCCTTTACCTGCATGAATGGCATGGGTCACATTGAAAAACTACAAAAGTACTTTGCTGATGATAAGATTATTGGTGGTACTGCTTTAATTGCCACAGTTCTACCAGGACCAGGCGAAGTTGACTTTATGGGTAAGCGTGGTGCCGGCAAGATGAACATGTGCCCATTAGATGAGAAGCCTGATGAAATGACCCACAAGCTTTTCAACGAATTGGACAAGGCTCAAATGCACCCAACCTTGACTGATGACTTTACTGGAACTTTGATGACAAAAGTTATCTTTAACTCGGTTATCAATACGCTCTGCACAATGTTTGAAATCCCAATGGGCGAACTTGGAAACTTTAAGGGCTTTTACTCAATGGGCCGACAATTGATTGATGAGGCTTATGATATTTGTGCCCGCGCCGATATCCACTTGGTTTCTACTCGTGATGAAGAAATGGCGGCGCTTGATCGCAATGTCCGTATCGATATGCCGCTGCATTATCCATCAATGTATCAGGATATGATTAAGGATCGTCCAACCGAAGTCGATTACATCAATGGCTACATTGCTGAACTAGGTCGGAAATATCATTATGAAGCTGCAACCCATCTATTTGTTACACAGGCTGTTCACTTGGCTGAATTCCATCGTCAAAACGAAGCTAAGAAACGTGTTGCAAAGAAGCAGGCTGAGCTACAACGCCAGACAGCTTAATGATTTAGTCGGCGTAAAAGCCAAGTAGATGAACGTTATATTTTGAAGCCATGTCACGAAGCGTTGCGAATATGACCTCCTGTTGATCGCGAGTTCCGGAAACTTCAATATAAAACGAATATTCACCTAATTGGGTTTTAGTCGGTAATGACATTAAGGTAATGAGGTTGAGATCGGCTTTAGCAAAGTATCCCAAAATATCGTAAAGTGTTCCCGGTTTATCATTCGACGAAGGCCTGATAAAGAGCGGAGCCTTAAAATGATTGGTTGTGAGTGTCAGGCGTGAAAGGTCATCCAACTTTGCAGGCTTTGCTTTAAAAATGATAAATCGCGTGCTGTTATCATCTTGATCAGCAACGTTTTCCAACATGAAAGGTGCGGATTGATCCGCCATCTGTGATTGAGGAATAATTGCGGCATCACCCTTTTCACCACGTAAAAATTTCTCTAAAGAAATCATATTGGATGAGGTTGTGATGATTTGGATGCCGGGCATTCTTGATAGCAGCTTTTGACACTGGCCTTCCGTTTTAAATTGAACATATAGTCGCTTAATATGAGTTAAGCTATCAGCGTTTGCTACTAATCCAAAGTTCACCGGAATAGTCATTTCACCGATTTCCGTAACGTCGGCGATTTGTAAACGTTGAAGAGTTGCGGACACATAACCGTCAAGCTGGTTTTCTAATGGCAACAAACCGATATTTTCGCCAGTTACTGCTTGATATACCTGATCAAAAGTGGGGTGATAGTCAAAGATAACGTTGGTATATGGCTGGGTTTTTAAATAAGCTTTTGCGGCTGCATCGGCAAAAGTTCCTTCAGGACCAAGAACTGAAAGTTTCATATTTTTTCTCCTTAATAAATGATTG
>NZ_GG669992.1:365536-367346 GCF_000159315.1 Lentilactobacillus hilgardii DSM 20176 = ATCC 8290
ATAAATGATTGTTAGTTGATTAATACTTATTGTACTTTCTTAAAATTATCTCATAAATGATATGGGTTATGATGACTAAAAATGAAATTAGAAATATTTCTTTGATAAGCTATTCCGTCATGTCGCGCGAGTAACTTGTTGAAGGAATTTTTTCTTTTTTAAAGTTAAGCAAAACAAGGTTGATTATTTCGGAAAGTTGTTATAATAAGTAACTATTAATTCCAAATTGGTTTTTGTTCAAGATGAGAACCAATGTACTTAAGAGGTTATAATTTATTCATGAAAAGATCAATTGTTAGACCATTGTTAATTCCATTAACGGCAGTTACTGCCGGTAGTTTCTTACTCAGTTATCATTTGTTTAAGTTTGCGTTTGAGCGTGTTGATCACGTTCCACCAACTTCCAAGGAGAAACAAAAGTACGCTGATGCTTATTACGACTACGTTGATTGGATGAAAAATGTGCCTTCAAAAACCTGGATACTAAATGCAAATTCACCGGAGAACAAGGTGGTGGCCAGTTTTATTCCTGCGGACAAACCGTCAAAAAAAACGGTTATCATTGCTCACGGCTATAAAGGGAATCGTGAAACAATGGCAAACTATGTCAAAATGTTTCATGAAATGGGATTTAACGCATTGGTTCCGGATGATCGCGGTCATGGTGAAAGTTCCGGAGAATATATTAATTTCGGCTGGCTGGATCGATTAGATTACTTGCGGTGGATTAAACGTGTCATTGGTTATGTTGGTGAAGATAGTCGCATATTGCTCTTTGGTGTTAGCATGGGTGGTGCAACGGTAGAAATGATTTCTGGTGAGAACATACCCTCACAAGTAAAAGCACTAATTGCCGATTGTGGCTATTCCAGTATCCGAGAAGAACTAACCTATTTGTTAAAGCAACAGTTCCATTTACCTGAATACCCGGTTGAACCGTTGGTAAGCCGGATTAATCATCATGTTCTTGGCTTTTCATTAGACAAAGTATCGTCAACGCATCAACTTGCTAAAAATAAATTACCTATTTTGTTTATTCACGGTGGTCGTGATACGTATGTACCTGTAGGAATGGCTTATGAAAATTATCAGGCAACTAAAGCGCCGAAGCAATTATGGATCGTTAAGAACGCGACCCACGCAGAGAGCTTTTGGTACAATCCGGAAGCTTATAAAGATCGTGTGATGACATTTTTGAGGACGTATTTTAGATGATTTAAATCGGCTAACTAGATAATTTAAGATTAGGTTCAGTTAGAAGTGACAAAAGTCGGCTTCTGACTGGATCTTTTTCATTGTAATCAGGAATAAAGTCTGAGGCAATAATAATTTTATTCAGTCCTTTTTTGTATCTTTACGGTTATTACCAAGCAAAAATGTGAAAAAAAGCAACTTCCTGCCATGCAACCGGATTATCCCCAATTGTGCTTTGGAAGTTAACTGTTTTTTCTCTTTTTTTAAAACAAATTTGCTATAGTTTTCAATGCACTAAAGAATATGGCAACAGCATACGAAGCAATGGCACTAAACGACATCCATACTCATCTCCATCCTATTTGGGTACTATTAAAATAACTTCGAACCAATATCATATTACCTTGATTTTAGGGCCTTGTGAATGTGATAAATAATACAAACGAATTACTTTGATGCATAATTGTCATGTTGTATATTGAGTGTGGAAGGTCTGAGGAGGCTTTGAATATGAAAAAAATTGCAACTTTTGTAACGGCACTTTCGTTGGCACTACCATTCGCATTTGCAGCCGCACCACTTGCTGCTAATGCCTCGGTAACATCGTCTCAAACAG
>NZ_GG669992.1:368252-370642 GCF_000159315.1 Lentilactobacillus hilgardii DSM 20176 = ATCC 8290
ATGAATGATGACGATCGTTTTAAGGTTCTTAAATAATTAACGAATTAGTATAGCTTAAGATACATCCTTCAAAGAAGAAGCTGGGTCAAAGATCATTTTTGATTCAGCCTTTTTTGCTGTCTTCATATTTTGGTCTACGATACTGGAGAGTCAATCAATTTAAAAGACTGCAAATGAGCTATTCTATACTTAGTTTGGAGAAAACGGCTATGAAATCAAAGGAAGTCAGCAATTTTGAGCTATTTTATGATTTGATTTTTGCTTACGCTATCAGCAGGATTACCAGTGTTTTACATATTATTAACAGTGAAAGAATTCCGGTTTTGGATGTTGCTGAGTTTTTAATGATGATGCTGGTTTTTTGGACAATTTGGACGTATCAAACAGTGTTTGCAAATCGCTTTTATCACACTAATTTGAGTCATGTTGTTTTTTTGGTTTTCAATATGTTTTGGGTTGTTGTCCTTTCTCAATCTATTAATACAAATTTTGAGCAAACACATGCTACCTTCGCAGGTGCCACGTCTGTTCTTTTTATGAGCTTGGCAGTTCAATATTTAATTCAAGCAAAAAGAAATAAATCCCAAGAGGTGCGTCATCTGTGCATTCAATTAGGATCACTGTTAATATCAATCGCAGTGATTGGCGTGCTTACAATGATTCAATGGGGGAATTATGGTTTGCGGTTTTCGATTTATGCCATCACTATTTTTATGGCGGCGTTTGTACCAATCGGCATGAAAAAAACGCTGCGGCATTTTCCAACCCATTTTGATCATCTTACAGAGCGTTACAGCTTGTTTACGATCATTTTGTTTGGAGAATCAATTATCAGTGTTGCAGGAACGATTGATAGTCTCAACGTTCACGTTGATAGTTTGCTGTTCTTTATCATCATTGCACTGTTATTTTCAATTTACATTCTGACATACGATCTCGGTATTAATCGACATTTAACAACAGCTGGCCTCGTATTGATCCATGCTCATTACTTTATTTTCGTCGGTATTGAATTAATAACGGCATCGTTAGAGTTGTTCATAAATCGAGAACTAACGCAAACCTACTTTAGTTGGTTGTTAATTATTGGATTGTTCTGTTTTTTGGTTTCTGAAAGTGTTGTTTTGTTTGTCTATGGTCAAAAAGGTCGGCGATCTTCCAGTAACGTGTTTTTTATTTTAGCAGGATTTTTTGTTTTGCTGGGGATTAGTGCTAACTTAAAGATTGAAGCATCGATGATATATGGCTTGATAGCATTATCAATATTGTTTCTTTGTTATCTTTGGTGGCGTGTATTGCTTAGGGGACAACGCTATTAATCATTTAATGATAAAGTCGATTTAGGCTTGGCCAGGTTAAACAAAAAAGCTCGGGAATTTGCCCGAACTTTTTGTAAAAAGAATTAAATTCTATTCAACACCATTGATCACATACTTAGGCTTGTCACCTTTGTCCATAGCGACCGTGTTCTTTGCAACAATTTCAGCCATTGCATCACGGGCCTCGACAGTGGCATTACCGATATGTGGTGTCAAAACAACATTTTTAAGTGACTTAAAGCCATCATCAACATGCGGTTCTTTTTCGTAAACATCCAAACCAGCACCTGCAATTTCATGGTTAACCAATGCGTCGTAAAGTGCCGCTTCATCGATAATTGGGCCTCGAGCAGCGTTAATAAGCATGGCACTGTTTTTCATTTGCTTGAACTGTTCGGCACCGATCATGTGATGGGTTTTAGGAGTAGCCGGTAAATGAAGTGTAATGATGTCGGCATTCTTAATGATATCATCCGTTGTGGTGAACTTAGCACCCAGAGTTTTTTCGGTTTCGGGATCCAATTGATGGCGTTGTGTATAAAGAATATCCATGTCGAATGCATGCATACGTTTTGCAACGGCTTGACCGATTTGCCCCATTCCGATAATACCTAATGTCTTATGGGCAAGTTCGTGGCCTAAGAAGAATAGTGGTGCCCAGCCGCTAAACCCTTCGTGGCGCATCAACGTGTCGCCTTCCATCATTCTGTGAGATAGTGCAATCATTAATCCGCAGGTTACTTCAGCTGTCGAAACAGTCGAAACTTTTGGTGTGTTCGTAACTGGGATTCCTTTTGATTTTGCATAATCGACATCGATGTTATTGAACCCGGCGCCATAGTTAGCAATCAGTTTTAAATTTGGTGCTTTATCAATAATGTCTGAGTCAACTTGAGTTGAAAGTGGTGTGATCAGGAAATCTTTATCAGTGATTCGTTTACTGAGTTCGTCCTTTGTGATCAAAGATTTACTATCATCGTACACGTCGATGTCCAATCCAGCATCTTTCAAAATGTTTAATGCATGTTCTGGAATCCTTCCAGCGATTAATACCTTTGACATATGCTCACG
>NZ_GG669992.1:372257-377417 GCF_000159315.1 Lentilactobacillus hilgardii DSM 20176 = ATCC 8290
TATATAAATTTATTTGTACAATTCTATTATAGGAGCAATGTCCAATAAATGAAATCGCTTTCGAAGCTAAAACCCGGTTCTTTTTTGTTCAAAATGACTAATGCAAGTGACAATGTGTTAATTTGATGTTGATAGGGATGCATATTTCTTTTTTAGTTATCTTGGGAAATAGTCAACACCAAATTAAGATGTAAATTGTCAATTAACGCCGATTTATTAAAAATCCAGTCGTTTAATCATTACAAAACAAGTTGACATTTGCATGAAAGGTTACTAGTATAAGAACCAATAAATTATAAAACGCTGCGAGAAAGTTGAGTAACACTTTCGAAACCTTAAGCGAGCTTTGGTTGGTGAGAGAAAGCAGGCAAGAACGTGTGAAAATCCCTTTTGAGCGATGCATCGAATTTGTGAAAGTAACGTGCATTGGTAACACCCATTAACGTGTTAGCGTATCGCTTCTTGAAAGCCGTACGTGAGAGAGGTAGAATTAGCAATAATTTTGCAAAATAAGGTGGTACAGTGCCGTAAGCGCCCTTAGTTCAGTGAATACTGAATGAGGGGCGCTTTTTTGCGTTGAGTAATTTATTTACTAATTTAAAAGGGGAGTGGTTGTCTTGAAATCTCAGATTGACATTGGTCAGATTAGGTTGCGGTTAAAAATTGTATTAATAAGGGAGTCTATTGGGCATGAAAGATTTACAAGATTTAAATCCAAATCCGTTAACTAAAAAAGAATATTTTGTTGTGAGTTCAATGTTGTTCGGCTTGTTCTTTGGTGCAGGAAATTTAATTTTTCCAATTCATTTAGGCCAATTAGCAGGTTCCCACTGGGTGTTGGCAACAGTTGGCTTTTTGGTAACGGCAGTCTTGTTACCGCTTTTGTCAGTGCTGGCCGTTAGTGTTACCCGATCAGAGGGCGTTTATGATATCGGGGTACCGCTTGGTTCGGTTTTTGCGCTTGTCTTTATGGTATTAATTCATTTAACGATTGGGCCGCTGTTTGGAACCCCTCGTACTGCAACGGTACCCTTTACAGTCGGTGTTCAGCCAATGTTGCCGGATTCATGGGCCCACGTTGGATTGTTTGTTTTTTCAGTTCTTTTCTTTGGAGCTGCTTTTCTGGTTTCTTATCATCAGTCCAACGTGATGAATTCGGTTGGTAAACTTTTAAATCCACTATTTCTTTTGCTATTATTTTCAGTATTTTTAATGGGGGGCTGTTCATCCTATGGGTTCTGCCTCACACCAAGCAGCCACGGCTGCTTATCAACATGCCGGCTTTTTTAATGGCTTTCTTCAAGGCTATAACACAATGGACGCGCTAGCTGGTTTAGCTTTTGGGGTAACGGTTGTAACGGCTGTTCGTCAATTGGGCAAGACCCGGCCAAGCAGTAATGCAAAGGTAACAGCAAAGGCAGGGGTGTTTGCGACATCAATGATTGGCTTTATCTATGTTGTTCTAATTTGGTTAGGTGCCACAACCTTGGCTAATTATAAAGTATCTGCAGACGGTGGTGTTGCTTTTAATCAACTAGTTACTTATTACCTTGGCGGTATTGGTCACGCACTTTTGGCAACGTTGATTACGGTTACTTGTTTGACGACAGCTGTTGGGTTGGTGGCTGCCTTTGCACAAGATTTCCATAAACATTTTCCAAAGGTCAGCTACCATACTTGGCTGGCATTAACATGTTTTGCATCATTCTTTACTGCTAACTTCGGTCTTGATCAAATCATTCTCTGGTCAACGCCAATGCTGATGTTCTTATATCCTTTCGCAATGGTCTTGATTTTGCTATCAGTCTTTTCGCCATTCTTTAATCGCGATCCATTAGTTTATGCGTTGGTTGTTGGTTTCACAACAGTTCCGGCACTATTGGATATGGTTGCTGCGTTTCCGCCAGTTGTCAGCCAAAGCGCATTTGGCCAAGCATTGGGTGCCTTTCAACATAATGTCTTACCATTTGCAAATCTTGGAATGGATTGGGTAGCACCAGCAGTTGTCGGTGTGGTTCTCGGCTTGGGTTTGCACTTCTTGAGACCGGCTTTTGCACGAAGTGGTCAAACCACATCTGAGCATGTGTCAAAATAATAGTAACTATCTCATCAAAAAAATGCTTGATATATAATTTATATATCGGCATTTTTTGATGAATAATAAAATGCTATTATTAGTCAACTTTCTTAAATTTCGAAGGCTTGTTTTAAATTTAGTGCAGATGGGGGGAACTTTAATGAATTGGTGGAAGATGACCAGCATTCTTTGGTTGGTCCTTTTTATAGTTGGAGCCACTTTTCTTTGGTTAAGGAAAACCGATGCGACAGGAGCAATCAATACACCGGCTTATCAGATGACATCGCTGGCAATTTGGTGTGTGCTGTTTGGGTTTATATTATTTATCCAGTTGATATGGCTTGTGATCATGCGCGTTAGGCATCGAAAATGATACTAAGTTAACTAAACAAAAGAGCTTCCAACATCATTTAAGGATGTTGAAAACTCTTTTTTGACGTACTCAATGAGAATTATTGAAGCGGTGTAAAAGCACCATCTTCAAATAGATCTTGGACGAATCCAGGGACAGTATCGGATCTGTTCCAGTCACGTTGGTACTCACAAATTAATTGTGGAATTGTAATGAGATGGGCACCAGCTTGTTCTACTCGACGTAAGGCAGTTTCATGAGACAGAGGTGATGTGCCACCGACCGCGTCAACAACCGGGTAAACGTCGTATCCTTCCGCAAGTGCATCAATCGTTGGGAATGTGAGACATGCTTCAGTCCAAAGACCAAGCATAATAATTTTTTTACGTTTCGTTGCTTTAATAGCGTCGTTATAATCTTTATCTTCCCAAGCATTGATGGATGTTCGGTCATATGACGGAACGTCCCCAATTGCCTTTTTTAATGGTGAGATGGTATCTTGATTCCTACCTGTATGAACGTTAACGGTTGAGAGAACGATGGGAACTTTATATTGGTTGGCGATCTTGGCAACTAAAACGGCATTGTGAACAAGATCGGCATGTTTCATTGACCCAATTGAATTGATTTGATTTGATTGATAATCAATAAAGGTAATTAATGAATTTTCTGGTGAAAGTAGGCGGTCATCAGCACCGCGTTTTGGAAAACTTGTCATAACTTAAAACCTCCCCTAGAGTTAAATCAACATTACTGAATCCGGTTACATAATACACCTGAAAATTGTAAGCAACCATTATTTGCACTCAAAACCTCATTTCTTAAAAAGCAGTTATAAAGCTTTGTTATAGTTGCTTGCAAGGGGCGCAGAGAATGATTAGCATAGAGTTTGAATACAAAATTGTAAGTAAAGTGGCGACGTTAGTAGTGAAAAAACAAATTAACAGTCTTTTTTTAACGGTTTTAACTGTTCTTATCATGTTGATAATAGTTAATGTAACTGCAAATGCAGCTTCAGTTAACCATTACATTTCTGCACATCATTATTCGCCATCTACAATTACCAAACAAATTTGGAAGGGATTCCCCCATTATAAGTATCGTCATGGTAAAGGTAAGCCAGAAGGCGTTGTTATTCATGAGACCGGCAATCCAAACTCCACGATTTTTGATGAAATTGCGTATATGAAGAAGAATTATCGAAATGCGTTTGTTCATTCATTTGTAGATGACGATCATATTATTAATATTGCCAATACAGACTACCTATGCTGGGGTGTTGGTTATCCTGGAAATGCCAGGTTTATTCAGTTTGAGCAAATTGAGATGCACAGTAAAAAGAGCTTTGCACATGAGGTGGAAAATGCAGCATATTATACAGCTTATTTACTTGATGAATATAACCTGAAGCCTAACGATGCTGTTTACGACGGCAAGGGAACAGTTTGGTCGCACGGCTCGGTTGCCAAATACATGGGTGGTTCGGATCATACAGATCCGGTTGGCTATTATAAAAAAGCAGGTAAGAAGTATTTTCATAAAGCTTATACGATGAGTCAGTTTTATCAACTTGTTTTGACAAATTATAAGAATATAGAGTGATATGAAAGGATTTAATTCACAATTATTATCTTTGATAAAGGTACTGAAGTTACTTGAAATCATGAAAAGTTTTCAAATTCATGTTTACAAGTAACTTTTTTTATATTATCATCGTAAGAGTAATCGCTACTATTTAAAAAACGGAAGAGGTAGACAAATGTTTCGAAAAATATTAAGATTCAAATTCGTGTTACTTGCATTTTTAATTGTAACGCTTGGCATAGTTGTTGCGGGTTGTTCAAGTCATTCATCAAGCAGCAATGGTAAAATCAAAATTACCGCAACAACGGACTTTTACGGTGAAGTTGCCAAAGCGGTTGCCGGTAATAAAGGCGAGGTGACATCCGTTATCACTAACCCCAATATTGATCCCCATGACTATGAGCCAACAACCAAGGTAGCAAAAAACATTGTTGGGTCGAAGATGGTAATTGCTAATGGAATTGGTTATGACGGCTGGATGAATAAATTGGTTTCCAGTAACAAAAAAACCGACTACATAAAGGTTGGCGAGGATTTAATGGGTAAAAAAGACGGGGACAATCCTCACCTTTGGTATAATCCCAAAACGATGCCAAAATTAGCAAATACGATTGCAACTAAGTTGGGAAAGATTCAACCTAAAAATAAACAATATTTTAAGAAAAATGCTCAGAAGTATATCGCATCTCTTAAACCGGTTGATAAAAAGATCGCCCAGTTAAAACAAGTTTCTGCCAAGAGTAAGAACAAGGATGTTTATGTCAGCGAACCAGTCTTTGATTACGCACTTGACGCAATGGGTTTTAAAGTTGGCGATTCTCAATTTGAAAATGATACTGAAAAGGATGTAGATCCATCACCAAAGACGATTAAGGCAATGCAAGACGGTATCAAAGGACGTCAGATTGCATTCTTTGTTTATAACTCTCAAGTTGATGATAAAACGGTCAACAACTTGGTTGCTCTTGCTCATAAGAATAAAGTTCCTGTATTGAAAGTAACTGAAACGTTACCGGCAAATAAGAATTATAAATCTTGGATGTTAAGTCAATATAATAGTTTGCTGAAAATTTTAGAAAAATAAATGTAGGCTGATAAAATAGGGTGAAGAAAGGGCGTATCAGTTAGGCAATAGGTATTAATCAAA
>NZ_GG669992.1:379239-384107 GCF_000159315.1 Lentilactobacillus hilgardii DSM 20176 = ATCC 8290
GATTAAAATAAAGAATTGAAAATTGCCTTTTTAGTCATTTAAATAATAGCTGTTATTAAGCTGACTGACATCTAATTTACCTGCCTGACCGGCAAATTTAAAGTTGGATGTCCATTGCCAAGCATTGGCAGCAACATATTTCTTTCCCGTTGGATTATTTGGATAGTTGGCAAGCCACCCGAGATTAGCGGTGTTCATGCTGACATAACTATCAACCCAATTAGCGTTGGTATAAATATCGGTTTTGCTGAAGCCAGCAGCTTTAACGACCTTGTTAAATGCCTTGATATTTCGATCATTGGTTGCAATTGAAAGGTGAGCTAATTTGGGAGCCTCAAAATCAACGGCCATGACGACGTTTCGCTGACTGGTTACCCCTTTTACTTTTTTACAAAGTATTTTGCCTCTTTTTTAGCTTGGTTCTTGGTAGTGAATTGAGCATAATGATAAAAGTTAATGCTTAAACCCGACGATTGAGCCGTGGCAGTTTGCTGACCCAGTAATGGATTGGTATAAAAAGTGCCTTCCGTTGCTTTAATTGTCATGGCCTGTACACCGGAATCCTTCATATTTTGAAGGCCAAGGTTTGTTTGAGCTCCTTGATAAGCCGAGATGTCAACCATATCAGCGTTTGGATGATTGGCCGAAAAAGTGTTGCCCTGGACGGATAAGCTGGCATTACCAGCAAATAGTGCACCAAAAGTAGCTAGTGCCAAAGCGGCAAGTTTTAGGGAATTTGATTTTTTCATTTAAATTGTACTCCTGTGATTGGATTCTAAGTTGTCGGTAATGATAATATAGTCCGAATCGTATCACAATAGTTGTCTTTTTAAAAATAGCTCTTATGTAGCCTTTCTCAATAGTGGCGCGGATAAAAGCATTTATTTACAGTCATACAACAATCAGGTAACAGGCTGTAATATCTAAAAAAATGAGACTGGAACAAAATTAAATTTTGTCCAACCTCATTTTGGGTTTCTATAGATTATTTATTCAAATAACCGCGCCAAATCCAGCCACCATGCTGGCCGTTTGCACTCTTAACGTGATAATAAATAGCGTAATGTCCGGAATTCTTCATATATAACTTTTCATGGGCGTCGGTGTACCAAGTGATGTCGGGCATATCCGAATTGTAACCGTAACGCATGCCAAGATGCTTGGAGTAACGGGCACCATCCGTTGTTTTGTAGGCATGACGGCCCATATTGCTCCGCCATACTAGTTTAACGGATTTGGAACGGCTGGCTGAATACTGTTTGCCGGATGGTCCCGGTACTTTAACAATTTCACCCGGTGTTGATGATGTTGAACCGCTCGTTGTCGAACTTGACGAGCTGGAAATTGAACTTGATGAACTTGATAAACTCGATGAACTTGAGGAACTGCTGGAGCCGGTTGTTGGCGTCGACGTATCAGTTGTTGAGCCAGCTGTTGAATTCAAGTAAAAATCGTTGTTCATTTGGCTGACATCCATGTTTTGATTAATTGATGGGAATCGATAATCGGATGCCCATTGCCATGCGTTGGCAGAAGTATATTTACTGCCGGTTGGGTTATTTGGATAGTCTGCAATCCAACCATTATTGGAAGTGTTCGTATCAATGTGTACACCCAACCAACTTGCCATTGTGTATAGGTCGGTTTTATTATAGCCGGCCTGGTTAAGTGTTGCATCAAAGGCGGCCAGGTTGGCATCGTTTTGCGATTTGGAAACGCCTGCTAATTCTGATGATTCAAAATCGGCAACCATGACGACGTCTTTGGAGTTGGTAACAAGTTGAACTGCTTTAATAAAGTTTTGAGCTTCACTTTGAGCCTGATCGGTTGAGGTGAAGTGGACAAAATGGTAGAAGTTGACACTCAGGCCTGCCTGTTGTGCATATTGAACCTGTTGTGACAGGTAGGGATTCGTTATAGTAGGTACCTTCGGTTGCTTTAATTGTCACGGCCTTAACACCGTTGCCAGCCATTGTTTGGTAATCAGCGGCAGTTAGGTTTCCCTGCCAGCTGGGAAACATCGACCATATCGGTTTTTGGTAAAGTACTTGATGGGGACAAAGCAGCGTTTGCTGTTACAGAGGTTCCCAACAAGATTCCTCCGGCAATCATTCCAAGGATTGCCAATTTGGTTTTTTTATGATTAAATGTCATCTGATTCTCAACCCCTCATATTCGTTGTGTTCACTTGCGATACTAACATGAATACGGGGTTAACAAAAGCGAATTCACTTGTTGTTACTTCTTTTTCGATCAAGTGAAAAACTCCAGTAAATTGCTAGTAATATAACGGCTGCAAATGTAATAGTTGTTACATTGTTTGGCAACGTGCCGTTATGGACTGCCCAGGCAATCCAAATTAAAATGATTTAGAAAAAACCAAGAGATAATTGATTGACCGGCAAATTTTTTTGTGAAGATATGCATTGTAAATTCCTCCTAAGAATTTTTGTGTTGTAAAGGGAAAGTATGATTGTTTGGGACTTATTCAGAGATGTCACCATTTTCAGGAATATAATCGATAGAATCCGCAATTCGTTTTGGAATTGGAATTTGAGGATCAACGTGTGGATTATTGAGGTGAATTAAGTTATATGATTTCCTGTATTCACTGGGGGATAATCCTGTTGAGCTTTTGAAACGTCTCATAAATACCTTTGGATCATTAAAATATGAGTTATAGGCAACCTGTTTAACCGGCATTTCTGTTCGGATTAGAAGCAAGGTAGCAACTTCGATTTTAATGAAGTTAAGAACTGAAGTGTGGTCATACCTGTACAGTGTTTAAGGAGTCGGGTTAAATAATTCGCGTTTAAACTGACATTATCGGTAATTTCCTCAACCGTTAACGTATTCTGGACATGTTTGCCCGGATCCATTTTTGGTTTGAAATACGATGTAAACGCATTCTATTAGAGT
Organism: Lentilactobacillus hilgardii DSM 20176 = ATCC 8290; assembly: GCF_000159315.1. Lineage (GTDB taxonomy): Bacteria > Bacillota > Bacilli > Lactobacillales > Lactobacillaceae > Lentilactobacillus > Lentilactobacillus hilgardii. Next base: position 382,159 of record NZ_GG669992.1, read on the forward strand.
GATTGCTGTATGAAATAAGCTTAATTAAAAATATCGAAGGTAATTGAAACTTATTTCACCCCATGTTACACTATCCAACTTATCGAAATGAATAGGTAAACGTTATTTCTGACATAGCGTTAATCGAAACCCCATTCGATACTATTTGTGATAATAATGCGCCCCGTTAGTTGTTATTTTATATAACAAGTACCGGGGCCTTTTTGATTTTGAAAGTAATTGCGGAAAAATGTAAACAATTATGAAAAAACTCTTTGGGAGTCATTTTCATATCAAAAACAGTTTCCAATAAAGATAGAAAACGTCATTTTCAAGCAAACGGAGGTAGGGATTACCGGTATTGTGGGTCTCTCCAAACGAGGCCGTGGAATTCAAAGTATAAAAGGCTTATCTAAACATTCAGGATGAAGGATATTCAAATAGATCCTTTTTATCCATGATTTTTTGTTAATTTATGGAAGCTAACTTGGTCGTTTATTTGTTAATTTTTACCCAAAATTGATAAGCCTTAGTCCCTATCGTTTATCAAATCTTCCGGTAGTGGTAAACTAAAGCAGTATATTTATGATGAAAGTAGGTTGAACTGAATTTAGTAAAATTTACGTAAAATACCTTAAAATTTAGTACATTAATAGGTGATAGTAATGACAACGATTAAAGATGTTGCGAATGAAGCCGGCGTTTCAATCTCTACGGTTTCGCGGATCTTAAACTTTGATGATACCTTATCCGTTGGGGAAGATACACGGCGACGGGTCTTAGAAGTTGCAGAAAAACTACAGTACAAAAAACGTAACAAGCGGGCATCTAAATTAGGAAAGCAAATTGTAATTGTTCAATGGCATACTGATAAAGAGGAACTTTCCGATCTATATTATCTTCAAATTCAGTATGGAATTGAAAATAAAGCAGCTAGTCTGGGTGCTACTATCGAGCGGGTTACATATGAGTCAATCGATAAGAATCGGATTAAGAACTTTGACGGCATTATTGCCGTTGGAAAGTTTGATACTACCGAAGTCACCCAATTGAAATCTTATGGGTTGCCGGTTATTTGTATTGGAGAGAACTACCTTGGGTATAATTTAGATTGTATTCGTAGTGATTTTGAAACGCCGGTTAGAAAGATTATTGATCGGTTTATTCGAAATGGGATTGATGATATTGGTATGATTGCCGGTAAGGAACTTATCGTCACTGAAAAACAAGGCGTCCGTGATCCCCGAGTGGCAACCTTTAATCAATATTTAAAGAGTAAAGGGCTTTATAATGATAAATTTGTTTATCAAGGCCCATTTGGACCGGAATCCGGCTTTAATTTAATGACTAAAGCTATTAACGAACTTGGAGCAAGGCTACCCCATGGATTTGTGATAGGGAGCGATTCAATGGCCGTTGGTGTACTCCGCGCTTTGCAGCAGCATCATATTGATGTACCAAATCGTGTAAGCTTGATCAGCTTTAATGATGTGGCAATCGCTAAATATACCAGTCCGGCACTGACAACTGTTCATGTGCATACTGAATTGATGGGTGAACGAGCAATTGAAATGTTATTGGAACGGGTTAAAAATCCCAAAAAGATTCCGGAATTGATTATTATCGGAACTGAGTTAATGGAACGGGAAAGTAGTATTTAAAATAAGGGGATTTGCTTTTATTTCGCATTTCAACCTGTTAATGTTTATGGTTAAAAAGATGAGGGCAAAAATTATTTTTGCCTTCATCTTTTATTGTCTTGGAGATGGATTAGGTGACTCATTTCTAGTGATTTAGAGACTAACTAATTAATCGATTGAATCGGCCGCTGTTTTGGAAATTCAATAAAACCATGAATTTTTTAGGTGCGATTGGGATTAATTTCAGTGCAAACCAGTTGATCAGCATGGACGATTTCCAAACTAATAGTGAGGTGATGCCGCTTTGTTGCGTGTTATAACAATCGTTTG
>NZ_GG669992.1:385527-471149 GCF_000159315.1 Lentilactobacillus hilgardii DSM 20176 = ATCC 8290
AATAACTAACGAATTTAGCTTAAAATATTTAAGCGGATTTGATGGTCTTGATGGTGATGGCTGTTTAGTGGTCACACCAAACCAAGTGACATTGATCACGGATGCCAGATATCAAGAGGCTTTGGAGCAGTCATTGCCTAAAGATGTCGGTTTGGAAATTACCCGGGATTATTATCAAATTGCGAAAAGGGTTTTAGATGATGAAGCCTATCGAAAAGTTGGCTTTGAAACCTCGGTAAGTTATGAATTATATAGGACATTGTATCAGTTATTCGGTGATCAATTAGTTCCGGAAAATAATATTGTTGAGAAACAGCGGGAAGTTAAAGACGCAAATGAGGTTTCCGTTTTGAAAAAGTCTACATTGCTTGCAAGTGAGGGATTCTCGGCCCTTGTGAATTATGTCAGAGTTGGTTTGACAGAGCGTCAAATTTCTAATTGGTTGAATAATTGGATGTTGGAAAATGGCGCTGAAAAGCCAAGTTTTGACACAATTGTCGCTAGTGGCTACCGATCAGCACTGCCACACGGTTCGGCTTCCAATAAAAAGCTGCAGTGTGGTGAAGTTGTGACTGTAGATTTTGGTTACTATGTTGATGGATACACGTCTGATATTACTAGGACAATTGAGCTGGGTGATCCAGGGGATGAACTAAAAAATGTTTATAACATTGTACATGAAGCTCAAGAAAGAATGTTTAAGACTATCAAACCAGGGGCTGATGGACAAGAAGTCGATGCAGCCGGCCGCGATTACATTCAGCAACAAGGTTTTGGTAACTACTATAATCATGGAAGCGGGCACGGTATTGGATTAGATATCCACGAGGGGCCCAATTTTGGTCCCCGTTGGAAATCAAATGTCGTCGAGGAAAATAATGTGATGACCGTTGAACCGGGAATATATCTTCCCGGAAAAGGTGGTGTTCGGATTGAAGATGATTTGCTCATTACGAAAAATGGTTACGAGCAAATCACAACAGCTGATCGGGATTTGATTATTCTGTAATTAAGATTCAAGTTAAAATAAGTTGACGCAATGAGAATTGGCGGTACAATATAAACAATCTATTTATCCGACTGTGATTGAATGAGTAGTTGGTCTTCTTTTGTATAGAGAGCTGTCTAATTGGTGAAAGGGCGGTCAAAAGAGCTAATGAATATGGTTCAGGAGTCGATTGATGCCGAACTTTTTATGAGGCCGTCGTGGTTGGCTCATTATCGCCTATAGTTATGAAAGTAACTAAGTGAGGGAACTTTCGTGAGGAAGTTCTAAATGAGGGTGGTACCGCGACTTGATCGGCCCTAATATAAAGCTAATTGTAGACAAAACCAGCTTGTGGAGACAGGCTGGCTTTTTTATTTGATTAGTTCATTTGGTGACAGTCCGGATGTATTTTATATTTTATGATTTGTTGGTAGTTTGCTATTTTTGAAAGGAAGTTTTTTATGAAGTCAAGTAAACGTACAAAAGGATTATCGGTTGAGGCGGTCGTCGCAACCGGGGTCGGAATTGCCATTGTGTTTTTGTTAAAGAGGTTTTTGCCAATTCCAACAGGGGTTCCTAATACAACTATTGATTTGGGTGAGGCGTTCATTGGATTTCTGGGAGCTGTATTTGGTCCGGCAGTCGGTGCATTGGTTGCATTTTTCGCGCATTTATTTAATGATCTTTCATGGGGCGATCCTTGGTGGACATGGATTGTTGCTGATGCAATCTTTGGCTTTTTGATTGGATTTAGTCGTAACTTTTTGAAATTAAGGACTGAACCGCTTACCAAGAAAAAATTGATTCAATTTAACCTGTTACAGATTGTTGCAAATATTATTTCCTGGGGAATTATTGCCCCACTTGGTGATATTTTGGTATACTCACAACCAGCTGGGAAAGTATTTTTACAGGGATTGATGGCAACAATCACAGATATTCTGTCGATTGGAATTGTCGGTACACTGCTTATCTCTGCCTATGCTAGAACACAAATTCAGAAAAAAAGACTTACGAAGGATTAAATGATGCGTGAACAACAGATTATTCAATTTTCGGATGTTTCCTTTCAGTATCAAAATCAAGAGGACGCAACATTACACAATATTAATTTATCTGTTCATAAGGGGGAAAAGGTTTTTATTACTGGGCCTTCTGGATCCGGGAAATCGACACTTGGAAACATCATTAACGGTGTTATCCCTGAAGAATTCTCCGGTAAACTAACAGGAAAAATAACGATTAATGGTCAGTCTCAAAATGACCTTGATTTAACCGACCTATCTTTTATTGTGGGTACGGTTCTTCAAGATCCGGATTCACAGTTCGTTGGTTTAACAGTTGCAGAGGATATTGCCTTTGCCTTAGAGAACGATGCCAGGCCTATTGATGAATTACATCGAAAGGTAGCTGAGTGGGCGCAAAGATTAAATCTGGGACCTTTATTGGGGAAACATCCACAAGATCTGTCAGGCGGACAAAAGCAACGGGTCTCCCTGACCGGCGTTTTAATCGACAACGAGCCGATTCTATTGCTCGATGAACCGCTTGCAAATTTAGATCCGGCGGCTGGACGCGACTCGATGAAACTATTGAATTGGCTTGTGGCACAGCAGAATCTAACGGTGATTATTATTGATCATCGAATTGAAGAAGTCTTGCAAATTCCTATTGATAGGATGATTGTATTGGCAGAAGGCCGTGTGATCGCAGATGACACACCAGATCGGATCCTTCAACAGAATTTATTACTGAAAAACGGGTTGAGGGAACCTCTTTATGTCACTGCTTTAAAGGATTCGGGAATTGATGTTAATCAAGTGACCCATTTAAGTGATCTTACCAATCTTAAGCTGAGTCAGGATGATTATCATAAGTTGGTGACATGGGTCCAACAACAAAAGCTTCCTGATAAACCTGTTTCTTTGTTACCGATAATCTCGCTTAAAAATATGACGTTTGCTTATCCAAAAGAAGCGGCTATTTTTAAAGCGTTTAATTTAACGATTAATCAAGGCGAAATGGTAGCGCTAGTAGGTAAAAACGGTACCGGGAAAACAACGTTAGTTAACTTAATTACCGGGTTTTTAAAGCCTCAAAGTGGTGATTTGTTTTTTGGTAAAGAAAATATTAGTCACGATTCCGTTAAGCAGCGTGCTGACCGAATTGGCTATGTTTTGCAAGATCCTAATCAAATGATTTCCAAGACAATGATCTATGACGAAGTTGCACTTGGACTTCAACTTCGAGGGATTAATTCGGAAACTATAAAAAAACGGGTTTTTGATACGTTAAAAATTACTGGGCTTTATCCGTATCGAAACTGGCCGATTTCGGCATTGAGCTTTGGACAGAAAAAACGGGTTACCATCGCGTCTGTTCTAGTATTACAGCCCGAGGTCCTAATATTGGATGAGCCGACAGCCGGTCAAGACTTGGCTCACTATTCACAAATGATGACCTTCCTGGAAGAACTTAATCATAGTCAGGGCACAACGGTTATCATGGTGACTCATGATATGAATCTGATGATGGCTTATGCAAATCGGACCATTGTTTTGGATAAGGGCGGTGTTTTGGCAGATGCGTCACCGGCGAAAGTGTTAACAGACAAGGATATCATTGAAAAAGCCCATTTGGCGCAATTAAGTTTACAAGTATTGGCAGAAAAGGCACAAGTTTCTGATCCAATTGAATTTGCTGAAAAATTCATTTCATATGAAAGGAGACAAGCCAGTGGTAAATCAACGGTTATCTTATGATGTCAGTGGGGCACAAAAGAGTCATTGGGTGACTCGTTTAACCGGAATGACAAAGATATTGGTATTACTCAGTTTGTCTATCATTGGAATGGTTAGCTATGATACATGGTACCTGGTAGCACTAACTATTTTTGCCATTATTTTTTATCAATCGGCACATTTTAGGTGGCATCAGGTACGGGGGTTGTTATATGCTATTGCGGCATTCACCGCGCTTAATTTGGCGCTGGTTTATGTTTTTAATCCTGCATATGGTTCTCAAATATACGGCACCAGTCATGTGCTGTTAGGCCATGGCTTTTTCGTATTAACGTGGGAAGAGCTATTTTATCTGTTGAATATGCTGTTAAAATACGTATTTATTGTGCCGCTAATCCTAGCCTTTTTATTTACGACAAATCCGTCTGAATTGGCTTCCGGAATGAATCGCATTGGATTTTCATATAAGATCAGTTATGCAGTTGAATTATCGTTAAGATATATTCCCGATGTGATTAGGGACTTTAAACAAATCAGTTTGGCCCAGCAGGCGCGTGGCTTGGAAATGTCTAAGAAAGCTGGTATATGGAAACGCTTAAAACGTAGTACGCAAATTTTAATTCCATTGGCATTTTCATCAATGAACAAAATTGAAGTCACAACCAGGGCGATGAAATTACGGCGGTTTGGAACAAACAAGCACCGAACATGGTATATGGCACAAAAGCTGGCCAAAATAGATTATTTTGTTTTGATTGTAACAGTGCTTCTAATTATGATTGGAATTGGTTTGTTTTGGGTAGATGGTGGCAGGTTCTATAATCCATTCAGGTAAAACGTATGCGAATCCAGAATATGATAGTAACTGAAACCTTGATTTCAATTTAAATAAGGAAGTGACCGCGCATGACCGTTACAATTGGTATCGCAAGCAACCATCTGATTCACTCTACAAAGCGTTGGGGAACCAATTATGTTGATTATGTGCGGCGTGATTTTGTTGATGGCATTCGATGGACAAATGCAGTACCGTTGATTATTCCATTAACGGAACCCAAGGATGCTAAAGCTTATGTTGAAAAAGTAGATGGTATTTTATTAACTGGCGGTCAGGATGTGACCCCTTCTTCTGTATGGTGAAGCACCACTGATACAATCTGGTGAAACGGATCGTTACCGTGATGAATTTGAAATTGCTTTGGTTAAGGAGACGGAGCGGGTTCACAAACCTATTTTAGGCATTTGTCGCGGCCAACAAGTTATAAATGTTGCGTTTGGTGGTTCACTCTACCAAGATATCCAATCACAGTTGGGTAACTCTACAAAACATGAGCAGTACCCAACTTCATGGGAAATTCCGACCCATTATATTAATACAGTTGCCCATTCTTGGCTAAATGATCTGTTAGGCGATCGATTTGCTGTGAACAGTTTTCACCATCAGGCTGTTCACAAATTAGCAACCGGATTAACAGTTATTGCAACAAGTGACGATGGGATTATTGAAGGTATTCAGTCAAATGACGGTCAGGTAATTGGTGTTCAGTTTCATCCAGAAATGATGATTCACTCGTATCCAACGTTTAGGAAGATCTTTGCGTATTTTGCAAAATTGGTTGAAACAGTTGAGTAACAATAATGAATCTATGGTTGGCCCTTCGCTTAACTGTAAGTTCATTATTTTTTTGTTGCCAAATTGTTATATAATTATCTAGATCAGATCAACAAAGGAGCTCGTATTTAATGCCAAGTAGACCAAAAGTCAGTACATCGGATGAGTATATTAAAATGGCGGCACCGGATATCCAGCCGATTTTACAAAAATTACGCACCTTGATTCACCAAGAACTGCCGAATGCAGAAGAAAAGATTCTATATAACATGCCCTTCTTCATTTTTAACAATAAAAAAATTGGAATTGCGGCTTATAAAGCACATGTTAGTTTACAAATTTCGGATGATTTAAGTTCGGAAGTGGTAAAGCTTGCTAGAAAGTTAGGCTTTGAAACCGGTCAGAAGCGTTTGAATATCGATTTGGATCAACAAGTTCCGGAAGAACTGGTATTAAAGATTTTACAAATGATTGAAGCCTGATGAATGAAAGGGATGGCGAGTTTTGCGAAATTTAAAAGTCAGGGGCATTGTACTTGCGGTGGCTGGTCCTTTGCTTTGGGGGGTATCCGGAACGACAGCCCAAGCATTATTCACTCATGCTGACGTTAGTTCAAATTGGCTGGTATCGGTTCGAATGTTGATTTCCGGAATATTATTGGTACTATATGGCTTGTTGACAGACCGCAAACAGAATTTAATGATTTGGCATCATTGGCGGGACGCTTTATACTTACTATTTTTTAGTTTTGTTGGCATGGCAGCTTCACAGTATACATACTTTAAAGCGATTGATTACGGAAATGCCGCAACGGCTACGATTCTTCAGTTTCTATCTCCTGCCTTTATCATTATCTATTTGGCATTGAGTACCCGGAGATGGCCCAGAAGAATCGATATTTTATCATTGGTAATGGCACTAACGGGAACTATTTTATTAGTGACGCATGGGCAACTAACGACATTGGCAATTCCTGTGAGAGGCTTTTCATGGGGGTTACTGACGGCAATGAGTGCAACTTTATATACACTATTGCCTCGTAAATTATTGGGGAAGTATGGCTCTATACCGGTTGTTGGTTGGTCGATGTTGATTGGTGGGATTGCCTTTAGTATCTACTATCGGGTTTGGACGCACATGCCCGACTTTAATTTAGCTACCTATGGCAGAATCGGGTTTGTGGTTATTTTTGGAACAATGTTTGCCTATTTGTTTTTTCTGGGAAGTTTGCAGTTTATTACCGCAACAACTGCCAGTGTGCTCGGTTGCTTTGAGCCGTTATCGGCAACTTTTTTATCGATTGTTTTTCTGGGCGTTCAGTTTGGTGTTCCAGAAACGATTGGCGCAATTTTAATTATCGGAACCGTTTTTGTGCAATCTTGGGCAACGATGAAGGGAACATTACACGCACGGGAAACCTGAAAGTTGGGATAATTGCATGTAAATGGGACTAGACGATTATGCCATTCGACAATAGTTATGACGCAAAAAGGAGACAGCATCAGAACTCATTTGATGCTGTCTCTTTTTCTATCAATTATTGAAAAGCTATTTTTCGGCACATAAGGCCAACATTTGAAGAACACTACCCTGATAGCCGGCACCAAATTGTGATAAATGAAACATTAAATAATAGAGTTGATAGAAAGGAATACGGTTATCTGATCCCTTCTCTAACGGATATTCATCATTATATCCTTTATAAAAATCGGCATTAAAGCCGCCAAAAACATGGGTGATACCCAGATCAAATTCTCGATCACCATAGAATACAGCCGGATCAATAAAAACGGGATGACCATCCGGATTGAACATAAAGTTTCCCGACCAAAGATCACCGTGAAGTAATGACGGTATTGGATGATAGGCATTCATAAGTCTTTTAAAGACTTTGATTGCCCGTGCATATAATACTTCCATTTCAGGTGTCCACAAACCACGATCTCGAATTAACCGTTTCAAATCTTCCAATCGTTGATCAACAAAAAAAGATTCCCAATCAGGTCGCCACGAATTATTCGCCGTGTACGTCCCCATTGTAAAGTCCTCATTAAAACCATATTGTTTATTCGGACTTCTACGTTTGTGAAGCGTTGCAAGTTGCTTTCCCATTTCGTATTGGTCGCCGGCTGGCTGGTGGTTGATGTAATTTAGTAGAAGATAAGCATCGGATCCAAAGGTACCCCAGTCGAGAACTTTTGGAGTTAAAACGGTTTGCGATATCAACTGCAAACCGGTAACCTCATGCTGAAAGAAATCTTTAGAATGGTTTGGCTGAATAAGCAGGAAGTAACGGGCACCATCTTGATCATCCAGCTCATAAGCTTCGTTGATATCGCCACCGCCTACCGCTCGATAATTGGAAACATGATTGATCGGTAATTGTTTAAATAGTTCAGGATTCAACTTAATCCCTCCTTGTCTAGCTATCATGACTTTATGTTACCACGGGCCAAAGTCTCATGCTGAGTTAACCATATTAAAGTTTTCTTTGAATTGTTGGATGAAGTGCGTTAGAGTATTTGTAACAATTAAATGGTGTGAAAGGGGGATGCATTAATATGTTTGATGAAATTGGGCAGATTATATTTAATAATGAAATAGTTGCAAAGGCCAGCGATTTCAATATGGGGATTGAAGTTGAGGCTATTCGGATTGATTCATCCGGTAGATTAACTAAGGAAGAGTACCCAAAAGCGTTGGGAAATCAACGTAAGAATCATTTTATTAAGACAGATGTTTATCAGATTCAAAGTGAAGTGATCACACCAGCCGCAAGAAAGTCTTTGGATGCGATGCATTATTTAATGGCACTTAACGATACGCTGCGTAATGCGTTGGAGCCTAATGAGTTATTGTGGCCGCTAAGCATGCCGCCGATTCTTCCTCGGGATAAAAAAACAATTCCGATTGCGAACGTTGATCCTGATCAACGGGCATATTATGAACGTTGGATTAATACTCGAAGCGATACACAGGGCATCCCAGTTGGTGTTCATTTAAATGTTAGTGTCAATGAAACAGTTTTAAAAACAGTTTGGGAAGCCGAAAAAGATAAGTTTGATTCCTATCCAGAATTTGTTAACTATATGTATATTAAAATTGCACAGGGGTTCGTTTACTACCGTTGGTTGATTACATATTTGTTTGGGAATAGTCCGATTGCGGAAAAGAATTTCTTTAAAGCTGAAGATGATCAACCAGCACATGCTGTTCGGAGCATTCGTTCTTCAAATTATGGTTTAACCTCTGATATTAAAAAAGATTATAAATCTGTGGCAGATTATGTGCATAATATCGAGTCTCACATTGAAGATGGGACTTTGTTTAGTGAAGCCGAATATCATGCAAGTGTGAGGTTGAAAACGGTTCATGGAGATTTGACGAAGATGGTTAAGAAGGGTGTTGACTACATCGAGTTGAGAATGCTGGATCTGGATCCGACAACTGCGCTAAGCATCCGAACAACAACTATCAGGTTCTTTCGAATTATGCTGAGCTATTTCATGATGACACCGCCAATGGAGGAATCGGATAAGGTTAATTTGAAGCTTGCCCAGGGGATCTCAATGAACGAGGTAGTGGCACTTGAGAGCCCGTACCAACAAACGATTTATCATCATGAAGCACAGAACTTTCTGGATAAACTGCAAATGTTTGGCGCTACAATCCAATGGGGACCTGAGTATCAGGAGGTGCTTGACACCATGCAGGATCGGTTGGATAATCCTAATTTAACGCCAGCCGCAACGCTTTGCGATCATGAAGTTGATGGATCATTAATGTCATATGGGTTGGCAATGGCAAACCGGTATCAAAATCGGGCACATGAAAACCCGCATCCATTTACCGGTTTTGAGGAGCAGCCTGATATGACTGCCAATGAATTAAGGCAACGTTTATTTGGCGTGATGGGTAAACCGGAAAATTTGTAAAACTAAATGATTGACAAGCATATTTATTCTGACTAAACTTTTTGATAATTATAAGTAATAAATATAATGGTGTGATGCTTATCTGACGACCGACTATAAAGCGATTTCCAATAGGTGGGAGTGGAAAGAGTCGAGTCAGAAAGGGTCATCTCTTTAAGTGGTTAACAATTGATGGTTAGCGCCCGTTATCGTGTATCGTGCAATTGAGCACGTATTGAGGCAGATTGAGTGATTAACCTGTGAACCCGGGTGGTAACACGTGGAAACGTCCCGCAAAGTAATTTTTTGCGGGATTTTTTGTAGCAAAGGGGTGGGTCGTATGATCAAAATTAAAAACGCAACCTATATTGCCAGTTTAGCTAATTCATTTGTTGGATTGGAAGTGGAAACACATCGAATAAATACAGACGGTGGGTTGAGTACCCACCCATATCCAAGCGGATTGTTGGACGAAAAGAAGCATCATTTTATAAAAAATGATTTTTTGGAAACGCAATCTGAGCTCATTACACCACCGGAAGAAAATACACATCGTGGATTGACATATCTGGGGGCTTATCATCAAGCACTAAGAAGCGAGTTAACAAGTAGTGAATATTTGTGGCCATATAGTATGCCTCCTAAGCTGCGATTGGATCATGCCGATATTGAGATTGCCCAAACTGATCATGATAATTACGTCTATCGACAAAAGGTTGCCCAAATCAGAAGGATTGAACGGACAGCTGAAACCGGTGTGCATGTAAACATTGGATTAACACCAGCAGCGATTCATCAGATAGAAGTTCCCCCCACCCAAGACGAGATAGACAGCCTGTATTTACAAGCGGCCATCGGGTTTATGAACTATCGTTGGCTTTTAACTTACTTGTTTGGTGCGACACCGTTTGCGTTTGATAACTATTTTTCAAAAACCGCTAATATGCCTGCACAAGCTGTTCGTTCTTTGCGAAATTCTCACTTCGGGTTTGGAAATGGGTTTCTAGCAAGTTACCGAAGTGTTTCTGAATATGTAACCGACATTGAAGACGCGGTTCGTGACCACGAAATTATAGCTGAAAGAGAATATTATGGGACAGTGCGGCTAAAGAGAACGCCTCACTTAAAGGACTTACTGGCAGACGGGATTCTTTACATTGAATTACGAATTTATGATTTGGATCCCTTTGAACCAATGGGAATTTCTGAAGATGCAGTTAATATTATTCGACTAATGTTTGCGTACTTTGCCGGTAATCAGCCGTTTAATCTGGATGAATCTGATCATGAAATTAGCGTAGCTGTTAAGAAAAACGATACGGTTGCCTTGGAGAATCCGTTCACGGTTACTCAATTCCATGATCAAGCGGTTTCTTTCATTGAAAAACTGAGCGCGTTTAGCCAAATGATTAGCTTACCATTTAATGCTGAGGAGTTATGTTTAAGAATGCTTGAAAGAATTGATAATCCTTTGTTAACACCGAGTGCAAGGTTACTAACTTGGTCAAATAACGATGCCCAGCAATTATTTGACAAATTACTGTTAATGGCTAAGGGTTATCAGAATGATTTCTTGGATCACCCACTCTATGGGTATGAGGATCGATCACTTAAAGAACAAAAACGAATGATTCAGCAATTGAAAATGGGTAAACAATTAGTGTTAAAAAATAACTAAAAACGTGCACTTCTATCAATGGTCAAAAGCCGGTATGATAGAGGTTCACGTTTTTAGTTATCACTAAGTGAAAATCATTTTAAAAGTTGTTCAGAGCGTGCAGCCTTACGTACGACTCTTCTCAGCAACCTTTTTACTTCGTTCAACAAAATCTTTAAACAATTTTTTTGAATCTTCATAGTGTTTGAAGATATTTTCCGGATGCCATTGCACGGCAAGAATTTGATCACTCTTAATTGATTCGACACTTTCAATGACTTGGTCGTCGGCACGTGCCGTCACCTTTAGATAAGGTGCGACATCTTTGATTGCCTGGTGATGACGAGAGTTAACATATGGCCGGGCACCAATCAACTTATAAAGCTTGCTGGTAGGATCAACGGTAATATGGTGTGAAGGCATGTTACCGGGTGCTTCTTGAGAATGCTTTAAAGTTGCATGAAGGTCTTGGGAAAGGTCTTGATAGAGTGTGCCACCCAAACCAACATTGATCAACTGCAAGCCACGACAGATACCCATAATGGCTTTGCCAGCGGTAACGGATTGTTTTAACAACTCAATTTCAAAAAGGTCTCGTTTTAAATAGGTTGCTCCCAACTTTTGAAAAGGTTCTTCACCGTAGAAAGTTGGGTCAACGTCCGCGCCCCCTAGGAAACAGACACCGTCAAACAGCGTCATGTAGTCGCGGACGTCTTCAGGATTCACACTTGGGAAAATGACAGGCACACCACCTGATTTAACAATGGCTTCAATCGCTGGCCTTGGTGCGAAAGCCGCATTTCGTTCGTTAATAATATTGGTTGCTTCAGCGAGTGTATCAGCTGGTAATGCGATTCTTGGGCGCAAAATAATCCCTCCTTGGGTTGTGATAATAGTTGTTTTAATAATAGTAGTTTTGTATTTTTATAGACGACCATTATTGTACTTTAAAAAGAAAAGATTTAGTTATAATTTGACTTTATAGGAACTTTTTGGAAGTTACTGTTGATCCTTATCTTTATCCGGTTCCCAGCTACCTTGAAAAAGTTCATGCTTCAAATCATTCGCTGAGATTTTTCTATTAGTTTCAAATCCCTTGAATGGTCTAATTGATTGTAAAGCCGATGCTTGATAATGTTTTGCACGGCGCAACGCGTAGTCGGTCAGAGAATTATTTTTGATATGTGTAATCATCTTTGCACTAGGCGTTGATAATGGATTTTCCACCCGATCCTGTAAATCTTCAATTTCTTCCTGATACTCAGGGCCAAGTTGAATTTTATCGGCATACATCTCTAAGCGTTGTAAAAAGGCCCTTGCACTTGCCTGATACTTGGAAATATCGTTTGGATGTTCTTCGGAAACTTCCTCGTTCATTTTATCGGCTCGTTCAACAACTGCATTGACCTGATCCGGTTTGAGAGCGGGTGACATAATGAAGTAACTGGCCATTAAACGGAAGAACCGTAATGTGTTCGTACGAATGCCAACAGAACTGCTTGGATCCAGATCAAGCATGCGTAATTCCAAATATTGAACACCGGTTTTCGGTAATTCTTTGAGGTTTGTATTTCCCTTAAACCGGACAGCTCCGTGAAACTCATAATCAGAAATTAGTTTCCCATCAGAGACGCCCTGTTCAATTCTATTAACATATTGCTGGATATTTGTGTAATCACCCGTAAATTTGTTGCCAAATCCATGAGAACTTTGGCGGATACTTCTGATAGGTGCTTTTGGACCCTGTCCTTTATCAAAGTAATTGGCTTCAGCAATTGGACTGGCGCCAAATAAGTATGTGATCACCCAGCGATATCTAAGAAATCCTTGCGCAATTTTTGCGTATAAGTAATTTTGTAGGTCCAATTCGGAATCAAATTGGTCGTGCATTCGATCGTAAACGAGATTAAAGACGTGGGGATCGATACTAAGGTTAATGTGTGCGCCACAAGGGGTTCCTTCAGAGAAGCCGTGGCGTTTCAACCATTCCTTAAGGTAGGCTTCTTTTTTTGGCCCCATCTTGGCTAGTGGAATCCGGCTCTTGTCTTTTGGTAACCGTGGTGGCATAGATAGTGGCCATAATAATTCACCAGGAGAAAGAGCTGTTCGTAAGGCATTGTTGATGCCGTATAAATAATGCATTGCATCAAGCGCGTGAGCGGCAGGTGGTGTGACAACCTCGGACATTGTTTCCAAGAAATCATTTGTAATCCATGGGTTGATTTGTTCATCTCCCGCTCCGGCAGGATAGGGTTCTTGGCTAAGTTCTCCTGTTTCATCCACTCGTTGCATTTCGATTTCCAAACCCATTGTAAAGTCGGAGGTTTTTGCGACGGCTTCATTATCGAAAATAAGTTGTCCAATTTCACTGAACATAATTGCCACCTCCAAAAAAATTATAATAATTAGAAAATAATGATAATTGATGACAAAATACTAACACTATCATAATGAAACTTCAACGGTAGTGCCTTGTCATTGAGATTGTCGTCGGGCTAATTCAATAAAGAAATACCTGTCATCTGATTTTGGAATTAACAATTAAGTTAAAAAGAAGGCATGAAGCCGGGGCTCAAATTATTTTGTCCCGCTTTCGTGTCCTTCTGAAAAGTATATATGTGTCGTAAAGTTGGTATTATCTTATAGCATTGGCTTTTGCCAAAAGTGTTTAAAGAAGTTGCCGTCCTCTTTTTCAGGTTTTTGAATAATCTTTACCTTGGATGACTGACCCTGATTGTCTACTTGTTGTTTTTCTGCCTGATCCTTGTCGAAATAGTCAGGATCTAATTGGCCGCGTTCATTACTTTGAGGTGCCCTTGTAAGTGTTGCGACAGCGGATGGTGTGCTGATCTGCTGCTGCAATTCGGTTACTTGTTTTTCAACCCTTTGAGTCCGCTGTTCGGCAACTAATTGCAAACGCTGAGATTGATCAAGGAGACGTGTTAACGTTTCGATTTGCGTTTGTTGAGCCTTTACCCGATCATTCAATGATTCGAGTAAGTCGTTTTCTGTAGCACTGCGATTAGTCTGTCGCGGTTGCGATGCTGTTTGGGCATTTGCCGGTTCGGTTTGTCGAATCGCGCTTTCAACGGCATTTTTCGCTTCTTGATCGAAGTAAAGCGTTTGGCCCTTTTTAAACGCCTCTGTTAAGCCAAGCCTTGAAATCGTTCGGTAGACCCGCATTTTATTAACGCTGAGTTCATCAGCGATCTGCTTCATTGTCCAACCCTGTTTTTCCTGTTCACTCAATTGAATCACCACCGTTATGTTATGTATCGTTACGTTATTGCTTTCAACCCCTTATTATACATTAAAATCAAAGTAAACAACAATTAATTATAACGGGACGGTTACGGTCTCGTGAGCAACATCAGTAAGTGGAAATATTGTTGTTAACTGTTGTGAAAGATAAGCCATAAGTATTAGTCATCGTTGTTGCGGGAGATGGCCTTTTGCCCAACAATATCAGGGATTTGTGCTATCATTGTTTCTGTCTAATTAATTTCTAATGTAAGAGGTGAATCCGATGAGCATCTTTGTTAAATTGAGTTGGTATTTTAAGCAGGAATGGAAAACCTATATGGTTGGGGTGTGCGGTTTGATATTGACTGCGTTATTAGCAATTATTCCACCAAGAATTATTGGTGTTTTAGTAGATGCTATTCACAGCGGCAAACTCGCTGCCAACAATCTGGTGATTTTGTTAATTGTACTGGCCGTTGTGGCAATTGCACAATATGGAAGCCGTTATATGTGGCGGACCGCTATTTGGGGTGAAGCTGCCAAACTTGAGAAGGTTCTCAGAAACCGTTTGTTTTGGCATTATACTCAAATGGATCAGGCCTTTTTTCAAAAATATCGAACTGGGGATTTAATGGCTCATGCGACCAACGATTTATCAGCGATTCAACGAGTTGCTGGCGGTGGCATTCTTCAATTTGCTGATTCTATGATTACTGGTGGAACAACGTTGATCGCCATGGTTAGTTTGATTGATTGGCGACTCACAATTATTGCGATTGTGCCATTTCCGTTGTTGGCTGTTATGGCGCGATATATGGGATCAAAAATTCATATAGCTTTTCGTGATTCGCAAGCAGCATTTTCACGGTTGAATAACAAGGCAGAAGAAAGTATTACAGGAATCAAAGTGATCAAAGGGCTGGGTCAGCAGAAAGAAGATATGGCGGATTTTGATAACCAAGTTGCCCAAACAATCAATATTAATCGGCGGGTTAACCGACTTGATTCATTGTTTGATCCGATGACAACAATGATCATTTCTTTATCATATGTCATTACGATTGTGTACGGCGGCTATTTGGTGACAACCGGTCAGATCACGATTGGATCATTAGTGTCGTTTGTTTCTTATTTGGCCATGATGATCTGGCCGATGTTTGCCGTTGGTATGCTATTTAACACACTTGAACGTGGGAATGCCAGTTATGATCGGGTCATGGATTTATTGAAGCAACAAAGTAAGGTTATTGATGACCCTGATGGCGCAAATCAGTCTCCGAAAGGTGAAATTAAGTATGATGTGCAACAGTTTGCTTATCCAGGAGATGATCGACTTGCCTTACAACAGATTAATTTTGAAGTGCCGGCTGGAAAAACAGTTGGGTTGGTAGGGAAAGTCGGTTCCGGAAAGAGTACGATTCTTCGTTTGATTTTGCGGCAGTTCGATAATTATAAAGGATCAATTAAATTTGGCGGCATTGATATCCGACACTACAAAATGGACGCGTTAATTCCGGCAATCGGGTATGTACCGCAGGATACATTTTTATTTTCAGATTCAATTCGCGAAAATATCCGCTTTGCAAGGCCTCAAGCCAGTCAAAAACAAGTCGAGTTGGCAGCCCAAAAGAGCGATTTATTTGATCAAATTAAAGGAATGCCGGATGGCTACGATACAGCGGTCGGCGAAGAGGGCATTTCTCTTTCCGGTGGTCAGAGACAGCGACTTGCAATTGCCAGGGCCTTACTAATTAACCCTGAACTTTTGATTTTGGATGACGCATTGTCAGCTGTTGATGCCGAAACGGAAACTCAAATTCTTGATAATTTACGTTCTGAAAGAAAAGAAAAGACGACCATTATTTCTGCTCATAGACTGAGTTCTGTTATGAATGCTGATGAGATCCTGGTTATTAATGATGGCCGAATTGCGGAGCGGGGAACTCACGATGAACTAATGACGCTCGGGGGTTGGTATCACGATATGTTTGAACGTCAAGAATTGGAAACCAAGGTGAAAGGAGGGCAAAATAATGGCTAGTTCGAAGCGTCAGTCAGCATGGTCGGAAAGCATCCCTGTTAAAGAACAGATTCATATTATTGGTCGTTTGTTTCACTATGCTGCACCATATAAATGGTACTTTTATTTTTCCGTTTTCTTTGCGATTGCGGTTTCTGTTGTTAATATTTTGTTGCCGAGAATCATTCAGACTTTTATGGATTCACATTTAGTGGTTGGTCATCCGGATTTTAAAGTCATGTGGTTTTTTGCCGGCCTTTACTTCTTTGGGATGATCATGAAAGCAATCATGCAGTTTGCACAAACCTATCTGTACGAAATGGGTGCCGAATATATGCTTGAAAATACTAGGCGACAGTTGTTTTCAAAGCTGCATCGATTAGGAATGCGCTATTTTGATCAAACCCCAAGCGGCTCGATTCTTTCACGATTAACAAATGATACAATGGCCTTTTCAAACTTCTGGGCATTGTTCAGTAGTTTGGTGGTCACAATTTCAGCGATGATTTCTTCATTCATTGCAATGCTGCTTGCTGACACGACGATTGCACTTTGGCTGCTTATATTTATGCCGTTTTTAGCAGTTACCGTTTGGTACTATCAGCGGTATAGCACACGTGTATACCGACGAATGCGTGAGCGGCTTAGTCTGTTAAATGCTAAATTAGCTGAAGGTATTACCGGGATCAGTGTGATTCAGCAGTTTCGACAGGAAAAACGGGTGAACCATGAGTTCAACGATACAAATGATCAGTATTTTAATACGCGACGTGCAATGATTCGAATTAACTCGTTATTGTTAAACCCGATTATTAATTTATTTTATGCTTTGGGAAGTGTTCTGGTCTTAGGTATGTTTGGTGTTCGCGGTTTACATGGTTATGTGGCCGCCGGTGTCATTTATGCATTTGTCACTTATCTTGATAATTTTTATAACCCGATGTCTAATATGATGGATCGTTTGTCAGACTTTCAGGATGGTGTAGTTGCCGGTTCGCGAGTACTTCGAATTATGGACGATCAAACGATGGAGCCTCAACAGCATTCGGTTGAAGGGGCAACGATCGCTCAGGGGAAGATTGAATTTCGTCATGTGACGTTTGCCTACGATGGTCAAAACCCAGTACTCCATGATATCTCTTTTGTTGCCGAACCGGGGCAAACCATAGCGCTGGTTGGTGAAACCGGAAGTGGGAAAACTTCTATTATTAACATTTTGATGCGTTTTTACGAGTTTGGCAGTGGTGAGATCTTGATTGATGATCGCGATATTCGGGATTATACGATTAAAGAACTTCGAGAGAAAATGGGGTTAGTCCTCCAAGAGCCCTTTATGTTTTATGGGACGGTTTCGTCCAATATTCGAATGTTTAATGAGCATATTACGGATGAAGAAGTTCGCAGAGCCGCTCACTTTGTTCAAGCAGATCAGTTTATTGAAGCACTTCCCGATCAGTATGAGGCGCGAGTGATTGAACGTGGGGCCAGTTATTCAAGTGGTCAGCGACAGTTGATTTCTTTTGCGAGAACGCTGGTAACGGATCCTAAAATTTTAATCCTGGATGAGGCAACTGCCAATATCGACACTGAAACTGAGCAGGTTATTCAAAAGGGATTGGCAAAACTTCAGGAAGGCCGAACAACGATCGCAATTGCCCATCGGCTATCAACTATTCAGAACGCAGATCTCATACTGGTTCTGGAAAAGGGTCGAATTGTAGAACGAGGAACAAATGATGAGTTGCTGAAAAAACGTGGGTATTACTATGATATGATCAAACTGCAAAATTCAGCGCATCTGGATTAAGAAAAGATCAGTAAATAAAAAAAGCGGAAACCACCAAATGCGGTTTCCGCTTTTTGTGATGATAAACAATCATTGGATTTCAATTTGACTGTTCTTGTCGTTACTTTTAGCAGCTTTTGGCAAAACAATGTTTAAAACACCATTTTCAACCTGAGCTGAAATATGATCACGATCGACACTAGGAAGTTCGTAAGTCCTCGACATAACACCGTGACTACGTTCACTGGCAATAACCCGACCTTGTTCGTCCTTCTTTTCGGAAGCATGACTTTGGTCAATATTTAATGCTAAATCGCCATCATTGTAAGCCAAGTGAATGTTCTTCTTATCAATTCCAGGAACGTCAACCTTAACCATGTAATCCTGATCAGTTTCTTTAATATCAGTCTTAAGGGCACCCATATTTACTGAGTCTTTTTCCCATTCAGTTGGACTGAAGAAGCGACGTGCTAAACGATCAAAGAATGGATCCACTGCAAAACGGTTCATCATTTCATTTGCCATAATACCAATCTCCCTTTTAAAAGCTATTGGATTATGAAGCGTTTCAATCGGTGAAATGAAACTTCTCTCATTCCCCCAATTAATGTTAATTGAGTTAGCGTTTTTAATTTTTAAATAGAATTAGTTGATTTCGATATGACCATCCTGGTCATGACTTTCAGTAACTTTTGGCAATGTCACATTTAAAACACCATCGTCTACCGATGCAGCAATGTGGTCGCGGTCAACACCGGGCAATGTGTAGCTGCGTGACATGACACCATGACTACGTTCACTGGCAATAACTCGACCGTTCTCATCTTTTTGTTCAGATGAATGATCCTGGTTAATGTTTAGTGACAATGTATCGTTTTGATAGGCCAGATGGATATCTTGCTTATCAACGCCTGGTACATCGATCTTTAAAGTATAATCCTTATCGGTTTCTTTAATGTCAGTCTTTAAATTGCCAAAGTTTGCATAATCATTATCATAATTACTTGGGCTAAAGAAGTGATGTGCCATACGATCAAAGAATGGGTCAACATCGAAACGATTCATTAAGTCATTTGCCATAACTACCAATCTCCTTATATACAAAATTTTATGATCGGTAAAAGTTGACGGAACACTATTTGTTTCTTTTTTGGCTCCCCTTTACCTTTCATCTTCTATAATAATCAGTTTGAACAAGAATGCTAGTAATTAGCACTCTCATGTTTAGAGTGCTAATTATCATAAAATCTTTTATCTTATTTGTAAGACAATAGCGAACCGTTGCTGGAACGGTATACTATAAATGAAGACTTTTTAAGATCACTATTTGAATTGCAATTTGAGGTGTTGTCTACGTGAAAAGATCAGATACTAAAATTAAGCTCGGCGGAACACTTAAGTCACTTATGATGACGACGCCGGTTGATAAAATAACGATAGATATGCTGACACAGAAAGCAGATTTAACCCGCAATACTTTTTACTATCACTTTGAAGATATTTATTCGCTTTTGGAATGGGTCTATAAACAAGATTTGCTATCAAATATTAATGCCTATACTAAGATTGAAGATTGGAAGGTGGCTTATCGGTTGATTCTCAATTATATTGAGGATAATAAAACGTTTTGTATGAATACGTTTCATTCTGTTGCGCGTGATTTGTTAGAAAATTTTCTTTATTCGGTTGCAAGTGATTTGGTTGGTAAGGTTATTATTCATTCGGATCGAAATGTTTCTAAAAAATTAACCGAGTCAATCCAGGACTTCTATGGATGGGCATTGGTGATGCAAGTTGTTCAATGGCTTTCCAATGATTTGAAAGAATCAAAAGTAGATGTGATTCAACGAGCATCAATTATGCTAACTGGGGGTATCGATAATGCAATTCGAAACGGTCAGCGAGTGAAAGGATTTGGGCAAATGAGTTGAATTGACCATTTTAATTTTAGAGAAACAACTTTAGAATGAGAGTATGACATAACAGCTTACAAGATTACCAGATAATCTATAAATTATTGATTGGAAGTGTCACAATGAAACATAAAAAATTATTGATTTTTGGGCTTGGACTAACCGTGGCCAGTTTATATTTTTTGAAATCAATTGGTTGGTTTGAGGATGATTCCCACTTATATGATGAGTATGAAGCCAAATAGTATATGTATAAAATGAGTTGAAATTGATCGGATTTATCAGGGAGGTTTTATGATGACAAAGAATAAAGCAATTATGATTGGTGCCGGTCTTGCAAATATGGCTGCAGCAGTGTACTTGATCCAAGAAGGTCGTTGGAATGGTAATCAAATTACCTTCTATTCGTTAGATGATCACGGATCAAATGATGGTTCTGCTGCTAATGATGCTGCTGATGAATATTGGAATAAAAATCATCCGTTGGAAAACACCAAGGGGTTTGTCGCTCGAGGCGGACGGATGCTTAATTATCGAACATATGTTGATTTAATGGACTTGTTAAGCAGAGTCCCGTCAGCTACTGAGCCCGGGATGACTGCAGCTGAAGATACCAGAGATTTTGATGCTCATCATCGGACCTTTGACAAGGCCCGTTTGATGGAGGGTGGTAAAGGTATTCTAAATGCTGGAAAACTTGGATTAAATAACAAAGACCGTCTTAAACTGACAGAATTAATCTTGATGCCGGATTCTAAAGAGGAAAAACTCGACAATGTAACCATTGCCGACTATTTTCAAGATGATCCGCATATATTTGAAACGCATTTTTGGTATATGTGGGAAACAACGTTTGCTTTTCGAACTCAAAGTTCGGCTCAAGAGTTGCGCCGTTATATGCACATGATGATTTATGAGTTCACACAGATTGAACATTTAGTAGGTGTTAATCGAACGCGTTATAATCAATTTGAAAGTATGATGCTGCCCTTAATCAATTATTTGAAAGATCAGGGCGTCAATATAATTTTAAATCGACGAGTGACGGATTTTGATTTTAAGGATACACCGATGCAGGATGAAATTACGGTCACAGGGTTAACCATGACCAATACTGAAACCAACGAAAAGGAACATGTTGACGTTGATGATGATACAGCCGTTATCTTTACAAATGGCTCAATCACTGACTCTGCGACTCTTGGAGATTACAATACACCAGCTGCGGAGAATATGGATTACGGGGCTGCAGCGAGTCTTTGGAAAAAGGCAACTGCCCGTTTCTATAATTTGGGAAATCCAGACAAATTCTTTAACGATCGAAATGCCAGTGAATGGTCCAGTTTTACTTTAACAACAAGTAATCATGTTTTGTTAAATGAAATCACCCGAATCACTACTCAAGTACCAGGTAATGCACTCAATTCGTTCTTATCTACCTCGCCGATTACGCCACTGGGGCATAAGGACGTTAATATGTCAATTGTTGTCCATCACCAACCGCATTTTACAACGCAAAAACCAAATGAATCCGTTATTTGGGGATATTTCCTTTATCCTCGGCGCCGCGGTGAATTTGTCCAAAAAGAATATATTAAAATGACGGGTAAAGAAATGGCTGAGGAATTGATTGGTCAATTATCAAAAGTTGATCCCGGCCCCGGTAATATTATGGATAAGAAACAGGAGATTCTTGACAGTATTATCAATTGCATTCCGGTTTATATGCCCTATGCATCTGCGTTGTTTAATAATCGAGCCAAGTCGGATCGACCAAAAGTGATTCCACAGCATTCAACTAATTTAGCGTTTACCGGTGAGTTTGTTGAACAGCCATATCAAATGGTTTTCACGGAACAAAGTGCGGTTCGTTCCGGTGAAATTGCTGCCTATCACTTTGCCGGTGTTCCAATGGCAAAATTAGTTAAAAACAAGCGTTATGATCGAGATCCAAAGACGTTGGCAAAAGCAACAAAGAAAATGTTTGAATAATGTTTGAGGAGCACAATAAGCAATAACAGTTGGAGAAAGCATTCAAATTCAGTGAATAAATTTGAATGCTTTTTGTATTAATAAAAATTAACAGAGGGGATGACAATGTGACAACTAACGGATTGTGATGAAATCATCTCTAGGCATAGAAAAATAAAGCCAAAAATGGTATTCTATAAATTAGTTGTAGTTTGCGTTACACTTAAAACACACTTTATGTCTCCGTATTAAAGAAGGGAATTCTTATGACGCATTTTGACAAACAATTCAAACGACTTTTTTTGGCAATAGCCGCTTTAATCTTATTCATACCACTATTTGGCAGTTCGGTTGCAAATAGTCTTTTTAGTGATGGTCAGGGAATGGCTAGTGCTGCGAAGAAATCGGATAAATTTGATGTGAACAAGGTTGTTAAGGCGACGGTTGTTTATTCCAAGCATGTACCAATTTTAAAGGTAACCGTTAAGCCGACTATTACAAATGCGTTTGCAAAAAAAGATCAATTGAAGTTTGAATTTGACAAGAAAAATGTTGATTTGAAGAATATGCAGGCAAGTGTTGAAAAAAACCTGCCTTTTAAACATACAACCAAAAAAGATACTGCCCTTCTATTAACGTTTGAAAAGGATGTTAAGTCTGGTACATATAAGCAAGCGTATGCTATTCCAACCAAGAAGCTTTCTAAAATCACTAAGATTAAAGCCACTTATAATGGACAAAAGATTAAAATAACCAATAATAAGATCAAGTCTGGTAAATATGCTCAAAAACAAGCTGATACGGCGTCCAAGAAAGATCAAAGCGATTTTAAAAATAAATCAACAAGTACGGCCAATAAGTCCAGAGATAGTCGGTCAGCAGATAACAATTCCAGTAATCACACAACAGGTGCTCGGGAAAATAGTTATCTAGTTAAAGCTGGCGCTGTAAGTGATACTCAAAGTGCCGTTGCTCCACAGGTAAGTGGACAGTACAGTAACGATCGGTCGGCAACTTCGACGTCTCAAGAAGCGTATGGTCATACCACAACGATTAGTCATTATGGGGATGCAACTGTCAATACAAGTAATAATTACGCCTCAAATGGTTCTCAAAAGACAAATTGGACCGCTACAACTTCTCAAACCAATAATAAAGACTATGGTCGGGGAACAGGATCATCTTCTGCTAACGTTACCTATCGTCCAGTTTCATATAATAGTGGCGTAAATATGTCAGGTAACGGTGTATCGAACAAAAATACAAGCCGCCATAACGATAAAAAAGCAGCAAGATCTAATAGTCAAAAGTCCTCGAAGTCAACTGTGAAGACAAAGAAAACTGAAACCGGTAAAAAGACGGCGAGTGACAAGACTAAGGCTTCTGACAGTAAGAAAACAACTAATAAAGATAGTAATGATAATCAGAAAACCTCAAACAAAAACAACAAGAGCGATTCAGCTGTAGATAAAGCAGGTGATTCTTCCCAAAAGAATGATGATGGCACATCAAATAATAATGCTTCCCAATCATCTAATACTAACTCAAATGCAGACAGTAACGATCAAACAACGCCAACCTCGCCAACAACTGATAATAACCAAACGCCTGCTGTAGGTGAGGACAATACGAATTCTTAGGAATCTTCAACGGTAGATAGCAGTGGAAATACTGATAATACTCAAAATGGATCTCAGACAACAAGCGATAGTCATTCGGCAACGACGACTAATACTAATGCAACTTCAACAAGTTCTGATGATGGTAGTAGTAACCAAACACAAGCATCATCGACAACCAATGATCAGCAGAGTACACAGGATCAAAGCGCAACTCAAACAATGACAGCTTCAACAACAGGAACGACTGCAGGTAGCAATAGTGTTAGTACAGCAGTGGCAGCATAAATTAAAATAAAATTTTTGAGCCCTAAGGCTTCCTTTCTATCAAGCAGATATAACTAGGGGGTACTGTGACACAGTAAGCTAGATTGCATTGAAATGACAAGATAAGCACTGGTATTCAGGTTTATTAAAGTCATCAAAAATTGACGCATTAAAATTCTGCCAAAACAGCAGGCTTATTAAATTTACCCTTTTTGCTTTATGGATTAATATGATAGTTATCCATAGCCATAGTAGTTTTGATAACGGTTCTATTTAAAGATGGTTTACGACTTTGCGCTCATAGTTGATCATAAGCGTATTAATTAATTGTTAATATGGGATGGGGCTTAAAAATCGCAATTTTAATGATGCGTAAGTAAGCTTAAAGTTCATCATTATTTAGAACAAAGCTATAAAATAATTGAGGCGGTTTTTAAACAGCTTGACTTATAATATGAACATGAACAGATTACAACAGTATGAGTTCCCTTTTGCATAGAGAAGTCATTAAAAAGGAAGGCATTGTGTGGCCTTCAAAGTGTGGACTAAGATAGATTTAAAACTAAAATATGGATGTGTTTGGGAAAGCTTAAAGCTGCCACCGGCTTGTTCACTATATTAAACGTAAAACTGTGGGAAGTACTCTCGATAATTTTTAAATCGGAAACCTATCGTGAACTAGTTTGCGAACTTGTGAAATTAAAATGAAAATAATTTTCATAAAGTTTCTTAAGTATAGTGCACTCAATAAATGAGTGTAAAAAAAGAATCCACAATTTTTTGTGAACTCTTAGGGATTACCCGATAATGTTTAAGTTGAGAATTTAACGGTATGTTTTTTCAGGAATGTTTTTAACTAACTTATTGAATATCAATAAATCAGCAGCATCAGTTATCGTTTTCTGAACGGGTCGCTGCTTCCAACCTAATAATTTTTGCGTGGACTGAGTTGTATGGCTATACTTTCGTTTTAGCATCGGCACCAGCGGACGTAATGAAGGTGAAAACTTTGAAGCAAGGACAGTAACCCAATTTGGCAGATAGGTGAATTTAAGTTGTAGCCTTGGATACTGTTTTTGATAGATTTGCGCGATTTCTGCCATTGTTAGTTTTTGGTCAGCTGCCAGAAATCGATGGCCGATTGCGACATCTTTTTCTAATGCAAGACGGTGTAAGGTTGCCAAATCGCGAACATCACTGATTTCCATCGGCACTTTTGGAATCATTCGTTCACCGTTTAGCAATTTTAATAAGATCTCATCAGAACTTAAGTGATCTGGTGAAAGAATGGGGCCAAAAACTGCACCGGGTAAAATTGTTGTTAATTGTAGTTGATTGTCCTTTGCATATTGCCAAGCAGCTCTTTCGGCCTCAATTTTGGAGATTCTATACGCATCCAATTCTGGATTTTTAATGTCTGACCAAAAGCTTTCGTCAATTGTCTTTTCACCAACGCTTATAGATGGTGTTGAGGCGGCCTCTGAACTTGTCATGATAATTCGTTTGATATGATTATCTTTTGCGGCTTTTAAAACGGTAAGCGTACCGCCCTTTGCTACCTTGACCATCTCTTCCACTGATTCAGTACCGTGACCAAGAGGTGAAGCAACGTGAATCACGCCATCTGCCCCTTTCATTCCCTCATCCCAACCATTATCATTTGTCAGATCAGCTTTAAAGAACGATAAATTCTTTGAAAGTGTTGTTGGTTGAAGTAGCATGATTCCCTGACCAATTTCTTCTGCCTTAGAAGTGTCTCGTAATGATGCACGAACTTTGTAATCATGTGTGAGTAGTTCTCTGATGATCCAGCCAGCAACAAAGCCGGAACCACCGGTAACAACGATTGTCTTCATCTTCAGATTCCCCTTTAGTCCTGATATTAGACAAAATATACTTCTTTTTGTATAATTTGTCAATAAAGATGGTAGATGAGAGGAATTGAAAAATGGTGGATAGGAAAATAGAGCTTGTCGACAAATTAAACCACATTATGACAGCAAATGGATTTAATACTTTGTCAATGAATGAATTGGCAAAGCGTGCAAATGTTAGCCGGGCAAAGCTATATATCTATTTTAAAAATAAACAGGAAATTGTCACTGCTGTTGTTGATCGCCATTTAAAATTTATTAATCAGCAACTTCACGAAGATTTTAAATCGACAGTTACTGATTATGTGCGGATTAAACTGAATCAATTATTACTTATTGGTGCGCAGTCACCGATTTTTAGAACTGAACTAAAACAATATTTTCCTGAGCTATCTATTAGGCTGGAACAGGCATATCATACCTTTAAATCATCTTTTTTATCAGTTATGGTTAAGCTTCAAAATGAAAATGTTATCATCCAGCAAATCGATTTTGAAAACTTGTTTATTCAGGACGAGTTGATGATTCACGCTGCGTTAAGCCACGCTATAGACAATAAATTTAATTTAGAAAAAGCTCAAAAACTACTTGGGAATTATTTAGAAATTGAAATCCGTGGCACGGTTAACGATCAATCATTGGTCGCAAATGCCTTTTTAAGCAATCAAGAACTTTTGAAAATAATTTGGCAGGAATTAAACGATACTTATTTTAGCGTAATTTCCTATTAAAAAAGTCAATCGCTAAAGTTTAACGATTGACGAAAAGGTAACGATTATAATTAATTAACTAGGCTTGTAACAACATTCCCAAGGAATAGTGAATAATCATGGTAATAATACCAACAAGCACATTTCGAATCATAGCGGTTTTTACAAGACCGTTTCCCAAACGAGCGCTCATAAACCCAGTTAATGCAACTGAAAAACAAACGGCAAGGATGGTGGCCTGCCACTGATAGGCAACGGGTGTGACCGTCATTGCTACTAATGGAAAGATGCCTCCTGCAGCTGCAGAGAATAAGGAAGAAAATGCTGCGTCCCATGGATTCATATAATGGCCTAGTTGAAGATCATACTTAATATTAACGATAGTTTCCAAGGGTTTCTTCTTCATAAGATCATCCGCAATCTTGTCAGCCGTTTGCTTTGTGACGCCTTGATCGACGTAATAATCGGAAACGGTTTGCAGTTGTTGCTTATAGTTGGTTTTTAAAAGTTCTTTCTCTTTTCTGACAACGGATTGTTCGGTATCTTTTTGGGTACTTACAGAGGCATATTCACCGGAAGCCATTGAAAACGCACAGGCTAGAAGATCGGAAAGTCCTGCAATGAAAATAGTGAATTGATTTGTAGTAGCAACAGCAACACTAAACAGGACGCCGACAACCGTCAGGATACCATCATTGGATCCTAAGACACCGGCTCTTAAGGAGTTTAGTTTTTCATCCATCGTTTGAGATGGCTTTTCTTTCTTTTTTGAACGAATACTCATCATTTTTCTCTTCCCCCGATAAAATGGTATCAAGATTACGAACCGATTAAGGTTCCGATAATATAAGTGACTGTCATAGTCAAAATCCCCGAAACAACGTTTCTAAACATACCTCGATTTGTGTTAGAGTTTCCAAGCTTTGCAGCGGTAAACCCTGTGATTGCTAAGGCAATGATAACCGCAATGGCAGTTGCAATAATTCTGATTGACTTAGGAAACATTGTGATTGCCACAAGTGGTAAAATAGATCCTGTCGGAAAGGAAATCATTGAGGCAATTGCAGCTGAGAGTGGGTTCGTAAACTCACCAACGTTAAAGCCGTATTTTTGTCGAACCGATGTTTTTAATGGATCGCGTGTCATCATTTCTTTAGTTGCTTGTTCTGCAAGATCGGTAGAAATACCGTCTGACACGAGCTTCTGACGGACAGCGCCATATTCATGATCATATGATTTTGCGAGTGCATTTTTTTGCTGATTAATGGCATTTCTTTGTGAATCTTTCTGGGTGTTTACAGAAACAAATTCCCCCATAGCCATTGAAACGGTTCCGGCTAACATTCCAGAAATTCCGGAAATAAAAATTGCAAAGTTATTTGACGTAGCACCTGCAACACCGATAACAATTCCGGCAACTGACACGATGCCATCATTGGCTCCCATTACAGCGGCTCGCATGACGTTTATTTTCTGTGCTAAAGTTTTTTTCTTGGCGTTTTGTGCCATGGTTACACCGGCTTTCTAATTTATAATGATTATTATCTGATATCGATTATTATTGTATCTCAATTCATTACAAATGTAAATTAAATTACTGGATTAATATAGATAAAATTATTTCGGCACACCTTAATTTTAACTTAGATTTCCGTAAATACATAGTCTATCTATAAAAACTTTACCAAATTAGTTATTTTTGAGTTTCAAACGGTATCTATATTTAAGGAGGCAACGTCTATGTCATCAGCAACCAACCCAATAATTGAGCAATTGTTAGCTCACCGAAGTATCCGACAATTTAAGGATAAAACCTTAACAAATCACCAGATTCATGAGCTGATTGAGGCTGCCCAGCATGCTTCTACGAGCACTTTTTCTCAACAGTATTCGATTATCAGCGTAACGGATCAGCGGATACTGAGTGAATTTGCAGAGATCACTGGGCATCCATGGTTACTTAAAAGCGGTCATTATTTTGTGATGATTGCAGACCAATATCGTAATCTCCAAATTGCCAGGAAAGCAAATGCTGATCCGTTTGTTCTGCACACAACTGATAAATTTTTAGCGGCAGTTTTTGATGCATCCATTGCAACCGAAAATGTGATGGTTGCAGCAGAAAGTATGGGGCTTGGTGCGACCATTATGGGTAGTATTTTAAATGATTCAAAAAGAGTGATTGACCTTTTAGGGCTTCCGGAATTAACGTTTCCATTATTGGGAATTGCGATTGGATACCCTGCAGATCAGCCGGAATTAAAGCCCAGATTGCCTCAAGAAGAAGTTCATTTTGTTAATCAATATCAGTTACCAAGTGATAAAACACAGTTAACGCAATACGATCAAGTACTTTCGGATTATTATCGAAGTAGAGGGTCTAACAACAGGGTGGAAACTTTCAGCCATCATATTGTTTCCGAATTGGGAATCGGGCATCACGTTAGAGCTGATTTGTTGAGTAATATTAAGTCTCAAGGCTTTTTGATTAGCCAAGCGGAAGATTAAAATCTGCGCAGAAGCTATATGATAAAATAATGAGAATAACAGTTGACTTTTTTTGCAATTAACTTTACATTTATTAGTAATTGGTTGACAGTTTTTTACTTTAACATTGACGAGAAGAGTAAATCGAAAACCTGATATAAAGCGACCATTAATAGTGAAAGAATGGGTTAGGTTGATTGAAAGTGCACTCTGAGTTGGAGATAGGGATTAACCCTAAAATTTTATAAATTCTAATGAAGGTGTGTGGGGACGATACAGTCCTTAAACACAAAGTAGGGTGGAACCACGTTGAAAACGTCCCTGTTATTTTGGCTAATCCAAGATAGCAGGGATTTTTACATTTAATTTTTAAAATGCTGTTGATTAATATGGTAACTTTTTTGATTGAATTAAGACGGGAGATGATTTTTAATGAGTTGGGCTATTATCCAGCAAAGTTTGCCAATGTTTGGTAAGGGCTTTGTTTTGACGTTATGGCTATCTTTTGTTGGCATTATCGGTTCAATTATTGTTGGCTTGATTTGTAGTTTGTTTCAATACTTTAAGGTGCCTATTCTTCACCAAATTGCCTCAGTGTATGTTGAAATATCTCGTAATACACCACTCTTGATTCAGTTATTCTTTTTATATTACGCTTTTCCGGTTATTGGAATTAAATTTGGTGCCGAATTATGCGGTATTATTGGTTTGATCTTTTTAGGTGGTAGTTATATGGCTGAGGGATTCACGGGTGGTTTCAATGGCGTTTCCAAGGGCCAAGTGGAATCGGGAAAAGCAATCGGACTGAGTCGTTGGCAATTGGCAAAATACGTTGTCTTTCCCCAGGGATTTTCATTAAGCGTACCGGCAATGGCTGCAAATATTATCTTTTTAATCAAAGAGACCTCAATTTTTACAGTGATTGCAATCCCTGAATTGACTAATACGGCTTTGGATTTAATCGGGATGTATTATCGATCAAATGAGTATTTATTGGTCTTGGTGATTGGGTATGCCATCATTTTGGTGCCGTTGTCAATTGTGTTAACGTTACTGGAAAGGAGGGTTCGTTATGGCGCATTCGGGAATTAGTGTATTGCTCGAGGGAACAAACTTTATGCGGCTGCTTGGCGGACTTTGGGTAACCGTTAAGATTGCAGCGGTTGCATTAATTGCGGGTATTATTCTAGGTATCGCCTTAGGTGTTTTGAGAACGTTTAAGAATCGTCCGTTAAGGATTGTGTTAAGACTTTACCTAGAGTTTTTCCGAGTTGTTCCAACCGTTGTTTTGCTGTTTTTATTCTATTATATTTTGCCAAAGCAGATGAACTTTAATTTGCCGGCTGATCAGCTTGCAACTTTGGTATTTGCACTTTGGGTTGGAGCAGAGATGAGTGATATTGTACGTGGCGCTCTGATTTCAGTTCCCAAGCATCAGATTGAATCCGGCAAAGCGATAGGTTTAAGTCGATTTCAGCTATATTGGTACGTTTTGATTCCGCAATCGATTAATTTGGAAATTCCGGCAACAATTAATTTAGCTACTCGGGTTATAAAAACGACTTCAATCCTGCTATTAATTTCGGTTATGGATGTCATTAATATTGGTCAGCAGATTATTGAGGCCAATAATCATACTTATCCGACCGGTGTCTTTTGGGTTTATGGATTAATATTCCTGTTCTACTTCCTGATTGATTATCCGTTGTCGTGGTGGGCAAAGCGATTAGAGAAGAAGAGATTGGAGCGGGAAAATGGCTGAAAAAGTGTTGCAGGTTGAGCATTTGGAAAAGTCTTACCAAAAGAAACATGTGTTACATGATATTAACTTTTCTGTGGCGCAGGGAGAGGTTGTTACGCTGCTTGGCCCGTCCGGTTCGGGTAAAAGTACCCTGATTCGGTGTCTGAACGGTCTGGAGGTATATCAAAAAGGAACGATTACATTTGAAGGGCAAAAAATCATTCCAACTGAGAAAAACTGGCAACAAATTCGTCAAAAAATCGGAATGGTTTTTCAAAGCTATGACTTATTTCCAAATTTAACGGTCATGGATAATATTTTGCTTGGCCCTACAAAGGTTCAAAAAAAGGATAAAGCAACAGCTCGCTCTGAAGCCTTAGCGCTTTTAAAGAGTGTGGAGCTGGATGATTATGCCAATGCCTACCCCAGAGAATTATCTGGTGGGCAAAAGCAGCGGGTAGCGATTGTCAGAGCATTGGCACTTCACCCGGATTTTATGTTGTTTGATGAAGTAACTGCGTCACTCGATCCCGAGATGGTTCGTGGTGTATTGACAATTATTGAAAATTTAGCAAATCGAGATAATATGACGATGATTGTGGTCACCCATGAAATGAATTTTGCCAAACAAATTGCTGATAGGGTGCTCTTCTTGCAAGATGGCAGGATTTTGGAGCAAACGCCATCCGAGCAATTTTTTACAGCACCTCAAACGGATCGGGCAAAAGTATTTT
Source organism: Lentilactobacillus hilgardii DSM 20176 = ATCC 8290 (assembly GCF_000159315.1). GTDB lineage: Bacteria > Bacillota > Bacilli > Lactobacillales > Lactobacillaceae > Lentilactobacillus > Lentilactobacillus hilgardii. Next base: position 416,805 of record NZ_GG669992.1, read on the forward strand.
TAGATAGTATGGATTTTTAACTGAGTGATATCTTGAGGAGGAAACTTATAATGAAAAAGCATTGGTTAACGAAGTTGATTGCGGTTGTCAGTGTGTTGGCAACTTTGCTTCTGGTTTTGTCTGGTTGTGGCAATAGTAAAAAGAGTTCCAGTAACAATCCGAGTTCAGTTTCGCAAATTAAGAAAAAGGGAACAATTCGGGTGGCCGTATTTGGCGATTTACCACCATATGGTTGGGTCAATAAAGATGGTAAACGGGTTGGATACGATGTTAAATTAGCTCACCAGGTTGCTAAGGACTTGGGCGTAAAAGTAAAATTTGTTCAGGTTAATGCCAACAACCGAGTTGACGCATTGAATTCAAACAAAGTCGATCTTGTTTTAGCTAATTTTACGGTAACGCCTGAGCGTAAACAGGTTGTGAGTTTTGCAAAACCCTACATGAAAGTTTCTGTTGGCGTTGTTTCACCTAAGAATAAGCCGATCACTAAAGTTAGTCAGTTGCAAAATAAGAATGTCATTGTGACTAAAGGAACAACGGCTGAAAATTATTTCACTTCAAAACAGCCAAATGTCAAGTTGCTAAAGTTTGATTCCAAGACACAACAATTTAACGCATTGAAGAATGGTCGTGGTGTTGCACTTGCAGATGATAATTCATATCTTTATGCATGGTCCAAGAGTAACTCTAAGTATACCGTTGGCATTAAGAGTATTGGACCTAAATCGTATATTGCACCAGCTGTAAAGAAGGGAAACGAGTCACTTCTTAATTGGACAAATAAAGAAATTACCAAACTGACTAAGAAACGTTTCTTTGTTAGTGACTATAATACTGATTTAAAACCTTATTTTGGTAAAGAAGTTAAACCATCGGATATTGTATTGCCGACAAAATAAATGAGACGGCTAATAAATGAATAAAGTGAGAACCTGATCGCCTAAGTTTCCGATTGGGTTCTCACTTTTTGTGGAAACACAAGTTATTTTGAGCTACTAAGAATTTGGAATATTAAAATAATTTTAATGTTGACGGATAATTTCTAATATGTTTTAATAGATTCAACATCAAACAGGAAAGGAATTTTTACTATGACGAAACTTGTTCAACAACTTAATGCCTATTATTACGGCTATGCTTGGTTTAGATAGCGCCCGTGTAGATGCGGGCGCCTGTGCGTTCGCGTCTAACAGCAAAGCCGTTATTGGTTGTTGCCAGCTAGACGCCAGAGTCTAGCTGGATAGGATAATTCTTTTACGCGAGTAGAAAATTAGCCAGCTGGATTCTCAAATCCAACTGGCTTTTTTAATACTTTGGAATGGAGAGTGACATTATGATGAATACAATGACAAAATCGAACAAACGGAGGCTTTCAATCAGCCTTTACTTAAACTACCTTGTTCATGGAATTGGGTTGATTATTTTAACTCAGAATATGCAGGCTCTTGGAAATTTCTGGAAAGTACCAATTGCAACTGTCTCCTACGTTATTTCAGGAATTGGAATCGGTAAATTAATCGCGTATTTTTTATTTGGTTACCTATCGGATCGATTTGGCCGCCGTCAATTGGTTTTAACCGGAACCTTAAGCTATATGGTTTTCTTTATCGGGATCCCATTTACTCATAACATTGCGATTGCATATGTATTTGCTATTATTGCCGGAGTTGCTAATTCGGCACTTGATTCGGGCACATACCCGACCTTTGTTGAAATGGGCGGTAATTCCAGCGCTTCAAACGTATTTATTAAAGCTTTTATGTCACTCGGTGAGTTTATCCTGCCATTGGCAATTGCGATGCTTGAAGCTAAGAGCTTATGGTTTGGCTGGTCATTTATCGGGACGTTGCTTGTGCTTGTTGCCAACCTGTTTATTCTTCGAGGTGCAAAGTTCCCCGAGATGAATCATGCTGATGAAGCTTTTATCGAAAATCACGAAAATACATCGAAATTAAGAAATACTATTGCAACAGTTTCACTCGCAATTTATGGCTATACGACAATGGCTATTATGATTTTATTTACTCAGTGGATTAGTATGTTTGCGACAAACAATCTTGGTTATAGTTCATTAGTTTCTCACGGATTGTTATCTCTTTATAGTATTGGTTCAATTAGTGGTGTGATTTTCAACTTTATTCTTCTGAAAATGAAAGTGTCGGAAACTAAATTACTGGTTGCGATGAACGCGCTCTCACTACTTGCAATTTTTGTTGTCAGTCATTCGGCCACTGTCCTGGTCACCTTTATCGCTGCGTTTGCATTTGGTTTTACTGCAGCAGGTGGGGTTATGCAGGTTGCCTTGAACGTTTTGCTGAAGATGTTTCCAAAACATAAGGGTATTATTACGGGTACCTACTTCACTTTTGGAAGTATTGCGACTTTTACAATTCCAATTGTGACTGGCTGGTTGTCAAAAACAAATATTCAGTTAGTGATGAACTTTGATGTGATGATTGAGTTAGTCGGTACTATATTAGTTGTTCTTGCTGCAGTTTCGTTGAGTTCTGGCAGTGTATTTTCAAGCATTCGCCATATGGTAACAGGGTTACTGCACGTGCGAACATCAACGATTTCCAGTGATCAAACAAAAGATAACTAAAAATGACGTATAAAATAATGGAGGCTGCGACAAAAATAATTTGTCCAGCCTTTTTTAATATCATCACGACTATTATTGAAAAAAATGTGAAAAAGAAAGCAACATTCTGCCATGAAATCGAATTACCCCACTATCTCTACTCAAAATATATTTGGATAAACCAATTCACTCTGAAAGTTAATTGCCTCTTGTTCCACTCTTATTTTTTACAATCAGTTCAAAGTGGCCATGCCTTTTCTGACAGTTTCCACCGTTAATTGACCAGGTGCAGATGCCTCTGCAACGGTTGCAAATGAAAGTGTTGATCCAAAGAGCGGACCGGTTACCCTGCTAACCTTACCCAAATCTCCCATAGACATTGTAATAATGGGAATTTCAAGTTCGCGGTTTGCTTTTTCGGTAGCGTTTAATAAAGTCAAAACATCCTTGGAAGTATGTGGCATAACAGCAATCTTACCGATATCGGCATTTCTTTCCTGCATTCGTTTTAACTTTGAAATGATCTCAGTTTCATCAGGCGTTGATTGAAAATCGTGATTACTTAAGATTACTGGGATATTTTGATGGTGAGCTAAATTAATCAAAAAATCAACCGTGGCTTTATTGCGATTTAATTCAATATCGAGCATATCAGTTAGCCGATTTTCTAAAAGCCATCGATAGATAGAGAAGTACTCTGCATCTTCAAGGCTTGAGACACCGCCTTCATGAGCGGTCCTAAAGGTCGTTAAAAGCGGTGTATTCCCAATAAGTGACTGAATATGGTCGACGGTGTCTAGATAGTTCTCATGATCAAGTACATCGCGATCATAGTCAATACGCCATTCTATGACGTCTGGATGGTGATTAAGTGCTTGTTTTACTTGACTAATAATGTCAGTACTAATTTTACCGGTAATCGGGACAGCAATATTCGTTTTACCGGATTCAAATGTTGTATCTTTTACTTGAACAATTTTCCCAGCCATTATAGAAATCTCCTTACAGTTTTATTGAATTAAGTTTAGCAAGACAATGAGATAAACACAATTTAAAATAATGGTTAATTCTATTAAACCGGGTAATTTAGTAGTATTCTTAAGGCGAATATGATAGATGAACAGGGTTATCATTAAACTGTTTGGAGGCGATTCTGATATGGGGAAATTAGCAACTAGTGTTAGTATTTCCGGTGGTATGATCGGCTTTATGCTACTCACCGGTATTGTCATGTTTTTAATTCCGATTGGAACTTATTGGGGATTGAAAAGGCATTATAAACTGGTTTCAACACCAGTATGGGTTGGGATTGCAGTTTTTATTGTTGCAGTACTGATTTTGGAACGAATCCTTCACATGATTATTCTGCAACCATCTGCGGACGGTTCTATCGCTTTGGCAACTCATCATCCATACATGTACGTTGCCTATGGCGCCTTGGTGGCTGGTATTTTTGAAGAAACAGGACGTTTTTTCGGCTTTCGTTATCTCAAAAAACGGGTTTCCGGCTTTGGAACAGCGATTGCGTACGGGATTGGTCATGGTGGCATTGAAATGATTTTAATTGGGACGATGGGAATGGTTAACCTTGTTGTTATGAGTGTGGCAATTAATTCGCGAAACGCTGCAGTTTTATCTAAATTACCAAGTGGGACGATTCATTCTCTGATTAGTCATGCAGGTGCTGCGACTACTAGTTCCTTTTTTGAACGAATTGCCGCCTTTATTATTCAAATCTTATTATCCATTATTGTATGGGCCTCGGTTAATTATGTGGGAAAGATTTGGTTATATCCTTTGGCCATTGGCCTACATGCGTTAATTGATATGCCGGCAGCAATGTTTCAGGCTGGCATAATATCTAACGAATTAACTGTTGAGATTGTTTTATGGATTTCTGTCTTGGCAATGGGCGTATTTGTGTATCTATATATTGGTAAGTTGCGGAAAAGTCTTGTCACTACTAGTTAATTAAGCTAATAAATTAAAGTAAATAAAAGACTGTCATTTATATTTCAAAATTGTTTAAGAAGATAAGCAATTTTGAATCGTTAATCAATGACGGTCTTTTTATCTGAATTAGAAGCCGCGGAAATCGTTTCTGCCAAAGTATTGTAAATTGGCTAATAGCGGTTTTTCATTTAATTGCTCCAAAGTAACAAACGTGTAACCGCGCTTTTTTAAAGAACGGATAATTTGAGGAACGGCGGCTACCGAAGTTGCGTGAATATCATGCATCAAAATGATAGAGCCGTTGGTTGTTGTGGAAAGTACATGGTTAACTGTTTTAGCGGTATTGAGGTAAGACCAATCTCTGGAATCAACGGACCAACGAACGATTGGACGATCGTACAAATTACCAATCCGTGAATTAACAGCGCCATATGGTGGTCGGATATAATATGGAATAGTGCCAGTTGCTTTATAAATAGCCGCATCGGTTAGTGAAATCTGTCGAAGTGCTTTGGCATTGGTCAGATCGGTTAACTGTGGATGGCTCCAAGAATGATTTCCGATTTGATCACCATATTTCAGGACAAGTCGGCTAATATTTGGATATTTAATAACGCTGCTGCCAACTTCAAAGAAAGTTGCCGGTACCTTGTATTTTTTTAAGGTTTTTAGCAACCTTGGCGTTAAAGTTGGATCCGGGCCATCATCGAATGTGAGTGCAACAACCTTTTTGGCGGTTTTCGGTTTAACAAAGTCGTATTTAGCTGGCATATAACGGTTTAAAATGATGCCGGTGAGTTTGCTGAGTGGAATAGCAACATTCTTTACGCCATAGTTATTTTTGGTCAAATGGATTGTTAAGTGTTCATTGTCGAGTGTAAAATTTTTCGCGGTTAATCGTTTTGGCAGTGGTAAATAAACCAGTTGCTGAACTTGCTTACCTGTTAGTTTATGAGTTTCAGCCAATGTTGTTCGGGTCAATTGTCGGATAGTGCCTAAACGTTTCGTACTATTGTTCGTTATGTCACCGTACGTTAGTCGTTTCGTTGTGCTGGTAGTCTTTGTTGCTTTAGTCGGCGTTGATGCTGCAAAGACAGGTTGATTAGCAATAGCTGCTAATGTGAAGCCAAATAATGCAGCAACACTCAGCCGCCGAACTAATGAATATTTTCGAATCATAAAAAATCCCCCCAATATGGATAACTGATGTTTCTAAATCCAGTTTCATTTTTACATTTCGGTTATGAGATGTCAACGAGAACGGAAGCTGAGTCGAAAATCGGGATGGAAAAATGGATAAATAATAAATTGATAGTTAATGGTTGACAAAATGATATTTTCGGAATAAAGTACCGTTAACATTAAAAACAAGTAAAAAATACTTAGAAAAGTTGAGGAGTCGATTTTAAGAAATCCTAAGAGAGTGTCACTATCTGGGAAGACATGATTTCTTAATGATTCAAAGTCAACTTCGAGTATTGTAATTCGTAAGAGTTATGCGGGTGCGCCCATTACAGCGTCAACGTTATACCGTTAATCCGGTCGTACGTGAGAGACGAAATTTATTTCGTAAGTAAGGTGGTACCGCGTAGAAGCGTCCTTTCAGAAGACTATTTCTGATTGGGCGCTTTTTTTATTGGATTTAAGTATCACGTAGGCAATGATTTTACTACTAAAAAGAAAACACTAAGGGCAATTAATTGATAAGCGATTTTGGAACTGAAAGGAAGATTTATTATGACAACGACTAACTATGTGAATGCAGCAATTTATAATCATGATCAACAGAAATTCATTTTCAACCAACACATGATTGTGGATGAAAATACTGGAAAAATTATTGAAGTGGGTAACGGGCGTACAACCCGACAAGTTTGTGATGACGTTGTCGATCTTAATGGCAGATTTGTGATGCCGGGTATTATGAACGCACACACCCATATAACCGATATGCCAACCTATTGGTGGCATAACGGTGAGGAGAAACGTCATCCGGACTCCCGCGAGGTTTGCACAATGTTTGCGATTCGAAATATGCAGGATGCCCTTTCACATGGCATTACATATATTCGTAACGTAGGTGCAGAATTTGATATAGATGTTGAAATCAAGAAAATGCAGGAAAAAGGTTGGATTAAAGGACCAAAAATCATGACCTCTGGTCGAGCATTTTCAATTACAGGTGGGCATGATTCTGAAAGTACTTATGAGGTTGACGGTATTGATGAGGTTAGAAAAGGCGTTCGTCAGGCTTTGAAGAACGGTGTTGATAACATTAAAATGATGGTTACCGGTGGTGTTCTAAAGAATGGTGAGACACCGGATGATATTCAGTTTACTTTGGAAGAGGCACGGACTGCTGTATCTGAGGCACATCATAAAGGCAAAACAGCTGCTGCACATGCGCAGGGAAATGCCGGAATTAAAGAGGCGGTGGCTGCCGGTTTTGATACGATTGAGCACGCTTTTGATATTGACGATGAGGCCATCACAATGATGAAAGAACACGGGACTATCATTGTTCCAACGATGAACGCCATGTTTGCAATCTATAAATATGGTCGGGGTGTCGTTCCGGACTGGGCACGTGAAAAGGTCATTTTGAATATCAAAAAACATTTTATGAGTATTGCTAAAGCTGCAAAAGCCGGCATCCCTATTGCAATGGGGACGGATGCCGGTACACCGTTTAATGGTTTTCAAAACGAGAGTGCCTATGAAATGCAGCTTTATGTCGAAAAAGCTGCAATGACACCAGCGCAAGCCATTGATGCCGCGACTATTAATTGTGCAAAGGCAATGCATATTGATCAGGAATATGGGCAGATTGCTGCTGGAAACTATGCAGACTTTCTTGTCATGAATGAAAATCCGATAGATGATATCAGTGTGGTTGGCCATGATAAAGACGTTTATCAAAATGGAAAGAGAGTTCATGCTCAAGAAGTGGTTAATGAGCTAAAAGCCACCCAGAAAATTAAAAAAATATCCGCAGCAATTTAGCGACAAGTCGCGATTAAAAAAAGATGAGAGAATTATTAGGGTTGACGGAACTTCCCTAATGTGGTTTAATAATGACAATCTAATGAGAGGAATTGATATTAATGACAAAGCATATATCTCATGTAAATACTTTTTATTTTGGCTATGCCTACTTTATGTAGTGTCCGCAGCGATGCGGACGCAATTCACGCGTTCGCGTCTGAGTGGTGCAGAGTCAATGCTTTGTTGTTGACCGCTAGACGCAAAAGTCTGGCTGGGTCAACTACCAATTCTTTACGAGTTTAGTAAACCGGCTGGATATCATTCTAGCCGGTTTTTTTCTTAAAAAAAATACGAGGTGGGATAAATGTTGACGAAAACAGATCCAGCGTGGAACAGTTCAAAGGAATTGACCAAAGCCAGAAAACAGATCAATCAACTTGATGAATCAATTGTGGCGTTATTGGCGAAACGGTTTGAAACAGCTGCCAGAATTGGCAGTATCAAAGAGAAGCAAGGGCTACCGGTTTTTGATCCGACTCGTGAAGATGCCGTACTTGAAAGGGTCACATCATTTGATCCTAATAGAGATACCAGACAATATCTCTGGAACATTTATCGATCGATTATGGAAAATACCAGGCAATTTGAACACGATTCAAAAGAAAAGCCTAAAAAATAGGGGGAAAATACATTGCTTAACTACTTAACCGCAGGAGAATCTCACGGGCCACAATTAACAGGAATAATTGAAGGCGTTCCTTCCGGCCTACGTTTGGATATTGATGAAATTAATGAACAGTTAAAGAAACGTCAAGGCGGATATGGGCGAGGCAATCGCCAAAAGATCGAGCATGATCAGGTCACGGTTGTTGGCGGCGTTCGGCACGGGATCACCTTGGGATCGCCAATTGCCCTGGTCGTTAATAACCGTGACCACGCTCATTGGAATGAGATCATGAATCCAACAAGTCCAGAAACACCGGAAAATACATTACGAAAAGTGGAACGACCACGCCCCGGTCACGCGGATTTAGTCGGTGGGATGAAATATCGTCACCATGATCTAAGAAATGTGCTTGAACGTTCGTCAGCTCGTGAAACGGCCATTCGAGTAGCTGTAGGATCTGTTTGCAAACAACTATTAAAGCAAGTCGGTATTCAGCTTACTGGTTATGTTGAACAAATTGGGCCGATTTCCACGGATGATAAACCGGAATTAAATGTTTCTAAAATTGAATCAGAGATTAATCATAATGATTTGCGAATTATCGATCAGTCCAAAGTAGAGCAGATTCATGAATTGATTGATAAGACCAGAAAAGACGGTGATACGCTTGGCGGCATCATTCGAGTAGTCGCTACAAATGTTCCGGCCGGACTTGGCAGCTATATTAGTTGGGATACCAAACTAGACGGTAAATTGGCTGCTGCTGTTATGGGAGTTAACGCGATGAAGGGCGTTGAAATTGGTGATGGTTTTAAAGCAGCTACCAGTTATGGCAGTCAGGTAATGGATGAGATTGACTGGAGTAAAGAAGACGGGTTTTCCAGGGAAACGGATCATCTTGGCGGCTTTGAGGGTGGTATGACTAACGGGATGCCTATTATTGTAAAAGCAGCGATGAAGCCGATTCCAACCCTGTATAAACCACTACAGAGTGTCGATATTAATACCAAAGAAATTAAAAAAGCCAATGTTGAACGTTCGGATACAACAGCAATTGTTCCAGCATCAATTGTGATTGAAAGTGTTGTTGCAATTGAGCTGGCAAAGGCATTGACGGACAAATTTGATGGTGATAATGTTCAGCGAATGCAGGAACAAGTTGCTGCGTACAGAAATGAATTGAAAAATTTCTAGGAGGGAAGCTAATGAAAAAGTTATCAGATAAACTCAAAACCGGGCTGCATGGTGAATTATCGGTTCCCGGCGATAAGAGTATTTCTCATCGGGGAATTATGTTTGGCGCTGTCAGTGAAGGCCGGACGACCTTACATCATTTCTTAACTGCCGAGGATTGCTTATCTACTTTAAAAGCTTTCCAACAGCTTGGTGTACCAATTAAACGCGATGGTGAAACGGTTGAAATTGAGGGTGTCGGCCTTCATGGATTAAAACAATCGGGTAACCCTTTGGATATGGGAAATTCCGGTACAACAACCCGGTTAATTATGGGATTATTGGCTGGACAAAATTTTGATTCGACTTTATTTGGAGATGATTCATTATCAAAGCGTCCTATGAAGCGGGTAAGCGAACCGCTAGCCGAAATGGGTGCTGACATTTGTGTGACGGATGGGCATTTGCCGGCAAGAATTCATGGGCAGAAGTTGCATGCAATTGATTATCAGTTGAAGGTTGCCAGTGCTCAGGTGAAGAGTGCGTTGATTCTGGCGGCTATTCAGGCTGATCAACCTTCTACATTAATTGAAAAATTGCCTACTCGAAATCATACGGAAAAAATGTTAAATGCGTTTGGCGCCAATATTCAAACAATGGCCGATAACGTCACTATTAAGGTCAATCCACAACCGAAACTAACAGGAATCGATTTAACGGTTCCCGGAGATATGTCTTCGGCAGCTTTCTTCCTGGTTGCAGCTACTTTAGTTCCTAATTCAAAATTGACATTGAAGAATGTTGGGGTTAATGAAACGCGAACCGGTTTGCTGTCAATCTTAAAACGAATGGGTGGCAAGGTGATCGAACGCCATCGTAATGATTCCGGTGAACCAACTGCAGATTTGGTTGTTTCCAGCGCTGAATTAAAACCAATTGAAATTGGTGCGGAAGAAATTCCGGCCGTTATTGATGAATTACCGTTGGTCGCTTTGTTGGCTGCAAAAGCAAATGGCATCAGTAAGATTACCGGTGCCGGCGAACTACGTGTTAAAGAAACAGATCGGATTGCGGCTGTTGTTCAGGAGTTTTCTAAGCTGGGAATTGCCATCCGTGAATTACCAGACGGTTTTGTGATTGACGGTGCCAAGCCTTGGCACGTTGAAAAGACCAAATTGGATAGTCACGGAGATCATCGAATCGGGATGACACTTGCCATCGCATCATTATTGTTGGATGAGCAGCTTCAGCTTAATGGTGCAGAGAGTGTTAATATTTCATATCCTGAGTTTTTTGATGATTTGGCAAGCGTTACAAATATTGAAAGTTATTCATAAATTGAGGTGGAAAAGTCATGACAACAGTGCTGATTAGTGGATTGGGGTTAATTGGCAGCTCAATTGCAAGGGTGATTAAACAAGAAAATTCGGAAATTGAAATCATCGGTAGTGATCCTGATGATGAATCCGCCCAGTTTTTACTTGAGCATCACTTGATTGATGACCGACAAGTATTTACAAATGCGGTTCCCTTAGCAGACTTTATCATTTTAGCCGGACCGGTTTCCGTGGTTATTAGACAGATCAATGAATTGATAACCTTACCGCTGAAACCGGATGTATTTGTAACGGATGTTGGTAGTACCAAAGAAGCAATTATGGATGCCGCCAAACCTTTAATAAGTGAAGGTGTTAATTTTGTCGGGGGGCATCCAATGGCTGGATCGGACAAATCGGGAAGTCGATCCGGAAAGCTGGATTTGTTTGATCATGCAGTTTATTTTGTTGTTGGTGGGACAACAGCCAATCCCAAATTGGTGCAGTTTCAGAATCTTTTAAGTGCTGCTCATCTTCGTTGGCAAGTGATTTCCGCATCGTTACATGATCAGTTAGTCAGTGAGATAAGCCACGTTCCCCATGTCATCGCGGTGACACTGGTTAACACGATTGCCGACGACCTTAGTCGTAATCCGGATGCACTTAAAGCTGCGGCAGGGGGCTTTCGAGATACCACTCGAATTGCTGCTTCAGATCCAACTATGTGGACAGCCATTATGATGAGCAATGCGGAATTGATCAATCACGAGCTATCCAAATTTCAACAACATCTGTCTCATTTTCAAACAGCACTTGAAGCACGTGATGAAGAAGAGATTAAAAATATTTTCAAGAATGCACAAGCTGTCAGAAAATCATTAGATGAAAGGAAATGACAATTAATGAAAGCAATTTTAGTTGGATTTATGGGAAGTGGTAAAACCACCGTTGGTCGATTGCTCGCAAACCAAATTCAGGTACCTTATCATGACTTGGACGATGTGATCGTTCATAATGCCGGCAAGTCGATTCAGCAAATATTTGACGATCAGGGCGAGAATACATTTAGAATGTTGGAGCATGATGCCTTGATGAACTCGCTTGGAGATGAAGGAATATTGGGAACAGGTGGCGGGACACCTATTCAACCCGCTAATTTTGAACTGTTGCTTCAGACGACCGTCCCCGTTGTATTATTGGATGTTCTTCCCGAAACGATTTTGGCCCGTCTAAGAGGTGATAGTGGTCGTCCACTAGCTAAAAAGTTAGGGTTGGCTGGTTTGATTGATTTAAAGCATGAACGGGATGACAAATATAATCAGGTGAGTGACATCCGTATTGCGACGGATAGCTTAACGCCTGAACAAGTCGTTGAGAAAATTATGCAGGAACTTTCAGTATTGAAATAGTAAGTTATTAACGAGAGAGTGGTGTCATTATGATTGACGGTCATACAAAACTTTATGGATTATTGGCGCACCCGGCTGCTCATAGTTTGTCGCCCTTAATACATAACACAAGCTTTAAAGTTACAGGAATTAATGGTGTTTATTTGGCTTTTGACGTCATGCCTAATGAGCTGCAAACATCTGTTGATGCAATTAGGACAATGGCAATTGGTGGTGTGAACCTATCAATGCCCTTAAAAACAACTGTGATTCCGTTACTTGATGAGATTACATCAAGGGCCGAGCGGCTAAATGCGGTCAATACGGTTATTAATCGGGATGGTAAGCTGGTCGGTGATACAACAGATGGACAAGGCTTTATTGATGCGCTGAAGTATCAGAATGTTAGTGTTGAGGATAAAACGCTGACTGTTTTGGGTGCAGGTGGTGCAGGCAGATCGATTATTGCCGCTGCTGTTGAAGCCGGTGCTGCCAAAATCAATGTGTTTAAAAGACAAAATCAGACTTTTAAGTCACGAAAAGAACAACTGGAAAGCTGGTCCAGCGTGATTTCAGTAATCCCTTACGAGGATGATGACGCAATGCAGGAGTCAGTTGCGTCAAGTCAGATTGTCAGTAATTCAACGAATATTGGCATGAGTCAAGATAATCATTTACCGATTAGCCAAGCGGTGTTGGCCAGATTAACACCGCATCATGTTGTAACGGATGCCATTTATTTTCCGCTTGAAACGCCCTTTGTAAAGGCTGCTAAAGATAGAGGATGCCAAACATTTAATGGCATTGGTATGTTGGTACACCAGGCAGCAGGATCCTTCTTTGAATGGACTGGACAAAAAATGCCGGTTAACGACGTTATTAGTGCCGTAAATCAAGAAATTGTTAAAAGAGAGCACGATTAAGTGTTTACTAAAAAATAATTAACAACTATTCTCCCCGCCACTAACTATTTGGTGGTATATTTAATCTATTCACTAGGTAAATAGAATTGATGACATTAGGGGAGCCCACCGGCTGAGACGTGATTAATATGCGAACCCTTTGAACCTGATCTGGTTAAATCCAGCGTAGGAAAACTGTCGGCTTGGGACCCTCCTTCTGTTGTCGTTATGCTCGAAACGGACGGAGGATTTTTATTATGAATCGATCGGCTACATATAAAATGATTTTAACAGCATTATTATCTGCCTTAGGAGTTGTTGGCGGTAGTATGTTTGAATTCACGATTGGGGTTGCTAAAGTTGCGCCGATGCAGCATCTTATTAATTTGATTTCCGGTGTGCTTGTCGGACCATGGTGGGCAATTACACAAGCTTTTATCACCTCATTGATTAGAAACATTTTGGGAACTGGTACGGTACTCGCATTTCCTGGCAGTATGATTGGTGCCTTTTGTGTTGGCTGGCTCTTTCAGAAAACCAGGAATCTGTTTGTGGCCGCCTGTGGGGAATTAGTTGGAACCGGCATTATTGGTGCTATTGTTGCCTATCCGGTTGCAAAATGGCTTATGGGCGTAAATGGCGCACTCTGGTTGTTTGTTCCGAGCTTTTTCCTAAGTGCTCTGGTGGGCGTTATGATCGGTTATGTGATCTTGCTAAGTATGTGGAAACAAATTATTTCTCCACAATTAAAGAAGCTCGATAAAAAGTAGTTAGGCTTTGAAGATGGCAGGGATTAAAGCGATCATTATGAGATAGAAAAACGTACTCGTCGAAATTTAATCGGCGAGTACGTTTTTGGGCTTCGGATTTATTTTTAATGCTCAGCAACTTCGTCTGGATGTTTCTTTTCAAAACGATATTCAAAGTAGAAGTAGCTTGTAATTAATAAGTAGCAGATAGCTGGTACGATGAATGATAATTGCATTGAACCGCTGAAATCGGAAACCAATCCTTGAATGGCAGGGATGATTGCACCACCAATTAAGGACATTACAATGATTGCCCCAGCCGTTTCAGTATATTTCTTTTCTGTTACGGCATCGAGTGTATGAGTGTAGATGGTTGGCCATTCTGGGCCAAAGAAGAAACTGGTCATAATGGCAGCATAAACAGCAGTCATATTTGGAACGGTAAATGTAATGATTAATGATAGCGTTCCGAGAAGGGAGTAAGTAGTTAAAACGCCTGTGATCGAAAACTTGCTCATGAATATGTTTGCGATTAGTTTTCCAACAAACCAAGCGATATAACTATAAATCATAAATGTTGAAGCGGCACTATCGGTGATTTTATCATTTAGATTCAATGCCAAACGGATCGTGAATGACCACACAGTTGTTTGAAGCCCTGCGTAAATAAATTGAGTTAGAACGCCCTTCTTGAAGCGGGCATTTCCCCAAAGGTATTTAATTGTTTCTGCCAGGCTTGGTTTTTCTTCCTGAGCTTCCATTCCTTCTTCAGTTGGTTCTGCAGTAGCCTTTGCGCGTGGCATGGGTGATAATGCAAAGATAATAAGCATAATGATCAAAACGGCTAAAATGTATTTATAGGGACGCAGAGTTAGCTGCAGCATTTGTTCACCGTAGGCAATTCTTGCTGCACCATGCATAGTGCTCATCTTTTCGGAAAGATTGCCAACACTGCCGAAAATGAGGTACTTGCCGAGAAGAATTCCGGCAATATCTCCCAGTGGAACCAAAGTTTGTGAGAAGTTCAAGCGCATTGTGGCGTATTTTTTTGGTCCAAGCATTGAACTATAAGTATCACAAGAAGTTTCCAAGAAACTCAAACCAATTGCGATTGCAAAAATCGCAACCAAGAACATGGAGTATGTAGCGACTCTTGATGCAGGGAAAAAGAGGGCACACCCGAGAATGTAAAAGATAAGGCCGGTCATAATGGCAAACTTGTAACTTTGTTTCTTAATGATTAATGATGCCGGAATCGCAATTAGGAAATAGCCACCATAAAATGCACTTTGTACGAATGCGGTTGCGGCATCGTTTAACATAAAAACAGTTTTGAACTGTGTGATTAAGATGTCGTTTAGGCTGGCTGCCGCACCCCAAAGCGGAAAGATCATTGAAACCAGTAGAAATTGAAAAATGGGTGTTTTACTGAGATAACCGTCTGATAGTTGAGTCCAACTATGGGTCTTTTTAGCTGACATAAGTTCCATGTTAATTAAATCCTCCTGAATAAATTGTTTGATAAAACGCTTTACTTTCAAAAACTAGAATGTAACGCCCGACTCCAGAATAATATTCGAAAAGGGGGTCATTTCACCTGTACGGACAAAAGCGTGGGTTTTTGCCAAGTCTTTTTTTAATTGAGTGTGGGGCACATATTCGATCGCAACATTTGGCAAAGTTTTTTTAATCTCAGAAAGCTGCTCGGGGTTTTGAGTTTTAATTTCTTCCGCCAAATAAATCTTTTGTACTTCAAGTTCAGTTAAAATGTTTTTTAAAACTTGTTGAAAGCTTGGCAAGCCTTTAGATAATGCCAAGTCGATTTTTTTAGTTCCCATCGGAACCGGCATTCCGGCATCGCCAATACTTAGCCAATCCATATGGCCCATGTTGGCAATTACTGTTGATAGTTCTGAATTAATGACATCTGTTTTCTTCATGATCAAATTCTCCTTTAAAGCTTTAACGATTTAATAAAAGGTTTTACTTAAAATTTCATAATTGAATATTAACATGTTCTGCAAGGGCTTTCAAGAGATTTTTTTAAAAGGGATAAAAAAAAGACGCAAACTTTGCTTAAATTCCCAAGCAATCAACGTTGCGTTAATTAGTAAAAATTTATTTATATGGATTAAAAGTTTCACGATATTTAATTTTTCCTGGAATAATGTTTCTAACAGTCCAGTTTCGTTTAAGGCTGGTTAAAGACTTGGCATGTAAAATGGCTTGAAAACCGAGTTCGGTTTTTGGAATCCAGATACTGGAAAGAGATGGTGTCAGAAAGGAGGAAAATTCTAAATCGTCAAAGCTCATTACAGCTAAGTCTTTTCCGGGCAGCAGATGATATTTTGAAAGGGCACGCATAACACCAATAGCAAAAGGGTCGGACCAAACTAAAATTGCAGAGAGCCGCTGGCCATACTCTGAAATTAAACCTTCAGCAACAGCCATTGCAGATCCTGTATCAGGTTGGATTTCTTTATAAATTTCCGGCTTTTGATGGAGTGATGTCCATTTCTTATAGGCTTTTGTGCGGGCATCAGGAACTTTCCCGACGATCCTGCCATCAAGAGCAACTTGATTTCGGGCACAACCAATGAACGCGATATCTCCTTTGGTATGCGTGTTAAGTTGGTCCAACGCATCTGTGGTTAGTTCAGAAAGGTTGGTGTCGACGATATCTACCAAGCCGTGATAATAACTGCCGCCATCAACAATAACCAAATTGGAATTATAGTGTTTGATTTTTTTACGGCGTCTTCTGTCACTGTTCCTATAATGATAACAGCATCTGATTTGATCAGCTCTTGAGGATCAAAACCATCTTGAATACGAATGACATTATTAAGATCAATATTTTCCCTTTCTGCGGCTTCATACATACCGCGGCGAGCGAAACGCCAATACTCATCGTGGGTTTCTTCCTCAAGGCTCATAGTTGTTAGTAAAGTAAATTCTAGTTTTTTTTTTGAATCTTTAGAATCACTATCATACTCGTATCCCAAACTGTCCGCAATGGCCTTTATTTTTTGCTTGGTTGATTTAGCAACAAATTTACTTTTATCAGAGCTTAAAGCACGGGAAACGGTGCCGGCAGAGACACCTGCTGCTTTAGAAATATCTTTAATAGTTGCCATTCTATTACCTCCGTCAGAAACAGAATTTATGTATATTGTTCAAAGAATAAACTGAAATTTTAGTAAAAGATAGTTGGAATTAAATTGGCAAATTTTGGTCCGATCAATTATTTATTATTTTGAATAACCTGAAGTCTAATTATGCAAAAAAGATGAAAAAAAGGGCGTAGAACAAAGGGACTTGTCTTTGGGGACTGTATAATACATGATGCAACAAAGTTAAACATAATGCAATTATATTAAATAATTAAGAAGGGAGACTAAACACTTTAATAAAAGCGTTTGACATTTACACTGTAAACGTTTACATTCAAATTAGCAATTATTGTATCTAATCCTATCTTTATGGAGGCATCCTTTATGGTAAGTAATACTGGAGAAACTACTGGTCGCAAAATTACATCACGGTTGTCGTACTCATTTGGTGCGTTTGGCCATGATATGTTCTATGCGACCCTGTCTACTTATTTTATGATTTTTATTACTTCTCATCTATTTGATAAAAATAGTAGTGCAAGTAATGACAAGATGATCTTCTTCATCACATTTATTATTGGATCTCTGCGATTTGTTGAATTGTTAATTGATCCTTTCATTGGGAATGCAATTGATAATACCAATACTAAATGGGGGCACTTTAAGCCCTGGATTTTGGCTGGTGGGACTATTGGTTCGGTAGCCTTGGCAATTTTATTCAGTAACATGTTTGGATTGAATGTTTCAAACCCGGTTTTATACTTGGTGATTTTTGCATTTCTGTACATTACAATGGATATTTTCTATTCATTTAAAGATGTTGGCTTTTGGTCAATGATTCCTGCGATTTCATTTGATTCTGCCGAGCGTGAGAGAACGGCAACGTTTGCTCGTGTTGGCTCAAACATTGGGGCAAATATCGTTGGTGTTATTGTCATGCCTCTAGTTGTCTTTTTCTCAATTAACAAGAATCATGGTCAAGGTGATTTAAGAGGCTGGTTTATGTTTGCCGCTACCATCGCTTTGATTTCTTGGATATCGGCCGTTGTTGTTGCATTGGGTACTAAAGAAAATGATTCATTACTCCGAAAGAATACTGAAAAAACTCGTTTAAGAGATGTCTTTAAAGTATTGGCACGTAATGATCAATTGATGTGGCTTTCCTTGACTTACGGGCTTTATACAGCAGGTATTCAAATTACGAACGCTTGTCAGCTTTATTATTTCACGTATATCATGGGAAAGCCTGGTCAGTATTCGTGGCTAATGGGATTAAATATGGTTGTCGGAATTATAGCTGTTTTACTTTTCCCACCATTAGCTCAAAAGTTTAGTCGTCGAAATGTATTCTTTTACTGCATTGGCTTAATGCTACTTGCAATGTTGATCTTTGCTTTTGCAGGTTCTTCATTAATCCTGGTTTTGATTGCCGCAGTGATGTTCTATATTCCACAACCATTGATTTTTTTGGTTGTCTTAATGATTATCAGTGATTCAGTTGAATATGGACAATTAAAATTCGGACACCGCGATGAATCTCTTACATTGGCTGTTCGTCCATTACTTGATAAATTAGGCGGGGCCGTTTCAAACTGGGTTGTTGGAGCTGCTGCTGTTCTTGCCGGAATGACTGCCGGTGCCACGGCTGGTAGTATCACTAACCAGGGTCACCTTGTTTTCAAACTGTTCATGTTTGGTGTTCCAGCATTACTAATGTTGACCGGAACATTTATCTTCTTCAAAAAGATTACTTTGGATGAAAAAGAGCATGCCAAGATTGTTGATGAGCTTGAGAAAACTTGGCACGAGCATTTAGAAACAAACGGTGAAGAGTCGATGCAGGATATCGAAAAGAAAGTTGATGCAACTACGATTTCATATCAGTCACCTATTACTGGAACACTGGTCTCTCTTTCAGATGTTTCTGATGAGAACTTCGCTTCAGGTAATATGGGTAAAGGATTTGCTGTTAAACCAACGGATGGTAAAGTCTTTGCACCATTTGACGGTGTTGTTGAAGCAACGTTCCCAACTCGTCATGCGATTGGTTTGCGTTCGGATGATGGTATTCTGACGCTGATTCACATCGGAATCGGCACTGTTAAAATGGAAGGTACTGGATTTGTTCAGTATGTAGATAGGGGACAACGTGTCAAACAGGGGCAAGAGTTAATTGAATTCTGGCAACCTGCTATTAAGAAGGCCGGTTACGATGACACTGTCATGGTTGTGATCACTAATTACAAAGACATTAAGGCGTTCAATTACATCAAAGATACTGGCGATGTTACTCATGGTGAGGAGATTTTAAACTTATCGAATCCAAATGAGAAAAGAGATTAAATGTCCTAATTAAATAATCGTTCATAACGTGACAGCAATCCCCTGAACCTGTTTGTTAATAACAGGTTCAGGGGATTGTTTTTGTTATTTTAAATAAAATCAGTGATACAATGACTCTAATATGGTGGTATCTTATCTATCTTTTATGCAAATTGTAGCTTAACCATTTTAGGATTAAAATGAAATTGGATTGAAGCAGGTTCGACATTTGGATGCGACTGAAGAATAAGGAGACGATTATGATCGTTTCTTATGATGAGATTATGAGAAGGTGTTAGTGATGACCAAATTTTTTCTAAAGTTGGTGATTGGCATACTTCTGTTTTTTATGACCACTCAGCTAACTTTTTCAAGTCGTTTAGCTATGTTTTTAACAGTAGCAATAATTAATATTGTTGCGTTGATTTTATTAAGTTCTGCCATTGCTGATGCCATTAAGAGCTGTATTAAGAAAAAGAAACTATGAAAAATGGCCAAGAGAAACCTGATGGTCGGTTTAGCAAAGAAAAACCAGTCAAGGATGATCTGAAATGAAACGTTGTTGCCATGTGACAGTGACGTTTTTATTTTGTTTAAAATACAGTCATCCATTTTGTAATCTTGATAAAAGTTGTACTATGGAAAGGTAGCTTAAAAATGAAAAGAGGGGAATGCTGTGTCAAAACGCGATGTTTTGATCGTAACGTGCGCGTTACTGTTATCAAATGCAATGGGTGGACTTGATAATACGATCATCAATACTGCATTGCCTGCAATTATTTCCGATCTTCATGGAATTGAATTGATCGGCTGGATTGTGGCCGTGTTTCTCTTGGGAACAGCTGTTAGCACACCGCTGTGGAGTAAACTCGGTGAACATATTGGCAACAAGAAGAGTTATCAGTTGGCGGCATCCTTCTTTGTGATTGGATCATTCTTACAAGGGATGTCACCAAATATTATTTTCTTAATATGTGCACGAACTTTGATGGGGATTGGAAACGGTGGTATGATTTCGCTGCCGTATATTATTTATGCT
This sequence comes from Lentilactobacillus hilgardii DSM 20176 = ATCC 8290, assembly GCF_000159315.1. GTDB lineage: Bacteria > Bacillota > Bacilli > Lactobacillales > Lactobacillaceae > Lentilactobacillus > Lentilactobacillus hilgardii. The sequence continues at coordinate 436,993 of NZ_GG669992.1, forward strand.
CGAATGTATTCCAATCCTCGCAAACGTATGCAAGTTCTTGGATTTGTTTCCGCTAGTTATAGCATGGCCACTATCATTGGGCCGTTAGTTGGTGGATATATTGTTGATACCTTTAGCTGGCATTGGGTTTTTTATTTAAATGTTCCGATTGGGCTTATTTCGATTTTCTTTGTTCAAATGTATTATCGAATGGAGGAGCAAAAGCATCAAACCAGCCCTGTTGATTATGCCGGGGCTGCGTTAATGACAGTTGGGCTGGTCGCACTGTTAACCGGGATCGAATTTATCGGTACTGTTAACTGGTTGATTGTTGCGGGTTTAACTGGGTTTGCGGTTATCGTTTTGATCATCATGTTTCGGAATGAAGATCGAGTTACAGATCCGATTATTCCAAGTAGGCTGTTTAGGAATCGGCCATTAATGATTGATTTTGCCTTGTTTACACTTATTTGGGGTGCTTTTATCGGTTTCTTGATTTATAGTCCGATGTGGGCGCAAGGACTGCTTGGAACAAGTGCGCTTATAGGTGGTGCTACTCAAATCCCCGGATCAGTCACTGACTTTTTAGGATCAGGGACAGTGGCACCGATGAGGCGGTTTTTAACTCCTCAAAGGGTAGTTGCAGTTGGTATTCTGACGTTAATTATATCGTTTGCACTATTAGTTTTTGCCGGTGTTAAAACGCCTTATTGGATTTTACTGATTGCTGGTGCCTTTGAAGGCTTCGGTAATGGGGCCTGCTTTAATGAATTGCAAATCAAAGTTCAACAGGATGCGGACATGCAGGATGTTCCAATCGCAACTTCTTTTAGTTTCTTAATTAGAATGTTGAGTCAAACCTTTACGGCTTCTATTTTTGGCATTATTCTTAACCATGCTTTGAAGAATGGTGTCATTCAGTCCGGTGGCCGAATTACGATGCAAATGATGAATAAATTGAGCGATGCGACAAACATTGGCGGTTTGCCTCAAAATCTCATTCCACAAATGAGGGCTATTTTGTTTAACGGCCTACATAACATTATGGTTTTATCACTTGGCTTAATGTTGATTTCACTCGCTATTAACGTTTGGGCACAAAAGCTTGAACATGAAAAATATCAGTTGAAAAATTCTGAAGCTGCTCAAACAACCGAAAACTAACTAAAGTATAAGAAAAGCAGGATTCACAAACCCAACAAATCGGGTTTGCAAATCCTACTTTTTTAATGTTATTTGTTTTGATTATTTTTTAGTTGTGTCTAAAGATTGATCCTTAAAGGTTGATAGGGAAACATTTGCGGTTGATAAGCCGTCATTGCTGCCCAATTCGGCTTTGAAACTAACCTTATCACCCTCTGAAATAAACTCATATATTGGTTTGAATCCTTTGGCAGAGGTATCCAATTGATAAACCTGGTTATTGTCCTTCAAAATAAACATCAATTTATTATCGGTTGTTCTGACAATTCTGTTGATGGTTCCTGAAATCGTTTTGCCACTTGGCTGTGCAACTGTCACTCCGGTTTTAGCCTCAAGACGTTGGTTAAATAATGCGAGTGTACTTTGTGCATCATCACCAATTGCATAAGTACCGCTTTGGTTATTACCATCAGCAAGCAGGTAAACAAACTTCATAAAGGAATTATTATCTCGATCAAGCATTGAAACAACCCAGGTTGGATCACCATTAATCCGATAAAGTAATGGCAATGTACCACGATAATTCTGTGGGTTAATGTCCTGTTGTGCATATGAGATAGCTCGTTCAGGTGTCATAACGTTTCCATGCTCTCTGTAATAGTGAAGTGTATTGGTTCGGGCATCTACGAACACGTAACCCAAGATTGAACTTTGATGGGCATTAACACTGGTCATACCAGTAAAGTAGTATACACGACCCTTATAGGCATAAGGCGTTAGGTGATCGCCACCCTCGGTACCAGCCCTGGTTGGCTGCATAACACCACTATGACCACCAAAACTTGTCGCATTCCAAAAGCCTCGGCGATAGCGGCCAAATAAGTTTACTTCTTGAGACACCAATTCAGGTGACACTGCAATATCGACAAACTTTGGCACATTATTTGGAGAATATACGTTGACTTTACCTGTAATTGTATTTAATACAGCAACTTTATAGTGCTTGTAATCATAATTTCTGTTTAAATATGAAATTGGTTTTGCGAGCGTTCGAACGTAGTATGGCGTCCCTTTGTCATCAATTTCCAATTGAGAAGTTGAACCAACCATTGAATATCCCAAACTATGGGCACTGATTCGGCGATCAGCATCACTATTGAAGTAGGCACTTGGCGTATATTTCATTGGCCGGCTGACAAACTTTGGATCGGCGTTCTTATCTGTTGCATTGGTTCTAAAGTATCCCGGGACCTTTAGATAATGTATATAGCGCCAGAAGCCACCGGAGAATTCAACCGGGGCAACATAAACCATCTTTTTACGGTACATCTGGACACGCATATGGTTCAAATCATAGACGTTTGAATTTTTAAAACTGTTCAAGGAGTTGTTCATATCGGTGGAAACGGTTTGTGGTGCATTAACAACCGGGGTTTCCGAACTGTTTTTAATAACCGGCATTGGCGCATTCTTTGTATCGTTATTAATGTCGGTTCTAATTGATTCTACAGCTGGTCGAGGATTCATTTTAGTGACCAATTGTGTCACGCTTCCCAGGACTATAAAGACAATAACAGCAAGTACAATTCCGACGGCTAGCTTTCCCAACCAGCCAAACGCTCCCGTGAATCTGGAAATAGTTTGACCGATAATACCATCACTACTCTGTCCGGAACGAGCTGGTGTGGTGTCACCACTAAAAACGAAGCGTTTCAAAACAGCGACAACAATCAGTCCACCGATCAGCCACATTAACCAGCCGTCAATTAGCGATGGGTAGACAAGATCAGGCAAACTGAAGTAGATATTGATGTAGCTTACAACAAAAAGTATGATGACCGCGATCGTTGACCAAATCCGCCCTCGACGGTTTGCAATAATCATCAGCCAGATATATGGAATGATTAGCCCTGATATTTCGACCAGGGTAATGAGTGCAAAATAACTCAGCATTAAGTTTAACTCCCTTCAAAAGTAAACGATTTCTTTCTTCCATTATACATGGAAGTTCTAAGACAATCCGGTATTCATCAAAATAGTTAGTCGCTGAGTTCCTTAATTTGATGCCATCAAAGAATAACAAGTGCCTTTGAGTCCAGGTGAAGTCTCGACAACCGGTCTGATTCACCCGGTCAGGAAACTAACATTCGAAAAATGTGCTGCGACCAAAGTTAAGGTATCGATAATTTCAATAATTGAAAGGCCATGGTGGATTGATTTTGAAATGCATTTCACAAAATTGTCACGAGGGTCAATTGGCATATAAAAATCGTTAGTAAAAGCGTAAAATTTTGTGTACTGACGAACAAGATTATGCGGATTGTCAACGAATTCGATCATAATACCAGAAGCCAAGTGAGTATTGGAGATTTGATCGTAACTCTATGATATCAGTGACAATTGCATTTTTTATGAGGGGATTCTTTCTTGATTGTGATTTACGAAAATAATAACGCAGAAGCATCATGACATTTTTTGTAAAGGATATGTCTTATTGAATTTGAATTATGAGAATAAGAATGAGAAAAATTGTATTTCGGCTTTTAAAAAAAGACATTCGAAAAAACATTGAGCTTACTTTTGGGTATTTTGAGAACGACGCATGTCAATATAATCGAAGATAAATAAGGAACGAAATGTTTAACAATAAACCGATATGACTGATACATAGCCAATTAAGAGGTCGCTAATTCATAATGGTATCTAAAAGACATGTTGACATTATCGCGTTACCGTGTTTATATTAGAACAATTTCATTTTTATCATTTTATTCTCATCTAATTGCAAAAAATAAGGAATCGAGGTTTTGTTTATGGATTCATCTGTTGATAAGCCAGCAAATAAGCTGACCGTCAAAGATTATGTATATTTGGTTTCTGCCGGTGTTTCTAACGCCGTTTTGGTTATGCTGGGAATTGGATTATTAACGCAATCAATTGCCAATTTTGTTCACTGGCCACAACTACATCAAGTCGGTGCCATTGCACAATGGTTACTGGCACCGGCCTTCGGTGCCGCCGTTGCCTCACAGTTAAAGACTAACACATTGGTATTATTCAGTTCTATGATTTCTGCAACTGTTGGGGCAAATGCCGTTTATTTCATTGCAAATGGTGTTCACGCTGCTACTGCAACGGGTAACCAGATGTTTCAAGCAGCTCAAACCGGTATTTTTACTACTGGACAGCCAATTAGTGCGGTTGCTGCAGGGGTGGTTGCTGCTTTAGTAGGAAAATACTTAACTGGTAAAACACCTTTGGATATGATGCTTGTGCCCTTAGCGGCAACACTTGTGGGCTCAATTGTCGGCCTTGGCCTTGCTAGTGTCACAACGCCTGCCTTAAATTGGCTGAGTGCTTTTATTGCCGAGTCTATGAAGGTGAACCCATTGCTTGGGTCAATGTGTGTTTCACAACTGGTCGTAATATAATTTTAAAGATGAATAAAAGTTAATGAATTCACAAAAATGATGGAGGCTACAACATGTCAAAAAAAGTTGCTTTGGTTACTGGTGCCGGTCAAGGAATCGGTGAGGGAATTGCACGTCAATTAGCTGACGATGGGTTTGCTGTCGCCCTTTCGGGTCGTCATTTGGATAAAGTTCAGCGAGTTGTTGATGATATCGAAAAAAATGGTGGACAAGCGTACGCAATTGAAGCAGATGTCCAATACCGCGATCAGGTTTTTGATTCGGTGAAAAAAACGGTTGAGCATTTCGATCATTTGGATGTTTTTGTTAATAATGCCGGAATTGCTCATGTTGCCCAGATTTGCAATACTAAAGAAGAGGACCTTGATAGATTACTTGATATCAATGTTAAGGGAACATTCTTCGGCATTCAGGCAGCTGCAGCCCAATTTCGTAAACAGGAAACCCCTGGTAAGATTATTAATGCTTCATCAATTGCCGGTCACGAAGGTTTTGAATTGTTGGGTGCATACTCAGCAACCAAATTTGCTATTCGTGGATTAACGCAGGCGGCAGCCAAAGAATTGGCACGATATAAAATTACAGTTAATGCTTATTGTCCAGGGATTGTTTTAACACCAATGTGGGATCAAATTGATGAAGAAATGAGTCAGGTTAACCATGTAGCCAAGGGTGAGTCTTTGAAACAATATCTATCTGGTATTGCGCTAGGACGTGGTGAGGAACCTGAGGATGTTGCCAATCTTGTTTCGTTTTTAGCAAGCGATAAAGCCGATTACATTACTGGTCAAGCAATTATGGTTGACGGTGGAATTAAATACGTATAATAAAGATCATTTCACGATTGGAATGGGATTGCGACAAAAGTATTGTTTGTCCAATCCCTTTTTTTATGGTTACGTTAATGTTTGCCGTATAATAATCAGTGAGATATTAAAATTGACAATTGAAAGAGGTGGCTTATTAATGGCAGAAGTTAATCCATTTATTAAAGATGCAGTTGTGCAGTTTCAAACCGGCGCACTCTCATTGAAACAGATTGAAGCAATCTTCAATGTGTTGCCGTTTGATATTGATTTTATTGATGTAAATGATCGGTTTAAATGGTTTTCTAATAAACCCAACCGTGAGCATGCACGGTCTACCTCTCAGCTACAGGATACGCTTCAGCAACTTCATCCGGGGACGGCTGCAGCCCGTGCTCAAGCGGTTATTGATTCATTCAAAAAGGGAGAGAAGCAACATGTTGAGATTCCGTTGAATGTGGATGGAAAATTAATTGATATTAATTATTATGCTGTGCGGGATAACAAGGGTCAGTATCTTGGCACGATTGAATATACAGGGACAATTAATCATCTCAAGGAGCTGATTGATCAAGGCGCCTGGAAGCAGGATGCCACGACAGGTGCGTCAAAGGATGGAGAAACTCACTCATCAGAAAAAGGTGATGCCGTTTCGGGAGCTTCTCGAAATGAAAAAGCTCATTCAGAGAAGAAAAGTGATGCAACAACTGGACCATCACGTTTAAGTATGAAGGATGATCGTTGGATTCCTTAATTTGGTATTGATAACCTAAATTTATAAAAAACAAGCGAACCAGACGAGGATAAGCTCTTTTGTCTGGTTCGCTTGTTTTTTATTTTATGACCTACCTCATATCTATTTAATGAGCTGTGGTTGAAAGATGCCCATAACTGTATCCTGAGCCGTAAATACTGGAATTTCATGACTTAAAGCATTGGCAACCAATTGTTTTTCATCATCAGTTTCATCTTGGGAGCTTAATGCAAAGGCAAGCTTATCTGGCCATGGCATATCTTTTTCATAAACCTGAACATCGAAATCACTGTGGTCTAGTTTGTTTACAAGTTCCTGATCGTCAGCGTCGGCTTTTGAAATGAGGACGGTACCTTCAACCGTATCCGTATTAATATGGTAACTATCAAATAAGGCGTTGTGAAGTGCTTCCTGTAACGTTTCGCCGCTACCGATGTCTTCACCGGTTGACTTCATTTCTGGACTAAGCGCCGTTGGAGCACCGGGTAACTTGGCGAAAGAGAACACCGGTGCTTTAACGTAAACTTTCGTAGGCTCCGGATATAATCCGGGTGTCAGTCCAATTTCGGCAAGTGATTTACCAAGAATTAATTGTGTTGCTAATTGTGCCAAGTGCATTTTGGTAATCTTGCTCATGAACGGTACGGTTCGAGAAGCCCGAGGGTTGACTTCAATGACATAAACATCGTTAGCACAAATAAATTGGATATTCATCATACCAACCGCATGGACCTTCTTGCCGATCTTGGTTGCGATCGAGACAATCTTTTCCTTTTGTTCGTCGGTTAAGTGCTGTGGTGGATACATGGCAATTGAGTCGCCTGAATGAATACCGGAACCTTCGAGATGTTCCATAATCCCCGGAACGAAGACGTCTTTACCGTCACTTAAGATGTCGACTTCACATTCGGTTCCTGAAATGTATTGATCGATTAGGATTGGCTGACCGGCACTTGCTTTAAGGGCGGGAACCAAATATTCATCGAGTTCTTCACCATTATGAACAACGGCCATCCCTTTTCCGCCAAGAACGAAACTGGGACGAACGAGAACCGGATATCCAAGCTTGTTTGCAATTGCGTGAGCTTCATGCCCATTCATTGCGGTGTCTCCTTGGGGATGGGCAATATTTTGGTCAATGAGCAAATCTTCAAAATCATGACGATTTTCTGTTTCCTCAATACCGTGCATGGAGGTCCCAAGAATTTGAACCCCGTGTTTAGTCAATTCCTCAGTTAAATTAATAGCGGTTTGACCACCAAACTCAACAATAACTCCCATAGGTTTTTCCAAGTTGATAACGTTCATAACACTGTCGATGTCCAATGGTTCAAAATAGAGTTTGTCGGAAATTGAAAAGTCGGTTGAAACGGTTTCCGGGTTGTTGTTAATAATAATGGCATTTTTTCCGGCTGCCTGAATAGCTTTAACACAGTGGACAGTGGCATAATCGAATTCAACCCCTTGGCCGATTCGAATCGGGCCGGCACCAATAACCAGTATGCTGTTTCCGATTGGCTGGCTTTCATTTTCAGTTCCAACAGTGCTGTAGAAATAAGGTGTTTCACTTTCGAACTCAGCTGCACAAGTATCAACCATCTTATAGACCAAATGTTGATCGGCCATTTTATCGAGTTTTTCAAGTTCGTGATCCGTTGCGTGATGAACGGCTTTGATCATGGTATTATTAAAGCCCATTTTACGAGCTTTCAGAACCATATCGGAGCTCAACAGGCCATCTGTAAGTTGTTGTTGCATTTTGATAATGTTTTCAAGCTTTGAAAGAAAATAAAGATCGATTTTAGTTGAACGATGAATCTGTTCGATTGTTGCACCCTTTCCAATGGCTGCAAACAATTCGAATAAACGATAATCAGTTGGCGTTTTAATTTTTTCGATCAAATCGCCAAGTGACATTTGACGAGTGTAGTCAGGGATAAGATCACACTGAGCCTGCTTGTCCAACTCTAATGATTGAACGGCTTTGAGAAGTGACTCCTCAATGGTACCGCCGATTGCCATCACCTCACCGGTTGCTTTCATTTGAGTTCCCAGTTTGCGATCGGCGTTTGTGAATTTATCAAACGCAAAGCGTGGAATTTTTGCGACAACGTAATCCAGTGCAGGTTCAAACATGGCATAGGTTGTTTGAGTAATCGGATTGATGATTTCATCAAGATTCAAACCAACCGCAATTTTGGCGGCGATTTTAGCAATCGGATAACCGGTTGCTTTAGAAGCTAATGCAGAAGAACGACTCACACGCGGGTTCACTTCAATCACGTAGTAGTTTTCGCTGGTTGGATCCTGTGCCAGCTGAACGTTACAGCCCCCTTCGATTTTTAAAGCGTTCACGATAGTCAATGAAGCGTCACGTAAGCGTTGATATTCCTTATCTGTGAGCGTCTGGGTTGGCGCGAAGACAATTGAGTCGCCAGTATGAACACCGACTGGATCGAAGTTTTCCATACCAGTGACGATGATTGAGCTGCCATGGTGGTCACGCATAACTTCAAATTCAATTTCTTTATAACCGGCGATGCTTTTTTCAATCAAGCATTCAGTTGATGGAGACATTGTTAAGCCACGGTTTAAAATGGTCTTCATTTCGTCATCGTTATGAGCAATACCGCCACCGGTACCGCCTAGTGTGTAAGCTGGTCGGATAATAACCGGGTAGTCAATTTCATGTGCAAAATCAAGACCGTCCTCTAAATTGTAGACGGTTTTTGAATCTGGAATTGGTTGATGAAGTTCTTTCATCAAATCCTTGAATTGTTCACGGTCTTCGGCTTGGTTGATGGTGTGTAAGCTTGTACCCAATAATTCGATTCCAAGTTTATCCAAGATACCGTCCTTAGCTAACTCAACAGCCAAGTTAAGGCCGGTTTGACCACCCAGGGTAGGCAGAATCGCATCAGGATGTTTTTTTTCAAGAATCTTCTTCAAACTCGGAACCGTTAATGGGTCAAGGTAGACTTTATCTGCAATCTCATCATCAGTCATAATTGTTGCTGGATTTGAGTTAACCAAGATAACGGAATAACCTTCTTCGCGCAAACTCAAACATGCTTGGCTACCGGCATAATCGAATTCTGCGGCTTGACCGATCACGATTGGACCGGAACCAATAATCAAAACTTTTTTAATATCTTCTCTCTTTGGCATTAATGAACCCCTCCATTGACATGCATTAAATTGATGAACTTATCAAATAATGGTTTTGCGTCGTGTGGTCCCGGTGCAGCTTCCGGATGGTATTGCACTGAGAAAATCGGTCTTCCGGGATAGCGCAGTCCTTCACACGTCTTATCGTTAACCTCAAGTGCGGTCACTTCAAGAGGCGTTGACTTAACTGAATCAATATCAACTGCATACCCGTGATTTTGAGAAGTCATATAAATGTCACCAGTGATTAAATCTTTAACAGGATGGTTACTGCCACGATGACCGAATGTCATCTTGTAAGTAGTAGCACCATTCGCAAGCGCGAGTAACTGATGTCCCAGACAAATACCGAAGATTGGATATTGTTCCTGAAGTTTTTGAATAACTGGGAGAAAATCTGAATAATCTGTTGGATCGCCAGGACCGTTGGATAAGAGAATTCCTGTAGGATGAAGTTCTGAGATGTCTTCAAATGTTGATTCGGGTGTAACAACCGTAACATCAATTTCAGGACGTTGTAATGACCTTACGATGTTAGATTTAACACCGAAGTCAATAACGACAACGTGCTCATTCTCTTTACCGTCTGTAACAGAACGAGTTGCTGATTTAACAATGGCGGATTGATGAGCCATTTCAGCTTCCTTAGCATTAACAGGTTGGTTTGTTAAACTAGCTTTCATTGTTCCATATTGACGAATAATCTTGGTTAGCTGCCGAGTGTCAATACCGCTGATTGCTGGAACTTTTTGTTGTTTCAGAAATGCGTCTAATGAGATAACGCTTTGATAGTGATAAACTTCATCAGTCATTTCGCGAACAACAACTGCTGAAGCTTGAACCCTGTCTGACTGACTGGTACCAAGTGAGACACCGTAATTACCAATCAGTGGATACGTAAATGTAATGATTTGATTTTTATAAGACGGATCCGTCAAGTTTTCTTGATAACCTGTCATGTTGGTTGTGAAAACTAATTCGCCTTCAATTTCGGCGCCTAAGTCTCCGCAGGCTTCCCCAACAAAGACATCTCCATTCTCTAGAGTTAGATATTTTTTCATTTCCGAACCTCCTAGTTTTGTTCCTAACATGCAAGTGGTATGAGCAGCTAGCAGCTAACGCTTTTGATACATAAAGATAGAAGCTTTTAAAGGAATTGTCAAGTCATTTTATGCAAAAAAAAGCCATATATGGATTTTTATGAAGAAATATTTTTTTTTATGAATATATATTAAAATGAAAGAAAGCTTGTAAATCGCGTTATATATACATAAGAAAATGACCGATATTCAAATTTTTGTCATTCTTGGATAAATAAACATTTTCAAAAACTTTTTTAAAAATAAGATTGTGTTTTCTTCAAAAATGTCATATGATTTTAACAACGAATTGAAAGACCTTTAATATTAACCCCGTGAGGTTAAGAAGGAATCGGTGAACCTAAGTCTAACTTGGGAGAAACTACAACCTCTTTACCCAACGGCGGTAAAGAGGTTTTTTAATGCAAATATGTTGACTGTAACGACGATTTAATTGTTTCCGTGAGAGCAAAACGTCTAAAATAGTGATTTCATTCCACTAAAGGGCGCTTTGCGAACACGGCAAGGCGCTTAACTTTTTAGGAGGAATTCACTATGATGCAAATCACTAAACCCGTAAGTTTTGAAAATGTTGTTAGTATGGAAGACCTTTCAGCTGAAGACGTGATGTCATTTATTCATGAGGCCATTGAATTTAAGCAAGGCAAGCAAGTTGAATTGGCCCGGCCGGTATATGCCGCAAACCTGTTTTTTGAAAGCAGCACACGGACCCATACCAGCTTCGAAATGGCAGAACGCAAGCTTGGCCTTCAGGTTTTGAACTTCGACCCATCAAACAGTTCACTTAAGAAAGGTGAATCGATGGGCGACACAGTTAAGACTTTCCAAGCAATTGGTGCTGACGTTGTAGCTATTCGTGACAAAAAGAATGAATATTACAAGGACTTGATTGAAGATCCCAACGTTCATTTGGGAATTGCCAATGGTGGCGATGGTTCGGGACAACATCCATCACAATCATTACTTGATATGATGACAATTTATGAAGAGTTTGGTCATTTTGAAGGATTAAACGTTGCTATCGTTGGTGACTTGACTCATTCCCGCGTTGCTCGTTCAAATATGGAGGTTTTGACAAAATTAGGGGCCCACGTTTTCTTCGGCGGTCCTAAGGAATGGTATACAGAAGACTTCCAGAAGTATGGTGAATGGATGCCTATCGATGACTTGGTATCACGAATGGATGTTATGATGTTTCTCCGAGTTCAACACGAACGAATTGCCGCGGACAAAAACGGCAGTTTCTCTGCAGAACGTTATCATAAGGTTTATGGTTTAACTCATGCACGTGAACAAAGAATGCCGGAACATTCAATTATCATGCATCCGGCTCCTGTTAACCGAGGCGTAGAAATTGCTGATGAGTTGGTTGAATGTGATAAATCCCGTATCTTCCGTCAGATGGAAAACGGTGTCTTCGTCCGAATGGCCATTATGACCAGCATGCTCCGTTATCGCGGACTTGTAAAAAGCGAATACTAAAAAACGACTTCCTATATTAATGAAGTAAATTAACATAACCTCATAAGCGAAGGGATTTTGACATAAAATGAAACGTGTAATTGCAAATGGCCGGGTTCTTGACGGCAGCAAACTTGTTCAGCGGGATATCCTAATTGAAGATGGATTAATTAAAGCAATTGAACCTGATATCAAGATTGATGATGTTAATGAAGTTATTGATGCTAAAAATCACTTTGTGAGCGCGGGCTTAGTTGATGTCCATGTTCATTATCGGCAACCAGGGCAGGAAGACAAGGAAACTATCAAGACCGGAAGTCAAGCAGCGGCACATGGTGGTTTTACCACAGTTTGTGCAATGCCTAACCTGACACCGGCACCGGATAGTCCCAAACATCTTGAAGATATCATGGCGTTAAATCGAAAAGACGGGGTCGTTCATATTAAACAATATGCGGCGATTACGACTAATCGTGAAGACGATGAATTGGTTGATTTCTCTGCTCTCAAGCAAGATGGCGCATTTGCATTTAGTAACGATGGAAATGGTATTCAAAAAAGCAGTACGATGTATGAAGCCATGCAACAGGCGGCTGAATTGGATATGGCCATTGTTGAACACGTTCAAGATGATAAGTTGAGTTATGGTGGCGTTTTGAACGATGGTGCTGCTAAACGATTGCATGTTAAAGCAATGCCTTGGGTGAGTGAAACGGCGCAAGCTGCCAGGGACGTTGTGTTGGCACAGGCAACGGGTGTTCATTATCACATCTGTCATGCATCCTCAAAGCACACGGTTGCCTTGATTAGAGAAGCAAAAAGGGCCGGTATTAATGTGACTGCCGAAGTAACGCCACATCATTTATTATTATCGGATGAGGATATTAAAGAAGACAATTCATACTATAAAATGAATCCACCATTGCGCGGTGAAGATGATCGACAGGCTTTAATCGAAGGCTTGCTTGACGGCACGATTGATATGATTGCCACGGATCATGCACCCCATACCAAGGCGGATAAGGACAAATCGATTGCAACTGCAGCCTTCGGCATTACCGGTAGTGAAACAGCTTTCAGCACGCTTTATACAGCGTTTGTTAAGACTGGCCGCTTTACGCTTGAGCAACTGATTAATTGGATGGCAAAGAAGCCGGCATCGGTATTTAAAATGAAGGCAACTGGTAATCTTGAAATTGGAAAGCCGGCAGATATTGCGGTATTTGATTTGGACGAACCACATGTTATTAAGGAAAGTGAGTATCTTTCAAAAGGGAAGAACTCACCGTTCACCGGCGCTACAGTGTTTGGTGATACGGTTATGACGCTGGTAGATGGAACAGTTGTTTATAAGAAATAATGATAGTTGGGTTTACTTAAAAACGGGTTTTAAGAAAGCCTCATTAGTTAAGCATCAAACAATTAAATGTCTAAAAAAACAAAAAAGGTTCTGTAGTGCAAACCGAGAGTTTAAAAGTCTCGGTTCACACTACAGAACCTTTCATTTTAGAAACAGCATGTAATAACTGACTGCGGATACTGCCTGCGCAGTATTGACTTTTCCGTCCTTAATCCAGTTCAGAACCCATTTTAAAGGAACTAAGTGACTATTTACAAATTCATCCGCATCAAAATGTTTTTGAACGCGTTTTGTTGGATCAAATTTAATGAGCATGAGATCTGCAAATTGATCCATGAAGCCCTCTGATGACGTAATTCGTGTCATCTTGGCAACGGATTCAGCTACGTAGCCGGTTTCTTCCTGCAGTTCACGTTTGGCAGCCTGTTCACTGGTTTCACCAGGGTTAACAATGCCAGCCGGTACCGATACGGAATCACTGTTAACACCAGCACGATATTCGCTTGTCATCAAAATTTCTTCATCTTCGGTCATGGCCAAGATCGTAATAGTAGGGGCTGTTTTAATGAGATCACGTTCAACCTCTAGCCCATCAGGGGTTTGAATATGCAACTGATCAACTGAGAAAACCCGACCGGAATAAACGGTCTTTTTCTTGAGAATTTTTCCAGGACGATGCCATGTTTCAAACATTTTTCTACCTCCAAGTACTAACTATATTGATCATATCATAATTGTGGGTAAGAAATAATGATACCGAAAGCGACTATTGATCAGCTTGTCATCTTAATACCCAGAATACTGATAAGTAGTAGGATGACGAACATCCACGTCAGCATAGAGAGCTTGTCCCCAAACAGAATAATGCCTGCGATGACTGTTCCAACAGCGCCTATACCAGTCCAAACCGGATAAGCGATCCCAATTGGCAAAGACTTGGTGGCGTGTGCCAGTAATAAGAAACTAATAACCATGCCAACAATTGTGACGAGTGTCCAATCCAATTTAGTAAATCCGTGGCTGAATTTCATTGAAATCGCCCAAACAACCTCAAATAAGCCAGCAATAATTAATGTTACCCAATTCATAAAAAGTCCTCCTTGTGGTCAAAAAAAGTACCCCTCCTCAATTCCTTCTTAGACCTAATGGAATTGGAAAGCGTACCTGAAAAGTTGCTACCCGGTGGCAGTCGTGTTTAATTACTATATAGAATATCACATCTGGGATTACTTGCCAATTAGTTAGTGATATCATGAGTGAGTTACTGTTTTCTAAGTTGGTCGTTAATGGCTTCTACTTCCCTTTTAGCAATTCGTCTCATTGTTGTGTAAATAATAAAGTAGACGACTAGAAAAATAATGGTGAAACTGACGATTTGGGGGGAGCTGAGGGGAAACCAACCGCTTAAGATGGCCAGCGGCAGGAAGCCAAAATATGTTATTAGTAGATGGATAATGGTCATCTTGGCAATGCTCCAATCAGTATTGGAAAAAATCATTGAGCTTAAAGAGAAAATTGTGCCAATTAATGACCAAATCACAACCGATACAGCCGTTGCGGTCAGTGAACCGTTAAAATGTGAAACAAAAGCAGGTGAAGAAGGATAATACTGAGTTGCACCGTTTAATGCTGAGAATATCAGGGATAATATCATGCCGACGAAAGTACCGACAACGATGCCAATCATTATTTGATTAATTACTTTTTTCATAATATACGCTCCTTAATGGCTTTTAAATAACGTCTGGACGAACTGGTTTGATAATGATTTCTGAAATGAATTAAAATAATACCGCTCTTTGAGATTTCGAACTCCTGAACATAATTCAAGTTAATGATTTCGGTATTTGAGATTCGAATAAATTGCTTGGGAAGCTTTTCTTGGAGCGTGTATAGCCTATCATTAATTTTGATAGGTTGGGATAATGACACGTTGTTAACATAAACGCTTTTCTGGCTGGTAAAGAACGAAAAGCAGTCGGATAAATGAAGCAGACGATTTTTCCCATTTTCTTTACCAATCACTGTTTGATCATGATTTTCAATATAGGCAATAATTTGATTGATTTGTTCATTTCGTTTTTTAAACCCTAGTAAAACAGTATTTGGTTTTAAATCATTAATAATTTTCATTTCAACTTCCACATTTGCTCACCTCCTGATATTGATAGTAGTGGTCATGGCTATTTTTGGAAATATTTTTAAGATAAGTGGTCGTGATTGGATGATCATCGGTCATTCTATTCTTCAAAATAAAATTAAGGATGGAGTAGAAAAAAGCCAAGACGAGTGTGACTCATCTTGGCTTCGATTCTCCCTGTAAGAATTAGTGCTTTAAAACGCGAACTCTAAATACGGCATCAATTTTACTCAATGTATCAATTAATTTATTATCTTCCTCGTTCTTTAGGTTATCAAGGTCGATCATTGTGTAGGCAACATCTTTTCTAGCGGCGTTACTCATGCTTTCGATGTTGATGCCGGCATTTGCTAATGCAGTAGCAATTTGGCCAACCATGTTGGGGATATTCTTATGGATGAGGGTAATTCGGTATGGTGCTTGAAATGGCACCTGAAGATTTGGCAGGTTAACGGAGTTTTGAATGTTCCCGGTTTCCAAGTAAGTCATGATCGTGTGGGCGCCCTGTGTGGCACCATTAACTTCGGCTTCATCGGTGGAGCCGCCAATGTGAGGTGTGACAACAACGTCATCCCGGTTTAATAAAATATCTTCACCAAAATCAGTCATATATGTTTGTAGATGGTGTGCATCTAGCGCCTCAACGGCTGCCTGATTATTAACAATTCCGCCTCGGGAGTAGTTGAAGAGGTGAACGCCATCTTTCATAACGGCTAATTGTTCTTTACCGATTAGGCCAGTTGTTTCTTCATTCTTTGGTACGTGAACCGTTACATAGTCTGCATCCTTTAACGCCTCATCCAAAGTTCGTGCACGGGTAATAGTGGTAGAAATATGCCATGCAGCATCTGAAGATAAGTAGGGGTCATAGCCAATGACGTTCATGCCCAAAGCACTGGCTGCGTTGGCGACCAATGAGCCAACATGACCAACACCAACGACAGCTAATGTTTTACCTGTTAGTTCGGACCCTTTAAATTTAGTCTTGTCGTGCTCAGTCCGTAACGAAATATCTGCACCACTGTTATGAGCAGAGTAGGCAGCGGCATCAAAAAGGTTTCTGGAGCTGGCAACCAGTAGTGAGATAATCAGTTCCTTAACAGCGTTGGCGTTACTGCCCGGGGTGTTAAAAACGGCGATACCATCCTTCGTTGCTCTATCTAAAGGAATGTTGTTAAAGCCGGCACCTGCACGGGCAATAATTTTAAGACTCTTTGGAAAAGATTCATCATGTAAATTAACCGATCGTATCAGGTACGCATCTGCGTCATTAGTCTTATTTATTTGGTATTGATCGTTAAATTGATCTAATCCTGCTTGAGCAATTGCATTATATGTTTTTATTTGATACATTCTAAATTCCTCCTAATGTTGTTTTTCAAAATTGTGTAAGAAGTCGACTAAGGCTTGAACACCTTCCAGGGGCATGGCGTTGTATAGGCTGGCCCTCAAGCCGCCAACACTCCTATGACCCTTTAAGTTCTTCAGCCCTGCCTGATCGGCTGCAGAAATAACTTGTTTATCCAAATCAGGATCATCGGTTTTAAATGGGATATTTGTTAAGGAACGATCAGATTTTTTGATATTATTATGGAATAATTTTGAGTTGTCCAGAAAGTCATAAAGAAGAGACGACTTTTTTTGGTTAAGTGCTTCAATGCCGGCAATACCGCCTTGCTGCTTTAACCATTTAAGAACTAATCCGGTGGCATAGATGGCAAATACAGGGGGGGTATTAAACATTGAGTTCTTCTTGATGAATAGTTCATAATTTAAAATACTTGGAATATGATCAACATGCTTCACCAAGTCGTCACGAACGATAACAACCGTTACACCGGCGGGACCCAAATTTTTTTGGACGCCACCGAAGATTAACCCAAAATCGGTGACGCTATATTCTTCAGCCATAAAGTTTGATGATAAATCTCCGACCAATGTGACATCGCCATGTTCCGGAAGTGTATGGTAAGCAGTTCCTTCAATGGTATTGTTAGTTGTGATATGAAGGTAATCGTAGTCACTGCTTGAAATAGCGTGTGGCATGTGCGGTAATTCCTGATAATGCTTATCTTTTGTAGAATCAAGGACATCAACGTCTACACCGAGATTAGCTGCTTCATCACCGGCTCTGGTTGCCCAGTGGCCACTATCTAAGAGGGCAATTTTTTTATGGGTGGTAGCCAGGTTCATCGGGACAGCTGCAAACTGACCGGTACCGCCACCTTGGAAGAATAAAATATGATAATTATCAGGAACATGCATCAGGTCTTTAATATCCTGCTTTGCGGTATTAATGATATTGTCGAACATTTGGGAACGGTGAGAAATTTCGAGAATACTCATTCCGGAACCTTGAAGTGAAGGCAATTCCTCCTGAATTTGTTTGATGACCGGGTCTGGAAGCGTTGCCGGACCTGCTGCAAAATTATATACCGTCATGTGCGAAAACTCCCTTTCAAAAAAATATAGCCCTCACAGTTAGCTTGAACAATACTGTGAGGGCTGGTAATGCTTTTTTTATGGCCTCACAGTGATGTTGAAGTTCATCTATGTGAGGCCTTTTGCTAGTTAATTCATATCAAAAGATGGCCTACACAGATGTCACTGTAAACCAGGAGGATGATGTAACTTGTTTGAAACTACCTAAGATAACATTCATTGGTAAGACCTCCATCTCTTTCTAATTAAAATCTAACAGAACGGTGAGAGAAATGCAACCTAATTTTTGGTAATAAGTAAATAAAATTTGCTTATTCAGGATTATTATTCGGGATTTGCAAATGAAAGTCACTTTGTATTTTTGATCAAATATGCGATAATATTCCAAAACAATGCGGAGGAATCTTAAATGACTGACTTTTATTTTGTGCGTCACGGCCAGACGTCGGCAAATGTTGCCGGCTTAAAGCAGGGAACTATAAATAATGATATGACATATTTAACGGAAACCGGAAAGAAACAAGCACAAACGGTGCACGAACAATTTGACATTTCGTTTGCAGATAGAATTGCTGCAAGCCCACTGCAGCGGACAAAAGACACGGTGAAAATTTTAAATCAGAGCGCACACTTACCGATAACCTATGACAAACGACTTCTCGAAATTTCATATGGTGAGTGGGACGGCTCAAAGAATGCCGAGTTGGAAGATAAATATCCTGATGTCTTTGATCATGTTCTGGACGATGTATTACCATCATATGCATCAATTGCTCATGGTGAGACCTTTGACCATGTGATTGACCGGGTTGATCAATTTATGTCCGACATGGTAAAACAATACTCAAATCAAAGGATCGTCGTTGTGACGCACGGTTTTACAATCAAAGCAGCCGTTCTTGCTGCTTTGGGTCGACCAAAGAATCCGATGGTTGTTGAAGAACCGGATAATCTCAGCGTAACAAAAGTGACGCTGGCGTCTGAGACCGGAACGTACTATCTTCGCTATTACAACAGGGTGGTTAATTCTAAATTTTAATATAGTTTGACAAGTGCTCATAATTCGGCTATATTAATGGCACTAAGTAACGAAGGAGGAAGTCATCTTGCAATTATCAGCTGCTAAACGAATGTGTTGCTCAATGTGTCCAGCTCAGATTAGCGCTGATGGTGGCTTCTTTGGTAAAAATTCATTTAGCAGATTAAATTAACCCCATGTTACGATTGGGGAGGGCTGCATAATGACTACCAAGAGTGTCTCGATTTCAGTGTTAATGCTGAAACCGGGGCACTTTTTGTTTACTTCGAATATTAAAATAAGGTGGCGGTTGTTTGAGTGCCGAATGTCAGATGCAAACTTTTAGAGAAGATTTTAATTTATTGGAGGGAAAAATATGCGTCAATTTAAATCAGCATTATTATTGGTCGTTGCAGGTGCGTTAATGCTGACGCTTGCAGCATGTGGAAAATCATCAACAAAACAATCTTCATCGACAAAGAACCAAACGTTGAATTTGAGTACAACGGCACCGCTGGATACAATCGATATTTCAAAGTCATCCGGTTATGGTCAAACGGGAAACGTATTTGAAAGCTTTTATCGATTGGGTAGGAAGGGAAAGCCTACCGCTGGGCTGGCTAAGAGCAGTCATGTTTCAAAAGATGGCAAGACTTGGACATTTACGTTACGGAATGCCAAATGGAGTAACGGTGATAAAATTACTGCGCAGGATTTTGTTTACTCGTGGCGACGAACTTTAAATCCCAAGACCAAATCGACTTATGCTTACCTATTCAGCGGCATCAAAAATGCGGATGCCGTTAATACCGGTAAAAAGTCACCAAATTCAGTTGGTATTTCGGCACCTGATAGTAAAACAGTTGTTATTAAATTAAACAAACCGATTGCCTATTTTAAAGTCTTAATGTCCTATCCACTTTTTGGCCCTCAAAACCAAAAGGTTGTTGACAAGTATGGTAAGAAGTATGGGACCAAATCACAGTACATGGTTTATTCTGGACCCTTTAAAATTCAAAATTGGAACGGAACCGGTAACAAGTGGCAATTCGTGAAGAATAATCAATATTGGGATAAAAGGGTTGTCAAACTTCAAAAAATTAATTACACGGTAGTTGGCAGTCCGACAACCGGTTTGGAGCTGTACCAACAAGGAAAGCTTGATCTGACGCCACTTTCCAATCAACAGATTAAAAATTACCAAAACAGCTCACAGTTCAAGCAGTATCCATACTCATTTGTCGGCTATTTGCAATACAATTTCAAGGATAGTAACCGGATCAAGCGAGAGGCCTTTAACAACAAGAATATTCGTCTTGCAATGTCGTTGGCAATCGACCGTTCTGTTTTGACAAAGAAGGTTATGGGAAATGGTTCGAATACGCCTAAGGGATTTGTGGCTTCCGGACTAGCCAACGATCCAAAAACGGGCGAAGACTTCGCCAAACAACAATACGTTAAAGGAACTGTTGATTATAATACGAAATTAGCTAAACAATATTGGGAAAAAGGGTTAAAGCAAATTGGTCAAAAGAAATTGACGGTTTCTATTATGGGGGCCAATGATAGTTCGGATGATCCGGCAACCAGTGCCATTACGCAGTATCTAAAAGCTCAATACGCGAAAGTACTCCCTGGATTTGACCTTCAAATTCGAAATATCCCAAGTCAAAATGCCCAACAGAACGCTTTAAAAGGTGACTTCGATATTTATCTGTCTGGTTGGGGTGGCGACTTTAATGATCCAATTACGTTCCTTCAAATTCCGCAGACGAATACGTCTTATAATTACGGAAAATATTCGAATGCTAAATATGATGCATTGATTAAACGTGCTCAAAACCAGGATGCAAATAATGCAGACAAACGTTGGCAGGACCTGGTCCAAGCCATTCGACTCTTTAATAGTGATCAGGGTATGACTCCTCTGTATCAACAAGTGACTTCCTATTTACAAAGATCAAGCCTAAAGGATGTCATTCATAATACTGCCGGAACACAGTGGAGTTATAAATACGCTTATAAGAAATAATCTTTACAATTTACCATGATAGAAAACACCTTTCAATACAGTCGCTAAGACGTAATAGGCTGACCATATTGAAGGTGTTTTTATTTTACACTCTAAAATTTTTGATTTTAATGGACCATCGTATAAATCCAATACATCAAGAATCCTAAGCACAAGCCCAGTGAACCATTAATTAAAATTTTAACGGAGCAGACAAACGTTTCGCGTTTAACCTGTTTATGCGTGAATAAAATCATCTGTTTAATGATGAATGGTAACGGGATGATAATGGCAATCAGAGCCGGTGGATAGACGCCAACATATATTGCGGCAAATACTAGGACGATTGCTAAAACATTCAGCAGATTCCAAATGGCTACCGAATTTTTAACCCCCAAATAATGAACGATAGTATGGCGCTTGTTCATTTCATCTTCGTGTGCATCACAAATGTTATTGGCAAACATGATATTTGCAATCCAAACAAATTCCGGAGACGCCGCAAGTAAAATTTCCAATAATAATTGACCATTCCACTGGAAAATCTGGTAGGAATTTATGTAAACTGAGATTAATGTAATCATGACACCCATTGTGAAGCCGGATGCCAGTTCGCCAAACGGTGTGCTGGAAATAGGAATTGGGCCGCCTGCGTAAAGCAATCCGATTAAAAAGCAGAAGATTCCCATCCAAAGTAAAGGCAAACCGACTTGAATAGTTAGATAAATGCCAAGAAAGGCCGCAATGCCAAACATTGTTGCCATCATGGTTTGGATAAGGTGAATTGAGAGATGTTCTCGCCCGATAATATTAGTCCCGATTTTATAAATCTCCTGATCCGAGTGTCGATAATCACTATAATTATCCCAGATGTCGACAAACATATTGAATAGGAACATGGCAATAAAAAACAAAGTGGCATCAACCGCATTAACTGAATTTAAAAAATACCAACTGAAAAATAGTCCCACAATGAATGGGAAAACACTCGCAGATTTAGCCTTGAATTCAACTAATTCTAAGAAATTTGCTAAACTCATTTAGAACCTCCATAATGTAATTAATTTGAGACAAGTTAAACGTTAGAAATTAAAACGCCATATACAGATTATATAACAAACAACCAGTAAGTGAGGAAACAAAAAATGACACAAACAAATAAGACGCCCGAACCTAAAGTTGAATCGCTTTTTAATAGAATTGCACCAAATTATGACAAAATGAACTCGTTGATTAGCCTTGGTAACCATAAACGTTGGCGGGAAATTGCGATGCAGCGGTTAGATGTTCAACCCGGTAATTTTGCAATTGATGTGTGTTGTGGAACCGGTGATTGGACTATCTCATTAGCTAAGGCGGTTGGGCCGTCTGGACAAGTCATTGGACTTGATTTTAGCAAAGAAATGTTAAAAATTGCCAGTGAAAAAATAAAGGCAGCCGGTGTTCAAGACCGGGTGACTTTGGTTGAAGGAGATGCCATGCATCTTCCTTTTGATGATCGTAAATTTGACGTGGCAACAATTGGTTTTGGTTTGCGTAATGTTCCCGATGCTGACCAGGTGTTACGTGAAATGGTGCGGGTTGTGCGAACTAACGGCAAAATTGCATGCTTGGAGACTTCCCAGCCCACTAATCCGGCCATAAAGATGGGGTGGAACGCCTATTTCAAGACGGTTCCCGTTATGGCAAAGTTTGCGGTCAACAAGTATCGTGAATATCATTATCTCCAGCGAACCACCAAGCAGTTTGTTTCAGCGGAAAAATTGGCTAAGATGTTTGAGGATGCGGGCATGCATAACGTCACTTATCGAACGTTTACAATGGGTGCGGCCGCCTTACATTTGGGACGCGCATAGGCAACTTAGTTAAAATCCCTAATATTAAGTTTTCTTCTCTTGTGATATAATTTGCACAACCTTTCACACTTATTGTGTAACGGGAAATGTTAATGCGAAAGAGAAGATGATAAAAATGGCAAAAGAAGTTGCAACAAAGAATGCGCCTAATGCAGTTGGGCCATATTCACAAGCGGTACAGGCGGGAAATACACTATATTGTTCGGGACAGATTGGATTGGATCCGGCAACCGGGAAATTAGTTAGTGCCAACGTTGTGGATCAAACAACCCAGGCATTACATAATCTTCAAGAGGTTGTGAAAGCAGCTGGTTTTAAGCTTGACGACGTTGTAAAAGTAACGGTCTTTATGGCCAACGTAGCCGATTTTAGTGAGATTAATAAGATCTATGATCAGTTCTTTGGTAACGCCAAGGTACTACCGGCACGTTCAGCAGTCGGCATTGCCGGTTTACCGCTTGGCGCCCAGGTTGAAATTGAAGCGATTGCCTCAAAAAGTTAACTAGCTACAATAAAAAATCATCATCTCTGTTGATTAACAGAAATGGTGATTTTTTTGTCACGCTGGCTTTAGTCCTTTTAAAAGAAACTCGGTGGCTTCCCGACTCGCGTGCTCAATATCAACCGAACCATGTAATAAAGCGGCTGGAAGTACGTACCCCATCACTGTTGTTGCCACATAGCGGATAATGCGGTCAAGAGGCCAATCGACCAGTTGTTTTTCTTCTTGATAATGTTTAAGTGTCTGACCCAACGGTCCCACAATGAGGTTTTCAAATAGATGACTGAAACCTGTGGCAATCGCTTGATTGGTAATGACTTCATGAAGGATAATCCTTAATTGCGGCATACTATTAAGCGCAAAGACCATTCGATCCTTGATAATTGCATGGAGAAATTCTCCAAAACTCGGGTATGACGTATGAGTTACTTCATTTGTGAATTCTGTGGCGGCTTTTGGCATCACCTGCTGAATAAAAGGACCAATTATTGCGGTGAGAATCCCTTCTTTAGTTTTAAACTGTTTGTACACGGTTCCCTCGGAGACACCTGCCAGTTGTGCAATATCACTAGTGCTGGTGCGATCGAACCCCTTTTCCGAAAAAAGTTTAAGGCTTGCGTTAAGAACGGCTTTTTGTTTTTCGGTCAGTTTGAGTTCATTTAAACTTTCGGCGAATAATGTCTGAATATCATTATGAACCATAATGGATAATCCTCCTTTAAACTTGACGGTAACGACGCATTGAAAAAATATTCAGGATCAAAAAGAGTGCGGCAAATCCAACTAAAATTCCTAATTTAGGTAGAATATCTATAAAAGTGACCCCCTTTTCAATGACATTGCTCATTGCACTTGCCCCGTAATAAAGCGGCATAATCCGTGCAATGGGCTGAAGCCAGTTGGCCATTTGATCAATCGGGATAATCCCTGAAAAGAAAATTTGAGGGATAACAACAACCGGAATGAATTGAACCATTTGAAATTCAGAGGAAGCAAATGTTGAAATAAACAAGCCCATTGCCAATGCCACAAATGCCAATAGGATATTGATTAAAAGGATATTCCAAACGCTCCCTAAAATTTGAATTTTGAAAGCCAGGATGGTGAATCCGACAATTAATAACGTTTGGATAAGTGCAAAGATACCATAACCGGCTAAATAACCACTAATGATTTCACCGCGTTTAATAGGGGTTGCCAATAGTCGGTTGAGTGTTCCTGTCGTCCTTTCCCGCAATAATGCGATTCCCGAAATCAGGAAAACAAAGAAGAACACAACGAAACCGATCATGATTGGTAAGAGTGTGTCAAAAAAGGTGGAGTCACTGCTGCCATAAAGGTAATGGGTATTGACAGAATAAGTTGTCGCTGATTTAGGCTTGCTTGCAGTTGTTAATGGTGTCTGTGTCTTTACTTGTCGTCTGGCTGCCGAGGGATTTTCTGAAGCCGCTGCTTTGGATGCTGCAGCCAAAGACTTTTGCATTTGAGAAAGGGCCCTTTGTTGTGCTTTAATTGCCTTTTGTTGACCCTTAATAGCTGTTGCGGCAGCTTCCATCTTTAATTTGATTTGCGCTTTTTGAAGGCTCTGTTTTAAAATGGCACTTTTACTTTGATCACTATTTTGCAGGGTTAAAGTGATTTGATCACCTTTTTGTGAAATCAGCCCCGCGTAATCGTGATCACGAATAATCGTTTTAGCACTTTCTTTAGATGATACGTCATGAAAATGAACGTGATCATTTTTAATTGCCTTGACTAATGTTGTATCAACGTTGCGAATACCCAGGGATGCTGTTTGGTCAGTGTTGGATTGGAAAAGAAAGTACATTAATGTCAAAATCAATAGTGGTGCCAAAAACATTAATGCCAGTGTTCGTTTATCACGAAGCATCTCGGTTAATACCCGTTTAACCATTTTAACTGTGCGCATCTTGCTGCCTCCCTGCTTTTAAAAAGACGTCTTCTACTGTTTTTACCTGATAATCTTTAATCAGCTGATCCGGGGTTCCCTGGGCAATCGCGATGCCGTTTCGAATCATCATTAGTTGATCCGATTGCTCGGCATCCTCCATCACATGGGTAGTTAATAGGATCGTTTTACCTTCTTTGGCAATATTGTGAAGCTCGGCCCAAATTTGCTGACGTAATTCCGGGTCAATACCAACGGTTGGTTCATCGAGAATTAAGAGGTCTGGATTTGAAACCAATGCAATTGCTAACGATAATCGTCGTTTCATGCCACCGGAATAGTCCTTTACATATTTATCAAGATCCGGATTCAAGTTAACGATTCCAGCGGCATATGGAATTTGTTTTTTGAGATCGGCTGAACCTAATCCCTGCATGGCACCGAAAAATTTAAGGTTTTCTCGGGCTGTTAGGGCACTATATAGTGCATCGGTTTGAGCCATATAACCAATTTTGGCCAATAGTTTTCTGTTCGGCATCTTCTGACCCAAGACGGTGACCGTTCCTTCCTGCGGTCTCAACATCCCCATAATTGTGCTGACTAGCGTTGTTTTTCCGGCTCCACTGGGGCCGATCAGTCCAAGAATTTCACCATTATGAACAGTTAAATTGATATCTTCTAGAACAATGGTTTTACCGTAACCTTGTTTTAAATTTGAAACTTGAATGGTCGTTGCCATCGAAATCACCTCTCCTTTTTAATGAGTAAGTCCTCACTCATTAGTATAGTGATTTTATTAAAATATGCAAGTGTGATGTTAGTTTGTTGTGATTATTCCGTTAGTTCCCAGCTTGTGTAGTCATCAACTTGGACTTGCTTTCACGAATTAAAACGGTTATGATAAATGCGTAAGTTATTCTAAGGAGTTTTTAATGATGAAAAGAACAAGCAAAACTCAGTTGAATACTTGTCGTTATTACTTTTGGTTTTTCCAGATCTGATCTGTGATAAGCCAAGAGATTTTCGTGATGGAAATTTAAAGGCCGCACAGATCAAGTGATTGACTGTGCGGGATAAAACCAATTAAGGTGGGTCCTTTCAGTCAATAGTGGCTGGGAGGACCTATTTTTTTGGAGGAAGTAAAAATGAGTAAATTATCAAGCAGGATGAATAAGCGGGTAGCGGCATTGACGCCATCCTCAATTTTGACATTCAACCAAAAAATTTCCAAAATTCCCGATATTGTGAAATTGACATTGGGCGAACCGGACTTTGATACGCCTGAACATGTAAAACAAGCTGCAATTGAGGCAATTAATGACAATGAGAGTCATTACACAAATTCCCGAGGTACCCTTGGATTGCGGAAAGCGGCGACTCATTACTTAGATAAAAAATATGGAGTAGAGTATGATCCCGAAACACAAATTTTAATAACTGCAGGTGCAACCGGAGCAATTTATTCGGCCCTGACGGCGATGCTGAATCCGGGAGATACAGTGATTATTCCGACACCGATTTTCCCACTCTATATCCCAATCGCAATGTTGGGTGGTGCAACACCGATTTTCGTTGATACTTCTGATAATGGGTTCATTTTGTCACCGGAAAAGCTGCAACAGGCGATTGAAGAAAATAAGGATACCGTTAAAGCGGTTATTTTGAATTATCCAACCAATCCAACAGGTGTCACCTATCATAAAGGAGACCTTCAAAAACTTGCTGATGTGATTTCCAAATACGATATTTTTGTGCTTAGTGATGAAATTTACAGTGAATTAACCTATGATGGTACCCATGTATCAATGGGATCAATTTTACCGGAGCAGACACTTGTTATGAATGGTGTTTCGAAGTCTCACGCGATGACCGGATGGCGGATTGGTATGATCTGCGGACCAGCGGATGTGATTAACGAAATTGGTAAAGTAAGCGAATTTACCATTACATCCGCCACTACCAATGCTCAGGCAGCCGCCGAAGAAGCTTTCAAAAATGGTATGGATGACGCCGCTCCGATGAGATCAGCGTATATAAAACGTCGTGATTTACTGATTGATGGGCTTTCAAGGGCCGGTTTCTCGTGTCCTAATCCTAATGGTGCTTTTTATATCTTTGCAAAGATCCCAGATAGTTTGAATCAGAATAGTGTTGAATTTTGTAATCAATTAGCTGATGAAGCCAAGGTTGCTGTCATTCCGGGTGCTTCATTTGGACCTGGTGGTGAGGGCTATGTTCGAATCAGTTACGCTGCCAGTGAAGCAGATTTGAAGAAGGCGATTGAACGCATTCAAAAATTTGCCGAGCAGAAGGTTTAGGTATCGTTTTAGACGACAAATTACTATCATATCAAAAAGAAATCGAGGCAATTTAATACGATGAAGATCTTAATGTACACAGTTCGACCGGATGAACAGGGACCAATTAATGAATGGGTGAAGCAACATCCCGATTATCACATTGATACCAATACGGTTCCTTTAAACGCCGACACGGTAGATTTAGCTAAGGGATACGATGGGGTTGTTATTTTACAGCATGCTTCGATTCCGGATCCTATTGTTTATCAAAAGCTGCGGGAATTTGGCATTAAGCAATTGTCACTTCGCAGTACCGGTTATGAAATCATTGATTTAGCCGAAGCAACAAAGAATGGTTTGGCAGTGACAAATGTGCCGGGATATTCACCTCGTTCGGTCAGTGAGCTGGTCCTTGCGGATGTGATGTATTTGTTGCGCCACCTTGGGGAAGTTCGCGAACGTGAACAACATGGAGATTTCAGATGGACGAATACCGAAGCTAAAGAAATTCATACCTTAACGGTTGGCATCATTGGTGCTGGAAAAATTGGCAGCGCTGTGGCCAGAATATTTAGAGCATTGGGAGCTACAGTGATTGCGGCCGATCCAATCCATCGTCCGGATTTAAACGATACGTTGACATATGTTGATCATGAAACGGTTTATAAAACAGCGGATATTGTCACAATGCATACACCGTTAACTGATGAGACCCACCACATGATTAATGCAAAAGTCTTTAAGGAAATGAAGTCTACGGCTATCTTTATTAACGCATCACGGGGACCGGTTGTTAAGACAGAGGACTTAGTGGATGCACTGGATAACAAAGAGATTGCCGCTGCCGCGATTGACACGTTTGAAGGTGAAACGCCAATTGTGAACCATGATTTAACCGGAAAACCGATTCATAATGATAATTTGGAGAAATTATTGGCAATGCCAAATGTTAATGTGAGTCCTCACATTGGTTTTTATACGGAAGTTGCTGTTCAAAACATGGTTGAGATTACGTTGAATGATGTAGAGACAATTCTTCAAGGCAAGACGTCATTACATCAGGTTAATTAGAAGATTAATATCGTTTCACTGTTGTTAAGGTGAAGCGACTTTTTTTATCTTCTTTTCAGAAGATGAGCGGTATACTAAAGTTTAATAGGTTGATAGGAGCGTGATTTTATGCGAAGAACTGATCGTGAACTAACAGATATTAGTCAAATTAAATCAATTTTGGCAGATGCCGAGGTCATTCATTTAGGAATTAGAACGGATTGTTATCCATACGTTGTTCCAACCAATTATGGGTATGAGTTTGATACTAATAATCAATTGACATTGTATATCCATGGTGCGCCTGTTGGACATAAACGTGATCTGATTGCTGAGGACGGTCGTGTCGGATTTGCGATTGACACAGATGGTCAAGTGTTAAATCCAAAGGATCCCGATCACGATACGCCAAGCTTTAAATATAGAAGTGTCATGGGTTATGGGGATGCTAAGCTGGTTGATGACTTGGATCAGAAGCGTTATGCCCTGCAACGGATTGCGTTACATGAGGTTGGTCATGAATGGTCTAACCTGCCTGATGCTGCAGTTGAACATGTTGGCATTATCCAAATTACGGTCAATCAATTTACCGCTAAGGCAAATCCTGGGGATAGTCAAAAGTATGTTCAGAATTAGGATTGCTGATTGTATAAACCGGGTACGCGATTTATGATGATGGCAGCGGTAACAACTATTTTTATGATTTGGGGATGAAATTATGTTCTTTATTGATACATCACGTCATGGTCAACCGGTTTATGATCCAATTGTGAATCAATCACTTGATAATTATTTGGTGAACGACCTGAAGCTTCCCGGACACGGGTTAATCATGTATGTTAATCAGCCGGCAGTTATTGTTGGCGTTAACCAAAACGCCTATGCCGAGGTGAATATGCCGTATTTAAAAGAAAAGGGCATTAAACTTGTTCGGCGGACATCCGGCGGTGGTGCCGTTTATCATGACTACGGCAATATTATTTTTGAAAACATTGTCATTAATGATGACACTCATTTTGGCGATTTTAACTATTTTGCACAACCGATTATCGATGCACTACATGATATGGGGGCCAAAGATGCTCAGTTGCGTGGCCGTAATGATATGGTCATCGGTAACAGTAAATTTTCCGGTATGACGATGTTTAAAGTCGGTCAATCGTATGCGGCTGGCGGAACACTGATGTTTGATTTGGATATGGACGTTGCCACCAAGGTGTTAACGCCTGAGAAAGACAAACTAGCATCAAAAGGGGTAAAGTCAGTTCATAGTCGGGTGACAAATGTGAAGCCTTATTTGGATTCACAGTATCAAAAAATGGATATCGAGGCTTTCAAAGAGGTACTTTTACGACACCTATTCAAGGCGAATTCCCTTGATGATATTGATACTTATCATTTAAATGATCATGATTGGTCAATTATCGACGACCGCTTAAAGGGCAAATACGATACAGATGAATGGAATTATGGCCAAAATCCGGGGTTTGATTACTATGTTTCCAAGCATTATGATATTGGCACAGTTAGTTTTAATTTTTCCCTTTCGCAGGACAATCGAATCTCTGCTATTAAAATTTATGGAGATTTTATTACCGGGGGCGATATTAGCCTGATTGAAAAAGCTTTGGCGAGAACCGAATTAACTCAAAAGGCATTGGTAAGGGCACTTGATTCCGTTGATTTAAAAGCAAATTTAGGCGATATCCAAGCCGATAATTTGGCTGATTTATTAATGGAAAAAACACGTACAAAATAAATTCAATAATTTCATTTACAAAAGAGCCCGCAGGCTGACTGTCTGCGAGTTCTTTTCTTTGGTTTTGATATTTAAACGTGTCATACTAAATTGCATGATTAAAAGTGGTACTCAAACTAAATGATTGAAATGATCAAATAAACTCGATATAATTCATAAAGTTAGGTACCTAAATACATGAAAATGTTTCATTTGAATAGGGGGCATGGGATGATGCAGCAAACTCAAACCCAAAACAAAGCAGCAAATAAAGCAACGGAAGATGAGAACCAAAGTAATGTTACGATGGCCGGGATGTTTAAATTTGTTTTCGGAACCGTCCTAAAACGACCATGGGTGTTGGTATTGAACGTCGTTGTATTGACGATCCTCTCTTTAATGGATTTCCTGCTACCACAGTTTAACCAGTACATTATCGACCATGTGATTCCAAACAAGAGTGTTTCCCAATTGATTGTCGTTGTGGGGTTACTACTGTTAACAGTTACTATTTCCGGGATCTTTACGTATCTTTCAACCTATTGGATGGGCGTAATGAGTCAGGGCGCTATCACTAATTTAAGAAATCAGTTGTATCGTTACCTGATACGGTTGGATACTCACTTCTTTGAATCCAGTAAAACTGGTGACCTGATGGTGCAGTTAACGTCAGATATTAATAACCTGCAAAATCTGATTTCGCCAAATATGCTTTCTTTAATTGGTAGTTTGTTTACGTTTGTCGGGGTATTGGTTTTCGTGTATTTTGTGAATTGGGAAATGGCTTTGGCAGTCAGCTTAACATTTCCGTTTATTTTCCTGGTTGTCAGAATTTTTCGAACCCGGATTAGGGAATCTTACCGTAAAGCCCGTCAATCTCAAGCTTTGATGACTAACCAATTACAGAATACGCTGACTGAGATTCAATTAATTAAAAGCTACACAACCGAAGATCTGGAAACCAATCGTTTTGATAAGTTAGCCAATATGAACAAGGACAATATTATTGAAGCGACCCGTAACCAAGCAATTTTTTCGCCGTTGATTAATTTTATTGAATACTTGGGAACTGCCATTGTATTATTGCTGGGAACAATTTTTGTTTTCAAAAAGCAGTTAACACTTGGTGAACTGGTGGCTTATCTGAGCTATGTTGGTATTTTACAAAGTCCGATCAGTTCGTTTTCAAGATTACTTAATCAATTCCAACAATCATTAGTTTCTTATGGGCGGATTATGGATATTATGGCGTTAAAGCCGCAAATTTTGGATGCGCCAAGTGCAGTAGATTTTCCAAAAATTAAAACGGGCGTGGTATTTGACCATGTCACATTCACTTATGATGTAGATGATCCCGAAACGTCCCATAAGCCGGCGATTCGAGATGTCAGTTTTGATATTCCATTTGGCGAACAGACAGCGTTAGTGGGCCATTCTGGAGCCGGAAAATCGACGATCACCGAACTTTTGGATCGCTTGTATGACATTGACAATGGTCAGATCACCTTTGATGGGGTTTCGATTAAGGATATCAAGTTACGGTCGTTACGGCAAAATATTGCGATTGTATCTCAAGACATTTTTATTATTGATGGTACGATTGCAGATAATATTAAATACGGAACGCCCGGTGCTACGCAGGATCAATTATGGGAAGTTGCCAAATTGGCGGATATCGATGCCTTTATTAAAGGGCTGCCGGACCAAATGAAAACCCAGGTTGGTGAACGGGGAATTAAACTTTCCGGTGGTCAAAAGCAACGGATTGCCATTGCCCGAGCCTTATTAAAGGATGCCCAAATTGTCGTGCTTGATGAAGCAACCGCTTCTTTAGACAATGAATCTGAAAAAACAATCCAACATGCATTGGAAAATCTGATGGAACAGCGAACGTCACTGGTTATCGCTCATCGGTTATCGACGATTCATAATGCTGATCAAATTTTGGTCGTTGATGATGGTGAAATTGTAGAACGCGGAAATCATACGAGTTTAATGGCTCAAGATGGTTACTACAAACAATTATACGAAGCACAATTTGAATAGTGTAAACAAAAAAAGTGGGGGATCATGACAAAAATAATTGTCTGATCTCCCTTTTTGGTTGGTCAATATTAATATGAATGGTTGGAAGTCAACACTTCGGGAACGTGGTTCAAAAGCAGGTTTGCAATGCCATCCTTACCATCATAAGCAATTCCTTCAAATTCACGTTTAGGGTTAAATTCATTCCATTGAAAACTATGATTGGTTAAATGTCCGAGTCCCTTTAACTTGTTTTTAGGGAAACTTGCGATCGAGGCATCCGATATCATTAGTAACCGCTTTCGGGTTGAATTGTAAGCCATACTTTGAATTCGGGTTCCGGGCAAATGGCGCAACTTCTGTTTGGTTAGTTTGAACTTGACGGATTTGTGATGAATTTTCCCTTTAAAAATATAGGCACACCAGCCGGGAAATGACCAAAAATAAGCGTTACCGTTTTTATCGAAGGTTAGGTTATGCCCACCCGGCACGCTCAGCCCACGGTTTCTTAAACGAAAGCGAATGGCATGATCTGGACGCAGCCTTTTTACATTGATGTGTTGAATATACCCCCAATTGTTGACAGGAACTCGTGGCGCTTTTTCTTTATCACGCCACATATACATACCATGGTTTTTCCAATTATAAGCGAGTGATTGACCATGCCCGGTAGTAAATAGTGGGCCGATCTTAATCGTTTTATGAATCTGTTTTTGAATAAATGAGTAGTGACCATCCTTTTTAACATAGGCGTCCCGCAATTCATTTGGATGTAATCGGATGCCGAGCGAGTCTAATTCCTGAGTATTAAAGCGAACAATTCTCCCTTTATTATGTAATGACGTGGGGCAATAAACAACATACATATATTTTTTACCCGTCATGGCGATTGATTGTGGATTTCCCCAATGCTGGCCGCCTTTACCCGGAAATGGCAATACATATCGAGTTGTGAAGGTAACGGGCCTTCCTTTAACGGATTTAATAGTGTGACGCTTGGTTGCGGCCGCTACATGATGATAGTGTTTTGGAACATGGATATAATGTACCCTCGAATTATTCAGGTAACGCATGTGATGGCGATGATAAATCAAACCGGAAGAGCGTTGATGATAGACAACAAATTTTGCGTTTATGGTTGTTGGCCGACATGCAAAGAAAACAGATAACCCCAAAACAAAGAAAAAACATTTTAACAATTTCATAGAGACATGCCCCCTCAGGCATTAATAAAAATAAGTGAACTATTTTATAGTAGTATATCTTTATTGGAAAGTAAATTTTATATGATGGATATCGCAAAAAAACGACCAACCCATGTCTTTCGGCGGTTGGTCGTCATACCAATGATGATTATTGTTGGTTTATTGCTTTTGAAAGTTCTACCTCAATTGCTTCTGGTTTTGTAATCGGTGCGTAACGATGAATGAGTTTTCCATCACGGCCAATTAAGAATTTTGTGTAATTCCACTTGATCTTACCGTGACCGGATGTTTCTTTCAAATAGGTGAATAGTGGATCTTCATCATCGCCATTTACAGCGACTCGTTTAGTCATTGGAAAAGTAACACCGTAATGCAGTTGACAATATTCTTCGGTTTTTTCGTCGCTTTCAAGTTCCTGATGGAATTGATTTGACGGCAGGCCCAAAACAACTAAGCCCTGTTCTTGATATTTTTTATACAAATCTTCCAAGCCTTCTAATTGTGGTGCAAGGCCACACTTGCTAGCTGTATTAACAATGAGCAGTACTTTTCCTTGGTAATCTTTTAAATTAAGTGGTTTCCCGCTCATTTCCGTTTCAGAAAAATCATAAATTGTTGCCAAAACTCATCACTCCTTATGGCTAATTTGATGTTATATAAATTGTACGCTATTAATTAATGGCAAACAAGAAACGGCTTTGAGAAATGAACGCCTTATATTCCGGGTGCTAACCGCTTTGCTGTACACACTATTTTAGG
>NZ_GG669992.1:471436-491051 GCF_000159315.1 Lentilactobacillus hilgardii DSM 20176 = ATCC 8290
AAGAACGCCTTACACTCCGAACATTAACCGCTTTGATCCGCACACTATTTTAGGACTGCTCCTCAAAGCAATGTTCTACATGTAAGGGATTCATTTTAAAAATCCAAAACCGGGATTTCCAAAAAGAACGCCTTACACTCCGAATGCTAACCGCTTTGATCCGCACACTATTTTAGGACTGCTCCTCAAAGCAATGTTCTATATGTAAGGGATTCATTTTAAAAATCCAAAACCGGGATTTCCAAAATGAACGCCTTACACTCCGAACATTAACCGCTTTGATCCGCACACTATTCGTTTGATTTCAACGCTTCTACCATGTCTACCCGCTTAAGGTGGCGGTGGGCGACCATGATCACAATGAGGTTAAACAGAATCATTAGAATGGTTGCCACAAAATACCATTGAATATGGATGGTTAGCGGAAAGACAACGGTTGGCGTTTCTGCCTGATAGAGGACGTATGCTGTTAATAGGTTTCCAAAACCAAAGCCAACGATAATTCCGATAATTGCCAATACAATATTTTCCCTGGCGATGTACATTGTTACTTCACGATCAAAGAAACCGAGAACTTTAATAGTTGATAGTTCGCGAATCCGTTCCGAAATGTTGATGTTAGTCAGGTTGTAAAGAACCACAAATGATAGGATTCCGGATAACAGGATGAAAATTAAAACGACCGGAGTCATCTGTTGGGACATATTGCTGACGGTCTTTTTCTGATCGGCAGTAAAGTTAACACCTAAAACGTGTGGATTGTCAGCAAGTCATTTTTTACCCAAGTTGGTCCGCTGACTGCTGGTTGTTCCCTGTAACTTGACAAAGAGAGTTTTAGCGACTGCTTTTTTATGAAAAGCATTTTGATAGGCTTGCGGTGAAAGGTACATAAAGTGGCCGATATAGTTTTTAGTGACCGCTGCTACTTTGATTGACACAGCTTTTCCATTGCCGAC
Organism: Lentilactobacillus hilgardii DSM 20176 = ATCC 8290; assembly: GCF_000159315.1. Classification (GTDB taxonomy): domain Bacteria; phylum Bacillota; class Bacilli; order Lactobacillales; family Lactobacillaceae; genus Lentilactobacillus; species Lentilactobacillus hilgardii. The sequence continues at coordinate 472,393 of NZ_GG669992.1, forward strand.
AACGATCTTAATTTTACCGCCTTTTTTAATCGCTAGGGTTTTCGCGATTTTTTGAGAAATAATAATGCCCTTGGAAGGGAAACGGAGCTTATTTCCTGAGCTGGTACTATTTAAATGCACGTAACGACCAAAGAATTCGGGCTTACTGGGGATATACATATTAACGTCGTTTAGTTGGTTGTGTGTTGACCTGACTTTCACAACAGAGGTGCCAACCGGTGTACTGCTTTGATAATGAGAATTATTTTGAATAGTATGCTTAACATTTGATAATTGATCTTTGTGAGTTGCCTGCACAATAGCCTGATAATGAATCACTTGGTTGAATTGAAGGTGGCCTGAAGCGCCAATTGAATCCGAAATGCCAAACCCCGTTAAGATGAGCGCTGTACCACCGGCAATTCCAAGAATAGTCATGATAGCTCTGGATTTAAAACGAAACAGATTTCTATAACTGACTTTCTGGTAAAATTTCAGTTTGGACCATAACCAGGTAAAATGTTCCAGCCAAATGCTTTTGGCAGTCCTAGGGGATTTTGGTCGCATAAGCGAAGCAGGGACCTCGTTAACCTGTTTCAAAATTACATATAGTGCTGCACCAACCGTTGCGACCAATGAAAAGATAGCTGCTAAGAGGATTTGGAAGCATTGATAATGAATCACCGGAATGTGGAAAATATATTCTGAGTAAATTGAAATCACAAACCGAGGTAGAAACTGGTTTCCGATAAAACTGCCCAAGATAACGCCAAGTATGCCTGCAAGTAATGCGTAGGCGACATAGTTCCTGGCGATTGAAGCATTAGAAAATCCCAGTGCTTTGAAAGTTCCAATTTGCATTCGCGCTTCCTCAACCATTCGGGTAACAGTTGTAAAGGTAATAAGTGCTGCTAAAAGGAAAAAGAATACGGGGAAGACATTTGCAATTGCCGCGATTCGATCTGCACTTTCCCCATATGCTGAGAAGCCAGCCAAATCTTCTCTTGTTGACCATGTATAAGTTGGGGTTGCGGTTTTGGACAGGTCATTTTTAGCGTTTATCAGCTTCTGTCTTTCCAGATCTAATTTTTGTTGTTGGGCTGTAAGTGCAGCTGTTTTTTTTATGCGTCCCTGGGAACGAGAGGGAAGCCTGCGTTTAGCTAAAGTTATTTTCTTTTGAGCAGTAGCCAACCTTTCTTGAGCAGGTAATAGCTTCTTTTCCCCCACAGACATTATTTCAGCTTTTCGCTCAGACGTTCGTGATTTAAAAGCAGATTTTAAACGTACGACCTTTTGATTTACAGTACGTTTATATCGGCTTGTGAAAGTTCCAAGGCTTTGAAGAGAAGAAAATCTCACGTTAATGGCCGTTGCGACCTGTAAGTTCATTTGGCTGCTTGGGATATAGGCAAAATAGGCAACTTGACCGGTCCCAATATTGGTTGCACCACGGGTCGTATTATCAATGTATTGAGGCGAATTTGCGAAGCCAACAATCTTGTAACGTTGCTGTTTTAAGTTTGCACTTTTTTTGAATGTATAGGTATTCCCTAATTTATAATGATTTAGACGCTGTGCACGTTGATCCAAAACAATGTCATTTTTTGTTTTTGGCAGGTGTCCACTGACCAGCCTGAGTTGGTTTAACCCATGATTTTGACGAAAACCATAAAGTGCGACTGCGTCTTTATGACGTCCTCCAAGAACGTACTTGAATTTGATTTTTCCAGCTTTGGCCCCAGCAACTTTTTCGGCAGTTTGAACGTCTTTATTGGTAAAACCTTTATCGGATATCACTTGAACATCGCTTAATTGTTGTTTATGCAGAACCGTTTCAGCTGAGTCAATCAGTGCCGGCCCCGTTGCTTTGACCCCGACAAAAATCAAAACGCCCAGCAGGATAATGAGTGAAATCGCAATGAAGCGCCCCATGGATTGGCGAATATCTCGCCATAAAAGCTTGTGCATGATGTCACCTCCTACCACTCAATGTCTGAAACCGGTGTTGGCTTGGCATTGTCAATGACTGAGCGGACTTTAGCATCATTAATATGGATGATCCGGTCTGCTATTTTGGCAATTTCCGAGTTATGCGTAATGATGATAACGGTTTTATGAAAAGTTCTGCTGGCGTCGCTTAGCAATTGCAAGACTTGTTTTCCGGTGGTGTAGTCCAACGCACCTGTCGGTTCATCACACAATAACAGTTTTGGGTTTTTGGCTAATGCTCTGGCAATTGCGACTCGTTGCTGTTCACCCCCTGATAACTGAGAAGGGAAGTTGTCAAGGCGTGCGCTCAGTCCGACTTCATTAAGAACGTTAACGGGATCCAGTCCATCTTTAACGATTGAAGTTGCCAGTTCGACGTTTTCTTTGGTGGATAGATTTGGAATGAGATTATAGAATTGGAAAATGAATCCTACATCGTCACGTCGGTATTGCGTTAATTGGTGGTCATTAAATTGAGCGATATCTGTGCCGTCAACCAGGATTTTGCCACTGGTTGGGCTGTCCATGCCGCCCAGAATATTCAAAACGGTTGATTTCCCAGCACCGCTTGGCCCCAGAATAACGGCAAGCGAGCCTTCATCGACTTGAAAACTAATGTTGTTATTGGCCACAATCTCAGTATCACCCATTTGATATTTTTTGAATTCGTTTTTTACGTCAATATATGCCATGTTAAAGCCCCCTTTAGCTCATTAACTGAACACATTGTTCCATTGATACCAGTATGATGGTTTGAAGTAGGAATCGCAATCATCAACTAAAAGCGAAATATTGTTAAATACGCATCGGTGATCAACATTATTTCAGAGTGGCCTTTTTAATGGAAAGGCTATCACGACACAGCTGGTTACAGAGATAATTGAAAATAGTATTCCTTATCAAAAACAATTAATTTTCTTGTGAGTTTGATGCCACTTGGGGTTAAAATCAGGTTAGTACTTAATGGGGGTTAGGCTTAAAACATTAGGCACTGAATCTAACAGAATAAAAGCGTGTTCAAACCGGACACTTTTATCCGAATCTGGAGGGAATAGTTGTGAAAGTTAAACGGTTATTATTGGGGACAGTTGCAGGAATTGGACTAGTCGGATCCGGCATGGGGATTGCCAGTGCTGCAACTTATATTCAACGAAGTAATGCATTGATTCAGTATTCAAGCAGTAGTTTGCGAACCGTGAATAATAGTCATGTTCATTTTGTCAAAGCCAACTCGAATTATGCTTGGTCAAAGAATCCAAGTGGTGCTGATGCAATAAAGAGCGCCAGCGGAACAAAGTGGGCGTTTGAAACCAAATACCTGCTGCCAACGACACATGCAGCACTCGGTAAATCCAGTCATGATATGACAAATCCACAAGCAGCAACCTATGCAGGAAAATACTTATTTGTACTTTATGCACCGCATAATACTGTCGGAAGGGGCTTTGTTGTCCGTTATGACACAAATGAACTGAATAAGATGAGTTTCAATGCAACGCAAAATGCGTTATTGACGAAACCGGCGTCGGGAATTAAAGTCGGTCCGCAGTTTACGGTTGGGCATGGTCAGTCATTGGCATATGATCAAAAGCATCATTCATTGTGGATGTGGCGTGATCGAGCAGATATGAAGCCAACGGCGACCTCCACCATTCAAAAAATCAGTTCATCAAAATTGAAACCCAACAAGGCCATTAAGTTTTCAATGAACAATCGTGGTGCAATGGTACCAGCTGGGCATAATTTAACCTTTGATCGTTCCGGTCATGCTTATTGGTGGGGCATTTCCGATGGTAAAGTTAAAATTTATCGTGGAGTATTTGGCAAACGAACGGTTAAGGTATCATTGACCAAGCAATTGTTGGCAAAACGAACCGGTACGCATGAGCAGGCGATGGGATACAATCCACATAATGGTCGGCTGTACCTGGTTTCTGATGATTCAATTCAGACATTGCCGGCACGTAAGACATATGGTCGTGGCAGTTTGAAACCCGGTGATATTAAATACACCAGATTTCATTCGGGACGGGAATTTGAGAGTATGACATTTGATAAATCAGGTCACGCCATGCTTTTGACCAATCGAAATCCGGAATTGATGCGGTCGACAAGTCGGTATTAATCATCAGATTTTTACGTGCGGTCTGAAATGGTATCATTAAATTCATCAACACTAATATGGAGATGGATTATTTGAAACTTTCAGATCATACAAACTGGCTAATCGATTTTTATGAACAGCGGAATTGGTACCAATATTCACCATTTATTAGATTAAACTTTTTGACAGAAGAAGTAGGGGAGTTATCCAGAGCCATTCGGGCTATTGAAATTGGTCGGGATCATCCAGGTGAGAAGGTCAAATCAAAGCCTGAGTTGCGAGATAATTTGGTGGAAGAGTTGGCTGATACGATGGATCAGGTACTGATTTTATGTGGCAAATTCGATGTTGATCCCGAAAAGTTGATGGCTGCCAGTGAAAAAAAGCTGAGAAGTCGATTTCAAAAAGATTGAAAAGGACCAAGGGATACCGTCAATTAGTATTTTTACTGACGGTATCCCTTGGCCTTTTGTGTATCTTAATTTTTTGAGGAAACTTTAAAATTGTTTGAAGTAGACAATAACGGGATAATTAAATTTAAAGCAAAATGTCAGTTATTAAAGAATGGTCCGTTTTTAAAAAAAATTGAGGCGCTAATTGTTGACACCGTGTCACCTACCTGCTATACTCATTTTAATCAATAAATGACACGGTGTCACAATTGGAGGGGGGATAAAGGATGGTATCAACAACCTTTCTTAATTTGAATAATGAAAAGAAGACGCGAATTCAAAAAGCTTTAATTGACGAGTTTTCAAGCAAACCACTGGCAGAAGCCGAGGTCGCTCCGATTGTAAAGCAGGCGGGAATCGCCCGGGGTGCTTTTTATAAGTACTTTGATGATCTAAGGGATGCCTATCAATATATTTATGGGTTGGCAATGAAAAGTATTCATGGCCGAATCGATCGGGAGGTTGCCGATAATCGTTTTGAACCGGATTTTTATGTTAACCAGGTAACATCGTTTGTTGACGGGGTTTGTCAAAGCGATTATCGTGACTTGGTTAAAATGCATTTGAGGCGAAATGAGTCTCTTATTGACGATCAATTTGACGATGTTCATTTGCAAGGCCGACAATGGGCCGCAATGGTTTTGAGTCATCAGGTTATCAAACAAATATTGTTGAATCCAAAAGAAAAAGATGTGCTGGTTAAACGGCTGCAGGATGTATTGACACAACTGGCACGCGAAAGGAGCTAACCTAATGTATTTAGCCTTAAAGGAAATTCGCCATGAAAAACTACGATATACGTTGATTATTGCAATGATCGTTTTAATTACGTATTTAATCTTTATTTTATCCGGACTGGCAACCGGTCTGGCGGGAGAAAATACCCAGGCTATTGAGTCCTGGGATGCAAAAAGTGTTGTTTTGAATCGGGATGCTAATGTTAATTTATCCCAATCAACCATCACAGACGCACAGGTTAAAAATGCCAAACTAACTAAGAATCAAGCGCTTATTGGGCAAGCACCCGTGGTTGTTAAACACAGTGATCGGAAAAAAGAATCTGCCCAGTTCGTTGGGGTAAAGAAAAATCAGTATATTGCAAAGGCGTTAACCCCATCCAATGGGCGTCAAGCTCGCAATAACAAGGAAGTAGTTGCCGATGAACAATTTAAAGCGGATGGTTACAAATTAGGAGATAAGATAAAGTTCAACTCATCGTCGACTAAGTATACGATTGTCGGTTTCGTTAAAGATGCAAAATTAAATGTCGCGCCGGTGGTCTATGGGTCACTTAAAACCTGGCAGGAATTACGAGACTTCCCGGGAGGACGATTGGCCGGAAGTGCGATTATCTCAAAGACGGCTAATTTTAATGGCCATGATAAAGCTTTGAAGACTTATTCAAACAGCTACTTCATTTCTAAATTACCGGGATACGCTGCTCAAAATACGACCTTTGGTTTTATGATTGGTTTTCTGATGATTATTTCGTTGGTCATTATTGCTGTGTTCCTGTATATTTTGACGATTCAGGCTCTGCCAACGTATGCAGTACTCCGGGCTCAGGGAATACCGGCGGCAGTCCTTGTTAAAACCATTATCAGCCAATCATTGATCTTAATGGCTGGCGGGATTGTAATTGGCGCACTTTTAACATTTATCACGGCAAATATGATTCCATTTGGGGTGCCGATTTCCTTTAATGTGCCGATGCTGGCAGGGATGTCGGTTGGGTTACTCCTGATGGGTGTGATTGGTGCGGCTATTCCGGCTCGAAAAATTGCGACCGTTGATCCTGTACGAGTAATTGGAGGTTAAAGCATGGCAGTTATTGAATTGAAAAATATTAATAAGTATTTTGGTTCTGGAACCAGTCGGGTTCACGTGTTAAGCGATGTTGACTTTTCAGCTGAAAAGGGACAATTGATTTTAGTCATTGGACCATCCGGTTCGGGTAAAAGTACCTTCTTAACGATTGCCGGCGGTTTACAAACACCTTCTTCGGGAGACGTGATTGTTGAAAACCAATCTGTGGATCAGCTTAGTAAAAAGCAGCGGGACAAATTAAGGTTGAATCACGTTGGTTTTGTTCTTCAATCCTATTCACTGGTGCCGTATTTGAAGGTGAAAGAACAATTGGAATTTGTGAGAAAAGTTAAGCCCAAGGGGAATCTGAGTGACTCTGAGCTTAAGGATCTATTGGCACAGCTAGGAATTACCGATTTAGTAAATAAATATCCGGGGCAGCTTTCCGGTGGGCAGACACAACGGGTTGCCATCGCTCGGGCATTGTACGCAAACCCGGAGATTGTATTAGCCGATGAACCCACGGCCGCACTTGATTCGGCCCGGGTAGTAGAAGTCGGTAAATTATTTAAAGAATTAGCCGATACCCGAAAAAAGGCCGTTGTAGTGGTTACCCATGATACCCGGTTAATGGAATTTGCGGATAAAACCTATGAAATCATGGATGGAAAACTTCATTTAAAAAATACAGCAGAAATGGGTCAAACATCTAAATAGTGTGTGTAGCAAAGCGATTAGCATTCGGAGTGTAAGGCGTTCATTTCGGAAATCCCGGGTTTGGATTTTTGGAATGAATCCCTTACATGCAGAATGCTGCTTTGAGGAGCAGTCCTAAATAGTGTGCGCAGCAAAGCGATTAGCATTCGGAGCATAATAGGCACAGGCCGAACAAAAGATAAATTTTGTTCGGCTTTTTTTATTGAATCGGCAGATATTTGTCATAAGGACGATGCTATACTAATAAGTGTAACCGTTTCCTATAACGTATTGAAAGGCGATGATGGCTATCCTCTATGTGGATGTCTCAAGCGGTGATGATTATTTAGCACAACCTGCGATTGGTCAATATCTGTCGACGTATTTTATTACCAATCCGAAGTTTAATGACGAAGTTATCTTCTTCTATCGGCCCAAAACGCCGATTATCATTTGTGGTGTCAACCAAAACGTTTATTCAGAGGTTGATTTAGCCTATTGCAAAGCGCACGGTATTAAAATTGCCCGCCGGGGAGCCGGTGGCGGTGCCGTTTATGTTGATTCCGGGAATTTAACGTATTGTTTTGTTGATAATGATGACAGCCATCATTATTTGGATTTTAAACATTATGCTCAAAATGCAATTGCAACGTTAAAAGATCTTGGTGTTGATGCCGCGATGACCGGGCGAAATGATTTAACGGTTGACTGTAAGAAGTTTTCCGGCATGTCGGCGCTAAAAATCGGCAATCGTTTTTCAACCGGCGGAACCTTAATGGTTGATGTTGATTTGGATAATGCTTCCAGAGCGTTACGACCACCAAAGTCAAAAATGGCGTCTAAAGGCGTTAAGTCTGTTCATAGTCGGGTAACTAATTTAAGGCCATACTTTAGCAGCCACTATCAAAATATGACTTTGTCACAATTGCAGACCAAGTTTCTTTTAAAGCTTTTTCACACAACTAACCTCAATCAAATTCCTACCTATGTGATGACAGATGAGGATTGGCGGGCAATTGAAAAAGCTGCCACCAAAAAGTTTGGCGATCAAAAGTGGATTATGGGTGAACAAACGACAGATATGTATTACCATTCGCAACATTTTGCCGGAGTTGGTACCGTAGAAATCAGTTTTTCTGTTGATAGCGGTGTCCTTACCCATGCTAAAGTATTTGGTGATTTCAATAAAATGAATGGCAATCTGCACCAAATCGAAACCCAGCTGATCGGAACGCCTTATAACACTGCGAGCTTGACCGAAGCGTTCACGCAGGGTGACGTTGCCAAAAATATTGGCAATATTCAGCCTGCTTCTTTAGCCGAAATGTTGATCGATCAGCAGTTTGCTGACAAGGCAACAATTAATTAAGGAACTTTTTGAATGCTCATCGCTGACAGTCTTTTGTGTATGGGGTAACATGAAGATAAGCACATGAAAGGCTGAAAGCCGGAGATGCTTCTCAAATTCTATCATTAGCAATAGTGAAGAGGTAATGCATAAATGAGTGGTGAAGTCCTTGGATCCATGTTTAACCAAAATGGCTATTCAACGGCACGAATGCGAGCGGTTTGGTCCGATGAAAATCGATTGAAAATCGTTTGTAAGGTTGAAACGGCTGTTGCCTATGCAATGTCGAAAAACAAAAAAATGCCGCTGTCTGCCTACGAAGAGATAAAGGAAAAGATTGTTCCCGAGAATTATGATATGACCAAGCTTCGGTTATCTGCAGCTAGAGCAGGACACTTTTTAGCGGGATTTGTCAGTTATTCCCAACAGTTATTTGAGGATGGCGGGGGTCAGTACCTGCACTATGGTGCCGCCAGTGAAGACGTGGAGGATACCTGTTATGTACTGCAACTAAAGCAGGCTGATAAGATCATCATGGATTACTTAGTCAAATTTGGTTCCGTTCTTTATGATTTGGCTGATAAATATAAAAAAACCATTAATGTGGCAATGGCCCATCGAACTTATAGTTCACCTTCGACATTGGGATTTAAGCTGGGAATTATTTTAAACGAGCTTGACTACCTGATGCGACGTTTGGATAGCCTGTCCGACTTTACGTTTGCCGGTTCATTAACCGGTGTTGAAGGGCTGTCAACAATGGTTGGTGACAATTACGATCAGGTTGAAACTGATTTTTGTGATTATCTTGATTTACAAGTCCCAGAAATGTATTGGCATACACAGCGTGAACGTTTTACAGAATACTGTCATGTTTTAACAATGATTGCACAAATGCTTGGGAAGCTGGGGAAAAACCTGCTGACAATGAGTCAAACACAAGTTGGCGAATTCCAAGAAGCATATGCACCCGGACGTCAGGGATCAACCGTTATTCCGACAGTTCGCGAACCATATATGTGTGAAGCAATTGTTAATTTATCGACAATTATCCGAAATGAAATGCCATTAATGTATGATACCATGCAGGTAAGCGGCGAAAAGGATACCGCAGTCTGGCGGGATATTTACGTCGTTTTGCCTGAAATGACCATGTATTTATCCGGTCAGCTTAACTACGCGACAACTATATTGAAGACAGGAAAGTTTGATACCAAACGAATGGCTGAAAATTTTATCTTGGGCGATGGCACAATGTATTCAGGTGCATTGATGATGGCATTGGCTAAAAAAGGAATGGGCAGACAGGATGCACATGAATTATTGGTTCGGTTACGGGTTAAAGCGGATGAAGAGAATAAATTATTAAAGGATCTGTTTTACTCCGACGACACGATCGCAAAGTATCTAAGTCGGCAGGATTTGGATAAAGTGATGTCGCCGGAAGCGGGCGTTCCCCATGCACTTGAGAAAACAAATAAAATTCTCGGCTTGTATCGAAAACGTCATCCACTAAATAAAAAAGGGGTAATTAACAATGGCACAAACAGCTGATGATGCAAAGTATTTATGGCAGAAGAAACTAGATAACGGACATATCCGAATTGGGTTTAATGACGTGGCCCATCAGGAAATCGGCGAAATTTCATTTGCTAAATTTCCAGATAATTTGACGGAAGTGAAGCTTGGTGACGTTATTTTATCGATTGAGGGTGCCAAAGCGGTTTCAGAAGTGCATACGCCGGTAGCCGGCAAGGTCGCAAAGGTTAACGTAGCACTTAAAGACCATCCGGAATATTTAGAGAGTTCGGACGAGGATAAAAATTGGGTCGTTGAACTGTTTTAGAAGATAGCGTGCAGTTCAGGTATGTCAAGATACCAAAAAGCTGATGCCATTATGAGACATCAGTTTTTTTGTAACATAGTTAACTGCCAGCTGGCATATAGCATCGTCGTTTTCTGTAACATAAGTTTCCGTCATTTTAGCCTTTAGCTGCTTCCAAGGCCTTGACATAGGCATCATAGGTCATTGAATCAAAACAAACCATCGTGACATCGAGTGGGGTGTCGAAGTCTTGAATAGCCGCTGTTGCAATCCCAGCGGCTTTGTCTAAAGGGAAATCGTAAATTCCGGTACTGATGGAAGGAAATGCGACTGTTTGGCAATGGTGCAAAACCGCTTGTTTTAAACTGTTAACGTAGGAATCTTTTAATAGCTGTGGTTCATTTCGCTGACCACCGTGCCAAATTGGACCGGGTGTGTGGATAATATACTTAGCCGGTAAATTAAACCCAGGTGTTGTTTTGGCTTGGCCCGTTGGACAGCCGTTTAATTTCCGACAGGCTTCATCAAGCTGAGGACCGGCAGCTCGATGAATGGCACCATCAACACCGCCACCACCGGAAAGTGCCCGATTAGCCGCGTTGACAATTGCGTCAACGTTGACTTTTGTGATGTCACCTTTAATCACGTTTAGTTTTGCCATATGGAAACCTCCTTGTACGATCTATACTAGTTTTTATTATACGACGATATTAATAGGTTAGAAGCTTCCAGTGCGGATGAGACGCATCTTGATGAGACAGATTAACAGTAGCCTTATTGTGTCTTAGTAAAAATTTTTATTTCCTTTTGGAATATTTTTGTTATAATTAGAATACACAAAGAGCCAAAACCGCGTTATAAGTGCTTTTTACATAAATAATCACATTTATTTTTAATTGATTATATGTTTTATGAACATGGATTGGGTTGCGATTCATAAACAATAGTCTAGCAGGTTACTTGGCACTTGTCGCAAGGGTCATTAATGAAGTATCAACTTATAAGGAGGGATCCCTTTGGATAAATCAGCGAACGGACTTTCACCAATTGAACAAGCGGCGATGGCATCATTACAAGACGTGATTGATCCTGAACTTGGGGTTGATCTGGTTAATTTGGGCTTGATATATAACGTTAGTGTTGATGATACACATTGCATTGTGACCATGACATTAACAACAATGGGTTGTCCACTGGGGAATTTGCTGACGGATCAAATCAAAACCGCTGTGACAGCTGTTGACGGGATCACGACTTGCAAAATTCATTTAGTTTGGGACCCGGTTTGGGATATTAATAAAATGAGCCGATTTGCAAAAGTTGCTTTAGGGATACACGGATAGACATCATAGAATGGGTTGGTAATGATATGGATATTAAAAAATTTGTGGATCGACGAAAAGCCTTGAAGTTATCCCAAATGAAACTTTGTAAGGGAATTTGTACACAGGCAACGTTAAGTAAATTTGAACGGAATGGCCGCGTACCCTCACTTTCAATTTTAAATAAATTGTGTTCCAGAATGGGCATGACGGTTGATGAACTTAACCAGGACCCTTCTTCCTCGGTCACGGTAATTAGAAGACGGTTGAATGCGATTGAGAAAGACTTGATGATGGAAAATTATCTACAGGTGCAATCAGCGCTTAAAAAGATTAACGAGGCCCATATCACAGCGATTCCTTTGAGAATGCAGTTTTTCTATCTGAGAGGCATGTTAAACGCAGTAACTAACAAAAAGCCTGATGAGGTATTATTTGATTTTTCACAGATTCTGGATGAATTAGACGAAAAACATCAAACAATTTTTACTCAACTAGCCTACATTGGCTCTGGTATTACTTATACGCGAATCAATCAGCCCGCACGTGCAGATTTCTTTTTTAAGAAGGCACATGAATTTATTAACGAGGCACTGAAAACGTCCTCCGATGATGAGGAAGGGCATGATAACTACTTACGACTTTTAACGCTCATCTTTTATACTGCTAACTATTACGCATCAAAAAGTAATTTGAGCTTGAGTGACAAATTACTTAAATCAGGTGTTGAATTATGTTCGCAAAACCACGTAACGTATTATTTACCGCGGTTAAAATTTTTAGCCGCACAAAATGCCGTTCATGAAAAAGCTAACGAGGATGACATCAGGCAATTACTGGATGAAGCGCTCGCCTTTGCCCGCTTAAATCATAATCAAGTCATTGAATTACGGGTTGCGGCATTGAAAAATGGTTACGTTAGTAATGTTTAAATGAACAACTAAATAGAGATCGCAGGGCGTACTCAATTAAGAGCCGCTTTCTGCGATCTTTTTTAGGCTGATGCTCGTTAAATAACATTAAAACTCGATTAAATGGTGGTGGACAGCGTACCTGACCAACTCCGGTCGGGAATTTAATGAGAGTTTGTGCATGATACTGGCCTTGTGAGCTTCTACCGTTTTGGTTGAAATAAAGAGACGATTGGCAATTTCTTTGTTTGTATATCCCAGGGCCATTAACGGGAAGACTTCCCGTTCTCGTTTGGATAGGCTCCGGTAACCTTGAAGATGGGCATCAACGCCACCTGCCTCAATTTGCTTAATATCGGATTTGGATAGCGTAATATTCTGATCTATGTATCGCCGATTTGCCGACAAGGCATTCAATCCACTAATGAGTTCGCTGTCTGGCGAGCTCTTTAGGATATAAGATAAGGCGCCATTATGAATGGCTTTGTTAATGTATTCCTGTTCTTCGTGCATTGAGAGAATGAGTATTTTGACATCGGGAAAATGTTCGTGAATTCGTTGAGTGGTGACCAGCCCACTTTCACCAGGCGGCATACTGAGGTCCATCACTAGGATGTCGATATTGCCCTGTTCAACACGTGCATAAGCGTCAGTACCATTGGCCGCTTCCGAAACCACTTTAAAATCGGGTTGCCCGTTGATTAAATAGGCGAGTCCCTGACGAACAACCGCATGATCATCTGCAATTAAAACTTTTAGCATAAGCATTTACCTCGCTACGAAAGTACAACCGGAAACTTGGCGGTGACCGTTGTGCCGGATCCGGGTTGGGACTTGATTTCAAAAGTCCCGTTTAAGGCTTTAATTCGCTCGTTCATATTCATTAAGCCAAGCGAACGACCATTAAAACGATGGTGCTTGGGAACATCAAACCCGATGCCGTCATCAATGATTTCCAACATAATATAATGTTCATGTGCAACTAACAAAATATTGATTTCACTGGCTTGAGCATGTTTAAGGGCATTATTAATAGATTCCTGGCCAATTCGATATAAGACACTTTGAACGTCTGTGGATAGATTATCCGTTTTGGCATTTCCAACGACAGAAATGTTCACCCCGGAATTTTCTGAAAGCCGCTTTGCCAAAACGCGTAAGGCAGGGAGTAGTCCAAAATTATCCAAAACCGAAGGGCGAATATCAAGAGCCATACCCTTTACCTCGGTCAACGTATCGTTAAGCTGATGCTCAATTTCTCTGGTTAATTCAGTAACCTGATCATGTGTCAGCACATCTTCACTTAATCGACGAACACCCATAATAGCGGAATAAACACCTTGTGCAATACTGTCATGAAGGTCCTGCAAAATGCGTTTGCGTTCTTCTTCGTGCGCTCGATTAACATATTGATTGAGTTGGCGCTGCTGCGCTAATTGATCCATCCGTTTGATGACGCCACGATTTTTAAGCGTGAGTGAAAAAACATGGTCATCCTTATCGATTAGGCGATAAACCAGGAAATATCTCAGCGGATGGGCCGATTCCTGTGCTAAGGTAATCGGGATGGAAATTTCCTGCATATGATTTTTAATGGCGCAACTAAAGCAGCTATCGGTTTGCGAAAAGCGCTGCTTGACGGCGGTATTTGCAACTTCCAATAGATATTGCGGATCAATTTTGACTATTTTTTGAAGATCATTGGCAATCCGATTGCAAACAATCAGGTCATTGTTTGCAAAAATGAGAATAGCATCTGTTTCATCGTCAAAATAACGTTTGATCCAGTTCTGGGTTTCCAGCATTAATGGTCCTCCTTTCGTTCAAAGATAACATGTATCTGACAGGAGTTATAAAATAATTCCGTTTAACATAAGATTATAACAGGATTAGAGGAAAATGAAAGATGCCTTTAACGAAAAAGTTGTAAACCAGAATGGCTGTTGGTACATAAGTGTTAATTTAACAAGTATTCAAACTGTTGCTCTGCAACGATGACAAGATGATTAATTCTTATTTTTTTAGTGTAATTGGTCAAAATCACGGTACTGGTACTTGTCAGATGGTCATAATTTGTAATAGTCACCTGCCGGGTTTGAATGCGATGACCAAGTTGCAGTGGGTTGCCGTTGCGATGATGAGACCGGAAGTCACTGGCAGTAAGTGTTGTGTATTAATATTGACACCAACTGCGTACTCATCCGGTCCAACGTTTTGATTTGCGCCGAGCGACGCAGCCGTCTCTGCCATGACAGCGTTGACGCCACCGTGTAAAAGTCCATATGGTTGCCTGACAGGGTCACTTACTTCAAGTGATATAATAACCTTAGTTTTATCATTAATGAAAACCATAGCAATGAGGACAATCTCCCTTTCGTTGTATTTATAGTCAGTTCAAAGCCACTTTCGACTCAGAAGTTAGTTGCATATGGTCGTCAAAGATTAGCTCATTATAAAGTTCCCAAGCATTTTTATCAAATTGATCATTTGCCAATGAATGCGGGTGGTAAAGTACAGCGGTATAAATTAAGAAAACGTCTGAATGATAGATAGAAATCTAAAATAAGCAGTGGGAAGGATCTAAATAGACCGATCAACACCACTGCTTTTTTGACGAGTCGTCAACCGGTTGGTTTTAACAAATTGGAGGAACAAAAACGGGATTATGAGAAATGATTATTTGAAGAAATTGATGTTAACCACTATTTTTTTAGCACTTTGTGTTGTTGGCGCAAACGTTAAGATACTGGGATCGATTGCGCTGGATTCAGCCCCGGCTTTCTTGGGAGCCATTTTATTAGGGCCGGCAATCGGTGCATTTTTAGGCTTTTTTGGTCATTTATTGTCAGCGATGCTGGCCGGTTTTCCATTAACGTTGCCGGTTCATCTGATTATTGGGGTGATGATGGCTGCCTGCATGTTCGTGTTCGGTCTGCTTCGCCAGCGTCTAACCTTGTCCCGTGGTTTGGTCATCGTCATTTCCGACGCGATCGGTTATTTGATAAACGTCCCTTTGGAATTAACACTGCTGTATCCGATTTTAAAACAGTCGGTAGTTGCTCTCCTTCTACCACTAACGATTGCGACTATATTGAATTTAATTTTGTGTGAATTGGTTAGCGCGGCATTGCCGAAACGAGTGAGAAGGACTTTTAAAGCCTTGAAACATTGATGATCGTGGTTCGGATTAAAGGAGGGTTCTGTTTTGAAATTTCGTGATTTAACGATTAAGCCAATTAGCGACAAGACTGCGTTGGTGATCGCATGTGACGTCAGTGCCGGTATTGGTGAGAAGCCGGATGATCTGGTACACGTTACGGCCGATGTTACAGCGGCATTTGCACTAAGGGTACCTTTAATGGAACTGCTTTGTTTTGGGGCGACACCCATTTCGGTTGTTGATACGGTTGGTAATGAAATGACCCCAACCGGTGAAAATATGATTGCCGGACTGAAGCAGGAATTAAGAAGGGGTGGATTGTCGGATATATCGCTGAATGGTAGTACTGAAGACAATATGCCAACCCAGACAACTTCAATTGGGGTAACGGTGATTGGGATCGCGACAAGACGAGTTGATGATTTATTTCAAAAACAGCCTATGGTCATTTATCAATTGGGACGACCATTAGTAGGCTACGCCGTTAAACAACATTTTAATGATCTATTTTCCTACAACCTGATTAATGAACTCAGGTCTGATTCAGCAGTGATTGACATGTTGCCGGTGGGGTCAAAAGGAATCGCATTTGAAATTAATCAACTGGCGAAGACACATCAGCTGGAAATAGTAGACAGTAGCGTAATGGAAACAGAGGAAATGGCTAAATCTGCCGGCCCGGCAACCGTTGCTTTGATTGGTGTCAAACCGGAGAAAAGACGGGTGTTTGAACGGCACTTTCCGCAAGCCCATTATCTACTGAGTTTAAACTAATTGTGATTGGAGACCGAAAAGACATGATTCAAGGATTAATTTTATATACCCAGTTTTTTACCCGTATTCGAATACCGGTTGAAATTAAAGACCCTGGTCATAAATTTCGAGATAATATCCAGTACTTTACGCTGTTTGGACTGATATTAGGGTGCTTGGAGGCCGCTTTGTTTTTAGGCTATACATATCTTTTCCCACAGTGGTTTGCATGGATGTTGTTTTGGATGACGGATGGCATGATAACCGGTGGTTTTCATTTGGACGCTTTGGCGGACACGGCAGACGGTGTTATGTCATCGCGGACATCGGATAAAATGTTCAAAATTATGAAGGACAGTCGGCTTGGTACGATGGGAACCCTGGCGTTAATTTATTTTTATGCGATCCTTTTTGGGGTAGGGGCAATCTTGGCCGTCAGGTTTGATCGCTTTCAGTTAACGATGCTTGTGCTAATCAGCGTTATGATGGCCAAAACAGGTATTTCACTATTATTTTATAAAATGACGTATGCTGGTGAAGCACCGGGACTTGCGACTATTTGGCAGGGAATTAAAACTTGGCGGATCGGTATCAGTCAGGTTGTTTCGCTTATTGCTATTGGCGTATTGCTGGGATATCCCGGTCTTATTAGTTATCTGGCTGTACTGATTGTCGCGTACGGCTATCGACGGTATATGCTGGCCCTGCTGGGTGGCTTCAGTGGTGATACGCTGGGCGGTTTTGCGGAAATTTCGCAGGTCATTTTTCTTTTGGCGTATGTCATTGTTACCAAATTAATGTAGGTGGTATCGAGATGAAATTATATGTTGCCAGACACGGTCAGACTGATTACAATCAACAGAAAAAGTTTTACGGTTCATCTGATGTGCCGTTGAATGCAAATGGGCGCAAAGACGCGGCTAAACTAGCAGATAAATTTGAAGCATTGCCCTTGGAACTCATTGTAACAAGCGATTTAAAACGAGCCCGGCAAACTGCCCGGACTATTATAGCGACACACCCGGAAAGCGATAGTCAACTATCCTCAAAATTGGAGGAAAGTCATTTTGGCGCATGGGAAGGTCTTAATGCTGATGAAATCCAAGCGACATTCCCTGAGGATTGGCAAAACTGGCTTGATGACCCCTTTCGTGTCTCTCCTACGAATGGAGAGAATTTTCAAGACTTTAATACCAGAGTATTGGCGGGCCTTAAGAACATTCTTTCAGACGCTGCTTCAAACGATCACGTCTTACTGGTCGCTCATCTTGGCGTGCTGCGAGTGATTAACCAGTCATTTTTTCCTGAAAGTAATTTTTGGGAGCAGAAATTTCCGGCGGGGACTTATTCAGTTTATCAACTGGATGAGGTCGGAAGGTGTGTGGGAGTGGTGTATGACGTTTAGTGAAAATAAGTTCGATAATTAAATTAGCCTGTACGGATATGATGACAAATAGTTTACGGCAGAATATGCTCTTTGAGGGATAAAAATAAATTAGAAGTTTAGCTGAAAACATAGACGAAAACAAGAAAGCGATTCCATATAATGTAAGTGAAGTCTTTTTACAATATTAATTTATGGGAGTGAATATAATGCATGGCAATATTCAAAATATCGATGCCAAATCAAAAGCTGCAGTGAACGTATCGAGACGATATTGGTGGAAAGTTGTAGCGCTTTGTTTCGTAGGATGGATATTAATTTATGCTGATCGGACTATTTTGAATCCTGTGCAGGAGCAAATTGGTGCTCAGTTTCATATTGGAAATACACAGTTGGGATTAGTTAACAGTATTTTCTTTCTAACATATGCAATTTGTCAAATTCCCTTTGGGATACTTGGTGATCGGGTTGGTAGACGTTTAGTTATCATGGGCGGTTTTATTGTATTAGGAATTATGACATTTTTTAGTGGGTTTGCATTTTCGTTTGGTATTTTTCTATTATTTCGTGCATTAGCTGGTGCTGGCCAAGGAACTTACTATGGGCCTCAATATGCATTATCTACAGAGGCTATTCCGACTAAAGATTTAACCTTAGGAACTGCCATTATTAATAGTGGGATGGCATTCGGAACATCTGGCGGCTATCTTTTATCGAGTAGTATGGTGCTCCAGCACGGAATGGCATGGCAAACACCATTTTATGTTATGGCATTACCAACTATTATTGTTGGCGTTTTGTTTTATGTAGTATTAAAAGAAAAGGTTATTCGTCCTGAAGATCAAGGAAACACTGAAAAAACTGCAGAAGTTAAAAAATCGGAAGAAAGTAAGGTCCAACTTAAGGATCTATTCAAGAATCGGAATTTAG
>NZ_GG669992.1:491998-492585 GCF_000159315.1 Lentilactobacillus hilgardii DSM 20176 = ATCC 8290
AGTATTTGCATTTATCTTATGCTTTTGCTCTATTTACGCAAATTTTGTAATTTTAACTTGGCTGCCCCAATTTTTGCAGGTAGAAAGAGGATTTCAAGGAAGTAGTGTTGGCTTTATTTCATCACTAGTACCATGGGCCTCAATCCCTGGTGCAATTGTATTCGCAAGAATTTATGATAAATTAAAAAAGACAAAATTAATGATTGCATTTTTAGTTCCGATTTCACTGGTTGCGGTGTTTGGAATTGCTTTTGTAACTAACAAGTCATTATTGATTGTTTTATTAATTGTTTATGGACTAACCGGTAAATTAGCAATTGATCCAATTCTTGTGGCATTTGTTACTAAGAATTCACCAAGAGGATCATTATCAACTGCGCTGAGTGCATATAATTTTATTGGAATGTCTGGTTCTATTTTGGCTCCCTACTTAACGGGATGGATTTCAGATCAATTTGGTTCAATGCAAATCGGATTTTATTTAGCAGCTGTTCTACTGTTGGTTGGATTAGTGCTATTCACGTTTACAAATGATAAAAAGAATTTGGTTCAAGGATAAACAACTAACAGAATAAGGAAGTCAGTAC
>NZ_GG669992.1:494347-498548 GCF_000159315.1 Lentilactobacillus hilgardii DSM 20176 = ATCC 8290
CTTTTTTGTTCTTGTACCTTTAGGGCCTTGTTTATCTTAAAAAATGTTTGGTTTGGATCGAGCATGGCATTATTGTAATTAGTAATCCGTGAGGTACTTAGTCTTACAGGAGTGCTTGTGAACTAGAGCAAGTATTACAGTAGAAAGCGTTTCCGCTCTTATGATGAATAATATTATTGTTTGATAGGTTGGCTTATTTTATAAGCTATAACTAAAAATAATTAAGTGGGCTTATTGTGGTCCTAAAAAAATATTTCGCTAAATATATTCGCCCTTGTCAACAAAAAAACAGCCATCTTTTTTGATGGCCGTAACTATAATTAATCTATTTTAACTTTTTTATTTGATTTTGGGTCGCTCTGATCCTTATCCTTTTCGGGAAACCAGCGATACATAACGGCTTTAAAAAAGTCGGAACCATAATCTAAGAAGAAAACACCTAAAAGCATACAACAAGCTAACTGGAGAACAAAGACGTACCAATTATTGATTTTTATATTTAGTGATATTTCCATAAATGTTCCCCAAGCTAGTAACCAAGCTGGAATGAAGGTTGCTTTAAGAACCGTTCCTTGAAGTAGGATTGCAATGAGGGCCATT
The DNA here is from genome assembly GCF_000159315.1 of Lentilactobacillus hilgardii DSM 20176 = ATCC 8290. Taxonomy (GTDB): domain Bacteria; phylum Bacillota; class Bacilli; order Lactobacillales; family Lactobacillaceae; genus Lentilactobacillus; species Lentilactobacillus hilgardii. The sequence goes on from NZ_GG669992.1 coordinate 494,948, forward strand.
ATACCGAAGACACTTGAGGTCCACCAAAGCATGTTCATATTTGGAATTTGAAATAAATTATAAGCAATTAAACCCCAAATAATTCCCATTCCAAAACTTAGAGATACGTTCCACGGATTTTTCTTTGATTCGTCCATTCCAGCATAAAAGGCTGATGTGATGAATGCTACTGGGGCCATCCAGAAAGCTAATGATCCCGATATAAGACCATAGAAAAAGGTGAATATACCAATTCCCAATGCGCTATAGGTGACCTCTTTGCCACTAGCAATATATTGTTTCATTTAAACCGCTCCTTGTATTAGCAAAATCTACGGTAAAGATGCTCACAGTTGAACAACTTATTTAACAAGTTCATCATAAACAATCCTGAAAGCGGTTACATGGCAGGTGGTAGATAAAAATTCACACTCCTGTTTATCTCTTAAAGCTAATCAGTGTTCTGTTACGGCATCTAACCAGCTAATTAATTTTCGATAACAATCAAGGTTGGTTTCATTGACCTCTCTATCAAAATCATGTTCCTTTGAATTGATAGGAATTAACTTAGAATTTGGTAGCTTTGCTTTTAACATGATTGAATTAATGAACGGGACATCTGGATCATATGAGGACTGACACATGTAAGTTGGTGGAAAGTTTTGTAGTGTACTTTTTGAAAGTTGCTTTTCTTTACTTTGAGTATCCTTAAAGATTATTTTCTGCCACTGATTGCTTTGGCGAGCATAAACATATAATAAGAACCGTTCTTCTACAGAACTTGAGGTAACAGGAGACGTTGAAATCATCGATTGTGCTTCTGCAAAGGTCACTTTTGGGTAACTGGCATACATCGAATTTTTCCTTTGTAAATTAGCAGATAATAAGCTTTCAAAACCATAAAAGTCGATAAATGCCATGGGCTTTTTACTGAGGTTTTCCGTCATTAATTGCAGACAAAGGTAAGCACCAGCTGAGCGACCGAAAAGAATATAGTCATTATTGAACAGTCCTATTTTTTTGCTGTTCATTAGAAAGAACTTCAATCCATCATTAACGGATTGAATTATTGCGCTATAGGAACATTCGGGGGCTAAACAGTAATCAATTGAAAACAGTGAGTAACCTGATTCTAGAAGAAGTTTGACATAAGGACCTGGTAAGTCGTTTCGATTACCGTAAATTAGACCACCACCGTGAATATAAAAAATAGTTGGTTTTTTAACGTTGACCTCAGATTTCCAAAATGATGCACGGACTGTAGTTTCCTCACCTGTAATGTAATTAATAGTTTGCAATTAAAATCATTCCTTTCATACTGTTTCATCATTTAGTACATTAAGAACCCGAATACCAACATTCAATCTAAAGACTTCATCTACATCTGAAAAGTTTATACTTGTCCTTTCCTGAATTTTATTTAGTCTATAGCTCATTGTCTTGGGATGGATAAAAAGTGCATTTGCACTAGCTTTGGCATTTTGATTATGTTCGAGATAGGTCTTTAACGTTGTATATAGTTCTGGCTTGTCTTTGTAAATTTTTAGAAGATCTTCTGGAACAAAGGACCTTAATTTTTCTGGATTATCAACTTGAAATAGGAATCTGTAAAATCCGAGATCATTGTAGTTAAAAATCTGGTTCCGTTTATTTAAATGACTGGCAATCTGAAGTGTTTTCAATGCCTGCGATGCATAAACCTTAAAGTCCTTTGGATGACAAGTTTCGCTTAATCCAATCTGAAAGTTTAGATTAGGATGAGTATCCTCAAGCGTTTGTAGTATCTTTTTTAAGTTATCTTGCATCTTTTCGGGACTTTGCTGATCCTCCGAAATGATTAGGATAATTCTATTTTGGCGAATACGGTAAACTGTATTAGGCCAGTATAACTTAAATTGACTAACAACACGATCGGCTTCTCGGGGATTATCTCGATAGTAATCTGGCTGTACTTTTTCTTCTTTTAAGGCTTGCAAAACAGTGACGCGATAATTGCTTGTTTCTACAAGGTTAAAGTGTTTTAAAGTAGCTTGGAATTCCTCTTCACTTGCAATTTTTCCGTTAATAAGATCATCAATGATGTCGTTGGCATATGTTCTCAACCCTTGATTTAAGGCGGTTTGCTTTAGAACTTCCATTTGTGTGAAGTTAACAGCATTTTCAATAGCCATAAAATCGACATCTTGAAGGATCTGATTTTCTTGTAGCACTCCAAGGTAAAGCTGATCTTGGCTCTGAGGAATTTTTACCATTAATAATTTAAAACTCTTGTCAGTTAATGTTACCTCATAGTATTGATAATTTGTATACTCCTTTTTTGGCACAGGTCTTCTTTGGGTAAAATCAATTTCTTTTAATTTATGCGTATTTTGATCATTATGAATAATATTGGAGGCAATATTATCTTCGATTTTAAAAATAAATGTTGGATTACTTACTAAAGATGAAAGCAAGTTAACGATGGCGTTGAATGAGCTGTTTTGGATTGCTAATTGAATAAATTGCTGATTTATTTTTTTGTATTGATTCAGCAATAAATTTTTTTCGTTGAACAGTAATTGCATTGATTCCAGCATGATGTCATTATATTTAATATTTTTGGGGATTTCAATTAGCGGAATTTTGTACTGATTGCAATCATCAATAATAGTTTGAGGGATTTCGTTAACAAATCTTGAAGTCTTGATAATTAATCCACTGCAATTGTGATTATGAAGCGATCGCATGAATTGGCCGATTGCTTTTTCTGAAAGGTTATCGAATCCATATAATGATGATAGCAGAACTTCGTTTGGTGTAATCCATTGCTCAACGTCAGGTGCTTCGGTGATCATAATATTTTCAACGGGATTATTTAAGCCTGCTGATCCAGCAATTAGCTTTGAATTATTAAGCGATTCTATTTTTTGAATATCTTTTAATATGATGGCCATATTCTTTCCTCCTCGTATTAATGTTCAACATTAAGGATACTCTTGAAAGGATAAAAATCAATTTAAAGAAAGCGGTTTCTATTATCCTTATAAGATATAAAAGCGCTTTCTTTATTATCTAGATAGTAAATGTAATTGACGCCAAAAATTCTTATTATAAGAGCGTAAGTTAAATTGTTAACCAGCAAAGGGAGGAAACCAATTTGCTATATACAGTAATTAGAAAAAATAGTTATCAAGATTCTATCAATTTGATGCTTCTAACCAAAAATATTAGTTCAATGCCTGGTGTTAAAGAAGTTCAGGTAATGATGGGGACAGATGCAAATAAGGATATTTTTGGTGAGGCAGGGCTATTAACTGATGAAGCTAAGTCTGCTGAGCCAAACGATATGATGATCGTTCTTGATGCTGATAAAAAAGATGTCATGGATGATGTTTTGAAACAGATTGATAAATTTCTAAATGATTTATCAGTTAAAAGTGATGATTCTGATAGTGATTCTAAAAAAGTTACCAATTGGGATGACGCTATGAAGAGTATTCCAGATGCTAACTTAGCAGTTATATCGGTTCCTGGGCTATATGCAGCAGATGAAATTGATAATGCATTAGATCATAATTTAAATGCTTTTGTCTTCAGTGATAATGTATCGCTTGAGGATGAAAGCAGATTGAAAAAAAAGGCA
>NZ_GG669992.1:499556-504351 GCF_000159315.1 Lentilactobacillus hilgardii DSM 20176 = ATCC 8290
CACATAAAAAAGGGTTGCTTGTGATGGGCCCCGATTGCGGAACAGGAATTATTAGTAATGTTCCGTTAGCTTTTACTAATGTGGTTCGCTCGGGCAATATTGGATTAGTGGGTGCTTCTGGTACTGGAATTCAAGAAGTTACCAGTATGATTGAACGCCTTGGTGGTGGAGTCACGCATGCAATCGGAACCGGCGGTCGAGATTTATCGGATAGTGTAGGTGCGATAACCATGGAGGATGCGATTGCTGGCCTTGCCCATCATGATCCAACTGAAGTGATAGGCATTATTTCCAAGCCACCGGCAAAAGAAGTTCGTGATGATGTGGTTAGTTTACTTCATAGCATTGATAAACCAGTGGTTGCAATTTTCTTAGGTGAAAAACCAGATCATCATGAAGATTCGGTATATTTGGCTCATACATTGGAAGAAACAGCAAAAATTGCAATGGATTTAGCCGATAATAAACCCGTTAAAGATAATTATTATTCTAAAAAACCACTTGCAGATGCAGATCCTAAGCTTGAAGGAAAGCATATTATTGGCTTGTATTCTGGTGGAACACTTGCGTATGAAGCTGGAATGTTGGTTTCTGAAGCATTAAATCTGGGTGGTATTATTTCCGAAGATGGTTATGTTCTTAAAGCAAAAGGCAATGAGGTATTAGATCTTGGTGATGATATTTACACTCAAGGACGTCCACATCCAATGATCGATCCACGAATTCGGATTGAAAAAATTAGTGAGTATGCTAATGATCCTAAGACTGGCGTTATTCTTTTGGATGATGTTCTTGGATATGGTACCGATGATACAATGGCTGAAAGCCTTGCAGATGCTGTTAATAACGTTTCTAGAAAACATCCACGTATTAAGTTTGTTGCAACAGTTGTTGGAACAAGAGATGATCCCCAAGATTATGATGCTGCAAGAAAAACGTTACAAGATGCGGGTATCATTATTCTTGATAGCAATGCACAAGCTGTTAGGTATGCACTTAACTTAATTGGTAAAGATTTAAATGAACCCGATAAAAAGGTTGTTAACTATACAGGTGGAACACGTGAAGTGCCAACTCCAAGTGAATCCGTTCTTGATCTATTGTACACAAAGCCACGAGTAGTTAACGTTGGACTTTCAGAGTTCTTAGATCCAGTTATTAAGTTTGGTGGTACTGGTGTTCAATTCGACTGGAAACCAGTTGCTGGTGGAAATCCGAAGCTGATTAAAATTATTAAAAAAGTTAAGGCTCTTCAAAATCGAGATCAAGAAAACGCAAAGATTGTTGATGCATATAAGAAAGCCGTTCCATTTTTGGTAGACGTTGTTCCTGCAGGAACAGTTATTTCAGAGCTTAAGGGACATACATTACTTCATGCCGGTCCTCCAATTGAATATAATGAAATGACAGAACCTATGCAGGGTGGTTGTATTGGCGCAATCCTTTTTGAAGGCTGGGCTGATAATGAGGATGATGCACGTCAAATGCTTGAAAGTGGGGATGTTAAATTCCTTTGCAATCATGATGTTAACGCAGTTGGCCCAATGGGAGGCATTACGTCGGCTCATATGGCGGTACTAGTGATTAAAAATGCACTTAAGGGCAATGACGCGTACTGCACAATGAACGAAGGTATTGGAAAGGTACTTCGGTTTGGTGCTTATTCTGAAGAAGTAATAACTCGTTTAAAGTGGATGGCAAATGTGTTGGCTCCAACATTAAGCGCTGCACTCAAGAAACTTGATGGTGGTCTAAATGTTAATGTTATGATGGCTAAAGCAATTACTATGGGTGATGAATTCCATCAACGTAACATCGCCGCTACATTAGTATTCCTCAAAGAAGTGGCACCGTTGATTGTTTCGCTTAATATTAGCGAAAAGGATAAGCAAGATGTTATTCAATTCTTGGCAGATACTGATCAATTCTTCTTGAGCATTATGATGGCAACAGGAAAGTCAATGGTTGATGCCGCAAGAACTTATAAGCATGGAACAGTTGTTACAACAATGACTCGAAATGGTAAAGACTTTAGTATTCGAATCAGTGGTTTAGGTGATCAGTGGTTCACAGCACCGGTTAATACACCGCAAGGACTGTTCTTTACTGGTTTTTCTCAAAAAGATGCTAATCCAGATATTGGTGATAGCGCAATTGCTGAAACTGTTGGATTTGGCGGAATGGCTATGATCGCTGCTCCTGGTGTAACACGATTTGTTGATGCAGGCGGTTTTAAGGACGCACAAAAGATTAGCAATGAAATGGCTAAGATTACGCTTGATCGAAACCCTAACTTTACGATTCCAACTTGGGATTACCAAGGAACAGCTATCGGGATCGATATTGTAAAAGTTGTTGAAACTGGGATTACACCAATTATTAATACTGGAATTGCAAGTAAAGTTGCAGGTGTTGGTCAAGTAGGCGCTGGTACTGTCCATGCTCCGCTAGCTTGTTTCGAGAAGGCCTTAATTGCTTATGCCAACAATATGGGACTGCTAGAAGACGATGATGCAACGTTATTAGAAAAAGAATTAGTTAAGGAATAAGTGATGTTTATGAGCCTTAATCGTAATCAAACAAATGGAGAGAAGAGCAATATGCTCCCTCTCCATTTGTTTAATAAAGACCATGGAATTATCAATACCATGTTTCAGCATAGTTTTAATATTGATTTCCCAGACCTACTTTTTCACGTCGGAAATGAATCTGATTCACTTTCTTGTACGGGGATTACTCTGGAAGATGATGTAGTGGATGAATTATTAAAATATATTGATGTAAATGATCCTGTGTCTTTTATTAAAGGAAAGTTGTACATTTATACAAAGAAAGAAATAAGAACGATTGATTTAGCACCTTTAAAAACTGTTGATTTAAGAATTCCACAAATCAAGCTAGATTTAGATTTCCTAAAAAAGATTATTGAGAAATTTAGTATTATTGACTTTCAGAATGATTGGGGACTAAGTGATGAATATTCTCCAAATAAGGTTATTGAAATGCTCAATGAAAGTCGTGATCCAGAGCAAATTATGAAAACCTTGAAGTTTCTTTATGGACGTGGACGAGGTCTTACCCCAAGCGGTGATGATATTATCGTTGGTTTTGTAAGCATCCTTAGCGCTTTTGGATTTAAACAGTTAACCTTATGGAAAGAGCAAGTGGGAATCATCTTAGAAAGTCGTGCAACGACTGATGTTTCTGAATCATATATTCAGGCAGTCTTGGAAAATTATACTTCAAAGAAAATGGTTCAATTCTTGAAAGTTATTCGAGATAAGGATGAGGAGCAGTTGGCTTCTTCAATTTTGGATATTCAGAATTTTGGCCATACTTCAGGAACGGATACTCTACTGGGAATGTATGCAGCTTTTATATTATTGAAGAGTAAATCTATCCACTGAAGATAAAAAAATATATTCGAGTTATACTCAGCTACCGGTGTTTTTGAAGAATATGTATGTGAGAATATGTATGTAAGCGTTATCATATGATAAATTGTTGTTGCCAATAGAGTTAATCATTTGAGGTGAATATAATGATGGACATTTTGTTGAAGCAAGTACGGTTGAATGATAATCAGTCATTAAAGGATATTGCGATTTCTGATGGAAAAATTCAGAAGATTGCTGATGAAATTAATAATCCAGCAAATCAAATTATTCAGGGCAATGGACATGTTTTAATACCTGGTTTGGTTGAGTCACATATTCATTTGGATAAAGCATTGATTTCTAATCGAGTTCATAATCAGTCTGGAACTTTAAAGGAAGCTATTCAGGTTACTGCTGAAGCTAAGCCAACCTTTACAGAAGATGATATTTATCAACGAGCTAAAAGAGCACTTGAAATGGAAATTGAGCACGGAGTGACCAATATGAGAACCCATGCTGAATTTTCTCCTGAAACCGGTTTTGTCGGCTTTAAAACTATCCTTAGACTTAAGGAAGAATTTAAAGACATGATTGACATGCAAGTTGTTGCGTTTCCCCAGGACGGTATTTTTAAACTTCCGGGGATGACTGAGATGATGGATGAAGCTATGAAAATGGGGGCTGATGTTGTCGGTGGTATTCCTTACGTGGATCCGGATCCAAAACAACATATTGATTTCTTATTTGATTTAGCAAAGAAGTATGATAAAGATATTGATTTTCACCAAGATTTCTTTGATGATGCAGATAATATTTCTATCGAGTATCTAGCACGTAAGACGATCGAAGAGGGATATCAAGGAAGAGTGACAGTTGGACATGAAACTGCATTGGCTGCGTTACCGCTTGAAAAGCTAAATCCAATTATCGATTTATTACATGAAGCTCAAATTAATGTTATTTCACTACCAGAAACCGATCTGCATTTAGGCGGACGAACAGATACTTATAATGTTCGTCGGTGTGTCACACCTATTCGTAGATTGCGAAAGGGTGGGGTAAATGTTGCGCTTTCTACTAATAATATCCGAAATCCATTTACCCCCTTTGGTAATGGTGATATTATGCAGGTTGGTTTTTTAGCCGTACCTGCAGCACATCTGGGTGGCTTAGCAGATTTACCATCAGTGTTGGATATGCTGACGGTGGATCCGGCGAAAATTTTGAAGTTGGACCATTATGGAATAAAAGAAGGCAATATTGCAAATCTGGTTCTTCTTGATACCAAACGAAAAGCTGATGCAGTTATTGATATTCCAGAGCGACTTTATGTTATTAAAGATGGTAGAGTCACAGTTAAAACCGAGAAAAAAGTTTCAACTTATCGTAAAAATAAGGAAAAAATAAACGTTTAGATT
>NZ_GG669992.1:505208-510783 GCF_000159315.1 Lentilactobacillus hilgardii DSM 20176 = ATCC 8290
TAAAAAAATAGATAAGCAGGAGGAATTTGATTTGTCAAAAATCGTCGTTGCCCTTGGCGGCAATGCTATCCTTTCAAAGGATGCATCCGCACAGGCTCAAATGAAAGCAGTTAAAGAAACAGCAAAGGAACTCGTTAATTTTATCAAGAATGGGGACCAGCTCATTATTACCCATGGAAATGGACCGCAAGTAGGAAACCTACTACTTCAGCAGAGTGCCGCAGACAGTGATGAGAATCCGGCTATGCCACTTGATACCTGTGGTGCAATGACACAGGGAAGTATTGGCTATTGGTTCCAAAATGCTATGAAAGAGGAATTACTGGATAGTGGCATTGACAAAGACGTTATGGCAATTGTGACCCAAACGATTGTGGATGAAAATGATCCGGCTTTCCAAAACCCATCCAAACCAATCGGACCGTTTTATAAAGAAACAGAAGTCGAAGGTCTAAAGGCTCTTCATCCGGACTGGCAGATTATCGAAGATGCCAGTCGTGGCTACAGACGGGTTGTGCCGTCACCTAAGCCGTTGGAAATCAATGAATATCGTGCCATCAAGCAGGTTGTTGATGCTGGCATCGTTCCAATTGTTTCAGGCGGCGGTGGCATTCCGGTTGTTCGAAAAGGTAACCGGCTGGTTGGAACGGAAGCTGTTATTGATAAGGATTTCAGCGCCTCAAAAATTGCCCAACTAATCGATGCTGATAAACTGATTATTTTAACGTCTGCCGGCGGTGTTTTTTACAACTACGGCAAACCCAATCAGGTTGAACTTAAAGAAGTTAGCGTTGATGAGATTCAAAAACACATTGATGCAAAGGAATTTGCCAAAGGCAGTATGCGGCCAAAGGTTGAAGCAGCTACCAGCTTTGTTCGAAATACCGGTAATCCGGCTGTCATCGGTGATCTTGAAGATGTTAAAGAGATCATTAAAGGCAATGAAGGAACCACTATTGTCAGCGAAAGTGTGCCGGCTACAGTGAAGTAGTTGAAATTGCTTTGAATAAAATAAAGACGCCATACAAGAACAAAACCTTGTATGGCGTCTTTATTTAGAAAGTCTAAACCGATGCGTAGATCATGCATGGTGGGCTTAAAGGGCAGTCAAAGGAATCAATAACCTAACCAGCGTGTGACTGTACCAGCAATGGTAATCCTTTAAGATCCGGCAGGGTATAAGTAGGCTTGATATCGGCTAATGCCGACAACTTCAGTCGATTAATCCAAACGCAAGACCATCCGATTTTATGACATGGTACAACATCCCACCAATAGCCCATTGCAACGTGTAGGTGAGGCTGTTCGAGCTGCTTTGAGGCATAGTCAAAAAACGGTATGGCAGGCTTATAACAGCGGGTTTGTTCAGGTAGAATCGTTTGATCGACTTCGTGATCCAACGCGTTGAGGTGAGCTGCCATCAAGCTTGACGTTGAATTGGACATAATGATGACACGGTGGTCTGCCTCACGCAATTGACGCAGAACGGCAATGACTTCCGGCCAAGGGGTTAAGGTCGTGTATAGTTTGATTAAATCGTTAAAATGGTTGCTAAACAACGATCCGGTTTGAAGTGTCATGTCCATATACGCTAAGTCCCGCTTCAATAAGGCGGAAAATGGCAGCGTTGTTTCGCCATACATTAAGCGATCCTTCCACAATTCGAATTGGGACCAGGCAGCCTGACCGTCAATGCCGTGAGCTGTCCCGAATGCCATCAACCAGGTTTGGATTGGCCGAGTGTCTAATAACGTTCCGTAACAATCGAATGTGATATCCATTAAAATCACCTTTTTGAATATCATAACACCTGAATCGGAGAATAGTCAGTTTATTTTAGAAGCATTGCAACCAATAAAAAACAGAGCAGTCTGACAACCTGCTCTGCTAATCATTAAAATGTCAATATAGTCTAATAAATTAATACTTCGGCTACCAAGATGCCGCCGCCAAAAACCAGGACGAACACGACAACCGGCCAAACGAATTTTAGCCAATGGGAATACTTCATATTCAACATCTGCAGGGTTGCCATGACTAAACCGGTCGGTGCCAGGAAAAGCATTGCATATTGGCCAAACTGATAGGCAGTGACAACCACAAATCGTGGAATATGAACCGTATCGGCAAGTGGTGCCAGAATTGGCATTGACAGAACGGCCAATCCGGAAGATGACGGGACAATAAAGCCAAGTACAAAGAAGATAAATAACATGACTAAGATAAACGTCGGTCCACTCATATGGGCAACCAGGGTTGATGAAAATTGAAGAATGGTATCCGAGATGAGACCTTCATTTAAGACCAAATTGATACCACGGGCAAGTCCAATGATAAGGGATACGCCTACTAAACTTGAGGCACCGTTAACAAAAGCGTCAACGACTCCTTTTTCACCAAGACCATGGTTACCGGTTCCAGTTAAGAACATGATAATAATGGCAAATGCCAAGAATGAGGATGCCATGGTTGGGAACCACCAGCCTTGGGACATCACACCCCAAACCATGATTGGGAAAGCTGAGACGAATAAGAGTAGAATAATCTTTTTTCGAATTGTAAAAGATGATTTCTGGTGATCGTCAGTCGATGCAATTTCCCACATGTGGTTGAATTCATCACGGTCATCATAGGAATACGAGAAGGTCGGATCCGCTTTGACTTTTTTGCTGTACCAATATAGATAAATGATGACGAATGCGGCCGCAACAATACACCCGACTACCCGCCACATAATTCCCTGGGTAAAATCAATTCCGGCAGCGTTTGAAGCAATAACAACCGAGAACGGATTAATTGTTGAAAATGAGGTTCCAATTGAGCTTGCAAGGAAGATGGCTCCGACACAGACAATCGAGTCGTAGCCCATCGCAATGAAGATTGGCACCAATATAGGATAGAACGCAACTGCTTCTTCCTCGATCCCACAAAGGGTACCGCCTAAGACCATTAAAATAGAAACAAAGAAAATCAGTGCGAATTCGTGGCCTTTGGTTTTCTTTGTCAGTGCCATTAATCCCGACTCAAACGCACCGCTTGCTTTAACAACCCCAATCAGGCCACCGAGAACTAAAATAAAGACCATGATGTCGACGGCTTCTATAGTCCCTCGAACCATACTGCTGGTAATATCGCCGGCACCGGCTGGATGTTGTTTGAGCCGCTTGTATGTGTTGGGTATTGAAACAGCTTGGGTAATGCCGCCGGACGTAAACTGGTGAATATCAATTTTTACGCCGAGCTTATCCAATTCTTTCTGGGTACTTGGAATGTTGGATATTTTCCCGTGTGGGTCAGTGATCTGTAAGTGAGAGCTGGTTTGATTATAAGACAGCTTTGAATAACTGCCGGCCGGAATCATCCAGGTTGCCGCTACTGCAACGACCGTTAAGATAAACAGGATGACAAACGCACCGGGCATCTTTAGTTTGAAATGCCGTTTGGGCTTAATTGCTGAATCCATTTGTATAATCCCCCTTCGTTCTATACAATTGGTATTATATGAAGCGGTTTCATATAACTTCACGATACTTCAAAAACTTGTGTAAAAATGTCTAGGGGAATTTAATCATGTTCAAGCAATCACGTTTCATTAGTTACGGACGTTACCAGCGGATCCTGGTTGCGGCGATCTGCATTGCGCTGGCTTCGCAAATCAATTTTCAAACGTATACGTCGGGATTTATCATTACACTGGCAGTTTTGCTGCTGCCGATTTTTCTGTATTTTAATCGCGATTTAAATCCGTTTCAGCTGACATTGGCGGTCGCAGTTGCATCACCGATTTTTCGAGGCGTCCTGTTATTTATAAGTCAGGATGCCAGTGCCAATCACATTATTCAATTTACGATCACGGATATGGCCTTTTATGTGTGTTATGGTGCCCTCTATTATTTGATTTATTGGCGAAATGGCCAACGTAACAACGGCTATTTCTTCTTCACAATTGTCCTGTGCGATTATCTCTCGAATTTGCTGGAGGTCAGCTTATTAACCGGCTTTTCGCATTACAGTTACCAGCTATTCCAATTCTTGTTTATGGCCGCACTGATTCGCAGCCTGGGAAGCTGTTCAATTGCTTTTGTGTACCACTATTTCACACTGATGTTACGGGATGAAAACCACGAACAACGTTATTATCATTTTGTGTGGGTTGCCTCTGCCGTTAAGAGTGACGTGTATTTTATGCGCAAGAATATCAGCGAAATTGAAAACGTCATGAAGAACGCTTATTTGCTTAACCAACAGTTGCAGCAGGACAAAGTCGATGAAAAGCAGCAGGATATGGCATTGAGCATTGCCAGGGATGTTCATGAGATTAAGAAAGATTATCAAAACGTTATTCGTGGCCTGGGTGATTATTTTGATGATGATACCAGTGTACCAATGCAGTTGGCCGATATTCTAAAAGTGACGGTAAATTACATCCGTGAAGCAATTAAGCAGCGTCATCAAAATATCGTGATTGAGGTTCATAATCAAGTTGATCTGGTGGTTCCAAACCATTATTACGTTGTATCAATTCTCTCAAATTTAATTTTTAATAGCGTGGACGCAATGGATGATAAGGCTAACGGGTTGATTCGAGTGACTGTGGCAGATGATAATGATCAAATTATTATTAATGTTAGTGATAATGGCAGTGGAATGGATCAAGAAACGCTTGCGATGATTTTTGAACCGGGATTCACGACTAAATTTGATGAAAGTACCGGCGTCGTTTATCGGGGGATCGGCCTATCACACGTTAAAATAATTACCCAAGAGCAGTTTGATGGCGATATTCAAGTGGCATCCAAGCCTGGTCAGGGAACTGATTTTCAGGTAACGCTCAGTAAACGACGACTGACACAGGAGGCACGATCATGAAATTTTACATTGTTGACGATGATTCATCAATTCCAATGATGCTTCGCCGAATTATCGAAAAGGATCCTCAAAATGATGTGGTTGGTATTGCCCACGAGGCTAAAAAGGCGCTGGCTGATTTAACGTTGATGGCTGTCGATATTGTTTTGGTAGATCTGCTGATGCCTGAAATCTCAGGGATTGAATTAATTAAGCAATTAAAGCAGCGAAAGCCGTCATTGCGCTTTATTATGATTTCTCAGGTTCGCGACAGTGAGTTGCGGTCAGAAGCTTATCAAACCGGCATTGAGTTTTTCATTGATAAACCAATTAATGTCATTGAAGTTAAAACGGTGATTGAAAAAGTAATTCAGAATATTCAGATGACTGAAAAATTAACGCATATTCAAGCGCTGGTTGGCGGCAGTTTGACGGCTGAACCGGTGGTTGATCAGCGACAGAAAGCTAAGGAGCGAATTCTTTCAATATTAAGGTTTCTGGGAATGACATCGGAAGCCGGCTCTTCTGATATTTTGGCAATTGCCCAAATGATGCTGGAACAACACCTTACTTTTCGAGAAATTGACTTTAATAAGGCCTATCATATCGATGATCGGGAAAAGAAAATTTTGTTTCAGCGAATTCGAAGAGCGATCAAAACCGGCTTAACCAATCTGGCGACTCTCTGCATGGATGATATGGATAATGAAGTCGTGATTGAATACGC
>NZ_GG669992.1:510833-514054 GCF_000159315.1 Lentilactobacillus hilgardii DSM 20176 = ATCC 8290
AAATTCGTTGTATGAATACAAGAATGTTCGAAATGAAATGCAGTTTTTAAGAGGAACCCGTCAAACGGGCGGTAAAACATCTTTACGACATTTCTTTGACGGCCTATTGAATGAAGTGAATGTATCAGATTAATCGTGAAGCTCGAATGTCCGTCAATCCCGAAAGAGAATTGACGGTTTTTTTGTTCCACTCAAGTGAAAACGGTTTACTAACAATGCCATGTCACTTGAGGCGTGCAAACGCAATGGTTTCAAGCGATCTCCATATATGTAACATGTTACGCGTTACGGAACAAAATACATGCTTGTTCAGCCTATGCCGACAGGGGCCAAAACCATATACTTAAGCGCTTTCATCAAGCATAGTAAGACTCGTAAAGAAATACTCGAGGATTTCTGGAACACAATTAAAACGAATTTAAAAAAAGACTAGGAGATAAACATCATGAAACGAGACTTTATCGATACAAACTCATACACCCGCGACGAAATTCAATATTTGATTAATTTAGGTATCCAAATCAAACAGGACATCAAACTTGGCAACTATCCACAACTTTTGCCACATCGCACATTGGGAATGATCTTTGAAGAGTCTTCAACCAGAACCCGGGTTTCATTTGAAACAGCGATGACTCAGTTGGGTGGTCACGCGCAATATCTTGCACCAGGTCAAATTCATTTAGGCAGTGCCGAAAGCGAATCACTTGGCGATACAGCAATTGTGTTATCACGATTGGTTGATATCCTGATGGCACGGGTTGCAAAACATTCAACTGTTGAAAAATTAGCTCAAACGGCAACGGTTCCTGTTCTTAACGGAATGAGTGATTACAACCATCCAACCCAAGAAGTCGGTGACATCATCACAATGGCTGAACATCTACCAGCAGGTAAGAAACTCAGTGATTGCAAGATTGTTTTTGTTGGTGACGCAACCCAGGTTTGTGTTTCAACAATGTTTATGGCTTCCAAGATGGGAATGAAATTTGTTCAATTTGGCCCTAAAGGGTATCAAATCAAACCCGAAACTTTGGAAATTGGTAAGAAGAACGCTGAAATCTCAGGTGGCAGTGTTGAAATTTCCGAAGATGCCGATGCAGCCCTCAAAGATGCCGATTTCATTTACACCGACGTTTGGTATGGCTTATACGAAGCACCACTTTCATATGATGAAAGAATGAAGATCTTCTATCCTAAGTATCAGGTAAACGATGACTTAATGAGCAAAGCTTCAAGTCACGCAATGTTTATGCACTGCTTACCAGCCAACCGTGGCGAAGAAGTTACTGACAGTGTGATTGATTCACCGGCTTCAATCGCTTGGGATGAAGCAGAAAATCGTTTGACGGCAATGCGTGCCTTACTCGTATACTTGATGGCACCATCAATGAATTACAGTGAAAAACAATTGGATGACTTCAATGATCCAAAGCTTAAATCAATGATTCTAAATCTTGTTGACAACTCGACTCGTTAATCAATCGTTTAACAGATTTTAATGAAGGTGGAAGAAATGGAAAAAGAGAAAAAGTTTAGATTATTTGATGCGGTACTAATGGCGGTCGTTGTTGTCCTAGTTGTTGAATCGGTCGCACCAGCCGCAGCAATCGGTCCATCACAATTCTTCTGGTGGGGAGCACTTCTGATTCTCTTCTTCCTACCATACGGATTAATTTCTGCAGAACTCGGGACTACTTATGATGGCGATGGCGGTATCTATGATTGGGTTCGAAAAGCGTTTGGAAAACGTTGGGGTGGTCGAGCTGCTTGGCTTTATTGGATTAATTTTCCAATTTGGATGGCCAGCCTGGCCGTTCTATTTACCGGCGTTATCGGTCAAGTTTTTCCGACACACTTTGGTACGTGGACAAACGTTGTTATCCAATTGGTCTTTATCGCGATAGTAACCCTGATTTCCTGTTATCCGATTGCAGATAGCAAATGGATCTTGAACCTGGCGGCAATTGCCAAAGTCGTGATCATGCTGAGTTTAGGAATTCTTGGGATTTACGTTGCGATGACCAAAGGCGTTGCAAGTAACTTCACAGTTAAAACGATGTTACCGCAGATGGACGTTAAGAGCCTCGGTTACATCTCGGTTATCCTGTTTAACTTCTTGGGATTTGAAGTTGTGACATCAATGGCAAGTGAGATGCCGAATCCGAAGAAACAAATTCCCCAAGCAATCATCTGGGGTGGTATTTTAATCGCAGTCTTCTACGTATTTGCTGCCTTCGGAATGGGTGTTGCAATTCCAAGTGATAAGTTATCAACCTCAAGTGGATTAATGGAAAGTATCTTATTATTAATCGGTGGTAACAATTGGTTTGTGATTCTGATTGCCATTATGTTCATGTATACGTTGGCTGCCAACTTAATCTCATGGTCAGCCGGAGTTAACTACGTTGCCTCTTATGCAGCAAAAAATCATGACCTGCCGGCAGTCTTCGCAATTGAAAGCAAGAAAAACGGTATGCCGATTGGGGCAACCTTACTAAACGGTCTGATTGCTGCAATCCTGGTTGTTGTATCTCCTTTGATTCCTAATCAAAATATTTTCTGGGCATTCTTCTCACTTAACGTGGTTGCTTTGTTGGGATCATACATCTTAATGTTCCCATCTTTCAGTAAACTTCGAAAAATCGATCCAAAAGCCGAGCGGCCGTTCAAAGTTCCCGGCAACAAGTTCATGATTTCGTTAATGACTTGGATTCCGGTAACACTTTTGGTTGTCACAGTCATTATGTCAGCTGTTCCTTTGAACGGTAGTGCTGAAGAGATTAACGGCAAAGTGCCAATTCTAATTGGGACGATTATCACATTGATTCTTGGTGAAATCTGTATTCGAATTGCTGAAAAACACGGAGATAAGAAAGCTCATCAAGAGGCGAGTAGTCACATCGAAGGACACTCGGAACACGCATTAGAAAAGTAACTTGAATTTTGACTTAAACGTAAAGGAAGTTATTAAATTATGAAAACTTTACAATCATCACCTAAAAAAGACGGTTTCAGAATGCCAGGCGAATTTGAACATCATAAGGGTGTTTACATCCTTTGGCCGGAACGCCCGGACAACTGGAGAAACGGTGCCAAACCGGCACAACACACTTTTGTGAACGTTGCGAAAGCTATTTCACAATTCGAACATGTGACTGTTGGCGTTTCAGACGAACAGTTTGCCAATGCCCGTCACATGTTGCCGGATGAGGTTGAAG
>NZ_GG669992.1:514104-544373 GCF_000159315.1 Lentilactobacillus hilgardii DSM 20176 = ATCC 8290
TGGTTGAGATGTCAAATGATGACTCATGGATTCGTGACTGCGGCCCAACATTTGTGACTAACGAGAATGGCGATCTTCGCGGTGTCGACTGGACATTTAATGCTTGGGGCGGCCTGGTTGACGGGTTGTACTTCCCTTGGGACAAGGACGACCGGGTTGCTCAGAAGGTCACCGAGTTGGAACATGCTGATCGTTATCGATTAGATGACTTTATTCTTGAAGGCGGCTCAATTCATGTTGATGGTGAAGGAACCTTGATCACAACCGAAGAATGCCTACTTTCAGAAGGCCGTAATTCACAGCTGTCCAAAGAACAGATTGAGAATGTTTTGAAAGAATATTTGAATCTGGATAAAGTGATTTGGTTAAAGCGTGGCATTTACAACGATGAAACCAATGGTCACGTGGATAATATTGCCAACTTTGTTAAGCCGGGCGTTGTAGCTTTGGCTTGGACGGATGACAAGAATGATCCACAGTATGAAATTTCAAAAGAAAACTATGACATCTTAAGTAACGCTACTGATGCCAAGGGTCGTAAGATTCAAGTTGAAAAACTTTATGTACCAAAACCGGTAACGATCACCAAAGAGGAAAGCGAAGGCGTTGACGCAGTTGATGGAACGCTTCCTCGTCAAGAAGGCGACCGGCTTGCTGCCAGCTATGTGAACTACTATACGGCAAATGGCGGAATTGTCTTCCCAGAATTTGGCGATCCAAACGATGAAAAAGCCAAAGAAACCTTACAACGACTTTACCCAGACCGTCAAATCGTCGGTGTTCCTGCACGTGAGATCTTGCTTGGCGGCGGTAATATTCACTGCATCACCCAACAAGTACCGGCAGGCAGATAGGAGGAATTTAATTTGGCAAAAGTTGTCGTTGCCCTTGGGGGAAATGCGATCCTTTCGAAGGATGCCTCCGCAAAGGCTCAGATGAAGGCTGTTAAAGAAACAGCCAAAGAGTTGGTTAACTTTATTAAAAACGGTGATCAATTGATCATTACCCATGGTAACGGTCCCCAAGTCGGTAACCTGTTACTCCAACAGATTGCTTCCGACAGTAATGAAAATCCGGCGATGCCATTGGACACCTGTGGGGCGATGACTCAAGGATCCATCGGTTACTGGTTTCAAAATGCCATGAAAGAAGAATTATTGGATAGTGGCATTAACAAGGATGTTATTTCAATTGTGACCCAAACCATTGTTGACGAAAATGATCCGGCATTTCAAAATCCATCAAAACCAATCGGTCCCTTCTACAAGGCCGATGAGGTTGCCGAGTTAAAGGCCCAACACCCTGATTGGGAAATTGTTGAAGATGCCGGTCGTGGCTATCGACGGGTTGTTGCTTCACCCAAACCTTTAGAAATTAATGAGTATCACGCCATTAAACAGGTTGTGGATGCCGGTATTATTCCAATTGTCTCCGGTGGCGGTGGCATTCCCGTTGTGAGGAAAGGCAATCGATTAGTAGGCACCGAAGCGGTTATCGATAAAGATTTTAGTGCTTCTAAAATTGCCCAATTGGTCGATGCCGACAAGTTAATTATTTTAACTTCGGTTGGCGGTGTCTTCTACAACTACGGTAAGCCAAATCAGCAGGAACTCAAAGAAGTGGGCGTTGACGAGGTTCAAGCTCATATTGATGCTGACGAGTTTGCCAAGGGCAGCATGATGCCTAAGGTAAAAGCAGCGGTGGACTTTGTTCGCAATACCGGTAATCCGGCTGTTATCGGTGCTCTTGAGGATGTTCAAAACATTATTAAGGGCACTGAGGGCACCACGATTGTCAAACAGCGTGTGAACGTTTAAGCAGATTAACAGGTTCATTTAAATCATCAAGAGATTATCAATTAGGAGATCGCTGCTTGAGTGGCCGATCTTCTAATTTTTTGTCTATCCGTAAAGAGAACATGATAAAATTGGATTAGAAATTAGTCGAGGTAAGAAAATGAAAATCAAAAATTCAAATCCACAAAAGGATGGTTATTATCTGGCACCCGAGTGGCATCAGCATCAACAGTCTTATATGATGTGGCCGCAGAGAAGTGATAACTGGCGTGAGGGCGCAAAGCCGGCCCAAAAGACGTTTGCCGAAGTAGCCATTAAGGTGAGCCAATATGAACCCGTGACTATGCTGGTTTCCCATTCGCAATATCAGCATGCCCGTGATGTGCTGCCAGAATCCATTCGCGTGATTGAAATGAGTTATAACGACGCATGGATGAGAGACATTGGCCCCGCTTATTTAATCAATCACCATGATCAAGTTCGAACGGTTAACTGGCAATTCAATGCCTGGGGTGGCCTAATTGACGGTTTATACTTCCCGTGGGATCAGGATAACTTGGTCGCTAAGAAAGTAACTGACTTAGACCGGTTTGATTATTATGACGTTGACTTTGTTCTCGAAGGCTGCGGCTACCAAACTGATGGCGAAGGGACATTAATGGCCGTTGAGGAGTCGGTTCTTTCCGAAGGACGAAACGGTGAAGTTAAAAGGTCGGATGTCGAGGAAATTTTAAAAAAGGATTTAAATGTTTCTAAGATTATCTGGTTGGAACAAGGGTACTTCATGGACGAAACCAACGGGGATGTTGACAATCTGGTCAATTTTATTCGCCCAGGTGAGGTGGCCTTGAATTGGACGGAGGATCGAACTGATCCAATGTTTGCGATTACCCACCAAGCTTTTAAAATTTTAAGTCAGGCGACCGATGCAATGGGGCGGCAGCTGAAGGTGCATAAAGTGAGCCTGCCTCGACCGTTATTGGCTACTGAAGAAGAAAGTCAGGGTGTCGACCCGGTTAACGGCCTCTTACCAAGATATGCCGGAGATCGGTTAACAGCTTCCTATATTAATTGTTATTTGGCTAATAATGCTGTTATTTTACCTATTTTTGGGGATCAACATGATCAGGAAGCAATAGATCAGTATCGAAAACTATTTCCTGATCGAAAAATCGAACCCGTATACGCTCGTGAGCTGCTGCTTGGCGGCGGTAATATTCATTCAATCGTATTAGGTGTTCCGGACTAGAGGGATTTAAATGAACTTTTTTGAAATTATCAAACCATACGTGGAAAAATTGACTAAAAATGAGTACACGCTGCTTGATTACGTCATTAAGCATATGGCTGAAATTCAAAATAAGAGTATTAGAGAAGTGGCGGCAGCGTGTTTTGTCTCAACAACCACGTTTTTAAGATTTGTCCGCAAGATTGGTTTTTCCGGCTATAGTGAATTTAGTACGGTGATTAAATACACGGTTTTAAATAGTGATAAGAAGGCGGATAGCGATGTCACGTTCGTTGAAAAACAATCCCAGTATCGAAATGAGTATTTGAAAAATATCGAAGAAACGGTTCGGGTTTTGGATGAACGAAAGTTGTTGAAGATCTGCCAACAAATGGATAAGCATCCCAAGTTGTATTTTTATGCCAAGGGGTTCAGTAAGTACACAACGGACTATATTGAATACTTGTACACGTTAAACGATTTCATTGTCATTTTTCCCAAAAACTATGAGCAACGAAAACTGGCGTATCGAAATATTGATCAAAATGACATTATTTTTGTGTTCGACTATGAGGGTGAAGATGATGAGCTGATCCAGCTTATTCAGAACCTGAAAAGCAATACCCAGTTTGCATCATTGGTTTCCATCACGGGAGCTAACAACAACACCATTCAAAATATGAGTGATGAAAATTTGTACCTGTTTACCGATGAATTGAAAATTAATAGTGTGGATATGACATCCCATGTATCGCTGATTGTGATTATGGAACTATTGTTGTATCAATATTTGGAATATGAAAAAAATAAAGAAGACTAGACTATTAAAGATGACTAACAACTTTAAACTGACCCCCTTGAATGAGATTTCTCCAATTCAAGGGGGTCAGTTTAATCCAATGCGTCCTTTTATCATTCAGATTTTATTAAGCGTTTACCGTTATTTTCTTTCCCGTTCCGGGATCTGAATGAACATTATCCTGCTTATCAATTCGAGCTCTTAAAGCCCATAGAATAGTGACTGTATCGACGATCTCTTGAAAAAGGGCCCCGATAATAGCCGGAATAACGCCAAAGCTGGCAATGATCATTAAGATTAAACAAATCGCAATTCCGATTAAAACGGACTGACGGGCAACGCTCATTGTTTCCTTTGAGATGGCAACGGCTTTGCTGACAAGACTCAAGTCATCCTTTAGGACAACTGCATCTGCAGATTCACTTGCGGCAGTTGATCCATGGGCGCCCATTGCGATCCCGACATCCGCTGTTGCAAGCGAGGGTGCATCGTTTACACCATCACCAACCATACAAACCGGACGATCGTTGGCATCTAATTGATCAAGAACGGCAATTTTTTCTTTTGGTAATTTTTCTGCATATACTTTATCGATACCGACTTTATCAGCAATCTGTTGGGCAATCGGCTGACGGTCACCGGAAATCATCATGATTTGTTTGACGCCAATTTGATGAAGCCTCGTCATAACGTCCTTGGCTTCTGGACGCAACTCATCTGAAAAGCTGACATACCCCGCATAAGTATCGTTAACCGACACGTAAACGGTTGTTTGGTCGATTTTTTTGATAAGGTCAGTTGAGACAAATTCTGCTTTTCCGACTTTTACCAGTTGGTTGTCTATTGTTGCCGAAACACCTTCAGCAGTGGTTTCTTTAACGTTTTTGGCAATGGGAATTTTATCCGGAATGGTTGCCACCAATGAACGGGCCAAAATATGGTTGGATTGTTGTTCTGCTCCTGCGGCCAACTGTAAGACCTGATCCGGTGTATAACCATTTGTGCCGAAGACATGATCAACGGTTAAATGGCCTTTAGTGATCGTTCCGGTTTTATCAAATGCAAAAGTCTTGGCCCTGGCCAGTTTTTCGATAATCGTTCCGCTTTTAACAATGATACCGTTTCGACTGCCGCGACTCATTCCCGAAACCAATGCAATCGGGGCGGCAAGAATTAATGGACAAGGTGATGCCACAACGAGGACTTCGGCGAATCGAACCGGATCACCTGACAGATACCAGGCAACTCCGGCAATCAAATAGGCAGCCAGTGTGAATGGAACGGCATAACGGTCAGCTAAACGAACAAAATGAGCAGGTTGTTCTTCTGCTTGCTTGACCAAGCGAATAATGTTTTGATACTGACTATTATCAGCCGTCTTATCCGCAATCATTTTAAAAGAGGCATCACCGTTAACTGCACCTGACATCACGTGGTCACCGATTTGTTTGTCTACGGGACGCGATTCGCCTGTTAATGAAGCTTCGTCAATGGTGATCGTTCCTTCAGTGATTGTGCCGTCAACGGGGATGATTTCACCTGGCTTAACCAACAGGCGATCCCCAATTTTAACGGCATCAATATTAACATCGTTAATGGTTTCGTTAATCATAAGATGAGCCGAACTGGGAGAATTTTCGATTAACGATTTCAACTCGGAATTGGCTTTATTTGCGGCGTAGTCTTCCAGTGCGTCGCCACCGGTCAGCATTAACAGGACAATCATGGCAGCCCAGTACTCACCCACGGCAATGGTAGCAATAACAGCCGTGATTGCCAGTAAATCGACACCGAATTTACCGGAACGGAGGGTCTTAATCATATCTATGAACATGAGTAGTGCAATGAATGATCCTAAAATTGAGATTGTTATTTGGGCATATTGTGGCAAGCCAAGTATAAATTGACATATCAAAGCCAAGGCACTCACTAGAAAGACGCCAATAAGCCGCCAATAGTTTGTTAACTGAGTCATGATTGGTTACCTCCATTCTAAAAATCAAGTATCTCTACCTAGATTATAACAATTCTAAAGTAGAAGGTCGACCATAACGCTCACTTGTGAGCAAAGCTATTGCTGTATCAGGCCATAAGCTTGTATTGCAACGGATAAGGGCTTAGACTTCAGGTGAATTCGGATACGATTGTTGCTTAGTGAAAGGAAGTGTCTTTAATGACAATTAAAGAAGCAATTAAATTTGCACAAAAGCGGGGTATTAGTGCTGACAAGAATTTAATTAGTCGCTGGATTAAGGACGATAAGATTCAGACTACCGGC
Source organism: Lentilactobacillus hilgardii DSM 20176 = ATCC 8290 (assembly GCF_000159315.1). Lineage (GTDB taxonomy): Bacteria > Bacillota > Bacilli > Lactobacillales > Lactobacillaceae > Lentilactobacillus > Lentilactobacillus hilgardii. The sequence continues at coordinate 520,206 of NZ_GG669992.1, forward strand.
AGTCTAAAGGATCGGACACTTAATATTGATCAAAAAAGTTTCGGTGAGTTCTTAGATAAAAATGGTGACTCAATTGAGAAAATTCAGGCTGAAATGCAAAAAGAATTGATGGGAAAAATCGGTTCTGCGGGCAGTGGCTTATAATAGGCGGACACTTAATATGATCAAGTGTCATTTTTGTGGATAGTTATCATTAGACATTGTGTTTAAGTTAATGATAGCTATCCTCTTTAATCCTCTGGACAAGCTGCATCAACACGCCGATAATGAAGAAAACCAATTCATCCGGTTAGTTGTACGGATAAGTTATTTATGGCTCAAAAATATCATTTCGGAGGTATTGACTGCGTTATGATCAAAGTTGAATTTAATAAGCAATTGACTTTAAAGGAACTATTAGGGTTATACAAAACGGCAGATTTTGCACGGGAGAAACTCGATGATGATCCAAAGCGATTACAAATGATGCTGGACCATACGCAACTACTGGTTACCCTGAGGGATGACGATCGATTAATCGGGATGGCGCGTTGTCTGACTGATTTCGAATATAGCTGCTACTTGAGTGAGATTGTGATTTTACCGGATTATCGTGGTCAAGGAATGGGAAAACGACTTTTGCAAAGCATTCATGATTATCTTGGTGAACGAGTGGCAGTCACGTTAAGAGCTGATCCGGGGGCAATCGGCTTTTATTCAGAGGTTGGTTATCAACAAGTTGATCATATGTTTCGAATTCACCGGGAGGCTTAAAAATGATTATTTATTCCGCTACTGCGGTCATTAGTCCAAAACAACTCGCTGATCTATTTGATGACTCGGGGATTAAACGGCCAACAGCTGATATAAATAGGATAAAACGAATGATAAATAATGCCAATTTGCTGTATACAGCATGGGATAACGAAATGTTGGTCGGCGTTGCCCGCGGTTTTAGCGATGAAGCGTATTGCTGTTACTTGTCAGATTTGGCGGTTAAAAAGGATTATCAAAAGCAGGGCATTGGTCGTAAATTAATTAAAAAGATTCACCGGGACCTTGGGTCAACTGTTTCACTAGTTTTGGCAGCAGCACCGTCAGCAGTTGGCTATTATCCAAAAATCGGGTTCGAACAGATTGATTCGGGATTTAAACGGCCGCGAAAATACTAAGCGTTGATTAACGTGGAGGACGATTAAAAAATGAACGACATTCAAATTAACAATAATCAGTTGACCGTTACGATAACGGGAATGGATAAATTATGGGGATTTAAAAACCGCTTAATCATTCCTTTAGACCACGTTTCCGATATGACAATTGAAAACCGCAAACAGCTAAACCAGGATGGTAAATGGCGGGTGGTCCAATTTCGGGAACCTGGACTGGGATTACCTTGGAAACAAGTCGGAACCTTTTATGGCAACCACAAGAGATCGTACTTAAATGTATCCGGTAATGAACATATTTTGTTTGTGTCTTTAACTAACGAAAAATATGATTATTTATTTTTAACAGTTAATAATCCGGATGAACTGTTGTCTGAGTTCAAAAGGGCAAAACAAAAAGCATTGAATAAAAGTGGCATCGCCTTCAGATTGGTTGAAGGTGGTGCTACTTTTAGTATCCGATTGTCTAATCATTAATGGTTTCCGGTTCTCGATCAATAAATCCTTCGTGACCAAGGAACAGTCATTTTAGCGTTGCGTAGGAAATGCTACCATTCTTAGACATTGGTAAAAAAGCATGTCTGCATTTTATAGACAATGAGTCTATTGACTTGATGATGTTTCGAATTTTAACCTGAAATCATCAAAACAAAGGGATCGGTTTTATGCTTAATCAAGAAAAGGAAAATATGAGTCAACATTATCAGGAATTATCGGCCGAGGAGCTTTCACACATAAGTGGAGGCGTTACCCGATATCGGTACCATGAAAAGAAAAGCTGGATAGATGATTTTATGAAAGGATTTAAAAAGACCTTTTGCTAGGTCAATTAAGAAATTCATTATTAAGTGTGGTTATAATAAACATTTTTGGTCATTAAAGTCAGTGATAAGGAGCGTTACACATAGTGATAGTGATACATCGAAAAAGACAAGGAGATATTAGGATGCAAAAAGAACGAAAAACAATGAACTCGGCCGATAAAAAGGGACTGCTGAACGCCAAAACCAATCATCAAAAGGAAAGACACTATTTTAAATCAACTTCAATTTACCATACGTTGTTTTATCTCATCGTTTCTTTTTTGCTATATCAGATCGTCAGTATCCCTCTTCCTTTTGGACAGGCGATTCACGGAAGATCATGGGCGTTTATGATTTTTTTCATCCTGTTTATAGCCATAACCGCAACGGTTGCAATAAGATTTGCCTTTAAATCTTATCAAGAAGTTATGACGTCGAGTGTCCGGATTGCAGGGCGTGATGTGGACTTCAAGCAGGTATTTAAAGTCTTCGCAGTATCATTAATTGGGATTGTGTTGTTTTCTGCCCTTTCCGACTTGGTGGTGCCTACAACTGAAAATCAAATCATGCTGGAACAAAGTATTAATGCTAATACCGCTGTCGGCTTTGTGTTAATGGTGGTTATTGTTTCACCAATCCTTGAAGAACTGATTTTCAGGGGACTCTTTATTAATCTGATTTTCAAAGACAATCTTTTTTGGTTACCGATTATCGCAAGTGCTGCCGTTTTTGCGCTTTTCCATGAAACAGCCAACATTCCTCAATACTTAATTTACTTTGTGATGAGGATGATTTTGGGGTTTGCTTATATGAAAACAGGACGATTATTAACGTCGATTCTGTTGCACATGGCGAATAATGTGTACGTTACGTTTGGATTTTTCTTTTCATCTTCGTTCATAGCTATTGGGATAGTTGTGTTTTTGGAAATTGCAGTTGTGGGAGTGGTACTTTGGTTTGCCAAAATAGCAAGTCAAAATGGTTGGTTTCACTTCAAAAGAGTGTCAGAGAAATCAAATCAATTGAATTAAATCAAAATTAACGGTAATGATTCTCGTATATAATTTTGAGTGATAAAGTAAGGGGTAAATAAGTGATGTGCCGGAAAAATGACATGAGCAGGGAGGGAAGATTAAGAATTATCCATCAAGCATAACATCTTAATCCAAAAAATATGTTAACTAAAGTTGCACAGCGTTACAGACGATTAACCATCCATTATATTTTGTTACTACTTGGAATCGTTGAATTTGTTCGATTATGGGAAGCCGGACAGCTGATTTCAATTAATATGCTGTTACTGATTAGTGGGATGGCACTTATTTTAATTGATGGAGTCATAACCTTTTTAAAAATCAAACAGAAAAAGTTTCCGATTCACCAGTTTTTAAAATAAAAATAAGAGGTTGGGAGTTTGTCACTCCCAGCCCCTTATTTTTGCTAATCTCGTGTTTGATTAATGATTCGCTTGATCTGACTATCGGAAACTTAAAAAGAATCCGGTTTGCGCTTCTTTTAATCGGCTAATTTGATAAGTGACTCAACTTTTCAAAGTCATTATCACTCAATTTGACATTTGCGGCCGCAACATTATCTTCCAAATGTTGAATAGAAGAAGTTCCCGGAATTGGTAAAATATTTGGTGATCGTTTCAAGAGCCAGGCTAATGCAATCTGGGCTTCAGAAACACCATATTTCTTTGCAATTGCGCTTAACGGACTGTCACCACCGGTTAATTTCCCGGTATTTAACGGAAACCAAGGGACAAATGCCATATGCTGTGATTCGGCATAATCTACAACGTCATCATCCTGATGATTGGCAACGTTATATAGATTTTCAACGGCATCAATTTGAGCGTACTTTTGGGCTTCCCTAATCTGGTCAACGGTTACCTGACTCAAACCGATATGCTTGATCTTACCTTCATCCTGCATCTTTTTGAGCTCACCAACTTGATCGGCAACCGAGAAGTGACTGTCAATTCGGTGAAGGAATAGGAGATCTTCATGGTCTATCCCAAGTGTCATCATGGAAACTTCAACTTGTTGGCGTAGGTAGTTTGGTTCACCATGGGGTGTCCAAATGCCGGGGCCTTGACGGGTTTGACCAACTTTATCGGAAATAAAAATCTGATCACGGTTGGCAGCCTTTCTTAAACCGGCTGCCAAATAACGATCGGCAAACCATGGACCATATGAATCGGCAGTATCAAAGAAGTTGATGCCAAGTTCGGTTGCCCGAACAACGACGGCTTCTGCTTGTTTTGGATCTTTATAAGGTCCCCAAGTACCTGATCCGGTTAACTGCATGGTGCCGTATCCAAGGCGGTTAATCTTAAAGTGATTATCAAATTCATATGTGCCGGAATTTGCTGCATTTAAATCTGTCATTAACGCCACTTCTTTCTAAATAATTTGGTACAACTATATTCTAAACGATTTACATACGAACGATAAATAGAGAGTCTGTAAAAGTTTGATTTACGATGTAAAAGTTTGATTTACGATGTAAAAGTTGCATATATTTTGTGGCAACTATGATTCAATGGCTAAAAAAATATTGTATACTAGCATAAAAGAATATTAATGACGAAAAACAATGTCTAAATGGGAGAATGTCGATATGGCTCAAAAATATTTCGGAGCAATCATGGTTAACGTTTCTGGTGTGGAGCTGTTAATTGTTAACCTGAAAACGCGTAAGACAATTGAACGAGTAACAAAGGAGATTAATCTAAGTGATGATATTTATCACGATCGCCGAGTTCAATACGAGATTGTCAGTAAAGTGGCTGAAGCTTTAACTGGCTTTGTCCAGATTCTTCATGATTATGGTGTTGAAAATTATGAATTATGGGGAAGCCAGGCCCTTTCTCAGGCAATAAATGCTGATTTTATTGCTGATCAGCTTTTTATGCATACCGGACTTGAAATTCGATGGCTGTCAATGAGTGAAGAGGCTTATTATCGAAATCAAGATCTTTCTCTTTCGTTTAAAGATTCTAAAAAGGTGAGTCACGGGATTGTTTACTTAGTTGGTATTACATCTGGGAACACATCGATTACGCAATTCGATGATGGGAAATTCGTGACTTCGACTAACTTTGCACTTGGCCCGATTAAAATTGCTGAGGATTTACAGAGTTTGCGGCAATCTGCACCAAACTCAATTGGTGTCCTAAATGATTATATTGATAGTAAGCTAAATGATTTTGATATGGGCAAGCCTGCCAGCTTTGTGAAGAAACCGGATCCAACCAAGATATTCTTATTAGGGACGTCCCCGATTAAGAGCCTGATCAGTCATTATGAAAAAGATCATTCATTGATGTCGATAGATGTGAATGCGTTTGAGGCATTGGTTGATGATATCGTTGATGCTTCGGATCAATATCTGATTGAACAATTGGAGGTTAATGAAGATTCGGTACCATTGATTTTGCCGGAATTACTGTTGATTCGCCGGGTCATTCAATTAACCAATGCAAAGGAAATCCGCTTTTCAGACTCTGGAATCGTTGATGGCCTGGTCAATAACGAGGCTGTTACGCTTGGGTATTCAAAAGATGACTTTACCCATCAAACCATTACAATGGCTGTGAATTTGGCTGACCATTACGATGTTGAACCGATCCATCGAGATCTGGTTACAAGATTCGCAATGCATTTATTTGACCAATTAAAACCATTGCATCTGCTCGGTCCCCGCGAACGAGTATTACTTCAAGTTGCGTCTATTCTTCATGATGTTGGTAACTATGTGGGTATTCATGAGCATTATATTCATTCTGAATATATTATTCGTCATTCCGATATTATTGGCCTGTCAAGAATTGAACGATCGATTATCGCAGCTGTTGCGCGATATCATAGTTCAACGACACCGAGCGAAGATCTAAGCCATTTTAGTCAAATTTCTGCAGAAAATCGACGCCTGATTGCTAAATTGGCAGCTATCTTGCGTTTAGCTGATGCTTTGGACGATGATCGACAGCAAAAAATCAAGAAAATCTCAGTCTCAATTAAGACTCATAGTGTTGTGATAACGGTTTACAGCAACGCTAATCTTGCTTATGAAAACTGGATTTTTAACTCCAAAAGCCAATTCTTCAAAGAAGCGTATGGGCTTAAAGCTGTACTCAAACAAAGAGGGGTGAAAGACTAATGGCAAAAATTGATTATGAAGATCCGCGTTATTATACTAACCGGGAGCTTAGTTGGTTGGATTTTAACGATCGGGTTCTTGAAGAAGCACGTGATAAAAACAATCCGTTACTGGAGCGTGTGAAGTTCTTGGGAATTACACAAAGCAACATGGACGAATTTGTGATGGTCCGGGTTGCGTCACTTGCTAAATTGATTGAGGTTAAATGGGATGGCAAGGATGCTTCGGGTTTGTCAGCTGAACAACAATTAAAGGCTGTTAATGATAAGGCCCATGAACAGCTGATCAAGCAATATACAACCCTGAATCGAATTATTCTCCCGGCCATCAAACAAGTCGGTATTCGGTTATTGAAAGTGACAGATTTAAGTGAAGAACAATATCAGTATATCAAGGGGTATTTTCACGACGAGTTATATCCCGTTCTGACACCGATGGCAGATGACAGTTCTCGACCATTTCCATTTATCAGTAATGACACACTGAATTTATCATTAAGGCTAAGTAAAAAGGAAAATGACAAGTCACTATATGCCACTTTACAGATACCTAGTATTTTCTCACGTGTTGTTAAACTACCGGGAGACGATAATGACTTTATTTTATTGGAAGATATTGTTAAGCAGTTTGTTGACCAACTCTTTATTAACTATGATATTCAAGAGGTTTCCACTTTCCGGGTCATCCGGGATATGGATCTGGATGTCGCCGAAGAAGATACGTCCGATCTTTTAAAAAAGGTTCAACAACAACTTAAACTTCGAGAACATGGGCAAGTTATCCGCTTGGAAGTTGATTCTGATATTAGTAAAAAATTACGTAAACGCTTGGTTCGTGAACTGGAAACTGATGAAGATTCTGTTTATGAAGTTAATGGACCAATCGATTTGACATTTTTAGGTAAATTAGCCAGTGCAGTGACCGGCCACGATGATTTGAAATACCCGCCCTTCAAGGCTTATCAAGCTGAAGCACTTAACTCGGATCATAATATTTTTGAGGCCATTCAAAAACATGATTGGTTGATGCAGCATCCTTATGATAAATTTGATTCAGTGGTGGAGTTTATTAGGCAAGCTTCTATTGATAAAGCGGTTTTAGCTATTAAAATGACACTTTATCGGGTTTCTGGAAACTCCCCAATCATTAAGTATTTAGGACGAGCTGCGCAAAATGGCAAGCAGGTAACTGTACTGGTTGAAGTTAAGGCTCGTTTTGATGAGGAAAATAATGTTCATTGGGCACGACAGCTTGAAAGAATGGGTTGCCACGTTATCTATGGTTTAGTTGGCCTAAAGACACATTCTAAATTATCATTGGTTGTTCGCCGTGAGGCAAGCGGTATTCGGCGGTATGTTCATTTGGGAACGGGGAATTATAATGATGTGACAGCCCATTTTTACACTGATATTGGTTTATTGACGGCAAACAACGACATTGGTATCGATGTTACCAATATTTTTAATATGTTATCCGGGTATTCACGGCCTCCGTACTTCCATAAATTGCATATTTCACCAAAAGGGATTCGGGAGTTCATTACCGATCGATTGGATCAGGCAATTGAATATGCCAAAGCAGGTCGACCGGTTCATGTTCGGATGAAGATGAATTCACTTTCGGACAAGGATATGATCACAAAAATGTATGAGGCCTCACATGCGGGGGTTCAAATTGATCTGATTGTTCGGGGGATTTGTTGCTTAAAGACCGGTATTAAGGGTGTTAGTGATACTATTCAAGTACATTCAATTGTTGGTCGTTTCTTGGAACATAGTAGGATTTATATTTTTGACTTTGATGGTGAAAATCAGGTTTATCTGTCATCTGCCGATTTAATGACGCGAAACCTAAATCGCCGTGTTGAACAGCTATTCCCGGTTGAACAGTCTGATTTAACACAAAGAGTATTGGATATCTATAGCACAATGTGGGAAGATAATGTCAAGACACGGGTATTAGATGCAGATGGGACTTATAAGCGAGTCGACCGTAGAGGGCGGGCACCGCTTAGCTCCCAAGACTATTTTGCAAAGCAGGCGACTAAATTAGTGGAAGAACAACAATCTGAATCGCGTAAGCAGAATTCAAATCAATTTCAACCAATGATGAGTCCTGAAAACCAGCCTGACCCGTTAAGTGATGAAGACCAGGATGGGGGAAATGAAGAATAATGGAAAACTTTGCTGTAATAGATTTGGGTTCCAACTCGGTTCGAATGACAGTTAGCCGTATTAATGAAGACGGTACGTATGATAATGTAACTCAGATGAAAGAATACGTTCGGCTTTCTGAAAACATGGGGTCTGAAAAGATTCTTCAACCGGATGCAATTGAACGGACATTAGCTGCACTTCGGTCATTTAAAGAGGTTTATTCAAAGCTTGAGAATCTAAAAATGAAGGCAGTTGCCACAGCAGCGGTTCGTCAAGCAACCAATCAAAAAGAGTTCCTGAAAAAAGTCAAATCTGAAATTGGGATTAAACTGGAAGTGATTTCTGGTGCGCAAGAGGCCTATTATGACTATGTCGGTGTGAGTGAAACCTTGCCGGCAACGAATGGGGTTATTATTGATACAGGTGGTGCCAGTGCTGAAATTATTCTGATTCAGAACGGTAAAGTAGCTAACCTGATCAGTATCCCTATTGGGTCCGTCACATTATCGTCCAAGTTTAATCTGGGGGATAAGATATTACCTGAACAGCTTTTCAAGGCAGTTATTTTCGTTAATGAAATTTTTCAAAGTGTCTGGTGGCTGAAAAACGGTTTGAACTTACCGATTATCGGGCTTGGCGGCAGTAATCGAACGTTAGCTAAAATTAATCGACGTCGTAATAATTTTCTTGATATTGATGATATACATGGCTATCAGTTAAGTGATACTCAAGTCAACGACACTTTCGAGGATATTGTGAGCCATGATTTAGACGGTCGAAAGCAGGTGCCGGGTATTAGTAAGGATCGGGCTGATATTATTGTCGGTGGGTTAATTCCGGTTATTTTCCTGATGAATTATTTGGATTCGGATAAGATTACATTTTCAACCAGTGGTTTAAGAGAAGGTATTTTATTTGAACGGTTGCACAATGTTTTAAAAGAGAATATTGCGACTAAATAAATTGAATTTAGATGGTTATTCGTGTTTACTAGAATTTGATATTTTTTATTTAAAAAAGGTCAGGGCAAAAATTGTCCTGATCTTTTTGTTGTGGTGATCATCTGAATATGTCGTAGCAAGTCACGTTGCTGTCAAAGCTTCGATCGTTTCATACCTTCTTCCAACATTCTTACTGAATGAATAAAGAATCGTTTCAGCGGGGTTAGAAGTAAGAAAATGCTACCAAAAATGCCCAATATTAAAATAAGGTAGCTAAAGGTTTGCCAATCCGGTCCAGCCAATGCTTCCCGAAATCCCCGGATGGCGTAGGTGAATGGGGAGAAGGGGGGATAGATCAGCTAAGTCGTGAGGAATTGTTTGCAATGGATAAATACCACCGGTTCCAAATATTTGGACGATAAGCAGGAGAACACCGAAAACTTTGCCTGCATTTCCAAATAGAAACACAAGTGTGAATAAAATCAAAGAAAAGATAAAAGTGGTTGTATAGGCAATTGCCAATAATGCCCAAAGGCTGTTGGGACGGATGCCTAAAATGATCATTTCGCCGAAAAGGGTGAAAGTCGTTTGTAGAAATGAGAAACTTAGAAATAGTAAGAATTTACCAACGTACTGTTGAATCAGGTTAGGTTTAGGTAAGTGTTTATCGTTTGGCAGTTTATATCGCCAGGTAATAATAGCGGTTAATAATAAAATGCCAACCCAGATGGAAAGGACTGCATAGAATGGCATGGCTGCATAACCAAATTTGCCAAGATTATAAAGCTCCTTACTTTGTAAGGTGACAGGCGATGATAGTAGGTTTGATAAATCGGGATTCTTCTCGAGAATATTGGTTAGCTGAGTTAAATTTTTGCTATTAATGAAGCTGGCTTTTTTATCTAAACTTGTTAGTGTTTGTTGCACATCATCCAGTCGTTTATTAACCTTATTGATTCTATCGGAAGAAAGCTTACTGGCAGCATTACCGGCACTTTGGAGTGCTCTCAGTTTAGGGGTTAAGCTCTGTAATGCTTGGACAACCTCATTATCATTATCCAAGCTGTTATCAGTAGTATTACTTAATTGGCCCAATGACTGACTGGTATCTGCATCAAAAGTAGTTGTAGCCAAATCAATGATAGTTGATAGCCGGTTGTTTCCCTGGATGAGTTGCTGAAGCAATGACCGCATCTTGACTCTTTCGCCGTTTTCATTTGCAGATGTTTTCAATTTAGTTATTGTCTGCCGTTGATCCTTAATCTTATCTTTAACGGATGCAAGCGACTTGATTAGAGATGTCGCACCGTTGTTTGGAAGCAGATTGTTCACAACATCCAGCAGACGCAGTTGATTATTAACTTTATCAACCATTGCATCATCCAATGCATTTAGCTGCACTGCTTCAGTTTTCAGTACTGACGGACTACCGTTATTTAGGGTATTTGAGGTGTTTGTCAGCATGGATTGAACCTGACTATTTTGTGATTGTAGGCCGTCCAATCCGCTTGATAGATTTTCTTTAGCTGAATCAATCGTTCTTCGAGTTGCCATGTTAAGGGATTTTCCGTGATTAATCATGGCTTGAAGATTATTAATTTGAGAGGAAATTTTTGGAATGTTCCGATTAATATTTTTTAGATAGACTTGGACATCTTTAGAGTGATTGTCCAGCCGATTTAAATAGTGTCTCGTTTTGTTAATAGTAGCAATGGCATTGAGTAACGATGATCTGATTTGCAAAAGTTGAGGCTTTTTTGTATTAAGCTTTTTACCGACAAGATTCATCTGTTCTAAAATTTCTTTGCCGGTCACTTTTGTAAAATTTGTGCGAATTCGTTGGGTTAATGTATCCTTTGCCTGTCCTGAAAGAATTGTAGCAGCTGCGTTTAATTTTTCGTTTGATTTGTAAATGATCGTTGGCTTTTGAGGACTTCCTGTGGTGAGCGTTGCTAATCGGCTTGAAAAATCATTTGGAATGTCAATCAAAGCGTAATATTTTCCCTGATCAAGGCCATCGTTTCCCTGCCAGTCATTGGTAACAACCCAATTAATATCATGGTTTTTTTCAACTCTTTAATGACCTGATCGCCAACGTTGAGGGATTTGTTATTAATGATCGTGCCTTCATCATTATTAATAACGGCAATTGGCAATCGGCTGGTGTTTGTGGGAGAATATGGATCCCAAGAAGCTTCAATATTTAATAAAGCATAGAGTGCGGGAATAATGCAAAAAGCGATCAGTGTAATCAACACTGGTCGGCTATGAACGATGTTTTTAAAATCTCTGATTAAAAGTGTGATGATTGTCCCCATACGTAACCCCCTTATTAGTTGTTAAATAGGCCTAGTCAGGAATGAGTGCCAATAAGCCCTCTGCCAATTTAAAGACTTGATTATTAAATTGATGAAGTGCGATGACGCCGGTATAAAATTTTTTCAAACCATTCTGGAAGATAGCGGCGAGTGTTTGGCCATCGGACTTTAGAAGCTTATACATTGTTTCGATCTTTTGGATATCGGAAGTATCAGTAATTGAGCCGGATAGATTTGATAAGGTTGACAATAGCGTATTCAGCGATTCTTTCCGACCAACATTTTTTAAAAGCAAAGTCACTTTATCATGACTGAAAGGTGTTAATGCATCAATTAGTGAAATAAGCTTGTTGATAGCGGCTTTTTGTTTTTGAACATTAATCACTCTTACGAGATACCCACGCCAGATCCAACCATGAATGTGGTTATTGCCATTCTTTATGTAGTTATAAACAGCTTTGTTGCCATTGGGCCTTATGATGTTGGCTGATCGGGTGGCATAAAATGTGGTAAGAGGGTAATGGTCGGCGTTATGCTGTTTATGGGTTAACGATATTGATTGATAGATGTAGCCACTGACAGCGTGATAAGGTGCTTTTATCAGCTTACCAGTGGATATAACGGTGGCCGATTTCGTATTAGCCGAAGTTGATTGGACACTTAAAAAGCAAATTCCCAAAATAGTGCACAGAACAGTCATCATTATTTTTTTCACGATTAACTTCCTTAAAATTGATTAATAATCGAATTGTTGATAATGAGATGATTTTTGTTGATTATAAAGATATGCCACAAACAATTAACGACAGTGACGATTGCTACTTGTTAATGGTTAACAGATGCATTACAATCATTATAGTGCATTCTGAGTGAGAAAACAGCCAAAATTTTGAAGGAATAGAATAGATTATTCATGTATCAATTTTACATATCGATACACGAACAATGGGGAGATTAGTAATTACATATTTATTATGGGGCCGAAGCAAGACGGTGTGTTTTGCTGTGGCCTTTTTTATCGTTTAAGAGGGGGGGATTGACAACTTTGAGAGGTAGTTTAGGGATATGGCTAATATCAGAAACGTTTATCATCGTGATTTACGTTCAATCATTAAATATCGAGCGGCTTTTATTACAATAACTGTACTGTGTCTGTTGCCGAGCTTATACACACTTGTCAACGTCCGCGCAATTTGGAATCCATATAAACCAAGTGCGGTTGATAACATTTCTGTTGCAGTTGTGAATAAGGATTCAGGAACATATCTTCGTGGGAAACAGGTTAATCTTGGAAGTCAAGTGGTTTCCAATCTACGTAAAAATAAGCAGATTGGATGGAAGTTCACAAGTAAATCTCATGCAGCTCAAGGGCTGCGGAACGGGACATATTATGCAGAAATTGAAATTCCGACAGATTTTTCTCAAAATTTAACCAGTATTGTGACCGATACGCCCCAAAAAGCACATCTTGTGTATAAAATGAATACTAAAAATAGCCCGATGGGAGCAAAGATTACTGCCATGGCGGCTAAAACCCTGGTAACTAAAATAAGGGAAAAATTTATTTATGAAGTTAACCGGACAATCTTCTCATATCTGAATATTGTTGGTCGGAAGGCCAGTGAGCATCAATCTCAAATTTTGAGTTTAAAAGATTTGATTATTATGCTTGGGGACAGCTTGAGCTTAACTTCCAACTCACTTGGTGCCATTAGTGATACATCGAATATGTTGGCAGTTGCGTTTACGGAATTTAAACCTGTTATTAATGCATCACAGAATGCTAATTTGAACGATCAATCGAACACATCGGGGACAGGGATATCCTCCCTTGTTAAAAAATCGCTTAACCGTTCATTTAGCAACTTGGGACATCATCTAGCCAGTCTCACTGCCAGTACTAAACAACTGTGGGAATTGACGGATCAGTTAAATCATACTGTTGGTAGCACAAGCTTAAGTGATCTGGATGCCAAAGTTAGTAACTTATCCTTACAGGTAGATTTATTAGATGGCCAAATCCGACCGCTTATAGAGTTGCTTCAGTCAGTTAGAAAGATTAATCATTCTCGCCAGATAAGTGATTTAATAACGTCATTGACCAGCGTTAGCCAATTAGCTGAAGCCCAGAAAAAACAACTGAATGCATTAAAAAAGGGCGTTGATCAAAATGGCAAGCTGGATATGATGGGAAAACAGCAAATCAATCATCGTTTTTCCGAAATGATTCTGAAATTAAACCATTCTTTAGCTCAATATAATCATTCAGTTAAAGCGCAGCTAAGTGATATTGGTTATAACTTGATGTCAGCTGTTGGTTCGTCTCGAGATGTTTTGGGGAGCCTTAAGAAAGTTAAGCAATTAAATAATCAATCGTTGGATACGATTATTCAGGGAAATCGATTGGTTGCCAACACTTCTGGAAATTTGGAAAATCAACTGGCTTCATACAAAAATGACATTAGGACAATGAGTAATCGGCTTAAATTGACCAGTGACAGCAATATTGCAAATATCGTTACAGTCTTGCAGAGCAATCCGGATTTGATGGGAAGTGCCTTGGCACAGCCGTTTACCGTTAAATCTGAAGACATTTATAAGGTGAATAGTTTTGGCGCAGCCTTTGCACCTACTTACATTGCGTTATCAATATGGGTAGGGTGTACGATGCTTGTTGCGGTATTGCATACAAAAGCACCCAAGTTGGCACAATTTAGAGGCTTGTCGGTGCGAGAAGAATATTTGGGGAAGCTTTTGACTTTTGGAACGCTGTCACTTATTCAAACACTGGTGATCCTGTTATCTTCAATGTGTTTGTTGCATATTCATGTTGCCAGTTTCTTTTTGTTATTAATGGTGGGACTAATGTCCTCGGTGACGTTTACGATTATTGTTTACACAATGGCAGCATTATTTGGCAATTTAGGAAAGGCATTAATTGTGATGCTAATGGCAGTTCAATTGGCTGGTAGCGGTGCAATGTATCCAATGCAATTAAATCCACTGCTTTTTCGAATTTTTCAACCTTTATTTCCTTTTGCATATAGTGTTGGGGGATTTCGTGAAGCGATTGGCGGTGCCAATATGGGAACGGTTGTTGTAGACTTTTTTGTATTAATGTGCATGTCGTTGCTTGGGTTGGCAGTTGGGCTTTCGACCAAGAAGCCATTAAAGAAATATACTGATAGGCTATTGAATGATTTTAAAAAGACGGGGATGGGCTAAAAAAACGTGATATATGAGCTTCTTTACAAAATCAGGTTTTGTAGAGAGCCATATATCACGTTTTGGGTCGTTATAGCTAATCCTATTAAGTTACATGTTTATAATGGGTCGCTTCTTTTGCGTCAAATCCGGCTTCACGTAATTTACTTGCTACTGAAAGGCCATCCTTTCTGTCCACATGAATCTCGACCACTTTAATTGTGCCTTGATGGGTTACCATTAAGGTTTGAATATTCAGGTTATTATCTGCCATGATTTTACCGATTTCATAAATAACGCCGGTTCGATCTTGATGGATAAAGACTTGAACGACTGTTGCTGATTCTTTATAGTCAGTTACATCTAAAAAGGCTTTTAAAATGTCATTATTTGTGATAATACCAATAGTTTCGTTATTGCTGATGACTGGAAGGACACCTACTTGATACTTAAGCATCTTATAAATGGCATCTTCGAGAAAATCATCAGCACCTATTGTTCTGACAGTGGTTTCCATAATTTCTTTAACGGTCATTTTGTTCAGTAAATAATTATATTCATAAATTGATAGGCTGGTGGCTTGAGATGGGGATGCGGCTTGGATGATGCCGGCAGTAATCAAACCAACCAAGTGGCCATTATCAATGACCGGTAAACGATGAATATTATTTGACTTCATTAAATTAACCGCAACGCTAATCTTAGTTTCTGGTGGAACGGTAATGACGTTTGTTGACATGAAATCTCTCACACTCATTTGTTAACCTCCTAAATAGGCTTTTTGAACTTCTTTATTTGCTAAAAGGTCAGTGCCACTGCCAGATAATTGAACTTTGCCAGTTGAAAGTACGTAACCACGATCAGAAATAGAAAGTGCTTTTTTAGCATTTTGCTCTATCAGTAAGACTGTCGTGCCATGCTTGTTGATTTCTTTAATAATGTCAAAAATTTCATTAATAAAAATGGGGGCTAGCCCCATGGAAGGTTCGTCCAATAGGATTAGTTTGGGGTTTGCCATTAGTGCTCGTCCCATGGCTAACATTTGCTGTTCGCCGCCGGATAAAGTGGCAGCGTCTTGTCTTGCACGTTGTTTTAAGATAGGAAATCTTTCAAAAACTTCCGAAAAATTTTGTTTAATTTTTTGGTGATCTTTGATGAGGAAAGCTCCCATTTGTAAGTTTTCCATAACAGATAATCCAGAGAAGATGTGACGCCCCTCGGGAACTTGTGAAATCCCGGCTTTTACAAGCTTTGGGGCTTTTTGTTGTTGAATAGCCTTACCCTCATAGATGATTTTGCCGCTTTTGGGTTTTAATAGACCGGAAATTGTCTTTAAAATGGTGGTTTTGCCTGCACCGTTAGCGCCGATTAAAGAAACAATTTCTCCTTCATTAATGTTAAAATTAACACCCTTAACAGCGTTTATAACACCATAGTTAACAATGAGGTCTTTCACTTGTAGTATCACAGTGTCATCACTCTCCCTCCCCCAAATAAGCCTTAATCACCTTGGGGTTGGACTTAATTTCATCCGGATTTCCTTCGGCCAGTAGAGAACCATGGTCCAATACGTAAATTCGTTCAGCTAAGTTCATGACTAAAGACATATCGTGCTCGATTAGTAAAATAGTAATATGGAAACGATGCTGAACCTTGAGAATTAATTGTGTTAAGTTAGCTGTTTCTTCTGGATTCATTCCGGCAGCGGGTTCATCCAAAAATAAGATTTGGGGTTTAGTCGCTAACGCCCGGACAATTTCTAATCGTCGTTGCGTGCCATAGGGCAGGTTCTTTGCAAGTACATCTGTCTGATCTTCCAATTCGAAGAGTGCTAGTAGCTTTTTGGCATCTTCAGTGACTCGCTGTTCGGTTTTGTAATAATTTGGCAGGCGGAAAATACTTGAAAGAAAACCTTCTTTATATCGACTGGTCATTGCAATTAGAACGTTATCAATGACTGACAGATTTTTAAACAAGCGAATGTTTTGAAAAGTCCTTGAAAGTCCTAATTTAGCAATTTGATAAGCTTTTTTATCATTCAGGGCGAAAGTGCCATTGGTTCCTTTAAGAACGATTGAGCCGGAAGTTGCCGGAATAACACCGGTTAATAAATTAAACAAAGTGGTTTTGCCCGCGCCGTTTGGACCGATTAATGCGACCAGTTCATTGTTGTTTAAATGTAATGAAACATCCGAAACAGCTGTTAGACCACCGAAGTTTTTAACTAAATTATCAACTTGTAATAAGCTTGTCATTGCTTTACCCGCTCCTTTCGTCCAAATCGTTTGAAACACCGCTTAATGGATAGCTCCCAAGTTCCTAAGAGACCGGATGGTTTAAAAATCATGATCAGGATAAGTGCGGCAGCGTAGATGACCATTCTTAAAGCACCAAAATCTTGAAGAACGGTGTCTAAAACACCAAGAACTGCTGCGGCAACAAAAGTTCCGGTAATACTGCCAACCCCGCCGAGGACAACAATAATTAAAATGGAAATTGATTCCATAATTCCAAAGTCGTTTGGTGAAATGGTTTGAAGAAATGAGGCGTGCAATGATCCGGCAACAGCAGCCGTAGCAGCACCTAGAGTAAATGCGGCAAGTTTCCACTTGAAAACGTTGATCCCCATTGCTTCTGCAGCAATTTCATCTTCACGGACGGAGGTGACGGCTCGGCCGCCACGACTGTGAATAAAGTTCACGATAATAATAGTTGTCACACAAACCATGGTATAAACAGTTGGCCAAGATGCTAATTGAGGAATGTTAAAAATCCCAGCAGCACCACCTGTAATTTTCATATTATTAATAATAATTCGGATGATTTCAGCGGCACCCATCGTTGCAATGGCCAGATAGTCGCCACGTAGTCTTAAAGTCGGAATACCAACAATCAAAGCTACAAGTATTGAAACGACAATACCAATCACTATGGAAAGATAAAAGCCTGCAGGGGTAGTGGCAGTTTGCGTTATGATAGCCGTTGCGTATGCCCCGATTGCCATAAATCCCGCATGTCCAAGTGAAAATTGTCCTGCGAAGCCAATGATGAGGTTCAGTCCAGTTGCAAGTATGATGTTAATGCCAATTGTTACAAGCATATTTTCAATAAAGGCATTGATTACCCCAATCAGGATCAACGTATTCATGAGGTAAAAACCGGAAATCATGATGATGAGCCAAATAATATTGTATTTAAAATTTGCTTTCAAGAGTGATCACCTAAACCTTTTCTTTAGCATTCTTACCGAAAATTCCGGCTGGCATAATCAACAGTATGACAATCAGGACAAAGTAGACGACCGCATCTTTGTAGGCCGAAAGACCGATAGATTGAAAGAAGGTTTCAAGAATTCCGATTAAGAACCCACCGACAGAAGCACCAGGTACGGAACCGATTCCCCCAAGAACTGCTGCTACAAATGCTTTAATTCCGGGTGTCATACCCATTAATGGATCAATCGAGTTGTAATATAAACCGATCAAGACGCCGGCAGCACCTGCTAGTGCTGACCCCAGGGCAAATGTAAATGAAATGGTCCAATTAATATTAATGCCGACTAATTCAGCAGCATCCGGATCGACGGAAACGGCTCTCATAGCACGCCCCATTTTGGTCTTTTTGATGATCACCTGTAATAGGATCATTAAAATACAAGCTGTTACCAGAATTAAAACCTGAATGTTTGAAATTAAGACACCACCGATATTGTAGTTAACTTGTTTGATGATTTGTGGGAAATCCCGAGTGTTTGAACTAAATAGATAGGACATGCCATTTTCAAGAAGAAATGACACACCAATTGCGGTAATAAGGGCCGCAATTCGCGGTGAATGTCGTAATGGTCGATAGGCAAAATATTCAATAATTACGCCACTGACTGCTCCGACTACCATCGCAGATAATAGCGCACTAATGAAGTTGAAATGCCAAACGTTGATCACGTAGTATCCCCAGAAGGCGCCAAGCATATAAATATCTCCGTGAGCAAAATTAATCAATTTAATGATTCCGTAAACCATGGTATAACCCAATGCTAGTAGGGCATAAATGCTTCCTAATGAAAGCCCGTTAATGATTTGTTGAAAGATTGTTTGCACGACGTTACCCTCCCTAACCAAGGCCGATTTGTATAACTACTTAATGTTAAACGAATTGCTTACTTTACCATTTGTCAATTGTTCGATTGCGATTGGTTTTTCGGGATCATGATTTTTATTGATTGTGATAGTACCAGTAACGCCATCAAAGTTTTTGATTTTTGAAAGTCCTTTAGTAATTTTAATAGAGTCTGCGGATTTTTCACTTTCAATTGCTGATTTAATCATATAAACGGAATCGTAGGCCAAAGCTGAAAAGGTTGGTGCGTCTGCGTGGTACTTTGCTTTATAAGCGTTCATAAATTTAACAGCGGTCGGGTTACTCTTGGCAACATCGTCAGAGAAGGGCGTCGTGTAATAAATCTTTGAAGCATTTTTGTTACCGGCAATTTGAGCAAGCTTGGGATCAGCCATACCATCGCTACCGACAATCGGAACGTTGATACCATTTTGACGAGCCTGTTTAATAATGAGGCCTACTTCAGTGTAGTAGCCAGGTACATAAATGGCATCGATCTTTTTTGATTTAAAGGATGTTAGAACAGCATTGAAGTCCTTATCGCCTTCAGAAAAGGATTGACTGTCAACGATGGTTCCTTTGAACGATTTTTTAAAGGCTTTTGCCAGCCCGGTACCATAATCACTGGAATTATCGGCGAAAACAGCTACCCGTTTTGCTTTTAAGGTATTGGTCATAAATTTAGCTGCTGTTCCACCTTGGAAATTATTTTGGTAGCATGCTCTAAAAACATATGGTTGAACTTTGCCATTTTTTTGCTTTGTGTAGTTTGGGTCGGTTGCAGATGGACTTACACTTGGAACTGCAGCTTTAGTAATATTAGGGATTTCTGCTGTTCCGGCATTTGTAGTAGCAGGTCCGACAATTGCTGCTACCTTATCATTATTGACAAGTTGGGCGGCAACCGATGCCGAGGTCGTGGTTGAGGTCTTGTTGTCTTTAATGATTAGTTTAATTTTTTTCTTTTTGCCATTAACGTTGATTCCACCATCTTTATTGATTTCTTGAGCTGCTAATTGAATCCCTTGTTTTTGTGAATTTCCATAGCCCGCTGCTGCACCGGATAATTCCATATTGACCCCTATCTTAATGGTGTTTCCGGTCTGGTTATTACCTGCAGTTTGAGTCTTAGCAGTACTACATCCTGCAAAGATACCTGCAGTCATTACAACTGCTGCAAAGCTAACGATTTTCTTCATGTTACTTTTTTTCATATCTAATACCAACTTTCAATTTGTATGTATTTTCGGATCTTGTTTCTGCGGCTACAAGTGAGATAAAGCAAAATAATGATAAAATTGATATTCTGAAATGATCACCTCCCAAAGTAATAAAAAAACCTCATTCAGTAATGAATGAGGTTGGAAATTCGCTTTATTAAGCCCCTCATCATTAAAAATGAAACAAGGGCTCAACTTTTTGATTGGCTTAGGTAGTCTTTACAGACTATTTCGCAATCAATGTCGGGTCCTTCATCTTTAATAATAAGGCTAAATTCAAGTTCGCAGAAGTTGCCGCGAACATATAATTATCTGATTGATTAATTTTCATTGTGACAACCTCCTACTAAGAATATTAATGGTTGAGTAGAAGTATAGATAACTTCTAATGAAATGTCAATATTTTTAATAATATAAAATCCAGATTAGTCTTTTAGGCGTGATTATTAGACTGGTTTAGTTGAAAGTAAAGAATAACGATTAATTCAACATGATTTGTTAACATTGGGAAACAAGGTTGATTTGCATGATAAATAAAAGGAACCAAATCAGTATCATACTGATTTGGTTCCTGCTTGAATTCTATATAAATAAGCTATTCAAAAACGATGCTTAAATGTAGTTTAACTAATTCTATCCATAAGTTGTTTTAGGCTGGCTTCTCGAACATTTCTTGGGAGAAAACTTCGAATATCTTCCTCGCTGAAGCCAACTTGAAGCTGTTCATCATTAAAGATTAATGGACGTCTAATTAAATCAGGATGTTTAACCATTAAATCGATTAATTGTGATACAGTTAAATTGTCTAAATCGACGTGTAGTTTTTGGAAAGCATTTGAACGGGTTGAAATAATATCTTCACTACCGTTCTCGGTTAATCGCAGGATCCGTTTAATTTCATCAGCGTTTAACGGGATTCTTGAAATGTTACGTTCTTTAAATTCAATCCCATGATCAACGAGCCATTTACGAGCTTTACGACTGGAAGCACTACTTGGAGCAACATATAAGTTCAACATAGTTACTTTTCCCCCTTTGTAACCAGCTAACAATAATACATGAGTTATATGATACACGATATCTAACGATTCGATACGTTCATCATATCATATTTGTTAGGATTGTCAACAGTGATTTTACGGGCTTTCTGAAAATTTGTATGGTATTTATCTGTAATGATTTCGAATAATTAAGTTGTTCACAATCATTATTTTCTATGCATATTATGTTTTCGGCATTACTGTATTTTAGTAAAAGGAGAATTTAAATTGAAAATTGCAGGCTTTGGAGTCGAAGAATGGCTCAATAAATGGGAAAAATCAGCTACATATGATATTTCTCAAAGTACGATTGCTTCAATGGCAATGAATGAAGCGCTTTCTTTGGATGGCAAAGATGGTGAAGATTTTTACAAAATTTTGGATCAACAAAAAATGAATTACGGTTGGATTGAAGGATCGCCGGATTTTAAGCAGGAAGTATCAAATTTATATCAGGACATTAGTCCGGATAACATTTTGCAGACTAATGGGGCAACGGGTGCCAATCACTTGGCTTTATATGCATTGATTGAACCGGGCGACCATATTATTTCCGAATATCCCTCCTATCAGCAGTTATACGATATTCCCAAATCATTAGGTGCCCACGTTGATTACTGGCATATTCACGAAGATCAAAATTGGTATCCGGATATTGATGAATTAAAATCATTGATGCGGCCGGATACCAAAATGATTTGTCTGAATAATGCCAACAACCCAACCGGGACCTTGCTGGATGAGACTTTTCTAAAACAAGTTGTTGAACTGGCGAAACAATCCGGTGCCTATGTTTTGGTAGACGAGGTTTATCTACCGCTGGTCCATTCCGAAGAATTTGTGTCGATTGTTGATCTATATGATAAAGGGATTGCGACCAACTCCCTGTCTAAAACGTATTCGATGCCCGGTATTCGAGTGGGGTGGACGGCATCAAATACGGCGGTGGCTGATCTGTTTCGGAAGTATCGGGATTATACAATGATTTGTTGTGGGGTCTTTAATGACGCTATGGCCGTCTATATTCTCAAACATCGGGATCAGGTTCTGGATCGAAATCGGAAGTTGGTGCTTAATAATCTCAAAATTTATAAGGATTGGATCGCTTCTGAGCCTCGGGCCAGCGTTGTGATGCCACAAGCTGTTTCCACATCGTTTCCCAAGCTGGATATACCGGAAGATATTGAAACCTTCTGTATCCGCCTTTTGAAGGAACAAGGCGTCTTGCTGGTACCGGGGACTCGTTTTGACATGCCGGGCCACGTTCGCCTGGGTTATTGCGCGGATGAGTCGACATTAAGAGAAGGGTTAAATCGATTATCAACCTTTATGCGCCAGTATGACTAATGCATTTTACATGATGAATTGAAGTAAGGGGAGCTTTATTAGTCTCGTTGATAAGCTTGATAATAAAGATTCTACTTTTTGTAGAATTTGTTAACGAAAATGGTCAATCAGATAAGGTGGAAGAACAATGAGTCAATTTATCGTGCAACCCAGTTTTTGGGATCTTTTTCCCGACGTTAAAATTGCTGTTATCACCGTTCACAACTTGGATAATCATGAGAAAGGGCAAGTGCCGCCGAAGATGCTTGACGAGGCAAATGCCGGCGTGGCAGATTTGATTCCGGATGAGCCGATCAGTGCCAATCCATTGATACATGAGTGGCGGCAGGCGTTTAAAAAGTTCAAGACTAAAAAAGGTGCCCGTTTTGCTGTGGAGAATTTATTAAAACGGGCGAAGAAGGGGAATCCGGTTAGAAGTATTGATCCACTGGTTGATCTTTACAATGCCATCTCGCTTCGGACAGGCTTTCCAATTGGTGCGCTTGATCTGGATAAAATTAAGGGTGGCATCAGTTTGGAAGTCGCCAAGGGTGGGGAATCATTCACGGCGATTGGTGAAGATCAACCTGATCCTGCACTTCCCGGCGAAGTGATTTACCGAGACGATGAGGCCGTTACGAGTCGTTGCTGGGCTTGGCGTGATGCAAAGAGGGTTGAAACTACCGAAGATTCAAATAGTATTCTCATGTACTCGGAGTGTCTGAAACCGGAATGGCGGGAAACCCATGAGCATGCTATGACTGAGCTGACCAAAAACATTGAAAAATATTTAGGTGCGACGACAAAGACACAGTATGTCAGTTTTGACTATCCGGCGGTCAGTTTTGAATAAAATAGTATCGCTTTAAATAAAATAAAAGCTACTACAACAAGCCAAACCAATAATTGGTCAGCTTGTGTAGTGGCTTTTATTTACTTATTAGTGATTACTCGCCTTTTCTGTTTTTTTCTGATTAGCGGCTTCAAACACTGATTTGGTTGCATCCCAAATTCGTTCGGCAATGTCAGCGTGATTCATTGTATAAAGATGAATGCCGTCAACCCCTTCGGAGACCAAATCGATAATTTGATCAACCGCAAAGGCAATTCCAGCATCTTTCATTGCCTGTTTACTATCTTGATAGCGATCAAGAATGGCACTGAATTTCTTTGGAAGTGGAACCCCCGTAATTTGGGTAATTCGTTCAATCTGTTTTTTATTGGTACAAGGCATAATTCCAGCCTCAATCGGTACGTTGATCCCGGCAATCTCAGTCTTTTCTTTGAAATCATAAAATGATTGATTATCAAAAAACAGTTGGCTGATTAAGTGGTTGGCACCCGCATCGACCTTTTCTTTCAAATGTGCGATATCATCTACAAATCCATTTGCCTCAGCGTGACAATCCGGATAACAGGCACTGGCAATACTAAAGTCTGGACGATTCTTATGAACAAACGAAACTAATTCATTGGCGTGATTAAAAACGCCAACCGGTTCCTTACCGGGAATCTTATCACCACGCAGCGCTAAAATATTTTTAACGTTGATTCCAGAAAGATGATCCAACAGGTTAAGCACTTGGCTTTCAGTTTGATATAGTCCTGGAACGTGGGCGACTGCCGGAATATTTAATTGGTTTTGAATTAAATCGGCAATTGAAACCGTTCCGGTATAATGATCGGAACCGCCCGCACCCAACGTTACCGAAATGAAATCCGGATT
>NZ_GG669992.1:545230-558830 GCF_000159315.1 Lentilactobacillus hilgardii DSM 20176 = ATCC 8290
TTGATTGTAACTGTTGTAGCGTTGGTAGAATGGCTTCTTTGGGGGAGTCCTTCTTAGGTGGAAAGACTTCCAGTGAAAAGACGGTTTTGTCGTTAAATAACGCTGTTAGGCTCATTAATCTCACTTCTTACTTTCTTCGTTGCGTCAACAATGTTCTGCAAGCTCTTGAAGGATTCTTCCTCAGTTCGGGTCTTCAAACCACAGTCGGGATTGATCCAAATCTTATCAATTGGCAATTTGTGGACTAATTGTTTGATCAAGTCTTCAACTTCTTGTTCTGAAGGGATTCGTGGTGAATGAATATCATAAACACCAGGACCGACTTCGGTCTGGAAGTTGGCAGCAACCAATTGATCAATTAAGGTGAAATCGGCACGGGATGCTTCAAAGGAAATAACGTCGGCATCCAAGTCATCAATAGCTTTGATAATGTCGCCAAATTCACTGTAGCACATATGGGTATGGATCTGGGTAGAAGCTTGAACCTTACTGTGAACCAGACGGAATGCCGGAACAGCCCAGTCAAGGTATTCAGAGTACCAATTGGATTTACGCAAAGGAAGGTTTTCACGTAAAGCCGGTTCGTCAATCTGAATGATCTTAATATCATGTTTTTCAAGATCCAAAACTTCATCTTGAAGTGCAAGCGCAATTTGGGTGACGGATTCTTTAGCGGTGACGTCTTCACGTGGGAATGACCAGTTAAAGATTGTAACAGGGCCTGTCAGCATACCTTTAATTAATTTGTCGGTATGATTTTTGGCAAAGACAGAAGCTTTAACGGTGATTGGAGCAGTTCTTGAAATATCACCCCAGATGATTGGCGGCTTAACGCCACGGGTACCGTAAGATTGAACCCAGCCATTCTGAGTAAAGACGAAGCCGTCGAGCTTTTCGCCGAAGTATTCAACCATGTCGTTACGTTCGTATTCGCCGTGGACAAGAACATCAAGGCCGATCTCTTCTTGCTTTTTGAGGATTCGAACAATCTTGTCTTCGTTGAATTTATCGTATTGTTCGCGGGTAATTTCTCCCTTGCGCAACTTGGAACGGTTTTGGCGAACGTCCTTAGTTTGTGGGAAGGAACCAATGGTTGTTGTTGGTAAGACAGGTAAGTTAAACTCTTTCTTTTGGACCTTCTCACGATCAGCCCGAGATGGTAAGCGGGTATAGTCGGCATCGGTTAGGCTGGCGATTCGATCATGGACAGCTGAGTTGACAGGGTGTTTAACACTGCGGAACAACTCATCGTTCTTTTCCAAGGCAGCCTTACCATCTGCTTCATCATGATAAATATTGTCGAGTTCTTTAATTTCATCCAGTTTTTGAAGGGCGAATGCCAAATGTTGTTTGACATCTGAAGGTAATTTGGTTTCATCTTCTGCTGTATATGGTACATGAAGAAGGGATGTTGAACTGCTGAGGACAACATCAGCTTTAGTATTAAGCTGATTTAAGAACTTAATGGTATTTTCGTAATGGTTTCGCCAGATATTTTTACCATTAACAACACCTGCAAATAATACTTTATCAGCGGGGAAACCGTTTTGTTGAAGTAACTTGTTATTGTATTTACCTTCAACAAAATCCAAACCGATACCGTCAAAATCTTTTGAAACTACATCATTGTAAATGTCGCGAATATCGCCAAAGTAATTTTGAAGGAGAATTTTAGTTGATCGTTTATCAGCTAAGATGCCGTCATATAAGTCGTCAAAGAGACTCTTTTCAGCGGTATTAACGTCAAAACTTAAAGCTGGTTCGTCAATTTGAACCCACTTAACGCCTTTTTCTCCTAAACGGGCGATAACCTGTTTGTAAGCAGTGATCAAGCTATCAACGTAATCGCGCGGTTTAGTGCCATCAAGGAAACAACTTAATTTGAGAAGCGTATAAGGTCCAGTGATAACGGCTTTGGCGGTGACACCCAATTCAAGCGCCTCGTTAACTTCGTTGAAAAGCTTATTGCCAACTAATTTAATATCAGTGTCCTTTGTAAATTCTGGGACAATGTAGTGGTAATTGGTATTGAACCATTTTTTCATTGGTAAAGCTTTGACTGTCTCGCTGCCTTTCTGATAGCCGCGAGCTTGAGCAAAGTATTCATCCAATTCTGATAAGTTAAGTTCTTTGTATCGGGAAGGGACGATGTTCAGCAGGTTCGCCGTATCTAAAACACCATCAAAAAACGAAAAGTCGCCTACGGGGATTAAGTCAATACCGGCATTTTGTTGTGCCTGCCAGTGATTTTTTCTGATTTCATAAGCAGTTTGTTGCAATTCTTCTTGGTTAATCTTGTTTTTCCAATAATGTTCAGTTGCAAATTTTAATTCCCGGTGATGGCCGATTCTTGGAAATCCAATAATTGTTGTTGTCATAAATAAAATCCTCCTCAAATAATAAAATCAGTACTTCCCAACTAGATTTTGAAGTCGGGGCGATTGCCAATCCAACAGGAGCCCTGAAAAAGAAAAAACCACAATAATCTATTTGTCAGATTATTGCGGTTATTAAAAATATCGTTAGTGTGTGCTTCAGAAACTAGATAACATGACGTTCAAAAGGCTTGTCTGAGATACCCTGTGACAAGATTTCCTTGCTCCATTCCTTAGCGGAGAACAAAGAGTGGTCGCGGTAATTTCCGCAACTATACTTGTCAGTACCCTGAACGTCCTTCCATTCGATGTCGTTGGCGATAGCTTCTAATGAGCCTTTTAAGGCCTTAGCAACTTCAGTTGTGCTGTGTTCGCCCCAAGTAATCAAATGGAATCCGGTACGGCATCCGAATGGTGAACAATCAATGACACCGTCAAGACGATCTCTAAGTAAACCAGCCAAGAGATGTTCAATCGTATGCAAACCTGCAGTAGGAATGGCGTTGGTGTTAGGTTGAACAAGTCGCAAGTCATAATTAGAAATGACGTCGCCCTTTTTTCCAGTTTCTTCAGTGATGAGACGAACGTAAGGTGCCTTAACCTTTGTGTGATCTAATGTAAAACTTTCAACTTTTGCCATAAAATATCAAATCTCCTTAAAAATTATTTTATACAGTTACTATCTTAACAGTCACTGACAAATAATAAAATCCCTTCGGAGGTACGGCAAACAAAAAGGCATTCGTCCCACACATCAGAATAATCTGACGGAGGGGCGAATGTCTCGCTGTACCACCCTGAATTCGTATTACTTTCGCAAGCAATACCTCTGAAAGTGCCAAAAATTAAGATACTTAATTTCTGATACCTTGCAATGTAACGGTTGCAACCGACAATCGAGCGTTAACTTGATTGCGCTATTCAGAGTTCATATTCGCTGACTGTTCAGGTATCCTTTTTCACCAACCGGATTCTCTTTGAACCTTATCAAAATCAGTTACTCTTCTCTTCAGAGCTTTTTCCTTTTGGATTAGCATTAAAATTTAATGATAATAATAGACGTGCTTTTAATGTTTGTCAATGGTTTAGAATCAATTTATAAATCTGTCTTTTAGAAAAGCTAGTCAGACCAGACTTCCTTAGCAGTATCAATGACTAATTTTAATTTATTCCATTGGTCATTTTCAGTAAGATGATTACCCTCTTCGGTTGAAGCAAATCCACATTGAGGTGACAGACAAAGATTTTCCAGCGGCACATATTGACTCGCTAACCTGATTCGTTTGATCAATAATGATTGATCTTCCAATTCGGGTTTCTTAGTTGTGACCAACCCTAAAACGATTCGTTGATTTCGGCCGTTGGCTGCAATCTTTTTCAGCGGCTCAAATCCACCGGAACGTTCGTCGTCATATTCAAGAAAATAACCGTCAATGTGCAATTGTGCCAGATAATCGGCTACCGGATCGTACGCGCCGGCACCGGCCCAGTTGGAATCGTAGTTTCCACGACAGACGTGCATAGTTAATGTTAAATCATCTGGTTTATTATCGGCAATGGCGTTAATTGCCTTAACGGCGGCTTCACAAAGTGGCTTTAAATCTGGATCAATGGTGTCTTTTGAGAATGATGCCCACATGCCCCACGAGGTATCATCGATTTGTAAATAGCGACAGCCAAGATCATAAAAATGTTGAATTGTTTCTTGATATGCTTTGATTTCGTCATTTAAAAAGGCATCAAAGTTATGATCGTAGAAATTGTCATAAATCTCAGCATCTTTATTTGGAAAAAGTACGGATGGGCTGGGGATTGTTTGTTTTGGTGTAATGCCGTCGGGAACGATTTCTTTAAGATAATTGAAATCCTTAAAGAAGGGGTGGTCAGGATTATACGAAATTTTATCGGTAATCTTAATGCCGCCCTTGCGTGTTTCCTGACCATTAAAGATAAAGCCGTGGTCCGGTGTAAAGAAATGCGCGCCGTTCAGGCCGTCAAGAAAATCTAAGTGCCACCAACTACGGCGAAATTCACCGGAAGTAACGTCTGTTAGACCCAGTTCAACTTCTTTTTTGGCAAGTCGATCGATTTCCCGGTTTTCAACTTCTGTCAGCGCATGACGACTGATCTTTTTATCTTGGAAATCGGCTCTGGCCTGTTTTAATTGTTGAGGTCTTAGAAAACTGCCAACAATGTCAAATCTATTCGGATACTTAATTTTTGATGCAACTGTCATGATAAAACACTCCTTGTTATTAAGATAATTAAAAAAGCCCTTGGAAAATAATTCCAAGGACGATTAATCGCGGTGCCACCTTAATTTTTGACTGATTCACACCAGCCAACTCTGAGAGTCTTTATTTAAAGAGAAACGGTGTTGCTTTAAATAAAAATTCCGGTGCGTTAATGGACACCTTCCAATATAACTTTACATTTGCTCAGCTATATGTTGCTCAAAGACCATTTTTGTGATGGATCGACGTTTGTTTTCAGCCATGCAAACTTTCTGTGGACGATCGGGATCAGTACTTATCTTCTCATTGCTTTTTCATTTATAGGTTCAATAGTAGGGAGTTTAGACGGAAGAAATTAATTTGTCAAGAAAAAATATCGTAAATTATTTTCATGGATTTTAATACACTGCTTAATATGTGAAATACTTCCTGATGCTTAATATAACTGCAATGATGAAGTGAATATCATAAAAAAGTGTGTTGATGTTGAAGAGAAGCTTGTTATTCTTAATCAATTATTATAGAAGAACGCTTTCAAACGCATCCTAAAAGTGATATGATTCACATGGAAATAATTTTAAAATGAAAGTAGGCTATCATTATGAGTAATCGTCTTGAAGGAAAAGTTGCAATCGTCACTGGGGGCACACTTGGAATCGGGTTAGCTATCGCTCATCGTTTTGTAGACGAGGGTGCTAAAGTTGTAATTACCGGTCGTCATGCAGATGTTGGCGAAAAAGCTGCAAAGTCAATTGGTGGTCCAGATGTTATTCGTTTTATTAAACAGGATGCATCTGACGAAGATGGCTGGGTTGAAACTTGGGATCAAACCGAGCAGGCGTTTGGCCCTGTCACTACCGTTGTGAATAATGCTGGTATTGCCGTTAATAAGAGTGTTGAGAATACAACCACAGAGGAATGGCGTAAGCTGCTTTCAGTTAATTTGGATGGTGTGTTCTTCGGTACCCGTTTGGGAATTCAACGCATGAAGAATAAAAACCTTGGTGCTTCTATTATTAATATGTCATCGATCGAGGGCTTTGTTGGCGATCCTAATTTAGGTGCTTACAATGCTTCAAAAGGTGCTGTTCGAATTATGTCCAAGTCAGCAGCTGTCGATTGTGCTTTAAAGGATTATGGTGTTCGTGTCAATACCGTTCACCCCGGCTATATTAAGACACCGCTTGTTGATGATCTGCCAGGAGCAGAAGCAGCAATGTCGGCACGAACAAAAACACCAATGGGTCACATTGGTGAGCCTGACGATATTGCGTGGATTTGTGTTTATCTGGCATCTGATGAATCTAAGTTTGCAACAGGAGCAGAATTTACAGTTGATGGTGGGTATACCGCACAATAATGGTTTGTTTTCACTTTGTTCCACGCACTGATTAGAATCGTTTTATAAAGTCGTATCACTGTATATGAGGGATTGAATTCAAAAGCCTGAACGCAAAACTGCGGGGCTTTCCAATTCAATCCCTTTTTTCAGGTACTAACAGTTTTGTTCCACGCAGTTTCTAATCAAATTGCATTTTGATACAAGCTCCCGTATAATTAAGGACAGTAAAATACTACTCCTTTAAATACAGCCCAGCGAGTCTGTTAAGGAATGCCATTAATGAACATTGTTCTTCCAGAATACATCTGGTAAGGAATGCCTTGACTCGTTGTGAGTTGGGGCGTTCTTTTTTTGGAGATAATAGTCGGAGGAATTAATAATGGAAAATAAAACTTTTGGTCGAGTCGTGGCGATCCCAAAGGAGCATCGACACCAATCATATTGGGATATGTTTGCGACTTGGGTAGGAGCTAATGCCAATAATGGGACATGGTATGTCGGTGGCGTTATTGCAGCATGCGGTTTTGCAACTGCTTCGACGTCTTTAATTATTGTTGGTGTGATTACATACTTACTGTTAGCGTTGTCAGGCTATATGGGATATCAAACAGGATTACCTGCTATGGCCTTAACCCGAGCATCTTTTGGATTGAAAGGCAGTTTTTTACCATCAGTTATTAATGTGGTTCAATTTATTGGCTGGGCAGCGGTTAACACATTTATTGCCGCAACTTCGATTAGCTACATTCTTCATGATATTTTGGGGTGGCCGGTATATGGTAAGCCAGGCGGTTTAAAAGGTCTGATTACCGGTATTGTTGTAATGAGCATTCTTCACCTACTAAGCATTTCAATGGGGGAACGCTCTGTTCGGATCATCGAGCGGGTCGGCATCATTTTAGTCTTTATTTTGGTTATTTGGGAATGTATTGTGGTTTTCCAACACGTTTCTTTTTCCGAAATTATTTCTTGGCGGCCACCTCATGATTTACAGATGACTTCTGGTCAAGCTGTTGATGTGCTGGCTGCCTTTAACCTGGCTTGGGTCACCGCGGCTAGTGATTTTACCCGATTTGCAAAAAAGAAACGCAGTTCAACTCATGCACCATTTTGGGGTGCCAACCTTGGTTTGATCTGGTTTGCAATGATTGGTTTGATTTCAACAATTGCAACGGCGATTACACTTAATCACTTTGATGCAAATAATTCGGATCCTTCCACAATTGCCAGTAAATTGGGGCTGGGAGTGTTGGCGATGCTGGTCATTATTATTACCAGCACAACAGCCAATGCTGTCAATTTGATGTCTGCCGGTTCGGCTTTAACCAATATGACAAAACGACTTTCTTTAACGATTAGTATTGTGTTAGTGACACTTGTTGCAGTTGTCGTCACGTTCATCCCGATTTTTTATTCGACGTTTTTGGATGTCTTCACTGCCTTTTTAGATGGTATCGGGATGTTTTTGGGACCTGAAATTGCAATCTTTCTTGCTGATTATTATATTGTGACAAAGCAGGATTATGATATTGAACATTTTGCTGCGCGTAATGGAAAATACTGGTACACTGGCGGTATTAACTGGATTGCGATTGGATCATGGGCTGTTGCAGTAGCAGCATATGCTTATATTAAAACCATTCCGGTGCTGGCAGACAGTGTCGGTTCAACTTTTATTTCAATGATCATTGCTGCTGCCATCTACACCGTTTTAAGCAAAATGACCCATCGAAATCATTCGGAGGCTTAGTATGGCAACAATTCAAAAGCAGACGTTGGGATTAGATGATATTGAACCCGACAACGAATATATTGATTGTACGTTCAGCGTTTCCCATCAGTCTATCCAAATCAGTGATGTGGTATTTGACCATTGCAACTTTGAACAGTCTAACTTTGATCAAAGTGATTGGAATGATGTAGTTTTTAAGGGATGCAACTTTCTTAATGCCAGTTTCCATCAAAGCTATCTTTCAAATAGTCAATTTATCGGCGGCCAGTTAATGGGTGCCGATTTTTCTCTTGGGACAAGACTGATCAATAGCCGATTTACGGATTCAAATCTGAGATACGCTAACTTTAGTGAAACTAAAATGGAAAATGTGCAGTTTAATAGTTCAAATTTGGTAGAAACGAGCTTTCAGGCAGTTACCTTCAAGAAAAAAATGATTTTTGATCAAAGTGACATTGATCAGATTGATTTTCTTGATACAAAATTAAAGGGGGTTGACTTGTCTCAAGCGAAGTTCGAAACACTTGTGGTGAACCCGGAATTAATTAAAGGAATGATTATTAACCCGTGGCAGGCCAGCTTACTTATTGGACTATTGGGGGTAGTCATTAAGGATTAACGGCTGAATTTGCAAATTATATAAAAATAAATGCCATTTTTATATAGGAAACGATTCCTTTAAATTCATCTTTTTTGATAGAAAGCGATGATATACTAAAGTGTGTTAGGTTATTATCGTGAAATTTGAAAATGTTGATCTGTTAAAAACGGTATTATAGCAGGAAAGGGGAAAAGCTGTGAGTCGGATATCGATCCAAAAACGTTTCTTTTTTCATATTCATCCACTTGCGGCGACCGGATATTTTGCGGGACTGATTACATTATTACTGTTATTCAATCATGTTAGTATCGTATTGACCGCTTTTCTCCTAATTATATTTTTGAATTGGTTTTATCTTGGCATCGGGAAGGTGGAGCGTCAACTTAAGTTTAGCTTTTTAATGTTTTTAACAATCGTTGTATTCAATGT
This sequence comes from Lentilactobacillus hilgardii DSM 20176 = ATCC 8290, assembly GCF_000159315.1. Taxonomy (GTDB): domain Bacteria; phylum Bacillota; class Bacilli; order Lactobacillales; family Lactobacillaceae; genus Lentilactobacillus; species Lentilactobacillus hilgardii. Next base: position 553,944 of record NZ_GG669992.1, read on the forward strand.
TTTCTTGAACCAGGGTACTGGTCCGTATTTGTGGCAGACATCGATTTTAGGATTATCATTTAAGCTTTCTTATCCTGCTTTGCTCTATGGGAGTGTGATGGGATTGATGCTTGTTGAAATGTTAATGGCTTTTGTATTGTTTAATTCGATTTTAACAACTAATAAATTGTTGGCTGTCTTTTCACCGGTAAGCCCCAGATTGGCACTATTGGTTGTTCTTTCAATTAACTTGGTTAATACCTTTAATTTGCAGTTTAAACGACTGGTCCTCTATCAAAAGACCAGAAACGTGGATCCTTTTAATGGGTCAATCAGAAAGCGGCTGAGTGTTGGGATGCATTTTTTGGGTATCTTACTTGAGGGTGCACTTGTTTCGGGAATGGAGAGAGCTCGAAGCATGGATGCGAGGGGATTTGGCGCAACAAAGCGAAGTCATTACAGAATCTTTAAATGGCAGTTTTCCGATAGCTTTTTCATGACAAGTTCGTTGATTATTTTTTTGGCCCTGATCGGTTTTAAGGTTGGGTCATTTGGTTGGACAAATTCAGCTCTAAAGTTTAATGGCTCGTTTTCTGTAGCAGATGGTTGGATCCTTTGCTTGCTGGGCCTTTTTCTATTAATTCCGGTAATTTCAGAAAAGGTGGCTGATTTATGGACGAACTAATCGGCATTGATCATTTAACATTTACATATCCACATACAAATGAATCAACGTTGGAAAATATTAATTTAAAAATTTTTGCGGATGATTTTCTGCTGATTGCCGGAGATACCGGTAGTGGCAAAACGACTTTATTAAGTCATCTAAAAAAAGAGCTGATGCCAAATGGTCATCGGAGTGGGTATATCACGTTTCAGCATCAGGATATCTCGAAATTCACTCAACTTAAAAGTGCCCAAATGGTTGGTTTTGTCAGTCAGAATCCAAGAAATCAGCCGGTAATGGCAACGGTCATAGAGGAATTAGCTTTTTCATTGGAGAATATCGGGTGTCCCAGCCAAGAAATTGGCAGACGTGTAGCTGAACTCTCCAATTATCTTGGGTTGGATCAGTGGCTGCATAAACGAGTCGATGACTTATCAGGTGGTCAACTTCAAATTGTTAATCTGGCATCGGTATTGATTCTGCGTCCCAAAGTCATTCTTCTGGATGAGCCGACTGCTCAGTTAGATCCATTAATGACACAAAATTTTATGACAATTTTGTCTAGAATTCATCAGGAATTAGGAATGACAATTGTGATGACTGAGCATAATTTAGCGGTTCCCATTACGATGGCCAATAGAATGGTACTGATTTCAAATCGTCAAATAGCAGTCAATGATACGCCGGCTGTTGTTATATCACAGATGTTTCAGAAAGCTCAATTAAAGCGGTTCGTTCCTGAAATACCGGCTTTGTTTTTACGCAACTATCCACAAGCTGGTCAATTACCTCTTTCGGTTAGTTCCGGTCAGCGGTTGATTCATGCTAAAAATCTTCAATTTGAATCAGTAAATTCTGATTTAAAAACAGCTGAGAGACCAAAAGAGGCGTCAACCATTGTGTCATTGAAAAATGTGTCGTTTACGTTTGATGAACGTCAAAGCATTGTGGATCACTTGAGCTTAGACATTCACCAAGGGGATTGGCTGACAATCGTTGGTAAGAATGGTTCGGGAAAATCAACGCTACTGAGCTTAATTGGCGGGTTACGAAAACCCCAGCATGGTAGAATCAACTTAGCTGGGAAAACCGTTTGGAAGATGCAGACGACTGAACGGATAAAGCGACTGTCGTTTTTATCTCAGGAACCCAGCCTTCAGTTTGGAAATGAGACTGTCTTCAAAGAACTGATGGTGCAGGCAAAACAGCTGGGGATCACCAACGCTGAAAGCAGAGCTCAAAAAGCGTTGGAAAATTTACGATTAACGGACCTTGAAAACAAAAATCCGTTTGACTTGAGTGGCGGCCAACAACAGTTGTTGGGGTTGGCAATTGCAATGATTGCCAACCCACAGCTATTGGTTTTGGATGAACCGACCAATGGTCTTGATCCAAATACCAAGCACTTAATTGGTGAACAGTTGCTGAATTATCAACATAGGGGTGGGACAATTATTATGGCGACTCATGATATGGCCTTTGCTGCAGCTTTTTCCGGAAACTGTGGATTTATGTTTGATGGCCGTCTTGAATCAATTCTGCCCCGCCGACGTTTTTTCTCGGGAAACTTTTTCTTTACGACGGCCCTTAACCGACTGTTAAGGGATCAGGTGCCGGATGCAATTCTGGTGTCCGATGTAAGAGCCGGAAAGGGTGGTGCCAAGTGAACCGACATATTTCCAAGCTCACCATTTTTCGGATGACGCTAGTATTTATAGTCATGGGTATTTTTCTAACGCTGTTCCAGTTGCTACGTGGCGGACATTATTTGATGTTTAGTTTCATGATTTTACTATGCAGTATGTTGATGGTGTACTGGCGCTTTGAACATGAAAAGCTCAAGACGACGACATTGATGTTTATGGCCATCCTAATTGCTTTGGCAGTTGTGGGCAGATTGGCGTTTGCATGGATCCCCAGTGCTCAGGCAGCCAGTTTTGTGATTATTATGGGTGCAATGTCTCTTGGACCGGAACTGGGATTTGTTATTGGTGCAACTACCGCACTTGTTTCGAATCTTTTCTTTGGTCAAGGGCCATGGACGCCCTGGCAGATGTTTGCTTGGGGATTGATGGGATTCACAGCAGGATTAATTGCACATACGGTTATTGGTAAGAAAGTAGTGCCACTGGTCATTTTCGGTGCTGTTTGGGGATTCATATTTGGCTGGATAATGGACGCCTGGTCAGCAATGATGTATGTTCATCCATTAACCCTTAAAACGGTGCTGGCTTATTTTCTTTTGAGCGTAAAGTTTGATTTTTATCATAGTGCTTCAAATGCAGTGTTGCTTGCACTGTTTTCAAAACCATGGCAGAGATTGTTTAGCCGTCTTGATGACAAATATAATTTTCTGCCTACTATAAATAATGAAGGGAAGTAATGGATTTATGAAGAATTTTAAGAAGGTATTAATGCTTTCGGCAGTCAGCCTGCTGACTTTTGGAGCTGTGGCACCAGTTGCAACGGTCAATGCGGCTAGTGTTAAAACGGCAACAACCGGCTATCAGAGCACCAAAGTAAAGGCGAGTTACAGTTATGCTAAGAAAATGCTTGTGAAGAATAAATCCGGTTTATCGGGAAAAGCAACAGCATTGTTTAGTCGAAAGGCCTACCCCGCAACCGGTGCGACTGCCGGATATTCGGACTTCTTGTTGGGTCTTAAAGGACTGGGGTATCACTTTACGAAGACGCAACGACAACGAGTTGCCAAGAATTTAGTTTTAAATAAAAAGAGCACACCTGCTGATTTGGCAAATGCCATTATGGGACTCAAAGCAATTGGCTATAATCCACAAAGTTTCAGACTTGCAGGGACTAAGAAAAAGGTTAACTTAGTTAGTGCACTTTACAAAAAGTCGATGACTAAACAAACAGTTAACGTTCAAAGTCAAGCACTGATTGCTGTATCAATGAGTTCTAAATTCAAACGGCCATCAACTGCTAAATTTTCCAAGACCAGCTTGAGTAGCCTGATCGTGAAGAATCAACAAAGTAATAATGGTTGGGCTTATAATAATACGGCATCAGCCGTTGACAGCGACACGACAGCAATGGCGGTTGTGAGCTTAGCTCGTGGCAAGGCCGGTCCATCAACTGTTCAATCCGCTCTTCAAAAGGGTCAAAGCTACTTAAAGGGTGCGGTTTACGATAACGGGGCTTATGGATACACTTATAATGGCAAGAATATGCCCAATGCCAATTCAACCGCAGAAGCAATTATTGCATTTTCAACGAAACAGAATACTTTGAAATATGCTAATAGTGCTTTTAAGGATGGTCAAACTGCCTCTCCATTACGTGCAATGTTGGGTTATGTTAATAAGACCGGTTCAATTAAGGGCGCTGCAAGTCAAACGTTGGGTGTCGGTCAGGTGAACTTGGCTAACGCGGCTTACCGCCAAGCACAAAAGAAGCACTCGGTTTACTCACTTAATTAAGGTATAAGGGCTGTTTTTAATCAATGAAAAAGATAATTGGTATTTTAATTGCAGTTGCTTTAGTGTTCGGACTGGCATTTGGTATTCGTGAAGTTGTCGCACAGCGTGCACAGAATCAGTCTAGAACAGCACAGCTTAACCGTTCTTCAATTCAGCCAAAGCGTCAGTCGGGTTCGACTAAGGCACAGAGCTCAAGTACTAAGGCTAAGACGAAAACAGATAAGAAAAAGAAGCAAGCTAAAGGAAAATCATCTTCAGCCAAGGAGACGGCAGGTAACAAGGTCAGTGGAACAAGGACGGCTTCTTCAAATAGGCATCATGTTGATAAAAATCGGGTTGCGGTTAAAACAACTCGTCCTTCATCTGCAAAACCACCAGTAGCCAAGCGTCCCACTTCAAAGCAAAAGCAGGCAAAAGCGTCGACTGGTGGTCATCACAAAACTGCTAAGGTGACTCAGGCGGCGACGGTCGGTAAAGCATATATCAAAGTTTCGGGTTATAAGAAACAATTGTATGCCGGAGTTCAAAAAATCGCCGGTAAATCAACGGCTTTTTCGTTGCTAATGAAAACCCGCTTGAAGGTCACTTATACCAGCAACCCGGCCATTTATGTCAGTGCTATTAATGGCTTGAAAGAAAATGATGTCAAGGTTGGCAGTGGTTGGATGTACTCGGTTAACGGCAAATACGTTGATAAATCTGCTGGTGACAAAAAAATTAAAGCCGGTGATAAAGTTCATTGGTATTTTTCAGTTGATGGATATCATCCGTAATTTCAGAATGGTAGGAACTTAGAAATAG
>NZ_GG669992.1:559827-580154 GCF_000159315.1 Lentilactobacillus hilgardii DSM 20176 = ATCC 8290
CTTAGAAATAGTGATCCTTTTTCATAAAAAGTAGCCTGGTATTGAAAAAATTTAAAAGTGACTTGATAGGTATCTGGATCGTTAATTGGTCTAGATGCCTTTTTTGTTTTATATGCCAATTTAAAACCGAATTCACAATAATGGATTTCTTTTCATTTCAACACTTAAACGTACATAATAATACAAATCAACCTTGACACAGTCGATTCTTGCGGTTAGATTAAATATACATGAAATTAACATTAAAATAAGATGAGTTGTTAACAATTTAATTGGGGAAACTGAAAAATATTCGGCTTTTATAATTGAAGAAATTAATGATTCGTTGACACCTACGAAGGACGGTGGATCTTTTTATGAACAAATCGTACCGGCAACAACTCAATTTATCGGGCGGTTCATACCGGTTTTACAATATTGACGTATATTTGAGGGATCATGGGCAAGATGTTGAAACGCTTCCCTACAGCATTCGGATTTTGCTGGAAGAAGCATTGCGACATGCTGATCGGGAACCTGAACGAGAACAGGTTCTTTCGGCATTCAATGACTGGGATCACCAGCATGACAAGGATATTCCTCATCAGCCGGAACGGGTTATTCTTCAAGATTTTACGGGTGTCCCAGCGTTGGTTGATTTGGCAGCGATGCGCGATGCGGTTGCCAAGCGAGGCGGGAATGTCAGCTCAATTAATCCGGAGGTGCCGGTCCACTTGGTTATTGATCATTCTGTCCAAGTTGATCACTCTGGAAATGACGAAGCTTTTTCTTATAATATTCAACAAGAATTTAAACGAAACAGTGAGCGCTATACATTTTTAAAATGGGCCCAGAATAGTTTTGAAAATCTAACGGTTATCCCACCCGGTACCGGGATTATTCATCAAGTGAACTTGGAATATCTTGCAGATGTTATCCACGCAAAACAGTTGACGGACGGGAGTTATGAAGCCTTTCCGGATACATTAGTGGGTACTGATTCTCACACAACCATGATTAATGGGCTGGGTGTTCTCGGTTGGGGTGTCGGTGGCATTGAAGCTGAGTCCAGTATGTTGGGAGAAGCGACTTATATGCCAATGCCTAAAGTAGTGGGCGTTAAACTGACTGGTAAATTGGGTGAGGGTATTACGGCCACCGATCTTGCTCTGGCATTGACGCATCTATTACGGGAACACAATGTTGTTGGAAAGTTTGTTGAATTTTATGGTGAGGGGACACAAAGTTTGCCGCTTGCCTATCGGGCAACCATTGCCAATATGGCACCGGAATATGGTGCTACTTGCGGATTCTTCCCAATCGATCAACAAACAATTAACTACTTGAAATTGACTAACCGATCTGACGAACAAATTGCTCTGGTGGAAAATTATGCAAAAGCCAATCATCTTTTCTATAACGAAAAGGCTGTTCGCCATTATAGCGAGGATGAATTGCTTGATTTGGCAAGTGTTCAAAGCAGTTTGGCTGGACCTAACCGACCACAGGACACGGTCTACCTAAAAGATATGCCCAAACAATTCGATGATCGGCGTGAGATGCCTGACTATCCCGTAGAAGTTGATGGTAAGCAATTCAACATTCGGGTAGGTTCTCTGGGGATTGCTGCTATTACCAGTTGTACCAATACATCCAATCCTCAAGTGTTGTTGGCGGCCGGGTTAATTGCCAAAAAAGCTGTTGAGTTAGGCCTAAAGGTTCCCGATTATGTCAAAACATCATTGGCACCGGGTTCTCGAGTGGTAACACAGTATTTGGCTGCTTCGGGATTGCAACCTTATTTGGACAAGCTCGGATTTAATTTGGTTGGATATGGTTGTACGACCTGTATTGGAAATTCAGGTCAGTTAAAAGAGAATCTCCAGACTCGTCTGACAAAGGATCCTTATCCAATTGCAGCGGTTGAAAGTGGTAACCGGAACTTTGAAGGGCGGGTCAACCCACTCATTAAGGATACTTATTTGGCCTCTCCACCTCTCGTTGTTATCCATGCGCTGGCAGGAACTTGTGATATTGATCTCACAACACAACCTGTCGGGACTTCCAAGAATGGCAGCCCGGTTTATTTGAAAGATTTATGGCCAAAAGATGTGGAAGTGGCACAACTTAGCCAAAAATATTTGAAACCAAAAGAATTCCAAAAGAACTATCAATCAATTTTGAATCAAAATGCGACCTGGGATGCACTGCCCGCACCGGAATCGGAAACGTATCAGTGGGATGACGATTCAACTTACATTGCGTCTCCACCATTTTTTGATAATGAAGCAGGAAGTAAACACTTAACCGGTCTTCGGGTACTTGCCAAGCTGGGTGATTCGATTACAACCGATCACATTTCTCCAGCTGGCTACATTGGGTCACAAACACCTGCCGGGCGGTATTTGAAATCCAAGGGAATTGCAATTAAAGACTTCAATTCCTATGGTTCCCGTCGTGGAAATCATGAAGTTATGATGCGTGGGACTTTGGCAAATATCCGATTGGGAAATCAGTTAACGCCTGATAAGACAGGTGGGTTTACCCGGTATTTACCAACAAATGAAGAAACCACCATTTTTGAAGCGGCACAACAGTATCAGGCTGATCATACGGGATTAGTGGTATTGGCCGGTAAGGATTATGGTATGGGTTCTTCTCGTGATTGGGCTGCCAAAGGTGTCAAACTGTTGGGTGTCAAAGCAATCATTGCGGAAAGCTTCGAACGCATTCACCGTGCCAATTTAGCGATGATGGGTGTCGTGCCACTTCAATACCAGCCTGGTCAAACCGCAGAGTCGTTGGGATTAGACGGTACCGAAACCTTCTCGATTGCCTTGGATGGCAAAGTGGCACATGTAATTGCAAAAAAGGATGGCGGGCAAACAAAATTTGATACGATCATTCGCTTTGATACACCGGTAGATTGGACGTATTACAAAGATGGCGGCATTATGCCGATGATTGTTTCTAATAAGGCAACTACCAAAAGTACGACAAGCAATGGATGAGTTTTGATGCTCAGAGGTGACTAAATGGAATTACCAAAAGGATTAGCTGGTGTTGTTGTTGATCAGACCAAGGTCAGTTCAACCAAGAATGCTATTTTGACATATGCAGGATATCCGATTAAGGAATTGAAAAACGCGCCGTTTGAAGAGGTTGTATTCCTGCTGTGGCATACACGATTACCAAATGCTGATGAATTAAAAGATTTTAGGAAACTACTGGTTTCACAAATGGCATTACCCTATGAAACCGTTCAATTAATGGCCCGGATTGCAAGGGAACCGCAACATCCAATGAGCATTTTGAGAACGACGGTTTCACTTCTTGGAACAACTAATGATGTTGAACGCGATGATCCGCCGCGCATTTTAGCAAAAATGTTAACGGCTATCGCAGCAATTATTCGAATCAGAAACGATAAACCCATTAAACATGCTCGTAAGAATTGGGGCGTTGTTGAAAACTTTATCTATTTATTTTCAGGGAAACGGCCAACAGCTGAACAGGTTTCAATGTTTAATACGGTTATGGTTCTTCATGCCGATCACGAATTTAATGCATCAACGTTCACTGCCCGGGTTGTTGCGTCTACAAAATCAGATTACTATTCGTGTCTAACCGCAGCCGTTTGCGCATTAAAGGGGCCTCTTCACGGCGGCGCTAACGAACAGGTTTTTAAAATGCTTGAAACCATTCGTGAAACGGGACAGGATCCGGTTCAATACGTTGAACGACGAATTGCCAGTGGACAGAAAATTATGGGATTTGGACATCGAGTATACAAAGATGGTGATCCACGGGCAGCCATATTGCGGGAAATTGCCCGTAAAATTGCTCATGAAACGGGTAATGATCCCTATTTTGTTTTACAAGAACGGATTAGAGACTATATGTTCAAAAAAACGCATCTCCATCCAAACGTTGATTACTATACGGCGTTGATTTATCATTGTTTTAATCTCGATAGGCAGACCTTCACAACGATGTTTGCCGCATGTCGAACAGCGGGGTGGTTGGCTCATATTATCGAACAACAGGCGGAGGGGTGCCCGATTAGACCATCGTCTGAGTACGTTGGTCAGACAAATCGGCATTACCTCGCCGATAAGGAGGAAAATTCAATTGACTGAAGAAAAAGTGACAATGAACAATGGTCAGCTTCAAGTCCCAAATAACCCAACGATTCCCTTTATTGAGGGGGATGGCATTGGTCCCGAAATTTGGAAAGCAGCTAAAACGGTGTTTGATGCGGCTGTCAAGAAAGCATATGACGGTCAAAAGCAGGTTAATTGGTTACCGTTATTGGCCGGGGAGACAGCCTATAAGAAAACCGGTCAGTGGTTGCCGGATAAGACATTGGCAACACTACGGGAATACTTGGTTGGCATTAAGGGCCCGCTAACAACACCAATTGGTATAGGCCATCGTTCAATTAATGTGACATTACGCCAGAAATTGGATCTGTATGCTTGTTTTCGACCGGTCACCTATTATCCGGGCACACCATCTCCGGTTGTTCATCCGGAGAACGTTAATATTGATGTTTTCAGAGAAAATACGGAAGATATTTATGCTGGAATTGAAAGTGATGTTGACACCAAAGACGCTGAGGAATGGAAAAGTCTACTTGCCAAACAGGATAAATTAAGCAAAGTTCGTTTTCCTGACACGTCTGCCTTCGCAATTAAGCCAATTTCAAAGCAGGGTTCAACACGGCTTGTTGATGCAGCTATTGACTATGCGTTTGCAAATAATCGCCATACCCTGACCTTGGTTCATAAGGGTAATATTATGAAAAAAACTGAGGGTGGTTTTAAAAAATGGGGATATGAGGCTGCTGAAAAGTACGGAGACAAAGTTTTTACTTGGAATCAATACAATCAAATCAAAGCGGATCAGGGAGAAAAAGCTGCCGACCAGGCTTATCAAACTGCGCGAGACGAACAAAAACTGATTGTAAATGATGTCATCACTGATAATTTTTTCCAACAGGCATTACTTCATCCAGAGCATTTTGAAGTGGTTGCGACAATGAACCTAAACGGTGATTATATTTCAGATGCCCTGGCAGCCCAAGTTGGCGGTATTGGCATTGCACCTGGTGGGAACATTAATTATCAAACCGGTCATGCCATTTTTGAAGCAACCCATGGAACGGCACCTCAATTTGCCGGGCAAAATAAGTTGAACCCGACTTCAATCATTTTATCTGGTGCAATGATGTTTGACTATCTGGGTTGGGATGATGTTTCCAATTTGATTCGAATTGGGATTAAACGGGCAATTAAGTCGCATCATGTAACGGTTGATTTTGCTAAAACGCCTGATGCAACAGTTTTGAGCACCAGTGGGTTTGGCGAGTATGTGGCACAATTAATTGAAGAAGCCCCTCAAAAGACCGAGGTTAACTGAGCAGTTGCCTCTATAAATTAGTTACGAAAAAACATCTTGAAGATTTTCTACTCCCAAATAGAAAATTTTCAAGATGCTTTTGTTTTTACTTATGTTTAGTTCCTGCATTTAATTCTGTAAAAGTGACACTGATGACCTTTGCTTCAGGCCTTTTGACTCTTTTGGCAGGATTGCCGACAACAGTTGTTTGATCAGCAACATCTTTTAAGACAATTGCGCCGGCACCGACCTTGCTTGAAGAACCAATCGTAATTGCACCTAATAGTTGGGCGTTGGCACCAATGAAAGCTCCCCGTTTGACATAGGGATGCCGTCGGCCTTCAACAGCTCTTCTGGCTCCCAACGTGACACCATGCAGGATTGTGACGTCGTCTTCGATGATTGCAGTTGCACCAATCACAACGCCTGTTCCATGATCGATAAAGACACGTTTACCGATTTGGGCTTCTGGAGAAATGGTGATACCGGTGACCTTAGCAGCATGTTGGCTCAATAATCCGGCAAGTGTATAAAGCCGATGAAAGGCAAGAAAGTGCGCCATTCGATACCAGAATAGTGCGCGAATTCCGGGATAGGTTAAAAGGACTTCTAAAAGACTATGGGCTGCCGGATCACGCTTCAGAATGGACCTTGCTGTTTGAAACATTATTTTTTCTCCCCTTAAGCTGGTTGAATCCGCGTTCCAAATCGTCCAACAGGTCTTTTTGATCTTCAACGCCAACGGAAAGGCGAATCAATTCATCTTTGATACCGTTTTTCAGTCGGATATCACGTGGGATCGAACCATGAGTCATTAAGGCAGGAATTTCAATTAAGCTCTCAAGGGCACCCAAGCTTTCAGCCAAAGTGATCACGTGAAGCTGTTCAACGAATTGTTTTGGATCAAGGCCGTCTTGAAGTTCAAACGAAATCATGGCACCAAAGCCGTGCATTTGTTTCTTGGCAACTTCATAATCGGGGTTGTCGGGATCTCCCGGATAGTAAATTTTGCTTACAAGTGGTTGATTGGAAAGGTAGTTGAAAACTGCTTCCGCATTAGCCAAATGAGCACGCATTCGCAAGGAGAGTGTTTTGATGCCGCGTTGAAGCAACCAGCTTTCTTGTGGTGCCAAAATGCCACCAATAGCATTTTGCAAATAACCGATTTTTTCACCTAATTTTTCATCTTTGGTGACGACCAAACCGGCAATCACGTCACTGTGGCCTCCCAAATATTTAGAGGCACTGTGAAGGACGATATCAACGCCCTGCTCAAGTGGTCGTTGTACGTACGGTGAGGAGAACGTGTTATCAATGATGCTTAAGATGCCATGCTCCTTCGCAATGTTGGCAACTGCTTGGATATCAGTGACCCTCAGCAAAGGATTTGTTGGGGTTTCCAGGTAAATAGCTTTGGTATCAGGTGTAATAGCCTGTTCAACGGCGTTTAAATCACGCGTGTCAACGACTGTAAACGTCATGCCAAATCGTTTTAAAACTGCGTCAATTAGCCGAAAGGTACCACCATAGACATCGTTACCGATAACAAAATGGTCTCCTGCAGAGAACATTGAGAAGACTGTGTCGATTGCTGATGAGCCTGAGGCAAAAGCGAATCCTGCTGTGCCGCCTTCGAGTTCGGCAATTAATTTTTCAACCGCTTCCCGAGTAGGGTTTCCTGACCGGGAATATTCGTATTTATTCTCACCGATTTTTTGTTGATGGAAAGTTGATGCCATGTAAATCGGAACTGAAACTGCGCCTGTGTTTTCGTCTTCGCTGATGCCGCCATGAATTAATTTTGTATCAAATTCCATAATGAGTTACCTCTTTCTATTTTTTGTTTTTAATCGTAAATATTTTCACTCATATAACGTTCGCTGCTATCTGGGAAAACAGTGACAATCGTGCTGTCTTTGGGCAATTGAGAAGCTACTTTTAAGCTTGCTGCTAATGCGGCTCCACTGGAACTACCAATGAATAAGCCTTGGTGTTGAGCAATTTCTTTAACTTGGTTAAAAGCATCGGAATCAGGAATTGTTAAAGTTTGGTCGATTTGAACTTTCTCAAAGAATGGCGGGATAAATTCTACACCGATGCCCTCTGTTTGATGGGAATGAGCCGGTCCACCGTTTAAAATGGATCCTTCCGGTTCGACAACAATGGTTTGGGTGTTGTCATTTTGTTCTTTTAAATAACGGGCAATTCCGGCAAAGGTACCACCGCTGCCTGCACCGGCAACGAATGCGTCGATCGGGCCGTCAATGGCTTCAATTAACTCCGGAGCCAGTGTGTGGTAGTAAGTGTCGGGGTTTGCAGGATTCTCAAATTGCATTGGAACAAAACTATTTGGTGTTTGCTTTTGGAGTTCATAAGCTTTTTTTATAGCACCCCTGATACCCTGATTACTGGGGGTGTTGATGAGTTTTGCTCCAAGTGCTTTCATCAATTGTTGCTTTTCAAAACTAAACTTTTCCGGTATGACTAGGATGGTTGGCAAGTGATGTTGTTGTGCGGCAAGGGCAACACCGATACCGGTATTACTGGCAGTAGGTTCGATAATGGTGGTTAGTCCCTCAGTGACATTGCCTTGGTTAATGGCATCTTGAATCATATACTGGCCGAGGCGGTCTTTGATGCTGCCACCCGGATTAAACATTTCCAGTTTGGCATAAATATGGCTGTGGTTAGGCACATCAATTTGAAGATCAATTAATGGTGTGTGCCCTATAAGTTGTGAAACCGAATTGATTATCATGGTGAGTTCCTTTCTGAATGATGATACGATTGTTTACCTGTCGGTTTTAGGAAGGATGACTTTTTTTGATATAAAAAGGGCGCGAAATTCTGAAATCCAGAATTTTCGCGCCCTTAGTTCAACTCCAGCCAAGTGGACATTGAACTCTTTAAGGTCATTATTCCTCAAAAAATGTCAATGCTAACAGGCCGAACATCGCCAAAAACGCGTTGTTCGACAGCAACAATTAATCGCATTAAACATTGATTGATTCATAATGACACCTCCGAAATTTTGTTGTCATCAATATACCTAATTCCGTGGTGGAAGTCAACCGTTTTTGAGAGGAAAAGTGAAAAAACGGTGAGAGCAGGGCGGCTGCTTTAATGAACATCTCATAAGCAGACTATGTTTAGGCGAGGTTAAGTAAGAATAAATATGCTAGCAAGGAATTAAAATAATAAACAGAAGTGATTATTGATATTCCAAAAACTTACGACATGATATATAAAAACTTGATATATTATCAAAGTTTAAGTAAACTGAATTTAACTTAAAGAACGCATGGAACAGCATATTTGGAAGGGATTCGTTATGGATATTCAAAAGTTTATTGCCCGAAGAAAAGAACTTGGCTTTTCTCAAAGCGAACTGGCAAAAGGAATTTGTACGCAGGCAACCATTAGTAAGTTTGAAAATGGCGGGAAGATGATTTCAACAAAAATTTTAACTCAACTGTGCCAAAGACTAGGACTATCGCTGAGTGATATCTTTCCTGGTCCTGTTGATCGGGATTCCAAATTGTTGGAGAAACTTCATCAGGCGGAGTTTAATTTAATCACGATGGAATATGAAGATGTTGCAGCAACACTCTCTGATATTTCAATGGATCAAATGGATGACGATGATACAAAAATGGAATATTTGTTTATTAAGGGATATTTATTTGCACTTAGTGATTATCCGACAAGTGATGCCGTTTTTTGTTTTGATCAGATTTTAAATGGATTAGATGAAGAACATCAGACAATCTTTTCTCAATTGGCGTATGTTGGTCTGGGAATTGCTTACGAGCATGGAAAAAATTTTGAACGGGCAGATTTTTATTTTTCAAAGATGCCTCAACAGCTTCAAAGTCAACGGATGTATGGCGTGGATGATGTTTGGAAAACACTAACAATGTTGTTTTACACCGGTAACTATTATTCGTATCGAGAAGATTTTGTGACCGGAAATATGCTGTTGCAATCTTTAATTCATATGAGTTCCAAGCGACACGTCACTTTTTATGTGGCTCGGGCCCAGTTTCGACTTGCCCGTAATTTTGAGGGACAACATGTTAAACAGGCTATCATCAATGAAACAATTCGAGACGCTTACGCCTTTGCCAAATTTAACGGTAATCAAAAGCTGATTTCGAGAATTGAGCGGTATCAAAATCAATATAAAACTAAATAAAAACATCAGCTTTGGTCGTTCCTCGAAAGATAAAAACTAAGGCTGGTGTTTTGTTAAATAGTCTTTGCGCAAAGTTGAAATAGCACTGTTTGATAATTTCATTTTGTGTTTCAAATAGTTTTTAACTGAGCCCGATTGATGATCAATTGCTGAATAAGCGGCTCTTAAATACGATCTGCTTGCCATTTGGGAACGTTTTAGGTTTAGTAGTGTGCGACGGTTATGCGTTATTCTTTTTATTTGATGCTGTTCAATCTTATTAAAGGACCTTAATGCTTGATTTGATTGAAGATAGTTCTGAAAAATTGCCTTTTTGGGGACTCCTAAACTGGATAGGATTAACATTGTTGCAATTCCTGTTCGATCTTTTCCGTGAGTACAGTGGTAAAGCACGGCGCCTGAACGGTTGTTTAACAACAATTTGAACATTTTTTGATAGGTTTTGATGCTGTGACGATTGGTCACCATTTTTTTATAAAACAGCTGCATATTATTTGGCTGTCTGTGAGCTAACTGAACAGCGTATTGTTTTGGGCTGTGCACACCAAAACGGGGATCGGCCATGACGCTAAGATGATGAATGACGGCATATGACAGCTCTTTATCAGGCATTTGATGCATTTCAGCGGTAGAGCGAAAATCAATCACAACCCGTAAGTGACTTTGCTTATCCAAGCGCCATTTGTCTTTGTAAGTGAGCTTAGAAAGTGAATCAGAACGAATCAGTCTATTTGGTTTGATAGTCATGCCATTTTTGGCTTTAATGCCACCAAGATCAAACGTGTTTGAAGTCCCGTGGAGTTGAACAGGGGTACCGTGAATGGATCGGGATTTAGCATAAACCTGGGACTGATTGACAGAATTGATGGTCATCATTGCAAAACCAGCAAGTATGAACAGGTCCCTTTTAAAAATAATGTTTGTCGCTTCTTTCTAAAATCTTTAACCTAATCATAACAGGAATTACAAATACTTTCCGATTGTTTTCAATGCCTTTTCCCGCTTTGCTGCAGATTGATCCTCCGCATTAAAATTATACCAATTAACCTTCTTTAAACCGAGCTTTTTAAAGGTACCCCGTGAGAAGGCCTTTTCAATTGGGTTTCCATATTTCAAACGGTATAGCAGTGTCGGAGTTCCGGAGACAGTAAAAAATTTAATTGTTGGATTCTTTGGTAAAACAATGCGGGGATGGGAAGATACTAATCGATTTTTACTGAAAACCTTATCGATAAAGCCTTTTGTCATAGCTGGCATAACTTCCCACCAGATCGGAAAGATAAAAATAAGATGGTCGGCTGATGATAATCGTTCGAAGTATTGATCCACCTGAGAATTGATGGATTGTTTTTTGCGCCAATTGGAAGGGTCGTTTTGGTGCATGACGGGATCAAAATGATCTGCGTGCAAATCAATCACAACGACTTCCTGATCCATTTCTTTTAAGCGATTGATTGTCGCTTTGGCCAGTGCCGCACTATAGCTGCGAAAATGGGGTTGATTATCACTAGCCGCCAAGGTATAGGGATGGTCGAAAATAATAACTGTTTTCATTGTTTAATAACCTTCTTTATTAACATGTGTAAGTTTCACTTTTTATTTTTCATTCCAAGGAATATAATCAGTATAAGCATTAAAAATAAAATGTCAAATGCATTCCGAGGAATTTAAAAATGAAAAAGCAAAAGCTACTTAACGATATTCAAAATGAATTAACCATTTTTCGCAGCAAGGATGTTGATCAACGGATTTTAACAGTCATTAAAGACTCAAACGTTTTGCCGGAGCCTGTGATCAAAAACGTGACAATAAACGATTTACATGTCATTCAAGCCATTGGTCAGGAGGATGTTAGAATCTCAGAAATTGTTTCTAAATTGCCTTTAACCCAAGGAGCCGTTTCGAAGATCATTGCAAAATTATCCAAAGTAAACCTGATCATAAAAAAACATAAGCCTGATAATCGTAAAGATACGTACGTTAGCTTAACCGACGATGGCAAGAAAGCAAACCGGCTTCACATGGAGTACCATCAAAAAATGAATCAGAAAATCCAACAATTGGCTATGGATTTTTCGAAAGATGAGTTAAAAACAATTAACGATTTTTTGCGTAACGTTAATCAAATGCGAGAGTGAAATTAAGTAAGTACTAATTTTTGACTATTTTTTTACTAATATGATAAGCGGTTTCATCAGCGTTAATTAACGAATTCTGTTTTACACACTTACAATTATTAAGTTAGGTACTCCTAAATTCATATTTACTTTAGATTAGATTATGGTAGTATTGGATTTGAAATTAAAAGGAGGTACCTATGAAAAATGGTAAAAGATAAAGCTCCGAAGAAGCAACATTTGATTCACTATGCAAATGGACCTTCATTGGAAGAAATTAATGGAACAATTGAAGTTCCGAAGGGCCGAGGATTCTGGAAAACGTTGTTTATGTATTCGGGGCCTGGTGCATTAGTTGCCGTTGGATATATGGATCCCGGCAACTGGTCAACTTCAATTACTGGTGGTCAAAATTTCGAGTACCTACTCATGTCTGTTATCTTAATGTCGAGTTTAATTGCGATGTTGCTTCAATACATGGCGGCTAAACTGGGTATTGTGTCACAGATGGATTTAGCCCAGGCAATTCGAGCCAGAACCAGTAAAACGCTTGGGTATGTTTTATGGATACTAACTGAATTAGCTATTATGGCAACTGATATTGCGGAAGTTATTGGTGCTGCGATTGCCCTTTATCTTCTATTCCACATACCACTTGTTTATGCCGTATTTATAACGGTTTTTGACGTTTTGCTTTTGCTATTATTAACCAAGGTTGGTTTTAGAAAAATCGAAGCAATCGTTGTTTGCTTGATTTTGGTTATTCTTTTCATCTTCGTGTATGAAGTTGCACTTTCCAATCCGGATTTCGGTGCTATTTTTAAAGGCTTGATTCCAACCGGTCAAACATTTTCCGGTACGGATCACGTTAACGGATCAACACCTTTGACCGGTGCTCTTGGAATTATTGGTGCCACGGTTATGCCCCATAATTTATACCTGCATTCTGCTGTTTCTCAAACACGAAAAGTTGATCACAGCGATCAGGAAGATGTTGCCCGAACAGTTCGTTTCACAACATGGGATTCCAACATTCAATTATCATTTGCCTTTGTTGTCAATTCATTACTGTTAATTATGGGTGTTGCGGTATTTAAGACAGGCGCTGTAAAGGATCCATCATTCTTTGGATTGTTTCAAGCTTTGTCTAATAGTTCAATGTTAAGTAATGGTTTACTGATTGCCGTTGCAAAATCTGGTATCTTGTCAGTCCTATTCGCTGTTGCATTGTTGGCTTCAGGTCAAAATTCAACTATTACCGGTACCTTAACTGGTCAGGTTATCATGGAAGGGTTTATTCATATGAAGATGCCTCTTTGGCTTCGTCGATTGGTAACCCGTTTGATTTCAGTTATTCCTGTTCTGATTTGTGTTGCCATGACAAGTGGTCAAACGGCTATTCAACAACACGAGGCCTTAAACACACTGATGAATAACTCTCAAGTCTTCTTAGCCTTTGCACTGCCTTTCTCAATGCTGCCATTGTTAATGATGACTGATAATCCTAAGGAAATGGGAGACCGGTTTAAAAATACAATGTGGGTTAAGATTCTTGGCTGGATTTCTGTTTTAGGTTTAACTTTCTTAAACATGAAAGGACTTCCGGATAATATTGCCAGTTTCTTTGGTAACAATCCTTCTGCAAGTGAGTTATCATTAGCTCATACGATTGCTTACGTTATTATTGCTGGCATTATCTTACTTCTTATTTGGACCATTTATGATATGTGGTCAAGCAGAAATAAGATGCCAAAACGGTTTGAAACGACCGAAGAGCATTATGATGAAAGTAAGAGTGAAAATTAACTTTAAAGTTATCGGAGGGTATACATCAAATGGATAATGAGAATTCTCCACACACAAAATTTAAACGAATTTTAGTAGGTGTTGATGACTCACCTGATGCTCAATTAGCTTTTAGGTATGCAGTTTCTGAAGCTCGTCTGTCGGGTGCATCGTTGGTCATCGCTTCAATTCTTGAAAATGAAGAAATGAATGTTTATCAGGCGCTCAGCAAAGATTATGTTCATGGTGAGCGAAAAGAATTAGTTGCCCATCTAAAGGAATATCGAGATTTAGCATTACGTTCCGGTGTTAAGACTGTTGATACGGTTGTCGAAGAAGGAGATCCCGGCGAAACAATCGTTAAAAAGGTGATTCCTGCTGTTAAGGCCGACTTACTCATTGTTGGTTCACTTTCGAAAAAGGGTGTTCGAAAGTATTTTGGATCACAGGCAGCCTATATGGCAAAATATGCACCAATTTCAGTAATGGTTGTTCGTTAGAACTAAATTGATGCAACTCGTTACTTTCAAGAATACAATTGAAATGAATTGAATATACGATAAAACTGAAGGGAGCTAAGTGCAATTAATATTTGTACCGGCTCTCTTTTACATATTTTACCGTAGATACTAGGGGATGGATTTAGATGGAACTTACAGAAAAAAGCCGAAAATGGTTTGTGGCAACGTTACTATTAGGTACTTTTACGATGTCGATTAGTCAATCATCGCTTTCGACGGCTTATCCAACATTTATGCGGTATTTTAATTTGCCGGCCAGCACGGTGGCTTGGTTAACGACGGGATTTATGTTGATTATGTCCGTAGTAATGCCGCTGTCACCATGGTTAATGGATAACTTTAAATTCAAACCATTGTATCTTACTTTATTAGTTAATTTTGTGGTTGGAACGTTAATTGTTATTTTTGCACCGAATTTCCCAATAATGATGGTTGGGCGATTGATGGAAGGATTTAGTGTCGGGGTACTTTTTCCTTCATACCAGTCCATTATTTTGGAGATTACACCACAAAATAAACGAGGTAGTGTCATGGGAACAGTTGGACTGGTTATGGGATCAGCACTTGCTGTTGGCCCAATTATCTCGGGAGTTATTTTACAAGTGATGAATTGGCAGGCAATTTTTGCTTTCTTCTTGGTTGTATTGTCGGCTGTTTTCATATTGGCTTTGAAAACGGTTGTAAGTCCATTAAAATTAAAATCAACCAACTTTGATTTTGTTTCAGTCTTTATGTCATTGGGAATTATTGGATTGTTGTATTTTATTAACGAAATTTCTCATATGACAAGTGGAAGTTATCTTAATTGGATTATTTTGGGTGTTTCAATGATTCTGCTGTATCTATTTGTTCGCCGTCAGTTGAAAATGCCAGAACCCTTATTGCGCTTGGACATTTTAAAAATTGGCAATTTTGACCTGGGAGTTGCACTGACTTCACTTTCTTACATGTCTTTAATTACAGTGACGATTATCATGCCGCTTTATTATCAACAAGTTCTTAGAATGACACCGTTTTGGTCAGGAATGGCATTGGTCCCGGCTGCTGCGCTTCTTTCATGGCTAAATCGCAGAAGTGGTCAATTGGCCGATAGGATAGGATTCAAACCGGTTATTACAATTGGTTTTGGCTTGTTTATTGTCGGATGGGGGATGTTACTGCTTCTTTCTGGTTTAAAGAGCGTTTGGGTTGCCATTATTTGTTCAATGATAATTGAAGCCGGAAATGCGTTTGCAATGATGCCTGCGACAACATTAGGAGCTAATTCATTAACAAATGAGTTAATTCCTCACGGTTCGTCGATTATTGCAACCTTTCGACAGATTCTTGGATCTACTGCAATTGTGTTAGCAACGGTTATTCTTGGAAATGGTAACTTTAATGCAGTATTTGCAACATTCTTGGTAATGGAAATTGCCGCAATGGGGTTGGCATTGATGATTAAGGATACGACTGCTGAACGGGTCGCAGAGGCAAGATAATTATTTCCAAAACTGGATAAAATTATAAAATAATGAATAATTTTTAAAGGCACAGTATTGATACTGTGCCTTTTTTAGTTACTTTTGTTTTGTGAATGTAAAACATTTTCACAAAACATTTTAGGCTACAGTTGACTATGTACTCACTTTTGGAAATCACAAAGTAATTTATTGTAACCACTTTCAAAATGTGCTATTCTTCTAGTAGACGCATAAATGTTTATCACGTGATAATACATAGACAGTTAAACCTATGCATGAGTGACTGTCTGAGATTGTGAGACGTTTGAGAAGTCTATATTTAGGAGGAAGCATATTATGGCATACAAAACTGTTAATCCTTACAACAATGAAGTCGTGAAGGAATATCCTAATGCAACAGAAGATCAATTGCAGGAAGCACTTGCAACAGGACATGACTTATACAAGACAATGCGTAAGCAACCGATTTCAGAGCGTGCTAAGATTCTTCATAATGTTGCGGCAAAATTACGTGAACATTCAGATGAATTAGCAAAAGCTTGTACGGTAGATATGGGAAAACTTTACCGTGAATCAAAGGGCGAAGTTGAACTAGTTGCAATTATTGCTGACTGGTTTGCCGATCATGGTGAAGACTTATTGAAATCCGAAAAGATTGATACCATTGCGACCGGTGAGGCGGAAATTCGTCATCAATCAACCGGTGTGATTATGATGGTCGAGCCTTGGAACTTCCCTTATTATCAGATTATGCGTGTATTTGCACCAAACTTTATGGTAGGTAATCCTATGATTCTGAAGCATGCTGCTAATACACCAACATCTGCTCAGATGTTTGCCGATGTTGTAGCTGAAGCAGGTGCTCCAAAGGGTTCATTGACTAATTTGTTCTTATCATATGATCAAGTTACAGAAGCGATTGAAGACCCTCGTGTCCAAGGCGTTGCTTTAACCGGTTCTGAACGTGGTGGGACAGCTGTTGCCGGTGCTGCCGGAAAGAACCTCAAGAAAAACACAATGGAACTTGGCGGTATGGATCCATTTGTTGTTTTAGGTGATGCTGACATGGATGCGGTTAATGACATTGCATGGCGTGCACGTCTTTATAACTGTGGACAAGTATGTACCTCTTCCAAACGATTCATTGTTATGGACAATGTCTATGACGAGTTCTTGGATTCATTGAAGAAACATTTTGCTGCTGTTAAGCCGGGAGATCCAATGGATCCTGCAACGACTTTAGCACCGATGAATACTGAAAAAGCTAAAAATAAACTGCAAAGCCAACTTGATGATGCGATTGCTCACGGTGCAAAAGTTGCTTATGGTAATGAACATATTGACTTACCAGGTCAATTCTTCATGCCGACAATTTTGACTGATATCGATAAAGATAATCCAGCATTTAAGACTGAATTGTTTGGCCCAATTGCTTCTGTTTATAAGGTTCATAGTGAACAAGAAGCAATCGATATTGCTAATGATTCCCCTTACGGCTTAGGTGGCATTGTATTTTCAGGTGACGCCGATCACGGTGCAGAAGTTGCCGGTCAAATCGAAACCGGAATGGTCTTTGTTAACAACTTCATGGCAACCTTACCAGAATTACCATTTGGTGGTGTCAAGTTGTCAGGCTATGGCCGTGAAATGAGCCACATTGGTCAAATGGCATTTGTTAACGAACAATTAATCGTTAAAACAGACAAACCAGATTTGGGTAATTTGGCTGGTGGTCTTGTGGCAACAGATCCTGAATAATGGATTGATGATAAAATCTTAACATGATGTTTTTGTATTGTTTTGAGAACAATTCGTCTACGATACCGGACTTCTCACATTGGCGTCAAACTGATGACTCTTTTCGATATGGCAATACCAACTTTACAGTTATTAAGTATTAATGACTGATCTCATTCTCTTTAACAAAAAGATCGATCGACAAGTTTGAACTGTCGGTCGATCTTTTTATTCTGCCTATTTAGGCAATAGTATTTTCAAAAAATCTGCTTTTACCTTCACGGTAATCGGTAAAGCCATTGCTGGATCACCGTCAATTCGAGTTTTGATCTTTCTGGAAGATAAGTTTTCGATTCGAATCTGTTGGCACTTTATATACTTAACGCCCCTGGCATTCTTTAGGTTTCCTGAAAGGAAAAAGGCACCGTAGGTCATTATTTTGGGGAGCGTGAATTTCTTTAGAAGAAAGACGTGTAGGTAATCATCGTCATATGTTGCATCCGGGTTAAAGGCAACATACCCACCGACGGAATTAGTTGTGGTGATGAGTAAGATCTGGGCGCGCAATGTTTCAATGGTCCCGTTTGCATCAATTTTTAATTTATAGGAACGGTTTGTAAACAGTTCTTTAATTCCTTTAAAAAGGTAAATCATCGTGCCAAATTTTCGCCTCTCGTCCTGTTTTACATTTTTAGAAATATCTGCCAATCGTCCCAGCGTTAAGCTGCTAACCATTGGTGTATCACCAATGGTTGCAAGATCAACTTTTGCAGGAGAGCCATCAATTAAATTTTGAATGGCCTTGTCTGTACTGAGAGGGATCTTCAATGCTCTGGCGAAATTATTAACGGTGCCACCGGGGATGATACCCAAAGGAATTGATTGCCCAGCTTTAAGAAAGCCTGAACAGGCAGTGTTAATAGAACCGTCACCGCCAATTGTCACCAAACAATCATAACGACTGGTTGATGCTTTAGCCTGTTTAATGGCATCTTTTTCAGAGCTGGTTGCTGCAAGATCAACATTTTTCCCCGCCTGATGCAACACTTGCTGTGCCTTTTTTGCAATCGTTTCGTTATCGGATTTGCCGGCTGTTCCATTATAAATAATCAGATAATTTTGCATGATCCGGGCCTCCTTCTTAAATGTCGAATCCGCTTTCCTAATAGGGAACACCCGTATTATATCCTATTGTCTTCTCTCATGCTTCTTTGGGGATTATCGATAAAGAGCCGTTCATGATTTTTGAAGTGGCATCCACAGTAGTCGGCTCGGTAAATATTTTTAAAAATGTCATAAAGCTTTCGGCAGTGTTGTTCTCGTTGAGATCCGCCAATGGCATCCAATAGATTTTGCCTTCGCTGCTTTGCTTCAACGTTCCGGAAAAATGGCTTGTCTTGTATAGAAAACCCAATCGCCGGTAAAGGGGATCTTGATTAAACCATTCAACAGTACCGCAAGATTCCAGCTGGGTAATGGTTAAGCCGGTCTCTTCGTAGACCTCCCGGACCATTGCGTCATAAAGACTTTCATTTCTTTCAACATGACCGCCTGGGAAAGTATGACCAAATTTCCAGGCGACGTCTGTTTTATCTTCAACCAGCACTTCTTTTGTTTCCGGGTTATAAATCATACACATGTTTACCAATTCAACATGCTCTGAACGTGAATAAGTCATTTTATCTCGCTTCCTTAATATCAAAAAACTGCTTTTGAAATCAGTATAGCAGACTTCAAAAGCAGTTCTTATTAACTTTTTGGCGATGTTAGTTATTTTTCTGTCAATGGTCTCTGGGACCGGGTGTTTTCGGTGAATTCAAACCTGCCATTTGGCCTCTGAATTCCTTAGCATACATATTCATATCGGATTGATAAGCATCCATATCATTACTGATATCAACGGTGTAATCGGCCTCCTCACCGTGTTCACCTTTATCAAGTCCAATTTCCTCTTCCTTGCGATCAACACGCATCGGCATGATTAATCCAAGTACTTTAATAATAATGGTTGCGGCGATTGATACAAAGACGATGGTGACAAGGGTGGCAAATACCTGGATGCCTAATTGATGCCAACCGCCACCATAGAAAAGGCCGTTGTGGGACACGATTGGGTTAACTGCCTTTGTAGCAAACAAACCGGTAAAGATACTGCCGACAATTCCGCTAACACCATGGCATCCAAAGGCATCGAGGGCGTCATCAACACCGATTCTGTCTTTGAGGTAGTTAACGAAGAAGTAGCTGGCAAAGGTTGAGAACATGCCGATCCAAAATGAGCCGGCAATCGTTACGAAGCCACAGGCAGGTGTAATACCAACCAGTCCACAAAGGGTACCGGTACAAACACCAACCAAGGTTGGCTTTCCGGAAATAATCATATCCAAAATCATCCAGGTAACCATTGCGGTACCGGTTGACATGGTTGTGGTAATCGTTGCTTGAGCAGCAATGTTATCAACTCCAAGTGCTGAACCGGCATTAAAGCCATACCAACCAATCCAAAGAATGGCTGTTCCGAGCAAAACCCATGGTAAATTGTAGTGGGTGTGAGGCCTATCGCCGAATTTGATTCGTTTACCAAGAAAGGCTGATAGAACAAAGGCGGTAATACCGGCGTTAATATGAACAACGGTTCCACCGGCGAAGTCCAATGTACCAAGTCCGGCTAGAAGACCATTAGGACTCCAAACCAAGTGAACCATTGGGTAGTAAATTAAGATTGACCAGAGAATTAGGAAAACCAGTAAGAAGTTAAACTTGATTCGACCAACAACCGCTCCAACGAATAAAGCCGGTGTAATAATGGCAAACATCATTTCAAAAACGGAAAAGATTCCGGTTGGGATTTTAGTTGCGGTTAAGGTTCCCAATTTAACACCGTTCATAAAGAAATTATCTAACGTTCCGACGATCCCGTGAATATCTCCTTCAAATGATAAACTGTAGCCAACCATGATCCAGAGGACAATTGCGACTCCAGTCATGACGAATACAGATAACATCGTGTTGACAACGTTTCGTTTTGACACCAGGCCGCCGTAGAAGAAAGCCAGCCCGGGTGTCATGAATAAGACCAAAATACTAGACAGAATCATAAATGAAGTATTAGCAGCATTCATAACATCGC
>NZ_GG669992.1:582298-610657 GCF_000159315.1 Lentilactobacillus hilgardii DSM 20176 = ATCC 8290
CCATCACCTACTTGACTTCTGACCACAAGTCTTTTTATTTAATGTCATAAATTCTAACATTATCAATGCAAACCGTCTAGTATTTGTTAGAAACATTCTTATTTAATTTTAAGAGTATTAAAAACGGAACCGGGCTCAAAAGCCTGTTAAAAAGCAATTTGAAAATTACAGAAAAAGCTAAAATTTATTTTAGTGATTAACCGGCAGATGTCATATAATATGACAAACATTACAAAAACAGTTATCCTAATTCAAATAGGATAACTGTTTGTTTAAGGCTTAAACTTCGGCAACTGCATCTGTAATTGGCGTTGCACCGTCGCTCATTGGAAGAATTTTGCCAATGGTATGATCATCTTTAACAATTTCTGCAAGTACATCCGCCACGTTCTCGATGCTATTTTCGTTCTTGGTATATTCACCTAAACTTACTTTACCGGAACCTGGGGTTTCTGTCAGAGTTGTTGGCTGAAGAATCGTGTAATCCAAGGCTGTATTCTTAATTAACCAAAGATCGGCAAAATGTTTAGAAATTAGATAATTTGCAAGTGGGGACGGATTGTCGCCGCTAAATGAATCAGGGGTCAAAGATCCCTTGGAGCTCAGCATAACAAAGCGGTCGATTCCGCGTTTAGCCGCCTCTATCATGACTTTAACGGCACCATTCAAGTCAACCTGCAGAAGATCTTTACCGCCGGAACCAGCAGTAAAGATCAATGCGTCAGCTTCCGGCAACACCTTTAGGATGTTGTCTTTAGTGTCGTGTAAATCAATCTTGAAAGGTTTGATATTAGAGCCCTTTTCGATATTTTCAGGTTTACGGGCACCCGCAAGAACTTGATCGCTCTTGTTTTCAGCCAACTTTGAAACAACTTGCTTGCCAACCCGACCGGTGGCACCGATGACGATAATTTTCATGTTTGTCCTCCTTTAAGCTTTCTATGTTTAGTATATCGGTTATGACCCACATAATGAAAGAAAAGTCTTAGAAAAGATTGAATTCTTGATCTGCATCAATTATTTAAATCTAAAATCCCCATATACTAAATGTATCATATCGGGGAGGAGAAATTTAAATGAAATTTCAACGCTTTATTAATCAACATATTAATCAAATTACATTAATAACGGCAGCTTTAATCGGTATTGGCTTATTGGGGCTCATCACCAAGATAGGGTGGTTATATACGTGGTCATTTATCTTAGCTTCCATTATTTCGGCGGTTCCCATTGTTCTAAGAGCATTCTCAGCTTTGCGATTTAAAACAATCAGTATTGAACTGTTGGTCAGTATTGCAGTTGTTGGGGCATTCATTATTGGTGAATACAATGAGTCGGCCATCGTCACATTCCTATTTCTTTTTGGAACTTTCTTGGAAAATAAGACATTGGCAAAGACTCGACATTCTATTAAAGACTTGACTGAAATGGCACCAACAACGGCCCTTGTCATTGGTGAACATGATCAAATCGAAGAAACGGATGTTGACCTTGTAGACACGGGTGACGTCGTATTGGTTAAGACAGGTGCTCAGGTGCCGGTTGACGGTCGAATTGTTTCAGGATCCGGTCATGTTAACGAAGCCAGTATTACCGGCGAAGCAAAATTAGTTTCTAAAACCAGTGGGGATTCGGTTTATTCAGGTACTATTTTGGATAACGGGACGTTAAAAGTTCAAGCCACCAAAGTTGGCGATGACACAACCTTTGGCAAAATAGTTGAATTGGTTGAAAATGCGCAGGATACTAAATCCCCAGCTGAAAAGTTTATTGATCGATTTGCGACCTATTATACACCAGCCGTTTTAATCATTGCGGCACTTGTCGGTATCATTTTTTCTGATTTTCGTTTAGCAATAACGGTATTGGTATTAGGATGCCCCGGTGCTTTGGTAATAGGTGCCCCGGTGTCAAACGTTGCCGGAATTGGTAATGGTGCCAAACATGGTGTTTTGGTTAAAGGTGGCGACGTGATGAACACATTGAGTCACGTAGATACGATTATCTTTGATAAAACCGGGACACTGACTGAAGGCAAAACGGCCGTAACCCATTTTCACACTTACAGTGATGACGAAAAAGGATTATTGGTGGCAGCGGCGGTTGAAAGTCAGTCCGATCATCCTCTGGCTAAAGCAGTGGTTGATTTCGTCCAATCAAAGCATCTTGATTTTTCAGATATATCGGTTACGTCCAGCAATACGATTAAAGGTCGCGGCATTAATGCCCTTGTGAATCAAGAACGGGTATTAATCGGTAACCAACGGTTAATGGCGGATAACCGGATTGAGTTATCGACCAAACAGTTGGACGATCTGCATGCCATTCAGCGACAGGGAAGTTCTTCGGTGATTGTGGCCGTGAATCATTCTGTTCAAGTGATTATTGGTATCTCAGATGTCGTTCGAACCGGCGTCAAGGAAAGCTTACAACAATTGAAAAAAATGGGTGTCAAAAAAACAGTGATGCTGACTGGGGATAATCAATTGACGGCCCAAGCAGTTGCCAAACAGTTGCAAATTGATGAGTTGCATGCAGATTTGCTCCCGGAGCAAAAGGTCACTTTTGTTAAGCAATTTCAAAACGAGGATCAAAAAGTCGCCTTTGTTGGTGACGGTATTAATGACAGTCCATCGATTGCCACTGCGGACATTGGCATTGCGATGGGAAGCGGCACCGATGTTGCGGTTGAAACATCCGATGTTGTTCTGATGTCTTCCGGATTCGATGAGTTGGTTCATGCTTTTGGCTTGGCTAAAAAGACAGTGTTAAATACGAAAGAAAATATCATTATTGCGGTTGGAACGGTTGTATTCCTGCTCATCGGGTTGATAGCAGGCTATATCTATATGGCTAGCGGCATGCTGGTTCACGAGGCCAGTATTCTGGTTGTTATTTTTAACGCCATGCGACTCATTCAATATCAAACAAAATTACCAAAAATTGATGTAGATCAAGTAACTGAGAGCCGAGTTAAGTTATCTTAATTATAGAAAGAAAAACGGAGGTCGTTAAAATGAGTAAAGCAATTTTACAATTAGATGCATTATCATGCCCGTCATGTATGCAAAAGATCCAAGGTGCGTTGGAGAAACAAGCAGGCGTGGAGACTGTTAAGGTTTTGTTTAACGCTGCCAAAGTCAAAGCCGAATTTGATGCGGATCGGATTTCTGCAGATCAATTATCAAACACCGTGACTGACCTGGGCTATGAAGTTAAATCAATGAAAGTTAAGTAGGAGTGACTAAAATGACAACGCAAACATCGGAAAAATTGTATGAAGCAGAAGTTAAGCAAGCGGATCTTGATCACCATACGCCAACCGCCGGGGCAATGACCGGCCACATTGTGTCAAATCTGGTGGTCCTGGCTGATAAGCTGCAGCAGACCAAATGGTATGTTAAGGGGATGAATGCAGCCTCACTGAAGCAAACGATAGCCGATTTATTGCAGCAGGCCTATCGTCAAAAAGATACTATGGGAAGTGTTTTGATTGATGAGGCGCTGTTGACGCCGACGACTCAAAAGGAATTCACTGAATATGCCATGCTTCAGGAAAATGGGCGAAACAAGTATCAGAATGCCGACTGGCTGGTCGATGATTTGGTTCATGACTACGATACATCGAACCTCTTTGTAACCCGGGCAATTAAATTGGCGGAAAAAGAAGATCGTCCCGTTTTGGCACAGCATCTTACTACGTTATTGGGTGAAAATAATCATAACATTGCTTTCTTACAGGCACTCTTGGGTAAGACGCCGAGGGAAGGACTGGATGAAGAAGACGATGAAGATTGATTAAATTGAAGGTGTATCGAAGAAGGATCCTTAATGACTCTATGATCAAAGAGTCGTGAAGGATCCTTTTTTGTAAGGCAACTTATTTGACACAATTTGTAATGATTTTGTAGAACTTATATCATAATTTCACTTTAGATCATTAGTTTTGCAGTTTTGCCTAAAAACAAAAACCGCATCAAAACAAAATTGCCTTATACACGAACGATTAAATTAAAGTTACAAAACCGGTTCGCGTTTCCTGCTTTATAGCTGTTCTATTATCAACCAACTAAAATAAATGCTAAATGATATCATTGTTTTAAGTAAAAGCGAACAATTTTACACAATATAAATTTTTAGTCGGAAATATACAGTAAAACACGAACTTTAGATATTGACTTTCACTTAATTGTTAAGTATTATTTAGACACAAAATAATTTAAAAGGTGAGTGGTTATGATGGCAAACATCGTCGGGGTTGCAATGGGATCAATCTCGGATTGGCCAACAATGAAATTGGCCTGTCAGCAATTGGATAACTTGGGAATCTCGTATGAGAAGCACGTCATTTCAGCACATCGAATGCCCGATGAACTTCAAGCATTTGGAAAATCGGCACGAAATAAAGGCTTGAAAGTTATCATTGCAGGTGCCGGTGGGGCTGCCCATTTGCCGGGAATGATCGCCGCAAACACAACGCTGCCTGTCATCGGTGTACCAATTAAAACCCGAACATTAAATGGTGTTGATTCCTTGCTTTCAATTGTTCAAATGCCATTTGGTGCCCCCGTGGCTACTGTGAGTATAGGCGAATCCGGCGCAAAGAATGCTGCCTTGTTAGCCGCCCAGATTTTGGGAGTTGAAGATCAAGCAATTCAACAGAAACTTTTAGATTTAAAACACGAACAACGAGTGGAGGCCAAAAACAGTGAGCAGCAATTCGATTAAAACACTTTTGCCACCGGCAACCATCGGCATTGTTGGTGGTGGGCAACTCGGACAGATGATGGCGTTGATTGCCAAATCAATGGGATACAAAGTCGGTATTCTAGATCCAACGCCTCAGGCACCTGCCAGTCAGGTTGCCGACTTTCAGATTGTGGCTGAATACGATGACGTTGACTCACTGATGGAATTAGCCGATAAAAGCGACGTTTTAACCTATGAATTTGAAAATGTGGATGAAGATGCGCTGCTAAAAGCTAAAAAAGTGGCCGAACTCCCACAGGGTGTGGACTTACTGCACATCACCGGCGAACGTTTAAACGAAAAAAACTTTCTTCGCCAAGCCGGTATTCCGGTAACCAACTTTGCGGCTGTTTCAGATGAAGCATCTATGACAGATGCCATAAAAGAAGTCGGTTATCCGGCAATCCTGAAAACCGTGTCGGGCGGTTATGATGGTCACGGTCAAATGGATATTAACAGCCCTCAAGATATTGAAAAGGCCGTTGAACTTTATGGGAAAGCCCAATGCATTCTTGAAGCCCGCCAGTCCTTTATTGCCGAAGCATCGGTGATGGTTACAAGGGATGTCAACGGCAAGGTGATCACATTTTCATTGGTTGAAAATCGACATAAGAATCACATTCTTCATACAACGATCGCTCCCGGCCGGTTCTCAAAAACCATTCATCAAAAAGCCCATGACTATGCAGAAACTATTGCCAATAAACTTGATTTGTACGGTGTGCTCGGTATTGAACTCTTCGTCATTGATGACAAGGATTTGATGGTTAACGAGTTGGCACCCCGCCCACATAATTCAGGCCATTACACCATTGAAGCCTGCAACATTTCACAATTTGAAGCACATATCAGAAGCATTTGTGGATTGCCGATTCCTCAAATTGCACAAGAGAAGCCGGCTGTTATGAGAAACCTGCTTGGTGCCGACTTAACGCTTGCAAGGAACCTGCTTAAAGAGCATCCGGAATGGCATTTCCACGATTACGGAAAAGCGGAAATTCGACCACAACGCAAAATGGGTCATGTGACCGTTCTAGGTGATGACATCGACCAGTTACTGAAATCAACCGACATGTTAAAGGGAGAAAATTAAAATGACTGAAATTGCTGATATCGAAAAGAAAGATTTATTGTACAAAGGTAAAGCCAAAGAAATGTTTACCACAAATGATCCCGACATCATGTGGGTTCATTACATGGATCAAGTAACGGCTTTTAATGGTAAGAAAAAAGTTCAGATGCAGGGAAAAGGCCAGACCAACTGTGAAATTTCATCGTTAATTTTTACGGACTTGGCAAAGCACGGCATTGAAAATCACTTTATCAAGCAATTGGATGCTAACAACCAATTGGTTAAGCGGGTCAAAATCATTCCGTTGGAAACGGTCGTTCGAAATTTTGCTTCAGGCAGTTTTGAAAAACGGTATGGCGTCGAACATCTAATGGCATTTGAAAAGCCGGTTACCGAGTTTTTCTACAAGAGTGACGAGCTTGACGATCCCTTTATTAATGATTTTGATGCCGAAGCGCTTAATGTAGCAACCGAGGATCAAATGAAAAAAATCCGTGACATTGCTTTAAAGGTCAATGATCGCTTGAAAGAGATCTTTTCCGAAATGAATGTTGATTTGGTTGATTTCAAAGTTGAATTTGGTATGACCAGTGATGGTCAGTTGATTTTGGCAGATGAGATTTCACCAGACAGCTGTCGCTTAATTGATCGCACAACCAAGAAGTCGCTTGATAAAGATGTCTTTAGAAAAGGGCTTGGTGCATTGGTGCCTGTCTATAAAGAGCTGCTGGGGCGCTTGGAAAAAGTGGAGGATGTTCAATAATGGCTTTGGTAAAAGTATACGTTAACTATAAAAAATCAATTTTAAATCCTGAGGCACAAGCCATTCAGAAGGCACTCGGCCGTTTGGGATACGACAATGTCAATGATCTAAAACTTGGTAAATATTTTGAAATTACCGTTGCCGACGGCATTTCACGCGACGACTTGAATAAGGAAATTAACGATATCTGCGATAAGATGCTGGCTAACTATAACATGGAAAATTATCATTATGACATTACTGAAACGGAGGCTGCTCAATGAAATTTGCAATCCTTGCGTTCCCAGGTTCCAACTGTGAAATGGATCTGTACTACGCGATTCAAGACATTATGAATGAGGAAGTTGAATTGGTTTCTTACAAGAAGAACTCATTAGAAGGCTTTGACGCTGTCTTAATTCCCGGCGGCTTTTCATACGGAGATTATCTTCGCAGTGGTGCGATTGCCCGCTTCTCACCAATTATTCCGGCACTTCAGGAATTTGCCAAAAGTGGTCGACCGGTTCTGGGAATTTGCAACGGATTTCAGATTTTAACGGAAGCCGGGTTATTGCCCGGCAGCCTCCAAAAAAATGTTTCAGCCAAATTTATCTGTCAGACAGAACCGCTGGTCGTTAATAATGCTGGTTCACTATTTTCTTCAGCTTTTAAGTTGGCACAAATTATCAACCTGCCGATTGCTCATGGAGATGGTAATTATTACTGTGATCAGGAGACTTTAAAGCGGTTGATTGCCAATGATCAGATTATTTTTAAATATCGAAACAATCCCAACGGAAGCGTCGCCAACATTGCCGGAATTACCAATAAAGCCGGAAACGTCCTGGGTATGATGCCCCATCCGGAACGAGCCGTTGAAGATATCTTGGGATCAAGCGATGGCATTGGTATTTTTCAGTCAATTATTAACTATGTAAAAAGTCGAGAGGTAGTCGCTCATGGATAAAGTGATGAATCAACCGGTGGAGGCAACGCCGGAACAAATCAGGGATCAAAAATTGTATCAGTCAATGGGGTTGTCGGATCACGAATATCAGTTGATCAAGGATGACGTTTTACACCGGTTACCAAATTACACAGAAGTTGGCCTTTTTTCTGGCATGTGGAGCGAACATTGTTCCTATAAGAACTCTAAACCTGTATTAAAGAAGTTCTATACCAAGGGCGAACATGTTGTGAAGGGGCCTGGCGAGGGCGCCGGCATTATTGATATCGGCGATAACCAGGGGGTCGTTTTTAAAGCAGAAAGTCACAATCATCCTTCAGCCGTAGAGCCCTTTCAAGGTGCTACAACCGGTGTCGGCGGTATCTTAAGGGATATTTTTTCAATGGGTGCCCGGCCGATTGCCTGTCTTGACAGTCTGCGTTTCAGTACACCTAAAACCGATGAGGACCGTTACTTTATTTCTCAAATCGTAGCGGGAATCAGCTCTTACGGTAATTGTATCGGGGTACCAACCGTTGGCGGTGATACGACTTTCGACGATGCTTATGAACACAATCCATTGGTTAACGTCATGTGTGTTGGCTTGATGGACCTCGATAAGATTGAAGTCGGCGCTGCAGCCGGTGCCGGCAACAGCATTGTGTATGTGGGTGCCAAAACCGGTCGTGACGGTATAAACGGTGCTTCATTTGCTTCGTTCCAATTTGATTCCGAACATGAAAGCCAGCGTTCGGCTGTTCAGGTTGGGGATCCCTTTACTGAAAAATTGGTTATGGAAGCTTGCCTGGATGTTATTAATAATCATTCGGATTCACTGGTCGGTATTCAGGATATGGGAGCAGCCGGATTAGTATCATCATCAGCTGAAATGGGCTCTAAAGCCGGCGGTAACGGCATGGTTCTTGACCTTGATTTGGTACCGCAACGTGAAGCCGACATGACGCCATTTGAACTTATGCTGTCAGAGTCACAGGAAAGAATGCTGCTTTGCGTAAAGGCCGGCCATGAAGATGAAGTCTTGACCGTTTTTGACGATCATGGTGTTGATGCAGTTGTGATCGGCCATGTGACGGAAGGCGATCATTATCAATTGCTGCAGCACGGTAACGTTGTCGCAGACGTTCCGGTTGATTCATTGGCTTCTCAAGCACCGGTTTATCACCGAGAATCCGAAGTGCCGGCGCATTTAAAAGATTCCGATACCAAACAATTTGTGCCCGAAATTAAAAATCCAACAGCGACTTTAAAACAGATGTTGACGCAGTTAACGATTGCTTCAAAAGAAAGTATTTATCAAACATATGATACACAGGTTCAAACAAATACGGTGGTGGCACCGGGATCGGATGCCGCGGTTGTACGGGTTCGTCATTATGATAAAGCCTTGGCAATGACGACCGATGTCAATGGCCGCTATCTTTACTTGAACCCTCGGATTGGTGGCCAAATGGCAGTTGCCGAAGCAGCTCGAAACATCGTTGCTTCAGGAGCTGTCCCACTTGGCATTACTGATTGCCTGAACTTTGGCAATCCCGAAAAGCCGGATCAATTTTACGAATTGGATCAAGCGGTTATGGGGATGAGCGATGCCTGCGAGAAATTCAATGCACCGGTTATTTCAGGAAATGTCTCACTGAATAATGAATACGATAACGTCCCGATTTATCCAACGCCAATGGTTGGCATGGTTGGCTTGATCAAGGGGTTGAAGCATGTGACGACCCAGGACTTTAAACAGGCAGGTGACCTAGTTTACGTTGTCGGTCGAACAGGAAACGGATTTAACGGCTCTCAAATTCAAAAAATGCAGACCGGTAAGATTTCCGGAAAACTATTTGATTTTGACTTGGACTACGAAGCCCAAATGCAACAATTAGTGATCGACGCCATCCAAAATGATTTGGTACACAGTGCCCATGATATTTCAGAGGGCGGCCTGATTACGGCAGTTGCCGAAAGTACCTTCGGCAATCAACTCGGGGTTGATCTCACCAGCGACTTGCCTGTCGATCGATTCTTTTCGGAAAGCCAGTCACGATTTATTGTGTCAATTGCATCTGAAAATCAGGATGCGTTTGAAAAGTTGATGGGTGAAAATGCCGATTGTTTGGGAAAAGTCACTGACGATAATCATTTATTTGTTTCCGCAGCTGATGGTTACTTTGATATGGATGTTGATGATGCATTTCACCTTTGGAAGGGAGCACTGCCATGCAGCCTGAAGTAAAGAGTTTAAATGAAGAATGCGGCATCTTTGGCGTTTGGGGAACACCGGATGCCGCACGCTTAACTTACATTGGCCTGTTTGCCCTTCAGCATCGTGGTCAGGAAGGCGCCGGCATTACCGTTAATAATGATGGTGAGTTGCGTACCAAGCGCGGCTTTGGTCTGTTAACCGATGTTTTTGACTCACCAAATGCAGTCGCAGATCTTGACGGAAATGCCGCAATCGGACATGTCCGTTATTCCACGGCCGGTAGTAACTTGTTGGAAAATATCCAACCGTTGCCATTCAATTTCAGTGATACCCAGTTTGCATTAGCCCATAACGGCAATCTGACCAACGCTATTTCAATTCGAAAGCAGTTGGAGGATCGTGGGGCCATCTATCATTCAAGTTCCGATACCGAGAACCTGATGCATTTGATTCGCTTGAGTCAGGCGCCTGATTTGGATGATCAGGTAAAGGAAGCCTTGAATATCATCAAGGGTGGCTTTGCCTATCTGATTATCACAAAGGATCGACTGTACGCTGCTCTTGATCCAAACGGTTTTCGACCATTGGTTGTTGGCCAATTGCCCAACGGTGCTTATGTCGTCTGCAGTGAAACCTGCGCGCTGGAAGCAGTTGGTGCCAAGTTTAAATTTGATGTCCAACCTGGCCAATTAATCAAAATTGATGATACCGGGATTACGATTGATCAATATACCGATGACACACAGTTATCAATTTGTTCAATGGAATTTATTTATTTTGCCCGTCCGGATTCCGATATTTATGGGGTCAATGTTCATTCCGCCCGTAAGCGGATGGGAGAAATTTTGGCCAAGGAACAGCCGGCAGATGCCGATATTGTGACAGGTGTGCCAAATTCGTCACTGTCAGCAGCGATGGGTTTTGCCGAGGCAGCAGGTTTGCCTTATGAAATGGGACTTGTGAAGAATCAGTATTCGGCACGAACGTTTATTGAACCCACTCAGGAATTACGTGAGCAGGGTGTCAATATGAAACTTTCAGCAGTTAAGGGTGTTGTGAAAGGCAAGCGGGTTGTCTTGGTTGACGACTCAATTGTTCGTGGAACCACCAGTCGCCGGATTGTTAAATTATTGAAGGATGCCGGGGCCGCTTCGGTTCATTTGCGAATTGCGTCACCGCCGCTTCGCTACCCATGCTTTTATGGAATTGATATTCAACACGTCAGTGAGCTGATTGCTGCCAATCATACAATTGAAGAAATGCGTCAGATCTTTGATGCTGACTCACTGGGATTCTTGAGTGTGGAAAGTTTAATCGAAGCGGTTAACTTGAAAACCACTGCGCCTAATAAGGGTCTTTGTGTCGCATACTTTGATGGCAAATACCCAACGCCGCTTTATGATTATCAAAGAGAGTATGATCGTGATCAGGCTCAATTACACGCCGCAAAAATGGGATGAGAGGGAAATAAAATGGATGCCTATAAAAAAGCCGGTGTTGATATTAACGCCGGGTATAAATTGGTTGATGAAATTAAACAGTTATCTCATAACGATGCGCTGGGGGCCTTTGGCGGCATGTTTCCATTGAGTTTGGGTCATTATCAGAATCCGGTTTTAGTGTCTGGAACCGATGGTGTTGGTACCAAATTATTAATTGCAATTAAGGCCGGCATACATGACACAATTGGGGTTGATCTGGTTGCCATGTGTGTGAATGATGTGTTGGCACAGGGCGCTAAACCTCTTTTTTTCCTTGATTATTTGGGAACCGGTCATTTGAACCAATCTGAGGCAAAAGCCATTTTAACCGGTGTTGTTGATGGTGTTTCTCAAGCTGATGCAAAATTGGTTGGCGGCGAAACGGCTGAAATGCCGGATATGTATCAGCATGGTCACTATGATTTGGCCGGTTTTACCGTTGGGATCGCCGATCAGGATAAACTATTGAAATCGGACAATCTCCGAGAAGGCGATGTTTTGCTGGGCTTGGCCTCCAACGGCCTGCATTCCAACGGCTTTAGCTTGGTAC
Source organism: Lentilactobacillus hilgardii DSM 20176 = ATCC 8290 (assembly GCF_000159315.1). GTDB lineage: Bacteria > Bacillota > Bacilli > Lactobacillales > Lactobacillaceae > Lentilactobacillus > Lentilactobacillus hilgardii. The sequence continues at coordinate 594,057 of NZ_GG669992.1, forward strand.
GAGATATTTTGTTCAAACAAAACCACTATTCATTGGATGAGACATTACCAGGTTGTCAATTGGATCTAAAGCATGAGTTACTGCGACCAACTCGAATTTATGTCAAATCGGTTTTGCCGTTGATTGAACAGGGATTAATTCAATCAATTGCGCATATTACCGGTGGGGGACTGATTGAAAATGTCGGTCGGATTTTACCTGACCATTTGGATGCAGCATTCAACCTGAATAGTTGGCAGGTACCAGCCATCATGACGAATTTACAAAAAATCGACCACTTGTCATTTAATGACATGAAACAGACGTTTAATTTGGGACTTGGAATGGTATTGGCCATTCATCCGACAGATGTGGATCGTGTAAAGGCCGAATTGGAAAAAGCCGGCGAGACGGTTTACCAAGTCGGTAAATTGGTTTCCGGTTCAAAAAAAGTTGTGATTCGAGAGGATTTGTTATGAAACCAGACGTTAAAAGAATCGCCATTTTTGCTTCAGGTGAAGGGACTAATTTCACCGCGCTCTGTGAGTCGTTTAAGAAGGAAGGCTTACCGATTAATGTGACCTTATTGGTATGTGATCACCGCAAAGCCAACGTTTTGAATCGGGCTAAAAAAGAAAATGTGCCGACTTTTGTGATCAACTTTAAAGATTATCCCGATAAAGCGGCCGCTGAGAGGGTCATTGCCAAGAAACTGGCGGACGAAAAGATCGATTTTATCCTGTTGGCCGGCTACATGCGAATTATCGGGCCAACCCTGTTAGCGACTTATGAAGGAAAAATTGTGAATATCCATCCGGCCTTGTTACCTAAATTTCCGGGCCGTCACGGGATTGAAGATGCTTATCAGGCCGGTGTTGACGAAACAGGTGTCACTATTCACTGGGTTGACTCCGGAATCGATTCCGGAAAAGTGATTGCACAACGGATGGTGCCAGTGTATAAAGATGATAAGCTGAGTGAACTTGAGCAGCGAATTCACGCTACCGAACATCAATTATATCCAGAGGTAGTCAAACAACTATTAGAAAGAGGAGAAATATCATAATGGCTAGAACAGCTCTGTTAAGTGTTTCCGATAAAACGAATTTGGTTGATTTTGCAAAACTGTTGAAAGATTTGGATTTCGAAATCGTTTCAACCGGTGGTACCAAAAAAGTATTGGAAGCCGGCGGTGTTGACGTTACGGGTGTTGAAGAAGTCACCGGTTTTCCTGAAATGCTGGATGGCCGGGTAAAGACCCTTCATCCAAAGATTCATGCCGGTTTATTGGCTAAACGGGATGACCCGGATCACATGAAGCAGTTAAAGGATGCCGGAATTACGCCGATTGATTTGGTGGCAGTTAATCTTTATCCCTTCAGACAGACCATTGAAAAGCCGGAGACAACCGAAGCCCAAGCAATTGAACAAATTGATATTGGCGGGCCTTCCATGTTACGGGCCGCAGCCAAGAACTTTGCCGATGTTTTAACAATTGTTGATCCTAATGATTATCAACCAGTGATTGACGCACTTAAAGCTCACAGTGACGACAATGCGTTTAGAAAACACTTGGCAGCAAAAGTCTTCAGACACACAGCTGCCTATGATGCCATTATTTCAAACTACTTAACCGAAGAGGAATTCCCGGATCAATTGACATTGACCTACGAGAAGCAACAAAGTCTTCGATACGGTGAAAACAGTCATCAAAAAGCTGCTTTCTACCGTGATCCAATTCCTTCAAAGCTGTCTATGATTACCAAGCAACTTCACGGAAAGGAATTGTCATTTAACAACATTAAGGATGCAAATGCTGCCTTAAACATGGTCAGTGAATTTGACGATCCGTGTGTTGTGGCAATGAAACATATGAATCCATGCGGTGTCGGCACTGCCGATAATATTAGTCAGGCTTGGGATGAAGCCTATGAGTCCGACCCAATGTCAATCTTTGGAGGTATCATTGCCGTCAATCGTGAAATTGATGCGCAAACTGCTGAAAAAATGCACAAGATTTTCTTGGAAATTATTATTGCACCATCGTTTACGGATGAAGCTTTCGAGATTCTAGCCAAAAAGAAGAATATCCGTTTACTTCAAGCTGATTTGAGTCACCGTGACCAACCGGACCGCTTTGAAACCATTTCGGTCAGTGGCGGGATGTTAATCCAAGAATCCGATCATCAAATCGATCAAATCCCTGATTTTAAGGTGGTTACCAATGCGCAACCGACTGAACAACAGTTAAAAGCGCTCCAATTCGGTCAACACATTGTTAAGTTCGTTAAGAGTAATGCGGTGGTTGTTACAACTGATACTAAAACATTGGGTGTTGGAATGGGTCAGCCAAATCGGATTGATTCAGCCAAGATTGCTATTCAAAAGGCAATGCCAAAAGATGGCTACGAGCATGCGATTATGGCCTCCGATGCCTTCTTCCCGATGGACGACTGTGTTGAGTATGCTGCTCAACACGATATCAAAGCAATTATCCAACCGGGTGGCAGTATTCGGGATAAAGACTCGATTGCTATGGCCGATAAGTACGGCATTGCTATGGTCACAACGGGAGTAAGACACTTTAGACATTAGTGTGCGAAACAAAGCGGTTAACATTTGGAATATAAGGCGTGAATCTTGGAAATCCTGGGGTTGGATTGTTAAGATTTATCCCTTATATGTAAAATGTTGCTTTGAGGAGCAGTCCTAAAGAAGTGTGCGAAACAAAGCGGTTAGCACCCAGAGCGTAAGGCGTCAAATTGGGAAATCCCGTATTTGGATTTTTCAATTTGATCCCTTACGTGGCGTGGTGCTGCTTTGAGGAGCAGTCCTAAAACAGTGTGCAGGGCTAACCCAGGACAAGCCGGAGTGTAAGCTGGCAGGCGGCAAATTCCCGATTTTGGAATTTGATGGCTGTTGGTTTACATGCAGGCTTGTGGTTAGCGGAGCAGTCCTAAAAAAGTGTGCGAAACAAAGCAGTTAGCATTTGAAGCAAAGCATTTCAACCAAGAAGGTTCGCGTTTCTTGGTTACATAGTCAAATAAAGGAGAGATAAAATTGGCAAACGTTCTTGTTATTGGATCAGGCGCGCGTGAGCATACGATCGCGGCAACATTTATGAAGAGTCCCCAGGTTGAAAATGTTTATTGTGCACCCGGAAATCCAGGGATGAAGAAAGATGGCATTCACCGTGCGGCAATTGATGAAACCGATTTTAAGACATTGGGCGATTTTGCTGAAAGTCATCAAATCGATTTGGCATTTGTTGGCCCGGAAGTCCCGTTGGCAATGGGTGCGGTTGATACATTGCAAAAACGCGGTTTGAAAGTCTTTGGCCCCGGTCAGGCGTCTGCCTGCCTTGAAAGCGACAAAACGTTTGCCAAACGTTTCATGAAACGAAACGGTATTCCTACGGCTGATTTTGAAACCTTCACGGATTATGGCAAAGCAGCGGCCTATGCTGAAACCTTGTCTTTGCCGTTGGTTATTAAAGAAAATGCTTTGGCTGCCGGAAAGGGTGTCACGATTGTCACCCAACGAGCAGATGTTAATCCACTGCTTCGAAGTGAGCTGGAAAAGTCCGGCGAAATCTTGATCGAACAATATCTTGAAGGGGAAGAATTTTCCCTCATGCTTTTCGTTGGTGGAGACAAACGAGTGATTTTACCGATTTCTCAAGACCATAAGAAAATTCATGAAGGTGAGACCGGACCAAATAGTGGAGGCATGGGCGCTTATTCACCGGTTCCCCACATCACAGATGATATCTTGCAGGAAACAATTAAGACGGTTGTTGATCCAACTATGGCCGGTCTTAAAAATGAAGGCCTGGAGTTCGCCGGTACAATTTATATCGGCTGCATGCTGACCAATGACGGTATTAAAGTCATTGAATACAATGTTCGTTTGGGAGATCCTGAAACTCAAGTTCTGCTGCCCCAACTAAAGAGTGATTTTTACCAAGTTATTATGGACCTGGTTGATCATCAATTACCGGACATGCAGTGGCAGGACTCCAATTATTACTTGGGCGTTGTGGTTGCCGCTCCAGGATATCCCCAAGCACCGCAACAGGATATTCCACTGCCGGCGTTACCGGATAACATTTTTTATGCCGGCGTTACCAGCGATAATGATAAATTGTTTAGTTCAGGCGGCCGGATTTTTACAATTGTGGATCATGCCCCAACGTTGCAAGCCACTCAGGATAAAGTTTATGCGGAATTGGCAAAAATCAACCTGTCGGATTTCTACTATCGAAAAGATATTGGCTTCAGGGATTTGGAAAAAAGTCGGGTATAGAATGGTCTTTAGGCTGAAAGTCAATTAAAAAAGAGTTTTAATATAACAACAAGCCGAGCATTCCCAATTTAGGGAGTGCTTGGCTTGTTGTTTGTCTATTAAAAGGGAAAAATAATCAAAGGTCACCAGTTAGAAACTGAGCTTTCCCGAGTCCGAAGCTCCAATCTTCATCGCTGTTAACAACCAGGCTGACAACGATGTCTTCTTTTCGCATGCCCAATTTTTCGTGCAGTCGATCAACCAATTGTTGATAAAACTGCTGTTTTTGCTCGGTTGTCCGTGGTCGGGTGACCAGGTTGAAGATAATGACCCTGTCGGTTCGTTTAATGCCCAATCCGGTATCCAAAACAGGTATTTCGTATGGTTCGTGTTGGGTGACGATTTGGTAGCGGTCACCATTGGGCGCACCGAAAGTTTTCAGCATAACATGATAAGAAATATCCAAAACCCGCTTGATTTCGTCTTCGGTTCGTCCTTTGAGCATATCGATTCGCATTAACGGCATGATAATTCCTCCAAACTTTTGTGAGTATTCAAGTAACTACGTTCAGCTTAATCCGAATTAAAAAAATGAGTGGGATTTTGTTTGAGAAAAATCCCGCTCACTTGAAAGTGACTAGTTAGTCATGTGCGTTTAACCAATTATCCATCACTTTAATAAATTCGTCATGTTGATCCAGCAACGCTAAGTGGCGGCTGTTGGCAAACAGATGCCATTTAGCGTTTGGAATGTGATCATACACCGATTTTGCGATAAGTGGTGTGCATAAATCGTCGGTACCGTTGGTGACTAAAACCGGGACATGGATGTTTTTGAGTTGATCCGTCACATCGAAGTCACTGATCGTGCCGTTCTCAGTAAACTCGTTAGGTCCTTCGGCAATTAAGCTTGCTTTCTTCCCGTTGGTCGGCCGTCTTAGCGGTTCGGGAGAATTTTCGTCAGGATCGTCCCAGCAATAGCGCTCCATATATCTGTCGTTGGCAGCCAGGTATTTTGGCCCGGAAAAGTCACCGGTCCTCTCAGCCTCACTGATTGCCTGACGATCTTCATAACTTAAGTATTTAATCAATCGATGCTGTTCTTGTATCCATAATTTAATAGACGCAGGAGAACCATCGATCATGACACTTTTAATGCCGGATTGATCGTAGTTGGTCAGGTAGAACATTTCCAGCATCCCACCCCAAGATTGACCAAGCATGTGGATGCTGTCCAAATGCAGGTATTTTCGGAGGGCAACTAATTCTTCCGCCCAGGTTTCTTTGACATAAACAGAGCGGTCATCAGGAATCGATGATTTTCCGCAACCTACCTGATCGTACATAATGAGTTGACGACCAGTAGCCGCATAATCGTCCAGTAATTCGAAATAGTTGTGAGAAGATCCCGGGCCGCCGTGAATTAAAAGTAGTGGCGCCTTATTTTCACTTGGCTCACCGACAATTCGATAGTATGTCTTGTAACCACGAAATGGCATATAACCTTCTTGAATCTTGATTGTGTTTGTGTCCATAGCACCCAATCCCTTCATAAAAATCTTTTATTGAAGTCGATTATACTACTAGATTACAAGGCGTATTAGGGAAATCTAAGTTTCCTTTAATAATCAGATTGATTAATTCCTCAATGGGTATTTGTTTTGGAAGGCATTAAGTTCAAAATAAAAGGGACTAGGTTCCCAGCGAGAGGGAAGATAAGTAATAAGATCAGCCAATTGCTGAGGTTGAGATCGTGAAGCCGACGAGCCCGACTGGTCGATAGCGGTAATCGGAAGAATTGTCATTACAAGAAGAATAATGATCGCGTGTACGAGGGAGTTTAGTGGTGCAAGACCCAAATGGACAGAGCCATATTTGGCGAAGCGCTGCCATTGGCCGGTGATAAATCCGTATCCAAAGAAAAGAACATTATTAATCAGCCACGGAATCCAATACTTGAATGCGGGTTGCGGTAGCATTAAAAATAAAAGCCTTTGACCAAAATTCCAAATTGGAGGGGTTTATTTGAATTCGGATCAGTATACATAGCGAAAGAGAGCATTGCAAATAGCTAACGAATTTATAATGATGAATTTGGTAGAAAATCAAAAAACTTTGGTTAAAAAGCAGCCAAAGCTTAAAGTTAAATGATTATTAGACAAGAAGGATTAACTATTTTTAACAGCTAATTTCTTCAACCCCGGTAGCGTCATCATAGTAGTGAAGCTGATGATATAGAGCACGGATAGGAAGCCCATTAAAACGGCAAGCGAGTAGTTATCCATTAAAATGCCGATCACGACTGAGGAGAAACCGCCAACTGCACGACCAATATTAACAATGATATTGTTTGCGGTTGAACGGATTTCCGTTGGATAAAGGCGGCTGATGACGGCACCGTAACCGCCAAACATCCCATTTGAGAAGAATCCAACTATGGCGCCAATAATCAGCAGTGATAGGGTACTATGGGCTAACGTGATTGTATAAACCATGCCTGCAGAGGCAACCAGGAAGATCCCAAATGCCCGGCGTGGACCGAAGAAGTCAAGAATCGAACCAAATGTCATCATACCAAGGCTCATACCGATAATCGTTGCAATCATCCATAGTGATGAACCGGAAACGTTTAAACCAAGTTGTTTTTGAACAATGATTGGCAGCCAGTTCATTAAGCCGAAATAACCGGCAATTTGTACGGTTGCCATGATCATCAGGGCAAAACTTTGATAAGCCAGTTTAGGAGAGCTGAACATCAATTTGAAAACGGCACTGGTCGTTGATTCGGTTTCTTCCCTTTTGGCTTCAACAAAGGCGGTTGTTTCGGTTAAATGGCGACGGACAAAATAGGTTAGAATAACCGGTACCAATCCGATTAGAAACAGGGCGTGCCATCCGAGATTTGGGATAATGAACGCTGCGGCAACTGCGGCTAGAATAGCACCGACCTGGCCGCCAATGGCAGCGATTGATGTCATTTTGCCGATTTGATTTTTGTGAAAGGATTCGGCAATCAGTGAAATACCAACGCCGTATTCACCACCGGCACCGATGCCTGCCAGAAATCGTAAGACATAAATCAAGGCAATATTATTGGCAAAAGCCATGGCGGCAGTTGCAAAGGCAAAGATGAAGATGGTGTAGGTAAAGGTTTTTACGCGACCAAATCGATCACCGATCAGGCCGAATAAAACGCCGCCAAACAGCATTCCCAAATTTGTGATGGAGCCAATTAACCCAGCAGCACCACCGCTTAAATGAAGTTGACTGATCATTGAACTCATTGCAAAAGATAGAAAAAGCACATCCATATTTTCCAATGCAAAGCCAGAACTGGTTGAAGCGATCACCCATTTCTGATTTTTGGTAAAATGACGGCTGTGCGTAACGGTTGTATTTGTACTTTCCATATATTCGTTCCTCCAAAATGAGCGCTCACCGGCACTCGTTATTTTTGCTGAAAACAGTATGACATGAATAGGCAGAAAATGCAAGAACGGCACTATATAGATGTTCGAATACATTATTAATAATGATCTATGATCCCCTTTTATTTTATAACCATGGTCCCAAGTTGAAAGTTGCCAATCCGTTAGTCATATCAAGTTCCCCTAAAATCAACTTGAACAAAATCACGTGACGTGATAAAGTAATTAACAAGTAACAAAGCTTTAAATTGGTTCAGAGAGGCCAAAAGCGGACGACATAAAATAATCAGAGAGTCCGTCATTTTGCGAAGAATTCAGTGCAGGGATGTATTGGATCGCATGATTCCGGGCTCTTTTTATGTAAAAATAACGGAGGTTAACCATGAGAGGACCACTAATTGTATCGCTCGATGTTGCGAATAGAGAAGGATTATTTAAGATTATCAACAAGTTTCCTACCGGAGAAGAAATGACCGTTAAAATCGGGATGGAATTATTCTATGGCGAGGGACCGGAAATTGTTCGCAGCCTGCTTAACAAAGGGTTCAAAGTTTTCTTGGATCTTAAGCTTCAGGATATTCCCAACACCGTTAAGATGGGTATGATGCAGATTGGTCGGATGGGTGTGACCTATACAACTGTTCACGCACTGGGCGGATCGGAAATGATTGCCGCTGCCAAGGAAGGCTTGGAACTTGGAAGTGAAGAAGCCGGTGTCCCTACGCCAAAATTACTGGCCGTTACTGAGTTGACTTCAATTACTGAAGACGCGTTGAAGAACGAACAAAATTGCCGATTGGATATGGTTGATCAAGTTGTTTCCCTGGCAAAACTAGCTAAGAAATCCGGTGCCGATGGTGTGATTACCTCTCCACTGGAAGTCAGCTCGTTAAAGAAGCAGGTCGGTGATGATTTCCTTTATGTAACACCGGGAATCCGTCCGGCCAACTTCCCCAAGGACGACCAATCAAGAACCGCAACGCCAAAACAAGCTGCAGAATATGGCAGTTCGGCTCTGGTTGTCGGCCGACCGATTATTCGCTCAAACGATCCGGTAGCCGCTTATCACAAAATGTTAGAGGAGTGGAATTATGCAAACTGATAAAATCATTCAATCATTAATCGATAATAAAATCGTCAGTATTAATTTAAAGAAACCTTTTCGATATGCAAGTGGCATTCTTTCACCAATTTATACCGATTTTCGCCTGACTATTTCAATTCCGGAGTTACGGGATATGATCGCCGACGGGTTGGCCGAATTAATTCGGAAAAACTATCCTGAAGCAACGGTTATTGGTGGTGTTGCGACTGCCGGTATTCCTCATGCTTCGTGGGTTGCACAACGTTTGAATCTGCCGCTGATCTACGTTCGGGCCAAGCCTAAGGATCATGGTGCCGGAAAACAAATTGAGGGCCGTATCGGAAAAGATGACAAGGTTGTCTTGATTGATGATTTGATTTCAACCGGTGGCAGTGTTTTAGGAGCAGTGAAGGCTGTTCGAAATGAAGGCGTTAACGTGATCGGTGTTGCTTCCGTCTTTACATATGGAATGCCGGATGCCGACAAGAACTTTGCGGACGCACATACAACACTTCATCCACTCTTGAGCTATGCGGAACTTATTTCTCAAGGACACAAGGAAAACAAGTTCTCGGATGAAGAGTATTCACGACTATCAACTTGGCATAAAGCCCCTTGGGACTGGACAAAACAGGAGGAACAGGCAAATGCTGCAAAATAAAATCTCTTTAAAGGCCAACATTGGCAAGTATAGATTTAACAACGTTTTATTAAACGCTGCAGGAATCCGTTGCGCAACAACCGATGAACTCACTAAGATTTTACGTTCAACAGCTGGTGGTTGTGTGACTAAAAGCGCAACCCCTCAACCACGTGAAGGAAACGAGAGCCCTCGAATGAAAGCAACACCCCTTGGGTGTATCAACTCAATGGGCTTACCTAATCACGGTCTGGATTATTATTTGAAATTTGCTGAAGAAAATCAAGGGAAAAATGACAATCAAGTTATTCTGTCGATTGCCGGATTGTCCGTTGATCAAAACCTGGAAATGCTTCATCAAATCCAGGATAGTTCGTTTGACGGTTTAACCGAGCTGAACCTTTCCTGCCCGAATATCAAGGGTGAGTCACAGATTGCCTATGATTTTGAAGCTGTTCGCGACATTTTAACTAAAGCGTTTGACTTCTTTACCAAAGATATCGGCATTAAGCTGCCGCCATATTTTGACTTACATCAATTCGACCAAATTGCCGACGTATTGAATGAGTTCCCGATTGCTTATGTTAACTCAATCAACTCCATTGGTAACGGGCTGATTGTAAATCCAGAGACTGAATCAGTTGTCCTTAAACCAAAGGGCGGTTTTGGCGGTCTTGGAGGCGACTATGTTAAACCAACCGCGCTTGCCAACGTCCGTGGCTTAAGACTTCGATTGAAGCCGGAAATTGCGATCATCGGTACTGGCGGTATCAAATCCGGTCGGGATGTTTTTGAGCATATTCTCTGTGGCGCCAATGTTGTTCAAATCGGAACGGCTTTTGGTTTTGAAGATGTTAAAATCTTTGATCGGATCTCCAAAGAGCTAAAAGAAATTATGGCTGAAAAGGGCTACACGAGTTTGGATGATTTCAGAGGGAAGCTGAAGACACTATAGACCATTCTGAGAATCAGAAATTAATCATTGTTTGCCATTAATAAAACCTGAATGCACCCTGATAACCGGGGTGTATTTTTTTAATTAAGAGTAGATAAGATATGGTTGTGGAGAGGCATCTATGGAAGTGGACAGGAATGTCCATATTTGCGAATAAATAATTTGAATCAATTTAAATGATGACTGAAAATATTAAGAGAGGCCCAGTAATTTGATCTGCCAAATTACTGGGCCTGAAGCCACATGGTGAAACTGATCGTTAAAGACTTGATTGACTAGAGAGATCTATGAGTCAACCCAAAGCGGTAGCAATGTTGACAAGGTCGTGCCGCTGGGTATATGGTGCAAAGAGAACTTAAAGAGGAGTTTATTCTATGCACAAGATTTTCGCTGTTATTTCTATTTTATGGCTTATTGTAGTAGTAACTGTGGCTTTAATCACGATGCATTTGGTGATTAAGGGAAATTATGAAAATGTGTTTCTTCTCTTCGTCCCTGTATTAGCTGTCGGCTATCCGATCAGTCGTTATTTGAACCATCAGTTATTACATGGGTCTGTAAATAAGTAATGACTATTACATAAAAGGTGTTAAGGAAAAATTAAGTTCTAGCTGTTTACCACAATTTGTTCTCAGATTTCTGAAAATGAATTGTGGCTTTTTAATTATTTTTTATTGATTTCTTTTAAAATTTGACGCCCTTTTAGTAACATTTTTTGTTTTATAATTAAACTAAGACTTTTTTGAAAGGAGTTTTTATATGGCAGATCAAGCACAGCCTGAACAGATTCAAGTGATTGGCGGTAATGTTAATAACCTGAAGAATATTTCGGTGAACATTCCGTTGCATCGATTTGTGGCGATTTCGGGACTGTCGGGTTCTGGAAAGTCCTCGTTGGCAATGGGCATTCTTTATTCAGAAGGTGCAAGGCGTTACCTTGATGCCTTGGCAACTTACACGCGCCGAAGAATCAGTCAGGTAGGCCGAGCTGATGTCAAAGAAGTTCGGCACATTCCATCTGCACTGGCATTACGTCAACGGCCGACGGTGCCGGGTGCTCGATCCACGGTTGGTACGATGACTGAGATCTTTAACGTGCTACGGCTCATTTATTCCAGATTGGGTTCGCCGGTATGTCCCAATGGTCACCAAGTACCACCGACCATTAAAATTGCGGAAGCCATGGATAAAGCCGGATCGGAAATGGGCATGATTACCTGTCCAACTTGTGGGGTTCGGTTCATGGCATTTGGTGCCGAGGACTTTGCCTTTAATTCCGATGGGGCCTGCAAGAATTGTGAGGGCCTCGGGGTTACAAAGCAAATTGACCCGGAGACGTTGATTGGCGATGAGACCAAAACCATTCGTGACGGAGCGGTTGCGGCTTGGCGCACACCCGGTCGGAATTTTATGCCGATTGTGGCTCAGGCTGCTGGTGTTCGGATTGATGTGCCGTACAACCAGTTGTCAGATAAGGAAAAAGAAACGGTGTTACATGGCAAGCAACAGAAATTTGCCATCAATATTCCAAGTAAAAATGGTCGGGTTTTTCATATGGACCATGCACTTTATGAAAATGCATATAACGCAATTGAAGATAGTATGGCAACTACCAAAAGTGATATTGCCTTGAAACGGCTGAACCGATTTTACCGGTTTTTCACCTGTCCGGTTTGTCACGGCACGCGAATTAATCCCGATCGGCTTGGCCAATTGGTAGCTGGGAAAAATATTGCGGAAGCCAGCCAACTGCCGCTTGGAAAACTACCGGCATTTGTTAAGGAAATAAAAGCCTGGTTGCCGGATAATATGCGTGATTTAGCCAATAATTTGACGGGAGAATTGCTGAGCCAACTTCAGCCGTTGCTGGACTTGGGCTTGGATTATTTAACGATGGATCGTGCCGGCGCAACGCTTTCAACCGGGGAACTTCAACGTATTCAGCTTGGCAGAACTTTGCGGACGCAAACCACCGGTGTTCTATATGTTTTGGATGAACCTTCCGTTGGCTTGCATCCAGATAATGTTTCGGGACTCATTAAGATTTTTCATCAGCTGGTGGACCAGGGAAACTCGGTTGTGGTTGTCGATCACGAAACGTCAATTATTGATGCAGCGGATTGGATTATTGAAATCGGTCCCGGTTCAGGAGAAAAGGGCGGCACAATTATCGATCAGGGAACGCCAAATCAGATAAAGGCAAGTCGCCGGTCCTTAATCGCACCGTTCTTGACAGGAAAGGGACAGCTATTAACACGGCAAAAATCAAAAGATGATGTATTCGCTGACGGCACGGTGGAACTAAAAATCAACCACCGGTTTAACTTAAATCAGGTTAGCGCTAAATTTCCGATTAATCGGCTGATTGCCGTCACCGGATTTTCGGGAGCCGGCAAAACGACACTGGTCTTGGATGGTTTATTGGATGCGTTTAAAGCAGACTTTAATCACAGAAAGTTGCCGAGTTATATCGATCATTTTGATCCGAATCGGATTAAGCACATTGTGAGTGTTGATGCAACACCGGTTGGTAAGAATGCTCGTTCGACAGTGGCAACTTACACAAATATCATGGATCATCTGCGAAAACTATTTGCGACCCTACCGGAAGCAAAGCAAAAGCACTATACACCAAGTTATTTTTCCTATAACAATAAGCAGGGCGGTTGCCCGACCTGCGGCGGGACCGGTGAAATATCTCTGGATATTCAATATCTGCCGGATATGGTCGAAACCTGCCCAACTTGTGGCGGAAAGCGGTTTAATAAACAAGTGCTGCAGGTTAAATGGCATGACCTGTCGATCGCGGATGTCTTGGATAATGACGTTGATCAGGCAACCGAGTTGTTCAAGAAAAATACGGCTATTGGAACAACGTTAAGAGTGCTGCAAAAGATGGGGCTTGGTTATTTGCATCTGGGTGAAGCCACACCAACTTTATCGGGCGGAGAAGCCCAGCGATTAAAGTTAACGTCACATATGCGACGCAGCCAGAATAATACACTGTTCATTTTTGATGAGCCTTCCGTTGGCCTGCACCCATTGGATGTCCACGTTCTGCTGAAGGTCTTTTCCCAGCTGATTGATCAAGGTGCAACCGTTATGATGATTACGCATGATCTTGATTTAATGGCAAATGCAGATTATATGATCGACATGGGGCCACGTGGTGGTGATCAGGGTGGTCGAATTGTGGCTGAAGGTAAGCCGGAGGACTTGATTAAAGCGCCTAAAAGTCTGACAATAAACTATCTTCGTTCGCATTTTGATAATTATAGAGTTTGATTCTTACAAAATTAGAATTTTATAAATTTAGTGCAAGCTTTCACAAATAGCGTTATGGTGGTATTGAATTCCGCTACGGGATTGATTCCAACTATTTTTTACGGGGGACTTAAACTAATTATGGAAGTAAAAGTTGTACCATTATTTTTAACGCCTGTTCTCCACAGCAAAATGTGGGGTGGTACCAAACTACAGGATTATGGGTTTAAGCTGCCCAGTGATCATACTGGTGAAGCTTGGATCATCTCAGCTCATCCCCATGGTCTAAGCAAAGTTTCTGATGGTCCGTTTAAGGGAAAAACATTGGATCAGCTTTGGAAAGAAGAGCCGGCACTTTTTGGTGGCCATGCTCAGAATGAAGAATTTCCGTTGTTGGTAAAGATCTTGGATGCAAAGGAAAACCTATCAATTCAAGTTCATCCGGCTGACGATTATGCACGGGCACACGGTGAAAAGTTTGGTAAAGCTGAAAGCTGGTATATTTTATCTGCAGCGCCGGGAGCCAAAATTTATTACGGACATACTGCAAAAACAAAGCAGGGATTACAAATGGCTGTTGATAATGGTCAAATCAATACCATTTTACGGACAATTCCCGTTAAAACCGGTGATTTCTTTTATAATCCAGCGGGTGTTTTGCATGCCCTTGGCAGTGGCATCGTCGCACTTGAAACCCAACAAAATTCTGATATGACATTTCGGCTTTATGATTTTGATCGGGTAGACGCAACGACTCAAAAAAAGCGACCACTTCAGGTTAAAGACGCGTTGGCAGTAACCAATGTGCCTCATCAGGATCCTCATGTTGTTCAAGCAACTCGAGCAACCAGCTTTGGAATGGTCACAACTTTGGTGAACGCAAAGCATTTTGTAGTTGAAAAGTTTCAGACAACCGGTAAGCTATCGTTAAATCAGATTCACAATTATATGTTGCAAACCGTCATTGATGGTCAGGGAGACTTAATCGTTAATGATGTTCGATATCCAGTCAGGAAAGGGATGTCGTATATTTTACCGAAAAATGTCTCCGATTATCAATTGGATGGGTTTATGACGGTGATTGCGAGCTACGTAAAATAATTTTCAGTGAATTAAAAAAGTGATCCAAAAGGTTGATCTTAGATAAAATAAGAGCAACTTTTTGGATCACTTTTTAAATGCTAAGAAGTTAGTAAATGACTAGATGTACTTAAACGGTTGTTGATTTTTAACGGCATCCAAGTATTTTTGTGGCATTGGTCGATTCTTAGCACGGTATTTTCAGTCGATTTCTCCAAACTAACGTACAATTTTTGTTAAATAATTTATACCTGTATCGATTTATTTGACATGTTCTGCTTCAACAACTTTTTGATCACTTCGTTTACGCAAAGTCTCTTCGATATCTTCCAAAGAGCGGTTTCTGGTTTCGAAGACTTTGGAATGAACAAACCAAATGGCGGCGAAACATAAAACCCCGTATCCGATGAAGAGACTACCGGTACCGAAGAAATCAAGCAATGGTGGGAATGTTAATGACACAATCATATTGGCAGTCCAGTTAATCACACTAGAGAAAGAGTTCCCCAATCCACGAATATTTAATGGGAAAACTTCACCAATCATGACCCACATAACAGGTCCCCAAGTTGCAGAGAAGAAGGCAATGTAGATCGTTAAAGCAATGACACAGATAACAGCGGCTGCTTGACTTTGCCCTGAGAATTTCATTGCGAAACTCATGATAAACAGTGATACACCCATGCCAATGGCGCCACCAATCAGCATCTTCTTTCGGTCGATCTTATCCATAATCATGACCGCAATGGCAGTGACAATCACGTTGAAAATTCCGATTCCGATGTGGGCAATTAATGCGGCGGATACGCCAAAGCCAACGTCGGTAAAAATAGTTGGCGCGTAATAAAGCACCGTATTACAACCCATGACCTGCTGGAAGATTGCCAGCCCAACACCGATGACTAGTGCCGGTCGAACCAATTTGCCAAACAACTCGGACCAACCACCGCTCTTAATGGCTGCTTGTTCTTTAATATCTGATAATTCTTTATCAACGACACTTGTGTTGTGCTTGTTCATAATCTCCAAAATTTGTTTAGCTTCGGAAACTTTGTTTTCCTTAACTAAGAAACGTGGACTTTCTGGTAGAATTAAGGCACCGAAAAATAAAAGAGCAGCCGGAATTGCGGCAAATCCCAGCATCCAACGCCATCCGGTGTAGAATCCCGAGAACGAATAGTTAGTGACGTAGGCAATGAAAATCCCTGTCATGACCATCAATTGGAACAAACTGGACATTGAGCCACGCTTATCAGCGGGTGACAATTCAGCCAAATAAGTTGGAATTAAGGCAGAAGCAGCACCAACCGCCATTCCTAAAATGATTCGAGAAAGAATCAAGGTCCAAAATTCTGGTGAAAAGGCTGATCCCAATGCGCCAATAAAGAAGATAATTGCAGATAACAGGACGAGCTTTCGTCGACCAAAGCGATCAGACATTGGCCCGATAACCGCGGCACCCAGAATGGCACCCAGAAGAACGGCACTTACCACCCAGCCTTGTTGCCAAGAATCCAAATGGAGTTGTTTCTCAATAAATAAAATGGCACCGGAGATGACACCGGTATCGTATCCAAATAATAAACCGCCTAAAGCACCAAAAAAATAGACAAACGCTGAAGAAACCTTGTGAATCTTTGGCGCAGATTCCGTATTGTTTTGCATATATTCACACCTCGTTTTTAGTTAAAAACCGAAAAGAATAAATTATTTGTAAGTAAGTTGGTTGTTTGAACTTTTTAACGTGACTAAATAGTAGCACTTTTGTTTTTTTATCTGCAACCGCTTTCAAATTTGTCCGGCTATATTTTTATTGACAGTGTTAATTGGAAATGGGTTCTTCTAGCAATGAACCTTAAAAATAAAAATTCTTTTTTAAAAAATAAA
>NZ_GG669992.1:611516-618543 GCF_000159315.1 Lentilactobacillus hilgardii DSM 20176 = ATCC 8290
TAAAAATTAGTTGTGCAACCGGATTCTCAGCGAAATGTCCGATAATCAGTTAAAATTGAAATGACAATCATAGTTGCGATCCTATATAAACAAATTGGTATCTCAACAGTGATAGCTTTTAGTGAAAATTATGAAAATCTTTGAATAATGGGACTGCTTTGATAAGATAAGGCTAAGACATACGAAATTAACGTGAGAAGGATACTAACATGAAAACGATTACCAATAAGGATTTGATGCGGAGAGCTAACAGCAAGTTGGTTCTCCAAGAAATCTTTAATAACGACTATACAACCCGAGCGGAAATTTCCCGGCATTTGGGATTAAATAAGTCAACGGTCTCTTCGATTTATGATGAACTAAAGGAAGAACAATTAGTTGAAGAAGTCGGCGAAGGTGCGGCATCACATGTTGGCGGAAGAAAACCGACTAATATTAGAATCTATGCAAGCTATGGGTTTACCATCAACTTTGACATCTCGTATCACAATCTTCATTTTATGGCTAACTATTTAGATGGAAGTGTGATTGCGCAAGCTGAAACAACTATTTATCAAAAAAATATTCATGAAATTTTGGCCATAATTGAACATCAGATCAATCAATATGTGGATACGGTTGTTTCAGTCAAAGGATTGTTGGGGATTTGTCTATCAATTCACGGTATCGTGAATGAACAGCAAGAAATCACCTATTCACCCTTCATAGATTTTGAAGACGTCAATCTCAATGAACGTTTAAGTGCCAAGTATCATGTTCCGGTAGTTTTGGAAAACGAGTCTAACCTGGCAGCTGTTTACGTTCGGGATTTTATGATGAAATTTGATAGCAAAAATTTGGTTGCTATTGGAATTCATAAAGGAATTGGGTCGGGCGTGATTATCAATAACCGGTTGTTCCGCGGCTTTAGAGGTCAAGCGGGTGAAGTTGGCCGAACACTGACTAAAAATGCTCAGGGACAACTAACGCCGATTGAACAAATTTGTTCGGAAGATGCCATCATTAACAGAATTAGTGATGAACTGGGATTGACCGGGTTGAATCGATATAAAGTCGTTGAAATGTATCGCGAGCATAATCATAATGTGGTGGCAGCCATTGATAAGTTTATTCAGGAAATCTCCAGCTTAATTTATAACTCGTCTATGTATTTTGACACCGGTGCAATCTATCTTGGATCGCCACTAATGGAAGCGGCACCGGAAATCTTTGACCAGGTGTTGATTAAAGTTCAACAGCTGAGTCATTCTGAAATAAAATTAGTCCGGCTAACCGATTCGGATAAGGCAACACTGTTAGGCGCCTGTTCAGTGATTACCCATTATGCTTTGGATCTGGTCGGTTATCCACTAAACTTTTTTAAAACAAAAGACTGACACCACTTTAAAAATCAAACAAAAACATCACCTCTGCAAAAAAAGATTGCGAGGCGGTGTTTTAATTTTAAGTTTTTGACGGCTTTGATATTATCCGGAAATGTAATTTTCCTGGATGACTTTTCCACACGTTGTTGTTCGATCTGTTTTGCGGTAATCGGCTCACCAGTGTTTTTTAAAAGTTGTCTTGTTTTTGAGATTCGAAATCGATTGAGATACTTGGTGAACGAGATACCCATCGTTTTTTGGAACAGCTTTGACAAGTAAACGTAGTCATATCCAATAGCTGTTAAAGCTAGTTTTAAAGTACACTCGTGTGTGTATGGATTATTAATGATAAATCCCTACGCAAATCATTATGATTGATTTGCGTAGGATATTTTATGTCACACCAAGAACAGCTTTTCCAAGTTGTTTATAAGAAGGGATGATGGGCTTTCGTCATTAAAAATAGGCTGTTACGAACAGGTAGGCAGCTAACCCAAAAGCGGCAATAGAAATTAAAGCCCTTAGTAGGTGAATATTTGCGTGTCGGACAATAATCGGCCCAGTGTAGCCACCAATGAGAAGGCCAAAACCCAAAGGAATAACAAGTAGCCAATCAATATGGGATTTGAAGATAAAAATGATGGTCGCAATCAGATTACCGGCAAAGGCGATCACGTTTTTCATGGCGTTGACAACGGCAAAACGATCATCGGTAATGACCGAGAGAATAGCAAGAAAAATAACGCCGCCAGCAGCACCGAAATATCCCGTGTAGGCACCGACCAGGATAATACCAATTAAACTAATCAGTGACACCCACCACTTCTTTTCAGGGGATGAGTGGGCCTCTTTTAGTTTTGAAGTAGAAACGTCCTTTTTCCGACCTGAAAGAAATAGTAAAATACCTGCGAACAGAATGAAGAAAGGAACAACTTTCTCAAACGAAGAGGCGGGTGCAACTAATAGCAGGATACTACCACCAATACTACCGATTAAAGATAACACAATAAAAATTGATAGTTTTTTCCAATGACCGCGAAGTTCTTTAAGCGAAGAAGCAGTTGCACCAATTCCGGAAAAGATCAGTGCAGTCGTATTAGTGACGTTTGCGATAACCGGTGGCAGGCCAACAGCTAAAAGGGCAGGGTAGGAAACCAGCGAAGCGAGTCCGGCTATCGAAGCTAACAGGCCAGCTGCAAAACCGGCAATGATTAAAAAGATAAATGTTAATATCAAGGTAGAAACACACATTCCTTTCAGAAAGTAAGATACTTCTAATATAGTACTACCAATGACTTACTTTTAAAACTGCTCTAGCAATCCCCATGATCAAATTCAAAGTGTTTGTTTAGGTTTTGATGATATCCAAATCAGTGTTGCGAAGGCTAAACATCAGCTTTTTCAGGCTTAAACTTTGCTGGTACGTCCCAAGTCAGGCAGTGTACAGAACCGCCAGTGGTTGAAATTTGGGCCACATCAATGAGGACGATTTTTTTAGTAGTATTTTTTTTAACGATCTTTAGGACTTTAGCATCCGTTTGAAGACCATAATGTGGGATATAAATGGTCTTCGGTGTTTCCAACATGTTAACGTATAAGCCTTTAGCCGAAGCAATTTTGGTATCATACTGCCCCTTTGATGTATAGGCAGAAGGTAGGAGAACAAATTTCGCACTGGGAAGTTGTTTTCTAATTAGCTGCTCGATCTTTTTAACTAATTTTTGATTCCCAGAGAAATCGCTAATGTATAGTTTCCGGGCAGTGATGAATTTAACCATCCCGTCGGCATGTCCCAACACATCTCCGGGTTCGGTGGGGATAAAAATAACATGGTTAACGGCTAGTTTTGTCTTTAGCTCCTTAATAATTTCAGTGCGGGACCAATTGGGATTATCCGTGAAAACGTGGGTGGTTAAGATAACGGTATCACTGTTATTCCAAATCAAATTGCCACCGTCAAGGACCAAGTCACTGGTTTGATAATTGAATTTTCCCCGGTTGAGCCACGTACGAAATTGTTGGTCTAAATAATGACGGTCTGACTTTTTTAGATAATTTGGACTGTAGCGGAATTTGACCATTTTAGTAGTGATTACCGGCGCCACATCCCGGAGCCAAATGTCATCATAGGTGAAATTGCTGCTTCGATGGGCTAATGGTTGCTTGGTAATGGTGAGGACGTTATTTGGATCCTGTTTGGCCAGTTGACTGACGAAATGTCGTAACGCTTTATTAAACGGCCGATAGTAAGTGTCACTAGGCTTGGGTAAGGCGGTATAAATGGTCGGCTGGTTTGCAGCAGCCGTTTGGGTGACAGAAAGTTTGCTTGCACCGGCCAATAGGCAGCCGGTAAAAATCATGATTGCTAAAATGCCAGTTCGTTTACGCATGATGATGTCCTCCGATTGAGTTATTGGCATCATGATAGCATGGGCTTTTTTTATTAATTTTATAAAAATATTATAAGCGCTGCTAAAGAGAAAACCGCCTATTGACAAGGGTCGTTATATATAATTTAAAATATAATCTATATAAAATAGTATTGTATAAAGAGACGTTATTATACAAACACAGCCCTGGACATCTTTGTAATGAGGATGTTCAGAGCTGTGTTTAATTATTTAGACAACTGAGTTGCTGATTTTTGCTTAGTCTTGGTTGCTTTATTAAGCAGATAAACAAATAGCAGAGAGATTGCTGCGTATACTGCAGCGCCCACGCTGATTTTATCCAATCCGACAATGCCAACCATTGATGAAGCGGTTGCTGATCCCAGTGAAATACCGAAGTTGAAGAAGATTGAGCTAAGGGATGACGCTAATACTAATGATTGTGGGTAATCCGATTCGGCAATATTTAAAAAATGCAGCTGAATTGGAGAGTTCAAAACCGTGACAATCAACGTTAATATCAAAATAATCGCCATTCCTGTGATTTTATTTTTCAATCCAAAGGGCATCAGCAATAATAGGATAATATCAGCCACGTAAAACTTTGGCATGGTCCTGAGTGGATTGGTTTTTTCAGCGATTACTCCCGACAAGCGGTTACTTAAGATGCTCATGATACCAATGATGAATAATAGCCAATTCAAACTGGTGATGCTGAAGCCCATCGAGGTTGTAAGCAGCGGACGAATGTAAGTGTAATAAGCATACATTGTCGCAGCGGTGAACAAGACCAACACAATGCCGATATAGATTCTAGGGTCAAGAAGCAGTGTCAGTTGATTTTTAATGGAACTCTGCGTTTGTTTAACTTTCCTGGGTAATATAAAAATTAATAGAATAAATGTCAAAATAGTGATAACTGAAATACTGAAGAACGTATAACGCCAATTGTAACTGGTACTGATAGCTACTCCAATCGGTACCCCGAAAACGGAAGCTATGCTAAAACCGGCGAAGATCCAGGAAACCAAACTGGCTCGTTTGTTTCTTGGCGCAATGGTGCTGGCAAACGTCATAACCAATGAAATAATCGATCCGGCAGTTGTTGCGGTGATGATTCGCGAAACAACCATAAATAGATAGCTGGTCGATAAGCCGCTAAGCGTGTTGCCAATCAGAAAGACAATCATTAATGATAATAGTGTTTTATACCGGCTGAATCGACTGGTAAGAACCGTAACAAAAGGGGTACTGACCGCATAAACTGTCGCAAAGATTGTAACCAAGTAACCCATAATTGAGATTGGGACTTGAAATTGCTTTGATAGATCCGATAATATGCCGACAACAATGAATTCGTTACATCCCAACATGAAAGCAACGAGCACAAAGACAATTGATTGTATTTTGAATTTAGTCACGATAGTTCCCTCCTGTTAGTGATGGTAATGATTGACGTATAAAAGCGCACCTTTTACAGATTAGCATAAAATGATTGTGATTGGGGGAACTTTTTATTGAAAAAAATTTGTCAGTCAGGACACAAAAAGGGACCACAAGTAACCAAACGATAGAAAGGTCAGTTTGTGGTCCCTATTCGAACCAAGTAAGCTGTCAAATTAGTTGTCGGCGTTTGCAGAAACCATACTACGTTGATGTAAATAAGTAATGCCACCAAAAATAATGGTCCAGGCAATT
This sequence comes from Lentilactobacillus hilgardii DSM 20176 = ATCC 8290, assembly GCF_000159315.1. Lineage (GTDB taxonomy): Bacteria > Bacillota > Bacilli > Lactobacillales > Lactobacillaceae > Lentilactobacillus > Lentilactobacillus hilgardii. Next base: position 616,969 of record NZ_GG669992.1, read on the forward strand.
GCACCAAGTGCTCCTACGATATCTTGTGGAATGAAGAACAAGGTCATAAAGATAATGGCAAAGAAAGCGATCGTGAGTGGACTGGTAAATTGATACCAAGGCATCTTAAAGCCATCCGCCAAGAAGTCGCTGGATTCCCGATATTTTCGGTGCGCAATCATGACTAATGCATAAACAATAATGTACATATCGTTTGAAGAACCGGCCACGATCGTAAAGACGGCCCCGGTAGCGCTGGTCAAACTTAATAAAGGCGTCACCAGCAGTAATAATGCGGAGATCTTAATAGCCGCTGCAGGAACACCACTTTTGGAAATCTTGGCAAAGTGTTGATGCATCCAACTTTCTTTTGGTAATTCGGTTGCCAGTTGGTAAAAATGACGACCGGCAGAGAAAATAAAACTATTGAGCGATGAGGAGGCTGACGTCAGAACCACAAAGTTAATGAAGGCTGCAGCAGCTGGTAATCCAGCTAACTTAAAGACTTGAACAAAGGGACTGCTTTGAGGTGTTAAATGTGTCCAGGGAATAATCCCCATGATCACAATCATGGCACCAAAGTAGAAAATCAAAATTTTAAGTAAGGTTTCATTAACCGCTTTTTTGATAATCCGATGAGGGGTCTTTGCTTCACCAATGGTAATACTGACAAATTCAATTCCCTGAAAGGCAAAGAAAGCCATTGGAAATGCTGAAATGAAGCTTAGTCCACCGTGTGGGAACATACTGAAATGATGGAAAAGATTTTGAACGGATGCATGTCCAAGTGGTGTCAGCGAATGGCTAGTCATCATGAAAATGCCGGTTACAATCAAAGCAAGAATGGCGATGATTTTGATTAGTGCGAACCAGAATTCCGCTTCACCAAAGATTTTGGCCGCAATTAAATTAACTGAGACCAAAATACCCAGGAAGACGACTTGAATAAGCCAAGCCGGAATATTCGGAAACCAGAATTGAGTATAAGTCGAAATAGCTGACAGCTCAGCCATGCCACAGAAGGTAAGTCCCAACCAGTATGTCCAGCCGGTAAAATGGCCTACTGTTGGGCCTAAATAGCGAGCAATAAATGATACGAAAGTATGTTGGGAAGGATCGGAGTAAAGCATTTCTCCGATAGCCCGCATCATCAAGAAGAAAAAGATTCCTAAAACTAAATAAACTAATAGAATTGATGGCCCGGTTTTACTAATAGTTGTCCCGGACCCTAAAAATAATCCTGTTCCGATTGTCCCGCCGATGGCAATCATTTGTACGTTGCGGTTGCTTAGAGAGCGTTTCGTCCCATCGGCATTTTCAGTAATATGCGATTTTTGCATGCATAGATTCCTCCTTGAAAGTGATGGAAAATGATAATTTTAAATTAGAGGCCCTCTAATTAATCTGGCATTATCCTAACATGACAGCGTCGAAAAACCGCTGTTTTCAAGGAATCTTTTTACATGATTTTGTAAATCGAGAAAATTTTTAATGAAAAAAAGGCAAATAGGGAAGCCTGCCTATGAAAATGAAGAATAAGTGTGCGGATCAAAGCGATTAGCACCCGGAGTATAAGACGTCGATTTGGGAAATCCT
>NZ_GG669992.1:618768-633631 GCF_000159315.1 Lentilactobacillus hilgardii DSM 20176 = ATCC 8290
TTATATGGAGTGGTGCTGCTTTGAGGGGCAGTCCTAATAAGTGTGCGGAACAAAGCGGTTAGCATTCGGAGTGTAAGGCGTTCATTTTAGAAATCCTGATTTTGGATTTTTGAAATGAATCTCTTACATGCAGAATGCTGCTTTGAGGAGCAGTCCTAACAAGTGTGTGGAACAGAGCGCCTAATGTTCGGAGTGTAAATGGTACCTAATCCGACTTTTTTTCGGGTAATTGCAAGGGTCGTGGTCCGATATTTGTTGTAAAGGCCACGTTAGTATGGGTATTACCGAATTCTTTTAATGATGCGTTGAATCGATTAAGCTCGATCATTGTTTTATAAAAGACCTTTAACTGAACGGACGCATCTCCGGTGATAAAGTTACATTCAACAACGTTGGGAACTTTTGAAATGAACTTAACGAATTTGGGTAGTTCCTTATAACTTACATCAATTCGAACGAAAGCATTTATTAAGTATCCCAACTTTTCGTAGTTAACGGTAGCGGTGTAGCCGGTGATAAAACCGTGGTTTTCTAAATTTTGCAGTCGAACAGAGGCGGAAGGGGCAGAGATAAAACATTTTTCAGCAATACTTTTTATTGAGACCCGGCCATCCTGCTGGACGATATTAAGAATTTTTCGATCAAGTTTGTCCATTGAATTGTGTCTCTTTTCTGAATTTATGTGGAAATTCTTTCCTTATATTATCATTCTAATCGGTACTTTGACGAGTTGAGATAAAAGGCTTTAAGGCAAATTAAATAAAAAAGCTCATGAAAGGGCTTGCAATTTTGCTTGCAATTTTTTATAATAAGTTTTGTAAGTTGGTTGGGCGAACAAACTAATTAAAGATGAACAAAATTGGAGGACTTCTTTATGGCTTATTGGAATGTTGATAAAATCAAGTATGTTGGTACTAAAGATAAAAAATCTGGTTTAGGTTTTCAGTATTATAATCCAGATGAAATGATCGGCGGCAAGAAAATGCGTGACTGGTTGCGTTTTGCCGTTGCATATTGGCACACATTCGACCAACGTTTGGTTGACCCGTTTGGTGATGGAACCGCTATTCGTCCTTATGACAAGTATACTGATCCAATGGATTTGGCTTTAGCTAAGGTTGATGCCGCATTTGAATTTTATGATAAATTAGGCGTCGATTTTCTTTGCTTCCATGATCGTGACCTTGCACCAGAAGGCGACACGCTTCGTGAAACCAACAAGAATTTGGATAAAGTTGTTGATAAGATCGTTGATTATCAAAAGACTTCCGGTATGAAAGTTCTTTGGAATACATCGAACCTATTCACCAATCCTCGATTTGTAGAAGGTGCCGGAACTTCTCCATACGCTGATATTTTTGCTTATTCAGCTGCTCAATTAAAGCACAGTCTGGAGATCGGTAAGCTGGTTGGCTCTGAAAACTATGTTTTCTGGGGCGGTCGTGAAGGTTACGAATCACTCTGGAATACTGATATGAAGCGTGAACAGGAACATGCTGCCAAACTATTCCACATGGCCAAAGATTATGCTAATGAAATTGGTTTCGATGCTCAAATGCTTCTTGAACCAAAGCCAAAGGAACCAACAACTCACCAATACGACTTCGATGCCGCAACCACAATTGCCTTCATGAAAGAATACGGATTGGATAAAGACTTCAAGCTTAACTTGGAAGGGAACCATGCCAACTTGGCCGGTCATACTTATCAACATGAAATCCGTGTTGCTCGTGAAGCAGGTTTGCTTGGATCATTGGACGCCAACCAAGGTGACAAGTTAATTGGATGGGACATTGATGAATATCCTTCAAATCTTTATGAAACAACTGCTGCTATGACAGAGGTTGTTGAGAATGGTAGCATCGGCCCTCGTGGTGGTTTAAACTTTGATGCCAAACCACGTCGTTCATCATTTGAACCAAATGATTTGTTCTATGGCCACATTGTTGGTATGGATAGCTTTGCTGCCGGCTTAAGAGTTGCCGTTGCTATGAAGGAAGATGGCGTTCTTGATAATATCGTTAAGAACCGTTACAGTTCATTTGATTCAGGTATCGGTGCCGAAGTTGAAAGTGGCAAAGCAACCATGAAAGAACTTGAAGACTACTCACTCGACAAGACACAAAAACAATTGCGTGACGTAACTCACTCTGATCATCTTGAAGAGATTAAGGACACAATCAACCATTATATTATTCAAACATTAAAATAGTGTGCGGAGTCCGCCTGGGATAGGGCGGAGTACAAAGCAAGCGGTAGAAAATTCCCGTTTCTGGAATTTTGTGGTAATTATTTTGTATGTAGGCTTGTGGCTGACGGAGCAGTCCTAAAGTAGTGTGCGGAACAAAGCGGTTAGCATCCGGAGCATAAGGCGTCAAATTGGGAAATCCCGACCTTGGATTTTTCAATTTGATCCCTTATGAGGAGTGATGCTGCTTTGAGGAGCAGTCCTAAAATAGTGTGCGGAACAAAGCAATTAGCACCGCCAAATAATATTAAATGAAGCATTATTTGTTACCCCCAGAGAAACAAATTGCAAGATAGATAACATATAATAAAGAGGAATGGAACTCACCTTCCATTCTTTTTTTGAAGAAGAGGAGGAGTTATTATGACTAAGTGCGTCTTAGGCGTTGACCTGGGAACCAGTGCGGTTAAGGTCTCCGCTGTTACCAAAGATGGTAACATCATCGCTCAGGAAGAGATGGGTTTCCCGTTGCGCCAACCGAAACCGGGATATGCAGAACAGGATCCCGAAGATTGGGTAAGTGCAACGACGGTAGCGATTGTTCGACTTATTTTAACTGATAAATTAAAACCTGAAGAAATCAAAGGGATTAGTTATTCTGGTCAAATGCACGGATTGGTTCTTTTGGATAAAGACAACCAAGTTTTGCGACCGGCAATGCTTTGGAATGATACCCGTTCGACCAAGCAGCGTGAAGAAATCATGGCAAAAATGGGTGATCGCTTTATTGAAATTACTCATAATCAACCATTGGAAGGATTCACCTTGCCAAAGCTATTATGGGTAAAGGAAAATCAACCGGAAATTTTCGCAAAAGCAAGAACAATGTTGCTTCCCAAGGACTATGTGCGTTTTCGAATGACCGGGAACTTAGCCATTGATTATTCTGATGCAACGGGAACAGTGATGCTGGACGTTGAAAAACAGCAGTGGAGTCAGGAAATCCTTGATGCCTTTGATATTCCAGTGAGCCTGTGCCCACCATTGGTTCGTTCAATTGATGATACAGGGGACATTGATGATTGGTATGCTGAATATTCTGGACTGTCTACAGATACCAAAACTTTCGGTGGTGGTGCCGATAATGCCTGTGGTGCCGTTGGTGCCGGCATTGATAGTCCAACCAAAGTGTTGTCCAGTATTGGAACATCCGGCGTGATTTTAAAATACGAACCAAATAAAGAAACCAACTATAATGGTGTTTTGCAATATGAGGACCACGCCATTCCAGATGCTTTTTACTCGATGGGTGTGACACTCGCTGCGGGCTTTTCATTAAGCTGGTTCAAAAAGACGTTTGCAGATGACGAGGATTTTACGTCAGTTGTTGAAAGTGCTGCTAAATCAACCGCTGGCGCAAATGGGTTATTATTTGCACCTTATATCGTTGGTGAACGGGCGCCGTATGCAGATGCCGATATTCGGGGAAGCTTTATTGGTATTGATGGTATTCATAAACGATATGATTTCGTTCGAGCGGTCTTGGAAGGCATCATTTTTTCGTTCAGAGATTTAATGGATGAATATGAGGCTAAGGGAAGTCAGTTTGATACGGTTGTTTCCATCGGTGGTGGTGCAAAAAGTCCTCTTTGGCAACAAATTCAAGCTAACATTTTTAATACTCGGGTTGTTTCTTTGAAGAATGAGCAGGGACCCGGCCTTGGCGCTTCAATGTTGGCAGCTGTTGGTCTGGGTTGGTTCAAGAGCATTTCCGAGTGCACTAAAGTTTTTGTACAATTCAAAGATGTTTTCCTGCCTGAGCCCAAAAATGTGAAGAAGTATCAGCAATTGCATGAGATTTATAAAAAGGTTTATCCAAGTACTAAAGAAATTACGCATGAATTAGTTGATTATCGACGAAAAAACCAAGAGAAATAGTGGATTTACTGAAGTAACCGTTAGCATTTTGGACGGTTATTTTTTTGTATAAAGGCCTACACTCCGAACATTAAGCGCTTTGCTGCGCATGTTAGGACTGCTCCTCAAAGCAGCACCGCTCCTTATAAGAGATCGATTTGAAAAATCCAAGCCCAGGATTTCCCAAATCGACGTCTTATACTCCGGGTGCTAACCGCTTTGCTGCGTACACTCTAAAATTAAAATTGCAACATACAACTATTCTCGCTATAATATTTCTTGTGCAATTAATTCGAATACGATAAATAGTTAGGATCTTGATAAAAAATTATGGCAAAATCAAAAACACCACAATGGAAGAAAAATTTATGGGCACTCTGGTTCGGCAACTTTGCGACAGGTGCTGGAGCTAGTATGGCGCTACCATTTTTACCGCTGTTTATTTCAGAATTCGGTAATTTTCCAAAATGGGAATTAACGTTATATTCAGGACTGGCCTTTTCGAGTGTGTTCTTAAGCCAAGCGATTGTCTCGCCAATGTGGGGGAATTTGGCTGATCGAACCGGACGTAAACCAATGCTGCTGCGAGCATCCATTGGAATGACCGTTAGTGCCACACTTTGTGGGCTGGCTCCTAATGTTTGGACATTAATATTAATTCGGTTTATCCAGGGAACTTTTTCCGGGTACATCAATAATGCCTATGCACTGATGGCCAGTGAGGTACCTCAGGAAGAAAGCGGCCATACAATGGGAACGCTGACGACCGGAAATGTTGGTGGTAATTTAATCGGTCCGATTATCGGCGGTTACCTATCCGGTATGTTTGGTTATCGATTGCCTTTCTATATTTTCGGTTTTATGATGTTCTTGGCTGCTGTTTCAACGTGGCTGTTCGTTAAGGAAGATTTCAAACCGATCAAAAAAAGTGCCAAACTGGGGATCAAGGATGCTTTTGCCGGTATTCAAAAAAAGTGGGTTGTTTCCGCAATGATCGTGTCCTCAATGCTGATTATGGCTGCAACCATGTCGATTAATCCGATTATTAGTTTGTTTGTTAGGGAATTGATGCATGGTCATGGAAACGTGGCGTTTATCAGTGGCGTTGTTGCGGCCCTTCCGGGAATCGCTACAATTTTGACGGCACCAACCCTTGGGAAACTCGGTGATCATATCGGTCCCGAGAAAATTCTTCTTGCTGGGCTCATTTTTTCAGCAGTCGTCTTTTTCCCGATGACGTTTGTGACAACTGTGCTAATGTTGGGAATTTTACGGTTCTTAATCGGAATTGCCAATGCAGCGTTGATGCCGATTACTCAAACTGTGATGACATTGGAAACACCTGCCAGTTCTGTTAGTCGAATTTTTAGTTATAATCAATCGGCCCAAGCAGTGGGAGCGGTTATCGGACCAATGATGGCATCAGGTGTTGCGGGAATATTGGATTATCGATATGTTTTCTTAATGACGACATTGCTCGTGCTGATTAATCTCGGAGTTGTCTTGATTGCTTATCGAAAAGATCGGGGTAAGCGGATTGCACCGATAGATTAGTATGGTTGTTTTGAACAAATTAATAACATTAAAAATAAGTTGAGATTTATGCAAAAGAAGATATTGCGTGAATCTCAACTTTTTATACCTGAAAAAGTGAAATCTTTAATTTTTCTTAACAACTTAAGTAAAAACAATCCTTATCCGAATGGTGTCGTTTTCATGAAAACGTTACCTGAAAAAAGGGCTCAAAAGCTATAGCCGGTCTTGAAAAATGGTTGTATAATCGTTTCAAAATTAGGCATTAAGGTAATTGTTCTTATGAAAGTTAAATAGCATATTTTCATAAGTTGATTATCTTAGGCTGAAATTTACTTATCTTACATACGGATTCGTCAGTTGATTTAAGAGAGCAATTGATTGAGAAGGGTACTGGAGGCATATACATATGACACTATTTTTGAAGATTACAGATTTCCTGTTGCTATACTTGTTAATTGCATTGTGGGTTGGCGATTTCTTTTCCATGAAAATGCAGGGGAAGTCATCCGAATATGTTTCAAAGTTATTGAGAAACGATGCCGGTCGATTAAAAATCGCAATCAAGGACCCGGTACATATGTCTGCACAAACCCAAGCGTTTATTTCAAAAAAACTTGTGTCGATTAATCGTTGGTTCTGGTTGGCAAATAAAAACGTCATGATGATCTTGATACTTGGCCTTCAACAGTGGCTTGTGATCACGGCCAAACAAAATTGGGGACTCGTTGTGATCGAGTTGGTCATGCTGGTTATTTGCGGGGTTATTTTAGCTGCAGATTTACGGGTTAATCATGTTCGAGTAGAGCTTGAGAAGGAACTTAAACCATATGAGGATCGTCTTTGGTTTGAATATCAACTTCGAAGTTAATTAGAAAAAAACGTTAAGCGGATAACTGCGAAAGTGCAGTTGTCCGCCTTTTTGTCTGTTACAAATTTGTAGGCATAATCTTACACGTTTATTGTAGATGGCTGTATACTTTTCGCAAATAGTCAAACAGAATTTTAAGTTAACGCATTGGGGGATGCCGCTAAGGATGGTTTGGTTTTGATCAATTGAACCATAGAAGTCAGAATTGGAGGGATTGAAATGACCTATTTTTTGAAATTAACTGATTTTTTTCTGATCTATATGTTGATTGCGCTTTGGGTCGGTGACTTTTTCTCCATGAGAAGAGTCGGCAAATCATCTGCTTATGTCTCGGAATTATTAAAGAAGAACGCAAGGGGACTTCAAATTGCCCTTAAGGAACCTGCCAATCTCACAACTGATCTGCAAAACTTGGTGACTAAAAAGGTTCGTGCTATTCATCGCTGGTACTGGTTGGCCAACAAGACACTGGCAATGATCGGTATTTTAGCTTTACAACAATGGTTGGTCATGACGGCTAAGCAAAATTGGGGATTAGTTGTGATTGAAGTTGCGATGCTCGTAATTTGTGGTGCTATTTTAGCCGCGGATTTTCGGGTTAATATCATTAGGGTGCAGCTGGAAAAGGCTTTAAAACCTTATGAAGATCGTCTTTGGTTTGAATACAAGCTCAGAAGTTAATCAATTAAAAGTCGGGTTGAGGCGGCTTAGCTTCAATCCGATTTTTAATAAATTGTGACATAATGGGTTATGGCAGATAAAAGAGAAGGTGTGACAATGTGTGGACGATATTATTTTGATGTTTTAAAATCAAAGCGGCTTCAAAAGCTGGTTAACCTTTTGGAAAAAGCCGGAATTAACGTGAAGACCGGTGAAGTCTTTCCAAACGACGTGACGGCTGTTATTAATGCCAGTCATCAGAAAACACAACTTTCCGGTATTAAATGGGGACTTGATGGCTTTCGGGAAAATCAGTTGATTATTAATGCCCGTGCCGAGTCCGTCACCGATAAAAAGATGTTTCGAACACCGTTTTTAACAAATCGTTGTTTGTTTCCGATGTCCGGCTTTTACGAATGGAGTCGGGCAAAGGATAAGTTCTACTTTACGTACCCTGATGATCAGTTGATATTTGTCGGTGGCTTTATTCGAAATGAACAGGATGGCCCGCGTTCAATCATTATGACAACTGAACCTAATCAAAATGTGAGCCCGATCCATAATCGGATGCCGGTGTTAATTGGTGAAAAAGACATTAAACAATGGTTGTTTGATAACGACTTCGCTCGAGGATTGATTCAGCATCGGATGCTGGCATTGAGTGTGACAAAGGTTCCAAAATAATTTAGATCATTAATAATTTGTCATTAAATGACAAAAGGTGATACGTAAAAGTAGATCAGTTTTTTTGTTAAATAAAAATGCCAATTAATTTCAAAAAGGTTAAGATTATCACAATAAAACGTCAGTTCGATTAAATCCAGACGTAAAATTAACGCTTTGCCCTTGAATGGTGTTACATTGAAGTTGCGGTAAAAGAACCGCATAGATCATATATGGGGGCATATATAAATATGAAATTTGATACGAAAAAGTCATTGTATGTTGGGTTGGCAGCATTGTCTTTAGTTGCTGCAACTGGATTTGCGACAACAAATGCGAGTGCCAAGACTTACGCAACTGTGGCTTCTAATTCTACGTTAACAAGTGATCCAACTACTCGAAACGTGATAACTAATGGGACAAATGCTTTGTACACCAAGGCAGGAACGCTTCGTGGCGCCCGAGTTATCGCTGGAAAAGGGACCTTGTCACAGTATGGCAGTTCAAATAGTTCCCAACAATATTTCCGGGCATATCGAGTGGCAACCACTAATAGAGGATCCGTTTACTATAAAGTTGTTTCTTTTAATGGCAGCCTTCGTGGTTGGATCTACGGTGGTAAAACAACGTCGTCATTTGGCGGTGGTATTTCATCGACTAATACGATGACCCAAGCCAGCATGCCATCCGTTACAAAGGGATACACGTTAGCTAACGCTGCTAAAAATTCACTTTGGGTTAATCCAAAATGGAGTCAATATAAGGCACAACCAGCTGATATGAGTGGCTACAAGAGCGGTGATACCTTTACAGTTACGGGTGCCGCTACTAAGACCCGTGAAGGATGGTTGTATTATCAAGTAACTGATGACAACAATTCCGCTGTTACGGGTTGGGTATTTGCCGGTGGTTTGAATGCACCAACAAGTAAACCGTCAACGCCAACCACGCCGTCGACACCAACGACAACGCCAACCAAAGATAACAGTATTCAAATTGTTTATCTGAATGCATCCGGTCAACAGGTGGGTCAAACCTATAACTGGATTATTCAGAACAGTGATTTGAAGAGTGGCGCCAAATTGGCAAATGGGGCAAAGTTGGGTGATATTTTAAACAACTCATCTGAATTAACGGATGTTGCCAATAAAAATATTCCAACCGGTTACACGCTCAGCAAGAGTCAACCTAATAATCCGGTTGCCAATGTGACGGTCGGCAGTAACTACACCGTTTACGTTGATCAAGTTGCTCATAACTACACCTCACAATTGAGTTATTATGATTCGGACAGTAATCAACCGATTTCGAGTTCCGCACTGGTTGAGGGCATTTATCCTGTATTCAACGATACTGATAAAGCTGTCTTTACGAGTGCAACCCAGGGCACAATTCCAGCAACGGTATTTGATAATGATATCTTTAAGGGTGGCAACTTGGCTTCCTTGACGGGAAATCCGGTTCTTATTAATGGACGATATCAAACACCTTCATGGAAATTTGATGCAACCAAGACAAAGCAGGAAAATGCGAATGCGCCAAGTATGGAGATACTGTTAAGCTCTTCTATAAAGCAAATCCGCTTGCTTAATAGCTATTAAAAAGTAATCAAAAAAAACGGCTTCCATTTTTGGAAGCCGTTTTTAGTCGCTTAAATGACGTTATTTAGACAGCCTTTGCGACAAATAGTTGTGAATAAAAGTCCTTGGACTCCTTGCCATCTGCCAGAATGGTTGGGACAAAGTAGCCGGCATTCATTAATTCATCACCATAATATGTTTCTGCATCATCATTGATTTGATACTGCTGATTTGGATCCAAGCCCTTGAAATAGAATCTGGTATATGGTGCGTTTGGATGGTTTAGCAGTTGATAACGGGCCGCAATTGCTTGTTTTCGGTCATCACTGACAACTTGCCAGCTAATAACGTTACCACTTCCAACAAATGGACTGTCAATTCGATAGAACTTTCCGAATTGGAAGAGGTGACGATATTGTTTATAAAAGGCAACTTGGTCTTTAATTTGGTCAAGTTCCTCCGGTGCCATTTTTGTAATATCGAGTTCATAACCAAAGTCACCGAAGAAAGCAACGGCACCTCTGGTTTTTAGAGAGGTTATTCGACCCATTTGATCGTTTGGCACAGCTGAAACGTGGGTACCCATCATAGATTGTGGGTAGCCATAGGAAGTCCCGAATTGGATAAGCATTCGTTCTGCTGCATCGGTATCGTCACTGGTCCATGCTTGAGGTGCGTAATACATAAGACCGAGATCGAAACGACCGCCACCTGAAGCACAGGATTCAAACAACACATTTGGATAAGCCTTTGTCAGGCGATCATATAATTGATAGACCCCGAGAATATAGCGATGCGGCATCTCTAATTGCTGGTCACTGGTTAATTCCGAGCTGAACATTTCAGTAATATGGCGGTTCATATCCCATTTGATGTAGTCCAGATTGGCTGATTCAATCATGTGACTCATTAAATCATACAGATAATCAATCACTTCCGGACGAGTCATGTCAAGCACGAATTGATGTCGACCGGGAGTTGGTGTCGATTTGGGATCATGGATCATCCATTCGGGATGTTTTTGATAAAGGTCACTGTCGATGGAAATCATTTCCGGTTCAAACCACAGACCGAATTTCATACCAAGATCATGAACCTGTTGGCTGAAATGTTCGATACCGTTTGGAAACTTCTTCTTATCAACGAACCAATCACCCAGGGAAGTGGTGTCGTCATCCCGATGACCGAACCAACCATCATCGAGCACGAACATTTCAATGCCGAGTTGATGAGCCTGGTTAACAATTGTCATAAGTTTGGCTTCGTTAAAGTCAAAATAGGTAGCTTCCCAATTATTAATTAGAATTGGCCGATCTTCATGCGTGAACCTGGGATTAACCAAATGCTGACTGTAGAAATCCGCCATTTGTTGGGAAAGTTGGTTCATGCCTTCGGTTGTATAACTTAGAATTGCTTCCGGTGTCTGAAACGATGTTTGGGGAGCAAGGTTCCAACCAAACTCGTCCGGATTGATACCGGTTAGGATCCGGCTGGTATCATATTGATCAACTTCGACCGAGTCTAAGAAATTGCCGGAGTAAACAAGGTTGAAACCAAAAACGTCGCCTTGTTCATCAGTGGTCTGTGGACGTGCCAGCATCATAAATGGATTTTGTTGATGACTTGATGACGTACGAAGGCTGCTGATACTCTGAATGCCGGGTCTTAATTGGTTACGATACAAGTGACGCTCACGAGCCCAAGTGCCGGAAAATTGAATGAGGTCATAATTTGAATCCGGTAAATCAAGTTGTGAACTGAGTGCCCGGTTTAAGACCAGTTTTTCTGAACTCGGGTTGGTAAATTTGGCACTTTTGACGATGACGTCTTGGTGAGGGAAAATACTGTAATTAAGCTCGAGCGTTAATCCGGTAATTTGATCTTTAAAAGAGAGGACCAACGTTTGGGCATCGTCGTTTGCATCATCGAAAGTTGATGGCAGATCTGCCAACCGGCTTTTACCATTCAGGAGTTGGTAATGGTCATAGGTTAGTTCGGTGATTCTGCTCCCGTTTTCTTGGGTGACCTGAAAGGCGGGGTAACGGAAATCCCCTTTGCCCAAGCTGGCATATTCAGACTTGATTGCGGGCGGTTGAAAATTGGGATCTTCTTCACTTAATGACGGGTTATCGTCTCGCCATTCTCTTGAAGTGAGATTCTTATAATTAGGTTGAACGTGGATTTTTTGACCATAATAAATTTGGCCGGCTTCACCGTTTTCCATAATCCGGAAAATGTAGCTGGTATGGTCGGTTTGAAGATGAAAGACAAGATTTGCTTCGTTAACATTGATTGTCATAGGAGCCATCCTTTCAAAATAAATGATGCGGTTTAGCGATCATATTGTATGCCACATCAATTTAGTGATTTTGTTTACATTATATAAAGTAACCGTTTTCACAAATAAATACAACTCTTAATCCCCTTTTTTAATGCGGTACTCAGAATAATCTGAAATGCCAATTTCTAGCGTTTTTATAGTTTAAGTTCCATAATGTAACTACTTAATACAACATGAGGAGGCATTACAATGTCAATTCTAACTGAAACGTATCAACTGAATAATGGGAATGAAATTCCTAAAGTCGGTTTTGGTACCTGGCAAATTCCAGATGGCAAACCAACTTACGATGCAGTAACGGCTGCTTTGAAGGCAGGCTACCGTCATATCGATACGGCTAAAGCATATCGGAATGAAGAAAGTGTTGGCCAAGCAATCTTTGATTCGGACGTTGACCGGGAAAACGTCTTTGTTACGTCTAAATTGCCGGCAGAAACCAAAACCTATGATGGGGTTATTAAAGACTTCAAATCAACAATGAAAGCACTGGATTTTTCCTATTTGGATTTGTATCTGGTTCATGCACCATGGCCATGGGGCCAACGTGGCTCAACAGAATATGATGAAGCCAATCGTGAAGTTTGGCAGGCGATGCAGGATATTTATAATAGTGGTGAAGCAAAGGCAATTGGTGTGTCGAATTTCAATGTTCATGATTTAAAGAATATTTTGGATATGGCAGACGTCAAACCAGCCGTTAACCAGATCCGTTACTTTGCCGGGTATACAGAACCACAGATCACTAAATTTACCAAAGATAATGGGATCTTGGTTGAAGCATATTCACCGTTAGCAACCGGTGCATTATTTGAGAATCAGGATATTCAACAGATGGCAAATAAGTATGGTGTTAGCATTGCACAGTTGGCGATCAAGTTCGTGCTTCAAAACGATGTTCTACCATTACCCAAAGCTGTCAATGAAGAACACATTAAAAACAATACCCAGCTTGATTTTGAAATCAGCCCGGATGATATGGAGCTGTTGGATGATTTGAGTGGAAGTGACTTCGGATAGAGTCAGAGTGCGGAGCCAACTTGGGATAAGCTGGAGTGTAAGGGCACTTGCATTGAATTCCTGAATTCGGAATTTAATGCAAGTGTCTTTACATGCAAGCTTATGGTTGGCGGAGCACGTTTCGGCTTGGTAGCAGTGATAATGAATATTCCTGTTTTTGGAATGTTTGCTGTGGCGACTTATATGGCCGGGGTCTGCTTTTCTTTTGCACGTTTCGGCTCGGTAGCAGTGGAGAATTCCTGCAACTAAGTAGTCTTCACAAGCTTTGCGAATGCCGATATGAGTCAATCCGTCTGGTTCTCAGAAGCAAGCCATTAATCCCATCATCTAAATAATCCCTTAAGTTGGCAACTTCGTCGTGGAGATTTAAATGACTATCGGGGCGTAAGAAACGTTTCAATTCAGACAATAAAGTACGACTTAATAATTCCTGTAGAAAAGAGCAGTAGTCAGTATTAATTGGCAGCTGCTCTTTTTTGCTGAGATCAATAAAGATGTTGCCGACCATTTGGCGAATGTGATTTGTAATGACCTTTTCAGGTGCATTCTGTTCATCAATTTCAATGACTTTTTGGTAAAATTCACGATTTTCTTCAAAATAAGTCATCATTTTCAGAAGTGTTTGCGGCCAGTAGCGATAAGTATTGCAGTATTTTACCGCTTCATTGATTTCAACAGTATAAATCCAATCAAGGACGTCATATTTATCGTGGAAATAGTCATAGAATGTTTGGCGACGTAATTGAGCGGCTTCCATAATACTGGTGACCGAAATATGATCGAACGGTTGTGATACCACTAAATGTTTAGTTGCGTTGGCAATCTTAAGTTTTGTTTGTGAAATCATTTAAAGGCCCCTTTAAAATTTTGAGTGATCCTGCGGACAGTTAGCCCCAATTGTCCGTTTTCTTTAAGTTGATTCCTTCTTATCATAGTATATGTAGAAGCAATAAGGGAGGAATGTTATTTATGGCAAAGATCTTGATTCTTGGCGCAAACGGTAAGATTGCCAAATTGGCTGAGAAAGAATTGTTGGAGAAAACGACTCATCAATTGACCCTGTTCTTGAGGAATGCCGATCGTTTGAAGTCGAGTGATGATAAACGCGAAATGGTTGTTGAAGGAGATACGACAGATACAAAATCTCTTGAAAAGGCGTTAAAGGGCATTGATATTGTGTATGCTAACTTAGCAGGTAAGAATATTGAGCAGCAGGCTAAATCGGTTGTAACTGCAATGAATACTGTCGGTGTCAAACGATTGATTTGGATTTCTACTTTGGGTATTTATGATGAAGTACCTGGTAACTTCGGTAAATGGAATCATCAAATGTTAGATGGCGGTTATTTGGAAACCTATGCAGCAGCCGCAAAAGTCATTGAGAATTCTGACTTGGATTATACACTTGTTCGGCCGGCTTGGTTATCCAACAAGGATATTGTCAGTTATGAAACAACCGAAAAGGGAGAACCATTTAAAGGAACCGAAGTTTCACGAAAAAGTATTGCAGACTTCGTTGTTCATCTCATTAATGAACCTGATAAAGAAAGCCGTCATTCTGTTGGAGTTAACCAGCCGAATACGGATGGAGACAAGCCATCGTTTTATTAAAATGACGGTCAATGCATTGGGAGTAGATGCATTGAGGCTTTAAGGGAATAGGCAAAAAATTATTTTTTCGGGTTTTAAATGGATTGTTAAAATAAAATTGATTTTGATTTGAACCGGAACCGACTTTTTTAGAATTCGAAAAGTTTAAACTTTGACTAACAACTTCGTATGCCAGAAGTGAAAGTACTGGTTAAATATCGCTTTATTTCGAAACTTAACTGTTTTTAAGGTTGAGTTAAGGTAAGCTCGTTATTCTTTAGATATTAAATATTCAGGGTGTTTAAGCAAATGATTTCTTCTGATAATACCCCTACTCCAAGCGAAAATGTATTTGAAGATGATGAACCCTTAATACCCCCGCTCTGAATATTTAGGGAAATGCAATGTACAGTTAGGATACCCGATACAATAACTCGCCCCAGATAATGACTAACACCAATACTTTCTAACGAATACACACTCTAGTTACATTTTCCCTCAGA
>NZ_GG669992.1:635044-707042 GCF_000159315.1 Lentilactobacillus hilgardii DSM 20176 = ATCC 8290
CTATGTGGTGAAAAATAGGTCACAAAAGTTGCAGTTTCTTTCTGATACATAAAGAAACTGCTGTTTTCTTGTCCCAATCCTTGACATTTTCTAAAAAAGTTAACGAAACGCTTAAGAAAAAAATGGTTTTTCGGCCAATAGGCCTGATTTAAGTTTGGATTAAGCTGTTACAGGTAATCTATAGACAATCAAATTTGAAAGGAGACGATGCCAATGGTCTAAAAATAACGATAATGACCGAGCTTTCAACTTGGAAATAAAAACTAAATAATTAAAAATTTAAATGTTCAATAAAAATAAGTCGTGATCATTAACTATTCAATTAAAAGAATTAACTTGAAGGGAGATTTTAAATGATGACAATGAAACAGATTTTATATGCATCAGGGGCTGCCTTGACAATGTTTGGAACAACGGCAGCGAGCTCAATTGTTGTCAATGCAGATACAACGCCAACCACGGTTAATGGTAAAGCCAACGAGCAGAAAAATAATAAGGCTGTCTACGGGCAGAATAACAATTCAAAGAATAATCAAGAAAACGATACTGATGAGCCAATAAGTAACTAAAATATGAGCAGTATTGTCAATGCAAGGGTGTCTAACCAATTCAGCCGATGGGTCAAATTCAACAGTGGTACGTATAGTTGACGTGTTTACAGTTAGGCAATCAATGTACTATGCGGACGGACCTCACAATTAATCAACTATATTTGATCACTTTAAGCTTCGATTAAGCTCTGGAATATATGATATAAACAATAAAATAAGAGGTAGGAATAAAAGGAGAACCTCTTTTAACGATGATCAAGAACGAAGGGGATGATGATTGATGACAATAGCAAATAGTACAAAAATCAAACCAAAGTTTAAATATGATAGAAAATCTCTTGATTATACCCGCATCATTGTGTGGAGTTGCTATTAAAGACCGACAATACGAGTTAATCCAGTTCGAGAGCTGGAACTCATTACACACCAGCCAACTTTGAAAGGAGTGATGCGATGATATTTAACTAGTTACAAGTTGTATGCGAAAAATACTAAAAAACTCACCCCTCAAATAATCACAGATTCAAACGATTTCTTAACAAACCTCATGATATGAATACCCTTCAATATAATGAAAACTCTTTCCTCAATCAAAGTCCTGTGATAGCAGGGCTTTTTCTTATGGCCATATTGCCAACAAAACGCTTTAATCACTGTTCTAGGCTTGAGGATCCTTTTGAAAAGATTAAAGCTTTAGATAAAGAACAACTAACAGTGCAAGTGGACGGCCAATATAAATAGCCGAGTTAGCAATTTGATTTGACAGCTGATCATTGTTGAAGATTAATTTCCAAGCGTCATTGCGTACAATGGACAGAGGCAACGTCAAATTATTTTTAAAAATTGTATTTGCCCTGATTCATTCTGATTCCTTGTTTCTATACTTTAAAAGAGTTCGAGAAAAAATAAAAAAAGATTTTTAGCTTAAGCTTCAGTTAAGCTAGGGACGATATGATATAGACAATCAAATAAGAGAGATGCAAAGCCAAATCAGCACTCTCTTAATATAATTAAGGAAGCGATGCGATGGAATTTAGCGGTTTGTAACGAGAAAATGTGTAAAATAATTAACCCCTCAAATAATTATTTAACTCAACGATTTCTTAACTAACTTCATGTATATGAATACCCTTCAATATAAAATGAAAAATCTTCCCGTAAGATCTGGACGTCAAGTTCAGGTCTTTTCTTATGGCCTTTGCGCAATAAAAATTGACAATTGATTGCTATTGATGCCTGGAAACACCTAGAATAATTGTTAACAATAAGAATGTTGACAATTTAAAACAAATCAGGTGATTAAATGGCAAAAACAACTGCCGGTTGGGTAACCCGCTGGCCTGAACGAATCAGTTACGGATTAAGTGATGCGGCTGATAATTTGGTTTTTCAAATGATGACAACTTACCTGCTGTTTTTTTACACGGACGTTTATGGCCTAAGTGCCAGTGCGGTTGCCATTTTATTTGTGGTAGCTCGAGTAGCGGATGTGGCGGAAAGTTTCATTATTGGTGTGATGATCGATCGAACACATTCTAAATTCGGTAAGAGTCGACCGTTCTTTCTGTGGTATGCATTCCCTTATGTGATCTTTGCCGTTCTTACGTTTATAACACCCGATTTTTCATACGGTGGCAAATTGGCGTGGGCATATTTTACATACTTGGGGCTCGGCTTTTTATACACAGCGGTTAATTTACCGATTACGTCGATTTTACCAACGATGTCGCAAAATTCGCGTGAGTTGACGTTACTCGGTGTGATCCGTCAGTTCTTTGGCAGCTTGGTTCAAATTATAGTGGCAGTATTTACATTGCCCCTCGTGGCGCTTTTCGGAAAGGGAAATCAACAGGCAGGTTTTCTTGGCACGATTATCTTGTTTGGCATTATTTCGTTGATCCTGATTCTGAATACATTTATCCACGTTCGTGAGCGGTATGCGAATCCAAATATTGCACATCAGCCATTGAGGTCAGTGGCCGCAATGATTCGCAAAAATCAACCTTGGATTGTTATTTCGGTGTCGATTTTTATGTACTGGCTGGTCACGTCGATTAAGAATCAAACCACTATCTACTATTTTAAGTATGTTTTGGGAAATGAAAATCTGGTGCCACTTGCTAACGGTTTTACGTTTACGTCATTAATTGGGGTACTGTTGATCATGCGGATTACGGGAACCCAAAGTAAAAAACGCACCATGATGGGTGGCATTTTGGCCGCTTTTGTTGGTCAAATCGTGATTGCACTTGGTGTTTATCTAAGCAATATGCCAACGCTGTTTGGTGGTATCTTTATTAACTCAATTGGTAATGGTATTATTATTGGCTTGGTGTCGATCATGATTGCGGACACAATCCGTTATGGGGTCAGTATGGGTGTTCAGGCAGAGGGCATCTTGGCTTCGACCGATGATTTTGGTGTCAATTTCGGGCTGGGAGTCGGCGGCTTGATTACAGCTGGGGTGTTTCATATTTCTGGATACGTTGCCAACCAGACGCAGAATAGCGCAACAATTACGATGATTGATGTGAATTATGTCTGGATTCCGCTGGTGATTTATGCAGCAATGTACTTTGTAATGAGATTGTACGATGAACAGCGGATATTGGATGAGATTAAGGAATAGTGATTCTTAACTTTTTTAATACAGTCTAAAAATACAGCTAACGATGGTTGGCTGTATTTTTATTGGAATCGTATACCTCAATAGTCTTAGCTATGATAATATAAAGAAGAATATTAGTTATTACATATTTGAATCTGTAAGGGGGCTGGTATCAATGAGTGAAGGATATGAATCTGAAGCGTTACTGGAAAAAAGATTTATGAACCGGCTTAACGCAATTGGATACAAGACTGTCAAAATTAGCGATGAAAAACAATTAACTGATCATTTTCGGACTTTATTAAATGAACGAAACGATGAAAGACTTAAGGGCACCCCGTTAAGCGACACTGAGTTTAGCCGGGTGCTCCATCAAATGGTTGGCACACGAAATATCTTTGAGATCGCCCAGTTGTTAAGGGGGTCGGACATTCAGCCCTATGGAAAAATTGTGATTCAACGGGATGATAATTCCCAGTTATATTTAGAATTTTTTGATGGTCATGATTATCAAAACAATACATATGAAGTGACCCATCAAGTCACAATTAATACGAAGTATGTTAATCGCTATGATGTTACTATTTTGATTAATGGTCTTCCAATCGTTCAAATTGAATTAAAAAGGCGTGGTGTAGACTTTTCTGAAGCATTTCATCAAATCATTCGCTATCGTGACGAATCCTTTCGGCAACTTTATCGGTTTGTTCAGCTTTTTGTAGTCTCGAATGGTGATGGAACCAGGTATTTTGCAAATGGTGATGGCAAACTTAATTCCAATTTTATGTTTTATTGGACAGATCGACAAAATAATTGGTTGAATGATATTGATGCCTTTACATCATCTTTCTTTGTGCCGGAAAGACTGCACAGTATGATTGCCAAATATACAATTTTTGATAACGACAATCAGAGAATGTTAATCATGCGACCATATCAAGTCTATGCAACTGAAGCAATTGTGAACCAAGCTAAGCATCATCCGGAAAAGAATGGCTTTATCTGGCACACAACGGGTTCTGGCAAAACAATCACCGCCTTTAAGTCTGCACAACGACTTACGCGTGAAACTGATGCGGAGAAAGTGATCTTTCTAATCGATCGGTCCGATCTGGATCTACAAACGGCCAAAAACTTTAATTCTTATTTACCTAAATCCGTGACTAACCAACCTGCATTGGATAGAACGGATGACACGCGTAGTCTGGTAAAACAGTTACGATCTAAAGACGACCCACTGATTATTTCAACCATTCAAAAAATGAATGTCGCTATTAGTCATTCAAAATACAAAAAGGTATTAAGCCAATTTCATGATCAACGAGTGATTTTTATCGAAGATGAAGCTCATCGTAGCCAATTTGGTGAGATGAGAAAAAATATCAATAATTGGTTTAAGAATTCAGAGCATTTTGGCTTTACAGGTACGCCGATTTTTTCCGAAAATATAGGGGCAGATGGCCGGACAACTGAAACGCTCTATGATGAAGAATTACATCATTACCTTATTAAAGATGCCATTCGGGATCATAATGTGCTCGGGTTTAGTGTTCAATACATCGGAACAATCAAGGGGAAAGACACTACTATTGCTGACGAAAAGGTTCCCGGTATTGATACCAAAGCGGCTTTTGAAAGTCCAGAGAGGCTTAAACAGGTTGCTACGCATATTATGTTGAATCATGATAATGTTACTAAGAATCGGCAATACAATGCTATTTTCACGGTTTCAAGCACTAATATGGCACTTAAATACTATGAGGTGTTTAAAAAACTAAAAGAAGAATCACACAGTGATCTTAAAATTACAACGATATTCACATGGGCTGAAAATGAAAAGGATGCCGAAAAGAAGCAGGATGAAAAGTTTAAAACATCTCGTCACGGCTTGGATGCAGTAATCGACGATTATAATCATCAATACGGCACGGCATTTAGTACGGATAAGTTTTCAGATTATTTCGGAGACATTTCTAAGCGAATGAAAGAGCATAATGCTCAGACGCCGGATGATAATATTGATATTTTGATTGTTGTCAATATGTTTTTAACCGGATTCGATTCGCCTAAACTATCCACTTTGTACGTTGACAGGAGATTGCAGTGGCAGGGCCTTCTTCAAGCGTTCTCCAGAACCAACCGAATTGAAAAGCAATCCAAACCCTTTGGAAATATTATTTGTTATCGAAATATTAAAAAGGAAACGGATGATGCTATCAAATTGTTTTCCGGTGGCTCCGGTAACTTTGTAGTTGTGCCATCCTATCAAGAGCTGGCAGACCAATTTGACGATAAAATCAAGCGATTAAAAGAGGTTGCGATCACTCCTGGGGATGTGGACGACCTTCATAATCAAGGTGAAGATAAGCTTAAAGATTTTGTTTTGGCATTTAGGGATGTTTTGCGGGTACAAAATAAAATACGTGTTTATGATGACTTTTCTTGGGATAAATTTGAAAATCAATTATCTGAACAGGAAATGGAACAGTATCGTTCGAAATATTTTGCTGCCCACCAGGCGCTTGAGCAAGAAGACGGTGGTGGGGAGAAAGCTTCAATTCTTGATGATATTGATTTTGAAATTGAACTGTTGGAGACGGATAAAATTGACGTTGAATATATTATGAATCTGATTAAGTCAATCAATCTTGGCAGCAAGGAATCAAAGAAGTCAGACACAAATAAGATTAAACGGATGCTTAATAATGCGGATAATCCGGAATTGAAATCCAAAGCAGATTTGTTGGCGGATTTTTTGGATCAAATTATTCCCAAGCTACAGTCTGACGCAAATGTCAGTAATGAATTAAATAAGTATTTGGCAAAACGTCGGCAGAATGAAATTCAACAATTCTCTGAAAAAAATAAAATTCCGTTGGATATTATCGACCATCAATTAAGTGATTATGATTTTTATGGTCGGACAAATTCTCAGGAGGTTATGAGGGCCCTGAGTGAAGCAGGTTATGACTTTAAGCAAAAAATAACAATAAAGAAACGCATCAAATCGTTTGTCCAAAAGACAATCAAACGATTTGCAATGTCGTAAAGAGGAAGACACAAAATGGTAGCGACACATACGGAACAGGCACAGCAACAAGCTGAACTTCAAAAGAGACTGTGGGCAATTGCCAACGATTTACGAGGCAACATGGATGCAAGTGAGTTTAGAAATTATATTCTTGGATTGATTTTTTATAGGTTCTTGTCTGAGAGGGTTCAGATGTACGCAAATCAATTACTGCAAAATGATTCATATACGTTTAGCGAAGCCTATCAAGATGAAGATTATCGAGATGATTTAGTTGCTGAAATCAAATCTTCACTAGGCTTCTTTATTGAACCAAAGGCTTTGTTTGATTCGATGATTCAGCATATTCAAGCCGGTAATTTTGATATCGAAATGCTACAGGATTCAATTAATGAAGTTCAAAGTTCAACAATTGGCCAGGAATCAGAGGATGACTTTAAGGGCTTGTTTGAAGACATGGATTTGGCATCCTCGCGGCTTGGCTCAACCGTTGCCGAACGTAGTGAATTGATCGCTAAAGTGATGATGAATTTGGCAGATATTGATTTTCACGAAAATGAATTAAAAATTGATGTTTTAGGTGATGCTTACGAATATTTAATTGGCCAATTTGCTGCAACGGCTGGTAAAAAAGCCGGAGAATTCTATACACCTCAACAAGTCTCCAAGGTGCTGTCACAACTGGTAACACTTAATAGGGAAGAAGTTCGAACAGTTTATGATCCAACAATGGGATCCGGTTCTCTGCTATTACGGGTAGGTGACTATGCAAAGGTTGCCGAATACTATGGTCAGGAACTAAACGGTACAACCTATAACTTGGCCCGAATGAATATGTTAATGCATGGAATTAATTACAGTCGTTTTGATTTGAGACAGGGAGATACTTTGGAAAATGATCAGTTTCCAGAGCGGACCTTTGATGCGGTGGTGGCTAATCCACCGTATTCAGCAAATTGGAACGCAACCGATAAGTTGGATGATGAACGGTTTAGAAAATATGGGAAAACTGCTCCGAAGTCTAAAGCAGATTTTGCTTTTGTGGAACATATGTTATATCACTTGAAAACAGATGGTCGAATGGCAGTTGTATTGCCTCACGGGGTTCTGTTTAGAGGCGCCGCGGAAGGTAAAATTCGGCAATACATGATCGAAAAAGATAATGTATTGGATGCTGTCATCGGGATGCCGGCTAATTTGTTTTATGGGACGTCAATTCCAACGGTTGTTCTGGTCTTTGACAAGAGTAGAATCAACCATGACATTTTATTTATTGACGCTTCAAAAGATTTTGAAAAGGGTAAAAATCAAAATAACTTAACTGATGAAAATGTCAAAAAGATTATTGATACTTACAAAGATCGGAAAGATGTTAAAAAGTTTGCGCATGTTGCTGACTTTAAAGAGATTAAGGAAAATGAATTCAATTTAAATATTCCCCGATACGTTGATACGTTCGAACCGGAGCCACCAGTTGACGTGGACAAACTGGTGGCTGATATTAAGGACACGGACGAACAAATCAGCAAATTAGAGTCAGAATTTTCGTCAATGCTGGATGATCTGGAAGGTAAGAATCCTGTCGCTCAACAGCAGCTTACAAAGATTAAGGAGTTGTTCAAGAATGAGTGAGGAAAAACAGCCTAAAATCAGATTTAAGGGATTTGATGATCCTTGGGAACAGCGTAAGTTGGGAGAAGGTCTTAAGCAACTAAAATCCTATTCCTTGCCCAGAAAGTATGAAGTACCAGAAAGTGATACTGAATACATTCATTATGGTGATATCCACACTTCGTCAAGAAAATATGTTGATAAATCATTTAGGTTGCCTAATATTAAATCAGGTGACTTCCAGCTACTTCAAACTGGCGACATTGTTTTGGCAGATGCTTCAGAAGATTATAAAGAAATTGCTGAACCAATGTTAATGAAAAATATCAAGGGAAGAAAAGTAGTATCAGGATTGCATACAATAGCTATTCGTCTTAAGTGTGGGGACCCCGTTTATTATTTATATCTTTTTTTGTCTCCGGGCTTTAGACATTACGTTTATAAAGTTGGAACTGGTTTAAAAGTATTTGGGATAAATTATGATAAGGTTCAAAAATATTTCTTAGCCGTTCCAGATGAAAAAGAGCAAAAGTATATTGGTAAAATTTTATTTTTAACTGATCAACTTATCGCTGCCAATCAGAGTAAGCTTGAACAACTAAAGCGACTTAAAAAGTTATTGATGCAAAAGATTTTTAATCAAGAGTGGCGGTTTAAGGGATTCACTGATCCTTGGGAACAGCGTAAGTTGGGAGAAATATTTGAAGAGCGCAAGGAAAATCCGAAAGGTCAAACACTTAAGATGCTTTCAGTGACTATTAATTCAGGAATAGTTGATGCAAATGTCCTAAATAGGAAAGATAATTCTAACAGCAATAAATCTAACTATAAAGTAGTTCATGCTAATGACATTGCATATAACTCAATGAGAATGTGGCAAGGGGCAAGTGGGGTTTCTAATGAATTGGGAATAGTGAGTCCTGCCTATACAGTTTTAAAACCACGGGTTGGTTTAGATGTCAGATTTTGGGGATATTTATTTAAACTTACGAAAATGTTGCAGGAATTCCAAAAAAATTCTCAAGGATTAACCTCTGATACATGGAATTTAAAGTACAAACAAATCAAGTCCATAGAGGTCACGATGCCATCTAAAAATGAGCAAAATGCAATCTCTCAACTATTGCAAAAGCTTGATTTCTCTATCGCTGCCAATCTGCGACAGCGTCTTAATAACTTACTAAACATAGATAACTATTCAAGATTATCAATCAATGCATAGCAGTGCAAAAATCCAGAACACACATTCTACATATTAATAACTATTCTTAGAAGTTTCTGAATAATATGCAAAACACTCTTCCACCTAATCCTTAGGCATACAATTCCCTATCAGCTTACAGTTAACCATTTGCTTACGCTCATACTGAGGAAAAATAAAATCAAGTTATTGCTCAACCTAACTTTTCTTTATCTCTCCAAGCCTTTTTAGCGAGGCTTAAAATATATTCTAAATTAGTATCGTCCTTAACAACTAATTCATAATCACCATTTCCCCAATGGCCTATATGCTTCACATTTCGTGCTAATCCAAGGGAATCATCGAGCTCTCCTTCAGGGCAATTAATCCATATTTTTAATTGCTTCTTTTGAATCTGAATATCAATGAAATTATGCTTATGAATTCGAAATCCAACGTAAAGTTTAACCGGTTTCACCTCGATTGTGCTATCCCACGAGAGAATGGCATCTTTAAACGCTTGATATAATCGACGAATTTCTTCAGAACCGTTACTTAAATGATCTTCCTCAGTATATAGTGCGATTGAAGAAACATCTTTTACACTTTGCACCGACTTAGGTTTTGCCGCAACATGGGTATGTGCCGTTTGCCCCAAATTATTCTTTTCAATTTTGTTAACAATCACATAGTCATTTGTATACTTGTTTACTTCATACAATTCAATCGGTAAAACCGGGTTGTTGACTGCATCTTTTTGATACTGAGTAAATCCTTTCGCCACAAAAATAACTTTTACTTGAGACCAATCAAAATAGCTTTCCGATTCATTTACTCCATAAAAATGATTATAAAGTAAGATGAAGTCTGCCTTGTGGTTTAAAAGAGTATTTAAATATGAGTACCCTTGATCAATCACACTTGATTTAGTCATATTCTTGTATTCCAAGATTACAAATGATTTAAGCTCTTCATCGAAAGCTACTGTATCTAATCGATAATTACCAACCGTAAATTCAGACGAAAGAAATTTATCTCCAAAAAGTGGCTCAACATTGGCTTGAACAATATTCTGCATTTCACGTTCAATTTTAAAATCTTCGGGCTTGATGATTTTTAATCTTTTATTCTCACTTATCTTATAAAGTTCCATTGATTACCACCTTCCGTACATCAAAATACATAATCACAAAAGGAGAGAGAACCTGACTTAAAAATCACTTCCAAAATCCTCTTATTGCACTATCGCTGATTGGCAGCAATAAGTATCTAAAAATAATAAAAATTAGACGAACATATTTTGCATCAAATATTTCTTTAAACTTTGTAACTGATCGAGCCGTCGTTGATTGGCAGCGATAAGGACATTAATTAAATAGGATAATTTACCAAGCTTTCGTTGTTCATTGGAAGTAGGGCACAATACTTCTATTTTTCCCACAACTTTTGCATTAAGTTTTGGTTGGGCAGTACCAGTGTTATATCTTTGATAATGTATTCTTTCCAAGGATTCTGCCAAGAATGTCAGATCAGTGCCTTGAGAGCTTTGAAAAGTGTGCGCGTGGTTATTAACCCAAAACCTACCATTCACGACATAACTAATTGGATGGGTTCGATCTAAAATATTTGCGCCGTCCTCTGCTAGTAAAAGATAGGTGCCCTCAAAAATATAATCTTTAACATAATCAACAATTCCAGTAGCACCATAGTATGGGTATTTCCCTGCCTGCCTTTTACCCGATTCTATTGGGATACGATCTTTGTCTCGTGACTTTACAAGTTGCTTTAGCTTACGCTGTTCCCAAGCGTGTTAAAATCGGGTTGATTTTCGGGATTGCAATAAATAGAATTCTCGTGAATTGAAAAAATGCTGTTGAACTTGAAAGAAGCGTTTGTATATGAAAATAACCAGTCGAGTTTTGATCTTTCTATGTATGGTAATTTCACTATTCTTCATTAATAGCAGTACAGCTCATGCTGCCACCTATTCGAAGAAGTATATGATTCATGATCAATTGAATCTTTTAAAACCTTCTCAAAAGCAACAGATTATTCAACAAAATCAGCAATGGCAGCATGAGGGTAATAAACCACAAATTTGGGTTTATACATTAAATCGGCGACCTTCGGACGTTGGTAATTTGGGTGAGGATCTTTTAACCAAGATTGCTAAAAAGGCAACACCGAAAAATGGTGATTATGATTGGGAAACAAAAGTCGACTCGAAAGCGCAGGTATGGGGGATACATGTCTCACTTTTAGTTGCTTATCCTGGTAAGGGAACGCAAATTAAATTAATCAAGAGTGAAGATTTAGATGGAGCTACATCTGATTTCCAAAATTGGCAGCTTCACCGAGGATTATCGACGAAGATAGTTAATAAGAATATTGCTTATCAATACTTCAACCGCTTTTCGCCGTTTATTAATAAGCATATTGCCAACGTTAAAACGATGAAGCCTGGTATCAGTTGGGGCGATATTTGGGCAGTCATACTTACGCCGATGGTCCTCTGGTTAATTATCAAATTAATTCGATGGTTGCACAACACGCCAACTTCAGGAGGCAGTGGCGATAGTAGCTTCGATGATGGTTACATATTAGGTCGATGGTCACGTTGATGCGTGCTTTGGAATCATAGAGTTTAAATTGGCTTTTTATGGTCTATTGCCTGTTTAATAAACATAGAGGGGGCTTCTGCAAATGAAGTGTCCTCTAATTTATTTATGGAGGTAATATCATGACTAGCGATATTAAGTTACACCGATATTTTCAGGATTGGATGAACCTTTACAAAAAAGATGCTGTCCGGGAAGTCACTTACCGCAAATATGAAATGACTTACCGACAAATTGTTTCTTTAGCACCGGATTTGAGGATGTGTGAACTATCCAGATTGACTTACCAGAAATTGCTTAATGATTATGCGAAAACCCATGAAAGACAAACCGTTATGGACTTTCATCGACATATTAAAAGCTCTTTGATTGATGCTTTAGAGGAGGGGATCCTAGAACGAGATCCTACTCGAAAAGCTATTATAAAGGGGAAGAAGCCGGGACCACACAAAACAAAATTTTTGAATCAACATGAAGTTCAATTAATGTTAGACAGTTTGTCTTTAGATGCAGGTGTAAACTGGGATTATTTTATTTTGCTCATTACTAAAACCGGTTTACGCTTTTCGGAAGCGTTGGCTATTACACCGAATGATTTTGACTTTGCCAGACAAACGTTAAATATTAATAAGACTTGGGATTACAAATCAAGACAGGCTGGGTTTGCGCCAACCAAGAATTTCTCGTCTATGAGAAAAATTCAATTGGATTGGCAAACGGTCATTCAGTTTTCTCAGTTAACGAAAGAATTATCGGAAGATAAACCGATATTTGTAAGGTCAAAAGTATATAACGATACGATTAATCATTACCTGGAAAGACTATGCAAGAAATCCGGCATTCCAATTATTTCTGTTCATGGTCTTAGGCATACCCACGCATCACTTTTGTTGTATGCGGGTGTTAGCATTGCCTCTGTTGCCCGTAGACTGGGACATTCTAATATGAACACCACGCAACAGACTTATTTGCATATTATTCAAGAGTTGGAGAACCAAGATAATAACAAAGTTATGAAACATTTAGCTAGTTTAGTGTAAAACGTGTCAAAAATAACGCCTGACAAGATTAAAGGGCGTTTTTAATTTGTAAGTGCTTACCCTGATTGGCAGCGATAAGACTTATTAAATTTTCAATCAATTGAGTTATTTCCGTTTGTTCTTTCATAGAAGGAAATGAAACGGGTATGTTGGTTAGATATGCATAGTAAAGATTTGCTACTCCTCCGCCCTCAACTCGCTTTGCAAACTCATATTTTAGCATTGAGTTAAAAGAATATGCAGTAAAAAGTGGATTTTGCTTTGTATTAAACACTGAAATCATTTCTCCAATGGCAACATTAGGTATACTCAACCAAGCGCAATGTGCAAAATCAAGTGGATCTTCTCCAACACGAGGAATTAAGACTTCAGTTCCTTTACTTAATTTTAAATTTTTAACCGAAATATTGGTATGTGAATAAATATGATCAATTTTGCTGTTAGATTTTGTGTATAATTCCCCATACCTAACACACGGCGTACCTCCATCGCCAACGACGGACCATTTCGGAGCGCTATGGCCGTAATAAAAGTAACCCCAATCTCCCAACTTACGCTGTTCCCAAGCGACCTCCAAAAAATTAATGGCATTTATTAAAATATAAAACACGAAAATATTAATATTTTAAATCGGGCCAACTTCATATACGCTCTTTCTCCCAACATACCAACACTTGTGCTTGAATTCCCAGCGTTGTCAGATTAACATTAATTTGTAACAATAATTTGTTTTAAAAGATGAAGCTGGTTTGAACTCTAAATTAACTTCCGGGGGAGGAAACAAATGTACACAGATTTAAAAAACAAAATTGCTGTCATCACCGGTGGCTCAAAGGGAATCGGCAATGCGATTGCCAACAGGTTTGGTCAGGAACATATGTCGGTTGTCATCAATTACAATAGCGATGAAGCCGGTGCTCAAAAGGTAGCGGAAGAGGTGGCCGACAACGGTGGTCAAGCCACAATTGTCAAAGCCGATGTTTCCACTGAAAACGGCAATCAGGAATTATTGCGTGCGGCGTTGGATAAGTTTGGTGATCTCGATGTTTGGGTCAATAATGCCGGTATGGAAATCAAGTCACCGACACACAAACTATCTTTGGAGGATTGGAATAAAGTTATTTCAATCAACGAAACGGGTGTCTTTTTAGGGGCAAAAACCGCACTGAATTACTTCAAAGGAAAAAATAAAAAGGGCAATATCATTAACGTTTCATCAGTACATGAGCAGATTCCATGGCCTACCTTTGCCAGTTACGCTGCAGCTAAGGGTGGCGTGAAGCTGTTCACCCAAACAATCGCAATGGAATATGCTAAAGAGGGGATTCGTGTTAACGCCATTGGTCCCGGTGCAATCAATACGCCGATAAATGCGAAGAAATTTGCTGATAAGGCACAACTTGATCAAACGGTTTCAATGGTGCCGATGAATCGAATCGGTAAACCCGAAGAAGTCGCGGCAGGTGCAGCTTGGTTGGCTTCCGATGAATCAAGCTATGTGACAGGAATTACTTTGTTTATCGACGGTGGGATGACACTGTATCCAGCTTTTAAGGATGGACAGGGTTAATCAATTTGATGATAAATTATCAGTAGTCAACCTGTATTTTGAAAGTGCGACAATAACCAAGAAAGAGGTACGTGCAGATGCAACTTCACACCGTGTTAACCCCCGAATGGATTGAGTGGGGAAAGAAAAAGTCGGAAGAAAATCCCCGCTTGGAGGGTTTTGTTGCCGGAGAAGGTGGCTATCATCCCAAGGTGTTGCTTTTAGGTGAAGCACCGGGAGATAAAGAGGTTAAATTAGGACATCCATTTCAAGGCCCATCCGGAAAAGAACTCGACCGTTGGCTGGCTTCGTTGGGCTTAACTCGTGAGGATATCTACATTACAGGGGTTGTCAGTGCGCGACCGTTTTCGATTGGCAAGACTGGGCGTAAACGCGACCGGCGGCCTAACAACACAGAAGTGAAACAGTGGGCACCGATGTTTGATTTTGAGATGACTCATTTTAAGGATCTATTGATGATTCCAATGGGCAATGCCAGCCTTCAGCGTTTACTTGGCAACAAAGCCAAAATCGGAGATTTGCATGGGCAATTGATTGAGCAGCCAATTCAATACCTCGATAAATCAACTGATACCTTTAAATTGACTGATAATATTCGAAAAATCTTTCCACTTTATCATCCTTCGTATTCTAAACGGTTTAAAAATATGAAGACAGTTGTTGACCAAGATTCAGCCAATTTAAAAAAGCTGCTTGCTCAAGTACTTAGTTGATGTTCGATCGTCCTGTCATTTTGGTAACGATTAACTAATGGTATTAATGAAGATCGTTATTTTCAGTGATTAACTTAAGTAAGTCGCAAGGGGCATCCAATGTCGTTGTTTACAACGTTATTGGGTGTCTTTTTTGTATGCTTGATAAAAGAAGGTTCATCAGCTTATTTTTAACTTTTTAACAATTCTAGTTATATTTAATTAGCAAAATATGCCTATATAGGTAATTAATATTAATGGAATGTCAAAGATACTAAAGGTTTATCAAAGAGAAGGAAATATTGGAGCAATTTAATTGTTATTAAAATCACGCAGAATATAATAGGTTCAAATGAGTGAAGGGGGGATAAATAGGAACCTTTTGATTACTAAATGTCGGTTTTGATTACCTAACTTGATTTGACGATTTTAGTGAATTGGAAACCTCAGTGGCAACTAAGTACAAACTTACACAAAGACTATGAAAGCTCAATTGCTTAGGGGGACAAGGGATGTAAGCAGGTTGTCAAAAAAATTTTACTTGTTCGAGTGACTTTTTGTAGTAATCTTGAGGCTATGTAAGAAATTCAGAGGATTAGTTGCAGGACAAGACGTTAAGACCATGTTCCTGGTTTAGCAAGGATGATTATTTATCAATTAGTTTGATGATAAATAAAGTTTGAAATGGTTTTACGGAAGGGGGTGCACACATGAAATGGGGACGTCGTTGGGCTTACGGGCTTTTACTATTAGTGATTATCGTTATTGGCGGCGCCTTAGCTATTAAACAGCATTTAGACGCGCAAAACGCACGCCAGGCTGAGATAAATCGCTCAGAAGGAAACCGTCCTTCCAGCCAAAAAAATGCCAGTCGTTCCAAAAATAAACCAAAAGAGACGGTTAAGTTTCAGGCTAAAGGGTCTGGTGATCATGCTGATGCACAAACCAACGATATCACGATGTATTTGAAGAAAAATCATTTTGTGGGGTCGGCTTTGATTATCAAGAACGACCGATTCTTATATCGGCGTGCATTTGGATATGCGAATTACGCGGATAGAATCAAAAATAGAACCAATTCTGAATTCCAAATTTTGTCAATACAAAAGTCTTTAACTGCTGCATGTATTATGAAACTTGTGCAAGAGAGAAAATTATCATTAAAGACGCCTTTAGCACATTTCTACCCGACAATCTCAAATGCAACGCATATCCGGATTCGCAATATGCTTGATATGGATTCGGGATTGTCCATGAAAGAGGTTGGGTCGGCCAGGCTATTGAACGAGAAACAGGTTGTGGCATTTGCCGTTAAACATTTATCAAGTAAAAAATCCGAATTCGATAAATGGCAGTATCAACCAGTTAATTATGTTCTATTATCTGGTATTATTTCTCGTTTGACTGGGGAAACCTATAAAAAGTATTTTGAACAAACGTTTATAAAGCCTATGAATCTAAAAGGGACCGGATTTGTTCAGGATCAGCCTTTAACGCTTTATAAAACAACGGGTTATCGCTACCAAAAAGCTAATCAGTTCAGTCAAAATTATCGACGGCCCTTTAATGAAACCCAGGCCTCAATGAATAACGAATTGGGTACGGGGCAGGTTTACATGACCGCTTTCGAACTTTTCAAAGCTGAGCATCGTCTTTTACAAGGGAAAGTGATTTCACTAGCAAATGTCAGAATTTTACATACACCAGGTAGCTCATCAACTTATGGAGGTGGTGTCTACAATCAAACAAATGGCATCCGGTCGCACGGCATTGGTTATGGATATGAATCGTCTATCTTGGAATCTCGGGATGGGAAAAATGGCGTCGTCCTTCTAAGCAATAATTATCGACCGGCAGCTTCTATTCAAAATTTGTCAGTTCAACTCTTTAATAGGGTGATGAATGGGAAACTGAATTAGTTCATTATTTTAAGATTGTAGAACGCATAAATTAACCAACCTATTTTAATGTAGTGTTGACTTTTTTAAGGGGGAGAGTTTGCATGGCTTTACTAGAGTGGATTCAGAGGCCAGTTGTAAAATTTGTTTTAACGACTTTATTTTACTTTGCGATTATGATGATTCTGTTTTATTTATATAATTATAGCGGAATCAATCAAGCAAAATTTATTTACAATGACTTTTAACGGGGTGAGTGAGGATGCAAAAAAATTTAATCGACATGGTTGATTCATATGCCGAAACTAAAAGGGATGAAGTTGTTTATCATTACAACAATCAAACAAACACTTATTTAGATTTAAAGCACTATTCAGATGCTCTGGCAAAACACATTGATGCCATGAAGCTACCTGCTAATCAACCGATTATGGTTTTTGGTGGGAAAAGCTTTGAAATGATCGCAACATTTATTGCGATTGTGAAAACCGGCCATTCTTATATCCCTGTAGATGTTGATTCGCCGGATGAGCGGCTGGTATTGATAAATTCTATTGCAAAGCCGGTTGCTGTAGTGGCAGTTGAGGACCTGCCTGTCAGTCTTGGGACTGTACCGGTAATCACCAAAAAGGAACTTGGCAACATTTTCTTGGAGCGGGAAGACTATCAAGTGACACATCCTGTCGAAGGAGATCAAACTTTCTACATTATTTTTACGTCTGGAACGACCGGTGTGCCTAAGGGCGTTGAAATCAGCTATCATAATTTAATGAGTTTTGTAGATTGGATGGTAGGCAGTGATTTTCAGTTACCGGATGACTTACAGATGCTGCAACAACCTGCTTATTCGTTTGATTTATCTGTTATGAGTCTGTATCCTACGTTGTTTAAGGGTGGGACATTACACGTCTTATCTAAGAAAATTACAGATAATTTTTTGGTCCTTTTTACAACGTTACCAACACTACCGATTAATGTCTGGGTTTCGACACCGTCATTTATAAATATTTGTTTGTTGGAACCGACCTTTAACGCAGAAAACTATCCGGCTTTAACCGATTTTCTCTTTTGTGGAGAGGAGTTAACGGCCAGGACAGCCAAAATGCTAAAGAAAAAGTTTCCTAAGGCCCATGTTTTTAACACTTATGGTCCCACTGAAGCGACTGTGGCTATGACTCAAATTGAAATCACGGATGAGGTCATTCAGAAATTCGACCGCTTGCCAATTGGCTATGTTAAAAACGGTATGCATATCAGAATCATTGATGACGATGGTCATGTTGTTAGTGACGGGACACAAGGAGAACTTGAAATTTACGGTTCAAGTGTTTCCAAGGGGTATATTAATAATCCGGAAAAAACGAAACGTGTTTTTTCAACACTAAATGATCAACCGGCGTATAAAACAGGGGATGTCGCTACCGTTCGCCAAGACGGCCTGATTCAATATTATGGGCGAAAAGATTTTCAGGTTAAGATAAATGGTTATAGGGTCGAACTTGAAGATGTGGCTATTTTGGTTGATAAACAGAAGTACGTTAAACAAGGTGTGGTTGTTCCAAAATATAATGCACAGCATCAGGTATCAATGTTGATTGCATATATTGTGCCAAATGAAAATCACTTTAATAATGAGCTGGATTTAACGGCAGCAATTAAAAGTGATTTAAAAAATTCAATGATGTCATATATGATTCCTCAAAAAATTATATATAGAAAATCTTTACCATTAAGCGCTAATGGGAAGGTTGACATTAAATCAGTCATTAACGAGGTTAACTCAAAATGAGATGGTATATTCCTTATGGAAATCCAACGTACTTTATTTGGCTAGCTGTAGCGTTGATACCGTTAATGATTGGCTTGCTTTATGGACGCCGGTTTCGCTGGTATCAGACAGTGGTATCACTATTTTTCTTGATTTTGACGTTTGGTGGTCCCAACTGGCGGACTGGAATTGCATTAATTTGTTATTTTGTTTATCAGGTTTTACTGGTATCCGCTTATTTTCATTACAGACGTCGGAAAGATTCGCCCAATAAGGGATGGGTGTTTGTTCTATCGGTCATCTTGGCAATTCCGCCATTGGTTGTTGTCAAAGTAACACCCGCTATTCAGTCGGGTAAACAGTCCATTATCGGTTTTCTGGGTATTTCATATATTACTTTTAAAGTCGTTCAGACAATTATGGAGACTAGGGACGGCTTTATAAAGGAATACCATCCGATTATCTTTGCTCAGTTTCTATTATTCTTTCCAACAATTTCGTCAGGGCCGATTGATCGGTACCGGCGGTTTGTAAGTGACTATGAGGCTGTTCCTGCACAGAAAGATTATCTCGACTTGGTTCAAACAGGTGTCCGATATATCTTTCTTGGCTTTCTTTACAAGTTTGTTTTGGCATACTATTTTGGCTCTGTATTGATGCCTCAAATGCAGTTTGGTGCCATGATGGCCCATGGTTTTTCATGGTATATTATCGGCTATATGTACACGTATAGCATGGACTTGTTCTTTGATTTCGCAGGCTACAGTTTATTTGCGGTAGGGATCAGTTACTTCATGGGCATTAAAACGCCTATGAATTTCAATCATCCGTTTAAGTCTAAAAATATTAAGGATTTTTGGAATCGTTGGCATATGACTTTATCGTTTTGGTTCCGTGACTATATTTTTATGCGGTTAGTCTTCTTTATGATGAAGCACAAGGTCTTCAAAAGCAGAATTACAACCGCAAATGTCTGCTATATCATCAACATGTTAATTATGGGATTTTGGCATGGTGAAACATGGTTCTATATTCTTTATGGGTTACTTCATGGATGTGCATTAGTGGTAAATGATACTTGGCTTCGTTATAAGAAGAAGCATCAAGATAAGATTCCACATAATAAGTTTACAGAACTATTTGCAATCTTTATTACATTTAATTTTGTCTGCTTCACATTCTTGATCTTCTCAGGTTTTCTTAACACGTTGTTTTTTGGACCAAGTAAGTTTTAATGAGTACAAAGATTAAATTATATTGAGGGGTTGACTATTATGGATGATGTAAAAGAAACTGTTCTTTCAATTTTAAATGACTTAACTGGTGAAGATTTTTCAACAAGGTTGGACGAAAATTTGTATGATAGTGCATTATTGGATTCTATGGGGACTGTTCAGTTGTTATTGGATCTCCAGGATAAATTGGGTGTTAATGCACCAATTTCAGAATTTAATCGATCGGAGTGGGATACGCCTTCAAAAATTATTGCAAAGGTTGAAGAATTGAAATGAAAGTAAAAAAGCGTCTTTTTGAAATCTTTGGGCCAATTCTATTTGCGGCTTTACTGATGTTTGCTGTGTTTTTATCACCAACATGGATAAAATTCAGCTATGTCAGTCCCAAAGTTCAGAGGAACGCCGCCGCTTCCTTGTCGCCTTTAATATTGAAGGGCCAGTTAATAAAGCGCAGCGCATTGGAAAACAATTATGTACCGTTTTTTGGTTCTTCTGAATGGTCGCGGTTTGACCCATTTCATCCATCTGTTTTAGCTACTAAGTATCACCGATCGTATCGTCCATTTCTTCTTGGAGCCAGAGGGAGTCAGTCCCTCACCCAATTTTTCGTCATGCAGTCAATTAATCAACAAATGAAAAACAAGAAAGCAGTCTTTTTTGTTTCACCACAGTGGTTTGTGCCAATGGGTGAAGATCCAAATGCCTTTTCCTTTTATTATTCACCGCTTCAGACAACAACCTGGATTCAACAGGAAAAAGGTTCTAAAATGGATCGTTACGCTGCTTACCGATTGCTACAGATGCCTTCCGGTGACTCTGATAAAATTATTTCCGGGACTTTGGCACGGATTGCTGCAGGGCTTAAGCCAACATCCTTTCAAATGCTTTATGTTAACTATCGTCATAGGGTATTGTTGAATGAAGATCAGATTTATTCCAGGTTTAGAATCCCGGTTAATAATGCAAAAAAAATTGCTGATAATGCGGCAGAATTACCGAAGACGTACCATTTTCAGCAGTTGGATAAGTTGGCTGGCCAATTAGGTGCACAACATACAAACTCTAATAGGTTTCAGATTGGGAATCGCTTTTGGAATCGCCGCTTAAAGCATCACGTGAAAGCTTTGAAGGGGTTTCAATCTAATATGAGTTTCTTGAAATCGCCGGAATACGGCGACTTTCAATTAGTACTAAATCAGTTTGCTAAAGATCATACAAATGTGTTATTTATTATTCCACCTGTTAATCAAAGATGGCAAAAATATACTGGATTATCTTCAGAGATGTTGAAGCAATTTGATCAAAAGATAACTTATCAATTGCGCTCTCAAGGCTTTAATCATATCGATGATTTAAGTCAAGATGGAAATGTGAATTACTTTATGACAGATACCATTCATCCGGGATGGCGGGGATGGTTGAAGATGGATCAGGAAATTAATCCGTTTTTGACTAAAAAGCAAAAGGCACCTCACTACAGGATCGACAAGAGTTTCTATTCCAAAGAATGGCAACAGGCTGGTTCAGATTTTGATTATGATGGTTATAGAAACGACGGACGGTGACAAGTTTGATTCAAACGACAAAAAGGGTAAGAATGATACTATTTTTTTTCTGTGGGATGCTATTTGCCGGTTCGATTGCAATTCATGGGCTGATGGACGGATATAATCCGATATTAAAAACAAGCAATAAACGATATGATGCACAAATTGTTAAGCGTTCTAATGCGTACTCAATCTATCGTTTTGGACCTTATTTTACCAGTTCAAGCACAAGAACGGCGGATAGCAATGGAAACAAATACCCTAATGACTATGTAAGAGTGATGCAGACCAAGACAACCAAGACCGGCACCTATGCAAAATTAAGGTATTTCAATCAAAATATTGGTTGGATGAATGTTAAGGGACTCAAACCCGTTAGTTTTTCTCAAATAGCAACAGCGACTATGAAACAATATGATGTCAGTGGAAGTGCTATATTGGCTTCAGCAGGCAGTAAACACACTGTCACTGTGAATAATGGATTTGCCAATGCAGCAAAGAAAACTGCCAATAGTAGTGACGGCACTGTACTATATCCCTTAGCATCCCTCCAAAAGGCAATGACGGGTGCAATCATCCAACAATTGATAAGTAGTGGCAACTTGTCTGCCGGGACGAAATTAAGTCGTTATTATCCGCAGGTAAAAGGCAGCAGCAATATTACGATTCAGCAAATGCTGTCAATGTCATCCGGCCTGGATAATAATGATACGACACCGGCTAAGGTGATGACTGAAAATCAGGCCTATACAAGCATGTTGAAACGTTTAGAGTCAACGGGCAAGATGGCCTATGATTATAGCGATGTTAATTACGTTTTATTGGCAGGCATTATTGCTAAGGCAACAAAGCAGAGTTATGTTTCAAACCTAAAGACAAGAATTATTAATAAACTTGGCATGAAAAATACAAAGGTTGTTGATAGTAATAATATTGATACGTCCTCAATTGCATTAAGTTATTCTCGAAAGGCAACAACGGATTATACCAGTCCACAATCGGTTTCACTCCCAAGACTCTCTGCAATTCCCGGAGCGGGCAATATGCTCACGACACCGAGTGATTATTACAAGTTTATCTTAGGATTGCAAAACGGTTCCGTCTTAACGGCTAAGCAATATCAACAGTTGTTAAGCTATGGAACGGTTTATTCCGGTGGTATGTATGTTACCCAAAATGGTGTGAAGTACAATAACGGTTCGTTTGGTGGTCAGAGTTATCATTCGGGATATTTCGCAACTACTGGTAATTATCACATGGCCATTGTCTTCGAAAATCAAGATCCACTTGGTTTAACACCGAAAGATTTTGTGAAAAAAATGTATCAGGTTGCAACATATTATTAATTGGATAAAGATATAACCATTAATTATGATTGGTTATTAATAAAACAAGGAGTTGAGGCAAAATCATTTTGCCCCAACTCCTTGTTTTTAATAGCTTAAAGCCATTTGTTGTTTGTTGTGCCAGATTTTATAGAACGCATCTTCAGGCAATGAGTCCTGCTTTTTCGTCCAACAATCGTTAAAATAAATTGTTGAGTTGTTAAACCCCGTCATTAATAGGGCATGGGTGTGAAATCCGTCAAATTCACCAACCCATATGACAATGGGGTGACCTGTTGCACTTAAATACTGTTTTAGATTGGCCAATGGTTGACCGCTCAAATTGACAGCGTTTCCTGCATAGGTTGTCACTAAATCTGTGAGTGCAGATGGGTAAATACTATCACCATCATCAGTGAATGGATTACCAACAAATCCCTGATTGGGGTCAGTCGGATGGTAGGGCATTTCATGTGCCAGCTGAACTTTGTCAACAACGGCACCTGCATATTGAAGCATCATTGTGGTGGCAGTAATCTCGCAGCCGGTTGGGAGTTCTGGACGCTGAGCAATAACGGGAATTGATAGTTTCATTGATATATACGCTCCTTGATAAGTAGTAAATGTTTATTCTCTTGATATTATATAATGCTTCTAGTTTATCATTGTGATCAACTGTTAAAATGTTTCCGTTCTAAAAGAAAGAATAGTTTTAATGATGAAAGCGCTAACACAAAATGATATAATTAAATCGGTTTAATAAACGTATTGGGCGATTATTGACCATCATTATATTATTTCGTAATGGTCGGGTACCATTACTTGTTCTGGGGGAGTCTTATATGAAGAAATCACTTATTGTTGTAACGACTGTTTTGTCAGGCATTTTTTTCTGGGGCACAGCTAATCAGCAGGAAGCTTCAGCGGCATCGAAGCCTGTTGAGATTTATTTGACACGCCACGGGCAAACGATGTTTAACATTAATGGGCGTGGCCAGGGGTGGGCTGATAGCCCATTAACGGATACCGGGGTTCAAGTTGCACATCAATTAGGCTATGGATTATATGGCTTACATTTTAGTGCTGCATATTCGGTTGATAATATGAGAACGTTTAAAACAGCTCATTATGCACTTGACTCATCCGGCAATGGTAAGGTCAATGTGACTTGGACGCCTAATCTGCGTGAGGGTGGTTATGGTAGTTTTGAAGGTCAAAAATATGACGACGTCAATAAAATTACAATGCCGTTGGTACGGCCTGCAGGAACCTACACTGGACCGCAAGACTTTGGCAAAGCACAGCAGGCACTTGGTAAAGACTTTTGGCCGGCACTTCAAGATGCTTATCATGATGCGGAAACCGTTGATGGCGGAAAGTATAGCGATTCAACATTACCAGCCAGCCTAAAAGCCGAATCAGCCAGTCAGGTTATTTCGCGGATGGACACTGAATTAACCTTTATCGCTAAGAAAGCTGCTAATAAAGGCGGCAACGTGTTGGTTGTCAGCTCGGGTATGTCCATTCCTGAATGGTTGTCTGCCCAATCGAATTATACGGTCAATGATTTTGTAAATTGGGGCAACGAGGCTGTTATGAAGGTCACATATAAAAATAATCAATTTTATTTTCCAAAATATGTGACTAGCGATACGCTCCTTT
Organism: Lentilactobacillus hilgardii DSM 20176 = ATCC 8290; assembly: GCF_000159315.1. GTDB lineage: Bacteria > Bacillota > Bacilli > Lactobacillales > Lactobacillaceae > Lentilactobacillus > Lentilactobacillus hilgardii. The sequence goes on from NZ_GG669992.1 coordinate 659,381, forward strand.
ATACAATCAATAAGGGAGCTAAGTTGCAACAGTTACCGGCAAATAGATTGAGCGTTAATCAATTTAAGTTGAAGAAAAATGTCCTCACCGGAAAGACTTCTCAAAATGCTTCATTGACGGTCTTGACCGATAAAGGAGCGACATTACAAACTGCCAAAGCCAAGCCGGCCGGCACCTTTGGGTTTAAATTAACCAAGAATGCTTTGAACAAAGTTAAGCATTTCAAGCAGTTTAAAGTATTGTCAACGCCAGCCGGTGCCAAGGCATCATTGAATATGAACACCGACGTGGTGACTCAAACTGTTTTTGGCAATAAAACAGCGACTGTTAAGGTCATCCAATAACTGGTTTGGAGAATAGAAGCGCAATGATGTTTAACGTTTTTTAAAATGCCAATTTTGCGATTAAACAATAAAAGAGGCTGTGGACTTGATATGACCGTCCACAGCCTCTTTTATTTGTTCGATTAATATAATTCTATAATCCAGTTTTTCTCTTTATCTGCATCATTTAAATAATCGGGATGGTCAAGCAATTCGGTATTAACACGAGCAACCTTACCCGATTGAGGGGAGTGGATATCTTCTACTGCTTTAGCGCCCTCAAATGAGAAGAATTCTTCGCCGACCCTAACCTCGTTTAGATTTTTAGGGAATGACGCGTACGAGATTTGACCGATTTGATTTCTGGCTTCGTCGTTTAGTCCAATACGGGTATGTCCTTCTGAAGTTTCTTCCTGCCATAAATAGTTTGAATCATCAATTGGGTTTGCCATGTTAATCATCCTTCCTGTTGTTTCTGTTGATAAACCGGATTGACCATCAAATCTGCCATTTGCTCAGGTGTCAGCTTTCCGATATTGTCTGCCAAATGGGTGTGACTAAAAGCTTCTTCAAGATTATCTTTTTCAAATGGGACGCCGGCTATTTTATTTTCAATTTCTTTTAGATTACCATTGGCTTTATTGAAATCACCAAAAATTTTGGCATGTGAAACAATGCCGTCATTAACTGAAAAGCTGATTTCGACGTTACCGACACCTTCATAATGATTGGAATGGAAATTATCATCGTGATAACGTTTTCCCATTGTCCAAGTTTCATCCTGATAGTCATGACCGGTGATGTCGTTGACTTTTTGCCAGTCAATTTTGCTCATGACGTGAGTTGGAATTTCTTTAATGGTATCTGTTTTAAAAATTTCTTTTAAAATCATTTCTGTTATGTCGTCAATTGAAATATCTTGATACTTGGCGGAGAAGTAAGGGCGAATATTTGTTACCCGGCTGTGAACCGGTTTAACCCCCTTGGAAGCCAATTTAGATTTCGGCGGATTTAGTGCTTTATCGGCAGCGTCCAAATTGACATCAATCATCAAGGTACCGCCACAATAAAAGCGATTGCCGATTTTAAAAGCTGCCATTCCGGAAAATTTCTTACCATCGACGGTGAGGTCGTTTCGTCCGGTTAAGGCTGCGTTAACACCCAGTTTTTTTAAAACGTTGATAATAGGGGTAGCATACTTTTTAAAGTTCATATAGTTAGTCCCGTCATCAGTGTCCACAAAAGCATACGTCAGATTGCCGGAATCAACGTAAACAGCACCACCGCCACCGGCTCGGCGGGTGATTTGAATATGATTTTGTTTGATATAATCCAAATTCAGTTCGGAATACACATTTTGATTGGCACCGATAACAACCGATGCTTTAAGAGGCCGAGACCATTCGAACAACGTATCCGTAAATTGACCGTTTGTCATTAAATACCGGGAAACACTTTCAAACATCGTTGGATTTCCCATGTACTGGGTACCGGTAGAAAGATCTACATATCGCAACTTATCACGTCTCCTTTCAATTAAGTAACCGCTTTCGTAGTTAAGTATAGCATTTCCCAAAATTTTAGAGAAAGAAAGGGATGTTTTGATAGGAGTTGATATCGTCGGCCTCAGGAACTATAGTTAAGAATGTGATTTTAGTTGATCTAATTAGTACATAAATGGGGGCTTTAATAGAATATGAAACGATTTTTAATGATTTTTTCAACACTGGCAATTACTGCAGTGATTGTTTTGGCGTTATTGGCTGGCTTTGGTTCAAGAAAAACAACCTATGCAAAGTATAAAGCAATCGGCTCAACGGTCAATTGGCATGAGCCATCGGAAAGTCAGCCGTATCCGAATTTGAAAAAAGAGTCAAACCTTTGGATATACGTCAGTACCAAAAACCAACGTGTTTATTTGCATGGCAATGGTCAGGTGATTTATAAGATGTACTGTTCAACTGGGGAGGCCTCATCGCCAACACCCAAAGGGACCTTTCACATTCAAGCCCAACGTGGCAAATCATTTTATAATGCGGCCTCGGGTGAAGGTGCCAACTACTGGGTATCATGGTTGGATCATGGCGTTTACCTTTTCCATAGTGTGCCAGTGACCAAGACTGGGCAATATATCCCCTCCCAAGCTGAAAAATTAGGAACGCCGGCATCTCATGGGTGTGTTCGCTTAACGGTTGCCGATGCTTATTGGATGTATAAAAATATTCCTTATGGGACAAAAGTTGTTATTAAATGAAAAAATTAAAACGAGGGACTGAGTCAAAAGTGAATTTGATTCAGTTCCTCGTTTTTATAAAAATAAAATAATATCACTAAAATGCGTGACAAAAACCGACCTTGTGCTTTGTTGGCACACGATGTTTCTAGTATACTTCCACAATCCAGTTTTTATTTCGATCGGCACTATTGATCAGGTCGGGCTGATAAAGTAGTTCTGTATGAAACCTAACGACTTCTCCACTTTCCGGAGAATGAAGAACGGTTGTATCGCTAACGGTATTGGGGCTCTCAAGCGTCAAGAAGTCATGCCCATCACGAATTTCTTTATCGGATGTTGAGAATGTGACTGAGGAAATTTCGCCGAACTCTTCACGGGCGGCATCACTTAAGCCGATCCTAAAGTTGCCGTCAGTGGCACGAGCTTTCCAGAAGTAACGTGAATCATCAATTGTACCAGCCATGTTAATCATCCCTTCACGGTTTTATTCTTAACCTCTATTATCGGTCTTATTGTGGAAATTTGATAGGAAAAGGGCGTGGATTTTTTCAGAATATTAAAAAAGGTTGGAATTTATTCTTTTTGATACGGTCTTGTTCAGAATCAATGATTATCGGTTGCACGTTTTGAAGTAAATTTTCAGCTGTATTATCGTGATAGTCAAACAACGTTGGAGCAAGAACTTTTCTGCTTCAACGTTGTTTGACTTGTTTTATAAAATTTATCGGATATCTAAAGGTTGTTTACTGGTCGGCTTTGGAAACTGGGTATCAAGTTTTGCCAAATCATCATCAGAAAGTGTGATTAAACCAGCTTTTACATTGTCAACAGCGTGCTTAGGATCACCTGATTGAGGAATGGCAAGTGTACTGCCGTCACGAATTGCCCAAGCCAGCAAAATCTGCCATGGCGTTGCGTGATGCACTTCGGCAACTTCTTTAACGGCTGAATGATTGATTAATTGACCGCGTTCGTCACCAGCGGCTACCGGTGTGTAGGCAATCAAAGGAATGCCCTGCTGACGCTGCCAGGGAAGAAGGCTGTATTCGATACCGCGACTGCCGAGATTATAAAGGTCTTCGTTTGCGGCTACCTGATCGCCACCCGGCAAATCAAGCAGCTCTTTCATATCGGGGAGGTCAAAGTTGGAAACACCCCAGCGCTTGATTTTACCCTTTTTCTGCATTAATTGGAGTGTTTCAACGGTTTCACTTAATGGAACGGCGCCTCGCCAGTGATAGAGGTAGAGGTCCACGTAGTCGGTGCCGAGCAGCTTCAAACTGGTATCTAAGCGGTGCTCCATTCTATCAGCGGAGGCGTTGGAAGGAAGAACCTTGTCAATTAAGAATAAGTGATCACGATTAATATTGGCAATGGCTTCACCAACCAGCTTTTCACTGCGGCCGTTGCCGTACATTTCCGCAGTATCAATGACATTTGCCCCGGCATCGATACCGGCTTGGATTGCTTTGATTTCTGTTGAACGGGTTGCTGCAGAATCTCCCATATGCCAGGTACCAAGGCCGATTGCCGGAACCATTCTGTCGCCAAGATGTAAGTCTTTCATAAAAAATTAGCCTCCTAATTGATTAGAAATGTGTTTTCAACTGTTTGTTTTGCTACTTAGAAACATCGTGAAAACGTGACGCTAGGTTCATTATAGGAGTGAAAAACGGGTTAATCAATCAGTTCCTGATGCGTAACCAGTTAAAGATCTTTTCGGCATCTTTGAATGGCACATAACGGATTTCGACTTGTTCGTTATGATTTCCGTGGCGAACATTTACTCGCAGGTGTGCCAGTTTTTTATGGGACATCCAAATGGATTGGTTAAGACTGAAGGATTGGACATTCTTTTTGGGAATAATGAATTCGGTTCTTGTGAAAAGCCAACCGGATTGCATGATCAACTGATCGCCATGGAGTTGCCAGCCGGTATTACTTGATGAGTACCAACCCAGGAAGAATGCGATGATCAATAAAAGCAGACTGAATGCACCCCAGAGTCTAAAGAAATAGATGCAGCCGGCAATTGGAATAAGCGTCCAAAGAATGGCATTTCGAATAAAATAAAAATAATGTCGTTTTGGCAATCTTTCAAGGGAAATGAACTGATCCGGTGCCCAACTTACAAAAGGCTTTAATTGGTTAAAAACGTCGTGAGTCTTGATAACCGGTAAAATCATCATGTCATTGCCCTTATCATCATCTCCTGCCGAAGAAGCCGCTAACGCCTGAACAGTTGAAATTTTGGCCCACTGTCGGAGAACGTTTTGTTTAACCCTAAGGGCTTGGATGCGGTTGATAGGGATGGTGACAGATTTTCTTTGAAACAGGCCCTGGTAGGTTTTTAATTGGTTTGATTCGGAAGTTAAGGTGAATTTATAATATTTTTGAACGAGTGAAAAATAGGATCCCACCACCGCAATGATGACAATCAATAAGACAATCCCGCTGATAATCAGGATAGATTGCGAGATGATTTCCTTGGTGACCGTGTTGAGAAAATGTTTAGGGATATATTCCTGAATCTTTCCGTAAACGGCAGCGAGTACGCCCATTAATGGCAGAATGCCAAACGAAGTCAAGGCAAATACATTAAGATCATGAGGATTGATTTCGTAATGGTGAGTGGCCGTTATTGAAATTGAAGAATCAACTGCTGGTTTTGCTGATTGATCTGTTGTTAAGCCTGGCATCGTTGAATTTCCCTTAACTGCTAAGCGTTTGCGCTCGATTTCTTCACGAACGCTTTCGGAAACGACCGGTAACGTGACTTCAGGACGATGACTTTCGTGACCGGCCGTCTCAATTTTTAATTGTTCCAAATGCAGTGGTTTCAAAAAGAACCATTGACTGCGTTGGATTGTCTGAATCCGACCATAGGGGATGTGCGTGTGACGTTTAACAAAGATACCGGAATTAATGGTTATCATATCGCCGCCGATTTGAAAGGTGAAAAAGAAAAATTTCAGTAATCCGATAATAATAACCAGGCTCAATAGTGTTCCAATGACGACCCAGAAGTTGGTTCGTTGAGACGGAAGGGCGATAAGGGCAAAAATTCCCCAGTTAAGAATGCCTTTGTAAGCATAGTAAAATAAAGAAAATGGGTTTAGATGCTGCTTGGGAGCTTCAGACGTCATTTTCTTTCACCTCCACGGCCAGTTGCATGATTTGGCGGCGTAATTGCTCGGCTGTTTGTGGTTCCAGCCCGTCAATCTTGTGGGAAGTTGAGGCAGTTGTAATTTGAACTGTTTGTAACTTTTGTGATTGAAGGATAGGTCCAGCTGAAAGGGTGACGTCCTGCACACGTGCGATTGGAATTGAAACAAGCTTTTTGAAAATGTAGCCGGATTGTAATTCAACGGCATCGGCGGTTAGGTTATAGCGCCAAAAGGCATAACGGTACGAAACCAATATCAGCTCAAATATGAGATCAATGATCGCAATTGCACCAAAGCCTATTCCCGGCCAAAACAACCACTGCCAATTTAAAAAAATGAATGCGATGTAACAGCCGATTGCAATGATAAGTAGGATGGCAAAGTTGATGAAGGCGGAGATCCGCCAAACGTTTTTAATCTTTTCTGGTAAATGGGTTCCTTCTGTCAAAATAAATCACTCCTCTTAATATGTATTGCCCTTACGTGAAGTGTACAGAATAGCTATTGAAAAATCCAATTCTTATTATGTTATTATTGTTCTTTTGTGTAGACACGCCGAGAAGAATGGCGTTATACTATCTTTTATGCGGTCTACGACTTTAAAAAGGGGATGATTAATTGTCAGTAAAAGTAAGGAACGCCATTATTGTGCTGATTTTTGGAAATTTTTTGGTTTGTATCGGGATGAGTCTGATTTTTCCGGTGATGCCGTTTATTAAAAATGAACTTCATCTGTCGGCAACCGATATGGGTATTATGAATTCACTATTTGCCTTTGCGCAATTGATTGCCTCCCCAATTGTTGGCCAGATTTCCGATCGAATTGGTCGAAAGCCTGTTTTGGTCTGGGGATTAGGGCTATATATGATTTCTGAAATTCTATTTGCGGCAACAAATTGGTTGTGGATGTTTGACATTTCACGGACAATCGGTGGTTTGTCAGCCGCAATGGTCGTGCCAACAACCAACGCTTTGGCAGCGGACTTAACGACGCCAAGGCAACGGGCCAGAGTGATCGGTCTGCTTTCGGCAGCTTTTAGTGGTGGCTTGATTTTAGGCCCGGGGATTGGTGGCTTTCTCGCTAAAATCGATTATAAAACACCGTTTTGGTGTGCAGCTGTCTTAGGGTTGCTCAGTATGATTTCGCTACAGGCCATGTTACCGAGTGAAAAAGAAATTGAAAGTATTGCAAAGGATAGTATTGTCCCACCGATTTCGAAGGGGCCCAGCCGTGCAACTTGGAAACAAACTAAGCGGTTATTCAGCGGTCCTATGAAAATCTTATTTCTGTTGATTTTGATATCATCATTTGGATTAGTTGGTTTTGAGAGTATTTACAGTTTGTATGTCAATGAGGTGTTTGGATTTACGATCGGCAATATTGCCCTGGTACTAACGCTGAATGGGTTGTTATCACTGATGTTTCAGGCGCTTTTATTCGACCGTTTGGTGACGTGGCTAACAGAGAAACGTTTAACCAGATATTGTTTCTTCTTAGCGGCTGCCGGAACGGTTTGGATTATTCTCGCTCACAGTAAACTTGAAGTGATCATTGCAACTTTGATCGTCTTCACATCATATGATCTCATTCGACCGGCAATCACAACCCTTTTAACAAAGGCAAGCGCGACCGGACAAGGTTTGATTAACGGCGTTAATATGTCACTAACAAGTGTTGGTAACATCATTGGACCGATTATGTCGGGGGCCTTGTTAGACATGAACTATCATGTTCCATATGTGATAGTGGCAGCGTTTCTGGCTTTGTCGTGGTTGATGACGTACATGGTTAAGGATCATTTTACTGTAACAATTTGAGGTGCCATCTGCATTAGAAAGCGCTTGAAAATGGTTTATAAAACAGTCAGTTTGGCCCTTTCTACCAAGCTGATTTTTATTTTTAAAAAATATTAGTTTTGGTTGACAAAGACTAACTAACTATCTATAATTCATTTTGTTAGTTTAATCAGGAAGAGACTAACTAAATAATAAGGTTAAGGAAAGTGAACAAAATGACTTACAATTCACAGGAACTTTTAAATCTTTTTGGCCGTTTATTTCAACAACGTGCTTTCATGTCTGCCGCAATTAAAAGCGTTCAATTTGGACGTTCCCAGGATCCGCAAAAGAATCCAAATCAGTTGCGCGTTCTTCATGAACTGGCGGAAAAGAAAGCATTAACGAATACTGACATTGTTGAAGCGTTGGACATTCGACCAAGTTCGGTCAGTGCGATGGTAAGTAAATTAGAGGCCGCCGGCTTAATCGAACGGCATGAATCCCCGGATGATAAACGGGTGATGCTGATTTCACTGACGGAAAAAGGGCAAAACATGATTAATGATTCTCGGCAGTTCACGGATCAACTATCCGAGTCGCTTTTCTCGTCACTGACGGACGATGAACAGCAGCAACTTTGCAAATTATTGGGTAAATTGATTACCGATTTGGAACAAAAAATGCCGGAAAATTGGTCAGAGCCCAAAAATTTTGCGGATTTTATGAGAATGGCTCATGATTGGCACCACAATATGGACGGATTAAATCGTGACTTTCCATTTGGCGGATTTAATCGGAACCGGGATTAGGGGGTAAGATTATGGAACAGGTTATGCAGCAACCCACCAGGCCAAAGAACAAATCAAAATTCAAAATTAAGGGGTTTCTGCAGCTGATTGCGCAAATCAAGCCTAAGTATTGGCAATTGGGTGTAGGGCTTTTGCTGGGAATGATTGCCACGGGAATGCAATTAGCTGTGCCAAAGTTTGCCAAAGATTTGATCAACCAGTTGGGTCATCATCTCAACACGCAACTGGTTATCGGCGTGATTCTGCTTTTTGTGGCGAGTGCGCTGATTAGTGCCTTTTCTGGTGCAATATTGGGCTTCTTCGGTGAAAACGTTGTTTATAAACTTCGAGGGAAGCTATGGCAGAAATTGTTGGTATTACCGGTCAACTATTACGATGAAACCAAATCCGGTGAGATTACCTCGCGATTGGTAAATGATTCTACTCAAGTGAAGGATTTGCTTGCCAATTCTTTGCCGAATATGGCAACGTCACTTCTTCAATTGGTGGGCGCATTTATTCTAATGCTGGTTATGGACTGGAAAATGACCGTCATGATGTTTATTGCCGTTCCGTTGGTTATTTTGGCAATTCTGCCTGTGGCAAACAAATCTCGAAAGATTGCGCATGCCCGTCAGGATGCCCTGGCTGATTTTAATGGCTCGGCAAGTGAAATTTTAAGTGAAGTTCGGCTTGTTAAATCATCAAATGCCGAAGCAGTCGAGCGGCAATCCGGTCATAACCGCATTTCAAAGCTTTATCAAATCGGGTTGAAAGAGGCAATTTATGATTCCGTCGCAGGACCATTGATGACAATGGTGATGATGGGGATGGTTGTAGCGATGTTGGCCTATGGTGCCAGCAGGGTAGCCCAAGGTACGATGGATATGGGGACACTGTTTTCATTTCTGATGTATTTAGTTCAAATGGTTGGTCCGTTTGCGACCCTCGGGCAATTCCTTTCAGCAACTGCCAAAGCCAGTGGATCGACTGACCGGATTCAAGAATTACTTGGCACATCAGAGGAGAATCAGGTTGATGGGCGCCCTGTTGATGCGCAAGGTCAAACATTAAGTATGAACAAAGTTGATTTTGTTTATGAGGACGGTAAATCTGTGTTAAATAAGGTTTCGTTTGAAGCTAAGCCAAATTCGATTGTAGCCTTTGCCGGACCTTCAGGCGGTGGTAAATCAACGATCTTTAGTCTGCTGGAACGTTTTTATCAGCCAACTGGCGGTACAATCAAAATAGGCAACCTGAATCTTGAATCGGTTAACTTGACGGACTGGCGGGAACAAATCGGATTGGTTAGTCAAGATGCTGCTATTATGGCTGGAACGATTCGTTACAATTTAACCTATGGTCTCAGCGGTCAGTATTCGGATGAGCAGTTGTGGCACGTTCTTGAAATGGCGTACGCTAAGGAATTTGTTGAGGCGATGCCGGATGGGCTGGATACCCAGGTTGGTGAGCGGGGTGTTAAAGTCTCTGGTGGTCAACGTCAACGTTTGGCGATTGCCCGAGCATTCTTACGTGATCCTAAAATTCTGATGCTGGATGAAGCAACTGCCAGCTTGGATTCGGAATCGGAAATGATGGTTCAAAAAGCGTTGGAAAAATTGATGCATAATCGAACCACTTTGGTCATTGCGCACCGTTTGAGTACGATTGTGGATGCCGATCAAATCTACTTTATAGAAAAAGGTCACGTCAGCGGTCATGGCACTCATAAACAGTTGGTAGCGGAATTACCATTATACCGTGAATATGTAGAAAATCAGATGAGTATGTAATTTTGTTGACGTAAAACGACTATCAGAACTTTGACAATCATATTATCGGTTAGTGATACGAGTCCGTTTATAAGGCTTAAACGATAATAGTTTGATAGTTAAAGAGGGTCTCAAAAATCTAGTTATTGATTGTTGAGATCCTCTTTTGGATAGTTAATCATTTTATAATGAACATTTTTTTATTTTTCAGTAAGATTGGCTGTCAAAATTCTCAGAACCATTTGTTGTTCTTAGCCATATTAACCGCTTCTAAGCGATTGTGAACGCCGAGTTTACTGAAAATAGCTGAAAGATAATTACGGACGGTACCGTTAGATAAGAAAAGCTTTTCAGCAATTTCTTTAGTCGTATCACCATCAGCGGCGGACTTTAGGACGACCATTTCCTGATCACTCAAAGGGTTATCCGCCGCGTTAACCATATTGCGAACTAATTCTGGATCGTAAATTGTTTGGCCGGTCATGACATTTCGGATGGCTGTTACCAAGTCATCGCTTGGACTATCTTTCAAAAGATAACCGCTGACTTTGGCTTTTACCGCTCGCGCAAAATAAGCCTTTTGAGCAAAAGTCGTTAAAATAATGACTTTAGTTGCTAAATGGGCTGCCAGGATGTCATCGGCAACATCCAGTCCGGTAGCTTTTGGCATTTCAATATCCAAAATGGCAATATCCGGTTTTAATCGATTAATATCCAGCCAAGCTGTTTGACCATCACCACTGGTACCGAGGACTTTGAGATCGTCTTCTAAGTTCAGAAGCTGTGCAAGTGCTGAACTCAACATACTTTGATCCTCTGCTAAATACAAGGTAATCATTTTATCTCGGTCTCCTTTGACCATCGGGCGGAAACGAGTGTTCCGATTTTGTTTGATTGGATATTGAATTGGCCACCATCGGCTTGAACGCGTTCCTGCATCCCTAATACGCCATGAGAACCCTCGCGACTATAGTTAATACCATGGCCGTTGTCTTGAATTGTAACTTGATAGGAATCGTTGTCTGGTCGACTGAAAGAAATCAGCACCAAAGTCGCTCGACTATGACGAATGACATTGGTAACCGCCTCTCGCAGGATTGGCGTTACTTTAATTTGAATAGCAGTCGGCCATTTATTGGCATCCTGTTCGCTTTCTGTTTGAAGGTTGATCTGAGCTTCTTGAAGATTCTTTTCTTGCTTAATCATTGACTCGTCAATCATTTCTTGGCGAAGATTATTAACAATATTTCTGACCAATTGAAGGTTTTGACGACTGGTATCAATAATATCATCGAGTTCTGCAGGGACCTTTTCCGGCTGTTTCTCGAGTAGTTTTTTAGCAAGTTGGGACTTAACGGTAATCATTGAAAAGGATTGACCAAGTGTATCGTGCAGGTCCCTGGCGATTCGTTCCCGTTCGCCGCGTGTAATGACTGATTGCAAACGTTGGTTGGTGTGGGCAAGGTCCTGCATGTGCTTGATGGACCTGGACAAACTATAGGCAAAGATTGGTGAGAATAGTGGGAAAACAAATAACCACAGACCAAGGTTCACAGGATTCAGAATTTTCAAATTAATCATTTCGCCAATAAATGTCGCATAATAAACAGTCGCGAAAAGCCTAAAGTAACGTTTTGGCGCGTAAGCTAAAATGGATGAAATTTGCCATCCTGGAAAAATCATGATCCAGAAGTTATTGTCAAAAAATGTAAAGATCATTCCGATCAGCGTCTCAGTTATCATACCGGCTATTTGGTATTTTGGGGAGGCAGAAGTGATCACGAAAGCAATCAGAAAAAGAAAGGTCATTCCAACCCAGAACCAATCGCTTGACGTTTTGGGAGGAAATTTGTCTGAAATGTCCTCTATCAAAAAGATTAGCCAAATATACGAGTACCAATAGGTTTTTAAATTAGACCGCAGTCCCTTGATCATTTTTTAGTTCTCCACTCTTTTGAACCAATTTGATCAGTACAAAAATCAGTACTAATATCAGTACTAATATGATAACGGTCCAAATGACTATTCCCATAATATCATGAATTGGTAGGGATTGATTATTGATCGCAAGATTGATCATTTTGCTGGTGAGGTAAGTCGGTGTGGCTTTACCGATGGTCTGAACCCAATTCGGCATCATCGAGATTGGCCACCACAAGCCGCTAATGATGGCCAACGGAAAGACGGTTAAGTTTGCAATAATGCTTGTCAGTTGAGGCGTTTTGGCAAATGAGGAAAGAACGCCAACCCCCATGATTGGCAGCGTACCAAGAACAGCAATGACGATGACACTAACAGATTCACCTAACGAGAGAGTGATATTCCACGTTGATTTTGCGACAAGCTGCATTAAAATAATGGACAGCACATTGACAAGTGACATGATAATACCAATTGAAATATAGTAGTATTTGGTTCCTTTAGGTGTGAGTGATAATGCCGAGAGCAGTTTGTGCTGACGGTCGTTCTGCATAATTTGTCCCAGCCCAAACATGGCGTTAATCAAGACACTGTACACGATCATACTGCCAAGGTATTGCTTGGCAAAGACCAATTCCTGAGCAGTGGTTCCCGAAATCAAAACCTTTGTGAATAGGACATAGAAGCCAATTGGCATTAAGATGGTGAAAAATAAATAGCTGAAGTTTCGTAAAAAAACGCGTTTTGCATTAAAGCTGATTTGATATCCCAATGTTTTCATCTTAATGATCCCCCTTATTTGTCATTTCCAAAAAGATTGACTCCAATGATTCACGCGTAATCGTGATGTCATGCAGCTGATCGATAAAAGGCAATAGTGCCTTTAACGTTAAATCGGTATCGTTACTGATTAAGGTCATATTGGCGTCGGTTTGAGTGGCGGATTCAACAGCTGGTAAATGTGTGAACAATGATCGTTCCAGCTGTGTGTTGAAATTGAATTGACCATTATCATGGTGGCTTTGAAGTGTCTGCCAAGTACCAACGTAACGAAATTGCCCGTCTTGTAAAATGGCGATTCTGTCAGCCACTTTTTGAATTTCCTCAAGATAGTGGCTGGTAATGACAATAGTGACGTTTTGCTGACGCAACTTTTCAATATAGCGCCAAAAATTTTGCCGAGTTTCTGCATCCATACCCACGGTTGGTTCATCTAAAAATAAGAGTTGCGGATTTGACACAATGGCACTGGCAAAACTGACTTTTCGACGTTGTCCACCGGATAGTTTATTCATGAGTTGATTTTGAATATCTGAAAGACCAAGTTCCTTTATGACTGTTTCGGGATTCTTGGGATGGGTTGCTTGTGCCGCAAATAACTTAATGAACTCGTTTACTTTGACATTGTTAATTTGTAAATCATCTTGAAACATTGTGGCCACTTTTTCTTTAACAATGGTGCTTCCCGGTTGGCTGTCCAAAACGGTAATGGCATGATTGTGGGAGCTTAAGATGCCCTGGATGAGATTGAGCAGGGTGGTCTTTCCGGCACCGTTTGGACCGACCAACCCAAAGATTTCGCCTGATTGAATTTGCAAATTCAGATGATCAAGTACCCGCTTATTAGGGTATGCAAAGGATAAGTTTTTTAATTGAATAGCAGCTGTCATGTTGCCCGCCTCTTTCTTTTATCTATTTTTATAGTAGATGCAACGAATAAGTTTGTTAACGAAACAGCATTTGTCATATAGGTCACTTCTTTTTTCTACCTACAGTCATAGTATATATTGATAGCTATTTGGCTTGTAGTAAGGATTGTCATGAATAGGGATGACAAATGTCACATGATTCACAATGAAAAAAAGATTTTTTTCATTGTGAATCATTTTCTTGCGAAGTATAATGTAAGCGGATACAAAAAAGAAAATGGAGGCACTTATTATGGCAGAAAAAGTAGCGTTGGTTACAGGCGGCGGTCAAGGAATTGGTGAAGCAATTGCAACACGGTTACACGAAGATGGCTTTAAGGTAGCAGTTGCGGATTTGAATATCGATAATGCAAATAAGGTAGCCGCTAAATTATCGCCGGATGGCAGTCAGGCCATTGGCGTTAAGGTAGATGTTGCAGATCGTGATTCTGTCTTTTCTGCTGTTAATGAAACTGTGGATAAATTGGGCGGCTTTGACGTGATTGTCAATAATGCAGGCCTTGGACCAACCACACCTTTGGATACCATTACACCGGATCAATTCCGACTCGTATACGGCGTTAACGTTGGTGGCGTTCTCTGGGGTGCTCAGGCCGCTCATCAAGCCTTCAAGAAATTAGGACACGGCGGTAAGATTATCAATGCAACTTCACAAGCCGGTGTTGTTGGGAATCCTAACCTGGCCCTTTATTCAGGAACCAAATTTGCAGTTCGTGGGATCACTCAAGTGCTTGCTCGTGATTTGGCTGAAGAAGGTATTACGGCCAATGCTTATGCACCAGGTATTGTTAAGACACCGATGATGTTTGATATTGCACATCAAGTTGGTAAGAATGCCGGTAAAGACGATGAGTGGGGCATGCAACAATTCGCAAAAGATATTGCTTTGAAACGATTATCGGAGCCCGAAGATGTTGCAGCTACTGTCTCATTCCTTGCTGGTAAAGATTCTAATTATATTACCGGCCAGACAATTATTGTTGATGGTGGGATGCAGTTCCATTAATTAATTAGTGTGTCGGTTAAATAAGGACTTATTATTAAGCTTACGAAGGGTCAAGGCAAAATCTGCTTTGGCCCTTTTGGTGTGTCCATACTTGTCTCTTAAATTGATGGGGTGAAGCCAGTCAGCATACTAACCTTTACGTGATTGATTTAGCTTCTTAAGTCGCTTAAGATAATATTTGATGCACCTTTAGAGGAATTACATGCCATCAAATCAAAAAGTCGTCAATACGGAACGAAAGATTAAATCGGCTTTTATTTATCTGACAGAAACAAAGGGAATAAAAGCGATGACTGTGAGCGATATTACTAAATTTGCCAGGATTAACCGCAGCACGTTTTACACGCATTATCATGATAAAACAGCGATGGTGAGCGATTTTGAAGATCAGATATTAACTCATATTGAAAAATTAGTGTTGGATCATTCGGATGAAAAAATCGGCTATCAGGATGTTTCTGAAGGGACACTCCACGTCTGTGCGGCGGTTGAAACGGTCGTTGATTATCTCAATCAAGAATTTAACATGTCCCGAGCGTTATTGGGCCCGAGCGGGGATTCCCAACTTGAGACAAAAATCAAGAAATTATTGGGTCGACTAATTGATAGGCAGTTGGTTGAGGTGAAAGGGCACACCAGGCCGACTAAAATCCCTGATAATTTTGCTCGAGAAATTATTGTTTCGGGATTAATGAGCATTATTAAGGTTTGGCTTACAGAAGGTAATCCCGAGACGCCCAAAGAAATATCAACCATTATCATGAAGACCAAGTATCTGAGCCCCCCTTGACCTTTTAGGCGTTAAAAAGACATAGGCTGGAATATTCGGGTGTCTTTTTATAACGATGCTTAAAAATGAACTATTCACAATTTAAATAAAAAATATATGCAATTAATCCTACTGTTAATAGATAATTAAGGATTTTTTTTGATTTGCTGTAAACACTATTTCACAATTTGATGAACGATGATATATTGAGGCCAAGAATCCAATTATTCTTAAGGGGCGGCCAAAATGTTAAAAGAAGTTCACATGCCAAAATTAGGCCCAAAGTCTGACGATTACTTTTTCGGTGAGTGAATCAAGAACCCCGGGGAAGCTGTTAAGCAGGACGATATCCTATTTGAGGTTGAGACAGATAAAGTGATTAGTCAGGTTGAAAGTGAAGAAAATGGTGTTTTAAAGGAACAGAAGGCTGCGACGGGTGATACGACCAAGGTGGGAGATTTAGTTGCGACAATCGAAGCTTCGGATAGCTAAAGGGGAAAATCACAAATTGAAAAGAAAGAAGCATCAAAGAGGTCGGATTGGTTAAAAGTGACATATGATCAAAAGAAAGTTGACCAAATGAATCAATTGTTGTCCGGTTTGAAACTGAACACGGTTTGTGCGGAAGATAATTGTCCCAATTTGGGCGAATGCTTTGGGAGTGGGACAGCTTCGTTTATCATTTTAGGCCCTAACAGTATCCGGGCCTGTCGATTCTACGATATTCCCCATGATCACCCAAGACCTGTTGATTTAATGGAACCATATCGGGTTGCCGAGGCTACCAACGATTGTAAGTCACGTGGTTGTTACCGGTGCTGATCGAGATGCCCTGCCGGATTTAGCTGCCAAACCGGATGTTTTTTAACCATTGTATGGAAATGATAAGCTCAATTACGCCAAAAATTCGACATCATGTTATTTATGATACCTCACTATATGTAAAGCAGTATGTGCCAAAGACGACCTTCGTCAAAACAGGGATCATGCTTGACCTTGGTGAAACTGATGAGGCAGTTTGCGGAAAATGATTTATTTACCCGTGACGTTGACTGACGTTTATCAGCAAACTGTTAATTTGAAGGAGCAACAACCACTTTGGTCGGTTTTGGAGTTTAAAGAGCGGTTATTATAAGCGGTTTAACGGCTGGATAATATCAAAAATATCAGCTGACTGACCAAGATGAAGACAGGATTTCGGCGATTGCAACCCCACGTTTTGCAAATCCCGAATTTATTTCTGGACAGAGCAATTATTTGAACATACCGGCAAATGTTACTTTAAAGGCGATGGCTTGGCACAGATCAGCTATACGCTTAGTAATCATCAATTAAAAGGTATTCGATTATCTGGCGACCTTTTCAGTAACCTGGATAGGGATAGCTTTGAATCGGCTTTAATCGGTACTGTTTTTGATCAAAAAACAATTTCGGAAATTATTACGAATCAGCTTGATACAGCGCCAATTATGGGTATCAGTGCTGATCAATTAACATCGATGCTATTTTCGTCAGAATTAAATTAAGGTATTATGGTTTTAGGAACTGCTTGAGTTTAGTAATTAAAAGTGGTTTTTAAGGCTTTTTTAATTTTATGCGTTGTTCCCAGCTTCTGATTTGGTATCACATTAATTGATATGTTACGATTTAATTGGTTTATAAAATGATTGGAGATGTTTCACATTGGACGGATTACACTCAACAATTACCTTGAATAACGGCGTTAAAATGCCGCGATTTGGTTTAGGGGTTTGGAAGACCGATAACCGGACGTCTCGTGATTCGGTTGCAGCCGCAATCAAGAATGGCTACTTGGCAATTGATACTGCACGACAGTATGGTAATGAGCAGGGAACCGGTGCTGGCATTAAACTTGGCTTGGAACAGGCAGGATTAAAGCGTTCCGACCTATTTGTGACAACTAAGCTTTATAATGGTGAACAGGGAGATTATGATCAGGTTTCTAAGGCGTTTGAAAACCAACTAAAAGATTTAGGACTGGATTATGTTGATCTTTATCTGATGCATTGGCCGGTAGATAAGACTTATATTGAAAGTTATCATGCAATGGAAAAATTGTATCGTGAGGGTAAGGTTCGGGCCATTGGTGTTTCTAATTTTGATAATGACCGAATGGAAAAATTGCTTGAAGAAGCCGAAATCATACCGACTGTTAACCAAATGGAATTCAATCCAACTAACCAGGAACATGAAATCTTGGCCTTTGATCAAAGCCACGATATTGAAATGACAGCGTGGTCACCACTTGGTGGCGGTGAGTCTTTGACCAATCCGGTCATTGATGCGTTGGCTAAAAAGTATGACCGTTCAGCTGCTCAAATTATCTTGCGCTGGGAATGGCAACGTGACATTATCACGGTTGTTAAATCTACCCACGAAAAACGGATCATTCAAAACAGCCAAATCTTTGATTTTTCATTAAGTGATGAAGATGTTCAAAAAATCAACGAGCTTGATCAAGGAAGACGTGGCCTTTGGTATGATGACTTTCAGTGGCATAATCCAAATGGAAAGGTTGCCAATGGTATCGATCAATGGCCAGATACTAGAAAGTAATTGCTTAAAATAAGGTGTTTTGGGTAGAACTTGGATTAACGATAATCTGTTAAAAATTCACTATGTAAAATACGAATAAAAAATATTCTTCCAGGAAGATTCAGAAACGATTTTTGAATTTTCCTGGTTTTTTAATTTTTGGAGAAGCCACTTTGAACGCCGGGACTAAGAATAAGTATGAATACGATAATGGTTGGTAGTGCCCAAGGCAGTGACCGAATAGACAATAAAATTGGATCTTGAAGAAATTGGCCTGGGTAAATGATAAGGCTAATTAAAAAATTGCCAATAATTAAGATAAACGAATGATGGACAATAAAAAAGAATGTATTCGATTTCGTTCTTAGACTAAGGTTGAAAATTTCCGTTTTGTTTCGTGATAGTTGATGTGTTTTGTTATTTGTCGAATAAGCTGATCTTTTGGCTGATACACATGCAGCCAGAGTTGCCATAAGTGGGATTTGTTCAAACGAAAGTGTGCATATTAAGAGTGAAATGAAGGTCCGACTTTTTTTAAAAGACCGGCAAGCTCACCGACATATCTAAATAGGGAAGCCACTGCTAAGAAGATAAGGAGAATATAAAGGCAACGAAAAGTTGTTGAGACATCTTTGTAATAATTAATTTTTTTGAACAGATTCCAAGTGGTCAATTGGATCACCTCGTGTCGTTATTTAGTCATTAGTAATAGATTAACAATTATCATGACTTGGTTCAATAACCCGTCTGATTATGATGCTTGTAAATCCTTTAACAGTAAGTTGGTTTACTGACCAAAAAATTAATTTTATTAATGACTGCATGGTTATTGACTGGGTAGTCATTAATATATATACTAAGGGCGAAAGAAAGAATAGGGCTTGTTCTTAAGTATGAGAGGTGTTAGCTATGAATGATGAACTTGTTTTAGAAACGAAAAATTTAAAGAAATCCTTTGGGAAGTTCCAAGCATTAAGGAACGTTAATTTACAGCTTCATAAGGGCGAAGTATTAGGTTTTATCGGACCAAACGGTGCTGGAAAGTCTACAACGATTCGAGTTATTCTGGGTCTGATTAAAGCTACGGGTGGCTCAGCAACTGTCTTCGGCAAAGATGTTTGGAAAGACTCGGTTGCCATTCATAAGAATCTGTCCTATGTACCCGGGGATGTTTACCTTTGGCCTAATTTGACCGGTGGGCAGACAATTGACTTATTGTTGCATATGTCCGGACAAAAGCATACAGCTAGAACAGATCAACTCATTAAAGAGTTTAAATTGGATACCAGTAAGAAGAATCGAACCTATTCAAAAGGAAATCGGCAAAAGGTCGCACTGGTGGCTGCATTCTCAACCGATGTTTCATTATATATTTTTGACGAACCAACTTCGGGACTGGACCCGTTAAATGAAGTGATCTTTCAGCAACACGTTGCCGAACTTAAAAAAGCGGGCAAAAGTGTCTTGCTTTCAAGCCATATTCTTTCAGAAGTTGAAAAGATGTGTGACACAATTGCCATTATTCGTGAGGGAAACGTGATTGAAGCTGGTTCGTTGGAATCAATGCAACATCTAACTCGTAATACAGTTGCCGTTCGAACGAAGAAGCCACTTGATGAGTTACAGAAAGCTGAAGGTGTCTATCAATTAAAATTCAATGATTCATCCAAAACAACTGCTGAATTCAGTGTTGATTCGGATCAGATTGGAAATGTTATGGACCTGCTTTCAGCAAAAACAATTGTACAGCTAAAAACAACACCGCCAACGCTGGAAGACCTTTTCCTGCGTTACTATCAGTCTGCCGACGATCAAAAAGGTGGCGATTAATATGACACAATATGCTCAAACAATAGCTTTGCTAAAAGCTAATATAAAACGCGATTGGCTAAAAATGACGATATGGCTGGTTGTTTTGGCAGGAATGTTTGTCGCTGTAGCTGCAAAGTTCGAGGGGATTTATGGTACACCCAAGCAGATTTCAACTATTGCAGAGACGTTGAAATCTCAAGCAATGGTGTCATTATTTGGCCCAATGACGACGGCTCATTTAAATACTGCCATTATTTTTGCATCTGAAATGATGGTCTTTTGGGGCATCTTTATGGTGATCTTCAATTTTTCACTGTCAGTTGGTGCGACGCGTGGTCAAGAAGAATCTGGTCTTACTGAAATGGTTTTGGGCGGTCATCCTGTTGGACGACTGGCGCCCCTTGCTGCAGCCGGTTTGGAATTAGTGATTGCCAACTGTGCATTTGTGATTGTCACGGGGGCCGGAATGATGGTGGCAAACATGCCCGGAAGTGATGGAAACGGCAATTGGTTATTTGCAGTAACATTAGGTGCGGTTGGACTAAGTTTTGGACTGATCTCACTTATTTTTGCACAATTGGTTGCCGATAGTCATAATGTTGCCATTTATAATTATGCGTTCTTTGGGATAACGTATTTGGTACGAATGATGACTGATGTTTCAAATTCAGACTATACTTGGTTCTCACCGTTTGGATGGATTGAGAAAACCGATATTTACACGAAAAATAATTGGCTGCCGGCGGGGTTACTACTGATGTTGGGAGTCGTCGGTTTTGCCGTTGCCGTCATCTTGAATGGCAATCGAGACATTGATACCGGAATTATTCAAGTCCGTGGTGGTAAACGTACGAGTCGATTTCTTCGTGGCTCCGGAACATTATTGTTTTGGAATCAAAAAGCAATTAGCCTTTTCTGGATTGTCGGTATGGCAGTCTTAGGCGCCAGTTATGGATCAGTCTTTAATAGTATTAGTAAAATTGTAAATGATTCGCCGGTTGTTCGCCAAGTTCTTGGTCAAAGCGGTGTTCAGCATCTCGAACAGAACCAACTCCTTTCGTTTGTTGGTATCCTAGGCGTGATCTTTAGCGTCCTGGCAGTTGTGGGCGGTGCAATGGTCATTAATCATCTCTACACGGAAGAACGTCGGGGATATTTACAGATGATTAATACAAAGCCTGAAAGTCGATCTAAATTATTAGCAACCTACATGATTTACGGATTTGTTCTGTCTGTTATTATTTTATTTGTAGCTTTGATGGCAACAATGGGAGCCGGAAACTCAGTCCTAAAGCATCCATTAGCATTTAAATATTTCTGGCGACTATTCATAGCAATGCTGCCAACGTTGGCGCTCTTTACCGGAATTCTGGTTGCGTTGATCGGTATTAAGCCAAAATGGCGGGCTGTTGTTTGGATTGCACTTGGTGGGTCGTTTGTGATTTCCTACTTTGGCAGACTGATTGATTTACCAGCATGGGCAATGAAACTATCGCCATTTTACTGGTTCAGAAAAGTACCGTTGGCACACATTAATGTCGCACCGGTAACGTGGATGCTCGGTATTGCATTTGTGATGATTGTGATTGGTTTCATTGGGTACAATCATAGGGACATTGAGAGTTAACATCGTCAAATGACGTAACAGTAGGCTGATTTCAAGGGAGGTTAATAATGGGAAAGAGACTACCAAGAGATCTGCAAAAGGAAAAGGCCATTCTTGCAGCAGCTGTTAAGGCTTTTGGAACTGACAGCTTCCGGGCAAGTACTGATAAAATAGCTGAATCAGCAGGTGTGTCAAAAGGATCTGTTTTTAGATATTTTGATAACAAAAAGAGGCTATATGTAGCAGCGGTCCACCAGGCGATGGACACGCTGATCTCGGTTGTGGATTTTAATGTTTGGACTGATTCCGATGATTTAGTCAGTATGATTATTCGAGCGACTAAATATAAAACCGAGTTATCACATCGGTATCCAAATGAATTTGCTCTGTTAACAAGGGTGTATACACATGATGTTAATGTTCCTGAAAAGCTCAGAAATGAAGTGTTTTCGACATTTAATAAGTGGGCAGAGCAGACGCAAAATATCATTGTAGACGCAATCGTTGATAAAATGACTTTACGACCCGAACTTGATGAAGCAACGGTAAAGCATTATTTATCTATTACGATTCAAGAAATTTCAAAACGCATTCAGGATTATTTTGAAAAGCATCCGGGGTTAAACCGAATAGAGGATATGACAGAAATAATTGATGAGGTCAAAAGTTATATGGATATGGTTCAATATGGTATAGTGAAGCGGTAATGTAGTGAAAAGAGTAACTCGATTTGAAAGAAAGAGTGGGTCACTTGGATAGTTAAGTTTTAATTATCTAAGTGACCCACCCTTTCTTTGTAGTTGGGTTAGTGGCAGATATATGGTCAATGGTTCAACTACTTTAAAGTTGATTTTAGGGCATGGTAACTGATTATCTTTTCGTAACCGACAATTAATGAGGCATTAAAATTATTCCTCTGCATTAACTTGAGCTGCTTCATATCGTTGTGCCGCAGTTCTAAGTGCGATTTCGAAAGGGATCTTTGCGTGTTGATTAAAAGTAGCGTAGGTTAGTCCGTGTGCCTTAGCAAGGTCGACTGCGAGATTCGAATCGCGATGGCTGACATAATGTAGTGCAATAATCAGCATATCCGCATCTTCAACCATTGCTTCAAAACGTTCCCGATCAATTGAATCGACTTCCGTTAGGGTGGCATCATAAGCATCCGTTACTCTTCGGAGATTTTCTGTATAAACACTGTCACCGACCAACAGCACATTTTTTCCGGAAACAATTGGTTTTATTTCGGCATAGTTGGGTGTCCATGGCTTGGGCGTATTACCGGTTGGCTTCTTTGGCTTTTCCGGTTTGGATTCAGCTTGGCTGTCAGCAGCTTCTTCCGGATGAATCCAGACAATCTTTATAGTACCGGGGTTGCTGGTATACCAGCTAACATCGACAATTTGGCCGACTTTAAGATCATACTTGTCAATTTCTTCGTGTGTCGGCACATATGGTAAAGCTCCCATTTCAAAAGCGGCAGTTCCACTGATATTACCATCACCGGTTGGATTATCAACTTCCAAATGACCGTTTCGGTCGACAATTTCCCCAGTATAAAATTTGATGCCGGCATCGTCTAAAGTGTGACCATTATGTTTAATGACGTTAACGGTAATTTTACTATCCTCAAAGTTGGCATTGGCTAAATCGCCATCGGACAGACCATAGCGACGAACAATTTCTTCATTAACATATTTGGTACCAATGTTGGCGCCGGAAAGATGTAATCTCACTGGGAAAGCTTGTGCGGCATTAACTTTTTTTAGAAGGTCTTTTTTTAAGTCGTTATGGGATTGTAGATAATCCCAGAGTTGATCGATTGTAATAGTTGAATCTAATTGTTTCAGAGAAGTGACTTTATTAGTTTGAGTTTCCTGTTGTAAATTAGCAATCCGACCTTGAAGGATTGATATTTTATTAAGTAATTTTTGAAGATCAGGATAAGGTAAATTAACATTTGCGTGGTTTAATTCGGGAATTTCCGAGTTTGTTTTTTCTGTAAACGACGGTTCGTTTTTATATGAGAATTGGTGATCGAGTAGTCCCATTATTGATAATTCCTCCTTTGCTTGTGAATTCAGAATACTAGCTTTTCCCAATAGCCTCAAGGGAACAGGCTAAAATTTTACAAAGTTTTCTTAAAAAATATTGGAGAAATTACGTAAGAAATGAGTCGATTATTTAAAATTTTCTTGAATGTGTAATGATTGTGGTGATGGGTCTATCCACTCAAATGTACGACTAACTATTTTCGTTTTTCCATGATTATTTGAAGTCATGATAATGTTGTAGCGCCCAGGAATATAAGGCCCGAATGTGCGCGTCACGCTTTTGTTTAAACTTTTGGCGACTATTCGATTATTAATTTTAACCTGAGTGTTATCTTGATTGGCATTAATCGTTGGGAAAATCGGTTTTACTTCGAGTAGGTACTTTTCAAAAATAAAGAAGTGATGACCGGTATCCACAAAGTCCAAGACACCGTTTACGACACCAGTTGCCGCCATCCGTCTTTTTAGTTTGGCCCGCTGATTCGGATGATTTTGATAATAGGCCATTAGAGGCTGAACCGAATGGAGAGTGACTTTAAAATCCGGATCATCCGTACGGATTAAAGACGACACTGTTTTAGAATCATTCTGTTCGATGGCGGTTACGAAACGATTTGTTGTGGCTGACCGGCTATAATAATGATTTAAATATAAGTAACTGCCGACAAAGGCAAGGAGAATGACCAGCAAAATTCCGATGAGCCATTTTTGAGTTTTTGTTGCACGCTGTTGTTGCGATTCCAAGGGCAATCTTTCTTTCTGAATTGGCATTAGTGATTATTCTGTTATATCCTATTATAATATAATTAATGTTATCCAAAACAATAGATTGCGGTATAGGTGATAATGATGGTAAAACAAGGTAGATTTGCCAAGTCCAGCAAGCTTCGACAGATAAAAGAAATAAAAAGGGCCCGCCAGGAAAAGTCGGATAGAATGATTACCGAGAAGCAGTTTGGTAAGTTCATTTTTGTGCGCTACGGGTTGACAATGAAAGCCAAAATGATTGGGACGGATAAGGAAACCATGCAACGGTTTCTGATCGAATGGGTAGATCATGCACCTAAAGATAAAAATTGGTCAATAAAAGCACTGGCTGTTAATACGTTGAAAAAAGTCAACGTTCGAGTGCCATACCAGTTCTATCGGGTGGTTGTCAGAAACTGGTCAAAGTATCAGCGATTTTTAAAGCGGGAAATTCCCGCTGTCCCTTTGAAACAGCGGATTTTGTTGACTGATACACTCACAACCGAAGAATTTGAACAACTTGTTGCCAGACAACTGGCTGCGAACATTCTGTTATCGACTTTGGGAAATAATCCTCAACTGATGCAACAGATCAATCTTGAGCAGGTTGCGGATCTTTCTAAAAATTTAATGACTGAAAATGAAAAGGGAATTGATTGGCAGAAAGTTCAAAGTATTTTTAAACCAATGCCATTTGATATGAGTACAGCACCGGATACGCCAACTAAAAATTGGTTGGGACATCTTTTGAATGAAAAATGAGGTGGTTAAAAATGCATACTGAACATGCACTGGATTGTGTTAACCTGGTACCGATTTTTAAATCATTGCCACTTGATGAAAAAAAGGCGGTAGCCGGCTTGGTTGTTCAACATCAATATCCTAAAGGAACGATTATTTATCTTGCTGGTGATCAGGTGGGACATTTTATGATTTTGGAGCACGGACAGGTCAAACTTTCCCAGATATCCGAGAGTGG
The DNA here is from genome assembly GCF_000159315.1 of Lentilactobacillus hilgardii DSM 20176 = ATCC 8290. Lineage (GTDB taxonomy): Bacteria > Bacillota > Bacilli > Lactobacillales > Lactobacillaceae > Lentilactobacillus > Lentilactobacillus hilgardii. The sequence goes on from NZ_GG669992.1 coordinate 684,604, forward strand.
AAAAGAACAACTTTTGAAGGTGATGCAGCCGGGAGATTTTGATGGTGAAGCAGCTCTTTTTAGTCATGATCAGCGAAATGTTACGGCAACTGCCTTGGTTGACTCCAACGTTTGCCAAATTGATCAGGGTGCCTTTCAATCTTTATTAAAAAGCAGTCCGCAGTTAGCTGTTAATTTACTAACGACGATGAGCCAACAAATTAATAACCTTCAAGAAGAAAAGACGGTTTCATCGACATCCGATGTTGCGGGTCAGCTTGCCAAATATTTGTTGGAAACCAGCGCTTCTTTGCACGAATCAAGTTTTAAACTGCCACTTAAGAAAAAAGATATTGCCACTTTCATTGGGACAACTCCTGAAACAATCAGCCGTACATTTAAGCAACTCATTGCTGATGGGGTGATCAAAATGACCGCTTCGCTGGTTGAAATAGTAGACCAGGATCGATTGACAGACATTGTTTGAGACTATAGGTTTCGGTATATAAGAGGGGGTGTCGAATCAAAAATAATTTTGATCCGGCAGCCCCTTTTGATGTTCTTATTTTCTTGTTAAACGGTATAAGAAAAGGTTGATTTAAAACCTGAAACTTGAATTCTCTCTTACCTGACGCCGTTTTAAAGTGAATCCCAATTTTCATGTCGAAGCGACATTCCCCAGTAACCCAGTTCGTATGCACTGCTTCGAATAAAAGCGGTCGTCATTTCTTGTCTTTCAGCGTCATCTACTTGCTCAGCAGCTCGATTGGTCAACTGAATCATTTTATTAACACTGTCTGTATAACCATCACTGTCATAGGTTTCAATCCATTGCTGATATAGGCCGACTGGTGATCCCTGCCTAATCAATGATTGACCGATTTCGTTGTAAAGCCAGTAACAGGGAAGTAATGCCGCAATTGCTCGTTGAGGGGTACCTTGATACAGGGCGGCATACATATGGTTAACGTAATTATAAGCAGTAGGCGCAATCGGGGTTAAAGCGATTTCTTCTTTTGAGATGTTTAATTGGGTAAAGAATCCCTTTCGAACCGCAATTTCGCCATTTTTCAATCCCTCGGCACCATCACGGAGAAACTGAATGGCCGTTTTGTCTGTTAGTTGATCAGCAATCTTATCGTGCAATTTGCCGAATTCACTTAAATAGTAGCGATCCTGCAATAAATAATAACGAAACGTTGAGAGTGGTAAATCTCCCGAAGTCAATTGTTTGATAAACGGGTGATGGGCACTTCGAAGCCATAGGGGCTTTGCAAGTTCGTGAATCTGATTTGTAAATGTTGTCAAAATAGAATACCTCTTTCTTTTTAACCTTGAAAACTAAGGAGAAAAATCGGCTTTGACGATAAAAAAGCCCACTTCAGTTTAAAGTGGACTTTTAGTCAGATATTAACAGATGATGGTTTGACTAAAACGGTCTTCCTTCGACAGTATTAACTGCATCAGGTTCCATGGGTATCTCTCAGCCGATTAAAGCACCCCAGACCACAAGGTTATTTGATTTTTAAGCGGTGTCTTTTAAAGACCAACAAAGATAATGATCAATGATATCATTGCTTTTGTTCCGCAATTTAACTATATACCAAGAGAAAGATAACATCAAAACAAAAAAGATTGTTTAACCGTTTTGTGATTGGATAACAGCACTATTCCCCGTATTCGAGGGAGTTAACTATCTTTTAATAAAGCACATAAATGAGTTATCCATCTGTTATTCTGAGAATTCAGTGCCAATTTATTCTACAAGTAACAAATACCATCGATTTATCCGTACGAATATTCTACAATTAAGCAGTAAATGTAATTTAATAACGAGCAACTCTGGAGGATAAAACAATGGACGAAAGTCGAGTACGAGACGAAATTGTAAGCGGAAACATCTCGTTGGGTATCGAACTAGGATCAACCCAAATTAAGGAAGTCCTGGTAACGAGCGATTTCCAAACAATTGCTTCAGGCGATTATCTTTGGGAAAACGAACTGGACAATGGCATTTGGACTTACCCGATCGAAAAGATTTGGGATGGGATTCAAACCAGCTACGCAACATTAGCCTTAGAAGTTCATGATAAGTATGGCGTTGACCTTAAGAAAATCGGGTCAATCGGCGAGTGCCATGATGCACGGTTACATGGCCTTTGATAAGAATGGCGAACTGTTGGTACCATTCAGAACTTGGCGAAATAATATTACCGGCCAAGCTGCTGAATCTTTAACCAAGCTATTTAACTTTAACATTCCAGAACGCTGAAGTATTGCACATTTATATCAGGCAATTCTCAACAAGGAAGACCATGTTAAAAACATTGATTTCCTGACAACGCTTGCCGGTTATGTGACATGGAAACTTTCAGGCGAACGTGTTCTTGGCGTTGGTGATGCTTCGGGTGTCTTTCCAATTGACGAACAGACGACCTATTATGAAAAGGGTATGATTGATAAGTTTAACAGTCTACCGGAAGTTCAACAATACCCATGGAACTTGACTGACATTTTGCCACAGGTTTTACCAGCTGGCAAAAAAGCCGGTGAATTGAACGCTGAAGGTGCCAAATTATTGGATCAAAGCGGTCAACTTGAAGCCGGTTCATTGATTGCACCTCCAGAAGGGGATGCCGGTACTGGTATGGTTTCAACCAACAGTGTTAAGAAACAAACTGGTAACATTTCTGCCGGAACTTCAGCATTCTCAATGGTTGTACTTGATCGACCAATGAAAGCCGTTCACCGTGATATCGATATGGTGACAACGCCTGAGGTGCACCAGTTGCCATGGTTCATACCAACAACAGCTCATCAGATATCAATGCTTGGGTCGGTTTGTTTGGTGAATTTGCCAAGGCACTTGGGCTTCAGCTTAAACCCGATGATCTTTACGGAACATTGTTTGCAGAATCTGTTAAAGGTGATCAGGATGCCGGTGGTCTGGTTAACTTTGCTTATCTTTCAGGTGAAAACATTACTAAGATGCCCGAAGGACGACCATTATTTGTTCGTAAACCGGATGCTAAATTAAACCTGGCTAACTTCATTAAAACCCAAATCTATTCAGCTTTTGCGCCATTAGAGATTGGGATGGATATCTTATTGCGTGAAGAGCACATTAAGACAAATGTTTTGGTTGCCCAAGGTGGTATTTTCAAGACACCGGTTGTTGCACAACAAGTCTTGGCTGATGCATTAAACACACCGATATCTGTTATGGAAAATGCCGGTGAAGGTGGCCCATGGGGAATGGCAGTATTAGCACTCTTCTGCATCAACCGAAAGAATGGCGAATCTTTGGAAGACTACCTGGCTAACCGGGTATTCAAGGATTCAACCAAAGCCACTCTTTATCCGGAACCAGCAAGTGTTCAAGGATAAGACAAATTTATCGATAATTACAAAGCTGATTTACCTGTTGAAAGTGAAGCAGTTAAGTCAATGAAAATGAAGTAATTGAAAGGTGAAATCAGACAATGCTAGAAGATCTTAAACAAGAAGTTTATGAAGCAAATATGCAGCTTCCCAAGTTGGGCCTTGTGACCTTTACCTGGGGAAACGTTTCCGGAATTGATCGGGACAAGGGTTTATTCGTTACCAACCATCCGGAGTTGAATACGATAAGATGAAGCCATCCGATATGGTAGTGGTTGACTTGGACGGTAAAGTCGTTGAAGGCGACATGAATCCATCAAGTGATACACCACCCCACACTTATTTGTACAATCATTTTCCTAATATCGGTGGAATTACCCACACGCATTCACCTTGGGGTGTTTCCTTTGCCGCAGCTAAAATGGATATTCCAGCTGTCAGTACGACACATGCCGATACTTTCTATGGTGATATTCCATGTGCACCGGCTTTGAATGAGGAACAAATCAAGGATGCTTACGAATTAAATACTGGTAAAGTCATCGTTGACGAATTGAAAAACGCGGGATTGACCCGGATGCTGTACCAGCCGTGTTAGTTAGTCAACACGGACCCTTTTCATGGGGACTAACACCGGATAAGTCAGTATACAATGCCAAAGTATTGGAAGTTTCAGCTGAAATCAGATACCATGCTTTGCAATTGAATCGTGACGAAATCCACGTACCACAATATCTTTTGGACAAGCATTATTATCGTAAGCACGGTGCCAACGCTTACTATGGTCAAAACAGTGCCAAGTCAAAGGATCACGCAGAACACGAATAAATTAAGTTGATTAGAATGTCTACAAAGTGTTGTCATTTTGACGGTCGGGAGCCCACTTTGTAGTCGATACAATAAGTTAAATTAAGAAGCTGGACAAAAAGTGAATTTTTGTCTGGCTTTTTTGACGTGTTGATAACACGTCATTGACTCTCTAGCAATACCGGTTGATTTGGACTATACTGGTTTATATTTTGAAAATGGAGAAGTAGTTGACGTTTATGAAAGAAAAATTAAAGGGGCGACTTGACGTTTTTGTCGATGCAATCATTGCTATTTTGATTACGGTGATGGTCCTGGAGTTGCCCATTCAAATTAATAATGGTGTTTTGGACTACCGGAGTTTATTTACGGCAATTGGTATTTACGCGGTTAGTTTTTGCTTTATTGCCAATTTGTGGTATCAGCACGCAGTGATTTTTAATGAAGTCGAAAAGATTTCAAATGGTGTTGTGGTTGGTGACTTGGCGCTGATGTTCTTTGTGTCGCTTATTCCAACGTTTACCCGGTTAATGGCCATTGATACCAATTCAATGACGGTGGTCATGTACGGGGTATTGGACCTTGTCATTTCGGTCTTGTTTCGGCGAATTGTAAAGACAATTATCCATGATAAGTACACTGATAAAGATGATATGCGGAAGTTATACAATGTTATTTATGGCACCGCCTTTCTCGAATCCTGGATATCATATTTGATTTTAATCGTTATTGGCTACTTTTTTCCGAAGTTTTCTCTGATCTTATTCATCATTATTCCCGTTCGCTCGTTTATTCGGCATGCCTTGGATAACGAAGAGTTTAGTGATGTTGGAGATTTGGGAACTCAAGAGCGTAAAGCTTTTATTGAACTAACACCAAGTCAGCAGCGAACCTTTCGTCGGTTAGCCCACGACTATCGGCGAAAGACCAGGTCAATCGGAAATCAGCCAGATGCCCAAAAGCAGGCTTGGCAGGATTTCTCGAGTCAAATTCAGGAGAAACTTAATATGTCTGCCGGAGATGCCATGAAATGGGATCATCAAAATAACCAGCACGATCATCATAATCAAAGACGATAACCAACAAATTAATTGGAGTCGATTTGTTTGACCAAGCCCTAATTCGAGGATAAACTGACCTCAAAAGTAAGCGGATTAGCGAACGGAGGGACTTTATCATGGCAACTCATGCACCGTTAGTAACAATTTCAATCCCTGCATATAATTTAGGCTCATACCTTGAAAAAACGTTGAACAGTGTCTTTAAACAAACCTATCAAAACTTTGAAATCCTACTGGTTGACGATGCCTCAACCGATCATACGGCCGAAGTCATCGCAAAATTTGCAGAACAGGACGATCGTATCAAACCCCATTTCTTTAAAGAACATGAGGGGGTCTCTAAGGCCCGTAATTATGCGATTGACAATGCAAGGGGGGGGATATGATCGTTTTTGTGGATGGCGATGACTTGCTGGATCCCACTTATTTGGAAGTTATTGTGTCGGGCTTTTCAGATCCCAAAGCAGATTTAGTGATTGTTGGATTTAATTGGGGTTGGCGTGGAGGCGGTCACGATCATCAGCCCGGGTTTGAAGAGGTTACCAAACGAAGAGCCTATGATTCAATTAATTATCGTGGCGATGGCATTGGTGGCTATACCTGGAATAAAGGGTTCAAGATGTCAATTATTCGCGATAATCATATTCGCTTTGATGAATCTTTGGATTTGGCAGAGGATTTATTGTTTACCGCCGACTATATGATGGCTTCCCATAAATTTCTATTCTACGATGTGCCGCTTTATAACAAGGTAAATCGTGGCAACAGCATTATTCATAGTGCCACTTATCAGATGCGGGCAAAAGAGCAGGTTGTTCGTCGTCATATTGACGAAATGGGTATGAAGTTAATGCCGTAGTGTTTAAAAACAAAATTAGTTAAAATCGCCTCCAAAAATTTATAGGTAAGAAGTCACATTTCTGAGTTTTGTTATCAAAAATATGACTTCTTTTGCGTACATGTTAATTTGTGAAGAGAGTGTGAACTCTGGGTAAATTTTAGGTAAAGAATCAATAGGAAGGACTTTTATTTTTCACATAAAGCGGTATGATAATTCAGATTAAGAAATTAATGGAGGTAACTTTTATCATGCGAGGCACTTCCCGATTAACTAAATTGATGGCTGTTATTTTGGTATTGGCCTGTGTTATTGCAGCATTAGTACCATCAGCAACAGCTCAAGCAAAAAGTAAGAAACCAAAGTATAAATTCGAAGCTAAAGAAATTTATGTGATGGACGCAAAATCCGGTCAGATGTTGTATCAAAAAAACAGTCATCAAAAACGGCCGATTGCCAGTTTATCCAAATTAATGACACTGTACCTAACCAAAAAGGCAATTGATCAGCATCAATTGTCTTGGAATCAAAAAGTCCCAGTCAGCAAACCGCTTATCAAGATGAGCAAAAGTTATGAACTGGGTACTTTTAAAATAAAAAAATCGAAGCAATATACGGTTAAACAACTTTATCAGGCAGCTTTAATTGCATCTTCCAATTCATCGGCGATTGCTCTTGGAGAGTTGGTGGCTGGCGGCAGTAATACCAAGTTTATTAACCTGATGAATCGGCAGGCTCAAAAATGGGGGATTAATGCTCATTTTGTCAGCAGTTCCGGTCTTGATAACACCGATTTAACAACCTACAAACTTCAAGTTCCGGGAACCGGCAAGAAAGCTCAGAATATGGTGAGTGCCAAAGCTATTTCAACCGTTGCCGCAAAAGTTTTGGGCGAGTTTCCTTCAATTACCAAGTGGAGTAGGAAGCCCTCGATGAAGGTAGGCAATCAGGTCCTGGTGAACAGCAACAGACTGTTGAAGGGGGACGCTTTCTATAAGAAGAGCGAGCATGTTGATGGTTTAAAGACCGGCTTCACAGATACTGCCGGTTTATGCCTGAACGTGTCTTTTTGGCATAAAGGACGTCATTTGATTGCAACGATCATTGACAGCAACACCATTTTTTCATCGATGGAAAAATTGGTGAGAGCAATTGAAAAGAACTATACAACAGAAACGTATTTGATTCATCAGAATATTTTTACGATTGGAAATAGAAAAGTTTCCGCGTCACCTCAGGATTCAAGGGCGACCATATGGAAGACTGAATCATCCAAACCGTCTATTAGCGATTCATATGAACCAACGACTCAAAAATTGCCGGTTAAAAAGGGCTCAACCGTTGGCAACGTTCTTGTAAAAGTCGGGAACAGTACTGCGACAGTCCCGATGCTGGCAACACAAAGTGTTCGGGCACCTAAAACTATCGTCAAAGAAACGGTTAAACGTCGATCGTTTTTTTCGAAAATCGGTGACTTCCTGGGGAATCTTATCAGTGGTCTAGCGAGAGTGGTTAATCAAATTTTTAAACATCTTTAATTGAATATCACCTAAAAGTGTGAGGACAGAATTTTGATGTCTTTGTACTTTTTCCTTTGGAGTGGTTTTGGGTTGTTATGGGGGTGATTCCGCACACTAGGACTGCTCCAGCGAATTTAAGCGACTATAAAGATCGTTATCCGGCTCAACTATCCGGCGGTCAAAAGCAACGGGTGGCACTGGGAAGGGGAATGGCCAAGAAGAGCAACATCTTTTTACTGGATGAACCGCTCTCGAATATTGATGTTCAATTAAGAGAGAAGGCACGGGATCAATTACTACAGTTACACGCAGAAAATGGGCAAACAATCATTTACGTCACACATGATCAGCAAGAAGCCATGGCGTTGGGAGATCGGATTGCGGTTATTAATGATGGAAAGATTCAGATGATTGACACCCCGGATAATCTATATCGACATCCAACAAACCTGTTTGTTGCACAATTTGTCGGGACGCCACAAATCAATATTCTTCCCGTGAACTTTTCGAATCATCAACTAACCGGCGTGGATGGCACGGTCATTTCGAAACCTGGGAAAAACATTCAGGCAAATTTGGATGAGGATCAATCGTATTTATTAGGGATTCGACCTGAAAATGTTCATCTACATGATGAGCAGGTGTCTGGCAGTTTTCCGGTTGAAGTTCAAACAATCGTGGATTATGGTAGGTACAAGCAGTTAACCTGTAAAGCATTTGGCGAAAAGTTTATTAAAGCAGTGGTCAACCAATGGCCTAAGAATGCGACTGGAACTGCTTGTGCAACACTTGATGAATCGGCAATGCTGTTGTTCGACCCAAATACCAATCAGAATGTGTTGGATGCTCAATCAAACTATGTATTGGAGTGATGATAATGGTTCAGTGTAAAATTGTTCAGATTTCTGATACTCATTTAACACCGGCGGGCGCAAAACCTGCCAATCATCAACACCTTGATCCTGAAGAAAAATTGCGCACCGTTTTTGATGATATTTACAATACCAACGTTGATCCCGACCTGATTGTGATCAGTGGCGACCTGATCCATGAGGGAGATGCCGAGGCTTATGCAGATTTTCATCACATGCTGGATCAGGAGCAGGAACGCTTGATGGCACCGATCAAAGTTATTTTGGGTAATCATGATCGAACCGATCAATTTTATAAAGGCTTTTTAGGTAAGAAACGGGTAGCTACTCGTTATTACTATCATGAATCGTTAGAGGGGCTGGAGTGTTATTTTCTGGATACCAAATGCGGTGATATTGAGCAGGGGTATTTGGATCAGACCCAATTACATTGGTTGAAAAACCAGTTACAGGAATATCAAAGACCGGGAATCATTTTCATGCACCATCCGCTATATGGCCCGCCATTGCAGCAAATGCGCTACAGCATCTTACAAAATGGGGATGATCTGTTGAACGTTATCGACCATACTCATGTTAAAGCGATCTTTTCCGGTCATGTTCATTTTGCTAACAGCTATGTGGTAGACGGCATTTTGAATGTGGTTGCTGATTCGACGGCTTACCATATCAATTGTGCCAATCCACATGAACATTTTGTGACCGATGGGACCGCTTATAATGTCATTACGGTTGATGGTGATGACATAGGTGTCGAACAGCGGCTGCTTTATTTAGGAACTAAAACGATTAATGCCTTTAAGATTCCCAACACAGATTTTGTAGATAAAAAAATCCTCACCCGGGCTTGGAGTAATGTCCTGAGTAAGGAATAAGGCCGGCAATTTATTGCCTGAGTTTCGAGTATAAGGCCATATCTCTGAATTGGTCGTTATAAAAAGCGTATTGTTTTAAAATGCCATCTAAATGAAAGTCTCGACGTTCTGCAACGTTGCGGCTTTTTTGATTATGTTCATCAGCCATAATTTCAATGCGATTCATATTCAAATCGTGAAAAGCAATTGCTTCGACTTCTCGAACGGAAGCGGTCATAATACCCCTTCCTTGAAAACGTCCCGCCAACCAGTAGCCAATTTGGCAACGACGATTTTCATGATTGATTTGATGGAGATCAAGAACGCCGGCAATTTCATCCTGATATAAAATAATAGCAAACCAAAATGTGCCGGCGGCCATTCTTTGAAGACCATTCTTAATAAAGGCTCTTTCATCATTAATTGAAAATATTTCCTTTGCCCAAGGCAACCAGCGGCCAAATTCAGCTCGGTTGGTATTGACAATTTCAAGCAGGCTGTTGGCGTCCCGCTTTTCGGGCAGTTTCAAAGCAATCGTTTCATTTACTTTATGTATGAACATTTGTCATTCCCCCTTATGATACCTACAAAACAAGTATACTATACTTATACATCTAGAAACGCGGAGGACACGGAATGTTTCAAATGATTGGTAACCTTCAAAATCAACCTTATATGGAAAAGTATATGCGCAATCAATATCGGTTCTTAGGATTAAAAACACCGGATAGAAAAGCCCAGTCAAAAGAAATTGTGACTGCCTCAAAAAAATGGTCGATAGCGCGAGTGTTTTCAACGATCACGGCGCTTTATCAACGGGACGAACGGGAGTATCAATACGTAGCAATTGATATTGCACATGTTAACGTGAAACGGCTGACATTTTCTGATATTGACAGATTAACAGCCTATATTCAAATAAAGTCGTGGTGGGATACCGTGGATTCATGGCGAAAGACATTCGGTCAATTTGTTCGATTGCACCCGGAAGAAAAAGGGCGGGTATTTAACCTTTTTTACCAACATGAAAATTTTTGGATGAGGCGGATTGCAATTACGCTTCAATTGCTCGAGAAGGAAACACTTGATAAAGAACTACTGACTAAAGCAATTGAATACGATATTAATACTGAAGAATTTTTTATCCAAAAGGCAATTGGATGGTCGTTGAGAAATTATAGTAAATATAATCCGGAATGGGTCAAGACTTTTATTGCTGCTCATAAGTTGTCAAGATTGGCGGTTAAAGAGGGCGGCAGGTATCTTTAAGGCCTGCCAGTACTAAGCTTAAAAGGAACCGCAAACCGTTTTTTCTGGTTTGCATTGAGTGGGTGCAACCAGATGGTGCTGTTCAATAGATAAACCGGTGGGGATAAAAATCAAAAGAGGTACAATCCCACCCGGAATTGTACCTCTTTTGATTAGCTTGCACACTTACTTAGTGTCTTGAAGCAAGGTGATGATGATCGGTAAATCGAAATCCGAGAAATACCAATGCCGCTGCGATTAAGAATGATAGCAAACCAGGTAACACAGTTGTTACACCGAAACTGGCAACAATCGAAGCAAAGATCGTGCCGATTATCAAAGTTAACAAACCAATTAACGTGATTTTTAAGTTTTCATCCATAAGATCGCTCCCCCTACATTTAATGAAAAACTGCAAGCAATTTGGAGACGGATAAGAAGCAGACTAAAACTGCTTCCAAACGTGTTGGATCAAGGAATATTGTTGAAGCGTAGCAACAAACTACCTGCGTTTCTCTACAACCTCATTATACCGATGTTACATGGGAATGTCACCAGTATTTATAATAAAAAATGAACAAATTTTTAATTATGTTCACAATTTGTGAACAATTGTTGATTTCATTGAAAAGGCTTTCTAAACGTGCTGCCTTGAAAAATAAGTCTGTGTACGCTATGATAAATACATACTAAAAAGGGATGTGGCAGGACATTGAAATTTGCAAATCGTTAATCAGAATTAAAGCCGACTGTTTTTATACAGGGGGTAAGTCTGTGCGATTTGTAATGACTGTCAATGTCTGGATCATTTGGATCATTAAATCTGAATTTTTGCATCCACGACTTGAATAAGTACGACAAAACCCGTCTGCAGATTATTGTAGCGGGTTTTATTTTTAAAATTAAACAGACATACGCCATTACATTTAGGGAGCGTGTGAGTTATGGGAACTATTCAAATTAAGAATTTATCGTTTCGATATGATGGGATGGTCAACCATATTTTTGACCAATTCAGTCTCAGTATTGATGAAAGTTGGAAACTGGGATTGATTGGTCGAAACGGCCGCGGCAAAACGACCTTTTTAAACTTATTGTTGGGAAAATATCCCTATCATGGAGAAATCCAATCTAATCTGCGTTTTAATTATTTTCCGCAACCGATTACCGATTTCACGAAAAACGTTGTGGATGTCCTAATGGATGTTTCGGGGTTAAACGAATCGGAGGTTTGGAAAATTCAACTGGAAATGGATCAATTGGGGTTGACTGACGATTTACTAAGCCGGCCGTTTTCAACTTTAAGCCCGGGTGAACAGACCAAGGCATTATTGGCCGCCATGTTTACCGATAAAGAGACTTTTCAACTCATTGATGAGCCAACCAATCATTTGGATATTGCCGGTCGCCAAGTTGTTGCGAGCTATTTAAAGTCAAAACGGGGTTTTATTGTTGTCAGCCATGATCGTTATTTTATTGATCAGGTCATCGATCATGTGCTATCTATTGACCGGGCAAAGATTCAATTATTTGACGGTAATTATGATACGTGGCAACGCGAATTTGATCGTGAGAATCTGAGTGAGAAAAATGAGAAGGCACATCTTCAAACCGAAATTAAACGCTTGAGTGCGACTGCCAGTCAGGTAAAACAGTGGGCAGGAAATGCCGAGAATAAGAAGTCCAAAAAAGCTTATGGCGGGCAATCCAATGTCAACCTTGATAAAGGCTTCTTGGGTCATAAAGCAGCAAAAGTGATGAAAAGATCCAAATCAACCCTTAAACGAACGGAATCAGCGATTGATGAAAAGAAGTCGTTGTTAAGGAACATTGATGATGTGGTGCCTTTAACATTGAATTACAAGCAGCCCCATCAGGATCATATTTTGCTATTGAACGATTTTCAGGTTCAGCGTAATCATAACATTCTGAATGAACCGATTACGTTCGATCTAACAAAGGACCAACGATTGGTTTTTGAAGGGCCAAACGGATTTGGAAAGACCACAATGATCAAAGCGATTCTTGGTGAAAAACGGTTAATTGCACGTGGCAGCTCATCATTTAGTAAGACGGTCAAGGTATCATATTTGACACAGGAATTTGAAACCCTTTCAGGATCAATTGAAGCATATGCAAAGCACCATGACGTCGAGTTGCCGGTATCGCTGAATATGTTGAAAAAGCTGGGATTTGAGCGATCGGCATTCACCGAAGATTTGTCAGAACTCAGCATGGGACAAAAACGAAAGGTCTCATTAGCCAGATCATTGTGTGAACCTGCTAATTTTTATATTTGGGATGAGCCTTTGAATTATTTGGATGTCATCACCAGGCGTCAGATACAAAAATTGATTTTAAAGGTTAAGCCAACCATGCTGTTGATTGATCATGATCGGGACTTTGTAGACGCAATTGCGACAGAACCACCAATTGAATTGAAAAAATATCGTTAATCTGAAGGGAAGGGACGTGCTTGAAAGCTTTATCCATAAGGGAACCTTATGCTTGGGAAATCATAATGGGCGATAAAACAATTGAATATCGAACCTGGCTTCCAGGAAAAGTCTCAACCTTTCTTCTTGTTAGTACAGCGACACCATCGGTAACCGATTTTGGCTTGGGATTGCCAAATGGATATGCATTGGCAATTATTAAGATTGATGCGGTATCTGGTAATAAAAGTCATGGCGGCTATTCGTGGCATGTAAGTGTCGAGAACTTAGTCAAACCATTTCCCGTAAAGGGCAGATTGCACTTTTATCAGGTGGATGATGCCAAAATTGAAACATTACCTCATTTACTGGATTCGTTGATGGTGTATCGAGAAGATAAGGGCTCTAAAAAGACCGGGAACTTTGTTGAGCAGTACGTCAATCCGCTTTTAAAAATCGGCTATGGACAAATGCCGAAAAAGTACCGAAAGATTATTGAACGAACGGGCGATTGGCATGCAGCAGCTGAAACATGGTACAAATCAAGAAATTGCGGTACACATTAGGCTGATGATCTAATTGAAAAAAGTGCCGGCAAATAAAAATAAGGTCTATATTTCCAATCCAGTTGAGAAATGTAGACCTTATTTTTTTGTGCTATAGTTTTGCGCTTGCTAAGGTTTGCAATGACGCATCGATTTTTTCCGCACATAAACGGCCTTCATGAATGCCCCAAATAACGAGACTTGGACCGCGGCGACAATCACCGGCAACGTAAATTTGATTGTCATTTGTGGTGTAATTGTCATTTTTCTTAGTAATGCCAAATTGGTCAAACAGCCACTGTTCTGCACCGGTAAAGCCCATTGCCAACACAACAACATCGGCTTTGATTCGCTTTTCGGTACCGGCAATCGGCTTAAAATGATCTACCTGACTGATTTCTGCTTCTTTAACTTGGCCATTTTCACCAAAGAAAGCAGTTGCTGTTGCTGAATATTCCGTAACGTTGCCAAAGAGTGCCTTGGCTTCTTTTTGACCATAACCGGTCTTTAAAACCATCGGCCATTCGGGCCATTGATTTTTTGACGTTCGTTCTTTAGGAAGGGCAGGCGTAATTTCCAACTGCGTAATGCCGGCGCATCCTTGACGAATTGCCGTTCCAATACAATCATTACCCGTATCACCACCGCCAAGGATTAAGACATGCTTTCCCTTTAGGCGATTATTGGCTTTAGTGCCATCTTTCAGGACTTCTTTAGTGGCAATTTTTAGAAAGTCAGCTGCCTGATAAATACCGGAAAGATCCCGCCCTTTAACATTCAGGTCACGTGCTTGTCGGGCACCGGTACAAATTACAACCCGATCAAATTCTTTTTTGAGTTCTTCCGCCGAAATGTCTTTGCCGACTTCCGTATTGGGAACCAGATCAATGCCGACTTGAGATAAGGCATTGATTCGGCGCTGAACGACTTCCTTTGGTAATTTCATGTTTGGAATACCATACATCAGAAATCCGCCAAAACGGTCGTCACGTTCAAACAGTGTCACAGAATGCCCCAACTGATTTAGGCGCCATGCAGCTGAGATGCCGGCGGGACCACTACCAATAACGGCAATCTTTTTGCCGGTCCGACGAAGTGGTTTACCGGAATCAACAACCCAGCCATTTTTAAAAGCTTGTTCAATAATGAATTTCTCATTATTTCGAATTGTAATTCCCGGTCCGTTTAATGCCTGTACACAGGAAACCTCGCAGGGTGCAGGACAAACCCGCCCAGTCATATCCGGCAGCATATTTGTCCGGCTTAGCCGTTCAAATGCCCGCCGGTCCTGATCACGATAAACAAGGTCATTCCATTCGGGAATGAGATTATCGTTTGGGCAACCGCTGACCGCCCGGCCGCCACCAAAGAAAACGCCATGGTGACAAAATGGAATCCCACAATTCATACAACGGGCAGCCTGTTCTCGACGATCTGCGTCACTTAAGTCAAGTTCCATTGCGTTAAAGTCTTTAACACGCTGCATGATTGGGCGCATGGGATTATCTATTCTGGGATATTTTAAAAATCCTCTTGGATCTGCCATTTTGAATTCCTCCTAATCTTGACTCGTAGCCGTATAAAAGGCTTTTTCAATCACTTTTTCTTCTGAAATTCCCGGTTTCGTGTATTCACGAATCAGCTTGCGCATCTTGTGATAATCACGAGGGTAAACCTTGACAAAGGTGTGCTTTTCAACTTCCCAGTTATCAAGAATCTTTCGAGCGGTTTCCGAATCGGTGTATTGAACGTGTTTCTTTAGGAGTTCTTGAAGAATGCTGTCATCACCGGCTTCATCCAGATGGTAGAGGTCAACCAAGTCCCGATTGCAGTTCTTTTCAAAGCTGTGCGTCCAATCATAAACGTAAGCGACACCACCGGACATGCCGGCCGCAAAGTTTCGGCCTGTCCGTCCAAGAATGACGGCTACGCCACCGGTCATGTACTCACAGCCGTTATTACCAACACCTTCTACAACAACATTGGCACCGGAGTTTCGGACACAGAAGCGTTCACCGGCACGACCATTGAAGTAGGCCTCACCGCCGGTTGCACCAAAGCAGGCAACGTTGCCGACAATTGGTGAGTGAGTGTAAAGTTTTTTGGCTTGGTGAGGGGCAGCAACGATCAAACGGCCGCCGGATAAGCCTTTACCAACGTAATCATTGGCTTCACCAACCAGTTTGATTTCAAGTCCCTGAGTGATAAAGGCACCGAAACTTTGACCGGCGGTTCCGTGGTAATTAAACCGTAGTTGGCCCGGTTTCAAACCATAGTTACCAAAATGGGCCCCAATCCAACCACCGAGTCGCGTGCCAACCGCCCGGTCAACGTTATTGATTGGTAGATTGATAGTGGTTGAATTCTGATTCTTCAAACTGGTTTCTGCGAAACGATCCAAGTCCGGCCAGTCATACTTCGGCTTGAATGGATTTTCCTTCTTACGATCAATCGTGATCGTCTTGTTTAGCATTCGGTCGTAATTTAAAGTTTTGGACTTGCCTGATGGCACGTAACGCGGCTTTAGGTGTTCACCGTGCCCAACCATTTGGTCAACTGTTCGATAGCCCAAGGCAGCCATTTGTTCCCGTAAATCTTCAGCCAAGAAGTGCATCATATTAATAACGTGTTCAGGACGACCGGAATATAGTTTCCGGAGTTCGGGGTTCTGAGTGGTGATCCCAACTGGACATGTATTTAAATTACACTTTCGCATCATGACACAGCCGATTGAGACCATTGTTAAGGTTGCAAAACTAAATTCTTCTGCGCCCAACATAATGGCAATAGCAATGTCGCGGCCGGTTAATAATTTACCATCAACTTCCAAAGTTGTTCGTTGACGTAATTTGTTTAATGCCAATGTCTGGTGGGCATCTGCCAGGCCCATTTCCCAGGGAAGGCCGCAATCCCGAGTGGAGTTTCGGGGAGCCGCACCGGTACCACCGTCATACCCGGAGATAACCACCGTGTTGGCTCCGGCTTTAACAACACCGGCAGCGATTGTGCCGACACCGGTTGAAGATACCAACTTTACGTTAATTTTGGCATAAGGGTTAACCTGCTTTAAATCATAGATTAACTGTGCCAAATCCTCGATGGAATAAATATCATGATGAGGCGGTGGTGAGATTAGTTGCACACCGGCAATCGATCCCCGGATACTTGCAACCCACGGATAGGCCTTGCCGGCAGGTAATTGGCCACCTTCACCGGGCTTTGCACCTTGAGCCATTTTAATCTGAATTTCTTCGGCACTCATCAGGTATTCGGTATTGACACCGAATCTGGCAGTTGATACCTGTTTGATCTTACTGTTTCGATCGAGGCCGTCGGCACCCACGTGGAATCGGTTGCGACTTTCGCCACCTTCGCCGGAGTTGCTTCTGGCACCTAATTTGTTCATAGCAATCGCAATGGTTTCATGTGCTTCTTCGGAAAGGGCACCGAAACTCATCGCACCTGATTTGAAACGCTTAACGATAGAACTGACAGGTTCAACTTCACTCAGTGGGACCGGTTTGTTATCATTTGTCTCAATGTTCCACATCGAACGCAGGGTAACCGGATTCTCCTTGGCTTCCTTATTCATTTCGGCTGTGTATTTTTGATATTCTTGATAATCACCCGTTCGAACGGCTTTTTGGAACTGGTAAATACTGGTTGGATTGTAAAGATGTTCTTCGCCATCCACTTTGTATTGGAAGCTGCCCCCGGATGGTAAATCATCAACGGAGTGATTGCTGAACGTTAATTTATATTTTCGATAATACTCATTTTCAATTTGGTTAAGGCTGATGCCGCCAATTCTGGTTGGCGTTCCCGTAAAGTATTGTTCAACCACTGCATCGGATAATCCGACCGCTTCAAATAATTGGGCACCCTGATAGCCGGCAGTTGTTGAGATTCCCATTCGACTCATAATCTTGATAATGCCCTTAGTTGATGCATGACAGTAATCTTCCAAATGATTCTCAAGACCTCTTTCACGCAAGGTTGCAAAGGCACCATACGGATGAATTGCGGCGGCACCATAACCGACCAAACAGGCGAAGTGGTGAATTTCACACGCTTCGGCAGTGTCAACGACGATTGAGGCCGTCGTACCCTTTCCTTGGCGAACCAAATAATTGTGTAAGCCGGAAACGGCCAAAAGAACCGGGATTGTCATTTGATTATCGGCAACTGGCCGATCACTTAACACCAAGATTGTAGCGCCACTGTCAATTGCATTTTCAGCTTGGGTAAACAAATCCTTAAGGACATGTGCCAATCGATCGGGGGTGTCCGCTAGATCGTAAGCCAGGGACAATTTAGCCACTTTCAAAGCAGGTAAGTCCAAGCTGAGGATTTTGGCATATTCCTGATCGTTAAGAATCGGGCTGTCAATTTTTAATTTATGACAGTTTTCAGCGGAATCTTTCGTGCAGTCACCATCACGTCCAAGAAAACCAAATGTGCCAATAACCACTTTTTCACGTAATGGATCAATTGGCGGATTAGTCACTTGTGCAAAAGACTGCTTGAAATAGGTAAAAAGTGACTGTGGCTTTTTGCTCAAAACGGCTAATGGGGAATCAAATCCCATTGCAACAACGGGTTCACCACCGTTTTGGGCCATTGGAATAAGTGCTGTTTGAATAACCTCATGGGTGTATCCGTTTCGAAGCCAAAGCTTTTTCAAACTATCTTTTGAAATACTTGCTTCAGGTTTAACTTCTGGTAAATTATCGAGTGTCAAACGATTTGCGTTGAGCCATTGCTGGTAAGGATGAGCCTCTGCGCAGTCACGCTTTAGTTCATCAGTCTTGGAAATTCTTCCGGTACTGGTATCGACCAGAATCATTTCAGCCGGAGCCAGGATTCCTTTGTCAACGATGTCACTTGGATCAACATCGACAACGCCGGATTCCGATGCAACCACGAGTTGGTTGTCTTTTGTTAAGGTGAATCTGGATGGTCGTAAGCCATTTCGGTCAAGAAAAGCACCGACTTGAATGCCATCTGTAAAACATAGGGCGGCAGGACCGTCCCATGGTGCCATGAACGTGGCATTATATTCATCAAACGCCCGTTGTTCGTCTGACATCTCTGTGCCGTTTCCCCATGCTTCCGGTACCATCATCATTAATGATTGTGGGATCGATCGACCATGGCGATATAAGTACTCCATGCAGTTTTCCAATTTAGCCGAGTCGGAATCGTCCTCATCATAAATCTCGATTTCGTGACTGGTCATCCAATTTTCGGCGCCCTTTAACGTGTTGATTTCACCGTTATGAGCCAGGAAACGGAAAGGCTGGGCTCGATCCCAGCTTGGAAATGTATTGGTTGAGAAACGGGAATGGATCAAACAGATTGCACTCTTCATTTGTGGATCGTGAAGATCCGGATAAAAGAGGCTGACCTGATAAGCATGTAGCATTCCCTTGTAAACAATTGTGCGGCTCGATAAGGAGCAAATGTACATCGACTGACGGTCAAAAGTTTTTTCGAGCTGCCGTCTTAAAACATAGAGATGGTCTTCAAAGTCCTGCCCCGGGTTGATATCGACCGGGCGCTGCAAGATAACCTGCACAAATCCCGGCATCGATTGTTGGGCTGCCGGACCGCAATTTTCATAAACAAACGGCACGTTACGTGTCCACAAAACCGGAAACCCGGCTTCGTCAATTTGACTGGTAACTGCTTGTAACATTGAAGCTTTCTCCTGCGCGTCATGTGGTAAGAAAAGTTGAGCGACCGCGTAGTCACCAGATTTCGGTAACGTTAATTCGTATTTCGCCATTTGATCACGGAAGAACGCGTCCGGTAGTGCCATAAGTATCCCGGCACCGTCACCGGTATCGGGTTCAGCCCCGGTACCACCACGATGATTCATTCTTTGTAACATGGTCAAAGCCTTTTCCACAATCTCATGACTCGGATGGCCATCCACTTGAGTGATAAAGCCCATTCCACAGGCTGCGTGCTCAAACTTGGGTGAGTACATTAACTTGCCGTCATCCTTTAAGCTATCCATGAAACCACCTACCTTAATAATTTAAACTCAGATTGTCCAAACCAATTGTGTAGTTCTCATAGTATTCTAATAATTATAAAATTACAATGTTTTTTTGCATAGTGTAATAAAAAACCGAGATTCCATCTATTATACATAAATTATGTGAAATGATGAATTTAAGCTGACTATCTTGTTATTATTCCAATAAGCGAAAAATTTAAATTCTAAACGAATATTAAGTTTGGTATTGCAAAAAGGGGGGCTTAGCGGTTATAATTTAATCTAATTTTAATGATACATATTTATGGGAAAGCTGTTTCTATAAATATTCCAAATATATGTAAAAATACATATTTCAAGCGGTATTGATTAAATCAAAGCAGACGTTATGGAAGGGAGAATCGCGATATGGCAACTTTAAAAGTAACTGATCTTCACGTCGCAGTTGAAGATGAGGAGACCAAGAAACGACAAGAAATTTTGAAAGGTGTCAACTTGGTGATTAACACGGGTGAAACTCACGCGATCATGGGACCGAACGGAACCGGGAAATCGACTCTGTCTGAAACGATCATGGGAAATCCGAATTATCACGTTACTCAAGGAGACATTACTTTGGATGGAGAAAGTATTTTAAATAAAAAGGTCGACGAACGTGCTCGGGCAGGGTTGTTTCTGGCAATGCAGTACCCGGTCGAGATTAAAGGAATTACAAATTTGGAATTTATGCGGACAGCTGTTAACGCAACCCGAGAAAAACCGTTACCTATTCGAAAATTTTTAAAGAAGCTTGATGAGAATTTGAAAGTCCTTAACATGTCAGATGAAATGACCGAACGTTATTTGAACGAAGGCTTTTCCGGTGGTGAAAAGAAACGAAATGAAATTTTACAATTGATGATGATTCAGCCTAAGTTTGCGATTTTGGATGAAATTGATTCTGGATTGGATATTGATGCGCTGCAAGTGGTTGCCAAGGGTGTCAATCATATGGAAAGCCCAGATTTTGGGACTTTAATGATTACCCACTATCAACGATTACTGAATTATATTCGTCCCGATCAAGTTCACGTCATGATGGATGGTCGGATTGTCAAAACCGGTGACGCCAGTTTGGCAGAAAAACTTGAAGCAGAAGGTTACGCCGGTTTGAAAGATGAATTGGGCTTAGATGTGAACCTCGTTGATGATGATGTTAGTGTCGGAGGGGGGGAGTAGCATGCTTTCAACAAAAGCTCGAAAGCTCAATCCTGCACTTTTGAAACAAGCCAGATTTGGTAATGAACCAGAGTGGTTGACAAATTTGCGGGATGAAGCCTGGGAACAGGTCGATAAATTAACATTGCCGGTGTTTGATAAGGTGGACTACCATTCCTGGCCATTACTTGATTTTACGGAGACAGAGGAACAGCCAACAGGTGACGTTACTTCATTATTGGACCCGACTGAAAATTACCACTTTGTCAGCGTTGGTAAAGAAACAGTCAAAAATGATCTTAGTGACGATTTAAAGTCAAAGGGCATTATTTTAACCGATATGAAAACGGCAATCCGTGATTACAGTGAACTACTATCAAAATATCTATTTCAAAAAGCCGTTAAATACAAAGAGAACCGACTGACAGCTGTTAACGCTGCGTTAATGAACGGCGGCACTTTTCTATATGTGCCGGACAATGTCGATATCAAAGAGCCGATAAATCTCATGACCGTTCAAGACAGCCGATTTAAAGAAAATTTTGTTAATCATACACTGATTGTAGCCGGCGTAAACAGTCATTTTTCTGTTCTACAACGGGTATCAACGATTGGTGAACAGACTAATCCGGCCCATGTCACGGTAGAGATTATTGCCGAGGATTCCAGTTACGTAAAGTTTTCTGCTTTGGATACATTGGCAAAAAACACCTATGCCTACTATAACCGCCGAGGTTACTTGGAAAGCAGTGCCAGAATCGATTGGACAATGGGTGTCCTGAACGATGGCCATACGGTTGCCGATTTCGACTCCGACTTAATGGGAGACGGCTCACACACTGAGATGCAGACGGTGGCGCTGTCAACCGGAAAACAGGTGCAGGGGCTTGATACGCAGGTCACTAATTATGGTCGCCACTCGGGAAGGAAACATTTTACAACGGGGCGTTTTGCTGGATAGTTCAACCCTGATTTTTAACGGTGTTGGCAAAATTATTCACGGTGCGCACGGTGCAAAAGCCCAACAGGAGAATCGTGTGTTGATGTTATCACCAAAAGCACACGGAGATGCCAACCCGATTTTGCTGATTGATGAAAACGACGTGGTTGCCGGTCATGCGGCCAGTGTCGGTCAAATTAATAAGAAGCAGCTGTATTACTTGATGAGTCGCGGCTTGTCCAAAAAAGTGGCTAAAAGACTGGTTGTTCGAGGCTTTCTGGGCGTTGTCTTACGAGATATTCCAGTTGCAGACGTTAGGGAACAAATGGTAGAGATGATGGAAAGGAAGCTTTCGAATGAGCAAGGGACTGAATAACTCAAGATCGGATTTTCCGATCCTTGATCAAAAAGTAAACGGCGAGCAACTGGTTTATCTGGACAATGCCGCAACAACTCAAAAGCCGGTCAGTGTTTTGGATTCGTTGATTTATTATTATGAACATGATAATGCCAATGTTCATCGTGGGGTTCATACATTAGCGGAGCGGGCAACGGAAGAATTCGAAGCTGCCCGAGACAAGGTTGCCGCTTTTATTAATGCCAAGAGCCGAAAATCAGTGATTTATACCCGTTCGACAACCGAAGGATTAAATTGGATTGCCTCAAGTTTTGGCAACAGTGTCGTCAATGAGGGTGATGAGATTGTCATTTCGGAATTGGAGCACCACAGTAATGTGGTTCCCTGGCAACAAGTTGCT
>NZ_GG669992.1:707092-710700 GCF_000159315.1 Lentilactobacillus hilgardii DSM 20176 = ATCC 8290
TCAGCACGCAACGTTAAAATACATCGGGTTAACTGCTGATGGTGAACTTGATATGGCAGATGCCAAAAAGAAGATAACCGATAAGACTAAAATTGTTTCAATTGCTCATGCGTCCAACGTCATGGGCGTTATTAATCCAATTAAAGCCTTAACCAAATTAGCTCATCAGCATGGTGCTTATATGATTGCAGATGGTGCGCAGTCAACTCCTCATCTAAAAGTGGATGTTCAGGATTTGGATGTTGATTTCTACGCCTTTTCAGGTCATAAGATGTTGGCATCAACCGGGATTGGGATTTTATACGGTAAGCCGGAAATTCTTGATCAAATGGCGCCTGCCCAATTCGGCGGCGAAATGATCAATGAAGTTCATGAACAGGCAGCTGACTGGAAGGAATCGCCATGGAAGTTTGAGGCCGGCACGCCCAATATCAGTGGAGCGATTGCACTGGGCAGCGCAATTGATTATTTGAATAATTTGGGAATGGATAATATTTCCGCTTATGAACAGGAGATCGTGGACTATACATTACCCAAATTACTTCAAATCGATGGCATTACGGTTTACGGTCCGCATGATCCAGCCAAACATACTGGGGTTCTGTCATTTAACCTGAAGGGCCTACATCCCCATGACGTCGCAACCGGTCTGGATATGGATGGGATTGCCGTTCGAGCAGGTCATCATTGCGCCCAACCGTTAATGGAGTATTTAAGCTGTGAGGCAACTTGTCGGGCCAGCTTCTATTTCTATAACACAAAGGAAGAGGCCGACCGTTTGCTTGACGGGTTGAACGAAGTAAAGGAGTTTTTCGCAAATGGGATTGGCAAAGCTGAACGAACTTTATAAAACAGTGATTATCGATCACGCTCAATTTCCGAGACATAAAGGTGAATTGGCGGATCCAACCGGTGAGAAGCGTTTGAAAAATCCAACTTGTGGGGACGTTATTAAAGTATCAGTTGTTGTTAAAGACGGCCAAATTAATGACGTTGCCTTTGATGGATCCGGATGTACGATTTCCCAAGCTTCCGCTAGTTTAATGACGACGGTTCTAATCGGCAAGGATGTTAAGACCGCCAGAAAATTGATTTTGGCATTTTCCAAGCTGATTAGTGGCGATGAGATTGATGATGAAGACGAGGAATTATTGGGAGATGCCGCGATTGTTGGCACGGTTGCGGAATTTCCTACCAGAATTAAGTGTGCAGCTTTAGCGTGGCACGCAATGGATGAAGTGTTGAACGAGGAAGGGAGTGGGGCAAGTGACTGATGTTTCAGAAGTACTTGATGATAAAGATTATGAATTTGGTTTTCATGACAATGTCAAACCCGTTTATTCAACCGGACTGGGTTTAACAGAAGATACGGTTCGAGAAATTTCAAAAGCCAAGGATGAACCAAAGTGGATGCTTGATTATCGGTTAAAGGCCTATCATGCTTATTTGAAAATGTCCGAACCCGGCTTTGGCCCTGATTTAACCGGTCTTGATTTGGAACATATGAAGTTTTTCCAACGGGCAACTGATAAACAGTATCGTGACTGGGATGATGTACCACAGGATATCAAAACAACTTTTGACCGTTTGGGGGTTCCTCAAGCCGAACGAAAATATTTGGCCGGATCATCGGCTCAGTATGAATCAGAAGTGGTTTATCACAAGATGGAAGAGCAGTTCGATAAATTGGGGATTATTTTTACTGATACCGATACGGCTTTAAAAAAGTACCCGGATCTTTTTAAAAAATGGTTTGGCAAACTTGTCAAACCAACGAATAATAAATACGCTGCGTTAAATTCGGCTGTTTGGTCCGGCGGGACGTTTATTTACGTACCAAAAGGTGTGACGGTCACAACGCCGATTCAATCTTATTTCCGAATTAACGCTGAGAAGTCCGGTCAATTTGAACGTACCTTGATTATTGTGGATGAAGGTGCACATTTGGAATATGTTGAAGGATGTACTGCGCCTACATATAAGAGCGACAGTTTGCATGCGGCCGTTGTTGAAGTCAATGTGTTGCCAAATGCTTATTGTCGTTATACAACTATTCAGAACTGGTCAAATAACGTTTATAGTTTGGAAACCAAGCGGGCTCAGGCTCTGGATAATGCAATTATGGAATGGGTTGATGGCAACCTGGGTTCAAAAATCACAATGAAATACCCATCTGTTTATTTAAACGGTGAGGGTGCTCGTGGCACAATGCTGTCGATTGCGGTTGCCGGCAAGAATATTGATTCCGATACCGGTGCCCAAATGATTCATAACGCACCGAATACGTCGTCGTCAGTTATTTCAAAGTCAATTTCTAAAGACGGTGGCGCAGTTGATTACCGTGGCAAAATCAAATTTGGCCGGCACTCGGATGGTTCTTTTGCCCACGTTGAGTGTGATACGATTATTATGGATGATCAATCAACCAGTGATACGATTCCGTATAACGAGATTTTAAACGATAATGTGTCGATGGAACATGAAGCTAAAGTTTCTAAAATTTCAGAAGAACAGCTTTACTATTTGATGTCTCGCGGCATTTCGGAACAAAAAGCTACTGAAATGATCATTATGAGCTTTGTGGAGCCCTTTACAAAGGAATTACCAATGGAATACGCGGTTGAATTGAACCGACTAATTAGTTTCGAAATGGAAGGGTCAATTGGATAGTGTGCGTATCAAAGCGGTTAACATTCGGAATGTAAGGCGTTCATTTCGGAAATCCGGGGTTTGGATTTTTGGAATGAATCCCTTACATGCAGAATGTTGCTTTGAGGAGCAGTCCTAAAATAAGTGTGCGGAAAAAGACGTTTTGGTTCTGGAGTACAAGGAGCTGAATTCAATATCCCCAGTTTTGGGATATTAGATTTAGTTTCTTGTATGGCAGGAATCAGTCTTTTGGAGCAGTCCGAAGAAAGTGTGTGAAGCAAAGCATCAGCATCCAAAAGGAAAAAACAACGAGGAGGGCCACGCTATGAGTGAAATTGACAATCGGCCATTTAAAGAAAAAGCGATGGATGTTTTAGAGAATGTCATTGATCCGGAATTGGGTATTGATATCGTTAATTTAGGCTTGATTTATGGTGTTGAATTAGATGATGAAGGATTATGTACATTAACGATGACGTTGACGATTGCTGGATGTCCGTTAACCGATTATTTAAACGAAGCCATTCGTGAAGAATTAACCGGATTCGATGAAGTTAAAGACGTTTATATCAACGTTGTTTTCGAGCCAGCGTGGTCAATTGACAAGATGTCAAGAGAGGCAAAGCTGGAATTGGGAATTCATTAAAAGCAGTGTGCGGAGCTAAGCGGTTATCGTTCGGAGTGTAAGGCGTTCTTTTCGGGAATCCCGGGTTTGGATTTTTGAAATGAATCCCTTACATGTAGAACGATGCTTAGAGGAGCAGTCCTAGAAGCAGTGTGCGGAGCTAAGCGGTTATCGTTCGGAGTGTAAGGCGTTCTTTTCGGGAATCCCAGGTTTGGATTTTTGAAATGAATCCCTTACATGTAGAACGATGCTTAGAGGAGCAGTCCTAGAAGCAGTGTGCGGAGCTAAGCGGTTAGCACCCGGAGTATAAGACGTCGATTTGGGAAATCCCGAG
>NZ_GG669992.1:710903-713319 GCF_000159315.1 Lentilactobacillus hilgardii DSM 20176 = ATCC 8290
TTATAGGGAGTGGTGCTGCTTAACATTTAGCATCGGCACACATGCCATCCCAGCCTAATTTAATAAAGCAAAAAAACGAGGTTGGGACGGTAAAATGTCTAACCTCGTTTTATGATGCCCGTTTTTAATTTATAAAAGGTCACAGACTGTTTGCGAAATGATTCATAGCGGCTTCGACCTCAGCGTAATTCTCGGGTTTTACCAGTGGAAGCAACGTATTTTGCAGATCAGTTAGATTTGCTGTTGTGAATTTCTTATGTTCCTGTTCACTAAAAGCTTGAATGAGTACTTGTTCAGCTTCGTCCCTTTTATTCTTAAGAGTTCGTGCAATAAAGAAATCTAAGAATTCTTCCTGGCCTTCATTCATAATGATCGTCCCCCTTTATAGTGAGAAAACGGTTATTAACCAAACTTCAGCGTCATTGTCCGCTTGTTTGGCAGGAATGTCCAGAGTAGTGGTCAAAAAATATCTTACATTTTTACTTTATGCCCATTTTTGGTGATTGTAGGCCATTCCCCAGAAATGCAATTCATAGTAACTGCTACGAATAAAGGCGGTATTCATTTTTTGTTTCTCATCGGGATCAGCTTGTTCCCCCAGCTTATCAACAATGTTGATCATTTGATTTGTGGCATCGGTGAAGCCATTGCTATCGTAAGTATTGATAAATTGTTGATATATTTTGACTGGTGAGCCATTTTTAACCAATTTTTTGCCTATCTCGTTATATAGCCAGTAGCATGGCAATAAGGCGGCTGCTGCTCTTGCCGGTGAGCCCTCGTTTAATTCATGATACATATGGGAAACATAATTGTAGGCATTAGGAGCGATTGGGGTTGTTTTTATTTCATCGGTCGTAATCGATAATTCCTGAAAGAATTCCCTGCGGATAGTTGCCTCATCATCGTGAAGACCCTGAGCACCGTCGTAAAGGAATTGTTTAATGGATGCATCGGATAGATGATCTGCAATTTGCTGATGCAGGTCGCCAAAGTTTTCTAGATAATAGCGATCCTGTTTTAAGTAGTAACGGAAAGTGTCGGTCGGCAATGATCCGGAAGCCAGTTCTTTAATGAAAGGGTGGTCAAAGCTTTCCTGCCACAGTGGAGCAGCTTGCTGATGCATTTTCTGGGTAATAGAAACCATGTTTTTTCTCCTTTTTAAGTAAACTGATATCATTGGTTGTATTTTATCATGTTTTGTGATGAGCCAACGGCATAATTGGGCTGAAAAATTGTGAATGTTATCGCAGTTGGCAAAATGAATTACTAAAGTGAGAAGTAAAAAAATGAGCGATTCGAATGGGTGTTATCCGAATCGCTCATTTTTATGGTTCTGGTACTTTCATAGTTCGATCAATGGTTGATCGACCGGTTGCATAATCAAATTTGACATTAGGCTGAACGTTGAACAGATAGACGTTAAAATCAAGTGAACGATCGGTACTAATTGCCTCAAGATGAATGCCCCTGGCCATTAATTCTTTGTCTCTAAATTGGCTTGGCAAAGAAAACCACGCGCTTGCCATCTCTAAGAGCAGAGCGGATTTTTTGTTCATAAATAGTTTGAATCCGCTGATTGGAAAAGGCTGTTTGGGTGAACAGGTTCTTGGGGTTGTTTTGATCTCCGGAAGTATCACTTGGATTATAGTGACCATTTTGATTAATGCCCTTTGAAATTGAATAGGCAATTAAGTGACCACGATTAATGATTGGCTGCCGATCTACAAATTTTTGATGCCAAGCGGCTGGTTCAACGTATTGACGGACCCGATTGTCATCAGATGCCAGATTACGGGATTCCAAGTAAGCAAGGTTACCGGTACTAGTCCGGTTAAGAGAATCCAAATTTGAATAAATGACTTTATTGATCTGCCACTTTTGAGGATCAAGTTTGGCCTTGTTATGGTTAACATAGACAAAACTCGATTCGCCGGAATGGTAAGTCAAATCAGCCAACTTATCATTTGAAGCAACGTTTTTAGTTGAATTTGTGACTGTTTGGGTGGCTTGATTAAATAAATTGGTTAAATTACTCGGCTGACCGCCGGTAAAATACCACGCACCGGTCAAAACAATCAATGTCACGATTAAACTCAGTAGGGAGTTTGACCGGCGTTTCTTTTTTCTGCGTTTACTCATATTTTAATTCTTCCTGTCATTAAAAACTCAGCGGTAACAGATACGTAACCGCTGAGTGGATATGATATTATCTGATTTTGGTATGCTTTGCTCCGCACACTTTATTAGGACTGCTCCAAAAGACTGATTCCTGCCATACAAGGAGCTAAATCCAACATCCCAAAACCGGGAATATTGAATTTAGCTCCTTGTACTCCGGAATCAAAACGTCTTTTTCCGCACACTGCTTTTAGGACTGCTCCTCAAAGCAGTACCACTCCATATAAGGGATCCA
>NZ_GG669992.1:714607-736783 GCF_000159315.1 Lentilactobacillus hilgardii DSM 20176 = ATCC 8290
CTAGAACAAACGTGCGGAAAAAGACGCTTTGATTCCGGAGTACAAGGAGCTAAATTCAATATTCCTTGTTTTGGGGTATTCTATCGGTTGCCCAGCCGCTGTGTTTAAAGAAACTTAAATTGTCTAAGTATTTTTAGTTGACCGGGATATGATATACTTTTGGTACTGATCCATAAAACAGGTTATCATGATCGATTTTTGAAGGGCAAATGGACTTGTTCCGATTAGCTCAGCACATTGAATAAGAAACGAGGCAATTAATTGAGCGAAACAACCATTACTGAATTAATCAATCAATATGGCTATTTGGCAGTTGCATTCCTAATTGCATTTGAAAATATATTTCCACCAATTCCATCTGAACTGGTCCTTGTCTTTACCGGTTATTTAACATTAACCAATCATCTAACTATTTGGGGATCGATTATAGCAGCGACAATTGGTGCCTATATCGGTGCGTTGGCTTTGTACGGAGTGGGGCGGTTGCTTAGTGTTGCCCAGATGGAAAAGTTGGTGTCCGGAAAAATCGGTCACATGTTGCGACTTAAACCGACTGATATCGAAAAAGCGGGTCATTATTTTAATAAACGTGGTGGTTGGGCAATTTTAGTTGGTCGTTGTATTCCGGTCGTCAGGAGTCTGGTTTCGATTCCAGCGGGAATGACGGCCTACCCATTGGCTAAATTTTCAGGATTGACGCTATTGGGGACTTTTATCTGGAATACCGTTTTAATTTTAACGGGCCATTATGCCGGTCATGCGTGGACAAAACTGCTTGAGATGATAGATCAGTGGCTGATTGTGGTGCTGGTGATTGCGGCTGTTATGGCTGCCTGTTATCTATATTACCGATTCACTAAATCTAAAGTTAAAAAATAAGCAAGAAGCAAACTTAAGATAATCTTTTAGGTTTGCTTTTTGCTTATTAATTTATATTTAAGACATTATTTGTTCACACAAAATTCACATATTTGCGACTGATTTTTGTTACACTATGATTATGCTATATTAATCTTTACTAATCAAAACGATAAGGAGAAATGTGATGAAATGGTATGATAAAAGTGGTGACGCAATCTTTAAAGCGTTAAGCACCAGCCGAATGAATGGACTAACGGATAGACAGGCCCAGAAACGACTGGCGGAATTTGGTCCTAATCAACTGAGGACAAAAGAAAATGATCCAGGATGGAAGCTTTTCTTAAGAAGTTTCAAGGAACCTTTAATTATTATTTTGCTGGTTGCCACCGTTTTGGCGCTTGCAAGTGCAGTTTATGATTTTAATGTGACGGGGGATCACGCTCATGCAATGGCTTCTGTGTATGAAGCCGCTGCTATTTTGATTATTGTTTTAATTAATGGTGGCTTGACCTTCCATCAAACCCGATCGGCTCAAAAGTCGTTGGCTGCCTTGTCCAGCATGCGACAGCACCATATGAACGTGCTGAGAAACGGTTCGTGGGAATCGATAGCTGCCGATCAATTAGTTCCCGGAGATGTTGTGACTGTTAAGTCCGGTGATTTTATTGAAGGAGACCTACGTTGGGTCAAGGTGTCCGAACTACAAGTAGGCGAGGCTCATTTAACCGGCGAGTCCGAAGCCATTAGTAAGACAATCGTTCAATTACCTGAGGACACCGAACTCGGGGATCGAACCAACATGGGGTATTCCGGTTAAATGGTCGTTAACGGTAATGGCATCGGCGTCATTGTTGAAACCGGGATGAGTACAGAACTGGGACGAATTTCCGATTTGATGCAGGATATTGGTGAAACAAAGACACCTATTGAACAATCGGTTCATAGCTTAAGTAAAAAATTGATGTTGTTGGCAGGGATGATTATTCTACTGACAATCGGGTTTGATCTTGTTAAATCATTGATGGATAACGGTGCTATTTCAGTTGGGGATTTGGCCGGAACATCATCCACGGCAATTGCGATTGCGGTGGCTTCGATTCCGGATGCCATGCCGGTGGTGCTTTCAATCGTCTTGACCATTGGTGCCAAAATGTTGGCAGATAATAAGGGGTTGATTAAATCATTGAGCAGTGTGGAAACACTTGGGGCAACAACTTATATTGCGTCTGACAAAACTGGAACCTTGACCAAGAACGAAATGACCGTTACCCGTTTTCTGACTAATGGACAGGTTTACCAGGTTGAAGGAAAGGGGTATACACCGGTTGGCGATTTTATTAAAACAAACGGAGAGCCCGGAAGCCGGAAAGATTTTCTCCGATTACTCGAAGTAGCGGTTTTGAATAACGAGGCTGAAATCAAACCCGACGAAAAGCAAAATTGGCGACCGTTCGGGAATCCAACCGATGTGTCATTGGTTATGCTGGGTGCTAAACAAGGGATTAAACGAGACGCTTTGTTGGAAAACCAAGCCGGTCATGATGTTGATATTATTCGAGTGTTACCATTTGACAGTACTCGGAAGATGATGACGGTCGTGATTAAAGAAAATAACGACTATTACAGTTTGACGAAAGGTGCGCCGGACGTTGTTGCTTTAAGAACAAAGTCGGTTTTAATGAATGGTATCGTAAAAAAAGATGAAACTGTTGAAGAAGAGATTCAGCAGACAGTTCTGGATTTTGCTGGGGATGCCCTGAGGACCATTGCGCTCACGCAAAGAAAAGTGACGAAAGATCAAGCTCTGAATGCTTCCGCAGACGAATTGGAGAAAGATCTATGTTTTGTTGGCTTGGTTGGCATTATTGATCCGCCAAGAGAAGAAGTGAAAGCATCCATTAAGAATCTTTCCGATGCATCGGTTAATGTTGTGATGATTACGGGAGATCATGCAGAAACGGCTAAAGCAATTGCCAAACAGTTGGGCATTATCAAACGGGAAGATGCAAGAGTCATCACTGGTCGGGAATTAGAAAAAATGACCGATGAACAGTTAAGCAAACTTGCGTTGGATACCCGGGTTTATGCGCGAGTAACCCCTGCGCATAAGCAACGCATCATCAGGACGCTTCAAGCGCATCAACAAGTTGTTGCAATGACTGGGGACGGCATTAATGACGCACCGGCATTGAAAGCAGCAGACATTGGTATTGCGATGGGAATCAACGGAACGGAAGTCACCAAAGATGCTGCTGATCTGATTTTGCTGGATGATCAGTTTACAACAATTGAAAAATCGGTTAAATTCGGTCGAACAATTTTTTCGAATATTTTAAATTTTATGCGGCATGAATTAACGACCAACGTTGCGGAAGTGTTGTCACTTTTATTGGGCGTTTTCTTAGTTACCTCCCCAATCGGTGAAGTCTCGGAAGTGACGCCGACACTAACCGCTTTAATGGTATTATGGGTTAACATGATTAGTGATTCGTTACCATCTTTTGCCTTGGGTTACGATAAACCTGAAGCTGATTTGATGAAACAGAAGCCACGAAATACACGGCAATCCATTTTAGCAAATGGCATGCTGACCAGGGTATTGCTTCGGGGATCCGTTATGGGCGGACTGGTTTTCTTAGCATTTATTTGGGCAGCTTCTCAAGGATACTCGGTTGCACAAAGTCAGACGATTGCGTTTTTAACATTGGTATTTGGCCAGCTATGGCACGTTTATGATGCTAGAAGTGCTAAAACACTTTTTGATCGCAATCCGTTTAGCAACTCCAGGTTAACGCTGGCTGTTGGCTTTGCGGCAACGTCATCAATTTTGGTTACCCTTATTCCATTCTTCAATAATGTGATGGGGACGGCACCGTTAACCATGCCAATGTACCTTGGTATCATACTCATTTCTGCAGTTCCAACATTTGTGCTTTCAGGAATCAAGAAACTGGTGATCAAAATGAGACCTGATCGAAACAATGAGCAACTGGACGCCGCCTGATCATCATTGATACAGATCAATGGGTCCGATTTGCTGATATGATGAGCATCATTGGTCGTCTTAATTCATCACGCATTTCTTGACTTTTAGCCAGCATTTCTTTAGTTGGAGTGGGTTCATTGATTTGATTTAATGTAAAATCGTGATTGAGCAGGGTATTTAAATAGGTGGCCACTGTTCGATGATATTTTTGAACAGGGAACCCGAGAAAATCCGTGGTTCGTTTACTTTGATCGAAGTAGTGATCGACCGGCCAGTATTTGGGACGGCCATTTGAGTCCATCATCCATTCTTCGTGTCCTTCAGCTGTGAAAATGGGGTGTTCGACACTCATGATCAACTGACCATGAACATTTAAAGCGCTATGAATTTTTTCGATTAATGCACCGTAATCTTTGATATAGTGGATAGCCAGCGAACTGATGATGACATCGAATTTAGCTTCAAGCTGGTCGATTGCCATCATGTCCATAATATGATAATGAATGTTGGGCTGAGTGGTCATGTCTTGTGCCTTGTCAATCATCTTACCGGATGCATCGATACCAACGACTTCTTTGGCACCATGATCGGCTGCATAACGACAGTGCCAACCATAGCCGCAACCAAGGTCTAAAACGGTCTTTCCCGTAAAGTCCGGAAAGAGTTTGCGCAGTTCGTGCCATTCTCCCGCTGCACTTAGGCCGTATTTTGAGCGGGGCATTTGACTGTAAGCTTCAAAAAAGGATTGATCATCATATATATCTGTCATTGAAAGGCCTCCATAAATTAAAATCTTACTATCATCATATCCCAAAGCCATGGGTTAGCCTAAACCATGAAGAATTTCTCTGATTGGGAAATTGCAGCGGATGTATACGCTACAGTAGTTCAATGTTTGGATGCGACATTATCTTTTTATTATATCGCCTGAAAATTAAAAAAGGATCTTAAGGCAAGTAAGTGAAGTTTTGTCTTAGGATCCTTTTTAAAATTAATATCAAAAGCATCATGAGTTCAATAACCTATGCTGCCGTTTCATCAAATACCAACCGATCATCGTAAGGACCATTGAAGCGATAATTGCCAGCCAAAACATCTGTTGGTAAGCTTGTTGAGCTGTCGCGTAAAAAGCCCTTAAAAGTTGATGTCGATTACTACCGGTCATTTGCTGAAGACCGCGGTAATACTGTTCAATGGACGTGTTCATTTGAATGCTGCTGAATCCGCTTTGAATAATCGTTGCGTAAATGATGGGGGCAATCGTAATACCGATTTGCCGACTAACGGACAAAGTCCCAAGGGCAACACCATTGTCCTTTTTACTGGCAACTTCGGCCATCAATACGGATAATGGCGCTCCCATTAACATCCCAAAGCCAATCCCGGCGATTGTTGAAGACAAGATAAACCAAAGCGGATTGGGACTTAAATAAGCAATTAGGCCAAATCCGACTGTCGATAAAGATCCGGAGATAACAATTGTTTTGGTTGAGCCAAATTTAGAAGTCAACGACCCGCCAACCGCTGCACCAACGACTGAACCCAATCCGATACCACTCATCCAAATCCCACTATTATCAGCTGAAATGCCATAACGCTGTTCAACGAAACTTGGGATGAAGACAAAAATTCCGATTAAAGCCCCGGACAAAATGCCCATTAATAGTGTTAAAACAAATCCTTGACTGCGTAATAACTGGTAAGGCAGAAAGGGATCCACCTGATCTGAAACCCGCTTTTCAACTCGAATAAACATGATAAACAGAATAATGCCTAAACCAATCAAGCCCCAAACCTGGATTCTCAACAAGCTTCCAACTAAAGCATTGCTTTGCAGGTTAGTGATTGCCAACATAAAGCTTAAAATACCCAGGCTTAATAGAACCAACCCTTTAAAATCGATTGTTTTGATGCTGCTGGCTTTTGTCT
This sequence comes from Lentilactobacillus hilgardii DSM 20176 = ATCC 8290, assembly GCF_000159315.1. Taxonomy (GTDB): domain Bacteria; phylum Bacillota; class Bacilli; order Lactobacillales; family Lactobacillaceae; genus Lentilactobacillus; species Lentilactobacillus hilgardii. The sequence goes on from NZ_GG669992.1 coordinate 720,384, forward strand.
CCGGAATAACCAAATAGCCGCTAATAATCACGAATAATGCAATCGGCAGATTAATTAAGAAGAGCCAATTCCAGCGGCCGGTCATATTTAAAATCAAACTTCCAAGATTCGGACCCACTACCGAAGCAATTCCATTAACCGCACCCAGTGCACCAAGCAGGCCACCCTGCTTGTCTTTCGGATATGTTGATAATACGTGACTGGAGGCAATGATAAAAATCCCACCGCCACCAACTGACTGAATTAATCTGGCAGCTAAAAAGAAAATGAATGATGGACTCAGCGCCACCAGTAATGATCCAAGCGCAAAGATACTAATTTCAATCAGGAATAGTTTTCGTCGACCAAATTTATCGGCCAGCTTGCCAATAATCGGGGTGGAAATTGCCATTCCCAGCGTGTAGCCTGTAATTCCCCACGTTCCTTGAACCTCACTGACTTGAAATGAATAATTGATTGTCGAAAGCGCACTGGCAATAATGCCGTTATCCAAAGCCGACATAAACACGCCGATAATCAAGATGATCATCGCAAAAGTTGAATGCCTTTTTCCCATGAAATAATTCCTTTCTTGAAGCAATTTAATTAATGAAAATTTTTCAATTTACACGCCGATTCCAATAATCATTCCCACAATATACGGAATCAACCAAAATAGCCAAACCAACAAGCTGAATTTATGGAACTTACTTTTAGCTTTTTCTGTTCCTTTAATTAGAACATAGATCGCCCATAATAAGTGAAATGCCATCAAAATAATTGCGGCCATCCCCGTTATCTGATGCAAAGAGAAATTAGCAGTTGCTCCATTCTTGGCAATTGCAGACATAATTGTCGTCCCGATTGTATCAAAAAACAGTCCAAGGCCGAACATCACAACGTGTTTGATCCTTAACGATCCGGAATGCCGCTCCGAAAACACACCAATTGTGTAAAAAACAAATGCCAAAGTAATTGTAACGATTGCCAAAATTAATTTAATTGTCATGGTTGTTTCCTCCAATTCGTAAAAACTAAGAATGTCACTAAATTGACATCTTTATCAATGTGACATTGTGTCACTAATTCATCTTAGAAACTATATCACAAAAATGACACTGTGTCACTAAAGGCGTAGACCCGGCAATTGCAGGAATTGGAAGAAGCCGATATTATTGTCCGAAAAGTCTATAATCAGGTACCTCCCAAGGTTGAATACTATTTATTGGATGAAGGGAAAACATGACGCGATTTGTTGGTCACAATGTCTGTGTGGGGTGAAAAGCAGGTTAAGCGACTACAGGCAACAAGCAAGAATTCACAAAGGGGACTCAATCAATTTTTTGATTGAGTCCCCTTTTGTAACAATGAGTATCTAATTAAAAGGCATTATTCTCTTGTGAATCCTTACCTGACATGAGTTGTTGATAATAAGCCAAATCAATTGTGACGGTTGTTTTGATATCGCCGCTTTTTGATAAAACAATAATATTGTCTAATGGTGTTGGCGTTGGGAGTCGAGGCTGATCAACCAAGGTCGTTCCGATAAGATTTTTTGCCTTATCAAGGGCCTGTTGCTTTGTAATTCCTTCGGTCCAGGCACCATTGATATCCGGAATTTCGACACTGTAGCCGATTTCTTCATGATGCAGAATAATAGAATAGATTAACTCGTTTGTGCTTTCTTTGACCATTGTGAAACCTCTTTTCAGTCAAATAGTAGGCAACGTTTTTATTCCATTATAGTGAATGATGCTTAAATCGACTAGGGGTTATGGAAACTTTCTTGAATTAATTATCAACTGAATAAATGATCCGTTTTAGCCTTGGTATCTGTCCCGCTGAGATGCTCAAAAAATAGGCGATGCCGACTGGCAAACGAATCGATTAAGAGGTCCACCAAGATGAACAAAAGGACTAAGGAGGTGACCACAATACCCCAATGAATCATTGAGAGTTGTGACAGTGGTGCGGTGCCTGTTAAATTTAATAAGGAAGAGTCGGCCCAAAAGGTGCCACCGATTACACCATAAGAAATGACATTTCTCAAAATAACCTGATACCATTTGGCTTGATTACCGAATTTGTTAGTTACTCGAATTCGGACAAGCTGCATGCCGAATGAACGTTGAAAAAAGACTTCGGGGATAATGACAAGGATAAACCAAGCCATAAACGTTTCGACCCAATCATGACGTTGAATAATCAACGCAATCAGTGAACTTAATATTGAAATTAATATCAGGTCGATTGCCAACGCGGTCAATCGGCGAACGGCGGAGACACTGTGACTATGTGAAAGCGTGTGGGATTGAACACTTTCTCTGGAGGGCAGAACTTTTCCAAGCCAACCGGCTATCCAAAAGCCAAGAAGCCCACCGGTTGTGTTTAGAATTAAATCATCAACGTCGAATAAGCGATAGGGACGGGAATAGATACCATAAAGACCTGTGTATTGAGTCACTTCGAAAAATAAAGAGAGGCAGAAACTCATCAAAAAAGTTTGCTTCCAGCTTCGACGAAAATAGTAGTGGAGATAAAAACCGAATGGAACGGTTAAAAAAATATTAAATGCCGGTTGAATAACGGTTGGCGCCTTCAGCGCTGCTAACCAGGTTCCGGGATGAAAGAGGGAAAATGGATTGTATTTAAAAAATTCTATGATAAAAGTAAATGGAATGAAGTTGTGTGTGGGTGTTTTTAATTGATTAACGAAACTTTGAGTGGGTAAGGGCAGGATGATCAAAAAATAAGCACACATGATATAAAACACAAATGTATAGAGCATAAAGATGTTCCATTTGGGAAGGGCACCATAGCGGTGATAATTAACTAACAGAATTGGAAGTGTGATCAGGATTGCCAAGAATGGAAATAAAATAACGGCGGTATAAATAACACTGACATATTGCGACATAGATTTCTCCTAGACTTTAATTTCTTTGATTTTAACCTGATAGGTGAGGTTGGGCGCCTGAATTGTGACGATTTCACCAGTATGATGATTCAAAAGGGCAGCACCGATTGGGGATGCAATAGAAATTTTTCCATCGTCAATATCCACTTCGGGAGTGCCGACAATTTGATAGGTTTCGGTTGACTTGTCATCGAGAAATTCGAAGGTGACATATTTGCCCACTTCTACATTGTCGTTGTCGGATGGCGTGTAAATCTTTGAATATTGTAATTCTTTACGTAAAAAGCGAAGCCGGCTTTCCAAATGACGAAGATCACGTTTTGCGGCACTATATTCGGCATTTTCTGACAAATCGCCAAGCGCTCGTGCGTCAGCCAAACTTTTGATTTTAATGGGCCGGTCATTTTCGAGCTGGTTGATTTCATCTTTAATTTTTTGATAGCCCGCTTTGGTTATTTTATTAAAATACGGTTCCAAAGAATCACTCCCCGTTAATATAGTCTAATGATAATTTTATAACAGTTTGGCAGAGAGGCACAATAAAATTCAAAAATGCCACAGATAAAAGCAGATAAATGCGATGCAAATGCTTGAAAAGCGTTTATATGCAATCTTTTTTAGCTAAAATTTGACGTCTTTCATTACAAAATGAAGGGCGCTTTTGTCCGTTGCTACGGTATTCTGTCTTAAATATTACTAAAATTGCTTTTGTTTTAACACTCTTGTAATTTTCTAGACACCTTCGTGTAAATCCGACAGTGTATATTCATAGTCGTTGATTAATTACGGAGGGAAATAGTTATATTATGAATTTAAAGAAATCTATCGTTACATTAATGATGGCACTTACAATGTTTGGGACATTCCAAGTAGCCGCAACCCAAGAAATCGCAAACGCACAAACAACTAGTACTTCAGCAACTTATAAATCAAATCTATCAAAAGCAAACCTTGCCGCTAAAAAGTGGATTGCCTATCATGAATCACGGGGCTCATATTCTGCACGTAATGGTCAATATGTTGGCCGTTACCAGTTAAGTTCATCATATTTACATGGTGATTACTCGAAAGCTAATCAAGAAAAGACTGCTGATCGTTATGTCAAAGCTCGTTATGGCAGTTGGGTCAGTGCCAAGCATCATTGGCAAGCATATGGTTGGTACTAAAAAGATCAAACCAACAAAGTTATTTCTGAATAAGGTCAGAAGAGCAGTTAATCGGTATACTCCGGTTAGCTGCTTTTTTAGTATCCAGATGGCTTGTCTTTAAGTAGGGAAAGGCAAAAATATTCGTTATTTGTCTTGTTATTGAAGTATGTCAGCGTTATTATTCGGAAATGGCGTTGTTATTGTTAGAGTTTCATGGTAACATGACGTTATCACTTTAAACACGAATGAAAAGGGAGAGCATGATGAATAATGTTTCTGTTTCGGATAAGAAAACACCTATCCGTAATGCAATTTTAGGGTTTCAACATTTACTTGCAATGTACTCTGGCGATATTTTGGTACCATTGCTGATTGGTGGCGCGTTAAAGTTTAATGCAACACAGATGACCTACCTTGTTTCCATGGATATCTTCATGTGTGGGGTTGCAACATTGCTTCAAATCAGACGAACACCGATTACAGGGATTGGATTGCCGGTTGTTTTGGGATGTGCGGTTGAATATGTGGCACCACTTCAGTCGATTGGGAAAAATTTCGGGCTTGGCTATATGTATGGTGGTATTATTTGTGCCGGCTTATTTATTATCATTGCGGCTAAGCCATTTGCTCATATGCGTAAATACTTTCCACCAGTTGTAACCGGCTCACTGATCACATTAATCGGGTTTACGTTGATGCCGGTTGCCTTTCAAAACCTGGGTGGTGGTGACTCGACTGCTAAAGCCTTTGGTGATCCAACCCATTTATTCTTAGGATTCTTTACGGCTCTTATTATTATTATTTTGAACATTTGGGGACGTGGATTTTTAAAGCAAATTGCTATTTTAATTGGGATTTTGGTTGGTACGCTAACGGCATTGGCAATGGGAACAGTTGGATTTGAATCTGTCGGTCAGGCGCATTGGGCACAGTTACCACAATTCTTTTACTTTGCCGCACCTAAGTTTGAATGGTCATCAATTGCGACTTTAATCCTAGCTGCTTTGACTTGTATGATTGAATCGACCGGTGTTTATTTTGCATTAAGTGAAATTACCGGTCGTAAACTCGAGGACCGTGACTTGGAACATGGTTATCGTTCAGAAGGAATTGCCGCAATCCTGGGCGGTGTATTCAATACCTTTCCATACTCAACTTTTTCACAGAACGTTGGCATTGTTCAACTATCAGGCATAAAGAAACTGGCACCGATTTATTATTCAGCCTTCTTCCTAATGCTTTTGGGATTGATTCCAAAGTTTGGGGCGATTGCAACGCTAATTCCTGCGTCTGTCCTTGGTGGTGCAATGCTTGTTATGTTCGGCATGGTAGGGGCACAAGGAATTAAAATGCTGTCCAAAATTGATCTTAACAACAAAAATTTACTGATTATTGCGGTTTCAGTTGGCCTTGGTCTCGGGGTAACAACTCAACCCAATTTATTTCAATACTTACCAGCAACCGTTCAAGTTATCATGAGTAACGGAATGGTTGTCGGCAGCTTTACAGCCGTTATTTTAAATGTTCTTCTTAACCATACCGGTTTGAAAGATAAAGTAGAAGAATAAAATAAAACAAATAAGAACCAGCTAGGCACTGAGATTTCTCGGCGTCCAGCTGGTTCTTTTGTTTAACTTTTAGATGGTTAAACTATTGATAACTGTCATATAGCTTTTCAAAGTTAACCGTTCCCAATCCTGTTGCTTGATTATAAATTTTTCCAGGCTGACCTGTGTAATAAAGATTGGAGTTATTGGTGGTGCTGTCCATTACTGTAAATGGATTCTTATCTTTATCCTGTGCCAATTGGTAAATCTGGGTATTCCAAAGGCCCATTCGTTGACCTTTACCACTATTCATGACTGCAGTTGCACCGTTGAATTGTGGTGCGACAAAGCTGGTACCACCGGTAACCTGCCAGCCACCCAGTGCTTTATCATAAAGATCATATCCGGTCAATGGATCAGCGTTCGCGGACACATCAGGGTAGTTTCGACCATAATCTGTCCCACTCACTAGAACAGGGTTCATTCGCGGCTGCATCAGATTTGAGACGTATTGACGGGCGTTAAAGGTATTAACACCGGGAACGCCTTCCTGGTATTGAGGCGTGTTGTAGAGGTGGCTGATGCCACCGCCACCGCCGGCCATTGCGTATGAATATAATTTAATGTTATTTAACAGATCATGACGACCCTTGGCGTAGGCGTTGAACATATAATCGCCACCCCAAGCACGTTCCTTATCAACGGAGACTTTGATGCCTTTTTTTATCTTTTTACTGAAAGGCAATGTCGTTCCCCCAGTTGTGGTAACCCATGGATTGTCTGCCGGGAAAAAGGCATAAGTACTATAGTTTGGAATGCTGATGGGACCGATTTTACCGCCGATCCCTTGTCCAAGTGCACCACTATCTCCGGAAGCAACGAATGTCGAAACACCTTGAAGGGCGCCTTGCGCCATCACGATATTCATGACTTGTCCATAAACGGGTGTCAGCATTTTATTATTCTTCAGATAATGCGTCATGTACTCATTAATTCCCCAACTTAATGAAAGGGAACCGGCTTTATTTTCATCAAAGGCGGTTGCAAATACATTCACCATACCGACATCACTGAAATTCGAGTGGTAAACACGGACGTTGGCTTTAGGCGCGATTGCTCCGGCTTGCTGGGCATCAACCGTTGTTTCTATTTGAGACAATGCATCGTTGGTAGGCTGGCTGGACGGGCTTGAAATCTTCTTGATACTAATTCGATTAGGATTGCTGTTAACACCTTCACTTTTCCAGAAGTGGGTGACATCAGATTTCTTGAAGCCGGCAAATGAGATGATTCCAACAGTTTGTCCCTGGCCTTCATACCCTTTATCATAAAGCGGCTGAAGTTGGTATCTGTCCGAAAATTTGCTTGGTGCATATTTCTTTTCGGGCTTTTTGACTTTCTTCTTGTTCTTTTTAGCCAATCCTCCAGCCCTGGTATTTAAGTTGGTAATTCCTAAAACTGTCAAGACATTGTCTGCCAATTCAGCAGGCATTTTTGGCTTTTTACTGGAAAATTGGACTGGATTATCATGGTACTTTGCAGTTTCGAGGTTTGTAGAGAAAGCCTTGTTGATGTTCTTAGCGGATCCTGAAACCTTAATGATCAATCCGTTACTGAAAACATGACTCTTCAAATGATATTTGGCCAAGTATGGTTTATATTGGCCGGTAACTTTAGCAGGCTGACCAAATTTTGCCCGAAAACTTGATGGCGTGTAAAATTGCTTGAAATTCGGTTTACCTGGCGTATTGACGTTATAAATCTCATCAGTAAGCTGACTTTGGTTCTGTGGCTTCAAAAAAATATCCAGCTGAACATGTTGTTTTGGAGAAACTTTTTTCTTTGCCATTAGTTTCTTTAGGATCTTGTTGATGCCATAAGGATCACTGCCTGCACTCTTCTTCTTTGAAGCTGCAGAAGCTGATGGTGTCAACATTAAAAAGACGGCAAGACCGGTGAGACCTGCCAATAATATTTTTTTCTTCTTCAAATTACTCATATCCTTCCTGTGAAAAATCTCCCCCGCACTTGATCACCCCTGATTAAGTGTCATAGTCACCTTTCAGAATAATATTCCCTCAAATTCCTTCAGTGAGATGCATGCTATGTATCAAATAAGTCTCTGAGGATAGTGCGAAAAATGAACAATTTTTTGATTGAATTTAAATTGCCAATCCTCCCCAAAGCCTTGACGTGATTGATCATGACTCCTTCCTAATCATTGTTAGGGTACTCTGAATAGCACACTATGTCAATAATGTTACATAAATATGAATTTTATGTGACGGAATTTGTGAAGATTGTTATTAAAATCAGGAAGATAATAATTAATGACAAAGGGGGATACTTCGTGGGGTTAATCGGTTACATAGTTAGAAAATAAAAAAAGAACATGCTATTTTGCAACTTGCAAAATAACGTGTCCCTTAATCATAAATATTGAATTTTTATTGATTATCGACCGGGTGTATATTCTTCAACCACCTGAGAAATGATTTCCAATAAATCATTAATAGGTTCGGAAGTTTGTTTGGTCTTCATGTACGTAATTCCAAAATCAGCAGTTAAAGCATCGGAAGGAATACGGACAACATTAAGTTTCTTCTTTTGGTCTTCGCTGACAAACGGGTCGGCAATGAACATTTCAGGTGCGATTGTGACGCCCAGTGCGTTAATAGCAAGGTTGGCTGACAAATGAATATCAGGAACTTCCAAGCTATATTCAGGAGAGACACTCAGGTCACTGAGATAATTGTTAACAGCTCGTTGATAATAGTCCTGTTGTGGGATACCAATAAATGGTTCACCGGATAACTTGCTAAAATCAAGGCTTTGATAATCGACCTCATATTTACCTGCTTGGAATAATGAAGAAGATTCCGGAATAATGAATACAAGTGGAATTTTTGCCACTGGTTGGTATTCAACCTTTGGATTTGAAAGGGGTTGACCAACAAAAAAGTCCAAGGATCCTGACAAAAGGCGCTTTTCAGCATCTCTACTGTTCATGCGAATCACTTGTGCATGAATTTTTGGATATTTGTGAGAGAATCTAATCAAGATGGGTTCATAAATATCATTAGATAAGATGTCGTTTGATGCAATAGTCAAGTGACCATACTTAAATTCTGAAAGGTGTGTCATCTCTCTGTCCAAATTAGCGCGGAGACGATTTTCTTCTTGAAGGTAAGATAATAATTTCTCACCTGCATAAGTTAATTGAATCGGATGAGATGATCGGTCAATCAATCTGACTCCAAAATTAACCTCGGCATTTTTTATTACCCGACTGATATAGGGTTGTGTAACAAATAATGCTTGAGCTGCCTTTGACATGTTACCCTGAGCCTTAATTTCTTCAAGAAACGAAAGTAATTTGCTATTCATAATATTTTCTCCTTTAAGGACCTTTCATATACGCTACCAGCCTTTATTTACATATTGATTATATGTCATTTGATAGGCAGATGCATGCATAATGACTTATCGACTTATTAAATCATAGTGGAAAGTCAATAAAAAGTATACCAAGTTGTAATAAGCTAGTAAAGTAATAATTGCAACTGCCCGTGTAGATTTAATGAAACTTAATATCTTAAAATGATTACTATAATGTACTAACATAAAAATATGATTTTTTTGCAAACAAAAAGTGAAATCTTTATGTAGAATGGTAAAATTGAGTCAATTATTTTATGCAGGAGGAACGGTGCTTATGAGGATTGAACAATCTCCGGAATTTCAAATTCATTTGCAAAACTTACGTAGTAAGGAACCGTTATTTTTGGAAACTATCTATAATGTAGGTAATGGTCATTTTGGCGTCCGTGATTCTAATCCGCTTCAAGGAAATAACCTGGATTATATCGGGTCGCCGGGATTATTTATTAATGGCTTTTTCGATTACAATGATGTTAGTTATGGTGAAAAATATACCGGATATCCTGAAAATGATCAAATTATTAATCGGGTATTTGATCCAAGATATATCAGAATCAAAGTTGCCGATGAGGATTCAGCCATTGATCATTTTACGGTGGATAATATTGATAAAAACCTGGATATGCAAACGGGGCTGCTGCATGAAATGTTTTCAATCACAACACCTGAGAACCGAAACTTTAATCTGGTAGTCGAAAGTTTTTCCAGTCTAAGCAAACTAAATGTATATGGGATACGTTATTCGATTATCCCGACAAACTTTGATGAAGACGTTGAGATTATTAAACTGCACAATTATGTGAATCAGGCTACACATCAGCAGAATGAAGATGTTCGGGTAAGCCAGAGCATTGGTGAGATGCAGTTGGACTTTATCCCTGATAATGGTCAGCCGAGTTATTTGATTACTACTTTTCGAAGCCAGCAAGGGATTATTTTGACGTTTCAGGCTAACGAAAATGTTGCTCCGGATCCTAAAATCGACTATTTCAAAGATGAAAACAATCAGTATGGCTATCGAAGCAAGTATCACGCCAAAAAAGGCAGTGAGAAAAACTTTGAGTTCTTATTTGCTATTGGCGATATTCATCCTTTAGTGAACGCAAGGGTATACGCTGATCAGTATCTTTCGGCATTGGATAATTATATTCGAGGGACATCGTTTCAGTCGGAATTAATGGCTTCTGCTCAAGTTTGGCAAACTTTTTGGCTCCATAGTGATGTCAAGATCGATGGCGATCCACAGATTCAACTGTGCTTGCGGTTTAACCTCTTCGAACTGAATCAATCGGCAGGTCGTGATGAGAACACCAGCATCCCTGCAAAGGGACTGACTGGAAATGGCTATGGTGGTCACTTCTTCTGGGATACCGAAATGTTTATGCTGGCTTTTTTCACGTACACACAACCGCAAATAGCTAAAAAGCTTTTGATGTTTCGGTACCATACTCTAAATATTGCCAAGCAGCAAGCGAGTGAATTCGGTCTGCCTAAAGGGGCAATGTATGCTTGGCGGACCATTAACGGGTACGAATCGAGCTCATATTGGTTAGCTGGGATGGCACAATTTCATATTAACGCTGATATTGCTTTTGCAATAGAACAGTACTATACGATTACCGGTGATGATGATTTTCTTAAAAAATATGGATTTGAAATTATTTTGGAAACTGCCCGTTTTTGGATGCAGTATGGTAATTTTACGGAGCTTGATGGGAAGCACGTTTTTGTCATTAACAAGGTGACCGGCCCTGATGAGTATAGTGCATTAGTTGATAATAACTACTATACTAATGTGATGGCTCAATTCAACCTGCGCTTAGCAATTAAGTATGCTGAAAAGTTTAAGGCGACTGATATAACGAGTCGATTGAATGTTTCCGATAAGGAAATTGACAGAATGAAGCAGGCGGCTGAATTAATGTATCTTCCATATGATAAGGAAAAGAACGTTAAATTGCAGTTTCAGGATTTCGAACAGCTGCTGCCAATGCACCTTGATCAGATCGATCAGAGTTTGTTCCCGTTACTGCTTCATTATCATCCCTTAATGCTTTACCGTTATCAAGTCAACAAGCAGGCAGATACAATTATGGCTGATATTCTGTTTCCAAAGGGGAATACCAAGGAACAGTTAATTGCCGACTACGACTTTTATGAACCGATCACGACCCACGATTCAAGCTTGTCAAAAGCTATGTATGCCATTGCAGCATCGCGAGCCGGAAAGAAGGAGCAATCCTATGATTTCTTCTCGCAAGCCGTAAAGACAGACCTGTTGGATTTGCATCATAACACCCAGAATGGCATTCATGCCGGTAGCTTGGGAGCAGCGTGGCAGGGCGTTGTTTACGGTTTTGCCGGCGTCGTTAATAACGCGGAACATGGAGCCAAAGTTACCTTCGGCTTGGAATTCAATTAAATTTAAGCTTCGACTTCATAACAATGAGTGTTTATTTACGATTTATCAAAACGAGGTCCATGTTGAGCTGACAAGTGGTAAGGCTTGTGAGGTTTACGTTTATGACAAGAAGGTTCGAGTTACTTCCCAGCATGTTAAAGAAGTTTGCGAATATTAGTATAGATAACGATAGTCATTTCTTTATAGCCAAACCGCGCACTTTGTATTATGATTTGTTATGATGTAGTTATGCAATTAACTTGAGAATTTATGGATATTTAAGCAACTTATTTTCAATAGGGAAGGTAAAATCATGAAAAAAGACGTGCGGCAGGCTAAAATCGAACAAATTATTAATCAGTATACAATTACAACTCAAGAAGAATTAATGGAAAAATTAAGGTTGTCCGGAATTAACGTCACGCAAGCAACACTTTCACGGGACATCCGTGAAATGCAAATTGTGAAGCAGCCTGATAGCTCTGGCAATTCCAGATATATGATTTTTAAGTCAGGAAATCAAAATGAACTGGAACGGATGTACCGCATGATTAATGGAACGGTAACCGAAGTCCGGCAAATCGAATTTATCAACGTTATTCACACACAACCAAGTTATGCGAATCCACTTGCGGCCGTGATTGACGACCTGCACATGGATGATGTTGCGGGGACCTTGGCTGGGTATGATACGATCGTGACATTTTGCCCATCAGTCAAATCAGCTGAAAATATTAAGAACTTGTTCCTGAAACATTCAAATCCGGATTTGCTGATAACAACGGTGGATTAATTTAAAGTGTGCGAAGTCAGCCTGGGACAAGCCGGAGTACAACGCAAGCGGCAGGAAATTCCCATTTTTGGAATTTTGTGGCGATTGTTTTGTATGCAAGCTTGTGACTGACGGAGCAGTCCTAAGATATAGTGTGCGGAACAAAATAGTTTCAATTATTAACATAATAGATAAACCAAAAACGGGGGGAGTTGGTTCTCTCCGTTTTTGTTTAGCGTAATAACGCGTTTAATGTATGAAAATCCAATTGGAAAGAAGCAGCAAATCTCGGTAACCGCTTTCATAGCAAGCACTTTTGTTATTAAGCTGTTTAAAAGTATGTATTTTATTTGAAAAAAGTATGAATATTTTGCGAGCATAAAAAATATTTATTCCGTTTCAGATTAGAAAAAAATATGAAATATATGAAGAAGATGTGATATTATAGGGTGTAGGTAATTTTAACCAAACTTTTACTTTCTCATTTAATCATTTTAGTTTGTATAAAAAACCATAAAATTCCGTTTGTGAAGCGAATAATTAGCTAAATGCTTAATAATATTCATGGCTTAAAAAAAGCATGCTAATTTTGCTAAAAAATCGACATTTTCAATGCATGAAATTATACGATAGCGTTTACAAAACGGTTTATCATTAGGTATGTATTCAAGGGAAGAATGGAGGTTACACAAATGACAAGTCCAATTCATAACTACTCAGAAATCGGTAAGCTAAAGACTGTATTGTTGAAACGACCCGGTAGGGAAATTGAAAACTTTACACCTGACATGATGCCTCGATTATTATTTGATGACATTCCATATTTACCGATTGCTCAAAAAGAACATGATTATTTTGCTGACACACTTCGTGATAACGGTGTTGAGGTATTGTATTTGGAAAAACTATCGGCTGAAGCTTTGGATGCTGGTGGCGAAGAAGTACGTAATCACTTCTTAGAGCAAATGTTGACAGAATCAGGATATGCAGCAGGCAGCATTCATGATGCATTGAAAGAATATCTTGGCAGCATGAATAACCAAGACATGGTTGTTAAGATTATGGAAGGCGTTCGAAAGAACGAACTTGATTTTGTACCAAAGGATCTCGTAAGTTGTGCTGAAAATCAAGACTACGAATTTTATATGGATCCAATGCCTAACTTATACTTCACGCGTGACCCTTCGGCATGTATCGGGGATGGTTTAAGTATTAACCATATGACATTCGCTGCTCGTCAACGTGAATCATTATTTAATGAAACAATTATTAAATATCATCCACGATTCGCTAACAAGGGCATCCATGTATGGCGTGACCGTAACCACACCACCAGAATTGAAGGTGGGGATGAATTAGTATTAAACAATCACGTTATGGCAATCGGAGTTTCACAACGAACTTCTGCAGATGCTATTCAAGATATCGCCAAGAACCTCTTTAAAGATGGTCAGTACGATACAGTGATTGCTATCAAGATTCCTCATAACCATGCGATGATGCATTTGGATACTGTGTTCACAATGATCAACTATGATCAATTCACAGTTCATCCAGGTATTCTTGGCAAAGGTGGTCAAATTGATACTTGGACAATTACACCAGGTAAGAATGAAGGCGAATTAAACCTTCAACACGATACTGATTTGAAGAAAGTTTTGAAGACTGCCCTTAATTTGGACGACCTTGACTTGATTCCAACTGGTAACGGTGATCCAATTATTGCCGGTCGTGAACAATGGAATGATGGTTCCAACACATTAGCCATTGCACCAGGCGTTGTTGTTACGTATAACAGAAACTATGTATCTAATGAATTATTAAGAAAACACGGATTAAAAGTACTTGAGGTTATTTCAAGTGAATTATCTCGGGGCCGTGGGGGTCCACGTTGCATGAGCTGCCCAATTGTCCGTGAAGATCTTAAGAAATAGCGTGCGGAGCTAAGCAGTATTACTTAGCGGAGCAGTCCTAAAGTAGTTTCAAACAAAGTTAGTACCCAAAAATCACATCAAGGAGAATTCGATATGACAAAAGATTTTAGACAAAACGTATTTCAAGGCCGCAGCGTCCTTGCTGAAAAAGATTTTTCCGCTGCAGAATTGGAATATTTAATTGATTTCGGTTTACACTTGAAAGCTTTGAAAAAAGCAGGCATTCCTCACCATTATTTGGAAGGAAAAAACATTGCCCTATTGTTTGAAAAGTCATCAACTCGAACTCGTTCGGCATTCACTACTGCTTCTATTGATTTAGGTGCTCATCCAGAGTATTTGGGTCAAAACGATATCCAACTGGGTAAAAAGGAAAGTACATCAGACACTGCTAAAGTACTTGGCAGCATGTTTGATGGAATTGAATTCCGTGGATTCAAGCAAAGCGATGCTGAAATCTTAGCTAGAGATAGTGGTGTTCCTGTTTGGAACGGTTTAACCGATGAATGGCATCCAACTCAAATGTTGGCTGACTTCATGACTGTTAAGGAAAACTTTGGCAAACTTCAAGGCTTGACCTTAACATTTATGGGTGACGGCCGTAATAACGTTGCTAACTCATTGTTAGTTACCGGTGCTATCTTGGGTGTTAACATTCATATTGTTGCACCAAAGGCCTTATTCCCAACAGAGGAAACTCAAAACATTGCTAAGGGCTTCGCTGAAAAATCAGGTGCCAAACTTGTGATTACCGATGACCTTGATGAAGGACTTAAGGGATCCAACGTTGTTTACACCGATGTGTGGGTATCTATGGGCGAAAGTAACTGGGAAGAACGTGTTAAGGAATTGACACCTTACCAAGTTAACATGGAAGCTATGAAGAAGACAGGTACGCCTGACGACCAATTAATTTTCATGCACTGCTTACCAGCATTCCATAATACTGATACTCAATATGGTAAAGAAATCAAAGAAAAGTACGGTATTACAGAAATGGAAGTTACTGATGAAGTCTTCACCAGTAAATATGCTCGTCAATTTGAGGAAGCAGAAAACAGAATGCACTCAATCAAGGCAATGATGGCAGCAACTTTGGGTAACCTATTCATTCCTAGAGTTTAGAAACAAGCTCAATAATAGAAGAATAATAAACCAAGAAAGAGAGGGTCGGCGACAAACACGAATAGTCTGTCCCCGGCCTTTCTTATTTAAAAGGTCTATATTTAACTGAAACAGGAGGGAAAGACATGGGACGTAAAATCGTAGTTGCACTTGGCGGAAATGCCATCCTTTCAAAGGATGCTTCGGCCGCTGCACAACAACAAGCGTTGATGGATACAGCAAAACATTTGGTGAAATTTATCGAGAACGGGGATCAATTGATTATTTCACACGGTAATGGTCCACAAGTTGGTAATTTATTATTGCAGCAGTCTGCAGGTAGTACCGAGGAAAACCCGGCAATGCCGTTGGATACAGCTGTTGCAATGACCCAGGGAAGCATTGGTTATTGGATGCAAAATGCCATGAATCAGGTACTGAAAGAAAAAGGGTTGAATAAAACGGTTGCCACTGTGGTGAC
The DNA here is from genome assembly GCF_000159315.1 of Lentilactobacillus hilgardii DSM 20176 = ATCC 8290. Classification (GTDB taxonomy): domain Bacteria; phylum Bacillota; class Bacilli; order Lactobacillales; family Lactobacillaceae; genus Lentilactobacillus; species Lentilactobacillus hilgardii. The sequence goes on from NZ_GG669992.1 coordinate 736,108, forward strand.
TCAAGTTGAAGTCAGTGCGGATGATCCGGCATTTACCAATCCAACAAAGCCAATTGGTCCATTCATGTCAAAGGATGAAGCAGATCTGGCCAAGAAGGAAAATCCTGATTTTACGTTTGTAGAAGACGCAGGTCGTGGCTACCGACGGGTTGTTCCTTCACCAAAACCAATCGGTGTTGTAGAAACAGACGCAGTTAATACGTTGGTAGATGCAGGAATTGTGCCAATTTCAGTTGGTGGTGGCGGTATTCCGGTTGTCGCTGACGGAAATCAGTTATTAGGTCGAGAAGCGGTTATTGATAAAGATTTTGCCAGTGAAAAATTGGCCGAATTAGTTGGTGCCGACGCTTTGATTATTCTGACAGCCGTACCGAATATCTATGTGAACTTCAATAAGCCAAACCAAAAGAAGTTGGAACACGTTTCGGTAAACGATCTTGAAACGTATATCAGCGAAAAGCAGTTTGCTCCTGGAAGTATGTTGCCAAAAGTTCAAGCTGCGATTGATTTCGTAAAAGCAACTGGAAATGAAGCAGTTGTGACTGCCTTGGACAATATTGAGGGATTTGTTAACGAAGGGTCTGGAACCGTCATCACAAAAAAGGTGAGGCAACAGGCATAAATAAGTGTGCGGATCAAAGCGGTTATCGTTCGGAGTGTAAGGCATTCTTTTCGG
>NZ_GG669992.1:738051-742278 GCF_000159315.1 Lentilactobacillus hilgardii DSM 20176 = ATCC 8290
CCTGCCACTTTATGATTTTACGAGGAATCGAATCAGCTTCATTTGTAAACACGATTATTACGATTGCGAAGTTGATTCCAATCTTCCTGTTTTTGATCATTGTACTGTTTGCTTTTAAACTGAACATGTTTACCGGTGACTTTTGGTTTACACCGAGTGGCAAATTCCAATTTGCTGACGTGATGAAGCAAGCCAAGAGCACGATGTTGGTAACTGTTTGGGTCTTCATTGGAATTGAAGGGGCGGTTGTCTTTTCAGGACGTGCCCGAAAGCGTTCCGATGTTGGTAAAGCAACTGTTTTAGGAATTATTACGGTTATTTTGATTTATATGTTGGTAACATTGCTATCGTTTGGTGTTATGAGCCGCGCCGGATTGTCGCATCTGACACAACCTGCAATGGCTGATTTGCTTCAAAGTATTGTCGGTAAGTGGGGCGCGATGGTTGTTAACCTTGGGTTGATTATTTCAGTTGTCGGTGCGTGGTTGTCTTGGACGATGTTTGCTGGACAACTACCATACGAAGCAGCCAAGGAAGGCACATTTCCTAAATTGTTTGCTAAGGAAAACAAAAATGGTGCACCAATTACGTCATTAACAGTGACTAATATCTGTGTAGAGATCTTTATGTTCAGCTATTTAATTACAGCATCGGCTTATAACTTCTTCTATTCGGTTTCAAGTGCTGCGATTTTGATTCCTTACGCATTCTCGGCTTTCTATCAGTTAAAATACTCCGTGAATGAAGACCATGGCAGTGGCCGGGGTAAGAACATTACAATCGGAATCATCTCAAGTATTTACGCATGCTGGTTGTTATTTGCCGCCGGCACCAATTTCTTGTTACTGATGTCATTGTTATTTGCTGCCGGGATTCCTGTTTATTGGATCCTTCAAAAACGGGACAATAAAGCAGATAAAGTGTTTGGCCCAATTGAAATGACAGTTGCTATCATTATTGTCATTGCAGCCATCTACACAATTTATGGATTGATGGTTGGAAAGATTACATTTTAGAATTATGGTAGTTTGCAATAAAAAGGCTGGGGCAAGGTGTTTGTCCCAGCCTTTTTGCTGTCGTTGAGTGACATTGCGACTTCATGATTTCTTCGGGTGCTTGCATTTTTTTCTATTCCCGGTAAGATAGTGGAATATAACCTTATGTGAAAGCGAGATAAATTAATGAAACATTTATTCTTTGATTTTGACGGTACGATCGCGGATTCAGAACGCGGAATTGTTAAATCAATCAAGTATTTTATTGAGAAGATGCATCTGCCTGAACTAACAGATGATCAATACAGAAAATTTATTGGCCCAGCACTCATTACGTCAATTCGAAAGTTTTATCCTGATCTTTCTGATGATGACGTTTTTAATGCACTTAAATATTATCAGGAATATTATCAAGATGATGGCATTTTTCAATTGAAAATTTACCCTGGCATTTTAGAAGAATTAGATGCTTTAAAAGATGCCGGGTACCATTTACACATTGCATCGGCCAAACCAGAAGTCATGATCAATCGAATTAATGATCACTTCGAACTGGGACGATATTTTGACGGAGAATTTGGTGCAACCAGTGATGAAAAAACTCGAATTACTAAATCAGCAATTTTGACCTATGCGTTAAAAGAAACCGGTGCAAATAAAACCGACAGTGTAATGATCGGTGATCGAAATACGGACATGCTTGGGGGCTACGAGAATCATGTTAAGACCCTGGGGGTAACATATGGCTTCGGCGATGTACCGGAACTTTCAGCAGCACATGCAAGTGCCATTATTAATCGGCCGGAAGAAATTCACCATGGTGTCGAAAAATTGGTTGGTTAAACATTGGTACTTTAAAACTGATGAATTGGAAATGTCGTAAAAATAATTAATATGAGCGACTTTTGAATGCTTTAACCAAAAAATAACCACAAAACGTGGCACAAAAATAACGCCAGAGCTTTAAGAGCATGGGCGTTACTTTTGTGCCACGTTTTAATTTGGTCATAATTGTGATTACAAATCAGATGTTGAGAATAAGGATGATTTTTAACCCAGCCTCGATATGATGTAGAAATCGATTACTTGACGTGTCGCGTGAAAAGCAGATCTTACGGCTTAATATATGAATAACCCTGTTCCTGTAATGCAATCAAATCAGCGACACCTGCCGGAACAATCTCAACGTTGTCCGGTAGATCTTTTGCTGCAATACCGTGGCTTTTCATCGCGTTTTTGCAAGCGTGAAACCGAACAAATTCTTTACCGAGGTTTTTAACGGCTTTTCGACCGGTTGTCATTAAATATCCCATGATACCATCGCCATTGACCAAAACTGTCACCTGATAATCTTCATCCTCACTATTGCCGTAATCAAGTAAGTTTTTAATATTTCCCATTGTATGGGACCATTTCTCAGCTTCATCAATATGGAAAACAACCTTATGCATTTGCTTCCTCCCTTGCTAACTTTCCGGTATCAAAGGCTTCCTTAAATAGTTGGTAGTCTTTATGAACCTGCTTGGCATAATCATTTGACCAAGTGACCAAACTATTTGCTAATTTTTTCTTTTTACCGATATAACCATGGATGATGCCGGCAGTTGGGCTTTGTGCGTGTCCCCGGGCAAGTAACAAAGCACAAATCTTAGCATAATTAGCGAAATCTTCTTCATCCATTTTTTCGAGATTAACGGATTCTTTCATATCCCAGAACTGACGTACATAAAAACTTCTGCCGGTGTCTTCATTATGGTAAAAGCCTAGGAAAGGATCGGATGCCCGCTGTAATACCTGTTGGCAGGTAATGATTCTTTCACCGTTGTCCGGGCCGTTTTGACTATATTTGGTTGTGACATCGAAGCCTTGAAACCGACGGGTCTGTAGTGCCTCTTTAATTTGTAAAACAAGGTGGCTGCCGTCGATGGCGGTTAGTAAAACTAAATAGCAGCGGGTACCAAAGCTGCCGACACCGACGCTGTGTCTCACAATATCGCTAATATGGAATTGTGAAAAAAGAACCGCAACATCAGGACTGACGGTTTGAAGGTATTTCTGGAGATGGTCCACAATTTGGCCGTAACGCTTTTTTGAAACGTGGACGGTTTTAGGTGGATTTTCGCGGAAAACAAGGTGACCTTGAGTATCAATGGTGGTAAACTTCTTAACCACTTTTTCTGAATCACGCGAGACGGCACTATTTTTAATCTTTTCCCAGAGCTTTGGCAACGAATTGCCATCTGCTTCGGCTTTCAGGAAGCTTTCAACTTCAGTAGAAAAATAGTAACGTTCCAATGCACTGTGATCATCAAAACATTGACTAAGGATTTCCTGGTAGGTTTCAACGGCTGCTTTTTCGATGCTTGAAATTTTGTCATGGGAAAGTCCAAGTTGTTCGCCTGCCAGAATAACGCTGACTAACAATCTGCGAATATCCCAGTCCCACGCTCCAATTGTGGACTCATCAAAATCATTGAGGTCGAAAAGCAGCTTTCTTTCCGGTGAAGCATAAAAGCCAAAATTACCAATGTGTGCGTCACCTGAAATGACGACCGGAATGTTTGATGATTCTTGATTTGACAGGTCATAAGCCATTAGTTCATCTGTTCCTCTAAAAAATGAAAAGGGGGATGCAGCTAACCGCTTATGGCGAAGTGGGAGTAGTTCCGAGATCAATTTGCTCTCAACATGCTCAATCCCTGATACCACATCTCTGTTTACTTGTTTAAACTGTGCCAGTTTTTCAAAAGGTACTTTGTCTCGAACATCATGGCCCATATGAATCAGCTCACTAACGGTTTTATTGATTCGAATTTCACTTAAATCGTAGCGTAAGCTTGAAACCTGCTGCGCAGATGACGAAGGTTGTTTATTTTGCATCAATGGTCTTTCCTTTCGGGTATTTAGCTTCATTGTGGCTGAGTGACAGGCAGCAGTCAAGAAAAGTGGTAATTTGCGTTTGGAACTTGCATTGACAGGCTCTGTGTTACAATACCATTAATGAGTTATTTTGGAGATTTTATCTATGAAAAAAATTTATTGGGAAAGCATTGAAATTAATCATCAGACATTTTATTTTACCGTGACTGACAAGGGATTGAATTTTGTTTCCAGTCCGCATCGGCATATTTCTGAAATCTTTGATTTCTATCCTAACAATCGCTATCAATATCAATTCATGTACAATGAAACAATTACCGGAATTTATCTTGATGAGTTCAAAGAATACTTT
>NZ_GG669992.1:742639-744562 GCF_000159315.1 Lentilactobacillus hilgardii DSM 20176 = ATCC 8290
GATAAAAAGCGGAAGACTTTCGATATACCGCTGGATTTTAGTGAAATTCATAATGAACTCGAATTACAGGTATTGGATGCGCTTCGCCAAATTCCTTATGGTGAGACGGTTACTTATAAGCAATTGGCCGAAACAATTGGTAGGCCAAGGGCGATCCGAGCGGTTGCCAGTGCCGTTGCCAAAAATCCATTCTTAATTGTCATCCCCTGTCATCGTGTCATTCGGTCTAACGGCGAAATAGGCGAATACCGGGGTGGTGCGGATGCAAAAGAGTCCCTTCTCAAGTTTGAGAAAGAACCCTTTACAAAGGAACCATTAATTAAAAAGCTACCATTACCACGTCTTAGTCAACTAGGTAAACCTGATCTTTAATGAGGTCAAATGGTTTGTGGTGGGCGTTTAACTTCTTGGCAACCTCCGGTTCAATAATGTGAGCCTGCTGCCAGAAAGCTTTAGAATCTGTTGCACCGTTTCTTTCGCCGATGACGATCAATTTAAGATCGTGGTCGGCTTTTCGTATCGCGTTAAGAACGTCGAGATCGACTGATCCCTTATCTGGAGCCCAACTCATTATAACGTATTTAACCTTGTCCTGATATTTTTCAATTGCCGAAACGGCATCTAATTTTTCGATCTGCGTAACTTGATGCTTACCGGTTTGATTTTCGGAAAGCCACTCAAGGCTGTCAGTTGGATAGGCCTTGACGTTAAGATCCTGAAGGCCTTTTGAGATGTAGCCGTTGCCGGCCATGATTTCCAAGACGGCTTCGTGATCAATGTAAGCGGCTAAGCTCTTAACGAATGGCCCTGATATATATGCCCACATACCGTATTGTTCTTCCAAATAGTCACGATAGGATCGTAAGGCTTTATCTAATTTTGGCAATGCATCGGTTAACTGATTCCAAAGTTTATCGCCTTCTGGATCATCCTGATCGAAGCGCTGATTGATTGCTTTAAAAATTTGATCCTGAATGTCTTCGGGCAGAAGTAATTCCGGCAGTTCCTGAGGTAGTAATTTAGACTTGATAAGGTGGTCACTTTCGAGTACATTATTAATTAAAAACTTGACATCGGGAAAATCGGAAAACAACTTGCGATACCGCTTCATTTGCGAAATGTAGTCGGATTCTGAGGAAACCTGATGTTTACGATTTTTTAAAAGTTTCTTTTTTTGTTTATTTGTTAGCATATTGTCTCCTAGTCGTATTTAAGATTCGAGGGTTGATTAAACAGTGACTTTTGCTCAAAAAATATTCACCATTTGGGTGATCCTGTTAATAGGACTAATTTTTGCAATTATTCAAAAAAATAAAGCGCAAATTGCATTTTGTGCATTTGCGTGGGCTGGATTTACGATTTCGACTTTTGTCGGTGTATTTTTAATGATCGGCAAATAAAAGAACAGTCCTTTAATGATTGTTTTTATCCATCCCTAAATCCAACTCTTCTTGTTTCATCGTTGGTGCAGGCGGCTGGGTTCGACCTGTTTTACCGTGAATGTATCCGGAAATTAATTGATAGATTTCATATCGATCCGATGAATCCAAATTTTGTCCATTGAATTGAAGGGATTTATCCGAGATGAACAGTCGTGCCAAATCATAAGTACTATTTTCAGTGAGGCCGGTTAAATAATCCATCGTGACATTGAAAAATGAGGCTAATTTCTGAACTTCTACGTATGAAGGAGTTCTGACACCGCGCTCCCAGTTTCCAATTTGTGAAGGTGTGTTCTGATGCTCCTCATCTGTTGGAAACTGTTCGTTAAGTAGTTGGGCTAATTGCGGAAGTGTCAGGTTTTTTCCACGCCGCAGTGCTCTAAGTCGTTCTGGAAACATTATTATCACCGTCCTATTCATTACTTATTATTATACTGCATTTTGTATAAGTGTGCGGAGCAAAGCGGTTAGCATTCGGAGC
>NZ_GG669992.1:744935-757754 GCF_000159315.1 Lentilactobacillus hilgardii DSM 20176 = ATCC 8290
TGCTTTGAGAAGCAGTCCTAATAAGTGTGCGGAGCAAAGCGGTTAGCATTCGCAGTCCTGCACAGTCTTATCTTAAATAATCAAACTAAATCAATGGTGGTCGTTTATAAAATGAAAAAACGAACAAAAATCATAATTGCCTGTGCCTCTCTCGTGACGGTTGTTGCTGCGGGATTATTTGGTGCCGGTCTTTATTTTTATAAAGTTGCGGTGGTTCCCGCACCTAAGTCATTTTTAAGTAAGTCACAAAAAATCAAGCCGGGCAGTTCTTTGTATCCGGCTCACCAATGGTACCAAAGCGTTCATAAACAGCGTTGGCATGAACTATCGGCAACACGGCATTTAAAGCTTGATGCCAACTATATTGCGGCTGATAAGCCGACTAATAAAACGGCTGTCGTTGCGCATGGGTTTATGGGAAATAAAGATCAGATGTTTCAATACGCTTATATGTTTCATAACTTAGGATATAACGTATTGTTGCCAGATGCTCGTGGGCATGGCGACAGCCAGGGGAATTATATCGGTTATGGTTGGCCGGATCGTTTGGATTATGTTAAATGGATTAAAAAGGTCATCGCAAGAAAGGGGGCAGATTCCAGAATTGTTGTTTTTGGTACCAGTATGGGTGGTGCGACAACAATGATGGTAAGTGGCGTTAAAGATGTTCCCAAACAAGTTGAAGCCTACATTGAGGATTGTGGTTATACGGATGTGTATAGCGAAATTTCCTATCAGGCAAAACAATTGTATAACCTACCGAGATTTCCGTTGGTTGGTATTGTGAGTGCGATTAACAAGGTTAAGAACGGTTATACGTTTAAAGAGGCAAGTGTCTTGAATCAAGTTAAGAAGAATCGACGACCGATGTTATTTATTCATGGCGCTCATGATCACTTTGTCCCTACCCGGATGGTATACCCACTTTATAAAGCGGATAAAGGATCAAAAGAACTGTTGATTGTGCCAGGGAAAGGTCATGCCAGATCTTATCAAAACCATCCAAAACTTTATACGGATACCGTTAAGAAGTTTTTAGAACGTTATCTCAAATAGATTAAAGAATATGTTAGACTAACTATAGAACTATTTTAGAAGGGAGGTCTGGTCTTGATCTATGTCATTCTAGGCATTATTGCCTGTATTATCGGCGGGATCAGTGGTGTTTCGCTTCAGAAAAAACGGTATGCTGCTGAGATTGCAAAAGCAAACCAAGAAGCAAGTAAACTACTGGATCGTGCCAGGGTTAAAGCACAAAAGGAAACTGAAAAGATAAACGAAGCTTCCGATCAGCAGACTTCTGATTATAAAGAATCAATTGAAGAGGAACTTGACAGTTACCAGGCGGATAATGCGACCCGCCAGATCAGAATCAACCAGCGTGAGAACGGGCTGACACAAACTGCGACGAGGCTTGATCAAGTTCATCAGGATCTTTCAAAACGAAATAATGAGTTATCGGAATTAAAACAATCGATTGCCGATCTTAAAAAACAAGCTGTTGATTTGTCAAAAGAGCGCGTTGAAACGCTTGAGAAGCGCGGCGATTTAACAAGCGCGCAAGCTAAAGAACAAATCTTTGATCAACTGAGCCAGGATTTAACGCGCGAAAAAGATATTGAATTGCGTTATCAACAGGACGAGGCAGCTGTAAATGCACCTAAAATTGCCAAAATCATGGCTGTTGACGCCATTCAGCGTGGACCGGTTGATATGCCGCGAGAGCATACGGAACACACAGTTCAAATTTATGATAACAGTACGAAGCAGAAGCTGGTTGGCCGGGATGGTCAAAATATTCGTTATATTGAAACCTTAACGGGTGTGGACCTGGTATTTGACCCGGATGATGGGTCTTTACTCCACGTGGTTACAGCTGATCCAATCAGACGTGAAATTGCTAAAATGGCGATTACCAATTTGACAGTTTCAAAGCAAATTAATGTGCAGTCAATTGAGCATCAGGTTCAAGCAGCTCAAACGGATGTGATGAATGATATCCGAAAGACGGGGGAGCAAACTGTCAGTTCATTGCATATCGGCTGGATGCATCCAGATCTAATTAAGATTATTGGTCGATTAAAATATCGAACAAGTTACGGTCAAAATGTGTTGAATCATTCCGTGGAAGTAGCGGATATTGCCGGTTTATTAGCAGCTGAACTTGGATTAAACGTTAAATTGGCCAAACGGGCAGGCTTACTGCATGATATTGGTAAGGCAATTGACCGTGAAGTTGATGGCACCCATGTTGAGTTGGGTGTTAAGATTGCGGAAACTTTTGAAGAAGATCCACAAGTTATTAATTCAATTGCTTCTCATCATGGAGATGTTGATGTTACCACACCAATTGCTCACTTGGTTGCTGCCGGAGATTCAATTTCAGGCGGTCGTCCGGGTGCCAGAAGTGAGTCTGTTGAAGAGTATGTTAACCGCTTAAAGAGTCTTGAAAGAATTGCAAGCAGCAAGCGTGGTGTTCGAGAAAGTTATGCCATTCAAGCCGGCCGTGAAATTCGAATTATGGTTGATCCAAGAAAAGTAAATGATCAACAAAATGCAGAGTTGGCTAATCAGGTTAAAGATGAAATTGAGGACGAGCTCACATATCCGGGAAAAATTAAAGTGACTTCAATTCGTGATTTCAAGGCAGTGGCTTTTATTGGCGTTGAGAAGAAAAAAGCGCATCGAGCAAATGATGGAAAAAATCATAAGCCCAAAAAGGCTAAAAGTAATGCTTGAAATTAATCAAGAAAAAATAGTTTAAAACTCAGTGCTGTAATAGATTAATAAAATCCGGTATTGAATATGATTGTTTGAATCATATTCAATACCGGATTTTATTATATGTTCTTATAATTGAGATCTGTATGAAATAAATAATAGCAAACACGAAACTATTATTTCCTTGCTTCAATTTTAAAGTTATGATTATTAGTCGCTTTTACTACGGGATGTTCTTGTAAATATTCTAAAATAATTTGGCTGATTGTCATGTCACAGGAAGCAACGATTTTGTCTTTTGTATACATAGGATAGTGACCACCGCCATTTGCTCTGTAACGGTTTAAAGTAACGAATAAGACCTGATCGTCTATAATATCTTTGCCGTGATATTTTAGTTTGGTTACGCGGTGCCCAACAGGATTAGCGATATTTAGCGTATATTCAATTCCTTCATACATATCGTAATTATAAAAACGTTCTTTAGGAAACATAAATTGCTCGTTAACGACTACCTCACCATGTTTAACATCAAAATATTTAGCGGTTACTTCCAATGCTGCCCGGAGATCGGCACCGGAAATTTTTGATTTGACCAGTGTATTTGGGTAAACGTAATTTGTAATGATATTTCTCATGGTGATGGGGCTTTCAAAGCCATGTGCTTCATTATTATACAGAGCAGTGGCAGAAATATCGGTTCCCATTTTACTCATTTGAATTTTTTGAATAAATTCGATGAAGGCAGATTCTTTAATTCGGGCATGAAAAGGATCGTTAAAAGTCAAATCCCCCTCAATATGGGAGAGGGGTTTATCAAGCCAATGTTGTAGATGTGCTGACAGAGGTGCGATTTGTTTGGCGATTTCTTGATCCGGTTCACTATCTGCAACGCTCAATAGTTCTGAACTGTGACGCGTGATTTTTTTGGTTGAGTTTGATAAATCAAAAGAAATCTTTCCAACAAATTCACCACGGGATCCAGGTTGAATAATCGGCACTTTAAAAAGTTCACTGGCAATTTTACGATGCTGATGCCCAGAAATAAAACCGTCAATGCCTTTGATATTCTTTAAAATATCATATCCGCGATTCTCACCGGGATTGATGTCATTCCAGTTACCAGTATGGTCCCGCTCAAATCCACCGTGATAGACAACAATGACGACATCGGTCTTTTCTCTTAGCTCAGGTAGATAGCGTTTGCACGCAGATAATTCGGAGATCAGGTTGAAGTCGTTTAAGCCATTAACATTCTTCCACTTTTTTGTGCTTGTAGTTGTTAGTCCGAGAAACCCAACTCTAACACCGGAAATAGTTAAAATGGTATATGGATTGGTTAGTAACGGTTTATTATCATGATCCACGATGTTTGCACAAATAAATTGCCTACTGGAATGGTTCATCACAAAATTAAGGTAGTCCAAACCATAGTCAAACTCATGGTTGCCAATACTGCCAATTTGATAACCAACTTGGTTGTAAGCGTTGATAAATGATGCTTTGTCGACTTCATCAGCTCGCTTGGCAACGTAATCGGCCATGGGCGAACCTTGAAGAAAATCCCCGTTATCAATCAGAATGACTTTTTCATCTTGATGTTGGTTAATATATCGTTTAATTGTTGAACTTGCTTTTTCTAGACCAAAAGGCTTGTTTGCATTTGAATCCACATAATTAGTGGGTTCAATAAAGCCATGTGTATCACTGGTCGCTAAGAGGGTAATTTTCATTATTTTCACCTGCAAAGTCAATGTATACCGTCAAGTATAATCAATTGACAGTACTTTGTAAACGTCAGATTAATGGGATAAGAGTGCACTAAGAAGCGGTTAGATTCCAGAACACAAGTCTTTAAATCAGATAGTCAAACCCGGACTATCTGATTTAAAGACTTGTGCGGCCGGGATCTGCTTCTTAGTGCACGGTTTCAAGCGTTGCATTATCCCTGTTCCATATAGACCATTTGGTCTGTCGTAACGCTTTGATTCAACTGATCGGAGATGGTTCGGGAGATCTCCTTATCTCGAAATGCCGAGGCAACGTAGGAATACTCGTATTGAAATGCTTGAATCAACAGTTGATTTCTTAAATCATCCGAGCTGTCTGATGAGTCGATTCTGGCATGGCGAAAGTTATAGCCATTTCTAACAAATGCAATTGACGGTGCATTTGTTTCGTTTTCAATATCATCAAGAAATTTATTAACATGTTGGTAAACAGTGTCTTCAACAATTTTCCTGATAGCTACCTTTTTATCGAACAGTTTTTGATTTAATTCCGGACTGAATCTTGATGCGACAGACTGCATATTTCGCTTGATTTTACGGGCCCTTTTGTTCGGAAAGCGAACACGGAATAGAAATTGAAGCTTAGTGAGAAAGCCGCCACGCTGACCGGGTGTCATCATCATTCGTCGGGAAATTTGGTTTGCAACATTTTGAGGGATTTTACCGGCCGTTAGTAAACCTGTGATTGCATCAATTTCAACCTTGTGAGTCTGGTTCATAATGTCGTTGATCTGTGTTTTATCAATATTTCCGCCCTGCTTTTGGCTCGCAAGCATATCAATAACATAATTTCTATCGGCTAGTGGAACACTTTCTTGGGCCTTAACTTGCGAAATACTGTAGTTGACCATTTCAGTACGATAATGATTGAAAGAGGATTGGTCGTCATCTTTTTTTCGCGGCAGCATATTTGGCAATATAAATGCCGGAACTACTAAGCTGAGGAGGATGACAATGGTTGCGACAAATATGATTTCATTTCGATAAGGGAAAGCGTGCCCTGTGAGTGTTAGTGGTAATGAAAGAGCCATGGAAAGTGTAATTGTTCCATGAACGCCGCCAATGGCAATTAGAAAAGCTTCTTTCATTGTTGAGGGCTGGTCTCGGTTGAGCCTGATAAAGTTAAGTTTTGCCCAAAGAAATCGGACAATTCCCATTAAGAGATAGATAGCAAATGCAAGGCAGGCCAGCTCAATTGTTAAAGTAGATGATAAGGGAATGATGTTTGAAATGACGGTCGGTAGAGTGACACCCAGCAGCACAAAGACAATGCCATTTAGCAAATTACTGACAATCGACCAGGTGGCACCTGTTACCAAACGGACATTAGTCGTTGTCAGCTTTAGGCGACTCTGGTTTAAGCCATAGACGATTCCTGCCGCAACAACCGCTAAAATACCGGAGCAGCCCAAGTGCTCTGAAATGAGATATATTGCAAATGGCGTCATTAAGCTGAAAGGAACAATGACACTGGATGTATCCATAGATTTATTAACAAGGAAGGTTTGCAGTTTAACAAAGGCCAAGCCTGCAATTAACCCGATGATGAGACCACCAAAAAAGCTGATAATAAAATTAATTAATCCTTTTGAAAAAGAAAATTGTCCTGTTAGAAAAGATGAGAGGGCTAAATTGAACACAACGATACCAGATGCATCATTGAACAGTGATTCGCTTTCAAGAACAGTCGACACATTTTCCGGAAGTGAAACTCCCTCGGTGATGGATGAAAATGCCAGCGAGTCGGTTGGTGTCACAATTGCTGCTAAGGCAAAACAGAGACTCAGCGGGATGATAGCCATCATCGTGTGTGCGAAAGTACCGATAACTACGGCTGTTAGAATTGCCAAGTAGACGGCCATTGACATAATGTGGTGAAAAGCATTCCCAAGATGTGAGACATCTGTATTGCGACCATCATTAAACATGAGTGGTGCAATGATACCAACCATGAAAAATTCGGGATGTAGTGTATAGTCCCTAAAAAGAGGAAGTAATGTGAGTAAGAACCCGCAAGCAATTTGGTAAAAGGTGAGCGGTATCTTTGGAAAAACAGTGTAAACCATATTTGAAATAATTGTCGCAACAATTAACAGTGCGACTAAATAAAAAGCTTCCATAATTCAATCCCCCAGTTTGTTTCAATAAACTTATTATAACGGAAAAGGTGCTGAAAGATGGTTTCAAAATTTCACAAATTTGTTTACAAAAAGTAAGTAACGGTATTGACAAAAGGTTTCACTGTGTTAATATATTACGTGAAGGATGTATTTAGGTTTCATTTCTGTTACAAACTAGGGGGGATTGTAATGTTAAATCTATATGTCGCACAAAGTAGTGCATCAAGTAGGAAAGCACGTGCATGGTTAAAGAGCCACAACATCGCCTTTAAGGAAAGAAACATCAATTCCAATCCTCTGAACGCCGATGAAGTAAAGCAAATCTTACGTTTAACTGAAAATGGAAGTGAAGATATCATTTCCACCAGATCTAATGTCTATAAGAAGTTAAATATAGATATGGATAATCTTTCGGTATCTCAGCTAATTGATTTGTTGGTTAAGTACCCGGATTTGATTAAACGACCAATTATTTTTGATGATCATCGACTAGAGGTTGGTTTTAATGAAGAAGAGATCAGAAGATTTCTTCCTAGAAGTGTTCGTGAAGCTGAGCTTCGGGAACTTGAATCACAAATCAGCTAGTTTAAATAATAATAGTTAAGTTATACGTATAAATTTAGAAGTTGAGGTAATTATTACCCCGACTTCTTTTTTTGTTTGTGAAATTGCATTGGAAATGTAATAAAATTAGGTGCATACTTGGCTGATTAATATAATTATTAAATAAATTACTTGGAACAATTTTGTAATTAATCTAGTATTTATGAAAAGTTCTGTGTAAGATATTGTCAAAGGGTTGTTTTTCCTATTTAGTTTCTTTAGAATAAACGTCGTTATTACTATCAGAGGGGGAACTCTAGCAGTGATTAAAATGGTTGCATTGGATTTGGATGGGACGTTGCTGACAAGTGACAAAAACATTTCCAAAACCAATGAGAATATATTGAAACAGATTCATGATAATGGTATTAAGGTGGTCCTTTGTACCGGCAGACCAATTAATGCAATTTGGCCGTATATTGAACAATTGGGGTTAACTGATGAAGATGATTACACGATCACTTTCAACGGGGCATTGGTTGTTCATAACAACGACAAAAAAGAATTGTTTAAGAGGGGGATGGCCAAAGCGGATTTTGAATCGTTACATAAATTTGCACGTGAAGTTTATGCACCGCTGGATATTCTGAACTTTGAACGTGTTTATTCGATTTCTGATTTGAAACCGTCAATGTACCAACAACAATTTAAAGGAAACATTGAATTTGTTTCCAGAAGTTTTGCAGACTTGGATGAAAATGATTTGTATTCCAAGGGAATTGTGTGTGACAAGCCGGACTTACTTGATGATTTCAGTAGTGACCTGCCGGTTCGAATTAGTAAGCAATATCATATCGTTCGGTCACAGCCGCAGATTATGGAATTCTTAGCACCGAAGATGGATAAGACGGTTGGGTTAAAAGCGTTGCTTAAACACTTTGGCTGGAATTTTTCCAACCTTATGGCCTTTGGAGATTCTCAAAATGATCTCGGAATGATCGCCCATGCTCAAATCGGAGTTGCTATGAAGAACGGGACAGACGAAGTTCGAGCAATTAGTAGTGTGATTGCCGGTAATAATGACGATAATGGTGTGGGAAATTATTTGAAAAGCTTTTTCTCCATTCGATAAAAGCGAAACAGCCATTGTTGCGTGGTCACCTATAGTTAATCAAAAAACGACTGCCAATCGTTATGACGATGGCAGTCGTTTTAAGTGTAGAACCTACTTTAAATTAATGTTTACTGAATAATCCGGTTAAGTGAGTCATAAATGCATTTAAGTAAGCATCTACATCAGCGTTGACCGCAACTTTAACATTTGGATTTGGATCAGACAAGCGGGCAGGATCACCTGTTGTTCGACCGTAATACTTTTCATCGGTTGTGACGTACATGTTTAAACTGATTGTTTGAACAAAGTCGGGATTAATCGCAACGCCAACCGCAAATGGATCATGAAGCGCACAACCGTGAAGATCAGGGCTTGTGACTTCATATGCTTTAATATAATAATCTACAATATCGGCGAAAGCTTTACCTGATTTAGTACCCAGGTCACGCCACTGTTGCGTTTCTTTTTTAGTTAACAGGGTTCTTAAAGTGACGTCGAGACCAACTTGGGTAAGTGGGGCCTTGCGGAAAACGTTGTTAGCAGCTGATGCATCTTGCTGAATATTTGCTTCAGCGACATTGGTTACATTTCCCGGAACGGTAACCGCACCACCCATTAAAGTAATGTTGCCGATTTCTTTTGTAATTTCGGGTGCTTTTTTAATAGCAGCATCTAAATTGGTAAGTGGACCGGTCGGCACAAGGATTAGGTCCTTACCGTATTTCTTGACAGCATCAATAAAGAAGTCGATTGCGTCGCCTGTTTCAGGTTTGCGGGAAGGATCCGGCAGGTCAACATCGCCAATACCGTTTTCACCATGAATTTGAGCACTGACAGGCATTCTGTCAAAGTGGTCACTTTCTGATGAATGTGAAAGTCCCTGATAGACCGGAACGTCAGTAGCACCAAGTAATTCAAGAATTTTAAGTGAATTTTGAACGCCGTCTTCAACGTATACATTTCCATATGAACCAATGATACCGATTAAATCAACATCCGGATCCGCAACTGCGTAGGCAATTGCCATTGCATCGTCGATACCGGTATCAAGATCAAGAATCATTTTTTTCTGGGCCATTAAAACTACCTCCATAATGTTGTAATATCAAGGATGAAAACCCTTTACCTAATCATAACCGAAAACGGACTATAACTCAATTTTTGACTTGGGATCACCCTGAATTTTTATCAACCCGAGTGACCAACTCACAGGGGAGGTTGGTGGGTTACAGCCGCCAGTGCGTATCAAAAACAAGTTATTGAGAATAATTTTAGCACGTAACTTGAATCTATCATCATCGTAAGTTACGCTAAATAGTAATACTTATAGGAAAGATGTATTTTAGATGAAATTTGAAAATAAAAAAATAGGTCGAAACTTTTTCTCGTTGATCTGGACAGGTGTGCGACGAAATTACGACAACCTTGATAATTTAGACGACAGCATCGCCAAACGACTTGGAGGCAAAGAAAACGAAAGCCCAGTGGAGATTCATCTGTCACGAATGTTTTCTGAAGTTTTTCAAAAACATAGTAAGGATGAAGCAGATCGGTTGTTTATTGTGGGCACCCGATCGACAACACCAAGTCTACGAAAGGTCTCCAGTCGGCCGGTAAAACCGTGGTTCTTTTCCAGAATTTTCTTTGTGTTGGCAGTCAGCTTTGCAATGTTGATGTTATTACTGTTTCTTTTTAAAAGCAATAAGGCAATTCCTGGTTTGATCTTTATCGGATCTTTGGCGGTACCTTTTTCGTTAATGATGATGTTTTTTGAGATTAACGTTTATCAAAACATATCGGTTCTTCAAGTTCTGACGACTTTTTTGGTGGGGGGGATTCTTTCATTGCTGGTAACAATGACATTTTATCTGATGCTGCCGATTCGAACCGATGTCAGTATTGAATCCGCACTGATTGTTGGTGTCGTTGAAGAACTTGCAAAATGCGTGGTTGTGATTCTCTTTATCAACTCATACAAACTGAATTACATATTTAATGGTGTTTTAATTGGAGCGGCCGTTGGTGCAGGTTTTTCGGTGTTTGAAAGTTCGGGCTATGTTAGTCAGTATGGATTGATGACGATTTTGACGAGAAGTTTTCAAGCAGTTGGAACCCATACAATTTGGGCGGCCATTATGGGCGGTGCAATTATTTTAGGGAAAGCTCGGAAAAAGCCGTTTACGATTCGGGATTTCTTTACAAATCCTAAATTCTACGTATTCTTTTTAATCACTGTCATTCTGCACACATTTTGGGATTGGGACATTCCAAATACAGGATTGAACGTCTCGATTATGCAGGAAATTCTTGACGTGGTTGTGGGTTGGTTCTTAATATATATAATGATTGATGCTGGACTGCGTGAAGTGAAAACATTACAAGGGCAGCGTATCATCATTCCAAAAGCGAAAAAAACAAAGAAACGAAAACCAGAGAAAAATAATTCAAAAAAGCGTTAGTAGAAGTGAAAAGCCCAGCCCAGTTGGGTGTTGTAGATTGACTTAACCCGACGGTATTAGGAGGAAGTAAACAAATGGTTTCAGATAATGCAACTTATGATATTACCATTATTGGAGGAGGCCCGGCGGGAATGTTTGCCGGGTTTTACGCTGGCCTTAGGAATGCTAAAGTGCAGCTTATTGAAAGCCTAACCGAACTTGGTGGCCAAGCCAGTGCATTATACCCGGAGAAGACGATCTTAGACGTTGCTGGCTACCCTATGATCAAGGCAAGGGACTTGGTTGAACAACTTGAAGAACAGCTTAAAACGGTTGAGACGGACATTAAATTGAATCAGACCGTTAATGATATCAAAAAAACGACTAACGGTTATCAACTCATCACAAATCAGGAAACGACATTCACCAAAGCGATTATTATTGCGACTGGGGTTGGGGCTTTTAATCCCCGTAAACTGGCTGTTGAGAACAGTGCTGATTTTGAAGGGCAACATTTATTTTACAGTGTCAAAAACCTGAACCGATTCAAAGATCAAACAATTTTAGTAGCCGGGGGCGGTGACTCGGCAATTGATGAAGCGTTACTATTGGAACAAGTCGCAAAAAAAGTGTTTCTGTTGCATCGGCGGGATAAATTCCGGGCGATGGAACACAGTGTTGATCAATTAAAGGCGTCATCAATCGAAACCGTGACACCTTACTTGATTAAACAACTCACCAAAACTGATAATGGACAAGTCGTTGTTAAGGCAAAGAAAATGAAGTCTGAAGACTTTACCGAGTTGACAGTTGATAAAATTGTTGTTAATTATGGATTTATTGCGCAGGATGATGCGCTAAATGCATGGGAGGTTCATCCCGAAATTAATCGGGGCACGATTAACGTTCGGCCGAATGGTCAAACAAATTTGGAAAATGTATTTGCGATTGGGGATGTTTCCGAGTACGAAGGCAAGGAACCACTGATTTCGACAGCTTTTGGTGAAGCACCGGTTGCAGTGAATGCAATTATGCAGGCACTTTATCCAGATAGAAGGGGACCATTGCATAGCACGGCAATGCATAAATCGTAAATCGATGTTTGATGTGGATTATTATTAACAAAAAGGACCGTTAGAATGAGGAAATTTCCTTTCTAACGGTCCTTTATTTTGTGTTGGCCAAATCGGCATTATTATTCAGGCCAATGTGCGTCTAAAGATCATAAGTTGATTTTGAACAATTTTAAGTCATTTTCGTTTTTTCTTTTTTACTATCGGCTTAGGCTGACCATTTTGCTCCTGCAATGTTTTTTGCATTTGTGTAACTTGTTTTGACAGATGTTCAACCTGCCTGGTGAGGTGTTTTAAAGATTTATCCCGTTCGTCTTCAGCGTCTTGATTAGTGAAGAATCCGGTAATTGTTGAGGTTAATAAACCAATAAAACCGATTCCGCCGAGCATAAGAAGTGAAGCAACGATCTTTCCGCCTGCAGTATGAGGCGTTTCATCACCATAACCAACCGTTGTCGCAGTTGTAATTGCCCACCAAAGGGCTTCTTGGAGTGAAACATGCTCAAACGAAGCAAACACCAAGGAGCTGCCGATCAGGATCACCAAACTAATCGAAAACAGGTAAATGAACCCAGTATCATAAAGGAAGCGGTGAAGGCCGTTAGTAAACTTTCCGGTCCATCCCAATTTCCACAGCAGATTATACTCGCGGACAATGGTAAATATTCTTGCTATTCGGAAAAGTGCAAATATTGGGTGTGAAGGAATTAACGCAATTAAATCAAATAAATTTGAAATTAAAAAATCTTTTTTTGACTTTGCGAGCTTAAAACGAATCAGGTAATCAATTAAGAAAAAAATCCAAATTAATGAGAAAATGATGCGATAAACACCATGCTTTAAAGTAATAATGTTGGTAACTGCCAAAACAACAAGTGCAAATGAAGCCAGTGCCAATAGTACAACTAAAATGTTGTACAGTAGAATTCTGCCCCACTTGGTTTGTTGGTTCTGCTTTTTCACGATACCTCATCCCCGTTTGTTTCGGATTATCATTACTGTGAGTACTAAGTGCTTGGA
>NZ_GG669992.1:757970-761796 GCF_000159315.1 Lentilactobacillus hilgardii DSM 20176 = ATCC 8290
GTTTCGCACACTTTTTCTTCACCTGCTACTATCATTATTACTTGCATCCGGGTTCGTAATCTTGATTCGGTTGGAATCAGTTGATTTATGATGGATTTCCGGTGCGTCTGTGAAGTAGTCTTTGAAGGTATTTCCCTGTTCTGAATAAAGACTTGTTGATTTCTTGCCGCGTTTCTTAGCTATTAATTTTTCCTTTTGATAACCGTTTGCGTAATTGTATTTACGTGGATCAACAGTTTTAAATCCTTTCGGATGATAGAAACGCAACAAATTCTTTTCGTTTAATGAATCTGATAAGGATAACTCTTTGTCGACACGTTCCTTGTCCTTATCAACCTGCTTTTGCTGCCGCTTAGTCAATTTCAACAATTGCCCGGTTTTATTTGAATAAATATCACCACTGACAGAAGTAAATGCAGGGCTAACCCAATCTTGGTTTCTGAATGCCACAACTTGATCATGGTGCTTGGAGAAAACATCCGTGCCAAATTGGACATAGCGTTTTGTACTAATACCTAGCAAGTGCATTAAAGTTGGTAAAACATCAATTTCACCGGCATACTTATTGGAGACATATCCATGTTTCATCCCGGGAATGTTAATGATCAGTGGCACTCGCTGCAATTGAGCATTATCGTAGTCGTCCCAATCATCAGGGTTCTTTCCCAAAGCCTTTGCCAGGTTTTTATTTTCAGAATCAGAGATGCCGTAATGATCGCCATAAAGCAAGATTAAGGAATGCTTTAGCAATCCTGTCTTTTTGAGATATCTGTAAAATTCGTGAATTGATTGATCAAGATAATGCGCAGTCACAAAGTAATTGTCAACGACATCGTCTCCGGTATTGGTGGTCTTAAACCGCGTATCTTCCTTATCCAAATCATAAGGAAAGTGATTGGTAACAGTAATATATTTTGCATAAAAAGGCTGCTGTAGATTCTGGAGATATTTAACAGAATCTCTAAACAATAATTTATCCTTTAAGCCGTAGCCCATTGAACGGTCACCCGATGTGTCGTAATAGCTGGCATCGAAGAAATATTGATAACCCATTTCTTTATACACATTGTTTCGGTTCCAGAAGCTGGCAACATTTCCGTGAAAGACGGCGCTTGTGTAATCTCGTCGTTGTTTCAAAATTGCCGGTGCAGCTTGGAATGTGTTATCACTGCCGAGCTGAGCAAACAATGATCCCTGAGGCAGACCATAAGTGCTTGTTTCGAGCATATTTTCGGCATCGGAGGTTTTTCCTTGGCCGACTTGGTGGAAGAAGTTTCTAAATGAATAGGATGATTGACTCTTGTAAAGTTTATTTAGGAACGGTGTTACTTCTTGACCATTAATCTTTTTACCAATGAGGAATTGTTGGAAACTTTCCAGATGAAGAATAATCACGTTTTTCCCCTTTGCAATACCGTAGTACTTTTTATTAGGCTTTGCATAGTGAGCACGCGTAAACTTCAAGACGTCTCCCAACTCCGACTTAGTAGCTGTTGCCCGTAAATCATTGGTGTGCTGGGACTTAATGCCGTCATAAACTGTAAAAGCATCCAGTCCAAGGTACTTAACAATATAGGTACGGTCGAACGTTCGGGTTAAAAGTTGGGGACGATCCATTTCTCCAAGTGAGAGATTGACTGCAAAAAATAACAATGAAAATGAAGTGACCGCCAAACCGATGCGACGATTAAGCGGACGATGATCGATTTTGATTTTTTTAGTGACCATTAAAATAATAATCACAACTAGATCAATCCAGTAGATAAAGTCATGGAAATTTGTGAGGGCTAAGGAACTGCCACTTAGTCCCTGATTGACTTTAGAATAGCCGGTCATGGTGCTGACGGTCATAAAGTCGGTGAATTCCCGAAAATAGATAACGTTTAAATACAGTAAAACCGTATTTAGGATTGAAATAATAATGGCAACCGGGTAGAAAATACGACTTTTTTTAAAATAAAGGGCGATTCCCAGTAGCAGTCCAGTAGTTGCCAGTGGATTGATGAGAACAATAAAAAATTGAAAGGGATTGGTGATGCCCAGTCGGAAATCGACAAAGTAGGCAAACATCGTCTTTACCCAAAAACAAATGACAAGTAATAAGAGAAATCCTTTGCGGGTACTGCATTTTGCAAGGATTGAATTAACATATTTCAAGACGCGGCTCCTTCGATAATACATACTTGTTTTATAGTATCAGATAAATGTAAAGAAAAAAGGGTGGGGAGAATAATTTGGCGGAAAGTTAAAGATTTAAGTGTGCGGATCAAAGCGGTTAGCATTCGGAGCATAAGGCGTCGAATTGGGAAATCCCGAACTTGGATTTTTCAATTCGATTCCTTATGCAGAGTGATGCTGCTTAGAGGAGCAGTCTTAAAAAGTGTGCAGAGCTAGCCTGGGACAAACCGGAGTGTGAGCTGGCGAGCAGTGAATTCCCGTTTTTGAGATTTGATGGCTGTTAGCTTACATGCAGGTTTGTAGTTAGCGGAGCAGTCCTAAAAAAGTGTGTGGAGCCAGCCAAGGACAAGCCGGAGTATAAAATAAGCGGTAGGAAATTCCAGTTTCTGGAATCTTGTGGCAATTGTTTTGTATGCAGGCTTATGGCTGAAGGAGCAGTCCTACATCAAGTGCGCTGTATCACCTTCAACAAAATTCTATCCTCGTTCAACTGATAAATTGTTATACTTAGGGTATCAAAGGCAAAGGATGTGTAAGCATGACTAAATTTACTTTGTATATGGTTCGTCATGGGCAAACCTATTTTAATATCTATAATAAACTTCAAGGTTGGAGTAACTCACCATTAACCAAGAAGGGTATTCAAAACGCTGTTGATACGGGTGAGAAGCTGAGGAATGTTAAATTTGTTGCCGCATATTGCAGTGATACGACACGGGCAGAGGAAACAACAAAAGAGATTTTGAAACGTAATGTTGCATCGGATGTTAAGCAACCTACAACCTCACCATTTTTCCGTGAGGAGTTCTATGGCTATTTTGAAGGTAATGATATGGATCAGGCTTGGTATCTGGCAGGTGCGCCACATGGGCTTCCAACATTTAAATCAATTGTTGAAAAATATTCGATTGGAAAAGCCAAAGACTATTTAAAAGAAGCAGATCCGTTCCATCAAGCTGAGAATAATGAAGAATATTGGCAGCGTCTTGACCAGGGATTGGCATTAATTAAGAACAATCCAACGATTAAAGATGGCGACAACGTTTTGTTAATCAGCCATGGAAATACCTTGTTAAGTTTAGTTGAACGATTCGGTGATGGACAATTTGACGTTACGGAACGACCGGCCAATGGTAGTTTAACCAAGCTACAGTTTGACGGGGATGATGTCACTGTTACAGATTATAATGTACAGTCTTAATATGAGCGGAGAAAATGGTAGAAGTAAAGAAAACTAATCAATTTAACCGGGTTTACCAAGATGCCCAAGCAATTCGAAAATCGGTTTTTGTTAAAGAGCAGGGAATTGATGAAACACTCGAATTTGATGGCACAGACGGTGATGCAACTCATTATGTAGCTTACGACCAACATCGGCCGGTGGCAACTGCCAGAGCCACTGTGACCGGTGAGGGTGTGCATATTCAAAGGGTTGCCACATTAAAGATGTATCGTCATAAAGGATTTGCCAAACAGTTATTGGAAGCCATCCTGAATGATCCAAAATATAAAGGTGAGACCAATTTTTATCTTGGTGCACAGGAAACGGCAAAGGGACTGTATGAAACGCTGGGATTCAAGCAATATGGCGACCCATTTATGGAAGTCGGTATTAAGCACGTGAATATGAAAAAGAGTGTGCGAAACT
>NZ_GG669992.1:762143-768178 GCF_000159315.1 Lentilactobacillus hilgardii DSM 20176 = ATCC 8290
CTAAGCGGTTAAACCAAATTACAAAGGATATTATAAAGGCGTGGTTCAAGAGAAAATCTTGACCACGCTTAATTTATTGTACGGGGATTATAAGATCGAGTATATAGACAAAATTTCTGCCAACACAAGTGAATGGCAAAGGCGGATCCAAACGATAGTAACCAAGTGCCCGTATATAAGACAAGTGCCCCGATAAGCAGGTGATTAATAACCAGATTTTTGCCGAATACATACCAGAGTAGGTAAGACCAAAAAACATTCGATAAGAAGGCTTTATAGGCAAATTCGGCCAGAATATGAATGACTTTATTAATAGTTGAGTGATTATCAATTTGAAAGATTCCCAAGGTTGAAATCAAGCTGATGACAGACAAGTCATAAAGAATCATTGATGGTTTATAGTAGGGGGCATTCGTTAATTTAACGGGAAAGCCGAATTCGAATAATTCATGGTTGGTCCAGTAGAAGCTTCCTAGAAAAATAAGGCAAACGATTGGCCACCATGCTCGGAAAAACCTGTTAACTGTTTTTCGGTATTGCCATGCCAGAACACCTAACACACCATAGATAAAAAAACTTAAGAAGAGGCGATCCAGCAGGTACCAATTCATCATGTGCGGACCATGGAAAACTTCAGTGTCATAAAACGAGATCCAAAGCAGATAACCAGCGATTGATACAATAGCAGTAAGTGAGCCGCGACGTGAATTCGAACCGCACCAGCGGCCTATCAGCCACATTAACGGCATTAAAAGAATAAACTGCAGCATCATTGTGTTGTACCAAAGATGAGGAGCAGCATTACCGTTAATGAATTGCCAAATAAGCGAACTAATATTGTGATAATGATGTCCCTGTTGAAGTTCCGGCGTGATAAATAGATAAATGGTCGTCCATAGAATAGTCGGAATAAATAAACTGTGCCATTGTTGTTTTAAGTAATGTCTGTAAGTGATAGGAATTGCGATTGTTTTGCGGGCAGTCGTGTATAGGATGCCAAATATAAAGGCCGGTGCCGTAAACTTGATTAAGTTGTATGTCATACCAATACCAATTTGATTAGTTGCGGAAGGGATAGTCGTTAGAACAAACATAAGGATGGTTTGTAACATAACAGCCGTACACGCAAACAATTTTAGATAATCACCAATATCGGTAACTTGAGTCGTTTTTTCCATGGTTAAAGTCCTCGCTAAAAATGATGTTTGAATCTATTTTAGTAGTTAAGGGTAAGCAATGACAAGGTTGAATTAGCAATAAGCCAAAAAGAAAGGCCGGCATCTTTTATGCCAGTCTTTCTTTTGAAATAGATATTAAGTTGTTATTATGTGTTTAAAATTTTAATTGAATAATATGTTTAGTATTGAATGGTTAGTCATCAAGGTCAGTAACATGAACGCCACCGACATAATGCCACCATGGTGCTTTGACATTTTCAGTGATGACACCTCGGTTTTGAGCATCGATCATTTTTCCGTTGCCAACGTAAAGGCCAACGTGTGAAATTGAAACGGCACTGCCACCGAAGAATACCAAGTCACCCTTTTCAAGATTGCTGTAAGAAACTTTCTTTTCGGCATTGTATTGAGCTTGGGCAGTTCTTGGAATTGAAACGCCTGCACCCTTTTTATAAACGTAACTTGTAAATCCTGAACAATCAAATGATGAAGGACCAGTAGCACCCCATACATATGGCTTACCAAGATTTTGCTTTGCAACACTATAAAGTGTTGAATAAGATGGATCATCAGCTTTTGCAGCTTGAGCAGTTGTGAAACCTGCAGTTAATAATGTGAAGAATGCAACTAGAACTAAAACGATTTGTTTATGTACTTTCATAATTTTTAACAACTCCCTATCAATTTACAAATATAATCCTACCAATAATTTGTTGCAGGACTGTGACAAACAATTTTCAATGCAGTTAAGGAAAATGTCGTGATGAAATATTGTGTACAATCGGTTTCCCTTTGCAGCTGGAACTGTTACTCTGGCGGCAATCTAGTTATCCGGACAAATTAAAAACGTCTGAAATAATTCAGACGTTTTGAGGTAATCTAGTTAAATTCGAAGCAATTTACTGTAATTTTACTAAGTATTTCAAGCCTTGAGTCGAGTAATGTTACAATTTGTGAACAATATTTCGAGATCATTCAGCATTAATTTAGTTCAAATCACTATTTGTTTTTTAAAATATTCTTTTTGTTCGGCAATGTGACGGCCAGTTTCCCAAGAGAAGATACAATCATTGGCAGAACCAGATAAAAGACGCATGCTGTGTAGATGACAATTAAAGCAATTTCGATCATTGCCAGGGATGCGCCAAAAGTGAGTGCAATCGCCAATGCAACGACAACCAGCAAAATATAACGGACAATCTGTCCATAACTAGCCATTGTCGGGCGAATCCAATCAAGCAATGATAATTCCGTGTATCGATAGGATAACCCCAGCGCAATGATCTGCCAGGCACCAAAAGCAGCTAAAATAGTTGCGGTGATCACTGGGACTTGCCAGTCGAACTGTTTAACACTGGCGACAAAATGCATTGTTAAATAAGTTAGCTGGAATCCCGTTAAAGCTGACATGACAAATGCTACGGTCCAGTAAAGGGGCTGAAGAATAGCGCGACTCAGAATAAAGACAGCAAGCAGAATACCTAATATCAGAATGGCTAATAGTGACGCAAAGTGGTGAGTCATTTTGGATTGAATAATTGACTGAGTAACTGGTTCACCGGTCATTGCAACTGTTGTGTTAGAAAGGGACGTCCCCCTTAATTGAAGGTTGATCTGTTGCTTCAGTCGATTAACCTGGTGGATATTTGATTTACTGGAAGGTGCATTTTTGAAGACGACCTGTAACATTGTCATCTTCTTATTCTTACCAGCGTAGTTTAATAGTGTCTGTTGAAAATCGGTGTCAGCCAGTTGAGCCTTTGTAATGTAGTAGACATTGGCACCGCCGGACTTTTGAAGACCGTTCAGGTAGTCATAAATGCCATTGAGCTGGGAGGTCGAAGATGTGACTTGCTGATTAACCTTTTTGAGTTGCTGCTTAATCTGACTGATTTGTTGACTATAGGCTTGTAAATTATTGTAGCTGTTTTGTCCGTAATTTTGAATAACCTTTCCCTCGGTTGCCAGTTGGCTAATGCCAGAAGAGACAGATTGAAGGGATTGGTTTAACTGATTAATCTGCTGCTGATATTGACGGACACGCTTTGACGCACCCCGTTGAACCGAGACACTTGAATTGGCTGCGGCACTATTAACCTGCGAAGCCAAATTGCTGCTGTCTTGGACAATTTGGTTACTCTTGGAGACCATTGATGACAGTTGTTTAACCTGACGTTTCAATGAGTTTAGGTCAAGCTTGGAAGTGTTGGACTGGAGGCTGTCGGAAGCTTGGGATAATTGCCCCGTGGCTTCCTTGGAACTTAAACCGATTGATTCAAGCTGATTTGAAACATAATATTTATCAATTGGCATACCACCAGGTTGAGTTAATGAATAAACATTTTTAACACCCTGGGTATGTTGTAATTTAGTGGTCAGCTGATCAAGGCTTTGTAGGTTTTTTTCATTATTCAGAGGCTGTTTGGACTTTAGATAGACAGTAACAGGTGTTGGTTTTCCTTCATTAAAGTGTGCTTGAAGGACGTGAGCACCTTTAACGGCTTGATTAGTTTCCGTTAGATTGGTTATTGGGGAGAAATTCAAACTGTTATGATAAAAATAAATAAATGGCAAGGTAATGTATAGGACAATCAAAAAGCCGGCAATTGGCTGCCAAAGCGAAAATTCAGTGGCGGTTTTCCAATAATGGGACTTCATGGCAGCTTTTGGTGTACTAGACGGCCAAAAAATACTTTCTCCTAATGCAGCAGTAAATACGGCATTTAGTGTGGTTACTGCCAGAACCAAAACGGGATAGGTCACTGCGAGTGCCCACAATGACTGGATTTCATTAAAATTAATAAAGCCGCATAGAGCAAATAAAATTGTCAGGGTACCACCAACCATAATGATTGGAAAGCGTAACCCCTGAATTGTTTGTTTAGTGGCAGCCCTGGCTTCCCGCTGGACAGCCAGGACACTTTTAAGCTTACGATAGATATAGATATTCCAAATAGTTCCCAAAACCAATGTTGCAAGGCCAATTTCCAGGGGGACGTATTGTGAAAAAGCCCAATTGAAATGCTTTGCTAAATTCAGTGAAAGACTATAGGAAGTTACAAAAGACGTAAATAGAATGATAAATGAAATGACTGATGCAAGAACAGCACGAAAATAAATGCCAACAATCAAAATAGATGCAATAAACAGCGTGATGAGAATCAAATTTGTGATTTGAGCGGTTTTTTGATTATTAACGTCCCGAATAATTTCTGGACTGGTAACGTAGGATTTTAATCCGTTGACTTTTACTTGATTGGTTAATTCACTGGTTAAAATTCGTAAATCATTTTTAGCATCGATATCAAGTGAGATGACCTGGGTTGAACCGTCTTTTGAAAGCATTTGGGCTTGACCGGACACGTTTGTATCGGGTGTTACAATTCGTTTGATGCTGTAAAAAGATTGATGCTCTTTAAGTTTATCAGTGGTTGTTTGAATAGCGTTCTTTTGCTTGGCGGTTAATTTTCCGCCAGGGTTTTCGTAGACAATATTAATAGTGGCCGAATTTCCTAGCTGATAACCCCATTGATTACGAAGTTTAGCTGCCTGTTCAGGCTGTGATTTAGCACTAAAAGTTGGCTGGCTGTATGATTGTAAGGTGTTAGTTATGCTTGGAGCGGAAATGATTGCAATAAAGACAATTATCAGCCATACTAACAGCGTGAATACCCGATTCTTGTGTAGTTTAGAAATTGTAACTTTCATTTAACTGTCCCCTGTGTATGTACTCAAAAATATCTGGGATTAATTTCCCAGTTAATAAAATTTTACCATTTTATGACATGCGTTGCGATAGCAAATGGCAGACTGGGTACAATTTATACTAAATATATAACGAATAGGAGATTTTTTCGATGTGTACTAGCATTTTACAAATTGGCCAAATGGATGGGACACATGTCTTAGCCAGAACAATGGACTGGCCGCGATTGGGCGCTCGACCAATGTTTTGCCCGCGTCAATATCATTGGCATTCGGTTTTTGATGACCAGGAATATGTGACTAAATATGCGTTGCTTGGTTCCGGCGGCAGACACGATCGCCGAATTGATGCATCAGACGGGGTGAATGAGTTTGGGTTGGCCGTTCAAAAACTGACGTTTACAAATGGCAGTCAGTTGGTGGAAGAGCCAACCGAAGGTAGAATTCATTTAGCACCATTTGAACTTTCTTTTTACCTATTATCCAATTACAAATCTGTTCAAGATATAATTGATCATATAGATGAAATTGAGTTGATGGCCGACAAACATAGTTTGATGAAATACGGTCATAGTGAACTGCATTTCGCGGCTTGTGATCCAACTGGGCGGATTGTTGTGATTGAACCGGTCACACACCCGATTGAAGTTATTGAAAACCCGCTTGGTATACTGACAAACAGTAATCATTTTGACCGACAAATTAATAAATTGGAAAAGTATATGGACTTTACGGATGCTTTTAAAAGCCAAACTGTTCCTTTAAATGCACCACGGGTTACGACGGGAAATGTTTCCGGCAAATCAACACCACCCGGTTCATATACACCGGGCTCACGGTTTATAAGGGCGGCTTACTTAAAAGAGCGGATTGACTTACCCGAAAATGAAATTGAAGCTTTTGATAATTGTTGGCATTTGTTGGATTCTGTTAATGTGCCAAAGAGTTCGGCTCATCAGCCGACGTATTCTGTTTATCGGGCTGCGGTATGCTGCGAAAGTCGAAACTACTACTATCAGCCATACCACGCAAAATCGGTTATTAAAATTCAGCTGACTGACGATTTAATTCGTCAAACGGAGCCAATCTTCTTCCAGGTGGATGATCGAGTGGACTTTAGAGAAATAAGTGTGTGAGTCAAAGCGGTTAGCA
>NZ_GG669992.1:769776-776667 GCF_000159315.1 Lentilactobacillus hilgardii DSM 20176 = ATCC 8290
CATTGCTTTGAGGAGCAGTCCTAAGAACAGTGTGTGGAACAAAGTGATTAGCACCTAGAGTATAAGGTTCTTTATTTAAAGGGCTTAATCCCTTTCTCTTTAGCTTCTTTGGCTAATTCTTTATCCAGCACATCCAGTCCTTGCAAAGGAAAATTAAAAATTGGTGCGAAATAATTTTTTCGTTGTGGGTCAGGGATATCCTGACTCTTTTTTAGATTAGGGAGAAATTTTTGTAAATCATTTTTTGTCAATTTCAATTGGTGGGCATAATACATCACTCGTTTATAAACAACGTTCTTAAACCATAGATAATAAGTAATTAAAGCAGCAGCAATATACCAGAAAATACTCCATTGAAGTCCGATTCGATTTGGATCGAGAAATCCAAGGGTGAAAGCTGCTGTTGCGAATATAAGATAACCAATTAGACTGATAAGTGAAAATTTTACTTTTGTAGACATAATAAGCCAACTTTCTCATTGTTTTTTAATACTGTTATCCTTTATACTGATATTAGTGTATAGAAGTTGCCATGAACTGACAACTTTTCATGTTAGGCATCATTTTGAGTTTAACAAGTTTAATAGTTAGTTACATTATATAGAAAGAGTGGAGATTAGTCGTGAAATTTTCAATTGAAACAGCCCAAAGAGAAGAATACTCAGATATCAGAGCCATTATTGCCGAAAGTTATACAAATCAGGAAACCAATACTGACGGTGACGAAGTTGATATGGTAGATCGGCTACGCACTTATAGTGATTATCAATCTGAGTTTGAAGTTGTTGCCAAGGATTATGATCACCAAGTTATTGGGCATGCATTGATGATTCCTGTGACAATTCGCTCTTCAAGCCATTCTCACCGGATTGTATCAATCGTTGAAGTGAGTGTACCAAAACAGTATCGGGATCAAGGTGTCGGTCAAGCAATGGTGTATGAGCTTGAAAATCGCGCACAACTTGCAGGGTACCCAGCAGTTAGTGCGATTGATAATACCGATTTCTTTTATGATTTAGGGTATGTTGCCGCAGAGAACTTTAACATTTTCTCAACCATGCCGATCAATATTAATGCTAATTTGATCAAGCCATTGACCGATGGCGGGCTGTTTAAGCGAAGTGGCAAGATTTATTATCCTGAAGAATTTTATGGAGTTCGAAGAGCTGAACAATAGGTTCGCCTGAAATGGTCTGAAAGGGCCATTTTTTTAACGAAATATTGTTAAAAATGGGTTATTTTGGATTTCTTTTTTTAAAATTTGAAGAAAAAAACAGTTATTTACTATTGAAAAACAAGTGAATTGAAATATTTGTGCCGTTAAAAAAAGTGCCGTAATGACTTTTGTATGACTGTTTGAGCGCAGCTTCCATAAATAAGTGTTTAACAAAAATTACTATACCGTTACATGATTTACACACTTCACGTGAAGCTTAATACTGGTGTTATTTGTTTGTCACACCAATGGGATAGACTATGCATTGTTGATCGATGAGGTCAGCAAATTCTAGTCACAGACACAAGTATTCTATAGGAGTGTGTAATTTTGGAAAAAGTATTATCTATGATTCTCGCAACCTCAGCAGCAGCTGTTGGATTATTTTTCGCAGGATTTTCATATGCATCAGCAGCAACAGTTGTTACTATTCAATCCGGAGATACAGTATGGGGACTATCACAAAAATATAATGTCTCAGTCGACGCAATCAATCAGGCAAATAATTTGAGTAATTCCAGTGTTATTATTGCTGGTGAAAAGATTAATATTCCAGATGGTAGTCAAGCATCTTCAACCACGCAATCGACTTCACAGACTACTTCTTACAGCCAGCCACAATACAAACAAGCAACTCAATCAACTACTCAAAGTAACACTGCAACTACTAATAATGCAGGCTCAACTTATTCAGCATCTGCCAATACGGGTGCAACTGACAGCAATTCAGCAAAATCTTGGATTGCATCCCACGAATCAGGCGGTTCATATTCAGCACGAAATGGTCAATATGTTGGTAAGTATCAATTAAGTGCATCTTACCTTAACGGTGACTATTCAGCTGCCAATCAGGAAAAGGTTGCTAATCAATACGTAGCAAATCGTTACGGTTCATGGTCAGCTGCCAAGTCATTCTGGCAGGCAAACGGCTGGTACTAAAATAAAAAGTACCAGACAAGTGATTTAAATTAAATGAAAATGGTCTATCACAAATGTGATGGATCTTTTTTTGTTTGCTAGGATAATTGAAAGCAATTTTGGCATGCTCGGTTTGGATTGATGAAGCGTTTATGATAAAAAAGAGGTCGAGATAATAGTTATCCCGACCTCTTGTCATTGTTAAGTTTAAGCTTATTTACTGCTTGGTAATATAGATATAAAGTGTGGTTGTTGAATAACCAATTCGAAAATCGACACCATTTGATCGAAGTGCCTTATTGGTAGTCTTACTGGTTTTACTCGATTTCGTTTGTTTCTTGAAATCTTTCATTAATTTCTTGGCATCGGTTTTATTCTTCATGGCGGAGACGGGAACCATTAGCGCAATTCCAACAACTTGATTCTGATCTGTATTGGTCCGAATCGTCACATCTTTTGTCTCGATTAAATTGTGGATACCATTTGGTGATTGAGTAGGGAGCAATTGATCTTTAACCCGATTCTTGGCCTTTTTCATCGCTTTAGTGACTTCTGTACTTGTGGCTTGCAGGTTGGCTGCCTGGGCTTTTAAAGCATTCCCTTTGGCTGCCTGCGTTTTCAAGTCACCGGCAGCGCTGGCATCACCGGCAGCAAGCTTTTTCTTAGCGGCAGCAACAGCCTTTTCAATGGCTTGTTGCTGTTGCTTTAGTTTTGCACCTTGTTTTTGCAGAACCATTGCTTTTTTCTGATCAGCTTTTGAAAGAGCGGTTGCAGTTATTGCCTGATTATATGTTGACTGAAGGGAGGAATAGGTTATTAGTGGATCAGCTTTTTCGATTTTGACAGTTTGATGGGTGTTATCCGCAGATAAAACAACTTTTTGATTAGTTGCCTTGCTGGGAATCGTCAGTGCAAAGCTGCCATTGTGTGTCTTTTCGGTTCGCTTCTTGCCATTATCAATTCGATAGTCGATGGTTTGATGACGACTTTGGCCTTTAATAACTGCGCCAAGCCCATCAGGTTGCAGTTGATGATGGTTAACTGATAAGCTTGGTCGGCCGCAGCCAGCAAGCCCTAAGGTTAGAAGAACAGCCGCAAAACCAAGTCCAAACATTTTTTTCACGTTGTTGTCTCCTTCCTAGTTAAATGACACGTTGTCTGAAAATTGACTGTTATACAGATCGGCGTAGAAACCGTTCTTTGCCAATAATTCATTGTGGGTTCCGGTTTCAACAACTGAGCCGTGGTTCATGACAATAATGTTGTCAGCATTTTGAATCGTTGAAAGTCGATGGGCGACCACAAAGCTGGTTCGATTCTTTAACAATTCGCTCATTGCATGCTGAATTTGGACCTCGGTTCGCGTATCGACAGAGCTGGTTGCTTCATCTAGGATGAGGATTTCCGGGTTGGCGACAAAAGCTCGGGCAATCGTAACCAGTTGACGTTGTCCTTGAGAGATATTTGAAGCTGCTTCGTTTAAAACGGTGTCGTAACCATCCGGTAATTTTCTGACAAATTCGTCGACGTGGGCAGCTTTTGCGGCTTCAATAATGTCGTCGTGTGTGGCATCTTCACGTCCGTATTTAATGTTGTCATAGATGGTACCGGTAAACAGCCAAGTATCCTGAAGAACCATTGCAAAATGAGATCTTAATTTTTCCCGGTCAATATCCCTGGTGTCAACACCCTTGAGGCGAATTGAGCCGCCTGAGACATCGTAGAAGCGCTCCAAAAGGTTAATGATGGTTGTCTTGCCTGCACCTGTCGGTCCGACAATGGCGACCTGTTGGCCTTGTTTAACTTGCAGGTTGTAATCGGTTAGTAAAAGGTCGCTTTCTTCATAACCAAATTGAACGTGTTCCAAGGACACAATGTTATCTGTTCCCTTCTCAACCGGACGGTTTTGATGAGTGTTTTTCATTTCTTCTTCATCAATGACATCAAATACCCGTTCAGCAGAAGCAATCGTTGACTGAATCG
This sequence comes from Lentilactobacillus hilgardii DSM 20176 = ATCC 8290, assembly GCF_000159315.1. Classification (GTDB taxonomy): domain Bacteria; phylum Bacillota; class Bacilli; order Lactobacillales; family Lactobacillaceae; genus Lentilactobacillus; species Lentilactobacillus hilgardii. Next base: position 773,894 of record NZ_GG669992.1, read on the forward strand.
TATTCATTAAGTTAGCCAACTGAGAGATTGGTTGGGAAAATTGGTTGGTATATTGGAGGAATGCTTGGACATTACCAAGTGTAATACTGCCGTTGGCAACCTGGATACCACCGATAATGGCGACAAAAACATAGCCGATGTTGTTCATAAAGATCATAAGGGGCATGATGATGCCTGAAATGAACTGGGCTTTCCACGCTGATTGATAATACTTGTCATTTTGTTCTTCAAATTTATCAATGGTGTCTTTTTCTTTATTGAAACTTTTGAGAACTAATTGTCCGGCATAATTTTCCTCGACTTGGTTATTAAGCAGGCCAAGACTCTTTTGTTGTGCTGCAAAGTATTTTTGAGACTTTGGTGCGACAATGCCGACGACCACAATACTTAATGGAATGGTGACAAAAGCAATCAGCGTTAATTTCCAACTGATTGAAAACATCATCCAGAGTGTCCCAATGAAGGTTACCAAACTGGTGACTGCTTGAGTAAGGCTTTGCTGAAGGGTGCTGGCGATATTATCCATATCGTTTACGGCCCGACTCATAATATCACCATTACTGTGGGTATCGTAGTATTTAATAGGAACAAGGCGCATTTTTTGTTTCATTTGTTTTCGCAATCGATAAACAGTTTTCTGAGAAATCAGCGTCATGATAAATTGCTGTAGATAACTAAAGATTGCGGAAGCCAGGTACATCAAGGCAACGATAATAATAATGTGAACAATTTTATCAAAATTGATCGGCAGATTGCCAATGTTAAACCCGGCCCTTTGCTGCGCAGATCCCTTCATGACGCCCTTATAAATTTCCGTGGTCGCCTGACCAAGAATCTTAGGTGTTCTAATTTGGAAAATAACACTGGTAATCGCAAAAATCAGAACCAGAATCAAGCCGACAATCCGGTCGGACATGTAATGCATGAGGCGAGCTGTTGTTTTCCAGAAATTCTTTGGCTTTTCAACAACGCCACGTGGACCACCGGGACCATGACCGCCACCGGGCCCACGAGTTGGTTGCGATGAAGTGTTGGATTCGTCTTTTTGGGCCATTATTTATCCTCCTCTCTGATTTGAGACTTGATAATTTCTTGATAGACTTTGTTTGTCTTCCGAAGGTCATCGTGTGTGCCCTTGCCGACCAGCTTGCCATTGTCTAGTACCAAAATAAGATCGGCATCGGCAACCGTTGCGATTCGTTGCGCAACGATCACGGTGATACTTTGTTGGATATGGGTGTCTTTTCGCAAAGCAGCCCGCAAGTCTGCATCGGTTTTGAAATCGAGTGCTGAAAATGAATCATCAAAAATATAGACGGCGGATTGTTTAACCAGTGCCCTGGCAATTGCCAATCGCTGACGTTGACCGCCGGAAAAGTTGCCGCCACCTTGTTCGACATGCAAATCAAGACCTTCAGGGTAGGCTTTTACGAAATCTTTTGCCCTGGCAATCTCCAAAGCATGCCAAATGTCATCGTCTGTTGCGTCATCCTTACCATATCGCATGTTGTCCCGAAGCGTTCCGGTAAAAAGGGTTGCCTTTTGAGGAACCAATGACACTGCTTCGTGAAGCTTATCAAGTGCCATATGATTAACGTTAACACCGTCCAGTTCAACCTGACCGGATTCGACGTCATAAAATCGGGGAATCAAATTAATTAAAGATGTTTTCCCAGAACCTGTTCCACCGATGATGGCGACCGTTTGACCACTTTTAGCTTCGAAGTCAATATCGGTTAAGGCGGGCAGCTCGGCATTTCGGTAACGGTAGGTGACATGATCGAATTTTAAGGTATGTTTAGGTGCTTTGACATCTACGTCAACTGGATGATCTTGAACTTTAAGAGATGAATGCAGGTTTAGAACTTCTTGAATACGTTTAGCTGATGCTTGGGCCCGTGGAATGAAAATGAATACCATAGACATCATCATAAAGCTCATGAGAATTTGCATCGCATATGTCATGAAAGCTATTAAATTACCAACCTGCATTGACTGGGCACCGATTAATTTGGCACCAAACCAAATAATGGCGATGTTGGTACCACTCATGATCATCGTCATGACCGGAAACGCGAGTGCCATTAAAACGTTGATGTTGATTGCGTTTTGTGTGTAGTCTTTGTTGGCATCTTCGAAACGATTCTGTTCAAACTGATCTTGGCGAAAAGCACGGATAACCCGGACGCCGGTTAGTCCCTCACGGAAGATTCGGTTGATCTTATCGGTTTTGGTCTGCATGGCTCGAAACATCGGCACAGCAAAATATAGTAGAAAACCAATAAAAAGTGCCATGATTGGTAGAACAACCAAGAAAACGGTTGTTAATTGGTGATCTTTTGTGTATGCCAGGAAACTGGCACCAATTAACATGATCGGTGCCATCAACATCATTCTCAACATAATGATACCGACGTTTTGAATTTGAACCACGTCATTAGTCGTTCGGGTAATGAGCGAAGAAGTTTCAATTTGATCGTATTCATCATTTGAGAAATTGATAACCTTGCGATAAATATCACTTCTAAGATTTTTCCCGAGTTTCTGGGACGTTGTTGCAGCTAAAAAAACATTGCAGACGGCTGCTGCAATACTGAGCAATGAAAAACCAACCATTTTGAAGCCGACTTGCCAGATGTAGCTAATATTACCGGTAGCAACACCGTTATTAACGATATCTGAAGTTAGGCTGGGGAGATTTAGGTTGGCGATCACTTGGATAGCCATAAAAAAGACAGCCCCAAGGACTGCAAGATAGGAAATTCGTCCCTTAG
>NZ_GG669992.1:777545-790136 GCF_000159315.1 Lentilactobacillus hilgardii DSM 20176 = ATCC 8290
TAGCGATTTTTAACAATAGTAATGCCCCTTTCGAGTTTCCAAAGTGCGAAAAAGATAATTAACAAACACCCGTTAGTTTACACCAAATCAGAAAAAATGGAAGCTTTCTTTGTACTAATGTTAATTGTTCTTATACTTTTGTCAATATAATTAACAAGAGTGCGGATCAAAGTTTTTAGTGTTCGGCGTGTAGGGGGGATAGATAAATTAATAAAGGCGATATCCGTGACAGATGAATTATCTTGGATATCGCCTTTTGAATGAATAATTAGCTGATTTTTCGTTCGTATTTTTTAAAATGAAATAGATTGTCAATGCTTTTGAAGAATCATCAGGGATCGTAAAATCAATTGTCCTTAAATTATTTTGAAGTTGAGAGAGCTTGATGTTGGCACCAATATCCAAACCACTAATGCGAGGATAGATAGTATGATTCATACAAGTGAGAAAATAGCTAAGACAGCATGTCATTGATTGGCCATGTTAATGAGTGGTTCGACAATGTATATAGATTGCCCACAGGGCTCATTGAAGAATTTCGAATTAATTTGAAGCAAAATATGCAATAATGAAACAAAAAAGAAAAGCTCGTAATCTACAAGCTTTTCTTTATAACCATGTTACCTTTTGAAAAGAGACTAATCTCCATTTAGAATCGAGTTTTTAACTACCACATAATCAACTGTGCAGATATCTTTTAATTCTTTTCCACCTGCGTATGAAATTGATGATTGGAGGTCTTGCTGCATTTCAAATAACGTGTCGGAGATTTCGCCACGATAAGGAACCAACATTTGACGGCCCTCAACGTTGCGGTAGGCACCCTTTTGCTTTTCGGAAGCCGATCCCCAATATTGTTTGTATTTTTTACCGTCGATGCTGATAACATTACCAGGTGATTCTTCATGACCTGCTAATAGTGAGCCGATCATGACCATTGAAGCACCAAAACGAACTGATTTCGCGATGTCACCGTTAAATCGAATACCACCATCGGCAATCATTGGTTTTCTTGCGGCTTTTGAGCATAGGCGCAAAGCGGCAAGTTGCCAACCACCGGTTCCAAAACCGGTTTTTCGCTTGGTGATGCATGCCTTACCAGGTCCAATCCCAATTTTGGTTGCGTCAGCACCGGCGTTTTCGATTTCACGTACGGCTTCTGGCGTTCCGAGGTTTCCGGCAATTAGGAAACTATCCGGTAGCTTTTCTTTGATATAATGAATCATTTTGATGACGAAATCTGAGTGACCATGTGCAACGTCGATGGTAATGTACTCAGGCTTATTATTGTGTTCAGCTAATTCATCAATGAATTTGTATTCATCATCTTTAATACCAACGCTGATTGAGGCGTATAAATCTTTAGCGTGCATCATTTCGATAAAGCCTTCACGCTTTTCCGGTTGGAAACGATGCATAATGTAGAAATAACCGTTTTCGGCAAGCCAAATTGCCAAGTCATCATTAATAACAGTTTCCATGTTTGCTGGAACCACTGGAATCTTGAATGTTTTGGGACCGAATTTAATCGATGTATCAGCATCGCTACGACTCTTAATAATACATTTGTTGGGGATCAATTGAATATCTTCGTAATCAAAAACTTCCATTATTGTTTACCTCCGAAATATGAGCGGGGTGATTGATGCTGGACACAAGAAGTTCCCAGATGTGTCTGGCATGTTGAATTTTATTTTCTATTAATTAGTCCAATAATTAGTCCAAACTTTTTCTACAACGTTTGTCTGCTCGCGATCTGGGCCAACAGAAAAGGTAGCAAGTGGTACACAAACTAATTCTGAGATTCTTTCCAAATACTTGCGGGCATTTTCAGGAAGATCTTCCAGCGTCTTTGCTTGAGTAATGTCTTCTTCCCAACCTGGCAGTTCTTCATAGATTGCTTCGCATTTATTGAGTTCTTTTAGTGTTGCAGGATAATCATCGATTTCTTTGCCGTCTAATTTATAAGCGACACAGATTTTTAATGTCTTGATTCCCGTTAAAATATCAAGACAATTCAATGATAAGTGGGTGAATCCGGATACGCGGGCTGAGTGCCGGAGAACGACACTGTCAAACCAACCGATTCGACGTGGACGTTTTGTGACAACACCATACTCATGCCCAACCTCACGAATGTGATCGCCGGTATCGTCTTTTAATTCGGTTGGGAAGGGACCTTCGCCAACACGTGATGTGTAGGCTTTGCAGACACCGATGACGTTGTCAATTCGGTTAGGGCCAATTCCTGTTCCAACTGCAGCACCACTGGCACTAGGGTTGGATGATGTGACAAACGGATAGGTTCCATGGTCCACATCCAACATAATGCCCTGAGCACCCTCGAATAAAACATTCTTGTTTTCATCTAATGCGTTGTTGATTAAATAGGAAGCATCAATGACGTATGGGCGGATGCGGTCTGCGTATGCATTATATTCATTAAAGATTGTATCGAAGTCCAATGGTTCTGCATCGTAAATCTTAGTCAAAAGTTCATTCTTAATCTTTAAATTGCTGCGGAGCTTTTCAGCAAAGCTGTCCTTATCGATTAAATCTGCGATTCTGATTCCGATTCGTTCGTATTTATCCATGTATGCAGGACCGATTCCCTTATTGGTTGTACCAATTTTGGAATCTTTCTTCTTTTCCTGCAGACCGTCTAATAGGATATGGTATGGCATGATGACGTGTGCCCGATTCGAAATCCGAAGGTTCTCAGTACTGATCCCGTCTTTTTTTAGCTGATCAATTTCACTGATTAGGGATTTCGGGTTCACAACAACACCGTTACCAATTACACTGTATTTTTCCTGATCAAAAATACCTGATGGGATCAACTGTAAATGATAGCTTTTGCCATTCAATACAATGGTGTGCCCAGCATTATCGCCGCCTTGATAGCGTGCAGTAATATCGGCATTTTGGCCGAAGAAATCGGTAATCTTACCTTTTCCCTCGTCTCCCCATTGACTTCCAACAATCACAATAGATGACATATGAACACCTCTAAATTTTATTGCCAGGAATCAACCCAGCATTTTTAATTCTACCAACTTGCACGGGAATGTCAACTAAAATGTTAATGATTTTAATCGTTAAAACGTTCAATGTTCGACTTTAGGCTCAAATGCGAACAAAAGCCTTCCATATTATATAGAATGTAGTCAAAACATGAACGACATGGTATTATTAACGTGTTAATATTTATGTGGAAAGGAACCATTATGATAGATAGATATTCTTTACCAGAGATGAAACAGATTTGGTCACTTGATAACCAGTATGCTGCATGGCTGAAAGTTGAAATTGCCATTGATGAAGCATGGTCAAAACTGGGCAAAATTCCAGTAGAAGACGTTAAGAAAATTAAGAAGAATGCTAAATTTGATTCGAAGCGGATTGCTGAGATTGAAGCCGTAACCCACCATGACATTGTGGCATTTACTCGGGATGTATCGGAATCTCTCGGACCCGAGAAAAAATGGGTTCATTATGGCGTCACCAGTACTGATGTGGTGGATACCGCCTATGGTGTCCGATTCAAACAGGCAAATGAAACCATCAAAAAAGATATTGATCATTTTATCGATGTCATTGCCAAACAGGCGAAAAAGTACAAGGAAACGGTTATGATTGGCCGGACACATGGTGTTCAGGCAGAACCGACAACTTTTGGCTTAAAGTTGGCCCGTTGGTATTCTGAAATGAACCGAAACAAACGTCGATTTGCAGCCGTTTCCAAGGAGGTTGAGGCCGGGCAGATTTCAGGTGCTGTTGGGACGTTTGCCAATGTGCCACCATTTGTTGAACAATATGTGTGTGATTCGCTTGGCCTTCATGCACAAGAAATTACGAGTCAGATTTTACCGCGTGACCTTCATGCCGACTACATTTCAACTTTGGCTTTGATTGCCACCAGTTTGGAAGAGTTTGCAACTGAAATCCGTGGTTTACAACGTTCGGAAATTCATGAAGTTGAAGAACATTTTGATGCCGGTCAGAAGGGGTCATCTGCAATGCCCCATAAAAAGAATCCAATCGGATCTGAAAATATTTGTGGTCTTGCCAGAGTTGTTCGGGGGCACATGATCACGGCGTATGAAGATGTGCCACTGTGGCATGAACGGGATATTTCCCATTCTTCTGCTGAGCGGATTATTATTCCGGATACGTTGATTTTGTTGGATTACATGTTACATCGTTTCTCACGGATTATTGAAAGACTAACGGTTTTCCCTGAAAGAATGAAGAGTAACATGGGCTTAACTTATGGCTTGATTTACAGTCAGCGGGTGATGTTGAAACTGATTGATTCAGGAATGACACGTGAACAGGCTTATGATTTGGTTCAACCATTAACCAAGCAGTCTTGGGACAAGGGCATTCAATTCCGTGACTTGGTTGAAGGAAATAAAAAGATTACGGATGCATTAAACGAAGATCAAATTGCCGATGCATTTGATTATCATTATCATATTCGTCATGCGGATGAAATCTTTGCAAGAGTTGGGTTGGATTGATTATTTAAATAATAAAAGAAGAGAAGCTGGGCAGATTTTAATTTCACTCAGCTTCTCTTCTTTTGGTATATGTTACATGGATAATTGGGCTTCAATAGTTATTTTATAACTATTGAAAACCAGTTTCCGGAAACCACCCTTGAAAAGGATTTTGAATTTAACCAATTTTCCTTGTTAAAAGCATTTCAAGATTTGCTGTTTTTTAGCAATGTTTCCGAATGCTGTAATTTATTAATTAATTTAAAGACAGTGATTGGTCTAGTCGTTATAAGTGGCCGAATTAGCAATTTTCTATAATTTGAACGATTAAAGAACAGTGGTTGACAAATTTAAAAAAGGGCACACAATGATTTTACGTAAGCGCTTACGTAAAACTTACTCCAGAAAAATACTTTAAAAGAGGGTGGAATGATTAATTGATGAGAGCAAAAACGAAACGCCTATTGCTTGCCGTTATTAAGATGTTTCACGGATATTAATTTTAAATGGGATTGTGACGGCTGTGACTCGATGTGGATCTGCCTTTTTTGGGGCCTGTTTAATTGCAGTTTTTCCCATCAAAGCAAAATCTTGGGTGACACTTGTTAGTCTGGGACGGGTTTGCGAACATAATTCCGTTCCGTCAATGCTGATAAGCGCAATGTCGCTGGGAACGCTAACATTCAGGTCATAAAAACCGTTCAGAAGTCCCCAGGAAACCTCATCACTGACACCGATAACGGCATCGACATCACCATACTTTTGATAATGTGCTGAAGCGTGAATGCCGGTTTGGTAACTGTAACTTTCTTCGAATAGCCAGTCTGATTTGAAAGAAATGCCGTGTTCTTTTAAGGATTTTCGGTAGCCCGAAAAGCGCAAATGGCTGACGTAATCTGTCGTAATATTAGGGCTGACAAATCCAATGCTTCGGTACCCTTTTTCAATTAAATAGGTTGTTGCATGGTAGCCAATGGCCATGTCGTCCGAAGAAACATAAGAAACAGTGTGATCGGTTGCATCACCAATGACTTGTGGGAAAATGGCTGCCTGATTAAGCATTTGAATAATCTGAGGACTGGGGTGTGTGGAAATAAACTGTACGGCAAAAACACGTCGTTCAATCATACCTTGAACGATTTTAGTTAAGCCGTCAGGGTCGTTCTGTTGGGCAATCATCAAAATAACATCCAGATGACGTTTCTTGGCTTCGATCATAATGTTTTTGATGACGAGGTCATTGAAGTTCGTTTCAAAATCGGTGTAAATAACGCCAATAGTGTTATTGCTTCGACGAGCCAGATCTGATGCGGAGCGATCTTTAAAATAGCCCAGGTCATTTGCAATTTTCATGACACGTTTAGCCGTTTCCTTACTATAACCGCCCTGGTTATTCAAAACTCGTGAAATAGAAGCGGTTGATAAACCGGCAATCTTTGCGATGTCTGAGATTTTTGCTCTCAATAGATTTTCATCCCCAATTAAGATTTATAGCTCAATTATACATTATTCTTACGCTTCGATAAGTACTGTTTGATTTTATTTTATAACCTGTTTGTGCATTTATAACTGATTGAATTAAGTTAAAGGGGGAAGTTTAATAATGAAAATTGCTTCTAGTAATGATGACCAAAGTGTCACGCAAAAAACTGTATCGAAAGTTAGCAATCATTTACCGTTATTGAGCAAAACAACTATTTTTGCAATGACGTTTGGCTTCTTTGGCGTTAATATGGCGTTTGCTTTACAGCAATCCCAATTGGGAAGAATTTTTCAAACGATTGGAACGGATCCGAATAAGTTGGGATTCTTCTTTATCCTACCGCCACTTGCTGGGATGGTGATCCAACCATTGATTGGTAAGTATTCGGATCGGACGTGGAACCGGTTTGGCAGACGGATGCCTTATCTTCTAATCGGTGCACCTGCTGCAGCGATTGTCTTGATTTTGCTTCCTAATGCTGGATCATTTGGCTTTGGATACGGTTCGGCAGCTGCGCTATGGTTTGCGGCCGTTGCAACCTTATTTATGGATCTAACGTCTAATGTTTGTATGCAGCCATTCAAGATGGTTATTGGCGATATGGTTAATGAAGACCAAAAGGATCTGGCCTGGTCATGGCAACAATCGTTTTCAAATCTGGGTGGCGTGGTTGCCGCTTTAATTCCATTTGTTTTGGCCTTTATTGGTATTCCCAATGTTGCTGCCAAGGGAGAAGTTCCTTTGACGGTTAGAATTGCATTCTATATGGCGGCGGGTGTTTTGCTGATTACATCTGCTTTAACGATTATTAAAGTTCATGAATATAATCCGGAAAAGTACGCGGCTTATCATGGCATTGACGTTAATCAAAAGGATGATCAACCTGGTCTTTTACAATTGTTGAAGGACGCACCAAAGATTTTTTGGGAAATTTCAGTTGTTCAGTTCTTTACATGGTTTGCCATTTTATATTCGTGGACTTACGCAACGGGTGCCATTTCACTTAATGTATGGCATACCAGTAATCCTTCATCAATTGGGTATCAGGCGGCCGGAAACTGGTTCGGTGTTCTGACCTGTATCCAATCGGTTGCAGCCGTTTTGTGGGGGCTTTTGGTTCAATCACGTACCAAGCCAAGTCATCGAAAGTTCTGGTATCAGTTTGGATTGGCTGCTGGGGCAATTGGATTCATCTCAATATTCTTTATTCACAGCAAATATCTATTAATCATTCCGTTTGTTTTAATTGGGATCACTTATCTTGTTATGAATACACAGCCGTTTTCATTGCTGACAGAAGCCTTAAACGGCAAGCATGAGGGCTCTTATCTTGGATTATTTAACTGCAGTATTTGTTTACCGCAGATTGTTGCATCAATTGCCAGTTTTTGGATCTTTCCGTTGGTTGGCCATTCGATGCCCGGCATGTTCTTGGTAGGTGGTATTTCATTGATATTGGCAACATTCTCTGTTCGTTTAATCCATTCGAAGTTTGATTAATTTAGTTGAACATATTTTGTAAAATAATCATTAACACAGTAATTTTAGGAGGATATTTATGACACACAAATGGTGGCAAAATGCAGTTGTTTATCAAGTTTACCCAATGAGCTTTCAGGATAGTAATAACGATGGGATTGGTGACTTGCCGGGAATTACAAAGCGGCTTGATTATATTCACCAATTAGGGGCAGATGTCATTTGGTTAAATCCAATTTATAAATCACCGAATAAGGATAATGGCTACGATATTGCTGATTATCGTGCGATTAATCCGGAATATGGGACCATGAAGGACTTTGATACACTTCTGGCTGCAACACATAAGCATGGTATGAAATTATTAATGGATCTGGTTGTTAATCATACGTCTGATCAGCATGAATGGTTCCAGGAAAGCAAGAAATCAAAGGATAACAAATATTCTGATTTTTATATTTGGCGTGATCCGGTTGATGGTCACGAACCAAATAATTGGCGCGAGGCATTCAGTGGTTCTGCTTGGACCTATGTGCCAGAACGCGGACAGTATTATCTACATCTTTTTGCTCCGGGTCAACCGGATCTTAATTGGGAAAATCCGGAAGTACGACAGGCGGTATTTGATATTGAACGTTTTTGGCTGGACAAAGGTGTTGACGGTTTCAGAATGGATGTTATCAATTTGATTTCCAAGCCTGCCGGGTTGCCGGATGTGGCTGGCGTTCCAACTGCCGGAACTACTCTTGATTTTGTGGCTGATGGACCTCGGTTAAATGAGTTTCTGCACCAAATGAATGATGAAGTCCTCTCGCATTATGATGTGATGACCGTTGGGGAAATGCCTGGGTCAACACCGGAAGATGCGATCAAATACACTGGACTTGAGAGTAATGAACTGAACATGGTTTTCCAATTCCAACATGTTAACCTGAGCCCTAATCCCGATGTGCGTTTAGGTAAGTGGAATGATCAGCCGGTTAAACTGCCGGAATTGAAGGTTGCCTTGAATCGTTGGCAAAAAGCTCTGGATGGCAAGGGTTGGAACAGTCTTTACTGGAATAACCATGACCAGCCTCGAGCAGTTTCACGTTTTAGTAATGATGATCCTAAATATCGGGTCCGTGCGGCTAAAATGCTGGGCACAACGCTACACATGATGCAGGGAACACCATATGTTTATGAAGGCGAAGAGCTGGGAATGACAAATGGTCACTTTACCAGTATTGATCAATATGAAGATCTTGAGTCGATTAACATTTATCAAGAATTGGTAGAACAGGACAAAATGATTGATGGACCAACGATGTTAAAATATTTGGCAAACATGTCCCGTGATAACGCCAGAACACCAATGCAATGGGATGCTTCTCAAAATGCCGGCTTTACGAAAGGAACGCCTTGGTATGCGTTAAATCCAAATTATAAGGAAATTAACGTCGAGGATGCTTTGAAGGATAAAGAATCTGTCTTCTACCATTATCAAAAGTTGATTCAACTTCGTCATCAGACTGATGTAATTAAGTATGGGACTTTTGAAGAGTTGGATCCAAAAGATGATCAGGTTTATGCATACCGCCGTCATTATGAGGGAAAAACATTGTTGGTTATGAGTAACTTCACTGACCAAACCGTTACCCGAGATTATGATCAACAAAAGGCTGCTGAAATGCTGATTAGTAATTATGACGATGATCAGGGAACAACATTAAGACCATATGAGAGTAAAGTTTACTTGTTTGCCTAGATAAGCGGTTTTGCTGTCTTCTCAAATGATTGATTAACTGGTCAGTTTGTATGAAATAAATGAGCTTAATACCAGATCCGGTTAAAAATTGCGTCGACAATTTCTAACTGGTTTTTTTGTGAAATCATTCAATATCAATTTACTTTAAATTGCTCTAAAATAAAGGTGATTGAGAATCGTGTACTGACTTGGCATTAACTGTGCCAACACGTTCACTGTTTGGAGGCAATTAAAATGAATAAGACATTTGTAAGCATTACAATGCTGATAGCGACTTTTGGATTAATCGTTTTGGTCCCAGTTACAGGTCAGGCAATGAGTATCTATAGTCCAGCAAATCCATATTGGAATGAGTCTCATTGGGTAACACTAAATAAAACAATCAAGGTCTTTAAAATTCGAAATATCGATCCCCAAGTGAACAGTTACAAGGTTGCAACCTATACTGTCAAGAAGGGCGACCATTTCAAACTTTTCCATTCAGCAATTAATGTTGCATGGGGATTGGATTCCGGACGGTTTAATACCGGACATCAATATACGTTTGAAGTTGATCAGAGTGAAAATAATCATTCGTGGTTTGAATTTGGGATTCACTAAAAATCGGACAATTATTTTCAAAATATGTCATTTTTTGGAAGCTGGGTAAATTGAGCTTGACCGGCTTCCTTTTTTGATGGTCATTTTTCATTGTGACCATCAATATGACCACTTAGACACGCTAAATAACCACTTAAACAACTTGTATTTACATGAATTGCTTATAATGGTGTAATAAATTGTAAGAAGAAGGGATGTCAAAATGAAAGTTCGAGTGGAAATCGACGGTGATTTAAAAAATAAAGAAATTGTGATAAAAGCGCCTCGGTACGATGCTGAAACGGAGAGCCTGTATCAATCCATTCAAAATCTTTATGGGCAGATTAAACCACTCGTTTTTTTAAAAGGAACTTCGGAATATTATCTCGATGTAAATGACATCCTCTTTTTTGAAACGGATGGACGCCAGGTTCACGCGCACACCCGAGATGATGAGTATGTGATCCGTTATCGATTGTACGAACTGGAAGATCTGCTAACAGGGCAGTTTGTGAGAATCTCTAAATCGGCAATCATTAATTCAAATCAAGTATATGCATTGACCCGGTCGGTCTCGAGCATTGTGGTTCGCTTTCAAAATTCGTCAAAACAAGTTTATGTTTCCAGACGATATTATAAGGTTTTAAAAGATAAATTAGAGAGAAGAAGGTAACAATATGAGAAAAGCGGTTAGGCAACGTTGGATTGCCGGGTTAGTATTCTTATTGGCAGCTTTGGGATGGCTGTCAGTGGAAATAGGATGGTTAAATTTCCATATTAGTGCGATGACGTTCATCGTCACCATTATTTTGGCGATTATTTTAGGATCGTGTGTACTCAGCCTGAATGTTTTTGGAAGCGTCTTTTCGTTGGCATTTTTGGTGATGTTGTATGCCGGTCCACTTGGGATTACCTATTTGGTACCTTGGACGATCTTGGGGATTGCATTACTGATCAGTATTGGGCTCTCACTGATCTTAAGACCGGTGATCCATAAGCAGCGCTGGAAGAAGTGGCAGCATTGGTTTGATCAGGATAATGAGTGGCATACGCCAAATTTTATCGATAGTACCGGCACGGATAATGATGCCTATATCCATATCAATGCCGAGATGGGGGATACCAACCGGTACATTAAAAGTCAAAATTTCAAGCAGGCCGATATTCACGCGTCAATGGCTGATGTTAATATTTATTTTGATAAAGTTAAAATTCAAGGGGACTCGGCCATTATTAATATTGACGGCTATATGTGCGACATCGATATTACGGTGCCTCATGATTGGAACATCGTTAATAATATTGACCCGTATTTGGGCGGTGTTGAAGCTCAAACCAAAACTGGGAATCCAGATAGTCCAACCGTTTATTTGAATGGTCGGGTGAGTCTGGGTGATTTAAAAGTATTGTATGTATAGGCGTATAGGCAAAAAAGCGTTTCAGTTGATTTCCTAATTTAAGGAAATAACTGAGACGTTTTTTAAATATCGCCGTGTCTGCCTGTATCCAAAAAGCGAACGGTGTCGTTTTCGTAGTCGTATATTAACAGCCAATTACCTTTAATAAATAGGGCGCGTTGCGGCTTGCGACTTTTAATGACGTGGTCATCATAACGTTGATCGGGATGTTGGCCGCTCAGGAGTACCGTTTCAATTGTTTTGAATTCTTTTTCGGAATAGCGATTTGCGCGAATCATGTTTTGATAGTGTTTTTTAAAACGTGATTGGTATTTTGCTTTGAACTTCAAAGTGGTCACTTCTTTATATAGATTAATTGCTTTTTCACTCTATCACGAATTAAGGTATCAGAAAAAGGCGAGATAGTACCCAAGTATGATTAGGTAATATAAAAAGCCAAGGCTGGGGGGCCCTGACTTCGTAGTATCAATATTCTGAGGGGAATATGAATATGAAAAGTAACAAATTAATGGGGGTTAATTTATCACCTATTGGGGGGAGAAGAAATATTAACTATTTCTTCTTCATGCTTTTAATATACAGGATAAATTTAACCAAAAAAGGATGAAATTGTGAATATTTTGTGATTTCTTCATCGATGTTTTTAAAAATTTGAAAAGACAATTTAAAACACCTTGAAATTCTTAAATTAGAGGTATTAAAGGCTGTGAATTTAAGGACAAAAAAAGAAAAGGTGTGGGGGCACCTTTTCCTTGCTAATATCTTTATTAATTTGAGGGGGGAAATGAAAGTGAAGCCAAAACAACCTGAAATTCATTTTATGTGGAAACAATTATTGGGCTTTTTGACATCTCTTTACTGTATATAATGTACTATAAATTTGTAACGAAATTATGCTCAAAATGTGAAGAAAGTGTGAAGATCAATAAAATACTTGATGTATCAAGTATTCTAAGACTTCAAAAGTTCGGCCTTTAATTGATTTTGTTCAAAAAAGATGATTTTTAACAAAAAGTGGCAAGAATATGTCGGAACGTGATACGCTTACATTGGCTTAGGATTGCTCCTCAAATCAGTACCACTCTACATAAGGGATCAATTTGGGAAATCCAAAAGCTGGGTTTCCCGAATCGACAACTTATATTCCGAATGCTACCCGCTTTGATCCGCACACTTATTTCTATGTAAACAAAAAGATAAGACACGGGGATGTCTTATCTTGATACCTATATTCTAGGGGAAGAATATGAATACAAAAGTAATAAATTAAATTAAAGGGGGATTTAATTTATTACGGCATGAGTGATTTCTTTAATCTCATGCGACAGATCTAACTATATAGAGGAGTTGTTTCCAAATAGTGAAAATTTTGTGAAGATTTTG
>NZ_GG669992.1:790375-793562 GCF_000159315.1 Lentilactobacillus hilgardii DSM 20176 = ATCC 8290
TGAATTTCTCGTTTTTTTAGGAAACATATGTGGACATTTATATGATATATCACATTTATTATATAAAAACTATTTTTAGGAAGTGTTTACAATGAGTTTCATGGCAAAAAGACTGCTCAAAAAGTTTAAAAAGGAAAATTATAAAGTGGCCGTTAATCATAGTTTCCTTCATCCTAATAAAGAAGTCACCATATTTACGGATGAAAGTAAATATGAAACAATTTATCAGATGAAATATGGCCAAATAGTTACGCTAATGCCTACTGATAATCCGGATAACCAGATTATGTATTTCCACGGAGGGGCTTTTACAGTACCAATGAACATAGATCAACTGGAAATGATTACTAAAATCGCTATAGAATCCAACAGTTTGGTGCAAATCGTTGATTTTCCATTATTACCCAATCATACATCAACTGAAATATTAGAATCGGCCCAAGAAGCCTTAGATATCGTTTATTCAACAGAGATACCAACATTTATTGTGGCAGATTCGGCGGGTGCCGCGATTGCACTACAGTTATTAATAAAGAATCCAATTAAAATATCTGGAACATCATTCATTTCTCCTTGGCTGGATATGCAGCTTAAGGATCCAGAGATTTCCACAAAAGAAAACGAAGATGTGATGCTATCATTAAGTGTACTTCGCCAAATCGGGAAGCAATTTGAAGCCGGCTTGCATCAGGATGACTGGTTTGATATATTTGATCCTCAAAATCTGAATGTCGGATCAATTCAAATCTTTTATGGAGAAAATGAATTATTGACACCGATTAATTTGAAATTTATCCGGGCACTTAAGCAAGCTGATAAAGCATCTGTACAAGTAACAGCCTTTAAAGATGGCTTTCATGATTATACGTTGTGGTTTAAGTTGCCTGAAACAAAAAAGACGTTTAAGGAGATTGCGAGGTTTGTAAGAGGCGGCTTGCATTAAGAAGCGGTTAGATTCCAGAGTATAAGAGACTCCCAACAATTATTTAAAGCTGGAAGTCTCTTGCACGACAGAGGATGATTCTAATGCATGTTTCGGCTAAGTAGCAGTGATGATTCCGTTAATCAAACGTTTGTTAAAGATCGACGTGGTGCTTCAGTTTTGGGAACGCATGAGTATCGGACCATTTCATCATGGCGCCTTGGAAGACTAATGCAAAGGCAGTACCAAAGCCGATCGCAAATACTTTTCCTGTAAAAAGATAAGCTAATATTGAGATAATAACCGGTGGAATGTAGCTAAGCCACTGCGACGTTACCGCGCTGCCAGAAATGTATTTAAACCTGATAATGTATGCCATATCATCATTTGGATGCATGATGAGCTTGGCCCGCGAATACATTGAGACGGCCATGGCAACACAGAACAGGCCAATCATGTCCAGAATAAGCCTCAGCCAAAAGCTGTAGGTGGGCACGCCCAACGAATCGAAAATCCATTGAGAAAATTGAACCAGGTAACTAAAAGGAATTGTATAGAGAAGGTTGGAAACAAAACGGCGACGATCAAATGACCCAATCATCAGTTGATTAACGATTGTGACAACAATCCCATATAGGAAAAGGGTTGTGCCAAGCGGAATGTTAACCCATTTGGAAAGGTTAACCGCTGAAGCCGTCCATACGGCACTTCCTAAATTTGTTGAAATTGCCAACGCATTTCCTGCTGAATTAATCACAATGGAAAGGCATAGGTAATTAAACCGTTGATTAAAATCTTGAATTTTAGCCATTTTGTTTTAAAATCTCCTCAAAAGTTTCAGTACAATTTATTGTATAATAATCCTTTGGGTTTGGAAATAGTTCGGGTCTAATTGATTCATTTACGTAGTTAATCATGTTAACATTTAAATTAAGAAGGTGATCTTGTGGAAAAAGCGTATTCAGAAGTCGAAGCAGAGAGAAATCTCGAAAAAAATCGCCTTTGGGTTGGTCGCTTTAAAACCACCCGTTCATTTCAAAAGTTGACCAAACCGGAAAAGGTAGCTGCGTTGTACGTTACACAGGCATTTGTTGGTTTAGCCTATAAATACGAGTTGCGGGAACCGCGGCGTTATACTGCTAAATTGGTGAGAAAAGTCCTGTTGCAACTATTTCCTAAAAGGATTGCGGCCACTAACGTCTTTTTTTCTTCAGTTATTCCTGTTATGCGAAGGTATTTCGTCTTTCTAGGTGTTCAGCACAAGATCAGCAATGCCGATACGTTGGTTAAAGCACTTGATTCAGTTGGTACTAAACAATTGTTGGATATTCATCAGGATCAAAACAATTGGGATGCACATAAAGTCAAGGCTATGGCGATTTTAATGGGGACCATTGACCATGTTGACCCTAAAAGAGTCGCTGCTTTTGAAGAAGATTATAATATGGGTGTACCGCTAAGATTTTGCTTTGACCTGGGGGTTTATCGACAGCCAAAGAATATTATCTTATTGACGGAAGGGTTACGAAAAAAGTTTGAACAAATTCTATATGAGAAGCATAATTGAGATCAAATAAGGATGCGAACGTTAATGGCAAATAATGCCAATAATAATACCCTTTCACTGAGACAACGTTGAGTTGCTTGGAGAAAGGGTATTTCTTATTGGGCACAATAATTGACTATTAAGTTTTAAATAGGTTAATTCAGTTCCTGCACCTTTTTAACGTTATTTAAATTGATGACAGTTACCCCTTTAGCCGGCTGATTAATATAAGCCAAGTCGTCTTTAACTGCCGCAACGGTTCCTGTGATATGGCCGCTGTCGGTTACCAGCATGACCAATTTTTGACTTTTATAAGCATTAATTAATTCGTTTGAAAAATTTTTTGACGCAATTGTCATCATTTCCACCTCGATTGATAACCTCAAGTATAGTTCAGTATTGACACTAATGTAAATACAATTATTCAAATAAAATTCTAATTTTGCAACTTTTACTATCACTTTTTCTCAATTAGCGCTAAAGTGGAGATATAGTGATACAAGTGAGGTGAAATGGACATGGAGATGACTGAACGCCAATTAATCCAAGAGATTTTGAACACTGTCGATGTAATCTATAAATTTGTTAACACCGATGATGATAAAAAGGAATACGAAATTGTGATTAATCGCCAAGATGGTGATCATCGACCGCTTGAAGAAGTTAATAAAGAGATCAAGCATTACTTTACCGACGCTAACTTTAGTTATGACGAGAAG
>NZ_GG669992.1:793893-853031 GCF_000159315.1 Lentilactobacillus hilgardii DSM 20176 = ATCC 8290
CTAAACGACGGCGATGATGATATTCACGTTGATGTAAAACGATAATTGGTCTAGTTATCTGATTCCTTATGATCATTAATTACTAGGCAATTTGAACTAAGCGGCACATTATGGTATAGTTCATAATGTGCTTTTTTGTTAGGGAAATGAGATTGTCAAACAGTTAATTCGGCGCGATTTATGGTACTATTCTTTCATAATAATGAAATCGTTTCCGAAGATCGGAGGGAATTAGATGCTTACTGATAGACCAAAATATGTACTTTCAATTGATCAAGGTACAACAAGTACAAGAGCAATGATTTTTGACCATAATGGTCGAAAGGTGATCGAGGCATTCAAACCAGTCAAACAGATTATTCCACATAATGGCTGGGTTGAAACTGATCCAAATGAAATTTGGACATCTGTCCTTAATGTTATTTCATCAGCTTTTATTGATGCCGGTATTCATCCGGAAGATATCTCCGGAATCGGTATTGTTAATCAACGGGAAACAACATTGATTTGGGATAAAGAGACTGGTGAACCGATTTATAATGCAATTGGTTGGCAATCCAAGCAAACGGCATCCCTGGCACGAAAATTAAAGAATGACGGCTACTCGAATTTGATTCACAAAAAGACGGGATTAATTATCGATTCTTATTTTTCAGCTACCAAGGTTCGATGGATTTTGGATCACGTCGAAGGTGCCCAGCAACGGGCTGAAAAGAGTGAATTACTTTTTGGAACCGTTGACAGCTGGTTGGTTTGGAAATTGTCCGGTGGCGAATATCATGTAACGGATTATAGTAATGCCAGTCGTACCATGTTGTTCAATATTCATGCACTGCGTTGGGATGACGATATTCTTAGACTGTTGAATATTCCGCGGGCAATTTTACCAACTGTTAAAACATCAAGTGAATTTTATGGCACCACTAAAAATTACCAATTCTACGGTATTGAAGTGCCGATTGCCGGAATTGCCGGTGACCAGTCGGCAGCCTTGATCGGCCAATTGGCATTTGATCCCGGGATGATTAAAAATACTTATGGTGACGGTGCTTTTATTATGATGAACACAGGAACCAAGCCTGAACTTTCGGATGATAACCTGTTGACCACAATCGCTTATAATATCGGCGGGAAGGTAACCTATGCGCTTGAAGGATCAATCTTTTCAGCCGGAACGGCCTTGAGTTGGCTGGCGGACAGCCTTAAATTAATCGATAATGTCCCGGAATTTCGGCAGGCAGCAATGAATTCAACCGATGACGACGAAGTTTATGTTATTCCGGCGTTTAACGGCTTGGGGGCACCGTACTGGGAACAGGATGTCCGGGGATCTGTCTTTGGACTGACCCGTGGCACGACCAAGGATGATTTTGTAAAGGCAACCCTACAATCAATTGCATACGGTACCAAGGACATTATTCAAACGATGGAAGAAGATACCCACATGCACATTCCGGCTCTGAAAGCGGATGGTGGTGCTTCTCGAAACAGTTACCTGATGCAATTTCAAGCTGATATCCTAAATATTCCGATTCAACGAGCCGCTGATGAAAATACGACGGCATTTGGTGCGGCAATTTTGGCCGGACTAGCGGTCGGATACTGGAAAGATATCGATGAAGTAAAAGCATTGGCAGAACCGGGACGACAATTTGAACCGAAAATGGATGAGAATCGACGAAATCGCTTGTACAGAGGATGGAAAGCAGCAATTGATGCCACAAGGGCATATAAATTAACAAAGATTTAAAGCGTATGGTGGAATGTGCGTTTGATCTTGCTCCATCTCATAAAAGCAGCAGCTGAATATTTCGATTATTTGGCTGCTGTTTTTGTGTGCTGAAAATTTTGATTTGGCATATGCTTCAACCTAATAGTGAGAAATCCGATGATTGTAACCGGCTGGTAGATGTTCTAAGTATAAAAGTTGAGAGAAAGTGCGGTGGGATAACATTTGGGCTTGTTTTCGAGTATACTTTTCTTGATAGGGATAGTTGACTGTCAAATATTATTTTGGTGAGGGGAAGCGTAAACAAATGTCAAAGTCTCGACTTGAAGCGTTTACTGATGGGGTTGTTTCAATTGTGTTGACACTGTTGGTACTGACAATTCAAATTCCGGACGCGCCAACGTGGCAATCGTTGTGGAAAGTTCGACTGATATTCTTTGCCTATGTTGTGTCGTTTGGATTCGTAGCTGTTATCTGGGTGGCTCATCATCGTCTGTTCCAGTTAACGGATTATGTTAACGATAAAGTTGTTTGGGCAAATATATTTTGGCTGTTTTGGTTAACGTTGTCCCCGGCAGTGACAATCTGGGTTGGACAGCATCCTTTCGATGTTGTGCCTAATTTGGCCTACGTCTTTATTTTCACAATGTGGAGTGTTTCGTTTGAAATTCTGGTGAGGGAGTTGCTGAAGATTCACCGGCCGGATTCCAAATTGGCTCGGGTGCTTCGGCATGATCGTCGGTCTCTTTATTCAGATGTGATTAACGTGTTAATTTTCATTGGCGTTTTCTTTGTGCCGATCATCGGGTTGATTGGTCGCTTCTTTGTGACGGCACTTTGGGTATTCCCATATCGAATTCCGGCAGGGGTTCCCAAGGCAGAAGTAAAGCAGGGAGAAACACCGACTATTGATGAGAAGCGTGTGCAGGAACGGCAACAGTTGGTTAAGGGGGGAATTGCCGTAGAAAAGCCAAAGAAAAAGCACAAACGATTTTTCTTAAGACATCGAAAATAAAAAATGACGTGCAGTCGTATTGAATCATACGACTAGACGTCATTTTTTTAATTTTGATTGTCACTTTTATTCTTAAGGTAGCGGGCACTGATTAGCAATTCTTTTGAACGCTGATCTGCAGGCGCATACCCCAGCTTAAACAGATGTTTAAAGTACATCATGTTGTAAATAAGCATCCAGATAATGCCGAGAAAATATTCACCGGTATAAAAGGTAATGCTGAGTGGTTGAACCAGATACATTGATAATCCCATACCGACAATGACTTCAACGCCCAGCATACAGAAGAAATTATACCAATCGGATCGAAAGACCGGTACCAGGATTTGGAAGAAGAGTGCCGTGAATGAAAGGCCAACCTTTGCAATCCTGATCTGACCGGTTTCTTTGTTAACGACCGTCGCAAAGTTAGGCGGGATTGGAATTAAATTCCGTGGGTCATTATCGTTATTGTCATTGTTATCATTATTACCATTCCCGAATGGATTTTGCATGGTAGTCTCCCTTCTTAATGGTGTTTCAAAAGGTTATTTCTTTTTAAATTTGACAACACATTCGCATCGTGATGTTTGCGGCATTAAATCAACAGATTGAATGTATTCGACATTATACTTCCGAGTTAATTTTACTAGATCTCGCGCCAAAGTCGAAGGATTACATGAAATATACACGAACTTTTTAGGCGTAATATCCAGAATGGTATCAATTAGAGAATCTGCCAATCCGGTTCGTGGCGGATCAACAATCATTGCGGTTGGGTTCCAAACATCTTCAATCCAAAGGGGCAGTAGCTTCTCAGCTTCACCGACTTCATAAAGTGCATTGACAATCCCATTCTTAATGGCGTTGGCATTTGCATCATCAACGGCATCTTTAATGGTGTCCATGCCACGAACTTCACGAACCTGACGGGCAACCGAGAGGCCAATTGTACCAACCCCGGAATAGGCATCGACTAATTTCTCCTTACCAGAGAGCTCCAATGCTTTAAAAGCCTCTTGATAAAGGACAGCTGTCATTTCAGGATTGACTTGTAGAAAGGCCCTTGCGGATAGATCGAAAGATAAATTGTTTAGAACCTCGGTAATTTTATCCTTGCCGGCCAAATGAATGGTTTCTTCACCCCAAACCAGGGATGTTTTACCTGGATTAACGTTCTGCATGACCGATACAACTTCTGGCAGATCGTGATCAATGCGTTCAAGCAATTGATGCTTTTTTAGTAATTTTTTGCTCTGCGTAATGAATGTGACCTGTGCTTCATCAGTTGCAGTGGCGGCACGAACAACGACCGTTTTGATAATGCCGGCGTTTTTTTCTTCATCATAAACTGGAATTCCCAAGTCGTCGATCATCTCAACAACGGCACGCATGACTTTCATCGTGAGCGGGTACTGTAAAGCGGACGTCTTTAAATCAACTACAGTGTGACTGCGATGCTTGTACAATCCGGCAATCACCTTTTGACCATCGCTTCTGATTTGAAAAGTGGCCTTGTTTCGATAGTGGGTTGGATCATCCATCCCGATTGTCGGTAATAATTTGTATTTTCGATAGCCTGCTGGCTTGTATTTTTCCAGTGAGTCTTTAATGACATCACGTTTAAATTCAAGTTGTTTTGGATATGCCAGATTTTCTAATTCAAAACCGCCGACTTCATTGGCATAATCATCGACTGGCTGAACACGATCTTCACTTTTTCTTAGAATTTCGATTAAGTCTGCTCGAATAAAATTGTTTAAATCTTCAGTGACTTCAACAACGACTTTTTCAGTAGGAAGTGCACCCGGCACGAAGACCAGCTTATGTTCATAATAGCCGATTCCCTCACCGTTGATGCCCAGCCGTTTAATTGTTAATTTTAATTGTTCACCTTGTTCAACGTGAACCTGTGGTTTGTTAGTATACATGAAACCTTCCTTATATCTATAGTTATTAAGTATCATAGCACACAGTAGGGGGCTTTCGCACCTGCTTGTGCTTTATTGAGGTTATTAATAAAAACAAAAAGCCCGATTCTTTTCATTCGATGTGAATGGAGAATCGGGTTTTCGTAACGGTTGATTATTTAAGGCTATTATTAAAAATGACGATTACCAGGTTGCGGTATCCGGATCGATTGCCAAACCGGCCTTGCCGTGAAACCCATCGATCGTTTTCATATCAGTATTGGATAAATTAAAATCAAAGATATCGGCATTTTCCTTGATGTACTTTTCGTGAACCGATTTTGGCAGCGGTAGGAATCCGTGTTGAAGTGACCAGCGCAAAACAACCTGAGCGGGAGTCTTGCCATATTTTCGGCCAATCGGTGCCAATTCGGGAATCTTAAAAATACCACCGGTCCCGAGTGGACTGTATGCTTCGGTTAAAATGTCATGGTTATTGTTGTAGTTAACGACGCCCGGCTGCATATCGGATGGGTTAATAAATAGCTGGTTGACCATTGGCTTTACTTTGGCTGTTTCCAGCAACGCATCCAAGTGTTTTTCACGGAAATTGGAAACACCGATCGCTTTGGCAGTACCGTTTGCATAAAATTCTTCAATGGACCGCCATGAGTCGGCATTTGCCTGCTGCCAGTTTTGACGAAAGTCGATTGGATTTGGCCAATGAATCAGATAAAGGTCAACATAATCCAAACGTAATTTTTCGAGTGAACGGCCAAATGCTTCTTTGGTAGCCTCGTAGCCATGATCGGCATTCCATAATTTGGTCGTGACGAAAAGGTCTTCGCGGCTGACACCACTATCAATAATGGCCTGACCGACGCTTTCTTCGTTACCATAGGCAGCAGCGGTATCGATGTGGCGATAGCCGGCATTTAATGCGGCCAAAACGGCGTGATAGGCCTCGTCACCGTTTGCAGACTGCCAGGTACCAAAACCTACTTGAGGGATTTTAACCCCGTTTGAAAGGGTATACGTATCAGTTAATGACATTTGTAAAGCCTCCTAGTGTTTGACTAACAACTACAGCGTTAATCGTACTGGAAAATTGACTACGCGACAAGTATCATGGATCATCATTTGATTAACGCCATTGTGAATTGCCCCTTGGCTTGTAAATTGGGACAAATACTATCATATTTTTCGGGTTAGCGGAAGGCTTCGTGTGATGGGAAATGCATGCAACGGTGATATAATTAAAGCATTAGAAAGTTGATCACTCAGCGTTACTTGGATTCAGATAATGGAAGGACGGGATTGCTTATGAGCCGAAAAGTTGCCATTGTAACCGGCGCTTCATCAGGAATTGGCAAGCAGATTGCAAAAAATCTGCACCGGAACGGGATGGATGTTTATGCCGTATCAAGAAAAGTCTACCAAATGAACGAATTGGATGACTTGGGAATTCACACGCGTCATCTTGATGTAACGGATTATGAGGAAGTGGATCAGGTTGTCAATCAAATTGCCAAGGAAACCGGTAGAATTGATGTTTTGGTTAATAATGCCGGGTTGGGCGTTTTTGGCCCGGCAGAAGAAGTTGATTTGGCTGAAGGCGAGTACGAGTTCAAAGTAAATGTGTTTGCCGCGATGAAAATGATTCAGGCTGTTTTACCATTTATGCGAAAGCAAAAGAGCGGTCGAATTGTGAATATTTCTTCGATCGATGGTAAAATTTACAATTTACTTGGAAGTTGGTATGTAGGCTCCAAATTTGCCATTGAGGGTATTAGTGATGCCTTAAGGCTTGAGTTGAAGCCGTTTGGTATAGATGTTGTCGTGATTGAACCCGGTGCTGTTAAGTCTTCGTGGAAAGATACCGCTACCGGAAAAATGGTTGAAAAGGCAGCTGAGGGACCTTATGAAAAGCTGGCACGTCTATCAGCAGACTTTTTCTCCCTTTCCTATAAGTTTGCCTCTGAGCCCAGGGTAGTTGCTAGGATGGTTGACAGGGCGGCTTTTTCAAGGCGACCGAAAACACGTTATGCGGGAGGGTCAGGTGCCAAGCCGATGCTATTCATGAGAAAAGTATTACCGGATAAATGCTTCGATTCGTTACTGACTGCACTTAGTAAATATGCCCAAAAGGTCCTGAATAAACAGACGGCGTTTAATAGGTAGTGTGCTGGTTAGAGAAGCAGTCCTAAGGTAAGTGCGCGGATCAAAGCGGTTAACGTTCGGAGTGTAAGGCGTTCATTTCGGAAATCCGGGGTTTGGATTTTTGAAATGGATCCCTTACATGCAGAACGTTGCTTTGAGGAACAGTCCTAAGAAGTGTACGAATCTAACCGGTTAGCACCCGGAATCAGTCCTAAAAAATAATTAAATTTGTATGTTATTTGTTTGCAAATCGCTTCACTATATGTAAAAATAATGGTGTTAGATATGTAAAGGAAAAATGTGAATTTCTTTCTGAGGGGAAGAATTCGGGGATGTGGCAAATTCAAGCCTTGCTGGATCCTCTTTTTTCTTGTCCTTATTGACTAGGAAAGCGATATCAATTATTCTTAAATTAAGCACAACACTAGGGGTGCCGCCAGAAGCGGTTGAGATGGATCTGCTCGATCTGGTCCCTTGGAACCTGTAAGACAATGCTTGCGTAGGGAAAGTGACAGTGAGGGTGTGAACCATCCAAAATTTTAAGGCATTTTTGAGATGGGGCACGTTTAAGATGGTTGTCTAGTATTTTGCCATCACTTAATTCAACTCTATACGTAAACAACTTTGGACTGCAGGCAATGAGGAATTGTCGCGGTCCTATTTTATTTTAAGGAGAAATACAATGAAAATTGATTTATTAAACACACTACGAGAAAAAAATCCAATTGCTTTTAACATCTCTAATTTTGTGACCGTTCAGGACGTTGCAAACGGTATTAATGCACTGGGCGCTTCGCCGATTATGTCTGAAGAGAAAAATGAGGCCGAAGCAATGGTTAAAATGGCCAACTCGGTCACAATTAATCTGGGTGCATTTACCGAGCAACAGCTCACTCAAATTGATACGGTAATGACGTTTGCCAACCAATATCATAAGCCGATCGTGGTTGATCCCGTAGCCGTTGGTGCTGTGCAATACCGTTTGGAACGCTGTAACGAGCTGCTTGCTCAAAAGCAGGTAAGCGTTATTCGAGGCAATGCTGGCGAAATTGCAGCCTTGGCAGGTGTTGAATGGCATGCTAAAGGTATTGATGCCGGTGAAGGTGCCGGGGATTTGGTTGAAATTGCTAAAAAATTGGCGAATAAATACAATTGCACAGTTGTTGAAAGCGGAAAAACCGATATCATTACAAATGGTGATGCGGTGGTTAAAGTGTTCAATGAGTCTGATTTATTCAAATTGCATGTTGGATCCGGTGATATGCTTTCAAGTACAATTGGCTGTTTTGTAGGGGTCGAAGATGATTACTTTGAAGCCGCCCAAACAGCCGTTGTGATTTTTGATGTTGCGGGTGAAGTTGTTGCTAAAGCAATGGACAAGCCGCTTGCCGGTTCATTTGGACCACAATTAATTGACGAGTTGCATTTAATCGATACGAAAACGGTTGAAAAGTATGCAAACTTTGAATAATCACATCTTTAATCAGTGAAGAATGGATAAGCAAAGGAGAAATAAAAATGGTTAACGAAACGGTTCAAGCTCTTACGATTGCAGGAACTGACAGTGGCGGTGGCGCCGGCGTTATGGCAGACATTAAGACAATGCAGGAACGTCATGTCTTCTCGGCGGCTGTGGTGGTCGCGGTTACTGCGCAAAATACTATTGGCGTTCAGGACTTTATGGCAATGCCAAAGAAAATGATTGATGAGCAATTTGCTTCAATAGCGGATGACTTAAAAATTCGGGCATGTAAAACCGGTATGTTGGCTGATGTACCGACTGTTGAAGCAGTTGTCAAAAATTTAAAAAAGTATGATTTGGGGCCGTTAACGGTTGACCCGGTGATGATTGCCAAGGGTGGTGCACGTTTGCTTTCCGAAGATGCCATTAGCACTGTACGTGAAAAACTATTGCCGCTGGCTGATATTTTAACGCCAAATCTGCCCGAAGCAGAAGAATTAGCCGGCATGAAAATTAATGATCACGATCAAATGATTCAGGCCGCTAAAAAGCTTCAAAGTATGGGTGTTAAAAACGTGTTGATTAAAGGCGGTCATCAAGTCGAATCAAAAGAATCCTCTGATTTTATTTTGCTTGAAAACGGCAATTCTTTTTGGGTCAGTTCACCAAGAGTCGACACTAAGCGGACGCATGGAACAGGAGATACACTCTCTTCATGTATCACAGCCGAATTAGCGAAGGGAAGCGATGTTGAAACGGCTATTCGCACCGGTAAGAAATATGTTCAGGCTACTATTGCAAACGGCATTCAGGTAGGACACGGGCATGGGCCGCTGAATCACTGGGCCAAGATTGACAAAGAGGGTGACGACTGATGGCAATGGCATTTAAAGTCGGTATGTTACGGGCGTATTTTATTGCCGGCACACAAGATATTAAAAAGTCAAATCTGACGTTACCAGAGGTACTTACTCAAGCTTTACAGTCAGGCATTACCGCGTTTCAGTATCGTGAAAAGGGCCCCGGATCTCTCTCGGAAGAGAAAAAGGTTGATATGGCGCATACACTTCGGAAGCTTTGCGAAACCTACAAAATTCCGTTTATCGTGGATGATGATGTTGATTTGGCACTTGAAACAGCGGCTGACGGCATTCATGTTGGCCAAAAAGACGAGCGGGTAACGAAAGTGATTCAACAAGTCGGCACAAAAATGTTTGTTGGGCTTTCCTGTGATACAAAAGAGCAGGTTGCCATTGCCAATGAAACCGAGGGTATTAGTTACATAGGAAGTGGCCCTGTGTATCCAACTGGTTCAAAAGCAGATGCCGATCCGGTGATTGGGATAGCCGGTTTAAAGAGGCTGGTTCAGTCCAGCCGGTTGCCTGTCGTTGCAATTGGTGGGATTACCGAGGAAAACATTTCTGAATTGCCACAAACAGGAGTGGCTGGTGCGTCTGTTATTTCCATGATTGCCCAAAGCAACGATATTAAGCGAGCCGTTACGAGAATGCGGGCTGTCTTCGAAAAGTAATTCCTTTGCTAAAGTCACCGGGGTACCGTATGATGAAAGTAATAAATCTCGATGATTGGCAGTGAAAAGGATGACGACTCAATCAACGCGGAGCCTCTCCGCACAATTTCGTAAGATACAGCAACAAATTGATAACAGTAAGCCGGGGAAAATTATTGCCAACACAAAATTAAACGGCAACCAGCACAAGTTTAAGGTGCAGTCTCATGGTAAGTCAATTGATTTTAGCGGTCCTGAATGGCTGGTAGATAGTTTTCGACAGGCAAGTGAAAATGGCAAGCAGCTTGAAGATAAATATCCGGCCCACAAAGAATTTTTTGAACGGATTGCCAAGCTTCATTGGACATGGATTGACCAGATGCCATTGAACTCTGAGCGCATCGACAGGCTCTTAAAGCTTGATGATCATGAGCTGAATCAAGTGTTTGTCGATACCTTGATTCGGGATTCCCACAACTTACTTAATCAAAACCTGGATGATTTGGCGGCTTCTTTGGATAATGGTCATGCCAAACAAATTAAAATTGTTAAACGACTGATTTACCAAGCACACGATAATTACATCGTTTTGTTTAATTTGCTGTTTTCAATTCTAGAAATGGTAACTGTTCAAAAATATGGTCAGTCGCGAACAGCTACCTGGAACTATAATCCGTCTCTAAATGAAATTAAACGGATAAACGAGCAAATCAAAACGGATCGGCATAAGCAGTTTGGCCGGCTACTTGAGTTGAATGAATTGGATGTTTTGTCGGGGTTATATAAATTCTTTGATTTTAACTCTTATCATTTACAAACGATGCCGTACTCCAGACATACAGTTGAACACGGTAAATTTGATCCAAATAATTATACCTTTACCGAATTCATGCAATTGGTGCTTCTTAGTAGAAATATTGCGGTTTCCTTTAAAGGAGAGAAGTAGGCCACTGATACTGTTATCTAGCCGAAACGTGCGCCAAAAAACAGCTCCCGGCCATATAAGCAATCAAATCCAATATTCAAACCCAGAATATTTGATTTGATCGCTTATATTCTGGGAGCTAATCGTTTTCTGTCGCACTCTTTTCTTCAGAAATGTTACACTATAGTTACTTGCTCGTTACATTTATTGAGTTTCAGTGAAAACGAGGGCATAAGCCTTGTACTTTTTCTGATAAATCGTTATAAATGAATGTGAGTCATGTATTTTTTATTTTACAAATTAAGGTGGGGATATGTAATGAAGGGACATTTTAAGTTTGCTGTAATGACAGCTCTCTTATTTGCGTCCGCCGGAATATTCGGAATCGCTGCTAACGCCAATGCTGACGTTATCGATGCACCCGGCTCGGCTGGCTCAATCAAACAAGTTAATGCCGGTAACGTGTTAAAAGATTATGACGAAGAGGCTCTTAACACAGTTAATAATGATACGCCTCAAGGGAATACGTCGAAGAAATACGCGAAGTATGATCTTGATCCATCAGGCTATAACTACGCTAACTCCTATTCAACAATTTCAGGTAGTTCGCAATCAAATACATTTAAGACCAAATGGTTCTTACCAGATGGTTTTAACGTTTCCAACCTGCAACACGGTAACTTCCAAAGTGTCACTATGGATGATAGCGGAAACGTTTACTTCGTTGAATCAAATGGAACCAATACAAACCAAGGGGCAATCGTTAAGTTCAATATGGCCAAGTTGCAGCAGCTTGGTGTCAACAACGATCCTTTAGCTTTGTGGCAAGCATTTGATTACTTTAACCCTTACACAACGGATGGAACGGCACATAACCAGGAATACGAAGATGCGTATAATCAAATGAAAGGGTCATTTGATCAGATTAAGACGTTAACCAATACGCTTAACCAGAATAAATCTTGGCAGAATAATCAGAATAACTACCAGAATAATGCGCAAAAGTGGTATTATTACTGGAAAAATAAGAAATCTAAGAATCAAAAAATTGTAAAATCTGCCAAGTATTCTTATGCTTCTAAACAAAAGGCCAAGAAGATTGTTAAACAGGCAACTACTAAGATGGCACAATGGATGAAGTCATATCAGATGCATAAGAAGAAGGTTGCCAACTACAACAAAAAGATCACATCCATTCAAAACCAGATCAATACTTATCAAAGTCAGGTTGATGCGGTTAAAGCACAAAATCCTGAGATGTTTAAGTATGTTGATATCGCTCAAACCGCACAATTGTCTCCAGAGGTTGACATAGGTCATGGTCAGACATTGGCTTTCAACCCACAAAACAAACACATTTATCTTGCTGAAGATAACACGTTAACCGACTTGAAGACACGGGATGATAACAACACTGTTCTTGAAATGGATCCGAATACGTTAAATCCAATTCGTGAATATAACTTCAAGATGTACCACGGTGATAGTGCCAACTTACAGTTGCATACACTTGCATTTGATAAGAGTGGTAATGCATACTGGGGTCGTAAATATGGCAAGGGATACATCTTGTTCTATGGTCGTTTAGATGAAAACGGTGTCTCCTTCCAAGCTTCACAAAACATGGTTGGAAACCGTGGTGGTACCACCAACCAAGGGATGAGTTATAATCCACAGAATGATCGGGTTTACTTTGTTTCCGATGATATTTTAACGTCTATTCCGGCTGAAAAGGTGCGGGATAGTAACTTCACTGCTAGTGATATTCACTATCAAGCATTTGATTCACAACGTGAGTTTGAAAGCTTAACGTTTGACCAGGATGGTTATGGCTACTTGTTGGCATTATGGCCGCCTGAGTTAATGCAATCAACAGCACCATTAAATTAAATACTGAATTTCCGAACTTGATGATTGAATCAGTCATTTGATAGTAATGGAATATTTTAAAAAGGTTCTTGCAACGGTAATGAAAACGTTGTAAGAGCCTTTTTAATAACAGAAATAAGTAAAAGCATTATGAATTTTATTCTAATTGTATTAAAAAATATATTGACAATGGTAATAATTCGCAAGTATACTTAGCGTATTGATTTCCGGGGGGATTTGGCAAAGCTTTATTTTGTCGGATCCCCTCTTACTTTTTAATAAATTAGAATTATTATCATAATGATGTCGTTCTAAAATAAAGGGGCTGAAAAGATGGCAGATAGTTTGGCAGCAAAAGATTTAACAGCAGGGTATGGACATAAAGTCGTGATTGATCATCAGGACATTTCAATCGCTCAGGGTCAGATTACCGGATTAATAGGTCCAAACGGAAGTGGCAAGTCGACTTTATTTAATGTATTGAATGGTTTCGAGTCGCCGATTTCAGGAACGGTGACTTTAAGCGGAAAGCCGATTTCAAGATTCAGTGCTCGCCAACGCGCACAACAGATTGCCTGTTTACCGCAGCGGACAGTTATTCCGGATGGGATTACTGTTTTTGAATTGGTTTCTTATGGACGCTATTGTCGGCAACGTGGCTTCCACCATCTGTCACAAACAGATCGAAAAGCTATTAATGACGCAATTCAGGCAGTTCACATGACCTCAAAGGCAGATGAACTGCTGACCAGTCTTTCTGGCGGTCAACAGCAGCGGGCGTTGATTGCCATGACACTTGCTCAAGACAGCTGTATCTTGATGCTTGACGAACCGACTACATACTTGGATCTGACAAATCAACTTGAGATTTTAAATCTGTTACAGGAACTAAATGCCAAGTTCCGGAAAACAATCATTATTGTGTTACATGATTTAAATGAAGCTGCCCGTTACTGTCACCGATTGGTTTGTCTGGTTGATGGTCATGTAAAGGCAACCGGCAGACCGATTGACGTTATAACAAAGGCCATTTTAGCTGATGTGTTTAAAGTTGATGGTGATATTCTTCATGATCATGGCTGCCCACAAATCATGAATTGCCATACGCTGGCAATGCCATCATGATCTTTCATAAAAAAAGAGTGTTAACCGGTTGCCTGCTGCTGGCGTTGGGGTTTGCGGTTCTGCTGGATACTTTGGGCGGTCCAAAGTGGTATGGTATATCAGAATTTTGGCGGCCTACCTCAAAATTAGCCACACAAATTCTGTGGGATGTCCGCATTCCAAGAGTGTTGGCCGCAATGCTGGTTGGCATTTTACTGGCGACTGGCGGTTTGTTGCTGCAAACAATTTCACATAATCCCTTGGCTGATCCGTCAATCATTGGTGTTAATGCCGGTGCAAATTTGGCTTTGATTGCGGGAGAATTAGCCGGACTTGCATTGACAGTTCTTAATGCTTTTTGGCTGGCGCTTATAGGTGCATTATTGGCGTTCTTGGTTGTCATCGGGCTTTCCTTAAACAAAAAAGGATTCAGCCCACTTCGATTACTACTTGGCGGCACTATTTTTTCAGGTTTTCTCAGTAGCATATCGATGGCAGTCAGTTTTATGACCAACAACACTCAACAATTTCGAGTTATTCTGGCTGGCGGTTTTAGCGGTGCCAATTATGAACAGGTCGGCTTATTGGTTCTGGTTGCGATTGTGGTGGTGGGCAGTGTCTTTTTCTTTCGAACCGAATTTACGCTGTTGGGGCTTGACCATCAAACAACCGTTGGACTGGGACTTTCTTTTAAAAAATTAATGGGGATCGCAATTGCTTTAATCGTATTAGCTGCCGGTAGTTCCGTAGCTGTAGGTGGCAACATCGGGTTTGTCGGGGTGGGCGTGCCCCAAATGGTCAATTTTGTTCATCCCGGTTCATTCAAAGCCAACGTTTTTCCGATTGCACTGTGCGGCGGCATTTTTATGCTGTTTGCCGATTTGATTTCCAAAGCAGCGGTCAGTTCTGTTGAATTACCGTTATCGGCCCTAAGTGCCATTGTCGGTGGGATCGTTTTGTTTATATTGGTGGCCTTTAAAAAGAAGGTAGTGAAATGACAAGAAGGATACGGTTAGTACTGACTTTTATGATTCTTTGCACCATTTGGATTGGGCTTTTATTGGCAGTCTTGTCATTTGGAGACATCAAATTAAATGTCGTTGAGGTCATGAAATCTTTGTTTGGACTCAGTCGGGATTTCACCACTAATTTTGTTGTTTGGCAGTTACGGTTCCCAGGCTTATTGGCATCGATTATCACGGGTGGTGAGTTGGCTGTTAGCGGTTTGATTCTGCAAATCCTGACGCATAATTCGTTGGCAGATTCCACCATCCTTGGCATTAACGCCGGTGCGAGCCTTGGTGTTGTGATTGCCATGTTTGTATCGGCTGCAGTTGGCCTTCATTTAATTTCTTCCTGGCTGTTGCTGGCAGCACTTATTGGCGGACTTACCAGTTCCGGATTACTCATGTTGGTTGGTCGGCAACAATCCGCAATTAAAATTTTATTGGCATGAGTAGCCTTAACAGCAGTTTTGAATGGTATTATTTTGATGCTTGAATTGGAAATGAACCAGTTTGATTTTGATAAAGTATTGGTTTGGTTGAATGGCAGTTTTTGGAATCTGGGTATGCCATTTTTAACGACCCAATTATTGCTTGGTATTGGTCTGATTATTCTAGTTATCTTAATGGTCCCGGCACTTAATGGGTTAACATTGGGGAGTCGTGGTGCTTATGGCATTGGTGTGAACGTTAAGGTGGCCGGTAATGTGTTGATGGGCATTGCCATTCTATGTGCAACCGGAGCGGTTTTGGTTGGTGGGGCCATTAGTTTTGTTGGCTTAATGGCACCTAACATTGCCAGAAAATTAGTAGGGCAGCGGGTGACTTATTTATTGCCGACCAGTTGGTTACTCGGCTGTTGTATTATGATGCTGGCTCAGTTTGTGGCAACCAATGCGTTTGGAAAAACAGCGTTGCCGGTTGGATTAGTTGTTTCAGCGGTTACCGTGCCGTATTTTATTTACTTGTTATTTTCAGAAAGGGTTGAATAATGATGAAAAAGAAACATACATATCTTAAGGTGTTGTCTGTTGCTATGATGGCACTTTTATTTTTGGCGGGTTGTGGAAGGGGAAATTCGGACAAGTCTGCCAATAAGGAGTCGACAAGCAGTACCAGGGTCATTCGGACTGCTTCCGGAAAAGTTAAAATTCCTACCGATCCAAAACGGATTGTGACTAATGTTTATACAGGGGATGTATTATCGTTGAGCGGTCACGTTGTGGGTGCAACGTCCATTGATTTTACGAGCCCATATATAACAAAGTCTCAAAAAAAAGGCATCACGAATCTGGGGTTAACGATGAAGCCGGAAGCGGTGCTGAAGTTGAAGCCTGATTTGATCGTGACATCCAATGAGTCAGATGTGAAGCCATTGAAAAAGATTGCACCGGTTGTGTATATTCCCTACGGCACAACGGGTAATATTGAAAAAAAGGCAACTAAGTTCGGTCAGGTCCTGAACCGACAAAAGCAGGCTCAGAGTTGGATTGCCAAATTTAAAAGCGAATCCGATAAGCAGTCACAGCGATTGAAAAAAGCGGGAATCAATCCGACTAAAACGTCAATCGGTATTTATGATATGCAGAACGGTAAATTATTCGTAGATGGCGCGAAATGGGGACGTGGCGGTCAAGCGTTGGTTACCGGACTTGGATTTAAACTGCCTGCTTCTATTCAAAAGATTGACCAAGGTGCAGGCTTTCAGCAGATTTCTTTGGAGTCGTTGAAGAAGTATTCGGCGGACTGGCTGTTCTTTACAAATACAACGAGTGGGAAATCAACGAATAAGCAGGCAATTTCGGATCTAAAATCGAATCCGGTGTGGAAGAGCCTACCGGCAGTCGAAGCGGGCCATGTTGTTCAGTTGCCGGAAAATAAAATGTATTACTTTGATCCAACTGCCGTATACCAACAATTGAAATTGGTGACGGATGCAATGGTGAAAAGTGTGCGGAGCTAAGCGGTTAACGTTCGGAGTGTAAGGCGTCGATTTCGAAAATCCCAGGCTTGGATTTTTGAAATGGATCCCTTATCAGTTATTAATGCGTCTAACAATGACGTCATAAAATTCAGTGGCCACTATTCCCAAACTTATGTATTCGCGGTACAATACATCGAGTATACGTATCTCCCGATTTAGAAGAACGGAGGAAAATATGGCTTATCTGGAATTACATGATATTCAGAAATCGTATTACCTTGGCAGTGAAGAGTTCCCGGTACTTAAGGGATTGAACCTTTCATTTGAACAAGGGGAGTTCGTTTCAATTCTTGGTGAATCAGGTGGTGGGAAAACTACCTTGATGAATATTATCGGTGGCTTGGACAGTAATTACACCGGTGATGTTGTTCTGAATGGTAATTCATTGCGACACGACACTAACAAACAGTTGGATGCCTATCGACGACAAACAATCGGTTTTATTTTTCAAAATTTTAATTTGATCAGCCATTTGACAGTTCTTCAAAATGTAATGGTGTCTCTTGAAATGACAACCTTGAGTCGTAAGCAGCAGGAAGAACGTGCCCATCAATTGTTGGAACAGGTTGGGCTGAAGGAACATGTTAAAAAATTTCCAAACCAGCTTTCGGGTGGCCAAAAGCAACGGGTCGCAATTGCCCGTGCGTTGGCTTCCGACCCTGAAATCATTATTGCTGATGAACCAACGGGGGCTTTGGACAGCCAAAACACACAGGAAATTCTTGAACTGCTTGATCAGATTGCTACGGACGGTAAATTGGTGATCACAGTTACCCATTCACAGACTGTCGCGGATTTTGGTACCCGAATTGTGCGATTAACGGACGGTAAAATCAGTGAAGATAAGCAGATTAAGGAACCGTATAAAGCTGGTAATGAAAATGAGTTAACGACGCATACTCTAAAATTCGGTGCAACCTTAAAAATGGCACTGGAAAATATGCGATACAATTTGAAACGAAATATTCTGATTATTATCGGAGCAGCGATTGGGATCTTTAGTGTGATTGTCATGCTTGGACTGGGAAATGGTGTCCAAGGATATATTAATCACGAAATATACTCGCAGGTAAATCCGAATGCGTTGCAGATTACCAAGAATGTCAGCAGCGATAATACAGACGTCAACAAGAGTAATATGCAGACAAAGGATAAGAACCGACTAGAGAAGATTAAGCACGTTAAAAACGTTCAGAACGGGTTTTACGTGCAAGGTGGCAGCCAGTTGCGATTAGGTAAACAGACAGCTGCTATTTCGTTTATGCAGACGTTTAACCCGACAATTTTGAAGAAGAGCATCACAAAAGGGGATGCGCCCAAGGGTAATGAAATCCTGCTGACTAAGGAAATTGCTGCAAAGCTAAATAAAAAGCATCCCTATTCTCTGATCGGTAAGAAGATTATTTTCTATCAAAATACGTTAAATAAGCAGAAACGACCGGTGACTTTAAGTAAAACATTGAAAGTGAGTGGGATTGCAAAGGCCAATACCGGGTCTACTTCCGTTACTTATCAAACAATGAAGTCGATTTATGGGTCAAAAAATATTAGTATTAAACCAAATTTCTTAACACTTGAAGTAACTGGCAGTGTAGAAAATGTTAAACCGGTTCAAAATAAGATTAAGGCCTTTAAAAACAGTAAGAATAAGGCGCAATATATGATTACCGGTGTTGGTGGTTTTGTTGACACTTTGAATACCTATATTAATTTAGCGGTTAATGTATTGGCGACGATTGCCGGCATCTCCTTATTGGTATCAGCAATCATGATTATTGTTGTTCTTTACATCAGTGTTTCTGAAAGAACCAAAGAAATCGGTATTTTACGTGCGTTGGGGACATCAAAGGGCAGTATTCGAAATTTATTTTTCTCTGAAGCTTTCTTCATTGGCTTGTTCTCGTCGGTGCTTGCAATTATTTTGGCAGAAGGACTGGCTGCGATTGCCAACCACATTGCCGAATCCGGCATTAATTATCAGATCATGCAAATCTCTACTGGTAATATTCTCTTCGGACTGATTATCTCAATTGCCATTTCGTTACTGGCTGCTCTGGCACCAGCAGGAAAAGCAGCAAGATTGGATCCAATAGAGAGCTTGAGCTATGAATAAGTGTGCAGAGCAAAGCGATAGTACCCGGAATGTAAGACGTCAATTTGGAAAATTCCGGTTTTGAATTTTTTAAATTGATCTCTTACATGGAGTGGTACTGCTTTGAGGAGCAGTCCTAGTATAAGTGTGCAGAGCAAAGCGGTTATCGTTCGGGGTGTAAGGCGTTCTTTTCGGAAATCCCGGGTTTGGATTTTTGAAAGGGATCCCTTACATGCAGAACGATGCTTTGAGGAGCAGTCCTAGTATAAGTGTGCAGAGCAAAGCGATTATCGTTCGGAGTGTAAAGCGTTCATTTCGGGAATCCCGGTTTTGGAATTTGAGCCGAGTTGGCTTATATGCAGGTTTGTGGTTGACGGAGCAGTCCTAAAAAGTGTGCGGATTAAAGCAGCTATCACCCGAAACCGCATATTACGGCTTTTGTAATCATTTGTAATTGGAAATTGTAAATCGATGATAGTATCATTAAAATGTAGTGTATAAAGCAAATTGAGATGATTGAGTTTGCTTACAATTCTAAGAAAAAGAATGAAGGCAAAGGAATTATAAATTATGGCTGATAAGAAGACAATTTCAGAGAAACAGAGTAACCAGCAGCATTCAAAGAAATCGAAGGGACCAAAGGAACAAGTTCGTCGAGTGATCGGCGGATTGCACATTCGACTGGAAGAAGATGGCAAGCGCACATTGGCAACTGACCATGAATTTTTCTGGAAAATCGGCAAAAAGACAGGTAATGAAGGTTCAGAACTTGTTGACGGTTTTCCCGAGTTGGGCCGAGTGGCAGTTGTTGAGACCAAATTCGGCTGGCGACCGGTGCTGGTGGTCCGTGAGCAAACAGTGACGGGAGAGGCTGCTGTGAAGGCA
Source organism: Lentilactobacillus hilgardii DSM 20176 = ATCC 8290 (assembly GCF_000159315.1). GTDB lineage: Bacteria > Bacillota > Bacilli > Lactobacillales > Lactobacillaceae > Lentilactobacillus > Lentilactobacillus hilgardii. Next base: position 813,522 of record NZ_GG669992.1, read on the forward strand.
GCTGATGATTTACGTCATGTTAGTCGATTTACGGTAAATGATGTTCATACGTACCATTTAGTCAGACCGTTTAAAAAGTATCTAAAAGATAATCATATTCAAGATCCGCGTGACGAGAAGAACGAAAAGGCGGATAAGTAAGATCAATTAAAAATACCAGTGATGATTTGTTTTGAGTCATCGCTGGTATTTTGGTATGCTTACTAAAAGAAATTAGAATTTTTATGGAGGTTTCCTATGGGAAGATATATCGTTAATGCAAAATTACGCAAGGTTGGTGCTCAAGTGGACACGCAAACCGGCATTCACCATTTCCTGGTTGATGAGCCGGTTGCTGGTGGTGGCACAGATGCCGGTCCAAATCCGGTGCAATATTTATTGTCTGCAGTTAGCTCTTGTATGGCCATTACTGCAAATGATATTGTTAGACGGCAGCCGGAAATCAAAATTAATAAATTTGAAGTAAAAACGGCTGGTGAAACGACCAAGTATCAAGATGGTCGATCAGCAGTGACCAAAATTCAGGTCACGATACATGCTGAAACCAATTTGAATGAACAGGATCAGCACACTTTTATCAATCAAGTTATTAAGGAATGTACAGTTCATGAGACTTTAAAACATGCAGTTCCGATTGAAATTAAGCGTGTTTGACGAAATTTGAGGGATATAAGTTTTATTGTGCTGATTGAATTTTGAATAAATTGAGGGGATAAATCGTGAAAAAGATCAAATTATTTTTGGCCGGGTTGGCAACCTTCATAACGGTGGTTGTTTTATCGGGATGTGGTACTCAAAATCAGTCAAATAAACGGACACTTAACTTAATGCAGACATCCGAGCTCACCACGTTGGACAATACAAATCAGGCGACTTTACCTGAGTTCAATACGTTAACCAACATTTCGGAAGGCTTGTACCGGTTGAATAGTAATGATCAACCGGCACCTGCAATGGCAACAAAACTTGTTAAGCCGACCGATAATGGGAAGAAGTACGTTTTTCATATCCGAAAAAATGCTAAGTGGAGTAACGGCGATCCTGTGAAGGCTGAAGATTTCGAGTTTGCATGGAAGCGGGCAATGAATCCGGCTAATAATCCGGTTTATACGTACATTTTCAGTGGCATTAAAAATGCGGATGCTATCATGGCTAATAAGAAATCGTATAAGACTTTGGGGATTAGGGCGACAGGTGACAGAACACTCGTGATTACTTTGGATCATCCAATGACCTATTTCAATAAGTTGATTGCGATGCCTGTATTTATGCCGAAAGATAAGTCGTTTGTGACTAAAGTCGGCGTTAAGAAATATGGAACCAATGCGAAAAATACGGTTTCAAATGGTGCATTTAAGATTACCAAATGGACGGGAACTAATGATAGTTATCAACTTGTTCGCAATCCTTATTATTGGGATAAGAAGTCAATCAAGCTGGATCGGATCAATTATAAGACGGTCAAGGACCCTAACACTGCACATAATTTATTTCAATCCGACAAATTGGACGATGCTACTATTTCCGGTGTAACTGCTAAGAGTCTGCAAAAGAACAAAGATCTTAAGCGGGTACCGAAAGCATGGACATATTATTTGCAGGTTAACCAAAAGAGTGGGCAGCCTTTGGCCAATCAGAAACTTCGAGAGGCAATCTCACTTGTGATCAATCGAAATGAACTAACCAAAAAGGTGCTTTCGGATGGTTCGGAACCTGCAAGTAGTTTTGTCAGTCCAAAAACATCGGTTGATCCTATTACCGGTAGGGATTTCAGTCAAGAAACCAGCACCAGTGTTGAACCGAACCTTCAAAAGGCAAAGCGCTTATGGAATCAAGGCCGAAAAGAAGCTAAGATTTCCGGGACACTTAAATTATCAATTATCGGTGACGATCAGGATGTGACTCGTAATGTTGCTCAGTTTGTGTAAGGGCAAATTAATCAAAACCTGCCTAACGCAAAAGTCAGCATCAGTAATTTACCTGATAAGGCTTATCAAAATCGACGGACTAATGGTCAGTGGCAGTTAAGTCAATGGTATTGGTTGGCGGATTTTGCGGATCCAATTAATTATTTGGGTATTCTGACAACTAATAATACGATGAATCCAGGTCATTTTAGTGATAAAACTTATGATAGGCTGGTTGCCAGTGCTAAAAAAGCTGATAACCAAACCGATTATTGGCGGAATCTCAGACAAGCTGAAAATCGACTGCAGAAGTTAACCGGTGTTATTCCACTGTATTATGTAAAAGAAGATCATTTGGTTAATCCTAAGTTGTCCGGTGTTGAGTACCATGTTGCAGGATTTGCGGACTATACCAGATCAAGGTTGGCAAAATAGGACTGAGAGGAGAGCTTCGTAATTGATGAGGCACTTCTTGTATTTTGATTATTTTTACTAAAGTTATAAAAGTCATTCAAAAATAAAAAGTTAACCGGAAACTACGGAACACATAATAACGGAGAAAAATAGTTTGACCCCAGAGTGCATATTAAATAGTTACGGATTTGTGTATCATAGTTAATCCAAAAGAGTAATTAAGATAATATGATCACATACGACGGCACACATGATATAATGATTGAGTTGTAAAACATTACAAGAAGCCTCTCGCGGCGGAAAACGCGAGGGGCTTCAATTGTATCTTGTTTTATTTTAATTTTTTCTTTAAATCATCCAAACTATTCTTTAATTCTTCATTTTGCTGTTCAATTTTAGTCAAACGGACCTTTAAATCTCTATATTGGCTTTTATTCCGACCTGCAAAAAATGAGGTGATCGTACTTGTCAGCATACCGGTGAACTACTCGGTCATGAATGCCCGAGCTTCTGGGAACGCGAAGTAGTATTTAGGCTGTTACATCGGTATGCCGAAAACCTAACTTCCAGAACCTCGCTCTTTTACCATGGCTAGTTCCTAACCAATAGCTTTTAGTCCGCAATTAAGGATATTAACTGCCGCATTAATATTTAGAACACGTCCACTCCCGAATATCTAACGTTTTAGCGCCGTCATTCTGCCCGCACGCTGAACACTGACAAAATAACCGAAAGGCAGTCATGCCGTTTAGGCACGCTTACTAGTAGCTGAACCTAATCATCTTGACCAATCTTTATATGAACAATTCCAAAACCGTGTTCATCGGCGGGACTTGTAAGCCAGAGCATTTGCAAATTCCTCAATGGGACTAGTTAAAGTCTAGTTCCCCACGTGTAATGATAATTTGCATTATGCAACGAGATTTAGTCATATGCTAATCTATTTGTACTTTTTTCGATAAATATTATAGCATGTTAAGAATGCTGCTGTATACATAAATTCATAAAATAAGGAAACTTATTGGTAGGTATTTATCGTTCATTAGACGTAAAAACGGAGGCAATTCATCACGTCCTTAAAAGAACGTGTTTTCTTTCCCTATCTCATAAATAAAGCCGTTGGTTTTCAAAAAAGTATGAAATGACTTTTGAAGTTTACCGATGACACCGACCATTCGGATGAAACGAAGTAGTTTGAGCAATCGAAAAATGCGGAAAACTCTTGAGAATCGAAAGAAACTAAAGGCTGAATATAGTGGGATGATTGCCAGTAAATCAAAAATGTTGTGAATGAAAAACTCAGATTTATCTTTTGCGTAGACTAATCTTGTGAAATAATCAATTGTAAAAATGATTAAAATACCATCATTGATGACGTTCCAAGGGTCACTATTCAAACTGATTGTATTGCAAAAAATCAAGTATGGTTAGTGCAATTGAGATAATGGCAAGTATCATGATAGTTATGTTGTAAGCGATGTTGTATTTTTTCACGTTAATGCCCCCACATAACGATTTCGAGTCCTCGCATCCATTTTACCAAGTCTATAATAAAAACGTGTTAAAAAGCTCATCATTCTCGTGTTTAGATAATAAAAAAGCCGAGGCTGGATTCGCCTCGACCTTTCTGTCATTCTTTTTAAGAACTTAATTGAAACATGTTGTTGGAGAAACCCTTATAGTCACATCACTTCAGTCATTAGGTAACCTTAGACAAGGTCTTCTATATGGGATTCCGGGCTAAGATGCCCATTCATGATGATAGAAACAGCCCTTTGAACGTCATGCTTGGTGTCAAAAGCTTTGCTCATTGCGATCGTTTCGTGATCGGCGGATTTGATAAAAAACTGAAATGTTCCATTCGGGTTTTGATCAATAACAAAATACATAAATATCACGCTCCTTAAGCAATCAATTTTGAAGATGTTTTGTTATTATTCCCCTCAATAGCTCTATTATATTTTCAGAAAGGGACAATTTGTCAAATTGGTGACAGGCAATATTGCACGATTAAATTACTGCCGTGTTATGACAAATTCGCATTACTAAGTGCATTAATTGGTGAACAAGTCGCCTCTAACGGGTATAATCATAAGATTGGTGATTATTAACTAATTAACAGAAAGCAATAACTACTTTTTCATGATAAAATTTAAAAAAATGGTTGAACTTTAATCATAAGTTTTTACAATAAAGGTTGAAAGGTGAAACTTTAATCATCTTTCAGCTAGAAATAGCTCAGGCAGTAACTGATCCTGTCCGTGTTTATTTTCAACTTATTTCGTTTATAAAGGGAGGGTTGATTTTATGGCACTAAGGAAACAATTAGAGATGACTGTTTTTGGACAATTAGTTACTGGCCTTAAACCGCGACAAAGATTAAAGAAGTTGCAGAAGAAATTGCAACGCGAGAAAGGTCAGGAAACTGCAGCAGCTGCTTCTTAATTGCAAATCCCCCCAAATTTGCCAGAAGTGACGACATATAATGATTCGATGTGTTCGAGGCTCTTCTCGAGAAGGGGAGTTGGTCAGTTCTATATGAAATTAATAGTTGATTTGGTAAGCACCCGATAACCTGTGACGTTGTCGGGCGCTTATTTTTATATCTTGTTATAATTGAGAAGATGTTTCTGCCTAAACAAATCGCACTAAAAAGCATAGGATAGATATATTACATTAAATATTGGGGGAATTGAATCGATGTTGTGGTTATGGATTCATTTAATGACTTGGGTCGTATTAATAATCGTGGTTGTGCTTGGTTTGATCGCAAAATCTCATAAAGTAACCGGTTGGGCAATGACAGCACGCGTTTTATATTTGATCGCCATTATTAGTGGCGTTATTCTGTTATTGGGAACTTGGCAATACAATCCAGTACTTAGTACTATCAAAGTTATTTTAGCACTGGGTTTGATTGCATTTATTGAAATTGCGTTTGCTCGCAAGCAAGAGAATAAGTTTCATGCCAGTTTAATCTGGTGGGCACTTTTCTTTTGTATCGTAGTTGGTATTGTTGGATTGATTCTTTCACAAGGCCGACCATTTCTACATTAACTTGATTAATAAATTCAAATAAAAAATTCCGATTAAAGTCACCACATTAGTGCTCGACTTTGATCGGATTTTCTGACTTTATAAAATGAGAAAACCACCTATCGTCTTTAAAACGATAAGTGGCTTTTTATAATGGTCATCAATTAATTAAGCGTTGACCGAACCGGCAAAGCTAGGTGCAAAATATTGTGAAATAGTTTGTACTTGAACTGTCTTGCCGGGTTCCGGTGCATTAGCATATTGATTATTACCCAGGTAAATAGCGCTGTGATAAACGCCGCCTTTGCTTCCCCAGAACAAAAGGTCACCTGGTTGCGCATTTGATACGGATTCGTTTGTAGTAGCTTCTGCTTGTGCTTCAGCTGTTCGTGGCAAAGAAACGCCATTTTGTTTATAAACATATTGAACAAATCCTGAACAATCAAAGTCCTTGGTAGTTGTACCACCCCATTGATATGGAATGTTTTGAGTGGTTAATTTTTGAGCTAAGGTTGTCACACCGTCAACGGTGCCTGAATTAGTATCAGTATCAGGACTGGCGGTCGTATTGGTTGCTGCGTTTGCTTTCAGTGCTGTTGATGATTTAGCAGTCTTGGCTGATTTGGTTGTAGCTGAACTGGAAGCAGTTTTGCTTAATGATTTTGTCGTGCTTGTTTGCTTATTTGAGCTCGGACTCACATATGTACTGGTTGTTTGCTTATTCTTTCCAGTATAGGTTTTCCCCGTCGTGTATTTTTTAGCACCCGAATTTGATGATGTTGAACTTGATGCAGCAGTTGATTTACCTGGAATCGTGATTTGGGTTCCGGTAACAATTGTATTTGCGTCCTTTAAATGATTTGCTTTTGCGATTGTACTAACGGTCGTGTGGTATTTTGTAGCGATTTTATATAAGGTATCGCCTGATTTTACTGTGACCTTAGTATCGGCGTTCGCGGCGACTTGGCTTAAGGTAAAGACACTAGCCATTGAAAACAAACCTAGAGCTACTTGTTTCTTTATACTCATCAAAAATCATCTCCCCGAATTTCTTAAGACTTTGTTAAGACACCTATACCATAACATTTTTCTACGCTCGATTTGTAACAAGCTTGTTACAAATTTGGCGTTTCGATCACTAAGAAGGAATGGGCTTTGAAAGCTGAAATAGTAGTCTTAAGGAGTTCTTAAGAATTTGAGGCTGGTGAAATAGCGTGTCATTTGAAATGTTTTTGTAACATAGAAAGAGAAAAGTTATATTATTGTGATAAAAGAAATAACGCTTTCTAAATGATCAATCCACTTATATTAATTAAAAAGTAATGGGAAGACTTTTGAAATTTATATCAAGTGAGGGTGACGTAATATTGCCTATTTATCCGAAATGACATGTCAATGTTACGATTGATGCTGGAATTAAAAGAGGTTATGATAAATTTGAAGTGTGCGGATCAAAACGATTAGCATCTCGCATTACCATCAGGCAATTAAAAAGCCGGGATCTGAACTAAATATTGTGGGGCCAACACCAGAAACGGTTATTGAAGCGATTGAGTTCAAAACAGATGGTTAGGTGATCGAAGTACAGTGGCATCCAAAATTTTTATTTGAAACAATGCCAGAAGAGAAGAAACTCTTCGAGAGTTCTATACACGGCTGTAATGATCGAATACAACTTAACCAAGTTAATAATAATGATTTAAAAATGGTTGATTTTAGTAGACGGAAACGGATAGAACCACTTATGATTTAAGTTGTGTTTCTATTTGCGAAACCGCTATTAGAGCTGCATGATTAAATTGAGGGAGAAATCGGAGAATGAATTTTGCGGACAAAACAAAATTAACGCAACTCGAAAATCAAAAATTAGCGATTAAAGAAATGATTCGCTTAGTATATTCAACTTCCAGATTCGAAGATAACAAGGCAACAATTCGGGAAACCGAAACGATTATTTTGGGATCCGATGTTTATGGTCTTTCAACAAGGGACATGAAGATTATTCGGCAACTTCAAAGTGCGGTCGAATTAATAATTAGAAACAGCAAGCCCTATTCTCTGGCAGTTAGCCATGCCATTAACGGCTTGGTCGCAGAGGGCGAGTCGGTTGCTTGGGGAATGCTGCGCACTGGCAAAGTTAAAATTGGTGGGACGGACTATATTCCAATGATCCCGGTTTATGATCAGGTAGTGGCTGATCTTACCGAAATAATGATGACCGATCAATCCGCAACCTGGAAAGCCTTAAAGGTGATGCTTTATATTATGCATAGCCAGTTGTATTGGGATGGCAATAAGCGGACCGCTCTTCTATCTGCGAATTATATTTTAACTCAGAACGGTGCCGGACTCTTAATCATTGATGACGAGCATATGACGGCTTTTTATCGCCTGCTGAATGGTTATTATAATACCGGCCGTGGTGAAACGTTAATGAATTGGCTGTACGAAACTTGTATTGTAACTGATAGGGCGTTGAATACGAAAAAGGAATCATTTAACTAAAAAAGCTCCCTATCATCTACCATCCCTTCTCGGGTGGTTGATGATGGGGAGCTTTTTAGATCTAATTTTTTAAGGCTTCTTTTAAATCCAATCCGGATTTCTTAAGTGTCAGCATATTCCAAATTGTTTCCGCAATATAGGCGCCCGCTTCGACAGCAGGAATACCACCGGGATGGATATTTGAAATGACTGTTCGTCTGGCTTCAGCCATTCCGACGGTTGGTTGATAAGCGATGTAGGCACTCATTGACTTTGGTGTTACCAATCCGGGACGTTCCCCAATTAAGAGGCAGACAACTTTTGCATGGGTCAGCTCTCCCAGTTGGTCTTCAACAGCGACCCTTGAAAATCGAATAAAGGGAATCGTGTTGATTGCAATATCATGAAGCTTCAATCCCTGCTTAATGGCCGGGATGACATCACCGACGTTTGCCGTAATGGCCTCGGAGCTCAATCCATCACCGACAGCGAGTAAAACGGAGGGGCCCTTGTCGATGAGTTGAGTAACTTTGGCTGCAGCAGCTATCGATAATTGACGACCGTGATCGGGGCGGGTGAGGTATTCGGTCTCGTCTTGACACTGGGATTGCAATGGCAGCATGTTCATTGATTGAATAAACTTGGACGGTACATCCGCCCACACAGAATCCTGAGCAGCCGCATGATCGGCTCTTAGTCGTAAAACGGAACGGGTTTTGTAACGCAACCCCGCCCGGCCCATCCCGAGCCTTGCGGGAGTGGTTTCCTTTAATGAGAGGTAGGCATCTCTATTTGCTGGATGGTCAACCATTAATTGCGTGTTTAAATGGACTGAACGAATATCGATCAACTCGTTATTGGCGTTGACAGGAAGCGGTTGAACTTGTGGTGGTGTGAGTGATTGATTTTGGGCTTTAAGTACTTTCATTTACATCGACTCCTTTTCCATAAAAATTGAGGCGTCCCCTGCTTTGCTGGTTAAGCGGCCATTTTGACTAATGCCGATTTTTTCCATCCAAGTCTCAAATTCGGGAATCGGGTGAAGATTCAGCAGTTCCCTAATAGTTGCAGTTTCTTGAAAACCGGTTGATTGGTAATTGAGCATGACATCGTCTGCTTGGGGAACGCCCATGATATAAGTGCAACCGGCATTTGCCAGAAGCAACGCCAGATTTTCAATATCATTTTGATCAGCTTTCATGTGGTTGGTATAACAGACATCACATCCCATTGCCAAGCCACTGAGTTTGCCCATGAAATGGTCTTCCAGACCGGCTCTGGTAACCTGTTTGGCATCGTACAGATATTCCGGTCCAATGAAACCAACCACGGTGTTGACAATAAATGGATCAAAGTGACGGGCAAACCCGTAGCAGCGAGCTTCCATTGTGACTTGGTCGGCACCAAAATTGGCATCGGATGATAATTCAGATCCTTGACCGGTTTCAAAATACATCACGTTTTGCCCCTTGTTTTGCAACGCTTGTTTTCCTAACTGGTTAGCTTGGGCGATCAAGTGCTGATCAATTCCAAAAGCAGTGTTTGCCTTTTGCGAGCCGGCGATGGATTGAAAAATCAGCCCAGCCGGAGCACCATCTTCAATGGCCTGCATCTGGGTAGTGACGTGAGCCAAGACACAAGTTTGGGTTGGTACCTGCCAGCGGGTCACAAATTCATTGAAAGTATTAAGAATGGCGGTTACACCGGAGACGGTATCATTAACCGGGTTTAATCCAATGACGGCATCCCCGATCCCCATACTTAACCCCTCCATTGTGGAGGCCATAATGCCACGAAGATTGTCTGTAGGATGATTGGGCTGTAAACGTGATGAGAAAGTTCCGGGTCGGCCAATGGTTGTATTGGCGGTCTTTTCATTAATAATTTTTTTAGCAGCGGTAATCAAATCAAGGTTTGTCATGAGCTTACATACTCCAGCAATCATCTCGGAGGTTAACCCTTGTGAGAGGTAGTGAATTATGTCATTGGTTGTTGTCGTTGCCAATAACCATTCCCGAAGTTGTTCGAATGTCCAGCCTTTTATTTGTCTGAAAACCAACGGGTCCAAATCATCGATAATCATTCGGGTGACTTCATCATGATCGTAGTCAACAGCGGGATGTTCATACACATCATTTAGAGTCAGCTGTGACAAAACGACTTTTGCGGCGACTCGTTCCTGCATGTTGTGGGCAGCAATGCCTGCAAGGGTGTCGCCGGACTTTTCTTCGTTTGCTTTTGCCATGACGTCTTTGACGGATTTGAATTGATAATGCTTGCCGGAAAGAATTGTTTTTAGAATCATTTTGATCACTCCATTCAATTAAATGCCAATGTTTTGATGATGAGGGGAAGTGCCTGACCGTTTGCAACTGGTCGACCGATATCGATGTAGTCGCCGTCTTTGGTCGAAACGGCATCTAAGCAGACCAGTGGGTAATCTTTGGGAATATGTTCGCGAAAACAATTGCCGAAGAACAGTGCCACATTTTTCTCCATTAAAATAACCAGAGGAACTTTCATACGAATCAAGTTGGTCAACCCTGATGCCAAATCGGCGGCTTGCTTGGCGACTGCTTGGAAGCTGGTGCCGACGTGTTGCAGAGTAATTCCAATTGCTGCTAATTCTGGCAGGTCGTATAGCATGAGCCTGTCTTCAATAATCGGATTAATATCGGTGATCTTCGATTGATCAAGGCTGATCACGGGCACGTTTCTTAAAGGGAGGACATTGCTCGAATAGCGGATCGTACTGCCACTTACGGTAACGGTTTGTGAGCCTGCTCCGATAACGGTTGCCCCGATGGTCTCTGTGGGATGACCGATATGTTTAGCCTTAAAGAATGCCGAGGTCTTAATGGCGTGTCCAAGCAGGATGCCGATGTCACCATATTTGAATGGATTTGTGGGTAATTTTGAAAAGAAACAATCGGAAACACCACCTGAAAATGTGATCAGGGCGTCTTGATTAACGGGATGATTCATTGGGTCTGTTTGAAGAAGATTGTAGAAAGGCGCCGGCTGAGTACCGCCGACCATCTTGACCAAGGCCCGCACCATTTCGTTAATTAATGGCTGAAGGATGGCCGGGGTTGCAGTGTCTCCCAGGTGAATGGGGAGCGCCAGTCTTGAAATGATTCTTTGAATCTTTGGAGCAATGTATGTAATTTGACGATGATCGTTAACCCGGATAAGCCGACCCCCAATATCAAAGCAGGCGGTATCCATGCAGTTGCCATTTTTGAAGTAAGCCAGGTTGGTGGTTCCGCCACCTATATCCAGATTAATAACCGGTATTTCGGGATGTTTTTCCAGCAATGCTTGATTTGCGCCCTTGCCGGCAATGAAGCTTTCCAGCCTTGGACCTGCAGTTGCACAAACAAAATTACCGGCAAACTGGCTCAATGATTGAAGAATGCGTCTGGCATTTTGCTTACGAGCGGTTTCTCCCGTCATGATAATGGCACCCATTTTCAGATCGGCCTTATTAATCTTGGCGATTTGATACTGATGGGCAACAAATGCCTGAAGTGCCTCCTGATTGATCTTCTTTGCGTCAACTAAGGGTGTAAAGATAACCGGACTTCGATAATTGATTTGTTTATCAACGATCTGAACATGAGGCAAACTGGAGAAAGCTTCGGTATTTTGAATTGAAAGCTGCGCCAACACCAGAGATGTTGTGGTTGTCCCGATGTCGATTCCTACCGTTTGAATGGTCTCCGGCATAATGTCATTCCTTTCTTTTATGTCAAAAAATTATGACATGATTTGTTGACAAAATAGTAGACAAGTCTCATTTAATTAAAAAATAGCTTGCTATTTCTAATCTATGTCATATAATGTAACACATAAACGAACGAAATGGTATATATTTTAGGAGGATGGGCGGAAAATGATTATTTTTGGATTGATCGTCATTTTTGTCACCATCATAACGATGCTGGCAATTCTGGTAAAAGCAACAGATTCGGTTAGAAAGTGGAAACTGCAGTCTGGAAGCTTGTTTCAAATCTCAAAGTCGTTTGGTTATAAGCAAGAATTAATTCGTGATATGGGCGGCTTTTCAAATTTTGCCGTTTCGTTTTCAATTATTTCGATTTTGACCGGTGCGGTTTCTTATTATGGTTATGGTTTTAGCAATGGTGGTCCGGCAATGATGGGTATTGGCTGGCCACTTGTCACGTTCTTTGTCCTGTTTGTGGCTGCTGCAATGGCTGAATTAACATCGGCCATTCCGACTTCAGGTGCGATTTACCATTGGGCATCCATTTTGGGCGGGTCGACTTGGGGATGGTTTACCGGATGGCTAAATGTTATCGGGCAGGTAACCATTGTTGCCGGAATTGATTATGGTTGTGCGACTTTTGCTTCAAACCTTCTTTTTACCCATCCAAGTAAATCACTATTTCTGATGACTTATGCGGTGATCCTTGGCAGCCATGCTATTTTAAATCATGTGGGTATTAATATTGTGTCAAAATTGAATTCGATTTCTGCTATTTACCATGTGATTGGTGTCTTTCTAATTATTGGGGTACTGGTCGTACTTGGACCACAACATAGTGGAACCTATTTATTCCATACTTTTTCTACGACAACTTCTCAATCAATGCCTTATTGGGGTGCTTTTCTGATTGGGCTGTTGCAAGCTCAGTGGACATTAACAGGTTATGATGCCTCTGCTCATACCAGTGAAGAAACAATGAATCCTCGTATTCAAGCACCATGGGGTGTTTATCTGTCAGTTGCGATTTCTGGTATTTTTGGTTTTCTGTTACTATCACTGGTAACTGTCTCGATTAAAAATCCAACGGCGGTTGCCAATGCCGGTAATAATGCTTTTATCGTCGCAATTGAGCAAGCAGCGGGGCCGCGATTGGGAAGTGCGATGCTTTGGCTGGTCACAATTGCAATGTGGTTCTGTGGGTGTTCATCGGTAACCTCATCATCCCGGATGGTATACGCATTCAGTCGGGATGGCGGCTTGCCATTTTCAAATCAACTCAAGAAAATTTCCAGTAAATTTCACACTCCGACGATTGCCATTTGGCTGATTGTTATTCTAGCATTTCTGTTCGGAACCTCTGATGGTGTTTACGCAGCTATCGGTACGATGAGTGTCATTGGTCTTTATGGGTCTTATCTGGTACCGATTGCTTTAAAACTAAGGGCAAGACTTCTTCATGTGTGGACTAAAAAGGACGATGGTCCATGGAGCCTTGGCAGTTGGAGCGTTGCGGTCAGCTCGATTGCTTGTGGTTGGATTGTCTTTTTGATCTTACTCATGATCTTTTCACCGACCGATGTTCAGCTTACTTCAAATATGGTGTTACACTATGCGACCGGTAAAATTTTTGTGGCTGTTTTGATTGTCTTGATTATTGATTTTGTTGTTTATGCAAGACGTCATTTCACAGGCCCCAAACTGGGATCATATGAAGCACTAAATAAACAATTAACGACAGGTCAACGTGGTCAATCGTTGACACCAGAAGTTGATTCGGAAACTCGAAAAAAATAACTCGTGAAATAAAAATCGTCATTAGTTGCCTCCTATCCGAGGCAACTAATGACGATTTTTTTGATCATTAATTTTTAAAAATACCTATAATTTTATCCAACCAACCGGATGCATCTACTTGGTCTTTCAGGTCTTCAAGCGATCCGGTTACTTTTGAGGTTGTTTCTTCACCGAAATTTTGGACGTGATCGGTTACACTGGAAACGTCAAAATCTGCCAGCATATCAGTGGCGTTGGTCAGATGATTGCCGAGTCCTTCAGCGTTTTCCTGCAAAAAAGTCCGGGCTTGTTCAAGGTGGCCTGCATCGAGTAATCCTTGAAACTGACTAAATAAGTCTTCTGGTGTCATTGAACTCCTCCGTTTCTGGAAGTCATAGTGGCATCTGGCGTTAAAATATAATCTTTATGATGATAGTTTAGCATGTGGCGTATGACTGCGACAATCGAAATGACCTATTTGTGACGTGGCTTTTGCCGGTTAATGATAGGTACAAACGGTTTGGTAGAATAGGCGATTATCTTTTTACACAACCTTTACATCAAATTTACAGGATTGTGCAATTGCCGCGCTATTATCAAGGTGGAGATAGAAGTGGGGTGATGTGAAATGTTTAGGAAATTTCTATTTATCGTCACTGTTGGATTACTGTTGTTTGCCGGACTTGTCACGGTACCGTCATCGCATGCAAGCACGTTACCCGGATATTATTCATCATATTGGTACAAGCCTCGTCTTATTCACATTAAATATCCGGTCTATGTTTATCAGGTTAATCCGGAAAATTCACGGACAAACCAAAAAATGGTGTTGTTGGAGGATTCCAAGGTCCAAGCGGAAAACGATACAACTTTTGGCTGGGTTGTTAAGGCACCGTATCTGCAGCAAAAAAGAGGCTATATTTGGATTGTAAAGGGTCATTATAGCCAAGATTGGATAAAGTGGTAAGTGTTAGAATCAGCCGATTAAAAAGATCAAGGAGAAAATGGCCTTGATCTTTTTTTGTGACGACTTTTCCAAGTCGATATGCTCAAACTTTTCCTATGTTAGTGTTATAAATGTTAGTGAAAATGTTGATAGCGCTTTTTTAAAGATACGATTGATCGCATCAATGAGTCAAAGGGGGAAGAATGATGGCTGATAGTCGGGGGAAAAATCTATCTATTATTGGTGTCCTGGGGATGTTTTCATTTTTGACATCTCTGTCAGGTTCCAGCACAAATTTGGCAATTCCCAAGATTGCCATTTCAATGAATATTTCGAGTAGCGCCGCAACTTGGATTGTCCAAATCGGGCTGATTACAACGGCCATATTATTGGTGATGTTTGGCCATATTGGCGACATCTTATCAAAGAACGCCGTCTTTTTAGCCGGCGGTATTGCCTTTTTAATTGGATCGACAATTACAGGGTTTGCACCGGATTTTATCACCATTTTGATTGGCCGGGTAATTCAGGCGATTGGCGCGGCTATGATTATGGCTAATTCAATGGGGATTGTGACGCAATATTTTCCGGATAATAAACGGGCTGAAGCTTTGGCGATGATTTCCATGTTTATTTCGGTTGGGTCGATTTCCGGACCCGGAATCGGTGGTTTTATTATTTCCGTTTCGAGCTGGCGATGGATTTACTGGATTAATATTCCGTTAGGTATTTTAGTCCTTTGGCTGGGCTTTAAATTTCTGCCAATTCCCAAAGAATCCTGGGCACACATTAAAGAAGTAACCAAGGGCGCCAATTGGACAGGGCAAAACTTATTCACAATTGGCATCATTTTGTTCTTCTTAAGTGGGTCATTCTTTCAAAGTGGGCGTGATCACTTACTGATGGGGCTTGCTTTCTTCATTGTCGGTGGCGCAATCACGGTTTACTCGTTCATTCAGGATGATAAATCAAATCTGCCGTGGATTGCACCTGAGGTTCTTCGAAACAAAGGCTTCATGACATCGATTTTTGCGTTGAGTTTAGAGATGTTGGTTAATGCCATATCAAACATTTTGTTACCATTCTATCTGCAGAGTTACAACGGTATGAGTCCGTTCGCCAGTGGGCTGGTTATTATGCTCCAATCGGTCATGATGTTGATTACCACACCCTTTGCCGGCGTTCTGGCGGATAAAATTAACCGGGAGTTGATGACGGTTATCGGCTTGGCAATTTTGATGTTTTCACAAGTCGGTTATGCGTTTTTCCCGGATCATTTGGATATGATGAAGATTATTCCGCCAATTGTTTTGAACGGTATGGGCATTGCCATCTTCCTGTCACCAAATAACGCTTTGACAATGGGGATGGTTGATAAAAAGCTTTCTGGAATTGCCGGATCGTTTAATTCCTTTGCCCGGACGTTGGGAATGACAATCGGAATCAGCTTTGCATCATCGGCACTATTCTTCCAGTTGCCGGGCGTTACCCGAATTACGCCGGCGGTTGGTGATAAATTTGTTCAGGCATTCTACAATGTCTTCTGGATTGCAACAGCAATTTCCGGATTGGCACTTGCTGTGGTTTTGATAAGATATTTGAAATCAAGAAAAGAACCGGTTAAGAAAGATTCGGCTAAAGAATCAGCCTAAGAATAAGGGCTCGATAGTAAAACGCTGTTTGGAAATGAGTCTCATTTTCCAAACAGCGTTTTTTGATACAACTTGTTAGGCGAAGATGTTAAAAGTGGTTCATAAAAAAGTAGCCGGCCCATGTCAGCCGACTACTTTGTCGTGCAGTATTTTCATTTACAGTCCCGCTGCACTCGAAGACTTACGAATAAAATGACTAATACTTATTAGAGTAACATTAAAAGAGTTACTCACTTAACACTGAGTATACGAGGAAAAAATCCTGATTTCAATCATTTTCAGGATATTTTTTTGAATATGATCGCTTAATATACAATCGGGCGCTATCCGGGATGTTTAGAATCATTATCACTAGATAATTAGAATAATACTCATTTTTCTTATCGTATTGACATTTTTGGCTTTTACATTTAATATTTGTTTATCACATATACCACAATAATGTATTTAGTGGTAGGAAAACAAAAGATTTCTACATATTTAAATATTCCAAAATTATAAATTGAAAAGAGTGATCAACTATGGAAGCATTATCAGAAGCCAAACACAGAGGTGAATACATTATTATGAACGTCTTGGGTGACAAGGCAATTGTTCGCCGATTATCTGAAATGGGGATGATTTCTGGGAAGAAGGTCACAGTGATCTCTCTTTCGACGGATTCAAGCGGCATGATGATTTATTTTCAGGGCCAGCGCTTGGCCATCAGTTTGGATATTGCTGAACGAATTGTCGTACGGGATATTAAGGAAAAAGCCGGCGACAAGTTGCATTCACTGTCTGACTTGAAAATGGGCAAGACCGGAATCGTCCGGAAGATGGTCGGTGATCGAGCATTGCGCCGCAGGCTATTAGACATGGGATTAACCAATAACACCATGATTAAAGTTAATCAAATTGCACCACTTGGAGATCCGATCGAATTGATGGTTCGCGGCTATAAATTGAGTTTGCGTAAGCGTGATGCCAGTTGCGTTTTAATCGAGGAGGTGTAATGAATGGAAATGTCTTCGCTTGCATTGGTTGGAAACCCTAACAGTGGTAAAACCACATTATTTAACGCACTAACCGGTTCCAATCAACATATAGGCAATTGGCCGGGCGTGACCGTGGAACGAAAGAGCGGCCAGCTTAAGTCCGATAAGAGTATGATTGTTCAAGACCTGCCTGGTATTTATTCCCTGTCACCCTATAGTTCCGAAGAATTGGTCACCCGAAAGTATCTACTTGATGATCTTCCGAGCGAAATCTTGGATGTCGTTGATTCAACCAACTTGGAACGCAATCTTTATTTAACTCTGCAATTAATGGAAACCGGTATTCCATTGCTACTTATTTTAAACATGATGGATATTTTGAAGAAACAGCACCATCGGCGTATTAACCTCAAAAAATTATCATACATATTGGATGTCCCAGTGGTCAGCATCAGTGCGTTGAAGAAACAGAATCTGGATCAATTAACTGAAAAAATTCGGGAAAGGGATGCAGAAGATCATCAATACGCCTACCCGGAATATGATCCACGGTTAGAGTCCGCACTATCAATGATTCAGGATCAATTGACGGGCCAATTTCCAGACAACGAATTGCGATGGTATGCCATTAAAGTTTTTGAACGGGATGAAGCAGTTAGCCGGACAATGTCATTTACCGAGCAGCAGCAGCGGGAAATTGAAGCCACTATCAAGGCAACTGAAAAAATCTTTGATGACAACAGCGACAGTATTGTTGTGAATGCCAGATATGATTTTATTGCTAAAATCATTGAAATGTGTGTTGTCGATACGGATGACTTTAAGATGTCGATGAGTGACAGAGTTGATCGAATCGTCACTAATCGTTGGCTGGCACTGCCAATCTTTGTACTTGTCATGTGGGCGGTTTACTACCTCTCTATTCAAACGATCGGCACGATCGGCAGTGACTGGGTCAATAATACCTTGTTCGGCGCATGGATTCCCAACGCGATGACGAGTCTTTTGAATGCCATGGGAGTAGCAGCCTGGTTGAAAGGATTGATTGTTAACGGCATTATTGGTGGGATCGGATCAGTACTTGGTTTCCTGCCACAAGTGATGATGCTGTTTCTATGTTTGGGCATTCTTGAAGATTGTGGTTACATGGCACGAATCGCCTTTGTGATGGATCGCATCTTTCACCGTTTTAATTTATCTGGAAAATCCTTTATTCCCATGCTAATCGCAACCGGTTGCGGTGTACCGGGGATTATAGCGACTCGAACGATTGAAAGCGAAAAGGATCGCCGAATGACGATTATGTTAACTACTTTCATGCCATGCTCGGCCAAGCTAACGGTCATTGCGCTGATTAGTGGGACCTTTTTCCCTCACAACAGCTGGGTGGCACCTTCTGCTTATTTCTTGGGGATACTAACAGTGGTCTGCTCAGGGATCTTTTTGAAAAAGACAAAGTTATTTCGTGGCGCGCCGGCACCTTTTGTCATGGAATTGCCGGCTTATCATTTTCCTAAGCTGACCAATACACTTCAAAGTGTTTGGTTCCGGGCTCACGCCTTTATTATGAAAGCTGGCACGATTATCTTTCTGTCATGCGTTGTGATCTGGTTTCTTCAAAGCTTTAACTTTAGGCTGCAGATGGTCGATCAAAATCATAGTATTTTGCAAACTTTGGGGTCGCTTTTGGCACCGTTATTTGCACCACTCGGTTTTGGAGATTGGCATGCGACAGTGGCAGTGATTGCCGGCCTGATTGCCAAAGAGAACTGCGTTGGCACACTGCATATTACCTTTGCCGGCAGCAACCTCAGTTTTGCAGACGCCCTTCGCTCAACCTATTCACCAATGGCCGGATATGCGTTTCTGGCATTCAACTTATTATGTGCCCCGTGTTTTGCAGCGATCGGCACAATGTACAAAGAGTTTGGGGATGCCGGTTGGACTTGGCGGGCTGTTGGTTATCAAACGCTGGTTGCTTATATGGTCGCTACGATCATATATCAGAGTTCACAAGTCTTTTCCGCCAATTTCTCACCGGTTGGCCTGACGGTTGCGGTTCTTGCATTGGGAATGGTGGTTTATGGTTTGTTCATTAAACGTGAACGACCGGATTTGGGTATTAATGTTAGTGCTTAGTTGTTAAAAAAAGTTCGACGCAAAATGTCACGATTTGGAAGGAGTCAATCTTATGGGCACGCTTATTGTTGCAATTATTGTATTTGGGTTGGTTGGATTCACATTCTATGTCCGCTTTCTCAAGAAGGGGTCTAAGGGGAGCTGTCATGAGTGTGCAGATGTTGGCTGTCCGTTAGCTGATCGGGCCAAGATGGTTAAAAATAAACGAATAAAAACGGAATAAAATTTAAGTATATTTGAAATGCACTCGTAGTGTTACTTAAGAAGGGGTTGTCGATGAATGGAACTTATCATGGTTTTTAGTCTTTGGCTGTTCAGTGTTTTTATTGGGTTGTCGATTGAAGGGATTGCTTATTGGCGAGGAAAATTAACTTTGTCGGATGATGATTATAAGGATTTTTCCGATCGGATCACGAAGGCTAAATGAGGTGGCGTCGTTCAGAATGGATTTAGCTAAGAACAAACAAACTTATTATTAGGAGAACAGGGGGGGTAAGGGATTGATAGTCGTTGGATGATTACAAAAAGATGGCCGGAATAAATAGCTTATTCTGGCTTTTTTTATGGCATCAATAGACACGGATAAAGTATATTTGTAATAACCGTGTATACTATTAACTAGTGTACTATTAATATAAAATATGCATTGTTAGTTAATGTATTTTGATTACTTGATTTCAAAAAGACGGTAAACATTGACAAGCAATCTTTAAAAAGTATGAATAATCTTTGTGTTTTTCACCGGATATGTTATATAATAAGAGCCGTTCAGGGAATATTTTTATTAATTTGGAGGGGTAATTATGAACAAAGCACTTAAGAAAGTTACATTACTTAGTGCTGCCGTCTTAGGTCTTTCTGGCGCTGCATTTGCAGCTCAACCAGCAACTACTGCTTCTGCTAAAACAGAAACAACAGCTGTTGCAAAGGCCCATGCTAAGAAGGCAACATCTAAGAAAGCAAAAGCAGCTGCCAAGAAGAAGGCTGCTGCTAAGAAAGCAGCCGCAAAGAAGGCAGCTGCCAAAAAAGCCGCTGCTAAAAAAGCCGCTGAAAACAAAGCATCTCTAGCCGCAGCCGCATCAGCAGCTGCAGCCGCTAAAGCTGCCGAAGCTAAGAAGGTTGGTACACCAGCTACTGCTTCATCATCAAGTGTTGCAGCACCTGTTGCTTCAACTTCATCATCAGCTCCTTACGTATCAGTTGGTACTAGTCAAACTACTGTTGACAGTACTTTCAACATTGAAGGTTACAGTCAAGCTACTGGTGGTAAGCAAGTTGCTCATGCACAATGGACAATTCCTCTATGGAACGGTAACGTTAACTGGAATAATGCCGTTAACACATTCAACCGTGATCGTACTGTAATGGGTAACAAGAATGATGTTATTCCTGCAAACACCTTGAAAGCTGCTTTGAAGAATGACGGCTTCAACCAAGTTTACATGAAGATCACACCAACTATCTTACCTCGTCTTGCAGGTGGATGGCTTGATAATGTTGACTCATTGACTGGTGTTTACATGAAGTTCAACTTGGATACTGACAGTATTCCAAATAATGTTCACTATGGTGACACTGTTCGCTTAGGCTACACTGTTGATGATTCAGCATTGTACACCAAGTCTGCTGGTGACACTAAGAATGAAAATTCAAGTGCCAATGCTGATGGTTACATCGGTATGACTATCTATCGTCAATGGGTAAAGACCATTCTTGATATGTATGTTGTTAACCCATACCTATAATGATTAGTTAGTTTAATAAAAAAAGGCATTTCCTTTGGGAAATGTCTTTTTTTGATCCTTAAAAAGGAAGCTGCGCATCACTGCAGCTTCTTTTGGAGGACGGCATCTTTGAGGGGGGAGATGTCTTTTTATTTGAAGGGATAATCATGAAATTTGTTAAGAAATCAATTCATTATTGGAGGGCAATTATTTAATGACTCATTTATGGGTGGCATCACTTCTTTCAATTAGTATTGATATTTGAAGTCGCAACTCTCTGGATGTGTTAACTTCTTATTTGATTGTCTATATCATATAAGAGCTGGCTTAACTCAAGCTTAAAACTAGAAATAAAATGAAAATTAATTGCGGAATTGCCAGTTTTTCTAGTCTGTTGACCATTCAGAGGCAGCAAAAAAGCCGTTATCATTTATCTCGATAACGACCTTAGCCTATTTGTAATGAAAAGAGTGACTAATTGTTGGGACTTTCACTGTTGAATTTTTGATATAGTTTCTCGAAATTGTTCGTGCCAAGTCCGGTTGCTTGATTGTAAAGGGTTCCCGGCTGACCGGTATAGTACAGATTATTGTTATTATTTGCGTCATCCAATACGTTGAACGGTGTGTCGGATTGTTGAGCAAATTTATAAATCTGTGGGTTCCAGAAACCGATTGGTGTGCTGCGGTCACCGTTCATAACGGCATTTGCTGCAGCCATTTGTGGTGAAGTGTAGCTGGTACCGCCACCGACCATCCAAATTTTGGATGGTTTAATTGAAAGGCTTTTGCCTTTTATGGAAGCCTGATTTCCAGAGAGGTAGGTTGCATATCCAGTCTGGGTATCGGCATTTCCAGAGACATCCGGCAGATTTCTTGAGTGACCGGTTCCGGTAATGACTTTGGGATTCTTGTTGATGGTGTAGCGACCATTGCCGACATACTTCAAAGCTTCAATCGCTCTGAAAGTATTTACACCGGGAACACCCAGTTGATAGCGTGGTGTTGGATTCAGAGCTGAGAAACCGCCGCCACTGCCTGGGAAGACACCCGCTTTGATTTCTGCGGGGCTCACACTATAGGTATCGCCCCAAGCACGTTCTTTGGTCACCTTGATGAGCTTATTGTGAAGAATTTTGGTGTACGGTAACGTTGTACCACCAACAATCACTTGATACGGTGAAGTTGAAACAACGTGATTTTCTTTACCGGTTGGTGATTCGCTTCGTCCATAATCACCACTGGCTCGAAAGACAGAAATGCCCTGAGCAGCAGCTTGCTCCAACATGAGGTTATAAGCATGATTATATTGTTTTAATGTTGAACTGTGATCCGACCATTCGGAATTGGTTTCGACACTTGGACCAAAGCTGGTACTGATTTGTTTATCATCATTATCAGAAATAGCTGACATAAATGCCGTGTAGTGGGCAGAAGGTGTCGTTGTTGCATAATTGCTTGGTTCTGCAATATAAACGTCAATGTTTGCTTTTGGCGCAACCGAACTGGCCGATTGAACGTCCAAAGAGGCTTCCAGTTGACCGGGTGTCATCAGCCTGCCCGAAATTTTTTGAACGGCCTTTTCACCACCAACTGTATAGATTCGATGAATTCGGCTGGTATCTGTATTAACCCCGGTCTGTTCCCAGTACGTCTTGATATCGCCAATCCGAAAATCGGCATGTGAAATAATCCCGATCCGTTGGCCTTGTCCTTGCATCCCTTTATCGTAAAGGTTATTTAATTGGTAACGGTCAGCGAACTTAAGCGCACCGTATTTTTTAGAAAACGCATTGCCGGTGACATTAGTGTTTGGCTTGTTATCGCTGACGGGAACATCAGCGCTTTTTAAAATTGACGGGGTATAAGCTGCTTTTTTGGTCGATTTCTTTTTGACGGGTGTTTTCTTGACTGCTTTTTTGGTCTTGGGTTTTGGTGCGTAAACACCAATTACTGCAACCACTTGCTTGGACAGCTTACCTGGCAGTTTATAGGTTGTTTTTGACTCATGACCCTTTTCTTTGACATATTTAGCTTTAAAGGCCTTATTAACATTAGCCTTGGTGCCCCGAATCTTTAAGGACAGATTACCGGGGTACGTATAAGTTCTTAGATGATATCGATTTAAATAGCTTTTAAATGATGATAGATAGCTATCGGATTGACCAAATTTTTGAGCAAATTCACTTGGTGACAGATACTTATGATAGTTGGCTGAATTTGGATCAACCGTATCATAAACGTAATTGGTTAAGTCGGTTTCGTTGGATGCTTTAAAAGCAACGTTAACGACGGTTGATCGATTGTCTGCTTTCTTGGCTTTGGCATTAGCGGTAAAACCAGTTCCCAGAACCAGAAAACCGCTTAAGGTCGCAATAATAAGTTGTTTTCCCCTCAAAATAATCACTCTTTTCCTAAAATGATCTAGTTTAATTATAACAGTCTCATTTATTGAATACGCCAGATGTGTTTTGTGATTTTGGTTCAATCGATAAAATGAGGTTGGAAAATCAACTTCTCGATTTCCCAACCTCATTTAAATCATATTCACTTGTTTCTCGGATATTGGTTTAATTAGCAGTGCCTTCACTATTGAACTTGGCATTTAGCTTTGCAAAGTTAATGGTTCCAAGCCCGCTAGCCTGATTATAGAGCTTGCCGGGTTGACCAGTGTAATAAAGATTATTACTTGTTGTGTCAGCCAAGACGTTGAACGGACTATCGGTTTCCTGGGCGAATTTGTAAATTTGGGGATTCCAAAAGCCGATTCGAGTTGACCGGCCGCTATTCATAACGGCACTTGCGCCGGCCATTTGTGGTGTTGTGTAGCTGGTACCGCCACCGATCACCCAAATTTGATAGGGCACTCGAACAACTTTTTTGCCTTTCTTAGTCGGCTGAGTGCCATTAATGTAGGTCGCATACCCGGTTTGTGGATCAGCATTTCCGGAAACGTCCGGGAAGTTTCGGCCGTGGCTAACCCCAGTGATCACTTTCGGATTCTTGTTAATGGTAAACAGGCCCTTGCAAATGTACTTTAAAAGTTGGATGGCGCGGAAAGTGTTAACACCGGGAACTCCTGCCTGATAACGAGGTGTTGGATTTAATGTTGAGAAGCCACCGGCACCACCGCCGGGGAAAAAGCCCTTTTGCAGTTGAGTGGGACTGGCAGTGTAAGTATCGCCCCAAGCGCGTTCCTGGTTAACTTTGATGAGTTTATTATGGATAATCCTGGTGTATGGCAAAGTTGTGCCGCCAACCAAGACCTGATAAGGGGATGTTGATACGGCGTTTGTCTGAGCAGCTTGTGCTTCATCATAAGGACCATGGTCGCCACCAGCCCGAAAAACGGTAATACCTTGTGCGGCAGCCTGTTCCAACATCAGATTGAATGCGTGATTGTATTGAACAAGGTTGGCACTTTTATCGTCCCAACCATTTTTGGCTTCATCACCAGGTGAAAAACTAGTGCTGATTTGGTTATCTGCGTTGTTAGAAATTGCCTGCATAAAAGCAGTGTAGTGGGCAGAAGAATTTAAGGTTGCACCGCTTGGTGCCAAATCAATATAAACGTCAATATCGGCTTTGGGAGCAACTGAACTTGCCGATTCAACGTCCAGTGTTGTTTCGACTTGAGCCATATTAAACTGTGAGTTCGAAAGAGCTGTCACATTCTTTTGCTTTCCGGCAACGGCAATTCTGTGAAGGCGTCCAGTGTCTGTATTGACGCCAACCTGCTGCCAATATTTTTTGACGCTGCTGTTTCTAAAGTCGGTGTGGGCAACAAGTCCGATACGCTGTCCCTGACCTTCCAAGCCCTGGTTATAAAGGGTGTTTAGTTGGTAGCGGTTCGCAAATTTAGCCGGACCGTATTTTTTGGAGAAGGCGTTACCGGAAAATGCGGTATCGGGTTTGGTACCGCTTGTAGGAACGTTGACGTTACTTGAAAGTGATTTTGTATAAGCTGACTTTTCCCTTGACGATTGTTTCTTGGTTGTCTTTGGATTGGATGCATAGACACCTATGACGGCGACTACTTGCTTGGATAAGCGTCCGGGTAAGCTGTAACTGGTCTTGTCATGATTTACATACTTGGCTTTGAATGCCTTGTTGACGTTGGCTTTTGTCCCGGTAACTTTTATGGACAGGTTGCCCGAATAAGCCGAGGCCTTCACGTGATACTTGGTCAAATACTTTTTAAACGCTGCGATATAATTGGTTGACTGTCCAAACTTTTGTGCAAATTCGCTTGGTGTTAAATACTTGTGAAAATTGGCAGAATTTGGATCAACCGTGTCATAGACGTAGTTGGTTAGGTCGGTTTCATTGCTGGGCTTTAACGCCACGTTAACAACGGTCGGCCGGTTATCGGTTTTCTTGGCCTTGGCGTTAGCTGTCAAGCCGGCTCCCAGAACCAGAAAACCGCTTAAAGTTGCGATGATAAGGTGTTTTCCCCTCAATATACTCACTCTTTTCTGTAAATAATCTTATTCGCATTCAATTATAGCAGTCCTGTAACCTGTGAAGTCGTTTGATGCCCTTGGACATTTAAAGTTAGGTCAACACTAAATTAAGGGCATCACACAAACTAAAAAACGGTCCGATACAGAGGAAATGTATGGGATCGTTTTTGAATTATTTAACGTTGGCTTCTTGATCAAACTTGCGAGATAGTTTATCGAAATTGATGGTGCCCAGACCGGTTGCCTGATTATAGAGTTTGCCGGGTTGACCGGTATAATAAAGGTTATGGTTGTTCGTTCCGTCTAAAACGGTAAAAGGTGAATCAGCCTGCTGAGCAAATTTGTAGATTTGGGGATTCCAAAAGCCGATGGAAGTTGTTCGGCCACTGTTCATGACAGCGTTAGCCGCCGCCATTTGGGGGGAAGTGTAGCTGGTTCCGCCGTCCATCATCCAAACTTTTTTGAGAACCGAATGAAGTTTGTTTTGTTTGAACCTCACTTGATTACCGGAGAAATAAAGCGCATATCCGGTTTGGATGTCGGCATTTCCTGCCACATCGGGTAGGTTACGGCCGTTATTAATACCGGTAATGATTTTGGGGTGCTTACTAATGGTGTATTTGTGGTTCTTATGCTGAGTCTTTAAAAGCTCAATGGCTCTGAAAGTGTTAACACCGGAGATACCTTGCTGGTATCTTGGTGTTGGGTTTAGGGCGGAAAAACCGCCGCCACTGCCTCCAATCTTACCGGCTTCAATTTGAGCCGGAGTGGCAGCGATGTTGCTGCCCCAAGCACACTCTTTGGCAACGGTGACCACTTTATGATTAATGGTTTTTGTGTAAGGCAGAGTTGTTCCGCCAACAATAACCTGGTAGGGTGACGTTGAAAAAGCGTGATTTTCTTTGGCAAGCGTCACGTCATCGCGAGGACCGTTGTCCCCACTGGCTCTGAAAACGGTGATGCCCTGGGCGGCTGCCTGTTCCAGCATTAAATTAAATGCGTGGTTATATTGGGCCATTGTTGCACTGTAATCATGCCAACGACTCTGGACTTCGGCGGTTGGTGCGAAGCTGGTTGAAAGTTGTTGATCGATATTGTCTGAAATTGCCTGCATAAATGACATGTAGTGGGCGGTTGGCGCATTGGTGAGATCATCGGTACTGTCACCGATGTAGAAGTCGATATCGGCTTTGGGAGCAACCGAACTTGCGGCCTGAACATCCAGTGTGGCTTCTATTTGTGCCCCGTTTACGGCAAAATCCAACCGTTTTTGAACATCTTTTCGACTATCAACGGTATAGATTTTGTGAATGTGACTTAAATCATTGTTTACGCCGGCTTGCTTCCAGTAGGTCGTTAAATCGCTATTGTGGAAATCTCCGCTGGAAATAATGCCGATGCGTTGGCCCTGTCCTTTGAGACCTTTGTCATAGAGGGCAGTTAATTGATACTGCTTGGCGAACTTTAATGCCCCGTATTTTTTTGAAAAACGATCTCCGGAAAGGGTTGTGTCCGGTTTGGTGTCGTCGGTTTGGGTGGGACTGCTGACGGAAGAGGACTGAAGTTGAGTCAATGCTTTCTTGCTGTGTGATTGACGATTGACCGGTTTGTTAACAGTCGGCTTGGATTGATAGAGACCCATGACGGTTAATACGTGATTGGATAATTGAGCCGGCAATTTATAGGTGGTCCGTGATTTGTGAGTCCTTTTTTCCGTTACGGATTTGGCATTGAAGGCGCGGTTAACGTTATTTCGCGTACCGGACACTTTCAATGACAAATTTCCGCCGTAAACATCCGCATTGACGTGATATTTTTTTAAATACGTTTTAAAGGCGGCTACATATCGGTCGGATTGGCCGAACTTTTGGGCAAATTCACCGGGGCTCAGATAGTGATGAAAGTATTGCGAGTTTGGATCAACTGTGTCGTAAACATAATTTGTTAGGTTGGTTTCGTTTGTTGGTTTAAAAACGACATTGGCAATCGTAGGGGCGTTATCGGATTTTGCGTTTGCCGTCAGTCCGTGTCCCATTGCCAGAAAGCTCAAGCCGCTTAAAACTGCAATCATAAAGTGTTTTCTTTTCAATGTCGTAACCTTTCTTTGATGATGGATAATAGTACCTGTTTTTAGCTCATATATATAGTTGTAAAGCTTTGTCATTAAATTATTTTCCAACGCCCAACAGTGAGGCCAGAATGTAAAGTCCCCAGATGTGAAGTGGGTAAAAGCCGTAGAAAAAGCCTTTCATGCTCTTGCCGAGCTGACCATTATAGAATGAGAGCGGAATAATGGAAAATACCATCATCCACTGCATATTTGAGAGCAGATTGGTAAAGTTGAACCCTGTTGATAAAAGTGCAAAACAGGCAATGGCAATCATTTGCCAACTCCGATGGTTTCTAACCAGATATAATACCGGTCCCAGATAAAGGAAAAAGGAGTTTTCAGCGGAGAAGGGCGTCGGCGCAGCTAACATCAGATAGGTTGTGTAATCAGCCATTTTTCCCTGCATGAATGTGAGAAGAAGTACACCCAGTACTAAGGGAAGCATAATGAGAAAGAAACCGAATGACGCCTTGGACAATTGATGGTTTTTGAAGCCGTCTGCGAGCATTTGAATGCCATACATGGTCAGGACACCTATAAACAGATCGCCAAAAATGTTGTTAATCAGGACCAAATTGCCAACACTGAAAAAATGACCAACAACGAAATTACCGATACCCATAATCCAAAAGCCGATTAATAAGCGTAGCAAATATCGCTTTTTATTATGGGTGTGTGTAAAGCCCTCGACACTTAAAAACATAAAAATGGTTGCGACCGGCCGACCGAACATATCGACCCAGGTCGGAACACCAGCTGCCGAAAACATCTCATGGATGTGATCAATAAACATCAACGTAATGCCGAGAATTTTGATGTCAAAGCTGGTTAATCCTCTCTTCTTGATACCTTCTAATAACATAGTGTTCCTCCAGATGATTGAATGTTGTACCTTGCTAGTTAATTATTCTAGTAACTAACCTGATTTAATTAAGATATCGTAATCGGTATAAATTGTCAATTATTTTTTTGAAAAGTTTTAAAACACCTTTGACTGAATCATCAACAAAAGAAGTGAAACCAAAGGCCATAAACCGGCCCTTAGTTTCACTTCTTTTGTTTAAAACGATGTAATTTATGAGATAGGGCAAGAAAACACGTTCTTTTAAGGACGTGATGAGTTGCCCCGTTTTTACGTCTAATAAACGATAATTACCTGCCAATAAATTTCCTTGTTTTTATGAATCTACGTATACAGCAGCACTCCTAATATGCTATAACGTTTATCTGAAAAAGTACAAATAGATTAATCTATGACCAAACTTCATTGCATAACGCAAACTACCATTACGAGTGGGGAATAGGCTTTAACCAAACCCGTTGAGAAAATTTTCAAACGTCTGGTTGACGAAACCGCCGATGAACCTGGTTTTAAAATTGTTCATCTGAAGATGATCAAGATGTTCAGGTCCAACTACTAGTAAGCGTGCCTAAACGGCAGTCCTTATATGACGTTTGTGTAGATATTCTTTAAACATTGAGAGATAGGCATTTGGTTCACCAAATTTTTGCGCAAATTGTTTTGGCGTTAGATAGTGATGATAGTTGATCGAATTGGGATCAACCGTACTATAAACATAATTGGTTAGATTAGTCTCGCTTGTTGGCTTAAATGCAATGTTGACAACAACTTGATGAGTGTTGGACACGGCTTTTGCTTTGGAAGTTAGGCCGATACTTAGAAATAGCAAGCTGCTTAGTGCAGCGATGATGAATTGGTTTCTTCTCTTCAAAATAGATGGACTCTTTCTTACTGAATACTTCTTGGTTTGTATGGCTTTTATTGATTAGTCACTGAACACGACTTGACCATTTTCGGAAACGGTTCCGTTCACAAATCCGGCTAATGGTCGATGTCCATCCTCTGGATCAACCACGGCACCGTGTTTATTTTTTGGATGCTCCAGTTGATCCAGATAAACTTTTCCGCGGCTGGTTAGCCACTCGTCTCCCTGCAGCGAAACGGTAAAGTATTTTCGTGGAAAGGTTTGGTAGACTTCGATATTCAGCATGACGTCATGAATAGCGTCCAGGTTTTCAAGCTCCTTTAAAATATCTGTGTCAGCATACTTGGCTTTCTTGGCTGATTCAAAGAGCATTTTCAATCGCTGTTGACCGGGTTGACCCGTATCTTTTGCTAAAAAAGACAGGATAAATAGCTTGCGTTTTTCGTGAATATTTAACTTTGGTCCTAATAATCCCATGATGATCATTCCCTCACAATTCAAATTAATTAAATAGACAACTCCATCATAGGGCAATTTGGAAAATTGAGGGTAGAAAAACAGTTATTAGACTAAATAGCGACAGTTGTCTTTAAATAAATTTTTCAAAAGACCCCATTTATTTTACGACGCATAACAGAGCATAAATGGTTATAATTGACAGAAGAGGTGATAGCCAATGATCCATATTGTGACGGATTCAACCGCTCAGCTAACGGACAAAGAAATCGAAAATAACCATATTACGGTTGTGCCGTTAGCGGTAACTTTGGAAGGGCAGCATTATCAGGACGGGGTCGATGTCAGTCGGGCAGAATTTTCACGGCGCCTGAGAGAAGACCAGCAGTTTCCCAAGACCAGTCAGCCATCTTTGGGCCAGTTTGTGGAAACGTATCAAAGAATTGCCAAACCAAATGACCAAATCTTGTCAATCCATATCGGCTCGGTTTTGAGTGGAACAGTCCAAACTGCCCAGATGGCAGCCGAACAGGTGCCGGCACAGGTTGGCGTCTTGGACAGTGGCCTAACCGATCGTGGATTAGCGTTCGTTGTCTTGAAGGCCGCCGAACTCATTCAAACTGAGCATGACTTGGCAACGATCATGGCGGAGCTTAAAGCATACATGAACAAAATTACATTAACCTGCTTTGTCAATAGCTTGGACTACTTGGTGAAGGGCGGTCGTGCCAATCGGGCTATTGGGTTTGTGTCAACGTTGATCAAACTCAAGCTGGAATTGGGGATGCCGAACGGCGAACTGAAGGTTCTTCATAAGTCGCGCGGTGAAAAGGGGATGCAAAAGATGATCGACCAGGTAACAGCAGACATTATCAATCATCCTCAAATAACCCGTGTCGGCCTGTCTTACGTTGACAGCCATGCGGATACGGATAGGATTGAGGCATTCTTAAAGAAAAAACGACCAGACTTGGAAATCGTCAATCGTTTAACCAGCCCGACAATTATGACGCACGTTGGGCCAAATGGGTTTGCAGTTATTTTTGTTTGAAAATCAGCTGCCGTCACAAAGAATCTCCAGAGAAATTATCTGGTATTTAAGTGAAATCCTTAAGGTGGAATCGACTATACTGATTCAATGTTGTCAAAGTTAGGGTAGGGCTTTTATTTTTGACTCGTTTTAAATCAAAAGGCAACGGTTAACTTCAATTAAGAAGTGACCGTTGCCTTTTAATATTGATTGTTAAGTTGTTAGAATCGGATTATTTAATAGAAGCCTTGCTCCAATCCCATTGTGGTGCAGTTGGGAAGAATTGAACACCTTTAACTTTGGACTTCATCAATGCTGATTGTCCCTGTTGGGTTAATGGCACAATTCCTTGATCATTCATCAAAATCTTTTCGGCTTTTATCATATCGTTCCAACGAGCAGTTTCATTGTTGGCATCCTGATTTTCCGATTTCTTGATCAGAGCATCATATTGAGCGTTCTTCCACTTACCATTGTTGTAAGTGTTGGTTGATGTGAAGAGATCGAGGAAGTTGCTTGGATCAGGATAATCAGCGATCCAACGGGAAATAACGATATCAAATTGACCGTTTTGTGAACGTGAGAGGCGGGTCTTAAATGGAATGTTTTGGTTGGTAATCTTTAATCCGGGTAATTTGGTCAATTGACTTTGAACAAATTCAGTGATCTTCTTTGACGTATCGTCGTCATCCGACATTAATGTCAAAGAAACGGATTTCTTGCCAACTTCTTTTAAGCCCTTGGCCCATAGCTGTTTGGCTTCAGCATCGTTATTTGTAACGGCGTCTTTGACGTAGGCTTCATCTGCAAAGTCTTTGCCATTCTTCTTGTTCATGCCGGCTGGAACATAGCCCTTTGGCAATTGTGAACCATCGGCCAATACTTTATTAACCAATTGATTTCGGTTGATAATCAATGAGAATGCTTTTCGAATATTCTTGTTTTTGAACATTGGCAGACGTTTCTCGTTCATTTCCAGGTATTGAGTAGAAGCCTCTTTGTAGGACTTGTAGTCTTTGTCGTTCTTATACTGTTTAACCTGGGTACTGTTCAATGTTGTGAAGTCTAACTTGCCGCTTTCGTAACTGTTAAGGGCGGTTGACGGATCCTTGATAACCTGAACGTTCATTGTTTGAAGCTTAACGTTTTTGGCGTTCCAATAGCTCTTGTTCTTAACAAGCTTCATTGTATCGTTGGTACCGGTCCAACCTTTGAGAACAAATGGGCCGTTATAGCCGTTCTTGGTTGAGTTGGTGCCGTAACTTGAACCATACTTTTCAACAACCGATTGTTCTTCTGGGAAGTAGTAGCTTTGTGCCACCATGAATTTGAAAAAGCTTTGTGGCTTGATCAAATGAACAACCAGCTTGTAGTTACCCTTTGCTTCAACACCCAGTTTAGTTGGTGACATCTTGCCGGCGTTGATCTTGTTGGCATTTTCGATGTTCGCAAAAATATAGGCATATTGAGAAGCGGTCTTAGGTGTTACCGTTCGACGCCATGAGTAAACGAAATCTTTGGCGGTAACGGGTTTGCCATCGTTCCATTTGGAATGACGGAGATTAAACGTCCAGGTCTTGCCATCCTTGGAGATTGTATAGTTCTTGGCAACACCGGGTGAAACCTTGCTATTGCCCATTCGAAGCAGGCCCTCATTCGTATCGTTTTCAATCTGTGACGAATACAAGTCCGTCATTTTTGAAGCATCCATTGTGGAAATATTGGCTGGCAGCATCCAGTTCAGTGTTTGTGCTTTGGAACCGGATTGTGATGATTTACTTCCACAACCTGCGAGCACAAGTGCTGAAAGAATGGCCACCCCACCAATCTTCACTAATGATTTCAATTTCATTGTGATGCACGTCCCTTCGACATGTAAGATTTATTAACGTTACTCATTTTAAATTAAAAACAAATTAAAAGCAACCCATTTCTATATAATCTGATATAGCAACGTTTTCGGAGGATTGGAGTTGGCCGACATGTCATTAGTATGTTAATTTTAAACTTTGTATGGCTTGCTTTATCATTTATAACTCATCAGATTTTATTTTAAGTAGATTCTAAGAAGAGTAGTCAATTACCTGTCCAACAGTTGAATTGACATCTTACTAAAAAGCCGGAGTCCGACGAAACGACTCCAGCTTTGGCACTGATAAACAGCGACTGGTTTTAATGATTAGCTGTAGATTCGGTTAAGTGCATCTGCAAGCGAAGTGACTTCCTTTGGCTGGTTACTTGTCCCAAAGGAAACGCTGATGTAATGGCTAGCTTGTTCCGGTGTTAATTTCTCTGAGCTCTCGAAAATAGTCATTAATTATTGAATAAACAGCAGTATACTTAAGACATCTTTTATACATATCTGGAGGGGTATTATGAGAAAATGGTTGGTTGGATTACTTTGTATCGTTGGGTTATCAATGGGCTTTATGGGAAGTGCGATAAAACCACAGTCATCGCAAGCAGCTTCACATTCGTTACGTTATTTTCCGAGTGCGTTGCGTCATACCTGGTATCATTATGACGGCCATGGTAGGTATGATCGAGTAACATTTGGCTATAAGCATTATCGTGAGCAAAATTATTATGATGGATGGACAGTTTATCATGGCAAAATCCATTATCGAAATTTAAAAACAACTCATATTAGTCATCACCCCAATTGGACATTTGCGACACCGTTTTATATCCACCATATGCATTGGGTTAACATTTATGGATGGAATCAAACAGCCGGGGATGGAGAGTACTACGGTGTGAAGGTACGTCATTATCACGGCCATCGTATTCGGGTCATGAGCGAAGCAAATGGTGCTGGCATATGGACATACCAACATTATTACGCAACCCGAAAAGTAGCCAGAACTTTGGGTAATAAACATTTCAAGGGTGTTTCATATGATGGATGATAAAGTATCCGGGTAAATAAACTTGGTGTTCATTGAAAGACTACGATCGATGAGTTAATTATCAGTATGGATGATAACTTTGATAGTCATTAAAAAGGGGATTGTTTAGATGAGATTATATGACGGGAAACATTTGCACATTATAGCAAAGATGCATAAGAATACGAGAAAAGAAAGGATTGAAGCTTTGATCGGGTATGGCATTTTTGCGTTACTGCTTGTTTGGTGGTTCGGCAAAAAGGTGGGTGGCAATTCAGCTGATAATTAAATCGATTAACACGGATTGCCTGATAACGACTGGTGTCGAACGTTTGAAATCCTGAGTAACAGGAAGCACTTGATTGTACATTTTAAGTAGCATGAAAAGAGTGTGAAGTTAGAGTGTTCGCTGAAAGCTTACGCTATTTGAAAAAGAAAAACTTGGGATTAAATAAAATTGTATAAGAAAAGAGCAAGAAATCATTTAGTATTGAAAAGATAGCCAAAATGATTTCTTGCTTTTTTGATAAAGCAAATAACGGGTTAATCATCATTTAAAAACGTCACTAATACTATCAAACGTATGAATAATGTCCTCCTGTGAAGGCGGATTCCCAGTTTCGATCACATACTCAATGACGGAAAGGATAATTGCCGGAAAGACATTTTTCTCCAATGGCAGGGGTTCATGACCGAGTAAGGTCGGCAGATACTGGCGAAAGCGTTTCTTTAATTCGTTTTCTAACGTGTAGTCACTGTATTCAATCGAAAATAGTGCCGCTGCCGTTTCCCGATTCTCGGCCCAAAAAGTATTGGTCTGGGGAAATAGTAATGGGATTCGGCTTGTCAGATCCAGTTTCTTTAAATTTGCAGCGACGTAATGTTTGTATAGGTCGTCGTATTTTTGAACTAATTCTTTGATCATTGCTTCGGTTAACTGATACTTATCTTGATAGTGGTAGTAAAATGTCTGTCGGTTAATTAAAGATTCCTTGGCAATATCGCCGACAGTGACATTTTTAAAGCCTTTTTCATTGACTAATTTAATAAAAGCCGTTTGGATATCACGCTTTGTGCGAAGCTTCTGTAAGTCCCTTGGCATGTTTACACCTACTTTTGACAATTTTAGACATTCTGTCGTATAAGCAGACAATACACTAACAACTAGCTAATAATCAACCAATTGGCAGTGCTTTGGCCATATTCAATGATGCTTAAATCCCCTAGAATAACAAGTGAATTAAGTTACTGAATTTTTAGGAGGTTAACAACTATGACCGATTTAAATCAATTAAAAGTATATCGACCATCTTTAGACTACATCGATGATGGCAAAGAGCATGGTGTTTTAAGCAAATTCGAACCAGGAACCCGGATCTTACCAAAAGGATATCAGGTAAGCGACAAATTCAAACCGCTCGATTGTGACATTGTGTTTGAGAAAGATGTGCCAATTAAATTGCGTGACGGTGTGACGATTTATGCCGATGTCTTTCGACCGAATACGAATGAAAAGGTACCGGTCATCATGGCTTGGAGCCCTTATGGAAAGAGTGCTGGAACTGCGCCGAGGTATGAAAATATTTTTGGCATCATCGGCTTGAAAAATAACATTGTTTCCGGACTGGAAAAGTTCGAAGGGCCGGATCCGGCTTATTGGTGCCAACAGGGATACGCAATCTGTAATCCTGATGAACGTGGGATTGCCCACTCTGAAGGTGATGCATCAATGATCGGTACGCAGGAAGGTCGCGACAGCTATGATGTTATTGAATGGTTGGCTGCCCAAAGCTGGTGTACCGGTAAAGTAGCGATGAGTGGCACGTCATATTTGGCATTTTCCCAATGGTTCATTGCTGCCGAACAGCCACCACATTTAGCAGCGATTAATCCAACGGAAGGTTTGAGCGATGGTTATCGAGATATGGCCATGCGTGGCGGTATTCCGGATGAGGATTTCGTTCGGCGAATTCAAGCCAACTACGTAAACGTTGACGATAATCAGCATGAAGACGTTACGGCGGAAATGAAGAAGTACCCCTTAATCAATCATCCGGTTTGGCAGGATAAAATTGTTAAATTTGATCAAATTCAAGTGCCAACATACTTGGTTGCCAGTTATGGAAATACGCTTCATACAAATGGCACTTTCCGTGCTTGGCGTCAGATGGGGTCGAAGCAAAAGTGGCTGCGAATTCACAATAGTCAGGAATGGCCGGATTATTACGACGCAATGAATACCGAGGATCGCAAACGGTTCTTTGATTATTTCTTAAAGGACGTCCAAAACGGCTGGGAAGAGACGCCTAAAGTCAGATATGCCATGCTGGATATGGCTGGTGGAGATGAGACCAACATTGCTGGGGATGAATTTCCACCAAGCTACGTTGACTATCAAAAATTTCATTTGGATGGTGTGACCCGGGAACTGAGGGATCAAGTGACTAAAAAAGATGTTTCGGTAACCTATACACCGGAAATGGGACCGGGAAAGGCCTCGTTTATTAAACAATTCAGTCAAAGAACTGAAATGATTGGTTATCCAAAGGTACATCTGAATGTCCAGGCAAAGGATGCCGATGATATGGAACTGTTTGTCGTCATGCAGAAATTAGACCAGTACGGCAATCAGCTTTCGGAATTTGTGGTTCCAAATCATGGTGCGATGATGCATGATTTCACGGATAATGGCGGTACCGTCATGAAATATAAGGGACCGGATGGCCGATTACGGGTGTCTGTTCGTCATCTTGATGAAGCACAATCAACGGACGCTATTCCAGTGCACAGTTTTGATCGGGTTGAAAAGTTGAGCCCTAATGAAGTTGTTCCGGTTGATATTGTATTGATGCCAATGGGGATGGTCTTCAACCCCGGTGAACAGTTGAGATTGGTGATCAGCGCAAAAAATGAAGCCGGCTCGATCGTGCCATGGTCGGTGGCATACGAATCCAAGAACAAGGGCCGTCAGGTTATTCACTGTGGTGGTGAGTATGATTCTTATTTGCAGGTACCGGTTAAGCTTGGGTAGGAAAAATTAGCGGTCAGCCAAATGACCAATCATTATTTAAGTATAAAAGCCACTCGAAAATTGAAATCGAGTGGTTTTTATTATCCTTATTTGATGCCTAAATTGATCTGGAGCGCTTATGCAAGCATTAATGAAAAGTTGGTTTTACTCTTGATGCCTAAGTCATTCAGGAGATGTCTTTTTAACACCTTGATTTTCCTCCCATTCAAGGGGCAAGGCGGTATTAATCCCAATTGGAACTAAAAGCTGGCCTTTGGAGTGTTCAATTGTTCGTAGATCTGATGTGTCTGTAAATCTGCAATTTTGTAATCTTCTTTAGCTAATGAATAGCCTTCAAGTGATATGGTGTGTTATCAAAGAGTATCGTTGCTAAAGGTTATCGAAGCAAACTTTAGATCAGGAAGGTTGACTTCGACTTGGCTTTCTAATTGAAAGTTAATAATACGTAATATGGATAAGACCATGGTTTAATTCGTCATCGCAATGTTTAATACCCAAACGTTGTTATCAATCAATTATTTTGTGGCTTTTGTGCTGAATAATTTTTTTGATATTTAACGGGACTAAATGCCGCTCATTAACGTAATTGAAGCTTTAATAGTATAAATCTATCCATAAGTAAGTATTTATTTTCTTATTTAACATTACGCAACGTAGATGTATACTAAAAAATATCAATTTGAACTCAATTGTGGAGGAATGATTATAATGGTTGACCGATTTAAGGTTAAAAATGGCAAAGAAGATTCAGTTGGCGAAAAAGAAAAAGTATTAACGATGGATGACCAAATTGATGCATTAGCTAAAAGTATTCGTCATTTTGCGATAACTAAGCAATTAAATTTCTTGATTGGTTCAGGGGCTTCAGCTGATGCCATTCCTCTTATGAATGACGATAAGTATAAACCTAACTCTAATCAGTTACAGGAATTAAATAAATCTGAAGATCCTGATGCAGAAAAAAAGTTTTGTTTGAAAAGTTTATTTGCTAAGACTATGGATGTTTCTAAACGCATAATCTCAGGTGAGTTAGTTGGCAAAGAGAAGGATACTCAAAGTATGTACGATAAGTTTCTCCAGGCGGTTATAACCATTTTAAATCTATCTAATTCCAGGCGAGGACCTAAAAATGTGAATTTATTTACAACTAATTATGATTTGTTTATTGAGAAATCAATTGACAATGTAGCTGGTACTAATAGATTTATTTTTAATGACGGAGCTAGTGGATATTTCGAACGGTTTTTAGATAGTTCAAATTATAATCGGGTAGTAGCATATAGAGGTTTAACTGATAATTATCTAAATGAGATGCCTTCAATTTCACTCATTAAGCCACATGGATCAATGAATTGGTCTAATAGTGATAATAAAATTCAAGTATTAAATACAATTTCTCAGGATCCATTTTTGGTAAAACCTACAGGCTTTGAAAATAAAGAAACTTTTCTAAGTAATCATTTTTATGACATGTTGCGAATATTTCAACTTGAACTAGATAAATCTGAGTCAGTCATGTTTGTTATTGGCTTCTCTTTTCAAGATAAGCACATAGCCCAAATGATTAGGAGAGCTCTTCAAAACCCAGAATTAATGATTTACGCTTTTGGCTTTAGAGATGGAGATAGGCAAAAGTATATGAGCAACTTAGGGGTTAATGATGAGAAACATAATTTTCGAATTATCACGCCGTCTAACTTATATGTAGATTGTAAAAACAAACAAATCACACTTGGAGTATTGACGGATATTTTAAATAATAAATTTATTAGGGAAGAAAAAGGAAAAGAGGCTTCAAATAGAGCAGAGTAAGCGTTTAGGAGTTGTTGTTGGTGTTGATGGATCTATTGCTAGCATCGGGATGTATGAGATGTCCAATGATGTAGATTTTTTTGGAATGGAGATATATTAACTGGTCCTAAAGTTGGAGCATTTTTAACAATTAATCAGAATGAAATAAAAATTATTTCTTCGGTAATTACAGAAAAGGTAATCGATCAACAGAATACGATTAAGAGCAAAGAATTTGATAATAGGTATAAAAAAGACTCTATTAATAGAGTTATCCAGTTAAAGACTCGTGGGGTGATAGTCGATGACAGATTTGAAATCACGAGTTCTTATGTACCAATGATCGGGAATGAAGTTACTTTAACTACTAAGAATGAATTAAATATTGTATATAGCGTTCAAAATGATGATTCTTCGCTTAAAATTGGGCAATCGATACTTGAGAACCAAGCAATATCAATCCCTATCAATAAATTTTTTGCTAGTCATATTGGAATATTTGGGAACACGGGAAGTGGAAAGTCCAATACTTTGCATAAACTATATTTGGAATTATTTCGATCCAAGTTTCGAAATAATATTTTTAAACACTCGCAATTCTTAATTATTGACTTTAATGGTGAGTATGTTGGCAATAATATGTTCGGAGTTAATGATAAAAAAATAAAAAGGGTATTTGATATAAATACAAAGGTAAAAAGTAATTTCAATAAAATTCCAGTTACTAAAGAATATCTTTTTGATGCTGATATTTTAAGTATTCTTTTTGATGCACGTCCGAAAACACAAGTCCCTTTCTTAAAGAAAGCAATGAAAAAAATGAATGAAGTAATTGTTCAAAAAGATTTTAAATTTGGGAATTTTGTAGGGGGGATACTTAAAAGAATTTTAAGTACTCCTGAGGAATCAACTCAAAAAAGTTTGGATGA
Organism: Lentilactobacillus hilgardii DSM 20176 = ATCC 8290; assembly: GCF_000159315.1. GTDB lineage: Bacteria > Bacillota > Bacilli > Lactobacillales > Lactobacillaceae > Lentilactobacillus > Lentilactobacillus hilgardii. The sequence continues at coordinate 852,728 of NZ_GG669992.1, forward strand.
ATGGATTACTATTGCAAAAAGATATGACTTAAATGCAAGTGACTTTACATTTATTGATAAGATTCAATTTAATTCAAAAAATAAAAACTATTACGGACTCAATGAACAGGGAGTAACTATATATTTTAATGGAGGAGCTGAGAAAGCTAATAATCAAAAATTAGAATTCTTTAAGCTATCAATGATTGAAATGAGAATTAATAATTATTGGAGTAATACATCCATATCATTAATTAAAAAATTGAAAGCTTTTTTGGAATTTCAAAAGGTATTTTATATAGCATGGAAGGATTTTGACTCACAG
>NZ_GG669992.1:854397-855787 GCF_000159315.1 Lentilactobacillus hilgardii DSM 20176 = ATCC 8290
ATTTTGTAGCCGTCGAGTTTAATTAGGCTGGTTTTAATCCAGTTGTCTGTACATTCAACTTTAATCCAACCAGAGACAGCATTAAACACAGTGAATCAACTTTACAAATTGACGTCCTTTGCACGACAATTTATTTAAGATTAAAATCGAAGGCTAAAAAAGAGTACTTGATCAACCACTTAAGACTTATCTTAAGTAATCGATCAAGTGTTTTTTACGTTGAGTTATGAAGCTAGTCGTCGGTTCTGATGATGTTATTAGGACTCACTTTAATCCAAGTCGAATTCTCGGCTTACTTGAAGCAAAGTGTCGTATCCCAACGAAGGTTTATAGTAAAAGCCAAGTTCTTGTTTGCAGGCTGCAATCTTTTCCTCTTCGGTAATGATGATCCCGAATTGATCCGCAACTTTTTTCAATCGGTTTATAAAAACGAAGGTCTTGAATCCCTGCTTGATTTGACGGTAGCGGTCATCGTTTTCGGTTCTTAGAATATTGAGTAGCCAATGAATATTTTTAATTGTGCGAAGGCGTTTTTCTAGGAAATAACTGGTTGTTGGAATTCTGACCGGCGAATCGATGTTTTTAAAGAACACATCGGTTGCGTCATTATTACGGGTTGGCTGGATATGATCAATGTGCTCTGCCGAAATCCAGGTGACGTTCTTCGATCTGTGAGTTGCCTTTAAAGCAATAAACCCTAATTTACCGAAAGGACAGGGGATGTATTCCTTCTCTCCGATGAAATGCGCTAACTCTTCTCGGGTATAGTCATTATTGGTGGTATATTCAACGGTTAATTTTTGAAGCAATGTCTTGGTCGTTAATTCGTAACCGGTTATTTTTTCAGTTCTGAAGAAAATGGCCGTTCGATAGTTCTTATTGTTTAATTCCGTTATCATATAAACATCCTGCCAATTAATCCGGCATCTTTTTCGACGACTATCAAGATGATTTAATCTCAATTTTGTGATATCGAGTGTGTCTTGATGGATTCGTTTACCGGTTGCTGATAATTGGGCTTCTAATTTCATTATGTCCTCCGTTCATCTAAATAAAGTTGTACCTCAGGCCAATGGACTGAAAACACTTTTGCTGATGTTGAATGCGACTTATTTTAAATGTTCAATATTCAGGGCAGCACGATGTGTTTTCAATTTGATTCGTGTCAAATGCTATTTAGTTAAAGATCCATTTCGAACCTCCATATTAGTAAATACTTATTATATCGATTTAAAATTCAATAAAAAAGAATATATCAGATAAAATTAATAATGTAAATAGATTTTTTAAACTATTTTTCGTTACAATGCCTTGATATATCGCATTTGAAATACATTTTATACAATTTTGTTGAGCTATAATCTGAATTTTGAGTAGCTTTTATTAGAAT
>NZ_GG669992.1:857074-858977 GCF_000159315.1 Lentilactobacillus hilgardii DSM 20176 = ATCC 8290
ATAAAAAAAGTTTTCGTATAAAAAAGAATTGGCAATTTTTATGACTTTACATTGTATCTGTAACTATTTAAAAGAGCTTTCTACCACAAAATGAATGTCATCAAGCTTTACTACGACAAGCAGGGTAATAACAAAGTTAATGGAACTGCAAAGTTTTAAACGACTGATGGTATTATTCATATGCGAACAGCGTCACTGAACATGGCGCTTTACATTATTGGGTTATCGCTGATTTGATATTTGTCCAGATTGACTGGTTAAAGCAAACTAGGATATAAAAGACAAAATAAAAACCCCTAAATTCAGTATCATGATCGAATTCAGGGGTGTTTTAATATTGAAGATGCATGTAAAAGTCGGTTATATCAAGGGATAAGGGATTCGTTTTAAATGTGAGTCTCAACTCTTGCAAACGCTTACGGATGTGGTATTATATAGTCAAGGAAGGGAAGAGAAGAGAAGTTCGAAGCATCAAGGGTTTAAACCTACTTTGAATGTTCTTCCACCAGCAAGTACTTGTTGGAAATATAAACTTATTTTCAAATGTTTGTAATTTGAAGTGATGGATGATTAATCTTGGTGAGTATGAGTTTTAAGCAGTAACATTGGCTAGGATGATTACAAGCGAGGATGACAAAATTAATTTCAGGTGATTAAGTGTTTGAATATAAAATGATCCAATCATGCGAAATGGATTTAAAGATCGACTATTAATACTCAGTGGAGTAATCGAATAGATAATTGTACAGGGGTCGCTTGTAGTAGATCGATGAATCCGATAAGCTGTTAAATTGATGTGATATCAAATTGACGCATAGATAACAGATTCACAGATCCGATTATTAAAAATGAGATTTTTGTAGCACGAATGTTCAGTACCACTAATTGACAGTTTTAAAAGTTCCAAAGTTTCACGAAACATCAAATTGATCGCACGGCAAATTTATCAAAAGTTAAATTATAAAACCGATTCAAGTTTGCGACAGTAGGTCAATTTAATAAGTTAAATTGAGGCGATAAGACATTAGATTTAAACAAGAGTGGGCATTAACCCTTAGTAATAATATCCCTTCCGATCAATAGGCACTCAGGTTGAAACGCATAGCAAACCTGAGGCCTATTTTTGTGCTTATAGGAAAAAATTGGAAGCAATGAAGGGCTTTTAAATGGAGCCAGTCCTTTTGTGACGTGCTGGCTATCCATAGCCGAGGAGTTAGTAAGAGGGTACATATTAATTGAAGAGAGAGAAAATAAAACGAGGATGCGGCATTGACTTGTTGCATCCTCGTTTTATTATTTGTGGTTTAGATAGACTGTTGTCTAAAATCCAGCTTTTTTTGCTTGATTTTTAGTCAACAACTTACTTTTTAACCGGCTTCTTAATAAATGCAAAAATTGCTAATGAAATAACAACCATAACCAGAAGTACCCAGTAGGTTAAAGTAAAGTTTTGGGTTAAAACAGCCCCGTTGGATAACGTGACTTTCTTTGGATCCAGTGGATTACCGGAAGCCATTAAGAAGCCAATGATAATGGCACCAATTCCGAATCCTTGGTAGATCATTGAATAATTGCGTGACGTATTTTTTAATCCAAAGTAATCGGAGACATAAGTTGGAAATACCGTAATATTACCACCAAAGCAGAAGGCCATTTACATCATCGCCATGCTCATTGAGCCGGGTTTCGTCATCAACAAAGCAATCAGCGAAAGCAATTGAATGATATAAGTGATGAAGAACACGGTTTTTCTTCGGGTAATATCGGATAACCAGCCCATGAAGAATCGGCCAATGGTATTAGCAAGTGCAACGATCGCTACAAATGTTGCAGCGGCACTTGTACCACCCCAAACGGCAACTTCATTCGGAGCTTGTGTCCAAGCAGCAGCCATATTGGTAAC
>NZ_GG669992.1:859592-865329 GCF_000159315.1 Lentilactobacillus hilgardii DSM 20176 = ATCC 8290
TAAAACACCACCAAACAGCCATAACATCCAAATTGACGAGCCCTTACCAATCGTCATTAAACCTAAAATGGATAGGCCATAAATAATGGATGCACAAAGGCTAACCACTTTAATGCCATACTTCTTAGCAAGTGGAATGCCAGCCAACGTTGCCAATGACAGGCAAAGCATGCCAAGCGTAAAGGTAAAGCTGACAGATCCTGCAGGCAGGCCCCCGACGATCTTCTTTACACCATTAACGACCTGAACAACACCACCGGATTTCATCATAAAACCATTGTTAAAGATTGACCAAGCGTAGAATGATCCGGCGGAAACCTGAATTAAAATTGTGCCGAAGATAATAAGCCAGCGGTTAGTTGCTCCTTTACTATTTTCCATAATATTCCCTTCTTTCAAATTAGAAGCGGCAATTGGAAGCAATATTTTATGAACCCGCTTTCGGTCCTTATTCTAGCACTCAATAGAAGAGACCGTATCTTTTTAGATTCTGATTGTTAAAGAAAATACAAGCTTGGCTTACACAGAGGCTTTGAAGGTAATAAAGAATATTCACAATTAAAGCCAGACAACTGTAAAGTTTCGATTTTCTTAAATTTGTAAATCTTTGGTATATTTTGAGTGTTGACATACCTTAAAGTGGCTATAAATACTAGAATGGTTCTATAATCAATTAAGCCAATTTATTAATTTAACATTTGAGGTAGATGTATGATGACAAAACGAAATAAAATTTTAATAACCGCAACCATGATTGTTGGTGCGGTAGTTGTGTTAGTAGTGGCAGGTATTCTTTTTTTGTCGCCAAGCCGTTCACAACAGATGAAGCAACAATCAACGTTGGCTGTGAATCGCTCGACCACACCGGTTTTGTTTGTGCATGGTTGGGGAGCCGGCTTACGTTCCCAAATGCCGTTGGCTAGAAAAGCAATTAGGGAAGGGTATGCTCAAAAGGGACTCGTTGTCTATGTAGGGCCATCAGGTCAAATCCAGATGTATGGCCGTTTACCTGTCCATCCCAAAAAATCACCGGAAATCCTGGTTAAATTTCCCAACGCCTACATCGGCGAATACAAAGAAGCCGCTGCACTGCACAAGATTTTGATACTGTTGAAACGAAATTATCACATGACCCAATATAATGCGATCGGCCATTCCATGGGTGCCTATGCGTTAACCTTTCAAGCTGAAAAATATGGTAACTCAAATCAATTGCCTCGGCTGAACAAGCTGGCATTAATAGCCGGTCCGTTTGACGGTATCCTGAATCGACACAAATGGGATCAACCTTTGAGTGGCAAGCTGAGTCGATTATGGGACGATTATCCTGGGCAAAATCGATTGCTTGCTAATGGTCAGCCCAAGATTAAGCATCCTGAATATCGTGTGTTACTGCGAAATCGATATCGCTTCCCTCGGCAGGCTAAAATCCTCAATATTTTCGGTCAAGTCAATGATGGATCTGATTCTGATGGAACCATTAGCGTGCCATCAGCTCTATCATTGGGATCAATATTGAAAAAGCAAGTTGCCAGTTATAAAGTTCGCGGCTTTTCGGGACAACTGGCAAAACATGCTAATCTTGAAACCAAGAATACCCGGGTTCAGGAGACGATTATGAAATTTCTTTGGGGATAATTGTTGGTGGGCTTTGAGTGGTACGGATTCGTTAGTATTAAAAAAGAGTTTCGTTTATAAAGGCATCTCTATTAGAATGACTTGGGATAAGGATTTTCCAAGCCGTTTTGATGGGGATGCCTTTTAGTTACTTAGCTAGGTGGCTCAATTTTATTGAGCGTTTTTGGATTAGGCGTATTGAGCGAAATTGTCATGAGGATCAACCTGATTCGGAAGTTACAAAAGATTCCTTTGGGAATGAGGGCACTCTAGTGAAAGCGCAAATGAATTCTTTTAAAAAAGCGCCTTTCATACTGATGTGAAAGCACGCGATTAATAAAAAATGTATTTAGTTGGTCGGAAAGGCGTTTTTATGGAAAGAGAAAGTGCGGTTAAAGTCGCTAACTGTCTTGCAATATCTCGTTTGTGAGTCGTTCATAAAATTTATTCAAGCCGAATTCGGATGTCATTGCTAACCGGAAAACGTCTGATGCAAATTGTTTGTCTGCCAAAAAGTTAAAAAGGTCTGGAATGGCTTCTTTGTAACAGTTAATATTTATTTCTCTGTGATGGTGTTGATAAGTGTTGATGTTTTTCTGCTCTTCTGGGAGATATTCAGTTGCAGCAATAGGCAGGAATCTGATCAAGGTTTTGGGCTTCACTCTTTCGGTGATTCTGGAAGCAGTAAAAGAAATGTTGGCTGGGGATACCGTTCGCAGTCCTTCAAACCCAAGAATTGGAATGATGACTTCATCACTAATTGCAAGAGCAGCCTTGTTTAAGATCATGTCGCTGCCTGTATCAATGAGAATAACATCTGATTTATCGTCGTTCTTTAGAAAGTTGAGTAATGGTTCCTCGGCTTCAATTTTCATTGGTTTGATATTTTTGATTTTCGATTGATAATTCTCGACAGAATTGAATGCGGTTGTTAAAGCTTCCTGCTTATCAAGATCAATTGCGGTTACTTTTTTGCCCATTTTGTTTAAAAAATAGCTGATGAAGAAAGCAGAAGTTGTTTTTCCGACTTTGTGTTTGTCGCTGTAAAAGGTGATTACTTTTGACATGGAATTGTTTGGTCCTTTCTGGAATGTGGTTGCTATGGTTAATTTTAGATCATTGGGATGGTGTTTTGAAAGGGATTGAGGGAAAAGCGGAAACAAGTTGGAAAATAAAAACGATTTCATTAACTTAATGGGTTAGGAGATCGTTTAATGATGTAACTGCTGATTCTTGTGGCAATGTTGGCTGTTTAAGAAAATGTTATGAATCTAAATAAAGAGCTCTATAATTTCTAAGAAATCTATGTACCATGTTAATATTTAGTTGGAACAGTGAGTGACCCGAACAATTTGCTGATTTCTTTGCCCAATTAGTGGAGGGATTAAAATGAGTAAGCATTATCGAATCTGCTTATGTTTTATTGTAAGCGTTTTAATTATTGGCGCTGGTAATATTTTATGTTCGCCCAATGTGCGTGCTGACGCCAACAGCCAGACTGTACAAGCAACGGAGACTAACAGTGCGAAACAGAATTTGCACAGCAACGATAGTATTGCAAATCCGGTGAATTGGAATAATTGGCAGAAGAATCCAACTTTAAATCCAGTGTTGTCAGCGAATATAGACAACCATAATTTGCCAGAGGCAACAGATGTAATCTCATTGGACACTGGTTGGGAAACTAAGGGAGATACCGTTGCAACTGCAACACTAAATAAAACCTTAACTTGGATGGTCATTGGAAAAAATATTCAATATGAGGATTATTCCAGCTTAAAAAGTGTATTGGTAAATAACATAAATATTCCCTTGAGTGAAACAAAAACCGATCAATTTGCTTATCCTCTTGAAAGTGGTTATGGTGCAGCTTTTTCCATCCCGTTGAATAATTATATTTCTACGGATTCGATTAGTACCAATGGCAACACTGAAATAAAAGGTGAGGTTACAATTACACACAAATCCCCGTTATGCTATGACACTATATCAGTTAAATTCTGATTTGTTAACCATTGAAAATCCGCAAGTAGTTAGAGTCTTTTATAAAGATTCTGAAACTGGGAAAGATATTTATCCTTCTGCTACTTTAGGGGAAAACGGAATTAACCAGCAAAATTTACCTGCTATAATTGCTCCAAAAATTTCGGGATATTCTTTAAGGAATAAAAAGTCTATTGAGTATCAGTCTGCAAGCGTATCTAAAGAGGTTTTCTTAAAAAATGTTCAGGAATTGCCGGGGGACTTTTTTAAGGACCCTCAATTTCTGGCTAGCTTATCTAAGGAATTTGATAAATCTTTTGGGGGAAATCCACTATCATCGTTGAGTAACTATGTTGATCAAAGCCTTGCTACCCGAGGATTCCCAAATCTCCCTTATAGCTTGGCTTTTATTATGGCTGCGTTAGCCTATGATAAAAAGTCCACAAATTTATTTGACTATCTCCAAACAAATGTTACAAAGTTTAGTGATAGTGATACTATTCAAGGCTTAAAATTAAGTACAAATCCTCAGGCAGTTGTTTTTTGGTATAACAAGAATTCTTCTACACCTACAACTCCGACTACTCCAACAGTCCCGGATACACCAAGTACACCGATAACATCGAGCAGTTCAAGTTCGTCAGCTCCAACTTCCAGCACCAGTACAAGTACGCCGGCAGCATCTTCATCGTCAATTGCTTCAAGCGACAATGCCAACTTGCCGAGTTATGTAGCTGCAAAGGGGGCTGCCGTTTACTCGGTTAACAAGATTGGCTTGTATAAGTCAACCAAGTTTTCAGCTGCTAATCGAAGTGCCTGGTATACTAAGAAACCGAGAATTTATCGCCCAATGTTTGTCGTTACCGGCTATAAGCGAGCTGCTAACGGGACCCTGAGATACCGAGTTCGAGACGTTAATCACACATCTAAGACCAATGGAAAGACGGGTTACATTACTGCTAGTCAGAAGTATGTACGTCCCGTTTACTATGCTACTAAGCATTCAACCGTTACCGTGATTAATCCACGGGGTGTGAATGCATATCATAAGGCTAACTTGACCAAGAAAGCTAGAAACTATCGACAGGGAACAGTCCTACATGTTAAACGGATTGTGACGCATAATCTCACTACTCGATATGTTTTAACCAATGGTGACTATATTACCGCTAACCGAAAATTGGTTAACATGGGACGTAATAAGCAAGTTAAATCAGTTAAAACAAAACGGACATTGAATCGATATAGCAACGCCAACTTCACCAAGAAGAATCAGGTAATCGCCAAGAATCGAACATTAAAGGTTTACGGATATGATTATTCTCAGAAGAATAACGTTACCAAACATGGTACTTTACGTTATCGAGTAGCCGGTGGTTATATTACTGCCAATACAAAATACGTTCGTGATTATAAATAGAAACTAAAAATGATCTCATCAACTTAATGGTTGGTGGGATCGTTTTGTTTTGTGGACGGATAAAAACATAATTTTATTGGAACGTAAAAAATAAACACATATTGAGACTAAGTTAGGTTAAAGGAGTAACTTAATCCCCAATTTAGCTTTAGAGTTTAGTAACGGTGATAAATTGTTGTGTATTTAGCAGGAGTGTGAGGATAATTAGTCCCGATTTTGTTGTGATTGTACCACTTTAGATAAATGGCACCGTAAGAATGGTAGAAAGGGTTTTCACCATATACTTTATAAACATGATGACCTAAATATTTATACTTGGCGTGATTATAAAAGTCTGGATCGGAAAGCCCGTTATGAACATAAGTCCGTCCAATGCTCATCTTCCATGTTGTATGCATAGGTGGATAAGGAGATTTCCATTTACCCCAAAATATTTTAGGCGTTCCATGATACCAAGTTGCTGCTTGTGTTGTGTTCCCCAGTGCTGGAACGAAAGCTAGTGTTGCTATGGCTGTCACCAATATATTTTTTATTTTTATTGAATACCACCCTTTCAGTATTGTTATACCGCTAGGAATGGTAAAAAGGAATAAATATTTTTCGCTATTCCCAAATTACTTATTTGAAAAACAATGAAATCAAAATTTTATCCGCAATTTTTGTGGAAGGTATTTTTGACTTTATTCAAATTAAGGTATTTAGGTAATATTTAAAAAG
>NZ_GG669992.1:866395-868875 GCF_000159315.1 Lentilactobacillus hilgardii DSM 20176 = ATCC 8290
TTTTGTCGTTAATAATAAGAATAGGCCTTCATGGCCTTTTAAGCTAGTCTAATTGGTCTAGTTATCAAGTGTTGCACTTCAATTTTAAATCGGGGAATATTTAAAAAGCGATCTGGTAGTTTTATTTTAGAAATTAATAAAACGGATAACCTTTGAATCTAACGCGTTTAGATGGAGAAGCTGTTTTCGATAGCTTCTTGACAATTTTTTAACGGTTTGTTAATTTAGAAAAACAGCTTGCAATTTAAGAAATATACTTAGACTTTTAATAAAAGGAGATTTATTTCGATTTTCTCGCTAGTTACTTTTAGAAGGAGGAATGAACCGTGAAAAGGCTTTTTTTTGGTGGATCCAGTTTATTATTAATTGTGTGTTCATGATCTACTTAGCGAGTTTTCTTTCAAATGGTTTTTATTCATTTTCAGGTTTTTCTTTTCTGTTTAGTATGTTTCTTATCTTTATTGCAGTTATTTTAGCTTATGTATTAACGATGTTAGTTACGAATAGTAAGGGATTGTTGTAAATATTATAGAAGGTGAAAGAATTACGAGTATTCTTTGTGGCTTTCGCTTATGTTTAATAAGACGTAGTCTATAAAAAAGTTTATGCAGGATTCTAATAAGTTCTTTGAAAAAGAGCCTTCTAATTGTTTAGATCCATTTACTGATTACTTTTTTTCTTTTAACGAATTGTTGAAATCTGACTTTTATCAAAATACTGATACTATCTGTGTTGGGCCTTTGTCTAGATAGCCATCGGTTGTCATGACATAATGAAGATACAAAAAGAAGATTCTGCTTGAACAGAACCTTCTAAACAAGCCGATTTAAAGGCGGTGGACAAGTTAATAAGACAGTTTTAAGCTACCCTGTAACTGGCCAAAGTTATAGCAGGGCGGCTTTTTTATTTTGGTTGTTGCTAAAGCTGAGCAATGCTATTAAAAATGTCCTGCATAGCAATAGACAATAAGTTTTCGAAATATTCGAAGATGAAATTCTTGTTTTATTTGGCAAGCCAATTATGAGAATGATAATTACATATCACAAGTAAAAGGTTACACAGAGACCAATAAATAACAAAATAGTTAATAAAGTAAAAAAAGAAATAATCAGTTAATTGACGAACAAAAACCGCATGTATATAATAAAGGTGTGTTATAAAATTTATTACTTAATAAAATTTCTATAAAATTGGTAATAAATTATATTATAAGGGGGTATTTTCATGAAGAAATCAAGAATCATTTTTGTGACACTGTTAACCTCATTAGGGTTAGCAGGTGCCATTGGCGTACAAAGCAATAGTTTTGCGGGGGGGGCCTCTAAGCTTTGAAATCACAGCTAAGGCTGATGGTGTTCAAAGTCCTGTTAAAAATGTCGTTGGTAATATGACGCAAACACTCACTCCTGAAAGTCCAACTACTTTGCCGCAAATCCAACAGGCAATGTATCTTACAGCAGATGGTGCAGATACTGTTTATGCTGGTACGGGTAATTCGGAGAGCCGTGCTACAACTTATATTTCTAAGGGAGTTAAAGATTTAACGATCAACATTCCAATAAAAAATACGAGTACTCAAGATGTCTTTTTGAATGAGGCCGTAATTTTTGCAGATGCTGCTTCCGATGGTGGGCCAGCTTTCAAAATTGGTAAGAGTGCAACAAGTACAGACTATTTGTTGACACCAACGCAGCTTGAAGTTCCATCTACTGATATCTGGGCTGGAAATGAATCATATGGACCAGAAGGCTTAGCATTTAATACTGGGGCAGCTGGTGGATATAATTTTAAGCCAGATGGTACGCTTGCTGATCAACAAAAAGTTAATGCCGTTGGTATTTGGGGTACACTGAAAGCCGGTGCAAACTTTACGCTTAAAATTCCGGTATACATTTCAAATATCGACACGCTAAAAAATGGTGCAGTATATCCACTGTACTACGCTAGTTGGAATACAAGTGGTGCAGACAGTGGTTATCTCAATGTTGGTACCTTTGCAAGTAATGTCACTGGTAAGAATGCAACTATATCGGCTAATACACCAATTACGGCGTCAACTTTTAATGCTGACCCTGCCAGTGCAACAGTTGCTAAGGTAACTAATAATAAAGGTGAGGCTGTAACGCAAGAATTTGCTTCTAAGACTCCTGGAACTTATAACGTTACACTAACTGCCAATGGTTATGGAGACACAACCTTTACATTAACAGTTACCAATGGCGGCGGAACTGGTGGTGGCTCAACCGGTGGTAATACTGGTACTACTACTGTTCCAGCAACACCCCTTACACCAGCCACTAATGTACCAACTAATTCGTCTTCCTCCTCGTCAACAACTAGTTCAAGTAGTTCTACACCAACCACGACAACGAAACCTTCTACTTCAGTAGGTCCTAACATTGCTGTTAAAGGTGAAGCTGTTTATGCTACTAAGAAGATCGCTTTGTATAAGAGTACCAGCTTCACCAAGAGTAAACGAA
>NZ_GG669992.1:870136-884837 GCF_000159315.1 Lentilactobacillus hilgardii DSM 20176 = ATCC 8290
AATTGCTTGGTACCCTAAGCAAAAACGGATTAACCGGCCAATGTTTGTTGTTACTGGTTACAAGCGAACTAGTAATGGCACTTTGAGATACAAGGTTCGTGATGTAAATCATGGCCGTAAGACTGCTGGTAAGACAGGTTATATTACTGCCAGCCGTAAATATGTTGTTCCGGTTTATTACGCTAGTGTTCCGAAGTCAAAGAAGATCACAGTAATTGCTAAAAAGGGTATTAACACTTATAAATCAGCTAACTTAACTGGTAAAGCTAAACACTACAAGAAAGGTGTTCGTTTGACTGTTAAGAAGTTGGTTAAGCATAATTTGACCACTCGTTATCAATTGAGTAACGGACATTATGTCACAGCAAATAAGAAGTTAATTATTGCCGGTAAGTATTAATAGTTTTAGTTGGCTAAATTAAAATATAAGTTTTATTGAAAAAGTGGCGAATCTAAGGTTCGTCACTTTTTTGAACTTATTAATCAAATTAACATATATACAGTAAAACTTTGTAATATTTAATAAAGTGCCTTTCAAAGCAAAAGCTACTATGTTAGCATGAGGTTAAGTTCTAATTTCCCCTCATGAATTAGATTTGTAAAATACCTCTAGCAACTTGGACCCTTACGTGAAAACATAAGGGTTTTTTCATACCTATATTTATTAAGCAGACAGAAAGCACCCTATCTCAATGGTAGAGTGCTTTTGTGGCTTATTAATGGTAAGATATTTGATTGTAGCCTTAGTTGGGCGGGAACATTCTTCCAAAGAAGGGAGCGATGCGTATGAAACGTATCAATCATATTCTAGGAAAGGTGTTATTCTTTGATGTCTTGGGCAGTTCTGCTTTTGGCGAGGCTGCATTAATCAGGGCGATTGCCAAGTGCAATCAGTCAATTGCGGATATAATCCGTGCTTTGGTCGAGTTTACGCAGGCAGAAAAAAAGAACCGCCATTAACTTTGGCGAGTCTCCCGGTTCTTTTTTAGGTCTGTAGTAACGTTGCCGCTCTATTGATCTACTATTGCTCGTGTTAATTATAGCACGGGTGATAGTGGTTTCTTTGTTAAAAGTTTTCCTTCAAATCTTATTTTCGTGATTCTTATTTATATAATTTAGTAAAATATTGTTTAAACGACGGTCAGGTAAGAAGAGAGATAAAAAAGAAAAATAAGAGCAGTAATTGCCCAAAAAGTAGCATTGAAATCTTTTGTTATGAGCCAGACTACAAATATAAGAATACAGGAGATGAACCATGCAACATTACTTATTATCTTGCCTTTCTTTTTAGTATTCATAGTTTTTCCTTCTTTGAATTTCATTTGCATATCTATACTGACTATAGCGCAAATAAGAATGGATATTAACTTTTTTACAAAAAGCATCATCCATGTATGTATTATCATAGTATATTTAAATAGTAATTAATAATTGCTTGGAGGGTATTTTATGGAAATAAAGAAGTTGGCTACCGGGTTAGTAGTTGCATCTTTTATTGGAATTGGTGTGTTTTCAAATCCACAGCAGGTAAGCGCTGCTACTTGGCATAAGGGAACACCGAGTGCATTGAGAGGGCACTGGCGCACGGGTATCTTTCACTATGGCGGATTTCCATGCTACGACACATTAACGGTCAGTAAACATATGCTGAATGATATGATACATGCGATTGGTAGTTCTGCTGACGCGGCGGCTCCAACTATCTGGTATCCCAAATACAGATATCTCGGAAATCACTTATATAAGTTTAAAGGGATGGGGATAGGCGGATTCAAGGCACATTGTTGGATTAAATGGCGAGGACACAATTCTATCTCGGTTAAAACAAATCAAAATAAAAGAGTTTGGCATTACTACCGTTAAGGGCAAAAGAAACGGAGAGCTATATGAAATTAACTAAAATATTGGGACTGTCAGTTGTTTCTATCATTTTTGGCGTAGGCTATCAAAGTTTAAATGTAAATGCTTCAACGTGGCATTTTGGCACGCCGACGTTTTTGCGTGGGCACTGGCAGACACGGACGATCTCGACTCCGATAGGGAAAGACAAGTCCAAAGCAAGTTTTGGACAGCACACAATCATTTTTAATTCTTTCGGTAGTATGCCGGATAAGTTTAAACAGTTAAGGTGGCATCAGGTTCACAAATACATCTATTCAATTAAGGCTAAAGAATTTATCGACGGCTACCAAAAAATTCACCATCTAACAATCAGACGAACATCACGACATACAATTTATATTCATCTAGATGGCCATAAGTATCCGGCAACGTCATCTCAAGACTTATTTCATCGGGTGAACTAAAGCTATCTTTACAATGAATTTCGGTTTAAAAGTTGGCTGTTTGATAGGCTCAATGAAGAGACATGAAATACTAAAAATTATTATCTTAAACAAGGAAGCGATTGAAGTTGAAGAAAGGATCACTTTTAGTGGTTGGCATATTTTTTCTTAGTTTTGGTCTTGGATCCGCTATTTCAAATAAAGCGAGTGCAACTGTTTCGCCAGCATTTTACCACCCTAATCTTTTAGGCTATACGGTACCAAGGGCATTGAGAGGCACTTGGTATTTTGGCCATAAGAAGTATCCCGGAGGTGCGCATCATTTTAATGGGCTGCACTATCACAGAGGAAAAATAAATAAATATATGATTAGTCGGCGTGCCGTTGAGATGTCTTGGACTTTGGGGATTGATGGTCGTAAATATGAAGCGAAAGGCTATTATGATGGCGCAATGGTATCGGACCCATTTGATAATCACAAAAAGCTGTCTTGGCAGCTTAATGAACAATATACACCCGTCATTTTTGAGTATAAGGGTCATAATCACAAGGGAATAGATGTCAGTGGTCAAGTCCCTGATTATCTGATTACTAGAAAACAAACTAATAAATATCTGGCCTTTAATAATTGGAAAGATAATAGTTGGGGCAAAAATACCAAAGTTAAACTTGTTAAAATCGGTTGGGGGGGACAAGATCGATAAGTTTAAAAATTAGTTTGTGGTTTGGCGAATTGTAGAAAATCTTTTGGGATATGAAAGGTCTCACCGGGAAATTGGTGAGACCTTTTTGCCCTTAATCGTCCCTGTGTGAAAGCATGGAGACTTTTTGTACTGATATATATACAAAACGTGTTTTTTTAAAGCCCGAAAAGAACATGACCGAGTGAATAGGGGGCATGCACTATTCACTGATATTTGAATACAAAACGAAGTAGATTAAGAAAAGGCTATGAATTTAGATAACCAGTTTTATAATTTCAAAAAAATATAAAGACCATGTTAACATTTAATTGGAATAATGAGGGACTCGAACGATTTGCTAATTTCTTTGCCCAATTAGTGGAGGGGTTAATAATGAATAAGAATCAAAACTACTTGTACATTTTTGTAAGCGCTTTATTTATCGGTGCCGGTAACTTTCTATGTCCAACCAGTGCGCTTGCTGACACTGATAACCCAATTGCACAAGTAGCTAAGACCAACTCACAGATCGATAATCCAACGACTATTAAACAGACAGCACTTGATACGACTAGTGAGCAGGCAAATTCACAGCAAGTAGCAGTTGAGACTATCAACGGTCAAATTGAAAATGTCGTATATAGTATTGATGATGGCACGTTAACGTTAAGTGGCGGAAAGCTCACCTCGACTCATAAATATCCTTGGAAGGGTGATGAGACAATTACAAACATACGAATAACAGGACCATTAAAATTGGAAGGATCTGCGCCCGCAAGCCTTTTTTCTTGGATGGAAAATTTAAAGTCAATTGATGGAATGGATAAAATTGATACCTCCAAGGCTACTGATATGTCTACTATGTTTATGCGTGATTTTAGCTTAACCAGCTTAGATTTATCAAGCTTTGATACGTCTATGGTGACCGATATGTCGTACATGTTTTCCGGTTTTCAAAGTTTAACCGGCTTAGATATTTCGAAATTTGATACAGCTAAAGTAACCAATATGTCGTACATGTTTAGTGCCCCTGGATTAACCAGCCTAGATGTCTCAACACTTGATACATCAAGTGTTACCGATATGTCGTACATGTTTACTGGTGCTGCTGGATTAACCAGCCTAGACGTTTCAAAATTTGATACATCCAGTGCGATTAATATGTCAGGTATGTTTAGTTGGTCGGAGGGATTGACCAGCTTAGACTTATCGAATTTTGATACATCCAAAGTGACAGATATGTCTTGGATGTATAATCAAGCTACTGGTCTAACCCACCTAGACTTATCAAGCTTTGATACAGTTAACGTGATCAATGTGGAAGGTATGTTTAACAATGATAGTAATTTATCGACTTTAAAATTGGGCTCTAAAGCATTCAATAAGGGCTTGGATGGAAGCGCATTACCAGGACATTCGTCAGCTTCAGCAATTCCTGACAGCAATCCAGTACGTTATGCTACAGGACCAGGTTGGTTAGCAGTTGATGCAGATAATGGAGGGGAAGTTGACAATCCCCAAGGCAAAACTGTGTACGATGTTTACCTAACCAATCGACCCGCTGAAACGGAGACCTACGTTTGGCAGCAGGATTCAAAGCCGGCTACTAAACAAACTATAACTGTAGGATATATTGACGCCGCGACTGGCAAAGTAATTCCAGGAGTTAAGGCGAAAACGACTACTGGCTTTCAAGGTCGGGAATATGATACGACAGGTGCCAATTTCCGTCCAGATATTAGTGGCTATACATGGGACGGGAAAATACCAACAAACGCTAAAGGCACTTATGGAGACAAGGCTATTGTTGTCCAGTACGTCTATAATAAGAACGCAACGCCAAGTACGCCGGGAACACCAAATACACCACCAACAGCCACAGACTCGTCATCCCCAACAGTATCTCCGAATTCGTCGATTAGTTCAGATGTTTCTTCAAACAGTTCGAATACGAGTATCAATTCATCAATTCCAACCACATCATCTGATAACGATGTGGTTAACGTACCTAGTTCTGCTGCCGCCAAAGGAACAGTAGTCTATTCGATCAAAAAGATCGGTCTCTACAAGACAACTGATTTCACCAAAAATAATCGACGTTCCTGGTATGCTAAGAAGCCGCGAATCAATCGACCAATGTTTGTGGTCACCGGCTATAAGCGAGCTGCCAATGGTGCTTTAAGATATCAGGTTCGAGATGTTAATCACACGTCTAAAACTGATGGTCAGAAGGGATATATTACTGCCAGTCAGAAATATATCCGCCCCGTTTATTACGCAACCAAGCACTCAATGGTTACGGTGATCAATCCCCGAGGTGTCAATGCCTATCGCAAAGCCAATTTGACGGGCAAAGTTAAGAACTATCGTCAAGGAACTGTCTTGCGAGTTAAAGGAATTGTTAAACACAATTTGACCACTCGTTATGTATTGACAAATGGCCAGTACATCACTGCTAACCGTAAACTTGTGAACATGGGTCGCCACAAACAAGTGAAATCGATTAAGACTAAACAGTCGATTAATCGTTATAGTAACGTTAATTTAACAAAGAAGAATCAGTCGATTGCCAAGAATCGCACGTTAAAAGTATATGGATATGATTATTCGCACAAAAATGATGTTAGAAAGCACGGCATTTTACGTTACCGGGTAGCTGGTGGTTACATCACCGCCAATGCAAAATATGTTCGTGCTTATCAATAGAGACTAAAAATCCCATCAACTTAATGGTTGATGGGATTTTTGTTGAGCATATGATGCTTATCTTGTATTAATGGATTTAGTCTTCAACACTTGGCAATGCACGCTTTCACGTAAACAGTTTGCAAGGTTTACGCACTAAGAATTGATGTTCTTCCGATTTAAGTTTCATCAGAAATTCGGTGAACAGGCTTTGCAGGATTCCCAACCACAACTGTATTTGCGGCGACATCTTTAGTGACGACTGAACCTGCACCGACAATCGCGTTTTCGCCAACCGTCACGCCGGGTAAGACAATTGCCCCTGCGCCAACCCAGGCATGTCGCTTAATGTGAACTGCTTTGGGGATCAAATCACGGCGATGATTCGAGTCCTTAACGTGATTCACAGACAGCAAACTTACTTTCGGCCCGATCAAAGCGCCATCGTCAAGATAGATGCCCCCGAGATCAACAAAGACACAATCGCTATTAACAAAGACCCCGGCACCGAGAAAAATATGACGACCGAAATCCGTATTAAATGGTGGTCTGACAACCGTATCTTCATTAATCGGTTGTAAAGTAATTTGTGTTAATAACTCTCGCCGGGCTTCTTCAGAAGTTGCTTCATAGTTGAACTTCCTGAGTCGTTCAGTGTTGGCAGCGACAATCTTGTCAATCTCCTTAAAGTCGGTATCTTCGAAGATCAAGCGTTTGCCGGATAGTGCCGCAGTTAAAATTGATTTTTCTTTTTTTCTGTATCAAGATACTCATTCCCTACATTTCTTGGCCGGCAGGGCGAATTAAGATTTCACTGATTGAAACCAGATTGGGTGTGCCAATCGCATAAACAACAGCTTCAGCGAGGTCTTCCGGAGTGAGGGCACTGTCGGGCGTTTGTTGCCAAGCAGCGACTAAATCTTTTGCACTTTTTGGATCACTGATAGACTTATAAAGTTCAGTATTGACAGCTCCCGGAGAAACAATTGTTGACCGAATTTTGTGCTTTAATTCTTCCTGCCGTAAGCCTTCCATAATGGCTCTGACAGCAAACTTGGTTCCGCAGTAAACAGCCGATCCCGCATAAGCAATGTGACCAGCGACCGAATCTGTTGCAAGAATGTGGCCGTAACCTTGTTCGTGCATGATTGGTAGAACAGCGGGAATGCCGTTTAAAACACCCATAACGTTTATATTTAGCATATTCTGCCATTCATTTCTGTGATCTTCAGCTAAAGTTGCGGTTGGCATAATGCCGGCATTGTTGTAAAGGACGTCGATCTTACCGAATTTTCTTTTTGCCAAATTGACTAACGCAACCACATCATCGTGTTTGGAGACGTCGGCCGTACCGATACTTGTTAAGTAGAGTATTGAAATAATTTAAAATCAACTAGATAGTTATCAAAAATAACGGCTTCATTCCGTTTTTTGGAACAAAGCCGTTATTTTTGTGAATTACAACAGTTTAAATCACAATCGTTGTTAAAATGATCATTGCTAAACGAAATGATCGATCTTATAATGTTGCATACAACAGCATATTAGGGAATTGGACGTAACTTTAGCTGACTGAACAAATGCTGAAGCTTGTGACGCAACTGTGACTGCCACCTATAAAATGGTCGGATAATGATGACTTTAGCTTCCACCGATATTCTACATGCTATGGTAACGTTATTAAAAATTAAAAATAAGTTCTAAGCTACCCATAAAACAGCATTCTTTTATAAGTGAGGTATATTATATTGGATAACAAACAAGTTTATTTAATTCACGGATACACGGCTAATCCCAATGCCAATTGGTTCCCTTGGTTAAAGAAAAAGGCTGGTCAAAATCTTGACGTAAAGATTCATGTATTATCTATGCCTAATTCTGATAATCCTGACCCTGCAAGATGGGAAAAGAAGTGTTCAGAAAATATTAAAGGTGACGGAGAAGTGACCATCATTGGCCATAGCTTAGGATGTGTTCAAGCTCTTCGTTTTCTGGAGAAACATAATATCCAAGGTGCTCACTTAATATTAGTGTCAGGATTCGATGAAACTACCAGCACATTACCTGAGTTAGCTAGTTTTACTAGTACAGCCATTAATTATCGGGAAGTATTAAAAAAAGTTAAGGATGCGGTTGTCATTTCTGCTATCGATGATGATATTGTTCCATTTTATTATGCTGAAACTTTAGCACGTCATCTAAAATGTAAATTCATCTTGATGCCGAATGGAAAACATTTCATTGATCGAGACGAAATAACGGAATTACCAATTGTTTTTGATGAATTGGCAAAAATATATCGTTAATCTTTAAAGCTAATGGGAATAATACAGGTATTTTGGCGACCTGAACGCTCCTTTAGTTGGTTAGAAAAATGTCGACGACTGTGGAAAAGTTGTGAGCGTCGCCTACATAAAATCTGCCGATAACAAATAACAGCAATAAGGATATTTATATTAGAGAATTTTTGGTGTTGCCTCGAGATCAAAACAATGCCCCAATGTTCCAATTTGGCGAAAGTAGTGATAGCGATAAATTTGTTATAGGTCAAGAAGGAATTGGTTTAAAAAGTGACACGTGGATTAGGCTTGTCACCTTTTTTGAACTAATTAAGCAATATGATTATATAAGATAAATTCTTGTCACATTTGATAAAGAACCCATCAATGAAAAAACAGCTATGTTAGCATGAGTATAAGTTCTAATTGTCCCTACAATTAAACTTGTAAAATACCTCGAGCGACTTCGATCCGTATGTGAAAACATAGGGGATTTTTATGGTTTAATGCGATTGATAGAACACGTGCTGACTATTAATTAATGTATATTGAAATTTTCGGATAACACAAAAACTCTCCACGCCATAGACGTAGAGAGTTCAAATAATATAAGTGCATGCAAGTTGCATACCAAGGATCGTGGCTATAGAGGGGCAATAGCCACAAATTTATTTTAACATGCATCTTTAGTTCTATCACCCAAAAGAACTTGGGAAGCTTCATCAATGCTTCGTAATAAGTGAGGTTATATATTTAAATCAAAAAGCGCTCTGCGGATTGCCATAGAGCGCTTATCTTGTATATAAAATGTTAATGTTCTGCCGAACCCGTGTGGTTAGGAAAATATCCACACTTTTATACGACTATAATGATTTGGTTTCTCGATAAGAAACGTTTTTTCTGTTCTATAACAGAAATGATGAATTACTATAGCAATAATTTCCTTAAACCAGACGATTATTTATTTGGCTTGATTTAGTTTTCTTCATATATTTATAAAAATTCCAAAGCTCATAAAGCATTGATATAAATAAAATGATGATGAGGGTGTGAAGTGGTAGCAGGTTTTGTGTATACGTCATGATATATAAAGTAAGGCAGATTGGAATATATAATATGATTCCGGTAACGATCCCCGGAGAGTAAGTGTGGGTTTTAAATGTTCCAACAATATGAGTAAAAATGGCGTTGCTGGCTAGAAAGCTTGAGGCAACTACTATGGCTGTATAATCACTTGAAAAGAGTGATGTTAACGCACTGATGGATACAATGATAAAGGCAATTATATTTACCATTAGATAATAAAAGGGTGTTTGCTTGTTTAGCGCTGGGCGATAAGCGTGGTACCAAGAGATGAATCCTCCAGGAATTCCAAATTCTTCCAAACAATGAATTAAGTATGCGAATGGTGTTGAGATTGCTAGTATTCTGATGATTGTCATCGAACTTTACCTGATTTCTTTATAAGTTTATTTAAATTTGTAGTCATGATTAGTAAATGAACATAGACCACAAAATATGAAATAATATAAATGACAAAAGTGCTTAATAATAGTGTTGGAATTGAAAAATCCAACTGAAATATGACATTAAATAGCGTTATATAGGCGACAATGACGCAAAAGTGAATAAGCAGGGCTGTTAAAAAGTTAAGCGTGTCAAGATCAAAAACGACGGTGACCGCGCCAACAACGCCAGAGAGCGATAGGACAAAGAGAATCGTTTCTGTATTGATAAAAGTTTCTTTTGAAAAAAGAGAAATTAATAGAAAAATAAATGAGCCAATTTCCAAACCTGAAAGTATGCGTTTAATGATTGTTTTTCCTCCTAACCCGATTACCGCATAGCCTTTAAATAACTATGTGTGTAGTATGCCTTGATTTTCTTTAAGCGTAAACGAAATATGACACATTTGGTGATTAAAGATACACATTAGGTATTTTGCGCTAATTCATGAATCCTTTTTCTTAAGATTGGAACGAAGTGGCGACTGACAATTTGCTTTTCATCAGTTGTTAATTGAACGACCAAGGTCCCGTTTAGCCTTGCTTCAAACGCCTTAATTGCATATAAATTAACCAGTATATTTTTAGAAATCTGTAAGAGATAGTCAGGAGAATCCTGATTGAATTGGTTTAATGATTGCCTAATGTAATATATCTTGGAATTGGTATATAGGATCATTTGTCGTTCCAGATATTCTGCATAAACGATGTCTTGATAACTGATTTGTTCTTCCCGTGAATGATCTTCTAATTTGGCTAAAAGATGTTTGTTGCCACTCTTTAAAATATCGATTGCCTGCTGAACGGTTCCTGAAATGTTGTGGACTTTAAATATGGCGAGGTCTTCGGTTGTTTCCTTCTGTGAAAGTTTTTTGATAATAATTTTAATAGTAATCACCCGATTTGTATTTTGATGGATTCTTTAATTAGTAATAGTCATAGTTTTATCATAGTCAATACTTTTTGAAAATAAATACAATGTCTTGCTTTTATTGATGAAAATGATAAAAGCCAAATATCGCTTTAACTTCGCCGGCATGTTTATCTCTATCATTTTAATATAGAAAAGCTTTCAGTTGGCAAACTTTATGCTAAGAACAGAAACAAAGAAATAAAAAGAAAAACGGCTTTCTTTTTATTTCGGCTGAAAGATGATGATGGTCAAAAGAGATTGCGGCTATGATTAATCGCATGGTCATGATATTGCCAAACGTGGTAAATGACAACGTTTTGAAGGTATTGCCGCTCATAAAAGCATGGAGGGGTACGCTGCTATATAGAAAGCAAAATATCCCATCAACAATTAAGCTGATGGGATATTTTGCTGTAAAATCAGATGAAATCATAACTTTTGATAGGTATGTCTTGAAGGCTTGCCCTTTAAAAAACTATTTGGCTAGTTTATCACTGTCTGATGGGGTTAAGAAGCTTAGTATGATTAGCCCGATAAAAGTGATTGTAATGCCAAGCACTGGTAAAAAATAAATGCCAATGACGGTGATGACAATAGAAAGCGGAAAAAAGAATGAGGATAAGAATCTAAAAGGAAACATGCTTTCAATCTTTTTACTAACCGTCGTATTAACATGCTCCGGTGTCTTCCTAATCGAATTTGAAAGCCAAAGATAAGACAAACTCCAAAAAATAAAGACAAATAAATATAGGTATTCCGGTCCGGAATATTGCGGAAACTTTCCTACCCAACCGGTCGCAACCGGTAATAAAGACATGCTAAAAAGCCACAGGTTGTTTACCCAGTACACTTTTTTAGATATTCGAATAGCTAATGTAAACATGTAGTGATGATTGTACCAAGCTACACCGACAAATAGAAAACTAACAATATAAGCAAAAAAGTAGGGCAATTGCTTGATGATTTCTTCCCACTGGGCAGACTCCGGTGTTTTAAATTCAAGAACCATAATCGTGAGTATAATCGCTACCACTGCGTCTGTGAATGCCTCAACTCGTCCTTTATTCATATTCTCCCTCCCGATTAGATATTTTTTTCTGTACGATGTCTTAATTATAGTCTTCTCAATGCTGGAAGTGATATCACACACTCACACAGTTGCCACAAATTTTGTATAAATTGGTTAATTTGGTCTGAAAGTAATGATCCATATTTAGTGCTTTTTGTCTAGTTGCGTTAATCAGGGTAATTGCCAAGTACAATCAGTCAGTTGGGGATTTAATCCGTGCTTTGATGGCCTTAATACGATCAATAAAAAAGAAATGTCGTTAAGCTTCGACCAGTTCTTCGGTTATCTTTTAAGCTTTTAGAAGTGTTGCCGCTCTACTAAACTACTATCGCACATTCGATAGTAGTTTTTGTTTTGGTTATTATGGTTTATTTTCGATTCACTGAAGAATTAGTTGGATTAGGGATAACATTTAAAAAGACATTGATGTTGTCAGTGAGGTTTTAGACTGCAAAAACGATGCTTTATCTTTGTGTTTACAATTAGTTTTGGGTGGTTATTATTGTTCTAGAAAAACACATTGATAGAGAAAGAATTGGGAGCTTGACTGCGATCAAGTGACTTATATAAAAGAGTACATTCTTGAACGGGTACAAATCATCATTTCGGTTTACAATGGATTTAAGCGAATAATGTTTTTGGATTTTAAACTGTGGTGTTTTTGTACCTAATTCTTTATCTTGACTTTGCATCAAGGGAGGCCAAAATCATGACATCAATCAAAACAATTCTGAATCAACAATATAAGACCATTCAAATTGAATGGCTTCGTTACCGGAATAATCCTTATGATGTGCAGCGAGCTCATGACTTACGGGTTTCGATTCGAACATTGCGTGGACTAATCAAATTTTTGAAGCGACAAATTCCACAGGTTGTTTATGACTCACTTAATGGGGATCTTAGTCAATCTGCCAAAATCTTTGGACCTTTGAGAGACCTTGACGTCCTAATGATTCAAGTTGGGAAGTTTGCGTATGCCCATCCGGAGGAAAAAACGGACTATCAGGGACTTTTTGAAGGGCTTTATCATCAACGAAACGAAGAAATGCAAACGACTTTGACGGATACGACACAGGAAGCTTTGGCGACCTATTTAATGCAGGTAAAAGCGCAGTTGGATACGTTGAATTTCAAACATGAGACGGATTGGGACAAATCAATTGCTCAGGAATTCAAACGTCGGGATCACAAATTAATGAAGCAGTACCATCAACTTGATTTCCATGATTACCTTCATGTTCACCATGTTCGTAAAAGGGCCAAGACATTACGGTATTCGGCAACTTATTTTTCGGAATTCATTCCTGAAAAAGAAGGTCGGATTTTGCGAAAAGCCAAGAGGGTTCAAGATGTTTGTGGCACAATTACGGATGCCCACGTTATTGATGGTGAGTTGCGTCAGTTGGCTGATCAAACGACGGACCAGAATCGGCAAAAACTATTACTGCGAATTGCACGTTCGCAACGGGATATTTATATGGCCGATAAAAAGACGATTATTAAGGATTTGGATAAAGCAATCAGGTAGTCAATCCTTAAACGAGAAGCGTTCCTTTAAAGGGGGGCGCGCTTTTTGTTGGATTCAAAAGGCATCTGTTAATTAATCTCTTTAACAAAATTTTACAAAAAAGACATCTAAATTACAATTTCATGGCATAATTAATACGTTTCCCTTTAAATGGTTGAACCATTAGCCGTTGTTTCCTATGATGTAATCATAGACAAAATAGTAAAGTAATAGAAATTAATGGGGAATAATACATGACCCAAGACAGACAAGCAGTTCTAGACGCGGCAAGCCGCTTAAGCAATTCAATTGATTCGGCGGATATGCCGGCGGATCACTTTACCTTTGTGAGTATAGTGGCACGGATGGCACAACACGATCCGTCATTTAAGCAACAATTACTCGAGGGGCTTCACCAGGAAATGTTACCATCACTTTTTGATCATATTAAAGCAGATGTTGAAAATCAAGAACGAATGAATCGACTGAGAAAAAGGGCTCGGCTTTCAAAAACCGATCAGTACTTTATTAAACGACAGGTTGTTGCGTATGGGAGCCAATTAGGATGGTCTGGGTTAGGGATGAATCAGGTTCTCCCCAAGCTAACGGTCGTCAATATTCCCCCCCGTGATCAACAGTTATATTGGGAAGTCTACGAAAACGATTATTGTGTGACATTCCACGGTAAAGTTGTCGTTTATAAACCGGCTGTACTGGCGTATTTAAAAGAACAGATTAAATTTATTTTAGAAGAAAAACAGGAAAAAGTTGATGAAAGAGAACTGCTGAAATCTTGGCAGGAAACCTTTGATTCGGCTAAGAGCATGTATCGTAAGAAAAAAGGCTTCACATCATCGATGAAGGATCAAATGAGGGATGAAATGAAGACACTTTTGGATAACATACCAACGGTAGACGATTAATCACTGCCCAGTGGGGCGATACAATAGTTGTTAATTGCTTTAATAGGCTGTTACAATGTATTTGATGATCGTCTCTCGAATGATCATTTATAAAATAATAATTTAGATATTACGCGAAAAGAGTTCTTCACGAAGGTGAAGGACTCTTTTTTTATATTAGTGACAGGCATTGTGATTGCTGCTGCCATTCAACGGATTGTTACAAATACACATCTGGATGTTCCCTTGGGTATGACCGTTGGTCTCGGTGTGGGTATCTTCGAAGAATTCTTTTACCGCGGCTTGATTCTGGGAACCTTGATGAGGCTGTTTAGCAAGCAGACTTCCAAAGCACGTCAAATTTAGTACTCTTTATTGATTACCAGTTTGATCTTTGGGGTGGATCATTCAACAAATGCCTTTTCTCAACCAGTCATTAATACACTGTTTCAAGTGATTCAGTCATTCACATTGGCGTTAATCATGGGGGGGGTTATATCAGGTCCGGATCATTGATTATGTCGATTCTCTTCCATGGTATTTGGGACTTTGTTGGTTCCGTCGCTGTCGGAAGTGTCCTGTCAACAACTACTGTGAATGCTACATTTATAGTTTCAAATCTTATATTGGATCTGATTCTTTTTTCTGGGGCATGGTTTTATCTGCGAGCTAAAAAGATTCCGTCAATTAGGCTGGATCGGTTTTATCGGTAAAGGATTTGATAGACATCTTGTTAGCAAGTAATTAATGACAACTGAATTATAGATACCGAAAGGGTTGTAATTCAAAAGTAACTTTACTCAAAATAGATTGAAAGTATTCAGTATATTTAAATTATGCTGAATATTTTTTGTATAATCTAGGATTTAG
>NZ_GG669992.1:886166-887257 GCF_000159315.1 Lentilactobacillus hilgardii DSM 20176 = ATCC 8290
AGAATTAAATTAAGTAGACGGAAGAATCTAAAATAAGCAAAACGAACACCGGGTTGATATATAAGTACTTTAAAGTTATAATTAAGGCATATTCATTTATTACATGGTGATTTTTATAAAGGTGGCATGTAATAAAATTACAATTTTTTAAATTACTAGGGGGATACTTATGAAGAAATCACGAATCGTGTTGGTGACGTTACTGACTTCGCTTGGTTTAGCTGTCGCCATTGGTGTACAAAACAGTCATTTTATTGGAAACCAGTTAAATACTGGAATTGTTGCCAAGGCTGATGTAGTTAATAGTAGTATTACAAGCAGACGGGGAGGAACAACTCCAATTTCTACGCCATGGGAGTCCGATTCTAAAGTACCAAGAATTTCACAGTACTTTTATCTATCAACTCCTGATGGCAAAGAAAAAAGTCTTTATGGGTTAGTTAATCAACTGTCGGTAGATCCAGAAAAGAAAGATAGGGCAGCAGTTGATATTTCAAAAAACACTAAAGACCTTTTAATTAATGCCGATTTGACTAATCCAACAGAACAACCGATAAAGATTTCTTATGCAATAAAGTTTGCTGGTAATTCTACAGATGGTCCAGTATTAACGATTGGTAAAAGTACAAGTAATGACCAGTTGCTATCAGCTAAAGCTCTCGGTGGTGACCCACAGTGGGATACCCTTCCGAACAATTCTGGAGTGACGGTCACAGAGGCAACTGTTGGTGCGACTAGTGTTGATTACAAACCAGTCTCAGCTCAATATTCGATTGCAGATCAAAATAAAGTAACGGGCATTATGTTTAGCCAAGTTATGTTACAACCGGGAACCACTCATATTAAGATTCCTGTAAAAGTAACAAATTTGGCAAATGCAGGTAGCTCAGCAACGCAAAGAGAGGGATTGATTACTAATGCCCTGTATAATTATTATTACGGGACAGATCATGGTACTTCTACAGGTTCTGAGTTTAGTGTTGGCGTATTTGATAAAAACGTGGGCGCTTCTGATGCTACTATAAATACAGGTACACCTGTTTCAGCTTCAACGTTTAAGGCGGATCCCGCTGATACAACTACAATCACTA
>NZ_GG669992.1:888590-897841 GCF_000159315.1 Lentilactobacillus hilgardii DSM 20176 = ATCC 8290
TGGTAAGTTGAGGTATCGTGTTCAACAATATAATCCATATACTCGAAAGTATGTTAAAGGAACTAAAGGTTACATCACGAGCAGTACCAAGTATGTTGTGCCTGCCTATTATCAAACAGTTCCAAAGAGTAAAAAGATTATGATCATTAATCGTAATGGTGTTAAATCATATAAAAGGGCTTCTTTGACGAGTAAGGTAAGAAAATATAAGAAAGGTTCCTTGCTAAAAGTTAAGAAAGTTGTTAAGTACAAGTATTCAACTCGTTATGTTTTGAGCAATGGTCAATATATTACTGCAAATAAGAAGTTTGTGATTCAAAAATAGTTACTTGGTTTTAATTTTATCAGTTATATTCTGATAAAGTGAGAAAATATGGTATCTAAAGAGATGCAGCTAGGACAAGAGAGTTATTGTCCTAGCTGCATCTTTTAAAAATGGTAGCTAAGTTAAATAATGAGTTTAACGTAGGTATGTCTGTATACGTTCAACATGCCGAATATCATCAATAGAAACAGCCTTTTCATCATCGATGATAATCTTGTCGCTATGATAACCGTATACATGCGTTTGAATATCGGGGAGCTGATTACCGTTTGCGTCCAACTCATTTAGTTGAAGGCTAACCGCACGGTGTCGTTGATAAGTTTCAGCTAAGATGGCTGTGATGGTTTCGAGAGATTGTTGGGATTTGGGATGATAAACTTTTTGATCTTTGGCTTCTTGTTTATTTAACGCCGCAGTGTGATCTGATAAATAGAAACCTTGCCATTTCACCATGCCTCGATCATGGTAATCATGTTCAAAAAAATTGTTAACAACGTCCATGTCAAAATGATCATTATTCAAGTTGCTCACGCCTCCATTGAATGACTTTTTGGGTAGAAGGCCACTTCATACCTGCAAAACCGGTAAACTCGATTGTCAGGTTTGGTTTTACTCCTTAGCCCTTTAATCACTTGTTCCAAATAGGAAAGGTCATAGTTAATAAGCTTATGTAGCGGTACTGATTTCAAACGTTCCCCTTGTCGCTGACTGTTAAAAAAGAAATTGTAACTTTGGTCGTATGGATCGTTGTTAACCAGTATCCAGTAACGGGTACGACTTATTCTTTTAAATAATTTTTCCATTCGGCTATAGATAATATCCAAATCATTATTCATAAGAATTTCCTCCATTGTGTCCGCCAACCATCTTTGAACGTTCAATTGCTGTTCCGCCCGTGGTTAAGCTGGTGGCGTAGACTAATTTGGTGAAGCCAAACTTTTGATGGATTTCATCAATGACATAGCCCAGCTTTTCATTCTTTATTTGTCGGTTGGGATTCATAAACAAATCCAACTGTTGGTGCGTATCAGGGGTTAATCGACTCGTGTAGACAGCAATATTACGGACTGCTTGACCGTTCCAATCTTGGCGAAACATGAAAATTAACTGCTTAACGATTTCACGATTGTTATTGCATGGTGGCAGCCTCAATGCATGATGAAAGCCGCCACGACCGTCTTCTGCAATTGCCGCATATGAGAAGCCGATGCTGAGTGATAGACAGCTTGCGAGTTTATGATGATGACGCAAACGCGCAGCAACCTGTTCACCGATTTCTTTAATGACCGTTTCAATTTCCTGCTGACCGAGGTAGTCGCGAGGCAGTACTTGGGAGTTACCCAAGCTGGCGGATTTAGTAACCGGCTTATGGCTGACTTTGGAACGATCAACGCCCCATGCCGTCGCAAATAGTTGTTCACCAATAACACCCATTTCTTGTTTTAATAAATAAGGGTTTGTGTGGGCAAGTTCGTACATGTTGTGAATGCCGAGTCGATTGAGGTGCTTGGCTGTTCTATTGCCAATTCCCCAAACATCGGTTAGGTTATCAATCGGCCAAATTGTTTTCGGAACGGTTTCGTAATGAATTTCGCCAATAAGTTCAGAGGTATGCTTAGCGTAAACATCGAGGGCAATTTTGGCCTGAACCGGATTATCACCAATCCCAACAGTGGTGTAGAGCCCCAATCTTTTGCGAACGGTTTTTTGAATGACGCGGGCAACCTCACGAGGAGTGTTACCAAATAATTTCCATGAATGAGTCATATCAACAATGCTTTCGTCAATTGAATAAGGCCAAACGTCCTGTTCGGAAGCAAATTCAGTGAAAATCTGATTAATCTGTAAATTGCGTTTAATATAAAGATTCATACGTGGTGGCACCACACATAGCCGAGGGTCTTGAGGTAGATTTCTTTGCCGGGAAACGTTGGCTTTGAGATGGAATAATCGTTTTGCTTCAGGAGAAGTTGCCAAGATAAGGCCGCCGTTCGTATTTTCTTGTTCGCTAAGAACGACCAATGGTATTTTGAGTGGGTTGAAGCCACGTTGGACCGCCTCACAACTGGCGTAAAATGACTTATTATCGATTAAAAAGAAGACACCGTGTGGCTCTTTATCTATGAACATCATCATCACTTCCCCCAATGCTTTGATTATTTTAGTGTGAACGTAAACCGATATTTAATGTGCAAAACGCTAGATCTTAAAATGCTTTAAGACCGTCAAAATATTAATAATAAAAGTTACCAACCGAATGTTTGTTTGCTCATCTCTATGATACGAACGTACGTTTTAAATGTCAAGATAATTTATAAAATAAATAAAAAGCATATTACTCAAACTGATCTCATATGGAATGTCTATTTTGGGTAATATGTTTTTTATGTTTGTTGTTACCGGATATAAACGCACTAGCAATAGCACTTTGAGATACAAGGTTCGTGATGTGAACCATGGTCGCAAGACTGCCGGCAAGAAGGGCTATATTACTGCCAGTCGGAAATATGTCGTACCGGTATATTATGCTAGTGTTCCAAAGTCCAAGAAGATTACTGTGATTGCCAAAAAGGGCATCAACACTTATAAATCAGCTAACTTAACTGGTAAAGCTAAACACTATAAGAAGGGTGTTCGTTTAACAGTTAAGAAGTTGGTTAAACATAATTTGACCACGCGTTATCAATTAAGCAATGGCAAGTATGTTACAGCAAATAAAAAGTTAATTATTGCAGGTAATTACTAAAATCAGTTACGGTTATCAGCTGTACTGAAAGCAAGTTTAACGTAAATAAGTTCTTATCAAGTCTGTATTGACCTGATAAGAACCTATTTTTAATATTGTTTATTTACTGTACTGATAAAAATAAGTGATGCTATAAGGATGACTTATCTTTGTTGGCTTAACATCAAGATATTCCTGACAATTGTTGGAATGGCAATTCGGGTTTTACTTAATTTGGTGCTGCTCTTAATAACTATGGTTAATTACAAATAATCGCTTTGGTTAATCAACCGGCATCTCGAAAACAACTGGGACGGTTTAATATAACAATGCGTCCTCAAAACGCACAATTCAAAAAATATTAATGGCTTATGAGTGGCTAGGGTATACTAGAATGGTAAAGGTAAAAGTCTGAGGGGGCTAATCATGAGAAAATCAAGAAATGTAATGGTAGTATGCATAACATTACTGGCGGTATTAGTAGTTGGATTTACATACAAATTATCTGTGTCAGCGGCTGAAAAGCCAACTACACAGACTGTTAAGTCGACCAAACCCATGCATCATTATTTGTTGGTAATGGGGCATGGTGCCGGTGATCCGGGCGCTCGCGGTAACGGGACAACCGAAGCGCATTTTATGCGGGCAAAATTATTACCTGAGCTTCGAAAATATGCGAAAGAGGTTAAGCACAGCAAAGTCACCTTTTACAATCCCAAACACGACATTGTCCGTGACACGCTGGTCTACCATAAGGGATCTTATAAAATTAACAAAAAGACCACGGTTATCATGTTCCATTTGGACTCGGGCAGCGGTGCATACGCCCATGGTGGACATGTTATTATCCATCGACCGACACCAACCAAGCGTGATCGACGACTTGCTCAGGTTATTAAAAAATATGTCGGCCTTAATCCTGCCTATCACGGCTACAGTTACCGAACCAATTTGCGAAACTGTAATGTTTTGCGCCGCCGGGGTATCGACTATAGTTTATTGGAGACTGGCTTCATCACGAACAAACACGATTTCAAAAAGATCAATCATAATCTCGATAAAATTGCCAAGGGCTATATTGAAGCGATTACGGACGAAAAGCTCGAGTAAGTTTGTGGTTTGCTTAAATTTTGACTTGGTTAGGCGACACTTGTTGCTTAGCTGAATGAGTGGCGCTACGCTTGGGCTTAGCTAAGGAGGAATCGAATGATGAAATGGTTAACTTCTTTTTTAAAACTGGTTTTAGTTGGTCTTGGACTGGGAGTTTTGCTCCTATGTGTTTTGGCATTCCCAGCGCTTTTAAAAAAGCTCGGCGTCATTTATCCACAATATGTTGTTGAACGTTTATTGTTTATGACGAGTCTATATACTTCAGCGATTCTCTTCTATGTCGCTGGCATAAATGCTTACCGGATTCTAAATCTGATTAATCAGCATAACGTTTTCTCGGTTACGGCGATTAACGCCATTGCCCGAATTAAGAAAATGATTCTTGGGATGGGGATCTGTTACACACTTTTCCTGCCATTTATTTATCGGGTTGCCGATAGTGAAGATGCACCCGGCTTAGTTCTGATGTTCGGGGTCGTTGCCCTTGTGCCATATGTTGTGTCAGTGTTTGCGGCCATTCTTGAAAAGCTGGCAAAACAAGTTGTCCTCTAGATTTGATATCATTATTTTAATAAAATAGGTTCATTGGATTAATTAATCTTGATGGGTTTTAATATAAAAATGAAGCAGGTACTCTATTAAGTAGGGTATCTGCTTCATTTACTTATTGTGTATCTGATCGGTAACTGGACACTTTGATGGCAATCTTTCATGAGGTTACAAAGAAACAGATAAAACAATTAGTTATCTTATCGAAACTTGCAACAAAGGCGATTAAAACGGCCGGACAGCGGATCACTGCACTTCAAAATACTGGATTCAAGTCAACCAAAGAAGCCCTGGTTGGTCATGACGGGACAAAGTACGGAGATTACTTTGTATATGATTTATAAGATATTCCGTGAAATCAAAAGGCTATCGAAAGCTGTTAATAATAATGGTGCATATTAATTGCCTTAAGAATGAGGACGATGTTAACATTCAACTGTGGTAAACATCTATTTTTATTGTAGTGGTCTGTTAAATTAAGGGGTACATCATCATGAAAGATAAATTCTCGGGGAACTTGATTAGGAGAGGAGCAAGTAAATTATTTCGGAATGGCATCCTGCTGTTTTCAACATTTTTGATAGTGGGTACCTTTACGGGATATGACAATAAGGGTGTTCAAGCTGATGCAAATAATGTAAGCGCTTCCCAAAGCGGGGCTGACGGTACCACGATTCCCATCAATCAAGATAACTTTTTAAAGTATTTTGAATTGGCTGGCGCATCCAGCTATGATGCTAAGACTGGTATTGTTACTCTGATTCCCAGGACGAACTCAAAAGATTCTGGAATTGCCTATTTAAAAAGTAACATGGATATGTCAAAATCTTTTTCAATGGCGGGTGCCATTCAAGTGATCCCAAGCGATCCTAATGATCAAACAAGGGGGGTTGGGGATGGCATGACGTTTGCTTTTCGTCCTGGGGATCCAACCAAAGTTGGCAACTTTGGCCAAGGAATTGGGGTAGGCGGTATTGAAGGCGCTTTTGGAACCGTTATTGATACGTATTATAATAACTGGAATCAAGGTGGCAGAAGTCTGATGGATCCGGTTCATTCGCCATACATTTCTTTCTTCAAAAACATCGACAAATCCGGTATTGGTAAGAGTGATTCAACAGACAGGATTCCTAATTCGACTATTTCGAAATCCGTTATTGGAACGCCACAGGCCTTTCGCTACAGTGACTTTGGAAAGGGCGAAATTTGGCTGCCATTTTCTATTTCTTATGATGGCAATACGAAAGAAATGACCTATTCTTTGACCGTTGGTGATAAGATTCTTACCAGTACGAATAATTTTTCTACTGAGATCCCAACGGCAGATCCTTACATGAATTTTGCCATGGCTGGCGCAGGCGACTTGGCTGCCGGTTCAATGTGAAGGTTAGTTCGATTAATTATTCAGTTGTTGGTGTTGTAAACGTTCATTATCTGGATGCGGACACGGGCCAGGAAATTACGGGCGTTCCCGTTGAGACGCTCAAGGGGGCCCTTAATACCAATGCGACGATTAATCCACAGATTGACAGATTAAAGCAAATGGGCTATCGACTGGATAGGATTGTTGCGCCGACTACGTATAATTATGATAAAAATACACTTCCGTTTGGAGGCGGGACAGAACTTTCAGAATTACCTTATCAAGATGTGCTGCAAAACGTTCAGTTCTTCTTTAAGAAAGATATTGAAAAACGTTTATCAATCAAGGTGGTTCACGTAGATGCCGATAATCAGGATAAGCCGATTGGTATCGATGATGAAATAAGTGGGGACTTTGGACAGGTGGTCACCATTCCAAAACAAGCCATTGAAGGATATACACCTGATTCAGCTAACCCGATGACCTATAAACTTGGTAGCTTAAATCAGGATGGACAAACGACTACTCAAATCGTATTAAAATATCATAAAGAAGATAGTGGTGCTGCAACGCCTGGACCAGCCTCCTCATCAAGTAGTGACAAGTCCAGTATAAGCAATTCTTCATCTGTCGTAAGTTCGAGTTCGTCATCAACTGGCTCATCTTCAGCCAAGCCAGTTGCAAGCTCATCTCAGGCAGGCAATAGTTCGGCGACAACACCATCTAACGATTCGTCGAGTGGTTCGATGACTTCGACAGGTTCATCTTCTACTCAAATGACTGGCAGCTCGACTGCTCCCAACGCGAGTTCATCAACAATTAATACAAGCACTGGTTCCGATATAAATTCAACTTTGCCAAAGTATGTTGCCGCAAAGAACACTGCTGTCTACTCATTGAATAATATTTATCTTTACAAAAAGGCTGATTTCAATTCCAAAGAACGGTTGGCGAATTATGTGAAGAAGCCGCGTATCTATCGACCAATGTTTGTAGTGACCGGATATTCAAGATCTATGACTGGCAAGTTGCGTTATGAAGTTCGTGATGTTAACCATTTAAGTTCAACGGCCGGCAAGAAGGGCTATATCACGGCAAATTGGAACTATGTTCGTCCGGTTTATTACGCAACAAAGCATTCAACAATTACGGTGATTAGCCCACGCGGCGTAAATGCATACCGGAAGGCTAATTTAACAAATAAGGTTGCTAATTATCGTCAGGGATCAGTCTTACGGATTAAAGGAATTGTTAAACATAATTTGACTACTCGATATGTTTTAACGACTGGTAAGTATGTGACCGCTAACCGTAAATTGGTTAACATGGGGCGTCATAAGCAGGTGAAATTCATTCGCACCAAGCACACGATTAATCGTTATGGCAATGTTAATTTGACTAAACGAAATCGGTCGATTGCTAAGAATAAAACAGTCAAGGTCTATGGCTACGATTATTCCTACGGTCATGATGTTATCAAGCATGGCATGTTACGCTATCATGTAGCTGGTGGGTATATTACGGCCAATACAAAATACATTCATGTTTTAAAATAGAAGCTGAAAGAACCATTAAATAAATATAGTCCCTCTGTGGTTATTGAGATGAGATATAAGTCGTCTAATAATTGCAGAGGGATTTTTAGCATCAATAAATGGTGGTGTTACAAAGAGACTATCTATAATTTATCTAATCTAACAGGTTAAATCTGCAAAAAGAACTTTAAAAATTAAAACATTATTCCCCCCTTACTACTCATAAATATATAATTAAATAAAAAGCTTTTTAGTCACTTATTTAGTCATAAATCCCCATTGTCATCGGTCTTACATTGAATACATACGAATTACATCGAGATGTGACGTTGACAATTCATGCAATTTGAGATTATCATTAGAAACATTATAATTTGATTGTAAATAAATGAGATGAGGGGCTTTTTATGGAAACTAAAAAAATTAAAAAAACGGCTGCTATGCTATCGGTTTTAGGAATGACACTTTTATTAAGTGCCTGTGGGAAATCAAGCTCTCAAAGCTCAAAAGATTTAGCTTCGAATCAGAAAATTAATTTAGCAACCAACGCTGAATTAACAAGTTTAGACCTTTCCAAAATATACGATAAAAACTCCTTCATCCAAATTGATGAAACGTGTGAAGGACTTTACCGTTATGATAAAAACGGGAATGTTGAACCTGCTCTGGCAACAAAAACCAAAATTTCAAAAAATGGTAAAACCTATACAATCAATATTCGTAAGAATGCAAAGTGGAGTAATGGTGATCCAGTCACTGCCAACGATTTTGTTTACTCATGGCAAAGAGCGGTCAACCCCAAGACCGCCAGTCAGTATACGTATTTATTTGAAAATATTCAGAACGCAAATAAAATTGCAAATGGTAAACTTTCACCTTCCAAGTTGGGGGTGAAGGCTAATGGTAAGTATCAGCTTGAGGTCAAGTTAGCTAAGCCAACGACGTATTTTAAAATGGTAATGGCTAGAGAAACGTTATATCCACTGGATCCTAAAATTGTTAAAAAGTACGGTTCGAAGTATGGCACCACTTCTGCTAAAACGGTTTATAACGGGCCCTTTAAGAGCGTCGGGTGGACGGGAACCAATGACAGTTGGGAACTAGTTAAAAATTCAAAATATTGGGATAAAAAGGCAGTCAAATTATCAAAGATCAATTATCAGGTTGTTAAGCAGCCCAGTACCGCGCTTAATTTATTTCAATCCAATAAGCTTGATTTAATCAATTTGGTCGGTGAACAGGCATCACAAATGAAGAACAATAAGGGTGCGACCAAGCGACCATTGGCGGCAACTGAATACCTCCAATATAATCAGCGCAAGAAAGTATTTAAAAATAAAAATTTGCGATTGGCATTCTCGTTGGCAATTAATCGAAAACAATTGGTTAACAAAGTGATGCAAAACGGATCGGTAGTATCTCAAGGATTTGTTCCGGCACAATTTGCCAAGAACCCGCAAACAAAAGAAGATTTCGCTAAAGAGGCTTATGTTCCCAATACGGTTTCATATAATTTGGCAAAGGCCAAGAAACTATATCAGACCGCCTTGAGCCAACTTGGGAAAAAGCAACTGAATGTGATTATCTTGGCGGCTGATGATGATCAAACTAAAAACGTCACTGAGTTTATTCAAAGTCAACTCG
>NZ_GG669992.1:898098-901123 GCF_000159315.1 Lentilactobacillus hilgardii DSM 20176 = ATCC 8290
AAAAAAATTTACCGGGCCTAAAGGTTAGCGTTCAGAGTATTCCGTTTCCAAGTATGTTAGCCAGAGCCGCTGCCGGGAAGTTCGATATTAACTTTACCGGATGGTCTGCCGATTTTGCCGACCCAATTTCATTTTTAGCTCAACTGACTTCTAACAATCCGGAAAATAATGGTAAGTGGGATAATGCCAAATTTGATCAAGATATTGATGACTCTAATAATAAAAATGCCAATAATGTCAAAAAACGTTGGAACGATTTAATCAATGCGGAAAAACAATTGGCTTCGGATCAAGGCATAACACCACTTTATCAAGCTAATGGCGTGGATTTGGTAAATCCCAAGTTGAAAAATGTTACTTATGATCGAATCAATGGTCATTATGATTATCGAACAGCTTATCTGGAAAAATAACCAATCAAATATCGGAGGAATGGGTAATTGAAAAAAAGTGAAAAAATCGAATTGATTGAGAAGCTTTCAAATGCTAACGGACCAAGCGGATTTGAAGATGAAGTGGCCGATCTGGTGGTAAACTACAGTAAAGCATTCAGTAAAGTCCATGCTGATCAAATGAATAACTGTTACCTTGAACAGCCCAATAATAGTGCCAAAAAGGTCAAAACCTTGATGATTGATTCTCATGTGGATGCGGTAGGATTGATTGTTCAGGCAATTCGTCCAAACGGGATGATTAAATTTGTTGAATTGGGTCACTGGGTGCCGGCAAACCTAACTGCTGAAAAAATGAAAATTCGAAATCTTGATGGTGAATGGATAACCGGTCTTGTCGCAACAAAGCCACCGCATTTTATGACTGAAGCCGAAAAGAAACAGCCAATTACTATTGATCATTTAAGCATCGATGTTGGGACAACTTCGGCCGAAGAAACCGAAAAACTGTTAAAGATTAGTACCGGCTGCCCGATCGTTCCCGATACCGAATGGCAATATTTAGAGAAACAGGATGTCATGCTTGGAAAGGCATTTGACAATCGGATTGGAACTGCCGCGTTAATTACCGCTATGGCAGAACTGGCAGATGACAACTTTGATTTTAACCTGGTTGGTGCTGCTGCGGCTCAAGAAGAAGTTGGTTGCCGGGGTGCTAAAGTAACGGTTCGAAAGGTTAAGCCAAGCATTGCGATTTGCTTAGAGGGATGTCCGGCGGATGATACGTTTACACCGGATTGGTTGATCCAAACCGGCATGCATCGCGGGCCGATGCTACGAGATATGGATACGTCATTTATTGCCAATCCACATTTTCAAGCATTTGCTGTAAAGGAAGCTCAAAAGTACAATATTCCATATACCCGGGCCGTTCGTACGGGTGGTGGAATTGATGGTTCCGAATTTGTTGTTTATGAGGGGGTTCCAACCATCTGTATCGGGATTCCCGTGCGTTACGAACACACAAACTATGGCATGGTCGCATTTGATGATTTTAACAATACTGTTGAACTATTGGAACACATTATCCGTGATTTGGATTCAAAAATAATTTCTGAGTTGTGAGGTCAGACTAGTGAAAAATAACTTAATAATTGGTATTCCGGCAGAGAGTAGGATGATTAAGGGGATTTATAGAAACAATGTAAATTCTCCTGAGGTTTCAGCAGTCGTAGATTACGGTGGGATACCACTATTGATTCCAACCAGGAATCCCGATTTAATGGATAATTATTTATCAATTATCGACGGTTTATTGATTCCCG
Source organism: Lentilactobacillus hilgardii DSM 20176 = ATCC 8290 (assembly GCF_000159315.1). Lineage (GTDB taxonomy): Bacteria > Bacillota > Bacilli > Lactobacillales > Lactobacillaceae > Lentilactobacillus > Lentilactobacillus hilgardii. The sequence goes on from NZ_GG669992.1 coordinate 899,816, forward strand.
GTGGAGCTGATGTTGCACCGCGGTTTTACGGAGAAGAACCAATTCCTGAACTTGGGGATACAGATGCGCTAATTGATGAAAGTGAAATTAATTTGGTTCGTGGTGCAGTAAATAGTAAAATCCCAATGTTTGGTATCTGTAGAGGGATTCAAGTCATTAATATTGCGCTTGGAGGCAATATTTATCAGGACTTGGCTGCCCAGAGTCCTACCCCGGTGCTGCAACATTATCAAAGGGCAGTTTTAGATCAGGGAACTCACCATGTTACGGTTGACAGTGATTCCAAATTAGCCACAATTCTTGAAACAACTAAGATTCTGGTAAATAGTCACCATCATGAAGCCGTCAAGGGAATTGCTGAATCACTAAAAGTAACGGCGACTTCTTCCGACGGGGTTATTGAGGGCATTGAAAGTGTTGATGATGATTTGGTCATGGCTGTTCAATGGCATCCGGAAACAATGTATAAGTCGGATGCCAAGATGGCTGGACTGTTCAAAGACTTTATGGATCGGGTTCGAAAATATCAGTAATTATCCGAATTAATTAGTGATATCAATTTGACTTTATATTAAAACCTATCTTGGGAAAATGAGTGTCACTTAGCTCCTTTTTCTGTGAATCCTTTCTTGACATCTTTATGATACAGGTATAAATTAGAATACATTAAATATTGATGAATAAATGATAAAACACTTTGAAAGGAAAAGTAGATTTGTCTATTTCTTAAAGAGAGCTTTCGGCTGGTGTGAGGAAGCAGAAGTAGTGAATTGAAAATCATCCTTGAGTGGCAGGGACAATTCATTTAGTCCCTGATGGTAGCCAACCATTATGATGGACGTGTATCGAAAGAAATGGGTCATAACATTTTTTTCCGTACATTGAGGTTTAATCGATTTGGATTAGACAACTAATAGGTGGTACCGTGGAGACTCCCTATGTGAGTGATTTAACTTACGTAGGGCGTCTTTTTTGTTTATCAGTAATTAAAAAAGAGGAGTGGTTGTATGCAGCAGGGCAGTAAAATTTTAACGTTAAATAATGTTTTTCATTTGTTTACCAGGACCGTTGGGGAAGGGAATGTAAAACTATTATGTGTTCATGGTGGTCCGGGAAGTAATCATGAAGAATTTGAAAATTTTGGTGAAGAACTCGCTAAATATCATGTTCAGGTTTCTATGTATGATCAGTTGGGATCATTTTATTCGGATCAACCGGATTTTACCGATCCGGCTAATCAAAAATATTTAACGTTGGATTATTACTTAAGCGAATTGGAAGAAGTTCGCCAAAAACTTGGGTTGGATC
>NZ_GG669992.1:902160-913363 GCF_000159315.1 Lentilactobacillus hilgardii DSM 20176 = ATCC 8290
CGAACCAACCAGAAATTAAAAATATTGTTAGTTTATCGAACGCTCGGGTCGATTTAGGCATAGGCGGCTCCTTTTAAATCATCTGTCTTTACATATCCATATGGTAGTGGGACGCCTCAAATTCAAAGATTTCTTAGCAGTCGGTCAGGCCTAAAGGTCATTTTGACATTAAATAATGGCATCGTAACTGACCATAGCAACCTTAAGCAAACGCCGCGGGTGCTTATCAACTCAAACAGTTGGCCAAGTGTAGAAAGGTGGATTGATGAGTAGGAAGTATTCAAACGTAGTAACATTTTTCCTCTTTTGAGAGAAGCCTTGTATGAGTATTTAAAAATAGATAATTAAAAAAGTAAAAAGAGGTTGCACATGGTAAGACAGGTTGGGGAGGATATTGCGGATCATAAGCGAACCCGAGTAGTATGGATAGATATTGCAAAAGCATATGGCATTATTGCAATTGTATTGGGTCATATTATCATTAATGGTCCAGTTGCCCATTTCCTTTATTGGTGGCACATTCCGATTTTCTTCATTATCTCAGGGATCTTTTTAAAACCGTTGAGAAGTAGGCAGGCATGGATTCAATTCCTAAAGAAACGGGTTGTGTTCGAATTATATAGATATGTAGTAGTTGGTATACTGCTCATTTGGCTTTATACAGTGATTCATCGTGAAAGTCATGTTTTTTTGGTAAAGCATTTGTGGGATTTACTTCTTGGAGGGCGGACCTTAAATTTTTACACAAGTGCTTTCTGGTATATTAATGCTTATTTGATAACAATAGTTGTTGTAACGATTTTGATTTCAGTAACGAAGAATCGGATGATTCATTTATCGATCATTATTGGTGGCTTCCTTTTGGGAACTAGTTATCAACAAGTTACTTGGATGCACATTAACGGGTTTTCAATGATGCCTTGGAATGCTGACACAGTTTTAATAACGGCATTTTATACCTACTTAGGCTACTTGGGCTTTTCAAAAAATCTAAGGTGGGTTGAAAGAGCGGCTGTTAATATTCCGATCATGATACTCGCTGGATTAGTAATCTTTCTGCGAATAAAAAGAAAATTCAGCTTTCATCTATCTTTGAAATCCCATTTAATGCACACGTCATTACCAGTTTGGTTGGCAGTAGCAGCTATTCCGGTTCTTTTTTCTTTAACCGTCATGATAATAGCTTATTACACGTCAAAAATGCCGTTCAAATTAGGCTTGCCGTTTACTGGTCGGCACACACTTTCTGTGATGTACGGACATAAGCTATTTTTAGATTTATGCTTGATGATGGGTGTTAAAAATCTTGGAATTAGATTAGCAGTTGGTGTTCTTGCACCAATTTTTATTCATGTTATGATACAACATTTATTTATTCTGACTAAAAAAGAGATTGATTTTATGAAATAGTTGGTCTTTGTGATGTCCAGTAACCAAATATAATGCACCAAAGTAAACCGCAGACGGCTGGAATTGTCCCGGATCCATTAAAGAATAAACTCACATAAATAATTATGAAGAAACCAATTAGTAATGGATCGATCCATTTATAGCCTTTTAAAACAAAACCGTTTGGGTCGAAGTCTTCAGATTGTCGGTATTTATAATGAGCAATAATTGTCAAAGTGTTATCTTTTATTATTTTTAAAATTTGATTAGTAGAATATTTTGAATTTTAGATAAAACCAATGATAAATGTATTCCTATACAAATTTAAAAGCAAGGGAATAGGCAAAGCACTTTTAGTTAATTAATAGGTTGGTATAAAAGTTTCTATTATAAGGCTTCTTATAATCAGAGAAGTACATATCAATAGCATTGAGGCTTTACAAGCTATGAGCTATCGAGCATCTATGAGTTATTTGTCAAAAGGAAATTTAAAAACCTACTAACAAATCATTTAGATGTGAAGATCAATTGAAAAATGAATACGTTTACATTACAATGAATGGTATAACCAATTAAGGATAAGAAATGGCTGCCAGCCATTTCAATTTGGCGTTAATTATCAAAATATAATTCATTCACGGGAGATGATCATTTGCTGAAGGAAAGTTTTCACACCGTTTCTGAAACTGGCATTACAGCACGTCCTGCACTCGATTTAATCTCAACTGCAGATGATTATGAATCAAAAATCAATTTGCAATATCATGATAAAACAGTGAATTTGAAGTCGATTATGAGTGTCATGTCTCTTGGAATTGGAAAGGATGCGGACGTTGTCATTTCTGCTGATGGCGATGATGAAGAAGCGGCAATTGCTGATATTACCAATAAAATGAAGGAACTTGGGTTGGTTTAGTTCCCTTTAAAAAACATAGCTATTGAAGTGAACCCTTAAACTTGGACAACTTTATTAAGCTGCTTTCTGGGCGGTAAGTTCCCGGTATTTTACCGAGGAGTTGCCGTCCAGTTTTGTTTTGATACGACGGTGATTGTAGAAATCTATCCATTCGGTCATAGCTTTGATAAGTGATGATTTGGTCTCAAACTGCTCATCCATAACTTCGACTTTCATGATGTGAAAGAACGATTTCATGGCGGCGTTGTCGAGACAAGTAGCTTTACGAGACATACTTTGAAATGCACGATGGTCTTTAAGCACGTTTTGCCAGTGACGATGCTGGTATTGAAATCCTTGATCAGTATGAACGGTGGTGCGATAATCTAATGCCGGTATCTGATTTAAGGCTTCTTTCAGAGACTTTACGGCGAATTCAACGGTGGGGTGCTCACTAATATTGAAAGCTAAAACTTCTCCGTTGAAGAAATCTAAAATTGGTTCTAAATAGACTCGCTCGTCTTGACTCTTGTTTCCGTATCGAAATTCACTAACATCGGCGACCAACTTCTGGTAAGGTCGATCTGTTTTGAAGCGTCGTTTAAGTCGATTGGGCGCGATCCCCCCAACGATTCCTTTGTAAGAATTATATTTTCGCTTCTGGCGATTAAAAGCTCGACATAACCAGCCATGCTCCCGCATGATACGTAAGACCCGCTTGTGATTGATTTTAAAGCCGTAATGATGTAAAACATCAGTTATTCGTCGGTATCCATATTTACGGGTGTACTTCGGATCTTGTTGACGAATCTCGTCAATGGCCTGAATGGTTTGTGAATCATCTAAATCGCGACTACGATGTTCCTTAGCGTAATAGTACGTGCTGCGAGGAATATGAACTGCTTTAAGGACTAGTTTGATGGGAGCTTGAAACTCCTGCCTTAACTCGTCTACTAATTCGATGAGTTCGTGTGTTTTGACTTCTTCCGTGCTAATGCCATACTTTCTGGCTAAAGATGGTGAACCTTTACCAGATAAATATTCAGTAACGACCTTTATACGAAAATCTAAATTAAATTTAGTCATAGTAAAACCCCTAAGATTGGATTTAGTGTCCAACCTTAGGGGTTCACTTTAATGGCTATGTTTTTTAGTTTGACGCGTTATTAAAAATGATTGTTATCAGGATACCCTAACAATCGGTTAGGGTATCCTGATAACTGGTTTAATGGTAATCGATGGCCTTTTATGATGTTTGGATTTTTTGATTAGGAGTTAATGGTACATCATAATTTAGTTTCAGTTTGATATTCAGAGATGATTTTTGAATTCACTTTAGTTGATCTTTTTTTACTACTGGGGACATTGATCTGATCAGCTCTCTCGATTAATAAGACTGAAATACTACATAAAATTCCGATGGCGGCAATACCAACATCAAACCACATAATATTATGGATACTGGCTTTTGAAATGATTGCTGTAAACACTGGTATTGTGAAAGATGCCAGCCCGCTGGCCGTATAGTAGATACCAGTAATCTTTCCTTTGGAATTTGGAAATAGATCACCCATAATTGTTAGTCCGATTTGCATAACACCGCCAGCCGCAGTGCATCCAATAATAAATGAACAAATCAGCATAATAACTTCAAATGGAAAAAGGGTGATTAATAGTAGTGCAATGAAGGATAATGTTGTATCAAAAATCATAAACCATATGGGTTTAATAAAGCGATTAACAAGGACGGCGGTTATAATAACGCCAACAATTGATCCGATGCTGTAAGTACTTACTAATAGACGAGCATTGATCATGTTTAGATGACCAACAATACTGCCATATTTGGTAAGCCACTGACTAACAAGGTAAAAGGTTGACATGGAAATATATCCGAAAATAGTTAAAATGCCACCTAATAATAATTGATGAGGAGTTAGCCTTAACTTTGAAGAATTAGCTTTGAGTACAGTTTTATTGCTTTTATTGTTAGTTTGGCGACTTTTAGATAAATTTGGGAAACTCCGATTGTGCATAGCAAAAAAGTTAATGCAAAGCGCAATCGCACAAAAAATAAATGTCCAACCATACCAAACATTGGCGTGTTCCAAGATTGCAACAAGAATTGGCAAAATTAATTCTCCCACGGAAGCAAAGGCCTTAATCATAATATTGGCAGATGCTTGGCTTCGTGGATAGAGTTCCATAAGTGCAGGATAGGTTCCTGAATCAAGAAACGAATTGGCCATGCCGGCTAAAATACCAAAGATATATGCAGCTATCATTGATTTTGAAAGGACGATTCCAATAAAAAACACAGCATATGTTGCAATACCAATTCTAATAAATAATTTACGACCTAATTTATCAGACAGAGTTCCTGAAATGTATAAAACAAGAAGGCGACCAATCCCAAGCGAAGAAATAACCATTGATACGCCAGCATCGCCGACATGCCATTGATTTCCAAGAACAGTCATGTTTTGAGCCAGAATTACAATTGCCATGCCATGAATTAAATAATTAAAATACAAACAAGCCGTCGTTTTTATCCGTTCTGTTTGTGACATATTATCACCCTTGCTTTGATGTTATTTGAATTGAGTAGCATGTTTTGGGGGTAAGGGCTATTGTTCATTAATTAACAATCATAGTAATTATTAAACTCGAAAAATGGATTCATGTCAAGAGAAATCGTTTTCATAAGAAATGAAGATGGTTTCCTCAATTTGAACGGAGTTGTCAGTTACTCCTATTAGAATAATTATAAAGTTAAATTGATAAATTTTTGTCGGTAAAGTTAGTTTTGCAGTATTTTTGAACAAATTTTTCGAAATGTTGGACGGAAGGCGTTAGAAAATGATCACGCTTAGTCACTAAAAAAAGGTCATGTTTTAAATCATTATCCTCAATTGCTTTTAAAGTAATTTTAGTAGTATCCAACTGAGGCAAATTTGGAATCAATGCAATTCCTAAGCCATATTTAACAAACCCTGCTATTGTGTGGTCCTCTTCAATTTGGTAAGTAATTTTAGGCTTGATATGTTTTTGACTTAAAATTCTATCAATTAAAGGTCTTAGCCCACTGTTTTGCGAAAAAATAATCATTAGATATTCATCAAGATTTTCTAACAAAACATGTTTTTTCTGTGCCAGTGGATGGTTAATTGGCAAAGCAAGTTTGATTTCTTGCTGCACAATTGGGTGAAACAGGAAGAGTTGATTGAGATTCTGATCTCCAAGTTTATTGACGTGAGAGCTAAGAACAATATCATACTTTTCATCTGCCAAATCCTGAAGTAAATGTGCTGAGTAGCTTTGACCCAATGAAAATGAAATCTTTTGGTTGATGTCATCTTTTTTAAAAGCTGTTAAAAGCTCGGGAACTAACCTTTGACCAAGTGTATAAGTAAATCCAAGGCTGACGTGCCCCTTTTCAGGATTAATCAACTCTTTAATAAGTGTATTGCCATCATTTAGTGTTTTTAAGCTTTTATCAATGTAATTTAAATAAGTTTTTCCAAGTGGTGTTAGACGAATATTGCGACCTTCTGGTTCAAAGAGTGGAACGCCTAATTCGTTTTCCAGTTTTTTTATTGCATAACTTAAAGATGGTTGTGAAATATCGAGATTTTCGGCTGCCTTGGCCATGTGTTGAGTACGGGCAAGTTCACGAAAAAAGATTAGATGGCGTAAGTTCATGAATGAGTTCCTCCCAAATCAATAGAAAATATCTATCAATTAATCAAAGTATTGTTATTTATTATGATACGTGTTGATGATAATATTTCAAGTGAATTGAGTAACAAGTTTATCAATGTAAGCGTTTATATAAAATGATTTTTAGTGCTAAAAGCTGAAAGGAGAACGTTATCGTGACAAGTAAAATTGTTAACTTAAGAAATATTAAATTGGGGAGTGGGCAACCTAAAATTGCTGTTCCAATTACTGGCGTAGACCATGATGAGATTATTAGTCAGGCAAAGACCATAACTAAAAAACAACCTGATGTAATTGAATGGCGAATTGATTTCTTTAAAAACGTTACAAACCATGAAGCGTTAACTAAAACTGGAAATGATCTTCGAAAGATACTAAGCAATATAGCATTATTAACAACCTTTCGGACAAAAGATGAGGGTGGTGAATTGTCGCTTGATGACAAGACCTATTTCAAAATTTGCAAGAACGTTATAAGTGGTGGCTACACTGATGCAATAGATATTGAACGCTTTCATGAAGAAAGACAGGTTAAAGAAGTCGTACAAGACGCACATTCTAAAGACGTTGTGATCATCATGAGTAATCATGACTTTGATAAGACACCAACTAAAGACGATATTATTAATCGACTAACCAGTATGGTTGAGTTAGGTGCCGACGTTGCTAAAATGGCGGTTATGCCCACTAATGTTAATGATTTATTAACGTTACTTTCTGCTACCCATCAAGCAAGTTCATTATTAGAGCAACCGATTATTACAATGTCAATGGGGGATATCGGTAAAGTTTCCCGGATTTCCGGTGAGGTTTTTGGCTCTTGTCTCACATTTGGAACTGTTGGGGCTGCTTCAGCTCCCGGTCAAATTTCGTTAACTCGACTGCGTGAGGATATAGAAGATCTAAAGCTCAACTAATGATAGCTTAATACAATGGATGATGGTTTTCTAAAAATTAAATTGTTCTAGTTATAGAGGGGATTAGCGTGTCTAAAACAATGGTAACGGTAAAGCATAAAAAGTTCGTCTCTCAATTCTCAATGATGGGCACGCTTATTTCACTGACATTATTTGAGAAAAATGAAAAAGCAGTATTTGATATCTATGATTATCTTCAAAAAATGGATGATCTATTTTCAGCTAACCGGCCTGACTCCAAATTAGCTGAAATTAACAGAAATGCCGGTATTCAACCTGTAAAAGTTTCAAATGAATGTTTTTCTTTAATTAGTGATGCGATAAGGTACTCAAAAAAGTACAGCGATAGCTTTAATGTTCTTATAGGACCATTGGTAAAGACTTGGAAAATTGGATTTGGCGGTCAAAATGTTCCAAGTCAATTCGAAATTATTCGAGATTTAAAATTGGTTCATCCAAGCAGGGTTGTTTTAGATCCGGTGAAACAAACGGTTTATTTAAAGGATAAGGGTATGCAATTGGATCTAGGCGCAATTGCCAAAGGATATTTTGCAGATCAAATTATAAAGCAGCTTAAAGAACATGATATTGATACAGGCATTATTAATTTGGGTGGAAATGTTCAAGTACTTGGGAATAATCCGCTATCTAAAGATGGTTATTGGGGAATCGGTATTCGCGATTCGCGATTTGAAGATAATCAGTCGGCTGCTATAGTGCACACAAAAGCTAAGACGTTTGTTACCTCAGGTATTAAAGAGCGGTACTTTAAAATTGGCAAAAAAGTTTACCATCATATTTTAAGTCCTCAAACCGGTTATCCAGAAAAGAGTGATGCAATTCAGGTTACTATCATTACTGATAATTCGGAACTGGCCGAAGTATTGTCGACGGTATGTTTCTTCCGTGGTACCCATCGTGGTAAACAGTTGATTGATCGTTTACCGAACGTTGAGGCAATATTTATTAATCAAAAAGGTCAGTTAATAACGACAAAAGGATTAAAAAGTTTGGGAAAAGGAGTGTATTTCTATGAGTGACAAGGAAAAGCAAATTAAAGGGCAGGCAATGGGTCACAACGGGATTATCAATTATGAAATCGATATTGATAACGATAAGGTTGAGGATTTAAAAATCTTAAAGCATTCCGAGACCTCTGGAATTTTTAATCAAGTTATTGATAAATTAAAGCAAAATATTATTTCACAACAATCATTTGACGTGGATGCCGTTAGTGGTGCAACAGTGATGACACAAGCTATCTTGGATTCAGCTAAAAAAGCTGTTGAGAGTGAGCATATCGATTTAACACCAATGGTTAATCAGAAAATTAAACATCAAACAACAAGACTTAAAACTGACGTTGTCGTTATTGGTGGGGGAGAGGCTGGATTAGTTGCAGCTTCTCGTGCACTTTCATTAGGTCAACAAGTTATTTTAGTTGAAAAGAATGGGTATCTGGGTGGTGCAACTATCTTAAACGGTTCCAACGTTACCGGAACCGGTTCTAAGGTTTCTGAGAAAATTTTTGGTAAGCAAATCGATTCACAGGATTCGCCGGCAAAACTAGTTAACGATGTGGCAGTCGAATGTAAAAATACTAATATTCCGCAACTGACTAATTTGATGGCTAATAATATAGGCCCAGCAATTGATTTCATTAGTGAATTTGCCGGTTTATCTTATCAAAAGGCACAGACTCAGACCCCGGAACATTCAGTGGAACGCCAAATTGAATTACCAACTGCCAGCTCATATGAATTTATCCAAAAAGTTTCAAAAGCTTTTGAAGCTAAAGGTGGAAAAATTATACTAGGAGCTCGCGTAGAAGGACTAACTTTTAACAGAAAAGGACAAGTGAATGGTTTAACGGCTGAAGCAGACAACGAAACAATTAAAATTAAGGCTAATTCAATCGTTCTTGCTGCTGGAGGCTATGGTGCTAATAAACAGATGCGCGGACCAGAGAGTAAGGGAATTGATTATTATGGTCCGATGACTTCGACAGGGGATTCGTATATTTTTAATGAAGATTTAAATTTAAAAACACATCATTTGGATTGGTACAAAATCTATCCACATGGTGTTGAGGTTCAGCCAGGAATTGCTAAATTAACCACATACGCTTCAAAAAAAGCGACCGATATGGGAGCGATTTATATTAATTCTAATGGTAAGCGAATTGTTAATGAATCTGACGTTTACACGAAATTCAGGGATGCTATTCTTGCACAATCCGATAAGATTGCTTACTTATTAATGGATGAGAGAACATGGAAACAAGTTTATAAATTATTGGTTTTACATGATTTTACTGAAAACGAAATTAAAAAGTTTTTTGCAGATCAAAAAAATCGTCCAGTCTTTGTAAAAGGATTGCTGGATGAAGTTGCAAAAAAGGCAGGCATCAATGTAGCCAATCTTGAATCAACGGTTAATAGTTATCAAGACTTTGCTAAAAAAGGTGTAGATTCTGAGTTTGGCCGAAGTCAAGAATATTTGCATGAGTACGAAGGAGACACCTATTACCTTATAGAACAATGTGCTCGGTTTGCGACAACATTGGGTGGCTATTCCGTTAATTCCAAAACACTGGAATTGATTAATAAGCAAAATGAAGTAGTAGCTAATTATTTTGGCGCTGGTGAAATTATTGGTGGCGCAAATGGTCATGATTCTATGCCAAGTATGATGAACACATGGGGAATTTCTTCAGGATATGTAGCTGGACTTTCGGCAAGTCAAAACGCAAATCAGCATAAGGCCGAAGGTACAGATGACAAGAAAATTACTGCAATTGTTGGAACAAATGCCTCGAAATCGTATAATAGACAATTGCTAAATGCGATGAAAGATCTTTTTGACTCAGAGGTAGACTTTGAAATTTGTGAGATTAAGAATATTCCATTGTTCAACGAAGATTTATTAAATGATGAACCATTGGCTGTTAAAGAATTGGCAAATAAAATTGAAGAATCAGATGGGGTGGTGATTGCTGTTCCAGAATACGATCATGCAATTCCGGCTTCCCTAAAAAGTGCAATTGAATGGTTGTCATGTGCGGAACATCCGTTTAAAGAAAAGCCGATTATGATTGTTGGCACTTCACTCGGTATTCAAGGGACAGTTAGAGCACAGATTAATCTACGCCAGATTTTGGACGCGCCTGGAGTTGATGCAAGTGTCATGCCAGGGCATGAGTTTATGTTGCCACAAGCACCGGTACAGTTTAATGACGAAAATCGTCTAATGGATGCAAGTAGCGAGGATTTTTTGAAGCAATGTTTTAATAATTTTATGACGTATATTGAATCTTTAAAAATTAAAGATCGTTCTGTGAATGCCTCATAGTAGTATTCCGATTAGGCCTTAGAATTAATTAAGGTTCTAATCGGTTTTTTGGCATGCGTGAACGAGTTCAAAGTTATTTATACTTCATGTTTAATGAATCACAATCCAATGACATTTATCAAATTGGTGTCAAGAAAATATTTTTATGGATCTCGTTTAAAACTTGATGGGTAACAGTGATATGTTGCATTGAAAATAAAGCTTATCATTGAAAAAAGGCTATTATATAGCAACAATGCTTACTTATTAAAAACCATCGCTCATAATCATATTATGGTTTTTTGCTATATTCATAGATGATTTCTATCAATAAACGGACGTAAGCTTATGTTTTTGAACCGCTTTCATCTCTATAATATATTATGAAAAGTTGAACAAACATAAAAGATGTGGAAGGAAGTTTTTTACTATGGTTGACAGTTATAATGTTGCAGATAGAATTGATGGGCACACAATTTTGATTGGATTAATGGCTTATCCAATTCGTCATTCAATGTCACCAACAATGCATAATACGTCATTTGTTAAGTTAGGGCTCAATTACGCATATTTGGCATTCGAGGTAGGAAATGAAGAGCTTCCTAGTGCAATTCAATCTATTCGTTCATTGGGAATGAGAGGCTCAAATATTTCGATGCCAAACAAACAGAAAGTAATTCCATTGCTTGATAAATTAGATCCAGTCGCTAAAATGGTTGGCGCTGTTAATACCATTGTTAATGATAATGGTATTTTAACCGGTTATACAACTGATGGTACAGGATTTATGAAATCTCTTGAAGATGAAAATCTGGATATTACTGGTGAGAAGATGACCATTTCCGGGGCAGGCGGTGCCGGTACGGCCGAGGCCATTCAGGCGGCAATGGATGGTGTTAAGGAAATGTCATTATTTAATATTCATGATCATACTTGGGATAATGCAAAAAAT
>NZ_GG669992.1:914560-925662 GCF_000159315.1 Lentilactobacillus hilgardii DSM 20176 = ATCC 8290
TTTATCAAAAAATCATAATGAACTCAGAGCGCTTTTAAAAATACATGAAACTCCGATTACGTTAGAATCAGAGCTTAAACAAAAATTGGTTGAAACATGTCGAAAATATTTAAATCAGCAACGGATAAGCAATCAGTTTTCAATTGACTTCTTATCTCATTTCTATGGTCAGTTATCTGTTGCTTCAATCACTTTTGCACTGGATCACTATGATAATCAAGACTGGATGGCGCAGCAATTACAATTAATGAATGATATGCAACAAAATTTGCTTTTTAAAGTGCTTCCCGGGTGAGTTTAAACGTCTCCAAAAAAGATAAATATTGCTGTTACGGGAAAATAGTTTATTAATGTTAACCGTAATTATGCTTATGCTTTTTTCAGGGAACATATAAAAAGCTTTTTACGGTTTATTCAAAAAAAGGTTATCGGTTGTTAGAATAAGGATTGACTGAAAATTTTTAGGGTGAGTTAATAAGGTCGGTTCAAATTTTGTAATTATGAGACAACGTGGTGTTTTGAGACTTTTAAGAGTAGATAGTTACATTGCCGTAGATCCAAATGATTTAAAGATGGTTGCAAAAGCTATATCTCAATTTAAATGTTTACAAAACAAAACTAAGGAGGCAAGGAAGCTAAAATACTTTCCTGTTTTCTTTGTGCATAATATTAAGCAAAGCGTTTCTTTATTGACTTTTAAAAACCGAATTCCAGAATAAGCAGTTCTTTGCATTTTCAATGCGCTTGCTGCCCTTCTTAACGAGACGATCAAATAAATTCCTTAATAAATGTTCTTCGTTTCAATTACAATGACGGCTCGCTTGGTTTTAAGTAATGGTCGATTTGTGACGGCTAATCGGAATTTAGTGATCGTCGGTAGTACAGGGCTGCAAAAGATGATTAGAGCCAATTGAACATTGATTAGCTTTTTTGTGTAAATAAATAGACTATTAGAAGTTTACTAATATAAGCAATATTCTTTGAAACCCATGATAAACCCGTTATAATAAATGTATACCAGGGAAACTATTTAGCCTGTCGCGTAATTGAACGGGGGAGCCAACATGCAAGAAAACACACGGGGAAGTTCGGGACTTTTTAGAAAGCGCTTACAAAGGTGCCTGCTATCTTTCTTATTGGGAATGATCGTGGTAGCTGGGATGCTTTTTGGAATGAGTCTATCAACGACAGTGAGGGCTGAAGGTATTGATTCATGGATGCCTAATCAACAACTTCAAAATCTGGTCTTATATGATTTGAATCAACAGTATAAAAGAGATGGGAAACCCGTTTTAGCCAATGTCAATGAGATTACACAGGATAATATTAAGGATCTCAAGTCACTCATTTACTTTCCAGGCACCGGGGCTCAGGATCCAATCCTGACAGAACCGGTTGTTGGCGGTAATGGTTCACTTGGACCGACCAACCCGGGAAACTATTCACTTGAAGGGCTTCAATATGCAACAAATCTTGAAACCATTAACATGAATGAAAACTTAAATTATCAACACCAGTTTTTCCGTAATGATATCACGGATGTGAAGCCACTTAGCAAATTGGATAAGTTGCAGACACTTGAATTATCCGGCAACCGAATTACCGATATTACACCGGTTGCCAATTTACCAAAGTTGACAAAGCTAAATGTGATATCTAATTGTATTGCGGACTTCTCGTCATTGGATGGTAATAAATTCACAAATGGTCTTTCATATATTGGTCAACAGGTGGTATTACCGCCCGTTTATGCTAAAGACAATGCGTATAAGCTGATCGAACCATTTATAAATAAGCTGCCAAAGAACGCCAGGAATCCTTGGACCGGACAGACGCTTGTTTATGATCAGAAAAATCTGGCAGTGTCAACCGGCGGTGGCATGGGATACCGGATCGATGCCCGTAACGGGTCTGAGAGTCATGTTCAGGTTTTTCGGATCAGTGGCGCTGCATCGGTTTCAGGAAATGATTTTAACTATAACAATCTTAAAGCTCAAGTTAAGCCGGGGATTGATGTCGAAGATCTTTGGGGGAACAAGGCTCAAGTTGTTCAAAATCCGTACACGTATTATTTAATTGCGGATTACCGAATGGCGCCTGATTCGGTTCAGATACCGGTCATTGAATATTTGATTCCTTATGAAAGCACAGCCATCAGCGTGGAATACGTTATTGTTCCAGTTGATCAGGACGGCAAGCCGATTGCAGGTCTCACCCCGAAGAAGGGCAGCGGACTTCCGGGAGATGTCATCGAGGTACCGGCGTATGACGGCTATGAAACAAGTACCAAAAAGGTAACCATTCCGGAAAACGGCGGCAATATTAACGTCGTCTATTTGAAGAAATCTACTGGTGGTGACAATGGCAATACCGGTAACGGTGGCGGAACCGGAACAACACCGGGGCTGCCATCTACGCCGATCGGCCCGGCAAATCCGGTTGAACCTTCCAAACCGGAGCCGCCGACAACACCGGACAAGCCGTCAGAGCCTGAAACGCCACCGATTAATCCAGACGGTGAAATAGTCGCAAAGAAGAACCAGGCAGTTTACGCGGTCAATAAGATTTACTTGTATCAAAAACCGACTTTTAACGAAAAACAGCGACTTGCATACTATACCAAAAAGCCGAGAATCAACCGGCCGATGTTCGTTGTGACCGATTATGCCAGGTCCAAGAATGGTGCTTTGCGCTACAAGGTGAAAGATGTTAATCACAAATCGGCAACCGCAGGCAAAACAGGTTATATTACCGCTAATTCCAAGTATGTATTGCCGGTTTACTATCAGGGAAAGCATCGCACCATTACGGTGATTAATCCCAAGGGCGTTAATCTGCACCGGCAGAAGAACTTAGCCAACAAAATTAAAAATTATAAACAGGGAACTGTGTTGAAAGTTAAGCGATTGGAAACGCACAATCTGACCACTCGATTTGTCTTGACCAATGGCGGTTACGTCACTGCTAATCGTAAATTGGTCATTGCCGGTCAATACAAGTTTGCCAAACAGGTGAAGGCCAAGGGTGCTATTAATCGTTACAGTAACGTTAATCTCACCAAGAAGAACCGTCAGTATGGCAAGAAAACACAAAAAGTATTTAAAGTTAAGCGGGCGGTTTATTCCAGAACCCATGACATGAAGCAGCGAGGGACTCTGAGATATCAGGTTGCTGGCGGTTACATTACGGGAAATGCGAAGTACGTTAAAGTCATTAGATAATCAGAAGCTGGTTAAAATGGTTAAGTAAAGTCTGTTCCTATGTTTAAAATTTAATCATTAATTGAATAAGATCCAGTTAAAGGCTGAATGAGTTAGCTTTTAACTGGATTTTTTGCAACTTAATGACGTGATACCTCCTTTTTACGGTGCGTACTTAAAAGCATCATTAAAGTGAATAATCGTGTTTAGAGGAATTGATGTTAGAGATAAAAATGAGGGTGCGCAATTTACCCTTTTAAAGAAAGTCGCTGGGAATAATGGTTAACATTCGAAATAAGGTTTAACAAAATGTTAAAAGAGTTATAATTAGTTTTACGAAATGTACTTTATAATAGAATCAACAACGTTTTTAAAAAATGAAGAGAGGTGGTTAATTGTGCGATATGATCCACGGCGCATGAACAAGGTACAGAAGAAGAATCAGAGTCTTGCCGATCAACATCGGGATGAAGTTTTGGAGACCTTTAAGAAAAAGCAGAAAAAATTAGTGGCAAACGCTTTAAAAAAATCCCAAGAAGAACCGATTGAGAAGATTCATGAGGCACATCAACTAAAGCTTGGCAAGAAACTTAAAAAAGAAACTAAAGACAATAAGCGGTTAAAAGCCAAACTGGGACAAAATCAGATTGAACGAAGAACTGATCGCCAAAAGATCCGACAGTTAAAGGAAACGGTGGCGAATCTGGAAGCCAAAAGGACGAAACTTCAGGCTGACCTGTTGAAAGTCGAACACACGCAGACGGAAGCAAAGCAACAGGTCAAACAGTTGTATAAAGACAGGGATGGTTTGGAGAGAACCAACGAGGCCCAGAATAGACAAATTCAATCGCTTTTAGATATTAACCGCCGCGCAACAAAAAACTATCAAAAGCTCACTCACAGTATCGAAGGCCATGTACTGGCTTCCTTGCGCTCTCAAAATAGGTCAGTGATAAATGAGAACGAAGCCTTAAAAGACAAAATCAAGGACCTTCGTCAGCGGGTCGCCGACTATAAGCATCAGTTCAGGTTAAATAATCGGGTAAAACCGTCCGTCAAGAATGAGCCACATATTAAGCAGGTCTCTATTCAACGGTTAATCAGTGAATTGTTTTACAGACTTGATGAGTGTAATGCCAAGAGGTTTTTATCGATTCTACCATTGTATAACCGACTTGATTTTTTATTGAAAAAATCGATTGAAAATACCAGCTTACATATCGTGGATGGTGATTATTTACGTGATAACCAGCAAATCTATGGTTATGCCAAAATGGTTAATGATCAGTTGGCCTTTGTTTCCTTGGAGGGATCTGTTTTTCCAGATCTCAAGATTAAAGGAAACAAATTTGAACTCATTGAGAATGATGTTTATCGTGGCAACTATGATGCGGATGCGGACATTTTCGTGATTAATAAACATTATGCGGCACTATCCGAAGATAAAAGCCAGCTTGGTTCCAATAACTTTCAAAATGACCGTCGGGATAAGCGAACAGTAGGGGATGCGTTTTCTAAACGGTTTATGGAAGATCATCCCGACGCAAAATTGATTTTAGGCAACAAGACGGTTAGGATTGTGACCTGGTTTAAACAGATCAGTTATAAGCGCCTTTTTCAACCGTTTGACGTGCAGATCGACGTGTTGGATCCCAGTGAGCGGAGTGGCGACTTTATTTATCAAAGAATCGAAAATGTCGATACGGATTTGGCATTCATCCTGATTGAGGGGTCCCATCATGTTAACAGTCGAATCTATAAGGACCGCCCAGCGGCACATCCTGATAGAATTCGAATTTTGGACAATGCGTCTCCCAAAACATTGTTGGAAATGACCTATAATCATTTTAAATCCTTGGAAACCAGGCAAAATCAAGCATAAAGCCAAAATTAAAGAGACCATCAAAGCGTGATGCTTTTTGGTCTCTTATATACATACTAAGCAATTCATCTTTTTATTGACCCTTTAAAACCGAGTTCCAAAACAAGCGACCCTTTAAGCTGATCTTTGAATTTTCCGTGCGGGTGCTGTCTTTCTTAAAGTGACGACCAAATAATCTCTTTAGTGATGTCATATAAACGTCCTCCTTATCAATCGATATCAGTCACGCAACCAAACAGACGTGAATTAATCAACGCCTGAGAGGAAGTCTTTTCTTTCTCTCTATTTACAGTATAAGGCTACAATGATTAACTGCGTTCATAATTTGCTCAACTATTTTTAGAGCGTTCATTATTAAATAAAAAAATCCCTTAATTAATGAGAGACCATGTCGTCGCTGACGGTGTTAATTTTAAGTGAAAAATAGTGTTTTTTGCTCAGAATTAACATAATCATTTAGATACACTGACATGATTTTACAATCAAGGGAACGGTTTGATTTAGCAAATTTATAAACAGAACTATTAGAATAAAGCCCATGATGTGATGACCAAAACCGCGACAACTGCGATTAGCAACCAGCATATGGCGTCTTTATACCAAGCTTTTAATGGGGTACGCCTAGCTTTATCTGAAGCATTAACATTTCTATCCATTTAAAATCGCCTCTCAAAGTAATGAAAATTTGTAAAACATTTATAATAGGTTAACTAGGGTGAAATCTTGATGAATCCTTAGTTAACTGCATCCGCGGCTGCTGCCAAAGATTGAACACGATCCAACTTTTCGAGCAGGTCTTTATCGCTTAGCTTAGCGACCGTTCGCTTAACCGGCTTTTCACGAGCCGAGATCAGTTGGGAGATTAATTGGGGACTGCCTACGGAACTATACATATAACCAAAATCAGCGTGGATTGATTCTTCAAGGACATAGTTCACAAGAATTTCTTCGAGATGCTTTCGGGATTTTTGGCTTAGTTTATCCATATCTTAGGACCTCCTAAAATTATTATTACACAAATCAAAGTAAAAAACATAACGAATTCAAAGAAAAAGCCAACCGGCTAATTATTTATATAAAATGATGGTCAATCATTTTAAAGAAAACGCTTGTTGCTGTTTTGGAATAAGCTGAGCGATATTGACTTAACAGACTTACAAAAGCAGGTCCGACTTCAAACACTAAAATCATTTAAAAAGCGGTATGATATGAACAAATAAGGAATAAGACGCATAGCGTTTATAAGTTTTAGGGAAGTGGGTTCATGCGACGATATGAGCAAACTGAATTATTGACCGACTGGTTTCTTAATGACGATATCCGGCAGTCCTTTTTAAAAGTGTTTCGGCTGCTGGGAAGAAAGCAGCCGATTTGACCAAAAGAGAAATTGCCCAGTTTATTCTGGGGCTTCGGGACCAATTTGCGTTGGCAGATATTTTGCGAGCTCTGAAATTTCCGAAGGCGACCTATATGTATTGGCAAAAACGATTTAATCTTGGCGATCCGGATAAGGAGTTGGAAGATCAAATTTTATTGATTCATCGTCAAAATCCGGATTATGGGTATCGACGAATGACGATTGCAGTACGTGGCTATGGCATACTTGTGAACAAGAAACGTATTCAGCGATTGATGCGAAAAATGGGTATTCACGTAAAGGGATACTCAACTCATGTGTCAGAATACCGGAGTACATATCATTCCTATGAAGGGAAAGTGGGCTTTATTTGTAAGAATCGGCTTAGACGCCGTCTTCAGACACCAGTTTGTCATCAAAAAATTACGACGGATACAACGGAATTAGTCTATTTCGATCTTTGTATTGGAGAACCTGCAACCGTACACAGTCTTTATCTCGATGTTTTTCTGGATATGTATAACAGTGAAATCATTTCATATCGGCTGTCATCGGTTCCAAATGAGCAGGCCATTTTAGAAGGCTTGGATGAGGCCATTCGGATTACTGATGATTGCCGGTACCGGCGAACGTTTCATTCTGATCAGGGTTGGGGATACCAATCAGCGGACTATCATCGCAAGTTAAAGCAACATCGCATTTTCCAAAGTATGTCCAGAAAGGGGACCTGCTTGGATAATGCGATTATGGAAAATTTCTTTAGTATTTTGAAACGTGAGATGTATTATGGAAAAACCTTTCACAGTTACGATGAGTTGAAAACAGCTATCGATCGATATTTATATTATTACAATTATCAGCGAATTAAGGAGAAATTGGATTGGCAAAGTCCAGTGATGTACCGACTTAACGCAAATAATAGATCCTAGCTTCAGGGTCTGAGAATCTTACCACGATCAGCGTTGTAATTGTCAGGCTGTCAGTAATGAGGTTAAATTTCATAAATGTCAGCAAAGACAAGCATAATCCAGAAAACAAAGCCTGCTTTAATGTCCAAAAAGGACTGGATTTTGAAAAAAATATGGTAGGATCAAATAGCATTCATTACTATTTGGCTTGTAAAAGGATGTGCTTTGCTTGGATAACAGAATTCCAGTGACAGTGATTTTCCGGATACCTTGGTGCCGGGAAAACGACGTTGATTTTGCATTTACTAAAATGTAAGGAACATAGAAGAGTTGGCATTAACGTCAATGACTTGGCGACAGTTAATGTGGATGAAAAAATGATTGAAAAAAATCCATATTTCTCGCAAGCAGATCGAATAATTGCACTTACCAACGGCAGTATTAGTGGTAATCTTTGTCAACGGTTAGTGGATGCAGTCTATGATTTGGCAGTTTCGAGAGATTTTGATTTGATTTTGATAGAATCTTCCGGTATTGTTCAACCGGATATGGTTGCTAAATTTATTTCTCGAGGTAAGAACACAGATGGCCGAAGACTTTCAGATAGCTGTCGTTTAGACACCAACGTCACAATTGTGGATGGGTTCAGAGTTTTACAGCAATTTATGCCAGGTGTCGGTGAGTGTAATTAGGACTTTACCCAAAGCAATCAATTGATCATCAACCAAATCGAATTTTGCGACGTTCTCCTTTTTAATAAAACGGATCTTTTGACGAATGAACAACAACTGTATCTAAAAAGTTTATCCGACAATTGCAACCACAGGCTAAATTTTTAGAAACCAGATTTGCCGTGGTACCTGTCAGCAAAGTAGTGAATCCCCGGCTATTTGACGAAAAAACCGAACTTGAAGATTATGATCGTTCAGACGATTTAAGCCATCCTTCTGAACATCATGATTTAAAATTTGGCATTGCGTCGTTTGTCTACCGACGGCGACGACCTTTTAATCTCAAACGTTTTAATGACTGGCTAGACCAATGGCCGCCTGAGATCACGAGATGTAAGGACGTGATGTGGCTGATTACCCAACCTGAAAGAGTCTGCAATATTTCCCAATCCGGTTGGGCAATGGACATTATTCCCTCGGGATACTGGATTGCATCGATGAAAAAATGGGAAATAAAAAAGATGTTTACGGTTCGTAAATATCTTCGGGAAAGTTGGGATGAGCGTTTGGGTGACCGCATGATTGAATTGGTTTTTATTGGTCAAAATATGGATAAAGAAACAATTATTCATAACTTGGATGCCTACTTGATGCGTGAGGATGAGGTGGTGACACTCAGAGGCGATTCATTTAGGCTGACTCATCATTCCGATTGTGTGAAGTTGGGGTGGGTGAGTTTAGCTGCCGCATTCTCTGGATTAAAGTTGCGACATCTATTTTGGGATCGCATGCAAGGATATTGTTATTTAAATAATCTATTAGAGCACTGATATCCTTGGCGGCAGTTGTTCCTGATTCTGTCAGCTGCAAGGTATGGCTTCGTTTATCTACTGCAGCATGTTTAATTAAGTAACCGTTCTTTTCCAATGCGTTAACTGAGCGGGTGATGGTACTTTGGTTGAGTTTTACTAAAGATGAAAAATCATTTTGGATGATATTTGGGTTGTTTAATAATTTTAATAAGTAAAAATAATTATTGGCGTTAATATTTGGATATGAAATATGGTGGTTAAGATAATCTGTCATTTCATGGTTAAGTTGAGCAAGCTGTTGAATAAAATCCTGGTTTTCATCGAATGCCATTGCAATCTCCTTTCATTTATAAATCGAAGATAACGAAAAAAATCGGCAGAAGCAAGTCTTCTGCATCTTTTTGTTTTAAAAAATTTTTGGGGCCATTAAAAAGGGTGTTTTTGTGTTGGAATAATAAGGATGTTGGCCTATGATTAAAAGCTTCTATGAATCATTCGATATTTTTTTCGTTTGAGCGATTGTATTATTCAGTAAAGCGTGCTAAAGTCAAACTATTAAATTGTACACAACTAATTTATTTAATATTAAAAATAGATAGCTCTATTTTGATTAATGTTAAGTTTAGATATCACAATGTAAGAAATATCAATGAATAGATTAGCAAAGACCTATTTCACATAAATTATTAATGTGATACCATGTGTATATATTAAATTCGCTAAATTTTTTAATTGTCATCTTCGTGAGGAGGAGAGGCTTATGCTACATTTATTAGTGGCTCCAAGTAGTACTTCAAGTCGTAAAGCGCGTCAATGGTTAACCGAACACCATCTTGAGTTTGCAGAACGGGATATTTATCGGCGACCACTTCATGCTGATGAAATTAAGCAGATTCTCTGTTTAAGTGAAAATGGTTGTGAGGAGATTGTCTCAACCCGTTCGAATGCGTATAAGCGGGTAAAAACGGATCTTGATGCAATGCCTTTGTCACAGTTTATTGATGTGTTAACCAAGCATCCTGAAATGTTGAAGCGACCGATCCTCTTTAATGATGAAAAGTTATTGGTAGGTTTCAATGATGAAGAAATCCGAAACTTTTTGCCAAGGGAATTGCGCAAGAGAAATCTTGAAACGTTATTGAAAAAAAGTAGTTAAGATTTATTGGTATATTGAAGACTTTCGAGTAATCGTTTGTTTTTATACGACATCTTTACACGAAGTTTACCAGGCCTTTACTTCAACTTGATAACATGAACTTGTACCAAAAAATTGTCAGGGGAGAGTTATCCAAGATGAAAAAGTCAATTTTATCCGTGATGGTTGCGCTCACGTTGAGTTCGACCGGTGTTGCAATTGCGGCACCGATTCAAAATCAGGCGTCACCTACGGCAATTGCCGCTACAACCAAATCAGGATACGGTGCCGGCTCACAAATTAAGCTCAGTGGTGCAGTCAACGTTCGTGATCTTGGCGGATCGTACCAAGTCCGGGCTCAAGGTTAAGCCCAATATGTTAATTCGGTCTGCCAAGTTGAATACGCTAACCAAGCATGATCAACAGGTATTGACAAAACAACATCATTTGGCAGTAGATGTAGATTTACGGACACTTGCAGAAATGAAATCGGCACCCGATGTTAAAATGAGTGGTGTCACGTACGTTGCCGATTCGGTTGTGTCTGACAAGGAAAGCCAATCGAACGATAAAATTTTCGATAAGAATGGCGAACAAGCTATGATTGATTATTACAACTATTTTGTGAATTCTGCACAAGGTAGGGCTGCATACAAGAAGCTGTTCCATGAATTATTGACGGTTCCCAAAGGCAAAGCAGTTTTGTGGCACTGCAGTGCCGGTAAGGATCGTGCCGGCTTCGGAACTGCCCTTGTATTAACCGCTTTGGGGGTAGATAGAGACACAATCTATAAAGATTTCCTACTTTCAAACAAATACCGTAAACAGACTAATGATGCAGCACTCGCTGCGCTGAAGAAAAAAGGCGCCAGCAAGACTGAACTTATAAGCAATTATTATGGGCTGATTGTTGAGAAACAGTATTTGGATGAAGCATATAAGGCAGCAAACAAGCATTATGGGTCAATGAATGGATTTCTACACAAGGGACTTGGTCTAACCAGTTCCGATATTAATAAGTTACGCGCAAAATATTTAGAAAAATAAGATTAAAAGAATGATTGTACAAAATGATACACCAATTATATCCTTCAAATGTGATACATCGTTCGGGCAACGACCGACGATGTGTTTTTA